>CAWEQT010000001.1:0-420000 GCA_963811325.1 uncultured delta proteobacterium
AAATCATTCCTTCACCCTTAGCTTCAGTCCTCACTCTTGTTAGATAATAAATGCCCAAAACGATATCCTGACTGGGAATGATTATCGGACTTCCATTTGCCGGAGAAAGAATATTGTTGGTAGACATCATAAGGACGCGGGCTTCTGTCTGTGCCTCAATGGACAGCGGAATATGAACAGCCATCTGATCTCCGTCAAAGTCCGCGTTAAAAGCTGTGCAAACCAGAGGATGCAGTTGTATAGCCTTCCCTTCAATTAAAACTGGTTCAAAAGCCTGTATACCCAAACGGTGCAGGGTTGGCGCGCGGTTCAGAATAACCGGATATTCGCGCACAACTTCATCTAACGCATCCCAAACTTCAGCTGTTTCCTTTTCTACCATTTTCTTGGCACTTTTTACGGTAGTTACATATCCTTTTTCCAACAAGCGATTGTAGATAAATGGTTTAAAAAGTTCGATCGCCATTTTCTTGGGCAAACCGCACTGATGCAGCCTTAAATCGGGTCCGACCGTAACAACTGATCGTCCGGAATAGTCCACTCTTTTCCCCAGTAAATTCTGGCGGAAACGACCTTGCTTGCCCTTTAGCATATCTGAGAGAGAGCGAAGCGGTCTTTTATTGGTTCCTGTAATAGCCCTGCCGCGACGGCCGTTATCAAAAAGAACATCTACCGCTTCCTGCAACATACGTTTTTCATTGCGGATAATTATTTCTGGCGCATTTAATTCCTGCAGACGTTTCAAACGATTATTTCTATTAATAACCCGCCGGTATAAATCGTTCAGGTCAGATGTGGCAAAACGTCCTCCATCCAGAGGAACTAATGGCCGCAAGTCAGGCGGAATAACGGGAAGTACTGTTAAAATCATCCATTCCGGCTTATTTTTGGATTTACGCAACGCTTCCACAACCTTCAATCTTTTAACCAGTTTCTTTTTCTTGGTATCGGAAACGGCGCTGACAATTTCCGTGCGCAGTTCTTCGTATAGCTTTTCTAAATCTATTTCTTCCAACAACTGCCTGATTGCTTCGGCGCCGATTCCCGCAACGAAGCTATCATTACCATATTGTTCTCTTGCCTCATCATATTCTTCATCTGTAAGCAGATTTCTTTTCTTTAAGGCAGTATTTTGGGGATCGAGGACGATCCATGATTCAAAATAAAGAACCTTTTCCAACTCTTTTAATGACAAGTCTACAGCATTGCCAATACGGCTTGGAAGACTTTTCAGAAACCAGATATGAGACACTGGAGTCGCCAAAGTAATATGTCCCATTCTTTCCCGGCGAACCTTGGATTGAATAACTTCTACACCGCACTTTTCGCAAACTACCCCACGGTGTTTCATTCTCTTATAACGTCCGCAAAGACATTCATAATCTTTTACCGGACCAAAAATCTTTGCGCAAAAAAGTCCATCTTTTTCCGGTTTAAATGTCCGGTAATTGATCGTTTCCGGTTTCTTTACTTCGCCACGTGACCAGGAAAGAATTTTTTCCGGTGAAGCAATGGAAATCTTCATTGCATTAAATTTTACTTGATTTTTCGGTTTTTCAAAATAACTGAAAACATCTTCCACAGATTTTCTCCTGTACTATTATAGCTTAAGTGAAATTTTTGAGTTACTTATATTCAATCGTCTCCCGCGGGCTGCCATCTTCAACTTGTCAGCTTAAGTTGTCAGCTTCCTCAATCAATTCCACGTCTAACCCAAGCCCCTGTAGTTCTTTAACAAGCACGTTAAAGGATTCTGGCAGACCCGACTCAAATGTATGCTCGCCTTTTACAATAGATTCGTAAATTCTGGTTCTCCCCGCCACATCATCGGATTTGACCGTGAGAAATTCCTGCAACGCGTAAGCCGCGCCATAAGCTTCCATAGCCCATACTTCCATTTCTCCCAGTCTCTGACCGCCGAATTGAGCCTTACCTCCTAACGGCTGCTGTGTCACCAGTGAATAGGGACCTATGGAACGCGCATGAATTTTATTATCAACCAAGTGGTGCAACTTCATCATGTAAATAATGCCCACTGTAACTTCCTGATCAAAGGGTTCGCCTGTTCTACCGTCAAAAAGGACGGATTGACCTGTCTGGGGCAAATCAGCTCTTCTTAACATTTCTCTAATTTGATCTTCAGGGCAACCATCAAAAACAGGGCTGGCTACCAGCATTCCTTTTTTCAAACGTCCCATAAATCTTCTGATATCTTCAGCGGAAGCCTGATCAACAAATTTATCAAAATCCGGAGAGGAATAAGTTTTTTTCAATTCGCTTTTAATATTATTTAAATTAGAGTTCTTTTCCCACAGTTCGTTTAAACTCTCACCTATTGACTTTGCCGCCCAGCCCAGATGAGTTTCCAGAATCTGCCCGACATTCATTCGCGAAGGAACGCCCAAGGGATTCAATACAATATCCACAGTAGATCCATCAGTAAAACATGGCATATCCTCTTCCGGTAAAATACGCGATAAAACACCTTTGTTTCCGTGTCTTCCCGCCATCTTATCACCTACGGAAAGTTTTCTCTTAATTGCGATATAAACCTTGACCATTTTAATAACACCTGGAGGAAGCTCATCGCTGGCTTTAATCTTTTCTAATTTCTCTTCAAAATGAGCATTGACAAAATCAATTTTTCTCTCCAGGGAAGCAATCAGGTTATTTACCTTTTCTTCTGTGCTGTCATTTTCAGCAATGGTAATTTCTTTCCAGCAGGAGAAAGGCAAATCATTCCAAATCTCTTTTGTGATTTTATCGCCTTTCTTTAAAATCGTTTTCTTTTTAGCATCCACTATTTTGGTGGCTGCTGTTTTTCCAATAATAATTTTTGAAATATCTTTCTTAATTGTTTCAGTCAAGATACGGATTTCATCATCTCTGTCTTTAATTATTTGTTCAATAGCTTCACTTTCGATTGCCTGCGAACGCAGATCACTTTCCGCGCCTTTTCTCGTAAAGATTTTAGCGTCAATTACTGTACCTTCAACGCCGGGAGGAACGCGCAAAGATGTGTCTCGCACATCGCTGGCCTTTTCTCCAAATATCGCCCGCAAAAGTTTTTCCTCGGCAGATAACTGAGTTTCACCTTTAGGGGTTATCTTGCCAACAAGAACATCTCCAGGCTTCACTGAAATGCCAATGCAAATAATGCCACTTTCATCTAAATTTTTCAGGACTTCTTCACCGACGTTAGGAATATCACGTGTAATTTCTTCTTTGCCCAATTTAGTATCACGGGACATTGTTTCAAATTCTTCGATGTGAATTGATGTAAAAATGTCTTCTTTGACTATTCTTTCGCTAACCAGAATGGAGTCTTCGTAGTCATAGCCGCCCCATGACATGAAGGCAACCATAACATTTCTACCCAGCGCTAATTCACCGTTATCAATTGCCGGACCATCAGCCAATATATCTTTTTTGTGAATGCGTTGACCGGCATTAACTATTGGTTTTTGATTAAAGCAAGTATCCTGATTAGATCTCTGGTATTTGGCTAAATTATAAATATCAACACCACTATCTATGCCGTCTTCTTCTACACGGTCTGCCCGGACAATAATTCGCGAGGCATCAACGCTTTCCACAACGCCAGATCTTCTGGCTGCAACAACAGCGCCGGAATCACGGGCAACAATAGATTCTACACCTGTACCCACTACCGGAACTTCCGGCCTCATTAAAGGAACCGATTGCCTCTGCATATTTGATCCCATAAGAGCACGATTGGCATCATCATGTTCCAGAAATGGTATTAATGCCGCCGCGATACTGACAAGTTGGGTGGGCGAAACATCCATCATTTTAATTTCTTCCGGCACAACAGAGATATAACTGCCGCCTTTTCTAACTGATATCAACTCCTCAACAAATTTGTCGTGCTTATTCAAAGGACGATCTGCTGAAGCAATAATTTTATTTTCCTCTTCAATTGCTGTTACAAAACGAACCTCATCGGAAACGCGGCCATTTTCCACCATCCTATAGGGTGTTTCAATAAAACCAAATTCGTTAACCCTCGCATAAGTGCTCAGAGAAACGATCAAGCCGATATTAGGTCCTTCCGGCGTTTCTATCGGACAAATACGACCGTAATGGGTAGGATGAACATCTCTGACTTCGAATCCGGCCCTTTCCCTGGTCAAGCCACCAGGCCCTAATGCTGACAGACGTCTTTTGTGCGTAATTTCAGAAAGGGGATTGGTCTGATCCATAAACTGAGAAAGTTGGCTGGAATTAAAGAATTCATTAACAACAGCGGAGACGGGCTTAGCGTTAATCAGGTCGTGCGGCATCATTGTTTCTATATCCTGCAAACTCATTTTTTCCTTAATCGCCCGTTCCATGCGCACCAAACCAATGCGGTACTGATTTTCAATAAGTTCGCCGACTGACCTCACTCTGCGATTCCCTAAATGATCAATATCATCAACATTGCAATCTCCGACACCATTTTTCAGGTCAATCAAATACTTAACCGCAGACAAAATATCTTCATTACGCAATACCGTAACATCAGTCGGCACATTCATGTGTAATTTGTAATTCATTTTGGCGCGACCGACATTTGACAAGTCATAAGTTCCCGGTTCAAAGAAAAGGCTTTTGAAAAATTTATCTCCCGTCTCCGGTGTGGGAGGATTGCTGGGCCGCAAACGGCGATATATTTCCATTATTGCATCTTCGGTGGTATCAATTTTATCCAGCAACAAGGTATCCCTGATGGAAGCATTATCCATATCTTCGTCAATATGGATAATCTTCAATTCTTTGACACCTTTTTCCCTGATTATTTCCAGACAATTTAACGGTAATTCCTCGTTGCAACGGAAGATAATCTCATTTGTTTCCGGATCACAGACGTTCTGAGAAGGAATTTTACCGGCCAATTCACTCTCGTTAATTGCAACACGCTTAATACCAACATCAACTATTCTTTTCAAAAGAGGTTTTGTAAGCTTGCGCCCTTTTTTGACAATTACCTCAGCGCTTTTGGGATCTTTTATGTCTTCGGGTGCTTTTTGACCGGTAAGAGAATCATCAACGGTAAAATAAATTTTTTTATTTTCAATTATAACTGTATTGACGCTGTAAAAATAATTTAAAATAAATTCTGTCGATTTACCCAGCGCCTTCAACAGTATAGTGACAGGCATTTTTCTGCGGCGGTCAATCCTTACATAAAGGATATCTTTAGAATCAAACTCTAAATCCAGCCAGGAACCTCTGATAGGAATAATTCGCGCTGAATAAATCAACTTACCGCTGGCGACAATTTTACCTTTGTCATGATCAAAAAAGATACCCGGCGAACGATGCAACTGATTAACAATAACCCGCTCCGTTCCGTTAATAATGAAAGTGCCATTTTCAGTCATCAGTGGAATTTCACCGAAGTAGACTTCCTGCTCTTTAATATCGCGGATCTGCCTTGTTTCAGCTGTTTCGCGGTTATTTTTGCCATCAGCAGGGCGATCAATTTCAAAAACAACTAACCTGACCACAATTTTCAGAGGAGCAGCATAGGTCATTCCTTTTTGAATACATTCCTTCACATCATACCGGATATCACCAAGTTTATAACTTACGAATTCCAGGGAACACTTCCCGCTAAAATCTGAAATGGGAAAGACACTCTTAAAAGCGCCTTGCAAACCAAGATTGTCCCGCTTTGCCGGCGCTATCTCCCTCTGAAGGAATTTTTCATAAGATTGTGTCTGAATATCAATTAAGTTGGGGATATCCAGTATCTTTTTTATCTGACCAAAATATTTTCTAAAGTCACTCATAGCATCCTTAAATAAAATTATATGTTAAAGATCGCGTTATTTAACCTCAACAGTCCCGCCAACTTCTTCTATTTTCTTCTTGATATCCGCGGCTTCATCTTTGGAAACGCCTTCTTTAATAGGTTTGGGCACACCTTCCACCAAATCTTTTGCTTCTTTAAGTCCTAAGCTAGTGATAGCGCGAACAACTTTAATGACTTGAATCTTTTCCGCGCCGAAGCCTGTGAGAATTGCATCAAACTCGGTTTTTTCTTCAACGGGAGCGGCAGCAGCAGCGCCAGGAGCGGCAAAAGAAGCCATCACTGGAGTGACGGCGGAAACGCCGAATTTTTCTTCTAATTCTTTTACTAGAGCAGAAAGCTCTAATACAGTCATTCCTTCAATAAATTTGACTACATCATCTTTAGTAATTTTATTTGACATTTTCCTATCCCTCTTAAGTATGTTTTATTAGTTTAAAGTTTTTTTCTTATCGCAATAGGCGTTGAGCACTTGCACAAAGCTTCTCGGAACGCCACTTAAAACGGTCACGAACGATGTCGGTACCCCCGCCATTACCGAAACTAATTTGCCCAAAAGAACCTCTTTGCTGGGTAATTCCGCCAAAACAGTAAGATCACTCTTCGTTAAAAGCTTTTTATCCAGCACTCCAACCTTGATTTCCAATTCCGGATTTTTCTTGGCAAAATCAACCAGAATCTTAGCTGGTGCCACTGGGTCTTTATAGCTTAAAACAACGGCAACAGGCCATTTGAAATGATCAGCAAGAATGCTAAAATCTGTGCCATCTGAAGCAATTCTCAAAAGAGTGTTTTTTACAACCTTCCATTCAGCATTGGACTTGCGCAGCTCATTTCTCAAAGATTCCATTTTTTCGACATTCATCCCGCTAAAACTGGTCAGAACACCTAGATTTGCTTCTTTGAGTTTCTTTTGCAGTTCGGATATAATTTGTTCTTTAGTTCTCCGATCCAATCTATCAGCCTCCTTTCAAAATTATTTTATTTCTTGAGGCCGGAGATTCTAGCCACATACAGAACAAAAAAACGGTAACCTTACCTGATTCCGATTCCCGTTTTACAAAAATTGTTTACCTTCATAAAAAAAGTAACTCTTTTCATTTTACGAGTCTCGGCAGGCCGTTTTACGTTTAAACTTCTGTACCTGCTGTCTTCGACCTTATTTTATTTCAAAAAACTCTCAATATTTTTTCATTAAGCAGCTTTAATATCGAGAGGATCAATTCTCACGCCCACACCCATTGTGCTGGAAAGAGAAATACTTTTAATATAAATACCTTTACTTGATGCCGGCTTTAACTTAATAATTGTTTCCAACAAAGCGCTGACATTTTCTCTTAATTTCTCGGCGCCGAAAGATACTTTCCCCACGGGAGAGTGAACAATTCCCGCTTTCTCCACGCGGAATTCAACCTTGCCCGCTTTTAGTTCCTTTACTGCGTTGGCCACTTCAAAAGTTACCGTTCCAACTTTGGGATTAGGCATTAAACCACGTGGGCCTAAAATTTTACCAATTTTTCCCACGGAACCCATCATATCCGGCGTAGCGATAACACGATCGAATTCCATCCAGCCGCCTTTAATTTTCTCAATAATATCATCATTACCAACTAAATCAGCACCGGATTCCAAAGCTTCTTTTTCCTTTTCTCCTTTGGCAAATACTAAAACCCGCACTGTTTTTCCCAAGCCATGGGGCAGAACAACGCTTCCCCGCACCATCTGATCGGCATGAGCAGGGTTAACACCTAAACGAATAGCTGCATCCACGGTTTCATCAAATTTAGTACCGGCCGTTGATGCAACAATTTCCGCAGCCTCTTTAAGTGAATATCGTTTGCCTGGTTCAACCTTAGCTTTCGCTGCCAATATACGTTTGCCTCTTTTTACCATGATAAAACCTCGTATTTATTAACCTGAAATTTCAATTCCCATTGACCTTGCCGTACCGGCAATTATCTTTATGGCACCTTCAATATTTACAGAATTTAAATCTTTATATTTTAATTCAGCTATTTCTTTTACCTGCCCGGCCGTAACCGTTCCAACTTTTTCCCTCTTCGGATCGCTGGCTCCCTTGGCAATTTTAGCCGCTTGTTTAAGCAACACAGATACCGGGGGTGTTTTTGTTATAAATGTAAATGATCTGTCGGCATAAACGGTAATCACAACAGGAATAATCATTCCTTCCTGATTTTGCGTCATAGCGTTATAAGCTTTGCAGAATTCCATAATATTTACGCCATGCTGTCCCAACGCCGGACCGATAGGAGGCGAAGGAGTCGCCTTACCCGCTTTTATTTGTAATTTAATGTTTGCAATAATTTTTTTTGCCATGTTGAATCACCCTGATCTAAATATTTTTAAAGCTTTTCTGTTCCGCCACTAAACACAATTAACCCTGAGTTACCTGAATGAAATCCAATTCAACAGGTGTCGGCCGGCCAAAAATGCTTACAATAACTCTTAATTTACTTTTTTCCGGTTTTAATTCATCAATAATTCCATCAAAATTAGTGAAAGGCCCATCAATAATTTTTACATGATCACCAACATCGAATTTGAATTTAGGTTTTGGTTTTAAAGTTCCTTCATCAATCCTGAATTTTAAATTTTCCACATCTTTATCAGGTATGGGCGAAGGTTTATCTTTGCTGCCAATGAAACCGGTAACTTTAGGAGTATCTTTTACAACATGCCAGGCCTCATCATTCATTTCCATTCGGACAAGAATATAACCCGGGAAAAACTTACGTTTGGAATTTTTCTTTTCCCCTGAAATCAATTCCACAACATCTTCTTCAGGAATAAGAATGTCAGAAAAATAAGCCTGGGTACTCGTTATCTCAATTCTTTCCTGGAGACTTATTTTTACCTTATTCTCATATCCTGAATAAGTATGAACAACGTACCATTTAAAGGCCATTTTTTTAACCTAATATAAGTTTAACCGCCTTAGCGAGGACAAAATCAAAAATGCCCAAAATAATTGAAAGAATGAAAACTAAAATTATAACAACTGCAGTAGAAGCCATCGTTTGTTTCGGAGTCGGCCAGGTAACTTTCTTTAACTCAATCTTAGCTTCTTTGATAAACTGAGTTATCTTTTGAATCACTTCTTTTATTTTTTCCATATTTTAAATCCTTAAATAAAGAAAAAATGGCAGGCCAGGAGGGACTTGAACCCCCAGCATCCGGATTTGGAGTCCGGCGCTCTATCCATTAGAGCTACTGGCCTATACCAAATTTACTACTTGATTTCCCTGTGAAGTTTATGCCCCCGGCAAAACTTGCAATATTTTTTCATTTCCAGACGGTTTTGCATGGTCCGCTTATTTTTTGTTGTTGTATAATTTCTTTGCTTGCATTCCGTACAAGCCAAAATAATATTATTTCTCATAACTCTCCTTAACTGGAGCCCACGACCAGGATTGAACTGGTGACCTCATCCTTACCAAGGATGTGCTCTACCAACTGAGCTACGTGGGCACAATCTTTAATAAGCTTTTGCCCGTATTCTATGAAATATCTGGAGCGGGAAACGGGATTCGAACCCGCGACCCTCAGCTTGGAAGGCTGACGCTCTAGCCACTGAGCTACTCCCGCTTATTTCAATTTCAAAAATCCCTGGTGGAGGGGGGAGGATTCGAACCTCCGTAGGCTCCGCCGGCAGATTTACAGTCTGCTCCCTTTGGCCACTCGGGAACCCCTCCAGTAATATAATAATCAAACTGGAGCTGGCGATGGGACTCGAACCCGCAACCTGCTGATTACAAATCAGCTGCTCTACCGATTGAGCTACGCCAGCAAATCCCACCTAAATATCTTTTAATTTCAATAATTTACATTTTAAAATGCAAAAAAACACACATCTACACCCTTAAGCGAATTGTGGAATCTAATTTTTATAGATGTTTTTGTCAAGTAAATTTTTTAAAAATCTTATAGATAAGTTTTAAATTCTGATAGAAATCTTGAATAGACAAAAACTTTCTTATATTTTTATAAAATGCACGTTCCGGACTGGATTACGCCAACATAAAAATAAATGCTGCAAGGCTTCCTCTGAATTGACTTAGTGGGCAATATTTTTCGAATTGTTTAGCTATCTTGTATCAATTGTTACGTTCCCAATACAATCTCTTTTGCAGCCACCAATTAATTATTTTTTATTTTATCTTCAACCAAATAGATGTTTTTATCTCTATTAACAAGGTAATGGAGGCTATCAAATGAGTCAAAAATGACACGTCCTCTTCCAAAATTCATAATGCCATCGGACTGGGTTTCCTCTTTTTTATCAACAACTACAAACTATTTATTGCCTGATTGAACTACGTTCACTATATGCTTGCTGCCCTGACTGAAATATTGACAGCATCCTATAAATTAGGCGCAAATTATAATTTTATTTTCCGTACCCTGGTCTTTGCCAATATGAAGATTTTTACCGAATCGAAAAAATATTTTGACAATAATTATTTTTTGCATTATCATAGCTCATACTTTTAATGACGGCTATATAAACGATGTTGGACATAGCAAAAAATAAGAGTTTAGCAATCAACATTCTGCCTCTACTTCTGGTATTCGCCCTGTTGCGCCCTTTACTTTTAATTAAGGCCGCCTGCCCATCGTTTTTAGGTCACCACTAGCACTACAAAAAATAACTGATTACCTAAAAGACCGTGGGCGAAAAACCCATGGCTTTTTTATTATAAATTTAAGGGTTACAAATCCCGATGGCCTTTTGCTACGGGGTCAATTCAACCAGCAGATATTATTGCACTACGTTTACAATATCTGGGTTTCATTGAGGAGATGAATATATGAAGAAGGATAAAAATCGCGTTTATATTTTCGATACGACCTTGAGAGACGGCGAGCAATCACCCGGCTGCAGTATGAACACGGAAGAAAAATTGATTCTTGCTCGACAACTCGAAAGGCTGGGCATTGATATAATCGAGGCGGGATTTCCCATTGCATCCAAAGGAGATTTTGACGCGGTACGGCAAATAGCAAAAGAAATCAAGAAATCTCAGGTTGCGGGTCTGGCCCGCGCCAACAAGATTGACATTGAGCGTGCCTGGCAGGCAATAAAAGACGCTGCTCATCCCCGCATCCATACTTTTATCTCTTCTTCTGATATTCATTTGAAGTATCAGCTCAAAAAGAGCCGTGAGCAGGTGCTCAAAGAAGCTGTCGCAGCCGTCAAGATGGCGTGCTCTTACACGGATAACGTCGAATTCTCGCCAATGGATGCCACCCGTTCGGATAAAGACTATCTGGTAGAAATGGTGTCAGCTGTTATTGATGCCGGAGCATGTACCGTCAACATTCCCGATACGGTAGGATATGCCACTCCCGAAGAATTCGGCAACCTGATTGCTTATCTGTTCGCCAAAGTCAAGAATATGGGCGACACGATCATAGCCTCTCATTGTCACAATGATTTAGGTCTGGCTGTGGCCAATTCATTGGCCGGGATAAGACATGGGGCGCGCCAGGTGGAATGCACAATCAATGGCATTGGCGAACGCGCGGGCAACACGTCGATGGAAGAAATTGTCATGACGCTACAAACACGTAAAGACCTTTATGGTCTTTATACAAAAATTAATACCGACCAGATTTACAAGACATCGCGCCTGTTAACGCAGATTACCGGCATACCGGTGCAGCCCAATAAAGCCATAGTGGGGGCAAACGCTTTCGCGCATGAATCCGGTATTCATCAGGATGGATTGATTAAGGAAAAAATCACTTACGAGATTATGACACCACAGTCCGTCGGCATCAGCGACACGCATATTGTGATGGGCAAGCATTCAGGACGCAATGCCATTTCGCATCATTTGAAAAAAATGGGTTATACTCTGAATGACGAGCAAATCAGCAAGGTCGCGGCAAGAATCAAAGAACTGGCCGATGTAAAGAAAGATATTTATGATGAAGACTTGGAAGTGATTCTTTCCGAAGAAATTTACCGGGGAGAGGATAAATACAACCTGGTTTATTTAAATGTTGTCAGCGGCAATGTGGCTATCCCCACGGCGACTATGGAAATGCAGGTAGGCAAAGACATTGTGCGGGAAGCAGGATTCGGCAACGGCCCTGTGGATGCGACGTTCGCGGCAATCCGCAACATTACAAAAACCAATTATCCGCTGATGAAGTATGTCGTTAATGCTATAACCGGTGGATCAGACGCGCAGGGTGAAGTGACCGTCCAACTCAAATACAATGATCATTCTGTTGTAGGACGCGGCGCGCATCCGGATGTTATGGTCGCTTCTGCCAAAGCTTATATCAATGCGTTGAATCGTCTCGAATTTTTAAAGAATAGTGCCAAAAAGGTTAAAGTTGAATAAACTCTGGAAATAAGCTAAAAACCGTTTCACTTTTAACAAGGAGCATAAATCGTGGGCAACACTATTACGGAAAAAATATTAATGGTTCATACCCGTCTGAAAAAAATCTCCGCTGGTCAGTTGATCAACGCCAGAGTGGATATTGCTTTAGGTAACGATGTCACCACGCCTATAGCAATTAATGAATTCAAGAAAGCGGGCGGGAAAAAAGTCTTTAACAAAAACAAAGTTGCTTTAGTTTTAGACCACTTTACACCAAACAAAGATATTAACTCCGCCCAGCAATGCAAGGTTGTGCGCGAATTCGCCCTCAAACACAAGATAACTCATTTTTATGAAGGCGGCCGAGTGGGCGTTGAACACGCTTTATTGCCTGAGCAGGGCATTGTCCTGCCAGGAGATTTAGTCATTGGCGCGGACAGTCATACTTGCACTTACGGCGCGTTGGGCGCGTTTGCCACAGGAGTGGGTAGCACCGATCTGGCTGCAGCCATGCTCACCGGTGAATTATGGCTTAAAGTGCCATTATCTATGAAATTTATAATTTTTGGCTCCCTGCAAAAATGGGTTTCGGGTAAGGATTTAATTTTACATATAATAGGCCGCATTGGTGTTGACGGAGCTCTTTATAAAGCAATGGAATTTACCGGAGAAACAATCGGCAAATTGCCGATGGCCGGCAGACTCTCCATGGCCAACATGGCCATCGAAGCCGGGGCAAAAAACGGTATTTTTGCCCCGGATAAAATTACAAGAGAATATATCAAAAAAAGAGCGAAGCGCGATTATAATTTTTATTCTTCCGATACCGACGCCGTCTATTCCGACATAATCGAAATCAATGCCGGGAAAATTGAACCGCAGGTAGCTTTCCCCCATTTGCCTTCCAATGTTAAAGGCATAAGTAAAGCGGGCAAGGTAAAAATTGACCAGGCGCTCATTGGCTCCTGCACTAACGGCCGGATTGAAGATTTGAGAATCGCCGCACAGATTTTGAAAAACCATAGAGCAGCATCAGATGTAAGGTTGATTATTATTCCGGCAACCCCAGAAATATACAGGCAGGCATTGAAAGAGGGACTGATTGAAATTTTCCTGAAAGCCGCTGCTATAATCAGCCCGCCTTCCTGTGGTGCCTGTCTGGGCGGACACATGGGAATTCTGGCGGAAGGAGAAAGAGCTGTCGCTACTACAAATCGTAACTTTGTTGGCCGTATGGGACATCCCAACAGTGAAGTATACCTGGCAAACCCTGCAGTTGCGGCTGCTTCAGCTGTGTTAGGAAGAATCGCATCCCCTGAGGAACTGTAAAACCACGGGCATGTTGCCCCCCGCTTTATGGGACAGATCAACTTACCAATCCCGATGCGCTTCGCTTTCGGAATTGGAGTTTTATTAATAAAGGAAAGAGGATTTCTCGCAATGATATTCAAAGGAAGCGTTTGGAAATTTGGAGATAATATAGATACTGACGCGATTATTCCGGCGCGCTATTTAACGACATCGGACCCGCGAGAGCTTGCCGCTCACTGCTTGGAAGATGCTGATCCAGATTTTATTGCCCGGATGAAGACCGGTGATATTATTCTGGGAGGAGAAAACTTTGGCTGTGGTTCTTCGCGTGAACACGCGCCCATCGCAATTAAAGCGGCCGGCGTTTCCTGCGTCATAGCTAAAAGTTTCGCGCGCATTTTTTATCGCAACGCCTTCAATACGGGACTTCCCATTTTTGAATCCAGAGAATTTGGGGACGCGATTACAGGAGGAGAAAAAGTAACTGTGGACAGCGCCAGAGGAACTATCACCATAACCAACTCAAATAAAATTTTCATAATTAATCCCATTCCGCCTTTTATGGAAAGACTAATTGCCGATGGCGGTTTGATGAAGCATATTTCTATAAAAAGAGGGAAGAATGAAACAAGGTAATTTAAAAATCGCCGTATTTCCCGGTGATGGTATAGGACCGGAAATAATAAATGAAGCTTTAAAGATTTTAAATATTATTTCTGACAAGAAAAATGTTAACCTGCAACTTACTGAAGGACTTGTCGGAGGATGCGCCTATGATAATTTCGGAGTCCCCTTGCCGGATGCGAGTCTAGTGCTTGCTCTGCAAAGTGACGCGGTTTTACTGGGAGCCGTGGGTGGTCCCCAATGGGAATCGCTGGATTATAAGGTAAGACCGGAAAGAGCGCTTTTGGGGTTACGGAGGGAATTAGGTATTTTTGCTAATTTGCGGCCGGTTGTTGCTTTTGACGAGCTTCTGGAAGCGTCACCTCTCAAGAAAAATATAATGCAGGGAATTGATATTATGATTGTCCGCGAATTGACCGGTGATGTTTATTTTGGCAAGCCGCGCGGCGTAAAAAAGGGAAAAGACGGAAAACGCAGAGGCGTTAACACTATGGTTTACGCTGAAGATGAAATCAGTAGAATTGCTGTTCGCGCCTTCGAAATTGCCCGAAAGCGTAAAAAGAATCTCCTTTCCGTCGATAAAGCTAATGTTCTCGAAACTTCTGAACTCTGGCGTGATGTGGTGACAAAGGTCGGCCAGAATTATCCTGACATTACTCTGAAGCACATGTACGTTGATAACTGCGCCATGCAGCTTATCCGTAATCCGGCTCAGTTTGACGTAATTGTTACATCCAATTTATTCGGAGACATATTAAGCGATGAAGCCGCCATGCTGACCGGTTCCATCGGCATGCTTCCTTCAGCCAGTCTGGGCGAGAAAACCGCTTTATATGAACCCATTCATGGTTCAGCCCCGGATATAGCCGGAAAAAATATTGCCAATCCACTGGCCACAATTCTGTCGGTGGCCTTGATGCTGCGCTATTCTTTTTCCATGCCGCTGGAAGCCGGACTGATCGAAAAAGCCGTTTCTGAAACATTAAAAGAAGGTTTCCGGACTCAGGATATTCATCAACAAAACAAAAAACTTATCGGCACTGGAGAAATGGGCGACAATGTTGCAAGAAATCTGAGTAATCTCTTAAACTAATGAGAATGTTATAAAAACCCGTTATAAGTAATTCCCGTGAGGATGAAAAAGATGGAATCTGTTATTTTTCTGAAAAAGATATCAATCGATCCTCCCCGCGAAAAAATATATCAGCGTCTCGGCTACAAAAAAAGAACAACCATAATCACGACAAACCAGCAAGAAGAAACCGACCGTTTTATAAATGAAGCTTCCTGCCTTATTTCACTCAAGGGAGCACTGCTGCGTCTTGCCATTAATCATAACGACAGCGAAAAAATAATTCTATCCGGAAATTTGACCTTCAACAGTAAAAAGCTGTCCTCTTTCCTGCGCGATTGCAAAGAAGCTATTCTTATGGGCGCTACGGCAGGTAACGCCATCATGGAGGCAATCAAGGGAAAAACCCGTCAGGATGATTTAGCTGCCGCTATAGTTTATGACGCCACGGCCAGCGAAATGACAGATGCAGCCATGGAATGGATTATGGGTTATTTTAATCAGCTTATTCGCCGCGAAAGGAAAACTCTTTTACCAAGGCGTTTTTCGGCTGGCTATGCTGATTTTAATCTGAAAAATCAGAAAGCAATTTATGAAATGCTTCAAATGGATAAATTTGGCGTAAAGATCACTTCCAACTTCATTCTCATTCCGGAAAAGTCGGTTACCGCCATTAGCGGCATTTGCGGACAACATAAAAATTAATCGCCACTCCTCAAAAAGGAGAGGAACTAGAACTACAAGAAGCGTAAGATCATCAAAATCGACGAAGAAAAATGTACCGGATGCGGTTTGTGTGTGCCGGAATGTCATGAGGAGGCCATAAAAATAATTGACGGCAAAGCCAAACTTATCGAAGATGCTTTTTGCGATGGCCTCTGAGCATGTCCGGGAGAATGTCCCGAAGGAGCGCTTTCCATCGAAGAGCGGGAAGCCGAATCTTTTGATGAAAAATTGATTCAGGAAACCATCGCCCACCGGAAGAAAGAAGACGTCCTCTCTCACAGCGGCCAATCAGCGCTTCAAAATCTTCATGTTATGAGTCCTGCGGGCTCCTGCACCGGCCAGGCTCACGCCATATTTGAAAGAAAGCAGGCGTCCTCCCGTGAGCTTCCGACAGACAAACAGCCATCGGAGCTTTCACACTGGCCGGTTCAAATGCACCTCATTAATCAAGCGGCTGATTTTTTTCATGGAAAGGACTTGTTGCTGGCCGCCGATTGCGTGGGATTCGCGCATGGTGATTTTCATGCAAGATTCCTGAAGGGCAGAACCCTGGCAATTGTTTGTCCGAAACTGGATGAAGGACAGGAAGAATATGTTGAAAAAATCCGTCGGATGGCGGAAGAGGCCAAAATAAATACACTGACCGTTATCATCATGCAGGTTTCGTGCTGCCACGGACTGATACAAATTGCCCAGGAAGGCCTTAATAAGGCAACAAGAAAAGTCCCATTCAAAGCCGTGATAGTGAACATCAAAGGAGAGGTACTTTCGGAAGAATGGATGTAGAAATGTATCTCTTCAATAATCAGTCAAAACTTTTTGTCTTTTTCCATAAAAAACAACACTTCTTACTTTAAACAAAAAAATCACACTTCTTGCTTCAAAGGTGGTATAAGGGCGATGTAAAATAACTATTTATACTTCAGGGAGAATATTGTGGTTGAACCCGGCAGAATAAAAAGCCTCTTAACGAAAAAAATTATTGTTCTGGACGGCGCTTTCGGCACGGAACTGCAGAAAAAAGGGTTGCCCGGCAACGTTTGTCCCGAACAGTGGTGTCTCGATAATCCGCAAATTATCCGGGAATTGCACTTATCCTATCAAAAGGCTGGAGCGCAGATAGTCTATACATGCACCTTCGGTGCAAACCGCTTCAAACTGAAACAATACGGAGTCAAGAAAAATTCTTATCAAATCAACTATGACCTGGCGCGTCTGGCCAAACTCGCGGTTGGCAAAAAAACTCTTGTTGCCGGAGATTTAGGCCCGACCGGTTTATTTATCGAACCATTCGGTACACTGGCCTTTGAAGAAGCCGTGGATACATTTAAAGAACAAGTGCATGGCCTAATTGATGGCGGCTGCGATCTTATAGTCATCGAAACCATGATTGACATTCAGGAAGCTCGCGCAGCACTGCTGGCGATCAAAGAAATTAAAGATATTTTTACCATTGTTTCCATGACATATGAAAAAGACGGTCATACTCTTAATGGCACCGATCCGGTAACCGCTCTTATCACACTGCAGAGTCTTGGCGCCAATGCTGTGGGCTGTAATTGTTCAACAGGTCCTGAAAAAATGGTGAATTTCATCGAGTCCATGAAACCATACGCCATAGTGCCGCTGGTGGCCAAACCAAACGCCGGAGTTCCGCGTCTAGAAGGCGGGGAAACCATATTCGAAATGGACGCAAAAACGTTTGCTTCCTTCGGACGTAATCTTGCAAATGCGGGAGCTAACATGCTTGGTGGATGCTGCGGAACAACACCCGTGCACATCCGTGAACTTGCCCAGGCAATTGCGGTTATCAAACCCAAAATGTCTACGAAAAAATCAATCAGCGCTTTGAGTTCTGCACGCGGATTTATCCATTTTACCGAAAATCAACCTCTTTTAATAGTCGGCGAAAGAATCAACCCAACCGGTAAAAAATCCCTGCAACAGGAACTCGCCGAAGGAAAAATGTCCATCATTCGACAGATGGCTGCCGGGCAGGAAAATCAAGGCGCAAATTTGCTGGATATAAATGTTGGCCAACCCGGTATAGATGAAGTAAAAACAATCAAAGAGGTAATCGGTCTTTTAACCACAACAACCAAACTACCACTGGCTGTAGATTCTTCCAATATAAAAACAATTGAAGCCGCTTTACGGATTTATCCGGGTCGAATGCTGATTAATTCCATTACCGGCGAAAAGGAAAAAATAGCCAAACTTTTGCCTCTGGCCTCCAAATATGGAGCCATGTTCATTTTACTGCCTCTGACCGGCGGTGAAATACCGCAAACAGCGCAAAAACGGCAGATAATTGTAAAAAATATTTTTCAGAAAGTAAAAAAATTCGGCTTTACCAAAGATGATTTTATTGTGGACTGCCTGGTTATGGCTGTGGCGTCCAACCCCAATGCCGCACAGGAAACTCTTAAAACTCTGCACTGGTGCACGCACATTTTTAAAAGTAAAACTATCTTCGGCCTTTCCAATGTATCTTTCGGCATGCCCGGACGCCCGTGGCTCAACGCAACTTTTCTGGCAATGGCGCAACTCTATGGATTAACACTGGCCATTGCCAATCCCGCCAGCACAGAAATGATGAACGTAAAAGCAGCAGGAGATGTTCTTCTTTCCAAGGACAAAGACGCACTGCGCTTTATTAAACATTTTTCTGAACAGGTTAATGCTAACGCCTTAACTGCCACTATAAAAAATCTGACGCCGAAGGAAAAGATCGCTGACGCGATAATGAACGGCGATAGGGAAAATATTCTACCTTTAATAGAAACCGCGCTTTCTGCGGGCAATTCAGCTCAGGATTTGGTTGATAAGATTATGATTCCTTCCATCATTCGTGTGGGCGATTTATACGAAAAGAAAATTTACTTTTTACCGCAGCTGATGTCTGCCGCGGAAGCAATGAAAAAGGCGCTCGCTTATCTGGAACCGCATCTGAAGAAAGGATCTGCCGAAAACAAGGGTAAAATAATATTGGCAACTGTGAAGGGCGATATTCACGATATTGGGAAAAACATCGTCGCATTGCTTTTGAGAAATTATGGTTATCTTGTTATTGATCTGGGCAAGGACGTCACCGCAGAAACGATAATTGCAAAAGCAAAAGAGGTAAACTCAGATGTTATCGCTCTTTCCGCATTGATGACCACAACGATGGTAAATATGAAAGACGTGATAACACTGGCAAGGGCAAAGGGAATTCAAAAGCCATTTATGATCGGCGGCGCGGTAGTTACCGAAGATTACGCGAAATCTATTGGCGCTTCTTTTGCCAGAGACGGCGTTGAAGCAGTTAAGGTAGTGGAAAGATTAATTAAACAATAAAATCTTTTTTCTCATGAACTTTACAAAACCGGAAAACAAAACATATACAATAATATCAGCCATGTGCTTGTCCCTGATGATTCACGTTGCCGCGGGAGCGCTTCTGGTTCTTAATTTATCAAATAATTTAATTTCCCCTCCAAAATTAAATGGAATAAATCTAGTCTGGATTTCTCTGAATAATGGAAGCAAAAAAAGCGGAGTTGAAATTCAAAATGGCCACTATGAACAACCATCTCCTGCGGTGGGAAAAGCAGCTGAAAAACAGGCAGATATTGAAAAGACGGCAAGAAAACCGGAAGCCGCTCAAATATATGCAGCGGCGATAAAAGAATCGATCAACATCATTACATCGGTAAAACACGAAGAGTCCGGCGCAGGGGCTAAAGAACAGCCTGATAATATAACAGGCAGTAACGCTAATAAAACCCCTGACAAAACGTCTAATTCGAATACTGCAATTGCTTATCCCTTATATAAAGAAAACGCGCCGCCTGTATATCCGGAAATAGCGCGCGTTCGCGGCTATGAAGGTATTGTTTTAGTGTTCGCGGAAATTTTACCGAATGGCCGAGTAGGAGAAATAAAAATACGGAAATCATCGGGGTATGCCATTTTAGATCAATCGGCAATCCAGGCGGTAAAACCATGGAGGTTCGAACCGGCAAAAAAATCAGGCAATCCATTTACAGCCTGGGTGGAATTGCCCATCAGATTTATTCTGCATAATAATGGCTCTCAATCATAAGTTTTATTTAAGCGGAGGAAAACTCAATGACCATTAACAAGATGAAGGATAGACTTAGCAAAATAATTCTCGAGAGGTCTTTTAAATACAGTGACGATCCGCCCTTTACACTCGCATCCGGAAAGCAGAGCAATTATTACTTCAATTGTAAACCAACCACGCTTGACCCCGAAGGCATGAATCTTATAGGCGCGATTATTTTTGACATGCTTAAAGATACTGACATTACCGCGGCTGGGGGACTCACTCTGGGGGCTGATCCGATAGCCAACGCACTCTCCGTAATATCATACCAGAAGGGAAAACCAATTAAATCTTTCATTGTTCGAAAGGATATTAAGGCTCACGGCACTAAAAGCGCCATTGAAGGCAATGTTGGGGCCGGTGAAAAGGTCGCCATTATTGACGATGTTATTACAACCGGTGGCTCCACTATTACCGCTATAGAACAGGCTCGGAGGGCCGGACTCAACGTCGAAATGGCTATCACGCTTATTGACAGAGAAGAAGGCGGCAGGGAAAACATCCTTCAACACATTGATAATATAAAAACAATTCTGACCAGAACCGAGATAATGAAACTACGCACAAGGGAATAAACGTAAAGAACGTTAAATGGGGCGGGAAATTTATCTTTTTTTATTTTGGATAATCTTACTTTATATTTGAATATTAGATTCAGGGGCCGATCCCTCAATTCTTTCCGTAACTAAATTTACTCCATCTAATATGTCCAACGGAATTCCGGCAGGCTGGAGCCTATATAAAAAAGCCGGCAAACTTCTTATGATAATGAAAAAAGAAAGATAAAACCCATAATTCCCGGCTACTATTATACGCCGGCTTATGATTCACATTGACAGATTATTCGTATTACTTTATATTTTTTATAATTATTCCTTTCTTATCAAGGAATTTATTCTATTGGGTAAATATATGACAAAAAAAACTCTGCCTTTATTATTTTTAATTTTTCTGTTTCTGACAGGATGCGATGCGGCAATAAATATGAATGGCAAAATTGCCAGCATTAATTCCGGAAAATTCCTTTACCAAGATGGAAATCTTATCAGCAATTATAAAGCCAATATTGATATGGTTTGGCAAGCCTGTGAAATATCGGTGGCTGAATTAAAGGCGACGGACATTCAAAAAGAACGCAAGATTTCCATAGGCATAATCAAAGCCGTCATTCAGGATGAAAAAGTCACTATAAAAGTTGAATATGTGGACAGGGATTCTACTTCAGTTTCCATATTCGTTGGAACGGTAGGCAATAATATGGCTTCCCACCTTATTCATGATAAGATAATTAGCAATCTAGCGAAAATCCAACATCCATAACGGAAAAATCCAATAAAGAAAGATGAGCGTTTTGTAAAGCTTTCGGCTTTTTCCGGTAAGGAATGTATTTAAGCATGATTGCGCCCCCTGCGGGACTGCGCCCCCGGTCAACAGACCCATATCCCCGATTAATTTTTCTTGACTAGCAGCAACCCCTTAAGATAGCGGCCCTCGAGATGTCCTAATAAAATGGGATGATCCGGTCCCGCTTCTAATCTTGTTAAAAGCTGTAACTCAGCGCCGGCATCCCGTGCCGAGGCAAGAACAATTTTATAAAAAAGATCTTCCTCGATAAAATTAGAACAGGAAAAAGTAGCTAATATACCGCCTCTTGTAAGATGTTTGATCGCCTGTAAATTAATTTCCTTATAACCTCGTGTGGCTTTAGCCACGTCTCTTTTATTTTTGGCAAAAGCCGGAGGGTCAAGAATGATAATGCTAAAGTTTTCCTGCGTATTGCGCAAATAAGCAAAAACATCGGCTTCTATTACCTGATAATTTTCAACGGAAAACCCATTGAGATGTAAATTTTTTCTGGCAGCTATACAAGCAGGCTTCGATATGTCCAGAGAAACAACCTTTTTTGCTCCGCCTTCGGCGCAATAAACAGAAAAAGCCGCCGTGTAAGAAAAGCAATTCAATACATGTGCGTCGCGACTTAATAATCCAATCTTTTCCCTATTGACGCGCTGGTCAAGAAAGAATCCAGTTTTCTGGCCGGAGAAAACATTAACTTCAAATCTCAGTCCGTTTTCTATTATTTCTATAGCACCGCTTCTATTTTCACCAAAGACAATACCACTGCTATTTTCCAATCCTTCCAATGTGCGCGACCGGCTCTCGCTAAGTTCATAAATCCATTCTGGTTTTAATTGGGAAACAAGAGCATTGAAAATATGAATCCTTTGTTTTTCTATTCCAGCGGTGGCAATCGAAAAAACCAGCGTTGTATTATAGACATCAACAATAAGTCCGGGAAATCCATCGCCTTCGGCATTAATCAAACGATAGGCGTTCGTTTGTTCGCCAATTATCTTTTGCCGCAATTTGTATGCGGCCTGCAAACGAGCTTGCCAAAAATATTGAGAAATATTCTCTTCACATCTTTTTGTTAAAACACGAAAAGCTATATCCGTTAAAGGATTAAAAAACCCTAACGCCAGAGGATTACCTGCCGAATCTCGGGCTAAAACAATGTCACCGGCGATGGGATTCCCTTTAATCGCGGCTATTGCACCGGAGAAAACCCATGGATGACCTCGCAGTATAGCGGCTTCTCTCCCTTTTTTAAGAGTTATTTCTGGATACATTATTGTTGACATTAAGTTTTAAAATATATTTTCTGGCTTGAAATTGCAAGACACATTATACTATAAGCATTCGGCAGTAGCGTTATGATCTTAAAGAGTCGGGGGAGTTTAAATAATGTACGCGGTGATAATGGCCGGTGGAAGGGGCGCAAGATTCTGGCCCCGCAGCAGAGAAAAAAAGCCTAAACACTTATTGGATATAATCAGCAAGAAAACGATCATCCGGGAAACAGTTGACCGGATAAAACCGCTGATTACTCCAGACAATATTCTGGTGGTGGCGGGGAAAAAACACGCCCATGCTCTAATCAAACAGCTTCCGGAAATTCCATCAAGAAACATTATTATCGAACCGGAAGGGAAAAACACTGCGGCCTGCATAGGCCTTGCCGCATTGCATATTCATAAAATGGTTCCCGACGATGTCATGGTTGTCTTACCTTCCGATCATGCCATTGCTGATTCCTGCAAATTTGTTGATGTAATAGGCGCAGCCGCAAAAATTGCCACGCAGGAAGATGGACTGGTAACAATAGGCATCAAACCTTCCAGCATTCAAACAGGCTTTGGATATATTGAACAGGCAGATTTCTTTAAAAACATAGCCCAAGAAGAAGTCTTTCGCGTAAAATCTATCCGCGAGAAACCTGATTTTCAGCAAGCGAAATATTTTGTTCAAAGCGGTAACTTCTATTGGAATAGCGGGATGTTTATATGGAAGGCCTCAGTCATATTAAAAGAAATCGGCCGTTGGTTGCCGGATTTATACGCGGGACTGATGAAAATAAATAAGACTATCGGCTCGCCCCGGGAAGCGGTAATCGTACCCCGTGTTTATAAGAAGCTTGCATCCATTTCTATTGATTATGGTGTTATGGAAAAAGCGGATAATGTTTTTATGCTCCAGGGAGATTTTGGCTGGAGTGATGTCGGAAGCTGGGACGCTCTTTGGAAAATATCACCAAAAGATATAAAAGGCAATGTGGCACTTAGCGGCAGTCAGACAATTTCTGAAGATTCAGAAGGATCTCTTATTTACAGTCCCCGAAAATTAACCGCATTAGTAGGGGTAAAAGATTTAATAATAGTCGAAACAAAAGACGCTTTACTTATATGCAAAAAAGGCCGCTCCCAAGATGTCAAAAAGATTGTGGAAAAACTGGATTCGCAAAAAATAAAGAAATATCTCTAGTATTATTTTGAATAAACCGGTTGCCCTTTTATTTTATTTCCTCCTTTTTCAAGTTCGCTGATAATTATATCAATGGTAGTATTTTTATCATCAAAAGTTACCATTAACAAATCTTTGTCTTCGAATTTATATTTTTTTACACCTTTAATCTCTTTCAGGATAGCACCTATCCTGTGGGAAGCACCTCAAGCTGCGCAACCGGGTATGGTTAACTGCACAATTCTTTCTTCAGCCATAGCCACGCTCCAAAAAGCCGCCAACACAATTAGAATTAGAAATGCAATAAATATTTTTTTCATCATCAACTCCATTATTATATTAAT
Source organism: uncultured delta proteobacterium (assembly GCA_963811325.1). Lineage (GTDB taxonomy): Bacteria > Desulfobacterota > Syntrophia > Syntrophales > Smithellaceae > Smithella. Next base: position 24,164 of record CAWEQT010000001.1, read on the forward strand.
TTTTGATTATATATTAACGCGAATTTCTATCGAAATGCAATTACAATTTACAATTGACAGGCACAATTTAATTTGTGATAGAAATAAATATAATATTTACGAAAAACATAAAACTATGTCTATTACTTCCAACACGTTATTTATTCTGGCATCTGAGTCGCCGCGCCGACGGGAAATTCTTAAATCAGTCGGTTTCAAATTCAAAATAATTCCGGCCCACGTGAACGAAGATTATTTTGCGGGAGAGAGTCCGCAAGAGCATGTTAAAAGACTCTCACGTGATAAGGCGATGGTTATTGCCCGAATATATCCCGAGGCGTGGGTGCTTGGCGCCGACACAATTGTGGTTATTGATGGGATTATCCTGGGTAAGCCGGAAAATAAAGCACGGGCGCGAAAGATGCTCGAAAGACTCAGCGGACGTCAACATAAAGTTTTCACAGGTTTTTCCATTGCCCATAGTGCTTCCAAAATTTATCAAACTAAAGTTATTCAATCCGCCGTGCGATTTAAAACGATAAGTCCTGAAGAATTGGACTGGTATCTTGCTTGTGATGAACCATATGATAAGGCCGGCGGATATGCTATACAGGGGAAAGGCGCCTATTTTATCAAATCAATTCGCGGATCTTATACAAACGTAATAGGGCTGCCAGTTTGTGAAGTTTTGGAAACATTAAAAAAATTTGAAGCAATCAATTTTCGATAAACTTTATGGAAACAGACATTGCCGCCAATATAAATACAATCAAACAAAGGATGGCTACTGCTGCCGCAAGATGTAACCGCGCCACTGATTCCGTTAAATTATTAGCGGTGACTAAAACAGTTGCTCCCTTTGCCGTGCAACGGGCAATTGACGCAGGCATAACAGCGCTGGGAGAAAATTATGTTCAGGAAGCAAAAGAGAAGATTGCTGTTATAAAACGGCGCGTCCAGTGGCACATGATCGGACACCTTCAAACCAATAAGGCAAAGTACGCTGTGAATCTTTTCGACTATATTCATTCTGTTGACCGCATGGAACTGGCCAAAGAAATAAACAAAAGGGCTGGTCTGATCAACCGTAAAATAAATATTTTGATTGAAATCAACGTAAGTGGTGAAAAAACAAAAAACGGTATACCGGCGGCTAAAGCTATTGAATTAATTAAAGATGTCTCCCTGCTGGAAAACGTTTCGGTGAAAGGATTAATGACGATGGCGCCTTATTCCACTAATCACGAAAATTCCCGCCCGTATTTTTCCGAACTTAGAAATCTTCAAAACAATATCATAAGCGAGGGAATTACCAATATTCAGGTGGATGAGCTTTCCATGGGCATGACTGATGATTTCGAAATCGCTATTGAAGAAGGAGCAACAATCGTACGTATCGGTAGAGCAATTTTTGGAGAGAGGAAATAATAAAAGAATTCGGAATTGTTTACATGGCAAACCACGGTTATTTAGTAAAATTCAACAGTCCATTAATCTGTTCAATAAAGTATTCTTGAGGCGATTGCCCGTTCAAATCAACCGTAAAGCCTTGATAAAGATGTTCCTCATATTCTTCACATTTTTTATCATATGTGGCAATATCTCTGCTACTACTAATGATAAAAAATCTGAATTTGCAAAGTTCAGTTGCGTGACAATTAACAAAAGAATCATACAGGTATTCCCGTGTTTCTTCAGTCCCGCCATTGGAACCTTCAGTGCTTTTCAAACTTCTAAGGTAGAACAGTTGGGGAGCAAAGGAAGCTCTCAAATCACTAGCGGCCTTGTTGAACTCTTGTCGTTGCATAATTTTAAGAGCGTTTCTATATGCAATCCAGACACCGAGAAGGGTGCCAACGATGCCAAAGCCTCCAGCAATATCTGCTATTTCAAGGGCAGTAAGTTCCAATTTTACCTTTACTCCTTTATAGGTGGTTTTAGTGGTATAGGCATTGGATTACTCATAGGAAAAATTTTCCTTATCCCATTTCTCGCACAACGCAGTAATTGAGCCGCTTGTCGGCTCGAATGAATTGTTGTGGGAGGTTTATAATTTAGGTTTTGCATACTCAAGAAGGTTGTTAATATGAGACAAATAAATATTTCCAAGTTTTTTACCATATTCCGGGTCAATTGGATTACAATTTATTTTATTTATCTCGCCGGGATTTTTGTATTTCTCCCAAGCGGCGTTGAAGCCAACGAGTTCCTTTTGGGGCAAATAGACTTCAAAAATGATTTTAGCTTTTTCGTTGGTGATAGCAATTTCTTCAGGCCGTTCGCCGAATCTCCCGTGAAGTATATCGACCCCTCTTCGCATCCGGAAAATTTCATCTACGAAAGTGGCGCGAAAAGCGGCTGCGGCTTTGTTAAATCTTTCTTTGCTTTTATGTTTTCTGGTAATAACACTGGTGAGCAAAGCACCGAGCAAAACAGGAAGAGCCCAGAACAAATTTTCAGTGATCATGTACTAATCCTAATTTCTTTATTGTGTTCATTGTGGCTTGTTATCGGACTACCTTTTTATTTATTATCAGATGATGATAGTGTCAAGAAAAATTATACACTTAACAAAAACAGCAAAATTAAATAATAATGGTTTATTTTATTATCTAAAATAATTTAAATTATCCACTTGACAAACCGAATAAAGGTGTATATATTATGATTAACAAAAAACAGAAAGGAGTAAAAATCATGAAATATATACCACCTAAATTTGAGAGAATTTCAGAGATGTCAGCTATTGATGTAGGGCGATTAACAGAGGATGAAGCGAGGAGCATCCTTGAACATATTCGTTGGCCTAAAGGTATTAAATGTCCTCATTGCGAAAGCACCAATATTGTCAGGATTGAAGGCAAGGCAAAGAAAGTAAGAGATGGTTTACTTCGCTGTAAAGATTGCCGGAAACAATTTACCGTAACAGTAGGCACTCTTCTACAGGGTTCGCATATCACTTTAAGGCAATGGGTTCAAGCGTTTCATTCAATGTGCGCCCACAAAAAAGGCGTTTCTTCACTTCAATTAAAGAGAGACCTCGGCCTCGGTTCTTACAGATCAGCTTGGCATTTAACGCACCGTATAAGATTAGCAATGAATGAAGACCCTCTCGCAAGCCTGTTAAAGGGTGTTGTTGAAGTGGATGAAACCTACATAGGCGGAAAGCCAAGAAAAGGTAGTAATAACGGTATACACCTTAAACGTGGGCGGGGAACTAAAAAAGCTCCAGTAATGGCAATGGTAGAACGTGACGGAAATGTTATTTCTAAACCCATTAAGAACGTGACAGGAAAAACCTTAAAATCAGCAATCAGAGAAGCGGTAAACGAAGAAGCAAAAATAATGACCGATGAATTTAAAAGTTATAAAGGCATAGAGAAGGATTTTAAAGGTGGTCATGGAGTAGTAAATCACGGCTTAGGAGAATACGCCAAAGGCGATATTAATACCAATACGGCGGAGTCTTTTTTTGCGTTATTAAAGCGTGGTGTTAATGGAACTTTTCACCATATCTCAAAGAAACATTTATCAAGATATTGCAATGAGTTTTCTTTTAGGTGGGATAACCGTAAGGTTACTGACGGAGAGAGAACGGAAAATGCAATCAGTGGTTTTGTAGGCAAAAGACTAATGCTTAAAGAGGTTATGGGATGACAAAACAGAAAGAAAAAAAAGAACAGTATAATAAACCAGTTTCGCTTTATCCGTTAAAACCGGAGAAAGCACTAGCGGCTTTTATGAAAGTAAAGCCGGAAAAAGTAATGAAAAATAAACGAAATAAAAAAGGGGGGAATCATGAAGAATCAAAAAAAACAACCTAAATTAATCACTTGCAAAGATATTATTACAACATCCGATGCTATTATGAGCATTATCAAGAATAAACTTGATGGCACGATGGACATTGCCGAAATTGTAATAGAGGAATGCAAACACCGTATTTACATAGAGAAAAAATTACGAGATAGCAATTCCTCTAACTTCTAGGTAAGTGGGATAACCAATGCATTAATCCTGCTAAATCTCGGGATAATATTTGCGGTATTGCTGCAAAGGCGCAAGTAAAATTTTTATCGTTAGTGGGAACCCATAATTGGCATTGTTTTTCTCGACATTCTTTTTGAAAAAAGGGGCAATCTTTAGCCATGAGTGTTCTCCTTACTGAAAGATTTTTTAGATTATTAATTATAGGAAAATGAGCTATGGTTTGTCAAGTAAACAATTCCGAAATATTTTAATTAGTGCTTCTGATTAAATATTTTGCGAATTGAGTATATTTGAATATGCTCTTATAGAATTAGTTTGTCAATAGAATGGAAAAGGGGGTGGTGACTCATTTTGAAAAATTATTAATAAATAACTCATTTTGTGATAAATTAAAAAAATGGTCGAGTTCTTTAAATCTTTTAAAGTATTTTTATTCACCTCCATAAAAACATTATATGGATGGGTCGCTTTTGCTTTTGGACTGTCCTCTCTCATTTTACCTTTTATTAATATCTCATTGTCCCCAAAATATCGGGGGTGTGATATGTCAATTATATTAATGACAATCGCATGGTGTTTTGCATTTATCGCAGCGTTTAAAGTATATCACGATTTAAGAATAAAATCTGTTTCTGACTATAATGATTTAAAAGAGAAAAGGATAAAGGAAGTATATGCATCATTTCCTGAAACAAAAAAGGGAATGGCGTTTAGAGAATTATTTGAATTATATGAATGGGGTGAATCAGCGAAAAAAACATGTGAAGAACGGCAAAGGCGGTGGGATGACGAGGTAATAATTATGCTGAATAAGCATTTCAGTGGTCAGTGCAAAGTAAATTATCTTTTAGAAACTAGGCGAAGACCAGAGCTACTGCCTAATGTAAGTCCTCTTGACGTTAATAAGTTTGATTCCGCATTATATTATATTGAAAATTTATTGAAACGCGATTTTGATACATATTTTGAATCATAATGTTTAACTAGTTAGATTTGAAATTTATTCCAGCGTCCAAACACGAACTGTTATTAATCAAACCCTATATAAACGTAATGTCACAAAATATGTACCAACAAATACAGAAGGTATACAAAAAAGCCTGCGCGCAGGTGGCGGTAGAGCCGCCACAAGCCAGCAGGCAATCGCGGGCAGAGATAAGAGAGTTTTGGATTTTTCGATCAAGTTCATTAAAGGGAGAGCTAATGACTTTCAATCTCGCGGTGGCAAGTGATCCGTCTTAAGGCGGACAAAAAATATTTCATTTCGTGTCCGGTACTCCTTTTTTCTTTCGTGTTAATCCTATCTCATGGAAGGCAATTCATTACATAAAAAAATCAATCAGCATGATGACAAGGGTATTGGTATCTGCTTATCGACAAAAGAGGCACCGCCCTTTCTGTCTGCCGTTACCCTGATACCGGCAGACGGAAAGGCGGTGAATTCCCAGACTGATGAAATTAATTATACTCCTAATAGCAGAGAAAGCATGGCGGTACCTGTAACACGCCATGCTTCAAGCCCATCTGTGATCTTTAAACAATACGGATATGCAGGTAGAGAGTCATCCCAGGGTAACAACTCCCTACATGAAACCCTACCTAATAAAGATGAACAAGATCAGTATGTTTTGAGAGTGGTAGAGAGTGGTAGAGAGTCTGCACATGTACAGGGTAATATACTAATTGATAAACTGATCAGGAAGGTAATTGACCAGGGCAAGAATAAAGTCTATAATTTCAATCACGGGAAATCAGACCGGATCGAGGGACCCAGAAAGGAGAGAAACAATGGGTCTATATAAAAGAGGATCGGTCTGGTGGATGAGTTTTACTCATAATGGCGAACAGCTTCGGCGGTCAACGGAGACAGAAGACAAGAAGCTGGCCATAAGGATCTTTGACAAATTGAAAGGTGAAATAGCTGAAGGTAAATGGTTTGAAAAGCTGCCTGGTGAAGATTATACGTTTTGGGATTTGATGGATAAATATCTTGAAGAATATTCGGCGGTGAATAAGGCAAAATCATCCCATCTAAGGGATAAGGTTATTGCCAAACATCTTCGGGAATATTTTGGAAACATTATCCTGAACAATATAACGTCAAGGCAGATCAGCGAATACAAAGTTAAACGCAGAAAAGATGGAGTATCGCCGGGTACAATTAATTATGAGTTGACCATAATGAGTCACGCATTTAACATTGCTATGCGGGAATGGGGTTGGGTAGAAAACAATCCTGTCAGTATGGTCAAAAAGGAAAGGGTAAACAATATCATTGAACGCTGGTTGACTTTGGATGAGGAACAAAAGCTTCTTTTGGCATCTCCCCAGTGGCTTCAGGAAATCATTGTTTTTGCAATTAATACAGGGTTACGAGAAAGTGAAATTCTTGACATGAAATGGTCGCAGGTAGATTTTGACAGACGAACCATTCTTATTCTTGAACAGAAGAACCGAAGTGTCGATACCTTGCCTCTTAACGAAACCGCATTAAATGTATTGTTGGATAAAAATAAATCTGAACATACTGCTACAGGTTTAGTTTTTTTAAATCCAAACAATGAAAGAATGGGTGCCAGTCACTTAATTAATTCATTTCATGGGGCAATAAGAAAATCTGGTATTGATAAACTCCGCTTTCACGATTTACGACACACCTTTGCTTCAAGATTAGTGCAAGGTGGTGCTGATCTTTTTTCTGTCCAGAAGCTTGGACGTTGGAAAAATACCTCTATGGTGATGAGATATGCTCACCATCAACCGGAGAGTTTACGTTCAGCAATTGAGGTGATGGACAAGGTTGGGAGCGGAATTATCACAAATTTATCACAATCACCAAAAAATCAGTCTGGGAAGCCATTTTTGAAGGTCATAACTAGTTGATTTTCCTTGGTGCCCCTGGCGCGAGTCGAACGCGCGGTAACGTATTGTTAATACTTGTAAGGGAAATGGGAATATTTACCGGATGTTCAGTGTGCACTGTTTGATGAAGGATACTTTGAAGGAATTGTCTTTCATCTTGGTGCGTTCTGTGGTCTGGAGAGTAAAGTAACCAATCCGGAGAGCACCATTAACAATTTTAACAGTCAGTTCCTGTTAAACAAGGCGGAAAGAGAAGCTGTAACCTGGGCGATACCACTGGAATACGGTTTTACGTGCCTTAGTAACCTGTCTTTATACATTTTATCTTTATATCCTTCTATTCTCAATTTTCAAATCCGCAATTTTATTGTTTGACATATCTTTTGTAATTGTTTAACACTTCGATCTGGCAGTGATATTAAAAATATTTCACAATTTAGAAAAAATAACTTCTGAGAAGCCTGTCTGAACAATCAAAGCTTTAAAAGAAGAAAATAATTATTTAATAATATAAGGAGATTGCAAAATGAAGGATGTAGTCATTGTTTCGGCGTGCAGGACAGCGATAGGAACATTCGGAGGAACATTAAAGGACATGATAGGAGCCCGCATTGCGGCGGTCGTCATGAAAGAGGCCATCGGGCGTGCCGGAATAGACCCGGGTATAATTGATGATGTCCGATTCGGTTGTTGCATTGAAAACTGCAATACCCTGAACACGGCCCGGGTAGCAGCTCTTTTAGCCGGTATTCCGGAAACGGTGACCGCTGTAACCGTTAATCGTGTATGTATTTCGGGTATGGAAGCAGTACTCAGCGGCGCTGCCATGATCAAAGCCGGTATGGCTGATGTTATCCTGGCCGGCGGAGTTGAACATATGTCCGGCATACCTTATGTTAGTTTTGATGCCCGTTGGGGCTGCCGTCTTCAAGACACGGTTTTTGTAGATGCAATGATCCGAGCGTTGCATTGCGGCTCCTATGTCATGCCGTTATCCGACGATGGCCCCGTCAAATCAGGCCAGCCTTTCGAGAGTTTAAAGGGCAAACCCTATATCATGGGGCATACAACAGAACTGATCGCCCAGCTTCTGAACATCAGCCGCGAGGAGATGGATGAGGTTGCCTTGCGTAGCCATAACAACGTCGAACGCGCCACAAAGAATGGCGATTTCAAAGATGAGATCGTGCCGATTGAGCTCCCCCAAAAAAAAGGCAAACCACCCATCATTTTCGACAAGGATGAACATTACCGTCCCGGATTGACAATGGAACAGCTGAAGGCCTTACCATCGGCATTTATTCCAAAAGTCGGCAAGGTTACAGCAGGTAATTCCTCGGGGCTTAACGACGGCGCTTCCGCTATGATCATCATGTCAGCAGAAAAAGCCAGGGAATTAGGATTGAAACCAATCGCCAGGATACGTTCCTCGGCACGTGGCGGCTGTCATCCTTCGGTGATGGGCTTAAGCCCGGTTCCGGCCGTAAAAAATCTGCTCAAAAACGACCCGAGCCTCACCCTGGATGCATTTGAAATGCTTGAAGTCAACGAAGCATTTGCCGGTCAGTATCTTGGTTGTGAAAAGGAGCTTGGTTTAAACCGTGAAATTACCAACATCAACGGCAGCGGCATTGGACTGGGACATCCTGTAGGTTCTACTGGCTGCCGTATTATGGTTACATTAATTCACGCCATGCGAAAACACGGCAAAACGCTGGGATTGGCAACCCTCTGCGGCGGCGGCGGTGTTTCCATGGCCTCCGCTATCGAAATTTTATAAAATTGATTCCCTTCATGGGGTTGATTTGCCTTTTGTGTTAAGGGGTTCAGGGCTTATGCTCTGTTCCCCTCCTGAGGGTTTTTCTTTTCCAGCCGTTTCGGGATTATTTTCATCTTTTTCAGAAATTACGTCATCATATTCAGGTATAACAATACCCCGGCGCACCATGATTTGATAAATCCTTTCCGACTGGTTTTTCACGTATCTTGACGTACCGTCAGTTTTATATCTGCGGGGGTTAGGAATAACTGCGGCCAGTTCTGCCGCTTCATGGGCGGTTAATTCCGACGCATTCTTTCCGTAGTGCTTTCTGGCCGCAGCTTCAATGCCAAAAACTCCATCGCCCCATTCGACCACATTTAAGTAAAGCTCCATAATTCTTCTTTTACTTAACTGTCGCTCCAGACGCCAGGTAAGTATCGCCTCTTTGATTTTCCTTACAGGATTTTTGGCGGGAGAAAGGTACAAATTTTTTGCCAGTTGCTGCGAAATTGTGCTGCCACCAGCCTTAAATGTCTTTTTTTTGATATCTTTCTCTAATGCTTTTTGCATGGCTTCGAAGTCAAATCCTTCGTGAGACCAGAATTTATCATCTTCGGCGATAATAGCGGCTTTCATTACGTAAGGCGACACTTTCGAAAGAGGAACCCAAGTATTTGTAATTTTTCTCTTTATTCCTTTTTCTTTCCAGACCTGTTCCCTGTATTTCATAAAAGCCGTTTTGCGGGGACAATTTTTCTTGAGATAGGCAACATTAGGATAGATAAAATAGCGGCCTACATCAACAATAAAATATGTGATGGTTAAAAGTAACGTTATAGAAATAATTTTCCAGAAAAATCGCATAATAATCCTTTTACAAATTTTGATAATTTCAACTATACCCGCAAAAAAACCACGATACTATTTGGAGAATTCTTTTGGACAAACCCTCTGATTATTACAAAATCATGAAGGAATTCATATCGCACGGTGGTAATGGTTTTTCGTAAAATCATTAATTTTAATCAATACTTCTCATACAACATAAAGAAAGGATTGTAAAATAAATTTGACAGACAGGTATATTTTTAGTATGTCTTAGCTGCGTTGCGTATTTAGTCGTACATTGCGGTAAGAAATGTACAGTTGGTGTGTACAGTAACTTGGTATTCGTTTTTCGGTTAAGAATATGAAATTAAATCGAAATATGCACACCGTTAATAGGATAATACCCCCCATAAATAAGGAGGCATTTCATTATGAAACGGCAGATTCTCGCATTTTCAGGACTTTTTGTCCTTTTTTTGTTACTTAGTATCTTCAGTACGAACGCTCTGGCAATTCAGTACAAAGTAAAAAACGGTGACACCCTTTACAGCATTTCCAGAAAATTTGGCATTAGCCTTAATGAAATAAGGCAAGCCAACAATCTTCAAAAATCCAGAATTAAACCAAGGCAGATTTTAAATATCTCTCCAGAAAGCTCCTTGGAAAGCTCATCAAAACACACTGCAAGGTCAAAATCTAAACCGGCTTACTATACTGTCAAGAAAGGCGATACGTTATCCGGAATCGCCAAAAAAACACATCACCCCGTGAAACAAATAATGGCTCTTAATCATATCAGCCATAATAGTTTACGCTCCGGTCAAAAACTTGTTTTGGCAAAATCAACTTATGTATCAGCAAAATCAGCGCCTGAAGCAGAAGATGATGATTTGACAGCAGAAGAAGATGATGGTTCGCCAGCCACTGTGAACGAAGACGATAAAGAAGGCACTATTGACGCCAGCAATGATGAACCGGAAAAGAAAGGTGAACTTTTGGGAAAATGGAGCAGTCCCGATGAAATGCAGTTATTTGTTAAAGTGGCAACGGGTTTCATTGGCGCGCCTTATAGATTTGGCGGCTCATCCTTAAGAGGAATTGATTGTTCCTCCTTTGTCCAGAAAATTTATCGAATTTTTGATATAACATTGCCCCGTAATGCGCGTGAACAATCCAAAGTCGGCATCTGCATAGCCCGTGAAGACCTTACAGAAGGCGATCTTGTTTTTTTCCACACAAACCGTTCGTTAGGACATGTGGGAATTTACATCGGCAATAATGAATTCGTGCACGCATCCTCCAGGAAAAATGGCGTCCGTGTTGACAGCCTGGATACTCCTTATTATCAAAAAAGATTTCAGCGCGCTGTGCGGATAAAGGGATTAGATAACAATGGAGCGTAAAACATAACGGCGCAAGTTAAGTTAGGCGTATAAATCAACAACGGGCTTTGTGAAACTATTCCAAAGCCCGTTAATTTTTATTTTATCCCTTATTACAACATTTTTGTTAGTTGATTATCCGTTGAGTTTATTATATAGATTCGCGGCATAGATACGGTCTTTTCCATTTTTATTCTGGGCAGGATCTGCGCTATTCACAGTTTAAAATATAGCAATGGCAAAGAGAATGCATACACGTTGATAAGAAACGTATTTCCATAATTATTTTGTTCAGGGAAAAAGCAAATGGGGGAAAATTTAGTTGAAAAAATTCTGTCAAGGCATTTAATCTCCGGCGCTCTTGTGCCCGGTGAAGAAATCGGCATTCGTATTGACCAAACCCTGACTCAGGATGCCACAGGCACCATGGCCTATCTTCAATTTGAAGCCATGAATGTGCCAAAAGTAAAAACAGAACTATCCGTCAGCTATATTGATCATAATACAATACAGATAGGTTTTGAAAACGCGGACGATCATCGTTATTTGCAAAGTGTGGCGCAAAAATACGGCATTGTTTTTTCCCGCGCGGGAAACGGCATTTGCCACCAGATTCATTTAGAAAGGTTTGGCAAACCGGCAAGAACACTGATCGGCGCGGACAGTCACACCCCCACATGCGGAGCGCTATCCATGATTGCTATCGGCGCGGGAGGGCTTGATGTAGCTCTGGCTATGGCTGGAAAACCGTTTTATCTGATTTGTCCTAAAGTTATTAAAATAAATTTTACCGGCAAGCTTAAGCCCTGGGTTTCCGCCAAGGATGTTATTCTCAAAATTCTGGAAATTTTCACCACAAAAGGAAATGTCAACACGGTACTCGAGTATGGTGGTGAAGGCGTCGCCTCTCTAACAGTTCCCGAGCGCGCCACGATCACGAATATGGGCGCGGAATGCGGTGTAACAACTTCTATTTTCCCCAGCGATAAAATGACACGCATTTTTCTGCGCTCACAGCAAAGAGAAAGCGATTTTACGGAACTCAAAGCTGACAAAGACGCCAGCTACACTAAAGTTGTTAATATTGACTTATCTAAAATCGAACCATTGACGGCCAAACCTCACAGTCCTGACAATATCGGCACGGTCAAAAAAATGAAAAAAATTGCCGTTAATCAGGTTTGTCTGGGCAGTTGTACCAATTCTTCATACAAAGATTTAGTCACCGCGGCTAAAATTTTGAAGGGTAAAACGGTTCATCCCAATATCAGTTTTATTTTAGCGCCCGGATCCAGACAGGTGATGGAAGAACTCTCCCAAGGCGGTTATCTGGCCGATTTGATCGCCTCCGGAGCGCGGATTATGGAAAATGCCTGCGGTTTTTGCATAGGCAACAGCCAGAGTCCTCAATCCGCCGCAGTATCGCTGCGCACATCCAACCGTAATTTTCTGGGGCGCTCCGGAACTATGGATGCCAATGTTTATCTGGTAAGCCCGGAAACAGCCGCTGCGGCTGTAATTACCGGACACTTCACGGACCCCCGCGATCTGAAAATTCGCTATCCCAAAATCGCTATGCCAAAAAAGTTTTCTATTGATGATTCGATGATAATATGGCCGGATAAGAAAAAGACTGACAAAGTGATTTATCGAGGACCGAATATAGGTGTTCTGCCCCGAAGTCCGGAACTATCCGATATTATTTACGGTCAGGTGACAATCAAGGTCGGCGATAAAATCACCACAGATCATATTATTCCCGCCGGCGCGCGGATGAAATACCGTTCGAACATTCCTAAATATTCCGAGTTCGTTTTTGAAAATGTAGATTCCTCATTTGCCAAACGCGCTCGAGCAATAAAAAAAGACGGGAAACAAAATATAATCGTGGCAGGCCTGTCCTATGGCCAGGGTTCTTCGCGTGAACACGCCGCCTTGTGTCCCATGTATCTGGGCGTTTGCGCGGTAATTGCCAAATCCTTTGAAAGAATTCACGCCGCCAATTTGATTAATTTCGGCATTTTGCCTCTGACCTTTTGCGTCGAGAGCGACTATGACAAAATTGATCAGGGAGACGATCTGGAAATTGTGGAGGCAAGAAAAATAATTGCCGGATATGGAAAGCTTCTGGTGCAAAACAAAACCAAGAATACTTCGTTTTACGCAACCTGCGTATTGTCCGCAAGGCAAAAACAAATCATCCTGGCGGGCGGAGCTCTCAACATCAGCAATTAAAGGTACAACCACCGCAGCAAGCTGCGGGATAATTCGGCTAACCAATTTCAATGCGCTATGCTTTTGAAATTGGAGTCTCATTGAAGGAGTAGTAATTTTTTATGGCAAAAAAGATAAAAGTAAAAACTACTGTCGTCGAAATGGACGGCGATGAAATGACCCGCGTCATGTGGCAGATGGTTAAGGATAAGCTCATTTTCCCATATCTCGACATGAATATAGATTATTATGATTTGCATGTAAAACATCGCGATGATACCAATGATAAGGTAACTATTGACGCCGCGCGCGCGATTATGAAATTCGGAGTAGGCATTAAGTGCGCCACTATCACGCCCAACGAAGACCGCGTAAAAGAATACAAATTGAAAAAAGCATGGACAAGCCCCAACGGCACCATCCGCGCCATGCTCGACGGCACGGTTTTCAGAAAACCTATTTTAGTCAATAATATCAAACCGGCGGTTTCTTCCTGGAAAAAGCCCATAACCATAGGACGTCACGCTTACGGCGATGTTTATAATAATTTTGAAATGGAGATTCCTGATGCGGGAAAACTCGAAATTGTTTTTACTCCGCAAAACGGCGGCGAGGCAAAAACCCTTTTAGTCAAAGATTTTCCGTCAGCGGGAGTAATTCAGATTAACCATAACCTGGATAAATCTATACTGGACTTTGCCAAAGCCTGTTTTACTTACGCTTTGAGTGAAAAAATTGATTTGTGGTTTTCAACAAAAGATACTATTTCCAAAATATACGATGCCGGATTTCGCGAAATCTTCAACCGTGAATTTGAACAAAACTGGAAGGGGAAATTCGCAGAAGTGGGAATTGAATACTTTTTCACCCTCATTGATGACGCCGTGGCGCGCATTATGAAAAGCGAAGGCGGCATGCTCTGGGCGCTGAAGAATTACGACGGAGATGTTATGTCGGATATGATCGCTTCCGCCAGCGGTTCTCTGGCCATGATGACATCGGTGCTGGTCTCACCCAAGGGCTGGTTTGAATACGAAGCCGCCCATGGAACTGTACAAAAGCATTACTACAAACATTTAAAAGGCGAAGAAACTTCCAGCAACTCGATGGCTCTTATTTTTGCCTGGAGCGGCGGCCTGCGCAAACGCGGTGAAATGGACGGTTCGTCTGAAGTGATAAATTTTGCCAATAAGCTCGAAGAAGCGGCCATTGCAACCGTCGAAAACGGCACGATGACCGGTGATCTGCTCGCGCTGGCTGAAAAAAAATCTTCCAATAAAAAAGTCAACACGGAAGGCTTTATCGACGCTATTGCCGGAACATTGCAAAAAAAGCTCAATGATTAGCCACGCTGAAAATATGCTTCCCAATTTACTTGATCTCACTTTGGAAGAAATGGAAGAATTTATTTCTTCTCTGGGAAAGGAAAAATTCCGCGCGCCGCAAATAATGAAGTGGTTGTATCAGTCCGGCAGCGTTTCTTTTGAAGACATGACCACCCTATCCCGCGACTTCCGCGCCAAACTTTCTAAAATTGCCCGCATCAGCCGTCCGGAAATCGTCAAAATTCAGGAATCTAAAGATGGAACAAAGAAAGCGCTTTTACGTCTGGAAGACGGGCTTTTTATCGAAAGCGTTTTGATTCCGGGGAAAAATAACTGGACGATCTGCGTATCCACCCAGGCCGGCTGCGCCATGGATTGCAAATTTTGTCTTACAGCCCGTAATGGCTTTAAAAGAAATTTGAATCCTTCGGAAATTACCGGTCAGCTTATAACTTTAAGCAATAAAACTCCTGAAGGCTCCGACATCAAAAATCTTGTTATGATGGGTATGGGCGAACCGCTGGCCAATTATGATAATGTTGTAAAGGCGATAAAAAATCTTACTTGTGATTTCGGCATGGGATTTTCCAATCGTAAAATAACTGTTTCCACCTGCGGACTTGCCCCGCAAATTATTAAGCTCGGCAAAGATATTTGTATCAACCTTGCCGTATCACTAAACGCTCATAATAACGAAATACGAAATAAATTAATGCCGGTTAACAAAAAATATCCTCTGGAATTCCTGCTGGATGCCTGCAGGCAATATCCCATGCCTGGGCGCAGACTGCTCACTTTCGAATATATATTAATTGACGGGGTTAATTCCTCCGTACAGGACGCCAGAAAACTGGCGGCGCTATTGAAAGGCCAGCGCTGTAAGTTGAATTTAATTGTCTTTAATGAATATCCCGAAACATCTTTCAAATCGCCGTTGAAAAAAACGGTGGAAGCCTTTCAACAGACACTGATTGATCATCATTACACAACGATGCTCCGCAAAAGTAAAGGTAGTGACATCCTCGCCGCCTGCGGACAATTGAGCGGGACAGTAACTAATCAATAGCAATGACAGCAGAGCGAAAAATAATTTATTGTCAGATTTCGCCGGACGTCCGTTTGTCATCAGCTCCGTGTTTCAGACTGCCCGCGTAGAGTTCGTATTCGAGAAGACGGCATTCGATTTCACCGTTATATAAAATAATGCGCCGCTTTGTTCTCAAACCTATCTTTTTGATTAGTTCTAAATTACCGGTAAATATATATCCGTTGTAGCCGCCGCCTGTTTTTTTGAAGAAATCGCCAATACCCTGATAAGTCTCTTCCAGTATTTGAAGCTCTCTTGCATTGATTTGGCTGCTTTTGTCGCATCTGTCAGATGACTTGCGAAGGATAATTTTACGTCCCTGCGCAAACGCTTCGCTTTCTTTGCGAAAATCTTTTGACTGCTGTTTGGTGTTGACAGCGTTCATGCGTTCGCCATAAGGCGGATTTAGAATAATTATTCCGCCACCTTCCGGGATGGGAGTCTTTTCATAAGGGCAGATATCAAATTCGATCAGATGATCAACTCCGGCAGTTTGTGCGTTATTTTTTGCCGCTGTTACAGCCGTCTTATCAATATCCGTGGCAATAATCTTTGCCGGCAATTTTTTCAAGATTTTCTCTCTGGCTTTTTTACGAAGTTCCTGCCAGAAATCTTCAGGGAATTCTTTAATAAACATAAATCCGTAATTATTCCGCAAAAAGCCGGGTGCTCGATTTAACGCGATAAATGCTGCCTCTATGGCCAGAGTTCCACTTCCGCACATGGGGTTGATAAAGTTTTTCTCACCTTTCCATCCGGTAGCCAAAATCACTGCCGCCGCTAATGTTTCCTGCATTGGCGCCCCAAGAGGAATCTTGCGGTATCCGCGCAATGCCAGCCGTTTTCCCGAAGTATCCAGATAAACATCAGCCTGATTTTTCTTCCAATAAACATTAATAACGGCTTTGTCTTTATCCGGACCGGAATTAGGCCGCCTGCCGCATTTGTCGCGCATCCGATCTACAATGGCATCTTTGACTCTGACATTGACAAAGCGGGAATCGGTAATTAGCGGATTATCGGCAATCGAGGTCACGCAAACATAGGCTGCCTTGCCGGAATCATGAAGGAGAGTTTCCCATGGAATAGAGTTAATCTTTCTATAGAGGATTTCCGGTGTATCAACTATTAATGTCTCCAGTTGATAAAGGACTCTCTGGGCCGTGCGCAGGTGCAGATTTAAAATCATTGTGTCCTGGAGAGTTCCCTGGGTTTGAATCGCCGTGTCCCATTCCACCATAACAGGAAAACCCAGCGCCGTTATTTCTTCCTTTAAATAAGGCGAAACGCCCTTCGGACAGGTTACAAGTATTTTGCTTTTCTTTTTCCAGATTGACATGATACACTTCTATCACAGCACAATGCTTTTGATAAGCAATATCAGGCTATGTTACTAAATGGAAACTGGAGATATCTATCCCTGATACATGTAAGTGAGATTTCAGAATATCCAGGAATTCATAACACTCCAGTCAGCAAGTTTTTAAAAAATGTGGTATATTTTTCAAAAAGCCGTCACGGCAATCTGAATATTGATGAAAAGGAGAAACAGTTATGGATTTCGAACTTACAGAAGAGATGAAGATGTTGAAGGAAATGGCTTATAAATTTGCTGTGTCAGAGATAAAACCGGTTTCACAGGAATGCGATGAAAATGAAAAATACACGCCGGAAATCAGAAAAAAAGCGGCGGAAAACGGCCTGGTCGGCGCATGGATACCGGAGGAATACGGCGGCTCTGGCGCCGGTATTTTAGGCAATGCCATCATCACGGAAGAAATATCCAAAGTGGACATGGGCATCAGCCTGAATATTGTTGCATCAGGTTTCGGCTGCGAATCCATTCTCAACTACGGTACGGAAGAACAGAAAAGGACTTATCTGCCACCTGTATCCCAGGGCGTGAAAGTCAGCGCCGGCGCCTATACCGAGCCCAATGCCGGGACGGATGTTTCCGGCTACAAAACCCGGGCGGTCAAAGACGGCAAAGACTATATAATTAACGGCAACAAAATGTTCATCACTAACGGCACGGTTTGCGACTTTATGGTGACTCAGTGCATTACCAACCCCGAAGAAAAGAAGCACAACAGCTTCAGTCTGATTATTATTCCAGCAGATGCCAAGGGTATAACACGCAACAAAATTCACGGAAAAATGGGCATTCGCGCCAGTGACACTGCGGAAATAGCACTGGAAGATGTGCGGGTGCCTCAATCCAATCTTGTAGGAAAAGAAGGGCATGGTTTTCGCCAACTCATGCACTTTTTTGATATCACCCGCGTAATGGTTTCCGGCCAGGCGTTGGGACTGTCGGAAGCTTGTCTGGAAACCAGCATTAAATATGTAAAAGAAAGAACAGCCTTCGGCGCGCCATTGGGTTCCTATCAAATGACTCAGATGAAGCTCACCGAGATGGCTATTCGTATTGAAGCGCTACGCGGTCTGGTCTATAAATCAGCCTGGTTGATCGATCAAGGAAAACCTGATTATACACTGGCCGCGATGGCTAAATTCTATGGCGGACAAACCGCCGTCTTTTGCGCCAATTACGCCGTGGAACTGCATGGCGGTTATGGTTACATCGAGGAATATCCCGTGCAGAAATGGTATCGGGATGCAAAAATTCTGGAGCTTTATGAAGGGACCAAAGAAGCCGAAATTATGACGATTGGGAGGGCGCTTCAGACAAGATAATTATACCGCTTCTAGATCAAAGCGCTATCCTTGTTGGCGTTGTCGCTGGTTTCCTCGACGTATGTATAGTACGCCTCGTCGCCTCCTTCTAGCCGCCACGATATCATCTTTGATTTAGAAGTGGTATTAGATAAAAAGCAAGGGTGATGGCTGATTCTTTATTCCTTGATGACTTCTCTGGCTATGACGATACGTTGAATTTCCGATGTGCCTTCATAGATGGTTGTGGCGCGCGCGTCCCTGTATAAGCGCTCAACCTTATAGTCCTTCGTATATCCGTAACCGCCATGAACCTGAAGCGCCATGTAGGCGCTGGAATTGGCCGTTTCCGAGGCGAACAATTTTGCCATCGAGGCTTCCCTGGTAAACTTCAGCCCTCTGTCCTTGCGGTCAGCCGCGGCCAGGGTCAGCCATGAGGCTGCTTCGATCTTTGTCGCCGCGTCCGCGATCATAAACCGGATGGCTTCAAACGAGTTGATAGTTTTTCCAAACTGGCGCCTTTGTTTTGTGTAAGAAATGGCTTCATCCAGGCACGCTCTTGCTATGCCTGTGGCCTGGGAGGCAATGCCGATTCTACCGCTGTCCAGCGCGCGCATGGCAACCTTAAATCCTTCACCGGGGTTTCCCAGCAGGTTTTTTGCGGGAATTTCACAGTCTTCAAAAACAAGTTCAACAGTGTTAGACGCCCTTAAGCCCAGTTTTTCTTCTTTTGACCCTATTTTAAAACCGGGTGTGCCTTTCTCCACAATAAAAGCGGAAAGCCCCTTTGTGCCTTTTTCATTGCCGGTTCTGGCAATAAGATTGATGATGTCGGCGTACTGGCCATGCGTGATAAAGACCTTTGTCCCGTTAATAATATATTTGTCTTTTTTAAGTTGGGCCGTGGTCGTCATCGAACCGGGGTCAGAACCCGCGCCCGGTTCCGTCAGCGCGAAAGCTCCCAGAAGAGAACCTTCGGCAAGTCCGGTCAGCCATTTTTCTTTCTGTTCTTTGGTGCCGAATTTAAGAAGCGGCTCTGTAGACAAATTAGCAACCGACATGGTAACTGCGGTGGACGCACACGAGTAAGCTATCTCCTGCAAAGCCAGAGAATAGGCCACCGCACCGGCGCCCGAGCCTCCCAGCTCCGGCGGGACCATCATGCCCAGCAGGCCTAGCCCGCCCATTTTCTTTACAGCATCCATTGGGAATAAGCCTTGCCTGTCCCATTCGGCTGCCGCCGGTTCCAGTTCTTTTTTGGCAAAGTCTCTTGCCATGAGCCTGATCATTTCCTGTTCGCTTGAAATTTCAAATGCCATGTCTACACTCTTTAGGGAATATACAGAACAACGAGTAGTTCTGTTTTTTCGTCAGAAGGATTGCTTAATGTGTGATGCAGAGCCGAATTAAAATGGATACAATTGCCTTGTCCCAGAAGGCTCAAGTTTTTGCCCACCGAAATTGAAAGACTTCCTTTCAATACATAAATGAATTCTTCACCTTCATGGTGGTATTCAACGCCTTCATGTGCTGTATTTGGTTCTATGGTTACGCGGTATGCGCCAAGATGCTTATCGGGACCTGATTTGGTGAGTTGCGTATAGGCATATGATCCCGCGCGCTTTTTCTGGCTTTTTACCCGTGATGAAGCTTTCTTGTTTTCGTTATTATCAAGTGCTCCAACATCAACCTTCAATGTGCGACTTAACTGCAAAACAAGCGCCACAGGAGGAGTGATTTCATCTTTTTCAACCTTTTCCAAAAGGTCGGCAGGATATCCGGTTTCATGTGCCAGTTCTTTGATGCTCAAATTCCTGTCTTCACGATACTCCTTTATGCTGTGGCCAAATGACTTTTTGGTATCTTTTGTTTTCGCCATGGTTATTTCCCTGTAAATTAAATTTATCCTAATAAATACAAATATTTACATTCGTACCCTTTCTCTTTTAAAGGATATTAATATCACATTATGTTGTGAAATAATACATCCAAGTTGCATGAAGTCAAGGTAAATGATTACTTTTGATAAAGTTTGATACCTACGCAAATATCAGGCATCCATATATTTTCTTTATCCTTGCGACATAAAGCCTTGAGGAAAGAATTGGTTATATGGATCATGTTCCTTTTTTAGATCATGAAAAAGCCCCAATTGGTTTGGGCCATAAAAGCGCTTGATATATTCCTGCTTGATAAGGCCTATGCCGTGCTCGGCAAATGGTGAGCCCCTCCAGTCATAAACCTTATCATAAAGTTTCCGGAACCCATCTTCGCATTGAACAGTTTGCTCTTTTGACGGCATGTAATTAAAGTGCAAATGGGCGTCTCCAAAATGTCCGAAGAGGCCGTAGCGAACACCAATTTTTGAGAACTCCCGATAGAAATTCAGCAGGTCGATGAATTTATCCGCTGTAACCTGCACGTCGGTGCCAACTTTAACCACACCCATTTTAGAATTTTCTTCAAATACAGCCAGAGGGGCGTCGGCCCTTACGTGATGAAACTTATTTTCGGAGATTTTTAAAAAATCATCGAGTGAGGTCAAGCTCAGCCGGCGGAAAACATGGCGATAGATATCTTCAAATGCAGAAGATTTCACCTCGAGAAAGATCACATCCTGATTGCTTCCCAGTCTTTCTTCAGTCTTTAAATAATTCATGCAATTAGAATCCAAAATTTCACAGGATAAAATTGATCGGCGATGAGATTGTATTGCCCTGAAAATCTCCATGTGGGGCTCATAGTTTTCCTCCCAGCGAGGCAGGAGTATAAAGACGTAAGTGACATCTTCATTTTCTGCCGTCTCAATCTCGACCTCTGTCACAATACCAAGTTGTCCTTCGGTGCCTATCATCAGGTCGGCAGCGTTCTCAAAACGCGGGTAAGGGGCATTTTTGAAGATTTCGTACTGTTTAAAATCGGCCTTATAGGAATTTAAGTGAGAAGAATTGCTTCTAAATGAATGATCCCTGAAAAGTTCTTTTTCATCACCGTTAAAGTCGAGATACTTCAAGCGCACTATTTGCGATCTCATCGTGCCAAAGCCAAAGCAGCGCTCACCTGTGCAGGATGTTGCCACCCCGGCGGTGACGAGGGCAAGCTGCTCAGTTGGCGAAGTTTTGAGATTTCTACCTTCTGACTTTAAAAACTTTTTGGCGTCCTCCCAGGAAACTGCTCCGCGTACCACGAGGTTATTATTTGATGTTAGCTCCATATGACGGGGAAGGTTGGACAAATCGCAAATATAGAAATTATCCGTTTGATTCCAGTTTAAGAAAGATTTGATTTTATCATAGGGGATAACGGTTGACGTTTTTGATGAGTGGTAAAAACCTGGCGCGTGGCTCAATAAATGGCCTTTCAGGTCATCATAAGAGTAGAATGTTTTATATTTGTAGGCCATAAATGCTATCTTATCAGGTGTGTTTTATTTTTTTACATCAAGGAAATCTTGGTGACAAAGTGTACTGATAAACATTGTTATTGCGCGCTTAATATTGTCATTGCGAGCCACCCCTCGGGTGGCGTGGCAATCTTAACCTTTTCTGTTATTCTTACAAGGCAAGAATATGGTTGCGTAGCGGCAATTGTCAATAGTAAAGATTTGACTCCAATTTCTTCAGAGGACAATTTCCAAAACAACTTTTATCTCTTCTTTGGAAAGAATGGCCGGGCTGTTTTTACTGTCCGCAAGGGCAATGATTTTCTCCATGTGAAGAGCCGTCATGCCAAAATGTGAAAGCTGTGGAATATTTAGCGTCCGTGTCCATTTATCCAGAACACCTAAAAATTGTTTGCAGTAAAAAATATCGTCACCACCTGCATCATCGGATAATATTTTCCCGATATCGGCAAAGCGCTTTTGGGCGGCAATATTCTTTTCATCAATAATCTTTTTGATAACAAAGGTCATAACAGGAAACAAAAGCTTTCCGCAGGCCACACCGTGCGGCACCGGCAGCAGTCCGCCCATAGGTCCGGCTATGCCGTGCACCGCGCCAAGCCCGGAATGGCTAAGCGTAATCCCCGAAACCAAAGCAGCATAAGACATCTTCGCACGCAGAGAAATATCATTGCTTTGCCCAAGAGCAAGCGGAAGCAGACTATCCGAGACTCCGGAAAGCACCTTCAATGCCAGCGAATCGATAGAAACGTCTGCCTTTGTTGAAGTATAAGATTCGATCAATTGCGAGAAGGCATCCAGCCCGCAGGCGATAGTAATATGCGGGGGTAAAGTCAGCGTCAGTTCAGGATCGACCAGGGCGACATCAGGCATATAGGCATTATGCCGGAGAGATTTTTTATAGCCCTCAATCCTATCACATACCACGGCATTTTTTGTCGCTTCACTTCCTGTACCTGCGGTTGTCGGAACGGCAATGAACGGTACTTTTGCTCCGGTAGGTTTTCTGGTTCCGACATCTTCCAGATAATCTTTAACAGAGCCATCCGAGGCCAACATCGCACAGACGGCTTTACCAAAATCGATGACACTGCCGCCGCCTATGGCTACAACGACGTCAACCGGTATCTTCCGAAATTCAGAGGAAATGGCATCGATAACTTCTGTTGTTGGTTCGTCCCAAATGGATATGGCCCTATATTTGATTTGAGCCTGATTAAGCCGCAGGGCAAGCGTAGCCCAGCGGCCGGACTTTTTCAGCGATTCACCACCGATGATAATCAGCGCTTATCGACCATACTGGTGGATGATTTCAGGAAGTTCGTAAAATTTACCTGCGCCAAAATATATTTTGGGGAGACCCGTAATGTTCAAAGCGCTTAGCGATTCCATGCGAATTTTTCCAGCGGCGCCAAAACGTTATGGGCGATTCCTTCTCGCGGTTTAGCCATCCATGGCTCAACGGCATCCCGCCATTTCAAATAATGAGCGGTTTTTCTATGTGCGGCGGCTTCCTCGTCGGATTCATAAGCTTCATACAAAGTGAATGCTGAAGGGTTATTCCGGTGCTGTAATACATCAAAACGAAGATTTCCTTTCTCTTTGATCGAATTTTGATGATTCTCTATAGTTGCTTCAATAAACTGATCAATATTCTCCGGTTTAACAACAATATTTACAACAGTAACAATCATGAAATCTCTCCACATTTTCTTTCCGCCCTTTAGAGGAGGAATTGAGGGAGGGTGAAATTAATTACTCTCCTCCAATTAGTCTAAATTACGTTTGCCATAATTCGTGCGTGATGTCTGTAATTCGTTGGCGCTGATCATCATTCAAGAGTTTCTTCGGTGAGTTTTGGATCGTCGTATCGTGGTTTTCCACAATCAGCACGGAGGCGTCATTATTTAAGGTATGGCTGTGCCATACGCCGCGCTTGACATTGTAAATCTTCCGCAGCTCCAGATCAATGCCGGTAATCGACGTGATAATATCTTTCCCTTCTCCGAGAAACAGGATGCAGCGACCTTCAAGTAGAATAAAGACTTCATCCGTTTCGTTGTGCCGCTGCAATGCGAAGATGTGCTTGGGCAGCAATTCGTCACAATAACGCAGGATCGCTACCCGCCATTTATCATAGTCGATCAAAGGCTGATAGCCTGTGCCTTCGCAGTTGTGAATTTCCAGCAGATGTTCATCGATATTATTCAACTAAATTCTCCATCAACGAATGATTAAACCTATATCATAAGTTAAGTTAGAGTTCAGTTATTTTTTGATTAGAATAGATATGTTTTGAGTGTTAAGAATTAAGTTTTAAGGGGCAAGAGCAAGATGTCTCTCTGCGGTTCGACATGACAAGAAGGTCTGTGGAATCAAGAAGCTAAGCACACGCCCTGTTTCATTAGTTTTTACCAGTATAAACCGGATCGAAATTGGCTATGATCACATGACGCGTTTTGTCGATAAGCTCTTGAACTGTATCGATGGTATAGCCGGTGACATCGATAGGGTCCCCGATCACAACCTGAATCTTTCCCGGCTTCATGACAAGGCTTTTCTTGGGCAGTATGCGCCGACTTCCATTAACTGTAACCGGCAGTATGGGAATTTTCTGCCGGACGGCTGTTACGAATCCTCCTTTTTTAAATTCGTGAATTTGCCCATCAGGTGATCTCGTTCCTTCGGCAAAAACCATCACACTCACGCCTTTGGGTAAACGATCAAATCCCTTATTCATGCTCTCTATTGCGCTGGCGGTATTGGAGCGGTCGATGAAAATGTTTCGTGAGGCATACAATCCGTATCCGAAAATAGGGACTTTGAGAAGTTCCTTTTTGATGATCCATCGGAATTGAATGCCCAACCTGGTAACCAGCGCGATGATGTCATAATGCGACTGGTGGTTGGAAATGATGATATACGATGTTCCCTTGTGAATCTTATCCTTATTTTTTATTTCCGTGCGGACAAAAGATACAGCAAGCATTGTGTAGGCCCAGAGCTTTGAAAGTGAGAACGCGAGATTGCCGGTACGGCTTAAAAGTCCCGCAGGTATTATGAAAATGCACAGGATAACAGTCGCTATTGCCGCCCAAAAACCAAGCCATACGATACAGATCAACTTGAGAAGTGATTTCATACCACAGCTTTCCTTTCGCAATCGCTTGTTAAGAAAATTTGTTGATATAAAATATCAATCGCTTTTACTTTTTTTTAAAAATATTTTTCAAAGGATTTTTTCTTTTCAAAGTCTACTTATTGATAATACTATTTCTAATGAGCAATGCAAGAAAAAAATTAAAAAAACAAGTGTTAAGTAATTAAGATTTAAGTGTTAAGAGAGATAAATTGTTCAACCACTTCATAATTGCATCTGCAATAACCTGATGACCATGCTCATTTGGATATCTAGTATCTGATAGGAGGACTAAATCCTTGCTGCACAGATTATGTTCTTCAAGATAACCAGCCCAGTAGCTGTGTACAGGAATCAATGTACATCCCAAGTCCGAAGCTACAATCTTCAAAGACTTGTAAAAGATATAAACAGCATCCATGTCATGAGGGTTATCGAAGGTGTGGGAAGTAGCCAGGAAGATGACTGGATTGAAGCGAAGGCGCGTCAGCCTGACCATTTGTACGAGATTTTCCTGGAATTCAGAGCGGTAGACATACCCGAATGCATCATCAACACCGAATTGGATAAGAAGAATATCCGGCTCGAAGTTAGCAATATCTTCGTTGAATGTGCCGATGCCGTCAAAAGAAGTTTCTCTGTACCTTGACCGGTTAATAACTTCGATCCCCTTGGGGAGAAGGGATTCTGTGAGAATATCTACATAACTTTTGATCGCGCCAAAACCTGCGGCAATACTTCCACCACGGATAAGCAATTTCATGAATGGCTCCCGAAATGTTCGATAACTATAATTGCGAAAATATTCTATCATCAAATGAATAAATAAAAATCAAGAAAAAACTTCAAAAAGTGAAAGGTAAAGGGCAACCTACTTTTTTGTATTTAAAAGCTCGATCATTTTTTGTGGATCATTCGTCGGCAACGCACAAGTAAAATTAGTGCAAACATAAGCAGTCGTCTGTCCGTTGATAGCTGGATGCGATTGCACAAACGGCGCAATGATTTCAATATCCGGCTGGGCTAAGGTTGCGGGCCGGAAGATGACGATCTTATTCGGCACAAAGTTTCTTCTTAAAGCTGCAAGCATAGCCTGCGTGTCTTTTTGATCCATATTCCCGGCAATGATCACTTCGCTTGACGGGCCGATGGCAAAATCAAGACCGCAGAGAAATTGTGTAAAGGCCGTCGGCATGGCATCCGCCTGCGCGCGAAAAGCTCTGTAAATTTCATGTGCTCTTTTATCCATATCGGCATCTCCGGTTATTCGGGACAAACGCAGTGCGTTGATATACGCTACTGAATTTCCCGACGGGATGGCGCCGTCATAGATTTCTCTCGGGCGCGTCAAAAGTTCTTCCGCGTCATTGGGGGTAAAAAAGAATCCACCGTCCTTATCATCCCGGAAACAATCAAATAAGAGAGATTGATACTCCAGCGCTTTGAGCAAATGCTGTGTTTGAAATGTTGCCTCATAGAGTTCCAAAAGCGCCCAGACCAAAAAAGAATAATCGTCGAGACTCGCTTCGATTGCGGCATGACCGTCCCGGTAGCGGTGCAACAGCCGGCCTTCTTTGGTTTGCATGGATTGAATAATAAAATCCATCGCGCGAAGAGCGGCTTTAGTGCATGCCGGTTCATCAAAGATCTGCGCGCCGCGTGCCAGCGCCGCAATCATCAGGCCGTTCCAATCGGTCAGAATCTTGTCGTCTTTATGCGGGTGCACTCGTTTCTCCCGAGCCACGAAAAGCTTTTCCCGAATGCTCTCCATCACGGGAAACGTTTCTGTTATATCCTGTTGTGTACCGGCTGACGGTTTCAGGTGCGCAATAAAGCAACCGACGGGGATTCCCTGCATGCCCTGCACGTCAATGTCATCAGTGTGCCAGTATTGCGACAAAAACAAATCCGCTTCCCGATTTGTAAGAATGTTGCGGATTTCCGCTTCAGTCCACAGATAGAATTTTCCCTCAACGCCTTCACTGTCCGCATCTTCGGCGCAGTAAAAACCTCCCTGTTCATCGGTCATATCACGTAAAACATAGGTGAATATTTCACGGACAGTGTTTTCGTATTCTTTTTTCCCGGTCGCCTGATAAAGCTCAATATACGCCATTGCCATCAGCGCCTGGTCATAGAGCATCTTTTCAAAATGCGGCACAATCCATCGGGCGTCCGTCGAATAGCGATGAAAACCGAAGCCGATCTGATCGTAAATCCCGCCGCGCCGCATGTTTTGCAAGGTATGCTCCACTATCTGCAAAGCTTCCGCGTCACCGGTTCGTTTCCAGCAGCGCATCAGAAAAAATAAATTGTGTGGGGAGGGAAATTTCGGCGCCTGGCCAAATCCGCCAAATGTCCGGTCAAAACTCATGCAGAAAGACCGGTATGCCCGATGCAACGTTTCTTCTCCTAAATCCTGCGCCTTGCCCGCCATCGGTTGCTTCAACGCCTGCGTAATTTCCTCTGAGGCGGAAAGCACATCCGCGCGTTTGTTTTGCCAAAGTAATTTTATTTGTGGAATTATCTCCAGCAGTCCAGCATGGCCATATTTAGTTTCTCTTGGAATGTAGGTTGCTGCAAAGAAGGGTTTTTTATCAGGGGTCATCATAATCGTCAAAGGCCAGCCGCCGCTTTGTGTCATGAGTTGACAAACTTTCATATAGACCGCGTCAATGTCGGGACGCTCTTCACGATCGACTTTAATGTTCACAAACGTGTTATTGAGCAGTCCGGCGGCTTCTTCATCTTCGAACGATTCCCGCTCCATGACGTGGCACCAGTGACAGGTGGAATATCCTATGGAAAGAAAAATCGGCTTGTCTTCCTGTTTTGCCTTTTCAAATGCTTCGCCCCCCCAGGGATACCAGTCCACCGGATTCTGTGCGTGTTGCAGCAGATAAGGGCTCTTTTCATTAATCAAACGATTTGATTTCATTATTGCAACGTAAATTATATCTACGCTTCTTCACAAGCTTTCGCGAAGGCTTTTTCAATTGCTTTTTTTGTGGGAACGCCCTCCATCATTTTCACATCGCCTGTAAAGAATGTCGGGACGTAATAATAATCACATTTATCGGCAACTTCCGGATTTTTATTCTCATTGATTATAGTGAACGGAACCTTAGCATATTCCGGATGTTCGGCAAAGATCTCGGCTATTATTTCTTCGGCCTTTTTGCAGTGGGGACATCCATTAAACATAAACATCTTTACTTCTTTCATGACTCTTCACGCCGCCCTTTCACAGATGCCTCTCGCATCGGTTTGACAAGATATTGTTTTTTCGCAGGTGAAATATCATTTCCCGGAATACTGATTTATTTTAAACCTTTTCTATATGTGCGCTCGCAGTTTTAATCGCGAGGTTTTTGTCTTTGGTAAACATCCACCATTGCGGTTTTGTGGTGTGCGGGCCCTTCTCTTTTTCACGGCCCCGGCAATAATACCAGTAACCGAATCGCTCGACGGTAGAAAAAGGATGGCTGCCGGCACAGAGAATAGTGCAAGGCCGTATCTCCTTAAAAAAAATCGTTTCAGCCGGCGCTTCGTCATTGGCCAGATCATCAGGCAATACGATCTGAGAAACGTCAATGCCTTCGGCTTCCTTTTTATCCAACCATTCTGAAATATTCATTTCTGATTATCTAATCAAATAAGCGGCTGGTGGGCTTTACGGCCGTAAACACGTTCATAGGCTTTGCAAAAAGGACAAAGCCTGCCTTCAATTTTTTTGACAAACCAGAACGCGGCTCCTTTTTGTTTTTTACGGGCATAGCTGCAGAGTATACAGCTAACACAGAACTTTGCCATTTTGCGATCTCTGTCTGTGATTTTACGTTTGCCGGATTTCACTTTCACTTTCACTTTTTCTTTTGACATTTATTGCCTTCCTTAGATTGCGCCGGTTGCGCTTTGATGAAATATGTTTTTCACGGTGGAAGTATATCAATATGAATTTTGTGTGTCAAAGTACTTTTGACAACAAAACTTAAGATGCGGTCTGGTTATTTATCGGAAATGAAATGTGTTTATTGCGGATTGAGATCCCCATATTTTTTAAGGTTAAAGATTTGTTGATAAAAGGAAGAAATGCTCGTTGAATCCGTAAGCGGGCACTCACTTTGGCTTGCCGTGGAGGCCTTCAATTTACTTTTCACCATATTTATCTTTCATTTCATCCAGTTTTGCCTTTGCCTTTGCATCTCCCTGTTGAACCGCCTTGAGATACCACTTTGCCGCTTCAACATCGTCCTGCGGAACAAATATACCGTCCTGGTATAAATCGCCAAGCCAGTTCTGGGCATCTACATTTCCCTGATCAGCCGCCTTGCGATACCACTTTACAGTCTCATCAACATCCTGTGGAACGCCTTCAGCATAGAAGTACATCAAACCCAGATTAAACTGGGCATCTGCATCTTCCTGCTGTGCCCCTTTATGATACCACTTTAGAGCTTTCTCGTAGTTCTGCGGAACACCTTCACCATTATGATACATCAAACCCAGATTGAATTGGGCTTTTGCGTCTTCCTGCTCGGCCGCTTTAAGAAACCATTTCGCGGCTTCGGCATTGTTCTGTGGAACGCATTCACCTTTTCGGTACATCACTCCCAGAGTATACTGGGCATTCGAAATTCCCTGCTGAGCCGCCTTGCGATACCACTTTACTGCTTCGGCATCGTCCTGCGGAACACCTTGACCTTTCTGGTACATCCAACCCAGATTTAACTGCGCCTTTGCATCTTCCTGCTGGGCTGCCTCAAGAAACCACTTCAGGGCTTCGGCATCATCCTGCGGAACACCTGAACCATCCTGGTACATCACCCCCAGATTGAACTGGGCGCCTGCCTGTCCCTGCCGGGCCGCCTTGAGGTACCACTTTACAGCCTCTGCATCGTCCTGCGGAACGCCTAAACCTTCCTGGTACATGGCACCGAGCCAGTTCTGGGCATCTGCATGTCCCTGCTCGGCCGCTTTAAGAAACCATTTCACGGCTTCGGCATCGTCCTGTGGAACACCTTCACCGTTATGGTATATAAAACCCAGATTTAACTGAGCACTTGCATCTTCCTGCTGAGCCGCCTGGAGATACCACTTTACAGCCTCGGCATCGTCCTGTGGAACGCCTTTGCCTTCTTTGTATATCATACCCAATATAGTTTGGGCATTTTCATCTCCCTGCCGGGCCGCCTGGAGATACCACTTTACAGCCTCAGCATCGTCCTGTGGAACGCCTAAACCTTCCTGGTACATCACACCCAGATTAAACTGCGCAGTTGCAATTCCTTGTTCGGCAGATTTTAAAAACCATTTCGCAGCTTCGGCATCGTCCTTGGGAACTCCTTCCCCTTCTTGATACATCATTCCCAGATTTAACTGGGCATTTGCGTCTCCTTGCTGGGCTGCCTTAAGAAACCATTTTGCAGCCTCCACATCATTCTGTGAAACACCATTGCCTTCTTTGTACATCATACCCAATATGGTCTGGGCATCTGCATCGCCCTGCTTGGCTGCTTGGAAATATGAGTTTACAGTTTCAGCATCGTCCTGCGAAACGTCTGAAGCGTAAACGTGAATCCCACCAATCTCAACTTGAGCATTCGCACGTCCCTGTTGGGCCGCTTTACGATCTAATATCGCAGGCTCTGCATCGCTCTGCAAAACAACTTTGTCTTCGTGATACGTTTCGTTTGGTATGATCTTAGTATCCGCGTCTGCCTTCCGTGCATCTGTAATATCCAACTTTTCAGACTCATCGTCGTCGTGTGGAATGCCTAATATATTCAGTGTGGCCTGAGCATCCGCGTTTCCCTGCTGAGCCGCCTTACGATACCATTTTGCGGCTTGGGCTTCGTCCTGTGGAACGCCCTTGCCTTCTATGTACATCATGCCCAGTATGTTTTGAGCCTCCGCGTCTCCATTTTCAGCTGCCTTAAGAAGCCATCTCGCGGCCTCCGCATCGTCCTTCGGAATAAATATACCGTCCCGGTATGTACCGGCAAGCCACATTTGCGCCTCTGCGTTTCCATTTTCAGCTGCCTTAGTATACCATTTTACAGCCTCTTCAAAGTCCTGCTCAACGCCTTCACCTTCCTGATACATCCAACCCAGATAGAACTGCGCATATACGTTTCCCTGTTGGGCAGCCTTAAGATACCATCTTGCGGCTTCGACATCGCTCTGTGGCACACCCCGGCCCTCCTGGTACATCTCTGCCAAATTTAACTGGGCATCCGCGTTTCCATTTTCAGCCGCCTTACTGTACCATTTCGCGGCCATCGCTTTGTCCTGTGAAACGCCTATGCCTTCTTTATACATCATGCCCAGTATAGCCATGGCATTTGCATTTTTCTTCTTAGCCGCCTTGCGATACCAACTTAATGCTTCGGCATAGTCCTGCGGAACACCTTTACCTTCTTGGTAAGCAATACCCAGATTCAACATGGCATCTGCATCTCCCTGCTCCGCCTCTTCGCGAATATCTGCCAAAGATGGTATATTATTTTCCATACAAATTATTCTCTTGAGAATGTTTTCCCTTCAAAACAGTTTCCCGATTATCAAAATCTTCTCTAAAACATTTACACTTAATTGCATTATTTGACAATTAAGATGATTAATGTCCTGCCTACACTTTCCTATAATCTAAAAGTCGTATATTATTTGAGTATCTCCATAACACGAGTCATTTATTTTTCAAGAGAAAACATTATATGATTACAATTAAATGTTTATATAAATCATATCGGATATTACAGCAATAGGGATTAATTCCGATAAATTCGGCTACAGGGATAGTTCATCTTACAGATTTAAGTTCGCTTCGTTTCTGTAATCTAAATCTCATTAAAGTGAACTTCATAGATTTTGTGTAGCGAAATTTCAGGATAATGTAGTATAAGATGATTCAGGAGTTTAAATGGTTTATGGACGTTTATAATGTATTGATTATAGGTTCCGGTCCCGCCGGTCTTTTTGCGGCAATTGAACTTGAACGCCAGGGGCTTGACAGGATTGCTATAATCGATCGTAACCCATATCCCGCTGGAGGGTTGCTCAATGACGGCAAACTGAATTTTGACTATCGAATTGGAATCGACATGGATGAACTTAAGATAGATGTTAATTCGGCGAAACTTTTGATGGAAGAAATCAGGCAGGTCTTCATCCATTTCCCGAAGTGTCAACAGGTAACTTTTCTCGATAAGAATGAAAAAATCGAGGCGCTGGGGAATATTGCCAAAGAGCATGGAGCTCAATTCATCGCGCCCGAGCAGTGGCACTGGGGAACGGACAATGGCAAGGCAGCCGTTGATTATTTGAGAAAGCATCTTAAGAAAACAGAGTTTTTGCTGGGAACTGTGGTAACATCCATCGCGCGGCTCAATAACGACACCTTTCATGTCTTGGGCAGTCATCAGCGAAAAAAAGTTTGTTATGCCGCGAAAGTCATTCTTGCCGCTCCGGGCCGCGGCGGTGCTTACTGGTTTCGCGATTTAGCGACAAAATTAAATATTCGCCATAATTTCGGCCCTATCGATGTGGGAATCCGCGTTGAATTAAACAGAACGTTTTATAACGACGTTACAGATATCGTATACGATCCGAAATTCATTTTCCGCACAACGCGCCACGGCGATAAAGTCAGGACATTCTGCACCAACCCGGGCGGACGTGTGCGGCCGGAAGATTATTATAATTTCAAACTGGTGAACGGTGACGCGCTCCGTGGCCGGAAGACAGAAAACTCGAATTTTGCTCTAATCAATACGGTCTTATTGACTGAACCCTTTTCCGACACAACCGAATTCGGGCAGATGATCGCCAAACAATTCTTTCTGCTGGGAGGAGGCAGGCCGATTGTTCAGCGGGTGGGAGACTTCCGGGAGGGGAGAAGAAGTTCCAACTCAACATTTAACAGTAGAAATCGTCACTTCGAGCTTTGTAAAGCAACATATAATGCCACACCGGGTGATATAACGCTTGGTTTGCCCGCCCGTATTATCGACAATCTCTGGGAGTCATTAAAAAAGATTGATAAAATAGTGCCCGGCATTCTTCACCCGTCAACCCTGCTGTATGCACCGGAGATTAAGTTTTTCGATACGCACTTTATAACGGATAAGAACCTTGAAACGAATGTCAAAGGTATTTTTGTGGCTGGCGACGGTGTAGGGAAGAGCCGTGGTATTGTGGGAGCGGGAATTTCAGGAATCATGGCAGCCAGAGGAATTTTCAGGAAATACTTTTAATTTTTTTAATCGAGCAGCACATTCAGAAAGAAGTGCCAGCCCAATACACCTTTCCTTTTTCACCATGCAGGGAACAGCCATGAAAGCTCCCTGTAAGGCTGGTATCTTTTTATTTTGAACAGGATCCTACATATTTCCCTTTGATTTTGCTTGTCATCTGTATGTCAGACTGGCCTTCCATCTTAAAATTGGTGGTCGATTTACCATTCATGGAATTATCCGTATATGTTATCGTTCCTGATATCTGCATAACCCCTTCTGCGCCTTTGCACTCTAGAGTATAGCTGATCGTATTACCGTTTGTCTTATGGTCAATGGTTTTACATTCATAGTTATTATATGTATTCTGGGAAACAAGATCACTATTGGTGATGCATTGGCGGGTAGTGCTGGGCGGCATTGACTGCTGCATTTCTTCAATTTCCACCTCCGTCATGATTTCCCATAACCCTTCTTTGAACTCCGCCCGGGCGCCTGTTGTTCAGAACATGGAAAAGAGAACAACAAAAAATAATTAATGTTTTCCTCATCATGCACATCTCCTTTTATTTTTTAAGTTGATAAATAATTAACATCCGTATTGCCTGTAATTACCATTGCCTGAATTTATCAAGAAAATTTGTTGACATAAAAAAACAATCGCATTATATACACGCCGTCCAAAAGCAGGTTCCTTAAAAAGAACCTTCCGAACGGCACTTTTTAACATTCCTGCTGGGGAATCGTTCAATGGTAGGACAACGGACTCTGACTCCGTTTATTAAGGTTCGAATCCTTATTCCCCAGCCATTCCAATTCAAAATTAAAGCGCTATCCTTGTTGGCGGAGCCTGTCTGGCGTATGCCAGGGGGCCTCCTCCTTGCCGCCGCGTCATTATCTTTAATTTAAAGTGGATTTAAAAGGCGCTCCTTCTAATTTTTTTCACTTCCGGCAATCTTTGCCCATGAATCCCGCAGCGGCACAACCCGGTTAAAAACAGGTTTCCCGGCTGCCGAATCTTTCGCGTCCACGCAAAAATACCCCAGTCTTTCAAACTGGTATTGGCTTCCTGGCTCCGCGTTTTTCAGGCTTTGCTCGACATAGCAGGTCGTCAGGATCTCCAGAGAATTCTGATTCAGATTTTTGACAAAATCTTCACCTTCGCTTCCCGGATCCTCAATGTTAAACAGCCGGTCATACAAGCGTATTTCGGCGGGAACACAGTGCCCGGCCGATATCCAATGAATAACACCGGGAATCTTGTGTCCATCCACCGGAGGCGCGTTGCGGGTTTGGGGATCATAGGTGCAGTGCAGTTCCACTACTTCGCCAGTGCTTTCGTCGCGCACCATACTTTCATATTTTATAACATAAGAGTTTCTGAGGCGAACTTCGCGTCCAGGACCAAGCCGATGATATTTTTTAGGCGGATTTTCCATGAAGTCGTCGCGTTCAATATACAGAACTCTGGAAAAAGGAACCTCTCTTACGCCCATGTCGGGATTTTGCGGATGATTTTGGCACTCGAATTGTTCCACCTGATTTTCAGTATAATTGTCGATTACAACGCGCAGGGGATGCAGAACGCACATTGCTCTGGGCGCGTGTTCATTGAGATCTTCCCGGACGCAATGTTCAAGCAGAGCCACGTCAATCAGGTTGTCGTTTTTGGCCACACCGATTTGAGCACAAAAATTCCGGATAGCTTCAGGTGTGAAGCCCCGTCGCCTCATTCCCGTCACGGTGGGCATACGCGGGTCATCCCAGCCTTTTACATGGCCTTTCTGCACCAGTTCAATGAGTCTGCGTTTGCTGAGAACTGTATAACTCAAATTGAGACGGGCGAATTCGATCTGTTGCGGACGATTGCCGGTAATCAGCCGCTCCACGATCCAGTCATAGAGGGGGCGATTGTTTTCAAACTCAAGGGTGCAGATGGAATGGGTGATGCCTTCCAGCGCATCGGAGAGACAATGCGCAAAGTCGTACATTGGATAAATGACCCATTTTGTCCCTGTCCTGTAATGAGGTTCCCGTTTGATCCGGTAGATAATGGGATCGCGCATAACAATATTCGGAGAAGCCATGTCAATTTTAGCGCGTAGAACATGGGCGCTGTCGGCGAACTCGCCTGCCCGCATCCGTTGAAACAGGTCAAGATTCTCTTCCAGAGAACGGCTGCGATAGGGGCTATCCTTGCCCGGTTCAGTGAACGTTCCACGATGCTCCCTGATTTCATCGGGGCTCAGAGAACATACATAGGCGTTGCCTGATTTGATAAGCTCAACGGCAAATTGATATATCTTCTCGAAATAGTCGGAGGCATAAAACAGACGATCCTCCCAGTCAAATCCCAGCCAGTGGATATCACGGATGATTGATTCCACGAATTCCATGGATTCTCCCGCCGGGTCGGTATCATCCATTCTGAGGTTACAGGTTCCCTGATATTGTCTGGCAATGCCGAAGTTGAGGCATACGGACTTGGCGTGTCCTATATGGATATAGCCGTTCGGCTCCGGCGGAAAACGGGTAGCTACATGTCCATCGTTTTTATTTGTCCGGAGATTATCATCAATGATATCGCGGATAAAATCGGTCGGATTTGAGGTTGTATTTTGCGTCATATATTTAAACTCCTTAACTTATGTAAAATGCGGGTTGAAATCTATAATATTCATGGAAATATATCAAGGGTATAACTTCGAAAGAACTATTTACGATTTACAATTTATCATCACAAAGGAAATTGACTTTTACGAAAAGAAGCCTTATGATTTCATTTATATTTACAATTTTCGTTTAATTACAGGAAAGAAAAGAGATAAGGTAAAGGAAGGAGGCAAGGTAAAAGATGGCTACAGTGAATATTACCATCAATGGCCGGAAAATAACCACACCGGCGGGAATTACGGTTCTTCAAGCCGCCCGGCAGGAAGGAATTGACATTCCGACGCTCTGCGAACATCCGGCATTGTCTGCTGTTGGCGCCTGCCGAATCTGCATCGTTGATATTAAAGGACAACGCAATTTGCAAACCTCCTGCACCTTTCCGGTGAGCGATGGGATGGAAATAGAGACAGAATCACCTCCGGTGATCAAAGCCAGAAAATTAGTTCTGGATTTGCTTTTTTCTGAAAGAAATCACTTCTGTCCTTATTGTGAAATGAGCGGCAGTTGTGAGTTGCAGGATCTGGGTTACCGTTATGGTATCGATCACTGGGCGTTTCCGACGTATACAAAATCATTCCCTCTCGATGCTACAAATAAATACTATCTGATGGAACACAACCGTTGCGTTTTATGCCAACGTTGCATTCGAGCCTGTGACGAACTGGCGGCTAATCACACACTGGGCTTGGGCCAACGCGGCAATGAGACTATGGTACATGCGGATGCAAATATTCCTCTTGGTGAATCTACCTGTATTTCCTGCGGCACATGTACTCAGGTATGTCCGACAGGCGCCTTATTCTACAAAAGAAGCGCTTATATGGGGCGTGACAGTCTGACGCAGAAAATTAAAAGCACCTGTGGGCAATGCAGTATTGGCTGTGGAATGGAGATTGTGACACGCGGCGGCAATGTCCTCCAAATCAGAGGGGATTGGGATGCGCCGGTGAATCATGGCCTGCTGTGCAAAATGGGCCGCTTTGAGCCTTTATATGATGACCGGAAAAGAGTTACCGAGCCTATGCTCCGTAATAACGAGAAACTGGAACCTGTAAGCTGGGATAAAGCCTTCGATGTTATGGCAAAACAAATCGGCAACGCCAAAGCAAAAGAAACAGGTGTGCTTGCTTCAAGTTATGCGACAAATGAAGCTCTTTATTTAATCAACAAACTGTTTAGTGATAAACTGAAGGTGTCCAATATTGGTCTGCTCAATGGTGTAGCGCCACAAATTTTTAAAAAGCCGCAAAGCTCACTTGCTGAAATCGCCAAAAGCGACATTATTTTAGTCGTCGGCGCAAATCCCCTTAAGGATCAACCGGTGGCGTCTTTTATGATTAAACGCGCCTTGGATAAAGGGGCGCGCCTGATAATTGTTGATGATAAAGAAAATGGTCTTGCTCCGTTTGCCTGCATGAGTATGGGAACAGGCGACGTTGACAAAGCTATTGAGATCGCCAACAGGGCGGCAAACCCGATTGTAATATACGGTTCAGAAATTACTAAAAATTTGGCTAACGCGATAAAGAAACTGGAAAAACAGGCTCAGTTTATTATAATTGAGTCAGGCGTCAATACACGCGCTGCGAAGGCTTTCGGAATCAACGGCGGATTCAGCTCCTCAGGTATCAAGTTGTTATATGTTTTGCAGGGGGAACAAAATTGCGACGGAAATGATTTGTTGAAGAAAGTACCCGAAAGCGTTTTCAAGATAGTTCAGTCAAGTTTTTTATCGGAGCTGACCGCTAAAGCGAATCTGGTTCTGCCTGTGGCAATATGGTCGGAGAGAACGGGCAGTTTGACGAATACTGAAGGCTGTATTCAGAAATTAAACAGTGCGGTGCAACCCGCAGGACAAGCCAAGTCTGACTGGGAAGTTCTCCGGATGTTAGCGGAAAAGATAGACAAGAAAATTGTCTTTTCCTTGGATGAAGTTTCAGCAAACTTGGCGAAGTTACTTAAATGAAAGGAGCAGTCTAAATGGCAAAAGTAAAAATAGCGACAGACTGGCTGGCTGGCTGTGCCGGATGTCACATGTCACTTCTGGATATAGATGAGCGCATTGTGAAATTATCTGAATTGGTGGAATTTACATCAAGTCCGATCACCGATCTCAAACACCCTCCGAAAGAAGGTGTTACGGTGGGTATTCTCGAAGGGGCGATTTGCAATACGCATAACATTGAAGTCGCCAAACAAATGCGCGAACGCTGTGATATACTGATTGCTGTCGGGGATTGCGCGACTTTCGGCGGTGTGCCGGCAATGCGCAATCTTGTGGGTATGGATGCAGCATTGAAGAGGGCATACCTTGACACGGAAAGCACGATTGATGGAATTATTCCGAATTCTCCCGAATTGGGCAAACCATTGGATTTGGTTGTTGGAGTGGACAAAGTTGTTAAGGTTGATCTCTTTATTCCGGGTTGTCCACCAAGGGCGGATGCTTTTTACTACGCGTTGACGGAGCTTCTCGCGGGGCGCACACCAGTGGTTTTGCCGCCCGAACTATTTACGTATGATTAGAGGAGAACTTTTATGGGGCAAAAGATAACCATTGAACCTGTTACACGCATAGAGGGTCACGGAAGAGTAACCATTCATCTGGATGATCAGGGAGCGGTAGAACAAACTTTCTTTCATGTTGACGAATTCCGCGGTCTGGAGAAATTTTGCGAAGGCCGGCCGTATTACGAAATGCCTCAAATCACCCAGCGTATTTGCGGAATTTGTCCGATAAGCCATCACCTCGCGGCGTCAAAAGCCTGCGATGCCGTGGCACGCGTCGTGCCGACGCGAACAGCCAAATTATTGCGCGAATTGATGCATATGGGTCAATTGGTGCAATCTCACGGCATGCACTTTTTTCATCTGGCTGCTCCTGATTTGCTCTTCGGTTTTGATTCCGATCCGGCAACGCGCAATGTTTTCCGTATAATTAAAGAAAATCCCCAATTGGCTCTAAAAGCCGTAAATCTGCGCCGTTTCGGGCAACAGATAATCGAACGGCTGGGGGGGAAACGCATTCACGCTAATTTTACAGTTACCGGCGGAGTCAATGCTCCACTGACGAAAGAGAACCGAAAGGCAATTGCCGCTGAACTAAAGACAATGACCGAAATAGGAAAAGCGGCAATCAGTATCGCCAAAGGCTGGCTGAAAGCAAATAAAGAAACAGCAGACAGCTTTGCCGCATTCCCCTCTAATTATATGGGGATGGTGGATATGTATGGAGGTCTGCAACTCTACGACGGCGAAATCCGGACAAGAGATGCAAATGGAAAATTGTTAGCCCAGTTCAAGCCGGAGCATTATCTTTCCTATATCGCGGAGCGTGTAGAATCATGGTCATTTCTCAAGCATCCTTACTTGCGCATGCTGGGATGGCCGAAGGGATTTTACCGGGTAGGTCCTCTGGGTCGAATGAATGTGATTGACCATATTGGCACGCCTCTAGCCCAGGAAGAATTTAAATTGTTCCGGCAGATCAATGGCGGTAGACCCGTGGAAGGGTCTCTTTATTATCACTATGCCCGGATGATTGAAATGCTATATTGTCTGGAAAGAATAGGTCAATTACTTGATGATCCCGATATTATGTTCAACGATGTCAGAAACTATCCGCCGTTAGAAGAATTACCGGGACAGGGCGTCGGCGTTATTGAGGCTCCCCGTGGAACACTTTTCCATGACTATGGCACGAATGAGAATGGGTTATTGACAAGAGTAAATCTTATCGTTGCCACAGGAAATAATAACTGGGCTATGCACACAGCGGCAGGTTCGGTGGCTAAAGCTTACGTTGTCGGAAACAGACTAACCGAAGGCATGTTGAACAGGGTGGAGGCGGCTATTCGTTGTTACGATCCGTGTTTATCTTGTGCTACACACGCCATCGGAAGAATGCCTTTGGAAATCAGACTCCTGGCAGCCGATGGGACCGAGCTTGATAGGATCAGCCGTTAAAAAAATTATATGCACCAATTCTAAATCAAAGCGCTATCTTTGTTGGCTGCGTCATCGGCTTCCTCGACGTATCAGTAATACGACTGCGGAGCCTCTTCCTGGCCGCCTCGATATCATCTTAGATTTAGAAATGGTTGAATCTTATAAGGAAAGCAGGCCAGTTATTGTATCGGTCTGCATTTTTTTGGAAAGAGAGCTTATGCCTCGGACTATTATAATTGGATATGGTAATATCGACCGGTCTGACGATGGTGTCGCCTATGAAGTAATAAATCTTGTAAGGCAATATTTGGGTCAAAAGATTCTGGAAGATGGGGATATGGGGTTAGAAAACCTTGATGGGGAAATTGATTCAATATTTTTACCCCAACTTGTTCCTGAAATTATGGAGTTGATCGTAGGCTATGAACAAGTCATCTTTGTTGATGCTCATGCAGTTGATAATATGGAAGATTTGAATTGTTCAAAGGTAACTCCCCAATACGTCTCTGCAACTTTTACTCATCATCTGACACCGGATGCGTTTTTGGCTTTTTTAAAAAGTCTTTATCAACATGAGCCTGAGGCATATATTGTGTCTGTTCGTGCGCACGATTTCGATTTCAAACGCAGTTTCTCACCGAAGACTCTATCCCTGTTGCGTCCGGCAAGTGATAAAATTATGCAATTGCTGAAAATTAAAACAATATGAATCCTGATCTACTGACGAAATGTCACAAACTGCGAATAATTATTATATTTCAGACTTAAAATTATCAGCTTTCTTTTTTACTAATTTGGTTATAATTTCCACACTGGTCGAAAGATCGATTACACTAGAATCAAGGCACAGGTGAAAATTGCGTGCGTCCATCCAGTCGATGCCAATTATATCGCGGATAAATCTGGCTCTCATACGATCCGATTCCCGCACCATGGCTTTCGCTGCCGTATCATCCATCTTCTGTTCTTTCATTATACATTCGACGCGATAATCAAAAGGCGCATGTATAAATATATGAATTGTGTCTGGTCTGTCTTTTAAAATGTAAAATCCGCCCCGGCCGACAATAACCGCGCTGCACTGACCGGTAATCTGTTTTATGATATTGCTTTGCAGAGCAAATAAATCTTTATTGTAGATCGGTTTTTTGAATACCGGCACATTGGGAACCTCCGGAGTGCCGAAGCAGAAGGAATTGATAACTCTTTCCAGCAGAGGGACTGATCTCCCATCAAATCGTTCAAGCATTTGAGGTTCTATTCCCATTTGATTTGCCGCTTTTTGCAGTATTTCTCTGTCCAGATACCGGAAATCCAGTTTCTTTGCCGCGAGATAGCCGATATAAGTGCCGCCGCTGCCCGTCTGCCTGGATATGGTGATCGTAATATTTGTTTTCTCTTTCATGTCTGCCTCCCATTGTTTTATTCACCGATTACTCCGGAATTCATGTCTCGATGGGAATCGGTTATTAAAAAAATCAACGGTATGGATATAATAAAAATGGCCGCACCCAGAAAAAATAGATGGTTGTAAGAAAGCATGCTGGCCTGTCTCATTACTAATCCTTCGACAGCTTTGAGCGCTTTGTTCTGGGCGTCCGCCATATCCATCCCCTGAGCGTAAAAATATTGAGTAAGCAATCTCAGAGTATGGGCCGTATTATCTCCAAAAATAGTAATATGTTCCATAAGCCGCGCCCTATTGAAATTTTCGCCGCGGGTCAGAATGGTTGCCGCGAGCGCGATCCCGACGCTGCCAAAAACCTGCCGCACAACGTTATAAAGTCCGGTAGCCGCCGTCATCAGATGTTTCTCGATCGTTGAAAGCGCTGCCGTACTGAGTGAAACAAAAATCATCCCGAAACCGATCCCTTGCAGAAATTGAGGAAAAAATATGTCCCAGAAACCGATATCAAGATTCAGAATGGACAATTGATAAAAAGATACAGCGTTTAAAAATAGTCCTGAGCCGACGAGCATGCGCGGCCCCAATTTATTGTAAAGCCGTCCGGCAATCGGCATAATCAAAGCCATGGCGAGCGACCGTGGCAGAAGAGCCAATCCTGAATTAAAAGCGGGATAACCCAACAGTTGCTGCAAAAAAAGCGGCAGAATAAAAAGGCTGCTCATGAGAGCAAGTCCCAGAATGCCTCCTAAAAATGTTGCCGAACTAAAATTAATGTCTTTCATAATACGCAGATTAACCGCCGGTTTTTCGGTGCTCAATTCCTGCCATAAAAATAAGACGAGACCGATGGCGGCAGCCACAGCCAGATAAATAATGAAGTTCGATTCAAACCAATTGAGTTGCTCACCCTGTTCCAGCATTGTTTGTAAAGCGCCCAAGCCGCACGTCAGAAAAATTAATCCGAAAACATCTATGTTTCCTGTTTCACGGACAAGAAAATAATGCGGGTCTTCAATAAAACGCATAATCATAAGAATATTGATTATGCCGATAGGAACGTTTATATAAAATATCCACGGCCAGGAATAATTATCCGTCAGCCATCCTCCAAGAGTCGGTCCCAGGGCAGGACCCAGAACAACTCCCATTCCATAAATTCCCATTGCCATTGCCTGTTCTTCCGGCGGGTATGTTTCTCTGAGGATGGATTGTGTGATGGGAATCAGCGCGCCGCCGCCGATACCTTGAATTATCCTGAATATGACCATTGAGGAAAGATTCCAGGCTATTCCGCAAAGCATGGACGCGCCGGTAAATGACAAAACCGAGAAAATATAAAAATTCTTCCTGCCGAAACGTGAGCTCAGGAAAGCGACAAGCGGCATGATGATAACATTGGAAAGAATATAGCCTGTCGAGACCCAGGTAATTTCTTCCACGGATGCTCCCAGCGACCCGCGCATGTGCGGCATAGCAACGTTGACGATACTCATATCGAGCGCTGACATAATTGTGCCCATCATTACTGTCAGGGTGATTAACCATTTGTGTACGGTTTTTTTTTCTTCCATGAACTCTCTATTTGGTGGAAAGTTTGGTGCCGGTCGCGCGACTCACATCAACAGTCGGGACAACGGATAACCCTGGCCAAAGTGGATGACGGGGATCGAATTTGGAGTCTAGCATTATTTTAACAGGAACCCTTTGCACGACTTTTATAAAACTACCGGTGGCGTTTTCCGGCGGCAACAGGCTGAAAATCGAGCCTGTGCCTGGCTGAAGACTGTCGACATGGCCTTTGAACTTGATTGAAGGGTAAGCATCAACCTCGATTTCCACCGGTTGCCCGACGGTCATTTTGGCAATTTGCGTTTCTTTGAAATTGGCAATGACCCAGATATCTTCCTTTACTATAGAGAGCAAAGCCTGGCCGGGCATGACATATTTTCCGGGATCGACATTTTTCATGGCAATTAAGCCGCTGACCGGCGCTATAACTACTGTGCGCGCCAGATCCAACCGGGTTAATTTATTTATAGATTGAGCTTCCTTGATTTTGAAGGATTGAGTCGTCGCTTTTGTTTTGGCGGATTTAAGCGAAACCTCGGACTCGGCTACGGTGGCTTCAGCCGCCCGCTTACGGGCAACAGCCACTAACCATCGGGAATGAAATTGATCATACTCATTCTGGGAAATGGCCTCTTTTTTAAGCAGTTTTTCGTAGCGCTGCAGTTCTTTAAGAGCCAGGTCTTCCTCATTTACAGCAACATCCAGGTTGGCGCGCGCTCTTATAACCCCTTTTTCTTTCTCGACAATAATTGCTTTAAGTTCGTTCTCTTCTGAGTCCAGCCGGGAAAGGCTTTGACTGCTTTCATCAAAATGATTGAGATAATCCTGCTGGTAAATTTCCAGCAGCGGTTTCCCTTTTTCTACGTATTGATTATCGGTAACAAAAACATTGGTTACCCGACCTTTTATCTCTGCCGCAATGGGCACGATGGTTCCCGACACATAAGCGTCATCGGTGCTTTCGTGAGAAAGAGAATGAATAAAAAATATCAATCCATAGATAACAGCCGCCGTTGTCGCCAAAGCAGCAAATATTCTGAATCCCCATTTTTTCATATTTTCCGGTAATCTCCATTAGTCTTATTTATTTACTATATTTAATTTAGCTCAAAATTCCAATGCTTTATTGATTGTTTAAATTATGGATAACTTTTTCCAGTAATTTACGGATATTGAGCATATCCTTTGCCTTTAAACCCTTACAAATACGTTTGCGATGCTGTAAAACAAGCGGCTTTATATTTTCATAAAGAGACCGGCCGCTTGGACTTAAATAAATCCGATGTGCCCGTTTATCGTTCTCATCGTTTCGCTTTTCAATATAGCCACGTTTATCGAGCTGTTTAAGAATGCGTGTTATATTATGACGATCCTTAAAAGTCTTTTCACTGAGCTGAATTTGATTTATGCCTTCCTGCTCCTGCAGGCGAAATAGAACAGCCCATTGTTCAGGAGTCAAATCATATCCGGCATCCTGAAAAGTCTGGCGTAATGCCGCAGATACCTGGGCATGGCTACGATAGAGCCAAAAACCCATAGATTCATTAATTGCCTGTTTTTTTTCCATCTTTTTAATAACTTTTTCTGCAAATAAAAATATGACAGCAAAGATGT
Organism: uncultured delta proteobacterium; assembly: GCA_963811325.1. Lineage (GTDB taxonomy): Bacteria > Desulfobacterota > Syntrophia > Syntrophales > Smithellaceae > Smithella. The sequence goes on from CAWEQT010000001.1 coordinate 68,257, forward strand.
TGTCATGACAACAAAATATATATGGTTGCCCGATTTGTCAAGAAATTTGTTGTTGCAAATAATGTACTTCACATTCTATAATTATTAATAGACTTGTGATTACGTAAGAATGGAGGAGAATCGGCTACATCGGTCAAAAGTTTTTTTGACGGAAAAGAATTGTTTAAAATTAGCAATCTTTCTATATTTATTGTTTGTCTATATTCTCTATAGAATTTCCGTAAAAAAACTTGAGCACAATCTTCGGTCGTGATATTAACTACAAGTCATTTACGAAAGGCGGCGCTTAATTTGAAGATCGCTACTTACAATGTAAATTCCATTCGTTCCCGTATGCATATCGTTTTACCCTGGCTGCAAAAAAGCAGTCCTGATTATTTTTGTATACAGGAAACAAAGGTCGCCGACGCCAGTTTTCCCGCAGCGGAGTTTGAAGCTTTGGATTACCATGTAGTTTTCAAAGGCGATAAACAACATAATGGTGTGGCAATAGCCTCGAAGCAAAAACCGCAAAAAGTAACATTTGGTTTTGATAGTAAACCTGCCGATTCCGATCGTTTGATAATCGCGACATATAATGATCTGACTATAATCAACACCTATGTTCCACAAGGCCAGGAAATAGAAAGTCCGCAGTTTGCATACAAACTGGCCTGGTTCGCGCGCTTTAAAAAATATCTGCAAAAGCATTTTCAACCGGAAAATGCAATAATCTGGTGCGGCGATCTTAACGTAGCGCCGGAAGATATAGATGTTCACGATCCAAAAAGAATATTGGGACACGTTTGTTTTAATCCAAAAATCTGGAAAGCATATGAAGAAGCTAAATCATGGGGCTTCACTGATATATTTCGCAAACATCATCCTGGTGTTGCCGGTCAATATACTTTTTTTGATTATCGTATCAAGGATTCAGTGAATCGAAAGTTGGGTTGGAGAGTTGATCATATGCTGGCGACAAAATTGCTTGCTGCAAAATCAAAAAGCTGCACTATTGATTTAGCATCAAGACTTGCTGAAAAACCATCCGACCATCTAATTGTTTACGCACAGTGGTGAAGATGAAAAAATGAATAAAAAAGAAAATATTGAAGATATCAACATGAAAATTGCCACCGGTTTTGAAAATATTGAAAATAAATTGGCGGAGGCCAAAAATATTGCCGAACTTTTTGAAATCCTTTTCACGGGAATAGAAAAAGAGTTTCAAGTTCCTTTTGTCTGGCTTACCTTAACAAATACCGTCACTGCCATACCTGTCATAGAGGCAATAAAATCTTCGGATATTTTAAAAGACAGGCTTAATGTGATAAAGCCGGATTTATTTAACGAAATTATTCCTTCCGGTTTGAAACCGGTTTTAGCCAATAAGAATTTAAATCAATATTATAAATTGCTGCCTGCAAATAGAAAATATTTTGTCAAATCGCTGGCTCTGGTGCCTTTTAAAATGAATAACGAAATTGTGGGAAGCTGGAATAATGGCGATGCCCGCCTTAATCGTTTCACGCCGGATATGCAATCCAATCTTTTACAAAAACTGGCCCAGTCAGTATCCGTTCGTTTAAATGAACTCGTTTAGGCAAAAATTCCTTATACCAATTCTAAATCAAAGCGCTATCTTTGTTGGCTCCGTTATCGGATTCCTCAACGTATATACAATACGTCTCGTCGCCTCTGCAAAGCCGCCTCGATATCATCTTTGATTTAGAAATAGTATTACAGAAATCGGATAGAAAATAGTGAAAATTTCTATTGAATTTACATTAAATTTACATTGCGTATTATAAGGAGAACCCCGTAGGAGAATGCGGGGTTCTAAAGGTTGTAGCTCGGAGAGGGGAAAAAGGGGGTTAATTAATTAAATTTTTGAGAGCATCAACCACAGGTGTTGTAAAAATAGACACCAGAACAGTGTAAAGTGCAAATGATCCTATAGCTTCGCTCATATATAACTTACTATATTTTCTTTTAAGAGAAACGATAATCAACCCGCCGATAATTAAACAACCAAGGTGGAAGAAAGGAAAATTATCATTTCCGGTAACGCTGAATTGAGCATAACTGAAAGAAGCTGTTACCATAATTACGAAAGCAGTTAAAAGTGTTGTTTGTATTATTTTTTTCATAGTTTTGTCTCTCCTTTACATGCATCTTGAAAACTTTTATGTCTTTTATCATGAAATAAGTGTGCCAAATTGTTCTAATAGACAATTAAATTTATAAGTGCATGATATTAAATAATAAAATAAATTAACGTTCTTTTTGTAAGATTATAAATATGTTCATTTAATTTTTTTATATTGAAAGAAACGTTAAATTTTTTAAATAAATCTAATAAAATATTTAATAGTAAATTGCTTTAAATTAAGGTAATCCAATATAGTTTTAAGCGTAAACAATTAACTTTCCGGCAATCAAAAATAAATTGCATAGGTACATATTTTTCTTGACAAACATCAAATACTCTATATTTTGAATTTCCGTTCGAAATATTGAATGATAATTCGAAAACGATGGTCTAATTGATGGAAAGATCAAAAAGAAAAGAACGCGAGTTTAACATGCGCCGGGCGGAAATTCTGGAAAAGGCGGAAAAAGTATTCGCCACTAAGGGTTTTCATAACGTCACTATGGCGGAAATTGCCAGCGCCTCGGGTTTTTCCATCGGTTCACTTTATCAGTTTTTTGAAGGTAAAGAGAATCTTTACACAACAATGATCAGTGAAAAACTCGATTTGATGTACACTGAAGTTAGAAGAGAAACGAATGCCGCTGAAGGTATAATTAATAAAATTGAAACGTTGATTGATGCGCATTTGCAATTTATTGAAAATAATACTGATTTTTGCCGGTTATTTATAAAAGGAGAAAACGCTGCTTTGTCGGAAGCTATGACATCGCTGCGTCAGAAACTTATTGATGATTATTTTAAACATATAGCCTTCATTGAAAATTTATTAAAAGATGGTATAGAAAGTGGGTTGTTACGCGCATTGCCGCCGCATGATATGGCCCAATCATTATTTCATTTGATTAGATCATACTCAATTGAATGGATGTTAGCATCAACAAAAGAATCTCCCTCTTCTAAAAAGGGGTTTATTATTAATATCTTTTTAAATGGAGTGAAAAAATATGATTAGCAAACCTTATCGTATGATTATTTTAGTTTTGGCTGTTTTCACTTTTATTTTCGATTCCCATTCGGTTTATGCTGAAGAGCCTTTAACACTAGAGGCTAGCATTGATATCGCTTTAAAAAACAGCATAGTTATAAATATTGCCAAAGAAGGTTCAAATAGCGCTACAGCACAGAAAAGGGAGGCAATTACCGGATTTTTGCCGCAGTTTAGCACATCTTACGGCTATACTCGGTTGAACGTGGATCCATATCTTAAATTACCGGAAGGATTTCCACCACTAATAACGACTCCCATAGAGATGACCACAGGCACACAAAATAACTATAACTGGGTAATCGAAGCAAAGCAGCCAATATTTGCAGGTGGCGGAATTTTGGCTAATTATCAGGCGAGCAAAATTGGCGAAGATACCGCCCATTTAGAGGAAGCGGCTAAATATCAGGATGTGGTGCAGGAAGTAAAAATTGCTTACTTCAACATTTTGCGGGCGCAAAGGATTCAGGAAGCAGAGCGTCAGTCGGTAGAAATGCTAACTGCGCATCGCGATGTTGCTCAAGATTATTTTAAAGTGGGCATGATTCCCAAAAATGATTTGCTCCATGCTGAAGTCGAGCTGGCTAATGGCAAGCAAGCTCTGATCAGAGCACAAAACGCAGTGGAACTGGCTAAGTCCAGTTTTAATACGGTTTTGAAACGCAAGATATTTACACCAGTAGAAGTAGTTGATATTTTAAATTATCAACCCCTGAAACAATCATTTGAAGAATGCTTGAATATCGCCCGGCAATCAAGACCGGAGCTCAAAATATCATCACTCCGCGCGGAGCAGGCAGGTAAAGTAGTGCAGGTGGCGCAAAGTAATTATTTCCCCTCCTTAGACGTGGTTGGCAATTACGCCAGGTTTGGCGATAATCCATCTGTTTCCGGCAGTGATTATCAAAACGCGGAAACATGGTACGTGATGGCTGTGGCCAGTTGGAATTTCTGGGAATGGGGCAAGACAAAATTCAGAGTCGATGCCAGTAAAGCCAAAGAGAATCAGGCGCTGGAAGCGACCAAAGAATTGAATGACCAGATTACTCTGGAAATAAAAAATGCTTACCTGATATTACAGGAAACGGAAAGTCAAATCCTTGTCTGGCAAAAAGTGATTGAACAGGCCGAAGAGAATTTCCGCATTTCCGAGGAAAGATATAAGGAAAGAGTTGCCACTTCAACGGAGGTTCTCGATGCCCAGACTTTATTGACAAAAGCAAAGTCGGAATACGCCAATGCTTTGGGTGATTATAATGTAAATTATGCCAAGCTGCAGAGGGCTATGGGAACTATCTGGCCGTAGCTCAGTTGTGTGGAGATATTAGAAGAGTCCGGGAATGAAGAAACTATTTTTATCGGCAGTGATTATATCGGCCTTAACCGCCATTTGAAACGGTGCGGAGCAGATTTTGAGCCTGACAAAGATAGCGCTTGATGTTGAAATTGGGATAAGGGGGTATTGATGAGGGAAGCAAGGAGAAAATCAAAACTTCGTGATTGTTGTGTTATGATAGTGATTAGCTTGGTCTTCCTTTTTATTCCAGGATGCAACCGAGGTCAGAAAACGAATGATTTACCTATAACAGTACAAATCGCGGATGTCGTTCGACAGGATGTTCCAGTTTATTCAGAATGGATTGGTACGACGGACGGAAATATAAACGCCACGATCCGAGCCCAGGTTCAGGGTTACCTTATTAAACAAAACTACAAGGAAGGTGATTTTGTCAAAAAAGGCCAGCTACTTTTTGAGATTGATTCCCGTCCTTTTCGGGCTGCTCTTGATCAGGCAAAAGGGCAACTTGCCGAACAGCAGGCTAAGTGGTTAACGGCAAAAGCGGATCTGGCAAGAATTATACCACTTGCTCAGCAGAATGCCATCAGCAAGAAAGATCTCGACGATGCCAATGGCCTGGAGCAGACAACACATGCTGCCGTTATTTCCGCTCAGGCTTCCGTTGAAAAGGCGAGATTGGATCTTGATTTTACCAAGATCCAATCTCCTATCGACGGTATTGCCGGTATCGCCATAACACAGATCGGCAACCTCGTTGGTCCAGGGTCGATTGAAGAGTTGACAACCGTTTCCAACGTTAATCCCATCAAAGTATATGTCTCCGTTGGAGAAGAGGAGTACCTCAAAATTGTGGAAAATGGCAAGCACAGCTTCAAGGATATCCCCCTGAAGTTGATTTTATCCTCGGGAAGTATTCACCCATACAAAGGGTACTTTTCTCTTGCGGATCGCCAGGTGGACGTAAAGACAGGTACGCTCAAGCTTGTTGCCTTTTTCAGCAATCCGGGAAACGTTCTTAGACCGGGACAATTTGCCAAGGTTATTGCAAAAATAGAAATCGAGAAAAACGCGCTGCTGGTCCCTCAACGGGCGGTAACTGAACTTCAAGGAAGTCATCAGGTAGCTGTTGTTGGTATGGGTAACAAAATCGATATAAGGCTGGTCAAAGTGGGCGAGCGTATCGGCAGTTTCTGGGTGATCGACGAGGGATTGAAACCGGGGGAGAAGGTAGTCGTTGAAGGAATCCAGAAAATAAGGCAGGGCATGATCGTGAACCCCCAACAAACTCAGCGATCAGTCCAAGAGGGGAACAGTCCCCATTACTGAACAAAAGAATCCGGCGCAATCCGGAACGGGCAATAAGTAGGTTTACCATGTCCAAGTTCTTTATAGATCGTCCTATCGTTGCCATGGTGATTTCCATCATGTTTATCATCGTGGGCATAGTAGCGGCCGTCAGTTTGCCTATCGCTCAATTTCCGGAGATCGTGCCTCCGGAAATCCAGATCTACACCACCTATAACGGTGCGGATGCCAAGACGGTTGAGCAATCTGTGGCAACCCCCATCGAGCAGCAACTCAGCGGGGTGGATAACATGAATTACATGTACTCCATTAACGCCAATAACGGTTCGATGCGTTTGACCGTAAACTTTGATGTGGCTACGAATCCGAATATTGATCTGGTGCTGACCCAGATTAGGCAGAATCTGGCCCAGCCCCAGCTCCCCGAGGATGTTCGCAATTACGGCGTTACAGTGCAAAAGACCCGTTCTGCGCCCCTGATGATTTTGTCTCTGTTTTCACCCAAAGGATCCTACGACGCCAAATTTATATCCAACTTTGCTTATATTAACCTTGTCGATCAATTGCTGCGGATACCAGGCGTCGGCATGGCAACCGTCTGGGGTTCCGGACAGTATGCCATCCGCATATGGATAAACCCCGACATGTTAGCCAAGCTTGGCATCACCGCCTCCAATGTCATTGATGCCATTCAAAAGCAAAACACCGTCAATCCGGCAGGACTGATCGGTGGTGAACCGGCACCTCCGGGTCAGGAGTTTACCTATTCCGTAAGCGCCCAGGGCCGTCTTATCACACCGGAAGAATTCGGCCAGATCGTTCTGCGGGCAAACCCTGATGGATCTGTTGTCCGCCTTAAGGATGTAGCCCGTATTGAACTGGGTTCTCAGGTTTATACCTTCATAGGGCGTTTGAACGGGAGGCCAGCCGCCAACATTGGTATTTACCAGTTGCCCGGCACAAATGCCGTCGAAACTGCCAATGGTGTCAGAAAAATAATGGATCGGGCCAAGAATCAATTTCCAGCTGATCTTGATTACGTTGTCGGTCTCGATACGACTAAGGCCATTACCGAAGGAATCCATGAAATTCTCAAAACGCTGCTGATCGCATTGGCCCTGGTTATTGTTGTCGTTTTCATTTTCCTCCAGGGGTGGCGGCCTACGCTCATTCCTGCCCTAGCCGTTCCGGTTTCCCTTATCGGAACCTTTGCATTCTTTCCTCTTCTTGGCTTTTCCATCAATACTCTGTCCCTTTTTGGCCTGGTTTTGGCCATCGGGCTCGTCGTCGATGATGCCATTGTCGTGGTGGAGGCTGTTGAACGCCATATTGAAGAGGGTCTATCGCCGAAAGACGCTGCTCTCAAGGCGATGCAGGAGGTTTCCAGTCCGGTTATGGCCATTGCCGTGGTTTTATCTGCTGTCTTTTTACCTACTGTGTTTATCCCGGGAATAACGGGCAGACTCTACCAGCAATTTGCAGCGACCATCGCTATTTCTGTTCTTATCTCTGCTTTCAACGCCTTGAGTTTGAGTCCTGCCCTTGCCGCACTCCTTCTCAAGCCACGCAAAAAGACACATGGCCCACTGGGTTCATTCTATGGCTTATTCAATCGCTGGTTTGGACGGGCTACGAAGGGATATGTTACACTCTGCGGCATCATGATTCGTAAGAGTGCCCTGAGCCTTTTCTTTCTTGCAGGGATTACACTTCTTACCGTGGGGATAGCAAAAGCCGTCCCCACCGGATTTCTGCCGGAGGAAGATCAGGGTTACATGTTCGTGAATGTATCGCTGCCGGATGCCGCCTCTACGCAGCGCACAAACGCGGCCTGCAGAGAAATAGAAAAAATCATCGAAAAAACGCCTGGCGTTAAATATTATCAGACGATTGTTGGCATCAGTCTGCTGAGCCTCGCGCAAAATACCTACAGCGCTTTTTTCTTTGTCAATCTCAAGGATTGGAAAGACCGTACAAAACCCGGGGAACAATATGACGCCATTATGAACCATCTGAATCGGGAGCTGGCTAAATTGCCGCAGTGCACAGCCTTTGCCTTTTCTCCGCCCGCCATCCCCGGTATCGGGACCGCCGGCGGCGTCTCGATGATTTTAGAAGACCGCGCCGGCAAGGACATCGGTTTTCTTGCAGAGAACGTCAATAAATTTCTCGAAGCCGCACGAAAGCGCCCTGAGTTAGCCTCTGTCAGGACCACGTTTCTTCCGACGGTGCCCCAGGTTTTCATCAATGTGGACAGGGATAAAGTTCTTAAACAGGGCATTGATATTGGACAGGTTTACCAGACACTCGGAGTCTTCATGGGCGGATATTTCATAAACTACTTTAATAGATTCGGACGTCAATGGCAAGTCTACGTCCAGTCGGAGGGGGCCTACCGCACTAAGATAGAACATATCGGTCAATTCTATGTGCAAAACGACCGCGGCGACCCGATACCGCTCTCGGCGTTAACGACGATAGAATCGCGGTCAGGTCCTGAATTTACCATGCGGTATAATGAGTATCGTTCGGCCCAGATTAACGCCACAGCCACACCCGGCTATAGTTCCACCCAAGCGATGAAGGCGCTTGAAGAGGCTTTTGCCCAGAGCATGCCGAAGGAAATGGGCTTCGACTATCTCGGCATGAGTTTCCAGGAACAAAAAGCCCGCGAAGGCATACCGACGATTGTCATTTTCGGATTCTCGCTGCTGTGCGTTTTCCTCATCCTTGCCGCCCTGTATGAGAGCTGGTCGTTGCCCGTCAGTGTTCTCCTTGGAACACCTATAGCCATTTTCGGCGCCTTTACGGCAATCTGGCTCCGAGGACAAGTGAATAACGTCTATGCACAGATCAGTCTTATCGTTCTTGTCGGTTTAGCCGCCAAAAATGCTATCCTGATCGTCGAATTTGCCAAAAGACGGCATGAGGATGGCCGATCTGTGACGGATGCTGCGCTCGAGGGAGCCCGATTACGACTCCGGCCGATTTTGATGACATCTTTCGCGTTTCTCTTCGGGACGTTGCCTCTCGCTTTAGCCACGGGCTCCGGCGCTGTGGCAAGGCAGATAATGGGGACTGCTGTTATGGGCGGTGCTGCGGCGGCATCATTGATCGCCATCTTCCTTATTCCTGTCACATTCTATGTCGTTGTTAAAATAACAGAGAGGCGCAGAAAAAATAACCAAATAAAAAGCGAGGAGGACAACAATGCGTAAAACAGTTATTTCTCTGCTACTGACGTTTGTCCTCTCCGGATGCATGGTAGGGCCGGATTACGTAAAACCAGTCGTAGAGACACCCGACAGGTGGCGTTTTGAAGAAAAAACAGCCCGGAATATCGGTAACACGTTATGGTGGGAGCAGTTCAACGATCCGGTTCTCAATGAACTTATCGACGTGGCGCTGAAAGAGAACAAGGATGTCAAGATTGCTACGGCCAGGATCGAAGAGTTCATGGGACGATATGGTGTAACAAGGTCTGCCTTTTTCCCGCAGGTTTATGCGGGGGCAAGTGCAGGTAGAAGCCGCTTGTCCGATTTTGAATCGACCCCCCTTACATCCGCAACCCAAAATCCAGCAGACAACTATACAGCAGCGCTTAACGGCAGTTGGGAAATCGATTTGTGGGGAAAGCTCCGAAGGGGCACGGAGGCAGCCCGTGCAGATCTCCTGAGTCAGGAAGAAGGGCGGACCGGAGTAATTCTCACACTCGTTTCTTCTGTGGCCAGCGCTTATGTGAATCTCGGCAATCTCGACAGACAGTTGGAGATCGCCAAACGGACGGCGCAAAGCCGCAAGGAATCCTACGATCTTTTTCAACTTAGTTTCCACGGTGGTGTCATCTCGGAACTTGAATTGAGTCAGGCGAAATCGGAATACGAGCAGGCTCTCGCTACGATTCCGGTTCTAGAGAAGGCTATCACCCAGCAGGAAAATGCCCTGAGCATACTCCTCGGGCGCAATCCTGGTCCCATCCCGCGGGGTAAAAAGATTGACGAGCTTTTCCTTCCTGCTGTGCCTGCGGGTTTGCCCTCTGCTTTGCTCACCAATCGTCCAGACATCCGTCAGGCGGAACAAAACCTGATTGCCGCAAATGCCAGGATCGGTGTTGCAAGATCTCTTTATTTACCGGATATATCTCTGACCGGATCTTATGGTGTGTTTAGCACAGCCCTTTCAAATCTTTTTACGGGTCCGGCAACGACCTGGAGCTGGGCTGCCAATCTGGCAACTCCGATTTTCACTGCCGGCGCTATCAGCGGGCAAATTAAAATGACTGAGGCGCAGCAGCAGCAGGTCCTGCTGATTTATCAGCAGACCATACAAACGGCGTTTCGCGAAGTAGAAGATGCTCTGATCGACCAGCGCCGTTCCAGGGAAGAACTTGAGATTCAAAACCGTCAGATAGAATCCCTGCAAACCTATGCGCACTTTGCGCGTTTGAGGTTTGATAATGGCTATACAAGTTATATCGAAGTACTCGATGCGGAACGCAGTCTTTTCGATGTCGAACTGGCCCGCGCTCAGACAAAGGGCATCCTGTTCCAGGCGTTGGTGAATTTATACAAAGCGATGGGTGGTGGCTGGGCTACACAGATCGACAGGAAGGTCAATGATGTAGTCAAGGATGGAGAATCCTAATACAATCTTCAGTGTGGACATCGCATATGTGTGAACGCATGCTGACCTTTTCCGGTCTCTCTTGACCTTTTATAAATCTATGGTTGGTTAGGGCAAATGGAATAACAATGAATTGAGGACTTTAGCAAAACCGCCAAAGATCAGATCAACTAATTGTTTTGCATTCCTCTTAAGAAGATTGTTCTTCTTAGCTTGCTCCAAGATCAAATCCGATTTATTCAAACCAGACTTCTCTTATAAAAATAATTTTTATGTTTGATACTGTTAATATTATGATCATGTTAATGTAAAGATTCAAGCAACCTTTCGACTTCTTGTTGATGTTATGATTTTCACAATTCTGCGAGATCCTAAAAAAAGCCAAATGCCCAGCAGTATTTTTACAATGTAACCAATACTTCGTATTAGTAAAGCTATAAATGCGGTAGAGTTATGAGCATTGGGAGAAGAATCCATCGAAAAAAATCCAATAAAGGTTATGATATCAGGAATAGTTTCAACGATTATATAAACACCTAATACACAAAAGGCTAAGTTATACAGATCATCCAGTGAACTTCCATCTTCAGCATCTTGATCCGGCCACTTAGACATCCGTAATGCGATCATAGGAGACAAATTCCAAATCACTAATGAACACAGCAGCATTATAATTGCCGGCCCCATTAACTGTATAAAGATTATGATCGTCTGGTTCTTTGGATTAAGTAAATAGATCGAATAACGTGCAAAGAGCTCAATTGCTTTGACCAGCGAATAGATGCTAAGAAATCTTAGTAAAATGACATCTATATCTTTTCTGATTAATTGCATTTTTATCTTCTCCATCCGAAAGTTTTTGTCCAAGTTCCTTTGCAATTACAATTATTGCTATTGAGGTACGACAACGATTCGTTCATTTTGGAGCCATAAAAGGTAGCGGTTCTCATGGCCAGAGGGACTATGGCAACGATTCGTGAATTATACTGAACAGATCTCCGCAATCAAAATAGCGGTAAATCACTTGTGTGACATAAGGCCGCAAAAAACATACAGCCGTGAATAATGTTCATCATAGACCTGCACGATGGTCTCAAAGCAATTCTTTACACAGTGGCATAAGTACGAATCGTGCGAGTTTCTTAGGTGATAAACAGCGCTCCTTAATTTTTTACTAAACACATTCTTCCAGTGGGATAGTAACCGCCCGTAAATTGTACGAAGGTCGCTCTGCTTTTAGTTTCCGCACAAACTCAACAAGGAGAGGAATCTCCTTATCGGGCACAGCCAATAAAATTATGTTGTTCATTCCGGGCGCGTAATGGGTACCCAGTTTAGGATCAGATTCTTTGCCTTCACCCGTTGCATGATATATTTTCGTATATGACTTATAACCAGCTTGCTTAAATGCTTCTGTGACGCCTTCATCGCAGTAATCTGCATAAACAACAAAAAACATTTTCATGATTTCGATCTCCCTTTAAAAAATATTCTTTATTTTTTGAAATATTGAAGGCATACCTTTACAACCTATTTCAAATCATTAAAAACATTTTTAAAAAACAATACTTACTGGCCTTTAATAAGGCATTGCTTTTTCACATTGGGATTATATAAAGTACAACATTGTGTGTCAATGCAATAATTATCAACGATTACCAATTGAAAGGATGGATATATATCAAAATTGCAGGATGCTTTGTTTCAGAGGAAGTTTTTCGCGCAACACCAATTACTGGTCGAGGCAGTTGCGGAAACCTATCGGCTCTCCGATGCGCGTTATACCAAAGGAATTGACAGCTATCCAGGTGTCCTGGATGCACAACGTTCCCTCTATGGCGCACAACAGAAACTAATCGTTCTTCGCCTCGCCCGGCTTGTTAATCAGGTTACGCTCTATATGGTTCTGGGCGGCGGTGAGTAAAGGCGGTCTTAAAAAGAGCGTTTACTTTTCCTTTGGAAGAGGAATGTGTATAGAATCAAAAGGAGCATGTCTTTGGCCGGACAGAAAATAACCAGAAGACAAAAAGATATTTTCCGGCTTCTGCGCGAGAAAAAATACAACGCCCCTCAACGGCCGAAAAAGGATAATACAGTTCCGGCAAAAAAACGCGACAGATAAAAAGACGCACTATTTCCGGAATTCGGCTGTTATTACAAAGAAAGTCAGCAAATGTAGTTTATTGTTTGTAGCTGACAATAAATTATTTTAAAAAATAATTTAAACTCTTCATCAATAATTGATATACTTATAAAATAAAATGTATGGACAATATTATAAAAAAGGAAGGAGAAAATGCGTATAGTTAAGACTGTTCTTATTTTTATTATTATATGTATTCTGGCAGGAATTGGATTTGTTTATCTTGCGCCCCAAAAGGCAACTTCACTGGCCATAGATATGGAACGTCAGCGTTCCGGGCTTACCCGTAAGGAAATCAATCTTCCGAATGGTCTTCACTATGTTTATCTGGAAGGCGGAAAAGGTGAGCCGCTTATATTATTGCATGGCTTCGGCGCCAATAAGGATAATTTTACACGGGTAGCCAAATTTCTGACACCGCATTACAGGGTAATAATCCCCGACCATATCGGCTTTGGTGAATCCAGTCATCCTCAGGATGCCGACTATAAAGCGGGCACTCAGGCGGCCAGGATAAGAACTTTAGCGCAGGCTCTGGGCATCACTAAAGTTCACCTGGGCGGAAGCTCCATGGGCGGCCAAATTTGCATGATGTATGCTTTCTTTTACCCGGATGAGGTCAAGAGTTTGTGGTTGATTGATCCGGGTGGAATATGCAGCGCGCCAAAAAGCGAATTCCGAGAAATTATCACTAAAACCGGAGAAAATCCGCTCATGGCCAGAAATGAAGATGAGTTTGCCAAAATATTCGCGTTTGTCATGTCTGATCCTCCTTTTATTCCAAAGCCCATGCTTAATGTCATGGCTCAGGAACGCATTCTCAATTATGATCTGGAAGGACTTATCTTTAAAGAGATATCAGCAGATTCGGTCGAGAAGTACATAACTGGCCTCAAGACACCCACTCTGATAGTTTGGGGTGATAAAGATCGCGTTATTAGTCCGGCCACGGCCGATATATTACACAAATTAATGCCGCATTCCGAGGTAATCATTATGAAAGGTCTGGGACATTTGCCCATGATTGAACAGCCGCGCCGGTCTGCTGAAGATTATTTAAAGTTTCGTGATGGTCTAGGCAAGGATAAGTAGTTCCATAGTGACTATTTGATTGTAAACTGGAATATGGGAGATATGGAAACCATTATAAGATATGGTTTCAAATATGCTTTTATTGTTTCATGACATATCTTTATGTCCATAATCATCTTGACATTCAGAAACCAGGTTCCTGTAATTCGGTCACATTGCAGACAATGTGTTAAATAGAAAGTCTTTTCCGTTCAATATGTTATGTGATTAAACTAATGATGAACAAGGGAGATAATCTAATGAAGAAACTATTTTTAAAAATATTATTTTTAACCTTGGTAATTTTTGCTCCAGTTTCAGCAATCGCTGGGGTAAGTGTGAATATTGATATCCCTCTACCGCCGCCAATTATTTTTCCGGCGCCACCTCAGGTAGTAGTGCTACCGGAAACGAATGTCTATGCTGTGCCCGATGTGCGAGAAGAAATATTCTTTTACGACGGTTTATGGTGGCGTCCATGGGAAGGCCGCTGGTACCGCTCACGATACTATGACAGAGGTTGGGTTTATATTCGTAGCGCTCCGTCCTTTTACGCAAGTGTGCCCCGAGGCTGGCGTAATGATTACAGGAATCATATGTGGAAAGGACATCGTTGGAACTATCAACGGACACCCAATCTAGAACTTCAACGAAATTGGCAAGCCTGGCAAAGAGACAGGCATTGGGAAAAGCAAAACTCATGGGGAGTGCAAGGATTACATTCCGGACGTGATGTGCGACAACAAAGAGAGATAAGGAATCAGCCTCAGCGTGGTTCCGTGCAATCACGGGAAATGAGAGAAAATAGAAATCCCCAGGATGGAGTAAAAGTTAATAAAGACAAACGCCCATACGATGATAAGCATCAGGGGAGGAATGACAGAAAACAACAAGGAGAAAGACTCGACAAAGGGCAAGATAGACGATAAAGCAGCAAGAATTGAAGTGGCCGTATGGTAAAAAATTATATTTAATCATAAGATACCAGGTTCGACGAATCGAAAAACAAAGCAATCAGCGAAATATGAACTGCCCGTGCTTATCTATCGGCGATTGCGGATACAATTTTACTCAGACGGTTCGTATTTTGTGTTTTCAGGTGGAACGTTTAGTTTCGTCGCGTTCTTTGTTCATTATAATAATTCCGGCGTAATGATGCCCAGTTTTGCATATACCGAGCGGATCATTTTCCTTAGTTTGGGAAGTTTGCGCGCGAAAACAACAGCGCCCAAAACAATAGATATTCCTCCTATCAATATAGTATATGGCGCTCCTATGATATGAGCCAATCCTCCCGCCAATAAACTGCCAAAGGGCGCTGTGCCCATAAATGCCATTGTGTAAAAGCTCATAACACGGCCGCGTTTATCATCATCAACTATAGTTTGCAAAATGGTGTTGCTTGATGCCATCTGCAACATCATTCCAAATCCTATTATTACCATCAATGCCAGTGAAAGCAAATAGAATCGGGAGAAAGAAAAAGCAATGAGTCCTAAACCAAAAATACCGGCGGCCAGTGGAATCCTTCTGAAAAGCCCCAAAACATTTTTCTTGGAAGCCAGATAAAGTGTGGTTGTCAGTGCGCCTATACCTGAAGCTCCCATAAGAAAGCCAAAAGTATGCGAGCCTCCGTGAAATATTTCTTTTGCAAAAACAGGCATAAGCACAGAAAATGGCATACCCATTAAACTGACCAGCCCAAGCATCAGAATAATATATTTTACAGGCGCGAAACAAAACACATAAGAAAATCCTTCCTTAAACTCCTGCAAAACATGGGTGTCTGTATTGCTTATTTTTCTTGGGACAATTTTCATCGACAAAAGAGATATTATAACAAAAATATAGCTTATGCCATTAATCAGAAAACAAATCCCCTCGTTTGTAAAAGCTATTAGCATGCCTGCTATGGACGGTCCAAGCAATCTCGCAGCGTTGACCATAGAAGAGTTTAGGGCTATCGCATTAGCCAGATCTTTCTTTTTCTCCACCATTTCAATAAAAAACGACTGGCGTGCCGGGGTATCGCATGCATTAATGCAACCAAGAAATAAACTTAAAAGTATGATCTGCCAGATTTTTATAACACCAGTGAAAAAAAGTAATGCCATGAGCAGCGCTTGTATCATCGAAAGAATCTGGGTAGTAATTAATATATGATAACGGTTCCAGCGGTCAGTCATTACTCCCGCAAAAGGAGATATCAAGAAGGTTGGTATTTGTCCGGTAAAACCAACCACGCCAAGCAGGAAAACGGAACCGGTGAGATGATAAACCAGCCAGGGCGTTGCAATTTGCTGTATCCATGTCCCGATCAGTGAAATACTTTGTCCGCCGAAGAAAAGGCGAAAATTTCTATATTGAAGCGAACGAAAAATCACCTTTAACCCGGTGTGCTTATTCACATAATGTTTTGAAAGCATCCTTTGCATTGCAGGTAATCTTAATATATTTTTGATACTTTAACCATCTCTGAATTTGCTTTTTATCTGCTATAAAATCAAAATATGAAATTTAATTCATAAGCAAGCATAAACACCTTTGCTTGTCGTAGAGGACTTCAATTGTGAAAATTTACATTAAGAAATCCACTATCAATGTGTATTTTTCAGTTGACGGTTTAAAGAAAAATAATTAATAATAAAAAAAGAAAGGAGGTGAAACAAAGGGGGCTCATAATAAGGAATTGAGCAAAACTGATCAATATAAAAAGGCACGACTCAATACCCCGAAAATAAATTATCTGGTATGGATAAAATGATTATTATACTCCGAAAAAAATAAACTGTGAAAGGACATTTTATCATGAATAAGAAAATACTTAGTTTAATAATTGCAATGTTTGTGTGTGCATTTTTTTTAATCTCCTGTTCCAGAGATAAAGACCCGGCAGACTTGGCTATTAAAGCTGCCGAAACATCTATCAATGCAGCCAAGGTCGAAGCAGTCAGGTTTGTTCCGGATCAGGTAAAATCACTGGAAGACTCTCTGGCCTCCGCCAAAGAGAAGTTTGCCAAAGGCGAATATAAAGCCGCTCTGGACGAAGCAACGCCCCTTGACGGTAAGGCAAAGGGTGTATTGGCTGCCGCTAACGCCAAAAAAGAAGAGCTGACTAAAAAATGGACAGAAGTAAGCCAGGATCTTCCCAAAATGATTGAAGACGTCCAGGGCAAAGTGGATGCTCTCTCCAAGCTCAAAAGACTTCCGGCCAAATTGACCAAGGATAAATTTGAAGAAGCCAAAGCAGGACTGGCCTCTGCTAAAGATGAGTGGACAAAAGCACAGGAAAGTCTTAAAAATAAAAATTTCGCCGATGCAATCAATGTGGCGGGTTCTGTAAAAGATAAAGTAATAAATATTATGGAATCTCTGGGGATGAGCGTTCCGGCTCCGGTTGTAGCTCCGGCGGCTGCTCCGGCTCCGGTTCCAACTGTTACTCCTACTCCGCCTCCAGCTAAAGCCAAATAATAGTTGAGGCATATAAAAAGGGATATGGATATTGTTGACAAACTCCATATCCCTTTTTTTCGTAAAATTTCTGTTCCCAACGCCAAATAGACAACAGGGACTGTGTCATAATCAACTTTCCTGTAATTATGTGATTTGCGTGTCAGGAACAAAAGTAGCGGTATTTTCATCGCAGGGCGCGTTTCCCAAACACGCCGCACTTCGGACTACAAAGCCTGCCCGGCTTATGCTCGGATAATATCCATATCCGTCCCTGCGTGACACCTCCGCTAAACCAACATGGCATGGTCATTATCTTTAATAGCCTATATTTCTTGTTTCTCCCTTTTGCCGTTTTATGCTATATTACAAATGTAAATAGTTAAACTAATATAATACTTGAAAAAACAAACCATATAGAAAAGGAATAGCTAATGAAAAGATCATGGGGAACGATAATAGCGATAACGCTAATGGCTGCATTAATAGGAACTTTTGCATGCTCGTCCATTCCAGCGAAGCCTTCCACGGCAGGGGAGAAGGCCAGGGACGGCCGATTCATTGTCTATAATGATGGGACAGTATTGGACACAAAGACGAGCCTGATGTGGGCAGCTAAGGACAATGGTAGTGATATAAACTGGCGGGACGCCAAGTTATATTGTGAGAATTATCGCGGAGGAGGCTATAAGGACTGGAGGATGCCTACACTGGATGAACTGGAGGGATTGTATGACGAGCGCAAACCTCGTTCAACATCATGCGACGGTGGTACCAGTATTCATGTAGCAACGGAGTTGATTGATACTACCTGCATTTATTCATGGGCATCGGAGATGAGCATGACTACAAGCGAGTATGGCATTTTTAATTTCGATTCTGGTTTCCGGTCCGCTTTCTCATCAAGTAATGTGTCCCTGATGTGCCGCGTACTTCCGGTGCGTTCTACAAGATAGCTTATTGGGTTATTTCCTTTTGGGGAGAATGTCTCTGCCTCGATATCCTCAGCTATACCGCAAAATAAAATTTAATTTATAGCTGAAGCAATTTTTCGGTATCAAGCTGTTCTAGCTATAAAGTTATTAAGTAAAAATATTTCTGCCTTTTGTCAATAAAAATCGGGTTGTCGGGAAAATTCAACCTTTCATCTGAAAAAGCACATCTAATATGTTGATGTTTTTAAAGACTGCTATAAGCATAACGCTATTTTCATTATCCTTTGTAACAGGATACTGTCATGTGTGTTTCTTCCAGTAGTCCTTATTTTTCATTTTTCAATTTTATGCTACATTACAAACGCTAATTGTTGTTATATGATCCTTATCTATTAGCGTATTTTAATGTAATCTTGAGGCTAAGATATATATAAACGTTATGTGAGAAAAGCGGGGACCAAGAATGGATCTTTCACCGGTTATAAACCCAATGATAAGATGTGTCGTTTTGTATCTCATACCATTAATTTTCTTGCTTGCCATACTAAGATCACCTTGGTTTAAGGATTTTGTAGGTGAGTTTATTGTAAATACACTGGGAAAATTGATGATCGATAAAAACGAATACCATCTTATCAAGAATGTCACTCTTCCTATAGAAAATGGAACTACTCAAATTGATCATGTAATTGTTTCCGTCTATGGCGTATTTGTGGTTGAAACAAAAAATATAAAAGGGTGGATTTTCGGTAGTCCGAACCAGCCAATGTGGACTCAAAAAATATATAAGCATTCGGATAAATTTCAGAATCCGCTTCATCAAAATTACAAGCACGTAAAAACTTTAGAACAACTGCTCGGATTAAAGGATGATCAAATTCATTCTTTGGTCGTGTTCATAGGCGATAGCACGTTCAAGACAGAAATGCCTGAGAATGTAACTTATGGTTTCGGCTATATTCGATATATAAAGTCAAAAAAGCGGCGTGTTTTATCTCCAGCAGAAGTTAAAGATATCATCAAAATAATTGAGGCAGAAAGGTTAGTTCCGCCTTTTAAAACTCATCAAGAACACGTAATGCATGTGAAGAAAATCATAAGCGAGAAACAGTCCAATGTTATCTGCCCGCAGTGTGGTGGCCCGATGGTAATGCGAGAATCAAAGAAAGGCCAGAATGCTGGCAAGCAATTCTGGGGCTGTTCAAGGTTTCCTCAGTGTAGAGGAATAGTAAATATCACGTAATAATCGTATACACTCGGACAGTAAATATTATGTGTATTTGCAAGTGTTTGTCTCTTGGCTCAGGCGTTGCACCTTTCGAAATGATAATCCTCAATTATGTTAACCAGAAAATATTGCAGATAAGTAGGTGCAAATATCAGTCAATAATTTATTTGTTACTATTTGAATTCCAAATCAAAGATGATATTGAGGCGGCAAGGACGAAGCTTGGGCAGGCGTATTTTACATGCGTTCTGGGAAGCCCACGAAGCTGCCAACAAAGATGGCACTTTGATCGGAAGCGTATTCCGTTAATGAGAGTGCATAAGAAATAGAACCTTACATTGCCGATAATTTTCGCCAATATGGCGAAAATTACTGTGGGGTTCAAATTTTCATTGCTTTCCGATATTCGCTCATCAGCGCTTTTTTAGAAACTCCCAGATCAATGATATCCCACGGTAGAACTTCATCAAATTGTTTTTGGCGGTAAACGTAAAAGTCGGAATTGATATTTACTTCTTTCAACGCCTGCGCCCAATTTCCCTCCAGACGATTTACTGCCAGCAATATTTCTCCCACGCGGCGATCCCCCAGAGAAAGCAGGGCCTGAACATAATTCCACTTCGGAACATCATGAATTACTTTGATGCGCCTATCCCGCCTGAAAGCATTCTCAATCTTTTTAATTTTTCTGCCGACGGTATTAACATCGGCCAGAGGGCACCACTGAAAAGGTGTTGCCGGCTTGGGGATAAACTGATTTACGCTCAACGTAATGCGCCGGAACTTTTTTCTGCCTTCGAATTTACTGAGGATATGATGTCGAATTTTTCCGGTAAGTTCAATAATAGCGTCAATGTCCCGTTCATCTTCTTCGGGAAGACCAACCATAAAATAAAGCCTCAAATTGGGAATCTCGTTTTCCGCCAGCAATTCCGCGGCATGTATTATGTCGGCTTGCGTTATGTCCTTGCGTAATATGTCCCACATTCTCTGGCTGCCGGCCTCCGGCGCGAGCGCGACCGTCTCGATGCCATTGGCTTTTATCAAGTCAACAATCTTTTCATTGATCTGGTCAATTCGCAGGGAACCAAGGCCCGCCTGCGCTTTCTGCTCGATGATGTATTCACAGATATTTATGAGGTCGGGATGCTCGGAGACTGCTGTTCCAACCAGGCCAATTTTCTTTTTTCTTTTTAAACCGCAATCAATTGAAGCGGCAATTTCCGCATAGCTGCGGAAACGAACCGGACGATAAACGAAGCTGGCGGCGCAGAATCGGCAACTGCGGGCACAGCCACGATTTACTTCCACCAGAAACATATCTTCCATTTCTGTTTGAGGCGCGCTGATAACTTCCTGTGTGCAAAAATTATTGATATCTTTAACATGTTTTATTTTTATTTTTTCCGGCAATCCCGTCTCTTTAGGCGCAATTGACTGAATTTTACTTTGCTCATAATATTTCACTTCGTAAAGACCCGGAACGTAAATATTATTTATTTGCTTTTGCAAATCGTAGACTAATTTATGGCGATCATAACCAAGACGTCGCGCTTCTTCAAAATAAAGACTGAATTGCGGCAATACTTCTTCGGCTTCGCCCAGAATAAACAAATCAAAAAAATCCGCCAGCGGCTCGGGATTAAGTGTTAAAGCAACGCCGCCGCCAATAACCAAAGGATAATTTTCTAAGCGGTCTTTAGCCAAGAGCGGAATACCGGCTAAATCCAGCATTTTTAAAACATTGGGGTAATCATTTTCAAACGATATAGAAAAAGCCAGAATGTCAAATTCGGCAATTGATTTTTGGTTCTCCAGACTAAAAAATCCCGCCGCTCCGGAAACGAATCTGGCCTCGTTCCCGGAAACGGGCAGGAATACCCTTTCACAAAGAAAGGAGGATAGATCATTAAATATTTTATAAACAGTTTGGAAGCCCAGATTCGACATGCCTGTCCGGTAGTCATTGGGATAAGCCAGGCAAACCGTATTGTATTCGCCCCAAACTTTTTTTACATATCCAGTCTCATTCTCCAGAATGGTTGTATATTTTTTTTTCAGTTTCCAATCCATGGTTTTATCATGGCCTATATCCTGTAATCACTGACGTCATCACTAAATTACAAAGCTGAAAATCAGTCAGCCTGACGGCGCAAAAATGTCGGAATCTGCATATCCATATTTTCAGGTTCATCGTTAAGGCCCACAACTGCGACATTAGGATTGTTGAGTTTTCTTTCCTTGCGGATGAATGTGGGTGTAGCCAGATCCTCCCTCCGGAAACCACCAAGATGAGTTACATTCCCCATTGATTCCTTTTGCTTCTTATTAAAATCATCAAAACCCGTGGCAATGACAGTGATGCGAATTTCATCCTTCATATTTTCATCAATCACTGTACCGAAAATGATGTTGGCATCTTCATCCGCTTCCTCTTGAATTAAAGACGAAGCCTCGTTAACTTCATAAAGACTCATATCAGATCCGCCGGTGATGTTGAGTAAAATTCCATGCGCGCCCTGAATAGTATTGTCTTCCAGCAAAGGAGATGAAATCGCTCTTTGCGCCGCTTCCACCGCCCTGCTTTCACCACTTGCCACACCGGTGCCCATAATGGCCATGCCCATATTGCTCATGACACTTCTTACATCGGCAAAATCAAGATTAATCAATCCCGGAACTAAAATCAGATCGGATATCCCTTTGACCGCCTGATAAAGAATATCATCCGCCTTTTTGAAAGCTTCCAAAAGCGACAGGTTACGGCCGCCCAGACTCAAAAGTCTCTGGTTCGGAACAACAATCAGCGTGTCTACAACTTCACGTAGCTGGGCGATTCCTTCTTCAGCCTGAATATTGCGTTTTTTACCTTCAAACTGAAAAGGTTTGGTCACCACGGCAATGGTCAGAATGCTGCATTCACGGGCAATTTCCGCAATGACCGGAGCCGCGCCCGTCCCCGTTCCTCCGCCCATTCCTGCGGTGATAAAAATCATATCCGCACCTTCCAGGCAAGGACGGATTTCATCGCGGGATTCCAGGGCAGACTGTCTGCCGATTTCCGGATCGGAACCCGCCCCCAGGCCTTTTGTTATTTGCGTGCCGATTTGAATTTTGATTGGCGAAGAAGAAACGCCCAGAGCCTGCGCATCCGTATTAGCGTTAATGAAATCAACTCCCATTAGGGATGATGAAATCATCGTATTGACGGCATTCCCACCGCCGCCGCCTACGCCAATCACCTTTATTTTTGCCAGATTTTCGTTACACACCTCAGTCAATTCAAACATGTTCTCTCCTTCCTTTCAAAAAAATTCTGAAAACATTTTTTTTACAGTTCTCGCCATATTGCCAAACACACCTGTTGTTTTTCTATATACAGAATTGCCATCCAATTGATCATGGCCATAAATAATCAGACCTACCCCTATGGCATGCGCCGGTGAATTCACAATATCAGTTAACCCCCCGACACCTATAGGAAGGCCTTTTCGCGCCGGCATATCAAATATTTTTTCAGCCAGTTCGCTGATACCTTCCAGAAGCGATGTTCCTCCGGTTAAAACAACTCCGGCTGCCAGTAAATCTTCAAATCCAAAACGGACAATTTCATTGTAAGCAAGATTTAAAATTTCTTCCATTCTCGGTTCGACTATCCGTCCCAGTATCTGACGCGAGACTTCACGGTCTTCCCTGCCGCCTAAACTGGGCACTCTGATTGTTTCGTCTTTTGGTATCATGGAAGTCAGAGCACAACCGTATTTAATTTTAATTTTTTCCGCTTCAGCAAGAGGCGTGCGTAAACCTGTTGAAATATCCGAAGTAAGATAGTTGCCACCGACAGGCAATATAGCCGTATGCTTGATGCTCAATT
Source organism: uncultured delta proteobacterium (assembly GCA_963811325.1). Lineage (GTDB taxonomy): Bacteria > Desulfobacterota > Syntrophia > Syntrophales > Smithellaceae > Smithella. Next base: position 91,365 of record CAWEQT010000001.1, read on the forward strand.
CGGAAAAAATTGTTACCGAAGTATTGGAACCGCCGATATCAATTAAAACAACTCCTAAATCTTTCTCGTCATTACTCAGCACTGCTTTGCCTGCTGCCAACTGTTCCAGAACGATATCATCAATATCCAAACCCACCCTGTTGACGGATTTCACGATATCCTGAATAGCGGAGGTAGCTCCAGTGACAATGTGCACCTTGGCCTCCAACCGTACGCCGGACATCCCTATGGGATCTTTAATTCCCTCCTGACCGTCAATCACATAACCCTGGGGAAGGACGTGCATTATTTCCCTGCCTACTGGAATGGCAATAGCTTTGGAAGCTTCTAATACTCTTTTCACATCGCTTTCATCCACTTCCCTGCCCTTAATGGAGACTATGCTCAAAGAATTTTGTCCTTTTATATGGCTGCCGGAAATTCCGACATAAACCGAATTAATACGGCATCCAGACATGTGTTCAGCTTCTTCCACCGCTGTTTTTATTGATTCCACCATACTGTCAATATTAACAACGGTGCCTTTTCTCATTTCTTTGTTTTGAGATGTTCCGATGCCGATTATATCAATTCCGGCTTCGGTAACTTCACCAACAATAGCCGTGGTTTTTGTTGTTCCGATATCAAGCCCGATTAATACATTGCTTCTCTTCCGCATCAGCTTCTTCACCTCTTCTTTAGTCTTACTAATCAATAATTTCTCTATATTAAATACTGTTTACCTTTATTGCCCTGTTCCTTCCGTTCAGGAATATTCTTGCGTTGAACCGTAACCTTTGATTCATCTGATAAATCGATACATAAATAACCTTTTTTCATGCCTCTGTTTTCCAGATCAGCCAAAACCAATTTTAATTGTTTCAGCTTGTTTTCAAAACCGGCCATGCCAAGTTTTAAGTAAAGACCGGTATTGTAAATTAAAGAAAGTCCGTATACATTATCAACATGAACCTCAGAAATTGTGCCCAGATAAGCGTACTGGTTGGATTCGGACACTGTCTTCAATAGATTAAGAGTGCTTAAAAGCAACTGAGATTTAATTTCTCCTTTCTCATCAACCCCTGTAATTATGGGAAGATCAACCTCATCGCTTTTACCCAGTTTTTTAAACACAAAACCTTCGGCATCCATAAGACAAAAATCACTATCCTGTTTAACCAATGCCAATGGAGTTCTTTCCTTCACTTCCAAAACCAGCTTATTGGGCAGTTCCCTGCCAACATAAACATTTTCCACCCATTGGTTTGCGGAAACCCGGCGTATAACTGCATCCGTATTAATAGCCAACAGATTTTGCGCAGGCCTTATCCCTGCCGATGCCAGAACATCTTTTTCCGTTAATTCTCTTAACCCGCGCACGGATATTTCTTTTATTTGAAAATACGGCCTGCTTATAAGAAAGTTGTAAGCGTAAACAAATAAAGAGCTCAGAACCACTGTGACAAACAGTAATCCCACAGCAGCAAAAAAATCTCCGGATATATCGCTAAATCGCCGGCATATCCGGTTTTTCTTTGTTTTAAGCCCTGATCTTCTCAGCATTAATCTTCTCCGATAATAACTACTTCTGTCTCCAGCTTCACGCCTTTTTCTTTTTTGGCCTTGGATCGAATAAACTCAATCAGCCCTAAAACATCTGAAGCAGTGGCATTGCCCCTGTTAACAATAAAGTTGGCGTGTTTAGATGATATTTGCGCGCCTCCGGCGGTCATCCCTTTGATTCCCATATCTTCAATAAGTTTACCAGCTGCCTGCCCAGGTAAGTTCTTAAAAATGGAACCGGCACTGGGAAATTCCAAAGGATGCTTGGCCTGGCGCCATTGCAAAATTTCATTTATTTTTTCCTTGATCCTGGAACGCTCACCTTTTTCCAGTTTAAATTGAGCGTTCAGTATTATTGTGTCTGAAGGGAAAGCTGTCTTGCGGTAAAAGAAAGATATTTCCTCTCTGTCTATTGTTTTCTTCTCTCCATCTGCATTCAGTAAAGATACGGCTTTAATAACATCTTTCATTTCTTTTCCGTATGCTCCCGCGTTCATCCATACTGCGCCGCCAATACTGCCGGGAATGCCTGCACAAAATTCAAGCCCGGTAAGTTCTTCCGCAACCGACCGGCTGACAACTTTCGCCAGCGCCGCACCTGCTTGAGCGGAAATTAAATACCCGTTTTGCGGTGTATATTCGCAATGGACTTCTTTGATTCCGGTCATCAACAATATTGCTCCCCTGTATCCGCCTTCCCGTACAATGATATTAGTCAGGTTTCCTGCCGTAAAAATATTTATTTCCTTTTCTCTGAGCCTTTTTATAACCTGCGCCAGTTGATCTTCATTTTCTATATATACGAGGGCGTCCGCATTGCCTCCAACTGCAAGTGATGTATGAAGTGACATCGGTTCATCATACAATATCTTTCCTTTAATTATACTGCCCAGCACTTCTTTAATTTCATTTTTACCGGCCATCACTTTTTTGTTTCCCTTGCAACCAGTTGTTTTATAAAAGCTTCGCCGATTTTGTAAATACTTCCCGCTCCTATAGTAATAACAGTATCTTTCACTTTTACCGTCTTTAGCAGATATTCTATAATGTCTTCTTCATTGGGAATGTATTCTACATGTACTTGCCCTGTTTTTCTGATAGCTTTGCAAAGCGCAGCGGAATTAATTCCGGCAATAGGCTCCTCGCTGGCCGGATATATATCATTTAAAATTAAGATATCGGCTTTTTTGAAGGCTTTCGTAAATTCGTCGAAGAGCGCCTTTGTCCGGGTGAACCTGTGCGGCTGAAAAACCACGATCAACCTGTCTTTCCATATTTGCCGCATAGCGTTCAGAGTTTCTTTTATTTCCGTCGGATGATGACCGTAATCATCAACGACGGTGATATCACTTACTCTTCCCTTAATTTCCAAACGACGTTGCACTCCGGAAAAGCTTTTTAAACCTTCCCTGATGGTTGCGAAATCAAGATCCAATTCACAAGCTACCGCTATTGCCGCTAAAGAATTATAAACATTGAACATGCCAGGCACAATTAATTCAAGAGCACCCAATTTCTTCTTTTTATGAACCAGAGTGTAACTGGTTTTTGTTTTAAGAAATTTGATATCCACAGCGCTGTAATCTGCGGGGATATCCATTCCATAAGTAATAATTTTTCGTTTAATCAAATGAATAATTTCCCGCACATGAATATTATCGGTGCAAATAACCGTGCAGCCGTAAAAAGGAACTATATTGGCAAATTTAAGAAACGCCTCTTTGATTTCGGCAATACCAGGATAATAATCCAGGTGTTCGCGGTCGATATTTGTAATGACGGCAATGGTGGGCGATAATTTCAGGAACGAGCCGTCACTTTCATCGGCTTCCGCAACAATAATTTCACCATCGCCTAATCGGGCATTACTGCCGATGCTCGCCAGTTTTCCTCCAATGACCATTGTAGGATCTAAGCCACCCTCAGCAAGCATCGTAGAAATCATTGAAGTGGTCGTGGTTTTTCCGTGACTACCAGAAACGGCAACAGAAAATTTCATCTTGAGAAGTTCTGCCAGCATTTCCGCCCGCGGAATTACCGGAATATTTTTCCGATGCGCTTCTATAACTTCCGGATTATTTGTCTTCACTGCCGTGGAAGTAACAACGACATCGGCATTACCAACGTTTTCCGCCGCGTGTCCTATAATTACCTTCGCGCCAATTTTCTGCAATCGCGCCGTTGTTTCCGACGGTTGAACATCAGAACCGCCAACATTATAACCGAGATTAACCAGAACTTCGGCAATCCCGCTCATACCAATGCCCCCGATTCCGACGAAATGAATGCATTTTACCTTGCGTTGCATTAAACTGTTCTTTTTTTCTGATATCATTATTCTTCCATACTCTTTCTATTTTTATGAATTCATGCCTAATTTTTCTTAGTCATTAATTTAATACAGTCGTTAACTATAGTTGACGCCGCATCAATCCTGCTCAACCTTAGCGAATTTTCTTCCATCTGATGCAGTTTTTTTTCATCTTGCAACAGATTCTCTATTGCACTAAATAAATTACTGCCGTTAAGTTCTCTTTCGGGAATCACTACAGCAGCACCTTCGGTAGACAGAGCAAGCGCATTTTTTAATTGATGGTCGTTTGCGGCCCATGGATATGGAATCAAAATGGCAGCCTTGCCCGCGGCGGTGATCTCCGCAAGCGACGTGGCGCCGGCGCGGCAAATGATTAAATCCGCATCAGCGTAAGCTGTCGCCATATCAACAATGAAATCCGTGACTATCGCCGGAATACCGAATTGTTTATAAGCTTTTCTCACCTCTTCGGCTTGCTGTGAACCGGTTTGATGCAAAACATGAACATTATTTTTCATGCCCTGCAATTGTGGCAACATATCAATGATGCTTTTATTGATTGCCTCCGCTCCCTGCGATCCGCCAAAAACAAGCAATTGCCGGTAATCCTTCTTTTCTTTTATTTTACCGCGTCCCTCGATAAACGAGGCCCTTACGGGATTGCCGCTTAAAATCACTTTTGTTTGTGGGAAGCATTTCCTGGTCTGTGCATATGTTACGAATATTTTATTCACAAAAATACCCAGTATTCTATTGGTAACGCCGGGAATAGCGTTTTGTTCCGCGATGGCTGTGGGTATATTCATAAAATGAGCCGCAAGCACTGCCGGCCCGGAAGCATAGCCCCCGACGCCAAAAACGACCTGAGGACCAAACTGTTTCAAAATACGCCTTGATTGCCAAATGCTTTTTGGAATCTGATAAGCGCCCTTTACCAATGCGTTAAACCCCCGTCCTTTAACTCCTTCAATATCAATTTCTCTGAGTTCATAACCAAATTTACCGAGCAACTTGCTTTCAATGCCCTTCTTTGTTCCAATAAAAATAATTTTTGTTTTATCATCTCTTTTTAAAAATTCTTCAGCGATGGCAATCCCGGGAAACAAATGTCCGCCTGTTCCACCTCCCGCAATTACAATACGCATTTTTTACTCCACAAAGTCAAACCTTCTGAACTCTTCTTTTAACAAACATATCACGGCATTTCATTCATGACGTTTGGGTAGAAATATTCAGTAAAACACCCACTGCCGTCATACTCATGATAAATGCTGTTCCGCCATAACTCAAAAAAGGCAACACCAGACCTTTCAACGGGATAATTCCCATTACACCGGCAATATTGATAAACGCTTCTAAAGAAATTACCATAGTCACTCCAGCAGCCAACAATGTCCCGAAAAGATCGGGAGCTTTCAAAGCAATCATAAAACCGCGAAAAGCAAAAATAGCGAACATTACTATTATAATCGTCACTCCGATAAAACCGCTTTCCTCGGCAATGATAGAGAGAATAAAATCGGTATGCGGCTCGGGTAAATAAAATAATTTCTGCATGCCATCTCCTATACCCACGCCAAAAGTTCCACCGGAACCAAAAGAAAGCAGCGATTGAATGATTTGAAAACCGGTATTATCCGCATCTTTCCATGGATCCAGAAAAGCAGTTAAACGCGTCAATCTGTATCCTTTATACAAAATCAACGATATTCCGATAGGAATGAAAGTCGCTATCAAAAATAAAAGATGTTTTGTCTGAGCTCCAGCTATGCACAACATCGAAAGCAAAATAGTGGCGATAATTACAGCCGTACCAAAATCAGGCTCCAGTAAAATAAGTAAGATTACAACAGAGGTAACGGCCAAAGGTATAAGAACTCCTCTGGTGAAACTTTGCAGTTGATACGCTTTCCGGGTTAATAAATGTGCAAGGAAAACCACGACTGAAATTTTAACCATCTCGGTTACCTGAAAAGAAAAACCTCCTAAATTCAACCAGCGGGTAGCTCCTCCGCGCTTCATTCCTAAAGGCGTCAACAGCAGGGCTAGTAACACAAATGATAATAACATCCCCGGATAAGCCCATTTCCTTAATTGCGTATAAGGAATTCTAGTCATAATTATCATGGAAGTGAGACCTATAAAAACAAACAAAAGTTGTTTTTTTAAAAAATACTGGCCGTCTTTAAATTTTTCTAACGCGATAATGGAACTGGAGGAATAAATCATCGCCGTTCCCACAATCACCAAAATTAAAGTAACTAAAAGCAGAATAATGTCCGGTAATTTATCTTCATTATGTTTAATAACAGCATCCATCTAAAGATTCCTCACTTCATCCTTGAAGAAATCACCCCGTTCTTTGTAATTGGCAAATTCATCAAAGCTGGCGCAACCGGGAGAAAGCAAAACAACATCGCCTGACTGAGCGTCTTTATAAGCGCTCTGGATGGCTTCCCGTAATCCCGTTTTTTTTAAAACAGACATATTCTCACCAATCAATGACGCAATACGATCACGCGCTTCGCCAAATAAAATTATTTTTTTAGCTTTTGTCTTAAGCAATGGCTTCAGAGATTCAAAATCACCGTCTTTATCGCGGCCGCCCAAAAGCAAAATTACGGGCTGGGCAAATGTCTCCAGCGCCCGCGCAACGGAACCGACATTCGTTCCTTTGGAATCATCGTAGAATTTGATTGAATTCTTTTCACCCGCAAATTCGATCCGGTGCGGCAATCCGCGAAAAGCAGTAACAGTCGTAATAATATTTTCCTGACTGCACCCGCATAAACGCGCTGCCATTATTGCCGCCATTACATTTTCCACATTATGCAAGCCCGGAAGATTAATAATGCTTAGAGGATATTTCTCTTCATTCGTATCGGGCGTATCGGGCGTGCCCGGCATTCTCAGAACAATATTATTATTTTTAATAAAGATCCCCCGGGGCAAAACATCATTAGAACTGAACTTTAAAATTTGCGCGTAAGTGGCATCGGCTATTGAATCCTGTTCTTGATCCGCCGCATTAAGAATTGCAAAATCTGTTTTTATCTGATTAGCAAAGATTCTGGCCTTAATACGGCGATACTCGTCAAAAGACCCGTGATAATTTATATGATCGCAGGTAATATTCAAGAGTATTGCAATAAATGGCCGGAATTTCTCTATCCATTGGAGTTGGAAACTGCTGATTTCTGCGACAATAAAATCATCTTCCTGAGAGGTTTCCGCGTATTCAATCAGAGGATTGCCAATGTTCCCGCCGATAAAAGTTTTCGTTCCTGAACTTTGCAGAATTTCACCCAATAGCGTTGTCGTTGTTGTTTTACCGTTAGTGCCGGTTACAGCAATTATCGGAACTTTTACAAACCGGTAAGCCAGTTCAATTTCGCTGACAACAGATATATTCTTTTTTCGCGCCTCAATTAATAAATCATTATCAGGAGGAACGCCAGGGGAAGGCACAACCATGTTTGCTCCCTTTAAAACACTGGCTTTATAGTCACCGATTTTCAGCCATTTTTCTTTGGCAATTTGCTTAAACTCACCATCCCATTGATCAAATGATTTTTCGTCCGTTACCACTACCTTTGCGCCTTGTTTACCTAAAAATCTGGCCGCAGCAATCCCGGTTTTACCCATGCCGATAATAACTATTTTTTTACCTTTAAAATCCATGCTTCCTCTAACGTAACTTCAATGTACCTAAGGCCATTAAAGCCAATAAAATAGAAATGATCCAGAACCTCACAATCACTTTAGGCTCCGCCCATCCCTTCAATTCAAAATGGTGATGCATCGGGGCCATCCGGAGAATGCGTTTCCCACCGGTCAGTTTGAAATAGCCGACCTGAAAAATAACCGAAAATGTTTCCATAACAAATATGCCGCCGACAATGGCCAGTAATATTTCCTGTTTGGTTATAATAGCTATCGTGCCTAAAGCCCCGCCAAGCGAAAGGGAACCGACATCTCCCATAAAGATTTCCGCGGGATAAGCGTTAAACCAGAGGAAGCCAAGACCCGCGCCCACAAGAGCTCCACAAAATACTGCCAGTTCACCGGCACCGGAAACATGGACAATCTGCAAATATGAAGCAACTTTCACGTTTCCTGCAAAATAGGAAAAAAGTATATAGGTGGCGAAACAGATAATTACGGGACCGATAGCCAGGCCATCCAGACCATCTGTTAAATTTACGGCATTTGCCGCACCCACTATAATAAACGTGGAAAGCAGAACATAGCCCCAACCAAGATTAGGCAATACCGTTTTAAAAAAAGGAACTGTTACTTGCGGGTTAAAACCTGGTTTCAGATAAAGAATCATACTGACGAACAAAGCTATTATGATTTCTGTAATCAATCTTGTTTTTCCGGAAATGCCCCCGGAGTTCTTACCGGCAAGCTTCCTGTAATCGTCAATAAAACCAATCAATCCATAGCCCAACGTCACCAACAATATTAACCAGACATAATCAGCAGAAAGAATTGTCCAAAGCAGCGTAGATATAACCACGGCAAAAATGATTAATATGCCCCCCATAGTTGGAGTGCCCTTTTTGATCAGATGACTTTGCGGTCCATCCTCTCTTATCTGCTGACTGATTTGCATTTCTTGCAATTTTCGAATCATCCATTGGCCAAAAATCAGACAAATCAAAAGCGCTGTAATGGATGCAAAAATAGTCCTGAACGTTATATATCGAAATACGTTAAAAAACGAAATCGTAGTATGTAAAGGATATAATAAATAGTAAATCAATTTTAATTTACTCCTGATTAATTAATAGTTTTATTATTTCCACTAATCTTATCACCGCCAAAATCATCACATATCTGAGACACAATTTTTTCCATTTTCATCCGGCGGGAACCTTTTACCAGAATCCAATCCCCTTTTTTTAAATGTTTCTTCAAGTAAATTATGCCTTTCTCATCGCCGGATAAAAAGAAAATATTCTGGGGCGAGAGGCCCCCTTCCATAGCACCGGTAGCGGTAACCCTGGAAAAATCACCTTGAAGAAAAAGAGCATTGATGCCGATAGTAGCTATCAACATCCCAATTCTTCGATGCATTTCGACAGCGTCTGCTCCTAACTCCAACATGTCTCCTAAAAACACGTAACCATTATGATGCGTTTTTAAATCTTTCAATGTCATCAGAGCTTCCCGCACTGAAGCGGGATTGGCGTTGTATGAATCATCCAGGAGGAAAGCGCCATTATGCAGTTTGATCATTTCCATGCGTCCACTAAACGGCCGGAAAGCGGCCAGGCCTTTTGATATTGTTTTGTAATCTATGCCCACAGCAACAGCCGCGGCCGTAGCCGCCATAGCATCATATATATGATGAAGACCGGCAATTTTCATCTCCACCTTTTGTGCATTGCCTCCAATGACTAAGTTAAAACGCATTCCTTTTATGCCGTTCTTTTCTATATCCCTTACAGTGATATCAGCATTAGGACTCATGCTGAAAGTAATTTTCCCGCCATTCCATTTTTCAGCCGCAATCGCAATGGCTTCATCATCAAGATTAATGATAGCAACACCCGAAGGAGGCAGGTTAAGAAACAAATCGTTTTTTTCTTCACGGATAACATCCATGGAACCAAATCCCGCCAAATGCGCCGGACCGATATTTGTAATCAATCCAATATTCGGCTCGGCAATTTGCGTAAGTCTCTTTATTTCTCCTCTGGTATTAGTACCCATCTCCAGAATCATCAATTCATGTTTCGAGGTAAGGCTGAATATCGTCCGCGGTACTCCTATCAGATTGTTTAAATTCCCCTCTGTCTTTAGAATATTTTTCTTCCTGCCGATGATTGCCGCTATCATTTCTTTGGTTGTTGTCTTGCCCGAAGAGCCCGTCAATCCGATCACAGGTATGGAAAACTGTTTCCTCCATTCATGAGCCAGGTCTCCCAGCGCTAATAATGTGTCTGCAACCTTAATTACTGCAAATGTTTTATCCGTCGGGATTTGATTAATTTTTTCTTCATCATGCGCTAAAATTCCGGTGGCCCGCTGCGTTAAAGCTGTCATAATAAAATCGTGGCCATCGAAATTTTCTCCTTTCAACGCGATAAATAGATTCCCTTCGTTTATCAACCGCGAATCCGTAGAAATCCCGTAAAACATAGTTTCCGGCGCTCCGGTAATTAAAGTTCCGGCAGTTGCTTTCAGCACATCGTTTAATGAAAAGGATAGTAAATCATTACTCATCAATCTATTGTAATTGACTCCTTAATTTTAAAATCTGCTCTACAACAACCCGGTCATCAAACGGTATCTTTTGAGTTCCCAAAATCTGGTAATCTTCATGACCTTTGCCCGCGATTAAAACAATATCTCCACTTTCAGCCACATCCATTGCTGCTTCAATGGCCGTTCTCCTTTCTGGAATTACCGTATAGGAATGAATATCACCCTTATATTTCAAATTGTCATATTCTATTTTTTTTATCTTACTTCCATCAATTCCTTCCTCTATTTCCGCGATTATAGTCATTGGATCTTCAAGACGAGGATTATCAGAAGTTATAATAGTCAAATCACTGTAGCGGGTTGCCACTTCTCCCATGAGTGGTCTTTTGCCCCTATCTCTGTTTCCTCCACAGCCAAAAACAGTAATTATTCTTTTTTTCTTAAGTTCCACTAAACTTTGCAGTACGCGTCTTAAAGCATCATCAGTATGCGCATAATCGACGAAAATATTAACGCCTTCGGGAGAAGTAACTTTCTCAAGTCTTCCCGGCACATAAAACAAATTCTCAATTCCTCTTTTGATCACTGGAGGAGGAACCTTTAAGATAACCGCCGCGCCAACAGCAGCCAAAATATTGTAGAGATTAAATTTACCTATAAGAGACGATGCTATGGAAACGGTTCCTCCGCCTAAATCAATCTGGACATTTATTCCCGTCAATGACAATTTATAGTTTTTAGCCATGATTGCGCAGTCGCCCTCTATCCCATAAGTTAACGCCGGCAGAGATACTTCCTGTAAAATTCTCTGCCCCCACTGATCATCGGCATTGATAACCATTTTTTGCGAATGAACTTTCCTGCTTTGAGGCAAAACCTCGGCAAAAAATCGTTTCTTTGCCTGAAAATAATTTTCCATTGTTAAATGATAATCAAGATGATCACGGGTAAGATTGGTAAAAACTCCCAGATCAAAGTCGCAGTCCTCAATTCTTTTCAAGTCAACGGCATGGGATGAAACTTCGGCAATAACGTGAGTAATACCACCATCGGCCATCGAACGCATAATTTTCTGCAGTTCATAAGATTCCGGAGTAGTGTTTGGCGCGGGATAGGTTTTATCATTGTAGCGATAATTGACAGTGCCTAAAACCCCGCATTTAAAACCGTATGACTTTAATATGGATTCAAGAAGATAGGTGATTGTCGTTTTACCGTTTGTTCCCATAACAGCAACGAGCACCAAATGGCCGGATGGATTGTCAAAAAAGTTTCTGGCTAAAATACTCAGAGCACGCCGGCTGTCGGACACTTTAATTGCTGTTACTTGAGAGGGGAACTGTAAGTTTTTCTCGTAAACAATGAATTGCGCGCCACGAGTTATAGCTTCTGTAATAAAATCATGCCCATCACTCTTTAAGCCTGGAATGGCCACAAACAGAGAACCAGGTTTACATTTACCCGCGGAAAAACATACAGCAGAAATCTCTCCATAAGGATCTCCTGAAATATTTATTATATCCAGTCCCTCAATTAAGCGAGCCAGTTTCATACAAACCTCAATTATTTAACTCAAAAGCAACATTGCATAAACGCTCATCACCAAACGGCGTGTGCGCCGGCGGGTATTGGCGCACAGCCCAACCATTGCCTGATATTTTAAGCTCTATTGATTCAGCTTTCGCTTTCTTCATTGCTTCTCTTATTGTTAAGCCGGAAAAATCAGGCATGGTTAATCCATCATCTTCGGCAGCATTCTGCGAAGCTAAAGTCTGCTGCGCCGAAACAAGCTGTACTTTATCAGTCTTCTCTTTTTCAAAAACAGGAGTTTCCCTGATGTTTGTTTTAAAGCAATTGAGTATCTGCTCCCCGATATTCTTAAACACCGGGGCAGCAGCAACCCCACCCCACTTGTCTCTTTGCGGTTCGTCAAGAATTACCAGAATGGCAACCTGCGGATTTTCAGCCGGGAAAAATCCCATAAAAGACGTTCGCACTTTTTCCGAAGAATATACGCCGCGGGTAAAATCGAATTTCTGAGAAGTCCCTGTCTTGCCGGCAACAGCAACATTGACAATGCGCGCGTTTTTACCGGTGCCATCCGGAGCGCTAACAACTTCCGTCAGCATATTGGTAAGACGCTTGGCCGTATCTGGAGAAATAACTTTGCGAACGACCGTCGGCGTATAAAGTTTGACAAGGTGATAATCCTTATCGGCAATACCGCGCACAACATACGGTTTCATTAAAACTCCGTTGTTGGCAACGGCCGAAACGGCGGAAATTAATTGAATTGCCGTAACTGAAACACCCTGCCCGAAACCAATCATCGCCGTATCAACCGGTACCCAATTTTTCACCGGCCTGACCGCTCCCGCAGACTCGCCGGGCAGATCTATGCCGGTTTTGGTTCCAAAGCCAAACTTCTGTATATAATCATAGAATTTTTCTTTTCCCATTTTTTGAGCGATTTTTGCGGCACCGATATTGCTGGAATATTTTAATATATCTCTGACGTCTAACACTCCATGACGTTTCCTATTTGCTTCATGAATGACGCGATTTGCCACTTTATAATTTCCATTTTCACAATAAAACTTATCTGATTCCTTAACGATTTTTTCTTCCAGCGCGCCGGCCACTAAAAAAGGTTTGAAGGTTGATCCCGGATCAAAATAATCGGTAATAGCACGGTTTCGCCATTTCTCCGGTGTAAGACCCTCAATGTTATTGGGGTTGAATCCTAACTGGTTAGCCATCGCTAAAATCTCTCCTGTCTTAGGATCCATGACTATAGCAAGTCCCGCTTTTGCGCCCTTGGAAAGAACAGCTTCTTTTAACTGAGTTTCCACAAGGTATTGAATTCGATTATCAATCGTTAAGACAAGATTTACATTTTCATCTTTTTGAGTCTCGTTCTTTTCAACGCGCAGGAACAGCTTTTTGCCTTTGGCATCCCTGGCCCAGGCCAACATCTGTGGTTTTCCTTTTAAAGATTCATCATATTTACTTTCCAATCCTTCCAGACCGGAGGCATCTAGGCCAACAAATCCAAGCAAATGTGCAGCCAATTCGCCATTGGGATAAAAGCGTTTAGGTTCTTTAACAAGAAAAATCCCTTCGACGTCCGCACTCTCTACAGAAGCAGCTTGCTCCGGAGAAATTCTTCTAGCCAACCAGGAAAAGTTCTTTTGTGCGGATAATTTTTTAAAAACCATTTGACTGTCTAAATTGAGAATTTCTGCAATTTGTCTTGAAGTTTTAACGGGATCGACTATTTTGGAAGGATCGGCGCAGACGGAATCCGCCATGATTGATACAGCAAGCTTTTCGCCGTTGCGATCATAAATTATGCCTCTTTCCGGCTGCAACTGAAGCACAGAGGTGTGTTGCCTTGTTGCTAATTTTTTTAGTTTCTGGCCGGATAAAACCTGTAGCTGAAAAGCACGGGATATCAAAGCAATGAATAACACGAGAAAAATCATGAAAATCATGACAATCTTGAATTTCAGCCATTTTTTCGATTCACTCGCCATATCCTTCTCCCGATTTTTTTAAGATAATTACTTGGTCATTATCAGGATAGGACATCTGCAATTTACTTCTCATAATGCTTTCAATCCGCTGCGGTGATTTGAGCATATCGTATTCCAATGTTAATTTTTTTTGTTCATCCAGTTTTTGCGCTTGGACATTTAATTCCGTAGCGATACTATATTCCAATTCCGTCATATGAATATGAGAGCCTACATAGATCAAAGCAACAAACATGAGCACTAAGGCAAAGATAATAAAAGTCGAATACTTAATGCCGAAAGAATTGTCCTTCGCTTCTTCGAAATGGGGCATGGCTCTCATTCCAGCAGACTGTGCGGATTGTGCCATTTTAAATTCTCCTGGCTACGCGTAACTTAGCACTGCGGGCGCGTGGATTAGCTTCAATTTCTTCCCTTGAAGGCACTATTACTTTTCTGGTTAGATTTTTGAGCTTTGTCTCTTTTTGACAAACACAAAACGGTATATCCTTGGGGCAGATACACCCCCCCTCCAAAAAACGAATTTCATTTTTAACAATACGATCTTCCAGCGAATGAAAAGAAATTACGCAAAGGCGACCACCGGGTTTTAACACTTCAACGGCAGCATCAATTGCCGGTTTTATGTTATCTAATTCATTATTGACAGCGATTCTTATGGCTTGAAATGTTCTTGTGGCGGGATGAATTCTTTGCCATTTTAATTTCGCAGGCATGCAAGAGGCAATTATCGCCGCCAGTTCTGTGGTTGTTTTAATGGGCGATTGCTGTCTTTTTTTTGATATTGTCCTGGCTATTCTTGCTGCCATTTTCTCTTCTCCATAAAATCTGATAATATTTTCCAGTTCGCTTTGCGCAGAACTGTTGACAATATCATAAGCGCTTATTTTTAAACAGCGATCCATCCGCATGTCCAAAGGCGCTTGCTGACTGAAACTAAAACCTCTTTGATCTGCATCGAGTTGATGAGAAGAGACGCCTAAATCCAGAAGAATGCCATCAACTTTTTCGATATTTAAACCTTTAAGTATTTTGCCTAAATCGGCAAAATTACCCTTTATTAAAATCTTGCGCGAACCGAATTCCACCAGGCGTTTTTCCGCAAACTGTAGAGCTTGATCATCACAATCAATTCCTACCAACAGCGCTTCTGTTTCTTTAAGAATTGCGTAAGAATGACCTGCCCCCCCCACAGTGCAATCAACATAGATCCCCGTTCTGCTGACTAAAAGCGATTTAATAACTTCTTTAACCATTACCGGCTCGTGATAAAAGTCGGCAATCATCTTTTAGATTCCCAGATCAGCTATGAAGTCTGCGCATTTGTCAATTTCACCGGCAGCTAGTTTCATTCTTTCTTCGAAACGATCTTTCGACCAAATTTCAATATTCTTCAGCATGCCGGCCAGAACGATATCCTTTTCCAATTTTGCATATTCGCGCAAAGTCGGGGGTATGAGCACACGCCCCTGTCCGTCGATATTGCAGTCAACTGCTCCGGACATGAAGAAACGCTGAAACGATCGCACTTCCTTGCGCAATTTGGATTGATGGGCTACCTTCTCTTCAATGATTAGCCATTCGTCGTAAGGGAAAACCATTAAGTATTGATCCCAGTTGGTAATGACCAACCGGTTGTCGTATTCTTCCCCGAATATCTCGCGGAATTTGGATGGGAAGATTATTCTTCCTTTTTCATCAATATTGTGATGATATTGACCACGAAATACGGACATAATTCCCCTCCACGATAAACCACTTTACTCCACGTTGGAACTATAGAGGCGGTATTTGCCTTTGTCAAGCAAAAATTTTAACTTTCTTTAAATTAAGTGACTTAAAATTACAGAGGAAATACAAAAAGAAGACCATAAATAATTTGGAACTGAGAAATTCTTAGAAACAAAAAAATTGATAAAAAAACAAATTTGTATTTTTATCAAAGAAATTAATTTATAAGTTGTTGTATTTACTTATCATTCAAATGTGTATACCAATATACTGCCTGATTATGTTCGTTTAAAGAAGATGAAAAAAAGTGCGAACCATCTTTTTTGGAAACAAAATAAAGATAATTAACAGGGGCTGGGTTAAGCGCCGCCTGCAATGAAGTTAATCCCGGATTAGCAATTGGTCCGGGCGGTAAACCCCTTATAAGATAAGTGTTATAGGGGGAATTTCTTTTTAAATGACTGCGCAGTACTTTACCACTGAAACTATCCAAATCATAGACAGCAGTCGGATCGCTTTGCAGGCGCATTTTCTTTTTGAGCCTGTTGCGAAACACCGCTGAAATAAAAGGTTTTTCCGCATCATTACCTGACTCTTTGCCTATAATGGAAGCAAAGGTAACAAACTGACGAGTATTAAATCCAAGTTCCTGGGCTCTTTTAATCATTTCTGGCGTAACTTTCTCCCAAAACCGGCTTACCATTATTTTCATAATCTGGCGCGTGTTCATGGAACGGTTAAAATAATAAGTATCGGGGAAAAGATAACCTTCTATGGATTCCGCCTTAATATTTAAAGATTTTAAAAAATCTTTATCCTTTGCCAGTTCAAAAAATATTTCTTTATTAATCAGTTTTTCGCCGTCCAAGCGCGCGACAATTTCCTGCATGGAAAAATCTTCCGGAATAAGGACCTTATGTACCTTAACTTCTCCGCGCATTAATTTGTCAATCATTGCCGAAGGAGTCAGCAGAGTATTAATTTCATATTCGCCGGCGCAAATGTGTCGCCTGGCATTTTTTATCATGGCTAGGCTATAAAAGAAAATCCTGTGCTTGATCAGCCCCGCCTGATTAAGTTTTTCTGTAACCTCTAAGAAGCTGGAGCCTGTTGGTATATCAACCAGCACATTAATATTTTTCTTATCAATGGAACTAATCGAATAATTTAGAAGTAGAACGCAAAAGATAAAAATAACAGCAACAAGATATAAAATAACACGGTGAATTATTCTTACCGCAAATGATGACTTCTTAAAGAATCTGAACAAGAGTAGCCTCTTTATCCATGGATCCTTTTGTTTTTTGTCAGAATTACTTTTTTTGACAGATTTATTCATATTTTTTGCGTAATTAATTTCAATATTATTTAGCGATAAAATCCAGATAACCTTGAAGGATCAGACAGGCTGCCAGTTTATCCACCATTTTTTTTCTTTTTTCCCAACGGACACCGGAGCTTATAAGTATTTCTTCAGCCTCTTTGGTAGAAAGAGTTTCCTGCCATTTAATAACTGGAAGGGAAAATGTTTTTTCCAGCAAAACCGAGAAACGATTTACTTTTTCACATTGAATGCCTTCAGAACCGTTCAATTTAACAGGATAACCTATTACAATTTTGTCTATCTTGTAACTTCTAACCAGATCTCCCAAAATTTGCCAGTCATGTTTTTTATTTTTCCTTATTATCGTAGGCAAACCCTGAGCCGTAAGACCCAGTTCGTCGCAAATAGCCACGCCTATCCTTTTTTCACCATAATCCAAACCAAGTATGCGCAAGAAGCACTCCTTTGCGGCGCTTTCTAACAATTCCCCCTTTCTTTTTCAAGGATTAATTTACCTGGTGTTTTCCGCCATCAAAAACATCCTTTTTTATTTTTGGATTAACAGCAAATATAATCTTGTGAAAAAATGAAGAGTTTGTTACTTTTCAACAACATTTTATCAGGGTAAACAAATGAAACATTTTGTTCTCGGCACAGCCGGTCATGTTGATCATGGAAAAACAGCGTTAATTAAAGCCATTACGGGTGTCGATACAGATCGCTTAAAAGAGGAAAAACAAAGAGGAATCACCATTGAACTTGGCTTTGCCTCTTTGACTCTCCCTTCTGGCCAGACACTCGGTATTGTGGATGTTCCTGGACATGAAAAATTCATCAAAAACATGGTTTCCGGCGCTGCAGGCATTGATTTAGTCATGATGGTCATTGCCGCTGACGAGGGAATAATGCCTCAAACTAAAGAACATTTGAATATCTGTTCTCTTCTGGGAATATCCAGGGGCATCGTTGCCCTGACCAAAATTGATCTTGTTGAAAAAGACTGGCTGCACCTGGTGCAATCGGAAATTACCAATTTTCTCCAGGGAACTTTTTTAGAAGGCGCGCCCATTATACCCGTCTCAGCCATTAAACAAGAAGGTCTGACCGATCTGATTAAAAAATTGGATGATATCACCAGCCAGATTACTGAAAAAACAGATGACGGAATTTTTCGTTTGCCTGTGGATCGTGTTTTTACGATGAAAGGCTTTGGCACCGTTGTTACCGGCACACTGGTTTCTGACCACATTAAAACCGGCGATGAAATTCAAATACTTCCTGACAATATTACCGCCCGTATCAGAGGCATTCAAGTGCACAATCAGCCAGTGGAAGAAGCATGGGCCGGCCAACGAACAGCAATCAATTTGCAGGGAATTGAAAAATCCGCTATTAGCCGCGGCGATGTACTTGTGCGCCCGCAAACAGTTTGGCCATCACAGCGTCTGGACGTCTTTGTTGAATTTCTCGCATCTAATTCTAAAAACCTCAAAAACAGGGCTCTGGTCCGCCTGCACACAGGCACAAGCGAAATCATCGCGCGGATAATTCTGCTTGAAAAAGATGAACTTGCGCCAGGCCAAAAAGAATTTGCCCAACTTGTTTTATCTGATAAAGATGTTGTAGTCGCCGGCGACCATTTCGTTTTGCGAAGCTATTCTCCGATGACAACAATTGGCGGTGGTCAAATAATTGATCCGCTTCCAGCCAAACATAAAAGATTTAACAGCAAAATTAGCGAAGAATTTAATACGTTACAAAAAAGAACTTTGCCGGAAAAAATTTCTGTGATTCTTGAAAGAGCTGGTTTTACAGGCATCAACTTACGATGTCTGGCCTTTCGTTTGGGTATCAACGCTAAAAAAATCAGGGAAGCGCTGGAAAATTTATTTTCCGGCAAGAAAGCTTTCCTTCTGGATAATGATGACACAACTGTTATTTCCGCAAGCTTTTTTCATCAGCTTGAAGAGCTTCTTATTAATAACATTGCCGCTTATCATAAGAAAAATCCTCTGAAGGAAGGTATATCCAAAGAAGAACTCAAGGCGTCATCGGGAAATGTTGTTTCACCAAAACTTTTCAATATAGTCATAAATTCACTCAATAAAAAAGGAACTATTGTAAGCAACAAAGACAATGTGCGGTTGACCAGACACCAGGTAGAATTATCAGAAGAACTGGGTTCTTTGCGCCTGGATATAGCCGGGATTTATAATGACGCAAACCTTACACCTTTTTCGCTGACTGAAGTTATGAACAAATTTAAAAACCAGAAGACAAAAGTGCAAAGCATTATCAAATTGATGATCAAAGAAGGAGATTTAATACAAATAAATGAAGAATTATGTTTTGCCCGCGAAACTTTGGAGAAACTGCGCAATAATTACAAGGCACAACTGATAAAAGACGGTAAAGCCACGCCAGCAAGTTTCAAAGACTTAACCGGCCTTTCCCGTAAATACATAATCCCATTAATGGAATATTTCGACATGAACAAACTTACCATTAGAGTAGGCGACCACCGCATTTTAAGAGAAAAATATGAGTAATTTTGATGAAAATATAAAAACATTTAAAATATTTTCCACTGAAAGCAATTCCATTGCCAGATCATGCGCTAAAGTAATTCGGGAAGTAGTCCTTGATGTTGATGTTAATGTTGATGTTAATGGCAAACCATTAGCTTCCATTGCCTGCGCCGGTATTTATCCGGAGGAACTGGCTATAGGCTTGTTAAGATCGGAAAAAATTATCACGACCAGTGAAGAAATCGTAAAAATTGAGATCAATAATCATGAAAATCGCGTAAACGTTATCTTAAAAAACAAAAAATCTTTCCCCAAAGCATCTGTTAAAAATATCTCTTCCAGCGGAGCGCGCGGTAGTAGCGCTAATATCGAAACCCTTTTGCCGCTGCTGGTACCGGTGGATTTTAAGATAAAGGCTAAAATGGCTCTGAAATTAATGAATGAACTTTGGGGAAAATCAGTATTGCATAATAAAATCGGTGGTACTCATTGTTCGTCGCTGGCAAGTATAGAAAAGATTATCGCTCTGTGCAAAGATATAGGACGTCATAATACCATAGACATGCTAGGTGGATATGCTCTTTTGCGGAAGATTAATCTCTCCGACAAAATCATCTTAACCGCGGGAAGAATTTCTTCCAAAATCGTTTATAAAGTCTGGAATCTGGGCATACCGGTAATAATTTTCCATTCCGCGCCCACGGCAAAAGCTATCGAACTGTTACACAAGGCAAATATTATGCTGATGGGTTATGTGCGTAACGGCAGGATGAATATTTATTCTCATGAAAGGCGGATAATAATTTGAAGACTAAAGAAATTTATCTCAAGGATATCAAACAAGGCGATAAGGTCGTTTCTTCTTTTCTGGTTACGGAAAAAAATATGGCCTTTTCTCAAAAAGGCTTCCCTTATTTAACCATGCGGTTGAAAGATAAAAGCGGCGGAATCGAAGGCAAGGTTTGGGACAATGCTGAAGAATTTAATCGTCAATTTAAAAAAGGCGATATAATTTTCATCGAAGGAAGAGCCGCCAATTACAAAAACTCAATCCAAATATCAATCACTGATATTAAAAAAATTGAATGGGAAGAAATCGAACCGGCCGATTATCTACCCGCCGTAAATGCAGATGTCAATGTAATGTTCAATGAAATAATTGGCTACATCGAAAAAGTGAATGATAAATATCTGCAGGCATTACTCAATGCTTTTTTTCAGGAAGAAAAAACCATCTGTCTTTTTAAAAGAGCTCCCGCGGCCAAAGGTTTTCATCATATTTATCTGGGCGGCCTTCTGGAACATACACTCTCAGTTGTACGCTTATTAGAAAAAGTCTCTGATCATTACCCCGACCTCAACAAAGATATGATTATTGCCGGAGGTATTCTTCACGATATCGGTAAAATCTATGAATTCTCTTATGATAATATAATTGATTACAGCGACGAAGGAAGATTAATCGGTCATATTGTTATGGGCGTGGAAATGATCAATAAAAAAATTGCCGTTATTCCTGATTTTCCTGCGCAACTAGCTTTGGAATTGCGACATATTATTTTGAGTCATCATGGAGAATTTGAATTCGGTTCTCCTAAACGTCCGAAAACTCTGGAGGCTTTAGTCGTCCATTATATTGATGACCTGGATGCCAAGTTTAACGCTTTTCAAACATTGCTGACTGATTCTACTAATACTGATTCTGATTGGACAACCTACAACCGCTTTTTAGAACGTTTTCTTTACAAGAAAAAAAATATTGAATCAAATCTTTCAGACTAAATAAAAATGGAACTTGATTTTTTCAGGAAAAAGGGATTATGAAAACAATATTGAAAAATATACATTTAAATAAAGAAGCAACTCTTGCTTGATTGGCTGACTAAGCTGACAAAGATCATTCAAGGAGGGACAACTGAATCATGGCTTACAGAACCGATACCTTATGCGGAATATTTCACAATCAGGCATTGCGTTATGGAGATCAGGTAGAACTTCTTAGGGCTAAGTTCGACAGAGATGGCAACCCTGGCAGCCAATGGCATTCTCGAAACTGGAAAGAAACTCGTGACGAAGCTATAGCTCTCGCCAAAGGTTTGATTGCTTTAGGATTGAACAAGGGCGATCGGACCGTCATTTTTTCCGAAAGCAGGCCAAGATGGATTATCGCCGATCAGGCCATTCAGGCCTGTGGCGCCGTCGGTGTTCCTCTTTATCCAACATTAACCCTTGAAGAATTGGGGTATATGACAGCGGACAGCGGAGCAAAGATTGTCATTGCCTCTTCTCAGGGCAGGGGAGAAATGGCCCTCAAGGCAAAGGCAGAGGGCGCTCCTGTGGAAAAAATAATAATGATGTGTTCCTGGGATGGCGCAAAACCGGAAGGTGTTTATACCTTTAATGAGGTAATGGCTTTAGGGAAACAAAAGATAAGCGATCAGGAAGTAGAAAAGAAAATAAATGCTGTCGCTCCTGAAGATGTCGCTTCCATAATATATACGTCAGGAACCACAGGAAAGCAGAAAGGCGCTATCCTTACCCAGAAGAACTGGGTGGTAAATATTCATCAAGGTTCCAATTCCACCCTTGTACGTCGCCAGCGGGAACTGGGTATTCACCTGACTCACCTTGTTCATCTGCCCTTATGTCATGTTTTCGGCAGGACAAGCGATTATCATGCAGGAGCGCTTCAACAAGGGAGCATTCTTGTTTTTGCTGAAAGTTTTGAAAAAATACCGAAAAATCTTCTGGAAGTAAGGCCTAATGTAGTTATCAGTATACCCCGATTATGGGAAAAAATTTATGATACGACAAAATCAATCGTTTCCCGGCAAAACAAAACCGCTCAATCCATTTTTGCGTGGGCAATGAAACTGGGAGGAAAATATTCTAAAGCCATGGAAACCGCCACAAGAATGAATCAAATTGATTTGCTTCAATTCGCACTGGCCAATGTCCTGGTTTTTAATAAAATTAAAAAGACGGCAGGTCTGGATCGTGTCGTGCTCGGCGCATCAGGTGGAGGAAAACTTTCCAAAGAAGTTTGCGTATTTATTCGCTCTCTGGGTATTCAACTCAGCGAAGGCTACGGATTGACAGAAACATCGCCGGTTATCAACTTCAACGAACCGGAATTTTCCGACAGCTTCGATGTCAGCAAGGCCGGCTGGTTCTATAATAAAATGATAGATTTGACATTGGATTTGATGGTTACCAAACAGGCGAAGGGGCTTTCACCTTATACCAATCCGATCCGTTCTTTAAGTCTTTCTCTGGCTTATAATACCATTGCTCATAAACTGCAGATCAAACCAGGCACCGTCGGCAAACCGGTTCTTTGGACGGAAGAAAAAATAGCTGAAGATGGTGAAATTCTCGTCAAGGGTCCCCAGGTATTTAAAGGATACTGGAATTTGCCTGAAGCAACGACCGAGGCATTTACCCCGGATGGATGGTTCAAGACAGGAGACATCGGTGAATTTGATAAGGACGGATTTCTTCTAATTACGGACCGCAAAAAGGAACTCTTTATCACTTCGGGCGGCAAGAATATCGCTCCGCGTCCCATTGAACTTGCTATTACGGCCAAACCTTATATAGATCAGGTCTGCCTGATAGGCGATGCTAAAAAATATATATCCGCTCTTATAGTTCCCGATTTTCAGGAACTTCACCGTTTTTCCAAACACAACGGCATTCTGGCATGTTCAGATAAAGATCTTATCTCAAATGAGCAGATCAAGGAATTGATCCAGAAACAGGTGGATGAGGTTAACGAAACACTGCCTCGTTACGAACAGATCAAGTACTATAAGATACTGGATAAACCATTCAGCGTCGAGTCTGGCGAATTGACGCCGACTTTGAAGCTTAAGCGCCGGATCGTTTTCGAAAAATATAAGGACGAAATCGAAAGCTTGTACGCCAACTAATAAGCACCTCTTTAGGCTTTCCTGATTTTCAAATACTGAAAAATCTGGATATAACCGTTACTCAAACGGCGCGTTCTCTGAACGCACCGTTTTCATTTCTCCCTCTGAATATAATGCCTTCATCGGAAGCGCATTTCCTTTAGGAAAGCGTATAAAAAATAGAACATTACGTTGCCGATAATTTTCGGCAACGTGGCGAAAAATTCCTTTAGAGTTGGTATTACTTGACGTAGGAGCAACAATAGTCAGTGAGGCTCTTAACTTTCAAACTGAATTTGGATTGAGCCGGCACTTCAAAAACTCCTCCTGCTTTAACAGTTATCCAGTTTGCAGCACGAGGCAACATCACCTCCAGTTCACCTGCAAGAATCTCCATGATTTCCGTCTCCGCCGTGCTGAATTCATAATCTCCCGGAAACATAATGCCCAGTGTTTTTTTTGAACCATCGGGGAAAATTATCGTACGGCTGGTAACCTTGCCGTCAAAGTATATATTTGCTTTTTTAATAATTGTTACATTCTTGAATTCCGACATAATATATTTCCTTCCATAGTGTATAAATTTAGTATGATCAAATTACAGCAACCTTGCGTAACGCGGTAAGAAGATTATCCTCCACATCGATCATGCCTGTTTCCCGACGCTGCCTGGCAATCCTGTTTCCCTTTTCTCCCGGCACGAATATTTCCTCCACTCCTTGCAATTTCTTTGTGGACTTTACCTTGCGGACCATCGTGGATACATTTTTTGCAAGCTCGTGCCGATCCGTTAAGAGTTCCGGATCAACGGCGAAGACAAGATGTCCCCAATTCCCCTTACTGTCGCCGATTCCGCAGAAAGCAGCACCCACCAGCGGCCCGGCCAGTATCTCACCGATGAGGGCAAGACCTGATCCTTTATAACTCCGGTCAAAGGAACGGATGGCTCCGGCAATTGCTTTTTGCGGATCTATAGTCGGGATGCCCTGGGCATCATAGGCAAAATCAGCGGAAATATTTCTCCCTGCTGTCAGGGCTTCTACCAGACCAAAATAGGAAGTTGCCGCTGTTGACATATCTAGAACAATGGGATCCGACTCGGTCGGGATGGCGATAGCCAAAGGATTAGTACCAAAGACCGGCTCGAAGGAACCGTGAACGGCAACTCGTTCTGGCGACCGGCTAAAAGTGAAGCCGATCAGTCCCTGTTTAGCCAGGCGTGAGGCATAGTAGCCGATAGCCCCGGATGAAGTGTTGGTGTTGAATGTTCCGGCGATGGCAAATCCGCGCGGAAACGGGAGTCTCCTTTTCTATTACGATCTCTCCGGCCTTAGGATCTCTGGGTATTCCCTTGCCGATGAGCTTTACTACGCCCTGATTATTGTCACGCATCTGGGCATAGAGTAATACATCCATGATAACGTGAATTTCTTTGTCCCTGTAGCCGTAATTCTCTATCGCCCGGCTGGTCAGATCCTCAAGTTCTTTAATTGATATCTTCATAAGCTTCCTTAAGAATATGTTGCTCCCGTTTTTCTGACCAATATAAAGATTTAAACTTTTTTACCAATACTGTTTTTGCTTGTCAATCCAATATCAATTTCCCCATCATATTTTAACCCAGCGGGCTGCTGTCATTGATGTCAAATTGGACATTGTTCTTAAACTCCAGCGCTGTTCCTACAAAAGGTTCTTATAATCATCCCTCTCATCCATTCCTTTCTCAAGAAGTTACGCAGCACTCTAAGTCATCTCGTTTTTCATAAAAAATGATTCGCAGGGATCATTGCGTCGGTGGCATCCCATATTTTTTACAAAGTGCAAGATTGACTTCGAGCACATTAATATATTTCTCGCCTATAATTCCGTTCCAGGGTGCAGAAACATTTTCCCGGACTATTTGCTCAATCTCTTTCCTGACGTCATTTGGATCGCGCTTCATGTCAGCCGCCCATTTAGAGACAACCCTATTCATTTGATACTCGGCGTTTTGCAGTGTGATATGGGGATCGAGTCCGGAAGCGGAAGCAGTAACCAGATCGCCGGGGACATCCTGGAGTTCAACATCGGGATGCTCTTGCCTCCACATGTCGAAAAAGATCGATTGTATATCAGTCCCTGTGTTAACGGGCTCGATCGTCGTTACATCCTTGCCATCCACCCCTTTTTTCGTCACAGCTGAAGGAAATTTCCCCTGGTTCTCTTGGGAGAAGTTTCCAAAGAAAACGACAGCCAGATCGGAAGCCTTCGGCTTTGGTGTAGCCGGATTGTCCTTGATCCACTTGGCTACTAAAGCAGGATGCGTTTTCCCCCAGTCTTCCACGTACTTTGTGTTTTTCGGATCGGCATTCACCCAAGCCTGGGCAAGAGAATTATGCATATCCGCCCATTGGGCCACAATATGCGGTTTGCCCTGATATGTGTCTTTTCCGAACCAGTTTTCAACGTCCAGCGCAACAACTTGGCCGGCCCTGGGACTGTTTTTATACATCGCGATGGGACCAATCACCCGGGCAACACGGTCACGGAGCGCATAGTTAGATGGTGCAAGGGTAGATGATGCCGATGCCGAAGCATCGTAGGACGCCGCTGAAGGACGGGGCTGAAAGTACTCATCCTTGGTAAACGGCTGCGCAATGAGGCGAGATCCCACTACTTTCCCGTCCGGGCCTTCCAGCATGCTGCCATTAGCCTGGAAGGGAAAAAAGATTTGCCCGACCGCCCATAACCCCAGCGGATAAATGATACAACAAATAACTACTGAAACCAGCAAAAGTAAGAAACTCTTTGTAAAATATTTTATCATGATTATGTCTCCTTATTTCTAAGATCAACTGATCAAGTGGGTACCCACCATGATGAGGTCAATCAATTTAATGCCAATAAATGGGATGATGACACCTCCCAACCCCCAGATCAGCAGATTCCTGCGCAGCAGTGCATCGGCACCCAGCGGCTTATAGGATATACCCTTGAGCGCAACGGGGATGAGTGCAGGGATTATCAGCGCATTGAAGATCACCGCCGAGAGGATTGCCGAGGTTGGTGAATGCAGGTGCATAACATCGACTACCTTCAGCCACGGCAGAGTGCCTGCAAAAAGAGCCGGAATGATTGCAAAATACTTTGCCACGTCATTGGCTATGGAAAAAGTCGTCAGGGAGCCCCGCGTCATCAGAAGCTGCTTCCCTACTTCCACTACTTCGATCAGTTTGGTCGGATCGCTGTCCAGGTCGACCATATTGGCTGCTTCTTTCGCCGCCTGTGTCCCGGCATTCATGGCCAAAGCAACATCTGCCTGGGCCAGGGCGGGAGCATCATTAGTGCCGTCACCCATCATGGCCACCAGTTTGCCCTCATTTTGTTCCTTACGAATGTAGGCAAGCTTGGACTCCGGCGTAACCTCGGCAAGAAAATCATCCACTCCGGCCTGCCTGGCAATAGTTGCAGCCGTGAGAGGATTATCTCCCGTGATCATGACTGTCCGCAGACCCATTCTTCTGAGTCGCTCAAAGCGCTCTTGCATATTAGGCTTTAGAATATCCTCAAGAGCGACAACACCGGCAATGTGAGCGTCATCGGCAACAACCAACGGGGTTGCGCCCTTGGAAGCAACGCTACTGACCACTGTGTTTAGCTCTTCCGGAATGCTGCCGCCATTGTCTGTGACGAATTTGATTATAGCATCAGGCGCCCCTTTTCGAATACGGCGCCCATCGGGGAGATCGACTCCGCTCATACGAGTTTGTGCTGTAAATGGAACGAACTGTGTATTCTCAACAAAATCCACTGCCCTGTTGTTTTGAGTTATGAACAACTCGATGATGCTTTTGCCCTCTGGCGTTTCGTCGGCAGCAGATGCCTGCGCAGCTAGATTGCCTACAGTGGCTGCAGAATACTCCCCGATGGGCAGGAATGTCGTCGCTTTCCGGTTTCCGATTGTTATAGTGCCGGTCTTATCCAGCATGACTACGTCAATGTCTCCGGCCAATTCTACAGCTTTACCGCTCTTGGCGATAATGTTGGCCTGTAAAGCGCGATCCATACCGGCGATCCCGATAGCGGAAAGCAAAGCGCCGATAGTTGTGGGTATGAGGCAGACAATGAGAGCTATAAGCGTGGGAACATCGGTGCCTAGACTCTTCAATGGTTCTGAGGTTCCCGTGTAGCCCATCATGTATTGCTCAGCATTCCACGCCATGGGCCAGATGGGAACTACGACGATCAGAAAGACCAGCGTAAAGGCCGAGAGTACCAGTGTCAGGGCTATTTCATTAGGGGTCCGCTGACGGATGGCGCCCTCCACCAACGCAATCATTCGGTCGAGAAACGAGTCTCCGGCGCCGCTGGTTATCCGGACTACGATCCGATCAGACAGAACCGTAGTGCCGCCAGTGACACCGGAGCGATCGCCCCCTGCAGCTCGAATCACCGGCGCTGATTCGCCGGTTATAGCAGATTCGTTAACAGAGGCAATCCCTTCAATGATCTCTCCGTCGCCGGGAATTGTTTGCCCTGCCTCCACAACAACCAGATCGCCGGGTTTCAAGTCCGTCGAGAAAACCTGATCGATTGATTTTGCAGCATTCAAACGATAGGCCACCGTGTCAAAACGCGCTTTTCTGAGTGAATCGGCCTGGGCTTTACCGCGGGCTTCTGCAAGGGCAGTAGCAAAGTTGGCAAACAGGACAGTCAGAAAAAGCCACACATCGACTGTTACAAAATAACTTACCGGAACCTCGCTCACGTTCTTACTCAGTATGGCCTGAACAATATACAAAAAGGTGAGGATAGTGCCGACCTCTACCACGAACATTACAGGATTTTTCCACTGAATGTCCGGCCGCAACATAATGAATGCCTGTTTTAAAGCTGCAAACGATGTTTCCCTGTCCAGCAATTTCCTATTTTTAAACCTGCGATGAGACTGCGGCCACTTTGGACTCTGTTGTCCCTCGTGCACCGGGTTCATCACATGAGATATTGTAGCCATTTTAAACTCCTTTTTAAACTTCTTTAAATTTTACTCTATCCAGAACTAAATAGTTACCCTAAATAATCGTAATTCTTTCCGTTTATCCGCCGAAGGGCATTGGACCAAGGTGTTCCGCCACCGGACCAAGCACGGCAACCGGCAGGAAGAGCAGCGCCCCGACGATAAGAACCGTCCCAAGCAGAAGAAAGCCGAAAGTTATGCTATCATCGCGCAGTGTTCCCAGGCCAGCCGGACTTGCTTTCTTGGCGCCGAGATACGCCGCCATGGCAATTGGCGCGATAATCGGCAGATAACGGGCAAAGAGCATCACAAGTCCCGTGGCAATATCCCAGGGAATGGCCATGGGTGCAGGATTGGCATTATTGGCGAACCCATAAACCACGCCCAATCCGTCAAAAGCAGCGCCATTATTGGCGGAGGCTGAAGAGAACTGGAAGAGCATCTGGGAAAAGCCATGCGCACCGGGATTGCTGACTGCCTGCATTCCCCAACTCATCGCGGCGAAGAGACCGGTTGGTAGGAGAATCATCGTCGGATGGACAAGGAGGGCGATCACCGCCAGTTTCACCTCGCGGGCTCCGATTTTTCTACCAAGATATTCGGGCGTCCGCCCCACCATCATACCGGCAATAAAGATCCCTATGATCAGATACAATAGCATATTGATCATCCCGACACCTTTGCCTCCAAATAAACAGTTAAGCCACATCCCCACCATGGGGGAAAGGGCGGCAAGTGGATTGAGGCTGTCCATTTCCGCTGTAACTGCACCACAGGTTACATTAGTCGTAAGTGCAGCGAAGGTGGCACCAGCCGAAGTTCCAAAACGCATCTCTTTCCCTTCGAGGTTCCCCATGTGCTGGTCAACCGGCAGGCCAGCTACAGCAGGAACGGTCATTGCCTGTGTTCCGCCCGGCGCTTTTGCATTGGGGATTTGATAGATTTGCGCGGTAGGATGGACAGTCAATCCCGGATTCGGCTTCAATGTGTCAAAATAAACCGACCAGATAATCGTTCCAGCCATCAATGATATCATAACCGAGAAAATGACCCAGGAATGCCGCGGCCGGCCGAGCATTCGGCCGTACATAAAGACCAGCGCAAATGGAAAGATCATCATGGCCAAGGTGTCGAAAAAGTTCGACAAACCGGTGGGATTCTCATAAGGGTGCGCTGAATTCATGCCAAAAAACCCGCCGCCGTTGGTGCCGAGCATCTTGATAGACTCAAGGGCTGCAACCGGCCCGACCACGATGGTTTGCTGTTTTGGTTCACCCTTGTCCGTGGTTCCCATGGCTGCGGCTTCAAGCGTCGAGACCTGGTGAGAACTTTTGAAGGTCATGGGGCTCCCCTGCTGCAGGAAAATTAAGCCGAAGATCAGGGCAGCCGGCACGAACATATATACCACCACCCGCCACATATCCACAAAGTAGTTGCCGAGTGAGGAATCCCCTCGTAAAGCCCGGATGATCGCGACCAGCGCACAGAACCCAACGGAGGCCGACAGGAACATATTGGAGATGATGAAGAATATTTGACTGAAATTCGACAGGTGCACATCTCCGGCATAGTGTTGTAAATTGGTATTCGTCATAAACGATATGACGCTGTGAAAGATGGTGGAAGGGAATAGCATGCCCTTGCCATCAGGGTTCAACGGCATCCACGGTTGCATCGCCAGCACCAGATAGCCGAAGACAAACAGCAACATATTGAAAAGAAGCAGCGCGCCTGTATACTGCTTCCAGTTCTGCGGGCCGCTGTCCAATTTTTTTTCAAACCAGCCGAGGACCGGCAAAGGCCGATATTTTCCGTTCATGATCCATGCTATGTAACGGCTCAAGGGAATCGCGATGATCGTCGCAGTGACGAGCAACGCGAAAGGAAGTAACCATATCTTTACAAACATTCTCTTAACTCCTTTCAGTTCAGTACTTCAGTATTATCCATTGTCCTTGCTAAAACCATTCCGGTCTCACCAGGGTAACCATAAGATAAACAAACAAGAAAACCACAACAAATACAGTCAAATAAATCATCGACTCCTCCTCATATTTAAATTTTTTCGCATGCTTTCAAAAATAGAAAGCATAGTCCCATTGACAAAAGACCCAAAAAAAACATCACCAAAAGCCAAATTGCAAGGTTCATTTTAAAACATCTCCTTCATCTTTTAGTATTTCATTTTTTAATTTACCCCCTGCAGAAAGCCGCCAGTTTTCGCCGCAGGGGCTCCATTTGCAAACTATATTACTTTATTCATTCATTTTGCTGTTATCCTTGTCTGATTCCCAATTTTTAATCGCACCCATCACATCTTCCGCTGTTAAAGCAATCCGCAGGCTTTTCATGAGTTGACGATCCCGAAAAGCCTTGCTGACTAAAGCCAGAATCTGGATCATATCATTGGGGCGAGACGCAGGTGAAAGAATAAGGAATACAGACTCAATGGGTTTTTCAGTTGCAACATCGGCAATCCCTTTCTTGGTTATCCCGATGGCCACATAGGATTTTGTAAGGCCGTCAAGCCTCGCATGTGGAAAAGCAACACCTTCATTAAGAAACGTGGAACCTTGTTTTTCTCTTTCCAGCACTGCATCAAGAATCAGTGCCGGCGACAATATTTTGATCTCATCCCAAATCAAGCCTGTCAGTTCCCGCAGCAATTCTTCCTTTAAAAGCGGTTTATTCCAGACGATAATACTTTCCCTGGAAACAACATTGCTTAAGTGCAATTCTTTTAAAACTTCTGAGGGCGGTGGAACTTTCTCTATCTCCGGTTCTATTGCGGAAGAAGGCAGCGTTGTAACAGCAGAAGCATACTCTTCATGCGACGTGTTTAAGACAACAATATTGATGCCGCGGGAATCATCGATCAAGTGATCCACAACGGTACGGCGACCCAGCAATATTTTCCAAAAAGGCAATTTGCGAGGACTGCCGATTACAATGTGTCCCACACGGTATTCCTTTGCCACTTGCAAAACTGTCGCGGCAATATCCTCGCCTTTGAAAGTAAAAACGACTGCACCCAGTTGTTTAGCCAGTGTAAGGGTATTGGAGAGCATGCGCTGCGTTGCGGCTTCAATCGCTGTCGGCTCTTCCGAAGGCGTCTGAACATAAACGGCATACCAATTTCTGTTGAGCCTTCCCGCGAGCCGCGAGGCATAACGTAAAAGTTTTTCACTATTGGGACCCCGGGAACTTAAACAAACCATCACCTGGTCGGGTGTAGCCGATATTTCCTCCTGAAGGCGATCACGATACCGCAAATCAATGTGCGCTGCCATTTCCCGCAGGGCAAGCTCCCGAAGCTGATCAAGATTGGTTTTCTTGAAAAAATTCTGCAGGGCTGTGGCAATGCGGTCCTTAGGGTATATTTTCCCCTCCTTGAGCCTCTCCTGAAGGTCCTGATAGGTCAGATCAACATTAACCAGTTGATCTGCTTCAGCAAGAACGGAATCGGGAATTCTTTCCCGCACCTTAACGCCTGTTGCCTGTTCCACGACATCGTAAAGGCTTTCCAAATGCTGAATGTTGAGCGTGCTGATTACATGGATGCCTGCATCTAAAATTTCCTGCACATCTTCATAGCGCTTCGCATTGCGGCTTCCCGGAACATTGGTATGCGCCAATTCGTCAACCAGTACTATTTGTGGTTTACGCGCCAGAATAGCATCGACACCCATTTCCTCTAAAACAACTCCGCGATACTCGATTTGCCGGCGGGGAATCACTTCCAGCCCCTCCACCAGTTTTGCCGTATCGGCGCGGCCGTGTGTCTCTACCAGACCGACTACGGCATCAATACCTTCCTTATTCAATCGGTGCGCTTCCTGCAGCATTTCATATGTTTTTCCG
The DNA here is from genome assembly GCA_963811325.1 of uncultured delta proteobacterium. GTDB lineage: Bacteria > Desulfobacterota > Syntrophia > Syntrophales > Smithellaceae > Smithella. Next base: position 123,324 of record CAWEQT010000001.1, read on the forward strand.
ACGCCCGCAACATAGCCCAGATATATTTTTAATTTTCCTCGCTGACTGCGCTTAATCATTCTCAGGAATGCATCGGCTCTATCTTCGCTCATAATTCTTCTCCGACTTCATAACTTTTTCTTATCCATATCCAGATTAAGGAACAGAACATGACCGGCGTTATAAAAGTTCTTGTGCCTGTGAATACGCCTGCTATTAATTCACCAGGCCCAAAAGCCGGAATTATTAAAATTATAGAAAACAATACGAGGCACAACCAATCGTTTAATGTCATATAAACCTCCATAGACCTTGAAGCACATTAACTGAAAGCTAAACGATCATATACGACAAGTAGTGATCCGCACCGGATAAAGACCGGCAGTTATATTTTGTTTTGTTTTTTTACGGAAATGACAGGACGAAATAAAGACAACTTGAAAATTGGCAATCGGTGAAATGAATTCTTCACCAACGTCTGATAACAAAAGTGGCAATATCAATAATAGAAGAATAAACATCTTCTGTGTTCCTCCCAAATGCCGACGAGGTTAGCTGACGGGCTCGGACATGGAAGTGTCCTATTCTTAAGAAATGCGCCCCAAAATACCGGTTCCCCCGCATCTATCGTTTGGATAGATTTAGGCGTCGTGAAATATTGACGTGCTAGCTATGCCCTTTTATAAAAGTTGTCAAGAGTTTTTTTCTAAACATTTTTGTCTGATTATAACGACAATTATGACATTACCGAACTCAAATATGAGCCTGCCTCATCGGCTCCTCAGTCGCTTATTTTATCACATCAAGTTGCATGGAATTTCCCGACAGATGGTGGAATATTGGAGTTCTCCATGGCAAACCGCGGAGAATTTTTGATTCTTAAGGAAAAATATGGCTTGACATTCGCTCACTTTCTCCGCAGCAAGCTACGGAGATGCGCTTGACATTGAATTCAATGTGGCTAGGCATCAGGACGATATAACATCAAGGCAAAGAAAACATTAGCCGATGCTCTCTTTGCCTTGAATAGATGAGCTTGTTGTATTGCAGAGGAAAAAATTACTTAATCGTTTTACTTTTTTTTCTTTCTTTCATCAATATCATTGGGATACATCACTGCGTCCTGCCCCCTCTCGCGGGTACGGATACGGACTACCTCATCAACGGGATAGATGAAGATAATTCCGTCTCCAGGTACACCAGTTGATGCGGAACTGAGAATGGCTTCTATCGTATCCTCAAGATTATTTTCGCTCAGGATGATATTGATCTGTATTTTGGTCAGCATATCCACCTGATAAGAGCCAGCACGGCCCTCCAGCCTGATGCCACCCTGTCGTCCGTGTCCCCTAATCTCAATCATATTCATTCCGACAATACCGATTCTCTTTAGAGCTTCTCTGACGTCGTTGACCTTATCTTCACGAATGATGGCTTCGATCTTTTTTAGCATAGCCGGTTTCTCCCTGTAAAATTATTTCACTTTGCCTTACGAATACGACCTTTCCCCGTGGGAACTGATGTCCAAACCTATTTCCTCTTCTATTGGGGTTACCCGCAAGCCAATGCTCCAGTTAAGCAGCTTGGCGAGAACATAGGTTGCACCGAAACTGAAACAAATGGTAACCACTACCGCTATGATCTGGATGCTGAGTTGATTTGGGTTACCTAAAAACATACCGTTAGCGCCGTTGCTATTGACGGCAACCGTGGCAAATAAACCTGTAGCGATCATGCCCCAGGAGCTGGCCATGCCATGACAGGCCCATACATCCAGAGACTCATCCAAATTTCGTTTTTCGCGCATGCGGATGGAATAGTAAGATATCGGCGCCGCCACTGCTCCGATGAACATGGCTGTCAGGGGGGTTACAAAGCCTGAAGCGGGAGTGACTGCAGCCAAACCTACTACCATACCTGTGGCAATACCCAAGGTGCTGGGACGGCCATCCAGCCAGGAAAGCATCATCCAGACAAGTCCCGCCATTGCCGCTGAAGTGTTGGTGGTTAAAAGGGCATTAACCGCAACACCATTGGCGCCCAGTGCGCTGCCGGCGTTAAAGCCAAACCAGCCTACCCACAATAGTCCTGCTCCCAGTACCGTCAGAGGAATATTATTCGGCTCTATGGGAGATTTGCCGAATCCTTTTCTCGGTCCTATAACCATTGCGAAGGCCAAAGCGGAAAATCCGGCGGCAATATGCACCACTGTACCACCGGCAAAGTCAAGAACTCCCATTTCCTTGAGCCATCCACCCTGACCCCATACCCAGTGACAAAGAGGATTATATACCAGAGTTGCCCAAAGCAAGCCGAAAAGGAGAAAAGCCTTGAACTTGATTCTCTCCACAAAGGCACCGGTAATGAGTGCCGGCGTAATTATAGCGAACATCATTTGAAAGGCGGCAAAAAGCCCTTGAGGTATAGTCTTGCTGTATGCTGCATTGGGCAGAGCGTCGACACCTTTAAAACCTATATAGTTGAGACCGCCGATCAGTCCTTTAATGTCAGCACCGAAAGAAAGTGAATAACCGTAAAGCACCCACTGGACGCTGATAAGGGCCATAAAGATAAAACTCAAGGTTAAAGTGGAAAGAAGATTCTTTTTGCGAACCATTCCGCCGTAAAAAAGCGCCAGGGCCGGCGTCATCAGCAGAACCAGAGAACAACAAACAAGAACCCAAGCCGTATCGCCCGAATTCATATAAAAACCTCCTGTACATATTTGTTGAAATAAATAACAAGCAATTAAAGTGCCACAAATATGTAACAAAAGGTATAATAATATATATCTTTGATATTATTTATGTATATGCATAATAATGGTCAAGACCATAAAATATTAACAAACAAATATGTTCTGTTTTAAATCGTAATGGAACAATAATGCACTTCTATAACAAAACTGCAAATATTTTGAAGCTCTCCGCAGAAATCAATTGTGTTTGCTCTTTTACGAATTTAAATAGCAATAAACAAAAAAGCTTGCCCACATAATTAATGAGCAGATATCTAAATATAAATGAAGTACAAATGTTAGATTATATGCTGGCAAGAGACAGAAAAGGAATATGAAAATTATTCCATTAAACAGATGAGCTTACAGTCACTTTTTCGCCCATTTATTGATTAATCACGTTGTTTATCTTATTGAAGCTCTCCGCAGAAAGCCATGGGGGTAAGGAACCGCCGAACTCAAGACTTTTTCTGCTGTTGCCATTCTTTTGACTTTTACCGGCATATTCAACGAGAAAATAATTCATGTTCGATACTTTTGATGTCGCCTATCGCAAGCAGCCGTACTGTCAGCGCCTCGGCCTGCGCCATATCGATCCCGCCTATTATTTTCTGGTTTTCCGCCAGGTATACGGGATTCATGCTCAAAGTCCGGATACCGCATCTGATCAGGAATTGCAGGTAACTGGCCCGATTGGCCATATCGCCGCAAATCGATACATCCTTCCCTGCGACCTTCGCGGCGTCGGCAATCCGTTTGATCACCCGCAGTACCGCCGGATGATGGGGAATGTAATATTCGGCCACTTCTTCGTTTGTGCGGTCGACGGCCAGCATGTATTGGACAAGATCATTGGTACCTATTGAAAAGAAATCGACAACCCGTGCGAACTCCTCGATAATTTCTATAACCGCCGGGACTTCAACCATCATGCCAATTTTCGGGTGGTTGTTAAAAACACCGTCCGATTTTTCAAGCGCTGCCGCGCACTCCATCACGATGTCTCTTGCCTGCAGGAACTCCTCCAGGGAAAAGATCATGGGAAACATAATCTTCAAGTCGCAGTCGAAGCCTGCGCGTAGAATAGCTCTGACCTGTTGGGTAAAGATGTCTTGATGCGTCAATGAAAACCTGATGGAACAAAGACCAAGGAAAGAATTTTCTTTATTCGCCGGTTGCCAGTATGTGGGCATTTTGTCACCGCCAATATCAAGAGTGCGGAACGAGACATTTTTCGAAGGAGCATCTTCGACAAGTTTCCTGTAAACGAATAACTGTTCTTCTTCAGTAGGAAAATTCTTTCGTATGATGAAGGGAAACTCGGAGCGATACAACCCTACACCGTCACAGGATAACTGCTTGAGCAGTTCCATATCTTTCAACAGATTGACGTTCGCCATCAGCTTTATGCGAACTCCATCTTTTGTTTGGGTGAACTGCTTCATAACGGGCGGCACTTTTGCCGTCGTTTGTTCGTCAATACGGTCTTTAAATTCCTTTACAATATCTTTGGCCGGATTGATGTAGATATTTCCGATTTCGGCATCTACAATGATACAGTCGCCGTCAGAAATGTTGTTGGCAACCGGATCATTGACGATGACCATGGGTATCTGCAGGGAACGGGCAAGGATGGAAACGTGCGAGGTGACGCCTCCGCTCAAGAGCACTATGCCCTTCACCCCTTCCGAAGAAAGTTTTAGCAGATCAGACGGATACAGGTCAGTTGCGATTACTATCTTGCCACGAACCAGCGGCAATTACTGCATCAGGCGCGTTTTTTCCCTTTTGAACCGGCGCGGTCATTGCCGCAATAAAGCTCTTGTCCTTCAATATGAGCAAATGCGCGTTGAATATCATGGAGGCGGCGTCACTGAGCTTGTCCTCTACCGCTTTTTGCAATGTTGTGAGTTCTTTTTCTGTTTTCCGAAGCGCTTTTCGTAGAGCGGCCAGACCATACTTTCCTCCAAAGCTTTGTCCTGCTATCTCATAGAACCGTTCAGCGCCGACCGCCAGCGCCGCTTTAGCATATGCATAGCCCCGCGACGCCGCCTTGCCTTTCAGGAACACGCCCTCGAGTTGTTCTTTTTTCCCGCGAGTCATCTCCCCCGGCGTCGCTCTCTGCAAAGAAATGATCATCTTAATATTCTCGAGCACGGTGGCAAGCTGGGATGCAACGATCTGAAGCGCCTTGATATCGCTGTTCTCAAAACGGTTGTTTTCCTGACGCTGCAACATGATTACTCCCACAGGGCCCGCACCGCTGACGATGGGTACAGACAGAAATGATCTATACCGTTCTACTCCTGTACTTTTAAAATAGCGGAAATTGGAATGAGTAAAACCGTCGGAGACGCAGACTGGTTCGTTTTTCTCAAAGACTGTTCCGGCTATTCCCTCACCAGGCCTGAGTCTTATTTTCCCAATGACCTGTGGTTTGAAACCGGTATTTGCCCGTAGAACCAAATCGCCTTTAGCATAATCATAAATGTAGATGGAACAAACATCCGCCCTCATATGCCGGGCCACCATGACGACGATGTTGTCGAGCAGATTCTCTATGCTGGAGCTGCCTTTAAATACCCAATCCAACTGGCCGATATTAAGCAGTAAATTTAAATGATCCATAGTAATACCTATTCCTATATTATTCAGCCATCAATTTGTTGATTATATAATTTACTGCTGCCCGGTGCAAACAAATTGCGATCTTTGTTTAAAGACGCTTCTTTGTTTCAGGAGTTTTTGTTGCAGGCCGAACGCCAGATACTCCGTGATGAGTATTCCTCGTGGCGGGTAAAACAAGATGACGGTTCTAATCAATTGGCGGAAGGAGGATAAGTCTAACAAAATGACCAGAACCGTCACCTCCGGAGTCCATTACATAGAAGGCAGCAGCAATTTGTTCCAAACAAATTGCTGCTGTGGCAAAACAAACATTACCTCTTAGAAAGTGCAACTTAATGTTACTCCGCCGTATAGATAGGTACTGTCCCTTTGGGTGGGATCACTTCCTCCCAAACCTTTCGCTTTCATCTCGTATTTGGCATCGTCCGAAAGAGGAAATACATACGATATTGCCGGCGTAATGGTCAACGATTTGTATACCGCCAAAGGTATGGACACTGTTGCTGTTCCATCATGAAAATTACTAAACTTGTCCGTAGTGGCTACCGAAGCACTGTCATATTTGGCGTATGTTGTTGCATCAGTTGATAACAGATAACTGGCCGAAGCTGCTAATTTCAGACTGACTACTTTGTTGAACTCAAAAGTATGCGAAACTCCCAGTAAAAAATACCATTCCCGGTAATGGTCAATATCCTTGTAAGCTGTCAGGCTCGGCTGTAAAATGGTATCCAGTCCCAAATTCAAGAAGACCTCCTGGGCGGCAAGCGGGGCTGCTGCCCCGGCATATGGCGCTCCCAGGGCATAGTAAATATAGCCGGGGGTTACCTGCAATATCCCAAATTTCCGGGAATAAGATAGTGTATAATCTGTCTCCGTATATTGTGAAGCATATTGGGCATCTCCCACCGAATAGGGCCTCATATCCATATTCCCCCATACATTTAAAGAAAATCCTTTATAGCCTATTGTTACAGACGGCTCTATAACCACGCTGTCTCGGGTTTGCTCATATCCGCGCCATATATAGGCGCTCAGCACGCTTAAATCTATCTCGCCTGTCACTTTGTCTTCATCTGGCGTCTGTGCAGGCTGCTGTTCAGGTTTTTGCACCTGCGGCTGTTCTTCCGCTTGGGATATTACCGGAAAAGCGGCAATAATCAGTCAAAGCAAAACCGCGGCAAATACCTTCTTGATATGGTTTTTCATAGCGCTTAATTCTCCTTTACATCTTCTAATTTTTCTTTGAATTGCTCACAGTCAATTCCATACTTATGAATTTTATATGTCAGAATACGTTTGGTTGTTCCTAACAATACAGCTGCGGCTGACTGATTGCCTTTTGTTCTCGATAGAGCATGAATGATTACTGTTTTTTCACAGTCAGACACACAACGCTCCAATACATTTTCTTCTTCTCCGGTGCGCGGTTTGTCTTTATTCATAAGACAACCTCAGCCTATGGCTGTGTGACCGCGTTCAGCACTGCTGATGCGAACACATTCGGCAAGATCCAGGACGAAAATCTTGCCGTCGCCAACGGAGCCGGTATGAGCGCCTTTGGTAATTGCTTTAATCGTCGGTTCAGCAAAATCATCATTTACGGCGATATCGAGTCTGACTTTAGTAATCAGGCCGCCTGCTTCTTTCGCGCCTCTGTATATTTCCGTCAGCCCTTTTTGTCTGCCCTGACCAAGGACACTGGTAACCGTCATTAAATTTACTCCCACGATTTCCAACTCATTTTTAACCGCTTCCAGTTTATGCGGCTGGATAATAGCTATGATTAGTTTCATGATTATTTCCTCCTATTCTATTACGGTGTAAGCGGCTTCGCTTTGTTGAGTAAGGTCAAGACCAATGAGTTCATTTTTCTCTTCAACCCTCATGCCGATGATAGCATCAACAATTTTGTAAAGGATATAAGTCATCACAACAGCGAAGACAACGGCAACAACCCACATTATGCCCTGAACCAGAAATTGATGCATATTGCCAAAAAGAAGTCCGTTATTTCCGGCCGCATTAACTGCTTTCTCAGCGAAAATACCGGTGGCGATTGTTCCAACTGTCCCTCCGACACCGTGCACACCGAAGGTATCCAGCGAATCGTCATAACCGACTTTACCTTTAATGATCGCGACGGCAATATAGCAAACAGCCGCGACAATTATGCCGATAAACAGGGCATTCATCGGGTTGACAAAACCGCAGGCCGGTGTAATAGCAACAAGCCCGGCCACCGCACCCGTTGACACGCCAAGAACCGTTGGAGCTCCGTTATGCCACCATTCAATAAGAGCCCAAGTTAAACCGGCGGCAGCAGTTGCGGTATTAGTTGTCACAAAAGCATTGGCGGCAATGCCATCAGCGGCCAGAGCACTGCCGGCATTGAATCCGAACCAGCCGAACCATAACAGGGCAGCGCCAAGCACAGTAAAAGGCAGATTATGCGGACGAATAGGCTTATGGTTGTAACCAACTCTTTTCCCAAGCACCACAGCCAGTACCAGAGCCGAAATACCGGAACTTACATGAACAACTATGCCGCCGGCATAATCGAGCGCGCCCAAAGATTTGATCCAGCCGCCTGCTCCCCAGACCCAATGCGCCAGAGGATCATAAACAAATGTCGCCCAGAGAATAGTGAAAATCAAGAAAGCTGAAAATTTCACTCTTTCCGCGTAAGCGCCGATAATCAAAGCTGGAGTGATAACGGCGAACATCATTTGAAAGGCCATAAACACACTGTGCGGAATAGTCGCGGAATAATCCGGATTCGGCGCAGCCCCTACATGGTTGAGTCCTGCCCAGCTCAAATTACCGATTATTCCGTGAAAATCAGGGCCAAAGGCCAGAGAGTAACCGAATAAAACCCATTGTATGCTGATCACGCATAAAATAATAAAACACTGCATTAAAATGGAAAGAATGTTTTTCCGACGAACCAGCCCTCCGTAAAAGAATGCCAGTCCCGGCATTGTCATCAGCAATACTAACGCCGTGGACACCAAAACCCACGCTGTATCTCCCGAATTCATAATTGTTTCCTCCTTGGAAAAGTTATTTCTTTCATCGTTTACACGGCAAGGATAATGCCAAAAAAATATAATTCATATAAGCATATGATATGTTAAACATTTATTCCTAATTATGGTGTAGAACTGAAGAAGAATATTTCAACATTTATGAAAAAGTAATAATTCCAATGAGACAAAAATGTATTGTTTTAAACAGGCAGAAGAATGATTAGTCAGGATAAATAAATTTTCATTCACATAAATAAAAAGCCCCCTGTCCAAACGGACAAGGGGCTTTAATTTTATCATTTGAGGCTTGGTTACATGCCCATGCCGGGATATCCGCCACCAGGAGGCATACCGGGCATGCCGCCGCCTGCGCCCTTCTCTTCGGGCTTATCGGCAATCATGCATTGGGTTGTAAGCAGTAACGCTGCAACTGAGGCCGCGTTCTGCAGAGCAAAACGGGTAACCTTGGTCGGATCAATAACACCGGCCGCAATCATGTCTTCATATACATCAGTGCGGGCGTTGAAACCATAGGAACCCTTCTTCTCCTTTACTTTCTCGACCACAATGCTGCCTTCCATACCGGCATTGCAGGCGATCATTTTAATAGGCTCTTCAATGGCTTTCTTTATAATGTTTACGCCTATTTGCTCGTCGCCTTCAAGAGCCAGTTTCGCCAAAATGGGCAGAGTGCGCAGATAAGCTACTCCGCCGCCGGGAACGATGCCTTCTTCAACAGCAGCGCGGGTGGCATGCAGAGCGTCTTCAACGCGGGCTTTCTTTTCCTTCATTTCGGTTTCGGTCGCTGCGCCGACTTTAATTACGGCAACACCGCCAACCAGTTTGGCCAGTCTTTCCTGAAGTTTCTCTTTATCATAATCAGAAGTGGTCTCTTCAATCTGAGCGCGAATCTGTTTGACACGGCCTTCCAGATCGGCGCGTTTTCCGGCGCCGTCAATAATCGTGGTGTTGTCTTTATCAATGGTGATCTTCTTGGCGCGTCCTAAATCTTCCAGTTTCACATTTTCGAGCTTGTAGCCCATGTCTTCTGAAATCATCTTGCCACCGGTAAGAATGGCGATGTCTTCGAGCATGGCTTTGCGGCGATCGCCGAATCCCGGAGCCTTAACGGCTGCCACATGCAGGGTGCCACGAATCTTGTTGACCACCAGAGTGGCCAACGCTTCGCCTTCGATGTCTTCCGCAATGATAAGTAATGGTTTGCCCATTTTAGCGATTTGTTCCAGAATAGGAAGCAGATCTTTCATGCCACTGATTTTCTTTTCGTAAATCAGTATTAAAACATCTTCGAGAGCGACCAGCATCTTATCGGCGTTGGTAACAAAGTAAGGAGAGAGATAGCCACGGTCAAACTGCATACCTTCGACGATCTCCAGTTCTGTTTCCAAACCTTTTGCTTCTTCCACAGTAATGACGCCTTCTTTGCCGACTTTATCCATAGCACCGGCAATGATGTTTCCTATGGTTTCATCGTTGTTGGCAGAGATGGTGCCAACCTGAGCAATTTCTTTCTGATCTTTGGTGGGTTTGCTCATCTTGCCCAGCTCTTTGACAACTGTTTCAACAGCTTTATCTATGCCACGTTTAATATCCATGGGGTTGCTGCCTGCCGCAACTGCTTTAACGCCCTCGCGATAAATGGCCTGTGCCAGGAGGGTTGCAGTCGTGGTGCCGTCACCGGCGACGTCGCTTGTTTTGCTGGCGACTTCTTTGACCATCTGAACACCCATGTTTTCAAATTTATCTTCCAATTCTATTTCTTTGGCAACAGTCACGCCGTCTTTGGTAACGGTGGGTGAACCATAACTTTTATCAATAATAACGTTGCGGCCTTTGGGGCCGAGGGTTACTTTTACAGCGTCGGCCAGAGTGTTGACGCCCTTCAGCATAGATTTTCTTGCTTCTTCATCATAAAGAAGTATTTTTGCTCCCATTGTATATATTCCTCCTTAATAGTTTCTTATTTTTCAATAATGCCGAGAATGTCGTCTTCTCTCATAATCAGGTATTCTTCACCGTCTATCTTAATTTCAGTGCCGCCGTACTTGCTGAAAAGGACTTTATCGCCCACACTTACTTCAGGTTTTATAAGTTTACCGTCATCGGCAACCTTGCCCTTGCCTACGGCAATAACTTTACCCTCAATAGGTTTTTCCTTGGCTGTGTCGGGAATAATGATTCCGCCCTTTGTCTTTGTCTCCTCTTCCAAACGTTTTACAATGATTCTATCCTGTAAAGGTCTGATTTTCATATTATTTCTTCTCCTTTCCACTTTTTTAAATTGTATTATAATATAAACAGATAATCAAGTGGCGCTATATTATGCACTATTTTTCAGATGTCAAGGGGATTGCGGACATTTTTATTTTTTTAATTGACCAGACTTTTTATCAATTAAAATAAATTTTCCAGTAATTCTTTTAGAGAACTAATTTTACAAATTTCCATTTTCGCTATTTTCCCCAGTTGCGCCGCGTTAGTTTCCGGCACCAGACAACGATTAAATCCCAAACGCGCCGCTTCCTTTACACGCACATCCATTTGCGAAATAGCCCTGACTTCTCCGGCAAGTCCCACTTCTCCCAAGACAACCGTACGCGCATCAATGGGTTTGTCCAGAAAACTCGACGTCATGGCGGCAACTATCCCCAAATCAACAGCCGGTTCTTCCACCCGGACACCACCGGCAACATTGATAAATATGTCCGACCCGCTCAAATGCAGACCGCAAATCTTATCCAGCACAGCCACTAAAAGCGAAACACGGTTATAGTCCACACCAATAGCCGTGCGTCGGGGTGTTCCCAGATTTGTGGAGCTCACTAAAGCCTGAATTTCCACTAAAATCGGCCTAGTACCTTCCAGGCTGGGAACAACGACCGAACCGGCAACATTATGTGGCCGCTCCGCCAGAAAAAAAGTTGAAGGATTGGGCACTTCCTTCAGCCCTTTATCCTGCATTTCAAAAACGCCAATTTCGTTGGTCGGACCGAAGCGGTTTTTAATACTGCGGATGATCCTGTAGGCATGTCCAGAATCGCCTTCAAAATACAAAACAGTATCAACCATATGCTCGAGCACCTTAGGGCCGGCGATGGAACCTTCTTTGGTTACATGGCCTACCAAAAAAACAGGAATGCCGTATTTTTTAGAAAAAAGAATCAGCTGCGATGAAGCCTCGCGCACCTGCCCAACACTGCCGGGAGCGGACATGAGTTCTCCCGAGTAAACAGTTTGAATAGAGTCTATAACCACTACGGATGGGGAAACTGCTTTAATTTGTTCTAAAATCTTTTCCAGAGAAATCTCTACCAAAACCAATAAATCTCTAGACGCGGCTCCGACTCGCTGGCTTCGCAACTTAATTTGACTGGCTGATTCTTCTCCCGAAACATATAATACTTTCAATCCTTTTTGAGCCAGATTGTGCATCATTTGCAGCATGAGTGTTGATTTACCGATGCCCGGTTCTCCGCCAATTAAGATTGCCGAACCTCCGACGATACCGCCTCCCAGTACCCTGTCAATCTCCGCAACATCTGTAACGGTTCTCTTGCCTTCATCCAATGGGATATCCTCTATAGACAGGGGCTTGCCGTCAAAATTCATCTCCGCACGGCGGCCGGAATCGGAATCGCTGATCAATTCTTCGGCAAAACAATTCCACCCATTGCAGGAAGGACATTTCCCAAGCCACTTTGGCGACATATAACCGCAATGCTGACAAAAAAAACTGGTCTTATTCTTTTTCAAATCTGATTACTCCTTGATGAATAAAGAAAGAAAAGCATATTTCTCTTGGACCTGTCAATATTAATTGCCGGATCATTCAGGAAAAGTCAGTTAGCAGGATAAGTTTTTCATTTGCCAAGGCAAAAAAGAAAATCAATTTTCCCCTTGATTATTGAGCGATACTGCAATAAATAATTTAAATAATTATTTTATTTAAATAAAGGTCTTACATTCTAATGGATGAAATTAAAAAATCAGAAGAAAAGGATATTAAACCGGATGACGTTCTTACGGAAATTTCCATGGAAGAACTTACTCCCGAAATGCGCGATGCCTGTAATCGCGCCGGCTGGAAATCCCTCACGCCCGTGCAGGCCAAATCAATTCCTTATTTTTTAGCGGGGCACGATATGATGGTGCAATCCCGCACCGGCAGCGGCAAAACCGGCGCCTACATATTGCCCATTATACAAAAAATTAATGCGCAGCAAAATGTTGCACAGGCTCTCGTTCTTGTTCCCACCCGTGAACTTGCCCTTCAAGTATCCAGGGAAGCCCAGATGCTGACTCAAGGGGAAAATATAAGAACAGCTGTAGTTTATGGAGGAGTGGGATACAACGCTCAACTGGAAGCATTCCGCGGCGGCGCTCAGCTTGTGATCGGAACGCCGGGACGTATCCTTGATCATCTTCTTAAAAACACTCTTTCGCTGGATAATCTGAAAATTTTGATTTTCGATGAGGCCGACCGCATGTTGTCTATGGGTTTTTATCCCGATATGGTGAAAATTCGCAAATATATACCCTCGATTAAAATACTCAGCAGTATGTTTTCCGCGACTTTTCCGCCTCAAGTAATCCGTTTATCCGATCAGTTCATGCATCAGTCAAGATTATTGAGTTTGAGCGGTAATCAGGTGCATATAGCCGAAATTGAGCATGTCTATTACGTCGTGCCGGGAATGCGCAAGGAAAGGTCGCTCGTCCGCATTATCGAAATTGAAAATCCCTCCTCGGCCATTATTTTCTGTAACACAAAAGACACCGTGCATTATCTTTCGGTCGTGCTCAAACGTTTTGGTTATGACGCCGATGAACTCAGTTCCGACCTGGCTCAGAGCATGCGGGAAAAAGTCATGGCAAGGGTACGGCGCGGCGCCCTGCGATTCCTTGTGGCAACGGATGTTGCCGCTCGTGGCATTGATATTCCCGATTTGTCTCATGTTATTCAATATGAACCGCCGGAGGACCCGGAAGCCTATATTCATCGAGCCGGACGCACCGGACGCATGGGATCAAGCGGCGTGGCTATTTCATTGGTTGCGGAAATGGAAAAATTCAAGCTGCAAAGTATTGCCCGTTATTATAACATTAATATGGAAGAACGCCCGCTGCCTGATGACGAAGAACTGGAACGGATAGTGGAAGAAAGAATAACGGCGCTTCTGGAAGCGCGTCTGCGCGCCCGAGACAATCTGGAAATTGAACGCATGCAACGGTTCGTTCCTCTGGCACGAAATCTGACACAGGCTGAAGATGAACTGGCTTTGATTGCCATGCTACTGGACGATTACTACCAGCAAACGCTTCATGCACCACCCGCTCAGCCAACTGCCGGTGTTGATCAGGGACAGGATTTTACACAAAAGCAAAAAAGCAAAAGACCCCGGCCAAGAAACAAAAACAGGGGAAAAGCATAGAACACCAGTCATAATTCTTATGAACAGGGAATCTTTTCCGTAAAATTCTTTCAATAATATTTGTGATCATTTAAATGGAAAAGACATCCAGCTAATTTTTCAACCAGGAGTTTCTATTTGTGAATTAAACTTTCGAGCAAACAGTTTTTTCTTTTTATTCCGGGCAATTATCTCGTCTGAAATTAATTTACAGGGGATGTTTCCGCCTGATAAAAAACAAACTAAATTTTCTTGAGTAAAGATTTCAATACTGATATGAATAACAGGTTTCAAAAAATTTATATTTAAGGATGGTGATTATGCAAAACCCAAATTTTAGTTCCGGTCCCTGCTGCAAGAGGCCAGCGTGGAGTATCGACGCGCTGAAGAGCGCGCCGGTCGGTCGCTCACACCGTTCCGCGTTGGGCAAAGAGAGAATCATCAAAGCCATTAACGATACACGAAAAATCTTAAATATTCCGGCAGATTACCTTGTGGGCATTCTTCCTGCTTCCGACACCGGCGCTTTTGAGTGCGCCATGTGGTCACTTTTAGGTCCCAAACCGGTTACCGTATTAGTCTGGGAAAGTTTTTCCGACGGCTGGGCAACGGATGTTAACAAACAGCTTAAACTCAATCCCACCATCATCAAAACTGATTACGGCAAGATTCCCGATTTGAGCAAAATAGACTGGAAAAATGACGTGGTTTTTGTGGCCAATGGAACAACCAGTGGGGTAAGGATTCCTGATTGGAATTGGATTCCCGCCAATCGCGAAGGCCTGTCTCTTTGTGATGCTACCAGTTACGCTTTTGCCAATGTTATTGACTGGAGCAAAATTGATGTTTTAACTTTTTCCTGGCAGAAATGTCTCGGTGGTGAAGCCGCGCACGGCATGATGATCCTGAGCCCCAAAGCAGTTGCCCGTCTGGAATCTTATAATCCACCCTGGCCGATGCCCAAAATTTTCCGTCTCAAGAAAAGCGGAAAAGTCAGCAAGGCAATATTTGACGGCGATGTTATCAACACACCTTCCATGATCTGCGTGGAAGACTATCTGGATGCTCTGGATTGGGCCGGCAAAATCGGCCTTGATGGTTTGATTAAAAAAAGCCACGATAACCTGAAAGTGGTGGCCGACTGGGTAGCCAAAACCGACTGGATCGAATTTCTGGCCGATGACCCCAAAGTCCGTTCGAATACTTCTGTTTGTCTTTCGGTGACTCATTCCAAAGTCAAAGCTCTGGGCGCCGATGAGAAGAGCAAGTTCCTCAAAAGCATAACTTCGGATCTGAGCAAGAAAAATATAGCTCATGATATAAACTCCTATAAGGACGCGCCGGCCGGTTATCGTTTCTGGTGCGGCCCGACCATCGAGGAGACTGATCTCAAAGTGGCTCTTGCCGAACTGGAAAAAGTTTTCAACGAAAAAATTAAAAGTCTTTAAAATAGAATATTAAGGAAAACGTTATGAATTGAATCGGCGGCGAAGTTTGCCGTCGTCGGAAGTGACGTACTGGAGAAACTGTGGAAATTACCGCACGTTATTTCCATTAAACCGATTAAAATGTAGGAAATAAATCATGGCCAATGTTGTAGTCGTAGGCACTCAGTGGGGTGATGAGGGCAAAGGGAAAATTGTTGATCTTTACACCGAGAAAGCAGATATAATTGCTCGTTTTCAAGGTGGGAATAACGCCGGACACACTCTGGTTGTCAAGGGCAGGAAAACTATTCTGCATCTGGTTCCTTCGGGAATTTTGCATGATAATAAAACTTGTGTCATCGGCAATGGAGTAGTTTTTGATCCCTTTGTTTTTCTTCAGGAAATTAATGAGTTGCAGCAAGGTAATCTTTTGCCGCCCAATACCAAACTTTTTATCAGTGAACGGGCTCATTTAATCATGCCCTATCATCGCAGTATTGATCAGGCGAGAGAAGCCAAAACTTCAGGTAAAAAAATAGGCACAACAGGAAGAGGCATTGGTCCGGCCTACGAAGATAAGGCCGCACGCACGGGAATCCGCGTGGGCGACCTTTACGAAGAAAATTTATTCAGGGAAAAGCTGCTGCAAAATCTGGAAGAAAAAAATTTCCTGCTGAAAAATTATTACAAGGATAAACCACTCGATGAGGAAAAAATCGCCGTGCAGTATTTAGCCTGTGCTGAGAAAATAAAATCTTACGTGGCGGATACTTCTTTGCTACTGGATCACGAAATAAGACAGGGCAAAAAAATTCTCTTTGAAGGCGCGCAGGGTTCACACCTGGACATTGATCACGGAACATATCCTTACGTGACTTCTTCCAATACAGTCTCGGCCAACGCTTCCTGTGGCAGCGGAATCGGCCCCAACGCAATCACAAAAGTGGTTGGAATTTGCAAAGCGTACAGTACCAGAGTAGGCGAAGGGCCTTTTCCCACGGAGCTAACAGATGATATCGGCAATCACATGCAGCAGGTCGGACAGGAATTCGGAGCGACAACCGGCAGAAAACGGCGCTGCGGCTGGCTGGACATAGTACTTGTACGGCAGGCAGTCAGAGTCTCTGGCATCAGCGCTCTGGCCATTACCAAACTGGATGTTTTAACCGGTTTGGACAAACTAAAAATCTGTGTCGGCTATAAATACGCAAACGATCAATTTACCCACACCGTGCCGGCCAGCATAAGCGTACTTTCACAGTGTCAGCCTGTTTATGAAGAGCTCGACGGTTGGAAGGGAAATATCCTTGACGCGCGGGAAATGAACGAACTGCCCGCCAATGCCAGAAAATATCTGAGGAGACTGGAAGAATTAGCGGAAGCTAAAATTACGCTGGTATCAGTGGGAGCAGGAAGAGAAGAGACATTAGTTCTGGAAGACCCTTTTCTCAATAAAATGTTGTAGTTTCTTCTTGACACATTTGAAACTTGTTGTTAAGACGTCTGCCTTTCAAGTTATGAGTTAATTAGGTGGGCTGTTAGCTCAGCGGTAGAGCAGCGGACTTTTAATCCGTTGGCCGAGGGTTCAAATCCCTCACGGCCCACCAGAAAAATAAATGGTTTTTGGTATTTAAGCCAAGAGCCTTTTTTTTCATTTCTCGCCAAATTAAGCCAAATTAGCACAAAATGCGTAGCATATGCGTAGCGTTTTCAAGAAGAAGTCGATTGTTTGTTACACCTACCAATCCACAGTATTTGGCGGTCTTCAGAATTGAGGATTGCGTATGGAAAGATAGTAATTAAGTGTGTAAGTTGTTCATCCTCACCAGGCAGAATTACTAATTAAATTCATTTAAGGAAAAAGTCTTTTCCATTAATTTCACCTTTTAAAAGTCCTATTATTTTTTTGATCAACTCAACCGATTGCTTTTGCAGTTTATCACCTTTTAAACAATTTGAAATTTCGTCAAATGACCACTTTCCTATTTCAAAAACACTAATATTCTCCGCAATAAGATCTACAAAAGATTTCAGCTCAAGTTTATATTCTTTGTTGTTAAGAATGAGAGCTGATAAAAATATATATTTTGACATTATTTTATCTTTGATGTTTCGAGACATAGAATAACACTCATTTGCCAGTTCTTCAGCTTTTAAATATTCTTCATTACACAAATAAGTTTCTGACAAATTTAACATTGTATCAATGCTTTTTAGTTTACCAAGACTTATTAAATAATAATCTATAGCAGTTTTATAATCACCTAATTTTCCATAGAAAAGACCTAAAGAGAATGAGTACGATGGATTATTAGAATCTACTTTATAAATATTTAGAAGTTCATTTATAGCCAAATCATATTTTTTCATATCAAAATACGTAAATGCTTTTTGATTATATGCAAATTCGTATTTAGGATCTAATTTAATTGCTATGTCTAGATATTTTATTGCATCGTCATATTTTTCTTTTATTCGATAAGTAACACCTATACTAGTCAATGTTCGCTTATCATTAGGTTTAATTTTATTTGATTTAATATAATCACGAAGTGCTTCATCATATTTCTTTATATTAAAATATGAGAAAGCTCGTTTAGTATATGTTTCGGCTTCATTTCCTTTAAGTTCTATAGCTTTAGTAAAACTCTCGATCGCTTTTTCATAATTTTTTTGATCTAAATAAATAGATCCTCTTTCAAAATATACAGTTGGCGTCAATGTTAAATCCAATGTTTCTATTTTTTTCATCAACTCAATATTTCTATTTTTTTCATCATCTACGGCTTTTTTCATCAATTCAATGTCTTTATTTTTTTCATCATCTATTATTTTCATCTCAACACTAATACGGCGCTCTGTTTCCTCTTTTACCTCTTTACTAATAATTTCTGATGTTTTTTCAGCTAAAAAATTAGTTGCTAACTCGCCAAGAAAATTTTCCAAATTTGACAATTTAGATTTCGTTTCACTTACAAAAGTTTCTGAATCAGCTCTGATTTTTAAAAGTTTTTCATATTCAGTCATCATTAATTTTTTGATTTCTTTAAATTCTTTTTCAAATTGATAAGATCTGATTACCTGAAAACCTATTAAAAAAATAATAAGAGTTAAGATGATAGTAGCAATAATGCCAACGAATTTAACAGTATCACCACTTATAGTTAATGTTTGTTTTATTAATTCTATTGAATTGTTAGTATCATTTATCCCTTCTTTAGCTAAAACTACATTTGACAATGAAAAAATAAATAAAAAATTAATAATAATGACGTGAATTATAGATTCAATTTTTTTCATTTTTATCTCCAAACATTATTTTTATTTTTCGTTGCTTGTTAAACAGGATTATGAGTTTTATATACAATAATAACAACCATATATCAATTTAAATATTAGTAAGAGTAGTCTTAAATATTGTTTTTAATATCCACACTATAATGGAGCTGGAATTATAGTTCTTACAGGTTGAAAGGTTGCGTGAATTGGGAAAATGAGAAAAACAACTTTTCAGGAAGAAACAAATGATTAGGTTCCGGCGAGAATGGGCTTCTGCTAAAAATAATTAGACGCGCTTTGCGCCTCCGTAGATCAGCCGTTTTTCAAATCCTGCGGCTTCCATATTTCGAAGTGATTTCTTTGTAAGTATCCTCTCCCTGTGCCTGCCTTACAGACCCTCTTTTAAAAAATTATCAATGTGCCAACACACACACACAACACGAGGTGGCGTAGAGCCAGCCGCTGTGATTGTGTGTGTGGGTGTGTGTGGTGTGAAGTGTTGATGTTTGCCTGTGGATGTACCTGTGAGTAAAAGAGTTGCACAAGGCTATGCTGAATTAATAACTAGGCTTGATGATATGTGGAACTAGTAAGAACATTTTTCTTTTCGTCTTGAAAATACAAAGCATTGATATTCATTAGTATTTTTTCAGCTATTAATTTTATTAAAAAATAAGCTTGACTTTCAAAACCTAATATGATTTAATTGTAATTAAATTAATATACACTATTAAAGGGGGATTAAAGTTATGGTTAGACCAAAAGAAAAAGAACCGAAACATCAATTTTCAGTAATGCTAAAACCAAGCACAGTTGATGAAATCGACAAATTTGCCGATAAGTATAATCTGACACGCAGTCAGCTTATGGCAAATCTTATGGAAACAGGTTTGGATGAAATGAGGACGTTGGATAAAATAGGAATTGTTCCCCTTGTCTATCAGGGAAGCAATCTAATGAAAAAATTCAAAGAAAAATTATTCAGCGGTAAAGTTTCATTAACGGAAGAAGGAGATATTAAAATTAATAAATAATTGAACTGCGGGGCTTAGGACGCGCCAACGTCCGAAGCCCCTAACCACGTTCCATAGAGCAATTAGCTTCGACGGCATCATGCACAGGACAGTGATCTTTGTTTACTATAGCATCACTGGTTATTCTGTCAACAAGCCTCTTATGGAACATTCAAAGGGGCTTTTTTATGACAAAAGACAAAATCAAAGTTTATGAAGCATTAAGGATTATTAACCAGGCATTTCCGGATGCCGAAATTGTAAAGCCTAACGGCTTACGGCAGAAATTAAGCGTCTATATAGGTCTTGCTTTTGACGCGAAAACGCGTCAAGCGGCTGAACGTCAAAGCAAGAAAACATACCCACAGACAAGCTTTGATTTCTGTGACAATTTCGTAGTTAAACAAGGGGGTGGCATATGACTATCAGCCACCCCTCAAACGTGAATAATATATTAGCATCAGGGATAGATTCTCTTGTAATATCAACTAATACCGTGTGGAAAGATACGTCTTTTTTCACTATTCTTGATGAATTAAAGGTAAAGGCTCAACAGAATAGTCTTGATTATCAAGGACAATTTAAACATTTCAATCCTGATGAAGTCTGGCCTTTCACCATAAAGCCAAATGGAACAACTGGATTTTCATGGATTTTAAACGGATGCGACTTCACCTATAAAATAGCCAACTCAGCAGAACCTAATTCCAGACCTAATGTCATGGTTGAAATTCGATCTGAAGCTTTATGGCGGTTAGGTCCCGAAGAAGTAACAAAAATAGCCTTGAGTATTATTGAAGCGAATGGCGGACATATAATTGAAGCAAAGCCAAGCCGTGTTGATCTATGTGTTGATTTTTTAATGTCTGAAAAAAAATGGTCTTATGATTTGATGGACTATGCCGTAACCAGGGCAACGGATTTCTCATACTATTCCCGACATACGAAACTCACAGGCATAAGAATTGGAAAAGGTGTTATTTCAGCAAGACTCTATGACAAGCCTTTAGAAATTAAACAGCAATCAAAAAAATATTGGATGTTTGATATTTGGGGAATCGATGAAATTCCTGAAGGGGAAAAAATAATCAGAATAGAATTTCAGCTGCGGCGAGAAATTTTAAAAGAAATTGGTATTAATGTTCTTGATGATCTATTTCAGAAAATAGATGGTGCCTGGGCTTACTGCACAAAAAAATGGCTAAAATTTCAAGATTACCCGAAGTCGCATCATACACAACAATCAACCTTGAAATGGTATGAAGAAATACAAAACGGTTTTAAAGGTGTTCAAGGTGCTGAACCTCTTGTTAGAAAAAAAGCTGTCAGTATGGATAAAAAACGATTGGTGCAACAGGCTAATGGCTTAATTATAGCCTTACACGCCATTGATCAGGAAGAAAATAAAACAGACATACGAAAACCTGTAAAAATAGAAGACTGCATTAATTCATACAACAATGAACTTATCAAACATCGTCCCAATCCCAATGAAGTAAAAGAAAAAGTTACAAGAAAGCGTGCAAAATTTCATAGAGAAAAACCGGTAATTGAAAAAGGTCAGATGGTGTATCGGTTAAGGCGGTATGAAAAATGATGTTGACCGCCGCACGATGGATAAAATTAAAAGAAGCTACTCAATATGGGAATATTGGAAAATCCAGACTGATTCAGCTTGCGCAAAGTGGAGTAATTAAAGGTGTCCAGGATAAAGACTCAGCGCGTAAAGATTGGATATTTGATCGCTTATCAATAGATGCATATTGGGAAGCGCAAATGTCAGATTTATCGGTAAAAGAAAAAGCTCTTGAAATTCTAAGGACGTAAGAGTATGCATTTCAATATGCGATTATCAAAGCAACGCGGTATATGGTATCTCGAAATAAGACGGAATAAACGGAAATCCCTTGGCACTAGGGATGAAAAGAAGGCCAGGGCTATTTTGCGCGAAGCTGAAAAAGAAGCTTTACGCGGCAGACTATTTGACCTTGAAAAAGCCAAAAGGATTACCTTATTAGAATTCAAAGATGAATATATCTCTTACCGTGAAGGACTAAGAGACTTGTCCACGGAAACAATAAAAAAAGACAATCTATCTTTAAAATTACTTGCCGATGTGAACGGTGGAAATACCCTACTTGTGTCGATTGACATTGAGCAATTTAAAAGCGTATGTCTTGCCCGTGGAACTTCAAAGATAACGATCAATGGCTATTTACGACATCTAAAAACAGCCTTTAAATGGGCCAGGAAAAAGACCTACCTTAAAAAGCTTCCCGATATAGCTATGTATAAAAGATTGAAAAAACCTGAGTCAGAACTATTTTCTCGAATACTGGAACCGGAAGAAATAAAGAACTTTTTACGCAAAGCATATAAGCTCAGCCGTGAGTTTGGCGATTATTGCCTTGTGACTTTATGGACTGGCGGCAGAAGGTGGGAAAGCCTTAACCTTGAATTTCAAAAAACTGATTTCAAAAATGAACGTCTTACGCTTACCGGAAAGACAGGTGCCCGAACTATTCCTATGTTGAAACCGGTTAAGATTGTTTTGGGCCGGATAAGAAAAGATATAGGCCGAATATTTCCTGATTGGCATCCAGACACCGTGTCACATTGGTTTCAGGAAGCAGCAAAGGACGCGGGCATATCAAATCATAGGTTACACGATTTACGCCACACCTGTGCTACTTTTCTATTGAAAAACGGGGTTCCCCTCGACGTGGTTCAACGGGTAATGGGCCACGCGAATATTTCCACTACTCAGATTTACGCAAAGGTTTTGGATGATATTTTAAAAACAGAAATGCAGAAGTTAACATTCAAATAATGCGTAGCAAGTGCGTATCATAGAAGGTTAAGTATTCAATATTGTTCAATGCACAAACCGACTTTTAATCCGTTGGCCGAGGGTTCAAATCCCTCACGGCCCACCAGTAAAATTAAGGGTTTTCGGTATTTACACCGAAAGCCATTTTTATCATTTTTGCGGTACAAATGCGGTACATTTTTTTGTCTTTGTATTATAGACATGATATAGATTTCTTTCTTCCTTGTATGTGAGTATTCGATAATCTTGATGGTTATCCACCATTTCAAATCATAATCAATGAAACGTCCTTCTGATTTATTTATGAGTTAGACGAAAAGACTAATGCGATTTGAGGGCATGACGCGTATACAAAAGCGCAGCCTCGACCCGGTTTTTGATCTTTGCCTTCAAGAAGATGTTGCGCAGATGGGTCTTGACGGTCTTGGAACTTATGAAAAGCTTATCGGCAATCTCTTCATTGGTCATGCTATGGCTGATCAGTTCCATAATCTCCATCTCCCGAGGGGAAAGCATGTCAAGTTTTTCCGAACTTAAGTCGGCGAGAGGTTGAATAAGATCTCTTTTCTTTCTGAATTTTTTGAAGAATTCCTCGTAAACACGTGTGTTAGTCTCAGCGTCGAGCCAGATCTCTCCCCGAACCACCACGCGAATACATTTAATAAGCTGTTCTATGCCGTGTTCGAATCGAAAAAACCCCTGCGCACCCCCCATCATCAACGCCATAACGTTTTCCTCGTTGAAACGTTCGCCGACGATGATGGTTTTCATAGCAGGCATTTTATTCTTATAGTAAAGGGCTCTTTCCAAATCCAGGGCTGCCACCTCTCGCACAATGACCTGTTCAAAGAGGAAAATATCCGGCTGCTGCTCGATCATTTGGTTCATGAAGGCAACGATCTGTTTTGCCTCGCGTTTGATATCTTTGACGATGATGGTGCTGAGGATGCTTATATCTTTTTCTCTGCGCAGGCGGTTTATAAGTTGCTGCAAATACTTTTCATCACGAATTGCTAAGGACAGCTTGATCATTTTCTACCCCCTAGTAATATTAACATTGATCGTCCGCCATCGATAAAACCAGTTCCGGAGAAAACACTATAGCTTAAAACAGATTGTCTTATATACGCATAAAGGAGTAGTGATAGAATGTCAACTATTAATTGTTTGAAGAATCGTAAATATAAGGTGCTTTTTAGTCTGCTAATGTCTCCTATGCTAACCTTCCTCTGAAAATAGAGGTTTAATATATTGATATTATTCAACTCACAATAATAGGTGTCAACAAGGCTATTTTCATCCTCCTTTGTGACAGAATGCTGTCATGTAGGTTTCAAACTGTTATCATTGATTCCCGGTGATGAGACCCTGTGTGACTTTGTGAAGTCAATAACGGAGACAAGACTTATTATTGGATACTGAATATTAAGGCATGTATGGGTAAGTGATAAGACAAATAAAAACCCCTCGTGAAATATTTTATTTCTTGCGAGGGGTAAACGATAACCACTTATGTCGTCTCGTCTTTTACTGGAGTCATTCATTTTACACTTGATCTTTTAAGGGTGATAATCACCACGAAGACCCTGTGTTTTCTTTTTTATGTTAACATCCAGTAGAATAGACTCAATACGTGCATAGCAGTACCTCGTTTGCTTAGTTTATTTCTAGAAGAACGCTACAATGCATTATATTTATAATTTGATTTACTTTTTAAACTTTCTCCTGAATCCTGCCAACCTAACTGACCCAAGACCAAGAAGGAGCATTGTGGCTGGCTCGGGAACCGCAGAAGTGCCAAGAGAGTCAACAGCATTCAGGTTTTGATCTCCTATTGTTGTTACCTTCTTCCATATGTGATTTCTTTGTTTAATCGTAGTCTTTCGTCCCATAGTTTGCTGATTACGCTATCCAAATAATTCTTAATGCGATCCAGTACCCATAATACTCGACCTATTATTTTGATTTTTATCTTTTTCACATCGCCCTCCTAAAATATAGACGACATCGTTACCGAAACTGAACAGAACAGTTATGGGTTTAGTCTGCACTTGTATATTATCTATAAGAAGCGGAACTGTAAATACCACCAAAAGAGTATTTGAAGGATTATCCGATAAAATACTCCTTTAGTATTACATATTTGGATCATGAAATTGAAAAGATCAGAAAACAAATTGACGATCTCATAAAACGAAATCCTTATCTTAAATAGAAGAAGGAAATTATTTCGAGAGAAGGGTTTCAAATTTCGAGAGGCATGATTTCAAGCAGTAATGCTCATCTCAATTCGATAGCGTATGTCGTGGACTTGTAGGTGAAGTCAACAAATCATCATCAATAAAAAAGCATTAATCTCAATCATTAAACACACCAATTATATTTAAGCGGTTCCGGCGAGAATGGGCTCTTGCCAAGCTCCTCGGAGCCGGAACCGCGTCATCAATATTAATCAAAAATAATTCTTGACACTTAATGTATATAAGATGTACTTTAAGTACAAAGGACATTTTACATACTTTTTTACTAATACTATTAAGAGGTGAAAACATGATTGAAGATAATAAAGGTAGAAAAATTACATTTCATTGCCCTGAAAATATCGCTGTAAGACTAGATAGATTGGCTGAAATAAGCGGAACTCCAAGATCAAGGCTCGTTTTAAATATGGTAATAAATGGAATAGAATTTCTTGAAGCTACTCAAAAAGTTGGAATTTTAAGCTTATCTATTTTACTTCGCGATGCTGGAGAAAAATTGAAAGAAGTAAGTAAAAAATGGAGGGATAAAAAATCAATCAGTGATTTGACAATTAAATAAATAACGAGTGTCCAGCCATGCGCTAACATGACCGGACTTTCTAAATCAGGTCCTAGATGGGCATTAAGCTTCTCGGCATCATGCACAAGGAATGATCTATGGTAATCATAGCATATAGCACTTATGGGCAGCATGATAGAACCATTCGAAGAGCCTCCAGTATTCCTCATTAATCTATTGCAGGTTATATTGGAACATTCCTTTTCGAGGGGACTGGGGAAGGCGTTAATCTCAAATTTTACTGACCGTGGCGAAGTTAAGATTCTGGGAAAGTCCTACGCCATTGAATCTGACCCGGATAATGGGAAGGTGTTCAATACGGTTAAAAAGCATCCGGATAAGTTCCTTGGCTGGATATTCGTGAATCCTAGAGGCAAGAAAGACCAGGTAGCGGAGTTTGAAAAATATAAAGATATGGATGGATTCATCGGCGTCAAGGCACACCCATTCTGGCATCACTTCAATCCTGTGGAACTAGCGCCCGTTGCCGAGATGCTGGCGAAGACCGGCAAACCGCTCCTCATTCATGCGGGATTCGGCGAAGAAGGCAACTTTGAGGCCTTGCTGAAAAAGGTGCCAAACCTTAAGCTCATTTTGGCCCATGCGGGTTTTCCAGATTACGCGGACACTTGGGAGAAGATCAAACATCTCAAAAATGTTTATTTGGATCTTTCGCAGACGAGCTATACGAGCGAGAAAGCAACCCGAAAGGTTGTGGATATTATCGGTGCAGACCGGCTTTTCTTTGGCACGGACGGCCCCTATGGGTTCCATGGATCTGATCATCAATACGACTATGGCTTTATCAAGCGCAGGATTGAAAAGATATTCCCAGATACCCTAATACAGGCAAGGTTACTCGGGGATAATTTTGCAGAGCTGACAGGGGTAAAATAGGGAGTGTAAATCTAACTTCCTATGAATGATTATTAGAATATTATCTTTCGTCAAACGGATAAGTTCGCAGATTGAATCTGGACCTGTTGATAATAACAAAAATCTTTCAAGGAAACCTGCGGTGAGAAACGAAGACTACTTGATTTTTGGGAAAACAATCTTTCTTACAAACCAGTCATAACTGGCCGGCATAAGGCGTGATACAATGCTTATTAATTTTGCATCAGCACCGATAAGGATACGCGGCCTGTCTTTCATCATCCCTTTGATAATGCATGCCGCGGCGTCCGCGGCAGAGGTGCGCGTGGCTTTATGAAAGCGTTTCTCTTCCTCGTCTAAGTCTCTTGTCTCATTCGCTTTTAGGTCCCAGCGCCGGTTTCGTATATTGTTGGTCTTCACTCCGCCGGGATGGACGCATGATACCTTCACATTGGTGCCGTAGAGTTCCTGGCGAAGTGCTTCTGAAAAAGCGCGCACGGCAAATTTTGTGATGGAATACACCGATTTGCTCGGAATTGAAAGAATGCCGTATACACTGGAAAGATTCACGATATGTGCGTGGGGCCTAGTTAGGAGGTGGGGCAGAAAGGCCTTCGTGCAGTAGACCACGCCCCAGAAATTTATCCCCATGATTAGCTCGAAACTTTCATAGGTAAGGTCTTCAATATACCCATGCACTGACTTTCCGACGTTGTTGATGAGGATATCTATATGCCCGTGTTTTCTCACCGCTTCATCCGCGAATGCATATACTTTTTGGCGGTCTGAAACGTCAAACATATAGGGAAAACAATCACCACCGTTCTTTTTTATGGTTGAACAGGTTTCATCAAGGCCTTTTTTGTCTATGTCAGTAACTATCATGGACACCCCAAGCCGAGAAAGTTGTATTGCCAGTTCCTGGCCAATGCCCGAACCAGCGCCTGTGATCACGGCATTCATTCCGTTCACCGTTCCCATCCCATCCTCCTTAATTATTGATAAGAACTTCCTTTTTGTGAGTTGAAGTATAAAATGCGTGGCCTAGTGTGTCAAGAGAATTATGGCCACAATATGTAGGACGTGCTGCCGATGGCGCTGTGCGCCGCCATTGATGTCTATCGTTACACTTTCCAACCAGCGATCCTCCTACCATGAATTAGCGTAAAATAATGTATAATAAGTATTAGAGTTGTAGCTAACGTTAATATAGTAATAAAACATGGAAAGGCAGGAGGACTTCGGTAATCCTGGGCGATAGAGCCCTTAATTGAGTTTGTCCCAAGCCTCTTTGAGCCATAATAGGTTGGTTGGATCATAGAATCCTTGTCACGATGGAGGATTGGTCAGGAGGCAATAATACCTGTTTTTTCCCACATGAGTCAGGAGGTTAAGTTATGTTGGAAACAAGAGGTGATTTTGATTATTTTGTTGGTATAGATATTTCTAAAGATAAATTTGATGCCTGTGGGACAAGGAAAGATGAGACCAGGCATTTTCAGATTTCCATGGCGATGGACCGCAAAGGTTTTGAGAAACTGAAGAAGCATCTTGTCGGTTTGAATTCATCTATTTTAATCGGGATGGAATCGACGGCGACTTATCATGTTAATCTTTTTTCTTATCTGGTTTCTGAAGGTTTTGATGTTATTCTCATCAATCCATTGCTGATATCCAATTATGTAAAGATGCCGTTGAGGAAGACCAAAACAGACAAGAAGGATGCTGCCTTAATTGCCCTATTTTTGCTTGCTAATGGGCATTCACTGATGCAACGGATAAGTTCATCTTCCCTTGCCGATCTTTGCGATCTTTCCCGTCAGCGGGAGAGTCTGATTGCCGAGATGACGGCATTGAAGATAAACATCAAAAGGCTCCTGAATATCATTTTTCCGGAACTGGAACATATGACGCCGGTATTTGCGAAGTCCATGTTGAAGTTAATACGTCAATATCCTTCAGCTGCCGCACTCAGAGATGCGGACATTGGCCGGATATCTGAGATGTTGATTTCCGATTCCTATGGACATAAAGGGGAAGCCTTTGCTGCGGGGTTAGTCAAGGCAGCACAGAAATCCATCGGCACAAGCAGTTCTGTCAAGGAAATGATTCTAAAGCAGAAGGCAGATTTGCTTCTCCATATGGAGGATTCCCTTCAGGAGATAACGGGCATGCTGATAGAGATAAGCCGTAAACTGATGGAAGATGACATCAATATCATGACCTCTATAAAAGGGATTGGAGACACGACGGCCGTGAATTTTCTCATGGAGATGGGTGGTGACCTCCATCAGTTTGAACGTTCCGGTAAAATCATTGCCCTGGCCGGATTGGATCCGGCTGTTTACCAATCCGGCAAACATGAAGGCAGGGGCAGAATAACAAAACGCGGGAATCGTCATTTACGAAAGATCATCTGGACGATGACAACCCGCGTAATCCAATACACCGATATTTTTAAAACCTATTATCAAAAGCGAAGAAAGGAGGGATTGCCCCATAAGAAGGCTGTGCTTGCTACGGCTCATAAGTTAATTCGTGTCATCTATGCTATGCTGACACATCGAACTACTTTTTGCCCAGAGGTAAATTCATGATAGTTGACTCAATTTTAACAACTACTAGCTACTGAGTAGTTGTAGGTATAACAAGCAATTACTTTCTTCCTTGAAAGAAACAAAACAACAACATCAATAAAAATTCAAGACTTCAACCTGTAATAAATATAATTCACGCCGTATGACAAATAGCGGCACTCAACCTCACATTTTATAGCCAATATATTTTTAACTTGACATTCTATGTTATCGTCTTTATAAGCAATCCACTAAAATTGATTTAGTGAAATACTATTTCATCCCTTTCAACTGTTTCTTCGCGAAGTAAAATATTTAAAATCTGTAATCAGTATTAGAATCGTTTCTTTGTACCATTTATCAATGGCAATTATGAAATAGCCTATAATCATCCGTAATTTAAGAAAAATTTATTATGACAAAAGGAGAGGGTGTAATGGCGCAATTGAATGAAAATTCTATGGGGGCAATCTTTCAAAACAGGGTTCAGCAGTACGGGGACAAGACGCTCGTCATTTACAAGAACAAGTTGGGTAAATGGGAGGAAATCTCATGGAACAAACTCAACGAAATGGTCCATGATCTGGGCCTGTTTCTCATCAAAAGGGGCGTCCAACCCGGCGATAAAGTGGCTCTCTTCTCGCCAAACCGCTATGAGTGGTGGATGGCAGATCTAGCCATAATCTCGGTGGGAGCCGTGAATGTCCCCATCTATGCGACCAACTCCCCAGAGGAATCCCGCTACATCATTGATAACTCTGATGCAAAGAAGTGCTTTGTAGGCACCAAAGAGCACATGGAGAAGATTCTTAAGGTCAAGGAAAAACTTCCCAACTTAGAGGAAATCATCATATTCGACGACCTTGATAAGCCCGTTGCTGGCGTCATGACCTTGGCCGGGGCATTGAAGGAAGGCCAGGCAACCACAAACAAAGATGAATTCGAAAAGAGGCTGAAGCCCATCAATATAGAAGATGTGGCAACCATCATCTACACCTCTGGCACCACGGGCAACCCCAAGGGAGTCATGCTCACGCACAAGAATTTCGTTTCGAACGTGAACCAAGCCCATGCGATCGATCCTGATTTTCTCTCCGGGGATCATACCTTCCTGTCCTTCCTGCCTCTAGCCCACTCTCTGGAAAGAACCTGCGGTTATTATCTCCCGATCTTCCTCGGGCACAAGGTGGCCTTTGCCGAGAGCACGGAAAAGCTGCTGCAGAACTTTGGGGAAATAAGGCCCACCTTCTTAGTCAGCGTGCCACGTATCTATGAAAAGGTGCATGCGGGCATCACCGCCAAGTTGGTGAGTGCCTCTCCGATCAAGAAGGCCTTGTTCAACTGGGCTATGGGATTGGCCAGAGAGAATCTGCCTTATATCTGCAACAACAGGGAGAGAACCGGCTGGTTTGCGCTTAAATATAACCTGGCGGACAAGATCATTTTCAGCAAACTCAAGGTAGCTCTCGGGATGGATAAACTGTACTGCGCCATGTCAGGCGGTGGACCGCTGTCGGTATCCGACGCCGAGTTCTTCCTTGGTATGGGCATCAGAGTTCTGGAGGGTTTCGGTCTCACCGAGACCACACCTCTTACCAACGGCAACAAGCCGAAGAAAATAAAACCCGGGACCGTGGGTCCAGCCGCGAAGGACACCATCATCAAGATCAGTGATGATGGTGAGATCCTCATCAAAGGGCCGCAAGTCATGAAGGGATACTATAAAAATGAAGCGGCAACCAAGGAAGTATTCACTTCGGACGGCTTCTTTCGCACCGGAGACATCGGCGAAATCGACAATGACGGGTACATGAAGATCACAGGTCGCATCAAGGACATTATCGTGACCTCCGGCGGTAAAAACGTCTCCCCCCAGAACATCGAGAATACCCTCGTAACCTCCGCCTTCATCGAGCAGGTGGCGGTAATCGGCGATAACCGGAAGTATCTTTCCGCCCTCATCGTGCCCTCATTTGCAACATTGGAGAACTGGGCCAAGGATAAAAATATCGTCTTCTCCAACCGCCAAGACTTCATCAAAAATCCCGAGGTAATTAAACTCTTCGAACATGAGATTGAAGTGCAGATGAAAGACTATGCCCGCGTAGAGCAGATCAGAAAGTTTATCCTCTTGGAAAAAGAATGGTCACAGGATACCGGCGAGATGACCCCCACCATGAAACTCAAGCGGTCGGTCATTCACAAGAAATTCGCGAAAGAGATAGAATCCCTGTATCCACCGGAATAGAGGATCGAAACCCCATGTCTCAAAAGAGAGAGTGTTTTTTGTTTAGATTATCCTTAAATTTATTGCTACTAATAAATAATTCATTAAAAGAGGCTATCCATGAAAAGTTTCATAGACAAAACCATCAAACCTTTTTTAGTCATTGCCGGACTGGGCACTTGCCTAGCAGGTCTGCTTGTATTCTCACCTCAATTTGCCGTAGAGAAAATGTTCAAATTACCATTTGCCGAAGATTATACTATCTTCTTCCAGCATTGGGGTTTGATGGTCTTATTGGTAGGCATCTTCATGATCATATCAGCATTCAAAGTTGGGTGGCGTATGCCTATCCTGATTTACAGTGCCATTGAAAAGACTCTTATGGTTTACCTTTATTTCTTCAACATCAACCACTCATTCTCTGCAGGTTTCAAAGGTGGCGCTATTATGGATGCAATTATCGTTATCTACTTGCTATTATATTTCTGGAAGGCTGACCGCTGAATTTTTTACACTCATGGTTCTTACCATGTAAGAGGAAGGCAGGGCCAGAAATGGCTCTGCCTTCTTTATTGATTCTTTCAACCTGTAATTAATGATTATTATCCTTCGATCATTGTGGTGCCTGTGACAGACACTAATGGAAGTTCTGTCCTGGCAGCAGCGTGACCTTGCCTATTGTTTATCTGTGTCTTGGGGTTTTTTCTGTTCCTTGCCCTTCAATATGGCAAGGCCCATATCAATCACCGTATCATAGGGCTCTTCTCGGTCTTCCCTCAGGTGCATGGTAATGGCCTCAACAGGGCAATCTGTAGAGCACAGGCCGCAACCCAGACATTTTAAGGGATCCGCAACTGCATAATCATTCATCAATATTGCCTGCACCGGACAGCGGTCAATGCACACGCCACATCCCGTGCAGCAGTCTGGGTCGACAACGGCCATAAACAATGAATTGAGAAAACCATGTTTGTCCATCCCCCCGTGTGCTATGCCCTTCAGGGAAGCACAGCAGCACGGGCAGCAATTGCAGAGGTTCGACAGGTGCTGCGTGTTCGCCCCTGCATGCACAAGTCCTGCCTGGTCGGCCTGCTTGATGACGGCAAGGGCCTCATCAGCGCTGATGGGCCTGCCGATGCCGTTCTCGATGTAGTATTCTGCCGCTGCCCCGAAGTGGAGGCAGGTCTCTTCGGGCCTGTTGCAACCAGTCCCTGTGAGCCGTGCCTCTTTCCGGCAGATACACGGCGCCACAGAGATGACCCTGGCCTTTCTCACCCGATCTTCAAGCATGCAGGACGGGATGAGCGTTATCTCCGATCCTACTGTGTGATCGATGGGTATGACCTTGAATCCTGGTATGTTGCTTGTTGCCATCTCGGCCTGGTAGGCCTGCTTGTAGTATTCCTTGTAGAGTGCTGCCAACTCTGCATCCATGTGCTGCACCGAGTATTCGTACAGACCGATCATGAAGGGTACAGCATTGAATAGTGTCTTGTCCCCTCGCCTGATACGGAAGATGAGCCCCCTGTTCGCCATGGATTCCAATTTGTCTGCCAAGGCCTCTTCATCCACCCCCATGTGGGCAGCAATCCGAGCGGTCTCTTCAGCAAAAGGGGTGAGATGAACGAGGGTCTCTGCCTCATCCTCGGTCATGAGCCGTTTGAGTATGCTGATCTCGAGTCCGGTATCTGTTCTTGGGAATCCCAGGGGGAACTGGTCGAGGAAGTCACGCAACTGTTCATAGAATGTATCTGTCATTGCTCATCCTCCATGCCCTCTTGCAAGAATGCAATAGGGCTGAATTGAATATTTTAACAATATTACTTTTTACAATTTTTTTCATTCATTAATAATCATATGGGGGTCAATGAGTGATTTCTGCGATAATTATTGGGTTCAACTACTTGCTCCCTACTGTAGATTATGACCTACCCCCGAATCATGTACCACATTTAGAGTTAAGATTCTGCAAATTAATGTTCTTCAATTTAGCCAGGTTTCTGGTGCTGGAGGATGGTAATTCAATGAGCTGTGCAGCTTGAAAGTGTTGTATTCAATGCGCCATTTTTATATAAGCACCTGAGCTTCTTTCAGGGTAAAAAAGATCTCAATATTCATGTATCCACCGACAAACAGCTATGCGCTATTTCTTTTAGTAATGCTCAATATCAAGACTTTTCAAAATTGTTTGTTTGTAGCAACTGTGTTTAGGTCAAGTAGTATTTTTTAACAGCCTGATTCATTCCGGCAGGTACCATTTTTGATCATTGTATTGAGGATAATTACAAGCTTCCTCATGCAGGCAGTAATGGCAACTTTGTGTTTCTTGCCAGAGCTGATCAACCTGTTGTAAAAGGCTTTTATCTTGGGGTTGTGACAAATGCCTGATATGACACACCTGTATAATACGGAACGGATTCTTGCCCTGCCGCCCCGGATGGTACGCCTGCCTTTGTATTTGCCACTATCCCGATTCAGAGGTGCAACTCCAACAAGGGCCGCTATCTGCCTTCGGTTCATTGTTCCAATCTCCGGCAGATCGGCAAGGAGGGTCAATGACATAACAGGCCCAACACCGGAAACACTTTGCAGGATCTTGTCCATCTGCCGCCAATGCGGGCTTTTTTTGATAAGATTTTCAACCTCACGGTTGATTTTGGCAAGTGCCTTCTCCAGCCCTTTAATGCTTTTTTCAATATCTTTTTTTGTCCACTTCGAAGCTGTGGTCAAACGGTTTTTCTCAGCCGTCAACATTATGATGAGCTGGCTACGCCTGGTATTAAGAGCATCAAGCATTTCCGTTTCCTCGGTCTTTAATGGCCTTATCTCCGGCCTCACCGAATCTGCAAATCGTGCAATAACATGGGCGTCAATTTTATCCGTCTTGGCCAGAACACCCATAGCTTTGGCAAAATCTCTCACCTGTCTGGGATTGACACAAACTGTGGGAATCCTTGCAACAACCAGGGATCTGAGAGCTGCCATTTCCAATCCCCCTGTGGCTTCAAGAACGATTAGCTCCGGCTGTTTTGACTTTACGAAATCCGTCATCAGAGATATGCCGTCTTCCGTATTGGCAAATGTCATAAAATCCACCTGAGGCCTTACACCTACATCAAGTTTCTCCTTCGAAACATCGATACCGATAAATGTTTTCTCCTCTTTCATGTTTTGTTCTCCTTTTCCCTTCCTTGCGAAAGATGCGGGATCTGTTTATGTCCCTGGCAACTGTTCGGGTTTAATTTGGAGAAGGTCGCAGCGACCCAAGCTACAAAACTGGCTCTGCCCCAAGGTGCAAACGGTCTGCTGCGATCAACACAACACATATTTATATTATCCTTGTTTAACATATGCTATTATATTTTTATGCATCTGCTAAACGATTTTGATTATACAAGGTGTAACCTGCAATTCTGTCGTTTTGTCGATTTCAAAAAATCAATAATATGTTTTTTTATTTCTTACTTCCTGTAGTCCTCAAATCGTCAGTCTTTATATTTATTCAACCTTTTTAATGGAAAGAAACAAAAAAATTTAGCGTAAATTTAAAAGATTTGGAAAAAGTTTGCCACGATTATGAACACCAATTGTTTTAAAGACTTTTTTCGCATAATCTTTAACCGTATTTTAGATATATTCATTTTTTCAGCAATTTCCGCGTTGGAATATCCGCAAGAGGCTAGAATAACGATTTCCTTTTGACAAGGGGATAATTTGTGCTTTTCTTCCACTATAAATTATTTTTCAAAATATTACTTGACAAAACAATACGCATCAGTAATATACGCACATAAACAATAGAGGTCTTTATACTATGAAAAAAGATCAATCATGTGATTTCAACTTTTTTTCCATGAATCCCGAGGACTGTCCCTATTTCCTCATTACCCGAGTTTCTTTGTGCGCAACTGCCGCCTTCAAGCGTGGCTTTGCTGAAGCTGGCCTGACAGATATGAGGCCTGCTTATTTAGGGGCACTTATGAGCCTTTGGGAAGAGGACGGTTTGAAGGTTACTGAGTTGGGAAGAAGAGCTGGGCTGGAACCATCCACTATGACCGGTCTTATTGATCGCATGGAAAGGGATGGGTTGGTGCAGAGGGTTTTCGATCCGAGCAACAGGCGGGAACTGAAAATACATCTTACCGATGCGGGACGCGCCATTAAGGACACCGTAGCTTCCACGGTAGAAAGTATCCTGAAGAAAGTGCTCACTGGATTGAAATCCACCGAGATTGAACAGATGAAGGGCACATTGCGCAAGATACTCATGAATGTCCACGAGGAGGAAGAAAATGAGCAGACAGATAAATGAGTTTCTAGGGTATGCCTGTGCATATACCCCTCTGGTTATGCTACGCGCTGCCGGCTATAATCCATACCGTGTGCTGCCTCTGACGGAATGCGATGACCAGGCAGGTCTTCATCTGCACGACAACCTGTGCCCCCATGTGAAAAAGATCCTGGATAGAGCCATGGGAAACGATCTCCCCGTGATTGGTGGTATGATTTTCATGAACAGCTGCGATGCCATGAGGAGGTTGTCTGATGCCTGGAAAAAAGTGCGTAAAAGCGACAGAACTATTCTCGTTGATCTTCCGGTCACTACAGACGAACTCGCCGTCCGATTTTTTGCAGTTGAACTCAGGCGTCTAGCCAGTGTCCTGACAGAATGGAGTGGCTGCCTCATTTCCGATGATCTCGTAAAGGAAAGCATCCAGGAACACAACAGACTTGTCAACACTCTTTCCGAGCTTACCTCTAAAGTGAATTCCGGTTTATACAAGGGAGGGCGGAACGCCCTGCAGAAATCATATACCGTTGCCGCGACAAAACCTCTCCCCCATGCAATCCGATATGTTGAAGACGTGCTCACATCAGGACTGAAAGATAAGATTGAAGGGAATCACCCTGCGGTCTTCCTCTTCGGAAATATCCTCCCCGATCCTGAGGTTTTCGATCTCTTCGAGTCATCAGGGGCACGTATCGTCGAAGAAGACCTGTGCACAGGCTCCCGGCTCTTTCAACTGATTCAGATTGATGATGGTGAAGACCTTTACTTGGAGCTTTCCCGATCAATCCTTGGGAGAAAACCCTGTGCCCGCACATTCAATCATGATCAGCCTGGAGAGATAGCACAGATAGTTGTTGATAAAGCGCTGGCATGCGATGCGAGGGGTGTAATCTTTCATACCGCCAAATTCTGTGATCCCTATCTTGCGCGGCTTCCCTTTATCCGCGAGACGCTTCGGAAAAGGGGCATACCTATTCTGGTGCTCGAAGGCGATTGCACCACGCGGTCCATAGGCCAGCACAGAACAAGGATAGAAGCATTTATAGAGATGTTGAGGTAAAGAATATGCTAATAAATTACTTTGATGACCTGGAGAATGGAATCATATCTTCAATCAACGATCAGGGCGGGAAAGCAAGCGCCAGAAAGCTCTACGCGCTGGAGATTGCCCGGCTTGGAAAACGGCTTTATTCAGGAGCGAACAAGGTGGCATGGTGCGGCATTACAGCACCCTTTGATCTCCTGCACGCCATGGGGCTGACCTCCTGCTTTGTGGAATTTATCGGTGCCATGCTTGCGTCAACAGGCATGGCAGGAAGTATTATTGAAGAATCAGATCATGCGGGATATTCTTCGGATGCTTGCAGTTATCACCGAGCAGTCATGGGGGCAGCTATAAAAAATCTCATGCCGGAGCCTGAAATCCTGGTAGGCACGACCATCCCCTGCAGCGGCGGTCTGGCAGTCATCGAGAATCTGGCGCGACATTTTAATAAGCCTCTCTTTATCTTGCACATACCTCATGGATATTCGGATAGCGATGTTACATATTTGGCTTCACAGATTAAAAACCTGACGGACTTTGTTACCAAACACACAGGAATGGCACTCGACAGAGATAAATTGAAGGCGGCCATTGAAAGATCAAATGAAGCCACGGTTCTCCAAGCCGAGATATTCGATCTGGCGAAGCAGTGTCCGTCTCCTGCAAACAGTAAGGACCTTAACAACTTCCTAATTACGATGGCGCTCTTTCTCGGTAGCGATGAATCGGTATCCCTGGCCCGGGCTTACCGGGACGAGTTCGCGCAGAGAATCAAAGAAAAGAGGAGCGGCGTCAAAGACGAGAAAGTCCGCCTCCTGTGGATCCAGAATCGCATCCAATTCAAGAATCCGCTGGTTGACTTTCTTGAAAAAGAATATAAGGCCGTGATCGTTATAGATGAACTTAATAGCATAACATGGAGACCCATCAACTCGGACGATCCTTTTGAAGGACTAGCCAGGAGAGCGATATCCATTCCCTTTAATGGTGCGACACAACGCCGTATAGATCACCTCAAACAGCTTGCTAAAGATTACCGTATTCAAGGTGCCATCAATCCCTGCAACTGGGGATGTAGACAGGGGACAGGAACGCGTGGGCTTGTCGAAGCCGGACTTAGAGAAGTAGGCGTACCCATGCTGAATCTCGAAGTGGATTGTGTTGACGAGCGCAAATTCACAGAGGGCCAGTACCGAACCAGGATCGAGGCCTTCATGGAAATGATCCAGTCCAAACCTAATCCCTGGCAGTAGTATAAAAGGAAACGCCGTGCACTATCTCGGAATTGACATCGGAAGCCTGTCATGTGACGTCGTCCTAATAGACGAGGAAAGAAAAATTATAGCATCAGCCGTTGTACCCACCGGTGCACGTAATCGGGAGGCCATTGATCTTGCCACGGAAATCGTTTTAAACCGGGCGGGGATTTCTGGCCAGCATGTGAGGGCGACCATATCTACAGGCTACGGCCGCGACAGGGTGGAAGAAAAGATCGCTTCAGTCACGGAGATCACCTGCCACGCCAGAGGCATGCAAGCGCTTCAGACAGGAACGGAGATTCTTATTGATATTGGCGGGCAGGACAGCAAGTGTATCCACATGTCAGACAGAATAACAGTAACGAACTTTGCCATGAACGACAAATGCGCCGCCGGTACCGGCCGTTTCCTGGAAGCCATGGCACGCGCACTCCAAGTTGATATAGAGGAAATGGGAGGACTTGACAACGGCGCCCAGGGCAGTGTGACCATCAGCAGCATGTGCACGGTCTTTGCCGAGAGCGAAGTAGTATCACTCATAGCCGAAGGGATCAGTGTGAACGAAATCGTCAAGGGCCTGAACCGTTCGATCGCTGCCCGGACAGTCTCTTTAGTGAAGCGCGTTGTCCCTGATTATCAGGGAAGGCGGATTGCCATGTCAGGTGGAGTCGCAAAAAACGAAGGGGTTGTGCGTGCCATTGAAGAGGCGCTTCAGTGTAGTGTTTTTGTTCCAAATATGCCGGATACGGTAGGCGCTTTTGGCGCCGCCCTCTTTGCTCTCGAAAGGAGCACGCAATAAACAACCAGCGGAGCACAAAAACAATGATTATGAAGAAAATATTATCCATTCAGGAGGTATAAAATGATTAATCAAGACTTGCTTGCACCATGCGGTTTGTATTGTGGTGTTTGTGGTATCCATGTAGCTACAAAGAACGGAGATGAACAATTGAAAGAAAAGTTGGCTAAAGCATATGGCGACACACCGGATAAAATAAATTGCCAAGGATGTCTTTCAAACTCAGTTTATTGGTATTGCAGAGTTTGCTCTATTAAAAGCTGTGTTGCGGAAAAGAAATATACGGGCTGCCATCAATGCGATAGTTTTCCATGTGATAAAATTGATAACTTTCCCATACCAGAAGGGAAGAAAAATATTCTACGCGCTATTCCGCAGTGGCGAAAGCTAGGTACGGAAGAATTTATCAGGGCTGAAGAAAAACTCTTCGCTTGCAATAATTGCGGTGCCGGACTTTTCCGTGGTGCACGAAAGTGTCGCCAATGCGGCACATTGGTGGTTCAGGCCAATTAATCAGCATCAAATATGCATGAGGATACACCCTTAAAATTTTAAGTAAGCAGAGGCTGACTTCACTTTTTAAAGATAACTGATCTTGTTTGTTTTAACCAGTAATCATCAATTTTGACAACTGATAATAACTAAATCTTAGTAGGTGAAGTCAGCACTTCTGGCATTTTGACAATTTTAAAAAATCAGTAATCGGATTTTTGTTTAGTGCTTCCTATAACAAACAAATTGTCAACTGTGACTAAAATACTAGACTTCAATCCGTAATAAACACCATTCACATCTCATATTATTTGACCAGTTTTTCATTGACATACAAGACTGGGTTATTATACTATAAATAATAAGAGTTTGAAGTGAAGGCTAAAAAACGATGATTCTAGAATAAGAATGAGGAATGGATCGTTATGGACGAAAAAAGGAGAGAGAGACGAATAAAGGATGAGAACGAGATCACCGTAAATATCGTCTCTGGAGGGAGAAAGCCTCTTAATGAAAAATTATTTTACACTTACAGCAGGGATATCTCTCCGTCCGGTACCAGAATTCAGCACCATAGTTTTTTGCCCGTCAATACCCCCCTCCAGATAGAAGTTGCATTAAAGAATTTGCACCAAAAAATAACTACCTACGGAAAAGTAAAATGGATCAGAAGCCTCTATGCGGATGAGTCTTTTGAGGCGGGTGTGGAATTCTTCAATACACCCCGTGACGAGATCAAAAAACTAGCGGATTACATCTCGTGGAAACAAAATTCTAATATGCTTTATCCAGTTTAAGCATACTGATCCATTGCCTATTGATGGTGAATAAGAGACAATTTTTACTTCCGGTGAAACGATCCGATCACTTCTGCTCCGTCATGAAAGGACGTCCCTTCTCTTTTCTATATTTTTTATTTTTTTCGGATAGTACATCTGTAGACGATCCTTTGCAAAGGCTTCGATGCGTTGCGGGGATTTCAGAGCGGCTATTTCAACCTTCAACCTTCTCTGCTCTTCGATCAATCGCTCTTTAATCTGAATTCCTTGAGCTACACTATTCTCAAGCATCGTCATGTGGTTATAGTTGCCGTATTCGATCAAGAGGCAATAGGCTATAACAATAGAAAAGATAACTATGGTGGAACGATGTATCGACCTAAAAAAAGGGTTATTGTCCATGGTTATTTTCACCTTCGGATTCTATGTCGGACCCCATATTGTTCGTAAGAAATCATTGAAGCGTTTTCAATATTTAATTCAACTTTCGCAGGAGTGAAATAATTGTAATACATTTTAACATTAGAATTATAGCACACTAAAGTGTCGTGTATGAGTTTTGCTATTCAACGAAAGCCATTAACGTACAATATGACGCTACTGGTTCTATTATACCTGACATTGTCTCCTTTGGCAATTAATTGGTTACTGTCTATGAAGCACACCCTATACTCAGCACACCCCAAATTCGGTGGTGAAAGGTGGTCAA
Organism: uncultured delta proteobacterium; assembly: GCA_963811325.1. GTDB lineage: Bacteria > Desulfobacterota > Syntrophia > Syntrophales > Smithellaceae > Smithella. The sequence continues at coordinate 163,551 of CAWEQT010000001.1, forward strand.
ATGTGGACAAATGTTTCTTCGAGTGAATATTCCGTTGGCAATGGAGAGCATGTCGGATTATGAAGAGAGATGCCACCTTTCTCATCCGGTAACACAGAATAGTCCCCACGGACGGCCAATATTTTACCCACAGTTATATCCGAAAGAATAATAATTTCGTCTTCAAGACGCTCAGGCGTAAAGTCAATCGTTAATTTGAAGACAAGTCCACAACCATCTAAAGCCAGACAATCCACTGAAATCTGTCTGGAGTTGTCCGGATGTAAATATGATTCAACAATTAGTATTTTAATAAATGTACTTAGTTCGAAACCGCCTCTAAATAAATAAAATGGGGCAATTTCCTGAGTTTCTCCTGTATCTAAATCCTCTATCTGGCCTGTAACAGTCTTGTCTTTCATATTATCATCCTTTTTTATATGCGCTTTTAATTTTTAATTTCATTAGTTTATTTCTATTAAATTATACTCATATTTACTTTTTTCATTATCTTCCGTTGATGTACTCCTATTTTGCTTTGAACTCAGATTTTTGCAAGCTGATTATCTCGTTTATTTCTCGTTTTCTACGAGATTTTAGATAATGGGCCATTTTTATTCCCTCTTACTTGATTTTTGATATGTAGATCACATAATTTGGCATGGAGAGTGGTTCGCACTAGACTGTCAGCACCACCATGAAATCAAGTGGTTACAGTCTTAGGATTGTAACCTTTTTTCGTTTAATGGGCCAATTGTAACTAAATTGTAACTACTCTTGAGTTGACTAGCCTGAATTTCTTTAAAATTCTGTCGTTTTTTTGCTGCCTCTTTCAGGTCTTCTTGCGACACAATATTATACCTGTCAAAAACGCTACGTGTTTTGTGTCCAGAAATCATCATAGCAACTCGTTCAGGAACACCGGCTCTTACCATATTCCTTATCACACTTCGCCTGAGGTCATGAAAAAGCAAATCTGATTTACCGATAGAAGTACAGGCACTTCTCCATGATTTGCGAAACTCACCTATCTTCTGTCCATTCAGATTGAAGACTAGCAAACAATCCATTCTCCGATTTTTGTGAAGATATTTCAGCAAATCCAAGAGTTCAGGTTCCATATAGAGCGTTCGTCCTTCATTGTTCTTTGTTTCACCTGGCTCTAATCGAACAATATTGTCTCACAAATTAACTTGACTCCATTTCAAACCTAGAATTTCTGCCCTTCTCCAACCTGAAAAATAAGCAAATGTCAGAACTGGTTTCATATACTGTGGAAGTTTTCCTAGCAAAGCAAGATAATCTTCATATTCTATAAAACCTTTCCTTTATATTAAACACTTGGACAGGAACAAGCTAATGTTATATTTTGCTTATCCATTAACATATGCTGTATTCTGTTTTATAGTTCCTTTATATTAAAATTTCCGGTTTATGAAATAAAAAATCATTGCGATTCTTTTGCGCTAAGAGGCGCCACAATTTTCCAGAAAAAATCGAAGAACTGGTTTATAGTATCGGCAAGTTTCCATTTCATTTCATGGACATACCAGTTTTGTATATGCCTGTGGGTTATCATTATATAAAGGTCGACAAAATAATGGTTTTCAATATCTAATATAACTGCGCCCCTTTTCTTTGCTATTTCGACTATCTCGTTTAATATATCTATCTCTGATTCCCTTTTATACGATTTGCTTGCCATAAAACTTTTCAAGGGAACCGTTATAAAAGCTGTAATCGCAAGATCGGGATTGTTATCAAAGAAATTCATCGTAACCCAAAACAGCTTTCTGAACATTTCACGTATATCCTCGGTTCCTCCAAGATGCATCCTTATTAATGATCCGAGGTCGCGCAATTTTCCGTCAATGATGGAAAAAAGAAGATCTTCTTTTGAGAAAAAATATTTGTATATAGTTCCCGAGCTGATTCCACTTTCTTTAGATATATCGCGTATATTTACCGCATGAAAATCTTTCATGGAAAATTGTCGCAAAACAACGGGATACAGTCGTTCTTTTAATTTTTCAGAGATTACTGGTCTTTCTGTCATCGTAATATCTTTTATCGTAATATTTTCCTTACAAACAAAATATGAAACATTGTTTCAATAAAATTCAAGGATAAGGGATACGATTCGTAACATGCCCGTAACCTTTGAAGGTCTCTAGGGTGACGATCGCCGCTGCATCGGTCAGTGAGGCAATGTGCTGCAGTTCGGAAAAGTGCCATTGCATGGGCATGGGCGAAATCAACGCCCCGGCGCGCGTGACAGCCAGATAGAGCATGGCCAGTTCCCATACATTGGGAAGCTGGACCATGACGATGTCATCCTTCCTGATTCCCTTTGCCAGCAGCCCTTCTGCAACGGCGCTGGCAAACTTATTCAGTTCACTGTACGTCAGTCTTTCCGGATTCGATCCCACCAGGGATTTCCTGTTGAGCGGGTCGACAAGACAGACCCTGTCCGGATCCGCCTGGACATGCTCGTTGAAATGATCAATCAGGGTTTTGGTTCCCCATGCCCCCGCATCCGTCCAATGTCGTATTATGTTTTGTGAAGACAGAATCATGTCGCTCTTCCTCCCTCTTTCATCATTCTCAGTTGCCAACCCCCCTGAATCAGACAGCGTACATCCCCTGTCTGATTCTTGATTTCCAGGTCCATTTTCCAGTCGGCCTTTCCTTTCGCCTCTGCCTCACGCTGGATAGAATCGACTTCCGTCTCGCTTAATGTCGCTTCCACGGTCACATCCGCTGTTGCCGGACGGCGGAATTGAATATTGATGGCCTTGACGATGGGGTAGAATCTCGCATAGTCGAAGCAGGAAAAATACAGCGGCCCCCCGATGTATTCACCGACCGTGAAGAGAGAACCTGCGTAGATGGTCCCGACATGGTTGATATTGGGTGCGCAGGTCAAAGACACCTTGACATGGGGGTTTGCATCTCCACGATGCGAACCCCCATTTTCCTGATAATTTTGACAGCACCCTCCAGCATTTCGATATGTGCCTGATACTTTTCATCAATCATGTGTGCCCACCACCTCTGCAGTTCTTCTTAGTCACTCCACGGAAACAAAGGCGACAAATGTTTTCTTTTAATAACTCTTCAACAATGTGTGACCCCATGAAACCGCCAGTTCCAGTGAACAATACCTTTTTCATTAATTTACCTCTCCGCTAATTTGTGAACAGGTATTATGCTCCCGGCGTTTCTGAAGCAATCAGATTGATCTTCAATCCTTGCGATACATGGTTACGACTACGGCGCCGCCGAGGCCGATATTGTGCTGGAGGCCGACTCTGGCGCCTTCCACCTGACGGACGCCGGCTTCTCCGCGGAGTTGCCAGACAAGTTCAGCGCACTGGGCAAGACCTGTGGCGCCCAGGGGATGGCCCTTGGAAAGCAGACCTCCTGAAGGGTTGGTGACGACACGGCCGCCGTAAGTATTATTGCCGTCTTCAATGAATTTCTCGGCAGTTCCCTCGGGAGTTAGTCCCAGCCCTTCGTAGGTGATCAGTTCATTAGTGGTGAAACAGTCGTGCAGTTCGACTACATTCACTTCGTCGGGGCCGATGCCTGAATTTTCATAGACCTCTTTTGCGGCTGCGGCCGTCATGTCGTATCCGGCTATACTCATAGGATTTTTACTCTCGAAGGAACTGGTAAAATCCGTTATCATGGATTGTGCGGCGATATAGATCGGTTTGCTGATTTTATGTTTCTTGGCAAATTTGTCGGAGCAGACTATCGCCGCCGCGGCTCCGCAGGTTGGTGGACAACACTGCAGGCGAGTCAGCGGCGGAGCCTGCGGCGGCGAAGCCAATACTTCCTCCAATGTCACGAGGTTCCTAAAGATAGCTCGTTCATTGTGCTCGGCGTGCTTTCTCGCCTTGACGGTGATCTTGGCAAAGGTTTCATTCTTGGTACCGTATCTACGCTGATGTTCAAAACCGGCACCACCGAAGAGCATAGATGCCGGGGCGGCTCCCTCAATTGGCGGGATTACCTCGAACAGCTTGTCAAAGAATGTCTGCATGGGGACGGGGCGGTCATTGAAGACCATCCCCAGGGCGCCGGGGGTCATCTGTTCGAAACCCAAGGCCAGAGCGCATTCAACAACACCGGAGGCAACCACCTGACGAGCCAGAAAAAGGGCGTTTGATCCCGTGGAGCAATTGTTGTTCACGTTAAAAATGGGAATGCCCGTCATGCCAACTTCATACAAAACCTTCTGGCCGGCGCAACTGTCCGCATATACCCAACCGCAATAGGCCTGTTCGATTTCCTTGTATTCAATCCCAGCATCTTTAACAGTGTCCAGCAGCGCCTCTTTGCCCATCTCGGTATATGGTCGCAGGGCTTTGGGCGACGTAAATTTCGTCATACCAACACCGATAACATTAACTCTTCTCATTTTTCCCCCTCCCTTTTTTATTTTTTAGCCGCAGTTACAACTATCCTTGTTTTTCCTTCACGCCGGATTACTCCCTAAGGCCGGATCGCACCGTGCTATCCTGTAAGTATTCGCCGCCCTCTCCCAAGCAAGAAGCTTGGCTAGCCTGTCTTAATGACGTTCTAACTAAGCCAACAGGTAAACCAGGCAGAACGTTAGCCGATTAAGCGGCTAATGCGTGATCGTAATTTTCTGTGATTATATGTTTCCTGCCTGTTTAACGAGGCCTGTAGGAACCTCGGTACGCTTCTACAACTTCAAATGTCCCCGTCGAAACTAGAAACGGCGCAAAATCGTTTTAAGGCGGCAAAGAATTGTTTAATTGAATAGCCCTGTCTTTTCGAAAGCCTCAATCTCGTCCTCGGTATATCCCAATTCCAGGAAGATTTCTTTTGTATGACTCCCTGTTGATGCTGTCACACCGGCACTTTTATATACCTGCTTTGTTTCTGAAAACTTGATGGGACTAGCGATTTGTTTGACCGTTGTGCCACTGACAACCGACAGCTCCACAATCATACCCCGCTCCTTAGCCAGCGGATCTTGGAGAACCTCTTTCAGTGTCATCACAGGCTCCACACAGGCATCGGTGGCTTCGAAGAGCCCACACCATTCCTCTTTAGTTTTTTTCTTTATAATAGCGCGGATGTCCTCTTTCACTTCAACAAGGTTTACTGGCATCACCCCACCCGCTATCAAGTCCGGCCGGTTGAGCGTCTGACAAAAATTAGCGAAGAATTGTGGTTCGAGCCCTCCGAAGCTAATGTATTTGCCATCGCTGGTTTCATAATAATCATAAAGTGAGCCGCCATTCAGAACAGTTGCCTCAGGCTCCGGTTCTATTCCATCTATCAAATAGGTGGCACCGAAAATAGTATTGAAGGCAAGCATGCCGTCGGTCATGGAGATATCGATGGACTGCCCCTTTCCCGTGGCATTCCGGGAGATCACGGCAGATAGAATACCGATAATCGCATTATTGGAACCTGACGCTACATCAGCGATTTGCATTCCCATCAGGCCGGGACCTTGCTCTTTATCACCCGAATAGGACGCGATCCCCGAACGGGCGATATAGTTAATGTCATGGCCCGCCCTTGTCATCATAGGACCGTCTTGGCCGTACCCTGTTAGAGAGCAATAGATAATATCTTGTTTTATAGCTTTCAGGTCATCATAGGCAAGGCTTAACTTTGCCATGACACCGGGTCGGAACTGTTCGATGATGATATCGAATCCGTTTTGAGAAATGAGCTTATGCACGATCCCTAATGCTCTGGGATCTTTCAGATTCAGGGTGATACAGCGTTTATTCCGCCCCAGAAATGCCGAACCGGCCGAGATGTCGGTTCCCGGAACAAAGGGGGGCATAAAATCTCCCAAATCAGGACGTGAGCCGGAAACGATTCTCAGCACTTCAGCTCCCATATCAGCAAGGCACATTGTCGCATATGGACCTGGCAGCAATGTCGTAAAATCAAGTATTTTAAGTCCAATAAGTGCACCTGACATGGCAGCTCCATTTGAATACAAGAAAATGTTGTATATTGCCGGCCTGGATGAAACTTAGCAGGCTAGGGTTTATACGGATAGTTGATCCTTTTCTTAATAAGATATCATAATTTATCTGTTTATGAAAACTCTACGTAATAGCTATATACCTGCGTCGCCTCTTCCTTGCTGGCTCGATATTGTTCTGATAAAATTTATCTTACATTTGCAGCACACGTCCAAGCGTCATGATCTCCGCTTCTTTTGTCCCCTCATAGAGTTCAAGGATCTTGGCGTCCCGATACCATTTCTGAACGGTATATTCATCCATATAGCCGTATCCCCCATGTATTTCAACAGCTGCATTGGCGCAAAAGACGGCTGTCTGTCCTCCCAGATACTTGCACATGGCGGCCAGATGGAAGTCCGGTTTACCTGCGTCTACGAGCCAGGCTGCCTTGTGGGTAAGCGTTCTGAGGGATTCAATTTTAATAGCCATCTCTGTGAGTTTGGCCATGGTCATTTGATAACTGCCGATGGGCGCTCCGAAGGATGTTCTCTCCTTGGCGTACTTGGCCGCTGCTTCCAGACAGGCCTGAGAGAGTCCAATGGCCTGACAGGAAACCAGGATTCTTGTAATGTCGAAAAAATGCATCAACTGATGAAAGCCTCGGCCTTCTTTTCCAATCAGGTTTTCCTGCGGAACACGAACATCCTCAAAAGTAATCTCAGCTGTATCGCTCGCCCGGATACCCATCTTTCCATGCAACTTATTACGGATGACACCTTTTGCATCGGCCGGGACAATGATTTGGCTGAAGCTGTTGTGTTTTTTTTCTTCGGGCTTGCTTATGCATTGCACCACCATGAAATCGCAAACGGTTCCGTTGGTGATAAACATTTTGTTGCCTGTAATGACAAAATCTTTTCCATCCTTCACCGCCCTGGTTTTGTAACCGGAAACATCGGTGCCGGCATTGGGTTCAGTAAAAGCCCCTGCGGAAACCCATTCACCACTACAGACACGTGGCAGATATTTCTTTTTTTGCTCCTCCGAACCGAAATAAAAAATCGCCTCACATCCGAATGAAGCTGCCACAATGTTCAATCCGATCCCCATATCCACGCGAGAGAGTTCCTCGGTAATGATAGCATTGCCCATAATACCGACACCCGCCCCTCCATAGGCTTCCGGCACCCACGCCGCCACGAGACCCTGTTCAGCAGCCTTCTTACGTATATCAGGAGTATACTTTTCCTCTTTATCACAATCAAAAGATATGGGCGCAATTTCGTTTACTGCAAACTTATAAGCCATGTCCTTCAACATTTTATGCTCATTAGACAGATCAAAATTCATGGAGTTTCTCCTTTCCAATGCGATTTAATAAAAGTTTTTACCGTAAAGCTTATAGCTAAGGCCGGTAAGATCCGCCCACTTCATGGGACCTCCCTTATCAGCAGGAAATCCGGTACCCCAGATCATTCCCACATCAATCATTCTGGGATCATCCACGATATGCCTTTCCATAAGATCCTTCCCTACCTTGACCATGGCAGTCAGGACACCAGTCTGAATTTCCTCGGCCGTAGCCGCCTGCGGTGCTTTATGGGCAATAAGTTTCAGAACTTCAGGATCCACGGTCCCGTCTTTCAAAAAGAAGCCCTTCCCGGATTTTTTAAGACCAAGGCGGCCCGAGGCCACTACCTGATTCAACGTATCCTGCCGGATACCCATGCCTACGAGTACTTTGTATGGGATGTCAATCCCGACTTCATCGATGAGGCGAATCGGCCCCACGGGCATACCAAAGCTTAACATGGCGCTGTCGATTTTTTCGATAGGATTTCCCGCCTCTAGATAGTTTAAAACACCTAGAAAATAGGGCATGAGCAGTGCATTGACGACAAACCCTGGATTATCACGGCAGACAATCGGGCGCTTGCGAATAGCAGCGGAAAAATTAAGGAGATTATCAACTGTTTCCCGGCTTGTAGCTTCCGCCTGTACTATTTCAACCAATTGCATCAACCAAACGGGTGAAAAGAAGTGGGTTCCTCCGTATCGCTCGGGATGCGTTATAAAGCGGGACATGGCTGTGACTAAAAGAGAGGAGGTATTGCTGGCGATCAGGCAATCATCCCGGACGGCCAGGCAGAGCTCGCGGTAGGTCTGCTCTTTTACTTTGATATCTTCGAAAACGGCTTCGACCACCAGATCCACGTCTCTAAACTCAGTGCCGTAATCGGCGGCTGTAGTTAGCCGTTCCATGAGCTGATCAACCGGGACCGCTAAGCGTTTCTTTTCGGCCATACCTTCAAAGATCTTTCTAATGAATGCCTTGCCTGTTTCAAACGTTTCCGGAAAATCCTTAACGATTACGGGAATTTGCATATTACGTAGCACATCAATGATTATACCTCGCCCCATAGTACCGAATCCCAGTACTGCTACCTTACGGATTGGCTTTGGAGAAAAGCCTTTTGTCATCATCCCTTTCGGTTTATCCGTCATGGTTTTGATGAAGAAGGTATTAATACTGCCTTTTGCTTCGGGGGAGAGGGCCGTCTGGATAAAGTATTTCTTCTCAAGTTCCAACCCTTCCTTCAGTGGAACTTTGAGCCCTTCCTGCATGGACTTGATAGCCAGCATGGGTCCGGGAAGTTCCCGCCCTTTGGTCATTTTGAGAACGCCCTGGCGGGCCATATCGGCAACAGCATCGATCTGGGAGAGGTCCTGTACTGGTCTTTTCAAATCAGCCTTACCCATAATGATCTCTTGTAGAAATATCTTTGCGGCGTCAAGTAGGTTCCCGCCGGCAGGCACGAGCCGGTCAATAATACCCAGTTCATGAGCCTTGAGCGCCGGGATAAGGTTCCCCCTGAGGATCAACTCCATGGCCGGGTAACCTATCAATCGCGGCAGCCGCTGTGTGCCTCCGCCTCCTGGAAAAAGGCCGACATTACATTCGGGAAGGCCGATAAGCGATGACTTGACATCGGTTGATATCCTGGCTGTACAAACCAACGTTAGTTCCAGTCCACCCCCCGCACAGACGCCATTGATTGCTGCCACAGTGGGAATTTTAAGGTCGTTCCAGCGATTGAAAGAGTCTTGAAGAGTGTTGAGTAATCGCCTGACTTCGTCAGCCTCTGTCATATCTGCCAGCAGTTTCAGGTTGGCTCCAGCACAAAAATTGTCAGGCTTTCCGGAAATAATAATAGCGCCGGAGAGGCCTTTTTCTTTTTCGATCTCTGCAAGCAGCTCGCGAAAACTCACCACCGCTGCTTCCGTCCACGTATTCATGGCATCGCCGAACACATTGAATGTTACAATACCCATATTGTCTTCTTTTTTTAAACTAAAGATCTGATCGGTCATGGTTCATCTCCTTAAGATAATTTTGAAATTACAACCCCATCATCTTTCCGACAATGGCTTTCATGACTTCCGTCGTTCCCGCAAAAATAGGAATGACTCTTACATCGCGGGCAAAACGGCATATGGGATATTCTTCCATGTATCCGTAGCCCCCGTGCAACTGGACGCAATGGTAAGCGACGCGATTTGCCATTTCCGGTATCCAGGCCTTGGCCATGGACACCTTCATGACAATATCCTCGCCAGCAATGTATTCGCAAATAAGGTTGTCAAGAAATGTTCTGCCCAGTTCTATTTCCGTCGCCATTTCGACAATCTTGAATGTGTTATGCTGGAAAGAACTGATGGGTTTCCCGAAAATAGTCCTTTCGCGCGAGTATTTAATTGTCATCTGCAGCATCGCCTCGGCCATGGATTGCGCCATGATGGAGGCCAAGAGTCTCTCTCCCTGGAGCTTCTTCATCAGAAAGGAAAATCCTTGACCTTCTTTACCCAGAAGATTCGCCACGGGTACACGGCAGTCTATAAAGTTCAACTCTGCCGTATCCTGACTGTGAAATCCCATTTTGTCGAGGTTACGGCCTTTTTCAAATCCCAGTGTGCCGTCTTCCACACAAATGAGACTGATACCCTTGAAAGGAGGTTCTGCCTTGGTGTCCGTTTTGACGGCGACAATGACGAGGTCACAGTTTATTCCATTGGAAATAAATGTTTTCTGTCCGTTGATGATATAGTCGTTGCCATCTCTTATAGCGGTTGCCCGGATGGCTGCCAGGTCTGACCCTGTTCCCGGTTCCGTCATGGCAATGGCTGTAATGATATTTCCCGAGGCACATCCCGGAAGCCAGCGATTTTTCTGTTCTTCATTACCGAAACTATGAAGATAAGGAACGACAATGTCGCTGTGAAGACCGGCAAGAAGGCCGGTTGCGCCTACATAGGACAACTCCTCGTTGATGACTATGGAATACTCGTAACCAGCTTTTGATCCGCCGTATTTCTCCTCCAGCCACGGACAGAGAAATCCATTCTCACCCATCTTTCTCCAGATATCTTTGGGCACGATTCCGTCGTATTCCCATTTTTCGAGAAAAGGAACGACTTCTTTTTCCAAAAATTTACGGAAGCTTTCACGAAATATATGATGCTCCTGAATGAATATCTTTCTCGGCATGAAGAAATCCTTTCTTTTTCATTTTGTATTGGAGTCAAAGAAACGCTATTCTTGCTGATCAGCGTTTCACTTTTTTTCATATCTTAATCTACACGGAGAATAACTGCTTCGCCTTGTGCCAGGCCGCCACATATAGATGCCACACCATAGCCGCCGCCCCGTCTCTGAAGTTCATAGGCCAAATGCATTGTGATTCTGGCAGCACTCGCGCCCACGGGATGACCGATAGCAATGGCACCTCCATTGACGTTTGTCTTTTCCAGAATCTTTTGCCATTTCTGCTCATCATCGTTGGCTAGCATTTTTGTGGCTGTTAGAGTCACGGCAGCGAATGCTTCATTGATCTCAATTAGATCCATCTGTCCAAGGGTCAGGCCTGACCTGTTCAACGCCTTCTGAATGGTATAGGCTGGGATTTCGGAAATCGCTCTGGGCGCTGTCGCCGATGCAACGGTATCCACAATCGTGGCCATCGGTTTCAGGCCTTTCTCCTTTGCTTTCTGTCTTGTCATGAACAATATCGCGCTGGATCCTGCACTGAGAGGTGGCGCATTGCCGGCCGTAACCGTCGGGCTTCCATAAATAGGCCATAGTTTGGCGAGGGACTCCATGGTGGTTTTACGGGGTGACTCATCCTTTTCAATGACTATGGGATCCCCTTTTTTCTGAGGAATGATCACCGGAATGAGTTCTTCGCCGATTTTGTACTTTCCCGCAGCAAATGCCTTTGCATATTTTTCTTGGCTTCCCAGCGCCCATGCATCCTGCATCTCCCGTGTTACCCCATGCTCCAGTGCAACTTCCCCCGCGTCCTTGGCTACCGCGTTAAATCCCTTGGCGGCGTAACCCAGTTCAAAAAGACCGTCTATGAGTTGGATATGCCCAAGCCTTACCCCTTTTCGCAAGCCGGGCGCCAAATGGGGTGTCCTGCACATATTTTCAGCTCCTACCGTCATGACGATTTCCGCTTCACCTGCCCGGATAGCCCGGAAACCCAGGCGTAGACAAGTGAGCGAGGAGCAGCAGGCTCGATCAAGGGTAAGAGAGATGTTTTCTGCGGGGAATCCGGCCAGGAGAGTAGCCTGTCTTGCCGGCACATCCGTTTCCAGAGCAAGCTCCGCTAGAACACAACTGCCGTAGTTGATTTCATCTATTTCACCGGGGTTGATTCCAACGCGCTTGACAACCTCTTTCATGACCATGACCCCGAGATCAATACTGGGGATATCCCCCATGGCCGAGGTAAAATTGCTGAAAGGCGTCCTTGCGGCGCTGACAATAACGATATCATCTTTGTTTTGCATATTGAATTATCTCCTCATCTGTTATTTATGTTTTGTTAAGTAAACGCAGCGCTATTTAGCTGCCATCCGAATGGCACCGTCGAGCCTGATCACTTCACCGTTCAACATGTGATTTTCGATGATGTGTCTGACCAGTGCGGCAAATTCTGCCGGCCGTCCCAATCGCTGGGGAAACGGCACCATTTTCCCCAAGGCTTCGCGTGCCGCTTCCGGCAAGCCATGGAGTAAAGGTGTGTCAAAAAGCCCGGGGGCTATTGTCATCACTCGAATCCCATATTCCGCGCACTCCCTGGCGATCGGCAGGGTCATGGCCACAATGCCGCCTTTGGAAGCACTGTAATCCGCCTGACCAATCTGACCATCAAAAGCAGCAGCGGAAGAGGTGTTGATGATGACGCCTTTTTCTCCATCCGTTCCGGGCGGGTTTTTGACCATTTGTTCAACGGCCAGCCTGATGACATTGAATGTGCCGACAAGATTAATCTGGATGGTTTTGTTGAAGGCGGCAAGAGGCATGGGCCCTTTCTTGGATAAAACTTTCATGGGGACAGCACCTCCGGCACAGTTGATGGCAATGTTAATCGCACCGAAGGTTTCCATGATTTTGTTGATGGCTCCCTGGACACCTGCGTCATCGGCTACATCCGTTTGGGTAAAGATAACATCCTTGCCCAACTCGGCGGCAATTTTTTCTCCCCGGTCAGCCGCAAAATCGAGGATGGCTATCTTTGCGCCACCAGAGAGCAAGCTCCGGACGCAAGCCTCCCCCAATCCCGAAGCACCACCTGACACAACGGCAACACTGTTTTTTACGTTCATATGATTCCTCCCTTCTTATGATGACCTGAGTTTCTTCCTGATATCTTCGCGCAAAACCGACTTGAGGATCTTCCCGACAGGGTTTCTGGGAATGGCAACGATGATCTCGACACGTTCGGGTATTTTGTAGACAGCGATACCTTTGTCCTTCATAAAGAACCTGATGTTTTCAACGGTTGGTTTTTCTTCGGTTCTGGGGACAACATAAACGCAGACCTTTTCTCCCAGAGCCTCGTCTGGCATAGCGACAGCGGCAACATCAAGGACATTGGGATGACCGAGAAGCATATTTTCGACTTCCTGGGCACTGATGTTAAAACCACCGCGTATAATGATATCCTTAGTACGATCAAAGAATCCGATACAATCATTATCTTTGATCTGGAAAAGATCGCCGGTGTTGAAGAAGCCATCCTTGTCGAAGGCCTTTTGTGTCAGATCCGGCCTTTTAAAGTAACCGGGAATGACATTAGGGCCGCGGTACCAGAGTTCTCCAATCCCACCAACTTCTGTAATCTCCTCATGGTTGATGGGATCCAGTATCTTCAGATGCAGGTTTTTTTTGAATGTTGAGGAAACCCTGGTCCATTTTGAACCCGTTTTCCCATATTGCGGAAAATGATCAATACGCATCTCAAGATCAGGAATGTCATTGGGGCCGGCTACATTGGCTGTCCCTTCATTTTGTCCCCAGATATTGGCAAATTCAATGCCCCATCGCCTCTTCAGGTCCTGTACAGACCATAGGGATGGAGCGGACGCGCCGATCGTGATGGCCTTCATATTGCTTAAATTGAAGTCATCCACTTTCGGGTGTTTCAAGATGGCGTTGACGATTGCCGGTACAAGAAGTGTGTAATGGATATCCTCAGTCAAAAGTTGCATGATGAAGGTTGGACCGTCAAAGGGGTGGTGGAGGGCAAGCTTCCCACCCGTCATTAACCAGGGGATAAAGATGGTTCCGATGGAAGCCATGTTGACCAGCGGGCCGGCTGTGATCAAATTACATCCCGGCTGAATAGGCGCCGACTCGTATGAGAAAACACCCTCGCATAGCCAATTGTTATGACTCAGGGGACATCCTTTAGGCTGGGCTTCGGTTCCCGATGACCAGCAAAGGGTGAATGCATCATTCGCATCGATCTTGATTCCATCCAGCTTTCCCGTGATGTTCCCTTTAGTCATTTGCCGGACTTCGGTCAAGGTGATGATATTTTTAATGGAGGGGAATTTAGGCTGAAGTTTTTCAACCATCTCCCTGTGTTTGAAGCCGCCAAATTCTGCGACGGTGATGAATGCCTTTGCTTCCGTTAAGCCGACAATATACTCGATTTCTATCTGACGCCACTGCATGGGCATGGGTGATATTAAAGCCTCTGCCCGGGTGATGGCCAGATAAAGCATGGCGAGTTCCCAGCAGTTGGGCAACTGCACTATGATGATATCATTTTTCTTGATGCCCTTAGTGATCAGAGCTTCGGCTGTGGCATCAATGGCATGATCAATTTCCCGGAAGGTCAGCTTTTCAGGCTTCAGCCCCAAGAGTGCCTCTTTGTTAAGTGGATCGGAGAGGCCGATCATGTCGGGTGTTTTTGCAACATTCTCCTTGAAGTAGTCTATCAGGGTTTTTGTACCCCAGACACCTTTCTTAGTCCATTCGCGAACACTTTCCGAGGAAACAAAAATCATAATCCAAACCTCCCTTGTTTATTGTTTAAATTTCCATTCCCCCTTTGGAATTTGAAACTTATTATCAGGATAGATCGTGACTATGAAACTTGGCGGTTGGTTAAACCATACCTTCTATTCTCTTTACCTCCACACAAAAGCTCGCTTGAACTTAGGTATGTAACACATACTTACTTTTGTGACTGGTATGTAACACATACTTATTTGGCTGTCAAGTATTTTTTATGGTTAAAATGTGCCGGCTTTTGCGTGGAGGCAAAGCAGATGGAATTGCAGGATTGGTTTACTGTTTTTGTGCCGTGGATGAGTCGCGCATCAGCAACCATGCACACAGATAGGCCCATGGACCCGGGTTGTTAACAACCATTCGTTCCTGAGTGGATTCAAGTCATCACGGGAAGTTGTATTTTTGTGAAAGAAATTAAAAGTGAAAGCAGGACTTGGAAAAATCATGCCCAATATAAAACAGCTGCTGTATCGGAGTGTTTGCGACAGTGATGATGCTATAAAAACGAAGGTCCAATAAATATGCCCCTTTATGTTATTTTGCGGATTTTCTTCTTCTGCCGGTCTTTGCTTGTTTTTCAATGCCGTTAAAAACTAATTTGCAGATTTCTTCCGTATATTCTTTCGTTTTTACTTTGGTTCCGAATATTATCTTCGGCAAGCACAAATGTTCAATGGCGCCATTGATCATCTGACGAGTATAACGTGGAGACATATCCGAACGGATATCTCCGCATTTTATTCCTTCCTCAAGAATATTCAACAGGATATTTGTATATTCTCTGAGCTGCTCATATGTTTCACTAGTAAAAAATGCCGGGAAATTACGTACTTCAATGATCAGGATTTTTGCAAAGACCGGTGTTTCCTGATAGTAACTCAGTGTTGAAGAGATGAACGTTTTAATCTTATCAAACGTCCCTTCGGCATCCTGAAGATTCTTACGGAGAATCTTCAGGAAATCCGAGTTATATTCCTGCAAAACATAATGCAGTAGATTTCGTTTGTTTTTAAAATACTTGTAAATCAAACCCTCATTGACGCCGGCCTTTTCGGCAATTTCCGTCCAAGTAATGACATCGAAACTTTTTTTCTTCAGCAGCGAGATCATCGCCTTGGAGATCTTAATATGGCCTGGCGGGAATGATGGCCTCTTCTGATCTTTTGGTCCATTTACCTTCATCATACCTACAAAAGCAGAGATTTTAACAATAAGTGTGATTGTATATTTAAATGCGAAGTGTTTTGTCAATGAAAATATTAGGTACTTTTCAATTCATGGATCGGCATTCAAAGCAAAAGTGGTATTGAATTGGTACCTGTGCTAAAAGCCAAAGACGAAGAAATTGCAGTCTCACTTGCTATAGTTTTCACTCTTAATTCAATCGGATTGTTCTTGTTTCCATTTATCGGACATAGCCTTTATATGAGTCAGGATTCTTTTCGCGTATGGGCCGCACTTGCGATTCATGATACAAGTAGCGTGGTTGGCGCAACGGCGGCTTTTGGAGCGACAGCATTGGCTATTGGCACAACAGTAAAACTGACGTGTGCTCTATGGATTACTCCCATTGTTCTCGGATACACCTTCTATAAAAAAATCAGCGAGAAAATACACTTCCCCTATTTTATCATCGGATTTGTTCTCGCAGCAATTGTTCGTTCGACCCTTCCGAATTTCAATACGGTATGGGATGTTTTTGCTTTTGGAGGAAGAAGACTGCTTGTTTTGACACTTTTTCTCATCGGCTCAGGTTTAACAAAAGATGTTTTAGGAATGTTGGGTTTCGTCCAATGTTCCAAGGTGTAACGCTGGGATAATTGCAAGCTCTGTATCCTTATTCGCGATAATCCGAGGGATAATTAACTAATGAGAAATGCAGACCTAACCAACGCTTCAAAACAGACAAGAGTTGCACCTTTCTCCTGAAAATTAATTATCCAAATAGTACCTCCTCTTTACATGTGGAGTAGCCAGTTGAGGTTTAAAAATTTCTCCTGCGTGCTCTATGACGACATTTGTTTGTTCTTATAACTTGCTTAGGATCAGTTTCAAATTCGGGGTTTTAACCACCAGTAAGGTTCGATCTCTCTTCCACGGTATTTAAAATATGTCACATAATAAGCGAACAGATGCTTTGGATGCAACCATAATTTTCATTCTTATTTGTGCCGACTGATCGGCATGAGGGTTTCAAATAGTAATCATCGATCCTGAAAACTGTCCATTACTGAATAGTTATAGGTGAAACAAACAATCGACTTCTTCCTGAAGAGAGGTGATCCCTGATCTCGTCTGATAATTCCCTGGACCGTGATTTAAATTCCCTGCTATGCTAAAAATATTCCCTGCTGTGTTGAGAGGGAATTTTCTTTGTAACACCTTGGAATGATGCATCATATCGTCGTCACTTTTTCCATTTCGGCAGTAGAAACAACATAATTCCCTGCTAAACAGGGAATTATGTATGGAGAGTGGTTCGTGCTAGACTACTAGCACCACCAAGTACCTTCTCTCTGGAGAAATTCTTCAATATATCCCGCCGGATGCCCGCAATTGGCGCACTTCCCACGACATGAGTTGACCGGAGAGACCGACTTCAGACATGTTAATGCCTCAAAATCCACTATTTTCTCTGTTGGGCATTTTCGGCGGTCAACATGTTAATTGAGAAGAAACTGACGTTGCTGATCCCAGTCCAATGGCAAGTGTGTTCTTTTGGTTAAATTTTCTACATTAAGATCAGCAGGCTGATGACCTGTAATAAAAGACATTCACCCAAGATTTACATCGGCACCACACACCCACATTTTGTGGCCAAGATTTCCTTGACACACAAGAACGCCCATTTTATACTTCATCCAACAAAACGGGGGTTTTTATTAAACAATACCATAAGGACAATTTTTTTGAACAATAATGGCACAAAATATGTATTCTATGTTATCAGAATATTTTCTAATAAAAAAGTATAGAAAGGAATAGGAGGTATTTTATGTATCGGATTGATCTGTTAAATAAAATTTCGGAAAAAGGGCTCAGCCTTTTTACCGAGAAGTATGAATATCGTGCTGATATTCCCGATCCTGATGGCATCCTGGTAAGAAGCAAGGAAATGAAAGAGATGAGTCTGCCGTCGAGCCTGAAAGCAATTGCTCGCGCCGGCGCCGGTGTCAACAATATTCCGATCGACAAGTGCTCGGGAAAAGGCATCGTCGTCTTCAATACGCCGGGAGCCAACGCCAACGGCGTCAAGGAACTGGCCATTCTGGGCATGCTGCTCGCTTCGCGAAAGGTGACCGAAGGTATTGTCTGGGCCAAGGGACTCGTGGGCGAGGGGGACAAGGTGCCCGACCTCATCGAGAAGGGCAAATCCAAGTTCGGCGGCACCGAGATCATGGGCAAGACCCTGGGCATCGTGGGCCTTGGTGCCATAGGCACCATGTTGGCTAACACCGCCGAATCCCTGGGCATGGAAGTTATGGGATACGATCCGTTCCTGTCCATCGAGGCGGCCTGGAAGCTGTCCCGCACCATCAAGAAGGCCCCGAGCCTGGAGCGGCTCCTGGCAGAGTCCGATTTCATCACACTGCACGTCCCCCAGAACAAGGACACCAAGGGATTCATCAACACTGACAAGTTCGCGCTCATGAAGAAGGGCGCTGTGCTCCTCAACTTCGCCAGGGGAGGACTCGTGGACACCCCGTCCCTGAAGAAGGCCATCGCCGATGGCATCGTAGGCTGCTACGTGACGGATTTTCCCGATGAAGAGGTCATCAAGACGGACAAGGTTATCGCCATCCCGCATCTGGGCGCCTCCACAGAGGAGTCCGAGGAAAACTGCGCCATCATGGCTGCCATGCAGCTCATGGATTTCCTGGAAAATGGGAACATCAAGAACTCGGTCAACTTCCCCGAGTGCCAACTCGACAGATCAGGCAAGCAGAGGATCACCATCTCCAACAAGAACACGCCGGGCATGATCGAGAAGATCACGCACCTCCTTGCCGACAACAAGCTCAACATAGCGGACATGATCAACAAGAGCAAAGGGAACCTGGCCTACAACGCCATAGACCTGGAAGGCGATATCAATACTGACATGGTAAAGAAAATCCAATCTATTGAAGGAATCGTGTCTGTCAGAGTGCTTTAAAAAAACCTCTGGCACATTCTCCATTTATCAAAAAAGTGTCTGGCTTACCTCTGTCAGACACTTTTTTCTTTATACGCATGCCGGTTCAGATGTCCCCTTATAATACCAATTCAAATCAAAATGATATTGAGGCGACGAGGCGTATTAATAATACGTTACCGCGCGTTCGACTCGCGCCAGGGGCACCAAGGAAAATCAACTAGTTATGACCTTCAAAAATGGCTTCCCAGACTGATTTTTTGGTGATTGTGATAAATTTGTGATAATTCCGCTCCCAACCTTGTCCATCACCTCAATTGCTGAACGTAAACTCTCCGGTTGATGGTGAGCATATCTCATCACCATAGAGGTATTTTTCCAACGTCCAAGCTTCTGGACAGAAAAAAGATCAGCACCACCTTGCACTAATCTTGAAGCAAAGGTGTGTCGTAAATCGTGAAAGCGGAGTTTATCAATACCAGATTTTCTTATTGCCCCATGAAATGAATTAATTAAGTGACTGGCACCCATTCTTTCATTGTTTGGATTTAAAAAAACTAAACCTGTAGCAGTATGTTCAGATTTATTTTTATCCAACAATACATTTAATGCGGTTTCGTTAAGAGGCAAGGTATCGACACTTCGGTTCTTCTGTTCAAGAATAAGAATGGTTCGTCTGTCAAAATCTACCTGCGACCATTTCATGTCAAGAATTTCACTTTCTCGTAACCCTGTATTAATTGCAAAAACAATGATTTCCTGAAGCCACTGGGGAGATGCCAAAAGAAGCTTTTGTTCCTCATCCAAAGTCAACCAGCGTTCAATGATATTGTTTACCCTTTCCTTTTTGACCATACTGACAGGATTGTTTTCTACCCAACCCCATTCCCGCATAGCAATGTTAAATGCGTGACTCATTATGGTCAACTCATAATTAATTGTACCCGGCGATACTCCATCTTTTCTGCGTTTAACTTTGTATTCGCTGATCTGCCTTGACGTTATATTGTTCAGGATAATGTTTCCAAAATATTCCCGAAGATGTTTGGCAATAACCTTATCCCTTAGATGGGATGATTTTGCCTTATTCACCGCCGAATATTCTTCAAGATATTTATCCATCAAATCCCAAAACGTATAATCTTCACCAGGCAGCTTTTCAAACCATTTACCTTCAGCTATTTCACCTTTCAATTTGTCAAAGATCCTTATGGCCAGCTTCTTGTCTTCTGTCTCCGTTGACCGCCGAAGCTGTTCGCCATTATGAGTAAAACTCATCCACCAGACCGATCCTCTTTTATATAGACCCATTGTTTCTCTCCTTTCTGGGTCCCTCGATCCGGTCTGATTTCCCGTGATTGAAATTATAGACTTTATTCTTGCCCTGGTCAATTACCTTCCTGATCAGTTTATCAATTAGTATATTACCCTGTACATGTGCAGACTCTCTACCACTCTCTACCACTCTCAAAACATACTGATCTTGTTCATCTTTATTAGGTAGGGTTTCATGTAGGGAGTTGTTACCCTGGGATGACTCTCTACCTGCATATCCGTATTGTTTAAAGATCACAGATGGGCTTGAAGCATGGCGTGTTACAGGTACCGCCATGCCGCCCTGATTATTGTTAAGTTGTTCCATTTAACGCCTCCTTAAAAATGAATAAGCCTTTCCCAGAGCGTAACAACAGTCCTGAGAAAGGCTTAAACATGCGCTTATTATTTCATTTATTCTTATTTTATTGTTTCGCTTAGTTGTCTAACCAGTCCTCCCTTATAATTAGTTTATAAACTACACGCTGTATTATTTTTTATGAATTGACTTTCCATTTATTATTTTTATCCAGTGCCAGTTTTCCGCCTACAATATCTTCAATAAATTTTTTTCGTATTGCCTGGCCGATTTTTAATACAGTAAGAACCCCCGTTTTGTTGAGTATCTCAGCATCTTCCAAACCCATGAGGATGAAATTTCTCAGTATCTGGCTTCTATTTAATTCAAATTTACCGGCTAATTTGTCTATTCTTTCAATAACCTCGTCTTCCAACTGGACATTATATTGCTTTCTTGGTCGCTCCATATTTTCCTCTCATATAGTAGTATTGAATAGATTTTAGCTATAATATAATCATTTAATAATATTTGTCAAGTCCTCTTTATAAAATATTATATTAAGTGTTCTGATACTCTTTAACACATACTCATTTGCACCATCACGAGCACACGCTTGCCAGCGAGAGCTTGCGGTGGCTCTACCGCACCTCTCGCCTCGCTGGCTGTTTTTATATTCAAGATTTAATTAAGATTTATTGATAACGTAATATCAATCTAATAACTCTTTTAATTCCAATATATTACAATAAACAGAAACTATACCTTATATTTTGAATATTAATTATCAAACCAAAAAATATTAACAACTGATAATTGACTTCTTCCTGTAAGGCTCAGATTATCAATTTTGATTTAAATGCAACTTTTCAACCCGTAATCAATAAGTATGTGTATTTTTCTCTTTTAAAAAAAACGAATAGTGCTATTGTTATGTTCAATTCATCGGGAGTAGCGAAGTCCGGATATTAATTGTTGGTAGGCGAAATGATGAAAATAAAAAATGTTCAGGGCATTATTTGTTTAGTAATTTTATTCCTGTTCGCTAATCAGGCATGGTCCGACGAACTGGATAAGAAGAAAAAGGCGTTAGATATAATAAGTGACATTGCAGATAGAATTTGTTATAGCGTT
This sequence comes from uncultured delta proteobacterium, assembly GCA_963811325.1. Taxonomy (GTDB): domain Bacteria; phylum Desulfobacterota; class Syntrophia; order Syntrophales; family Smithellaceae; genus Smithella. The sequence goes on from CAWEQT010000001.1 coordinate 184,742, forward strand.
CCCCTCCATGGCAGCTCCAACAAAGTAGAAATAAGTGGAGAAGCAAAGGCGGAATTGACTGGAGTTACTAAGAAGCTTGCCGACATTGGTTTGAAAGGCGCTGCCAAATACGAGAGTGCTGAGTACCAGGGAGTGTTACAGTCAGATTTGGCTAAGACGCTAAGAAATAGTTCTGACTGCAAAAAAGACGTATACCGAATGTTAATCGACAGATTAATGCCCGTGCAAATGAATAAAAAAGCTTCTAAAAAAGAGGCAACTCACAAAAAGGCTTTTTCCTTTTTTGTAGTCCCAGATTCGATAGATGTTAGTCCTGGTTACAATAAGAAGTCACTCATAAAAATTGTAAATAACCAAGACTTTCCACTCTATCAGATAGATCTCCAAATTTCTGTTGAAAAAGGTGACTTGTCTGTTGATGACATTAAGTTGAATCCAAAAGATGAGGCAAAGATAAAATCCAACTTGGGAGGAGTAATAGTTTCTAATGATGTCTTCGGTTTGGGAGTGATAACAAACGAAGGGAAAAGGGAAGATCATATTATTATTTACGATGTTGATGCTCACTCTACAAAAGAATATTTTGCAGAGATCAACGCAAATAAAGCTCGTCAGCAATCCAAAATCATTTTCAAGATAGTTCGATCCGATAAACAGCCAGCAGATATTATCAGTTTCGACCCTTTTAAATTGTGCCAAGATGACAACCGTGATTTTCAAACATATCTTGAAACATCGAAAACTATGTTAGGACAGCAGAGATACAAAGAAGCTCTTCTTTGTTGCGAAAAAGCAATAAAGAAAGATTTAAGATCTGCAAAGGCCCATTGTAATATGGGTGTTGCGCTTTTGTTCTTGAACAAACCAGAAAAAGCGATTCAAAAATTCGAAGAAGCCATTAAAATAGATCCCCAATCGTCAATGTGTTATCACAACCTAATTAGTGTTCTCATACAACAACACAAATTTAAAGAAGCTGAAGAAAAACTCAAAATTGTTTCAACTTTTGATGGACCAGAGCAGTCAGAAGCTTTTGTTCTATGGGGACAAAGTCTTACACTTCAAAATGATGCCGATGGCGCAATTGTAAAGTTTAGAAGGGCAACGGAACTAAATCCAGAATATGGACCTGCATATTTTTATTGGGGGATATTGCTTAAGAATAATGGCGATTGTGGAAAAGCTATAGAAAAGTTTCAAAAAGCGGCACTTTGTAATGATGGTGTCAGATTGGACTCCTACGGGATGTGGGGTGCATGTCTGGAAACACTTGGACAGTACACAGAGGCTATAGAAAAATACCAGAAAATAATTGAAATTGCCCCCAATAGTATGGCTGCCAACAAATCAAAAAATTCAATAAAGCAGTTAAAAGAAAAATAATAGACTGAGGATAGTAATATTAGCACCGCTTGCAACGGATCGCACACTGCACCCGCTGATCTGTATGCTGCACCTTTCAGCTAGTAATCCTCAATTTGCAGGACAGTCTAATAGTGTGGATTTATAGGTGAAGTCAAGCTGTCTTTGGTCGTGAATCTAGTCGTGACTTGATAGGTTTTAAGGGGTATAGACAGGTTTAAAAGCTCAATAATATGGCGGAATATGGCGTTTCCGACAATCTCTCACGCCGGAAACCATGATTCGATTCCTTATTTTCCGCCTTCATCTCGGATTCTATACTGTGATAAAATTGTGATAGGATAGTGTGAAAAGAACAGGAACAGATAGAATAGACGGGAATAGATAGAAATGGTTTTTTGTTTGTTTTTAATTATTTGCGGGAAATCAGACCTGATATCAAGGGGTTAAATTTTTGTACTTTTAGAATTAACAATACATACATCCATATTCTGGTGACCATCTGTTAAATCATTTTTTTACTGAGCCGCTTCTACGAGACGTTTAACTTTCTTTTCAATCACATCAATAGATTTCCCTGTTATTTTAGATAAATTAAAAATTACATTGCCACGCACTGGAGCCGCCATAATATTTCCATTATCTTCCCATGTTGTGGTCAATGCATCTAATATTGTTGTAATCGCAAGTTCTAATTTCTTTTCCATAAAATTAGCTCCTTTTGTTATTTTTTCAAATTCTGTCCGGTCTGGGTATGGTTCTGGTTTTTTCTGACATGTATATTTCCTTACGACTAATTTCCTCGACAACCTTATCAAAGGTATGATTTTCCAATTCCATATCGTCTTGACAGGGAGGATCAATAATTTTATTAGCGTTTAACATCAATATATCCAAGGACTCTTTTTCTCCTCTCAGCTGATAGAAAGCTTCTGAAATAATAAATCCCGCAGCTTCTCTCAACGGAATCCTTTTTTTATCTATCTCATTCCCAACCATCTTAACCAGAAATTCAATAAAGTGTTTATAATCGCCTTCCAACGCTTTTTCTATATAATCAATCATGGACTTATCCTACGTATGATCTCCATGTAATTCTCCATAAATCAATCTTGTTGTCAAGATATTACCATGGGTTTGCTAAAGTCCCTATAAGATAAAAGTCTTACTGAAAATGCTTTGTCAGGTTCAGCACGCACCAAGACAAAGGACAACCCCCTTCAATCATCCTTCATCAAATAGTGCGTGCTGTCCTTCTGGTAAATATTCCCATTCCCTTTATACTTGTTAGCAATACATCCATCCGTATTCCGGTGACCATCTTCTTGATCCGCGAAACATCATTGGATGTATATCATCCTGCAGCTCTACGTTGTCCTGTGTCTGACGAATCCACTTGTTCAGATAAGTAATCATCGCGTTATATGCCACCCACCAGTATCCGTAACGTTCATTGTATTTTTCGTTTGCTCCTTCCTTGACTTTACCTGACTGCATGAACATTAGTGATACCGCTTCCTGAATTAAATCTTCCTTGATCTCCACTGCTACCGGATTTTTCCTGAACCTTTTCCAGAATACCTGTTTTGCAATTGAGTAGGAAAGTTTTGGATTGAAGTTCTCACGATCAATGATAATTTGGTTTTGGCTGTAATTCTTGACCAACCACCCTTTCTTCTTACTTTTGCGAGCTGTTGTTTCTGCGACTCCGTATTTTTGCATGATGTCTTTTATATTCATATCACTTGGGACAAATACTTTTTCGCGTCTGATTTCTTGTAACGATGATTCCATAGGGGTTTCCTCCGTGTGTTTGAAGGGGTATAGGGGTTGTTATCAAATAAGGGATGTGGGGTTGTATCTGGAGTGAAATAATGATTCCTTAGTAAATCATTATTCATGTATTAATATATATCGATTGCGGTTTTATAAGGGATTTACGCTGATTTATCAAGGGAATGGAGGTGTGTATTTCCCTCTTTTAAAAAAAGTGAATAGTGCTATTATGATATCCAACTCAAAGCTATACATGAACACAATGTCTTCCAAATTCATAATCATAGAATATGGGGTTAGGTATTGGTGTAAGTGGATTGTTACTTTTGGCGTAAGTGGAGGTTGTTACTTATTGATCAATATTTCAAACAATTTTTGTTGAGATTGAATTGAAAAAAAATAGAGGGAAGCAGGAATTTCTGTTGCCTACTATTCAATAGGTGCAATGCGTTGTTAATAAGTTGAGTGAGCGGAATGACAACACAAACCTATAAGCTATTATTGTCTTGACATTTTTATTAACAAAATAATATGAATTTTATTATTCTTAGAAATAAAGAAAATATTTATGCTCAGGAGTATTTATGAAATCTTTATTCTCAGTAGTTATTGTATGCATTTTGCTGGTTCCCTTGGGAGTTAACGCGGGAGAATGGATTGATACCGATAAGAAAGATTGTAAAGTATGGAATGAAGTACTTAAAGCAGGCGAGATCATAACATGGTCAGGAAAGTGCGTGAAGGGATACGCTTCCGGCTCCGGGACGGGGATTTGGTCTGTGAACGGTAAAGAAATTGGGCGTTATGAAGGAGAATTAAAGAACGGCAAGCTCAACGGCAAAGGGAATTTAACCTGGGGGCTAAATTCAAAATGGGCTGGCGATAAATACATAGGGGACTTTGTTGATGGAAAACGCACTGGCAAGGGGACTTTCATCTGGGCTGATGGCAATAAATACGAGGGGGACTTTGTTGATGGAAAACGCACTGGCAAGGGGACTTTCATCTGGACTAATGGCAGTAAATACGAAGGGGACTTTGTTGATGGGAAGGAAAACGGCAAAGGGATTTACACTTGGGCTGATGGCGCTAAATACATAGGGGACTATGTTGATGGAAAGCTTACCGGCAAAGGGACTTACACCTGCAGTAACGGCAGGCAGTTCACGGGTAATTTTGAAAACGGTATGACTGTCGGATTTGTTATAAACTGTAAATAAAAATTTCTTGCTGAGATGATTAAAACTCCAATTTAAATCGCCTGAAATAATTATTGTTTCCTTAAAACAAACAAATCTAGAGATCATTAATTATTTTATTCTCCAGAAAAATGCAGGATCCTGCGTTTTTTTAAATTTGGAGGCGTTTAGATTTCCTAACAGTTACACATCCAATCCTTTTTCCACCAGTATCTCTAATCCAACTACTGTATTTTGCTTATATTGAATAGCCATTGATTTAGCATAACAATACTTGCAATCATGACTGCAACCTTTGATTAAACTTTAATTTCTTGGTGCCCATTCCGTTGTTCCGAATACTTGTTTATTTTTCATTATCGTTTTCTCCTATATTTTCTCTGTTGAATTTTTCCTGAAGCGCTTCTCTGATATAATCAGAAATGGCGATGCTTCTCTGGTCTGTGATAGCTTTGATCTGGTCGAACATATCCACTGACAGCATCGCAGAAATTGGTCGCGTAAATATTTTCTTTTTCATAAACTGTTACCTCCTTATCTGAAATGATTTTTATAAAATTATTATCCCTATATTTTATTGTTCAGAGATGAGCCTAAGATCGGATAAATTTTTATAAAAGGAACCCAACTGTCTTTGTTTTGGAAACAAACTTAGATGGCAAAAATAAATTTGTTATAAAAACCAAGAACCGATGATTTTGGCCATGAATCAGGGAATGAGATTAAATGGTTGGAGTGGTGATTTTTATGGTATGCGAATCTTTGCAGTTAGTTATTGGTTATGTAATCTTTCAACTGATATTTGTTAAGATAAATTTGTTAAAATGAAGAAATGGTAGAACTTTGTTTCACAACTAAATGTTTTTAATTTTGAATTGAGGTGAGGATTACCATTTGAACTGAAGTGATACATAAAATCACTTTAAACTAATTGCGGGCAGTAACGTAAACTGAACCATTAATACCACCAATTGAGAAGTTGCCACGATACCCGGTCATTATTGTTTCCATTGTGTCAGGAGTTGCGCCAATCTTAAGAACCATAACCATAGCTGGGATGTCAAAAGAGACAGAATTAAAAGTGATTTCTAATCGTTTACATCCCGGATTTAGACCGAAATACTCTTCATCGGGGAAAGTTATATTAAGGGGTGTTAATGTTATGGAACCAGATCGCTCAATCAGACCACCAGTAAAATAAAAAGTATATCCAAAATAACCTGAGGTATCGAATATACCAGAACCAGGGTTTCTTTGGGGATCATCTTCGGGCGTCCCAGAGAAGAACCTATATCGGTTGTTAACGTATGGGCTCGTCCAATAACCGTGATCTGTGTTATAATAATTCCATCCATCAGTAAATGCAGATTTTAATGGTGTGGTTTGTATTGTATAATCTGTCAAAGTAAAGGTAACGGAACCTGACTGCCCCGATATAGCGCCAAGATCGTCATCGGTCATAACAAAGCTTCGAGCGAAAGATAAAGATGGAGTAATTAAAAATGAGACGATAACTGCAAAAGCTAAAAATTTTTTCATGTTAAATCTCCTTAATTAATTTTAATTAAAGCATTCTCCTCCCAACTCAAATCTTTCTTTTCATTGTTCTTTTCTCTTGTTTATTTGCCGATTGTTGGCTTCACCTTGTGTTTTAAAATAACGTTATAAAATAAGCACAATTATATAGTTACGCATTAGACATGCCAATTTTTTATATTTGCGATAATTTGTGACGGAAGTCGTCAAAAGTGTGTAATTTCAGTAGCATATATTTCTGATATGAATTGCCTTCTCGGGAGCTTTGCCGGAATTTACATCAACGACCTGTGATTTTCACAGAAAACTAGTCAATTTTACCATATATACTTATCCCCCATGTTTCGTTAAGACTGGACATATTCATCTAAAGAATATCCGAGATCTTATAGAAGTAATCATTTCCAGTTGAAATATCGCATAAACGGGCAGAATTATAAAAACAAGAGGAAGAAAGTGATTGTTTGTTACACCTACCAACTGTTCAGTAGAGGGAATTTACACTAACCAAGTATTTCGGGTTGAAATCTATTATATAAACTCAATAATTTTTGAACTTAAAATAAACTTCATGTAAACTTAAAAATACGATCCAGTTTATTATAGATTACATCTTTCTTATAATGTGATGAGAAGAAAATATGTGCTTTATTACTGTTTTCCATAAAGAATTCTTTGTCGTAGATCAGGCGATGAATTAATGACGCAAATTCTAATGGAGAATCCGTTATAAGACATCCGTTATCCTTACCTGAAATACCTTCCGCTCCCTTTGATGTACATATAACCGGTTTCCCATAAGCGAGTGCTTCCACAACTTTTATTTTTTGCCCTGTACCACTGATTAAAGGGCTGATGGAAAGTTTGCAGTCACTATAAATTTTATCAAGATCTTCTCCGAAAGTAATTTTTGTTACGTTGTTTTTTCGCGGGACATGATCAGCAATTAGGCCGACAATAAGAATTTGCAATTTATTGCTCAAAAGTGGATAAACATCGCTGAAAAACCAGTTTATACCTTTAATGTTATGTATGTTGTTTGAGCCAATAAATAATATATCATATTGATGATTAAATGAGCGTTCCTTCTGTTCCATAAAAAAAGGGATATGAAAAAGGTTGGGCTTAATATTACATTCAGATAAAATTTGCATCTCATATTCAGAAATACAAATTGCCGTATCAAACAGATCGATCCGTGATATCTCTTCTGCTAATAATTTTCTATCAATGGGATTAGTGTTGTCCCGCCCAAAACTATTATGAGTCACAATGTGTTCAATAAGAATTATTTTTTTATTATTTGAATATTTGTTGTCAGCAATTAATCTGGCCCAGAAGATATATGAAAATATAATAAATTCATATTTCTCTGTTTTTAGAAATGAATCGAACTTATTAATAAGACTATCATTAACCAAATCAGGTATTTTTCTGGAGAAGTTTAAATTTCTTTTTTGTAATCCAAAATACAAATAGATTTTATACTTCCATTTTACTAAAAAAGGAAATTTTCGTTTAAAGAAAATTTTAAATCTGTATCTTATATCAATTGACTCATTTATACAAATGCGATCGATCCAATTTTTGTTATAATTTTTAATTGTTTTCCATCCGTTGCCATAATTTTCAGGAGAGAAAATATCAAGGATATATCCTCTGTTGACTAGATACTTTGCAAGTTCATAAAATCTTGCATCCATACCATGTTGTGATTTGAAGAAGTTTTGAGAAGTGATAAACAATATTTTATTACGCGTCACCGTTGCACCTTAATTATAACTAAAATAATATTATAACAGTTTCTGCTTTTTAACTATTACCGATTGAAAGAGAGTAACGTAAAGTTAACCGGCGGCAGGGTATGGAACATAGCGGAACACTCTGCTGTCAGGTTGAACGACGGGGCTAGGCGCTATGAATTGCACCCGGCAATTACTGCGACCAGTAGTTTCGGAGGGCTCTCTAAGCGAGACCGATATATTCATCAACCCCCGTTACGTGCCGTAGCCCCTGAAAACGCCACGAGACTTGTCCGGGTAATACTTGGCGATTTGATCGCCAAGCTTGAAAAGGCTGTTCTTGGCCTGCCGTTTCTGTGTTTGCATGTCGACTGCGATCATGCCGAGCTTTATCGTGAGGCCATCCGCCCATTCCCAGTTGTCCGTCGCCCCCCAGTAAAACAGGCCACGTATATCCGCTCCTTGAGAGCGGGCGCGGGCTATCGCCGCCATGTATTTATCAAGATTCTCCGTACGTTTGGCGTCGCTGATGCGACTGGTCCAATCCCAGTCTGCCTCGCCCTCCAAACTGAAACCGGTTTCGGTAATATATATTGGCACACCGTACCGTTCCTTCAGATTCAAAAGAATCTCCTCAAAACCCTGCGGATCTACGGGAAAGTAGCCACTCTTCTCCATCTCCTCCGGCCAGCCGCCCAGTTCGACGAACGGGGGCTTTAGCGTCATCTTGAAGTAGAGGCTGGAGTAGTAGTTGACCCCGAGAAAGTCCAGTTTGGTGGCGATGATGTCCATGTCACCGTCCTTGACGAAAGGAGCCATCAGCGGTCTGAACCACGTGGGATAGCCGCGCCCAAACAGCGGGTCGAGGAAGTTCCAGTTCCAGACGTTGTCCATGAACGCCGCAGCAGCCCGATTCACGATGTTGTTGTTCGCCGGACGGACGGGCGCGCAGTTGTGGACCGTGCCGACTATGGAGCCTGGCGACATGTGCAAGCGGGTCGCGCGCGTCATCAGGCCAATGGAAAGGTTGAGATGATGAATAGCCTTCAGCATCTTCGTCGTGGATGCGTAACCGGGTGCGTCGATCCCCGCGCCGTAGCCGCGTACCGCTACGGTGTTGGGCTCGTTGACCACCATCCAGCACTTGATTCGATCGGCGAACCGTTCGACGACAATCTCGGCGTAATCGACCAGACGTCGGGCCATGTCGCGGTCGAGGAAGTCACCAGCCCACACCGGCGTGTCCCAGTGGAACAAGGTCACCCAAGGCTCGATCCCGCGCTCCTGCATCGTGTCGAACAGCCTTGCGTAGTGGTCGAGACCGCTCTCGCTCGGCTTGCCGGGACCGTCGGGCTGGATGCGCGGCCACGCTATCGAAAGACGGAAAGTTGGAATGCCGGCTGCCGCCATGATGTCCAAGTCCTCGGTGTATCTGGTGTCAAACTCAGTCAGACGCTCGGTGGTCGAGCCGTCCGTGATCTTGCCGGGTGTATCGGAGAATTCGTCCCAGTTGCTGCGCCCGCGCCCCCAACGACTTTCCGTCTGCTGCGCCGCGGAGGCCAGCCCCCAAACGAAGCCCGCCTCTTTCGATCCGGTTTGATCCTCCGCGCCTTTTTCGGTGCGCGTTTCGCTCTTCTGCTGAAGCAGCGGTGTATCGCTCATGGATCGACGCCTCTCTTCAATCAACTTTCCTTAACTTGCATCTGCCGAAACATAGACTCACTGTCCAATTCCCACTCCTACCGCAGAGAAAGTACTGCGAGTAGCCACGGTGCATCATCTGCGTCTAACAATATCTATACAGTCTTATAAATCGGTTTATATTTATTTTAATAAAATAAAATGAAGATGAAGATTTAACGATTACTGGTTGTAACCTAGCATAAATTTAGAAAATTGAAAACTGAGGACTACAGGAAGAAGTCAATACTAACTCTCTGGTTCTCAGTAGATGTTATGCTGCAGGTCAATTTGCAAATCCTTCTTCATAGTTCGTCTTTAAATTAATCATGAACATAATGTTTGCCATTTTTCATATCCCGTCAATTTTGATGAACCCGTCACCCCCAACAGAACCTACATTCATCACGACCAGTCGAAAATAATTCGGATTAACTGTGCTTGGACACATACCCCCATGCCCCTCCACTTGTTCCGGGATGATTCCATTGAAGAATTCCAGACCATGATTAAAGGGATATTTACGGGGGATGACCGGATTGCAACCAAGGCTTATCTAAAGCTATTTATTGAGGATATTGTAATTAATCTGCCCCGGATTGACATTTTTTGTAAATCAGATGTATTACTGGCAGCAATGGGAAATAAAACGGCTGTAAGGAACGGTGATTTCCTTACAGCCGACCTATTCTGGCTCCAGAGGACGTACAACTGCAAGAAGATTTGGACCTCGGTTCGAGTCCCGCTAAAAACGCAAATATCGGGTTTGTCCTGATTGTAAAATGTCTATATTAATAAATAAATGAAACACCTTTACAAATCTTTCACCTACAACTGTTTAGTGGTAGGCAGTTTTTAGAATTAATGATTACTAGTTGAAAGAGAGCAATACAACTTTCAGCGGTGGCGTGGATCAAATTTTATAAAAATACACAGATCAACATTATTGACCAACTCCAGTCGGTACATCGGACCTGTTCCACCAGCCGCCGCCCAGCGCTTGAAACAGCGCTGCTGTGTCGGCATAGCGGTTGGCAAGTGCTTGTACGATATTGATCATTGCTTGCTGATATGTCTGTTCGGCGTTGAGCAGCGCCAAATAGCTAATATCGCCAAATTCCAACTGTTGGCGTGCGATGGAGAGGCTTTTATCAGCAGCACGTTCAGCGGAGGCCGCAGCTTTCAGGGCGTTGGCGTCGGATTGAATGGCATGCAGTGTATCGGCCAATGGTGAGCCTGAAACACGACACAGGTGATTCGAGTGTCTCAAAAGATCGTGTTTTCATGCCAATCATTGGCGTCAGACCAGACTATGGTGTCATTATCTTGAACATCGGCGGGAAACTATCCATCAGATTCAATAGTTCGCCGAGTGCTTTCGGATTGCCCTCCACTTTGCCATGGCCTGCCTGCACCACCTTGCCCAGTGTGGTCTGGCCAGTCATGACGCCTATTAAAGCCAGTTTGGGCAGAATCAGCGCGGTGTCCGCCTTGGACTTATCTGTGGCATATGTGGCGTACACGCCAAAGCCCCTTTCGGCAAGCGTGAGCACCGTAGCCCTTCCGATGCCCGATGCCGCACCGGTAACAAGAATACATCCCTTAACAGCCATATGCATGCATCCTTACTTAGTTTTAATTCTACGCTTGGTTGTATCGATGCCCAGCAGACGTCCGAGGTTGCCGCCAAACATCTTGGCCTTGTCTTCTTCCGTAATAGCCGGATAGCCATATTGGGCCTGCAAGTCCTCGGGAAATTGGAAATTTCTTAAACCCATAACTGCCCCGCGGATCTGAGCGCTGTAGCCTGCATAGTCCGTTCCCCATGTGATCTTGTCTGGGCCAACCCATCGCATCGCCTCGCCCAGCAACTTGGCAAATTTACGTGGCGCCGTTGCAGCCCAAGGTACTAGCAAACTCATGCAAATGTAGACATTGGGATGCGCCATGGCGATCATGTTGAGGTCATCACTATAGGGATAACCCATGTGGAAGGCGTTGATGATAAGCTCGGGAAAATCGCGCGCCACATCGTCGAGCTGCACGGGCAGGGCGTACTTGCTCTTGCCCGGCGGTACCCAGCAGAAGCCGGTATGGATATCGAGCACGATACCCAGTTCCTGGGCCTTTTCATAGAACGGCCATATTTCGGGATCGTTCATATAAGTGTCTTCCGGCGGGTAGAACTTGAAGATCCTGGCGCCTTTCTCTTTGACCCAGTAGGCCATTTCCTTGATGGTGTTCTGTACGCCCTTGTATTTGATGGGAGAAACATTAGGCTGATACATGAAACGTTCAGGGTTGGTTTCCACGATTTTGGCCATCTGGCCATTGGTCACCCAGCGGGTGGTGTAGCCGGTGGAGTCCATCATGGACTCGGGCAAGAGACAGGCGATGTCCACGCCATACTTGTCCATGGCCCAGAGGATGTTCTCGGGAGAAGCATCCTTGAGTGCTTCGCGTTCTTCCATACCCTCGGCATACGGTGCGAGCATTTCCCACGGCGCACCGGTCATGAGTGGACGCTTGATATTGTCGATGGCCCGCCACCACATCTGCACACCTGGAAAATAATTCAAGTGCTCCATATCTCCGATCAGGTGGCATTCCGGGTCGATCTTAAAATAGTTATCTGTTCTCTTGGCAACATTTGTCATAAATAATCCCTCCTTTTCTCTATGTTTTCTTAACGAATTCATCAACAGGGCATAAGTTGGCGCAGGACCCGCACCCATCGCATTTTTCCTGATCAATCTTACAGCCACTGTCGTTTTCCTTGATGGCTCCGTTGAGGCATTCGTCGATGCATGTCGAGTATGCTATGCAAGAGTCTGTTATTTCATACATAATACCGGCTTCTCCAAAATTTATTCATGAGTCAAGCATTCAATTCATTCCTTTTGAATGCTTGACTATTCCGGCCTCCTAGCGTGGCGTACGTCCCTGCAGCGGCCTCCAGCTCTTTTCGATATAGCCTAATTCGTTCCTCCACCACGGACGGTCAAGTGATGGCATAGAGGCTCTTATTGTGCCCTCGGGCATAAGTGACTCATGTTTCTGCCACTGGCCGATCTTGTATTCATCCATGGCGTATTCCCTGCCCAGGTTCGGATTTTGCGTGCATGCGGGAGTAAGCGCAGCAAGGAAACGCATGAGACATGTATTGCATCGTGAGCACCGGACGATCTCTTTTGCTTTTCCGGCTTCAAGCTTGTTCACATATTCAGGGTCGCAGTAAAGTTGCCTTCCCATGGCCTGGAGGTCGTACTTGCCTTCGGCTATGTTCTTTTCGATCTTGACCGGATCGTGCTGCGAGGACACAATGACCGGGATCTTGAGAGCCTTCTTGAATGCCTCGCCATGCTCGGGGATATGCTTGGAACGGTCCATGTCCGTGATGAGGTGGCCGGCTTCCTCGTATCCGGCGCCGTCGGACAAACTGATATAATCCAGACCTAGAGCCTGCAAGTCTTTTGCCACATCAATCATTTCTTCTTCGGTCAGGCCGCCCTGCATATGCTCTTCCGCGCTGATCCGGCACCCGACGGCAACACCCGGGCAGGCATAGCGGATCTGTTCGGCGACCTCCATGAGGAAACGCTTGCGGTTGCGCCATTCACCGCCGTACATGTCCGTGCGTTTATTGGAGAAAGGAGACAAGAACTGATGCTCGAGATAGCCGTGCGGGCCGTGAATCTCTATGGCATCGAACCCACAGACGACTGCTAGCTGGCAGCTATTGGCAAATTCCTTCTGTTCGCTGCGGATCTCTTCTATGGACATCTCCCGCGTCATTTGCCCCGTCATGTAGTATCTTGAAAATTCCATAACGGCATAAAGATCTGCACAATGGTTGGGCGATTTTTCTGCGGCTATCTCATAGGGCAGACCGGCAGTCGGAGCCGGGGCCAGCATATGGTGATCATAGGAATGACCTTGCCTGCCGAAGCCAATGGTCATCTGAGCCGCTATCTTGGATCCGAAATAGTGAATCCTGTCGGTCAGGTTGTTCATTCCAAGCATGTGTCCCTGATGGTAGAGATGCGGATTCCTGCCGGCTGGGAACTCTCCCGCCAGCCTGGTACCCATAATTGCACCCGTCGTGATGAATCCGGTTCCGCCCTTTGCCCGGGCTCCAAAATAGGCAACATACTGCTCTCCAACTTCACCCTGCGCCCCTGACAATGCCTCGTTCATCGGGGCCATGACAATCCGGTTCTTCAACTCAATTGGCCCGATTTTGATAGGTGATAAAATATGCGCAAATTCTTTCTTCCCTGACATAATATAACCTCCTCTTTATTATTTTTTAATAGTATCAGCTGATCATTCTGTCCTTGCCTTCCCAGAATTTCTTTTTGACGTCTTTCTTAACGATCTTACCGACTATAGTTTTGGGGATATCTGCCCAGAAGGCCACCGCCTTGGGACACTTGTATCCCGCCAGGTGCTTCTTACAGTGTTCGATGATCTCCTCTGCCGTCGCCTGCTCGCCGGGACGAAGCACGACGACAGCCTGAACCACTTCGCCCCATTTCGCATCGGGCGCTGAAACGACGGTGCATTCCTGCACCGCCGGATGCTGGTAAATGATGTCTTCCACTTCCTTCGGATAAACATTTTCGCCGCCGGAAATAATCATATCCGCCTTGCGGTCGGTCATGAAGATATAGCCGCCCTCATCCATATAACCCATATCGCCTGTGTGATACCAGCCGCTTTTCAGGACGGCTTCGGTCAGCTTCGGATTCTTCCAGTACCCCTGCATGATATGCTTCCCTTTCGCGCATATTTCGCCATACTTACCAGGACCCAAAGTCTGATCGTCTTCATCAACGATTTTGACTCGTGAGTTGGGCATCGGTTTGCCGGCACTGGTCAGATACTTCGCCAGCGGACCATCCAGATGATGATCTTTCCATGACAATCCGGATATGCCAGCTCCGGCTGTTTCCGTTGCGCCATACCCCTGGGCAAATTTATTCCCGAATCTTCGAATGCATTTTTTTAGAACTTCCGTGGGGAAGGGGCTTCCGGCATATGTTAGAAACTTTAAGCTGGAGAGATCGTAATTCACGACGCTCGGCCAATCGACTATCCAGCCGTAAATCGTGGGAACAAGATTCATGTGGGTGCATTTTTCGTCTTCGATCAGTTTGAAGATCGTGTCCAGGCTGGGTTTGCGATTGATGCATACCTTGCCCCCGACGAGTAATATCGCCAGAATCGGCCACCAGGACACATGAAAGATAGGAAGAACAAAACAAGTGGAATCGTCTTCTGTAAATCCGTTGGCCAGGGCAGATGTTATACCGGCTAAAACGGCGCTGCGGTGGGAAAGCATCACGCCTTTTGGCAGTCCGGTGGTTCCGCCCGTGTACATCAAAATGGCCAGATCGTTTTCCTGGATATCATATTGATCCAAATCCGGTTCCAAAGCGGGCGATATGTCCAACACCTTATCGTAATCAAGGAATCCGCAGACAGGATTATCCATGCTCACCCACGCTTTAATATTCTTGAAGCCATTTTTCATTTGTTTGACTTTTTCTTCATACCCGTCGCCGACAACAAAGAAAGTCGTTTCGCTGTCGTTGATGATAAATGCAATCTCTTCGTCACCCAGCCGAACATTGACCGGCGTAACGCGCACCCCTACCTTGGCTGCGGCAAAATAGACTTCCAGATACTTGGCGCAATTATCGGCCATTATGGCAAGTCCGTCACCCTTCCCGCAGTCTGCTTTGATAAGAAAGTTGGCAAACCTATTGATCCGTTCGTTAAACTGTTTGTAAGTATATCGTTTGCCTTCAAAAACCACGGCAATATTGTCCGGCCATAATACGGCGCCGCAACGAGGGATATCTCCTAATGTGTACATGTCATATCTCCTTTATTTTCATTTACGGCCACGACTTGGGCAGGCCCTGAAACTGCATCAACATGTTCCGGCTCATCTCGTTTGAGATTGGCGAGAACTGGATCTGGTAGGCATCGCGCAGGAACATGGAAACCGGATACTCGTTGCAGATGCCGTACCCTCCGAAGATCTCGGACCCGAAGGTCCCGGCATGTCTGGCGCCCTCGGCTGCCACAAGCTTGGCCATGGTCGCCTCCAGATGATAGGGTTTGCCGTTATCGCAGAGCCAGGCAGCCTTGTAGGTCAGGTTGCGGGAATTTTCGAGATTGATGTACATGTCTGCCAGATAGTTCTGCAGGATCTGGAACCGGCTGATGGGCCCCCCAAAGGCGTTCCGTTCCTGGACATATTTGAAGCAGAAATCATAAATGGCGGCGATGATGCCGACACCCATCATGGCCACGCCGATCCGTTCCGGATTCAGCACGGTCATAATTTCATAGAAGGCATTGCCCCGCATGCCCAACATGTTTTCCTTGGGAACTTCCACATTGTCATAGAATATCTCCACACTTTCACAGTGATGACAGCTGAATTTCCCAATCTTACGGATTGTAACGCCGGGGATCTCGCGAGGGACCATGATTGTGGTCCAGGATTTACTCTTTTTCACATCCTTTTCTGTCTTACAAACGGTAATCAGTGAATCCGCTACGTGCGCGCCGGTAATGAAAATTTTCTGGCCGTTGATAATCCAGCGATCGCCTTTGTCTTCGGCAAAGGTGGACAGTGCGCCCAGGATATCCGTCCCTCCGCCAGGCTCGGTCAGCGCCATGCATGTTTTGAATTTGCCTTCGGCAATAAGCGGCAGATACGTTTCCTTCTGCTCCTTTGTGCCCAGTTCCCCAATGAAACGGACACCGAATCCCGATGTAGTGCCCACCGCCAAAGCAACAGATATGGAGGCCTTGCAGATTTGTTCATAGCCGATCATTGTGTCAACTATCCCGAGCCCCTGTCCTCCGTATTCAACCGGCACCGCGGCGGAAAACACTCCCAGATCAACAAATTTTTGCCAGAGATCGTCGGGTGGAAAATCCACGTTCTCATCCATCCACCTCACATATTCATAATTCAGCTCCTTCTCGCAGAACTTCTGCATGGTCTGCTGCATAATGAGTTGTTCTTCGGTAAATCCGAAATCCATAGTACTCCTCCATAATTTTATTCATATTTTTATATCAGAGGCAATACTTGCCCGTTTCTACCCCTGACATATGTTTTAAGCAGAACCTCAACATCCAATCTATCTTTGCCTAAGGCATGTTTCTCACAATGCCCGGCTCCATCATATACCAGAGACGCTCCGGCATTATCTTCGCTGCTATATAAGCGATTTTATTGCCCACACCGGGAATACATATCACACTGTTTTTTTTCTTCAGCTCACGCAATGAAGCATTTACGACTTCTTCGGGTCGCATCCATTTTCTCGTCGGCTTATCCCCAATAATATTCATATCCACATCGATTCCTCTGCCGAGGTCAGTCCTCGTGAAGCCGGGAAGCACGCACTGAATCTTTATTCCATGGGCTCTTAGCTCACAATGGAGGCACATGGAGAAATTTTTCATAAACGCTTTGGCAGAACTGTATGTAGTGCTCAGCGACATGGGAGTAACGGCTTGAAGAGATGCCACGTTAATAATTGTACCCGCTTTTCTTTCTATCATGTCGGGGAGAACTAAATGGGTCAGTTTCATCATGGCGATCACATGCACAAGTACCATCTTTTTCTGCTCAATAATGTCTTCCTGGTGGTAGAAACCCTTTGTAGTGAATCCTGCATTGTTTACAAGGACATCAACGGGACAGGCTTTCTTGATTTGCTCAGTGAGCAGATCAACATCTCTTTCATTGGACAATTCAGTGATAGCTACATTAACTCTCCCCCCAAACTTTTTTTCGATCTCACGTGCAACGTTTTCAATAATATTTTTTCTCCGGCCGGTGATGATAAGATCGTAACCCATTTCTGCAAAACCTTGGGCATATGCGGCACCGATGCCACTTGTTGCACCGGTGATCACAGCTTTTTTTCTTCCATTTGGTGTGAGCATTAGTCGTTCACCTTACTCCTCAATAACCTCGCCCCGATTATATCGAGGCAATCCCTTCATCCTTCGGGGTCTCCTTACTTTTTCTTATCCGAGACGACATTCGCCTGTTTCTGAGCGGCCACCAGAACCTCGGGCTTTTCGCGCAAGGTGTCCATCACCGCCTGGATATCAGGGGAGTAGATCAGCCACTGGATGGCATTGCGTTCCAGTGCTAGGGCAGCATCCAGGCTGCCACACTCTAGGGAACGTCCCATGACTTCCTTTGCCATGCGCAGAGCGGTGACCTTTTTCGAGCTGATATTTGCTACGACTTCGCTGAACTTTGCTTCAAACTCATCGTCCTTAAACACGCGGGTCAGGAAACCCATTTCGAACATGTCGCGCGCCAAAAAATCTTTGCGCCCGCTGTAGATGATCTCACGCGCACGGTAGATAGGCATGGAACGAGCAATGCGCACTGTACCGCCCCATCCAGGCAGGATACCCATGTTTATCTCGGTGGTGCCGAACTTCGCTGTCTCCTTGGCATAAATCAAGTCGCACATCAGGGCGAGTTCAAGGCCACCGGCGAGGCAGTGACCAGTAACCTTGGCAATGACAACCTTTTCGCAAAGTTCAATCGCTTTGCCGATCCCATAGCCCTGATGTGCCAGCCAGTTCATTGATTCCGAATGCTCCGCCAGAGATGGAAAGATACTTAAATCGCCACCAGTGCAAAAAGCCTTCCCATTTCCGCCGAGGACAACCACTGCCACTTCGGGAACATCTCTGACTTGCCGAAAAGCATCGAGCAGTTCGGCAGCCATTTCTCTGTTAATGGCGTTGTACTTGTCCGGCCTGTTCAGAGTAATGTTGCATACCGATCCCTTGCTTTCATGAGTGATGGTTGTATATTCTGACATAGATCATCTCCTTTACTTTTTGCCTGCAGGACGGAAGTAAGGCAGAAAATATCCGTTACGTTCATGAAATAAGACTTCTACGTCCATGTCAAACCTGATATCCTCCGGTTTACAGTCTACGATCCGGGTCATCATTCTTATCCCCTCTTCAAGATCAACATAGGCAATCGTATAGGGAAGCTCATCCATAAACTTGGGCTCAACCATGCTGTAGGCCGTAGAGAAGGTAAAAATCTTGGCCTTGCCACTTGCCTCGATCCAGTCCAGATTACCCGACCAGCATTCCGGACAGAATTTCCTCGGATAGAATATTTTTGATTTACAGTCCTTGCAGACCTGGATAAAGAGTTTGCCCTGTTTTGTTCCCTCCCAAAATTTTTCCGACCACGGTTGTGTCTCCGGAATGGGTTTTGTCATATCGAATTCCATTATTTAATCTCCTTTCCCCAGATCGTGGCGATGTTGTTGAATCCCGATCCGCCACCGGCATTCTGGTAGGCGTATTTACAGTTTTTAACTTGACGCTCACCGGCCTTGCCCATGAGTTGTCTTGCTGTTTCCACATAGCACGCCGAACTGACACCTGAACCTGTGTGTCCTCTGCCCGGCGCATCCCCTATGGTGGACCATGGGATATCGCCGCCAAAGGACATGCGGCCTTCCAGGAAATACTTCCCGCCCTGGCCTGGAGGCGCAACTTCCAGCCACTCTGCAATAAGAGGATGGGCAAGGGGATACGCAAGGTAGCAGTTCCACAGGTTCACATCTTCCTTGGTAATCCCGGCCTGAGCCAGCGCTTCTTTAGCGGTGACCCGGAAGCCTTCTTCGACCTTACTGAAATCCCTCATTACGCAGGTACCGCTGAAATAGCGCACGGAATCACCCAGCTTATAGGCGGCCGGGCGCTTCATCTTTTTGGCATCCTCGGCCGAGACAATGATCATGGCACACCCACCGTCACCCAACACATTGCTCTCTCTCTTGTGCAGGGGCGTGTTGAGCATGTCGGAGGCTAAAACCTTCTCCACCGAGGGCACATCCTTGCCGTAGAAGAAGGAGTTCGGATCCTTGGCTGCCCAACTCCTGAGTGCCGTCACTACCGAGGCCATCTGCTCGGACGTGCATCTCGATTCATGCATGTAACGGTTGGCCATCAAGCCCATAATGATGTTGTATGTGGGCCCGAAGGGGTATTCCCACTGAAGATCCACCCCGGCCTTAGCAAAAAAATTGATCTGATCGATCAACGGAATCGTGGAATGGAGAGTGACATGTTGGACAATAACTGCTTTGGCGATACCACTTGTTACCCACTGCTCGGCCAGCCGTACGGCGTTCGAGGTGGAAGCCCCACCGGCATTGACACTGACTGTATCCTTACAGCCCTTGAGACCCAATTCCTCGGGCAGTTTGCCGAAGGAAAGCTCTGCAGCGATCTTCGGCTGCGCTTGCGGAGTGACGCTGATGACGCCTTCGATATCATTCTTGTGGAGACCGGAATCCCTGACCGCTTCCATACACGTATCGTAAATAATGTCCCAATGCGTACGCTCTGGCATGTTACGCGTAGGGACCTCGCCAATGCCAATAATAGCGATTTTTCCTTTACTCAAAAGATTGTCCTCCTTCCCTTGTATTGAATTTAATCAGTCATTATTTATAACTGGTAATGGTACAGTACCGTATCGTTCGCTTGTTACGTTTAACAAAGCAAATAGACGTTGTCAAGGATTAATTTAAATTATTTTTACATAAAATATAACATATTGATATTTATATTATTATATAATTATAGAATGATAAAATATCATGTTTTAAAATAATTGAAGTAAATTTTTACTTTACTTATTATTCTATTGTGATATAAAGTAAAAAAGTAGATATTTGATCGTTAGGGAGTGAGACCATACTATGAAGCAATACCCTAAACATATGAAGATGTCCGAATTGAGTACTCGCGCAAAAATATCGGCTGCTACCATCCGTAATTATGCACGACAAGGACTGTTGTCAGAGCCGATCAGAACAGGAAAGACCATGGCTTATTATACTGTCGAGCATGTAGAGAGACTTAAAAAGATTCAGTCACTGCAGAAAAAGAAGCATTCCCTTAATGAGATAAAAGACATTGTAAATCAAAATTCAGCAAATATCCGTTCCAAACTGAAACATGACACGGTTTATACGAGTAAGCGTAATGCCATCGTCAAGGCTGCAGTCTATCTTTTCCGTGATAAAGGTTATGACACTACAAATATTGACGATATCGTTGCTCATGCAGGTATAGGAAAAAGTACCTTCTACCATTATTTTAAGAGCAAGGAAGAACTGTTCTACGAATGCGCCGATCATGTGTTCTATGACATAGCTAGAGATGATTCCACCATCAGCAACGAAGATGACGGACTGATGCGTCTCTGGAAACGTGCAGAGTCATTCAAACGTACCCATCTCCATATGATCGACATGCTTAATCTAGCACGTGGCGCCTCCATGAAAGACAGCCCTCGTTCCCGGCAGATGCTCGAAGTTGTCATGAATAACCTTATCGATCCCATCAAGGCAGATCTCATTCTGGCATCCAGTCAGGGGACAATCCATTTTATGGATCTTCATGTCCTTGCACATATGCTAATGGGCGCAACGGAGTATGGTTATTATTATTATCAGATTCACCCTGAGACCGACATAGATAATGCCTTCATGAAGGGCTGGGACATGATCTTCAATGGCTCTATTCATTATACCGGACACGAAGGAAAGCTGATGATGAATTACCCCGCATCAAACTATGGGGTATCAAAATCTTTGATAAAGAATGGGATATTAGCAACCGGCAGCGGGGAATCAGCACTGAAAGAGATAAAAGAAAAGAATCTCATGAAGATATCAGAGCTATCGAGGAGATCAAAGGTCCCTATCTCCACAATAAGATATTACATCCTCGAAGGGCTTATTCCTGCACCATTAAAAACCGGGAAGACCCGCGCATACTATTCCGGTATCCATTTAAAGACACTGAATCTTATCAGATATAAGCAGATCGAAGAGGAAAAACCGCTCAGCATAATCAAAGAAGAAATCAAAAATAAAGTTGCTTTTCTTCAGAGCAACCCTGTGCCGGCTGTTCTATCATCTGACAAACGTGATGCTATCCTCTCGTCCTCTATCGTGCTGTTCCTGGAAAAGGGATATGCTGAGACAAGCACATCCGATATCGCACATCATGCAAAAATGAGTAAGGGGACCATCTACCAGAATTTTAGCAATAAGGAAGAAATCTTCATGGCCTGTTCAGACAGGATATTCCACGACATGTATAATGATGTCTGGAATGAGATCAAGGGAGAAAAAGAAATGGACCTGAGGTTGGCAAAACGAGGCAAGGCATTCTTCTCTTCATATCCCCAATGGATATTCATGATGAACCTTGTGAAAAGTCTCTCGGTGGGCGACAATCATTCATTTCGGGCAAAATTCTATCAATTGATACAACAAATGATTAATCCAATGATCCGGGAAATCGAGCTCCTGAAACAAGAAGGACTCATCCGGAAAGATATCGATTGCGATCTGGCAGGATACATCTTAATGGGAATGGCTGAATATGGTGCATGGCTGATAATGCACGAGAATTATTCTGAAGAAACGATCAGGCAAAGCTTGATGACCATTTTTTCTGAAGGGATTACCACCAAGCGATACTGAAGGAACCATCTTTAACAATACTATTTGTAATTACATACGAGTTGTCCTGAACTACTTTTGGGACGGCATTATCCAATTGACCTGCCTCCAACACAAGTACCACTTGTTAAATTAAAGTTCAGAAATTTTTGTTTATTACTAATTGAAATGTTGTACGAATTTGGAAAATAGGAAAACAACATTAAGGAAGAAGTCAACACCCACTCTTTTGTTCTCCGCAGATGTTATATTGCCAGTCAACCAACATATTCCCAATGCGTTTCTCTGTACACATTACTGTATTTTCCCTTACTCATTATCTGCCATAATACCACAACCGGTTGTATTCATATATCGTAATAAATACAAGTACTTGTGTGTGTGCCTTGGCATGAGCCTTGCAATTTCTCATTTTAAATACATTTTGCACAGGAGGTTTAAGCATGAAAGCCATAGGATATGTCAGAGTGAGTACAGAAGAGCAATCCCAGCAAGGCGTTTCCCTTTCCAACCAAGAGCAAAAGATTCGCGCCTACTGCACGGCCAAGGATTGGGAAATGATTGCCGTGATTAGAGATGAAGGATGCTCAGGCAAGGATCTCAACCGTCCGGGCATTCAGGAAATAATAAAAGGATGCCGCAAGCGAACATTTGATGTGGTTGTCACCATGAAGCTGGAGAGGCTTACAAGATCAGTTAAGGACCTGGGTTATCTTTAGAGGACGTCTTCAATAAGCACGGCATTGCGTTTTCCAGCCTGATGGACAATTTCGATACGTCCACAGCCAATGGAAGAATGGTCATGAACATACTAGCGACCTTGGCTCAGTGGGAGAGGGATATCATATCAGAACGAACGCGGGACGCCATGCAGTTCATGAAGAAGTCACTCAGATTGGTGGGGGCTGTTCCGTTTGGGTTTGATTGTTACGGTGACGATTTAACACCGAACCCGGACGAGATGAATACCATTTCTAAATTAATTGTAATGAAAAGGGAGGGTGCCTCTTATCAAAAGATTGCAGGACGGCTTAATGATGATTTCATTCCAGCCAAGAACGGCGGGAAGTGGTATCCGAAGACTGTCATGGGTGTTATGCGTCATATTAATTCATTACCAGGGGACCATTTGGTAATAAAACAATACTTTCCAGAGGGGGTGAACGTAAATGGTAAATGTAAATAACGATGAAACGAGGGAATTAGTGAAGCGGCTTGTAAGAGAGCGGGTTGCGGAGAAAGCCGGAGTTCAGAATATAGTCTATGGCGGCGAAGAGATCTGTGTGAGCAATGTTGAAGATGGGCCGATGCGGATTAATCTGCCGAGACTGAAGAAATCTTACGTTGTCATGTCCGGCAGGGTGTATGAGCGAGAGTACACGGACGATGAGAGAAGAATAAAAGTCTATGACCAGCAACCATCTATTGTGACACAGCTCAATTACAAAAGGGAACCAGAGAATGTTGATACCACCTTATTCAGTAACAAGCTGATTTGTGCCTGCGGTAACATTCGGTATGTGAAGAACGCCGACATGTTCCAAGTGACAAAATGCAAGCCATGCACACTCAGAGAACGGAACAGGCGGAGACATAAACATTAGAACAAGTAAGGTTTGCAGAGATTTTTGCCAACATTGCCCTGTTGCATTCGGGTATAGGGGGGGGGGGGCACAACCCCCAAGGATAGGGTAGTATCTGATAGGGCGGTATGGGCTATGGGAGTTGAAATATTTGCTGATACCCCAGGTAAATTAATATCGAGTCTTGTATCTATTTCTTCCCGTTATCCACAACTCGTTAACATTGATACATATGCAAGCTTTCAATCCGTTATCAATGAAGCTTTGTATTTATTATTCTGAAAAAATCAGGCTTTATAGAGCATAAAAAATAGGGCATTCACTTTAAAAGTGAACACCCTATTAATTGTCCTGCTGATTTATTTCGAAGCACTTATTTTGCAGGTGCGGGTGCAGGTGCGGGTGCAGCTTCAGGTGCAGGCACTGCAGTAGTTGCAGGTGCAGGCTGAGCAACGGGTGCTTCAACTTTAGGAGCTGGTGCTGTCTCTTCGGCTTTTTTGCAGCCTACGACTGCAAAAGACAAAGAAGCAACAAATAGCATAGCGACAAAAATGGCAAATATTTTTTTCATTATTGGCAAACCTCCTTTCAAAGATTTAGGAACTTGATTCTACTTTTTAATCCTTTGTATTGACTCTCCCATTGTTTATTTTCTCCTTTGGTTTAATTCTGACTATGAGCAAGTAAACCCATTTGTCGTATATAACTAAACGGTTCTATCTCATCCTTCCGTTTAAGTAGCATTCCGTAAAGCTTTTGATGGTCCTTATCGTCCATACAAGATAAATATACTCAAGCATAGGATAGATAATCCCTATATTCTTTAAATCCCTTCAATCCCTTTCCCATTTTTTATCCCTCTCTTTATAAATAAGTCCTCTTGTTTTTATGAGTAATTCCTTCAAGTCCATCAATGCTTCTAGTATGTCCCTGTTCGAGTCGCACCAGGCAATCCTCCGGGAGTCCTCTTTTGGAATCCTTGACCATTCTCATCTTTCATTATTAATTAGTCATAGCAAAAAAAACCGAGACCCGCATATGCCGTCTCGTCTTTTAACTGGAGTCCATCATTCTAATGCTTTGTCTTTTACGGGTGATAATCACCACAAAGACTCTGTGATTTCTTTTTTGTTAACTTCCAGTAGAATAGACTCAATACGAACATCGCAGTATCTCGTATCCATAATATGGTGATGCTCATCATCAATGTCAATGGCCGTACCGATGTTTATCTGGCATGAATTGTATTTATTACGGATTAAAGTCTTGAAATTTAGTCACGGTTGACGATTTGCGACTAATAGGAAGTAAGGGTGAAGTGGACGAGGCATCTGAAAAGCGACTCAATGATAATCAAAAGTCTAGACGTCTAGACCATTTCTTTGTAATGCGAATATCGGGGTTTTTGTCAAGTTCCCGCATGATGATTTTTTCTTGCTGACTCATCTTTTCACCTTCTCTTTCCTGAGAGAAATAAAAAAACCCTCGTAGAACATTAAGTCTTGCGAGGGGCTAACGATAACCACTTATGTCGTCTCGTCTTTTAGCTGGAGTCCTTCATTTTACAGTTGGTCTTTTACGGGTGATAATCACCACGAAGACGCTGTGTTTTCCTTTTTATGTTAACATCCAGTAGAATAGGCTCAATACGTACACTGCAGTATCTCGTTTAATTGCGTCATTTCATCTCCTAGTTCATAACATAAGCATGCTCGGCATTAATGTCAATGGGTATGGACTTGCCCCTCAATATGGTTCTTGAAGTGAGCCTTAGCGTTAACACCTTCAAACAGTAATCTTCAATTATATCTATTTTACGAGATTGAGGACTTGTGAAACAAACAATCGACTTCTTCTTGTTAGTGAGCATTTAAGATTCTTCACGGATATACTTTCTTTCAATCTGTAATAAACAGCGTTTCGCTACAAGATTTCATTGACATACAAGATCAACCTTCCTATACTTACCCTCACAAAAAGGAAGTTCTTATCAATAACTGGGGAAGATTAATAATGGCAGAAGATAATGCAAGGAAATTAAAAGTCGCAGCAGTACAGATGGAATCGAAAAACGGGCTCATCAAAGTCAATCTGGAACATGCATTGCCATTTGTTGATGAAGCTGCAAAAAAAGGTGCAAAGCTTATAGTTCTGCCAGAATTTATGCCAACGGGATACATCTTTACTAAGGCCATATGGGATGCAGGAGAGCCCAAGGATGGTCTGACTGTAAAATGGCTCAAGAAGCATTCTAAGCGCTTAGGTGTATATCTGGGAGCTAGTTTTCTTGAAGCCGATGGCGAGGATTTCTTTAATACATTCGTGCTTACAACCCCTGAAGGCAATGAATCTGGACGGGTTCGGAAACAAACCCCTGCAGCTTTTGAGGCATACTTCACAAAAGGAGATCCCGGGTCTCATGTTATAAATACTGAGTTTGGTAAAATCGGAGTGGGGATATGCTATGAGAACATGCTTTCTTATATACCCCGTTTAATGTCTGCCCACTCAGTTGATATAATGCTAATGCCCCATTCAGCGCCATCCCCGATGAAGAGTATCCTTACTCCTCAAAAAGCTGTTAATGCTTTTAATAGCAATCTTAAGGAACTTGCAGTCACTTATGCAAAGCAGTTCGGCATTCCTGCTATCATGGTAAATAAGAGCGGGAAATGGGAAACACCTCTGCCAGGCAACCCCTTCCTAAAGCAGGTTTCTTCCTTTCCAGGGTTCACCTCTATTGCTGACTCAGATGGGAGACTGATGGCTCAGTTAGGTGATGAAGAAGCAGTCATCGTGGAGGATGTTATAATAGATGCTTCTCGTAAAACAAATTCAAAACCTGAGTGCGAAGGCAGATGGACAGGGGATTTTCCGTGGGGAATTAAAATCTGGAGGCAGGTCGAAGCAATGGGTAGGTTATGGTATAGTTTGAGCTCTGAACGAAAAAGAAAAGCAAGAGAGATATCCTCGAAGCAATAGGGGGTCAAATCTTTACAAGAATATTTTCATTCTCCTTTATGACAGAATACTGCCATGTATGTTTAAATTGGTAATCATCAATCTAAACGACTGACCAATGTTGTAGATTAGTTGGTGAAGTCAACAACCAGTTGGAATTATATTTGGCTCTATCTTTCAGATCTCTGCCGTCAATATATTCGCGACGCTTTCCTTGGTGCTTCCCTTGTGTTTTGGTACATCGACAAATAGCGAAATAGCTATCCGATATGGCTGACGTAACGGAGGCCAAGGGAAAGGCGTTGTCGCATATTGAAATTGTCATATGGAGGGGGGTGCGACCCCCAGAGGATATGACCGTATACAATATGGATAATGCGACAGGAGAGTTAAAATTGATCGGGACATATGGGTTCACCTTAGTGTAAATCATTTATACCAGATAGGCTAACGACGGTGTCACGGGGCGAAGTTTTCTTGACATTAGGTGTAAAAATTAAATGTAAAGCTTTCTTCCTGAAGTCAACAAAACGTCAACTTTGATGAATATGCTAGATTTCAATCAATAAACACAATTCACACCACAAGATTTCATTGACACATAAGACCACACTTTCCATATTGTAAATCACTAAAAGGAAGTTCTTATCAAAAGCTTATTTTGAGGCATGATAAATTAAACGGAAAAAGGCTGTCAAGATTTTAAAACGATTTTAAAAGCTATACGATTCCCGTTATATTTCCGGTATCGTCAATATTAATGTTGTAGGCGGCGGGCACTTTGGAAAGGCCGGGCATCCGGAGGATTTCTCCGGTAATGGGGACCAAAAAGCCCGCACCGGAAGCGATTTTGATTTCCCGCACAGTAACGATAAAATTGCTGGGAAGGCCCAGGAGGCTCGGGTTGTCGGATAGCGACTGCTGGGTTTTGGCAATACAGACCGGCAGTCTATCGTAGCCGATCTTTTTGATCATATCGAGATTGTGCCTAGCCTGCGGCTGGTAATCGATGGAAACAGCGCCGTAGATTTCGCTCGCAACCTTAAATATTTTATCTTCCACCGGCAGTTTCCAGTCATAGAGCTGCTTAGATGTTCCTTTGGCTTCGGCAATCAGCCGGACGGTCTTTTCTGCAAGTTCCACACCTCCCTCGCCTCCCAGTCTAAAGATATCCGTCGGGGCGATGTTCATCCCTTCGTTTTCCGCAGCTTCCACAACCGCTTTTATTTCTTCATCCGTGTCTGAAGGAAACCGGTTTAAAGCAATCATGCAGGGCACGTTGAATTTGTCGATATTTTCATAGTGCTTACGCAGATTTGCCATTCCCAGCACGGCCATAATGGGGTTGGGATCGTTCAGTTCTTCTCGCGTAATGCCCGCGTGATATTTCAGTGCACGAACGGTGGCAACCAAAACGACAATCCGGGGATTAAAATTGCCGTAGGGCGCGACGATGTCGAAATACTTCTCTGCGCCAAGATCAAAGCCAAATCCGGCTTCGGTCACCACATAATCCGCCAGACGCAGCGCCAGGTCAGTGCCCATGATACTGTTGGTACCCTGGGCAATGTTGGCAAATGGGCCGCCGTGAATAATTGCCGGCACGCCTTCGGTGGTTTGCACCAGATTGGGCAGCAAAGCATATTTCAAGAGCGCCGCGACCGCGCCTTCCACTTTCAGATCACCGGCAATCACCGGCTGGTCGTCATAGGTAAAGCTCACCAGAATCTTGCGTATCTTGTCTTTCAATTCTTCATAGGAGCGCGAAAGGCAGAGAATTGCCATAATTTCACTGGATGGAACAATATCAAATCCTGTTTCCCGGGGTACTCCATTGGTGGAACCGCCCAGACCTATGACGATATCCCGAAGCGAGCGGTCGTTCATGTCTATGACCCTGCGCCAGGTGATTTTGCGTGGATCGATATTTAAAGGATTGCCGTGAAAAATGGAATTATCCACGATGGCGGAAAGCAGATTGTGCGCGCTTTCCACTGCTGGAAAGTCGTTGGTGAAATGGAGATTAATGTCATCGACCGGATGAACGCGGGAAAGTCCGCCGCCGGTAGCCCCGCCTTTGATGCCGAAAACAGGCCCCAGTGATGGTTCTCTCAAAGCCGCGATGGTGGACTTGCCGATTTTAGCCAGAGCCTGCGCAAGCCCGATGGACACGGTGGTCTTTCCTTCACCGGAAGGGGTCGGCGTCATGGCGGACACCAGAATCAAAGATGAATTATTCCGGCGTGAAAATCGCCGGATTGCTTCTAGCCTTACTTTGGCCTTGTAACGGCCGTATAATTCCAGATCATTTTCCGTCAATCCGAGCAATGAGGCAACCTCAACAATGGACCTCAGGTTTTTTTCCGGGTTGTGTTGTTTGGTTTTGCTCATAGCGCTACTTACTGATCACAGCGTCGAATCGGATATCAATATTATATTCGTCGCTGATGCGGTTAAAATCGTTTTTAAGGTCGATAATTTTCACAGCCGGCGGCAGAGAAAAGTAGCAGGAGATATGGAACACATTTGCTCCCGTAAAGGGATTATTATCCACATTGGTGGATATGTCTTCAATGCTGATTCCCCGCAGTTGGAGTGATTTGCAGATTTGATGGATGATCCCCGGATGATCAATGGACGTGGCAATTAGCTTGTAGGGAATCGACGGCAATACGTCGCGATGGCTGGGCGCTTTGGTTTTCCGAACGTAGATCTCCAGCTTTGTTTTTTCGCGCAGGCTGTCCAGATCTTTAATCAGACGCTCGATGTCGTCAGTCTTTCCCGATGTGAGAATGATCATACCGAATTCATTGCCCAGCACACAACCGCGGGACCGTTCGATATTGATGCCCCGGGCGGTGAAAAATTCAGCGATTTCTTTGGCCAGACCGGGACGATCCGGCCCCATGGAGGAAATAACCACATATGATCTCATAGGACGACTCCATTTTTTCTTTTTTTTTGCGAATGTGATCGAAAAATCGATTGACCTTTTTTTATACGCACCGTATTGAAATGTCAAGAGAAAGTGAAAATAATCACTGAATTGTTAACGAAATATAGATCGAAATAAAGATTGACAAATAAAAAAGATTCCCCACCGTCATTTTGTCTTTCGTCTTCCCAAAATCCTTCGTCACTACTTTCTGTATGATTAAAAGCTTCTTGTCGAACTAAACCGTTGCGCATTGAAATCATTGAAAGTGTTTCTCCAGCATTCAGTGTCTGAAACTGATCCCATTCCTGGAGCAATCATTTCCTGCCTCACCTTTCAAATAGTAATCATCGATTCTAACGACTGCCCAATACTATGGATTGGTAGGTGAAGTCAATTACTGAAACAAGGCTTAATTAACCAACATCTGTCAAGTCAAATTTAGGTTGGAACAAATCAGATTATAGTGCCACGGGCCATTTGAAGTTTTTTATAAATGTTTCGTGGCACCTTCGGAAACATCCACTGATATTCACATTTGTCCTGACCTATTCTTGACTTGACAGCTATTGTCAAATTAAGTCTTAACTCAGTTATTGACTTCACCTACAAAGAAATAATTATTAGATTTAAAAATATTGAGGATTACGGATGGAAAGATACTAATGTCAAAGATTGTCTGTTACCTATTATTTTCTTGCTCTTTAGCCAATCTCTTGCGGCATCTATATCGCTGAACCCTTTGACTGACAAACCAACATTGATTGCTGCATCATCATAAAACGATAGAAAGTTCGCATTATCAGGGATATCTACAACGGCATTATTCACTTTCGGTCTATCGGAAAAGGAACGGATGACATACAAATAGGTTTCTGCAATCCTGAAACGTCCATCTACGGCACGGATATCCACTAACAGGTTCTGTATGCCATTTGCTTTTATGACAGCAGTAACTTCATTATGCAGCTTTTCAATGCTGCTCGCTGATACTTTGCCTGTCATTATAATTTCAAACATCCCTTCATTCACAGATGTTGTGAGTTGATATTCTGCTTTCTTTTCCATTTGTGATTCCTTTGGCAATAAAAAAAAGAGACCCGCATATGCCGTCTCGTCTTTGAACTGGAGTCCATCATTCTAATTCTTTGTCTTTTACGGGTGATAATCACCACAAAGACTCTGCAAAATATTATTTGTTAACTTCCAGTAGAATAGACTCAATACGAGCATCGCAGTATCTCTTATTTTTTAAGATAAGCACTACTTATCATTAATGCAATAGCGGTGCCGATGTTTGTTGGGTATGAGCTGTATTTATTACGGATTAACGTGTTGCATATTCGTTAAGTCTGACGATTTGTTTGCTTCAGGAAGAAGTGCTTGTGGAATTTACCTACACCAATTATTTATATTTCATCTCCTCTATTTAATGTTGTTTGTGATACTCTAGATTCATTTTAAGCATATAACTGATGGGGTTGATATTCCCTTGCCGATTAAGGAGCATATCGTAAGTTTGTTTATGTTCATTCATATTCATCCAGAATAAATATATTTCAGCGTAAGTCTGATAATCCGTATAATCTCTAAATCCTTTTAATCCTTCTCCCATTGTTGCCTCCGTTATTCTTTTGCGTTAATCCGTTAATAATCCGAGCGACTACCCAATCTTCTTGGTCAAATGAAGAGGCCCTCCCCAAAATAAAATTCTGATGGAGTGCCTCTTTTTTACCCAAGTTTCAACTACAGAGATTTTACGTTTTCTGCTGACGGACCTTTCTTGCCCTCAGTGATGTCGAAACTGACACGCTGGCCTTCATTTAACGTTTTGAATCCACCGGCCTGAATAGCGCTGAAATGAACAAATACATCACCACCGTCATCTTTTTCGATAAACCCGAAGCCTTTACCTTCATTAAACCATTTTACTTTACCTTCTGACATTGCTTTCATCCTCCTTTCTTAAAATTGCCTTAAGTCGGATTTCCGCTTTGATAGAAAGAAAAAACCACCAATATTCTAAAGAACATGGTGGCTAACCTTTGCGCCTCAAAATGTTTTAATCCAAACTTATATGCTTAAACCTAATATATGTTGCCCTTTATCGAATGTCAAGGATTTTCTTCAATTATTTCAATATTTTCCCCACGCCCTAAAGGCAACTTTAAACAAATAATTTCTTTTTTGAGTCTAATAGACCGGTTTCAATAATGAATACCAATCGAAAGGGTGGATGTCAGTCGATAATAATGCATGCTCTATTACAGGAAGTTATCAATAGTCTTGACACTCACTGTCAGATCAAATTCTGTTTAGGGCATCAATTTCGTTACCAAGCTAAGCTATTAGATTATCCAATTCTTTATCAGGCCCAAATGAAAATTCATATTTAGATAGTAGCTTATTGTGTAGCTCCATGAACAATTTTGAATGGGCTTGTGTTGGTATTAATATATAATGCCGAACTTGAAATTTCTTAAACTTGAGGATAGGCATAAATTTTTGAATGCTTAGAGATTCCTTCAAAGCAATAAATTTTTTTGAATATTCTATTAATGGTTTGTGATCTCGGTGATTGTAAACAATGACGGACCTCCCACTATCATAGTATTTTTTAATTTCACACATGTAAGCATATTTAACAGATTCTGTGCGTGTTACCCCGACCTTACATTTTTCATCGACTTTAGAATAATAGGGGATACCATTGTCTGGATCAAGAAATACGACATTGGAATTCATCAAGCATCTCTGGGATTTTTCAAACCACCATTTTCTGTCAGTTATTTTTTCAGAACCGGTGTCTAATGAGTTGTAGATTGGCTCGGAATAGCAGTTACACTCTTGCGGCAGTATATTGCTTTTCTCAATTTCGCGCACCCTCCGCTTCTTATTAATTACAAGTCGTTTAAGCTCATCAAATATGTCCGGAGCCAAATTTCTATATTGTTGGGAATTCTTGTTAAATAAATATTGGGTGTGATCACCGTGCCCTGTATTTTTCTCTATCCTGGTGTTGTAATACCAATTGATACCAATCTTGACTTTGCCCTTGCTTATCTCTGAAAGTTTGTTGAGCAGAATATATTTCCCGAAAT
Organism: uncultured delta proteobacterium; assembly: GCA_963811325.1. Classification (GTDB taxonomy): domain Bacteria; phylum Desulfobacterota; class Syntrophia; order Syntrophales; family Smithellaceae; genus Smithella. The sequence goes on from CAWEQT010000001.1 coordinate 217,186, forward strand.
CACCTACATCCCCTACATATTCATCCCGCATAGATCATCTCCCATTTATCTATTGTGCAGGAATATACTCCCAACAGTTGTTATATGTCAATTTAATACTCCTGTGCGGGTGTTTATCGCTTCGATGTTAGGCAGTATGAAATACCTAACAGGAGATGAAGGAAAATGGAAAATCCAAAGATATTGATAGGGCGACGGATTCGGCATTTAAGGAATGTTCAGCAAATGACTCAGGAGCAACTGGGCCAGAAGGCAGGCCTGAGTTACAAATACCTGGGTGCCATCGAAAGAGGAGAGAAGAACGCGCCGATTGAAACATTAATAAAAATTGCGGCGGCGCTAAAAGTGGAACTACACGAACTGTTCATCTTCGACCATGAGACAGAGGACATAAAGGAACTGAAAAAGAAAATTGATGAGATGCTGAAAGGCGTGGGAAAGAAAGAATACGGAACGATTTACAGAATAATTAAGGCAATACTGAAATAAAATCAATCAAATCAAACAAAAATAAAATTGTTAAAAATTTTTCTTGACAAATAATAAATAATATATAAAATGACGCACGAGGATACATCATGAATAGAAACGAATTTTATCATCAAGACATTTTAAGAATATTTCCAGATATCAGGCCCAGAACTCTTATAAGCTGGGGAGAGAAGGGGCTAATCAAGCCATTGCAGGAAGCTGAAAACAGAGGTGGAAAACGTATTTATAGTTATAAGAATTTAATGGAAATAGCTTTTGCCCGTGAACTTTTTACATATGGATTGCCATTTAAATATGTCTTATCTTTGATGGAAGGCGGTAGATCAACTGCTTTAAAAGAAGTATTTAAAGATGAAAAATATGACACAGTTTGTTTCATTAGCATGGGTATGGAGCGAACAGTGGACTTTGCTACTTTAAAAGCTCGACGTCATCCAAATAAAGTACAATGTTTTCCTATTGCAAGATTTAAACAAGAAGACATTATTAAATATGAAAGCGGAATAATTATTAATATCGATGCATTAAGGAAATATTTAGATAAAAAACTGGCATAAAAATTTTTAACATGTACGATGCATCAAATATCATCGTGCATGGAAGTAATAAAAAAGAATCAGAGGAGGGTGCGATGTCAAGCGATTTACAAAACAATATAAATCTCAGAGATCTGGTCTGCTCAATACGGAAGGGAGGGCCGGACGACGAGAGGGCGCTATTTGAAATTGATGCCGACGTTGCGGATTTTATACGTCAAGATCTTTTGGAAAAAGGCAAATTTTACAATGACGGGCAAGTCGCTTATTATTTCAACAGCGAAGATAAAACGCTGATCGAAATAGATAGGTCTGATACGGAATTATGCCTTGTTTTAGACGAATATGGTCTAAACCGTTCGGAACATATATACAGATACATACTGGAAAATCTTTATTCCAGCGCTTTCAAAATAGGACAACGCATAGAAGTTCATCGATTGGCTTACTTAAAGATAGATACCTTCACGCTCTATCTATTCAATCATGGGAACCAAATATACCGTGTTTCCCAAGAGGCCATTGAATTGGTTGACAACGGTACTGACGGAATTTTGTTTATATCTGATTCAAAGTCAGTACCATTTCAGATTAATTTGTCAAATAGCAATGGTTCTTGGCTTGATGAAATCATTTTTTCAAAAACAAACCTCGTTTCAGATGAACTTTCTCCAAACGAAAGGCGGCTTATCCTCGTTATATGGTTCTACGCCTTATTTTTTGAAAATATTATGCCGACAAAACCTATTCTTGCCTTTATCGGGGAAAGAGGTTCAGGGAAGACGACCACTCTAAGAAAAATTGGTATGCTTCTTTATGGGGAAAGGTTTAATGTGACGCCGCTTACAAACGATCCAAAGGATTTCGATGCGGCGGTAACGAATTCAGCTTTGGTGGTATTCGATAACGCAGATGCCTCTTTTAAATGGCTTGATGACAAGCTAGCTATTGCTGCTACGGGAGGTAGTGTTCAGAAAAGAGTACTCTATACGACAAACAAACTCGTAGATTACCCCATTCGTTGCTTCATAGGTATTTCCTCCCGGACACCTGAATTCAGGCGTGATGACGTTGCTGACAGATTGCTTATTATGAAAGTGGAGAGATGGGTAAAGTTTGTTGCTGAAAAAATTATTTTGTCGGAAGTAATAGAACATCGCAATGAAATAATGTCAGAAGCTGTGCTCCACATTCAGGAAATCCTCGGTGCCCTCAGAGATTACTGGACAGAAATCGAGGCGGTCGATTTTCGAATGGCTGATTTTGCGCGGTTTGCGCTTATTCTGGCCAAGTATGCGGGTGTATATCCCGAAATGGAAGCGATATTCAATAAGCTGTCTACCGAACAGACTGATTATGCAAATGAGTATGACCCGTTGGCAGAACTTCTATCGGAATGGGTGTCAGGCGATAAAAATGCCGGGCGAGAAGTTACAACCAATGAGTTATATAAAGAGTTATCTGGTTGTGCCTTAAAAAGAAATGAAGAATTTTCTCATAGCTTTGGCAACGTACAGTCTTTTGGGCAGCGACTTGCTAATTCCTTAACCTATCTGAAAACCATATTCAAAATCACAAAGCGAAAAGGAAGTGCAAGAAAAATATATTATTCATTAAGACTTTACCTAAGAAGTAGGGAGGGCGCATGAAAAGTTCCAACTTCACTAGCTTCACCACAGTATCACTGGCCGGGAATGCCCGTCCGACGCGGTTTTCCGGTGCATCCAGTGATGCTAGTGAAGCTGGACGAAAACTCGCATTTCTACCTCGGGGCACAATTGGCAGTATCGGTAAAAGCGGATGCGGATGCGGAAGAAAGCGTCACTTGCTTCACCAAGTTGCGAGAGATCGCGTCGGAAACGGGCCAGAGCCTGTGATACCAAAAGTGATGGTGGTGAAAACTTATTAATCGTTAAAGGGGAATGTAAATGAAATTATCAGAACTTTTAAAGAAGTATGCAAAGTGTAACGAGGCCGTATCTTCGGGAAAAGAAGAAACCTCAGCAATCAGCACGGAACCCATTGTTAATTGCGTTCTTTCAATGGTTCCAGATGCAAGAATTATATCTGACAAGGAAATAGAGGAGCCGACAGAATAATGCAAATCTTGACAGCGTATCTTAGGCCATGTTTTTTTATTGATGATGACGAGGCCGAGTATGAAATTTATGATCACTTTCCTGAGTTACTTGGCGAAGTAAGGGAGGAGGAAGTAACGATTCTTCTGCCCTCTCTATTGAAACAGATACTAAAGGTTATAGAAGATGGAAACAAATCCGACAGCGGCACTTTACGTTAGGGTCAGCACAGGCAGACAGGCGGAGAAGGACCTGTCACTTCCCGACCAGGAAAAGCAACTGAGGGCTTATTGCCAGAAGCAGGGGTGGAACATATATAAGGTCTATAAGGAGGCTGGTGCCTCCGCTCGCGATGGCAAGCGCCCTGTATTTCAGGAGATGATTTTTGATGCGAAAAGAAAGGACCACCCATTTGACACCATCCTTACTCTCACTACCTCCCGCTTCTTCCGAGATGCTACGGACGCCAAAGTATGCAAGAGAAAACTTGCCACATATGGTGTTAAGGTCGCTGCCATTTATCAGGAAGTGTCGGATGATCCTATGGGTGGATTCGTCGAGGGTATATTTGAGCTGATAGACCAATACGAATCGGAAATGAACGGGTATCACACCCTACGGGCAATGAAGGAGAACGCCAGCAAAGGTTATATCAATGGCTCAACCCCGAAATTTGGATTTATGGCGGTGGAGGTGACAAATGGCCGGTGAAACTGTAAAGAAGAAGCTTGCTATCAATCCGGAAGAAGCGGACATCGTCCGGCTCATCTACCAGTGGTACGTGACCGATATGGGAGCCAAGGCGGTAGCCAAGAGGCTTAACCGTGAGGGGTATGACTATCGCGGCAAAAAGTGGTGCAAGAATCGAGTATTGGATATTATCGGAGATGAAGCCTACATCGGCAAATACTACTACAATAGGCGTGACCACAGAACCCATAAACTTAAACCCCGGGAAGAGTGGATTGAAATTCCCATTGAGCCGATTGTTGACAAAGATCTCTGGCGTGGGGCAAAGGAAATGAAGGAGGCCCGAGCCCCCCTCGATTCTGACCGCAATCCGGGGGTTGTGGGTTCCAAGACGCTTTTGACTGGGCTGGCCAAGTGCGGGCTCTGCGGGTCGCGGATGACCTTGGAAACCGCAAAGGGCGGTAAGTTTACCTATTATAACTGTGCTAATTACCTCAGGAGAGGCAAATCCAGCTGTGTCGGGCAGCGTATACCAGCCGCCGCATTGGAACAAACCATTATTGACCATATAGCAAATAAATTATTTACAAAGGACCGGGTAAAGGACATACTCAAGGGTATATATGCCGAGATCAGGAAAATGGACAAGTCAAGGGAAGGACAGCGCAAGAGCCTGCTGCGAAAATATGGTGAGATAGATAAGAAACTGAAGAAACAGTATGAGGCTATCGAAAGCGGAATCGTTGCCCTTGATCATGTTGCTGAAAGGATTAATGAATTGAAGGAACAGCGCTCCCTTATCAAAGATAAACTGGAAGAACTTAAGACGAATACCCCCATGCCCATCCACTTGTTCCGGGATGATTCCATTGAAGAATTCCAGACCATGATTAAAGGGATATTTACGGGGGATGACCGGATTGCAACCAAGGCTTATCTAAAGCTATTTATTGAGGATATTGTAATTAATCTGCCCCGGATTGACATTTTTTGTAAATCAGATGTATTACTGGCAGCAATGGGAAATAAAACGGCTGTAAGGAACGGTGATTTCCTTACAGCCGTTTTATTCTGGCTCCCCAGCGCGGACTCGAACCACGGACATGCTGGTTAACAGCCAGCCGCTCTACCGACTGAGCTACTGGGGAACATATTTTCAAAGATTCAAATTTTCATTTCACACAATGATTAATCCCTATAATCGGGAGTCAAACGGGGCAACTTTTTTCTGGCGCTTCATAATACAAGAATGGGCTATTGTCAACCTCAATTAAATATTTATGTAAAATGTTAAATTAATTTACCTATTATCTAAAATAACTAAATTGTTCTAATAAATTTGAATAGTTTACAAATAAAACTATTTTTGTTTAGCGATATCATTTTCTTGCCTCAAATATCATGATGGGATATAAAAGCGCAACTTTAAAAAGTGGGATAGATAATGAGTTCCAAAGTTAAAGCAGGCAGTCAGGGATTTTTGAAAAAATACGTGCTGGAAGGAGACCTGTGCACAGGTTGCGGCGCTTGTGTGAGCCTTTGCCCTTATCAAGTTATATACCGAGACCGTACGGTGCAATTGCATCAATGTGATCTTGAAGATGGCAAATGTTACGCTTTTTGCCCCAGAACGGAAACTGACCTGTCGGTTTTGAGAAAACTTCTTTTTGAGCAGTGTGATCTGACACCGGAAATTGGCGCAGTGAAGGGTTATTATTTTTCTCAGTCCGTTGATTCCCAATTGCGTGCGGTCGCTCAGCATGGTGCCACGGTAACTGCTTTGATGGGGTTGGCGTTAACTGAAGGTTTGATTGATTCAGCCATCGTTTCTTCCCGTGATCGGCAATTTTTACAAAACGGCACTGTCGTGAAGGACATAGTAGAAATAAGAAATAATGCCGGAAGCAAGTTTACCGTATCGCCTACGGTTGCTGCTTTTAATCAACTGGTAATCCAAGACTTGGGTAATATTGGAGTAGTGGCTACCCCCTGTCAGGCGCTGGCGTTGGCCAAGATGAAATTGAACCGGACAAATGAGAATAAAACTAAGATAAATCAACTGAAACTGGTTATTGGTTTGTACTGTGGCTGGACGCTTTCCGCGGAGAAATATACAAAATTACTGCTTGAAAATAATATTGTTCCGGAATCAATCACAGGAATGGATATTCCGGCGGGAAAAAATATTCTGGAACTTTACACGAATAACGGCGAGAAATCAATTCCGTTTGAAGAGATACAGAACTGTATTCGGGAAGCCTGTAATTATTGCCTGGACAGCACGGCGGAATATGCCGATGTTTCTGTTGGTTCAGCGCGCTTTGCTGGTAATTGGGAAGAGGTTCGTCAATGGAATCAGTTGATTGTGCGGACAGAAAAAGGAAGAGAATTGGTAGAACTGGCCGTCAAAAGAGGAGTTCTGGAAGTGCGGGAAGCCCCCGCTGAAAGTTTAAAAGAACTGAAAGAAGCGGCTGTAAATAAGAAAAAAAACGCGCTGAAAAATATTATTCGGAAAAGCGGCTCGGTAAAGAAACTGTTGTATTTAGATAATCGTGATCCGGCAGTGCTAAAATATTTAACAAGAGAAGTTTACAAAAGAAAAAATAGGTAAGATAGTGTCCAAATTACTTAGTTTAACCAAAACCAAAGTTTTATTCATGGGCAATGAAGCTATCGCGCGAGGCGCGCTGGAGGCGGGTGTCAACGTCGTTTCCGGTTATCCAGGAACTCCTTCATCTGAAGTAATAGAGCGCCTGTCGGAAGTTGCCCGCGAAAGAAACATTTATGTGGAATGGTCTACCAATGAAAAGGTAGCCCTCGAAGTAGCCGCCGCCGCCTCTTTTGCCGGTTTGCGTTCAATGTGTGTGATGAAGCAAAACGGTGTCAACGTCGCTTCCGATTTTCTTTTGCATCTTTCCTCTTCGGGAACGCGCGGCGGGATGGTTCTGGTTGAGTGTGAAGATCCCGGCGCTCTTTCCAGCGTTAATGAGGGGGAATCACGATATTTCGCGCGCATGCTCGAAATTCCGCTTTTGGAACCGGCCAATTTTCAGGAAGCCAAAGATTTGACTAAGTGGGCGTTTGAGTTATCAGAGAAAATAAGAAATATTGTCATTTTGCGCTCAGTGACGCGCATGTCTCACGCCAGCGGCAATGTTATCTGCGGCAAACTTCCGGAAAAATTCAGAACAGCTAAATTTGTTTCTGACGGATCATTTATGGATCCCCTGAAAGGGCCTGTGGTCAGTACCCCGGTTGTTGTTAAACACGATCTTCAGCAGAAAAAATTGCAAAAAGCTGTGGAACTTTTTGCAAAGAGTCCTTTTAACAGTTACTCCGGTCCCAGACATCCGGAACTTCTTATCATCACCACCAGCGCCTGTTTTCTTTACAGCATGGAAGCTATCGAAATGTTGGGTCTGCGAAATCGTGTCGGGATTTTGAAACTAAGCTGCACCTGGCCTTTGCCATGGAGGCTTTTGAAAAAATATCTATGCCTGAGCGATAAGATCATGATTGTGGAAGAGGTTCTTCCTTTTCTGGAAGAAAGTATCAAAGTCGCCGCGATGGGAATGATCAGAGATACCGGCATTAAAACTTTTTATGGGAAAATGGATAAGACTCTGCCCTCGGTCGGGGAATTGAATCCTGACATTGTCGCCGCCGCCCTCGGCAGGATAATGAAGGTCAAATATAAATCATTGCCTGCTGGTTATATTAGGGATTTACAAAAAATAGCGCCGTTGATTCCTCCGCGGGAGCAGACGTTTTGTCCCGGTTGTCCGCACCGCGCTTCCTTCTGGAATATTAACACCGCGCTGAAGCTCGATGGCCGCGATGGCATTGTTTGCGGCGATATAGGCTGTTACGCGATGGCGTCACTTTGGCCGGCAATTGGTTTCAATACAGTACGCACTCTTCATTCCATGGGTTCAGGCACGGGCTTGGCCAGCGGATTTGCCAAACTGGGAGCTTTCGGTCTGGATAAACCCGTTATGGCGGTTTGCGGCGATTCCACTTTTTATCATGCCGTTATTCCGGCGCTCATCAACGCCCGGCATAACAAGGCGGATATTACCTTCATCGTTCTGGATAACGCGGGAACGGCAATGACCGGATTCCAACCGCATCCCGGTCTAGATGTGAGCGCCATAGGCGAGCCGCTTCCATCTGTCGAGATTGCCGCTATTTGCCAGGCGATAGGAGCCAAAGTTGCCTTCAGCGATCCTTTCGATTTGGAAGAAACAAGTAAGATTCTTACATATTTCATGGCCGAACGTGGCTCATTGAAAGTGCTGATTATGAAACAAATATGCGCTTTGAGCCCCGAAAAGAAGGGCAAGAAAAAATATCAGATGAAAGTTAATGAAGATTTGTGTCTGGGAGATAATTGTGGATGTAACCGTTTATGCACAAGGATTTTCCGTTGTCCGGCGCTGACTTGGGACAGGGCAAAAAAGAAAGCGGCAGTTGACGAAGTAATCTGCGCCGGCTGCGGCGTCTGTTATTCGATCTGTCCGCAAAAAGCGATTGTAAGGACGGAAGCGGTAGGCTGATGAAGAAAGTAAGTACAAATAAAAATTTGCAGTCAAAAGTATACCGAGGCGGCAAGGAAAAGGCGACGCAGGCGTATTCAAATATACGTCGAGGAGCAGATGACATAGCCAACAAAGGTAGACGAATGAATGCGAATTTGTATAAAGAGCCTACAAATATTATCATTACCGGAGTCGGTGGTCAGGGCAATGTCATGGCTTCTCGCGTACTGGCCGGAATGCTGGTGAACGCTGGCTATATTGTCACAATCGGTGAAACTTTCGGCATGTCCCAGCGCGGCGGTTCCGTAATGAGTCATTTGCGTGTATCATCAACGTCCGTCTTAAGTCCGCAAATTCCGCAGGGCAGGGCGGATATAATTATCGCACTGGAGCCGGTGGAAGCCCTCAGAGTTTTGGTCAAATACGGCAATCCCGACGTTGCGGTTCTGTCCAATTCGCGCATGGTTTATCCTATGGGGGTCATCACCGGTGATTTTACTTATCCGTCTCTTGATGAAATTAAATCAATGTTTGAAAAACTAGCGGCAAAAAGCTGGTTAATTGATGCCACGTCCGTGGCAGTTGATCTGGGCAATCCGGTTTTGAGCAATATTGTTATGATCGGAGCGCTCGCAGGCACGTTGTTGTTGCCGGTTGATCGCCGTGCTTTTGAAAAAGAAATAACGAAAAGCATATCTGCTGATAAACGAGGAATAAATTTGACGGCTTTTGATGCCGGCGCAAAAAAAATACTTTAAGTTGCCATTGACGGATACTGATTAGAACTTATATTATTTTAAATATAAATTAACTAAGAGGTGAAATGATGAAAGATGTTTATTCGGTGATAAAAGTAACTGATAATGTTTATTGGGTTGGCGCCATTGATTGGACAATCCGCGATTTTCATGGTTATACCACACCGCACGGCAGCACGTATAACGCCTATCTGGTTATTGCAGACGATATTACCTTAATAGATACGGTTAAAGCTCCGTTCAAAGATGAAATGTTTTCCCGCATTAAGTCCGTTGTTGATCCTTCTAAAATAAAATATATTATTTCCAACCATTCCGAGATGGATCATTCCGGCTGTCTGCCCGAAGTAATTGATTTCATAAAACCCGAAAAGATTTTTGCTTCAGCTATCGGCGTAAATACATTAAAAGAGCTGTTTCATGATCAGCATGAAATTATACCCGTAAAGGATGGTGAAACGCTGAGCCTGGGAAATATGGAATTAACTTTTATGGAAACGCGCATGATTCACTGGCCGGACAGCATGTTTACTTATCTGGCCAAGGATCAGCTTTTGTTTTCTCAGGACGCTTTCGGTATGCATCTGGCGACTTTGGAGCGTTTTGACGATGAAATCCCGGCGGCAACTTTGGAGTATGAAGGAGCGACATATTATGCCAATATTGTTTTGCCTTATTCACCTATTGTGCTGAAAACTTTGGAGAAAGTTGCGGTATCCGGCATGAAAATAAAAATTATCGCTCCCGATCACGGGCCTGTCTGGCGCAAAAATAGCGGCCGGATTATTGAGCTTTATAAAAAATGGGCGTCGCAAAAGCCGACGGCAAAAGCGGTTGTGGTTTACGCGACGATGTGGCACTCTACGGAAAAAATGGCCGAAGCCATCAGCGAGTCCCTGGCGCAAGCAGGTGTCAAGGTAAAACTTTTTTCAATGAATGAAACTCACCGCAGTGAAGTCGTCTATGAAGTGCTTGATGCCGGCGCGCTGATTGTCGGTTCGCCGACATTAAACAACAATATTCTGCCGCAGATGGCGGATGTGATGACTTATCTGAAAGGATTGAAACCGGCCAATCTTATTGGCGCGGCTTTCGGTTCTTTCGGCTGGAGCGGGGAATCGGTCAGGCATTTAGAAGCAATGCTAAAGGAAATGAAGGTGGAAATTGCCGCTGAATCGATTTCCGTTAAGAATGTTCCCGACAGCGATGTTTTGGAAAAATGTCACGAGATGGGTAAAACTATAGCGGATCAGCTGCTTAAGAAAGTGGCTTCCAATTAAATAAAAGAAGGTGTCATCCCTCCCCTTTATCTAAAAGGGGATTGAGGGGAATTTTAAATTGGGCAATTCCGTAAAATCTCCCCTGACACCTCTTTAGTAAAGAGTATTTACAAAAATATTTAACGGTGAAAAAATATTAAGGAGTGGATAATGAAAAAATATGTTTGTGGTGTATGCGGTTATGTTTACGATCCGGCCAAGGGAGATTCTGACGGCAGTATTCAGGCCGGAACGCCTTTTGAAAAATTGCCGGAGGATTGGTCGTGTCCTGTTTGTGGGGCGGCCAAAGATGAATTCGCCCCAGAATAATGATTCCAATTTCAAATCAAAGCGCTATCTGCGTTGGCTTCGTCGTCGGTTCCCTCAACGTATTAGTAATATACCTCGTCACTTCCTCCTAGCCGCTTTGATATCATCTTTGATTTGAAACCGGAAAAAATAGCAATTCCATTAAAGAAAGGATAATCATATGGATAAAATCAGTGAAGCGTTACATCAGGCTTATGCCGGCGAAGCGAAAGCCGCCCTGAGGCTCAAAGTTTACGCGCAGAAGGCTGAAGATGAAGGCTATATGCAAATGGCCCGTCTTTTCCGCGTTATTTCTTTTTCGGAAGAAATTCACGGAGCGAGAGCCCTAAGAGTGCTCAGAGAAATCAAAGGCACGGAAGAGAATCTGGCCGCGAGTTTTGAATCGGAAAAAAAAGTTGCCGAAGTTGCTTATGATCAATTTGTTAAACTGGCGGAAGAAGCGGGCAACAAAGAAGCTGTGCTGCATTTCAGCCAGAGCCGTGATGTGGAAGAAACTCACGCCAAACTTTATAAAGAGGCCATGTCGCACTTTATGGAAGAAAGAGAAACAACTTACTATGTCTGTAAAGTTTGCGGCTATGTCGCCGATGGCGTTCTGCCTGATGAATGTCCTGTTTGCGGCGCCCAGGCAAAAATGTTTATGCCTTTTAAAGAGTAAAAATGGCAGGTTAAAACCACGTAACTTTATGAGACGGGAATATGCATATTCGTTACCGAGTAATAGTTGCCTTGTTGATTTTGAGTTTTTTATTGCCCGGTAGTGCAATTTGTGAAGAAAAGCCCCTTTGGGAATTAGGTGTAGGTTTGGGACTGCTTCAGATCCCTGATTATCTGGGCTCTGACGAAAACAGACTTTACCCGCTGCCATATCCTTCTGTCGTTTATCGTGGCGACATTTTAAAAATAGACGAGCAGCGCGTTTCAGGACAGATTTTTAAAACGGATCGGATTTCGCTCCTTACCGTTGGTTTGGGCAAGGAATATAATCAATTTGTTCTTAACGCCTTTGACAGCGCTGATTTTCTTCAGGGAGCTACTTTTGAAAACAGTCCTTTGGTGAAAAGAGAAACATCCTTTATGAGCGGCATAAGTGTTGCCTGGATTTTCTTTAAATCAGCGAAAACTGTCAATGTGGAAAAATATAATTAATATCACTGAGAGTGAATAAGAATTAAGGAATATTGAAATGATATACCTTTTCTAAATCAAAGATAGCGCTTTGATTTGGGAATGAGATTAGAGAGGAATTACATGTTAGTAATCATAACAAGATGGTTGATAATAACGGTGGCAATCCTGCTTGCATCGCAGTTTGTGCCCGGCATCAGAGTTGATACACTTTCAACGGCAATCATTGCCGCCTGTGTTTTAGGCCTTATTAATATTTTTGTAAGGCCGATTTTAGTTTTTCTGACTCTGCCCCTGAGCGTATTAACTCTGGGATTATTTTATTTTTTTATCAACGCGTTATTGCTCACGCTTGTCGCTCATATTGTTCCAGGATTTAAAATCGATAATTTTTTTTCCGCTTTTTTAGGTTCGCTGATTATAAGCTTTATCAGTTGGCTGGCCAATTCGTTTATTTCCAATCATAAAATAGATAAGCCGGATGATCCTGAATATATTGACCTGAGAAAAGGGGACGATGGAAAATGGCGGTAGAAGCGACGCTCGATTTGACTCCGGCGATGAAGCAGTATATGAAAATTAAAGAAAAATACCCCGACTGTATTTTGTTTTACCGAATGGGTGATTTCTATGAGATGTTTTTTGAAGACGCAGTGACAGCCGCGCCTATTTTGGAAATCACTCTCACCTCACGCAACAAAGGCAAAGAAGACAGCGTACCGCTTTGCGGCTTTCCGTACCACGCCGCTTCCGCGTACATTACCAAACTTGTAGAAAAGGGTTTCAAAGTAGCGATATGCGAGCAGGTTGAGGACCCCAAAAAAGCAAAGGGAATCGTCAAAAGAGAAGTTATCCGAGTTATCACTCCCGGGCTTGTTCTGGATGAAGAAAATCTTGCCGCGGGCGAAAATAATTATCTGGCCTGCCTCAGTGTCTGCAAAGATACACTCGGCCTGGCTTTTCTGGATATTTCCACAGGCGAGTTTCAAATCAGTGAATTTTCCAACCGCGAATTTTTCATCCTAGCCATTGCAGGATTGGACTTTAAGGAATTAATCCTGTCGCGTGATTTTCCCGATAAGAGATTGCTCAAAACTCTGGAAATGCAAATGCCGGAGCTTCGGATTAATTATCTGGAAGAGGATTGTTTTCAATCCGGGCAGTCCCAGACTTTACTGAATCAGAATTTCACCTCCGAAGTTTTGGACGCCTCGAAGATAAAAGAACATCCGGCGGCCCTGATCGCTTCCGGCGCGATTTTAAGTTATGTTAACCAGACGCAAAAAATCAATCCTCAACACATAAGCGAAATTAAATGGTACTCCACGGAAAATTTTCTCCTTCTTGATGAGGCCGCCCGCCGCAATCTGGAGATATTTACGACAATTCAGAATAATTCCAAAGCAGGTTCTCTGTTCTCTCTTTTCCATGAAACGCAAACGCCGATGGGAACCCGCCGCCTACGTTGGTGGATGAATTATCCGCTTGTGGACGCGGGAAAAATAAAAACAAGATTGGCCGCGGTTGCCGAAATTAAGGATGACCATATACTGCGGTCAAGTTTGCGCAAAATATTATCGCGCATTTATGATCTGGAAAGACTTGCCGGACGGGTTTCTCTAAGGGTGGCGAATCCCCGCGATTTAGTCGCGTTGAAAATTTCTCTTTCGGCCATACCGGAACTCAAATCAATGCTTAAGGATTGCACGGCGCCGGCGATTACCGCAATCCGCTCGCGCTTTAAAGAAATGTTCACTGTTATTGAATTGATTTCACGAGCGATTATTGACGATCCACCGCAAAAAACGCAGGATGGCGGTTTTATTGCCGCTGGTTATGATGAAGAACTAGATAAATTGAGATTTATCAGCCGCGATGGGAAAAAATGGATTGCCGCGATGGAAGCCGAAGAGCGAAAAAAAACAGGAATCAATTCCCTGAAAGTAGGTTTCAATAATGTTTTTGGCTATTACATCGAGGTGACCAAAACCAATGCCGCGCTGGTTCCGGATTCCTACATAAGAAAACAGACGCTGGTTAACGCGGAACGTTATATTAATCAGGAGTTGAAAGAATTTGAACAAACAGTTTTAAACGCGGAAGAAAAAATCAGGGAAAGGGAACAGGAACTATTTCTTTCCCTGCGTGATAATCTTGATCAATATATTACGGAAATTCAAAACAATTCATTTCTTATTGCCGGGCTTGATGCTCTGGCCGCGCTGGCGGAGGTTGCCGAAAAATATCATTACACCTGTCCGGAAATAGATGATGAAGACACTATTGAAATTAAAGATGGGCGCCATCCCGTTGTGGAAGCAGCGTTGAAAAAAGAAGGTTTTGTGCCTAACGATTGTCTGATTGATTTGTGCAACAATAAATTGCTCGTTATTACCGGTCCGAATATGGCGGGCAAATCCACTTATATCAGGCAGGTGGCGTTGATTGTCCTTCTGGCGCAAATGGGAAGTTTTGTTCCGGCTGTTAAAGCGAAGATAGGTCTTGTTGATAAAATATTCACTCGTATCGGCGCGTCCGACAGCCTGATTAAAGGTCAGAGCACATTTATGGTGGAGATGACGGAAACCGCGGAAATTTTAAGGAACGCGACTTCCCGCAGCCTGGTCATTATTGATGAAGTAGGACGCGGGACTTCCACGTTTGACGGTTTGAGCATTGCCTGGGCAGTTGCCGAATACATTCACGATTTTCAGGGGCGGGGTGTCCGCGCTTTATTTGCCACTCATTACCATCAACTGACGGATTTGGTGGTAACGAAAAGCGGAGCAAAAAATTATAATATCGCGGTGAAAGAATGGGGAGAAAAAATAATTTTTCTGCGCAAGATTATGGAAGGCGGCACTAGCCGTAGTTACGGCATCGAAGTGGCGCGTATTGCCGGCGTACCGCGTGAAGTCATCGCCCGTGCCAAAGAAATATTGCATAATCTGGAGAAGGGAGAATTTGACGAAATCGGCATGCCCCGTATTGTCCGGGGAACCCGTGACGGGAAAAACTTAAATCCTCAATTGAATCTTTTTGCGAGAAAAGAAAGCGCGATTGCCATGGAAAATAAAGATAATGAAATTATTGCCGAACTAAAAAACATTGATATTCATTCCATGTCGCCGCTAGAAGCGCTTAACAAATTAAACGAGTTGAAAAACAAGGCATCAGATTAAACGAAAGTTCTTTTGTCACTCTTTTTTAATATTTGTTAATCTGGGAAGAAGATTGGCTGCCCAGTTGTTAATTTGCTGCCAGTCGCGCAGATCGCATTCCGGAACTTTAATTATATATTTAATAACTAATTTTTCGAAAAACATTAACCGGGAATAATCCATTTTCCCGGTAAAAGCGGCTGTATCCACAGGCTTAACTTCTTCGCGTAGCGAGTCAAGATAGGAGTTGGCTTTGGCTTGATTCTCCGGAGTGTTTTCCCGCAAAATCATACAAACTACGAAATATGCCACTTGTGTTTTGCGCAGTTCATCTTTATGGTTGTGAACAAAATTAGTCATCTCCGGCAAGAGATTGCCGGCGCGAACAGCACTGCCCAGAACAACCGATTTATAGCCTTTTATGCTCTGCACTTTTTCCACGGGTTTGACATCCACCACTGCCCCGCCTTCGGCGAGTTTCTTTCCGATGGCATCAGCAACCTCGGCGGTAGAGCCGGTGCGGGTCGCGTAAGCGACCAGAATTTTTTCCGTCTCCGGTTTATTTTCTCCATAACTTTTTTCTATCGGTTGCCAGTCTTTAGCCTCGCAATAATTGGAAGGGATGAGCAAAAATAAAATAAAAAAAATAATTAGTGAGAAGAATAAAATGTTTTTCGGCATTTATTTTGACCGGCCATGAATTCATTATTGATTGACTTATGATCTGGTTTCATTGGTTAGATCATGTGCCGTTTTTCATTTTTGCAGCCAGATAGATGGAAAATGTGGTTCCAGAATTAACAATGGATTCGACCGAAATTAATCCATTATGGTATTTGATTATGGAATCGCTGATGGCCAGTCCCAGTCCGATGCCGCCATGCTCCCTGGTTTTTTTTGTTGTAAAATAAGGATCAAATATCCGGGAAAGATTTTCCCGGGGAATTCCCATTCCGCGGTCTTTTATGATAATCCGCACGTAATTGCCTTGTCCCAGAGACCTTATATTTGTTCCGGTTGTCGTATTTTCAGCGATAAGTTCCACAATTCCGCCGCCGGGCATTGCCTCTTTGGCATTGATCAAAACATTATCAACTACCTGCCTTATCTGAGCGGCATCAATTTCACAAGGCCACAGATCTTCGGATATGGAAATGTTACAGGTGATGTTGGAACCCTTGAAAACATTTTCGGCGGCCTCCCGTAAGATAGAACTGAGGTTTTCCAGTTTGCGAACAGGATAACCGCCCTGAGCGAACGTAATCAGACGATGAGCAAGTTCCTTGGCTTGCAGTCCAGCACGTTCCGCCACCGCCAGACCATCCTCCAGAAATTTATCCTCATCACTGGCTGATATTTTGGCCAGAAAAACATTGCGCAGAATCGCGGTGAGCAGGCTGTCAAAATCTTTGGCTACCCCACCGGCGAATGTTCCCAGTGATTCCAGTTTGGTTCGCTGGAGAAGTTCTTCCTGTGCCACTTTTTGTTCGGTGATGTCTTCCAGAGTTTCCATCGCCCCGAATAAATTTCCGCCGGAATCTCTAAGGCCTGCCGAAGTAATGCGAAACCATTTTCCCTTCTCGCCCATATCAGGAAAAAACTGCGTCACTTCATAAGCGTCATCCAGAAGTTTTGATTTCCTCCATTTCTCTGGATATAACTCGACAATTTGACCGGTTTTGCCATCCAAAATCAGATCGGCCAGGCAAAGACGTTCTGTATTGTAAAATGCGCGCCATTGCTGATTAGTGCCGAGAACGTCACTGGGTTTGATGTCGCTCAACGCCTGCAAAGCTCTGTTCCAGTAAATTACTTTATGATCCCTGGATATCACGAAAGTGGGGATAGGGGAGCCATGAATGATGCTGATTATTTTCTGCTCGTCTCTGCTGACGCGCCACATCGTGTAAATAACACTGATGATTACTGTTATCACTAGAGCAAAAATAAAAACGATAATATAATTGTTCATAATTATGACCGCGTATTTAAGGTTTCTTTATTTCAGACTTAACCAAATATGTTTTACATACCGGTCTGATTTTTATTGCCGAAGTTTGATAGCAAGGTTGGAATAAAAATGCAAGGCCAGAAAAAAATGATGATTATTTAAATGTTTAAAAGCCGGAGTAATGATTTGCCGATGCGCATTTTTAGTAAATGTAAGAAAACAGAGGAGCATAAGCTCCTCTGTTTTGAAAGGAGGTGAAACTTAAGAAGGGGTACTTAGAAATAACCTCCAGGACAAAAAACGTTCTGACTTCTATTGCCGCCGCGCGGACCGAATCCCGGCCCTCTATCCCAATGTGAATTAGCCAATTTTTCGTTTTGTTCTGGTGTAAGAACTTTGCGAATTTCCAGTTTCATGGCAGTTACCTTATCATCCTTCAAGTCACGTAATTTACGCATTTCTTTTTGAGCGGCTGTGATTTTATCCTTATCTGGATTAGCCTGCAGCCATAAACGGCGAAGTTCTACGGATTTATCAAACATCTTTTCCCGGATTGGTCTTAATTCCTTTCCCGTTGATGTTCGTATGACTTCGATTTTGGCCTTTTGTTCATCGGAAAGATTCAGCTTTTTCCATACTGCGTCATTATGATAGCATGAACCTTTTTCGTTACAGGAGCAATTACCTTCATTGGGGCCGAAAGCGAAGGCCGTTACCGCTAATAATATGCTCATAATAACAACCGTTGTTAATATTAATTTTTTCATAATCATTCTCCTTTACAGAATCATACGTTTTACTGAAATTTTTCTTCTGCAGTTATTTACCCGCAATGTTGTTTGCAAAATTGCTGAATTTAAAGGATAAATATGCAGTCAGTATATATTCAAACAGCAACTTTCTTGGAACTAGTGAATAGTAGCGACCCAATAACAATCCCATAACTATACTTAATAACATCAATTCAATCTTTTTCATAATCAATTTCCCGGTTAAGAGATTATTGGAATCTTTGTTACCCTATTATTGAGCAATGTTTATGCCAATAAAACGTAATCCAGATAACAGTTTGTTATTAAACAATAAATTATAAAAATACCAAAATACCATTTGTTTTTTTACCGTTGAGTGGATAATATGTGCCCAATTGATGGTATCCATCTGGGTATAAAATAGCCAGACGGCAGTGGAGATTCAATTATGGTGCTAAAAGCTAAAAAAATAATTTGGTTTAATATTTCTGTCTGGATAGTTGTGGGAGCAATCGCAGTTGTGGCTATTGTCTCTGCAGTGATGACATTCGCGCATTTCCAGCGTCAAAAGGAACAGGCAGTTGAGCTTATGGTGGAGAAAGGCGCTACATTAATCCGGTCATTTGAAGCCGGTTTGCGCAGTCCATTGAGTGTGAAAACCGGAATTTTCGGACTGCAAAAACTATTAATGGAAACAGCACAGCAGCCAGATATAGATTATATCATTGTTACTGATAGCAAAGGCAATATCATTGCCGACAGTGATCCGGCACAAGTCGGTGATAAATACGGCCTGGATTTGGATATAGGTCCGCTGGTATCATCCCGCGAGATTAGATGGCGGCAGGTTGTCAATACCGGTGGAGCAGGCACTTTTGAAGTTTACAGCGGTTTCTTTCCAAAGGAGAGAACGGCCATGGATGTAAAACCAGCAGAAAGTGCAACGGGATATAAGAAAACCGGTAGTTTGATCATATACGTTGGCATGAACATGGCGGCAATTGAAAAGGCCGGTAAAGAAGACACTAGAAATACGATTATCATCGCGTTGATTCTTTTGCTGGTTGGTTCGTCAGTAATAGTTTCTTTGTTCCTGATGCAGGCCTATCGCCTGGTGCACACATCTCTTTCCCGGATGACAATCTTTTCGGAGGCGTTGGTAAAAAATATGCCCATCGGCCTGATTGCCCTGGATGATCTAGGAATGATAATAACCTGTAATGAAAAAGCTCAAGCGGTTTTGGGTGTTGCCGACAATGAGGCATCAGGGAAGCATGCGGCAGATTTATTGCCCGCACCTTTACAAGAAATTCTATCCCAGTTGCCACAGCGCGGCGGACTATTGGAACAAGATGTCCTGTTGATGTCTGCCGAGAGCAAAGAACAAACCTGGGAAATTGTCGCCGCAGGCCTGATAGATGAAGGTAAACCTGCGGGGAAAATCCTGCTGATCAGGGATGTGACGCAGATTAGGCTTTTGGAAAAGGAAGTGGCTAAAAGCCGTCATTTGAATTCGATCGGTTCTCTTGCTGCCGGCGTTGCCCATGAAATCCGCAATCCGCTTAGTTCCATTAAGGGATTTGCCGTATATTTCAAAGAACGTCTATCCGGGAATAAAGATGATCAGCAGACTGCCGACATTATGATTCAGGAAGTCGAAAGACTCAATCGCGTGATCAGCCAGCTCATTGAATTTGCCAGACCGCTGGAGTTGAAAAAAGAGAAGGTTCAATTTGCCGAATTGGTGCAGCATGCGGTGAAATTAATTGCCGCCGACGCGCAGAAAAATAAAATCAGCATTGAAATTGAAGCTGCTGCAGAAATACCTTTATTGGAAGTCGATTCCGATAAAATCAAACAGGTGCTTCTGAATATTTTTCTTAATTCTCTGGCTGCGCTTCAGGATGGCGGTAAACTGAAAATTAAGATTTCGTCCCGGATGAATAATCTGGAAGTAATAATCTCCGATAATGGCTCAGGGATAGAGAAAATGAGTTTACCTCGGATTTACGATCCATATTTTACGTCAAAACCGGCGGGCACAGGTCTGGGGCTGGCCGTAGTTCAGAAAATGATGGAGGCGCACGGCGGCCATATTTATGTGGAAAGTGAGCAAGGAAAAGGGACGGAAGTCTTTTTGATTTTCCCTCTTTCTACCAATAATCAAACTAAATCGAATGCAAAAGTATAGCGAGGCTAAAAGAAGGGGACTTCGCGTATTTCTAATACGTTGAAGAAGCCAGCAAAGCCAGACAAATGAAGGCAAAATGGTAAGAAAGGAATATAGATGAAAACTAATCAATCAATTTTAATTGTGGATGATGATCTCGCCCATCGCCTGATGCTCAAAAAACTATTAGGTGGCTGGAGCTATGATGTCTATGAAACCGATGACGGCTCCAGAGCGATAGAAGAGGTAACTCAGCGGGCTTTTGATCTGATCCTGATGGATATCCGGATGCTCAAAATATCAGGTATTGAAGCTCTGGAACAAATCAAGGTTATCAATCCGGCAATTCCCGTGATTATCATGACGGCCTACGCCTCAGTAGAGACAGCGGTAAATGCCCTGAAAAAAGGAGCTTATGATTATCTTACTAAGCCGCTGGATTTTGAAGAGCTCAGAATAGCCATCGGTCGCGCCACAGAACACAGCGGGCTCAAAAAAGAAAATGAATATTTAAAGGAAAGATTGGGCAAGAGGTTTGACAGGCAAAGTATTATCAGTCAGAGCGTTGCAATGTTAAAACTGCTGGAAACAGTGGAGCAGGTAGCGGCAACTGAGGCCACAATTTTAATTACCGGCGAATCAGGGACAGGTAAGGAAATGATTGCCAACGCTCTTCATTACAACAGTTTTCGAAAAGACGCACCATTTATCAAAATTAACTGCGCGGCGCTCACGGAGACACTCTTGGAGTCGGAGTTGTTCGGGCATGAAAAAGGAGCCTTTACCGGCGCGGATCGCCGGCGTGAGGGAAAGTTTATTCAGGCAAACGGCGGCAGTTTATTTTTAGATGAAGTCAGCGAAATGTCGGCCGCGATGCAGGTGAAGCTTTTGAGAGTTTTACAGGAAAAAGAACTGACCCGTGTTGGCGGTGCGGATGTTATCAAAGTCGATGTGCGAGTAATTGCGGCTTCCAATAAAGATTTAAAAAAAGAAATGGAGCAGAAACGCTTTAGGGAAGATTTGTTTTACCGGCTTAATGTTGTAACTTTGAATGTGCCGCCGCTCAGAGAAAGAAGAGAAGACATCCCGCTCTTGGCACAATATTTTGTACAATTATTCGCTGCGAAGAATTCCAAAAGCATCAAAGGCTTCTCACCGCAGTCGATGGAAAAACTCGTTAAATATAACTGGCCGGGGAATGTCCGCGAACTGATGAATGCTGTTGAACGGGCGGTTGTGTTGTCACGCACAAAATTTCTTGATGCCGACGAACTGTCGCTCATAATGGCGGATGGTCCGTCAGCGGGCGAGAGCGATAAATCTTGCATGCAGGGAAATCTGCCGTTGGAGGAAGTGGAAAAAAGAAGTATTTTAGAAGCGCTGGATACCTGCGGCGGCAACAAGAGCGAGGCCGCCCGCCGTCTCGGTATCACCCGTAAAACCCTGCGGAAGAAACTGGAGAGATATGAACATGAGGGCTGTTGACCGGGCGCGCAATCATGATTAAAAATATTCCTTACCGGAAAAAGCCGAACGACTTTACAAAAAGCCCATCTGCGGGAGTTTAACCCGGCGAAGCCGGGGTTGCGATGCAAACCGCACCGCTCAACCTATATTATATACGCTTAGGGATTGGGTTTTTTGCACGCTTTACATTTGAGTATTCCGTATCAAGTACGGGACAAGCTTTTAAACATCCCCGAAATATTTGGTTTATCCACAACTCTTTAGAACGGATAAAAAACAAAAGGATAATATAATAAAACGATTGCGCCGGGTATTTATTATGCAGTTGTATACCTTAAAGCGGATACATTCTACCCACAAGCAATTAAAACAATCTGATGAAGATTAAATAATATTTACAGATATTGGATACTTATGATATATCATCTCTGCAGGTATATTTCTTGCTAATTACATAATCAGAATATCTTTTAAAAGGAGAACGTAAATGAAAATATCACTTTTAAAGAAAAAAACAATCAAAGCAGGTATTCGGCTTCTGATTTTTTTTACAATCGTTACACTGGTTACATCATGCTACCCGGAGCCTTATCGCGAGGTTCCCGTCACCAGTCCGAACCAGAGCGCAAATGCTCCTGTAACCCAGGTTTATTTTTATCCGCAGAATGGTCAAACGACCGAGCAGCAATCCCGAGATCATTATGAATGTTACAACTGGGCCGTAAGCCAGACCGGCTTTGATCCCAGCCAGTCATCCATTCCGCCTAAAGAGCGTGTGAAGATCGTGCCCATGCCTCCACCGGGGCAGGAGACTGCGGTTATGGCTGTGGCCGGCGCGGTTCTGGGCGCTTTAATTGCCGGACCCAGGCATGCGGGCATAGGCGCACTGATCGGAGCGGGAAGCGGAGCTATTGCCGGCGCGGCATCGGATGCTTCCAGAGAGCAGTATGCCCAGCAGATGGAGGAAGCCTATGCCAATGGCGATCAGGCGCTCGATGCTCAATATGCGGCAAAGGCTCGTGATTTCCGCCGCGCCATGTCTGCCTGCCTTGAAGGCCGCGGCTACAAAGTGCAATAAAAATCAGGGAATTAATATTTTATGGAGGAAATAAACATGAAAAATATCAGGAAAACAACAGAGCCTATCACATTCGTGATTGTGTTAATCGCCATCCTTTCGATGTTATTAAGCTTTTCACAGGTTGCCTGTGCGGAAGAGCACGGCGGTCATCAAGGCAAGCTCGATAATCGTTACGGGCATAATCATTACTACCCTGCCCGCGGCGGATACGTTCATGCATTGCCCAGGGGCGCCAGGCCATTCATCCACGGCGGTGTGCCGTACTACTTTTCCGGAGGGGTATGGTACCGGGCATACGGACCGAATTTTATGATTGTTGCGCCGCCATTTGGCCTTATCCTTCCCTTCCTGCCACCGTTCTATGCGACTATCTGGGTTGGGGGCGTGCCTTACTATTACGCCAATGAGACCTATTACGTTCAAACTGCCGGCGGTTATATGGTTGTTAATGAGCCTGTGGGCTCGGTGGTTCAGACGCCCCCGCCGCCAGCAGTTGCACCGTCTTCACCGCAGGGAGAAAAAATGTTCATGTATCCCCGTAATGGCCAGAACGAGAAGCAACAGGCGGCGGATCGCTATCAATGTCACACCTGGGCTGTTAGTCAGACAAACTACGATCCAACCCAGCCTCCGGGAGGCACGCCGGACGTCCAGAAAAATATGGACTATAAACGCGCCATGGCTGCCTGCCTTGATGCGCACGGATATACTGTCAAGTAAAAAAAAAGCAGGGGCGGGGTTACTCCCCGTCCCCTATACAGAATAATATTTCTAATAGTAAGATAGGCGGTTTTCTTTTATGAGAAGTTGCTGTGATGTATTTGTGCCACGTTTATTAACGTAAGGCATTATAAAACGGAGTATGCATTGATAAAGTTTACCCTGAGGAGAAGTACATGAGCGACGATGGTTTAGACAGTCACAACAGGAAATGGAAAGTCGCAAATAGGCAAGACATTCTTACAATCTTAGGCATCATGACCCTGCTGATCGGTCTGGGAATCTCCGTCTTGATTTATTTAACGTTTGACAATTACGAGAACGGTTTGTTAGGTTACGAAGTGGTTGGCGGTTCGGTTTACCCGATTAGGCCTGAAGATTCCCGGGCGTATCAACGTGATTTGCAACTTGTTGGGGGGAAGACGTATGTGCTTATAGATGAGTTCCAGCGTTGGTTTACGGGACTCTGGCATGGGAAATCGCTTGCATTCACAGTAGCTGGTATTACCCTTTTAATATCTGCCGGATTTTTCTATGCAGCCAACAATTTTCCGCTCTCGTCGAAAGATGATGATGCAAGCAGCGAAAAAAATCGGGGCAATCCTTTGTAACGTGGACACGATCAGCTTCTTCTTGCAGCATAGTTTTTTGGTCACGATATCAATACAACACTTCAACACGATATCTTTGAAATACAAAAAAATGGGTAGAGTCATCTCTATCTTTGCCTTTTTATAATTTTTTGTCGGTTGAGAATTCGTATTATACGTTAATAAATCGTTTGAATAATCTCTTGAATCCATCAGGATAAAAATATTAGTAACGCATTTACTCTGGATATTTTCTATGCAACTGGATACCTTAAAGCGGATACATTCTACCCACCACCAATTAAGACAATCTAATGGCTATTAAATAATATTTATTAATATTGGATACTTATCATATATAGTTATGTCAGGCATATTTATTGCTGTTAATAAAATTGAAATATCTTTAAGAGGAGTTATAAAAAAATGAAGAAAGCATTTACCATCATGGCCGTTTTTATCACAATGGCCTTTCTTATCGCATCGGTAGCGATTATCTCTTCGGCGTATGCAATGCAGCCCGCCGAGAAAGCCGGTTCCCACAAGGAATTTTGTTTTAAAAAACAGCTCAACCTTTCCGACAAACAATTGGCCAGCATGAAAGAGTTGAGAAACAGCTTTCGTAATGAGACCAGAGATCTGAGATACAATCTCGCCATCAAGCGGATAGAAATGCGCAAGCTTTTTACAGATCCCAAGACAGATGATGCAACACTTCTTGCCAAACAGAAGGAGATAAGCGATCTTCGTCAGCAATTATCGGAGAAGAAAGCGCAGATGAGAATTGATTGGCGCAAGATTCTCACTCCTGAGCAAATTATGAAACTTGATAAAATGCCTCATAAACGACATGCAGAATGGGCACATCATCATCACCATGATAAGCCAATGCTTGGTAAAATGTCCCCTAAAAAAGAGGTGGGGAAATAAAAGCTAACAAATATCTTGTACAGTGACTGTAAACTTAAAGGTGGCAACAATATAAAGGGGACTCCAACAATGCAAAAAAAAGTTGTTATCTTGCTTTACTCCTTAATTGTTGCCGCCCTAATAAGCTGTAAATCATTGTCCCGAACCATTCTTTTGTTGATAAATACCGCTCTGTAATTTTTTATGTTCCTTGCATTTAAATCGGTTGAAATGCTGTAATGATGTTGGGAAGTTAGGTTAATAATCCCATAAATGAAGATATAAATGTATATATCATTGTAACGACCTATAAACGATACAACCTTTTGCAAGAGGCTTTAAAAAGTGTGATAAAACAAAGTTGTCCGCACTGGAAATGCTGGATTGTCGAAGATGGTGAATCAAAAGAAGCGTATGACGCCATAAACCCTTTTCTGCAGTATAGTCGTTTTGTCTATCTGCCAGGAACGCATACGGACTTTTGAGTAGTTCCCAGAAATCACAGCATTTTACATGGGACAGCTTCTAAAGAAAGTTTTCGACATGTTGGCGAAAATTCTCGGCAATATAAAAGGTTCTATGTATTATGCGCTCTCCTGAAGGAAATACGCTTCCGATCAAAACGCTATATTTGTTGGCGTTGTTGTCGGCTTCGGAAAATTATGTATAATATGCCTCGTTGCGTGGATCATGGCCGCCTCAATATCATCTTTGATCTAGAATTGGTATAACAGATTGGTTATTTAGTATCCGGCTGGTTTCCGATTTCGGATATTAATTACCCAGTTGAGTTAATATTGAAACAATAAAAAATAAATCATCTTAAAATAATTTTAGTTATTACGACGACTTATAGCACTGGCTGGTCTTGGCATAATGCTTGCTATTAAAACTATTGTTTAAAATATTAGTTTAAGTGGGCATTATGGAAACGGACAACATCTCTAAAAAGATGGCTATCATTGAAGCCGCCGGTGAAATCTTCGTGGAGAAAGGTTTTCACGCAACAACGGTACGCCAGATATGTGCACGGGCCAATGTGAATATTGCTGCCATCAATTATTACTTCGGAGATAAGAAAAAGCTATATATGGAAGTGTTACGCTACTATCAGGATATAGCTTTCAAAAAGTATCCACCCGATCTGGGAATCAAAGAAGGCGACTCACCTCAGCAAAAAATAAAATCTTTCATTAATTTGATGGTTATGCGTATATTTGAAGAAGGCAAGCCAACCTGGTTTGGCAAACTTTTGGCCAGAGAGTTTGTCGAGCCGACAGAGGCGCTGGATGTTTTGATTAAAGAAGTCATTCGGCCTTCTTTTGTAATGCTTGCGGCGATAATCAAAGAAATATTGGGAGAGAAGGCGACAGAAAAAACGGCCTATCTTTGCGCGATGAGTATTGTGGGGCAATGCTTTTATTTTCGTAATTCGCTGCAGATCGTCAGCCGCATACTAAAAAAGGGGAAATTCAACCAGCAGGAAATAGCTGCGCTTGCGGAACACATTTCTCATTTCTCGCTTTCTGCGTTAGAATATTATATATCGGAAAAAATGGCAGAAACGACAAAACTGTAAATATTATCGAAAAGGTATAGGTGAAATAAGCATGGAACAGACATCAACGCTTGAATCTGGAGAACAGAGACCAACCAGAATGCAAAAATTTTTTCATTTTATCAGACGGCATTGGGTGATATTTCTTATCACTATCATTATAATTGTGGTTGTCTTCAAAATATTTGTTGCGCCGATTTTAGCCAGGCGTAACGCTGAGAAACAAGCACAGAACGGTAGCCCCCAGCCGGTAACTGCCGTAATCACAAAAAAAGCCGATTTTGATGTGTATTTGAAATCTTTGGGCACAGTAATTCCCATGAATACTGTGACCGTTAAATCTCAGGTCGCCGGACAGTTGATGAGTGTGAACTTCAAAGAAGGACAAATAGTGAAAAAAGGCGACCTGCTGTCCGAGATTGATCCCCGTCCTTTTCAGGTTCAGCTCATGCAGGCCGAGGGACAACTTGAAAAGGACGAAGAATACCTGAGGAATGCCGAGTCCGATCTCGCAATTTACAAGCTTTTGCAGAAACAGGATTCGATTGCTGTGCAGCAGGTAACAGAACAGGATTCACTGGTCAAACAATACAAAGGTATCATTCAAACGGATAAAGGACAAATTGCTAATGACAAGCTTCAGCTAATTTACGCCCGTGTTCTTGCCCCGATCTCGGGGCGCGTCGGTTTGCGCCAGGTTGATCCCGGCAATGTGATCCAAGTTAATGATTCCAATTATCCTAACGGAATCGTAGTGATAACACAGCTTCAGCCGATCACTGTTGTATTTCCAGTGCCGCAGGATAATTTGCCGGTTGTTTTGAAACGCCTCAGAGAAGGCGTGATTCTGCCTGTTTTCGCTTACGATCAGGAGGGTAAAGTTGTGCTGGCCAGTGGTAAGCTGTTGGCAGTGGACAATCAAATCGATACCACAACAGGAACAGTCAAGTTGAAGGCGATATTTGACAATAAAGGCAATAAGTTATTCCCCAATCAATTTGTTAATATTAAGCTGAAAGTGGATACGCTGCGCGATGCCACCATAATGTCCACAGCTGCCGTGCAGAGAGGCAGCATCGGCACTTTTGCCTATGTGGTCAAGGAGGACAAAAGTGTAACCGTTCGTGCATTAAAGCTTGGCCCCACCGAAGGAAATAACGTGGCCGTCACCGAGGGTTTGGCGCCGGGGGAAATGGTCGTGACCGTGGGGGGCGACAAGCTGCGTGAAGGCAGCAAAGTAGAGATGATCACTTCCGGGAGTAAGAATGCGTCAGGGCAACAGAAGAAGAAAATTGACGGTCAAACACAGCAAAAAAGACCTTCAGTGGCACCCTGACGGACAATTTTGATGTGGGCATTGCTCCATTTTACATGGTCGTCAATATTGAAACAGGAAATTATATATAATGAATCCATCCCGTCCTTTTATTTTACGTCCCGTGGCAACATCATTATTCATGGTCGCGATACTTTTTGCAGGTATCATCGCTTATCATGTGCTGCCGATTTCAGCGTTGCCCCAGGTTGATTATCCAACTATCCAAGTGGTTACACTTTATCCGGGCGCAAGTCCGGATGTCATTACTTCTTCAATTACCGCGCCGCTGGAACGCCAATTCGGCCAGATGCCGGGACTTAACCAGATGTCCTCAACAAGTTCGGGCGGAGCATCAGTAATCACCTTGCAGTTCAGCCTCAGTCTGAATCTCGATGTAGCAGAGCAGGAAGTGCAGGCCGCAATCAATGCTGCCGGCGATTTTCTCCCCACCGACTTGCCGATGCCGCCCATTTACAGCAAAGTCAATCCGGCGGATGCGCCCATATTGACACTGGCAGTAACTTCGAAAACTTTGCCGCTACCTAAGGTGCAGGATCTCATTGACACGCGCGTGGCGGAAAAAATATCGCAATTGCCCGGAGTCGGGCTCGTAAGCATCAGCGGCGGACAGCGTCCGGCGATACGTATTCAAGCTAATCCCACGGCATTGGCAGCCCACAACCTTACTCTGGAAGATTTGCGTACCGCGATGGGCAATTTCAATGTCAATGAGCCTAAAGGCAGTTTTGACGGACCAGAACGCGCCTCGACAATTGATGCCAATGATCAGATCAAGCTGGCGGCGGAATATGAAAAGGTTATCATTGCCTATCGCAACGGCGCGCCTGTCCGGCTCACTGATGTCGCCGATGTCCGCGATGATGCCGAAAATGTAAGGCTGGCTGCATGGCAAAATCAAATACCGGCTGTCATTGTGAATGTTCAGCGTCAGCCGAGCGCCAACGTCATCGAAGTTGTCAATCGCATTAAAAACGTAATCCCGCAGTTGCGGGCATCTCTGCCGGGTTCGGTGGATATATTAGTGCTTACCGACCGCACGACGACCATCCGCGCATCTGTAAATGATGTGCAATTCGAATTGATGCTTGCCATTGCTCTGGTCGTCATGGTTATTTTTCTTTTTCTGCGTAACATTTCGGCTACGGTTATTCCCAGCATCGCCGTGCCGCTATCGCTTATCGGTACATTCGGCGTCATGTATCTTTTCGGATTTAGCATTAACAATCTGACACTCATGGCGCTGACCATCTCTACAGGATTCGTAGTTGATGACGCAATAGTTGTCATTGAAAACATCGCCCGTTATATCGAACAGGGATTATCGCCGCTGGAGGCGGCGCTCAAGGGTTCAGCTCAGATCGGATTTACAATCATTTCTTTGACCTTTTCCCTTGTTGCGGTTTTGATTCCGTTGCTTTTTATGGGCGATGTTGTGGGAAGGTTGTTCCGGGAATTTGCCATAACGCTCGCCGTCTCCATTTTGATCTCGGCAATTATCTCTCTGACGCTCACACCCATGATGTGTTCCAAGCTGTTGAAACATGTTCCTAAGGAACAACAAGGCCGTTTTTATCACCAGAGCGGCATCTTTTTTGAGCGTGTTATTGCCCGCTATGGTGAGATGCTCACTTGGGTTCTTGATCACCAGAGAGCCACATTGCTGGTTGCCGGGGCGACTCTTGTTTTAACCGTAGTATTATATATCTTTATCCCCAAAGGGTTTTTCCCCGTTCAGGATACAGGTATGATCCTCGGCATTTCCGAAGCGCCTCAGTCGATTTCCTTTTCGGCAATGGCCGAACGTCAGCAGGCTCTGGCCAAAGTGATTCTGCAGGATAAGGCGGTGGAAAGTCTCTCATCCTTCATAGGCGTGGATGGCACGAATGTGACATTAAACAGCGGACGCATAATGATTAATCTGGTTCCAAAGAGTAAACGTGATTTGGACGCTTCAGGCGTCATCCGCCGTTTGCAATCCAGTCTGGCTCATGTGGAAGGGATTTCCCTTTACATGCAGCCCGTGCAGGATATGACAATCGAAGACAAGGTCAGCCGTACGCAGTTTCAATTTACATTGGAGTGCGCCGATCCGGATGAATTGGGCATCTGGACGCGCCGTCTTGTCGAACGTATCAATCATTCGCCTCATCTTACCGATGTGGCAAGCGATCTGCAGGATAAGGGATTGCAAGCCTATGTGGATATTGATCGTGACGCCGCGGGGCGTTTAGGCATTACTACCGCCGCCATCGATAATATTCTCTATGACGCCTATGGTCAGCGGCTTGTATCCACGATATATACGCAATCAAATCAATACAGGGTCGTTCTGGAGGTAAAGCCTGATTATAAGAAGGGCCTTGCTGCGCTTGATGATTTATACATACTATCGCAGTCCGGCACTCAGGTTCCACTTAGTGCTATAATCAGGGTGTCGGAAAAAGCGGCTCCGCTGGTTGTTAATCATCAGGGACAGTTTCCCTGCGCCACAATTTCCTTCAATCTGGCTCCCGGATCATCTCTGGGTAACGCTGTCGATGCAATCGAAAAAGCTGAACACGAAATAGGCATGCCGATCAGCGTCAAAACAGGTTTTCAGGGGACGGCTCTTGCTTTCCGCGCCTCGCTTACCGGAACACTATTACTGATTCTTGCCGCTATTATAACAGTATATATCGTTTTGGGCGTTCTATATGAAAGCTACATCCATCCTGTAACTATACTTTCAACTTTGCCGTCTGCCGGTGTGGGAGCGCTTCTGGCGCTTATAATTTCGGGAAATGATTTGGGCATCATCGGCATCATCGGCATCATCCTGCTGATCGGCATCGTAAAGAAAAACGCGATCATGATGATAGACTTTGCCCTGGATGCCGAACGAAAAGAAGGCAAACCGCCTAGAGAAGCAATCTATCAGGCATCGCTTTTGCGCTTTCGGCCGATCATGATGACCACCATGGCCGCACTGCTGGGTGCTCTGCCGTTGATGCTCGGTACCGGAGTTGGTTCGGAGTTGCGCCATCCTTTAGGCATTACGATGGTTGGCGGATTGATTCTCAGCCAGATTCTGACACTCTTTACAACACCGGTAATTTATCTGGCTTTTGACGGCCTAAGCCGCCGGATCAAGTCTCATTTCAGACACAATTTATTGGAAAGTGGTGCAGAGAACGGAACTGAATCATGAATATTTCTTCTCTTTTTATCAATCGGCCGGTGGCAACAACGCTCATTACACTGGGCATAGCGCTGGCCGGCTTTGTTGCTTACAACATGCTGCCGGTTTCGGCGCTGCCGCAGGTGGACTTTCCCACCATCTCCGTGCAGGCATCGCTCCCGGGAGCTTCTCCGGAGACGATGGCCTCCACGGTGGCCACGCCGCTGGAACGATCGCTTGGGCGTATTGCCGGAATTACCGAGATGACTTCTGCAAGTTCGCTGGGCTCGACACGCATCATTTTGCAGTTCGATCTGGACCGCGATATTGACGGCGCGGCGCGTGATGTACAGGCCGCGATCAACGGCGCGCGCAGCCTTCTGCCTTCGGAATTGCCCAGCAATCCGACTTATCGCAAAGTCAACCCCGCGGACGCGCCTATCCTGATTTTAGCAATGACGTCAGACACCATGACCCGCGGCCAACTCTATGATGCGGCATCGACCATTCTTGCCCAGAAGCTTTCTCAGTTAAAAGGTGTAGGCCAGGTGAATGTCGGCGGCAGTTCGCTACCTGCCGTGCGCGTGGAACTCAATCCTTCCATGCTCAACCACTATGGCATCAATCCGAAAACGGTGGCCACTATGATTGCAACATTTAATACAAATCGTCCTAAAGGCGACGTGGAAGCGGGAGACAAACACTGGCAGATTTATGACAATGACCAGGCTAAAAAAGCTGTTGATTATATGCCGCTTATTGTTTCTTACCATAATGGCGCCGCCGTGCGTCTGGCTGATTTAGGCGAAGTTGTTGATTCGGTGCAGGATGTGCGCAATGCCGGATTTTTTAACGGTAAACCATGCGTTATGATCATTATCTTCAAACAGCCCGGCGCCAATGTTATCGAAACCGTTGACCGCATCAAAGATGTTTTACCGCAATTGCAGGCTTCTATTCCGGCAGCAATCGATTTACGGATTGCCTCCGACCGCACCCCGTCTATTCGCACATCATTGTTCGAGGTTGAACGGACGTTGATGATTTCCGTCATGCTGGTTATCCTGATTGTCTTTTTATTTTTGCGCAATATTTATTCCACGATAATTCCCAGCATTGCCGTGCCGGTATCGCTTATCGGTACCTTCGGAGTCATGTATCTGGCCGGTTACACTTTGGACAATCTATCGCTCATGGCTCTGACCGTAGCCGCCGGATTTGTCGTCGATGACGCCATTGTTGTTCTGGAGAATATCTCCCGCCATATAGAGGGAGGGCTAAAGCCTTTTCAAGCAGCGTTGCTCGGAGCAAAAGAAGTTGGCTTTACTGTTCTTTCCATGAGTCTGTCATTGATTGCCGTGTTTATTCCTATTCTTCTCATGGGCGGGATTGTGGGCAGGCTTTTTCGCGAATTTGCGGTAACGCTTTCTGCGGCGATAGTCGTATCCCTTTTTGTTTCACTCACTGCAACGCCGATGATGTGCGCACGCCTGTTACGTTCGAATGAAGAGCTGAAAACGGGTTGGTTTTATCGGAAAAGTGAACGGATATTTGAAACGGTTCTTCGCTTTTATCGCCGCTCATTGGGATGGGCGTTGCGGCATGGAAGGCTGATGATGTTGATCCTGTTTGTAGTTATTTGTCTCAACATTTATCTTTATTTTATAGTCCCTAAAGGATTCTTTCCTCAACAGGATACGGGAGCGTTGATCGGCACAATTCAGGCTGACCAGGATATTTCTTTCCAGGCCATGCAGAACAAGCTGATTAATATTATGAATATTATCAGAAGTGAACCGGCGGTGCAGGATGTGATCGGTTTTACCGGAGGCGGTCAACGCAATTCCGGTTTTATGTATATAATGCTGAAACCTGTCAGCCAGCGTAAGGTTTCGGCCGATCAGGTGATGGCGAGGCTGCGTCCCAAACTGGCTTCTGAGCCGGGCGCCAGAATGTTTCTGCAATCCGTGCAGGATATCCGCGTCGGCGGCCGGTCGGCTGGTGCCATGTATCAATACACTTTGCAGGCCGATGATTTAAGCGAATTGCGCTTATGGGAAAAGCGCATGAGGGACTCTTTAAATGAACTTCCTCAATTGACGGATGTTAATACGGATGAACAGGACAGAGGATTGCAGGCATCCGTCAATTTTAACCGCGATACGGCCTCGCGTATGGGAATAACACCGGCGCTAATCGATACGACACTTAACGATTACTTCGGACAGACTGAGGTATCTACAATTTACAATCCTCTTAATCAATACTATGTCGTTATGGAAGCATCTCCTCCCAACTGGCAAAGTCCGGAATCGTTGAAAGATGTATACGTGACTATACCCGCCAGCGCTCAATATCCCAATGGTGCTCACGCGCCGCTGTTATCGTTTGCAAATTATGGTTTGACCAATACACCGCTGGTGGTGAATCATCAGGGCCAGTCTGCTGCTTCCACGGTTTCTTTCAATCTTCCTCTGGGGGTGTCGCTTTCTGAGGCGACTGAAGCTATCCAGAAAGCAATGAATCGCCTGGGAGTTCCCGGATCCATCAGGGGAAGTTTTCAGGGAACGGCGCGCACTTTTCAGCAATCTTTGCAAAGCCAACCCTGGTTGATTCTGGCCGCCTTGATCGCCATATACATCGTGTTGGGCATTCTTTATGAAAGTTATGTGCATCCGGTTACGATTCTTTCCACGCTCCCTTCCGCCGGAGTCGGGGCGCTTCTGGCGCTTTTGCTTTTCCATGTCGAATTCACTATAATGGCTTTGATCGGGGTTATTTTGCTCATCGGCATCGTAAAGAAGAACGCCATCATGATGATTGACTTCGCCCTAGATCAGGAACGAAAAGAAGGGAAAAGTCCTGACGAAGCTATATTCGAAGCTTGCCTGATGCGTTTCCGACCGATTATGATGACCACCATGGCGGCTATATTCGGGGCAATCCCGCTGATAATACTTACAGGAGATGGTTCGGAGTTGCGCCGGCCGTTGGGAATTTCCATTGTCGGCGGTTTGATTGTCAGCCAGGTTCTGACTCTTTATACTACGCCCGTGGTTTATTTGTATCTGGATAGATTCAGGCTTTATTGTTTGAACATTATGCGCCGTAAAAAGGAGATACAGGCGGCTTTGCCGGAAAAAATTTGACGACCGTGCAAAAAGTCCATATGCTGTGTTGCGCTGCATTTCTTCCCGGCCTTTACCGGGACAGGCTAATTACGGCGGACAGAAAAGTATGCCTCGTTCCTCGGGATTTGCGCGTTTTGCTTCCGGAGCTTTTTTACGTGGTCGCCGGAAATTAATACTTTTTCAATGTTTTACGAGTCATCAAATTTAAAGAGGGATATTATGAAAAAATATTTTTTATTAAGCATTCTATTAATGGCCTTGATAGGCTGCTCTGTAGGGCCGGATTATACACGACCTACAGTTACTGTTCCTGCGGACTTCAAAGAACTCAAGGGATGGCGCGAAGCGCAACCCCGCGATCAGGAAATCAAAACAAAATGGTGGGAAGTATTCGGTGATCCCATACTCAATAAGCTGGAAGAGCAGGTTAATGTTTCCAACCAGTCAATAGCTCAGGCGGAATCTCAGTATCGTCAGGCGCTGGCTCAGGTGCAACTGCTAAGGGCTAATTATTTCCCCACTCTCAATGCAGGGGCTTCCTTTACCCGTACTAACAACTTAACAAGTACTAACATTACGGAAAATCAGCATCAGGTTT
The DNA here is from genome assembly GCA_963811325.1 of uncultured delta proteobacterium. Taxonomy (GTDB): domain Bacteria; phylum Desulfobacterota; class Syntrophia; order Syntrophales; family Smithellaceae; genus Smithella. The sequence continues at coordinate 251,579 of CAWEQT010000001.1, forward strand.
CACTTAGCGCCTCCTGGGAACTGGATGTGTGGGGAAAGGTGCGACGCCAGGTGGAGGCAGGAACAGCCACAGCAGAGGCCTCTTTTGCCGATCTGCAGGCCATGCGTCTGTCCATGCAAGCAGAACTGGCGTCGGATTATTTCCAATTACGCACCCTTGATGCGCAAAAGAAAACTCTGGGCGACTCTGTTGCCGCTTACAGTAAAGCCCTCGAACTTACACAAAACCGCTATAAGGCAACAGTTGCCGCCAAGGCCGATGTTGTTGCAGCGCAAACCCAACTTGAAACCACTCAAGCGCAGGCTATTGATGTCGGTGTGCAGCGTGCGCAATACGAACATGCGATCGCCGTGTTGATGGGCAAGCCTCCTGCTGACTTTTCCCTGGCTCCCTCGGAATTCAAATTACCGCCAATCAAAATACCTGTTGCCGTTCCCTCTGGTCTGCTGGAACGTCGTCCGGATATTGCCTCCGCAGAACGGCAAATGGCAGCAGCAAACGCCCAGATAGGTGTGGCCAAGGCCGCTTATTATCCAACACTCACTCTTGCCGGATCATTGGGCTATCTAAGCACCGAACTTGAAAACCTTTTTACATCACCGAATTATTTCTGGGCATTAGGGCCTATGGCCGCGTCCGCCACATTATTTGACGCTGGGGCGCGTCAGGCGCAAACACAACAGGCAATGGCGGCATATGATGGAACAGTGGCCTCTTACCGCCAGACAGTGCTGGCCGCTTTTCAAAATGTAGAAGATAATCTTGCCGCATTACGCATTCTCAATGAGGAAGCACAGAAACAGGACCATGCGGTAGATGATGCGCGCGAGTCGGTGGTATTGACAACAAACCAATATAAAGCGGGCATAGTCAGCTATCTGAACGTTATCACAGCCCAAACAACCGTCCTCGCCAATGAAAAGACGGCAATCGCCATCAGCGGCCAGCGCATGAACGCAGCAGTTCTCCTTATTGAAGCTCTTGGTGGCGGCTGGAACTCGGCTGATAATCAAAAGATCAACCAGGATAAACCAGTAAAATAATCTGGGAAGAAAACAGCGACGATTAAAATCAGGTAAGGTTGTGATTGTTTCAGTGTTTAATTATCGAACTAATAGTTTGCTGATGGCAGAACATTAATAATACTTGTTTGATTTTAGTAGAACGTTATTGTACAAAGCAAAAGAATCGTTATTCGGTATTCGCTGCTTACCACAAAGCTCGCAAATGTGCTTGCTCGCTTACGAATTTAACGAACAGTTCTTTACCTTAAATTTTACTTTAAATTACAACAATACAAAAAGAACAACTAAAATTTTCGATCACACACCGGCACAATATATTATGAATAAAAATAATTGACATACAAACAGAATTTCCCTATATTCTCACTGAAAAAAAGTAGGGCTCTTGTCAAAAAAACAAATCAAGCAAAACAGGGCTCCGGCATTATAAAACCAATGATGGCGAACGCTTTCATTGCTTTGGATGAAGATGTTTCTTAAATAAAAAAGAGAGATGAGTTTGTTTTGTAATTGATTGATGAAACGCTTATAAGAACAGATATCTTCCGCTTTAATGAGACTCTTCGTCTTGCGGCAAAGATATTTAAAATACTATGATTCAAGAAAGGAATTATATGCGTAAACTTATCATTGCTGTTGTAGCTCTTTTAATGGCGGTTCCGGCATGGGCCGCCCAGCCTCAGACTGAAGACCAGAAAACCCTCTATGCGCTGGGCGTTCTCCTGACAAAGCAGTTGTCCGTTTTTAATTTGTCCGTCGATGAGTATGAATTTATTCAGCAGGGAATGGCTGATGCTGCCGCCGGTAAAACATTGGCTGCGGAGCCGGAAGCGTACAAGCAGAACATCAATGCACTGGCTCAGACACGAATGCAGGTTGCAGCGCAAAAGCAAAAAGAATTGGCCAAGCCCTATTTAGAGAATGCCGCCAAGGAAAGCGGCGCCGAGAAGTTGCCTTCCGGCCTTATTTATCAGCAAATCAAAGCTGGTACCGGCGCTAAACCCAAAGCAACGGACATTGTCAAAGTTAATTATACGGGCTCCTTCATTGACGGCAAGATTTTTGACAGTTCTGTGCAGCGCGGCCAGCCTGTGGAATTTCCATTGGATAAGGTAATTCCCTGCTGGACGGAAGGTATTACCAAGATGAAGGTAGGCGGTAAGGCCAAATTGGTTTGTCCTTCGGATATCGCTTACGGAGACCAGGGCAGACCGCCCATCATTTCCGGTGGCGCGACATTGGTCTTTGAAGTGGAACTATTAGAAGCAAAAGCGCCAGCGACGAAGACGCCTAAGAAGTCAAAGACAAGTTCAAATAAATAGTTTGAACTTGATAGTCGCGGCCAAAAGCTTTTATTGTTCTGGCTAAAAATGTTTATTTCGATTTGATTAGACTCTTTGCTTGGAGCAAAGATAAATTTAAAATTTAATAAGAAAAGAAAGGATTATTATGCGTAAATTGATGTTTATTGTTTTTGCTGCTCTTCTGTTTATTCCCGCCTGTTCTCCGGAACCGAAAACAGAAGACCAGAAGGCCTTCTATGCCTTGGGCGTTCATCTTAACAAACAACTGTCCGTTTTCGACCTGTCCCCTGAAGAATTGAAATATGTTCAGCAGGGTTTGTCCGATGCGGCCGCCGGTAAAAAGTTGGCGGTAGATCCGGACGCCAGCATACCGAAACTAGGAGAACTGGTTCAGGCCCGCATGGCTAAAGCCACTGAAAAACAAAAAGCTCTGGCCAAGCCGTTTTTAGAAAAAGCCGCTGCCGAAAAGGGCGCGCAGAAAACCGCTTCCGGTTTGATCTATAAAGAAATTAAGGCGGGCACAGGCGCTCAGCCCAAAGCCACGGACGTCGTTAAAGTTAACTACACCGGCACTTTTGCTGACGGCAAGGAATTTGACAGTTCAGTCAAGCGCGGCCAGCCCGTGGAATTTCCGTTGGGTCAGGTCATTCCCTGCTGGTCGGAAGGTATCGGCATGATGAAGGTAGGCGGTAAAGCCAAATTGGTGTGTCCATCGGAGATAGCTTACGGCGACAGAGGACGTCCGCCCATTATTCCTGGTGGTGCAACGCTGATATTTGAAGTGGAACTCTTGGATGCGAAAGCTGGCGCGGCGTCCATGTTCGTGGCTCCTCCGGCTTCTGCGCCCAAACTAAAAGCGAAGAAATAGTTTTAAACAAGTAACATAATGATTCAACCATAACTATCAAGGGGGCGAACTATTAACCCGTCCCTTTGATGCATTTTCTATCTTTAGTTTACGATCAAGAACTTCGTAAATCATGATTGAACTATATCTGTAAATCTATTATAAGTGATAACAAGGCGTACGTAATTACCATCTTGCAGATGGTAATTACCGGTAAGGTAAAAAACTTTACTTTTTATGCACATTCCCTATGGGGTGCGCTTCCGGTCTTTGGCAAACTTTGTTGATTGTGTCGTCGGCTTCCTCGATGTATCAGTAATATGACTTCAGGTCCTCCTCCTTGTCGAAGCTAATCCTCTGATCGCGAGCGCGACTGAAAAAGAGCGCAATAAAAAAAATTTTACCTTACAGGTAACTGACGCCTATCAGGCGGCAGATTTCATGCAACTTGGTATAGACGGCAGGATTTGCATTGGATTTATGGAAGAAAACAACGCCTTAAAAGACAAAATCGCTTCTTTTCCGCGCAGTCCCGGTGTTTATTTAATGAAGGACTTAGCGCGGAAGATTATTTACGTCGGCAAGGCCAATGATTTAAAAAACCGCGTCACTTCTTATTTTGCCGGCAAAGACACTCGTCCGATGGCACCGTTTCTTATGGCGCGCACACATGATATTGAATTCATCAACACCACCACGGAGAAAGAAGCGCTGATTCTGGAAAACAATTTAATCAAGCGTCATCATCCCCGCTACAACGTCAATTTGCGCGATGATAAAACTTATTATCATTTATCATTGGATCCATCGGAGAAATTCCCCCGCCTGCAACTGGTGCGTAAACGATTAAATGATGCCGCGCTTTATTTTGGTCCTTATCCTTCTGGACTGGCGGCAAAAGAAACTCTACGCTTTATTCTACAGATATTTCCGCTACGCTCCTGCCGCAACCATGATTTCGAATTGCGTCCAAGGCCGTGTCTGGAATATCAAATCGGACGATGTCTAGCTCCATGTAAAGGATTGATAGATGAGGGTGCGTACCGGAAAATAGCCCAAAGCGCAGTATCCTTTCTGCAGGGGCGTCGTCGAGAATTGATTTCCGAACTGAAGAAACAGATGGATGAAGCATCCGGAGAGCTTAATTATGAAGAAGCGGCACGCCTTCGTGACCGCATCGCGGCGGTGGAGCACGCACTGGAAAAACAAAATGTTGACTGGGGCGGCACGAAAGACCAGGACGTGGTTGGTTTATACGCACAGGCTGATTATTATCAGCTCTGTATTTTGTTTGTGCGCGGGGGAAAGCTTCTGGGCAGTAAATCATTCGCGCCGGTGAAAATAAAAATGGATCCGGTTGAAATTGTTTCATCATGCCTGACCCAGTTTTATGATAACAAAGCAACTATTCCGGATGAAATTATTATTCCCTGTCATTTGCCGGATGAAGAAGTAATTATCGAGTGGCTGACGGAAAGAAAGCATAAAAAGGTCACGTTGACTGTACCTTCTATCGGAACAAAGAATGCTCTGTTGGACATGGCTAATGATAATGCCCGTAATCTTTGGGAAGCGTCACACAAAAAGGAAGAACAGAAAACAGCCGCTTTGCAAATTCTTCGGGAGAAGTTATCGCTGACAACATTGCCGCGGCGAATAGAATGCTATGATATTTCCAATATCGGCGGCAAGCATGCCGTAGGTTCAAGGGTTGTCTTTCAGGATGGCGAACCGGATAAAAACAGTTACCGTCGCTATCGGATAAAAGTGTTATCGGAACCCGATGATTACGCGATGATGTATGAGTTACTTTCCCGCAGGTTTACGCGTGTAGAAAATCTGCCGGATTTAGTTGTTGTTGATGGAGGAAAGGGACAGCTCAACGTGGCACTTTCAGTGTTCAAAGACTTAAAAATCAAAATAGACGTTGTTGGTCTGGCCAAAGAAGGGCGCACCTTTATTTCCGGTAAAGGAATCGTAAATAAGAAAGTGGCAAAATCAGAAGATCGTGTTTATCTGCGGGGGAGAAAGGATGCCGTTTATTTATCTGTCTGGCCGCATGCGTTGCGAATGCTTCAGCTGGTACGCGATGAAGCGCATCGCTTCGCTTTGAGTTATCATCATCAGATAAAGCAAAAAGATGATATGATTTCTGTTCTTGATGATATTGCCGATGTTGGCGAAGCGCACAGAAAAATGCTGCTGAAGCACTTTGGTTCAAGCAAACGAATACAAAAAGCGTCTCTTGATGAATTGCAAAAAGTTCCGGGAATTGGTAAGTCTCTGGCGGAAAAAATTTATTCCCATTTAAGAAGTGAAAATTGAGTTTAATGATTTAATATGAGTTTGGTGACCATTTTCATTATTGCTGTTGGTCTCGGTGTTGATGCTTTCTCCGTGGCGATTGGCATTGGCGCCGCCGATGATAGGAAATCCTTGGCTCCTGTATTGCGGATGGCCGCGGCCTTCGGATTGTTTCAGTTTGCCATGCCGATTATCGGCTGGCTTGCCGGTCTGACGGTCGTCAATATCATAGCGTCATTTGATCACTGGATTGCTTTTGCTCTGCTGGTTTTGGTCGGCGGTAAAATGATATGGGAAGGTTTTAAGAAGGGAGAAAATGAAGAGAAAGCAGATCAGACGAAAGGTTTACCGTTGCTTATACTATCAATTGCCACCAGTATTGACGCGCTGGCAGTGGGATTCAGCTTTTCCATATTAAAAGTCCCCGTTGTTTTTCCCGCGATAGTCATAGGTATAGTTTGCTTTTTGATGACAGTCACAGGAATGATCTTTGGCAAAGTCCTGGAAAAAATCTTTGGCAAGAAAGTGGAAATATTAGGCGGCATCGTTTTAATTGCCATCGGGATAAAAATTCTCATTGACCATGGGATATAATTTTTATGCCTTATCAAATCTTTGATTTTAAAGAAAAAAGAAAAGGCAGTAATAATTTCCTTACCGCAAGGAAATTATTTTTTCTTGTTCTGTTTTTATTAATCCTTCCTCTTTTTTCATGTTCGACTTTTCTATCTGAAAAATGTATCATTAAAATTTCCCAAAGCCAATGCCTGCCGGTTTTCCCCGACATGGATGGCTGGTATGGTGGTGACGGCGCCTATTCCATTAAGCTTGATCAGGAACGCACGCTGTGGCTTTTCGGAGATACATTTGTTGACCGTACGGAAGGTAGAAAAGACCGCGTTGATATGGACTTTATAGCGGGAACAACACTGGCGATTTCCACTTGTGCCATCAATAACGAATTTAGAATTCAATACTATCTGAAAAAGAAAAACGGAGAATTTATATCATCTTTTGGTGAAGACGAGTGGCTCTGGCCGCAGGATCCTTTTGTCGTTAATAACGTGTTATATATTCCTTTAATAGCAGTTACGGCAGCAAACAAAGAAGGGGAACTTTTCAATTTTAAGATTACAGGACACAAATTAGCACGGATAAAAGATTTCTCGGCGGCTAATCCCTATAAATGGAGCGTTGATTACATTGATTTGACACCGGCAATCGCACCGGATATTATAGCTCTTGCAACAACTTCCGTTGTCTATAAAAACCATGTTTATTTTTATCCGTTATACTCTTATTCCAAAGACAAGATAAATATTTTAGGAAATATCATCGCCCGTATTTCAGTAAGCAAACTTAATGATCCGGCGGGAGCCATTGAATATTTTACTAAAGACGGAACATGGCAAAATAAGCCCGATCCCGCGCGGATAAAAATTATTTTTGACGCCGCTGTTTCCGAATTTAGCGTAAGATATCACGGTGCAGTTAAGAAATGGATTGCTGTTTATTTAAATACGCAAAACAAAGGCAATCAGTTTTTATATCAGGTTGCTGATAAGCCTGAAGGGCCGTGGAGTGAACCGAAAACTTTGGGCGGGGAAATTCCGGAGGTAGATCCTCAAAGCCCACTGTATGATAAAAATAATTTTTGTTATGCCGGAAAAGAACATATTGAATTTTCCAGGAATAAAAATCTTGTAGTAACATACGTTTGTAATTCAGCGGAAGATCCTCAACACAGAACAAGTTTCGTCCGCCGAAATCTCTTTCTCTACAGGCCGGTTGTAAGAGAAATCGCTTACTGATAACATTTCTAAAGCAAAGCGCAATCTTTGTTGGCGTCGTTGTCGGTTTCCTTAACGTATGTATAATACGTCTCGTCGCCTCCGCCCAGCCTTCTCGATATCATCTTTGATTTAGAAATGGTATAAATTAAAAGTGATGCAGGGTGAATGAAGAACAGTGCATTCACTATGACAGGGACAGCAAAATCATAAACTCATCAAGTTTGATATTTAAGATAGGATGCCGACGGCTGTTGCCAACAAAGTTATATGCAGAAGATCGAACGAGTATCCTATAGACCAATCCATCTGACAAAATCATAAGCCACTATTCCACCAAGGTAAGAGATAAGCAGAGTCATGATAATAGTGGCATAAAACCATTTATTATTATTCATTTCTTGTTTTAAGACGGCGACTGTCGCGGCGCAGGGTATAAAGAGCATCATTACCACGAGAAACGCCGCGGCTGATGCATGGTTCATAATGGTGGGCAGTTTGTTGGATAACCCATCTCTTCCCACGGAATAAAGAACCCCCAGCGTAGCTACGATATTTTCTTTAGCTACGAGGCCTGTTAAGAGCGCGGTAATCATCTTCCAATCCAAGCCAAGTGGCACGCCCAGTGGTTGAAGCACTCTGCCTAGTGAGGACAGAAAACTTTCTTCCACATTACCTGTGGGAAAGTAAGACAGGAGCCAGACAATAAGGGAAACTGCCAGAATAATAGTTCCCGCTTTGCGGATAAATGATAATGTTCGTGACCAGACAACTATCATGATCGTTTTTATATCAGGGGTGTGGTAAATGGGCAGTTCCATTATAAAGGGAGCGTCCTGTTTCCAGAGAGTCTTATTGACAAACATTCCTACAATTCCGATCATAGCGATGTTCAGAGCCAGAATGCTCCATGATACATAAACGGCGTTGGAACCGAAGATGGCGGCAGAAATTAATGTCAGTATGGCCAGCCGAGCGGTGCAGGGAACAAAAGGAATTAAAAGTAGTGTAATCATTCTTGCCTTTTTCGTCTCAATAATCCGCGCTCCAAGAATGGCGGGCACGTTACAGCCGAATCCCAGGCACATCGGAATAAAGCTTTTTCCATGAAGGCCGACAAGATGCATTATCTTATCCATCACATAAGCGGCGCGCGCCATATAACCTATATCTTCCAGAAAGGCCATAATGGCAAAAAAGATCAGCAAAATCGGCAGAAAAGTGAGCACTGAGCCCGCTCCACCAATAACACCATTGAGCAATAATCCTCTGAGCCAGGTAGGCCATCCTTCTATAAATGGCTCGGAATAATTGATGAATTGATGAATCAGATTACTCAGCCAATCTTGTAGAGGCACTCCCACCGTGTAAGTAAGAAAAAAAACGAAGGCCATTACCGCAAGTAGGACGGGAATGCCGAATATGGGCCGGGTGAGGATATGATCAATTCTGTCGGTAAGCACCACTTGCCCCATTTTAAAACGGGAAACGGACGCTCTGGTAATTATTTCAATCCAGTCATAGCGGCCATTGACCACGGCATGAAGAGCGTCTTCATGCTTGATAAGAAGGCCTTCTATTTTATCCCACACGGATTTCGGCGCAGTTTTTTCAACTATTTTTGATACTTCGGGATCGCCTTCCATCAATTTTACCGCGATCCATTCAGGGGTATAAGGTTTCTGAATATAAGGCCGGACTTGCTTCAGAATGTCCTGATAAATTTGCAGATGATCAGGAGAAACTTCCGGTAATCGCGGATGAAATTTATTGTCGGATAAGGCCATAGAAGATATCTGCATCACAAGCTCTTTAATGCCGCTGTTCCGTTTTGCCACCATAGGAATTACCGGTATTCCCAGCGAATCCTGAAGCGCCCTTGTATCAAGTTGGATGCCTTGATTGGAAGCGACATCCAACATATTTATGGCAGCAATTACAGGCCGGTTAAGTAAAAGCACTTCAGATAAAAGATAAAGGCTTCTTTCCAGCGCCGCTGCATTTAATACAAGCACTACCAGATCGGGATTTTCCTTAATGATGAAATCACGGGTAATCCTTTCTTCTTCAGAAAATGCTGTAAGACTGTAAGTCCCCGGCAAGTCAACAATCCTGATTAAAACATTATCAGCTCGATGGAAGCCTTCTTTTTTCTCCACTGTTTTTCCCGGCCAGTTGCCGACATGCTGCGACAAACCGGTAAGAATATTAAACACCGTTGATTTGCCCACATTGGGTTGGCCGACAAGAGCTACGAAGATTTCCTTTTCAATGGGCGGCAGACAGGTTTGATCGTCGGAATTAATTTTATTGACCATTATTTTTGAGGCTTCGCCACTGCCCAGAGCGATTCTTGTATCTGCCACTTGAATTATGATGAGGCCGCCGCTGACCTGAGCGACACGGAATCTGGCGTTCGTGACTATGCCCATTCCGGCAAAGCGGCTGGTTATGGCCGATCCACCTTCAATGGAATCGATAATTCCCTGATCGCCTTCGCGCAATGATGTTATGTTAATTGAATTGCTCATTAATCTCTACTTTCCATATTATCTGATGCTGATACGATATTTTTTCAACAGCAATTCCGGGCCGTAAGAACTTTTTGTCCGGCGTAAATTTTTATCACCCATATCCTCTTCGAAATTGAGATACTTATATTGAGACTGCATTCTCTTGGCAGTGTCGTTAAACATAAATTCATAAATGCCGTGGAACTTTGTGGTTGCTTTGGCAAAATGCAGGCAAAATGTGTCCGTATTAAGCGCCTCGCCGATAATAAACCCTGCAGGTTTGCTGTCAATGTAATATATTGTTCCCTGGAGCGCAAGCCCGGAAAATATTTGCAGCGCTTCGCTGCATTGCTCGAAATCAGTTTTATCAGGCGCTGATTTGGAATTATTCTGCCATTCCCGTAGAACGCTCATCGCGTCCTTAGAATTATTTGCAGATATGAGTTCACCTTCGGGTGTATATGAGGAGAGAAATTGATGTAAGTGATTTCGATGGCGTATATATTGTCTTCCTTTGAAACTGGCCATATTTTCGGTAAGGTAAATATAGTCGGAATCGCTATCGTCGCAGCTTATGACGAATTTATCCTCAGGGAAAAAAGAAAGCCATTCTTGAGGTATGGGAAAGAAAAATACCTGCTTGCTCAAAATGTCATTAAAAGTCTGAATATCATAGCCATTCGGATCATTTAATGGCATTATGTAACGTTGTTTTTGTTTATTCTTGCCGGAAACAAATAATCCGCAATCCATCGTCATAAATTCATAATTGCTGATGTTCCGGAACAGATAAACATTGGCGAAAGTATAATCGGAAATTTGTATATTCATTTGATGAAAGCGATTCGTCAGGCAATCACGGTGCTTCAGATCAACGGTTTCGATTGTTTCCATACGAATATTTTTTAAATCCTTTCTTTAATCAGGTCAAAGAATAAATTTGTGATTGTTATTTTGGAGCCAGCGCCTATGCTCCTTGTAATCCGGCATAAGTCCTACCACTAAGTTCCAGAATTTTGAAGAATGATTTTTTTGACTAATGTGCATCAATTCATGGATGATGACATAGTCAATCACCTCCGGCGGCGCCATCATCAGGCGGAAACTGAAAGCCAGGGAATTGTCTTCCGAACAGGATCCCCAGCGCTGCTTAGCCGAGGTGATTCGGATGCCGCGCGGTTGAAAGTTCAGTTTACGGTTGAAATATTCCACACGGGCGCTAATATGCTCTCTGGCTTTTTTCTTATACCATAGTACAAAATAATACTTTCTCATGTCCCTGTTTGTGGGGCAATTGAGAAAAAAATGGTTATCCCAGAAGATAACACCAGTATTTTCCAGCGGTTCAAAATGGGCTTCCAGCGGATATGATTGTCCTAAATAATAAAAGATTTCGCCAGTAACATAATCTTTTTCTTTGTGGAGAAGCAATGCCTGTGAGCGCTTTTGTATTGCCTTGAAAATCCAGTTTTGTTTTTCCTCGATGAAGCGGTTAATTTCCGCAACCGGTGTAAAGTATGGCGCGCAGATCCTGATTTCTGAGTTGTTGCCTATTTGCAAAGAAATTGTTTTTCTTCTTTTTTTGCTTCTATTGACCGTGTAAGTGACATCCATGAAAAATTAATTTCTTCCTGTCGCTATTTTTTGCTTATGGACTATCATAATTTGGCATTTAAAGCGAGTCTGGAAAGGGCTTTTCATTAATTTTAATTTGTGTTAGTTAAAAAACAAAATTTGCGAGAAGGAAGAATGGGAAAAATTACCAAATGTCCCTGGGGCAGTTTTGAGGTTTTATCAGAAGGTCCTAACCATAAGGTGAAGAGAATTGTCGTTGAACCAGGCGGATGCTTGAGTTTACAGCTTCATCATTTACGTGCCGAACACTGGTTTGTTGTTTCCGGCAAAGGCGACGCAATTGTTGGAGACGGAAAAAAATCTTTGAGTGCGGGCAACTCGCTGGATATCCCTGAAAAGGCAAAACACCGCTTGCAGAATTATTCAGAAGAAAATCTGATCATTATCGAAGTGCAAACAGGTGTATACTGTGGCGATGAAGATATAGAACGCTTCGAAGATAAATACGGCCGTATCTGAACATCAGAGAGATTAACGCTTTTTCGGAGGCTGATCAGAAATACGGCAGTTTAATTGAAATACTCTTACACGCACCTGATCAATAGGCAAATATGGAAATTACTCATTACATATTTTAAATTTTAATTGCCGGAACAGGTTGATATTTTAAAAAGTTTTTTTCCAAGGTTGTTAAATGCTTACGGGGAGCCGATTATGAAAATAGCCAGCAATGATGAAATGCGTTTTATGGATCGATATGCCATCGGGAAATTAGGTATAGCCGAAGAAATCCTGATGGAAAATGCAGGTCTTGCCGCAATAAATGTGCTGCAAAATAAAACCGGCTTAAGCGAAAAAAAATTTGTAATCTTTTGCGGTTCTGGAAATAACGGTGGTGACGGTCTGGTTGTCGCCCGTTTGCTTCATTCCGGCGGCGGTCTCGTAAAAATATTTTTACTAAGCGATAGTAATAAGTATAAGGGAGCGGCGAAAACAAATTTCACGATAATTACCCAACTGCCGATAGATGTGATTAAGCTGGAGGACGCGGCAATGGCCAAAAAAGATTTAGCTCACTGTGATGTGGTTGTTGACGCGATTTTGGGCACTGGCCTTGATCGCCCTGTTGCCGGATTGGCTGCGGAAGTAATTATGCTGATCAATAAAAGTAAGAAGAAAGTTTTGTCACTCGATATTCCTTCCGGCGTTAACGGCAATACGGGTGAAGTAATGGGAACGGCTGTCAAAGCCGATTATACTGTTACTTTCGGCTTGCCCAAAATCGGCAATATGCTTTACCCTGGCTATGAACTTGGCGGAGAATTATTTGTCAGCCACATTTCCTTTCCGCCCTCTCTGTATGAGAAAGATGAACTTCGGGTGCAGACAAATGATTATATTGCTTTGCCCCGGAGACCTGCCGAAGCTTACAAAGGGACGATGGGCGATATTCTTTTTATTGCGGGAGCGGCTAATTATTATGGCGCTCCGTATTTCGTGGCTATGTCCTTTTTAAAATCTGGCGGCGGTTACTCCCGGCTGGCCGCGCCTAGAGGTGTTGTTCCTGTTATCGCGAAACGGGGCAGGGAGATAGTCTATCTACCGCAGAAAGAAACGGCAACGGGCAGCATTGCCTTGAATAATAAAAAGGCATTGCTTACGGCTGCGGCAAAAGTGGATATGGTGGTCATTGGTCCGGGACTTTCTTTACAGGAAGAAACAGTAAGACTTGTCAAAGAACTGACGGCAGCAATCAAAACGCCACTGCTCATCGACGGTGATGGTTTAACCGCGATCGCGGAAAATCCGGAAATATTACGTGGCCGGAAAGCGGCGACGATTCTGACTCCGCATCTTGGTGAAATGGCGCGGCTTACCGGAAAATCAGCGGTGGAAATCAGTGGCAATAAAATTGCAGTTTTGCGGAAAACAGCCGAAAAACTTAAAGCCACTATTATTTTAAAAGGTGCGCACTCACTTGTTGGTACAAGGAATGGCGACATTTATATCAATTTAAGCGGTAACGCGGGAATGGCAACAGCCGGTTCCGGTGATGTTCTCACCGGCTGCATCGCGGCAATGTACGGAATGGGATTGAAGCCCGATGAGGCGGTGCGTAAGGGAGTGTTTCTTCACGGCTATGCCGGAGATCTGGCAGCAGCAAAAAAAGGTGTTGATGGAATTACGGCAAAGGATATTATGGATTTCCTGCCGCAGGCTTTGAAGCAAGACCGCGGCGGAATTGTTGATGCGAAATATTATAATTCGTTTGATGTGTAAATTCCAGCGATAAAATTTTGCTGGAAATATTTATTGAAGCACATTTCCAGAATGATATTTCTTTCGATACGGATAATATGAATCACCAAATGAAATTGCATTCACAGACACTTAAATATTCCGGCGAATCATCGAAACTCGAAGAACCATTTTTAGATGTTCCTGAAGCCGACAACGACCTAGGCATGTGCCGGTCTTCGCTGCCAACAAAAATAGTGCTTTGATCGGAAGCGCATTCCCTTTAGGAGAGCACATAATAAATAGAACATTACATTGCCGAAAATTTTCTCCAACATGGAGAAAACTTCCTTTAGAATTGGGATTATATGTTTCGGGAGAGGATATATTCTGCAACTGCATTTAAGTGATCTTTTTCGGGACAGTCGCTGAAAATACTCAGATGCGATTTAGCTTCGCTTATGTATCCGGTCGCGATTTTGAGAGAAGAATCAATTCCGTTATATTTTTGAATTAAACCCAGAATCTCCCGCACTGCTTTCTGTGAGCCTTTTTTATGGGTTACTATTTCCTTGATTTTATTTTTTTCTGCCTCTGTGCTTTGTTTGAGGGCGAATATTAATGGTAGGGTTATTTTCCCTTCTTCCAAATCTTTGCCGATAGACTTGCCGAATTCCTTTCCTTTAGCCATGTAATCCAGAATGTCATCCGTGATTTGAAAGGCCATACCCGCATTTTTGCCAAATTGCGCCAGAGCATCGATTTTTTCCGGCGACGCTGATCCCATAATTGCTCCGGCGGCACAGGATGCAGAAATCAGAACAGCCGTTTTCTTTTCAATAATGCTGAAATACTCCTCTTCGGCCAGGTTTATATCGCCGCATTTGGTGAGCTGAAATACTTCGCCTTCGGACATTATATCTCCCGTTTCAGAAATAAGTTTTAAAATATCCAGATTGCCGATTCCCGTCATCAGGATGAAAGATTTAAAACAAAGAAAATCGCCGACCAGAATACTTATGGCATTTCCGAAGATTTTATTAGCGGAAGTCTTGCCGCGCCTGACTGATGCGTGATCAATGACATCGTCGTGCAGAAGGGTGCCCGTATGGATAAATTCCATAACTGTAGCCATTGGAAAGCGGCTCTCTCCCCGGTAACCGCAAATACGGGAATTAATCAGAAGCAGAAGAGGCCGGAATCTTTTACCTCCACTGTCAATTAAATGATGCGCGACTTCGGGAATCAATTTAATTTCGGAAGTTATATTATCATTGATGCATTTTTCAACCTGCTGAAGGTCATCTTTATATGCGGAAAAAACATCTTGAATTTGCATTTGTGAATTTACCTTTCTTTGTTTTTACCAGGGATCAATAAAGGAGTGACAAGACTCCCGATATCTATTGGCGGGCACAGATTTTATACCCTGCATGATCCACTTGCGGGTATCGGCCGGATCTATGACAGAATCTATTTCGAGATAGGATGCTATATTGATAGCTTTCCCTCTTTCGTGCAATTGAGCAACCAATTGTTCATAAAGCTTTTCACGTTCCTGCTGGTCTTTAATTGCTGCCAACTCTTTTTTGAAACCGGCCTTAATGGCTCCTTCGATTCCCATGGCGCCGAATTCTCCTGTGGGCCATGACGCCGTAAAGAAAGATTCGTGGAAACCTCCTTTGGCCATGGCCATGGCGCCCAGGCCGTAACCCCGGCGTAAAACAATCGTAAAGTAAGGCACTGTTAAATGTGAGCCGATAACAAACATTCGGCAGACATGGCGCACCTGCGCACGCTTCTCTATCTCCGGTCCTACCATGAATCCGGGTGTGTCGCACAAAGAGAGAATCGGCAAACCATGCGCGTTACATAGTTGCATCAAACGAGCCGCTTTATCCGCGCCTTCAGCTTCGATGGCTCCGGCCATGTGCATACAGTTATTAGCCATTACACCGAAAGGCCTGCCTTCGATACGTATAAAACCTGTAATCATGCCAGGGCCGAACTTGGGGCGCAGTTCAAGAAATGAATCCGTATCGGCAAGCGATTTAATGACAGTCCGCATGTTATAAGCGCGCTTGTTGTTTTCGGGAATCAGGTTGCGCAGGCGAAGCTGATCGGCGGCCTCCCACGCGGGAATCGTTCCCTGAAAATAGGAAAGATATTGTTTGGCGACAGCGACCGCCTCCAAGTCATCGGCTACTTCGATATCAATCACACCGTTTTGAGTTTGCACATCTATCGGACCAATTTCCTCCGGTTTAAAAATTCCCAGGCCGCCGCCTTCAATCATTACCGGACCGCCCATGCCGATATTGGAATTCCTGGTTGCGATAATAACGTCGCAGCAGCCAAGCAGGGCAGCATTGCCTGCGAAACATGGTCCTGATACAACGCCGACTACCGGAACTCTGCCGCTTAGTTTCGCGAACGCGCCAAAGGTGGATAAATCAAGTCCCGTCACCATAATTCCGATGGCATCCACATCGCCAGGCCTTCCTCCTCCTCCTTCCGCAAATAAAACCAGAGGCAGATGCTGCTCGAAAGAAAGTTTCAGCATCCGATCCATTTTTTTGTGATTAAAAAAGCCCTGTGTACCGGCCAGAACGGTATAATCATAGGCCACTAACATACAGCGGGCATTGTCTTCATTGAAAAAAGAGCCGTTCACTGATCCGATGCCCGCGATCAATCCGTCAGCGGGGGTTTTGTTGATGAGATCTTCTTCTGACCGCCTTCCACGCTGCGCGGCAATCGCCAGGGCTCCATATTCAATGAAAGTTCCGGTGTCACAAAAATCATCAATGTTGGCGCGAGCCATGCATTGTTTTTTTTGCTTACGTTTCGCCATCGCTTCGGGGCGTTTCTCGTCTAAAATGAAAGAATGCCGCTGAATCATCTCGGCCAGTTCCGGGCGTATCGTATTAGTATCGGTTTCTTTTTTCACGGAAGAGGCGTTATTTTCCGTTGTCCCTTCTTCGTTTTTTGCTGTTTTCATTTGTTGCGCTCTCCCTTTTTCAATCTGGTTATAGTATTGAAAGTTTATACAACAATTATATGCTTATTTCAAAGGATAAATCCGGCACATCCTTGACAATGCGAGTTTTTCCCCTGATTATTTATGTGATTAACTGTTGCATTGTTCTTTAGAGTTTGTATTATTACAACACTCAAATTTCATAAATGAAATGAACTGTCCCCATTCAGCCAAGCCTTTTTTGCTCGGCTATCGATAACGTAAGTATGCTGCACGAATGAACGGCCGCGTCCAAAAAAACTCGACCAAATTTATTTTAAAAGTACTAGATTCCAAGTCGTGTTTAACTTGCCTGGAATGATAAGCGGTAGGGCTATGGCCTGGCCTACTCATGCATAAGCTGGAGTTCCCTAAGGAATGACATGATTTATATATTTTATTGCCGGAATAATAATTTATGAAGACCGCCGCAGAATACCCCATCCGGTGGGCGGGGATGAATGCGGAGTGGTGGTAAGGGGGATGCAATTCTCCTCCGCTAGTTTGTTAAGATGCCCCGCCTTGTAGGTGGGGTAATTCACTTGATGATTTCTCCAAACAGATCATAAACATCTGCTGCTATTATTTTGCATTTTACAAGTTCACCGATTGGGGATTTAGATTTTTTAACGTAAGTTACTCCGTCTATTTCCGGCGCCTGTCTGCGGCATCTGCCCATGTAAACAAAATCGGCCCGGTCGCTTTTCCCTTCAATGAGCACTTCCTGAATCGATCCGACCATGGCTTTATTGATGGTGCTGGAAATTACCGCCTGTTCATTCATAATTATTTCACGGCGGCGTTCTTTTTCCTTTTCGGATACATGTGATTTTAAATTCGCGGCCGTTGTTCCTTCTTCTTTAGAATAAATAAAAACACCGAGATGGTCAAATTTTGTTTCGTTCACAAAATCAAGCAGTCTGTTAAATTTTGTCGGAGTTTCTCCCGGAAATCCGACAATCAACGATGTTCTCAGGGTGACACCGGGAATTATCCGGCGAGCCTGAGCAATAACGTTTTTAATTTCAGCGCTGGTAACTTTGCGGTTCATCGCTTTCAAAATATCATCGTCAATTTGCTGAATCGGCAAATCAATGTAAGAGCAGATTTTTTCATTAGCAGCAATGATCTCCAGCAAATCTGTGGTGACGCGCGCCGGATGGGCGTAAAGCAGCCGTATCCATTTTAAACTTTTGATTTTCGCCATATCGTTTAACAAGGTGGACAATTGCGGGCGGCCGGTTAAATCTTTGCCGTAAGTTGTAGTGTCTTGAGCAGTGATATTTATTTCTTTTATTCCTCTGGCTGTCAGTATTTTGGTCTCCTGAAGAATATCATCCGGTTTGCGGCTGCGTACCGGGCCGCGAATAGAAGGTATAACACAGTAGGTGCAGCGATTTGAACAGCCATCGGAAATTTTTAAATACGCGCTTGCGGCGGTTGAGGATAAAAGCCGCGGGTGCTGAAAATTCATTAAAAAATCCGGTTTGGTGATTACTGCTAATCTTTTGAATTTTTCCTGATTTAATTTATTGATGTGATCGGCTATGTTGCCGATTTGTCCGATGCCGATAAGCAAATCGATTTCAGGTATCTGCACAAGAAGTTCTCTGCCGTAGCGCTGGGCAAGGCAGCCGGCGACGACAATCCTAAGTTGCCGGTTGTTTTTCTTTTTTTCTTCAGCCAAAGTTAAAATTTCTTCGATGGCTTCTTCCTTGGCCGGATTTATAAAAGCGCAGGTATTAACGATGACAATGTCAGCGGAATCGCTACTATCAACCAGTTGGTGGTCTGCTTGATTTAAAAGGCCTCCCATTACTTCCGAATCAATTAGATTTTTCGGGCAGCCCAGACTGATGATGTGCACCTTGTTTTGATTTGTCTTTTTCAACTGGGGAGCTTTCTAATCAGGACTTTTCGTGGTTTTGCGCCGTCGGAAGGACCGACAATACCTTCGGCCTCCATTTTTTCAATGATGCGCGCCGCGCGATTATAACCGATTTTCATATAACGCTGGACAAGGGATATGGACGCCTGTCCCAGTTCGTCAATCAAAGCTACGGCTTCGTCATATTTTTCATCAAAGCCGTCATCATCGTCATGCTGAGTCTGAGCGGCGGCCAGCGCGAATTTATCAATAGAGGAATCGTATGCCGGTTGCGCCTGCATTTTAATGAAATCAACAATACGCGAAATTTCCTTGTCCGAAACATAAGCTCCATGGATGCGGGACAGTTTGGATGTGCCCGGCGGAATAAAAAGCATATCTCCTGCGCCAAGCAGTTTTTCCGCGCCCTGTTGGTCGATAATTGTGCGGGAATCAATCTTGGAAGATACCTGAAACGAGATGCGCGTGGGGAAATTTGCTTTAATAAGACCGGTGATTACATCTACCGACGGCCTTTGCGTGGCAATGATAAGGTGAATTCCGGCTGCCCGCGCCATTTGTGCCAGTCGCGTCAAAGATTCTTCCACGTCCCGCGGCGCGACCATCATTAAATCGGCCAGTTCGTCGATAATTACAATAATGTAAGGAAGCTTTGTGTGTTTTATTTCCTGTTCTGCTTTGGCGGCGCCTGTTGTGTCTGTTGTTTTTTCAACTTCCACATCGGGGTCAACTTGTTTGGGCAATGCTAAGACAGTTTTACTCTTCAGGCCTTTTAAAAGCAGTTCGTTGTAAGCGTCAATGCTTTTTGCTTTCAAATCGTTGAGTATCCGGTAGCGCCTTTCCATTTCTTCCACTGTCCAGCGCAAAACCTGTGAAGCTTTTTTCGGGTTTACAACTACAGGATGCATTAAGTGGGGAATACCTTCGTAAGAAGATAGCTCCAGCCTCTTGGGATCAATCATCAGGAATTTGACATCATCCGGCTGGGCTTTAAACAATATGCTGCAAATCATGGCGTTGAGGGCGACGCTTTTGCCGGAGCCGGTGGTGCCGGCAATAAGCAAATGAGGCATTTTTGTTAAATCGGCAACTACAGGCGTACCCACAAAATTAACGCCCAGAGCAATCGGCAACCGGAAAGGTGATTCCGAAAATGAATCGTTGTCAAGTACTTCTTTGAGAAAAACCGACTCCCTTTTTAAATTCGGTATTTCAATGCCAATAACCGATTTGCCGGGAATTGGAGCAAGAATGCGAATGCTGGGCGCCATCAGCGCCAAAGCCAGATCATCAGAGAGGTTGACTATTTTGTTGATTTTAACGCCCGGAGCTGGTTCCAGCTCATACATAGTTATTACGGGCCCGGGCATTACTTCCACCACGCGTCCTTCGACACCGAAGTCAGACAGCTTCTTTTCCAAAATACGGGAATTAGTGACCAGAGAATCCCGTTTTACGCGAACATCCTTGTGCTGCGATTCTTCCAGCAATGTAAATGGCGGAAGTTGGAATTTATCATCGGTTTTAATTTTAGTAAAATCAAAATGGGTTTGTTCAATTTTTTTTGGAGACACTTTTTTTAACGCCACAGGAGTTTCTTCGATTACCGGTTGCTGTTTCTTTTCCGTTTTCATGCTGTTGAAAACAAAATTCACAAAAGACGTGAGATGATTTTTACAGGGAGTAATTAACGCCAGCGCAAGTTGAGAGATTCGTCCCGTAACAGATACAATTGAAAATTCAACCATGAATGTCAGCGCCACTACAAAAATCAGAAATAAAATTATGTAGGTACCAGCGGCATTGAAGTACATACGGAGCAGCCCGACAATAGACACGCCGATGAAACCGCCTGTGCCTTTATTCAGTGATTCTCCATAAACCGTTACGCTTCTGCTGATAAGGATGGACATGATTCCGGCAAAAGAAAGAACGAAAAATAAAAATCCAAAAGACCTGTTGGTGTTAATAGTAAATTCCGGATATAGAAAATATTTAAAACTGCAAATAAAAAGAATAAGAGGTAAAAGAAAAGAAGCAATGCCAAGAAGACGAATCAAAGAATCGGCTGTATAAGATCCGGCCTTGCCCGTAAAATTATGCGTTGCCTGACCACTGGCGACAAAGTGGGTAAACGAAGGATCCTGCGGATGGTAGGAAACAAGACACAAAAGTAAAAAGAAGGCCAGAGAAAGGCAAACTACTCCTTTAATCTCTCTGATTCTTTTATTGTTCGTTTGTTTTTCTGTCATATTATTTATCGCCACACTTTAAAATAATTTGTCAATATTGATTATTATTTCAGAAAAAAGGATATTTGACAAGTAAAGTAAACAATCCAAAAATCCAGCACATGAACAGAGTTGCAAGCAGGAAAAAGTTCGGTCAAATCTTGAACGTTTCCCCAAATTATTAAGTCAGGTAAATTCAAGTAGTCTCGTTCTTTATATCTTTGATGTTAAATTTTTCCGCTTCCTGCCAGTAATTATAGTTTTTTATAATTTCATTTCTGACCATTTCGATAAGCTCGTGCCGTTTTTCAATATCAAAAATTTTCACTTCCACTGGTTTCCCGATAACCAATGTGATTTGACCGGATTTTATTCTCAGTGATCTTTTGGACATTATTGGGCCGCTGCCGATAATAGAAACAGGCACAATGGGCACGCCCGAATTAATAGCGAGATAAAAGGTTCCATGTTTGAAAGGTTTGATTTCTCCGTCACGGCCTCTTGTACCTTCCGGGAAGGTCATAATCGATTTTCCTTTCCGGATGCGCAACGCGGCTTCATCAATGCTTTGCAGAGCTTTTTCCCGATTAATTCGGTCAATTTCAATATAACCGGCGCTTCTCATTGCCGCACCGAATACAGGAATAGAAAACAATTCTTTTTCGGCAATCCACCGGAATTGAACAGGGATATATGCCAGAGAAATTAAAATATCAAAATCACTCTGGTGGTTGGACATAAAAATTTGCGGTTTTCCGAGCAGTATATTTTCTTCTCCGATCACTTTTACCTTTGTATTACATATTGAAAGCAAGATTTTAGCCCAGATATTGGCTACTTTATGAATTTTATTGTCGGCATCGGGGAAAATTGAAAAAACCACGGACCAGAAGGACATAAAAGCGGTTATAGCAACTCCTAATGTAACTAATAATACTGAATAAATCATAAAAGTCTTTCCTTGTAAATCATTTCTAATTCAAAGAGCTATTTTTGTTGGCGTCATTGTCGGCTTCCTCAAAGTATGTAAATACGGGAGTGTCCCCGAAGGGGACACAATATAAATGGATCATTTCCTTACCAGTGATCTGCGCCATAATGGCGTGGATCACATACGCCTCGTCGCCTTAAGCATAGCCGCCTCAATATCATCTTTGATTTAAAAATGGCATTAGACTAATTACTTAATAATTTTTACTTGATTATATTACTGAAGTCAATAGAGATATATGGAATGAATTTCGGATGCAGGGAGTGAAACGTATATGTGTAGGTCGGTGCCTCAATTACTCGGGTTTAAATCCCTTCTCTCTGAACAGCCTTAAGCATGCATCAGTCGCCTTATAGTCATAAAGCCCGCGTTATTTTCAATCTCCGTGAGCGCGTTATCAAGTCCAAAAGAAGGCCTGTAAGTACGATAGAACATCATTGCTTCAACCACATCGGCAATGGCAAGTATGTGGGCTTCAATAAGAATATTTTCGCTCTTTAAGCCCTGTGGATATCCGGAACTGTCCATACGTTCATTGTGTTGATAAACAATTTTAGCTAGCGGCCAGGGAGATTCCACATCTTTCATGATTTCATAACTATATTGGGAATGGGCTTTGACATCATCTCATATCAGCCTCTTATACATGTTGTTAGGGGATATTTGCCAAGAATTATATACGTGTGTCAATCAATAAGTGACATCTGTAAAAAATTTTCTATTCAATGGACATCAAAGAATTCCATCGTTCCCATTCTGTGGCACAAGGAAGATGGTTTTCTTTTAGGACATTAATGATTGCTTCTTCATTGAATCGCAAATAAGGGTTTATCTTACGTTCTTCAGCTAAGGTCGAATATATTGTAATATCGGATTTATGAGCGTTGCGAAAAACTTCGATATCCTTATTGCCAGGTTCCAGATGGCGGGCGAAGGCAAGGGAATCAAGAATATAATCATGTCCTGCGTAAATGATGGTTTCATCAGGCAAAGTTATCAGCCGTTTAATGGATAAATAAAAATTTTTCTGTTTGCCGGAAAGACAATTACCAATTGTTCCGTTAAAGAGAGTGTCGCCGGTGATTAAAACATTGCCCGTATAAAAGCAGACGGAGTCATCTGTATGTCCTGGAGTCCGGTAAACCAGAATAGTTTCTTCGTCAATGATAATTGCATGATTGTCGGAAAAAGTTGCAGAATTGAGGAAATCAGCGCCGGTTGCTTTGATCAGACGATCATTTCTCAATGTATGGTCGTTATGAAAATGTGTATTGGTGACATATCTAAGTGTGAGATTTTTTGTTTTTAGAAAAGAAAGTATTTCTATCCACGCCCCGCCATCTATGGCCATTGCCTGTTTATTTCCATAGACTATGTAGGCAAAATTGTCTGTTCCGTAGCGAAATTGTTTAATATTTAACATGATCAAACCGTTTGAATTCGTAAGCGAGCAATCACGTTCACAAGCTTTGGGGTAAGCAGCTATTATAGAATTATAATTTGCCTTAATAATCGAAGATTCTCCGCGGTTTGTCGCGGAGAGCTCCAATTTCATTAAAATAATCTGCTCATTGGGCATTTGAGTCAATAGGGCTTGTTATTTTAATAATGTATATTAGGAAGATATTATTCGTATGTCAAGATAATCGTAAAAACAGAGAAACTTGTTTTCTTATAGGTATTTTGTATTTTTAGAAAATAATTGACAAATTCAGGTCTTAGTAATAATATCATGTCGCTTTTTTGTATCGGGGGCGCGATAAGCGCTTTTTTTAATTTTCAGTCTTAATTTAATCAGGAGTTGTTTCCAAACAGTGCAAAGAATTTTAACCAAAAAAAGAGCGTTGGAAATTATTGCCAATTTTTCCCATGTTGGTGTTCTTGTGGTCGGAGATGTAATGGTTGACCATTTCATCTGGGGAAATGTTTCACGTATTTCGCCGGAAGCTCCTGTACCGGTTGTTGATGTTCAAAAAGACAGTATTTTACTTGGCGGTTGCGCAAATGTACTTAACAATATTTATGCTATGGGCGGTAAAGTTTATGTTGCCGGAGTTATTGGCGCTGATAATATTGGGAAAAAATTGCTTACGGAATTGCGTGATCGGAAAATAGAAACAAATGGAATGGTTGTGGATAAGAAGAGACCAACTACTCTTAAAACAAGAATTGTTGCTCACGGACAGCAGATGGTGCGGTTTGATAAGGAAAATAGAAAACCGATTCCTCAATCCAGTATCAATAAAATACTGGAATACGTAAAATCACTGCGTAAAAAAATAGGGGCTATTGTTATTTCCGATTATAACAAAGGAGTTGTTTCTAAAGAACTTATCCATGGAATAAAAAAAATAGTGGAGGGTTCAAATATTTTCATCTGTCTTGATCCGAAACAAAACAATTTTTCCATATACAAAGGAGTAGATGTGATTACCCCCAATCATTATGAAGTCCAGCGCGCTGCCGGTATGGAAATAACAAGCGCGAATGATATTCAACTATTGAGCAAATCCCTTTTGAAAAAGTACGCCTTTCCGGCAATACTTGTTACGCGGGGAGAGGAAGGGATGAGCCTTTTTGAAAATGGCCGGAAGATTGTCCATACTTATTTTTCATCGCAGGCCAAAGAAGTTTACGATGTGACTGGTGCCGGTGATACAGTTATCGGAATGCTCGCCCTTGGTTTGGCCGCGCAGGCTAATATGAAAGAGGCTACATGTTTGGCTAATCTGGCTGCTGGTCTTGTGGTCGAGAAAATTGGCACGGCCACAGTTTCCCAGAAAGAACTAATAGAAGTGTTATGAGCAAACCGAATCCGGCCCAACCTGTAAAGTTGTTTTTCAGTGTTTTTGCGAAAGAGGCCGCGCGGTTAAACGGGACAATAGAAATTTTGTCTTTTGCTTATGGACAACCAGATTTTATAAGCTCGATAATATCCTTCGATTATACGAATTACTATTGCGCTGAAATGGGTGAAAATCTTGTCAGGCGTTTTTTGACTTTCGAAAAGTTAATCAGGCCGGAGGAATTGCCCGATATTAAACTGGCAACAAACGAGATTGAAGATAAATCTGCATTGAATTTGCGGAGGCAGGTTAACATTGATCCCGGATATATATCCAAAGCTAATTTGATTTTAGCCACTGGCAAGAGTTACACTCACCGTCCCTATTTACGGGATGGTATTTATGCCGATTTGACGTTAGTTTATCAGGGGAAAAAATTCTGCTCTTTGCCTTGGACTTATCCGGATTACGCGGATGAAAAACAGCTTCTGATGTTGAGCAAAATCAGGGCAAAATATTTATTGCAGTTAAAAATACTGGATCAGTAAAAATCATAAATATTAAAGTGGTATGGGTGTATAAATGATAAAAAGTATGACCGGTTATGGCCGAGCAGAAACAGTTTACCAGAACAAAAGTATTATTGTGGAGGCTAAGTCCGTAAATCACCGTTTTCTGGAAATATTTATGCGTATGCCTTCAGCGCTTTCTCCTCTGGAAATGGAGTACAAAAAGAAAATTACTGAAAGGTTTAAACGTGGACGCATTGAAGTATTCATCAAGTTCGATGGTGAAGGCTCAGATGTTTCTAAAGTAAATCTGAATTTAGAAATGGCCCGCGATTATTTTGATGTTTTGAGCAGGCTTAAACAGGAATTCAATTTGCAAGCTCCCATCAGTTTGAAAACATTGACCAGTTTCCGTGATATTTTTACTCCACCATCGGAAACTCAACTTAGCTCTGACTTTCTGAATCAGGTAGAAAAAACTTTTTTGCAATCGTTGGCGATATTGATCAATATGCGGCAAGAGGAAGGTCTTGCCATGTTTCAGGATATGCAGATGAGGCTCAAAGCGATTACGGAAATTCTGGAGAACATCAAGTCACGTGCGCCGCAGGTTGTTTCTGAGTATCAAAAGCGTCTGTCTGAAAGGATTAAAGAATTGACAGCCGGATATGTGCTTGACGATACCCGTTTAGCTCAAGAGGTTGCCATTATGGCGGAAAGGACTGATATAACTGAAGAAATAGTCAGGATGCATAGTCATGTAGGCCAGTTTGAAATGTTTTTGCATAGCGATGATACCGAAGGTAAAAAAATAGATTTCCTTTTACAGGAAATGAATCGCGAAATTAATACAATTGGTTCGAAAGTAAGCGATGTCGAAATAACTCGTCAGGTGATTGAAGTTAAAAGTGAATTGAGTAAATTACGCGAGCAAGCACAAAATATCGAGTAATATTATGGCCAAAGGATTCTTTATAGTTGTTTCCGCGCCCTCCGGTGCAGGGAAAAGCAGCCTTTGCCAAAGGCTTCTCCATGCATATCCGGAAATAAAATTTTCGGTTTCCTATACTTCAAGACCTCCGCGTCCTAATGAAGTCAATGGGAAAGATTATCATTTCATTTCTAGCGAAGAATTTCAGGATCGAATTGATCAGGGTGAATTTGTTGAGTGGGTAGAAAATTACGGCCACTTGTACGGATCGTCCCGAAATGTTATGAAAGAGTTTATTCAAAATGGCAAAGATTTATTGCTTGATATCGAACCGCGGGGCGCTAAAAAAATAAAACAAGAGTTTAAGGGAGGTATTTATGTTTTTGTTCTTCCCCCGTCCCGCTCTGAACTTTTAAAAAGGCTCGAAAAACGCGGTCATGAAACCGATGATGTTATTCAAAAGAGGTTTAAACAGGCGGAAAGTGAATTAAAAGAAATTTCATGGTACAATTATGTTATATTTAATGAAGATTTGGAAACTGCTGTAAATCAATTGATTTCAATTTATATAGCCGAGAAATGTAAAAGAAGCAGATTGCAAAATGAAATTAAAAAATTTAAAAAATAGTTACATATTTTAAGGAGAGTTTAAATCTATGGCTAGAATTACAATAGAAGATTCTTTGCTGGTTGCCAAAACACGGTTTGGATTGGTATCACTGGCGTCTAAGCGCGCGCACCAGTTACTAAAAGGTTCGGTGCCGTTGGTGACAAGTAAAAACAGAGAGATAGTTGAAGCTCTGCGAGAGATTGCCGCCGGCAAAGTCGTTTACGCCAATCCTGAATATTTAAATGGAACAAAAGAAGATTTCAAGCCAATTCCTGATAATACTGAGTTTATCGGCGATGAAGAATATATCGAGTAAAGAAGCTGGTAACAAACTAATCTTTGCGCTTGATGCCAACAATTATGAGAATGCTTTATCATGGGTGGAACTCCTTTCCGGCCATGTTGGTATGTTCAAAGTTGGCAAGGAATTATTTACTGCCGTCGGGCCTAAAATAATTCAAAGCATCAAGGAAAGAGGTCAAAGGGTGTTTTTAGATCTCAAATTTCATGATATTCCCAACACCGTTGCCCGTGCGGCTGAAGCCGCCGTTGGTTTGAATGTTGATATGTTTAATATTCACGCGTCAGGCGGCAGCAGGATGATTAAAGAAGCGGCTTTAGCAACCTGGAATTGTTCCGATAAACTTGGCAAAGCCAGACCTGTTCTTTTGGCGGTTACGATACTTACTAGTTTAAATAACGAAGATTTAACGGAAATTGGATTTCAAAAAAGCACAAGCGAATTGGTTCTTCATCTGGCTAAATTGGCAAAACAATCCGGCGTCTCAGGTGTGGTTGCTTCAGCGCAGGATATCGCAATGCTGAGGGAAAATTTGGGCGATAAATTTGTCATTGTAACGCCGGGTATACGCAGCGCGGCTGGAACAAAAAAAGACGATCAAAAAAGGACTCTAAGCGCTTATGAGGCTATAAAAACGGGAGCCGATTACATTGTTGTGGGCAGACCGATTCGCGAGGCCCCAGCTCCTCTGGAAGCTTGCCGGCAAATTGTTCAGGAAATTGCTGCAGGTCTGGCGGCAAGATGATTCGTTCATGAAAATGGAAAGAAGCTTATGGAGGTAATTTACGGTATAAATTCCATTAGGGATCTCCTCCGGCAGCACAGCGATGGATGTGAAAAAATTATCATTGCCTCCGGACGGAGCGGATCTTCCGTAAAAGAAATAGTAGATATAGCCCGTATAAAAAAAATTCCTGTTGAGTTTTGCCAGCGGAAATATCTGGATAAGTTGGCAGGAACACCTGAAAATCAGGGCGTTATCGGTCTGTGCAAAGCTTTTGTTTATACAGAGTTAGATGTACTAATAAAAAACCGCAATAAATCTTTTAATTTTGATCTGATTTTAGTTCTCGATAGTATCATGGATCCCCAAAATCTGGGGTCAATAATTCGTACCGCTCATTGTTTAGGCGCAAACGGAATAGTGATTCCGGAAGACAGGGCTGCTTCGGTTACGGCGGCCGTTAATAAAGCTTCTGCCGGAAGCGTTGAGCAAATACCTGTCGCCAGAGTGGTTAATTTATCGCAAACGCTTGATTATTTAAAAGATAAGGGATTCTGGGTCTTTGGCGCGGAAGCTCATGATGGAAGAAGCTTAAAGGAGATGGATTTTAATTATTCTGTTGTTCTGGTACTGGGAGGAGAGGCAAAAGGCATCAGACCATTAGTAAAGAAAAAATGCGATTTTTTGATAACCATTCCTCTGATGGGAATCTTTGATTCGTTGAATGTTTCCGTGGCTGCGGGAATTATTCAATATGAGATATTATGTCAACGCAGCAAAGCTAATGAAATTAAAAAATAAAAAATGGATGCTTTTAATTTAATATTTAATTACAATGACCTGCGCTTAATAATCGGGGAATTCTGGTTATTGTCAAGGTGATTTTTCTGATATGAGTATTTAAATTACCAGACCCTATTAATTTTAACCTGTTGAAATAATATGAAAGCTGGTTTATAATAAAACAGCAAAGTTATTTGATATAAAGAAAGGATTTTCAAATATGCCAATTTTTCTTTGGGAAGCTGTAACAAAAAAAGATGAAGTAAAAAAAGGAGAAATAGAGGCGATTGATGAAGTTGCTGTACGTGGTCTTTTGCGTCGCCAGGGATTTAAATCCATTGAAGTAAAGAAAAAACCCAAAGATATTATGGAGTACCTGCCTTTTTTAAAAGGCAAAATTAAAGAAAAAAATGTGGTTGTCTTTTGCCGGATTTTTTCCACAATGATAAATGCGGGTCTTCCATTGATTCAGTGCCTGGATCTTTTAGCCCAACAGGAGCAAGATAAATCTTTTTCTAAAATTATTCGCTCGATAAAAGAAGATATCGAAGGAGGTACCAGTTTAACTAATGCTCTAAAGAAATACCCCAAGATATTTGATGAGCTTTTTGTAAATTTGATTGCCGCTGGTGAAGCTGGTGGTATATTGGATGTTATTTTAGAACGTCTTTCAAATTACATGGAAAAAGCGATGAAGCTAAAATCACGCGTTAAAGGCGCCATGACATATCCCGCGGCTGTTCTGGTTATTTCGTTGGCGGTAGTCGCTTTATTACTCCTTAAGGTTATTCCTGTATTTCAAAAAATGTTTGAAGGTATGGGCGGAAAACTGCCCGCGCTTACTCAAGCTTTAATTGCTGCAAGTGAATTTACACAAAAATACTTTCTTTTTATCCTCGCTATACTTGTTGTCATTTATATCGCTTTTAACAGATTTTACAAAACGGAAAAGGGACGCTGGATAATTGATTCTATGATGCTGAAAGCTCCGGTTTTCGGGGATTTGTTAAAAAAAGTTGCTGTGGCTAAATTTTCGCGTACGTTATCAACAATGATGAGTTCCGGCGTGCCCATTCTGGAAGGGTTGACCATTGTAAGTAAAACTTCCGGTAATGTAGTTGTAGAAAATGCTCTGTTAAAAACACGTCAGAGCATTACTGAAGGACGTACTATAGCGGAACCACTTGCCGAGACAGGAATCTTTCCGCCCATGGTTGTACAAATGATTTCTGTCGGGGAGGCAACGGGTGCGCTTGATTCGATGCTTAGTAAAATTGCCAATTTTTACGACGATGAAATTGATGTCGCCGTGGATTCAATGACCGCGCTATTGGAACCGGTAATGATGGTTTTCCTGGGAACTGTTGTTGGCGGTATGATTATCGCTATGTACCTGCCGATCTTTAAACTTGCTTCAGTTGTTGGTTAATACAAGTATTATATCGCAAAATCAAATACAATAAATTGGTCGGGATGGCGCGATTTGAACGCGCGACCCCTGCGTCCCGAACGCAGTGCCCTACCAAACTGGGCCACATCCCGACACGAGACGGACGATATAAAATTTATTTATAATTGTCCACTTTTTTATTTAGTCTGAATTCACTTTCTGTAATTTAACATAAAATTTATCACCTCTTATTGTAAGTATTTTCCCTTTCTTTAATTTATATAGGTAATTGTATTTTATTTCAGGGCGTGTTATAAAAAAACAAATTTGTTATGAAAAGGATAATCTGAGGGTGATCATTTACGATTTAAAATGTGAAAAAGGACACACATTCGAAGGATGGTTTAAAAACCGGCAAACATGGACTTTGCAAAATTCGCAAAAGTTAGTTTCTTGTCCTGTGTGTAATAGCTCTAATATCGAAATGATTCCTTCTTCAATCACAATTATGGGAAAGGATTCACGGGTGGAAAACAAATTTCAGAACAAGGAACTTTCTCCTGCTAATGCCTTGAAAATGTTGCATCAGTATATTGATGCAAATTTCGAAGATGTGGGCGATAAATTTGCCGAAATTGCCGTGAAGATACATTATGGGGATGAAGAAAAACGAAACATTAAAGGAACAAGTACGCCTCAGGAGGAAGAAAATTTAAAGGAAGAAGGCGTTCAGTTTATTAAAATTCCTCTGCTAAAAATGGATAGTTAATCGATTTTTTTATCCGGCGTATTTTTCCAGAACAAATTGATATTTCCCAATCAAACCCAACTCGGTTTTTTATTTTACAGGACTTCATCTATGAGTAAATTTTACAAAAACGTTATCGAAGGCATTGGCAATACGCCGTTGGTGGAAATTTGCAGGCTTAATCCCAATAAAAAAGTAAAGATTTTTGCTAAAGTAGAAAGCGCTAATCCCGGCGGTTCCATTAAGGACCGCCCTGCACTATTTATGATTGAGAATGCGGAAAAGAGGGGACGTTTAAATCATGATAAAATTATTTTAGAAGCAACCAGTGGCAATACGGGAATAGGTTTGGCGATGATTGCCGCAGTGAAGGGGTATAAACTTTGCCTGATGATGCCGGAATCGGCCAGTGAAGAAAGGAAAAAGATTCTGCGGGCTATGGGCGCTGAATTGTATTTCACTCCGGCCAATCAGGGGACTGATGGCGCAATCGAAGTAGCTTACAGGATGTTGCGCGAAAATCCGGATAAATATTTTGGCACTGATCAATTTAATAATGAAGATAATATAGCTGCCCATTATTATGGTACTGCTCAGGAAATATGGGAACAAACTGACGGTGCTGTTACTATGGTAGTTTCAACCCTTGGCACCAGTGGCACGGCTATGGGGATCTCCAAAAGACTTAAAGAACTTAACCCGCAAATAAAAATTATCGGTGTTGAACCCTATCTTCAGCATAAAATACAGGGGTTAAAAAATATGCGGGAATCCTACCGTCCTGGAATATTTAATAAAAATATGCTTGATGAAAAGGTAAATATCCTGGATGAGGATGCCTTTGAAATGTCCCGCAGGATCGCCCGTGAAGAAGGTATATTAGTGGGAATGAGTTCCGGCGCAGCCATGTTTGTAGCCGCACAGAAGGCGAAGCTTTTGGAAGAGGGGCTAATAGTTGTTATTTTCCCGGATGGCGGGGAACGGTATTTAAGCACGGAATTATTCGCGATTAAAAAAGATATTTCTACTTTTAACCTTTACAATGCCTTCAACCGCCGGAAAACTCTTTTTAATCCGATTAAAATTGATGAAGTAAGTATTCATACCTGCGGACCGACAATTCATGATACCCCTCATTTGGGGAATTACCGGCGCCTGGTGGTTTCCGATTTAATCTGCCGTTATTTAATTTATAAAGGGTACAAGGTAAAACATATTTTGGACATTGTCGATTTCACGGACAAATCAATAAAAGGTTCGGAAAAAGCGGCAATGGGGCTTGCCGATTATTCCAGCAAATATTTACAGGTTTTTATGGAAGATACACGATTTTTGGATATTCGTCAGGATAATATCTATGTGAAAGTGTCTGAAAATGTTGAGGTGATGTTAAAGATTGTCGAGAAATTGATCGACAAGGGTTACGCATACGAAAAACTTCATTCAGTCTATTACAATATTTCCAAATTGGCTGATTACGGTATTCTTTCCAACATAGATTTGGCAAAAACCAGACAGGGAAAATCAATTGATCTTGACGATTATGAAAAAGACAGCCCAGCGGACTTTGCTCTATTGAAGAGATCGAGTTTGGGAGAGTTAAAAAGAGGTATTTATTATAAGACAATATGGGGCAATGTAAGACCAAGCTGGCATCTGGAATGCGCGTCTATTTCTTGTAAATATCTTGGCGCGAAATATGATATTCACATAAGCGGAGCGGATGAGACTTTTCCACATTGCGAAAATATTTTAGCCATCAATAAAGCTTTTTCCGGTCATGACGGTCCTAATTACTGGATTAATGCCGAATTGGTAATGGTTGATGGCCGAAAGATGTCTCGTTCTCTAAATAACGCGCTACCTCTATCCCAATTAAGACAAAACGGTTACAGTAGCAAGGATATACGTTTTTTCCTGCTGGGAGTGCATTATCGTAAACCGGTTAATTATTCGGAGGGTGCACTGCAGACGGCAAAAAATACAGTTAAGAAAATATACACTTTTATTTGCCGGCTCAACGCTGTTAATGATGATATTAAAGAAGATTTTGCAGAAATCGATCAATTAATCTATAATCTTAAAAATGACTTTATAGCTGCGTTAGATGATGATTTAAATATTGCCGGCGCGATGGCAGCGTTATTTAATTTTATTGGTAAAGTGAATTCTCCTTTGACCAAAGATATAATAAATAAAAGTAACGCGGGGAAAATTTTGGCAGCACTGAAAAATATCAACGAAGTATTGGGAATAATAGATTTTGAGGTTCAGATTGCTCAAGAGGAAATAAACGATTTGATCAGTAAAAGAAATGTGGCCAGAAGCGCTTGTAACTGGGAGGAAGCTGATTCCTATCGGACGCAGCTGGCTGAACTTGGTGTTGAAGTTTTGGATACGTCTCAGGGTGTGATATGGAGGTTTAAATAAAAACCATGAATACTCTTAGAAAATCAGTAATAGCCGGTTCCTGGTATCCTAGAAGTCCTTCGGTTTTGAAAAGGGATATTGAGAATTATTTCAATTCTGTGTCCGAATTAAAATTGAAAGGAGAAGTTATAGGATTAATTGCCCCACATGCCGGCTATGTTTATTCCGGACAAGTTGCGGCACACGCTTATAACCTCATCCGCGAAGAAAAATACGATGCAGTTGTTGTTGTCGGACCGAGCCACCGGGTTGCTTTTCATGGAGTGTCCGTTTTCAGTAGGGTCGGTTTTGAAACGCCTTTGGGAATTGTTCCAGTTGCCGAAGACTTGGCCGAAAAAATTAAAAATTTAAGCAAAATAGTAGTGGATATTCCAGAGGCTCATTTGCAGGAGCATTCCGTGGAAATTCAGCTTCCCTTTTTACAGGTTGCGTTGGGCGATTTTTCGTTTTTACCGCTAGTAATGGGAGACCAGGATGCAGATACTTGCCAGGAACTTGCTGAAACAATATGTAAAGTTACACATGGCAAAAAAATATTGATAGTGGGCAGTTCCGATCTATCTCATTTTTATAACTATAATATAGCTAAAAAAATGGATGCTATTGCTTTGGAATTTTTAAAAAATGGCGATGCTGCCGGCCTTTTGCGAAGTCTGGAAAATGGAACTGTTGAGGCTTGTGGCGGAGGACCAATGGCAGTAGTTATGCTAGTTGCGCACATGATGAAAGCTGATAAAGCACATCTTTTGAAATACGCCAATTCAGGAGATGTCACAGGTGATAAGAGCTCTGTTGTTGGATATGCGGCCGTAGTTTACTGCAAATAGAACTAACTTTTTATGGCGGTCGAAGTAAATCAGAGGGAAATCATCTTTATAACTTTGTTATTATTCTAAAGATTGAGTTTGATGAAGGAGCATAAAATGGAATTAACAGATAAGGAAAAAGCAGACCTTCTGGATATAGCGAAAAGTGCAATTGCGGCTAAAATTAATCGTATGGAAATACCTGAATTAAAAATTTATTCAGAAAATCTCAAGCAAAAAAGAGGCGCATTTGTGACTTTGAAGAAAAATGGCCAATTACGTGGCTGTATAGGTTATATAAAGGCGTATAAGCCGCTTGGGGAAACTGTGCAGGAGATGGCCATAGCGGCGGCTTTTAACGATCCGCGATTCCCGTCCTTAAGATCAGATGAGCTTCGGCATTTAACTTTTGAAATATCGGTGCTTAGTCCTTTTAAACGCATTAAAGATATTAATGAGATTGAAGTGGGAAAGCACGGTTTATACATAGTGCGTGGATACAACTCCGGTTTATTATTACCGCAAGTGGCAGTTGAATATGAATGGGACAGGGAAACTTTTCTAAAGGAGACCTGCCACAAGGCCGGATTGCCGCTGCAGGCCTGGATAGATGAAGAAACGGAAATTTATATCTTTTCGGCAGATTATTTTGGCGATATAGATTAACCATTTTATTCGGCAACCAGCGCATTCTCCTGTAACTTGCTGCGGGGATAATCGAGCGAATATAGACTTATAATTACCTCAAGAATCGAAGATTTTCCGCGGCTTTTTGCGGAGAGTATCAATATTTTTTATTGAAATTGCATTTAACAAAGTCGAAGATTAAAGATGAAACTCCTGATAAATGATTGGATATTTTAAGTTTAAATAATTAAAATAAATAATTATCCCAAGGATATTCTTTTGATAAAACGTAATAAAGGCATGATCATCTGCATTTTTATTTTGGTGTTATTGACAGGACTTGTTTTGTATTCACCACGGTTTTTACTTTACTCTTCAGAGTATAAAAAAGCAGATGCAATAATACTTTTCTTGGGGCCGGATTTTAAAGCGCGTCAAAGAGAAGCTTACGGATTGATAAATGAAGGAATGGCTGATTTCTTAATTATTCCAGCGTATCATAAGACATATGGAATTTATGATAAATGGAAGGGGCAATATTTATTGCCTGATTTACGTTCGGCTGGATCAGGCAATGATAATGTTTTACCTCCTCCAGGCTTTTATGAAGATACACATGTAGAAATAATTGAAGCCAAAAAAATAATGTCCGGTTATGGGCTGAAATCGGCGATATTTATCAGTTCACCTTACCATATGCGCCGGATCAAATTAATCGCCATGAAGGTGTTTGATATCAATAAGGGTGATTTTTATTTTGTCCCGACACGCTTCGAAAAAGTTCCAGTTAACTTATGGGAATTGTCGTCGGCAGACTGGAAAAAAGTGAGAAGGGAATACGGCAAAATACTGTGGTTTTTTATTTATTTTACATGGTCAGAGTTATTCCATGATTAATATCTTTGATGAAATATAAAAACCCCCTTAAGACATTTTATCTTAAGGGGGTTTTTATATTTCAGATCATGTTATTTTACATAAGCTAAACAACCTTTCTTTTTTCACAGGCTTCCTGATAGAGTCTCGTTATGCAAAGGAAGAACCCCAAAAGAAAGAAGCCCAGCATGAAATCAGGAGAAGTTTCCAATACACCGTCAAGTAAATGTCCAACGTAAAGGAACAGGAAAGAAACAACCACCATCGTAAAACCCCACGCGGAAAGCATCATTATCTGCTTAAAATTGTTTACTTGTTCGTGGTGAGTTTTTTGTGCTGCCAACATTGCTCATTCCCCCTTCCTGGAACAGATTTTGTTCTGACACTCCTTAGCTGACGATAATCTTTACAGTTTCAATCACCGGATTGGTGAAAAGTGCCATCAGGATCGTGTACAGAGCGAAGATTCCAACTACTTCGCCGATATATATCTTTTCATATTTGCGTTTTAAAGAAACCAGAATCAATCCGCCGATGATTAAGCAACCCAGTTGGAAGAACGGGAAGTTGGCTGTTCCTGCCGCCGCATACTCAGCAAAGCTGAAAGTTGCCGTTAAAAGAATAACCGCTGCCATTACTATGATAGTTCCTAATGTTTTTTTCATGATCTGTTACCTCCTTTAGGGTAATTTGTTTATTTATCTCTATACTATTGAAATTATCGTGCCAAAAAATAAGCAATCATTGTTCATGCAATGTAATTATCAGATAATATTAACTATATTTATAAGAATCCTGAAATTATTCCTCGAAAAATCTCATCTGAT
Organism: uncultured delta proteobacterium; assembly: GCA_963811325.1. Taxonomy (GTDB): domain Bacteria; phylum Desulfobacterota; class Syntrophia; order Syntrophales; family Smithellaceae; genus Smithella. The sequence continues at coordinate 287,652 of CAWEQT010000001.1, forward strand.
CCGCATTCTTTTTAAATAAAATATTAAAACTCATTTAACGAAATGTGGAAAAGTATTAAATGAATTCGGTAGCGAGCGCATTAGTCATAGTTTACTGCGGGGGTATGCAAGCGAATGTGTAATAATATCGTTCCCTAAGAATTGATTTAAAATCGGAAAAATTGAAAAATGAAGATAAGGATTAAGAATATTTTATTAAAGAGAGAGGCATTAAAAACAGATAAAATTATTTAATACAAACACGGCGCACTTGCATAAAATCGGTAAAACCCTGCAAAGCTTTTAGAATACCGTCTTGTAAAAGTGTTGTCATGCCTTCACTTTTTGCTTTGTCCCGCATGGCTTCAACAGTTTCATGCTTTTGCACCATTCTTTTGATATCATCAGTGCCGACTAAGAGTTCGTGTATGCCTAATCTACCTTTATATCCGGTTCCATTACAACTACTACAACCCTTTGGCCTGTAAAGTTTAAAATCATCATTATAATGAATATTTAATTTATCAAATTCTTCCCGGCCATAGCTTTCGGCAATCTCTTCGTATTCTTCCTTAGGGGGATGATATTGCTCCTTGCAGGATTTGCATAGTGTGCGCACAAGGCGTTGAGCGAGAATTCCAAGCAAGGCATCGGCGAAATTAAGGGGATCAATGCCCATATCCAGCAGGCGTACAATGGTTTCCGGAGCACTGTTGGTGTGCAGAGTGCTGAATACCAAGTGGCCGGTAAGGGATGCCTCAACGCCTGTGCTGGCTGTTTCAAAATCGCGCATTTCGCCGACCATGATGACGTCAGGATCAGCACGCAGAAAAGCTCGCATAGCCGCGGCAAAATCAAAGCCGATCTTCGATTGTACCTGGACTTGACGCAATCCGTATTGTGTGATTTCCACGGGGTCTTCCGCTGTCCATATTTTTCTGTCCGGCCGGTTAATGTGATGCAAGGCTGCGTGCAGAGTGGTTGTTTTACCGGAACCTGTAGGACCAACGCATAAAATCATACCGTAAGGTTTGGAAATAATATTAACCAGTTCTTTGTAATTGCGCGGTGTTAAAGCCATGTCTTCTATTGGCATTGTTTCGCCTTTAGCTAAAATACGCATAACCACATCTTCCACCCCACCTTGAGTTGGAATTGTCGCCACACGTAATTCTATTTCCTCACCTGTGCTGCGCCTAAATTTAATCTTACCGTCCTGGGGCATTCTTTTAACGGTGATATCCAGGTTAGACATAATTTTGATGCGAGAGATGATGGCGGCGCGGTAACTGAAAGGCACCGTTTGATAAAGAGAACAGTCCCCGTCAACGCGGAACCGAATTTCAACATTTTTTCTGCCTACATTGGGTTCAACATGTATATCCGAGGCACGGCGATTATAGGCATCATTAATAATTTTATTGACAAGTTGCATAATGACGCTATCTGAATCTGATACTGTTTCGCCGCTTTCTTCATCTTCAGGGGCTGCCTCTTCACCTTCCATCCGTCCCAATATTTCCTTAAAAGAATGTTCCTCATCGGGAGAATTAAAAAAAAGGTTAATATATTTTATTATATCTTCCTCTAAGGCGACATCGTATTTAACCTGCTTTGTTTTTAAAAGACTTTCGATGGTATCTTTCTTTATAAGATTGCTGGGATCATCTATGAGTATATGAATTTTGTCTCCGATCATTTCCAGCGGCACCCATAATTCACGGCGCAGGAAATTTTTCTTTAAATTTTTAATTAAATGACCTGGGATAGGTATTTTATCATTATATTTAATAAAACGACAGTTATAGAATTCCTCGAAAGCATGACCAATATCATCTTTGGATATTTTGTGTTTCTGCATGAGAAAATTTTCTATGGATTCTTTCTTCTCGCGTGATTCCTTCCACGCGTTTTCCAGTTCCTCTTCCTTGATCAAATCATGGCTTAATAAATAGTCAAACCGAGTTTTTCTATGACGCACGAAACGTTGATGATTATAAAAGGCAACGCCCAGAACTTCGGCAATTTCGAGCGCCAGTCCTATTTCCGCTTCAGAAAATTTTCCTTCGCCGATTTTTTTATTGATAATCTGGATGATGCCCATTAGCTGATTGTTATTGTAAATGGGAGCTGCAAGAATTTGTCTTGTTTTAAAACCTGTTTTTTTATCCCAGCTATCGTCAAAAGTTAATTCAGCCTCAATATTTTTGAGTTCCTTTTGATTGTAGGCATTCTCAATATTGATTACTGCGCCCGTGTTGGCCACATAGCCGGCGATACTTTTATTATTTATCGGCAACCTGATTTCTTTGAGTTGCGTTCCAGCCAGAAACATGGAATAAATTTCATTACGTAATTTATCAACGACGTAAATAGTTATAGAATTGGCATTAAAAAGGTTTAGGATGCCACTTTTTAAGTCTACAAGAATTTGTTTGATATTTTGAGCCGCATGGATACGGTTTGTTATGTCCAACAATTCTTTGCGTATATTGGAGTTACCATTAACAAATTTTGTAGACGGTGCATTTAAAGGGACAACCATGGAGTAAATCATTCCTTAATATCTTAAATATTATTTATCTTAGCAAGGATTTATATTAATGTCAATGTGCCTTATATTGTAATTTATAGCGCAGTCAGTAAAAAATCAGCCTGCGGTAACAATTTTGGAAAAATCGGCAATTTTATGGAAAAGAGCTGAAATTTCCGCTAGAAGCGATAGGCGGTTAAAACGGATTTTTTCATCTTTATCCATCACCATGACGTTGTCAAAGAAAGCATCTACAGGAGGGCGCAGGGCGTCCAGTTTGTTTAATGCGGCGCTGAAATCCTCTTCCGCGATGCATTTTTCCACGCGGCTTTTAATGTTATCAAAGGAAGAAAACAGATTAATTTCCGCCTCAGCAGAAAGCAGGCTAACATCAACTTGACCGTCGCGGAAATCCTTTAAAATATTGTCCACGCGTTTAAAAGCGATGGAAATTGGTTCAAAATCGGGATTTTGACGGAATGCCTCCAGAGCCTTAATTTTTTCAATAACCTGGACAAGTTCATTAATATCGGCAGACAGAACAGCGTCCACTGTATCGTAAGCGTATCCTTGAGTTATAAGTTGATTTTGCAGGCGTCCCCTAAAGAAATCCAGAACATCCTTTTTTATATCATTCGCCGGTTTTTTCAAAACATCCTTGAGCAGCGCCAGACTCTCATCAATCAGGAAATTCAGGCTTAGTAGGTAACGGCGTGATAAAATAATATTAATGATTCCTATTGCCTGACGACGCATTGCGTAGGGATCGGCTGTGCCGGTCGGCGGCAGACCCACGCCGAAGAAACCAACAATCGTGTCAATTTTATCGGCGATGCCGACAATCGCGCCTTCATCCGATTGAGGCAAATCACCTCCTGCAACGATCGGTAAATAATGTTCATATATGGCATTGGCGATTTCAGGTTTTTCGCCGGCTAAAAGCGCGTATTCACGACCCATGATGCCCTGAAGTTCCGAGAATTCGCCCACCATGAGCGATTCCAGATCGGCTTTGGCCAGAAGCGCGGCACGGTCAACATTTCTCTTAACAGACGGTTTTACTTTGGACGCGATCTTTACCGCCAGTTTACGGAAGCGCATAACCTTTTTGTGCGATGTTCCCAAGAGCGTGTGGAAGACAACTTTCTTGAGTGATTCCACGCGATCTTCTAAAGGCACTTTTTTGTCCTCCTCAAAGAAAAAAGAAGCGTCGGCTAGACGTGCCCGCAAGACCCTTTCATTTCCTTTTGCTACCACTGCGATGTCGCGGGGCCTGGTGTTGCTGACCGCGATGAAATAAGGCAGAAGTTTTCCTTCATCATTAACGACGGGGAAGTATTTCTGGTGCGAGATCATTGTTGTTGTGAGAACTTCTTTGGGAATTTTTAAATATTCCTCCTCAAAACTGCTGCGCACAATCACTGGATATTCAACGATAAAGCTGACAGTTTCAAGCAAATCATCCGTGTAAAAAAGTTTTCCGCCGACTTCGGCAGCTGATTTCTGCGCTTCTTCTAGAATCAAATTTCTTCTTTTGGCTTGATCGGCAATGACAAAATTTTCTCTGGCCTTGCTCAGATAATCTTCGAAACCGGTGACGGCAAAAGGAGCGGGGCTCATAAAACGATGCCCACGTGAGGTATTGCTGCTTTCAATATCTTCAATCTTCAAAGGAACAACATTACCGCCATAAAGTGCCAAAATCCAATGCACCGGACGGGCGAAGCGCAAATCATAGTTCCCCCATCGCATTGACTTTCTAAAAGGTATCGCCAGAAGAAAATTTGTAAGAATTTCGGGCAACAAGGTTAACGTAAGCTGGCCGGCAATGGTTTTATGCGATCCAATATACTCGCCTTTTTCAGTGACAATAGTTTCCAACTGAGAGATATCCATCCCCTGCCCTCTGGCAAATCCCAGCGCCGCTTTTGTCGGATTTCCGTTTTCGTCAAAAGCGGCCTTTTTTGCAGGCCCCATTTTTTCTATGGTTTGATCATCCTGTTTTGGCGCCAAATCGGCAATAGTGAGCACTAGGCGGCGCGGTGTGGCCATACATTTGATTCCGGCAAAGCCAATGCGCCCCTCCGTCAGAGATTTACCGATGATATCTTCCATATCCACAACAGCCCTGGATAATAATCCCGCGGGAATTTCTTCGGTGCCAATTTCAAAAAGTAATTCGTTACTCATTTTGTCTCCAGATAGTCTAGTTGTTCTTTAAAAGGGGATACCCCAGTTCTTCGCGTTGTTTAAGATAAAGCTCCGCGCTGATTCTGGCCAGATTGCGTACCCGGCCGATGTAACTGGTGCGTTCGGCCACGCTTATAGCTCCACGGGCGTTGAGCAGATTGAATGTATGTGAGCATTTCAAACAGTAATCATAAGCGGGCAGCGCCAGATCTTTTCCGGCAATACGCAGTGCTTCCTCTTCGTAAGTGTCGAAGAGTTTGCGCAGCATGGGAATGTCGGCAACTTCGAAGTTGTAAGTGGAAAATTCCACTTCACTCTTGTGATGAATGTCGCCATATTTAATTTTATCAGTCCACTGCAAATCATATACGTTATTGACGCCCTGAATATACATGGCAATGCGTTCTGTTCCGTAGGTTAGTTCCGCGCAAACCGGATGCAGATCGAAACCGCCAACCTGTTGAAAATAGGTGAACTGAGAGATTTCCATACCGTCGAGCCATACTTCCCAGCCTAATCCCCATGCCCCCAGCGTAGGTGATTCCCAGTCGTCTTCCACGAAGCGGATATCGTGATCAAGGGGATCAATGCCGAAACTTTTGAGCGAATTGAGGTACATCTCCTGAATGTTTAAGGGAGATGGTTTCATAATAACCTGATATTGGTAATAATGTTGAAGACGGTTAGGATTTTCACCATAGCGGCCGTCCGTGGGGCGTCTGGATGGTTGTACATAGGCCACATTCCACGGTTCCGGTCCCAATGCCCGCAGACAAGTCGCAGGGTGAAAAGTGCCTGCCCCAACTTCCATATCGTATGGTTGTTGGATTACGCAGCCCTGGGAATGCCAGTATTTTTCGAGGGCAAAAATCAATTCTTGAAAAGTCACAATGTTCTCCTTACTGTTCTTAATGAAAAATTTATCAATATGGGTCTGTTGAAAAACTCTCATCTGCTGAGTTTTGCCTTAAACCGCACCACTCAACGTATGTCAATATACACCTCGCGGTTCGTTTTTTTGCGCGCGTTGTATCTGAACATTCTGTATCAAATGCGGGCTTTTGAACAGCCCCGAAACATGGGGTTTTTAACAACTCCAATATTGCCCATTTTTATATTAAAAATGGGCACGCGGCTAAGTAACATGTTCAACTGTATAGTGTCAATATAAAAAGGATAAAATCGTTTTTATTAATCAATTGACATACCTATGTTTTTCTTATATTTTGTTTTAAGAGAAAAATGTTTTGACTGAGTATTTGAATATTTTAAAAGCTATTTAAAAGTTTGTTTTCCGGCAACATAAATGTTTACATGAATGGATACAAATAACCGGTCAATTGAAATTTTGACTGTTATTCGCGGAAATCATCTGTTGGGTAAACACCAGTTACATGTGCTATGGCTCTTATCGTGGTGGTGGATCACCAATCACGGAACATATTTTTTAATAAAGATAAATTTTGTAACAAGTGCAACGTAAATTATATATTCCGGAGATATAAATGGCGAAGATACAGAACAAGGTTATGAAAGCGCGAGAAGCAATTGAAAAGTTTGTAAAAGACGGCGATCATCTGGTTATCGGTAATTACACTGTGGGTACCTGTGCCGAACTGGTTTTCGAGGTCATTCGACAGCAAAAAAAGGGACTGACGCTCTACTCCCAGTCAGGCGTTTTTGATGTGGAAGTGCTCGTGGCCGGCGGTTGTGTGGACCGGCTCGTGTCAACTTACGTTTATCGCGCCGGTGGTAAGGAGGGAGGCTCGGCCGTAGAGCGGGCACTGCGTGTCGGTACACTTGTCATGGAAGACTATACCAACTTTCAGTACAATGCACGGCTGCTGGCCGGCATGCATGGGTTCAGCTTCATGCAGGTGCTGGAAGGAGCCATAGTCACAGACCTTTTCAAAAAACGTTCCTTCATGGGCGAAAACAAATATAAGATTATTGATTGTCCCTATACCGGCAAAAAAATCCTGACTGTTCCGGCGGCTAATCCGGATGTATGCATCGTGCATGTCCAGCGTGCAGACAAGTTCGGTAACGCCCAATACTGGGGAGCTTTAGGCAGTGTTGCGGCCGCGGCGCTGGCCAGCAAGCATATTGTGATATCGTGCGAGGAGATTGTCGAGCACGATATTATCCAGTCCAGCCCACATCTGACCATAATACCAGGTTACCGGGTGGATGCGATAGTCGAGGTTCCGTGGGGAGCACATCCCACCGAAGTGTTGGGGTATTATAACCTTGATCGCATGATGTATGCGATGTTCTTTCTGATGGATATGACGGGTGATAGCTTGAAAACATGGATGGACGAATGGGTCTACGGCTGCCCGAACCGGCAGGCATATATCGATCACTACATTGCCTCTAATGGGGCAGGGAAACTAGATGCCATCAAGGCCAAGCCCTATTTCTCGGCGCCGGCGAATTACGGCAGCGCCTTCGGCTCCTGCTGGGATTACGATGAGCGCGAACGCACAATGGGCATAACTTTGGAAGAACTGGAAAAGATCATGGAAGAGAGGGGGTTGCTCAATGGCTAAAAAATATACGCTCGATGAACTGCTGATTATCACCGCCGCGCGCGAGATCCATAACGGCGAGAATGTCGTTCTGGGCGTAGGGTTGCCCACAACCGCGGGCGCTACGGCCAAGGCCCTGCATGCGCCGCAGGCGACCCTGATGATGGAATCCGGCATCTGCGATTTTCAGCCATTGGTCCCGCCCAATCACATCGCGGACGCAAATGCCTGCAGGGGATTTTCTTATGCCACGGATCTGTTTTCTACCTTTACCATGACCTATCGTGGATTTGTGGATGTCTGCTTTTTGGGCGTGGCGCAGATCGACAAGTTCGGCAATGTAAATACCACAGTCGTTGGAGATTATTTCCATCCCAAGACACGCTTGCCCGGTGCGGGGGGCGCGCCGGACTTCCTCTCTTATGCCAAACGCACCATCCTGACCATGCGTGGCGGTGAATTCGTTGACAAGCTTGATTACTTCACGTCTCCGGGCTATCTCGAAGGCGGTGAGAGCCGTGAAAAATCGGGGCTCTTCGCACCTGGTTCCGGGCCCACAATGCTGCTGACCACCAAGGGCATCTTTCATTTCCATGAGCAAACTAGAGAAATCTATCTTGCCCAGGTTCATCATGGGGTGAGCGTGGATGATGTTCGTAAGGATGTGCCATGGGATTTGAAAGTGGCAGATAACATATCCGAAACAGAAAGACCTAGCGATGCCGAAATAGATTTTGTGCGGCGTTTCGCGCCCACGGAAATTGTAGGGAGAAAGTTGATGTACGAACTTGGTATGCAAAACGCGATAAAGCAGGCGCAGGCACGCGGAAAGTAAGGCTGCTTTAAGAACTATCCGAGGGAGCGTTTATCCCGAATCTTTATCAATGGTCTTAATTTGTTGCCTTGCGAAAACTCCAACCGGCGCCTGGCGCTCGAAAGGAATATAAATTTCATAGCCGCTGTGAGCTTCTGAGAGTTTATTTCCGTTTCTATCAGTCATTTCACTTATTGTTAATGCGACGGTATCTCCCGGCAATAAAAGTTCCAGATGGTCGCCGATTTGTACGCGATTCCTTACGCCAAGCAAGATCACGTTTCGTGCAGAATTATACTGAAGCACTGTTCCTGCCGGTTCATGAGTTTGAATATATTTAATCTCTGGATTCGTTTCGTTAATTTTTTCTTCGCTGAAGGTAAATCCGGTGGTATAGCCACGGTTGGAGATTTTTGTGAGTTCATCTATCCATTCCTGCATGCATTTATATTTTTCTTTTTGTTGCATTAATGCATCTAATGCCTGCCGGTACGTCCGTGTCACTACTGCCACATAATAAGCCGATTTCATCCGGCCTTCGATTTTGAGACTTGTAACGTCGGATGCCAATACTTCGGACAGATATTCAATGAGACATAAATCCCTGGAACTTAGCAGATAACTATATCGCTGGTCCTCCTGCAAAATCAGCGGGTTGTCCGGTCTTGTTGATTCGTGAAGTAAATACTCCCAGCGACAGGGTTGACTGCAATCGCCCTCGTTGGCGCTCCTACGGTTGCGGAATGCCGACAAATAACAACGCCCTGAATAGGCTATGCACATCGCGCCGTGAATAAAAAGTTCCAACTCCATTTCGGGAACAGCCGCGGCAATTTCTCCGACTTCTTTTAAATTCAGTTCACGTGCCGGAATAATTCGCCGTACTCCCTGATCACGCCAGAAGCGGACAGCCTCAATATTTGTAGTGTTCGCCTGTGTGCTCAAATGTAGCGGTAATTGTGGCGATAAACTTCGACTCAGACTGAGCATTCCCGGATCGCTGACAATCAGTGCGTCAACCCCGATTGCGGTAAGCGCCGGAATGATTTTTTTTGCCTGTTCCAGATCAGCATTACGGGCAAATGTATTGGCCGCCGCATAAACTTTAACGCCTTTGGCGTGCGCTTCAATCACCCCATTGGCTAAATCGGCCATAGACATTTCAGCTGAACTTGCTCTCAAACTAAGGCCTGCCGCACCAACATATACGGCGTCAGCTCCGTAGAGCAAAGCTGTTTGCAATTTTTCTAGATTGCCGGCGGGAATCAGCAACTCCGGTTTTTTCATTTCAAATCCCTTCAAAATATTGCATGATGATTATCTTAGCAAAATAATTGACCTTGCACAAAATTATTATCTTCGTATAATAAAAATAAATAAAGAAACTTATTTGTTCCACAACAATCAAGATATATTTTCAAAATCTTGAATATGCAACGCAACTTCCTGTTAAAGGTTTGCCAGTAAAAGTATTATGAGCAGAGCTTGCGGACCTGTTCCATGACCTTCAGGGATTTTACTTCGCGCCCCAGCACATGCGCGATAAAGCCAATGAGAATGCTGCGCGATTCCATGGCCAGAGAATCAGTGAGCTTGATTAGTTTGATTTTATCGATATCAATATCTTTGCCCAAAAGCAATGTGCGTACGGTACCTGCCGAAATTGACTGTTCATATCTATGGGGTTTAGCGCAGCCGCTGCATTTAATTCCGCCCTCGTGGGCATGAAAATAATATGAATTGTCGTTGGTCACCGGAGTTTTGCAAACGATGCAATGGTCGAGGGCTGGTTCGAATCCCGTTGATTTCAGCAGACGAATTTCAAAAAAGCGCACGGTTGCATCGGATGCTTTTTCTCTGCCCAGCATCGGCAAAAAATCCTGCAAAAGCTGAAACACTTTTTCATTTTTTTTACCTTCCGGACTGAAGTGATCTGCAAGGTCAATAAAATAGGAAGCGATAAGAGTTTTTTCCATATCCTGACGGATGTTGTGATAGTGGTCAATTATATCGCAGGATTCGATGAAAGCAAGCATGTCACGGCTTTTGCGGGTGAAGATAATATCCGTCAGAGAAAAAGGCTCAAATACATTGGCAAATCTTTTTTTGCTTCTTTTTGCGCCTTTGGCAATTCCCTTGAGCTTTCCGAAATCAGGGCTGTAGAAGGTTACGATTAAATCCGATTCACCGTAGCTTAATGTGCGCAGAACGAATCCAGTTGTCTTATGGCTTTCTCTAACGACCATCGTACTTTATTTCTCCGCCGACGATGGTAAAGATAGTTTTGCCCTGCATTTCCCATCCATGAAATGGAGAATTTTTTCCTCGTGAGCGAAATGCCTGCACATCAACAGTCCATTTAAGTAGCGGATCAATTACTGTGATATCGGCATCAGCTCCTGGCTCCAGCGTTCCTTTCGGCAAATTTAATATGCGCGCCGGATTAACGCTCATCTTAGCGATTAACCCCGGCCAATTCAGCGTTTTGTTGCGGATAAGACTCAGGCTCAGGGAAAGCGATGTTTCCAACCCGCTGATTCCATTGGCGGCATATTCAAATTCCACCTCTTTATCCGTGCGTCCGTGAGGAGCATGGTCGCAGGCAATGACATCAATCGTTCCATCGGAAAGCCCTTCTTTAATTGCCGTGACATCCTTTTCGCTTCTTAATGGGGGAGTTACTTTGAAATTGGTATTATAACTTTGCAGCGCTTCATCAGTCAAAGTGAAGTAGTGGGGTGCGGTTTCCGCTGTAACTTTCAGCCCTCTTTTTTTGGCGTTCCTAATCAGCCCAACGGAACCAGCAGTGCTGACATGCGCTATGTGGACACAGGTTTTAGTAAATTCAGCAATTAAAATATCACGGGCTACCATTGCTTCTTCCGCGATGCCGGGGATGCCGCTCAATCCCAAAATCGTGGAATAATAACCCTCATTCATCAGTCCGCCGCTGGAAAGATTTATATCTTCACAATGCGAAATAACCGGTAATTGCAATGAGAATGCGTACTCCAAAGCCCGGCGCATCAGGGCGGCATCCATTACCGGCTTGCCGTCATCGGAAAGGGCGACTATGCCCGCTTCTTTGAGATCCCAGAATTCCGTAAGCTGAACACCTGCGGAGTCTTTGCTGATGGCGCCAATAGGGTAAACGTTGGCCAGCGCGGCCTCAATCGCTTTTCTTTTGATAAATTCGGTAATAGAACGGTTATCGTTAACCGGGTTGGAATTAGGCATGCAGGCAATGGAAGAGAAACCGCCTGCAACCGCGGCGGCAGCGCCTGATGCAATTGTTTCTTTGTATTCGAATCCGGGTTCGCGCAAGTGCGTGTGAATATCAATTAGGCCGGGAACAAGAATCATTCCGGCCAGATCAATAATTTTTGTTATTTTTTCCGAACTCTTTGATTTTAACGATTTTGAAAGATCTGTGCCTATATTGGCAATTTTCCCGTCTTCCACAAAAATATCCATACGGGAATCGATGTTTTGCGCAGGATCTATTATCTTCGCTCCGGTTAATAATAGCTTCATTCATTACCTCCGATGAGCAGATAGAGAAGAGCCATCCTTACGGCTACGCCTTTATTTACTTGATCAAGAATTACAGAGTAAGAAGGATCATCGGCGATGTCAGGCGATATTTCCACGCCGCGGTTAATCGGCCCCGGATGCATAACGATAACATCTTTTTCGGCCAGTTTAATATTCTTACGATTCAGGCAATAGTGCTGGGCATATTCGCGAAGCGACGGGAAGATGTTCTGCTTCTGCCGCTCCAACTGGATACGCAGCATCATCACAACGTCGGCATCGACAACGGCATCTTCAATCCTGCTGAAAACCTTTACGCCCATTTGTTCAATATCGCGCGGCAGCATGGTGGACGGTCCGGCCAGAACAACATGGGCACCCATTTTGGACAAGCCGTAAATATTGGAACGGGCAACACGGCTGTGCTCAATATCGCCGACTATTGCTACTTTCAATCCGGAAATTTTACCTTTGCGTTCCTTGATGGTCATCATGTCCAGCAGAGCTTGCGTGGGGTGTTCATGCGCCCCATCGCCGGCGTTGATTATGGACTGTTTAATCAGCGATGCCAGTAGGTGCGGAGCCCCGGCAGCGCTGTGGCGGATGACAATAACATCGGGATTCATAGCTTCCAGATTTCGGGCTGTGTCAATAAGAGTTTCCCCCTTGACAACAGAACTGGTTGAAGCTGAAATATTAATTGTATCGGCGCTTAATCTTTTACCGGCTATTTCGAAAGATGTTCTGGTTCGGGTACTGGCTTCGTAAAACAAATTGATAATTGTTTTACCGCGTAATGTCGGCACTTTCTTTATTTTGCGGGTAGAAATTTCCAGAAAAGATTCGGCTGTTTCCAGGATCAGATTTATTTCATCAACTGTAATGTCCTTTATTCCCAGGATGTCTTTCTTTTCAAATTTCATAACAGGCCTTAAAAGGTTTTAAATTTAATTCCCTTCTTCTATTACTACTTCATCTTCACCATTTTTTTCCACTAGGTCGACTCTGACCGCTTCCCAGAGAGAAGAGGGCAGATTCTTCCCGATGAAATCGGCCCTAATCGGAAGTTCGCGGTGGCCACGGTCGATTAAAACGGCGAGCTGAATCATTTTGGGCCGGCCAAAATCGATCAAGGCATCCATTGCCGCGCGAATGGTTCTCCCCGTAAAGAGAACGTCGTCAACCAGGACAACTATTTTATCGTCTAAGGAAAAATTTATTTTTGTTTCCCCCAAACGCGGCTTTTTGTTTGATGCGGAAATATCATCACGGTAAAGAGTGATATCTAATATTCCCATAGGAATCTTATCACGTTCAATATCGGATATTTTTTTTTGTAATCTTTCCGCCAAATAGACTCCGCCCGTTCTGATTCCTACAAGCACGAGGTTATGCATACCCTTATTTTTTTCCAGAATTTCATAAGCGATTCTGGTAAGGCATCGGTCGATTCCATCTTTGTCCATTACTATTTTAGTGTTTTTATTTTTCGACATATGCGCCAACCTCATTCCGGCAATGTTATAAAAAAAGCCTTTCCCCTGGCAGGAAAAGGCTAAAATAAAAATTTAAATGAATCTTTCATTACAGTTTCCTTTTTCAATCTCGCCGGATTAAATTAAAAGGGTTAATTACTGTTATTTCTTATAACGTCACTGATTTGATGTCAAGATAAAAAGTATAGTTACCTGAATTTTTTTGTCGGAAAATACAGGTAACAGCAAATTAAATTATCAGGAAAACATTTTTACAAACTTAACAACAATTAATATGAACAGGAAAACTAAACAAAATCGCAGTAAATATAAAGCGAATTTTGTTGTCTTGGTAAGTTGTATACAGGATATGGTTAACTCCTTAAATCTTTCCTCGGGTTTCAATACCCTTCATAATGTCATTATAATGAATAACGCCCAGAAGACGATCACGCCGATCTACTACAGGGATCATTTCGTAGTGGTATTTGGCAAAGATTTCAGCCAGGTCTTCTTGAACATCATCATCTTCCGCAGTTATTACCGGTGAGGCCATAACCGTATCAAGTGTGACGTCATCACTTGCCAGCAATAATTCCCGCAGGTCGACAACACCTAATAATTTGTTGTCTCCTTCATTGACGACGTATATATAAGACAGGCTGTGAGGATCTAAAGCGGATTTTCTGATCTTGCCAATTATTTCACCCACACGCATTTCTTTCGAAATAGCAATAAATTCAGTTGTCATAATGCTATTTGCCGTTGCTTCCCGTTTGGACAGTATATCCTGAACTCGTTCATATTGTTCTTTGCCCAGCAATTGCATAAGCTGAGTGACCTGGTCATGTGGCAGAACGGCAAACAGACCGGCAAGTTGCGGTATGCTCATTTCTGAGAATATATTAGATGCCCTTTCCTTCCGCAAGTTGGCAATGATCTGGCGTTGTGCTCTTGGCTCCGCTTCGGCCAATGTTTCGGCTGCTTTTTCGGAATCCAGAGCAGAGAAGAGAGCTTGTTGTTCATCTCCCGGTAATTCTTCAAGGATGTCGGCCAAATCTTCACTGGGGAGTTCCATCATATCTTTGCGCGTTACGGAAAGAGCAACTTTATCTGTCGAGATTGCATCCTCAACGGAGAGGGGTTGAACATATTTCCAGGAGATGAAATCATCTTTTATCATGTGAAATCGTCCCAGACCCCAGCGGCGCAGGAATCCGTTAAAAGAAATATCGACATGAACAATTACAAGTTTGTTTTTTACTTCCAGCAGATGAATATCATTGACGACTTCCACCCGGCGGTCATCAATATCAACAATAGTACGACCCATTAAATGTTTATCTAAAAGAATCCATCCCGCTTGATCGACAAATGGCGGGTAAACTTCGGCATCTTCCGGCGGTTGAACAAAAATACCATCGTCTTCTATCTTGATGACTTTTTCCCAGGGAATAAAAGCTGTCGGTTTTCCCCAGCCGTATTCGAGATAAATGCCGACTGCTTCCGGATATTGATCCTTTACTGAAAAAACCATATCGGTAAGCTTGCCAATTCTGTTTTTAATTTTTCCAACGCAAACAGGGCATTTGATCAGTTCGGAAAAATAAATAAACCGGTATTTCGATTCTTTGCCTGTCTGGTTGGCCGATTTCGTTTTATTATTGATTGTCATGAGCGTAATACCTACCTTTTATGATGATCACTTAAATAGATTGGCGAAAATAGTTCCAATTCCCATTAAATATAACATTATAACAACAAAAATAACTATTGCCCAGTTCATTATATTCTGGGAGTGGGTATTTACATGATCGCCCATAACTGACTTGTGGTTAAGCTTTTGCTTATCCAATACATGGCAGTATCTCTTAAAATATATGTAACTACCTGGATGAAGAGCACAGCCTTGCAGGTAAGGACAAAAGAAGGCAGCTTTCTTATGGTTGAGAGATGTTATTATCGCACTTGCCCTGCTTGCAGTGTATCCGGGGAAGTGCCTTTTCAGACAGGCTTAAGACATTTCCGGGATACAATTATTAAAGTTATTGGGCCGGAACCAAATATGCAATGTTCCTATACTACCAGGGGGTTCCATATATTTATTTTCATTTCCCCAAGTGATATTTTTATTTACCTGGTTGCCATGGTGTCCTGTGAAAAAAAGTTGCTTCGGTTATACATAAAAGAAAATATCAATCAAGTATATTTTAATATCTTGATATAAATTTAAATTCTATTATAAAAAATAAGTCTTTTAATGCAGCAAATTCCCCAGTCGCTCCCAACGAAGATTATATTCATCGCGATTCCACGACCAGTAAATTATAAATGCTTTTCCTTCCACATCCTTCAAATCTACAAATCCCCAGAAACGACTGTCCAAACTTTTATCGCGGTTATCACCCATAACGAAAATGGAATTCTTGGGAACGGTCACGGGTCCATAATTATCGCGAGTTTCTATGGCTGCCGGTAAGATGATTTTGTCGGAATAAATGCCGAAAGTGTCTTTATATGGTTTGTCATTGATAAATATTTTTTTGTTTTTTATTTCGATTTTATCGTCGCCAACGCCGATAACTCGCTTGATAAAATCTTTAGACCGGTCTTTAGGATAAATAAAGACTATAATATCACCTCGTTTAGGGTCTGTTACAGGAATAATTATTTTCCTTAATAAAGGAATTTTTACACCATAAATGAACTTATTGACTAAAATATGATCACCGACCAACAATGTTGGTACCATTGATTCAGAAGGTATTTTATAAGCGCATATTATGAATGTGCGAATAAAAAGAGCAATTAAAATAGCAATAATTATTGATTCCACGTATTCTTTAACTTTTGTTTTTTGTTTTGGTTTATTATCATTTGTCATATTAATTAGAAACCTCTAAGAATAAATGTTGGATAGAGAAAATGCAATCATACAAAGTGTAATGAATCCTTTAACTATCTTTTTTCCAGCCATAGAAAAAATAGCACGATTAAACGCTCGATAAGGAGCTTTTAATTTAGATTGCCGGATAACTTCTATGGTCAATATACTGGCAAGACCTCCTAAAAAAAATCCTATCCATGTGCCCGGTCCCCCCAAAAAAGGTGTAAGCAAAAATACTCCTATAAAAGCTCCCAAAGCCGTCACTCCCAAAGATTTTTTTGAAACGAGCGGTTGAGGTTTTTCACCTATAACCAGAAAAAAATCAATTGTTTCAGCAGTTATAGCGGAAACAAGGAGAAACAAAACAATTTTCAATCCGATGCGATCAAAGCCGGTAAAAATTGAGTAAAACAAAACATCAAAAAAAATAACGACAGTTCCGGGCAAACCAAACAAATTTAAAAAAATGCCTGCAAACAATATCAAAATAAAAATTGTAAACCCTGCTGTGACGAAAAATGACAATTTACTTTTTCCTATTCATTTTAGAGATCTGCAAATTTTCAAAAAGCAGCACGATCGGACAGGAAATAAACACTGAAGAGTAAGTGCCGAACACGACGCCGACCAGCAGAGAAAAAGCAAAATCGTGGATGACCGCTCCACCGAACTTCCACAGCGCCAAGACCGTGAGAAAAACTGTCAGAGAAGTCAAAATTGTCCTGCTCAATGTTTGATTAACGCTCATGTTGATGATATCGCCCAACTTCTGTCTGGGATTAAGTTTTACATTTTCGCGAACACGATCAAGCACAACGATGGTATCGTTGATGGAGAAACCAATGATGAAAAATACTGCCGCGAGAATGGATAAGGTGAATTCAATGTTTAAAATGGAAACAGTGCCGATAATAATGAGAACATCATGAACCAGAGCTATAATGCCGCCCAGAGCATAACGAAATTCGAAACGCCATGAAATATAAATCAGCATGGCAATCCAGGAAAGAACAACGGCAAAAATGGCCTTACGCTGGAAATCCATCCCAACTTTGGAACCGACTACTTCCACGCGCCGGATTTCATAGTCTTTGTTAAAAGCAGCAGTCAGCGGATTTTCCAGGTTTTCCGCCAATATCTTCTGGTCGCTGAAGGATTCATGCGTCCGGATTAGAAATTCATTGACGCCGAACTGCTGGATTGTACTGTTTTCCAGTTTCGTTGACTTGAGAGCCGTGCGAATCTGATCGGCGTAAATTGCCTTCTGAAATTTTATCTGAATGATGGAACCGCCGGCGAAATCTATACCAAGGTTCAAACCGCCGTGAAAAATAATGGAGGCGATAGCGATGACCGCCAAGATAACCGAAAATGTAATAGCATACTTCATTTTTCCCACAAAGTCTAAGTGAATTCCTGGTTTTATCAACTCCATGCTCATACTATATCTCCTGCTTGCGCTTGAATTTTAAATGCTCAATTTCTTGATATTAAAGTTCCAGACAACATAATCAAATATTACTCTGGTGACAAAAACAGCTGTAAAAAGACTCGCTAGAAGGCCGATAATTGTGGTTACCGCAAATCCCTTGATCGGTCCAGTGCCGAACATAATCAGAAAAACAGCGGAAACTATACCTGTAATGTGTGTATCAATGATTGTCATAAATGCCCGATTGTAACCCGTTTCCAGAGACAGCCGGATTGTCTTTCCCGTCCGCAATTCTTCCCGTATTCTCTCAAAGATCAGAATGTTCGCGTCAACAGCGACACCCACTGTAAGCAGCAATCCGGCAATGCCCGGCAACGTTAGGGTTGCCCGAAACGCAGCCAGAACGCCAAGCACCAGAAATATGTTGATGATAAGGGCAAGATCGGCAACGGAGCCGGCGAACCGGTAATAAAAAATCATGAAAAGGATAACAAATAATGTGCCGATAAGTGTGGCTATTATACCTTGTCTTATGGAGTCACTGCCAAGTGATGGACCAACTGTTCTTTCTTCCAGAATATTGACCGGAGCAGGCAGAGCGCCGGCGCGTAAGACAATTGCCAGATCACGCGCCTCATCCATGGTAAATGTGCCGGTAATCTGTGCCTGACCACCGGCTATCCTGTCCTCTATGACAGGCGCGGAGTGTACCACTCCGTCCAAAACAATTGCCAATCTTTTACGGATATTTTCACCGGTAATCCTTTCAAAATCAATAGAACCCTGAGAATTAAACTTTAAGCTGACGCTTGGCTCGCCATAACGGTCGGCAATTTGCACTTTAGCGGTTTCCAGCGAAGCGCCAGTAAGGAGTGTTTTATTTTTCAACAAATAGGGCACGGAACCCCTCTCTCCGGTTGCTTTATCGGCACTAATGCCGTAAGCGATAATATCTCCTTCCGGAACATTACCGTGCAGGGCATCTTCCAGGGAATTTTCATCATCAACGATTTTAAATTCCAGAAGAGCCGTTTTGCCAATCAGACTTTTAGCCCTTTCCGGATCTTTGATTCCCGGCAATTGAATCAATATACGGTCGTCGCCTTCCGGTATAATCTCCGGTTCGGCAATGCCGAATTGGTCCACGCGATTGCGGATGGTCTCCAGCGAGTGTTCAACGGTAAGTTTTTTCAGTTCAATGGCTCTTTTGTCATTGATTTTTAAAGTGACAAGTTGTCCGCCTTCGCGCGGGCTGGTATCAGCGATCTCCAAATCAGGATACTTATCGCGCAGCACATTTTCCAGAGCGGTTTTCCCAGCAGAATCAGTTAATTCCAATGAAATCGTAGCGCCGTTGGCTTTTCCCAAATTACGGAAACGCACTTTGTTATCCATTAATGATTCTTTTAAATCATTGGAAGTTCGCTCCATCATGGCTTCCAGGGCTTTATCTGTATCAATTTCCAGAACAAGGTGCATTCCTCCCTGCAAATCCAGGCCCAAATGAATTTTTTCTTTCGTCAGATATTGGTTCCATGGGGATGGAATATTGGAAATAAAGGTTGGTATTAAAAAGTACAAAGCAGTAAGACACACTATAACGGTGATAGCTATCCTGATTTTTAAAGACTTGAACATGAGATGCCCCTTTCTATACTATGGCTTTGTCGTCGTAGCCGGAGCCGGTGAGCCCGACTTTTGGAGAACAGCGCCAATGGCGCTTCGCGCGACTTTTATTCTTACCTTGTCAGCAATTTCCAGCGTGATGACGGCATCGGCCAAACCGGTTATCTTGCCGTAAATACCGCCGGTGGTCATGACTGTATCGCCGTAGGCGAGGTTATTCAGCAGTGTTTTGAGTTCCTTTTGCTTTGTTTGTTGAGGGCGGATCAGGAGAAAATAGAAAATGCCGAAAATCACTGCCATCATGATGTACATAGAGTATCCGCCTCCATCAGCTGATCCACCACCCGGGGCGCCGCCCATTGCGTATGCTAATGTTATCAATTCAACTTCCTCCTTATTCCGATTCTAAATTAAAGCGTTATTCTTGCTGGCGTTGCCTCAATATCATCTTTGATTTAGAAATGGTATTAAATTAATTCTTTATCAGAATTTTTTATAAATTCATCTTTTTATTTAAAAAATCTTTTTTAAATTTTAAAAAAAATCCGTCTTTTAATGCCGTTCTGATTTGCTCCATGAGTCGCATATAATAACGGACATTATGAATAGTATTTAATATCATAGCCAGTATCTCACCGGCAACATAAAGATGTCTTAAATATGC
Source organism: uncultured delta proteobacterium (assembly GCA_963811325.1). Lineage (GTDB taxonomy): Bacteria > Desulfobacterota > Syntrophia > Syntrophales > Smithellaceae > Smithella. Next base: position 307,317 of record CAWEQT010000001.1, read on the forward strand.
CCGGGAATAATTTTTACAGGTGTAACAATCACACGTTTCATCAAGCGGATTATTATCTTCCCGCCAGCGGGCGTTTTTTATAACAATATTCTCTGAATTTGTAAACAATAATCCGTGACGGGCACATCTGGTAGGAATAACGCAGTCAAACATGTCTATTCCGCAGGATACTCCAAAAACAATATCTTCCGGTTTGCCAACGCCCATAAGGTAACGCGGTTTATCCACAGGCAGTAAAGGAGTGATTGAATCCGTAATTTTATACATTATTTCTTTGGGTTCACCCACGCTGACTCCGCCCAAAGCGTAACCATCAAAACAAAAGGATATGATTTGTTCTACCGCCTGTTTGCGTAAATCCGGATAAGAACCCCCCTGAATAATGCCAAAAAGCGCCTGATCACTATCTGTTTTAGCCGTTTTGCATGATTGAGCCCATTTTACTGTCAGGTTCAGAGATTCTTCCGCCTGAGTCAATGTGGCGGGGTATGGCGTGCACTCATCGAGGCACATCATTATGTCCGCGCCGAGCGCCTCCTGGATTTTGATCGCTTTTTGAGGAGTCAAAAAATGTTTGGCGCCGTCAATATGTGAACGAAACATGACGCCATCAGGCGTAATTTTGCGTAGAGCTCCTAGACTATAAACTTGGAAACCGCCGCTGTCAGTCAAAATTGGATCCGGCCAATTCATGAACCGGTGCAGACCTCCCAGTTTTTTGATAGTTTCAAGGCTGGGGCGCAAATATAGATGATAAGTGTTGCCCAAAATAATTTCAGCGCCGCAATTTTTGATCTCTTCGGGCAGCATTGATTTGACAGTTCCCTGTGTTCCTACAGGCATAAACGCGGGTGTATGCACGATACCGTGAGAAGTAATCATTTCTCCCAATCTGGCGGAAGTATCAGTATCTTGTTTTTTCAAATTAAATTGAAAAGGCATCTTTTATATATCCTGAAGAATCAGCATGCAGTCGCCATAGCTATAAAAAAGATAATGGTTTTCCATGGCATGTAAATAAGTTTTTTTTATCAAATCCGTTCCTGCAAAGGCACAAACAAGTAAAAATAACGATGATTGCGACAGATGAAAATTAGTCAAAAGTCCGTTAACTCTTTTGAATTTATACCCGGGATAAATAAAAAGATTGGTAAAGCCGGATTGGGCATTTACAAATCCATCGGTACCGGCGGCACTCTCTAATGTTCGGGTAGATGTTGTCCCCACCGCAATAAGACGCCTGGCATTATTGATGATTTGGCTGCTATCTGCGCTTATTTCATAATATTCCGATTCCATAACATGTTTTTCAACATCATCTGCTTCTATAGGGAGGAAGGTTCCATAACCTACATGCAAGGTTATCGGGGCAATTTGAATGCCTCTGGATTTCAATGTTTGAATAACATCGTCTGAAAAATGCAATCCGGCAGTTGGGGCCGCAATGGAACCCGGATTCTTCGCGTAAATTGTCTGGTAACGTTCCAGGTCAGTAACATCAGGATCGGAGTTTCTATTACGCTTTATGTAAGGGGGCAGAGGGGCTCTGCCGAACCTGTTTAGATAAATGTCAAATCCATCAGGAGCAAAAAATTTCAACAGCCATTTTTTGTCAGATATGCGGGCTAAAACCTTTGCCTCACAGTTACCGCCGAGAGCGATAATATCGTTCTCGCGCAGTCTCTTGGCCGGTCTTACCAAAACTTCCCATATTTGAAAATCTTCCTGTGTTTCTTTCCTGGTTAGAAGCAATATTTCCAGAATGCCTCCAGTCGGTTTTTTACCGAATAGCCTCGCGGGAATTACTTTTGAGTCATTAATAACCAGAACGTCGCCACTTTGTAATAAATCAGGCAGTTGAAAAAAAAATAGATCAGCCATTTTTTCTTTCTTTTTATCCAGAAAAAGCATGCGCGAATGGCCGCGCTTTTGGCAAGGCTGCTGGGCAATAAGTTCATCTGGCAAAAAATATAAAAAGTCTTTTAATTCCATAGGTCTATTTGTTTATTGTGAAGAATTTGGAAAAGTAATCAGATTATTACGTTGCTGTCAACACAATTGAACTCAGAATCGTCCAAAATATAGCAGAATCAGCCCGGCAATCATTGCGGATATTCCTAAAAAACGTAAAATGGAATCAGGCATCGTTGTTATCTTGATTAGATATATTTTTAATTTTTCAGGGAAAACAAAGTAGGGGATGCCTTCAATAATGAAAACCATTCCCAATACGCAAAGAAAGTCTTTCATTTTAATTCCTTTATTTTTGCCTCATTCCAGAGAGCATTCATTTGTTCCAGGGTTGCTTTTGCCGGAGGTATGCCGAGAGACGAAAGTTGTTTAGTCACATAGGAAAAACGTCGCAGAAACTTTTCGGTCGTTTTCGATAAGGAGGTTTCAGCATCAATAGAAAGGAAACGGCTTATATTGACAATTGTAAATATAATATCGCCAATTTCTTCTTCAATCCTGTCATTGCTGCATTTTTTTACGGCATTATCAAATTCCTGTAATTCTTCTTTGAGCTTTTCCAGAATGCCTTCGGTATTGGCCCAATCGAAACCATAGGTTGAAGCTATAGACGTGATTTTTTGAGCTCGTTTTAAGGCTGGTAGTGAGCGGGGAATGCTTGCAAACAAACTTTCTTCACCTTTTTTGTTGATATGTTCTTTTTTCTTTATTTGTTGCCAGTTCTCTCTTACTTCCTGCACAGAGTTTACTTTTTTATCACCGAAAACGTGCGGATGCCGCCGGATCATTTTCTCATTGATTCCGTCCATAACATCACTTAAAGAAAAAAAATCTGATTCAGCGCTTATCTCAGTTAAAAATAAAATCTGGAAAAGTAAATCCCCCAATTCTTCTTTCAATGCTTGAGGGTTTTCTTTGTCCAGGGAATCGACTACTTCATAAGCTTCTTCTAAAATATATTTGCCAATATCTTCTTTTTTTTGTTGTTGGTCCCATGGGCAGCCGTCTGGTGCGCGCAGTTTTTTAATGAGTTGTGTTAAATCTCTCAGTTTTATTATATCTTTATTATTATCTTTTTTCATTTACGCGTAAATCCTGAAATTTTATGTAGAAGGAGTTTTAGTTGGAGATTAAGTAACATATAAAAAAATTGCTGACAATATGTACAAATAATAATGTTTCTAAAGCATGATTATCCAAAATTAATTATGTAAGTAGCATTATTCGCCCAGTCAATTAAATGATAATGCAAATAAATTTAATTTTGCACATATGTTCTGTTAAGTACTGGTTTTATTTATGATATTATGATATAAAGAAAATAGAAATAAAGGCAAAATTGAATTTTTTAACTCTTTTGGCGATATATTAGTATAAAAATTATTTTACTGTAAAAATTGTTAAATTTGTTCTTGACAAGGCAAAAAAAAAGCGTATTCTTCGCGTTCAATAGTAAAAGGCTTGGGGGATAAACCCAAGTATTCCTAAATCTTTGAAAGGAGGTTTGCCAATAATGAAAAAAATATTTGCCATTTTTGTCGCTATGCTATTTGTTGCTTCTTTGTCTTTTGCAGTCGTAGGCTGCAAAAAAGCCGAAGAGACAGCACCAGCTCCTAAAGTTGAAGCACCCGTTGCTCAGCCTGCACCTGCAACTACTGCAGTGCCTGCACCTGAAGCTGCACCCGCACCTGCACCCGCACCTGCAAAATAAGTGCTTCGAAATAAATCAGCAGGACAATTAATCGGACATTCCTTTTAAAGAATGTCCGATTTTTTTTATTTCCAGTATCATTTAATTTTTTAAAATGTGGTATACTATTTAAAAAGCAACTTAAATAATTTAGTATTATTGATTCATTATTAACTTTTCAATATAAATAAAAGAAATCTTAGTTTGAAATGAAAGCCAAGCGCATTATGAAAAATGTTATCCTGATAAAGAATGTTGTTTGTCTGGCAGGAACTTAAATGTAAAAGAATCCCAAATATATATGATCTTTATAATAATTTAGGAGGTTTTTTATGTCAGAAAGAAATAGGGATTTATTAAAAGGTTTACTTGTTGGTGGATTGATCGGTATGGCTTTGGGGATTTTGTTTGCACCCAAGAGTGGTAAGGAGACGCGTGAAGATATTACCCGCAAAACAGATGAGTTTCTAGCCAAAGCAAAAGAAGAATATGGAAAAGCTGTAGAAAAAAGCAAAACGGCTTATGACGCATCAGTAAATAGTTTTAAAGAATTGGAGACATCGGTAAAAGAAAAGGCGGCGGAAGTGGAAAATAAAGTAAGCGAATTTGCTCATCAAGGTGCAGAAGTTATTAAGAGTAACAAGAATAGATTAAAGATGGCTATTGATGCAGGATTGGAAGCTTATAGGGAAGAAAACAATAAAAAAACAATTTGATTATCAACATAACCGATAAATTAAAATACGGTTATAGTTATAATAATTATTAAAGGAGGAAATTCATGTATCTGGAAATTGCCTTATTAATTTTGGTCAGTATTCTTATTCTTTTATTGATTTTTTGTATACCCATTCTTTTGCAGATATGGCGTACAGCAAAGGATATTTCAGTGACTCTACAAACTTTAAATCAAAGCCTACCCTTGATATTGAAAAATCTGGAAGAAATTACCACAAATGTTAATAGTTCTACCGCCGTTATAAATCAAAAAATTCAAAATTTTAACAGCGCTTCAAATCGGTCACATGCACTTGTTGAAGATATTATTAATAATATCAAATATTTGGCGCCAATAGCCCTTAAATTGCCGATTTTTCGGATAATTGGAAATGTTGTTGCGATTGCCAAAGGTATTCGTGTTTTTATTGATGTTCTTTTAAATAAGGAAAAGGTAAATAAAGAAGAAGTTTAAACTGTAAGGGACCGTTATGAGAAAAGTAACATTTTCCAGTAAATGGGGCACTGTAAATATACAGAAAAAACCAGTTTCACCTGTTGCGGAAACGGGAAAATCAGCAGAAGAGTTAGTCAGGGAAATAAAAAAGTCACAAAAACCTCTGGCAGGTGAAGACTATCGGGAAAAGTCATTGGCAATTAATGGTCTTGTTTGTGCCCGTTGCGGACGGGAGTTTGCCGAATTGAAAAGACAACTTTTGACTGTGCACCACAAAGACGGCAACCACAACAACAATCCTGCTGATGGAAGTAACTGGGAAAATCTTTGTGTCTATTGTCATGAAGATGTTCACAGCAGGGGAGTATTGGCGGAATATCTGGGTGATAACGCGCATGGTCAAGAGGTCAGTCTGGTATATGACGATTCGCAGGTTGCTGTCGGTTCCGGAGTGTTTGCCGAGAAATTGAAAAGAGCGTTGCAGAAAAAAAAACCGGAATAATGATTTCATCGCAATATCAGATTCGAATTTCCATTTTCCTTGACCAGCTTGTCGCCGACTGAAGTTCCGCAATAAACACAACTATAATCATATTTTTCTCCTTCCTGGAGAATCAGCAGCAATCTTTTTCTTACGGCAACAGCTCTTTTGCATTTAGGGCAAAACAATTCTGTAGCGTCAAAATCCTTATAAGTTTCTCTCATATCTAATATTCGCTTTCTGGAATATTTTCCCAATTTTTAAGCCAGATTTCGGCTTCACTGTCACTGGGAGCACGGTAGTCGCTTCTCGGCGAAAGCGACCCGCCGGAACCAACTTTTGGTCCATTGGGCACGCAGGAGCGTTTATATTGTGAAGTTTTAAAAAATCTATATAAATAAACGTAAAGCCATTTTTTTATTTCATTTAAACTATAAGCGTTTCTTTTTTCCGTGGAAATATCCGGCCAAAGGCCTTTTGTTTTATCCCTCCATGTGTGATAAGCTAAAAAAGCTACCTTTGAGGGTAAATAACCGAAGCGGGTTATGTAGAAGTTATTAAAATCCTGCAATTCATAGGGACCGATAACCTCTTCTGTTTTCTGACAAGGCTGGTTGCAAATTTCTCCCGGGATCAATTCAGGCGAGATTTCTGTTTCCAGTACATCTATGAGAATTTTAGAGACCGCTTTCGAAAATTGATTGGTATTGGCGACCCAGCGAATCAAATGCTGAATAAGTGTCTTGGGAACACTGGCGTTGACGTTATAATGTGACATGTGGTCACCGATGCCATAAGTGCTCCAACCCAAAGCCAGTTCACTTAAGTCTCCTGTGCCTACGACCAAAGCATTACGCATGTTCGCCAGACGGAAAAGATGCGCCGTACGTTGTCCGGCCTGAACATTTTCAAAAGTTATATCGAAAGTATTTTTGCCATGGGCATATGGATGTTTAATGTCCTTAAGCATTTGCAAACAAGATGGTTTGATATCAATTTCATTTGTTTCCACACCAAGTGTTTTCATTAATTTCAGAGCATTGTTATATGTTTTTGTTGAGGTGGCAAAGCCCGGCATAGTGTATGCCTTAATATTTGATCGGGGTAATCCTAAAGAATCCATTGTTTTCGCGGCGACAATTAGGGCGTGGGTGGAATCAAGACCACCGGAAACACCGATAGCAATATTGGGAATGCCTGATGATCTTAAACGTTTCGACAAACCTTGAATCTGTATATTATAAGCTTCGTAACATCGCTGGTCGCGTTTGGAAGGATCCGCGGGAATGTAAGGGAAGCGAGGATACTCCCTATTTAAAAGAATCCGGTTACTTAAAATGTTCACATTAAATTCTACCTTACGGAAGGATAAAACTTTTTCTTTGTGAGAGACCGCATTTTGACTGAAAGATGTTAAACGCATCCGGTCCTGAGCCAGTCGGTCAAGGTCTATATCGCTATAAATTATTTGAGCTTCCTGTGAAAAACGGGCTGATTCGGCAAGCAGATTACCGTTTTCATAAATCAGGGCGTGACCATCCCAGGCCAGATCAGTTGTAGATTCACCGGCTCCGGCGGCGGCGTAAAGATAAGCAGCAACGCAACGGGCTGATTGATTGGCGGCAAGTTGTTGGCGGTATTCTGATTTACCGATAGTAATGTTGGAAGCGGATAAATTGCCAATAACAGTGGCTCCGGCCATTGCCGCAAAGTTCGATGGCGGAATGGGAACCCAAAGATCTTCGCAAATTTCAAGGAAGAAATTAAAATTTTTAATGTTGGCAACTTTAAAGATTATATCGGCGCCGAAAGGTATATCTTTTTGTCCGGCTAATTCTATTTTGGAAGAAAATGCGGCCGAAGCTGGCGTAAATTGTCTGGCCTCGTAAAATTCGCGATAATTGGGCAGATATGATTTTACAGCCACACCCATTATTTGTCCATGGTAAAAGACAACCGCGCAGTTGAAAAGCCGGCAATCGATCTGCAGTGGCGCTCCGGCAACTATAATTATATTGATCTTTTCGGAAGCTGCTTTAATTTTGGCAATTGATTCCCGGACTCCCTGCAAGAGTGCGTCCTGATGGAATAAATCTTCATTAGAGTAAGCGGATAATCCCAGTTCTGGAAATATTGCCAGAATTGCCTTATGGGATGCAGCTTTCCTGGCCAGTTCAATGGTTTTTTGCGTATTAAAAAAAGTGTCGGCAACCTTTAACTCAGGGATGCAAACCGCGGCGCGGATAAAACCATGATTATACAAGTTAAAAAAATTTTTCATTTTTTTTGCCGGCATGAGTTTATCCTTTCTCAACTAAGGCATAAGCGCTGTGGTTATGAATACTTTCAAAATTTTCCGCTTCAACGCAGTACCATGTGAAATTATTATCGTGATTTAATTTTACCGCAATACTGCGGACGACGTCTTCTACAAATTTAGGGTTTTCGTAGGCCTTTTCCGTGACGTATTTTTCATCCACACGTTTCAGAAGAGAATATACCTCACTGCTGGCGGAATCTTCCACAATTTTTATTAAATCTTCAATCCAGAAAAATTTTTTAAAACGAACCCGTGTTGTCACGATACTACGCTGATTGTGAGCTCCGAATTTACTGATTTCACGGGAGCAGGGGCAGACAGTCGTAACGGGAACCACGACTCCTACCTGGAAATCAGACTTCTGGGCATTGCTTTCTCCGGAGAATATACAGTGATATTCCATAAGGCTTTTTGCTTTGGAAACCGGCGCCGTTTTTTCCAGGAAATAAGCGAATTCAATTTCCATATGGGCGGAATGGGCATGCAGTTTTTGCCTTGTCTTTTCTAAAACCGTTTGAAAGGTCTTAATGCTGATTTGGCCTTTAAATTCGTTTAGCACCTCCACAAAGCGGCTCATATGCGTACCTTTAAAATGGTGCGGCAGGTTGACGTACATATTTATTGTAGCGTTGACCATTTGGGTGCCTCGGGCGCGATCAAGGACGATAATCGGATATTTAATATTTTTTACACCGACTTTTTTAATATCAATATTACGTAAATCTTTCTGGTTTTGAATGTCAATCATACAAAATTATTCTCTTAAGAGAAGTTTTATTGTTGTTTCGGTATATAAGTAACCGATGCGTTTTCTGATTCCCAGATTTTAATTCGAACCACGTTGACCGTGGCCATTTTAACCTTTACCTCCATTTTTTCACAAATATATTTAGCGATATTTTCCACCGAAGGGTTTATGCCGGCAAACGAAGCTAAAGAGTTAAGATGTTTGTGATCAATATCTTTCATAATTTCATCCAAGACTTTTTTTAAAAAACGGAAATCAATTAACAAACCATTCGAGTTTAACTCATCAGCCGCGACAGTTACTTCTACTTTAAAATTATGACCGTGCAATTCTTCACACTTGCCGCCGATTTCGGCAAGGACATGCGCGGCGGAAAATGATTTTATAATTGTAACTTCGTACATTTCCAGAGTCTCCGATTTTTATTTTGTAATTACTATCATATTTTACCGTGATGGTGAATAAATAATTATTTATTAATAAATACTATCAATAATCGGACTGTGAACATATACTAATTAACCTAAATACATCAAAAAAGCGTCGTATGATAATTATACAGAACTGGCTTAATGAATGTGTCTTCATAAGTAATTATAACATTATGGGCAAACGAAAATAGAACTTTGTAAATGTTTTTTCGTTTCTTCTTTTGATATGTTATTTCAAGAACAGTTGTTTCCGCCATATATTTTCATTCTTATTTATTTCGATACATCGGCATGTGGGGTCAGGATTCAGAAATAGAGAAAAAATATGACTATAACACTATAAAAAGTGGTTCGAAAAATTCCATATTTAGGGGGATATATTATTAGGTGTCCTAGCTTTATTTTTGACCATAACTCCTCCAGCCGCATGAAGGCCGGAAATAAAAATCACTCCTTTGGGAAAAATGCAACGCGTTTTTTTCTCATATCAAAAATATAGATTGAATTATCTATAACGGCCGATGGTTCAAGATATCTATATTTATCAAAATAATTAATGTCAATATATAATAATTCTTTAGTATTTTCCTTTAAAAGATAATACGCCCTTCCCACAAGAAAATTTATACTGATTGCGTATATTCCTTCCAGCGGTTCTTTCTCGGCAAGAGAATAATTAATGCCATATATCGTAGGATCTACTCTACCAAAATATCCAAGTTTTATTTCATGGATATGATTTTTATCCATATATTTTTTCAAGCCTGGCAGACTTTGTCCCCAGTCAAGGTTTGAATCAATAAGCCAGCGATCTCCATTTTTAGAGCCTCCTGCGGCAATATTGAAATATGATAAATAATTAGGAAAGGTAATAAACGAAGATACAATATAAGAAATTATCAAAAATGCCAAAACAGACTGTATACTTTTAAATTTTATTATGGATTCATTCAAAAGATAACCAGACGCTAAAAAAAGAAATGGAAAAACAGGCAAAAGATATCTGATACCTATCGGTATATTTGTAAAAAAAGAAAAATATGTAAAAAAGGAGATTATAGGTAAAAATATACAGAGAAAAGTTGTTATATCCTTTTTTACTATTTTTATTTCTAACAAGGCAATTATTGCCAGACATAAAATTATATGAAAAGAAACCGGATTTTTAACTAAAAAAGCAATAATATAATAATACCACCAACCTGACAAAGAATGTTCGCCCATCAGATAACCTGCGTAAAATGAATTCCCACCTGCTGCTTGAGTTAATTGGGAATCAAACCCTATCAAATAATTATATGGCAATGGGACTGGAAACCAGTCACTGATTAATGAAAAGAAACTTTTTAAAGGTCTGCTTGAAAAATTATATTCAGATAAAGGTGTAAAAGAATTCGAAAAAAGATAGCCGAGATTAATAATAAAGATACTGATTAAAATTATTATAAGAAAATCTTTACTATATTTGATAAATGTAGTTTTTAATACTTTCAGCCGCCCTTCTTTACATTTATAGATACCTACTATGCATAATGACAATAGAATGAGAAAATAAATGGGATAAAGAAGAAGAGCCGTAAATTTACTTAGTTGTGCCAAACCTAATGCAACTCCAGCCATTATGGTTGAAAAGGTATGTTGTTTCTTTAAATATTTCCATAGACAATAGACGCTAAAAAAAATCGTCAAACTTACACCAATATCCATAGTTATTAGAGAGGAATGTGCTAAAACATTAGGATTAAATACATATAATAATAAAGCAAAAAGACCTCCTTTATATCCATAGATTTCTCTACTCCAGCAATAAATTAAAACTCCCAGTAGAAAACCCAAAAAAATTATCATGCAGCGGCCATAACTGAAAATTGACGTATATCTCTCTTTATTTAGATACATGAAGCTATATCCCAAGCCATATGAATCCGGCGATTCTTGAAATAGTTTTGTTTCTACTGTAGGGTGAGTAAAAATCGAGCTTAAAGCCGGGAAACATTTGATCAAAGGAGGAGCAGCATTATCCATTCGCCAATCAAGCGTTTTTAGAATATATATACCGGATGGAAAATGAACAAATTCATCTACAGTTACCGATTCTGAAGCTTGACTAAAAAAGCAGGTGGACGCGAAAATTAGAAGCATGAATAGTGGCGCAATTTTTTTCAAAATGTAAATATATGAGTGATGTGATAATAAATTATTTATTTTGGTTATCATAAGACAGTTTTCTCATGTCAGCCTGATAGTAATTATTATTAAAAACTGAAAACAAAGACAATTAATATGAGTATAGTTTGTCATCCTTAAACATAAATCACACCGTTATGATGACATTATTTAGTAATAACTTCAATTATAGTATGTTTTTATAAAAAGTAGTTCTTGATTGTCAAGATATAAAAATATGAAGTTTGTTTATTTGTAATGTTGAATATTTTCTCAAATGTATAGTTCAATGAAGAAATTCTTGGTGAGTTAAAAGATTTTGGAGAATGATATTTTTAAGATTACGGTTTCATAGAGGATAATGTTAAGAGATCAACGGCAGAATCCTCTGACTTTAGCACCTTCTAATATTCTGCAATTTCCTAATTCACACCCTTTTTGCGCATCATGACAGCCAAGCTCTTTCTTCCCCTGATTTAAATAAACAAAAGCCCGGTCGTTGTATGCATCAGCATAATTTTGTTTCAGGCGTATGGCTTCATCATAGTCCTCAATGGCACTCTGATACTGACCGAGGTTAAAGTAAGCCGTTCCCCTGTATCTGTATGCATCGGCATAATCTTGTTTCAGGCGTATAGCTTCATTATAGTCCTCGATGGCACCCTGATACTGGCCGAGGTTATTGTAAGTATTTCCCCTGATGTAATAAATCAGAGAATAATCCGGTTTCAGTCGGATTGCCTCATTGAAGTTCTCTATGGCATTCTGGTACTGGCCGAGTTTAAAGTAAGAAATCCCTCTGTTTTTATAGGCATTGTCATCATTAGGATCTATACGGATTGCCTCGTTGTAATGCTCTATAGCCTCTTCGATCTTTCCTTCTCCTAACAGTGCATAAGCAAGAACGCCATGTGCCAAATGGTTGTTTTTAGTTACCCGCAAAGCATGAGTAGAAAGTTGTATGCTGTTTTTCCAATAACCGCATTGTTTCCATGTTACAACTGAGAGGATAATAAGAAATGATATTGTTGCCGGGAATAAAATCTTTTTACGCATGTTTTCACTTTTAATCAGAGATGGAATTCCCCATGCCAGCATAATGGCAATGCCGATTGAGGGTAAATAATAGTAGCGGTCGGCCATTGCGAATGAGCTGATTTTAATGATACCGATAACCGGTAGGATAGTTATTACATACCATAGCCAGCCAACAAAGAGATATGGCAACTGTTTTACCGTCACAATGACGGCAACGCTGATAAAGATAATCAACAAAGCTGATCCGAAGACTTGCCAAATTGGAAGTTTGACTGAAAATGGGTAATAAAAAGCCAGATCATGCGGCCAGAATGTTTGTCCCAGATAAGTCACAAAAGAAACAGGAGCGTTGGCTATTCTGTAATAGAGGGGATTATAAATCACGGATGGTTTTAAATGAGCATAAAGCGTGATAACAGAAAAAAATGCTGTCAAAATAAAAAAAGGCATTTTTTCTTTCAGTTGCCATAATATCAAGTTGCCTTTCTTTGATCGAAGACGTCTCAGCGGCCAGTAATCCAGAAGAATCATAATTACGGGCAACGTGACAACTATGGGCTTGCTCGTCAGAGCTAAAGCAAAAGAAAAAAGAACAAGCAGATATCTTTTTATGGCCGGTTTTTCTATGTAATAGACATAAAGGCATAAAGTAAGCATCCAGAAAAAGGCGCTCAATACATCTTTGCGTTCAGAAATCCAGGCGACCGATTCCACCCGCAGAGGGTGAAGAGAGAAAAGAGCCGCGACAAAAGCACTTTTCCAGATTTCTCCTGTCATACGGTTAAAAAGCCAGAACAGCAACAAGGTACTCAGGACATGCAGTACAAGATTAGTAATATGATAACCGCCAGCATTCAAACCAAAAAGCTTATAATCAAGCATCAGGGATAGCCATGTTAAAGGATGCCAGAATTCGGCATAGGTAGTGCTGAACGCCCAACGAAATCCATCCAGCGTTATTCCCGACAGGACATGACTGTTCTCTGTGACATAGATTACATCATCGATATTGACAAAGTCATATTGATGCACCTGCCAGAAAACGGCAAGTGTAACTACTGCCAAAACGATATATATGATCAGAATTTGTTTCTTGGAGTTAGTATTAATCTTGTTTAACATAGCGACATCCCGTCGATGTTTATATATCATCTTAAGGTAAAGTTCAGTATTTTTATTATTTACGATTGAAATATTACGTGAAGTGGAAAAATAAGACAATTGTAACTTTATATATTCCCCATCGTTCCATTTTTTTATGAATTACTATCAACTGGGGTGTAACTTCCGCAACGGTAACAATAACCAGTGTGTTATGAGCTTGACTTTGTCTGCCATTTGATAATAATTTAGTTAGTAATAAAAAAGGGGCGTTTTATAACGCCCCTTTTTTATATTTGAGCATCGCTTGTAATTGCGTTTTTGCTGAATAAGTTATTGTGTTTTTTATTAAAATAAGGCAAATAATTAGAATATAAAAAGGAATAACGGGTATAAACCCCAAAGCAAATTGCGGGGTATTATACTCTCTGCTTCATCCCGATGTATCGGGATTAAACTTACCAATTCCTATACGCTACTCTTTCGTGATTGGAGTTTCACGAATAAATTACACTGGAGGACTTAAGATTGAAGATTTATTTTTCCGGTATTTTCTGGGGTTTAATCTGTATCGGTATAGGATTTTTTTTTCTGGCTGGCAGTTGGGGGTCCTATTCGGAATATAAACGTGTTCAGGATTATAGCGGGCGGGCAATCGGTCATATAACGAACAAGCATTTTAAACTGGGGTCTGACGGAGGCGGCAATTATTATGTGGACTATTGGTTTATGTCTTACGCCGGCAGTAAAATCGACTCCAGCAGCGTTATAGCCAAACAGCAGTGGGATATGTCGAAGATTGATGATACTTTTGAAATAAGATTCGACCGGTCTAATCCCAATCGCAATATTCCAATGTATGGTGGAAGTCCCTCTCTAATTTTTGCTTTCTTTATGCTGATTCTGGGGGCGGTGTTTATGCTTTTTGGATCTCTTCGTTTCATTAATGGTTTTAGAAAGTCGTTCCAAGGAAAATCACTTCAAATTACAGCAAATAAGAATCGAATGATTTGATGAACAAATTTGTCATATATTGACTGTGATAGCTATTCTAGAGTTCAAATAACAGACATGTTTTCTTTATGATATTAGAAAAAATGTTGCTTTTATCGCCCATAAACTTAATAATCAACTGAAAATTGCAAAGTATTTTGACAAATGGGAAAGATGCAACTTTGGAAGTTAATTGTCATTATCAAAAAGCTATACATATTAATCTTGAAAAATAGAAATGACTCATGAATAAAAGACTGTTAATTTATTTGAAGAAAATAAAATAATTTTTCTAAAGTGAAAAAGATGTTCTTTCTTTTTGTTTTTTGAGTGTTATTTAACCAATAAGAATTACTATTGTTAATTGTTTTTTAATGACGAAAACTTCTTCCTCTTTATTGAATAACTCTCTTAAATACCTAAGTGGCCTTATCTTAGGCTTGAGTTTTTATCTTTTTTTTATAACTTTGTTTAACAGAAGCCTTGCAGATTATGATTTATGGGGATATCTTTCCTTTGGTCATGTTTTTTGGGAAGAAGGTTTTTTCCCGTATCAAGATGTCTTTGCCTACACGCCAACGAATCCATTATGGGTTTATCATGAATGGCTTACTGGGGTTGTTTTTTGGGAGCTGATTAAATATTTAGGACCGGCAAGCCTGCAATTGTTGCGTTATATATTAGCCGTATTAACAATTTATTTGATCTATTCGACTGCTCTGAAGAGAGGTGGCTCCCTTTTTTATATTATTATAACCCTAATTCCTTCCATGCTGGTAATTTCTTTTGGCTATAATCCTGTAAGAGCTCAAATATTTACGTTTTTCTTCTTTATTCTTACTCTTTACCTGCTTGAATACTCAAAAAAGACAGGAAATGGAACTGTCCTCAGGTGGCTTCCGTTGATCCAGATTGTTTGGTGCAATTTTCACGGTGGTTTTATTTCCGGTTTGGGCTTAATTTTTTTGTATGCTATGGGAGAATGTTTGGCTCGTAAGAAAATTGCTATTTCTTATCTTAAATGGGGAATTATTGCTTCCATTGCCACATTGATTAATCCTTATGGTATAAAATATTGGATTTATACAATCCAGGCCGTTTCAATGCCTAGGCCTGAAATAACGGAATGGTATTCAGTCGCGACAGCATTAAAATCCAATATTCATATTTTTCCGGTGGCTCTATTTCTGATAATGAGTTTAATAATTTTTCTCGTCTTTCTTGTTCACAAAAAAAAAGATATCACAGAACTTTTAGTTATTTCTGTAGTAATCTATTTGGGAATTGTTCATATCCGTCACGGTGTCCTTTTCGGCTTGGTGTTTGGGGCATATATGCCTGCTTTTCTATCGGAATGTGCCCATGAATGTAATGAAAAACGTCCCTCTGTTATATGCCTGGTTCGTTTTTTGCTAGTAATTTTTTCAGCCTTTCTGATAAGTACATACTTTTATTTTTATCCTATTAAACAGATCACTTTTATTCCTAGTTTCAGTTTATTTACTTCACCAGATTATTATCCTACAAAAGCAATTAGTTGGATGAAGACTAACAATATCAAAGGAAATATTCTGCCTCATTTTGAATGGGGTGAATACCTTACCTGGAAATGCTATCCCGATTGTCGTGTCGCTATGGACGGTCGTTACGAAACTGTTTATAAAGATAATGTTAGTAAGGAGTATTTTGATTTTTTGTTAGGAAGGGACAAATGGGATATTTTCTTAAGAAAATATCCACATAATATAGTGCTGTTAAAAGCGGGGACAAAAACACACTCGTTGATGATTAATGAAAAGGACTGGCGGATTGTTTATAATGATCATGTAAGTGTTGTGTTTATGAAAAACAATATCAAAAATAAGTTATGAAATAGTTATATGAATTTTATGAATCACATAAACTTAAGGGCTTTTTCTGAAATTTATGTAATAGGTTACATCTGTGAAAAAGATAGAATCACATAAGGAAAGTGCAAATAGGCTAGTTTATAATGATCTTTTATTCGGCGCTGCCAAATTGAATCTAAAGATTATTGAAGTTCCGATTCGTTATCGGGAGCGAACATATGGAAAAACGAACATTCAACATTGGGAGCATGGATGGCTTTTGCTACGGATGGTTTTCTTTACTTGAGACGAATAAAATCTATATGAGTTTAAAGATGGGGCTAAGCTAATAAATAGGTTAATAACAACAATGAGGTAATTATTTCACGGCGTTGATTTGATAACGAAAGGGAAAATTCATGTTTGATAAACTTAGCATACATCAGAAATATTCGATTTTTGTTGTTTTAATACTGATCATCTTAACGCTCGGTGTTTACTGGTCGGTGCAAAATTATGAATTTATCAATCTTGATGATTTCATGTATATTACACAAAACAGTCATGTCCAGTCCGGAATTACGCTGGACGGATTTCGTTGGGCGTTCAGTACAAAATATTTTGGTTTATGGAACCCTCTGACGTGGCTATCGTTTATGTTAGATTATCAATTTTTCCGTTTTAATGCCGGTGGTTATCATTGGACAAACGTAATTATTCATGTTTTCAACACCGTTTTATTATTTTTCCTTTTTAGAAATCTTACAGGGACTGTTTGGCGCAGCGCTTTTGTTGCGGCCTTGTTCGCCATCCATCCGATTAATGTGGAATCTGTGGCCTGGATAGCTGAGCGCAAAAATGTTCTGAGCACGTTTTTCTGGATGCTGACAATGTTATTCTATGTCTGGTATGCAAGGCAACCCAACTGGAAACGTTATTTGCCGGTGTTCATCAGTTTTGCTTTGGGATTAATGTCGAAACCGATGCTGGTGACCCTGCCTTTTGTTTTATTACTTCTTGATTACTGGCCGCTTAATCGAACCGCGATAAATACACAAAACGAAACAGAGATTCAGGTTACTTTAAAAGCAGGAAAAGAAAAACTAAGCTTTCTGATTTTGGAGAAAATTCCTTTATTTATTTTATCGGCTATTTCGATATGTGTAATGTTTTATTTGCCCCAATCAGCTTCTACTCCTCAAGCAAAAAGAATAATAGACAGTTTTTTCCTTCAGCGGATCAACAATGTTATTTTTTCTTATGCCATGTATCTGAAAAAGTTATTTTGGCCGACAGATCTTTATATTCCGTATTTGTATTTTAATATTCCCGCCTGGCAGATATTTTTATCTGCTATTATTTTGATTATTATTACAATTATTGCCTGCAAATATTTTAAAAAATATCCTTATTTGCCGGTCGGCTGGTTCTGGTATCTGGGAACATTAGTCCCTGTTATCGGGATTATTAAGATTGGCGAACACACTATGGCTGATCGTTACGCTTATGTTGCCTTTATCGGATTATTCATTATGATTGCCTGGGGAACAGAGCAGATTTCATCAAAAAAAACTTTTCTTAAAAAACTGTTCATATGTCTATCTATTCTGGCAATCGCACTTCTTGCCATAGTAACATACAATCAGATAAAAATATGGAATAATACAGTATCATTATTTCAATACACACTTAAAAAAGATATGAAAAACTATGTGGCTTATGTTGCCATGGGTCAGGAAATGGCTGATCATGATGAAAATGAGAAAGCATTATATTTTTATGACACAGCCTTAAAATTATCTCCCAGGATCTATTTAGCCTATGTTAATAAGAGTGTTATTCTATTAAAAACGGGCAGGCACCACGAAGCGCGTAAAATCGCTGAAAAGGCAATTCAACTTGATCCATTTTCGTTCAACGCATATTATTTAATGGGGCTTTCGTATTTAGAGGATAATAATCTCGACGAATGCATTGCATATTCTCTAAAAACGATTGCAATAAAACATGATTATGCAGAAGCATACAATCTCTTGGGTGTTGCACTTTTAAGAAAAGGAAAGATTCAGGAATGTGTTTTGCAGTTTGATAAGGCTTTACAAATTAATCCAAATTACAAAGACGCTCAAAAAAATTTGCGATTAGCTCTGGAAATTAGGAAGAAAAGCAAAAATAGTGGAATTGCCCCATGATGATTTTTGACAATTGAACCTTTCTGGCTGATTTTGATTTTTTTATTCGATATAGCAAAATTAAATCTAAAGATTATTGAAGTTCCTGTCCGTTACCGGGAACGTACCATGGAACAACCAATATCAGCCGTTGAAGCATGGCTGGTTATTAATAAGGATGGTATTTTTTGCTTTAAAAAGAATTAAATTTGTCTAAGTAAACTCTTAAACTCGTCCATAGCTGGTGAGATTATCTTGGGGTAATTAACCTGTAAACAGCATAGCCGTTGGCATTATAAATCATTTCTGTTGCCTTGCTCATTTGCTGGAGGAATCGATTTGCTGTTTCCAGAGGATAATTATCATACAGATATTTAAGATACAAATCTGTGCGCACAAGCAGATGAGTGTAGCCCAGGGTATGGAGATATGCATGAAAAGGGCCGTCTTCGTTAGAATTTTTCACGAGGCTGCTAACGTCACCTATTCCGTAAGAGACGCCTTCAGAATATATCCGATCCAGATAATATCCGCGTCCTGCAAGAAAAACTAATCTGATTTTGGCATTTGCCGGAGTGTGTGTATTGATATATTTAATGGCTGGATAACTACTATTATGACGTGTAATAAACTCATCTCTGGATTCTTTGCCTAAAATGTAATTCATGGGGCTAATGGTCTGATAGTAATTCTTTATATAAAAAATATTTTTGCTCATCATAACAATAAAAAAAGAAAGAACTAAAACCGTTAAAACTTTTCTTGAGCGAATTGAGTGGCTCATTGTCCAGTTCCAGATATTTATTAAGCCCATAACTGTCAGGATTGATAGAACAGGGATGACAGACAATGTATAGCGTACTATTTGTTCCATAGAAAAAGCTTTTTGTTCAAGAAAGAAGACCATTAAAATAAAGAAAATCGTAAAATTAATAAATAGAAGCTTATCTCGGTAGAATGATTTGTTCATCAATGCAAAAGGAGATAAGATTATTAAAATAGGATTCAAGACACCATCGAAATAGCGAGTGGAGTTATCATGTCCTTGAAAAAAAATCCGAACAGGAATCAATAAGGTTTCCCAAAAATTCTCTCCATATAACATTTCCCGCATCTGAAAGAACCCTGTGTGATTATCTCCGGAAACTATGGAAGAAGCGCCTCTTTCAATGGTGGCACTGCTTGTGTTGAAGACGCCTTTAAATAATGGATATAAGGGATTGCCTGTAAGAACGATGTTTTTGATCAGCCATGGAGAAAATACAAAAAGAGAAATAAGAAAGAAGATTATCCCATGAGTAATAGCTTTACCTTGCCGTCCTGTGTCTTTGGAATAGATATAAACGATAGTTAGCGATAGAAAAAACCAGGTAATCAAAGCATTATATTTTGTTCCCAAAGCAAGGCCCATGGCTAAAGATGAAAGAAAAAGCCATTTAAATTCTTTATACTCGCCATCACGATAGCGGATAAAAGTCAGAATGCTGGCTGTTGTAAAAAAAGCCAATCCAAGATCAACATATGCTTGTGTAGACAAACGGAATACAATCGGTGTACTTAGAAAAACAAGAATGCCCAGAAGGCCTGCGATGCGGCCTATCCTATTATTTAAGTAATGATAGATGAGTAACGCTGTTCCGATGCCAAAACCCATATGGATGAAGTTGGCAATGAAGTCCTTATTAAAATAAAGCGGAAGGAGGTAAAGCAAATCAACGTTCATTGGGAAGTATGAGAAATCCGCCCATTTAATTTCATAAAATCCACCGTTTTTAAGCCAAAGCTTGGGAATAGCTAAGTGATGAATAAGAGCATCGCGGGCTATCGGAGGAGTCAAATTTAATATGAATTCAATGGCTAATAGTATTAAAATGGCTATACAAATAATAGTTACAGATAAATTGAGGTATACACGATTATTGTTTATTGTCATGTGCTGGAAACACTCCCAGGATGGAATAGATTTACTTATGGAAATGATCGTTAATTGTGATCCAAGCAATATGTTAGAACACAAGAGACATATTTCTTATTAACAAATCGTTTATATGTTATAAAGTTTAACAAAATTACAAATATATGTCAATGTCATCCTGAAATATATGATCACCATCCAAGACAGTTTTTCGTATGGCAAGCAATATTCTGATAATCTTTTTTAAAGATTATTTTTCTTGACTTTGAAGTTTTATTGTTCTAGGGTTGCTTGACCGTTGGTCATATATTGACTGCAGTTTTAAGTGTATTCGAATTTTAGCGAGAAGAAGGTTGCAGTGGGACTTCTGGAACGCAGAGGAAAAGAAAAAGATAACCGCAAAAAACTAATTCTCAAATCAGCGCGCACATTGTTTTTTAAGAAAAGTTTTAATAAAGTTACTGTTGACGAGATAGCCAAATGCTCCGAGTTGGGAAAAGGATCAATTTATCTTTATTTTAATAGTAAAGAAGAAATTTATGCCCAGATTCTGTTGAATGATATTGATAATTTCAATCAGCAAGTTTCCGTTTTATTTGACAAAAAAAATACGGCGTCTGGCTTACTGGTTGAGTTTTGCTGTATCTATGTTGATTTTTTTCTCAATGATAGTGAGTTGTTTAGAATACTAATGACCTACATGTTGCAACCAGCTAAAATGAATTTAACTGATAAACTTAATTCTCAAATTCTCGGCGCAAATATCAGGTCAATTAATGCAATTGGTAAAATATTACAGTTGGGGGTATTATCAAAAGAGTTTCCCGCTGATATTAATTTAAAACAGAATCAGAACGCAATTTGGGGTCTGCTCAATGGAATAATCTCTCTGTACATTTTTTCAGGGGTGCAGATGAAACGAAAGGAAAGAATTTATTTCACAATTAAAGTAGCATTGGAGGTATTCATCAAGGGCTTAAAAAAAGTATGATGAGTATTTATGAATTTTTATAGTCAGCCAATAGTTTAAAGAAAAAAAAAGGCAAAGGAGGAAAATCATGTCATTTGAGATTAAAAAAGCTGCTGTTTTAGGCGCGGGAGTTATGGGTGCGAATATCGCGGCCCATTTAACTAATGCCGGCATTGAGTGTTATTTGCTGGATATCATTCCTTTCGAACTTACTGATGATGATAAGAAGAAAGGACTCACAGAGAAAAGCCCGGCCTGGCGAAATCGGTTTGCTGCAAACGGGTTAGCCGGAGCCACTAAATCGAAGCCGGCGAGTTTTTATGCCAAGAGCAACGCGTCAATGGTCAAAATCGGTAACTTTGAAGACGATTTGAAATTACTGGCCGAATGCGACTGGGTTTGCGAAGTGGTTGTCGAAAACCTGAAAATCAAACAGGAACTTTTTGCCAAGGTTGAAAAAGTTGTCAAACCGACCTGTATCGTTTCCACAAACACTTCCGGTCTTCCTATTAAAGACATCTCCGCTAAATTCGGTAAAGATTTGAAAAAACGTTTTATGGGAACCCACTTCTTTAATCCCCCCCGGTACATGAAGTTGATGGAAATTATTCCCGGTGCGGATACGGATAAGGCAGTCGTCGATTATATGGCAAAATTCAGCGAGGAAGTCCTCGGTAAGGGCGTTGTTATATGCAAGGACGTTCCCAACTTCGTCGGCAACCGTGTCGGTGTCTATGATCTGTGCAATGCCGGCAAGGTCATGATGGAAAAAGGTATGAGCATTGAAGAAGTTGATGCCATCGTCAGCAGCGCAGTTGGCCGTCCCGGAACAGCCGTCTTCGGAACAACGGATCTGGTTGGTCTCGATATCGGCGTTCATGTCTCCCAGAACCTCTATAACGCTGTTCCCGACGATGAATGCCGTGATACCTTTCTCCCCGCGGAATTTGCACAAAAGATGCTGGCCAACAAGTGGCTGGGCAACAAAACCAAGGGCGGTTACTACAAGAAAGTCAAGGACGAAAAAGGCAAAACCGTTAAATATGCTATTAACTGGAAGACATTGGAATATGCTCCGGCCCAGAAGCCGAAATTCGCATCTATTTCCGAAGCAAAGAAGTCGCTCGATTCCGGTGTTGCAGTTAGTATGAAAATCGCTTTCAACGGCACCGATGCCGCGGGCGATTATTTACGCGAATACCTTTGCAACAACTTCATCTACGCCACGAACCGCATTCCCGAAATATGCCATACAATAGTTGAGATAGACCATGCCATGAAGTGGGGCTACAATCATCAACTCGGTCCCTTTGAATCATGGGATGCAGTCGGTGTTAAGGAAGCCGTCGAAGTCATGAAGAAACTCGGCAAGAAAGTTCCCGCCAAGATCGAGGAAATGCTGGCTAAGAAATGCACATCCTTCTACAAGAAAGAAAAGGATGGCAGCAAGTCCTATTACGATTTCGCGAAGAAGGGCTACGTGAAACTGAAAGAGAATCTCAAGATCATTATCCTGCCCGAGCTCAAAGAAAGAAAGAAAATTGTCAAAGAAAATTCGGCCGCTACACTTATTGACATTGGTGACGGTGTTGCTTGTCTGGAATTCCATACCAAGATGAACTCTGTTAATGCTGATATGATTCAGATGATATCGGAGAGCTGTGACATCGTTGAAAAAGACTTCCTCGGTATGGTCGTCGCCAACCATGATCCACGTATGTTCTCTGCCGGTGCCGACATCTTTGGTGTCTTGTGTGCCATCAGTGAAAAACAGTGGCCTGAACTGGAGAAAATGGTCGCCGGATTACAGAACGCCAATATGAAGATGAAGTATTTGCCCAAGCCGGTTGTAACGGCTCCGGCCGGTATGGCTCTGGGCGGTGGTTGCGAAATTGCAATGCACGGCGATTATTGTCTGGCCAACGGTGAAACCTATATGGGGCTGGTTGAAGTCGGTGTCGGCGTTATTCCCGCCGGCGGCGGCTGCAAGGAACTTTTGGTTCGTCTGACCGAGGGTATTCCTGCCGGCTGCGTGGAAGCAGGTTTGAATTTGCAGTATCATGTAGGCAAAGCTTTTGAAAATATCGCCACTGCCAAAGTTGGCACAAGCGCACAGGAAGCTCAGGACCTCGGTTACATCCGCAAGACCTGCATGATCAACATGAGCAGAGACATGCAGATTTATGAAGCCAAACAAATTGTCCTGGGTATGTCCAAGTTCTATAAACCGCCGAAGCCCGCTTTGATTCCGGTTATGGGCGAGAATTTCCGCGGCTTGGTTGAAGGTATCATTATGAATATGTATTACGGTAAATACATTTCCGATTACGATTTGTTTGTGTCGCGAAAAGTAGCCCATGTTCTTTCCGGTGGCGACTGTGCGGAAGGCACCTACGTGACGGAACAGGAAATTCTGGATCTGGAAAGAGAAGCTTTCATGAGTCTCTGCGGTCAACAGAAGACACAAGATAGAATTAGTGCTATGTTATCAACTGGCAAACCCCTGCGTAATTAAAATAAAGAATATGACCGGCGGCTTGCGGTTTGAAGCCATCAGCCGTCGGCATTTAACATAACAAAATCCTGTAAGGAGGAAATATATCATGAGTGAAGCTGTTATTATTGAAGCCGTAAGAAGTCCAGGCGGCCGTTATAAAAGAGGTGGTCTTGCTTCAACAAGATCGGATGCCTATGGTATCCAGGTAGTCAAAGGCCTGGTAGCGAGAGTTCCGGAAGTAGATCATGCGGAAATTGATGATTTAATCGTCGGCTGTGCGTTTCCGGAAGCCGAGCAGGGTATGATTTTAGGGCGAACTCTTGCTATGGGAGCGGGCTTGCCTATCACTGTTTCCGGTATGACTGTAAACCGTTTTTGTTCGGCCGGTCTGCAGGCCATTGCCGATGCTACAGCTAAAATCCGTGCCGGCTGGTCGGACGTCATCATCGCCGGTGGTTGTGAAACTATGAGCCATATTCCCATGGGCGGAACCGCCATGCGTCCAAATCCGGATTGGAAATTTGACGGCAGTATGCCCAATGTTTGGATCAACATGGGCAATACGGCTGAAAATGTGGCCGCAGATTATAATATTACCCGTGAAGATATGGATAAAATGGGTGTGGAAAGCAATCGCCGCGCTCATGAAGCCATTAAAGCCGGAAAATTCAAGGATGAAATTATTCCAATTCAGGCATTCAAATACAAGGTTAAAAACGGTAAGCGTATTCGTGAAACGGTTACTTTTGACACGGATGATGGTGTGAGATGGCCTGTCAGCCTTCAGGAAATGTCTAAATTGAAATCACCCTTCAGGTTGGGAGGAAATTGCACCGCTGCTAACTCTTCGCAGATGACCGACGGCGCTGCTTTCTCTATGCTGATGTCAGCAGAAAAGGCGAAAGCCTTAAAACTGAAACCTATCGCCAAAATGACACATTATGCAGTTGCCGGCTGTAGAGCGGAGGAAATGGGTGTCGGTCCTGCTTACGCAATTCCCAAGGTTTTGAAGATGGCCGGTTTAACGACAAAAGATATAGATGTATTTGAAATCAACGAAGCCTTTGCATCACAGGCGATTTATTCCTGCCGCGTGGTTGGTATCGAAGACCGTTATTGGGCGGGCGACATCAATCCCAACGGCGGCGCTATTGCTTTGGGTCATCCATTGGGTTGCACAGGCGCCAAGCTGACGGCTCAGCTGCTTCATGAGATGAAACGACGAAAATCAAAACGCGGTATCGTATCAATGTGTATTGGCGGCGGTATGGGAGCAGCCGGTATTTATGAAATGCTTTAATAATCAAATTGTTCCTTTTAGCGTTGAGCTATAACTTTATTCAGTTCTTCTGCCATCCTCTTTATCGGGGATGGCGGAAGGATTAACCTTAAAATTTTCCCCCAACTAAATCCTTTTTTAATTAAAGTTGATATCAAAACGTCATCCTCTTTCATGAAGAAGACTATCTCATGGAATATAATGCTTTTATTCGGAATGAAAACAAAATCAAGTTAACAAAAGAGTTATCTGAAAGTTATCTTGTAAGTATAAAAAAACAGACAGCGTATAAAAGCAGATTCCAGCCAGTTTTTACCGGAATTCGGCGGAGCTGATGCGAACATAGAAAAGGCTTTATCAATGATTGAAAAGGCCGATACGGAATTGATCGTCTTTAATGGAATAAGGCGGCTATAAGCATTAATATGATTGATTGATCAAAAGAAACTTTTTCCCTTGAAATAGATAATAATTTAAGTTATAGCACACGTCACTTGGGCGGTTAACTCAGCGGGAGAGTGCTACCTTCACACGGTAGAAGTCGTTGGTTCAAATCCAATACCGCCTACCATGAAAATAAAGGGGTTGCGGGTTATGCCACGCCCCTTTTATTTATTCATTCATGATAAGATTACGACAGATTATATGATACCAAATCGCATGTAAGTTAGCATCTTGCAAATGGTAATTACCGGTAAGGTAAAAACTTTATTTGCTGTGTGCTCCCTTGCGGTATGCGTATCCGGTCTTTGACTAAATTTGTTAGTTATATCGTCAGCTTCTTTAACGTGTCGGAATACGGGAGTGTATCCCTGAAGGGGATACAATATAAACAGATCATTTCTTACCGGTGAGTTACGCCACAATGGCGTGGCTTAAATACGCCTATCCAAGCCTCCTCTATGCCGCTGCGTTATCCGTTGACCGGGGGCGCAACTGAAAAGGAGCGCAATAAAAACAGTCCTTACCCTGCCGGGAACTGACGCCTATCAGGCGGCAGATTCCATGTAACTTTGTATCAATTAACAATACAAAATACCACAATTTTGAAGTAAATACTTCACAGGACATTTCTACTTTGGCTGGACAGCAGTAAATATTTAATTGACATACAAACCCTAATTTTTTATACTTTAAGCATGAATAACCAATATCCTATCAAAGAAGCGGTCTTTTTTGCATTGGTCAAAGATGGACCCACTGCTCCTTTCAGGTGGTGTTTCTGATGCCCGCTGTAGAAGTGAGACATCAAAGAGTTGTGGTCGAGACTGACCGCTACAGAGTAGAGGGTGACATAACGTTGCCCCAAGAAGGTTATCGCAGCCGTCTTTCCGACTACCTGAACCGTCAAGATCAAGAGTTTTTCATTCTCGTGAACGCTGAACTGAACTCGCTTGATGGGTCTGGACGCGACTGGAATGCCCCCATTCTAATACTTGCAAGACGGCATATCCGCCTGGTTGTGCCGGCTAGTCGTGAGGGTGAATAGGATTCTCACGTGTAAAATTGGGGAAACGCTATTGTCGTTAGCAATTTTCTTTGGGTCTTTTTTATTGTGCCCCCTTGGGAGATACACACCCGGAAGTATATACGTTGAGGAAGATGACAACGACGCTAATAAAAATAGCACTTTGACTTAGAAATGGCATAACCACATTACATAAGGAGTTTAGAATGAATGTAAAGAATTTGTTTGATCTAAAAGGCAAGGTTTCCATCGTTACCGGTGGCGGCAGAGGTATTGGCAAATTTATAGCTACGGGTCTGGCCGAGGCTGGTTCTGATGTGGTGATTGCTTCGCGCAAGCTGGAGAACCTGGAAAAAGAAGTGCAGGAACTGGAAAAGCTGGGTGTCAAGGCTCTCGCGGTTAAATGCGATTTGGCCAAGAAGGAAGATATTGAAAATCTGGTTAAGACTACCATGGATAAATTCGACACGATTGATATATTAGTCAACAATGCCGGATTTACCTGGGGCGCGCCTACACTGGATTTCCCACTGGACAAATGGGAAAAGATATTCGACGTCAATGTCAAGGGCGTCTGGATTTTATCTCAGTTGGTTGCCCGGATCATGAAGGAAAAAGGCGGAGGCAAGATGATCAATGTTTCTTCGATCTACGGTTCGCGCGGCTCCAATGAAGAAGAGCATCCGGCCGTTGCCTATAATCCTTCCAAGTTCGCAGTGGAGGGTTTAACTAAAACGCTCGCTGTTAAATTAGCCAGGTACAAGATTTATGTAAACTGTATAGCGCCTGGATTTTTCAAGACCGATATGATGGCTCATTTGTTCAAGCTGGAAATGAAACCAATCCTTGATTTGACTGTTGGTGCAATTCCGCTCAAAATGTATGGCGAAGAAGACGATGTAAAGGGACTGGCCGTCTTTTTGGCATCTAAAGCCTCCAATTACATTACAGGTGGCATTTTCCCGGTGGATGGCGGATTATCAGCGCCGTAAAAACTAAAAAAGTTTTATAACAAACAGGATACTTTTTTGTGTGCTCCAATCATGAAGAAAGAAGTATCTTGTTTGCATTACCTGGCAGCAAAGACTTAGTCTGATTTAGCCCATATTTAATACCGGTTGACTTTGTTTCCTGATGTTCTATAATTCTACGTGATTGTTTTAAGAGCAAACGATATATCATGAATCTATTTGCAGAAGAGGAAGGGAGTTGGACTTATGAATAGGAACGGCATAAAAGATTGTCTGCTTATTTTTGTTGTTTTCCTTTTGTTTCTCCTGTCAATTAAGGTCTGGGCGGATGACTCATATCCGGCCCCACCATTATTTACTAATCAGGAACTTGATAACCTTTTCGCGTCGATTGCCCTCTACCCGGACCCTCTGCTGGCCCAGATACTGCCAGCTTCGACATATCCGCAGGAAATTGCCGATGCGTATGATTGGCAAACTAACGGCGGGGCAATGTCAGAAATTGATATGCAGAACTGGGACGAGTCCGTTAAGGCAATTGCCCACTATCCTGATATTCTGAAGATGATGACTGAGTATGCGGATTGGACTGCCGATGTGGGAGATGCTTTTCTCCATCAACCGGAAGATGTAACTGGATCAATCCAGAGGCTCAGGTGGAAGGCAAGAAAAGCCGGCAATCTGGAAAGTAACGACATGCAGACTATAATTATTGTTGGAGATTATATTGAGATCATTCCTGCCCAACCTCAGTATATCTACGTTCCGTCTTATGATCCTTCATCTGTCTATGCCCAGGGATGGGACCCTGACGAAGCGCCATTCATTACGTTTGGCCTTGGTCTAATGATCGGAGATTGGTTGACCATGGACTTTGACTGGGGTCACCACCATATTATTTATCATGGCTGGAACCGTCCCGGTTGGGTAAATCGTGCAAGACCTTATGTTCACGTGAAAAACGAATATATTAACAAAATCAGACCTTATGCAAACAGTAGCTGGAGGCATGATGCATCACATGGCAACCCTGAAAGCTTTCGGATGGCGAATCCAGGTGTCAGTATTGGCGCAGGTATGAATGCACGGATGGCCGAAATCAGAGGGAGGTCTGTAGCAGCAGTGCCGGCCAAGTCTTTGCCAAAGGATATCAAGAAACAACCGGTAACGACAATTCCGAATGTCAGTCGACGGCCGGAACAACAAGCTCCGAGTGCCAGCAGGGGCACTCAGCAAACCAATCCTGCCCGCGAGATTGTCCGGTCTCCTAGAACGCCATCGGTTACCTTTGGGGGTTACAGGGGCGCTAGTGAGGCCATGGGGCAGAGTCTCCGCGGCCAGGCCAGCCGCCAGAGCAGCGAAAGAGCGCGTTCTTACTCCGCCCCCCCTGCGGCACAGAGAAGTGCTCCCGCGGGTAGGGGAAATGCCGGAGACAAATCGCGCCGGTAATACAGACAATATATTTTCTGATAACTCGTAATGAAAGAGTAAGGGAAGGAAGGAAAATATGATAAAGACAATTCAGCAAAAATCAGTATTTTGTTTGTTGCGTAAAATGGTTTTTATTGCTGCGCTTTTTGTAATAGCGATGTTAATCTTTGCCTGGAGCATGCCGGCAGTTGCGGCGCCGTCACAGAAACTATTCTTATCTCCCGAAGATGCCGTAAAAGCCCTTACTGAGGCTGTTAAGGCAAATGACAAGATTATGCTCGATCAGATATTCGGGCCATACGGAAAAGACCTTCGTTCGGGCGATGAGGTGCAGGACGCTATCGAATTTGTTGAATTTGCCAAACACCTCGATGAGAAAAGCGATCTTGTAAAAGAAAATGATTCAAAAGATATCCTTCACATCGGCAAAGAGAATTGGCCGTTTCCTGTTCCCATAGTAAAATTTAATGATAAATGGTTCTTTGATACCGAAGCGGGTAAAGAAGAGACTCTGAATCGCCGCATAGGGGAAGATGAACTTACGGCCATACTGGTCTGCCGCACCTACGTGAAGGCGCAGCGCGAGTATGTGCTTAAGGACTGGAATGGCGACGGTATATTTGCGTATGCGCAGAAACTTCGGAGTGATCCCGGTAAAAGGAACGGTCTTTTCTGGAGATCCAGGCCAGGCCAGGAAATGAGTCCCCTTGGTGAGCTTGTGGCACAGGCGTGGCATGAGGGCTACAAGAAGAATAGGGCTGCCTTCAAGGAAGTCAAACCACCATCGCCTTTCCATGGCTATTTTTTCAAGATACTGACAAGACAGGGAAAGAACGTGCCGGGGGGAAAATATAATTATATCATAAACGGCAACATGGTTGGTGGCTTTGCCCTGGCGGCGTTTCCCTCAAACTGGGGCAAGTCGGGGGTGATGACTTTTATCGTTAATCAACAGGGAAAGGTTTATGAGAAGAACCTCGGACGAGACACAGTAAAAATCACTCAGAAGATGAAATTGTACAATCCCGATAAAACATGGGCGCTGGTTAAAGAATAAAATAGTGTAACATGATGGAGAAAAGATTATAGTAAGAAAACATTTTTTATAATGAAATGAGGATCAATTAAGGAACCAAAGATAGCCCAAAAGGCGCCTTACATAATGGATTTAAAGCCGGGCACGTATTATTGGTGCAAGTGCGGCCAATCCGGAACAGCCGTTTTGCGATAGTTCACATGCGCGGTTCAACACAGGGCTGATGCCGGTAGAATTTAAGTTGTCTCAAACAAAAAATGTTGCCTTATGTGGCTGTAAGCAAACAAAAAATCCTCCATATTGTGATGGGACGCATACTAAACTTTAGAACTGGTATAATGTAAGTATAATTGAATTTTATTTAAATCTGCTTCGCGGAGTTTGCCGACATCTAACTCAAAAAGTCTTTCACGTGCGTGTATTTATCAATCAGATGAGATAAAAGCCGGATTTTTTCCGTGTCATCTTTTTTGAGCAGAGCTTCCATCTCATCAATCGTCTTGGCGGTTATGAACGTGTCCATGTTTACAAGAAGGATAGGTATGTCTTTCTCTTTAGCTCTGGAAATGATATTTTGATGAGGAACGATATCATCCGTGAGTATAATGCCTATGGTGTTTCGGTCAATTGCGGCAAGTATTATGTCGCTCTTGTCACCACCGGTTATCATCAACTGATTTTCTTTGTCGAGGCACTGCTTGGTAAAAAGAGGATCCCTTTCCGGGCAGGTGGCAGACGGCGCCCCGATAATTATATTCTTAACGACTTTCTTCAGGTTTCCTTCGCCTGTAAGCACTCTGGCGAAGAGTTTCTCCGCGAGAAAATCAAGCGTAAAGTAGGTTAATTGCGCTTCATAAGGAATAACGCCGATGATATCAATGCCCATTTCCTTTATGCCCGGCGCAAAGAAATTCTCAAACGCTTCAACATCGGGTACCTTGTTGATTATTACGCCGCCGAAATTGGCATCTATTATCTTCATATATTTTTCGATGAATTTGATATCATCAATAACAGAATCGTTGTCGCCGCTAACGACAATCACAAGTTTGCCGTCAGTATACTTTGCAAGGGATACCGGATCAAGATCGAGATACGCTCCGCACGAAAAGTCTTTCCCGCTTTCAATAAAGAGCACATCGTTTTTGCCCCCGATATTTGTTACTATATCGGAAAGAGCCGTCTTTATGCCTTCCCGATCGTACATATATTTCAGTTTGGAATGGTCAAAACCGAGCGTGATTTTTTCATAATGGCTCTCCATCTCGCCTTCGCGCTCAAGGAGATTGACCATTAAACTGGCATCGTAATCCCAGCTTCTCTTTCTGCGATAGATCAATCTGTCGCCCAGCGGTTTGGCGTAAGCAAATTTTTTATCTTTCAGCGAAGAGACGATTCCCGCGATTATGCTTGTTTTTCCCGCATTGCTTCTGATTGAAGAAATCACTATTTTTTTCATTGTACGTTCTCCTTCGGTTTACTTATCAAAATCCGCGCATCTAAAGCCTTGAGGCCGTTTTTATTATTATACACAACTATAGGATTTATTTCTATATCTGTAATCCTTTCGCATTTCTTAATAATGGAACTTATTTTTATTATGGTATCTATAACAGATTCAATATCCTTCTGTTCCTCTCCTCTCGCGCCGAGAAGCAGCGGATAAGATCTGATTTCTTCCAGCATGGAAAGCGCGGTACCGCGGTTTATGGGAATCGCCCGAAACGATATATCCTTCATCACTTCCACGTAAATGCCTCCGAGCCCGCACATGACAACCGGGCCGAATGACGGATCTCTCCTCGCGCCGACAATAAGTTCAACACCCTTCTTTGCCATCTCCGTGACTTCAATGCCCTCAATAACAGCGTTAGGTTTATACTCCCTGCATTTATGCATTATTACTTCATAACCGTCGACAACTTCCTTTTTGTTATCAATGTCCAGTAAAACCCCTCCGGCATCGCTCTTATGCAAAATGTCTTTCGACACAACCTTCATCACAACCGGGTAACCGATTTCTTCGGCAAACTTCACCGCCTCGTTTATACTGCGCGCAATCCTGCTTTGCGGCATCGTGATATTCGTAACTTTCATTACAGCCGCTCCCTCATTGGCTAAAAGGAAGGTTCTCCCGTCTTTTAGTGCTCCGTCTATAATCTTATTGATTGCCATTACGTCTATTTCGTATTCATCAAATTTATAAGATATTTCATCGATATATTTGTAGTATTTA
The DNA here is from genome assembly GCA_963811325.1 of uncultured delta proteobacterium. GTDB lineage: Bacteria > Desulfobacterota > Syntrophia > Syntrophales > Smithellaceae > Smithella. Next base: position 339,233 of record CAWEQT010000001.1, read on the forward strand.
TAGAATGCTCCCATGCACGACACGGCCTGTTCCACGTCATTAAAAACAGGAATGCCGGCGGTTTTCAGAGACTCTATCGCACCTTCAACCTGCTCTCCCCCGATCAGGGCATAGCTGATTGATTTGCCGCTTTTCTGATGTATAGTGTAAGTATCGTTTATCATCTGAGAGAGATTACTGGAATCCATTATCGCCGTTTCGCAGTAAAGTCCGATTGTGGAGCCCATTTCTTCGGACTCGGCCGCGATGGAAAGGGCGCGCCTGTAATCTGCTGCATCGGCCGTTCCTGTAAGATCGATAGGATTTTTTGTTGATCCGAACGAAGGTGTAACATCGTCGTACAGGCTCTTTAACATGGATTGATTATCATACAATGGGACTCCGTACTTTTCGCAAGCGTCGGTAGCCATAACCCCGACGCCTCCTCCATTTGTTACTATTACGCTATTGTGGTTTTTGGGGGCAGTACTGGAAATCATGAATTTACACCAGTTGAACGCATCCTCAAGGCATTCGGCCCGGAGCACGCCGCATTGTTTCATGATAGCGTCGAATATCTCATCCGAGCCCGCCAGCGATCCCGTGTGCGAAGCGGCGGCCTGTGCCCCCTTTTTTGATTTTCCCGACTTTATTACTATAACAGGCTTTTTACCGGTGGCGGCCTTTAGGGTTTCAATCAGCCGTTCTCCCTTTTTTACACCTTCGATATATATAAATATAACTTTTGTATTGTCATTATTGATAAGATAATCAAGAAGGTCGGCTTCATCAACATCGCATTTGTTCCCGATTGAGATGATGGAGGAAAGCCCCATGTTGGCAATGGAGCTTTTTGCGATCATCGCGATTCCCAACGCGCCGCTCTGCGTGAGTATGGCAACATGACCCGGTTTTATTCTGGCCGCGGAGAAAGTCGAGTTCAGCGACGCGGCGGACGAATAGAGGCCGAACATATTCGGGCCCACGATGCGCGTTCCCGCTTCTTTGGCAATTGCTGCAATCTCATTTTCTTCACTGACGTTTCCAATTTCCGAAAATCCGGAAGTTATTATCTGAATGAATTTGACTTTCTTTTTAGCGCAGCTTTTTACCGCGTTCTTTACCAGATTAGCCGGAATCACAATCGACGCGCAATCAACATCGTCCGGGATTTCCAAAACATCGGCAAATACCTTATGTCCGTCGATATCACCACCCTTAGGACTTATGGGGAATACTTTTCCCTTATATCCGCCGGAAATTATATTGTTAAATATAGCATAGCCGATTTTCTTTTTTTCCTGTGAAGCGCCGATAATGGCAATGCTTTGAGGTTCAAACAGGTATTTAATATCGTATCTGTTTGTATTGTCCACCATACTCTCCTGTAATCGGATTTATACTTTATTAAGGTTGATTGTAATTAAGTTAATCGGATAATGCAACAAATAAACATAAATAAACATGATTCTTAAAAAATCAATCATAATTTTATTAAGATTTGTTCCGATAACAATGTTAATAAATTCGCACCCCGCTCAAAAATACAATGCCAATGTGCTCTATCAGCGCATACCGACAAAACATCTTGTGGAAAAAGTAATTGACTTAAAAAGGGAACTTCCCTATCTTCCTTTTGAAAGAAATTAATATATCATCAAAGCTCGTGAAAAAAGGCCAGTTTATAGTTAAAGGTTCATAGGCTGTATAGACATTCTATGATATAATTTAAAATAATGTCTAAATAAATCATTATGGAGGAGTCATGATCAAAAAAATACTGGTAGCAATTGATGGTTCCAAAACCGCGCAAAAAGCTTTGGGATACACGTTAGATCTTGCAAAACAGACGGGATCACCTATTATATTGCTAAATGTGATAGATAAAAGTCCTTTTTATGGCGAACCAATTATTCCTTCCGAATCAACCCAGACCCATCTGCTGGAAAACCTGGAAGATTACTTTAAACAGACTGCCGGGGCCTATGTTGCCAGGGCTGAAAAACAATGCACGTCTAAAGGAGTTAAGTCAAAAAAGATTGTTAAGGCTGGACACCCGGTGGAAGAGATCATCAAGGTTGCAGAGGCTTCTAAGGTCGACCTGATCGTATTGGGTTCTCACGGGAAAAGTGCATTAGGGGCTGCAATTCTCGGCAGTGTGGCAATTGGGGTAATGCACATGGAGAAAAAAATTCCCGTTCTCGTTGTTAGGCGATGAAGCGAAAATAATAGAGGCTCTATAAATGCAGAAAAAGATATTCTGGGGGCTGTTTCTGTTGATGGGATTTATCGCTGATTTCTTCCTCCCTCTGATTTGGGGGATTATTGCCACCGTCCCGATTCTTATTTTTAGCTGGTGGGTGGCTTATCGTTCTGAATGGTTTGGGTGATGGTTTATGTCATTTCCTGCAATCCAAACACGAAATTTAGCAACCCGCTAGCAACTACACCAAAAAGCGGTGTAACACCTTAAATTTTTATGACAGGGAGAACATTTTATGAAAGAGACGCTCAAGCCACCATATCTGAAGAAGGATGAAACACGAGGTGACTACCAGGTTTGGATAGTAGATGGCGCATACATCCGCGGGCACATCGATGAAGAATTCACGAACTTCGGCCAGCACTATAGGTATCACTACATACCAAAGAATGAGTTCTGGATAGACCGGGAAGCAAAGCCCGATGAATACGCGTTCTTCATCGAACACTTATTGGTAGAACATAATCTCATGATGAAAGGAGCGTCATATGACGACGCAATCACACAGGCTGATCTGGTTGAGCGCAGAGAAAGGCGGCGAGCCGGAGACCTCCGCAAGTTGACGCATCGCGGGAAAGAGCTGCCTGACGCTGAATCGGTGCACGAACGCTTATGGAAGAAACTGGAGAATGGCGTAAGTGTGTGGATTGTGAATGGCCGGCTGGTGCGAAGCGTATTCGATATAGACTTCACAGCCGGAGGTCACGACCACGTTTACGAATTTGTCCCGGAAAATGAGGTCTGGATTGACGATGATATAGAGGAGAAGGAAAGGGGGTTTGTGCTGCTACACGAGTTGCATGAGCGCAACCGCATGGAGGAAGGGTTGCCTTATAGCAAAGCACACAACGAGTCCAGCAGCCTTGAATTCCGGTGCCGCCACCATCCTGATGAATTGCATGACGCACTTGCAGATGAAGGATGGGCATGATTTCGATAGGCCTGAATGCAGCATATATTCTCGTAATAAGGAGACAATAAGCGGTAATGCGCACCCGGTCAACATTCCCACAGATTCTATTTTTCTGAAAGCTTTTCAGACCGCCTGGCAACAAATCTCACAATCCAGTCTGAAGGCATACGTGTGAAAAAGCCGTTGCTGATACGATGTTGGAAATATAAAAATTTGGCGGCAATACCCGGAATAACAAGAAACTTTTTTCTTCTTATGCCGCGGACAATCGCGCGTGCCACGGTTTCCGGATTCAATAAACCGGCAAGGGTTTTCACTGCCCGTCCCTCAGGTGGAAGGGCTTTTGCTTCTTCTTCGATAAAGGGTGTTTTGACTTCCGGAGGACAAACCAAAGTGACATTAATATTAGAAAGTTTCAGTTCGCTGCGCAAGCATTCAGAAAATCCGACAAGAGCGTATTTCGTTGCGCTATACAATGAGTAGCCGAACATGCCGATCAGTCCTGCCATGGAAGAAATGTTGACGATATGGCCGGCGTCTTTTTGTTTCATAAAAGGGAGTATGGCGCTGATGGTGTTTCTGGTGCCGTACACATTTATTTTCATTGATCTGTCAAACTGGTCGTAGGAAATATTTTCAAAATAATCTCCTGAGCCGACACCCGCGCTGTTTATCAGTATATCGGGTATGCCAAATCGCTCGATGGCGGTTTTGATTTTTTGCTGCACGTCGTTGTTATCCGCCACATCAATTGATATAGCGTTAACGCTCTGTGAGGTTTTATCTATGCGAGTTTCGATTTCTTTGCATGCCTTGTCCAGCAGGGGCTTTCCTCTGGCAATAAGCACAAGGCTGCATCCTTGTGAAGCGAGCAACAATGCCGTTTCCATGCCGATGCCGCTTGATCCTCCGGTAATAAAGGCGAGTTTGTTGGAAAAGTAAGACATAATGTTTCTCCTTATACCAATTCTAAATCCAAGCGCTATTTTTGTTGGCGTCGTTATCGGTTTCCTCGCTTGAAGCGAGCGCTACGCGAGCTTTGTTTTTAACAGCCGGTTCGAAAACAAAGCGGCTACCTTCAACGGTAAATTCCCAGTACTTTTTTTCATCCCCCCATTCCGAGACGACAGCTGCCAGATGAATAATAGTTTTCGCTCCGTCAACTGCTTTTTCTACGGCATGATAATTGGATATACTGCCGCGTGTAATTGCAACCTCATCCGCCCATTCGGCTGGCATCGCATCATTGGGAAGCACCAGCGCTTTCACCGCGACTTTTTCCTGTAAAAGTTTATGTACTACTCTTCTGCCGATGAATCCGATTGCTCCGGTCACCAGAACCGGTTGCGCAATTTTTTCTTCTATACTCATGTTTTTAATTTCCCCCACGTCTTGGATTAACTGTTTATTCCTGCGTTCGCGAATATGTTTATACATCGATCCATGATGGAGTTCTCCGAAAAAGAAGTCATAACTTTGCTTTTTTTATACGGATCTTCCACCCCGACTTTATCGCTTTTCTCATGCCATAGAGGATTATACGCAAGCAGGGCGGCCTTGGTAATATTCAGGCTTTTCAGAAACGCCGCGATTCCGCCGATGTTTGCTTCCGTATCAGTGATATCAGGAATAAGCGGTGTCCGCGGAAGAAGTCTTTTATTGTCCTTTTTTGCTGTGTTGGAAATATTTTTGAAATTATCCAGTATCTTTTCATTGGGCAGGCCGCAGTGTTTTTTATGGGCAATGCTGTCAATTATTTTTATGTCAAAATAGATTGTGTCGAGATACGGGTAAAGCGTGTCCATAAAGCTGCTGGGATCGAAATATCCGCAGGTTTCCAGAAGAGTGTGAATTTTGTGTTGTTTGAGCGCCTTCAGAAGCCGGGAGGTGAATTCCATGTATAATGTGGGCTCGCCTCCGGACAGAGTAACGCCGCCTCCTGATGTGTCGAAAAAAGGTTTGTCCGGCAGAATCCTTTTAACAATATCTTCAACAGTCATTATTTTTCCAACCCTGTCTAATGCTCCTGACGGACAGGCCTCAGCGCATGAAAAGCAAAGAGTGCATTTGCTTCTATCAATGTAAAAACGATTGTCGCGCGCGAGCGCTTTTTCCGGACAAATGTTGCGGCAGGCGCCGCAGTCAATGCACACTTTGGCGTCAAAGGAGATTTCCACCACGGCCTTTTTGCTTTCCGGGTTGTGACACCACGAGCAGGAAAGGGGGCATCCTTTATAGAATACAACAGATCGTATGCCCGGCCCGTCATCAAGGCTGTTGCCTTTGATTTCCAGAATTAAAGGAGTTTTCGTTTCGTTTTGCGCCATAAATAATTATTCTCTTTTATAACTCCGGTAGAGAGTTATACCAATGCGCTTTTAAAGGCTAACTTTGTTGGCAGCGTCGGCGGCTTCCTCAACGTATTAATAATACGCCTGCGGAGCCTCCTCCTTATCGCCTCGTTAGCCTTTAAAAGCGTATTGGTATTATATGACGAACTCCGCCCTTTCAATTAACTCTATCTGCATGTCTCTGTTGAGCGTCACGAAGTAGGCGTTATAACCGGATATGCGGACAAGCAGATTCTGATAGTTCTCAGGATGTTCCATGGCGTCTCTAAGTGTTTTTGACGATACTACATTCAACTGTATCTGCATGCCGCCTAGATCGCAGTATGTCTTTACGTATGAATAGATGTTATCCACTGTTTCCTGATGTGTTTCATGTGCGCTGGGCACTACTTTCACGTTGAAGGCAATGTTGTTGTTCAAGTTTTTCGTATCCAGTTTGGCGACATCGCGGATGTTGTCTAAAATGCTTTTGGACGCGTGCGGTTCAGGCGTCAGTCCCGGTGTAAAAGCTTTGCCGGCCAGCCGTCCCGAAGGAAGAGCCCCGGTCAAGGTGCCGAAAGCCACATGGTTGGACATGGACCAGAACCCCGCTGCATATCTGCCACCGCGGTAATTGGTGTGTTCCCAGAAACTGTCATGGGCAAGTTTTGCTACCCGGTTGGCTGTCGCCAGAGCTTCCTGGTTGCCGGAGCCGAACAAAGAGGCCTTGTTTTTTATTAAGGCAAGCAGGGCAGGATCGTTTTTAAAGTTGGTGTCGACTGCATTTAGCAGTTCGCTGAAAGAGATATTTTTCTCTTCAAACACAAATTTTTTAATGACCATCAGCGAATCGGTGATATCGGCAAGACCAATGCAAGCGGTTCCTGATGAGTTATAGAGAGCGCCACCTTTGGTAACGTCCCTGCCGGTTTTTAGCGAACCTTCTATCAGAGAAGAGATAAAAGGGGTTGGACGTATGGCTTGATGAGCCTCGCCCAGAAAATTGTTGTATTCACACGTCTGGTCGGCAAGATATCGAAGCTGTTTCGCAAATGCGTTAAAGAAAGATTCATAATCTTGAAAATCTCCGGCTTTTACATTACCAGTCTCAGGCCCCAAATCCCATCGCATCAATGGATGCCGTCCGTTATGGAGAGCCATTTCGAGGGCTGCCACCATATTGAACATCATACAGTTGGTGTGACCGATATGGCGTCCGGAAAGAGTGGGTTCCACGCAACCGGTCGCTGACCAGTCTCGCAGATGTTCCGTAGGATAGTTGAATTCAGCAAGGGAAGCCATGACAGCCTCGTCATTATGAATTGAAGGAGTGGCGGTGGTATTTAAATTGACCTCACAGAGCCGTTTTAAATAGGTGTCGCTATTTTTCCCGTCATTGTAACGGGCATTGACGTTGGGGTCGCGGATGGAAAGCATTTCCGTAACTTTCAGAAAGATATAAGTCATATCATTGACCGCGTCTTCACCAGAAGGTGTCACGCCGCCAAGGGTAATAGCCTGATCTGAGGAGCTGCCGCCAAATAAATAGTTGCCGATGTCCGGTATTAAAGGCAGGTGGTCTGTGCAACGCATGTAAAAGCAGCCGATAAGTTCGATGGCGTGTTTTATATATTCCTGTCTGTCCTTTTTATTTGTCAGTTTTTCCAGGTCGGCCACAAAATAAGGTTGAAGCCATTGATCCAGCCGTCCCAGCGAGAATCCGGCGTTTGTGTTTTCCATGTGCACACCTATCCACATTATCCACATGACGTTTACGGCTTCGTCGAGTGTGATGCAGGGATTCTCAGGAACGCGGCTGCAAATATCGGCCAGATGGAGCAATTCGTTTTTGCGGGCAGGTTCCGTTTCCTGTTTTGCTGACCGTTTGGCTTCAATCGAAAGATTTTTCGCGTAGGCATTGATTCCCTCAAGGCTGATTTTCATTGCCCGGAGCGTATCGAGCTTTTGCCGTTCTGATTCGGGCGCGTTGCTGATCTCATTATCTATCTTTGCGTTGATGCCGTTTATCCCCAGCTTTAATATTTCAGGATAATTTATGATGGTGTGAGACAGCGCAACGGTTTTCCATAAGAAACAGGCGGCAAAGCGCTCATCGAGTTTCTGGCAGGTCGGATAATCTTTATTGTCGCGCACCCATTGGCGAAAATTGCGTCCAAGCCAGAAAGGGAATACCTTGTTGTGAAGAACATCAATGGTTTCAGGATCGACATCATAGGGGTTCAGAGGCCTGAAGGGCGCGGTAACCAGTTCTCCCCAGATCATTGTGCCGTGCGCGTCGGGATAGATGATGACGCCTATTTCTTTTGTGGTATTTGTTCCGGCAATAAGATCGTTTTTTCTGATAATGGGTTTTTTATTTTCCATCAGATATTTGAAGGCTTGTGCCTGGCGGAGTTCGGGAACGAATGGCTTGCCGTTTTTATCGGTTTCAAATCCATTCTCTCTGTACCATCCGGTCAATATCTCCGCCCGCTCATGACATATTGCCGCTCTGGTCTTTAAATGGATGTCCAGAAAATCTTTTACTCTCGGAAAGTCATTCAGGGAAAATTCCGCCAGATAGGGGTCGGTTAAAAACTTAACGCCCGGATCGACAGAAACAGCCTTGAGTTGCTGCGGCGATCTTCCATCAATGCTTTTTTTTGCCGCCACTCCCGCGTCGTATTTTCGGTTTTCCATTTTTGTTTCTTTTTTCAATTTAGCAATCTGGATGCGTTTTAAAAGAAGCGAAAGGTAAAAGTTAATTAATTGAAGATAACCAAGGTTGCCGCGCATGACTATTCTATTTTCCATCAGGGCCAGCATCAGTCTGTTGGGAGGCTGTGTGGCCGCTTCTTTGACCGCGTTTTCATCTACGAATATAAGTTGTGAGTCCAGTTTTTCCGGAATTTTATCCAATATGCTGACTTTGCCGTTTTCAAAGCGCAGGGCCTGTTCAACGCTGCCATTTTCTGTTTTTATGCCAAATGTGAAATTGAGCCAGCCGTCATCGCATCTCAGGTATTTTTTTAACGATGGACGCGTGTTGAAATTAAAGGCAAAGAATTTAAAAAACAGATTGGCCAGTGTGTTAGTAAAACTTTTTTGGGCATTTTGCCGGACTGTCTGCATGGTTTTACCTCCGAATAATGGGGTTTTAAACAACCCTCTTATTGCTTATGATTAAAATAGCGCCTCTCCTTTATCAAGACGTTCTTTGAGCCGCTCGATATCTTCTATCAGGTCTGACGTTCGTTTCTCTATAAAGTTCTCCACGTTATCCAGCACTTCATGGAATAACCGGCTGTGGCATAGCGTGATAAGACCATGAAGGTCTGACCAGAATTTAACGAACAGGTACAGCACGAACTGATCTTTTTCCTCTCCGGTAACATTTATGTAGGCGCTGATGGGTTTGATAAAAAGAGAAAGGCACTTCAAAGCGTTCTGTTTTTCATTATAAGCGAGAGGTTCTATATCGGTGCCCACATAATCCAGATATTTAGGCGTATGCAGATTAAACATTATATCGTAGTAACTGGAGTAGGTCAGGCCGAATTCAACATAACCGCGAATCATGGCTTTTAGTCGCCCTTCAATATCGTTAAACGGAGCCGATCGTTTTATAAGGAGGCCATGAAGCTTCTCAAATCCGCGTATCCGGATCATCAGATTTAGCTCGTCTTTATTGGTGTAATAATTATAAATCGTTGTGGCAGTAACGCCTAAACGGGAGGCTATTTTACGTACGCTTAAATTGTTAAATCCTTCCTTAATAATGATGTCAAGAGCAGTATCTAAAATATGTTCCCGGGTATTATCGATTTCTTCCTTTGTCATGGGCGATTTGGGCATTAGAGGTTCCTTATCATTAAAATAGCGCTGTTAAAATAACGCTGTTATTTTAACGAGTCAAGGGATTTTTTACTGATGAAATTAGATCACTACTATGTTTTAAGGATAGAGATTTTTCTATGTCAGATTATACCGCCCAGGGGCCGTTTGTCCGTTTCCGCATGAAGTTTGACCAAAACTCAGTTCGCGACGCGGCAAAATGGCTTAACACAAACTGATTTCCGGGAAGCGGATAAACATGGGTTATTGAAACGAAAAGCCGCAAAAATAACAATTAATCAGATATAAACAATTTTAGCAAAAAAGTGAGTATCTGCGTGTATAGCTATGTTTATATCTCAGGTTCGCAGGCGGGCAAAAGATGCTCGAGTCAGATAATAGAAACTTAATAGTTATTTTTTTAATTTAATTAAAGAATAATCTTCTTACAAATCCTTTCCTTGACAATCTGATACAGCAGAGCTATTTTTGAAATAATCTTCTGTCTCTGGATTTGCTTTTTAATATTTTTTCCAAGCTATTTAAAAATTTAATTGAGGAAAGATGAAAAATAAGAAATTAATCTCTTCGGTAAGAAACACAAGTCCGGAGCAGTTTCCCGGATTCGAAAAACTGATATTAGAGTTTTCAACAGGGTTTGCCAATGCGTCTATCGCTGAAATAGATGGAAAAATTGTGCAGGCATTAAAGCAAATTGTTGAATATCTGGATATAGACCGCTGCGCTTTCTGGGAAATTTCAGAAGACGAGGTTCATATGAGGTGGATACACCAGTACGTTGTTCCGGGATTACAGAAACTCCATTCAGATATCAACTACAAAGACTTTCCATGGGTTTTTAAGAGGGTCGTCGTGAGTGGTGGTTGCATATCCTTCAGCAGTCTTGATGATTTGCCTCCGGAAGCGGCAAAAGACAAAAAACGTTTCCAGTCAATAGGAACAAAATCAAAGATTATAATTACTTACCATATTGCCGGCAAGGCAATTGCAGGTATGACGTTCAGCACCATAAAGCAGGAAAGAAAATTTCCGGCCGGTCTTATTCCCATCCTGAAACTTACCGGAGAGATCATTACAGGCGCTTTTTACCGTATGAGAATGGAGGAAAAGTATAAAACAAGCGTGAAAGATGCACAACGGTTGGATGAACAGATTCACGTGGGCGATTTCCCTCTCCGGAAAGAGACTAAAAAAGAGTGCACCTTTGAGGGAATAATTGGAAAATCCGCCGTGATGCAGCTTGTTTATTCCAGAATGGAACAGGTTGCTCCAACGGATTCTGTTGTGCTTATTCTTGGAGAGACGGGAACAGGGAAAGGGGTTATTGCCAACACCATTCACGAACTGAGTAAACGGAACAAGAATAGAATTGTAACCGTTAACTGTGCCGCCCTTACGCCGAACCTGATTGAAAGCGAATTATTTGGCCGGGAAAAGGGCGCATACACCGGTTCTACCGAAATGCAAATTGGCCGCTTCGAACTCGCCGATAAAGGAACGCTCATTCTCGATGAGATTACAGAGCTGCCTCATGATCTGCAGGCGAAGCTCCTGAGAGCTATACAGGACGGAGAATTCGAACGGCTTGGCTCTCCGAAAACCATCAAAGTTGATGTTCGTATTCTTGCCCTTACAGGCAGGGATCTTAAAGAGGAAGTGTCAAAGGGGCGTTTCCGCCAGGATCTTTACTATCGTCTGAATGTTTTCCCCATCACCATGCCCCCCTTGAGGGAACGCAATGATGATATTCCATCTCTGGCAAAGCATTTCGTGACACAGTTTTGCCGGAAGATGCAGAAGGAGATCAAGACGATTCCGAAGCATACCATGATGGATCTGATATCATACTCCTGGCCGGGCAATGTGAGGGAATTGGAACACATCATAGAGCGATCCGTCATTACTGCGAAGGGAACCAGCCTCCATCTTGCGGAAAAACTCGATGATTCCGGACTACACCTACCTAAAGAAAAGTTTATCACTAATCTTGCTGAAGTAGAGAGAAGTCACATACTCAAAATTCTGGAGAAGGTGAATTGGAGAATAGAGGGTTCAAAAGGGGCTGCAATTCTTCTCGGATTACACCCAAACACCCTAAGAGGACGTATGCAAAAGCTCGGCATTCATTTAAAAAAGAATTTATAACTGAATAACATAATTCAATCATATTCCACCATATTTCGCAGATATGCTGCATTTGGTAGTTTTTTAAGACTATCATCAGACAGCACCAGCCATTAATATTTAATCATATCATAGCGATAGGTATTGCTATAGGATGGCGCATTTTTTGGCCCGCATCTTGCTTTTACTACAAGGTAACAATAATTGTTGCCTTAAAGTAAGAGGTCATCATGAATAAATTGCAGACAGACATTTTGAGTAATGGCTTAAAAGTAACACCGCAGCGCCTTGCTATTTTAAAACTTTTAAGAAAAAACCGGACTCATCCGACAGCAGAAGAAATTCATAATGGATTGTTGAAAGAATATCCGGCTATGTCTCTTACGACTGTTTACAATACATTATCGAGATTTGTGGAAGCAGGAATGATTAAAGAGTTGAATATAGACCCGAATAGGATGAGATTCGATATTTGTATGGATTCTCATGATCATTTTCACTGCCGGGTTTGCGATAATGTTTACGATGTAGTTTATGGTGAGTCCATTTCAGCAGATAATATGAAAAACAAAAAAAAAATGGAAGGGCATCGCGTTGATATAGTCAGCATCAATCTCAAAGGAGTATGTAAAAATTGCGAAGCTGTCAGCACTTAAAGATTTTGAACAAGAGATGAAGGATGATACGGAATCATCGGAATAAATAAATTTAAATGTTACACCATTAAAAGGAGGCAGTTATGAAAAAAAGTTTATTAGTATTTGCGGCAATGGTCATGGTTATTGCCATGGTAAGCGGGGCGTATGCGGGCAGCGTGGTACCCACTGTAGGTGTGTCGGCCACGGTACAAGCGGTATGCAACAATCCTACTAACGGCTCATTTTCAGCACTGAGCATTGACCCATCAACGACTAACGCTCTGAATTTTGCGGTGTCAACTAGCCCGACTGTAACATGCACAAAGGGCAGAACAACACCCTCTATTACCGCATCGAGTGAATATGGTATGACATCTTCAAGTCCAGCAACATGCACCGGAGCGCTATTAACCGGATTTACCATGAAAGAATCTGGTGGTAACACTATAAATTACAGTTTCCAGTGCCCCGCAAATGTTACTGGTACAGGTTTCGGCACAGGTCAGGCTGTAACTTTGCCCATCGTGGCGCAGGTTGCTGTAGCAGACGCAAATAGTGCCGTCTATACCGGTACGACATATCAAGATACAATTACTCTAACGGTTAATTACTAACAAATGTTTCTAATAGTTTCTCGACGGTAACATGGATTACCGTCGAGCATTACGATTCTCCAAACGGAGGATCTCAATGCGCAGGCTGGTGACTATTGCGGTGCCATTAACATCATCACGATTGCGTATTAATGTGGCGAAGTAGTGAGGGAATTGTGAAACAGGTTTTTTTGATAGCGGCCATGGCGGCGATTATCCTGACCATGGCGGGCTGGGCAGGCGCGGGAACGTCGCTGACAACAAATATTATAGTGGAAGCCCAAGTATTAGAGGCGTGTCAGGAAGCCCAGCACGGCGCATTCCCGAATCCGCTAACTATCGACTCCCAGTCGGCGGGCGATCAAACTTTTTCGCCCAGCGCCGATGAAATAGTAAAATGCTCCAACGGTGCGGTGTTTACGGTTAAAGTGTCCAGCGCCAATGGCACAGCGATTGATCAGATCTGCACGTCGAGCGGAGTGAGCACCATGGCGTTTAAATCCGCGGAAACTCCGGAAGACATGATTGCCTACACCTTTATATGCGCCGGCGATACCGACGGTGACGGCCATTTTACGGGCGCGGGATATAATGCCGCAAAATATCTGGGCATCAACATAAAGGTCATGGCTGCCAACGCGCAAGCGGCCATGGCCCATGCCGACTATGAGGACACGGTAACGCTCACTTTCAATTATTAGTATGCGAGTGGAGTGAGGCGTATCCGGCATTGGCTGAGTCGAAAGCGGCTTGACCGAACATAAGGAACAAAGGCCCGACTAAACAGGGCGAGACATGCATATGTATAATAGATCAACGCAGTCTTTTTAGCCTTGTATATTGGATGATAATATGGGCTTGCAACAGGCGGCGTTTTTTATTACATTAACTGCGAATAATGTATGAAACATACTCGTAAAATATATCTTCTTTTTATTCTTGCACTGGTTTGCGCGCCGAATGCTGCGTATCCGGCATGCCATATCCAACCCACAAACAACACGACATTTAATACGACGGTAGGCGCAAGTTTTTCGCAAACATTTACCTCAAATGGCAGTTGCAGTACATGGACGAGCAGCTATCCGGCCGGTTATTTGGGTCTGACGTTCAATACGACTACCGGTACCCTTTCCGGAACTCCGACGGGCACAGTAACTAACTACTCTTTTACCGTTTCAAATGGCGGTGCCACGAACACTTATTATTTAACAATAACGACGACGGGCTGTTCTTTTGTCGGAGGAGCGTATTCGGGCAGCATATCATTCGGCAATATTGATCCGTCGACCGCAGGTACTGTTTACGGAACCATAACGACAGGGGTGCAATTTACCTGCTCATCGGCCCTGGGATATACGATAACTGTAAGTCCGGCAAGCGGATGGCTACTGACATCCGGTTCCAATACCATGGCATATACTCTCGGCGTTGCGTCCAGCGGAACTTATGGCGGCACAGCAGTGAATGTTTTCCCTTCCAGCAACAGCAATATAGTTCAAGGGCAATATGCAAACGCCCCTGCGGGCAGTTACTCAAACGCATCTGCCATAACTGTTACCATTAGCTGGGCAGGAGGGTCTATTGTAGCTTCTTTGCCGATCGGCAGTGTAACCGGCACTATTATTAGTACGTGCGGTTCAATTGTCAACGGTGCATTTTCGACACTCAGCATCAACCCGTCAAATAATGTCAATCAGTCTTTTGCGGTGTCGACGCCCGCGACTGTAAGTTGCACAAAAAATATATCAACAACCTCAATTACCGCATCGAGTTTATATGGCGCCAGCCACACGACGCCGGTTTCTTGCACCGGTTCACTTCTAACAGGCTTTACCATGAAAGAACCTGTTAGCGGTGATACTATAAATTACAGTTTTCAGTGCAACGCAAGCATTACGGGTCTCGGTTTTGGTAGTTCTACAAATGTGTCTCTAGGCATCGGTGCGGCTGTTCTTGCGGCAGACGTAATGACAGCCAATTATGCTGCCGGTGCGCAATATAGTGATACAATTACGCTGACAATTAATTATTGATTCTCAGCTAAACGGCAGTCAGTCAATATAAGGAGCGTTCATATATATGCTGCATGACCAGCGCATTCCCGCGCGAACGGTTATGGGAATTTGCACAGATCGTCAAACGGTGTTACTATAAATAATTAAGTTAGTTACTAAAAATAGAATAACAGGAGTCGCATGATGAAAAAAAATTACCATGACTTTGCATTATTAATCAAACAGTGCTTAAGACCTGCTCCGTTGATAAAAAGGGGCGTTTGGTTATTGTCTTGTCTGTTATTTATCGCGGTCTCTGCTTCCCGGTCATTCGCTGCGGACTTTCAGGTACAGCCGACCACTATGGATTTGAGCGGCAGTGTAAAGAGCGGAGTCTTCTCGGTCATCAACAACGGTAATGAGAAAATTGATTTTCAAGTTTCTGTTCAGGAGTGGAATCAGGACGGAAAAGGCAAGGATGTGTATACGGACACGAAAGACATTGTATTCTTCCCGAAGGTCATGAGCATAGAGGCCAACTCACAGCGGGCAATCAGGATCGGTCTCAAGGCCCCTCGGGGCACGAAAGAAAAGACTTACCGCCTTTTTGTCGCGGAAATCCCGACACCGAAAAAGACGTCGGACGTGAAAGTTGAAGGGAAAATACCGGCAGGGATCACGATAGCGTTCAGGTTCTCGATGCCGATCTTCGTCAAACCGGCCAGGCCGCAGGAGAGCTATGCCGTTGACAGCCTCGAAATGTCCAAAGGCGCAGTGAAAGCGATTGTCAAGAACACCGGGAATGTGCATGTTAAATTGAACGCCGTGAAATTCAGCGGAAAAGCCGCCGATGGAAAGGAACTTTACTCCAAGGAAGTTGCCGGATGGTATGTCCTGCAAGGCCTGTCGTTCCCCTACGAAGCGGCTGTCCCGAAAGAGGTTTGCGGAAAACTGGCAACGATTGAGGTGAGCGCCCAGACGGACGAAGGCAAAAAAGACGGAAAACTGACTGTTGAGAAGAGAATGTGCACTCAGTAACATTATGGCCTCCGCTGGCGAAGGTGGCCCGTAGTGACCGAGGTAGACAACAAACCGCCAGCATATGACATGAATGAAAATCACAATGACAAACTTAACACATCAATTCCATTGTTTCCATTGTTCCCCCGCCGGCAGGGGACACGCGCAAATTACATAATTATTGGTTTAATACAGTTTTATACATATCTGCGAACCGTATTGTGTGACGTAATATTGCTTATTACGTTCGCGATAGTTTTACTGATTCCCCTTACCGCTATTTCGGCCTCTGCGGTCGATGGAAATACCGTTGCTCCAGCTTCCGCTTCGACAGTATCTGCTGCCGATAAAGCGAATCAGAAAACCGCGGCGGCTGATCCTTCCTCCCCGAAAGACACGACCCAAATAGTTGTAAACATCATTGTTAACGCGCAACCCAAGGGCGATTTCTTTGTCGAAATGGATGAGGGGAAAAATTTGTTTGTCCGGGTGGAAGATATCAAAACCCTGAAGCTGAAATATGCCGAAAACAGGGTCCTCCTCATCAATGAGGAGCAGTATGTCCCCCTGAGCGCCTTACCCGATGTCAGCTGTACCTTCGACGAAAAAAAACTGGCAATCGCTATCATCGGCAAGACCATGGAGTCCGGGGTAACAACCGCAGAGCTTTTTCCTCTACATCCTGCCTCCCAGCAGAATATCTACTATCCGCGGGAAACGAGCGCCTTCCTCAATTACGGATTGACCTATGCTTATACGAACCCCGACGGGTTCCAGTCTTTTACCGTCTCAAACAAAGTGGGCTTCAGGACCGGGGATGTTTTTTTTACTTCGGATTCTCTCTATACCAAAACGGAAACCAGCGATGATTTTGTGCGGCTCCAGAGCAGCGCCACCTATGAGCGCCGGGGTGATCTCCAGTGGCTTGTGATGGGAGACCAGTATGCGAACTCCGGAGAACTGGGCAGTACGGTCAACATTGGGGGCATCGGTTTTTCGAAGGTCTACAAGGTTGACCCCTATTTCATCACGCAACCCGTTATGGACCTCAAGGGCTCTGTTATCTTACCGACTCAGGCGGAAATCTATCTGGACGGTGTATTGATAGGAAAACAATCTATCACACCCGGATCATTCGACTTGAAGAATCTTTACTCCTACACCGGCTCCCATAATGTTGAGGTCTTGCTCAGAGACCCCTTCGGAAATGTGCAGAAGATTGACTCTCTGGCGTATTTCAGCACTCAGATGCTGCGGGAAGGCCTGCAGGAATACAGCTATAATGTTGGTGTCCTGCGGGATAATTACGGCGTCGATAGCGACCAATACGGTAAACCTGCATTTTCCATGTTCCACCGCTTCGGCGTGACGAATAACTTTAATTTCGGGGTGAGGGCCGAAGGCGCCGACGGCGTCTATAACGGAGGATTATCCACGTCATTTCTTAATCCCTGGACCGGCCAGTTAATCCTGTCCCTTGCCGGAAGTTCCGCGAGCGGCAACAATGCAGGTGGCGCGGTTTCCGTTCAACAATCCTACCAGCTTGGCAGCTTCAGCACGAATGTGCTTTTGCGCGGATATTCCCGTGATTATTCGACTGTCGGCACTTCTCTCCTGGTAGATGCAACTCAATATGAAATGAATCTGGGAATGGGGTTACTGGTTAAGCCTCTGGGGAGTTTCTCTATCAATTATTCAGAGAACGAAATGTTCAGCGGTCTTGACACGCGTGTCATCTCCGCAAACTACTCCCGGGTGCTCAACACAATAACCAGTCTGTTTGCGACCGCTTCGGCCACCCATACATCAAGTAATACGACAGACAGTACGATAAACAGTACGCCAAACGGTACGAACTATAGTTTCTTTGTCGGTCTCAACTTCAATTTGGGCAAGGATATTCACGGCTCGACACAAGTCAGCGGCGGCAGCGGAGACGTGAATACGGAAACTATGCAAGTGCAAAAAGACGCGCCATTAGGGGAAGGCGTCGGCTATCGTGCTACCTTCAATCGGTCTGAAACGGCGACAGGCACAACAACATCCTTTGACCCTTACGTTCAGTATAATGCCAGGTACGGCATCTATTCTGTTGATGCCACTATACAGAATTCCGCCGGGACTACTTCCGAGTTGTATAATTTGTCGGCCGCCGGATCGCTGGTTTATGCAGACGGATTTTATGGCCTCTCGCGGCCGGTCAGCGACAGTTTCGGCATTGTGATGGTCGGTGATGTGTCCGGCGCCACGATACTCACCAACGGACAGGAAATCGGAAAAACCGACTCTTCCGGCACGATGGTTGTGCCGACACTTACGTCCTACAGTCAGAACACGATCACGCTCGACACGAAAAATATTCCGATCGATTACAGCATATCCGACATAAACAGAATACTTTCTCCCTCGTTATGGAGCGGTTCCTGCATTTCCTTCGATGTGCAGCATGTGCGGTCGCTGACGGGAACACTGGTTGTGCAAAAAGAAGGCAAGAAAACCCCGCTGGAATATGTGGAAATATCCGTGAAAGCCGGCGAAAAGATTCTGACTTATCCCACGGGAAAAGGCGGAGAATTTTATATAGAAAACATTCTGCCCAAGGATAGGAAAGAGGGCATCGCTGATCAAAAAGAGAATGCCACTGATAACCTGAGCTGCCGCGCGATTGCGGAACAAAGGAAATCCGGCGGAAATGCAATCAAGCCGGGTAAATATTCCGCCTCTGTGGAATTCGATGGCGGCAAATGTGAATTTACAATTGTCTTCCCCGATACAAAAGAACCGATTACCGATCTTGGAGAAATTCAGTGCGTTGTTTCACAGGCTTCCGTGACTCCGCCTGTTCAGGCGCCGTTGTCTGCTCCGGTGTCGTCTGTTAAAGAGACTCCTCCTATTCCGGCGCCATTGCCAGTTCTGAAGAATGACGTTCCCGCTGTCGTGGAGAAAAAGCAGGAAAAAGTCTCTATAATACTTAATGTGCAATTCGATAACGCTAAGAGCGTTATAAAGAAAAAATATCATAAATACATCAAGAAACTGGCCGATTTCATGAAAGCGCATCCCGAAACCAGCATTGAAATAATCGGCCACTCCGACAATGTCGGTAAAGAAGGTTTCAATATACCGTTGTCTCAGCGTCGCGCTAATAATGTACGGAAATACCTCATAGATAAATTTGGTATTGATGCTTCCCGCATCAACGCTTTAGGTTATGGACCTTACAAACCAATCGTCATCAATGATACAAAGGGGGGACGAAGGAAGAACCGCAGAGTTGAGGTTGTCATTGAAGGCATTCAAACAAAATAATCATGTGCCATTTTCATGATTATTAAAAGGTAAAATGGTTTGGTGGGAATTGATTCCTTTGCCGCTTGACTGTTTCGATAATTAAAAGTTACATTCAACGCCAAAGTTTCGTAAAATATGTATTGATTACTAAAACTCGGGATTAAGAAATGCTGGAAATCAGAGAGGAAGAATCAGTAACTCTTTTTTACATGGGCCGATCTCCCCTGGGATTTCTTTTGTATCCGGTTCACGCATTTTTAGTTGGTGATACGCTTATTGACACCGGCACTAATCGCGTGAATAAACAGTTTTTGTCCGCGTTAAAGGGTAGAGTAATCACGAAGATTGTCAACACCCATCATCACGAGGACCATATTGGCAACAACGGAGATATTCAGGATCTATTCGGGATACCGGTACACGCCCATTTATTAGCGCTGCCATATTTGGAAAATCCGCGGCTGAACGTTTTGCGTTTGTATCAGAGGATCGTCTGGGGTTGGCCAAAGAGGTCAAGGGGGACAGCCATCGGCCAAAGTATTGCCGCGGGGAATTATCATTTTGATGTAATTCATTCGCCGGGACATACCGACGATCACATATGCTTATATGACCCTGATAAAAAATGGCTTTTCACCGGAGACCTTTTTTGCGGGACGGCTTTTATATATCTCAGGAGCGACGAGAATTATCTGCAGATTCTGGAAACACTTAAAAAATTGTCCGGACTTGAGATCAAGACCATATTCTGCAACCTTAAAGGCGTGGTAAAAAACGGCAGGGAAGCCCTGCTGAAAAAAATTACAAAAATGGAACAGTTACGCGATAATGTTCTGGAACTGCACGAAAAAGGCTTGCAGCCAAAGAGCATCCGGCAGAAAATTCTGGGAAAAGAAGACGCATGGAATTTGATCACGGGAGGTCATTATTCCAAGCAGAATACAATTGACAGTATCATTCACAGGAAAAGACCGGACAGGATAGCATTGAAAAATTAAGGCGTGCCCGCAAAGCACACCTTAATTTTGTTGGATAGTTTATAATCTCTAAAAAATATTTTTATAAATTATTTTTTATAAAGCGCTTCAATCTGATTATTTAGTTTTTCCATGACAACTTTACGTTTGAGTTTCATCGTCTGTGTCAGCATGCCGTTATCCAGACTGAACGGCTCCGGAAGAAGCAGGAACTTTTTCGGAATTTCATAACCTCCGAACTTGCCCTTAAGTTGCTTGGTAACGGCTTCGCTGATCATATCGACAATATCCTGACGCGCAACCAGCTCTTTAATATCCGTCGGCAGTCCCTTTTCTTTGGCGTAGTGCAGCAGAACATCAAAATCCGGAACGATGATGCAAATATTGTAAGGCCTGTTCATTCCGTAAACCACAGCCTGCTGAACAAAAGAAGCCAGACAAATGTTTTCTTCCAGCGATACGGGGAAGCAGAATTTGCCGTTTTCGAGTTTATACTGCTCTTTGATGCGGCCGGTGATGAAAAGGTATCCGTCTTTATCCAGACGTCCGCGGTCTCCGGTACGGAAACCTCCATCCGGCGTAAGGGCGGCTTTGGTATCTTCCGGCCGGTTGTGATAGCCTTTCATGACATTGGGACCGTAAATAATAATTTCGCCGTCCGTTGCGCCGTCTTCAACCACGGAATTATCGATGACGATCTTGACCTTTTCCATAGCCCTGCCAACGCTGCCCAGCCGGTAGGCTTGGGAGCCGTTCATCGTTGCGCCCGGTGATGTTTCGGTGAGTCCGTAACAGTCGTAAATGGGAATGCCGATGTCGAAGAAGAACCTGGATATCTCAACATTCATGGCTGCGCTGCCGGTCATGGCGCCAATCAATCTACCGCCCAGACGTTCTCTTATTTTCTTGAAAACAATTTTATCTGCGAACTTGAATTTGAGATTGGTCATGAAATCGGACCGGCCTTTATCCGTGAGTTCACGTTTTTTCCTGGCCGCTTCGACACCCATCACAAAAAGAGTTCTGGCAAGTCCTCCGTCCTTATTCATTTTGTTCCACAGGCCGTCGTAAATTCGGTTGAAGACGGTGGGGACGGCAATTAAAAAGGTGGGCTTAACCTGAACGATATCATCGACAATCGTTTTGGTGTTTTCGATCGTGCCCATAGCGCCGCCCAGACGGATTATAGCGAACAACTCGCCGGACTGGCCGAAAGTATGAGCCCAGGGAAGAATAGTCAGAGTAACGACTTCATTTTCAAGGAGTTCCGGATACAGTTTAAGGCCGGCATGTGCATTGCTGGTGAAATTCATGTGCATCAACAAAACGCCTTTAGGATTTCCGGTTGTACCCGATGTATAAATAAGTTCGGCGACGTCTTCGGCCTTTGGACTCTTCGGAGCAACGGGTTTGGCTGATCCCCTCTTTTCGAGAGCGGCCATCGAATTCTCTCCTTTGGATTCAATGATAAAAATGTGTTTGAGCGTGGAAATTTCTTTCGGAAAATCTTTTATTTTTTCATATATTTCCTGCGTAGAAACGAAGAGCACTTTCACCTGGCTGTCTGCAATGATGTATTTCCATACCTGAACCAGTTCCGCTTCGTACATGGGGACGAAACGGGCAAGGCATCCCCATGTGGCAAAACCCACAACCGGCCACTCAAGACGGTTATTGGCAATTATACCGACGACATCGTCTTTGCCAATTCCCAGTTGGGCAAGTCCAGCACGTAAATTATCAATGCGGTTACCGATCTCTTTATAAGTGACCCATTGGTAAACACCGTTTTTGTTTTTAATGCCGAAAAATTTTCTGTCGGCAAACTTGGTTACGCTTTCTGCCCACCAATCAACCAGATTATCAGGCTTGTCTAATGTAAATGTGTGCATAAAAAAACTCCTTATTTTATTTCACGCGGGAAATGTTATTTCGGGCGGGTTTTTATAGAAAATATACTGCTTCTTAATTTTTGACCGTCTGTCTAAAACATTTTTTGGTAAAATTCAATGAAAAACCATAGGTATAATGCTGATAACCGTAAGTAGTTTGAACCGTTGATATTCTCCGATTGACGTTTTTAAAAAAAGAAGTATAATTCTAATTAAGAATCTTAAATGTGATTCATTTGTATGATGTTTGCTTTGCG
Organism: uncultured delta proteobacterium; assembly: GCA_963811325.1. GTDB lineage: Bacteria > Desulfobacterota > Syntrophia > Syntrophales > Smithellaceae > Smithella. Next base: position 361,362 of record CAWEQT010000001.1, read on the forward strand.
TGCTTGCTTAGATGCTCGACAGCATTATCTGATTTCGAATAGATTTTCTCTTCATCATAATATTGTTTTTTAGTATTTTCCATTTTCAGCCACTTGAAGTCATCATTGCTTTATTTATTTCCTTGGGATGCTTTTTTTGCATTGATGCTTGAAATTAGATGGACTGCTTGTGTTATTCATTATTGCCGGTCACCAAAGCCAGTGTGTAATGTTTACATATTTTTAAACCATTAAAAAGAAAAGGAGGGGAAACATGAGCAACATTTATAAAGTTATCGAAATTATCGGGGGAAGTGAAAAGTCGTGGGAGGATGCCGCTAAAAAAGCTGTTGAAATAACCGCAAAAAGCTTAAAGGAAATCAGAGTCGCCGAAGTCAAGGAACTCGATATGAGAATTGAAAACGGCAAAGTAGTTGAATACCGGACTAAACTGAGAGTGTCGTTCAAGTATATACCTGATTAGAATTTCAGCGGTAAAGCGTTCCCGTTGAGCCGGACACCTGAGACAATTGAAGTTCTCCGCGGTAAGCCCCGGAGAATCTTCGATTCTTGAGGAAAATCATAATTCTGTTTTCGCTTGCTTACCCCAAAGCCAAGCGAAGGTGTTTGCTCGTTTACGAATTCAATAATGAAATCTATTGCAGCGGCGGAAAAAATTCGCCGCTGCAATAGCTACGGGTAAAACTGTATCGCAAACTTTTTCCAGTTGTTTAAGAATACTTTGCGGGTGGAAAATATTAAAATGAGAGGCTCGTGCGGGTTAATTCGTGACAGGTGCCATTCAAATATAAATTTATTCAGAATGCAAATATTTTTTAAGACGGTATTTACAAGTCGTTATAAAATTATTATAATTACTAAATATAAAAACTGATTCAATAGGCGGCGGAAATGACTTACATAAAAATTAATTTCAGCAGTAATTTTGAGGATGAGTTTCAGAAAGTTGCGGATGAAATATTTCATCTGGTGCGGCCAGCTTTCAAGAATTACGAATGCATCTGGCGTCCCAACGTTGATGTTTACGAATCGGTCGATGAGGTTATAATGCTAGCTGATATGGCGGGAGTAAACAAGGAAGATTTGCATATCGAGGTCGACAGGAAACAAATTAAAATCGCCGGAATTCGCAAAGCGATTCATCTTTTACATAACGCGCGATACTGTCAGGCGGAAATTCTGCATGGCCATTTCGAGAGACATATAGCCCTGCCCGCGCCGGTAGATGCGAAGTCAGCGACGGCTTCTTACGCCGACGGCATTTTAATGGTGAGGATGGATAAACTGCCGGCCAGCAAATCGCATCGCGTGTCAATCGGTTCGAAAAAATAGAGAATTACAACGGAATCTTTCCTGACGACTATACCTGGAGGTAATCATGACGGAACAAAACGTCTCAGAAAATAAAAATGCTTTTAATATCCCTGAAGTGATTCCCATTCTTCCGTTACATAATGTGATCGTGTTTCCCAAAACCGTGATTCCGCTTGAGGTCACCGGAAACGCCTCAACACTGGTGGATGAAGCTATGACTGGAGACCGCTTAATTGGTCTCATCATGTCTAAAAAAGAACCGGACAAACCGAAACAATATAAGAAAGATGATCTGCATCAGGTGGGTACCTGTGCTGTGATTATGAAGATGGCTAAAACCGCGGAAAACCACACGCAGATGCTTTTACAGGGCGTCAGCCGTTTTTCGATAGAAGAAATTATTGAAGGCAAACCGTATCAGCAGGCGCGCATTAAATTAATTGAGGAGAAAGATGTCAAGGATCTGGAAACAGAAGCGTTAATGTCCAACCTGCTATCGTTGTTTGACCGCATATTAAAACTATCGCCTTTTTTGCCGCCGGAGTTTGGCCCTATGACCAAATCCATCGCTGAAGCGGGCACTCTGGCCGATTTGATCGCTTCAATTATCAACGCTCCATTGGAAGAAAAACAAAAAGTGCTGGACGTTGCCGATGTGAAAGAGCGCCTTAAAGAGTTGACCCGTCTGGTCACTCATCAGATGGAGGTTCTCGAACTGGGCAATAAAATAGAGAGCAAAGTGAAGGATGACATTGACAAAAGCCAGCGCGATTATTATCTGCGCCAACAGATGAAAGCCATCAGGCAGGAACTGGGCGAAACAGACGAAAACGTGGTGGAGACGGAAGAATACCGCAAAAAAATCGAGGAGAAAAATCTGCCCGAAGAAGCCAGGAAAGAAGCATTAAGAGAACTGCAGCGTTTGTCCCTCATGAGTCCGTCTTCGGCGGAATACACGGTTTCTTCAACCTATCTGGACTGGATGACAGCGCTCCCCTGGAATGAATCCACCACGGATAATCTGGATATCGCCAAAGCGCGCCAGATTCTGGATGAAGATCATTATGGTTTGATCAAACCCAAGAAACGCATTATCGAATATCTATCCGTGCGTAAACTCAAACCTGATTCCAAGGGACCGATTCTCTGCTTTGTGGGACCTCCGGGCACGGGAAAAACATCGCTGGGGCATTCCATAGCCCGCGCCCTTGGACGCAAATTTGTGCGAATATCACTGGGTGGTGTGCGCGATGAAGCCGAAATTCGCGGTCATCGCCGAACATACATCGGCGCTTTACCCGGACGAATTATTCAGAGTCTGCGGCGCGCGGAATCGAACAATCCCGTGTTCATGCTCGATGAAATAGATAAGGTCGGCAGTGATTTCCGTGGCGATCCCTCCTCGGCTCTGCTGGAGGTTTTAGACCCTCAACAGAATAATTCATTTTCCGATCATTATCTGGATGTGCCGTTTGATTTGTCACGTGTCATGTTTATCACTACCGCCAATATAACAGACCCCATTCCTCCTGCGCTGCTCGACAGACTGGAAGTTATTGAGTTGACCGGTTACACTCAGGAAGAAAAAGTTAAAATTGCCGAGCGGTATTTAATTCCGCGACAATTGACAGAAAACGGTCTGACCGCCGCACAGTTTAAATTAACCGCCAAAGCGCTCATTAAAATTATTACCGGTTATACGCGCGAAGCGGGTGTGCGTAGTTTGGAAAGGGAAATTGCCAACGCTTGTCGCGGCGTGGCGGCTCAGATTGCCGAGAATATCATAAAATCTAAAACGCTGACGGATAAAGATATTCCCAGGTACCTGGGGACGGCGCGTGTTCTGACCGATATTGACGCGCGCATTACCAAACCAGGCATTGCCATTGGCCTGGCCTGGACTCCGGTTGGCGGCGACATGCTTTTTATTGAAGCCACGGCCATGAAGGGCAAGAAAGGGCTCACGCTCACCGGACAGTTAGGCGACGTCATGAAAGAGTCTGCGGCGGCGGCGCTGAGTTTTATCCGCGCCAATGCCAGAAGTCTGGGCGTGAAACCGGGATTCTTTGACGAGTTGGATATTCACATCCATGTACCGGCGGGTGCGATCCCCAAGGATGGTCCGTCGGCGGGAGTCACGATGTTGACGGCGCTTACGTCTCTTCTGACCAACCGCAAGGTTAAAAAGCATCTGGCTATGACCGGAGAAATCACGCTGCGCGGCGCTGTGCTTCCGGTTGGCGGCATCAAGGAAAAAGTTTTAGCGGCTTACCGGGCAGGAATCAGAACCATCTTGCTGCCTGAGTGGAACCGCAAAGATATTGAAGATATTCCGGCAAATGTGCAAAAAAGCATTTCGTTTAAATTTCTCAAGGATATGATGGATGTGGCAGGACTGGCTCTGGAGCCGGTCAAGAAGAAAAAAATTATCAAAGCACCGCTAAAAAAGAATAATACTGTTACTTTAATGAAAAAGAAGAAATCGGTTTATATTGACAAAATAATTAAAAGAAAGAAATAACCGTGGGAGGAGTGTATGAATTATAGAAGCGCAATATCTGCAACTTTCCTTTGAAAACAAGGTGACCACTGTTACTATAAACCGACAGGATAAAGGTAATTCTCTGGCGCCTCAGGTGTTGGAAGAAGTCGAGGCCATGTTCACTGATCTCTCGCGCCGGCAAGATGTGCATGACATCGTGTTTACAGGCGGCGAGCGCTATTTTTGGGCCAGGTTTGATCTCACTTACATCCGCACCCTCAAAAAGGTGAATAATGAAAACTATACGGCAATGTTTCACCGCGCTCATAGCTCAGCAATGTTCTGCGAACAACCGGTTATCTGTGCGGTAGGCGGACCGGCCATCGCCGGAGTTTTCGATCTCACCATGATGTGCGATATTCGCTTTGCCTCTGAGCGTGCCCGCTTCGGACAACGCGAGATTGTTCTTTCTCTGAATTCCACCATTGATCCTCTGTGGCGAATCATCGGATTGAGTAATGCTATGGAATCCGCTCTGACAGGACGCATCTGGGACGCCCGGGAAGCGTTGCGGATAGGTTACATTTCACGTGTCTTTCCCGAGGGAAAACTTTTGGAGGAGGTTGGCGTCATTGCCCGTGAGATGGCGACATACGATCGCGGTTGCCATAAAGAAACCAAACAACTGACACATCTGCTCAGAATTCCAGCTTGGATCAGGCAATGCACCAGCAAGAATGGCTCTTCCGCTCCTACATTGGGTCCGATGACAATCATCGGCGCATAGACGACCTCCAGACCAAATTAGCTTCCATGCGTAGAAACAAATTATGAAGTGCTACTTATACCAAGCTGCATGTTATCTGCCGCCTGATAGGCGTTTGTTCTGTCCCACAACAAACATTGGAAACGCACGCAACATGTTGTCGGTAAATCATTAATTGACATTATATAATACTTTATTATATCATGTCCTAGTATTAATAGCATTTTTTCAAAAAATAGAGGAGAATAAAGGTGTGACAAGACAGACCATACAGATCAAAGCAGAGCCACTGCGGTTGGCCTTGAAAACAACCATCCGTCATGCCGCGGCAACCAGGAATGAAGGAGAAAGCATCTGGGTTAATGCCAAAAGAAATGGAAGCGCCGGATATGGTGAGGGTTGTCCGCGAATTTATGTGGCTGGTGATGAACTTGGCGCGAGTCTCTCTTGGATAAAGGAAAATTTTTCCGATGGCAAAGTGAATTTCGAAACACTGGAAGATCTGAAACAATGGGCAGAGGGGAATAAAAAAGAAATTGATAACTACCCATCGGCATGGTGCGCCATAGAAATGGCGGTGCTTGACCTGCTTTCCAGGGAAAGGGGTTGCACTGTTGAAAAAATGATGGGACTGAAAGATGGCAAGCTTTATGGTCGCTACACTGCCGTGCTGGGAGATGACAAAAAATGGAAATATACCACCCTGGTCGATCTATATCTGATTCGCGGATTCAAGGATTTTAAAATCAAGTTGAGTGGCAACCTGGAACGGGATATGGAGAAACTCGATTTGCTTGAAACATTATCTGCGCAACATCACATTCCCTCCCCACGTATTCGCCTTGATGCCAACAATTTGTGGAAGGATCGCTGTGACGAAGCCATAGCCTTTACCCAGGCGCTGGGCATTGGCAGAATATTCGCTGTGGAAGAACCGGTGGGAGCGGGGCATGTCGAAGATATTAGCAAGTTCAGCACCGCTACGGGTCTCCCTGTTATTCTGGATGAAAGCATTTGTACCGTCGATGATTTGTCGCGTTACCGAAATATTGAAGGAGAATTCATAGCAAATATCAAGGTATCGAAGGTGGGCGGTCTTATAAGGGCATTGAGAATGATTGAAGAGCTGAAAAAACTGGGCTGGCCGGTCATTATCGGATGCCATGTGGGTGAAACCTCTTTACTTACAAGAGCTGCTCTTGTGGCAACCAGCGCTGCCGGAGAGAGTCTTATTGCCCATGAGGGGGCATTCGGTGATTATTTGGTGGAACGGGAACCGGCGGAACCGATGCTGAGATTCGGGCGCGATGGTCTGTTGGATTTGCGTTCACCCTACTATCTGAAAACCGTTCAGGGACTGAAGATCATACCGGTTGAAAACTGGGATGCCGGATTTGGGATGCGGTGCCGCATGCCTTGTGATACGGATGACGGTGCACCTGACATCTGTTTTCTCGAAATGCCCGATCGATATAAGATTCATTATCGATGCTGGGGCCCTCCTGAAGGTGAAGATGTGGTGCTGATTTTACACGGAGGTATGAGTCATTCAGGCTGGCAGGCCCCGCTGGCGAATCAATTACGGTCCATATCGCCGGACATAACCGTTGTTGCACCGGACCGGCGGGGGTGCGGTTTAAACGATCAGCGGGGCGACCTGTGTTCCGTTCAGGCGGTTATCGGGGATGTGGTGAAGCAAATTGAGTCCCTGAAAAGGTCATTCAAGCGGATCCACCTCGCCGGCTGGTGCCAGGGAGCCCAATACGCCGCTGTTGCTGGAGCCAGACTGAAAGATGAACTCTCCAGCCTGATTTTGTTGACGCCAGGATTTTTCTGGAATGAACGTTTCCGGTCAGTCTTAAGTGTTACTGAGAAAATCGTACTGGAGATGATTTCCGCATTAAAACTGAAACCGGAACGTAACCATGCTTGTATTCCTATTCCCCTGGAACCGACCGATTTTACATTGATTGATGAGTGGCTGGATTTCATTGACAAAGATCATCTCAAAACCACCCTGGTCACCTTAAAATCCGTGAGCATCATGGATGAAATTCAGGAACTGTCCTGGTTCGCCATGATGCAGAATCGTCTTCCCGTACTGGCGATTATGGCGGAACAGGATCGAATTGTGGACAACGATAAAGTCCTGCAATTCATCGGGCATCTGTTTTCTGGTGAAAACAGGAACCGGATAGTTTCATTGGCATGCGGCCATGCCATGCAATTTGAAAAGGCTGAGGAAGTCGCAACGGAAATTTTAAACTTTATTAGGAAGAACCAATGAAAAATTAAGACCCATTAACCCATTAAAAGCAGCGGCTTTATCGATTTCCTATTCTTGGAAAATAGCCGGCGATAAATGGGGAAACCTTATCAATAATGGAGAGTTTTGGGATGAATAAAAATATCAAGCCAACAATTAGACAAATTAAGAGCGTAGCTGAACACGGCGAAATGACCATTCCCTTGCTTTTCCACAACCAGGACCTAATCAGAAATCTCAACTCTGCCAGGATCATCAAGAAGAAAGAACTGATTAATCTATGGAATAATCATCACTTCACGGGAGGCATGGTATACGTGCATCTTCATCATCCCCGGTATAAGGAAGATATTCTCGTTCGGGCCCATCAGGACCCTTGCAGCGGTGGCTGGATGACCTGCCGCTGGCCAGTGGAAAGCCGCCGCATTAAGGAAAATGCGAATATCTTAAATATCATGCTCATGGACGGGCTCTCGGTGTTTCTCATTCCAGTTCGGCTCAAGGACGCGCAAAATGATCATTTTACCATTTATCTGCCCGATAAGGGGTATATTCTTGGTCAGCGTCGGGCCAGACGCTATCCTTGCCAGGGCGTCGAGGTCGAGGTGGTGCAGAGCGGTTTTTTGGCTCAAGGTTGGCTTGTGGATTTCAGCTCACTAGCCTTTGGCATTGCGGTCAAACCGGAAACAAACAGCTCTTTTAGCTGGTTTAATGACGATTGCCCATCAATCATCCATCTTTATCGGGACGGGCAGATGATTTTTTCGGCATCCTGTGACTGCATCCGGGAGAAATTCGATCACACGGCACGGTATATTGTCTTTGCCCCGGCAACCAGCCAAACAATTCGTTTTCTTAAGAAGAAATTGCGCAATCCCCGTGTTCAGGTTACTCCTCTGCCAAATATTACCTTTGATCATCCGGCAACAAAAGAAAAAATTCAAATGGATATTCATGATCTTTCAACCTCGGGCTTTGCCGTTTATCTATCAGCCAATGAGGATGTCCTCATATCGGGGATGATCATTCCTAATCTGACCATTAACTATGCCGGAGCCTTGAAAATAAAATGCGAGGCCCAGATTCTGGGCCGTCGTAAAGATAAAAAGAAAAATATCTATTATGGTTTTGTCATCCTCGATATGGCGATTGTCGATTATAACCGTCTGAGTCATATTATCATGAATACGATCGATCCGAACACCCATATTGCTGATGAAGTGGATGTAGATAAGTTATGGGAATTTCTTTTTGCAAGTGGGTTCATTTATCCTAAAAAATATGATCTGGTCCAATCTTACAGGCAGCCCATGAGAGAAACCTATCGGAAACTTTATCGTGATAATCCGGAAATCATCACTCAGGTGACCTACCAGCGTAACGGCCGAATCTATGGACATGTTTCTATGATCCGGTCTTACGAGCGGACATGGATGGTTCATCACCTTGCCGCAATGCCGCTCAACAATAAGCGGGTCGGTCTGCAAATTCTGAAACAGGTCATCCGTTATTTTGATGGTCTCTATCGGCTCCCTGCCGTAGGAATGGACTATATGATGTTCTATTTTCGCCCCGAAAACAGTTTTCCTGATCATTTTTTTGGCGGTTTTGCCAGGCATCTCAATAATCCGCGCGCCTGTTCCCTTGATCTCTTTTCTTATCTAAATTATCCGACGTCCGGTGTCCGTCAACCGCTCCCGGAGGCGTGGTCGCTTGAACCGTTTATACCATCAGATATTGGTGAATTAGATCTTTTTTACCGCAATGTCTCCGGAGGCCTCTTACTGGATGTTTTACGTTTGGACGAAGAGAGCGAGGAAGGGGAATCTCTGTCGCACCTGTATGCCCGGCACGGGTTCGTAAGAAATTGGGTAAGTTTCTCGCTGAAACATAAGGGGATATTGAAAGCAGTGCTCATTGCCAACAGATCGGATCCGGGCTTTAGCCTGTCGGACTTCCTGAATGGGATCAAAATTCTGGTTAACGATGAGGCCCTGCCCTGGGCAGCACTGTCGCCTGCCATCTCCCAATTAGTCGGCCTCTTTACGCTTGACAAAGTGCCTATTCTCGTTTATCCATCTAGTTACTTAGAGGCGAAGGGAGTTCCTTTTGAAAAACAATATAATCTATGGATCATGGATGTGAATTATGGAAGAGAGTATGGTGAATATATGATGGCAAGCACACAACTGCGGCTTAAATCCTTAATCCATTTTCTCATCAAGAAGTATCTGAAAAAATGACGGATGACACCCCCCTTTACAATAGCCGAATCATCAATATGTACCTTGAGTACCTGAACAGATACCTTCCGGATATCGATATCGTCCCCCTTTTAAAATATGCCGAGATTGAGACCTATCAGCTCAATGACGAGGGCCATTGGCTGACTCAGAAGCAGAGCGATCGTTTTCATGAAATACTCGTGAAAACGACACAAGATCCGAACATTGCCAGAAAAGTAGGACGTTTTGCCACTACCTCCCGCGCCTCCGGGGCTTTGGGACAGTATCTGCTCGGGTTCATTAATCTGTCGACAGCTTATGCCTTTATGGAAAAAATTAATGTTCGTCTCAGCCGGGCAGCCGTCTTGAAAATAAAACCCATCGGAGCTAATCAGATTGAAGCGAAGGCCATAGTGCAACCCGGGGTGGTTGAAAAGCCCTATCAGTGCGTTTACCGGATGGGCACAATGGAGTCCCTGGCAAAGCTCTTCACCAATAAATTTGCCAATGTAGAACATCCTGTTTGCATTCACAAGGGCGGCGATTGTTGCCTTTATATCATCACCTGGGAAAAAACACGCGCCTTTTTCTGGAAACAAATTCGTAATTATTCTCTTGTCTTTGGTTCTATTCTCTGTTTCATATTAATGATGATTCTTAATGCTGATTATTGGAATGATCTGATTTTTTCGTATATCACTATAGCCCTGAGCGTAACGCTGTATGTCGAAAATCTGGAAAAGAAGGAGTTGACGGCCAATATCCAGAACCAAGGGGATACGGCTGACCGTCTCCTGGACCAAATCAATAAACGATATAATGAGGCCCTGCTGATTCAGGAAATCGGCCAGGCTTCCGCCATGATCCTGGAGATCGACAAACTGCTTAGATTCATAATGGAATCCCTTGGAAAAAGGCTGGATTTCGACAGGGGCATGATCATGCTTGTCAATAAGGAAAAAGACTGCCTTATTTACACGGACAGCTACGGATATAACCCGAAATATGAAGATTACCTGAAGAACATTAAATTTCATCTTGATAACCCTCTCTCAAGGGGGATGGCGGTAGTTGCCGTCAAAGAACAAAAACCAATCTTAATCAATAATGTCTCCGAAATTGAGAGTAATCTTTCACCGAAGAGTCTTGATTTCGTGCGCGCCATGGGCGCCCAGTCTTTTATCTGCGTTCCTATTATTTATAAAGGAGAATCCATGGGAATCATGATTGTGGATAATGTTCAATCAAAGAAGCCTCTCAGCCAGACGGATATGAGCCTTTTGATGGGCATTGCCCCCCAGATCGGCATCAGTATCAATAACGCCATCTCCTATCAGAAAATCAGGGAGAGCGAAGAGCGGTTCCGATCACTCAGCGAAAATGCACCGGATATAATTTATACCCTAGGCGTTAATGGGGAATTTACCTATGTCAACCCGGCAATTGAAACAATTTTGGGATATAGATCTGAGGAAATCCTCGGTAAATATTTTGGAGATATTGCCAGAAAAGAAGATGCATGGAAATATGTTAAAGACTTTCAGCAAGTCAGAGATTGGAAGCAAACCATTAAAGAAAATATAGGCATTTTTATTCATAAAGATGGTACGGAGAGATATTTCAGCATCAGTGGTGCGCCGAGTTTTGATTCAGAAAACAACTTTATCGGATTGGTTGGAATATTAAAAGACCTGACCGATATCAGAAAATCGGAAATGGAGCTGAAGAAGAGCTTTGAGAAACTGGAATCAGTCATGAGCAGTACCATTGACGCTATTTCCATTATCGTTGAATCACGAGACCCCTACACAGCAGGTCACCAAAAGCGGGTGACACAACTTGCCACAGCCATTGCCGGAGAATTGGGTTTATCGAAAGAAAAAATTGACTTGATTCGCATGGGCAGTCTGATTCACGACATCGGGAAAATATATATACCAGCCGAAATCTTGACAAAACCGACACGATTGAACAATATCGAACTTTCCATGATTAAATCTCATCCGTTGGTGGGTTATAAGATATTGAAACAAGTCGACTTTATTCCCGCCATTGTTGACATGGTCTATCAACACCATGAAAAAATTGATGGGTCAGGATATCCATTGGGGATTTCCGGTGATGAAATACTTTTAGAATCACGGATTATCACGGTTGCAGACATTGTTGAAGCCATGGCCAGCCACCGGCCGTATCGGGCTACGCTGGGAACGAGGGCTGCATTGGAAGAAATCAGAAAGCAACGCGGAATTACGTTAGACGCCAATGTGGTGGATGCCTGCCTGAAACTCTTCGAAGAACAAGGTTTTAAGTTCAAGGAGTATGATGTGTCTAACCACATGCAGTAGGTTTACTTACCATCTCTAGTTCCTTCCCCTTTTTATCAGAAAGGTCTATGGAATGGTCATCTCAGAGATCACGTTTTCTTTTGCTATTTTGGCAATGCCTGTGCATTAGAGTATCGCGTATTAGAAAACGCTGAACTATCCGATAAAATTTCTAGCGCGTCATTGAATAATGGCCAGAATAATATAATGGAAAAATCATGTTCTATGTATATGAATGAGGTAACCGCACAAAATGAAACCGAATGACAAGCCAATAAGCAAAATCTCTAACGGAATAAAAAGTTGGCCCACTGACGACCGCCCCAGAGAAAAGCTGCTAAAGCATGGAGCGGAAGCCTTGAGCAATTCGGAGCTCTTGGCAATTCTTTTGCGTACGGGAGTAAAGGGTGCCAGCGCCATTGATCTGGCGCGCCGGATTATTGACAAGTTCGGCACCTTCCGCAATATGAACCATACGGATATGCGTGAATGGAAAGAATTCAAGGGATTGGGCTCGGCTAAAATCGCGCAAATTCAAGCCGCTCTGGAAATCGGTCGGCGTTTCCGTGAAGTTGAAATTCTCAAAAGCAAGCAAAAGATTTCTTCTTCGCGGGATGTCGTCAATATCATTATGCCGCAGATGTGCGATCTCAAGACGGAAGTTTTTAAGGTTATCTATCTCAACAGCAATAACAAAATAATTGAGATCAGCGATGTCGCTATAGGTACGGTCAATCGTGCCATACCGATTGTGCGGGAAATCATTCATGCGGCGTTGCAAAAATTCGCGGCGGCGATTATCTGCGTTCACAATCATCCCAGCGCGAACATATTGCCCAGCATCGAGGATAAAAAATTTACGCAAGAAATGACCGCTGCGGGCAAACTCATGGACATCAAGGTACTGGACCATGTAATTATCGGTGATCATACTTTTTATAGTTTTGCGGAAGAGGACATTATGGAGTAGTTTTACCAGCATATTGCTAAAAGTATAGCTTAATTTTGATTGGCAAACTGAAAAATATCAGACGTTTCTCTCAATATAAAATTTGTTTTTTTTAGATGTGATAAAAAACATGAAGAGGAAATACTGATGGAAGCAATGGTAGCGTACTGTGGAATAATTTGTTCAAAATGTCCGGTCTATCTTGCAACACTGGCCGACGATGATAAAGCCAGAGAGGATGTCGCCAAGCTCTGGTCAAAACAATACGGAATAGACATGAATCCTCAAGATGCAAATTGTGATGGTTGTCTCCAGACAAATGGGCGACTCATTGGTCATTGCCGCATCTGTGGCATCAGAGCCTGTGGCATGGATAGAAAAGTGAGCACCTGCGCCATATGTTTTGATTACGCCTGCGGAAAACTGAAAGATTTCCACGCTATCGCTCCACACGCGCGCAAGATGCTGGAAAAACTGCGTTTGAAATCGGGTCATGAGAAATGAACTTGTAATAATCTTAATCTCACCCGCAGGCGGTTGATTCAGATTGACACCCACAGGCGGCGTTGAAAAAAGTTGCAATAAATTTGAATTTGAGTTTATCAATAAAAGAAGATTTCTTTCTGAGGCCGGAATAAAAATAAAAGTCACGATTGATGCGGACTTGAACTGATCAGCGTTAGTCAGGTAAATGGTAATAAGTATATTATGAAATGGGCCGGAAAAAAAGTTGGTCTTGCCCTGGGCGGTGGAGGTGTTCGCGGCTTTTCCCATATTGGTGTGCTCAATGTTCTTGAAGAGGAAGGCATTGATATTGACCTGATTGTGGGAACAAGCGCCGGAGCGCTGATAGGCGGTGCTTATGCCAGCGGCCAGTCACCCCGGGAAATTCAGGATAAAATTGAAGCATATCTGTGCAGTCCCGAATTTAACGCCTCAACAATCAAATCAATCGGCATGGCGTTTTTCGAGGAGAACAAAAGTTTCTTTAATAAGACAAAAACATATATAATGAATCGATACTGGTTTGTTCAGGCCTTCTTCAAACAGTCTATCCTTCCTTCCAATGATTTTCAATCTTTGATAAATTATTTTCTGCCCGAAATAGATATTCGTGAAACAAAAATTCCTTTCCGTGCAGTGTCCACTGATTTGATAACCGGTAAAAAAATTGTCTTTTCCGAAGGATCACTTCGTCGGGCGGTGCTGGCGAGTTGCTCGGTTCCGGGAGCGGTCGCGCCGGTGCGTTATGGAGATTGGCTTCTAGCTGACGGCGGCATTACGAGTATTGTTCCCATTCACGCAACGCGTGAGGCCGGAGCTGATGTTGTCATTGCTGTGATAGTTGATCGTGCTCTGTCGGCATCCGTCGACATCAAAACAGGGAAAGATGTTTTATACCGGGCGGGAGAAATTACAGCCAATGCGCTCGAAGCTTCTGAACTTAAGGAAGCGGACGTAATTATCCGTCCTCAGGTTGGAGATCTCCACTGGATGGACTTCAGCAGGGCTGGCGATCTGGTCAGAATGGGGGAGGCCGCCGCCCGTGAGTCTCTTGGGAAAATAAGTTCTTCTATTCCGCTTTACCGGCGTATTGCCCGCCTTGCCGGACAATTTATTAAAAAAGGGAAGAAAGGAATGTAATATTGTCTGCTTTCAACCTGGCGCTGATCCTGCATTTTTGTTTCTCTTCATTACGCCTGTAACGGCTCATCTTAATTGGATTTCCCATGAAATGAAAAAGTAGACGCTGCTAAGTTAACACATATTTTGTTAAAAACAGACCAATTTAAACTGGTTAGACTGTTGATTTATTATATTTTTTAGCTTGATTTTATTGGATTCTAATATTATTCAGACAATAATAAAATTCCTTGATTTCTATTTGAGTTTGAGATAGAAGCCACCTTTACTAAATTTAAGACTCCTTGCCTGTGAATATCATGGGCTTTAGAGCCGAAAGGAGAAAGTTTTGCAAAGATACGAAATTGTAGCTATCGTTATCGTTAATTTAAATGATGATGACATTACCGCGTTAATTGACCGTAGCCAGACAATCATCACCGACCGCAAAGGTGTTATTGCCAAAATAGAAAAATGGGGCAAAAGACATCTTGCTTATGAAATCAAAAAACAAAAAGATGGATATTACTTCCTTATAGATTTTGCAGGTGATGGTTCTATTGTCGCGGAAATTGAAAGAACTTATAAAATTGACGACCGCATCCTGAAATTCATGACAGTGAAAAAGGAGGGAGCGTCCACCCGCGAAGGCCTTGAAAAGGAAGCTGCGGAGGCGGAGGCAAAACGCACTCAGGCGCGTGCGGAAATTGAATCCACTGGTTCAATGTCTGAAGGAAAGGCTATTAGTCAGATAGAAAAAGTATCCAATGAAGCAAAGTCTTCCTTATATGCACCTAAGAAAATTTATAACAAAGAAGAACTCTCAACGAAAGGGGAATAAACAATGGAAACACAAAACGGAGACAGACCAAATCGGTATCCCCAGAAAAAGTTTTTTCATAGAAAGAAATTTTGCCGTTTTTGCACGGATTCCAACATAAAGATAGATTATAAAAATAGTGCCATTCTCAATAATTTTGTGACCGAACGAGGCAAGATTATGCCGCGCAGAATAACCGGTAATTGCGCCAGTCATCAAAGAGAATTGGCCTTAGCAATAAAACGCGCTCGGATGATTGCGATTATGCCTTTTATCACCGCTGACGGGAAATAAAATAAATTTTATTAACCGGCTTATCCGTTTCTTCCCACGAATTAAAAGCCGGTTAATTTTATTAGTTTTCTGGAACAGTTATTTTTATACAATTTACATTGGATCCAAATCAATCTTGCGTAAATTATCGATAAGGTAACGTATATTTATATGGCGTTACCATTTTTTATAAGATATGCAATCAGTCAAATGTGTTTGTATGAAGGTATCAGGTCTTGAGCAGGTTATTGTCCTTGAGAAAATTCAAAATGTCTTTTCCTAGTAATCATTTTTTAAAGCTATTGCTGGTTCTTTCTTTTTTTGTTTTTACACCGTTTTTTGTTCCGGTGATTGGTTCTCTTTTTCTTTTTATTTTGCCCATGATTTTATTTTTTAACGGCTCTGTTAATGGCACAAAAAAGACCGCCGCCGCTTTCCTGGTCTCTTTTTCACTGCTTTTATTTTTGGCAATGTTGTTGCGTATAAATGTGCCCGCTATCGCCGTTTTTACTATGGGAGTAGCCGGATTATTTATAGCCCAAACCACGGCTCAAAACGTTTCCGTTGAAAAAACAATTGTTTATCCAGCTATTTTTATTGTTGCCGTGATTTGTCTCTATTTTATTTATGATGGTTTTGTTCTTTCCACAGATCCATGGCAGCTTGTAAAAAAATATATTGCCGTAACAATTGCAGAAAACGTGAAACTCTATAGTCAGTTTCCATTAAAAGCGGAAGATATTAACTTTATTAAAGATAATGAAAAGAACATAGCAAACGGCATTACTCAAATATTTCCGTCAATCGTTATCATATCGGCAACATTGATCATTTGGATAAATTTTCTTCTGGGAAAAAATTATTTGGGCAAAGCCGGAATAATCTTTCCGAAGTTTACGGCGCTTACCCGTTGGAAGGCTCCTGATTTAATGGTCTGGATTTTTATCGCTTCCGGCGCATTTTATTTCGTGCCGTATAAGGACATAAATTATTTTAGTTTTAATATATTTTTGATTGCATGTTTTATATATTTTCTGCAAGGTCTTGCTATTGTTAGCTTCTTTTTTCAGAGTAAAAACGTACCCATTTTTTTACGTTATCTTTTTTATTTTTTAATTGCAGTTCAACAAATTCTTATGATACCTATAGCGATAGGCGGATTATTTGATATCTGGATTGATTTCAGGAAGTTTTTTCAAAAAGATCAGACAACTGCTTAATTTTTTTCATCACTATTTTTACAAAACGGAGGATTTTCATGAAAGTAATTCTGAAGCAAAACGTGCCTTCTTTAGGCAAGGCCGGAAGTTTAGTTAAAGTTAATGACGGGTATGCCCGCAATTTTTTGATTCCGCAAGGATTGGCTGCTGAAGCTGACAAAAAAAACATCAAACTTTTTGAACATGAAAAAAGAAATATTCTGCACAGGGCGGAAAAAGAGAATAAGTCCGCTCAGGATCTGGCGGATGTTTTGTCTAAAGTAACCATTACTATTGCCCGTAAAGTCGGCGATCAGGATAAACTTTTTGGTTCAGTATCAGTCAAGGATATAGAATCGGCGCTTAAAGAAAAAGGCTATGACATTAATAGAAAAATGATAGTCCATGAACATGGTGAACATATAAAATCACTGGGCGAATTTAAAGTAAAACTCAAATTGACACACGATGTGGAAACGGAAATTAATTTAAAGGTTGTTGGCGAATAATAATGAGCATTGACCCGTCTTTACATAAGCTCCCGCCACAGAATATCGAGGCCGAGCAGTCTATTCTCGGCAGTATCCTGCTGGAAAATAGTGCCATTAACAGCGTACTCGAAATTTTATCTCCGGGCGATTTTTACAGTGAGGCTCACCGGAAGATATTTAGCGTCATAATAGAGCTTTCTGAAAGAAACGAGCCGGTTGATCTTATTACTTTAAGTAATGCCCTGAAAGGCAAAAATATTTTGGACTCAGTTGGAGGCTCAACATATCTTGCTTCTTTGGTGGATAATGTTCCCTCAGCGGCCAATGTTGCTAACTATGCCAAGATTGTAAAGGAGAAAGCGATTCTCCGCGGATTAATCAGTTCAGCAACGGATATTATAGGAAGCTGCTATGAAACCGGTTCCGATGTTGATAATATCTTGGATCAAGCCGAACACAGTATTTTTGAAATTTCCGAGAATAAAGTGCGCCCGGCCTTTTCCCCGATCAGGGAGATTGTCAAGGATAGCTTTCGGTCAATTGAAGATCTCTATGCCCGCAAAGAACTGATTACCGGAGTGCCGACAGGTTTTGAAAAAATTGATGATTTGACTTCAGGTCTGCAGAAATCCGAACTGATAATTATTGCCGGACGTCCCAGTATGGGCAAGACGGCATTCGCCCTGAACATTGCTTTGCATGCCGCAATGGAAGGTCAGATCCCTGCCGCTATTTTTTCTCTGGAAATGTCCAAGGAGCAGCTTGCTTTTCGTCTGCTTTCGTCCGAAGCCAAGGTGGATTCGCAGCGCCTGAGAAAAGGTTTTCTGGGAGAAACCGATTGGCCGAAACTGACGACCGCCGCTGGCCGTCTTTCCGACGCACCTCTCTTTATTGATGATACTGCCGCTATTACTGTTTTGGAAATGAAAGCCAAATCGCGTCGGCTCAAAGCCGATACCGGGCTTGGTTTGATCGTTGTAGACTACATCCAACTGATGCGTTCCGGAAATAATCGCGATTCACGTGAACAGGAAATATCGGAAATCAGCCGTTCCTTAAAGGCGCTGGCTAAAGAACTTAATGTGCCGGTTGTCGCCCTCTCACAGCTCAACCGTCAAGTGGAAACCCGTACAAACCGCCGCCCACAAATGGCGGATTTGCGGGAATCGGGCGCTATAGAACAGGACGCCGACGTCATTGCTTTTATTTATCGTGATGAAGTTTATAACAAATCGGAAGAAAATTCGGAAAAAGGAATCGCGGAAATCATCATCGCGAAACAAAGAAACGGACCCACCGACACCGTCAAACTTGCATTCGTGGATAAATATACGAGTTTCCAGAATCTGTCCCGTGTGGAATCTCCTGAAAACTAGAATTAACCTGTGCGTATAAGGTTAAATTATTACATCAACCTTATGTTCTATCCCGTCGTCAATAAGGAAAATCGTTTTTTCTTTTTGTTCGACTCCGTCTACGATAACTCTCATTTCATTTTCTCCATTGGGTGCGCGTGTGAAGGCAAGGTGGTAAATTGTTTTTCCATACCGGTAGCGGATGTAAAAGCCGTTCCAATCCGCGGGGAGACACGGCATGAAACTCAGTTTATCTCCTTCTCGCTTCAGTCCCAGAAGAGATTCAACAATCAGCCGGTACATGCAGCCTGCCGAGCCGGTGTACCATGTCCATCCACCACGACCGGCGTGCGGCACAACCGCATAAATATCGGCCGCGACAACGTAGGGCTCAACTTTATAGGTTGCCATTGCTTCAGGAGAACTCGCATGATTTATCGGGTTTATCATAGTCATAATTTCCCATGCGCGCCTATTATCTAGCAGCGTCGCAAATGCCATTGCCGCCCAGATGGCTCCATGGGTATATTGTCCGCCGTTCTCTCTTACGCCAGGGACGTATCCCTTGATGTAACCGGGATTCAAACCGGACTTGTCGAATGGCGGTTCCAGAAGCTGGACGATTCCAATATCGCTGCGAATGAGATGTTGACTCAGTGCTTCCATGGCCAGACGCGAGCGGTCGGCATTTCCTGCTCCTGATAAAACGGCCCAACTCTGGACGATCGAATCAATACGGCATTCCTTATTTTTGGCTGAGCCGAGTGCAGTGCCGTTATCGAAGTAAGCGCGCCGGTACCACAAACCGTCCCATCCGTGCTGTTCAATTTTCAAACGCAATTGTGACGCTTCTTTCTGGCAATGTTCGCCGAAAGATGTATCTCCACGCATGCTTGCGATTTTCGCGAATTGCGTAAGGACCTCATAAAGGAAAAATCCCAGCCAAACGCTTTCACCCTTTCCTTTTATACCGACCATATTCATACTGTCGTTCCAGTCTCCTGAGCCCATAAGCGGAAGTCCGTGCTCGCCAAAACGGAGACCTCTCTTGATGGCTCTTACGCAGTGTTCATATAAACTGGCTGTTTCGGAAGACCGTGCGGGTAAATTGTAATATGAATCCTCTTCTATGTTTAACGGGCGGTCATTAATGAAGGGAACGGATTCATTTAATATACTGTTGTCACCGGTTCCTGATACGTAGTGGCAGGTTGTCAGCGGCAGCCAGAGATAATCATCGGAACATTTTGTGCGTACACCGCGGCCAAGAGGAGGATGCCACCAATGTTGAACATCTCCTGTCTCGAATTGGCGGGATGCGCAAAGAAGCAGTTGTTCGCGCGCAAAGTTCGGTTGGGTATGAATAAGCGCCATTACATCTTGCAACTGATCGCGGAAACCGAAGGCGCCGCCTGACTGGTAGTATCCTGTTCGCGCCCAGATCCGGCAAGCCAGTGTCTGGTATAAGAGCCAGCCATTTGCCAACACATTGAGAGTCGGGTCAGGTGTTTTTATCTGTACGGCATCAAGCGTATGATTCCAGTATTGCCGTACTGCATTGAGGGCGTCGCCGGCTGCTGTTGAATCGCTGAAGAGTTGCGCGTGTTTTCTAGCTTCACTTAAGTTTCGTCCCAATCCCAGAGTGAAGACGATTTCTTTTTCTTCTCCATCGACCAGATCAAAAGGAACCTGTATCGCGGCGCAGGGATCCAGTCCGGCGCCAACTTTACCGGAGAGATGCAAACGTTTCATTACGGCCGGATCTTGAAGCGTTCCATTACGTCCCAGAAATTCCGTTCTATTGCCGCTGAAGGTTTGCGTTAGCGCGTCGGTGTTAAAGAAAGCAACCCGGTTGGGAAATTCCGTATTGTAAGGGTTACGCGCAAAAATAGAGCCGCTTTGGAGATCAACATCTGTAATTATATGCATGGCAGTTTTCGTCCTGAGGTCACCCAGAACCCATTCCGCGTATCCCGTAACGGAAAGACGGCGCGATTGTCCCGTATTATTTTTTATCTTCAACACTATGAATTTAACCGCCGAGTCCAGAGCTACGTAAATCCACACTTCTGAATGGATGCCACGTTCCGTATGTTCGAAGATGCTGTAGCCAAAACCATGCCGTGTTACGTAAGGCGTAGCCCCTCGTCTGGGCAGCGGCATAGGCGACCAGAAGTGACCGCGCTCTTCATCGCGGATGTAAAAGGCTTCTCCACCCTTGTCGCTTACCGGATCATTGTGCCAGGGTGTAAGACGAAATTCATGGGCATTTTCCGCCCAGGTGTAAGCCATGCCACTTTCTGAAATTACGGTGCCGAACATGTTGTTTGCCAGCACATTAACCCATGGTGCCGGTGTTATCTGACTTTGGGAAGTGGAAATAATGTATTCACGCCCATCGGGAGTGAATCCGCCCAGACCATTAAAGAATAACAGGTCGTGACGCGGCAGCGCAGCTGTTGGCGTCAGTGCTGGACGATGAGTGCGGCCTGGTACCAATCGAGGCACAGCTATTTTTAATCCTACACGCTGTTTGGCCTGGTTTGCCAGTTTTCCCTTACTACCGGAGATAATAACGTGAGCTACAGTTTGAATCAGGATGCGGTCTTCTTCTGATATTTGGTCCGTTGATCTGACAAAAATTCCACCGGGCTGATCTTTCAAGTCCACGACGATGCCTGAGGCAATGAGTCCCATAATCTGATCATGCAGAATCTGCCTGTATCCGGCATGATCTTCATTCCAGATTACGAGATCCACAGCCAATCCTTTTAACCGCCAGTATACGTGGGCATGAATAAGCTGACGCACCAGTTCGATATGGGATTGCTCGGCAATCTTTAACAGTACAATAGGTAAATCGCCTGATATGGCGTAGCCCCAAAGACCTGATTGTCCCCGGCGGTTTTCTGTTATGATATTGGAATCGGCGCGCAAGGAGTCATTTGCATAAATGAGGGAGCTGGCAATGTGGCAGTAAAGCTGCGCGTCGGCCTCCGTGGTATTGATCTGCCTTAAGAGAACCTGGCTCTGTGTCCACGCCATATTGAAAACACGATCCGCGATCCGCCTGTCCTGATATTTATCAACCAGAATTAAGGCGGCATCTCTGGTTTCATTAATTCCAAAAACCATGTCAATCGTAGCCGATTGTCCCGGGTCAAGCGTTATTCTGGACATTATGGAGACAATAGGATCAAGCACCGAACCCTGGCTGTCGGAAAGAGTTCCAAAAAGATCGGTAGGATAGCCTGTTGCCTGTGGATCGTTAATAGTATTACCCCGGCCGATAAAACGCGACCGGTCGGTTTCGTAGGAAACCTGCTCAATTTCCGTTCCGTGCACGGCCATTAAGTGAAACATCCAGTAATTTTTCTCGCTTTCAGAACGCCGCCGGCGGGTACAAAGAATAGCCCGGCGCTGTTCGATGATTTCGGTCTGAACAAAAAGATTGGAAAACGCTGGATGAATTTTATCCGCGGCAGGATTCGCGATGACTACCTCCGCATAGCTTGTTATGTCAATGGTTCTCCGCGAACGCGAGTGATTTGTTATTGTAGTCCGGCGAAGCTCGATATCATCTTCCGGCGAGACAACGATTTCCGTATGTACATCAAAATCATGGTCCCTGCGTCGGAATTCCACGCGGCCATCAGAGAAAATCGCTTCGTAACGAAGAGGTTGCTTTAGAGTGGGCTGATATGTTGTTGACCATACTTCCCCGCTCTTTACATCGCGGAGATAACAAAAAATTCCGGAGTTGTCGCATGTGGTGTCTTCCCGAAAACGGGTTAAAGCAATATCCTTCCACCGGCTGTAGCCGCCACCGGCATTCGTCAGCATTATGTGATATCTGCCGTTCGAAAGCAGTTGTATTTCCGGAATTATTGTGTCGGGTGTATTGAAAATCCGCACAGGATTTTCAATGCTGACCGGTTCCTTGTGTGAACTGGCAAGTTCAGGCGGTGCAGTGTAAAAAATGACAGCTTTGGGGACCATCTCCTGGAGCAGTAACCTCGCTGACTGGAATAATGGTTCCGACTCAAATCGTTTCTGCATGGGTTGATCCAGCAGTAAATAGGCCAGCGCGAGCAGAGTCATGCCCTGGTGATGTGCCATGAAGGAATGAACCACGGCGTTTGATTTGCCTCGTGTCAGACGCGATGGAGTGTAATCAATCGCTTCATAGAAACCGAATCTGCCTTCAAAGCCCGCTGAAGCGAGTCTTTCCAGATTCAGGCACGCCTCTTCCGGTTTCACCATTAAAGCCAGTGCTGAGGCATAGGGAGCGATAACCATATCTTCCGCCAATCCTCGTTTGAGACCTAGGCCGGGCACGCCGAACGCGCGATACTGATAATTGAGATGGCTGTCAAAAGCGTTGTAGCCAGATTCCGAAATACCCCACGGAACGGAGCGTTTTTTTCCGTATTTGATCTGCATGGCTACAGCCGCCTTATATGTTTGGTCGAGCAGGGAGTTCTCGTATGTAGGCATTACCAGAAGAGGCATCAGGTATTCAAACATGGAACCGTTCCACGATACAAGAACAGGTTTTCCTCCAGCGATTGTAAGCAGTCTTCCCATGGCGAACCAACTCTCCTGGGGCAGTTTCCCCTGGGCTATTCCCACAAAATTACTGAATCTTGCTTCCGCTGCCAGCAAATCATAGAAACTGGTATCCCTCCGCCAGTTGCTTACGTTGTATCCGATAGTGAGCAGATTGCATGCTTTATCAAACAGGAAATCGTATTCTATACGGGTGAATTTGCCGCATTGCTTTACCAGAGATTCTATATCCGTCATAATATCTGAAGTGCGCTGTCCGGTATCGGAGATTATTTTTTTAAGTTCATCCAGTTTCGCGCATTCATCAGCAGTTGGATCTGCTTTCATTAACTCTTCGACGGCAGATGACAGTTCTTCTTCAAGATTAGTTAAATTCTTCAAAGTCAATACTTCATTGAGCTTTGGTATTTTATTAATTATTCCGGAAAATCGCGGGTCGAATAACCATGATGCGAAAAACCGTAGTTCATCAAGGGCAGCCATGCATTGATTGACAAATGCTTTTGCCCAGTATCTTAATGAGCTTTCGGGATCACTGTCTAGAATATTGACTTCGGCATTCATCTCTTCCGCCGTCTTCGACAGCCGTTCGAGATATAATCTTACCTCCATAAGTGTAGCCGGTTCGGAGGAAATTGCCGCTGCCAGATCATTTTTAAGTTGGGTTAGCAGCACTGGAGCTGATTTGCCCGCAATATCCGCAAAAATTTCCAGAGTGTCTCTGATCCCCGCAAAATTCTGCTGTCCGATGATTTTCTGATCGGGAAGAGTAAGTAATCCTGATCTTAATATCAGCAGGTAGCCGGTAAGGTTCCCGCTGTCCACGGATGAAATGTAGAGGGGAAACAAAGGTTCCAGTGATTGCGTGTCGTACCAGTTATAGAAATGACCTCTGTGCCTTTCCATCGTTCCCATAGTGTTGAGCGTATTTGCCGTGCGTTTGATTAAAAGTCTGGTTGTAATGTAACCGAAATCGCAGGCACAGAGATTGGCCAGGAGTGATAGACCCATGTTCGTCGGTGATGTGCGATGGGCGACCACGCCAACAGGTTGTTCCTGATAATTATCCGGCGGCAGCCAGTTATCTTCGGGACCAACAAATGTTTCGAAAAAAGCCCAGGTTTTTCGGGAAGTTTTTCTAAGAAAAATAATCTGGTCAGAGGTCAGCTTTGCCTTACGGCGTTGTATGGGTTTGCTGATCCAATAGGCGATTAAGGGAGAAATAAGCCAGATAAAAAGAAGGGGAGCGGCCAATATAAAATTTAATGGATGGGAAAAAAATATGGCGATTGAAGCGGCAATGGCAAAAAATGGGGCAAACCACATGGTTTTGCAGTACTCTGTAACTTCATTGCGTTTATGATTATTCGTGCTTTCCGATGGATTCCATTCGAGGAGGTGTTTATGTGAAATCAGCATCCGCCAGAGAGTGCGCACAACTGCATCAGTGTGAAAATAGGCCTCATGAGGCAGGCAGATAAGCGCAAATGCGGCTTGAATAATATTATTGCCGGCTTTATTAGTGGCAGAAGTTAGATGATGTGACCAGATTACGTTGCGCGGCTTTTGAAAAAGGCTAACGACGGACATGATAAAAGAGGGAAGAAAAATGATTCCCAGTACCGTCAGCGTCCAGAACCAGGCAGAAGGCAGCAATGTCCATCCCAGGAAAATTATAAGAGTCAAAGCCGGTGATGTCAGGCTTCGGCGCAGATTGTCAAATATCTTCCATTGGGAAAGCTTGGACAGGGGATTTTTTCCTATGCTTCCGTCGTAAGCGGGGACCGTCGACATGATCCACCGTGCAATCTGCCAGTCTCCGCGAATCCAGCGATGCCTTCGGCTTACGTCGGCTTTATAGTTTAGTGGATATTCCTCATACAGCTGCGCGTCGTTTATCAATCCCGATCGGACGTAACATCCTTCAATAAGATCATGGCTGAGTATCTTGTTTTCGGGGAGATATCCCTTAAGGGCGGTTTCGAACGCGTCGATATCATAGATGCCTTTGCCGATAAAAGAACCTTCATCGAATATATCCTGATAAACATCGGAAACGGCTTTCGTATATGGATCAATGCCCGAATTGTTTTCATACATGGCCGAATAGAACGAGCGATTCATGTTGGGGAGACTCACGGAAACCCTTGGCTGCAGGATGCCGTATCCTTTGCAGACGCGCCTCTTTTTTTCATCATATTGCGCGCGATTCAGCGGGTGCGCCATAGTTCCTACAAATTGCCATGCCGCATCGCGCGGCATTTTTGTGTCTGTATCCAGAGTAATTACATATTTCACATTTCTCAGTTCTGTCGTATCACCGGCAACCAGCGAAAAAAGGTCCCCTGAATCATCTTTGGTCCTGCCGCGCAGAAAAGCATTCAAGTCCGTCAGTTTCCCCCGTTTCCGTTCATAACCCATCCAGATATTTTCTTGAGGATTGAAGCGGCGTGGACGGTGAAACAAGAAAAAAATATCTCCTTTTGAACTTCTGTATTTTTCATTCAAGAACATAATTCCTTTATTCGCTAGCAGCAGCAATTGTTCATCATCCGGCATTATTTCCGCCGTCGCGTCCCGAAAATCGGTCAATATGGCGAAGCGCAGATTGTTGTCCTGATTTGCCAAAAATTGAATTTCCAGAGATTCGATTAGATTTGCGATGTTTTGCGGGCTGAAGAGCATTGTTGGAATCGCGACGAGGGTGCGGCATTCAGGCGGGATACCTCGGGAAAAATCCATCCGGGGCAAGGGATGAGGCGCAACCAGCAAAGTTGAAAGCCAGTTAACCAGAGCTACCGCCAGATGGCTTGTGCAAAGAAGGAAGAGAAGTCCTGTGAAGGCCAATGGCCAGCCATTCAGTCCACCGGTATGTGCCTTAGTCAGTAAAATAACTGTAAATATGACAGTCGACAAAATGATAGAGCCTATATACAACAGTAAAGGAATTCGGCGACTTAACCGTAGCATGGCTTCAAATGACGATAAACGCATTTTAGCCAGAGTTTCCAGTTCGGATAATCCTTTGTCAATGAGGTAAAAGCCTACATGCGCCTCATTGTCGTAAGTGCCATTTTTGGCGCTTACTTTTTTGGCGAGATTTATCGCCAGTCGCGCTACCTCACTTTCAGGTAAATTACTTTTCCTGGCGATCCTTTCTATCACGTGGCGGTAACGGTCACGGGTGGAAAAATCCATTTTGACATAAATGTCGCCGGGATCCCCGCGCAGGATTTGATCTGCCGCGCTCATAGTCTCGACGAATTCGCGCCAGTTCATTGTTCCCAGAAAACGCAGGCTAGTGATACTATTTCCTATGGAAACTTGATCAGCGGCCTGTTGTTGACTTTCCAGATTTACAAATGTCTTGATTGTCTGGCCGTATTCGGAGAGACGCTGTTCAATCCAGGTAAGAGGCAATGCCAGAACCGGACCCTGTCCCTGCAATTGACGTGAGATCTCCGCGACAAAAGCTCCAACCATTGGCGGGTCTGATCGAGCCATGTCCGCGATTTCCAAAAACAGGTTTTTGGGATCCTTATGGGCGGTAGCCGTCATTTTATTCGCCCAATAATCGGCAAGATTGCGATTGGTTCTGTCTTTAGATATACAGACCGCTATACGTCTGATATTTTCTATCAAAGCCAGACGCAGCATAATAGGAATAGCCCATAATTCTCCCAGTTTAAGCACCGTGACCGTCTGGTAAGAAGATACAAATAAACTGATGGTCTTTGAATCCACGCGACCATCGCCATGGGAGATCATCTCTAGAGCGATGTCATAAACTCGCGGAAGATTGGCAGATGGGCCGTCGGCCAGATGAGGCAGTTCTCTGCTGTAAACTTTTGGCAAATGCTTTCTTGCTGTGCGAATCTGTTCTTCGATCAGATAGAAATTATCCAAAAACCATTCTTCGGCCGGTGTGATACTGCGATTATCCTTAATAGCATTTGTTAGAATGTTCCGGACTTCAAACAGGACACCTTCATTATCCGTTAATCTTTTTAGCAACTGGTTTGAGGTGTGACCGGCGCCTAATTTGTGCACACTCGCTATGGTCTTGCCGTGCTGCCGCATCTGCTTGGAACTGAATAATTCCGATCGCAACAGTTCGTCGGCTGTTAATTTTTTCCGTAAATTTACGTCCGGAAGTTGTATCTTCAGACGACTTAAATAATTTAGAATGATCCTACTTGCTTCCAATTTTTCATGCTCCACATGACGGCTTAAGGGCTAAACACATCTCTGTTTCGCGAAAAAAGTTTAATTAATAATGAAATTAAAGGTAAATGTTAATTTCAATCTCTATTTTTCATGAGAAGTTAGGGATGAATAATAACTTTGTATTTTTACCAGTTTTGGGAAAACAGGTCAATAGATTAAACAGAAATAAATATTTAGAAGTTTATGACTGAGATTTTTACCATCTTATCAGTCACGAAAGTTTTGTTATTTGTTGGATTTAAGATACGGCAACGCCAGTTGCATTTTTTTCAGGGCTTGTTTTTCAATTTGACGGGCTCGTTCCCGTGAAATATTATATTTGACCCCTATCTCCTGCAGCGTTTCAGGGTCATCCGCCATTACGCGGTTAAGAATAATGTAAATTTCCCTCTCGTTGAGATTAGCCAGCGCTCCGGCTATATCACGCTGGACCAGACTTTTTTCTTCTTTCTTAATTAAAAATGCCTCTTGATCATCACCTTCGTAAGCCAGAAAATCTATATGCGAGTTGCTGCTTTCGTCATTGATAATTTCATTCAGAGAGACATCACGTGAACCCATGCGCAAATTCATTTCTTCTACTTCGGAATCCTTTACCCCCAGAGAGGTGGCGATTTCGCTGAATTCTGGGTTTTTTTTTGAAATGGTCTCCAGTTCTTTTCTGGTCTGATTTAATTTAAAAAATAGTTTTCTCTGAGCTTGTGTCGTGCCGATTTTGACAATACTCCAGGATTTCATGAGGTAATTTTGAATATATGCTCGAATCCACCAAACTGCGTAAGAAATCAATCTGTAACCTTTATAAGGATCAAATTTTTTTACGGCGTGAATAAGGCCAATATTGCCCTCCTGAATTAAATCAGACAGTTTAAAGCCATAATTGCGGTATTCATGGGCAATCTTGACTACAAAACGCAAATTGGAAACAATTAATTTTTCAGCGGCTTCCACATCGTTATATTTTTTCAAACGCACGGCGAGTTTGAATTCCTCTTCCGCAGTCAAAAGAGAAAAGCGATTGATTTCAGCTATATATAAATTAAGAGTGCCGGTTATGATAGGTAGTTCCAAAGATCACGCCTCCCCATTGATTTATACACTTAATAACTTTTTATCCAACTATAAATTGCCGGTCAAGATAATTTATTATTACCAATCCTTGACATGGAAAGTTTTGATGTTTAAAGTACTATAAAATCAAATTTGAGGCAATTAAATGAAATCAATAAATAAAACAATGATTGAGCATGCTATTAAAATTGCGCAGGAAATAAAAGCTGACGCGTTGCTTGTCGGTGTTGATGTAATCGACGATATGACCGTTTCGCTGGATGAAATAAAAAAAAATATTAGCTTCATAATTGTTTCCCGCGATAATGAAAACATATCAGATGAGGTGAAAAATAATGCCCAAATATTATACATCCCCAATGTAAATTTAACTCGTGTTGGAAAAATTAAAATTGCCATTGCCAAAGGAATTGTTCTAGGCACTTTTAAAAGGGGGGATAAGGTCGTATGTTTAAGCGGAGTGCCCAGGTTTGGTTACGTCGACAGCATTTTTGTCATTGACGTAGGAAAAGAATTTGAAATTTTAACATCTGATTTCATTAATGATGTCATTGAAAATGTCCGGCCGGAAGTTTTTAACGCGGTTTTAAATATTGCCTGTGAACTGGCCGCTCAGGGGAGAGAAAACAAAAAAATAGGAACAATATTTGTTCTGGGAGATGATGAGAAAGTCATGCAACTTTCCCAGCAAATGATTATCAACCCGTTTTTAGGATATTCGGAAGATCAGCTTAATATTTTAAATCCGGAATTAGAAGAAACAATTAAAGAATTCTCTGCTATTGACGGCGCCTTTATCATCAAAGAAAACGGGGTGTTGGTAACTGCCGGAAGACATCTTAGCGCCGCGTTGGGCAGTCGTGACTTTCCTTCCGGTTTGGGGAGCCGTCATATTGCCGCCGCTGGTATTACCAGTGTAACGAAAGCTGTTGCTATAGTAATTTCCGAATCTTCAGGAAATGTAACGGTTTTTAAAAATGGCAAACTGTTTGTAACCATTGAAAAGCCTGTAGAATAGGGAGAATGAAATATGCGTTTTGACAAATTTACTTTGAAAGTCCAGGAAGCGATTCAGGAAGCACAGTCGCTGGCTGGTTCTCTGGGTCATCAATCTATCGAACCGGAACATCTTCTTGTTTGTTTTTTGAGGCAGGAAGAAGGCATCGCTGGCGCCATCATCAATAAACTGAATGCTTCGCTCCAGAAGATTGAGCAGGAACTCACCAATTATCTGAAAAAGCAGCCGAGCATTCAGGGTGCGGGCGCAGGCCAGGTTTATATGTCCACGCATTTGAATAAAATATTCGACAAGGCGCAAACTGAAGCGGCTCAGCTCAAGGACGAATATGTCAGCGCCGAACATGTGCTGATCGTTATTGCCGAGGAAAAGGATGGTCATGCTGGCAAAATCCTACGTCAGGCCGGTATAACGAGGGACAATATTTTTAAAGTTCTGGTTGATATTCGCGGAAATCAGCGTGTGACCGATCCGAATCCGGAAGGCAAATATCGGGCACTCGAGCGCTACGCCAGGGATTTCAATGAACTGGCAAAAAAAGGTTCATTTGATCCTGTCATAGGACGGGACGAAGAAATCCGCCGCATCATGCAGGTGCTCTCGCGTCGCACGAAAAATAATCCGGTGCTGATTGGCGAACCGGGAGTCGGCAAAACAGCTATTGTGGAAGGTTTGGCGCAACGCATAGTCAACGGCGATGTGCCGGAAAGTCTCAAAAACAAACGTGTGATCGGTCTGGACATCGGCGCGCTGGTGGCAGGCGCAAAATACCGCGGCGAATTTGAGGAGCGCCTAAAAGCTGTTTTAAAAGAAGTAATCAGTTCCACAGGAGAGATCATTCTATTTATTGATGAGATTCATACAGTCGTCGGAGCGGGTGCGGCCGAAGGATCGATGGACGCATCCAACATGCTAAAACCTGCGCTGGCGAGAGGCGAATTGCGTTGTGTGGGCGCGACAACACTTAACGAATATCGTAAATACATAGAAAAGGACGCGGCTCTGGAGCGGCGTTTCCAGCCTATATTGGTAAAAGAACCGACAGTGGAAGATACGATTGCCATTCTTCGCGGCCTAAAAGAGCGTTACGAAGTACATCACGGTGTGCGAATCAAGGATTCGGCCATAATAGCCGCCGCAACTCTTTCGCACCGTTACATAGCCGACCGTTTCCTGCCGGATAAAGCCGTAGATCTTATTGACGAGGCGGCATCCCGTTTAAGAATAGAACTGGACAGCATGCCTTCGGAAATTGATATCATTGATCGGAAAATCATTCAACTGGAAATAGAGCGGCAGTCACTAAAGAAAGAAACGGATAAGACCGCCAGGGAGCGGCGCGACAAGATTGAAAAGGAACTGGCCGACCTAAAATCCAACATGGATCAGATGAAGATCCACTGGTCAAGCGAAAAGGATATAATCAAAAAAATTCAAAACATTAAAAGTCAAATGGAGACTTTAAAAATAGAAGAGGCCACTGCCCAGCGCGAAGGAAATCTTGCGAAAGCCGCGGAGATTCGCTATGGAAAGCTTGTAGCTTTAGACAAAAAGTTACAGGAAGATCAGTCAAAGCTTCTGGAAATCCAGAAGAACAAACAAATGCTCAAGGAAGAGGTAGACGCGGAAGACGTGGCCGAAGTTGTTTCCAACTGGACGGGAATACCGCTGTCCAGGATGATGGAAAGTGACGTACAGAAGTTGATTCATATGGAAGAACGGCTCAAAATGCGTGTTATCGGTCAGGAGGAAGGCATTGAGGCGGTCTCCGCCGCATTGCGCCGGGCGCGATCCGGCTTGCAGGACCCGAATCGTCCCATAGGATCGTTTATTTTTCTGGGGCCAACCGGTGTGGGCAAGACCGAACTGGCTAGAGCTTTGGCGGAATTCATGTTTGACAGTGAACAGGCCATGATCCGCATTGATATGTCGGAATATATGGAAAAACACGCAGTGGCGCGTCTGATTGGCGCTCCGCCCGGCTATGTCGGCTATGACGAAGGTGGTTATCTTACCGAATCCGTTCGGCGCAAGCCATACAGCGTATTACTTTTCGATGAAATTGAAAAAGCTCATCCCGATGTATTCAATATTTTGTTGCAGATTCTTGATGATGGGCGGTTGACCGACGGGCATGGCCGTACAGTTGACTTCAAAAATACCGTGGTAATAATGACGTCCAACGTGGGCAGTCAGTGGATTCATGACCCGTCGCTTGATGATAGGGATAAGAAGAACCGTTCGATGGAAGCGTTGCGGGCGACGTTCAAACCGGAATTTTTAAATCGAATAGACGACATCATAATGTTCTCTGCGCTGAAGTTGGAGGATATCTATAAGATCGTTGATATTCAGATGGGTCTGATTGACAAACGGCTAGGTGAGCGTAAACTGAGCATCGAATTGACAGAAAGGGCGAAAAAATATATAGCCGAAAAGGGTTACAACCCGGTTTACGGAGCACGGCCGCTCAAGCGTTCGCTGCAGAAACTTATTCTGGATCCACTGGCAATGGAAATTCTGGAAGGCACTTTTACTGAAGGAGATAAAATTTTAATTGATCTGTCTAAAAAAGGCGAAATAAGTTTAACTAAAAAATCGTAAATATTCATGATAATAATTTTCATTCTTACAGATTTTATTACAACGCAGCAAGAGGAGGAAAATATAAATGGAAGAAAAGAAAAAAGACTCAGGATTTGTCGTTAAAGACAAGCGTCTTTTTGGAGAATCGGCTGACGACCGGCCGCAAGAGGAACCTAAAAGCGCTGCTGCTGAAGAAAAAAATAAAAGCCCGGAAAAACAACAACAAACACCGGATCATGTAAATGATTATCCACCTGTAAATTTTACTAATTTTGTCTTATCATTGAGCACTTCCGCCCTTTTTCATTTTGGAGATTTCCCTGATTCTGAAGGTGGAGAAACACAAAAAAATTTGCCGGCGGCAAAGCAAACTATTGATATCCTGGATATGCTTAATGAAAAGACTAAAGGAAACCTCAACACAAATGAAAATAATTTAATTCAAGGGGTTCTGTACGAACTGAAAATGCGTTACGTTAAAGAAAAGGTTTAAAATGCTCTGGATGGCGCCAGCCAAAATAAATCTTTTCCTGCATGTCTTGCGAAAACGTGCTGATGGTTACCACGACATTTTTTCTCTCATGCAAAAAATCACGCTTTATGATGAATTGATTTTTTTCCCCCGCCCGAAGGGCATTGTTCTTAATTGTCCCGGGACTAATTTACCAACAAACGATGATAATCTGGTAGCTCGCGCCGTTAAGGCCATTTTTTCTTACTGTAATTATTCCTACGGAATGGAAATCAATCTTATTAAAAAAATACCAATGACCGCCGGTTTGGGAGGAGGAAGTTCCGACGCGGCGACAACTTTAATGGCTTTAAATAAAATCTGTTCCCTGAAGTTAAAAAAAAATGAACTTATTAAACTGGGAGCAAAAATAGGGGCGGATGTCCCTTTTTTTATTTTTGGAAACGCGGCCTTATCTTCTGGAATAGGCGATAAACTCAAACACTTACGAAATTTACCTCAATTAAATTTAATCTTAATTAAACCCAACTTCGAGCTTTCTACAAAAATGGTTTATGAAAACCTCAATTTAAGATTGACAATGGGAAAAAATAATTATAGCATTCCGCGAATTTTGGATCTGAGCGACATAATTCAGGGATTGCATAATGACTTGGAGTCAGTTTCGCTGGAAATTCACTCGGAATTAGCTGATTTAAAGAAAATGTTGCTCAGACACGGTGCGCTTGGCGCATTGATGTCGGGTAGCGGACCAACAATCTTTGGTATATTTAGGAACGGAAAAGAGGCAGAAAAGAATCTGGAAGTTATAAGGAAAGAAGTTTCCGGTCAATGCCAGGTGTTTCTTGCCAAATCTTTGTAATTATTTCATCTTCCTTATAAGATTGTGAATGATACCCTTCATTAAATATTTTTATTGGGGCGTCGTCAAGCGGTAAGACACAGGATTTTGGTTCCTGCATTCGGAGGTTCGAATCCTCCCGCCCCAGCCAGAAAAGATCGTGGAGAATTATTTAAATGTTAGAAAGAATTAGGGTTTTTTCCGGTAATGCCAACATCACGCTGGCGAAGAAGATTTGTGATAAACTGGGCGTTCCGATTGGAAAGGCCAATGTCACTACCTTTAGCGACGGAGAAACGCGTGTCGAGATTAATGAAAATGTCCGGGGAATGGATGTTTTCATCATTCAGTCTACTTGTCCGCCTGTGAATGTGACGTTGATGGAATTGCTCATTATGATTGATGCTATGAAAAGAGCTTCGGCTTACCGTATCACGGCGGTTGTTCCTTATTACGGATACGCCAGACAGGATCGAAAAGTCGCTCCCCGCGCGCCTATTTCGGCAAAATTAGTGGCTGATCTTATTACCACCGCCGGCGCCCAACGTGTTTTATCCATGGATTTACATGCCGGTCAGATTCAGGGTTTCTTCAACATCCCTGTGGATAATCTTTTTGCCACACCGGTTTTGATTGATTACATGAAAAAAAATTATCAGGACAATACGGTGGTTGTATCGCCGGATACCGGTGGTGTGGAGCGCGCCAGAGCCTTCGGAAAAAGGCTGGGAGCTTCTCTGGCTATTATTGATAAAAGAAGGGAAGGGCCAAACGAAGCTGAGGTGATGAATATCATCGGCAATGTAGAAGGCAAAAAAGTTATTATTCTGGATGACATGATTGATACAGCCGGCACAGTTGTGCAGGCCGCCAGCGCCATGAAGGAAGCCGGCGCTTTGGAAGTTTCTGTCTGTTGCACGCATCCTGTCTTATCCGGGCCGGCGCTGGATCGTATTGAAAACTCCGAAATTAAAGAAGCCCTTGTGACTGATACTATACCGCTTAATGATCGGGCAAAGAATTGTGGAAAAATAAAGGTTTTGTCGATATCCGGAATTTTAAGCGAAGCCGTGCGCCGAATTTATTACGATGATTCCGTAAGCTCATTATTTATATAGGAGGAACAAATGGAGGTAACAGATTTAACGGCTCAAGTCCGTAAAGAACAAAGGAAAGGACCATCTCGCCGTTTGCGGCAAAAGGGATTTGTTCCGGCGATTTTTTATGGTCGCTCTACCGAAAATATTTTGTTGGCAGTGAAAAATGATGCACTGGTCAAACTGCGCAAAGATAAAAAAGACCATACCTTTATTAAATTGATTATTGATGACGGCGGCAACAAAAAGATAGAAAAACTCTCGTTACTTAGAGAGTTACAAGTCCAGCCCTTGACGGGTATGTTTTACCATGCCGATTTTTATGAAGTGGATGTAAAACGTAAACTCACCATTGATGTGCCTTTACGTTTTATCGGTAAGGCTATTGGTGTGGAAAACGGTGGAGAATTGCAGCATTTAAGACGAGAAGTAAAGATTTCCTGTCTGCCTTTAAATCTTCCGGACCATATTGATGTGGAAGTAACTAATCTCCAGATTGGTGATTCTATAAGAATCAGAGATTTAAAAGTTGCCGAAGAAATAACACTCTTAGACCGGCCTGATACTTCGGTTGCCGCAGTTGCTGTAATTAAAGTTGCTAAAGTTGAGGAACCTGTAAAAGAAGAAGCTGCCGCTGAGGAAGGCGCTGCAACGGAAGCCGATGCTTCAACGAAAACTGGCGCAGCGGCTGCTCCGGCAGAAAAGGGGAAATAATTTTATAGAAGGCTTCAATAATTGGGTGATAGCAGTTGCTTCTCTCGAAATTAACAAAAATATTTTTACGGTGCAGTGACGAGAGGGAGCAAATAATGTATCTGATAATTGGATTGGGAAATCCGGGAAACCGCTATAAATTTACAAGGCACAACATCGGGTTTATGGTTCTGGAAAAAATCGCCGCCCGGTGGGAATTAGATTTAAAGCAAAAAGGTTTTGACGCTCTTTGGAATAGAGGTAAAATAGACGGTATCAATGTGCTTTTAGCGATGCCTCAAACATATATGAATTTAAGCGGTAATGCGGCAAGAAAATTACTTGCCTATTTTAAAGTGGATATAAATAATTTGATAGTAATCCACGACGATCTTGATTTACCTTTTGGCACTGTTCGTCTTAAGAGCGGTGGCGGAGACGCAGGACACAAAGGTCTGAAATCCATTGCTACGTGCCTCGGGTCAGCGGATTTTATGCGAATAAGAATGGGTATTGGCAAACCTTCCGATAAGTACCGCATTGAAGATTATGTTTTGGAACGGTTTGGATCGGAAGAATCCGCTTTTCTCCAGGAAGTCATTCAAATTGCGGCCGAAGCCGCTGAAGATATTATTGTATTAGGTATGCAACAAGCTATGGCTAAATGCCATACAAAAAATAATTAAGTATTTTAAAAGGAGGATGGATAATGTTACAAAACAAAAGAAGTATCTGGACATTTTTACTGAGCGCTTTGATGTTTCTGCTCATGGCTGGTGCTGCATTTGCCGGTGAGGCGGACATCAAATTGCCGGATTTGACGCAAGTCAGCTTTTTAGGTGGCGCCCTATCAGGGTTGACCATTCTTAAGGCCGGATTGATCATGTGCCTAATCGGTATGATTTTCGGCGTGATTCAATATATGCAGACAAAGAATCTGCCGGCGCACAAGGCAATGCTGGATGTTTCCCAGACCATTTGGGAAACCTGTAAAACCTATCTTTTCCAACAGGGTAAATTTCTCATCGCGTTGTGGATCCTGATTGCTTCTTGTATGATCTATTACTTTGGCGCTTTGCAAGGCAAGGTAGTATCAGACATAATTATAATTCTTGTCTGCTCCATTGTGGGTATTTTAGGTTCTTATACTGTGGCCTGGTTTGGTATCCGCATCAACACGGTTGCCAATTCCCGCGCCGCTTTTGCATCACTTAGCAGCAATCCGCTTAACATCGTCAATATTTGTTTGCGTTCCGGCATGAGTGTCGGACTTCTTCTGGTCAGCATCGAACTGTTCTTTATGATTATCATTCTGGCCTACATTCCGAAAGAATTGGCCGGTCCCTGCTTCATCGGATTCGCCATTGGCGAATCTCTGGGCGCCTCCGCGCTGCGTATCTGCGGTGGTATTTTCACCAAAATTGCCGACATCGGTTCTGACTTAATGAAGATTGTTTTCCATCTTCCTGAAGACGACCCGAAAAACCCCGGCGTTATTGCCGACTGTACCGGTGACAATGCTGGCGACAGCGTTGGCCCCACTGCAGATGGTTTTGAAACTTACGGTGTTACCGGCGTTGCTCTTATAGCCTTTTTAGCTCTGGCTCTGGCAGGAAATCCCGAAATGGGCGGTAAGTTGATTGTTTGGATTTTCGCTATGAGAATTCTCATGATCATTACATCTCTTGTTTCATATTTTGTAAATGATATTATCAGCAAAGCTGTTTTTTCCGGAAAGAAAGAATTTAACTTTGAACATCCGTTAACCAATCTGGTTTGGATTACATCAATTGTGTCCATTGCGGTTACTTTTGCTGCCAGTTATTTTTTGCTGGGCGATCTTGCCGGCCAATATAACGGTTTGTGGCTGCCTCTTTCTATCATCATCAGTTGCGGAACCATCGCCGGCGCTTTGATTCCGGAATTTACGAAAATATTCACTAGTACTTCTTCCCGTCATTGCGAGGAAGTTGTCAATGCATCAAAACAGGGCGGTGCTTCCTTGAACATTCTTTCTGGATTGGTTGCCGGTAATTTTTCCGCATTCTGGGAAGGCATGGTCATTATGTTCCTGATGTTCATTGCTTACATGGTATCGAAGAATGCTGCTGTTATCGCATTGATGCCTCCGGCATTTACTTTTGCCGCTCCAGTCTTTGCCTTCGGTCTTGTGGCCTTCGGTTTCCTGGGCATGGGTCCGGTGACGATAGCGGTTGACAGCTTTGGACCGGTTTCGGATAACGCTCAATCGATTTATGAACTGTCGCTTATCGAATCCCGTCCAGATACTAAAGCAGTCGTGAAGAAAGAATATGGGATCGAGCCTAATTTTGAATTGGCCAAACATTATCTGGAATCAGGCGATGGTGCTGGCAATACATTTAAAGCCACAGCCAAGCCCGTGTTGATCGGCACCGCCGTAGTCGGCGCGACCACCATGGTATTCGGTATTATCATTTTGTTGGATACCATTGGAAAAATGGCTGATCCAACATTTAACATAACCTCTAAACTCAGTCTGGTGCAGCCGGAAGTTATTCTTGGTTTGATAACCGGCGGTTGCATTATTTACTGGTTTACCGGCGCTTCCATCCAGGCCGTAACAACTGGTGCTTATCAGGCTGTTGTGTTCATCAAAAAGAACATCAATCTGGATAAAAAAGAAGCTTCCATTGAAGACAGTAAAGAAGTCGTTAAGATTTGTACCCAGTACGCTCAAAAGGGTATGATTAACATCTTCATCGTGATCTTCTTCATGTGTCTGGCACTTGCCTTCTTTAACCCCTACTTCTTCATCGGTTATTTGATCGGTATCGCTTTCTTCGGTCTGTTCCAGGCGATCTTCATGGCTAATGCCGGTGGTTGCTGGGATAACGGCAAGAAGATTGTTGAAGTTGATCTGAAGATGAAAAACACTCCACTGCATGAAGCAAGCGTTGTGGGCGACACCGTCGGCGACCCCTTCAAGGATACATCTTCTGTTTCTTTGAACCCGGTCATCAAATTCACGACACTGTTCGGTCTGTTGGCAACGGAAATTGCAGTCACTATGACCAACGTCAATTTGAAGTACTGTTTGTCCGCTATTTTCTTTGTAATCGCCGTGATATTCGTTTACCGTTCTTTCTACAGTATGCGAATTGCCAGCGATAAACTTGGTGAATAGGCAGTCTAACCTTTAACTTAAAAGGCGCTCCCGAAAAGGAGCGCCTTTTTTTTCATTTTTTTATATCTTTTAAATTTATCTTATAAAAATGTTTCAACATTTTATCTATGGTTGCGGGGATATAACCCAAAGAAATCTGTATTTATTCAGCGACTAATTAACATCTGATTTAAAGAGTTTTGTTCTTTTCATCCAGAGTAATATGATTATTTTCTGGAATATAGTAAAGATCATTAGAAAATTATTTCACCGTGGTCTTTGCCACGAGGAATAAACATCCTTTATCAATATGACATTTGTTTAATATTGACTGTCTATAGAATTGTAAATTTTAGGATGTATGCAAACTTCATAGTATTTTTTTGATATTTTCCCAGTTACATTCAGCACGTCCGGTTTTACTGTATGAATTACCGCTTCCCGAATGACAATGCGTTGATAATTGCCGTTTGCCATGGGAACTTTACCTGTATAGAATTTTACATTTTCATCATTTTCTGAAGGATATATGAATATTTGCAGGTTGATTTCCTTAGTAAGTTTGTTGAATCCGTCTTCGTTGAGCTCAATTCCGTTGACATTGTAGCGATAAGTAAAGTCATCTGTCGCGGTTTCAGTGATTTCTTCTGATTCATTTTCAAAAACAAATACATTAAACACATCATTTTGACTTTTAAATATTTTGCGTAGTAATTTATCGCAACTGGATAGACGGTCTGCCATATTAATAGCCGGAGAAATCATGATTCTGGAGTCGCCGTCGAATAAAAAGGTCGGTGGGCCCTGACTATAGCAGATTCCAATTCCCAGTTCCAGCACGGGTAGATTATTTTCCTTGTTTTTTTCATTGTAGCTGTGAACAATTTGCAACATTCTAATCGCCAATCCACATGCTCGCGCTACGCTATAATTCCCCTGTATATTGTCTTCATTTTCGAAGATTGATAAAATAATCGCGTCTCCTTCAATAAACACTTTGGATGCTCCATATTCAGAAAGAACAGCAGAAATAGGATCAAAAAAATTCAGGCTGAAATATGATGCTGGATTCAGTCCCATTTTTCTCATCATCTGGTTTATGATCATGGAACCGCGTATATCCGCCTTAAGGATGACGTGATTGGCAATGGGTTTATCTTCTTTGACTAGTTCATCCGGTAGTAGAAACTCAAAAAGCGAGTGGTTTTCCCGCGATAATAAAATAATTTTTTCTTCCGTAACCAGATTGATGGAGTCCATTGCTTCTTTGAGAATACGAAAATTATACAGATCTCTGTGATATTTGGAAAATATTTTGAGAAACATAATCAAATATTGTTTCTTTTCTTTAGTGGTAGTGCTGTTGATCCGCTTGACGATTTGCAGCAGAGGTTTAAGAGAGAATTCCTCACCATAAAGAGATTTAAAATGTTTTTGCTGATTTCTCATAGATATTCTTTTCCAGAAATCAACCAGAAATTCCCTTATCTGCCTTGGTGACATTGGCGGGCAGTATTTTTCGGATAAAGGTTTCATTTCAAAATCAGCGACAACCAGTCGAATAAGATGAGATTTTTTAAATTTACGGTAAAAAAGGTTAAGTAAATATTTCTGAGTTTCTATTCTTTTTTTGAGTTTTTCAAGACTATCTTCTGCTGCTTCTAGCTTTTTTGCTTTTTCGTATTGTTCTTGCGAATCGAAATAGTCGAACATCCGGCCAATATTATCAGGATTCATTATTAACGAATCGAACACGTAATTTTCAGCACCAGTGATACCATAAACTTTTTGAAGCTTTCTTTCACTTGCATCCTTATTATCATCCCTGAAACATTCGCTCATTAAATCAATTTGGCTAAGCAGTTCATATATTGTCAGTTTGACACCCTTATAGTTATCAATATCTTCAGATCTCTGTCCCATGAGTACGTATTCTTCAATAAGAAAAAAATCATCATTGGGATTATTTGTGTGGAATAAAGGGTTTGCAAGATAATGACTTGGCAAAATATCATGGGGGAGGAAATGAGTTTCTCTCATCTCCCTTAATTTTCTAGTATTAATATCAGCCAGTAATTCAAACAGTTCCTTCCCCACAAGACGAATGATTTGATTATAATGAAGTTTTACTTTTGATAGCTTGTCTTTAATTAGGAAAACATCATTCTGATCATGTTTTGCAGATAGTTGATAAATTTTGACCAAAGGTTCGATTTGCGCCACCATGATTTTGTATTGGGATTTGATTTCTTCCAAAAACAATTTTACCATAGCTATTTGCGCCAGGAAATCAATTTGGACCTCAGAGGCAGCTTTGGCTTTGTTGATTCCGTCAAGCAGAACATCATTACAAACGCGTTTTAAAGCATCCTTTTCGATCTCACACAATTCTCTTCTATAATCGTTAAAAAAGAATTCCGTTCCGCTGTGTTTTATCATTAAAAGAAACGCTGTCTTTTTTAGAGAACTGTAAACCTGAGGGCTGATATGGACATCCAAATGAATGTTGTCCACGCCTAAAGAGAGTCTGTTCAGGGAACAATAAAATTTGTAGTGTTTAACGCCTACATTATTAATAATTGGTGGTTGTTTAAAAGTATTTAGCATCGTGTCCTTTATTAAATTGATAAACTATTTATATAAAATAGGGATTTCGCTCATCAATATAATATGGATAAAAAAATACGTTAATTGTTTTCTGCAATCAGGACAATTCCAAATCAGCGGCAGTATCCACGGCCTTTAATCAATTCTAAGGCTTTGCAAAATCCCAATGCACAGGCTTTTTGCACGTCACTACAACCGGATTTATTATTGCCCTGCATGAAATAAGCAAGTCCCCGATTGTTATAGGCATTAGCATTTTTGGGCTCCAGTTTGATGGCCTTGTTAAAGTCTTCGATAGCCAGTTGATAATTCTTCAGTTTGTTGTAATTAATTCCTCTGCTGTTGTATGCTTCGGCATAATCCGGTTTTAAACGAATGGCTTCATTAAAATCATCAATAGCTTGCTTATACTGACCAATGTTATAGTAAATAGTTCCACGATTATAATAGGCTAAAACGTGATTTGGCTGAAGACGTATGGCCATACTAAAATCATCAATGGCCCACTGATTCTGACCAAGGTTTTTGTAGGCAGCGCCACGCTGGTTGTATGTTTCCGCATAATTCGGCTGCAATTTAATAGCCTTGCTCAGATATTCAATCGCCTTTTGGGGATCTG
Source organism: uncultured delta proteobacterium (assembly GCA_963811325.1). Classification (GTDB taxonomy): domain Bacteria; phylum Desulfobacterota; class Syntrophia; order Syntrophales; family Smithellaceae; genus Smithella. Next base: position 402,397 of record CAWEQT010000001.1, read on the forward strand.
TATATTGTTTCCCATCCCATAAAAGGTTTGCCTCATTAATTAAATCCTCTGGCTTTTCATTTGCTTTCGAACAGGAAAAAATAAATGCTAAGATTAGAAGTATAGAAATAATGACTTTTTGCATAACGCCTCCATTTATAATTTTTATATATAAATTTACTATCATAATTATTGAGAAAATTTAATTAAAAATTTGCCCTTAATTTGTCTGGCGAAAGTTCTAAATTCGAACTTATTAAAATCTGCTGCAAGTAAACGGTTATAATGAATAAACTGTTTTTGAAATTCGCATTTGAAATATTTCATTAGTAATTTTACTTCAAATGTAAGAAATACTGCGCGGGACGGATATTAAGTTGAGCCGACGGAATTCCCCGGACAATATTTAAACGGCCCGAACCGTCCTTGATGTTCTGGTCCGCCAGATAAACCATATCCCCGCGTTGAAAAGCGCCTTTGCCGTCTTTTTTAAGAAGCAAAACAAGCGGCAGGCTGCGTTCGGTTTCTTCGGGATAATCCATTACCATGCCTATAGTACCGTCGCTAAGTTCTACAACGGAACCGATGGGATAAATCCCCATCATATGAATAAATCGCTTTAACAAAATCTTATCAAAACGTTTCCCCGCTTCCTCCCACATCTTTCTCAGTACTTCATCAGACGAGAAAGACTTTGGCCGGTAAACCCTCTCATGAGTCATCGCCTCATAGACGTCGGCTATATGAATAATCTTTCCCGTAAGACTCAAATGACCGGTGAACATAGTTCGGGGATAGCCCGTCATATCCATATTCAGATGATGCTCAAACGGACCGAGGATAATTCTCGATCTCAAAGATGGGGTGGACTTCAACATGAGAATTTTTCTAACTCCCATGACAGGGTGCGCCTTCAACAAATCCCATTCTCCATCGCTCAGATCTCCGTGTTTGAAGATAATCTCCTTGGGTACGTCAACCTTTCCTAGATCGTGAAAAAGACCGCAAATGGTCAAATGCTCAAGTGAAGTATCCGATAACTCTATATGCCTTCCCATGCAGGCCGCCAAAAGAGCTACATTTACTGAATGGGCATATATATAATCATCATATTCCTCGAGGGTTGCCAACCCGATCATCAAGGTTGGATTATCCTTGATCATGTCCACGATATTTTGGGCAACGCGTCTACTCTTGCGTATCCCTACCATACCGTGGGACACTTTATTTGCTACTTCTTTTACAGCTTCAATCGCAAGAAAATAATTTTTCCGGGCATTTTCATAATGTTTATCTTCCGGGCTTTCGCCGCCAGCTGTTGCGTCCAGTGTCGCCTGTTCGACCTCTACCCACGAACAATTCTTTTCTAGCAGCTTTTGTTCCATCCAATGATAGGCATCATCATGCCTTTTTGCCTCATTGAACAGTCGTGAAAACGTTATGATATTTTCGGACGAAACATCGCGTGACGACTTTAAGAAAGTCACGCTGCCAATGCCTCGATTCGAAAAAAACTCCACCATGTTGTAAGTTACAACTGCAGCGTCTCTGCGATATCGAAGTTTTTCTCCGCCGAGATGAAAACGGCTCCGGTAAAGAAGAAGGGTGATGTCTCCGCTGACAGTCAGTTCGTTGAGTATGTTCTGAAATGAGCTGACACACGTTTGGACGAGTTGATTGTTATCATCATACATGCGGACAGTATTAATCATGAGATACAGGGCTCTCAGAAAATCATGTCCAAATCGCTCCGCAATCGTCTGTTTTTCAGACATGATTATTGTTCTCCTTTATTTTTCTGGAAAAATTCTTTTCCTGCTTTCCTCGCGATCCTACGCAGGCCGGGATGAAAGCTTCTGCCCGCCGCCTCGATAATTTGCTGCGCTTCCGGTATTTTTAAAGCAACCAGCGCAAGCGCGGCGCCTTCGCGATGCGCCGATTTCTTAAATCCGGCAAGCCACTTGCGGTGCAGCAACATCTTACTGAGGAAAGGAACTGACCGCAGCGATCCGCATTGCCCCAGTGTCAGAAAGCACTCCATAAGGTGCTCTATTTGTGCGGCGCTGAAATTTTTGCTCTGAAGATATTTCATCAGAAGATCTTCAGCGACCTCGTTTCTTGATTGGCTCATTTGTGTCAGGATCAATCGGCGCACCGAGGCGTCCTGGTCTTCGATGAACTCAAATAATGTCGATATCTGATCGCCGTGCGTCTTGCCAATCGCCTTGAGCGCCAAACGCCTTACGGATACTGACGAATGCCGGGCCAGCTTCATCAGATATTTTAATGGCTTATCCCCCTGCAGTCTGGACAGGACATGAACGAGTTTCTCGGATATTCTATTATCTGGATTTTTGATCAGGTCTTCCAGACAGTTCATGTCCTTATTGGCAAGGGAAACAATTGTATCCTCTATTATTTGTTCCAGTTGTGACGGCTGTCCTAAGAACAGGAAATGCATAAGAGTTTCGACGGATCTTGGACTAAGGTGCTGGAAAATCCGTTTGAGTGTTTCTATCTGCTGCACATTCAAGTTGCTCCAAATCTTCTTCAGAGGTTTCAGAGATTTGGAATCGGAAGAGATGTCCTTATAGAACAACTCGAGCAACGGTTTTTCCCAAGGCTCGTGCAGCCATCCGCTATCCAGAATCTTGCGCACCCCATCGAGAATGATAAGGGCGGCGTCAAAATCATGGCGGGCATAAGTGACTTCAAATTCTTCCTGCAGGACTTCGAGAACAATATTATAGTCTTTCTCTTCCTGATGCTGCAGAAACATGTCCAGCAGCATATTCAGATGTTCCGTGGTGGACGACATTTCCTCACGGGAGACCATTTCCTGCAATTCGATTTGTTCCCTGGGGGTCAGCACAAAAGATGCCCGATCAAGGGTGAGGACGCCAAATGATGCCGTATCAATGGCGGGGACGCCAGGCGATTCCGGTTTGTCTTTGGTTATGGCTACGGTTTCCGTTAAGGGGGGCATTGTGTCCGGTTTGGACAGGCTGTCAATCTGATCCGCCGTATGTTCTGAAAAAAACTCATCCTGCCCCCCCGCTTGTCCTGAAACAAAATCGTCGGCTTTATATAGCACATTGTCAAAATGGGATTCCCAGAAGGCTGTTACGATGTCTCCTTCCGGTTCCTTGGTCAATACCGAGTATCTGTTGATAAGCGACAATACTTCCCTGATTTCTTCCAGTTCTATTCCTTCAGTGAATTCCAGCCATCGTATGCCGTCCCGAAAAAGTGTGAAAGGCAGTGTTCCTTCTTCGGATGATCCGGTATGAACCTCTATGCCCTGACAAGTTACGCGATCCCTTTCAAATTCAATTTTTACATTACCATATTGACGAATGAAAGATTCCAGCGTTTCGTGAAACTGCCTAATGGAATTAATACCGATACTGTGGCCTTTCGGATACAAAGACACATTTTTACCCGCCAGCAAAAGATAGGCGAACAATTTTTTGGCGTCATCTAAAATACTGTCACGGACTTTCATCACTACTCCGCTTTTTTAAAATAGCATATTCTTCTATTCAACATCAACATGTATAGAAAGTATAGGAAAAACGATCGTGTCTGTCAAGAAAATCGTGACCACAAAATGAAAGGTACAAATTGTGTTTACAACAGATTTAAATGCCGGATATTCGTCGATGGTGACAATTGTTGAAGAATAAAAAGCAAGCTAACGCAGACAATACCAAAATCGGGGAAAAAATATCTAAAAATTTTTACCTTTGATGGAGATTATTGCAAGTCCCTTAATTTTAACGATGGTGTTATAATACCGCCAGATACAATCGTATAAGTCGAAGTACATGCTGCATGAACTGCCATAGTTTCAGTAAGTGTAACCCCGTCAGTGATTTTAATAGAGGCAGCATTTGATGGAACGGACGTTGCTGATACCATTGCAGTTGAACAATCGGTTATACCCGGCTTATCAGCAACATAATCCTGACAGGTTGTATAGAAACTCTTCAAATCTCCCTTTAATTTCACTTGTTTAATCAAATAATTTATTAACCTGATACCTTAATCACGTAATATATACGCCAACTATATAATCATATCATTATTTTTTAAAAATATTGAATTTATCTTGTAAAATCAAGGACAAAGATTTATTAAACATCTGCTTAACAAAAATGAATAATTAAAACCTCATTAATAAGAGTAATGAAGGGGGTCACCAAATCATTGTGGATTTCATTGACCTACCCAAAACATATACTAATTGTATCGCGAACCAATAAAACTATTGAAATTCAAAAAAATAAGAGTATAATTATTAAAATTTTTGAGTCATATTTATTAAGATTCCTAACAACTCGGGTACTTGATGTTTCTTAAGAATAACCGCCGGAAAAAAGATAATGCAGCGGCAGTCAAAAATAAGGGTTATTTCGCCGGCACAGCGAAAAAACCAGGAGGATAGAAAGATGAAAAAAGTTTTATTTTTAACAGTTGTCGTTTTGTTTGTAATGATGCCTTTGGCGTCATTCGCCAAGACCGCTGTCTCTGATAGTGATCTGAGTACTATAACAGCGCAAGAAGGTGTTTCCATTTATTTGGACAACATTACATTAACTAACTTAAGTATGACTATGTCCTGGGGCCAGAGCAGCAACAGCAGTTTAAACTTAACACCCACAGCGATCGTGGGTTTCCCGTTTGACCAGGGTGGTTTTGTCGGCGCAGTTACTACCATCGCAGGTGTTTCCGTTAATGGTTTATTAACAATTGATGTTGGTGTTAATAATCCTCTTTTGGGTACAAGCAGCAAAGGCTATAACAATACATACGGCGCAAATTACATCCCGGGCGGTGTTGCAATTGGTTTGAATAATATTTCTATTAAAATAGGAGCGATTCAACAAATAATTAAAATTGGCTCGGAGGAAACACTTACCAACACGGCAACCACCATGACACTGGGAACATTTTATATGAGTGGTCTTAGCACTACGGTAAATGGTACGGTTATTATTTCTACCCATTAATCTACCTGCCCGGCGCTTTTGTTATTTGTTTATTTGCTCTGAGTTACCCTCTTAGAGAAGGTTAAATATTAAAAACATGCTCTGACCATAATTTTTACTCTAAGGCTGATAACGCCATAGATCGTTCAGATAATCTGCAACATTACCTGCTGAATCATAACCAAATCCCCCGAAGAGCCAGAGATTTCCGCTGCTATCTATCCAGGAAACCGATTCTACGCGTGCTCCCGGGACATTTCCCATGGCAGCAGAACCTTTTGTGCCATAGCTGCCGGCCTGACCGTATATATTGAACCCGCTTACCCATGTCCAATTGGCGCCGTCGAATTTCCAGAGATCGTTCAGATAACCTGTATCACCTGCCGAATCATAACCGCTCCCCCCGAAGAGCCAGAGATTGTCGCTGCTATCAATCCAGGAAATTGAATACTGGCGTGCTCCCGGGACGTTGCCCGTGGCAGCAACACCTTTTGTGCCACAGCTGCCGGCCTGATTGGATGTCTTGGACCCGTTTACCCATGTCCAATTGACGTTGACGCTATCGAATTTCCAGAGATCGTTCAAAAAACTAACATTACCTGCATAATCCCAGCCCCACCCCCCGAAGAGCCAGAGATAGCCGTGGCTATCTATCCAGGAAACCGAACCTGAGCGAGCTCCCGGGACATTACCCACGGCAGCAGAACCTTGTTTGCCATAACTGCCGGCCTGACCGTATGTCTTGGACCCGCTTACCCATGTCCAATTGGTGCCGTCGAATTTCCAGAGATCGTTCAACAGATCAATATTACCTGCTGAATCATAACCAGATCCCCCGAAGAGCCAGAGATTGCCGCTGCTATCTATCCAGGAAACCGAACCTGAGCGAGCTCCCGGGACATTGCCAGTGGCAGCAGAACCTTTTGTGCCATAGCTGCCAACTTGACCGTATGTCTTAGACCCGCTTACCCATGTCCAATTGACGTTGACGCTATCGAATTTCCAGAGATCGTTCAACAGATCAATATTACCTGCTGAATCATAACCAGATCCCCCGAAGAGCCAGAGATTGCCGCTGCTATCTATCCAGGAAACCGAACCTGAGCGTGCTCCCGGGACGTTGTCCGTGAAAGCACCGTATATATTGGACCCGCTTACCCATGTCCAATTGGTGCCGTCGAATTTCCAGAGATCGTTCAACAGATCAATATTACCTGCTGAATCATAACCAAATCCCCCGAAGAGCCAGAGATTGCCGCTGCTATCTATCCAGGAAACCGAACCTGAGCGTGCTCCCGGGACATTGCCAGTGGCAGCATCACCTATTGTACCATAGCTGCCGGCCTGATTGGATGTATTGGGCCCGCTTACCCAGGTCCACATACCGAAGTATTGTGTCGGAGAGTTCAATGTTTCCGCAAAAATTTGTCCGGTAACATTTGCCCCGTTTATTATTACCTCTTGGCTGACGGGGATGAATGTATAGCCTGTTAAAACGGGAGTTACGGTGTAGAATCCGTTCCCCAAGCCTGTAAAGCTGTAGGTTCCGTCTGAAGCGGTCTTCGTAGAAGTAGTCACGCCACTGGTCAGATTAATCGTTACATTGGCAGCAAAAGATCCGCGAACTGTACCGGAAATAGTGAAGGTAGTTGGAATAGAACTGCTACTACTGCTGCTACAACCAGCAAAGAGAGTAATCAACATACCTAATAAAATAACACCCAGCATTTTTTTCATTTTCAGTGTCTCCATTAAAGTTTCAAGTCCATCAAACTTCTACAACAGGTTAAGGGTAATTTTTTGATAAGATATTACATTTTTTAAAGTGATGATATGAGTATTCCATTTGTATGTCAAATATTTTTAAAGTAATCATTACCCGTAATGTGCAGACAAGATCAAGGCAGATTTTACAGATTTAAAAAAATAAGTCTACGTATGATAGTGTAATTTACACCTTGTATAATCAAAATCGTTTAGCAGATGCATAAAAATATAATAGCATATGTTAAACAAGGATAATATAAATATGTGTTGTGTTGATCGCAGCAGACCGTTTGCACCTTGGGGCAGAGCCAGTTTTGTAGCTTGGGTCGCTGCGACCTTCTCCAAATTAAACCCGAACAGTTGCCAGGGACATAAACAGATCCCGCATCTTTCGCAAGGAAGGGAAAAGGAGAACAAAACATGAAAGAGGAGAAAACATTTATCGGTATCGATGTTTCGAAGGAGAAACTTGATGTAGGTGTAAGGCCTCAGGTGGATTTTATGACATTTGCCAATACGGAAGACGGCATATCTCTGATGACGGATTTCGTAAAGTCAAAACAGCCGGAGCTAATCGTTCTTGAAGCCACAGGGGGATTGGAAATGGCAGCTCTCAGATCCCTGGTTGTTGCAAGGATTCCCACAGTTTGTGTCAATCCCAGACAGGTGAGAGATTTTGCCAAAGCTATGGGTGTTCTGGCCAAGACGGATAAAATTGACGCCCATGTTATTGCACGATTTGCAGATTCGGTGAGGCCGGAGATAAGGCCATTAAAGACCGAGGAAACGGAAATGCTTGATGCTCTTAATACCAGGCGTAGCCAGCTCATCATAATGTTGACGGCTGAGAAAAACCGTTTGACCACAGCTTCGAAGTGGACAAAAAAAGATATTGAAAAAAGCATTAAAGGGCTGGAGAAGGCACTTGCCAAAATCAACCGTGAGGTTGAAAATCTTATCAAAAAAAGCCCGCATTGGCGGCAGATGGACAAGATCCTGCAAAGTGTTTCCGGTGTTGGGCCTGTTATGTCATTGACCCTCCTTGCCGATCTGCCGGAGATTGGAACAATGAACCGAAGGCAGATAGCGGCCCTTGTTGGAGTTGCACCTCTGAATCGGGATAGTGGCAAATACAAAGGCAGGCGTACCATCCGGGGCGGCAGGGCAAGAATCCGTTCCGTATTATACAGGTGTGTCATATCAGGCATTTGTCACAACCCCAAGATAAAAGCCTTTTACAACAGGTTGATCAGCTCTGGCAAGAAACACAAAGTTGCCATTACTGCCTGCATGAGGAAGCTTGTAATTATCCTCAATACAATGATCAAAAATGGTACCTGCCGGAATGAATCAGGCTGTTAAAAAATACTACTTGACCTAAACACAGTTGCTATATACTAATAATATTTGGCGTATATCAGATTTAAGGATTACTGGTTGAAAGATGCACATCAACCACGGAAATATCCGCGCCACATCCGCAAAAAAGTTCATCTTGACGGATTCAATTTATGCTATAAATTAGAACAAAAATATAAACGAGTGTTGCTCCAATATCCCTTTCGCTGTCTGAAAGCGTTTTAGATAAACCTGAGGCTTGCTTCAGGCGATTACAAAACTCGCCTTCGGCTCAAACACTTGTAATCACTTATCTTACGCTTCGCCAATGTTTTTTACTAAAACGCTTTCAATGGTCGCTCAAATGGATATTATTGGAGCAACAGATAATAAAAATAAGGATAGGATAAAAAATAATACCATTTCGATTTCAAAGGATAACGAGGTGGCACGGAGGAGGCTTTGCAGACGTATATACTGATACGTTGAGGAAGCCAACAACGATGCCAACAAAGTTAGCCAAAGAAAGCAAATTGGTATAAGGAGGATTGATTATGAAACCTATAGGTCCATTAATGTGGGAACACAGGTTAATTGAAAAAATGCTCAATTCAATGATGCGTCATATTGATCAGGTCGAAAAAACTAAAAAGGTTAATCCTCTTATAATTGATATGGCTGTGGATTTTGTTCGCACTTATGCTGACCGCACCCATCATGGTAAGGAAGAAGAAATATTGTTCCGCGATCTTGCCAAGAAAAATCTTATATCCGAACTGAAGAAAACCATGCAGGAATTGCTCGATGAACATATCTGGGGCAGAAAGACTACAGCAGCGCTTGTTGCTGCCAAAGAAAAATATTTACAAGGCGATGAAGAGAAGCTTCCCGAGATCATTTCTATAGCCCGGGAATTAGGCAATTTCTATCCAAAACACATAGAAAAGGAAGACAAGCATTTCTTTTATCCCTGCCAGGAATACTTCAATAAAGACGAACAGGGGAAGATGCTTGCCGAATTCTGGGAATTCGACCGTAAAATGATTCACGAAAAATATAATAAAGTTATCGAGGAATACTCAGAGCTCAGCCTTTAATATTTCCAGCCCCAGAATCCAAAAGCAAGTATATTCATTAAAATCGGCACAGCGTATATTATTCCCACCGTTATAATTTTGCTTTTTAGTGTTTTTAGACTGATCACTAAAATAGCAAAACAGAAAAAGTCGAAATAGCCAATGAGAAAGATCAGCCAGATGCCCTTAAAAGATAAGTTCCAGAAAGGATATTCCCATACAAGTTGTCCGCCGATGTTGAGCAGGCATTCGACAAACACACAAAAGGCGCTGTAACCTATCGCCCAGAACCACTTCTCGGGGATGCCTAATATTTTCTCTTTTGTGCTTTCGGACAATGTATGGTAGTAAATAATGCCAAGAATTAGAAACATGAACATGATTTCGATATTCCAGCCTACCAGTGTCCGCAGAGCCGTATCGCCGGGGGTTGTCCAGAAAGCGGATCGCCCCGTCAGATACATAACCCAGCCGTTCCATGTTTCGTTGAAGAAATCCACACCGAAAATTGTCAGACCGGCCAGGACTGCATTCCAGTTTTTCGTTAGGCGCGCTTCTTTTATTTCCCGGGTATAAATATAACATACAATAGCCATTAAAGGGATTATATACCATTTGATCATCGAAAGATCCCTCAGGCCGCTTAAAGCTTGCTGCGTTGCTGCTGTCATATGACCTCCTTTTATGTTAAAAATTAAAATGGCAGATATCAGTGAATCATTTGATTACGCTATTAATGTTGCCATATTAATTTTATTATATTATAATATTTATGGATCATAAAGAAATAATTTCCATTATTTAAATTTCTGAATCATATGTAAAGGAGAAAAGGATATTTGGTATTTACCAACAAGATAAAATTCGCCCTTATAATCCTATTAACCATTGTTATAATTGGCACTGTCGGTTTTCATTTTATCGAAGGATGGAGTTTCCTGGATTCTTTTTACACTTGCATTACTACTTTATCTACAGTGGGATATGGAGATTTCGCGCCGGAAACTACGGCAGGCAAGTTATTTGCGGTTTTTATAATTATTTTTGGCGTGGGCATGATGTTCTATTCGCTGGTTCTCATGGCGGAAACCTTTATTGACGCGCGTCTGCGCAATTTATTGGGGAGGGGTAAATTGGAAAAAATGATCGAAAAAATGCATAACCATTATATTATTTGTGGCGGCGGCCGTATTGGTTTCTTGATTTGCCGTGAACTGATGGCGGGGAAAATACCTTGCCTGGTAATTGATAATGATTCCGAGGTGATTCAGAAGGCTCAAGATGAGGGGTTTATTTACTGCAAAGGGGACGCAACACAGGATAAAGTCTTGATTGAAGCGGGAATAAAAAGAGCTAAAGGTGTTGTTTGCGTGCTGCCATCGGACGCAGAAAATCTTTATGTTATTTTGACGGCAAAAGAACTCAATCAAAATATTTATATCATGGCTCGTTCCGAGGAAGAAGAATCGGAGCACAGGCTCCTTCGGGCGGGAGCAGATCGGGTGATGTCTCCTTATACGCTTGGTGGTGTCCGAATGGCTATGGCTATTTTGCGTCCAGCCATGCTGGATTTCATTGAAATTACCACCAGCCGGCAAAGCCTGGAGTTGCGCATGGAAGAAATCTCTATTTGCGAAGGTTCGCCGTTTATCTCTCAATCACTGGAAGAATCAGGAATACGCAAACGTTACGGGCTGATCATTGTCGCTGTGAAAAATGATTTGGGAAAGATGATTTTCAATCCCATGGCTAATTATATTATTGCCGAAGGTGACAGGTTAATCGCGATGGGTGAGGATGAAAACGTAAAGAAATTTGCTGAATCTTGCTTGGCATAAAGAAGGAGTGGATAATGAAAATAAAAAGATTACGCTATAAGATATGGGGATTGCTGTTTTCTGTTTTCTGTTTTTCGGGCTGTGTCGGACCCAATCTTTACAGTGTTAATATGTACTATGATGCGGACAAAGCCGCTATTCCCGCATATTTTAAAGCTGATGTTAAAACCCCTGATGCTTTTATTTCAATAGCTGAATTTGCCGATACGCGCCAGATTGACGACAGGCTCGTGATCGGGCGTGTGGTGGAGACAAACGATATGAACGTTTTGGTCTTTCCCAAGAATATCAAGACAACTAAAGTTATATCTAATGGCATTAAACAATATTTAAGAAAGGCCGGTTATAAAGTTGCCGATAAAATTGAACGATGGGATTTAAAGGAAGAAACCATGCCGAAAGGAGACGGCAAAGTTCTTATCGGAGGCAATTTAGAGGAATTGGAAATATACTGCCGGAGAGGGTTTCCTTCTAATTCTTATAAGGCCAATATAAAATTAGCAGTTGTTATTGCGGATATAGCCAAAGGGAAAATACTGTATAAAAGCGAAGTGGAAAGCAACTATTCACAGGAATATGTCTGGTTTTCTGAAGAGCATCTTGGAGATCAGGCCAGTATTGTCCTCGGGGATGCCATTGAAAAATTGTTTGAAGATAAAGCTTTGGCTGAGAAACTTAAGGAAGCTATCGCCAATTAAAATTATTGCTCTGGCAACAAAATATAGGGGCTGTTCAAAAACGCTCAGCTGCTGCGTTGCGCTGCAAACCGCACCGCTCAACGTATATTTATATACATATATACGCCTCTCGGTTCGGTTTTTGCACGCCTTGCATCTGAACATTTTTGAACAGCCATAAAACGAGCGGCTTTTTAATAAAATATATATTGGATATTATATCGTAAAATCGCGGTGTTTATATTATTATAAAAGTTACATATAGACACTGTTTCGTGAATAAATTAAATTCAAATTTATTGCCTCGCTGTATTTATTTATGGGGGAACAGGAGAAATAATTTAGAAGAGAAAAATGATCAAATATTGTCGCCATGCTGGTATAGAATAAAAATTCTAGCAGAAATTGTAATAGCAATCGGAGCAACAATAATAATTCCTCTTGTAATTCATTATTCAACGCTACAGTATAGTGAATCTGCTAAAGAGAGGGAAACATCTGTTCGCTATGTGGAATTAGCCACAAGCATTCTTCGCGTAAATCCAAATGACCAGAGGCAAGAATTGAGAAGCTGGGCGATAGATGTCGTAAATCATTATGCGACTATTAAGCTATCAGAAAATGCGAGAAAGGATTTAATGCAAAGAAAACTTCTTCTGCCAATAGCAGATGGTCGTTTTAAAGCTGACGGTAGTATAAAAGCAAACGGAAGCGCCCAATAATGTTTAATGAGAAATCTTCATAGGAAATAAGTAAATATGGCATTTAATTATCAACAGATAACAAAAAGGCTGAATTATGTGTTAGGTAGCCTAAATTCCAAGAAGTTTGTTTTAGCTCTTGTCTTATTTGTTGCAAATGTACATATCTAAAAATCAGTCAATTTTGCTTGTCAGGAACCAATTGCATTGGCAGACAAGAAAATAATATTCTGTTGCTGAAAGTTTATTTTTGATCGGTAATGCCCAGAGATTCACAGAGAAGTTCTGCCGGATCGAGTGCGGGCAAGCCGGAGATTCCGCCCAGTTGCATCCGGCAGGAACCACAGTCCGCGACAATATCTTTTGCTCCTGTCTTTTTGATTAATGAAACAGCCCGGTTACCCATCTGGATAGCCGTGGATTCGTTTTCTTTTTTAAAGCCGTAACTGCCGGAAAGTCCGCAACAGGCGTCATCAAGAATTTCACATTCCAGGCCGGGTATCAAAGACATAAGTTTTGCCGCCGGATAACCGATTCCCAGAGCCCGGAGATGGCAAGGAATGTGATAGGCGGTCTTGCGTGGAACTTCTCCGAAGACAGGTTTGGCATACTCTTCATTGATGAGTTTAATAATGTATTCATGGATGTTGTAGCTGTTTTCGGCAATCTTTTTACCCTGCGGGATTTTCAGAATACCGGGATAATCATGCAGAAGACAGAGTCCGCAGGATGTGCACGTGTAAACTATATCATAGCCAGCGTCTATATAGTTGGATAGTGAGGAAGCATTTTTTTGTGCGAAGTATTTAGCAAGAGCGATGTTTCCGTTGCCCAGCGCGGGAAGGCCGCAGCACCACTGGGGTGGCAGGACAACATCCACATTCAGGGCAGAAAGCAAATGAACCATTTTTCTGCCAATATCTGGCCGGTAGAAATTTATAAAACAGCCGTAGAAAAAGGCGACTTTTCTTGTTCTTGTGTTCAGGATTTTTTTTTCTTTGCGCATTGTCCGAAAACGAAACCTGGGGAAGGGAATGTACGTTGATATTCCCATTGCGCGAAAAACTTTCTTTCCCATTTCGGTAGAAGCGATCATGTTGGCGATGGGGGCGGTTAAAGAACCAAGGGCGCTCAAATAATAATTATTGGCAAAAAGCAGATGTGCAGGCGTTTGTGGATGTTCCTTCCCGTACCTCTGTTGTTCATTAAGTATTATTTGAGCTGGTTCCACTCCGCATGGGCAGGCCATTTCACAGCGTTTGCACTGGCTGCATAGAAGAACCCACTCATCCTCGGCTTTTTCTCTGCCCGACCGGAATCGCTGGGCGTCCGGCCCTGACTGCTTTGGTCCGGGAAACTCCGGGTTCACCCGGAATACGGGACAGTTTTCGACGCAAATCGTGCAGCGTATGCAATGTTCATATTTCATTTGGATAAATACTCCGCGCAGGATTGCGTCGCCACATGGGCTGTCGCCAGCGCCAGGCCGTGACCGCAGCCGCTTTTTAATATCTCCGTATTGGCAAGAATTCCACCGCACACAAAAATATTTTCCCATGGACAACCGGCAGGGCGTAAAGATGAATCAGCTATAATACCCGCTCTGCCGATGCCGTGATTTAAAGAAAAATAATCATTATCGAACCATGTTTCCCGTGGGCCGGGAACATGCACCTGTAGATTAAATATATTTTCAATAATAGCTTCGCGTGTTGCAGTAAGGCCGCCTCCGACAAACGATCCGGTGGACAGAATAAAAGCCTTGGCGTTAATGCTGTTGGGTCTTCCTTGGGAAGGCGTTGTTACCGCTTCAATTATGTTGCCTGCTTTTTCTGTTCCCTCGACCGGCCATGACCAGTATATCGTGCCTCCTTTTTTGCGAAAATATCCTTTCAGCCCATTGAACAATCTTCTGCCAGGCATGGATGGCGGGATGGTCGGAATTTCAAATACAGGCTTTCCAATGAGGATCGATATTGTATTGACAATTTCACTTGCCGATTCCAGACCAAGAACGGCGGGGAAGGCGATCTTATCTTCATCAATATTTAGCTTTTCCAGCCAGATGATAAATTTTTCGAAGAATTCTTTATTTTCGAAATGCGAAGCGATACTCATGGTGCTGTAAACACCGGCATTATACACTGAAGATTTAGTATTCTTGCGCCGGGATATGATGTAGCCGGGATAAAAATCTTTGAGCCCTTTGAAGGTTATGATGTGTATGCTGTCCTTATTATCTTGAGGTGCCTCTTTCATTGTTGATGGAACCAGACAGGAAGTTTTAAGCGTGCCCAGAGCTGAAAGAATAAAACGATTTTCTTCGGCAGCTCCCACATAGGGAATTCCCATATCCATCATAGCTGTTTGAAAATAATTTAATGCAGTGACAGTAATTTTTTCAGGCACAAGGTGGTAGGGATGCTCCGGCGAAAGATCGTTAATGCCCGACAGAGGATTACTGTCGCGTGAACAAACATCAATACAGCCTGTGGAAAGGCAGGCTGTCGGTTCTCCTGTGGTAACGAGGGCGACTTTGAAACCGCGTTCGGCAAGAAGCGCTCCCGCTGTCAGGCCTGCTACACCAGCTCCGATTATAACGACATCGTATTCGGTAACGCTCATTCGGGTTTCTCCATGGCAAGGATGCCCAGATAGATATATTCAATAAGCTGTTCTTCCCGGAGTTGATCTCCCCAGAGAGCGGGTCTTATGCCTTTGTAACGGCGCTGGAGAAATCCGCGAAGCATTTCCATGGACTGCTCAGGCGATATAACGCTCATATCATTCATTATGCCGAGTGCGCGAAAAGTGCAGAAACCACCTTGACACGGTCCCATGCCCAGACGTGTCCGGTGCTGAATATCTCCTACAGTTCGTGTGCCGGTTTGCCTGATGATTCTTTCCACTTCCTGTCTTGTGACGAGTTCACATTCACAAACGATATTTTTCATGTCCGTGAGCCGCTTGGCAAGAGGATAACCGCTCAGTTCTTCCTGTCCTTCCAGCGGTATCTCTGCCGTTTCACATGATTTCTTGAGATTAAAAGAAGCCATGATAATGTCAACCATCTTTTCCGCCATCAGACGGAAAGTCGTGAGTTTTCCCCCCACGATACTGTACATGCCGTTTTTATGATCTATAATCTGAAAACCGCGGGATATTTCGTGGCTGTCCGTTTTCTTTGATTTAAGCAGAGGCCTGACTCCCGAAAATGCGCGGATGATGCGTGTATTGTTGAAATGTGGAATCATTTTTCCAGCTTCACTGATCATTGTATCCACTTCGGAAGATTCGGTGAGCAGATTATCCGGATCGTCAATCGCCAGCGCTGTTGTACCGGCCAGGCACACAGCTTCATTGGGCACTATTATGTCACCGTCGGATGGCTGCCTCAGTCTATTGATTACCATATTGGTCAGACGGTGATTGGTGATGACTAGCGATCCTTTGACAAGAGTCATAGGCACTTCAGAACCGGTAAGAGAGGCTATCGTATTTGCCCATGCGCCAGTAGCGTTAACGATGATATTGCCATGGATTTCTCTGACTTCACCTGTTGCCTGATCAATAGCTTTGATACCTGTGCAGCGGCCGTACGATTTGATAATTTCCGTGGCTTTATGCCTTGTGAAAATAATTCCACCGCGAAGCTCGGAAGTCCGGATGTTGAGCAGACAGAGGCGGAATGGATCAATGGAGCAATCGGGAACCTTGATAGCTTCTTCTATTTCCGGATTCAGATTAGGAACCATATCAATGGCCCTTGTCGAGGAAACGGCTTCGGCAGGAATGCCCACTGACTCACAGCCTCTAAGAAATATTTCACGAAAACGTTTCGAATCTCCCGGCAGACGTACGAACAACCCCCCCGTCTGTTCGACGCATTTCTCGCCGATTCTTCTGAGAATAAGATTTTCTTCATAACATTCGCGGGCAGCTATCGGATCAGTAACGGCATATCTGCCTCCACTATGGAGAAGACCGTGACAGGCGCCGGTGGCTCCGGCTGCGAAGTCGCCTTTTTCGATGAGGCAATGGGGAATGCCACGCAACGCCAAGTCTCTGGCAATACCGCAGCCGGTGGCACCGCCGCCAATAATGATGACATCCGTTTTAATCATGCTGTCTTTAAATCATTTTTAAAGGAAGTTCTCGCCATGCTGGCGAAAATTCTCGGCAACATAGAGTTCTATTTATTATTCGCCCACTAAAAAGGGGAAGTGCTTCCGATCAAAAATAGCGCTTTGATATAAAAATGATATTATCTTTCCTCCTCCCAGTGCATTGCTCGTCCTACAGCCTTCTTCCAGTTGTCATAGAGTTTTTTCCGCTTGTCTTCGTCCATGCCTGGTATAAACCTTCGATTTACTTTCCGTCGCTCGGCAATCATGGATTGATCTTTCCAGAAACCAACCGCCAGGCCGGCAAGATAGGCTGCTCCCAGAGCCGTCGTTTCAATGATCTCGGGCCGTTCCACGGGAACACCAAGGATATCCGATTGGAATTGCATCAGGAAATTATTGGCGCAGGCGCCACCGTCCACGCGCAGTTCGCAAAGATCAATTCCGCATTCGTTGCGCATCAGTTCCAGAACATCACGGGTTTGATAAGCGATGGACTCCAGTGTGGCACGGATGATGTGGTTTCTTGTTGTCCCCCTGGTCAACCCCAGAATTGCGCCGCGTGCGTACATGTCCCAGTAAGGAGCGCCAAGGCCAACAAAGGCGGGAACCACATAAACACCGAGAGAGTCTTCAACCCTTGTGGCAAAATATTCGCTGTCTTTAGCATCATAGATTACTTTCATACTGTCGCGCAACCACTGAATGGCGGCGCCGGCTATAAAAATGCTGCCTTCCAAAGCATATTCCACTTTGTTGTTTACTCCCCAGGCTATGGTGGTTAAAAGGCCATTTTCCGAATGAACCAGTTTTTCGCCTGTCAGCATTAGCATGAAACAGCCGGTACCATAGGTGTTTTTAACCATTCCCGGTGTGTAACAGGCCTGTCCGAAAAGCGCCGCCTGCTGGTCGCCCGCATCTCCGGCAATAGGTATATCCGCTCCGAATATCCGGGCATCCGTATTGCCGTAAACCGTGCTGGATGGCTTCACTTCCGGCAGTATAGACTCGGGAATATCGAGTTCTTTTAAGATTCTTTCATCCCATTTCAGGTCTTTGATATTGTAAAGCATTGTACGGGAAGCGTTGCTGTAATCAGTAACGTGTACTTTC
>CAWEQT010000001.1:427500-2777347 GCA_963811325.1 uncultured delta proteobacterium
CACTGAAAAAAGCGTGTCGCCGCATTTTATTTTATAATAGGTTATGGCTGTGTCATTATCATTTTGTTTTTTGTTTGCCTTACCGGTTTCATCATCTTTTTTAAATGCATCTTCACTTTGCGCGACGGCAGTAGTGTCTGATAAATACTCGCTTATTGAGGAGGATATAGCTAATGCCAGCGTTTTTTGAAAGCTACTTTTTTTTAATAAACTTTCCTCTTGAGGATTGGATATGTATGCCGTTTCTATTAATACCGCTGGGATATCCGGCAACTTCAACACGCGAAATGGCGCTTCCTGAACACTTTTATTTTTTAAATTGCTAACCATAGAGAGGTGCTTAATTAAAATGCCGGCATAAATTTTTGATGAATTGATTGTATTTGTTTGAAACATATTCATTATAATCGAAGATGATTCATTGTTGCTTTCGTTATCGGGAACGCCGCCTAAGACATCGGATAAGTTTTCATTTCTCGCCAGCAGTTTTGCGGCTTCATTACTGGCGCCTCCGGTGGAGAGGCAATATACCGAACTGCCTTTAGCGCTGCGATTTCTTGCCGCATCCGCATGAATGCTGATAAACAAACTGGCGCCCAGATCCCTCGCTTTCTGCAGTCTCTTGCTGAAAGAAACATAATAATCCCCATCGCGTGTCAAAACCGCGCGATATCCATGCATTTTATTAATGGCTTTTTGAACTTTACGGCTAATTGAGAGCACAACATTTTTTTCATAAGTTCTTCTTTTTCCCACTGCGCCCGGATCTTCACCACCATGACCGGCATCAATAACTATTATTTTCTTGGGTTTGAGTTCAATGATCTGATCAGTTGTTTTTTCTTCTTTAGAACCTTGTTCCAAAATAATATCCACAACAATCCGGTTAGGTTTATCCTGAAACTTCTTTAATTTAAAAACTTCAACTTTTTGGTGTTTATTCAGAACAAATTCGATTTTAACCTTATTTTCATCAATGTGATGAAAAACCACCTTGGTAATTCCGGGTTTGTTAATGATCATTTTGGCCGGTATCGATTTGTGTAAGGAGGATTCATTAAAATTTAAAATGAGAAGATTTTCACTTTCCTTAATTTCATAATCCGGTTCGCCATCCACGTCCAGAACAATTCGAGTATGATCTGGCGCTGTCCAATGACGAACATTCAATATTTCCAGAGAGCCGTAACATTTGCTGGAAAATAGGCCTACGATAAGAATTGTCAGGATACAGGTAATTCCCTTTGAAATATTTTCTCCTTTAAACATCATGCATAAAAATAGCAAATTTATTCAGGAACTGCAACTGTTAGATAGAAAAGATATTGACAAGTTCTTTTGATAGTGTCATTTTCTTGGCACATAAGTTATACTAATTCGCTTTCTTCGGCTAACTTTGTTGGCAGCGTCGTCGGCTTTCTCAACGTATTAGTAATACGCCTGCGGAGCCTCCTCCTTGTCGCCGCGTTATCCTTTGAAAGCGAATGGTATTTGAGAATAGCTGAGGATATCTATGCAGGAAAATAGTTTAAAAGAGGCTTTATTGGATCCCCGTGTGTTTACAGTAACATGGGAATTGGTACCGGGAAGAGGTGCAAAAGAAGCGTCTCAGGAAAAGGCTATAGCTCTGGCCAAGCAAGCCGCCGCTGGAAGGAAGATACAAGCTCTCACCGTTACAGACAATCCGGGGGGAAGTCCGGCCATGTCTGCTGATTTTATGGGCAGCGAAATTCTGAAACTGGGTATCGAACCCCTCGTCCATTTTACCTGCAAAGACAAGAACCGTAACCAAATAGAAAGCCAACTTTACGCCATGGATCGGGCAGGGGTCAGAAATCTGTTGGCTATGAGCGGCGATTACCCGGTGTCGGGTTATCAGGGGAGACCTGCCCCGGTCTTTGACCTTGATCCGATCCATACCCTGCAACTGATATCGGAAATGAATCGGGGGCTTGAATATCCGAGTGTTCAAGGTATCATCCGTCATCAACCCAGCGATTTTTTCCCCGGCGCTGTTGTTTCTCCTTTCAAGGCAACCGAAGCAGAGCAGATGCTCCAGTATTACAAACTGAAAAAAAAGATTGATGCTGGCGCCCGATTCATTGTTACTCAACTGGGATATGACGCTCGAAAATTTCATGAAGCAATTCTCTTTATGAAACTAAACGGTTTCGATATTCCGCTGGTAGGGAATATTTATATCCTTCCGTATGGCGCTGCTAAAATGATGAACCGCAACGAACTGCCTGGTTCAGTTGTTACCAATAAACTTCTTAGCGAACTTGATCAGGAGAGAAATGACCCCGATAAGGGAGAAGGAGCAAGAATACTCCGCGCCGCCCGAATGTATGCGGTTCTGAAGGGAATGGGCTACAGCGGAGTCCATATCGGCGGGCACAATATAAAATATGAACAGGTGGAAAAGATTATCAATCAGGGTGAGGCTCTTGTGTCTCAATGGACTGATTTGGTAAAATACTTTGACTATCCCATACAAGGCGGCTTTTATTACTTTGAACGCGACCCGGCAACCGGTTTGAACAAAGAAACTCCGATTCCAAGGCAAAACCGGCCGCTTGATGCTGAAATTGAATGCACTTATTGTTTTTCGCAGCTTTCCCATAAACTCATGTTTGAGCCGGGAAAGAAATTTTACGGCGTCATAAATGGACTTTGCCGCAAAGTGGCAGGAACAAGGATAGAAAGCCTTTTTCATAAATTGGAACATCTGTTTAAAGTAATGCTCTTTGACTGCAGGGACTGTGGAGACTGCGCTCTCATCGATGTGGCCTATCTCTGCCCGATGTCGCAATGCCCGAAAAACCAGCGTAATGGCGCCTGCGGCGGAAGTTTCCAGGGATGGTGTGAAGTTTATCCGGGCAAAAAGAAGTGTGTCTATGTCCGGGCATATGCCAGATTGAAAAAACACAGTGAAGAAGTTCAATTGGAGAGAAGCATTGTTCCTCCCTGCAACTGGGATCTATATCAAACCTCGGCCTGGATCAATTTCTATTCGGGGAAAGACCATACTTCAAAAAAATAAGATGACAGCTTGTCCTGTAAATAGATGGCGGACTGATTCCTGCCGGTTATTTTTATTATCTTGACCATGTTTATTATTATTCATTGAACATTAAGTTCATATATAGTAAAAACTCAAGCGTGGGCGATTAGCTCAGTTGGATAGAGTACTGGCCTCCGAAGCCAGGTGCCGTGAGTTCGAGTCTCACATCGCCCACCAAGTCATAATCCATTAAAGTCTTAGGAAGTGCAAAAACCCGTTAGAAATAGCGGGTTTTTTCTTGCTTTTAATCCAAAGACGTGCTATAAGATTTTATAAAATACGATTGTTTTAGGTACCCATAAACATGTATTAGGTACCCAAAATATAATGCTGGTACCCAAAAATGGAGGTCTTATATGCCAAAGCGAATTATTCCATTGTCTGATATGAAGGTTCAGAAAGCAAAATCAAAAGATAAAACAGTTACGCTATTTGATGGTGGCGGGTTATTTCTTATGGTCACACCTTCCGGTGGAAAGTTGTGGCGTTTAAAATACAGGTTTGACGGTAAGGAAAAGAAGATTGCATTTGGCTCATATCCCGAAATAAGCCTTCTTGACGCGCGGCAAAGAAGGGATGAAGCCCGCCGACAGTTAGCCAATGGCTTTGACCCCGTCGAAATTCGCAAAGTACAAAAACAAGCCTCTATCCAAGAAACAGAAACATTTGAAGCAATAGCCAGAGAATGGCATACAAGATTTTTTTCAACATGGTCCAAAGGATACGCCGAAACACTAATGAGCCGTTTGGAACTTTACGTTTTCCCATGGATTGGCAAAAGACCGATTGCGGAAATAAAAGTTCCTGAATTGTTATCAGTCTTACGGCGTATCGAATCAAGAGGCACGATAGACACCTCGCACCGGGTAAGGATTATTTGCAGCCAAGTATTTAGATATGCAGTTGTAACCGGACGATCCGAACGTGACCCGACAATGGATTTAAAAGGGGCGTTACCACAACCACACAAAACACACAGAGCCGCTATTACTGAACCTAAAGAAGTGGGAAAACTTCTTAGGGCTATTGATGGTTACCAAGGGAGCTTTGTTGTTCAATGCGCTTTAAAACTCGCGCCTCTTGTTTTTGTCCGTCCCGGTGAGCTTCGACGTGCTGAATGGTCTGAGATAGATTTAAAAAGCGCTGAATGGAATATTCCCGGCAGTAAAATGAAAATGAAGGAACCGCACCTTGTGCCATTGTCAAAACAGGCAATCGCAATATTGACAGAACTTTATAAATTAACAGGTACCGGACGTTATATATTTCCCGGAAGAACTTCTCAACGTCCTATGAGTGATAACGCTATTCTAGCGGCCTTGCGTAATATGGGTTATGCAAAAGAAGAAATGTCAGGGCATGGATTCAGGGCGATGGCAAGAACAATTCTTGATGAAGTTTTGCAGGTAAGGCCAGATTTTATTGAACATCAACTTGCCCATGCAGTTAGAGACCCAAACGGACGCGCTTACAATCGAACGGCGCATTTAAACGAACGACGGAAGATGATGCAGACTTGGGCTGATTATCTGGACGGGTTGAAGACCGGAGCTAAAGTAATTCCGTTTCGGAGGCCAGAAGGGTAAAGAGTTAAAATTTCGCGGGATAGTCTGGCCAGACAATAAGCCGCTTTTCCTGGAGCGGTTTCCCGCGATTAACGATCAGGGCGCAATCAGGAGGTGCTAATGAGTTATTGGATAGATAGCGGTATAAAAGAGCTTAAAAATTGGGAGCAAAAAGTATTAGCTGTGCTTTCAGAAACACTTTCACCTAAAGAAATTAAGCACTATCTTAACGAGTATAAATGTGATATTCGAGGGTTCTATGAATGGGCAGAAAAAAGCGAAGGTCTACTTGCTAGGAGTATATTTAACGCAATTGCAAGTCTTTCTCAAATCCGTTTCTTATTAAAAGAACTTAAACCGCCTCTCCCTAAAAATGTTTCGTTGGAAATGGCAGCACGATTTTCTGTACTTTCATTTCGTGTCGGAATTACAACTGGAATGATTGCCCCAGGAAGGGGTATGGATTTATTCAAACCGCATGCAATGACTCGTTTAGCACAAATACAGAATCAGCCAAAGACTAGAAAAAGGAAAAATATCGCCAAAGATGATATTTTCTTGGCACTCGAAGAATATATTCAAGAAAAAGGACATCCACCAGTAAATCTTCCACGTTTTATTTCTTATCTTGATCAAAATGATTATGAAATTGATGAAGTAAAGAAAACTATATATTCGAGAAAGTGGGACAAGAATAGATCATTTGGAACAATAGATAACTGGCGTCGTGAATATAGATTAAATTATATTAATGAATAAATAATATTTCATGAATAGCTGATTATCTGTGAAATGACCGTGCTTAAATCACTTCAAATATTATTAAACGGAGGTGTATATGAGCACAAATTTCTTACCAGAAACCGGCTTCGTTCGGCTCCTCGCAGTCCTGGCAGTAATTCCCATTTCAAAGTCAAGTTGGTGGAACGGAATCCGAGAAGGCCGCTATCCAAAGCCTTCAAAGAGATTCGGCCCTCGTATATCCGCTTGGGATGTTCGGGACATCCGCGCTCTTATTGAAAAGGAGGGGTAGCCGATGAAGAATATTCATCCTGACCACCTAATTGACCTGAAGGAATCCGGTTTGTCTACTGAAACGATTGAAAAGGCCGGAATCAAGACAGTCCCGCAAGGACAAATAAGCAAAATCTTTGGCTGGAACATCCCAATCGATTCGCTATTGGCATTTCCTTACCCTGCTACCAGTTTTGTTCGGTACAAACTCTTCCCGCCATACAAGAAAAAGGGCGAGAAAAGGGCACAAAAATATTTTCAAGAGCCAGACACAAGCCCACACCTATATTTCCCGCCCAATCTTGACCGCAACGCCGATGTCATTTTGTTCACGGAAGGAGAAAAGAAAGCGCTGAAAGCTGTTCAGGAAGGTATCAGTTGCATTGGGCTTGGTGGTATTTGGGATTTTGCTGTTAAGGATGGAAGCGGCAATCCTCAATTGATCGATGATTTTGATTCTATCGAATGGATTGATAGGAAAGTTGAACTTGTGCCGGATTCAGACTTCCAGAAAAAGCCAGAGGTAAAACAAGCCGTTTATCGTTTCGGGACGATGCTTGAAGAAAGAGGGGCGAATGTTTCCGTTGTATGTCTGCCTACATCTGGAAACATTGGTAAAATTGACGATTACTTGTGCGGACACAGTATTGATGAATATAAAAAACTTAAAAGAGTACCGCTCAAGCATGGATTATTTTCAGAGGTGAAGAAACGGGAAAAGAAGACAGGAAAACAACCAGAGAAGCACCCAGAAAAACCATCGATTGTTGAAGATATTGAATCATGGGAGACGCCTGTAAAGGGGTGTGAGCTTTTAAACGATCTCTATGCCGTTATAAAAAAACATATTATTTTGACCCACAATGCTCTTGTCGCAATAGCTTTATGGATAGTCTTGACTTATTGCTATGACTCTTTCAGAATTTTGCCCAAACTGGCTATCACCTCACCGGAGAAACGTTGTGGTAAGACAACTTTATTGGAAATCCTTGATGGACTTGCAAACAAAGCATTGCTTGCCTCCAATATAACACCATCTGCTATTTTCAGGACGATTGAGAAACACCGGCCCTGTCTGCTTATTGATGAGGCTGACACCTTTCTAAAAGATAATAATGAACTCCGAGGCATTCTAAATAGTGGACATACCAAGAAGTCTGCCTTTGTTATCCGCACTAATCCAGAAACATTAGAGCCTGAACGATTTTCTACATGGGGGCCGCAAGCGATTTCATTAATAGGAGCCCTCCCCGACACCATATCGGACAGATCGATTGCGATTAAAATGGAGAGAAAGACTGTTTCCGAAAAGGTACAGAAGGTATCGATTGGCTTCGACGAGAATCACCTGCCGTTGCGCTGCAGGTGTAAGCGGTGGGCGAATGATAACGCCGAGATATTGAAAAACGCTACACCAGAAATACCGGAAACCGGCAATGACAGAGCAACCGATAATTGGCTCCCTTTAATTTGCATTGCAGACCTTGCGGGTGGAGATTGGCCGGAGATGACACGTAAGGCGATGCGCGTCATAGAGAAAGTATCTGAAGAGGACACGATAAAACAGATCCTCCTACGGGACATAAAAACATTTTTTGATGAATGCGATAAAATTAGCTCTAAAGAACTTGTCAGGGAATTAATTGCAATCGAGGATCACCCATGGGGTGATTGGAAACAAGGCAAACCGATTACACAAAATGGACTCGCACGACTCTTAAAGCCCTTTGGTATACTTTCAAAAACCATACGAATAGGTGAAAGCACTTCCAAGGGATATACTTTAGAACAGTTCACTGAAGCCTTCAATAGGTACTTACCTCACATATCCCCTATTCAAAGCGTAACAACGTCACAACTCACGCCAGTAAAGGATTTGCGGGATTTTAAAGGCGTAACACGAGTGAAGGATGTTACGGATGTAAATCAGCGGAAACCCACTCCAGCAAAGGAATGTTGCGTTGTTGCGGATAAAAAAGGGGGAACCCTCCAACAAACAGAAATATTTCTAACAGAGGCCGATTTTCAGGGAGTGACATTATGAAAGTACTTGTTACTGAATCATTCAATACTGCGAAGGGCAACATTCCTGCGGGGAAGGTAGTCGAAATACCGGGTACCATGTTCAATCGTCTCAAGGGGAAAGTTGTAGCGATTCCCCCCGAACCTGGAATAAATACGACGGTCATCTGGCGTAATCCTTACCCTCAAGCGACACCGGAGGCACGGGAAGAATCTTTGCAACAGATAATGACGGCAATATGGGAATCAATATTTGATAGAGTTGCCGCTATCTGGCCTATGGGTTTCGTGTCGACACCGGAAATTAGCGCAGCAGAGTTTGAAATTGAAAGAGTTCAGGATCTCGTCTTATCAGGCAAGGGCAGACTTGCCGATTTTCGCCAGGCCGTTGAAGCCTGGGAACGGAAGATTAATCAGGAAGTGATTAGGTAATAAATATTTTTTTACGAAGCAATAAAATAATTTTTAAAAGGAGGAAATAAAATGTCAAGCGATAACAAAACACATGTGGAATGTAGGAACCCTAATGTAATTACGGCTTTGGTAGTGGCAGTCAGGAGCAGGGGTATCGATTATACGGGGTGCAAAGAATGGAAAGACGGCGACACAGAAATAGTTTTATCAACTATGAACTACATCCCTCTCGGCATAGTCCAAACAATCAGCAAACAATTCCCCGACGAGATTATCATCTGCGAATACTGTTATGAAACTAATCTTTTTGAAATTTACAAAGAGGAATATCTCAACGGAGAAGTAAAATCGTATGACATAAAACCTGGCTATTCTTACAGCGGCATCCCACTTAATAACGAAAATGACCGTAAAGGAATTTACGATAAGGCTGTTTCCTTTTGTCGCAAATTGGATACAACGGAAAAGGGTAAAGACGGCAATTTATTTATTAAATGGTTTAACGAGGAAGTATGTTTCAAGTTTAAGTATGACGGGGAGGGCGGAAAAAAATACCGAGTTGAAGCGACTAAACATTTCAATGAAATTGACTTTAAGGTTTTTGAGGGCTTGGTCAAATATGATTGGCAGGAGGTTGTCCCCTTTTAATTGAGGCGCGAAAATTAATCTCATTTCAAATAGAGTTTAAAAGGAGCGAACAAATGAAAACTAAGAAAGAGTTGATAAAAAAGACTCCACAAAAGTCCACAACATACCGGCCTACGGTAGCCGAGAAAAGATTACTGGAAGTCTTACTAGACCCAGATCACCGCTTAAAATCAGTAACAGATATTTGTGGAGTGGCAAAATGTGATCGACATATCTACTATACCGCCTTCAATAAACCGGCCTTTGTTGACTATTACACGAAAGAATCAAAGGCGCTGATCAAGAAAGCACATTCCGGAATTATCAATGCTTCAATTCGCCAAGCGCTCCGGGGCGATGCCGCACACACAAAGATACTTCTTACAATGACCGGAGATTACGCTGACCGACAAGTTTTCCCAGATAAACACGGCGAGCCTCAACAGATTGCGCCTCCCGTTTCACCCGATATGCCAAACATGGAAGCTGCGGCAAGGGCGGCATGGCTTTTAGGAAAGGCGTTGGCTAGGAAAAAAGAAGCAGAGAAAAAGGCTGTCGATGAGAAAAAGTAAAGTCGAGAACATCAATGACCTGCTTAAATATCTTGGGCCGGAAGAATTGAAAGAATTTAAGGAAATTCATGCGGCCAATACGCCTATTTGGGTTGAGCTCGACGGTCCGCAGACAGAGGCTTATCATTCATTGGCGGATGTGACCTATTACGGCGGCGCGGCCGGCGGTGGTAAGTCGGACTTACTGCTTGGGCTGGCGCTCCGAGAACATCATAAATCTATTATATTCAGAAGGCAAAGCGTTCAATTAGTTGGAATTCAAAGCCGATTACTTGATGATATCTTAAAATCAAGGAAAGGATGGAATGGGCAAGATGATATCCTCCGCCTTCCTGATCGGCAAATAGAATTGGGGAGTTGCAATAACGTCGGCGAGGAAATTAAATACCAAGGTAGGTCGCATGATTTTTGCGGTTTTGATGAAATTCCGTTGTTTACTGAACAGCAATTCCGTTTTTTAAATGGGTGGCGCAGAACAACAAAAGAGGGAGACCGCTGCCGGACGGTTTGCACCGGCAATCCCCCCACCGATGCAGAGGGCGAGTGGGTTATTAAATATTGGGGTCCATGGCTGGATAAGACGCACCCGCACCCTGCACAACCCGGAGAATTGCGCTGGTACGCTGTAATTGATGGAGTTGATACACCGGTTGAAGATGGAACACCGTTCATACACAACGGCGAACTAATCACGCCGGAATCACGTACTTTTATCCCTTCTCACGTTGAAGACAATCCTTTTCTGATGGCTACAGGTTATAAAGCGACACTTCAGGCTCTTCCTGAACCTCTCCGGTCTCAAATGCTGAAAGGCGATTTTACGGCTGGCAAGGAAGATAATATATGGCAGGTCATTCCAACGTCTTGGGTTGAAGCAGCTATGGCACGATGGACGCCAGAAGGCAAGAAAGGTCAAATGGATTCCGTCGGCGTCGATGTGGCCCGCGGCGGTAAAGACTCAACTATAATTGCTCCCAGGTACGGTACCTGGTTTGATCAACTTAAAACATTCCCTGGGTCAGATACGCCTAACGGTCAGATTGTCGCTGGACTAATCATTTCCGTTGTCCGTGATTCCGCGCCGATTCATATTGATATTATCAGCGTAGGCGGCAGCCCATACGATCATCTTAATGAAAATTCCTTACAGGTAATCCCTATTAACAATGCCAGCACCGAAGGATTGGATGGGCAGCTTGATCGGGCAAGCCAAAGGTTAAAGTTCAGAAATTGGCGAGCCTATCTGATGTGGCGGTTTCGAGAGGCATTGGAGCCTGATAAGGGCGATGATCTTGCATTACCACCGGATAGTGAACTGAAAGCCGATTTATGCGCTCCACGTTGGAAATTAACGGCCGGCGGAATCCTGATTGAAAGCAAGGAAGAAGTTAAGAAACGCATAGGACGGTCACCGGACAAAGGGGACGCGGTTATTCTGGCAAATATCAGAACCGTGAAGAATGCCCCGCGCAGACAAAAGAACTGGCGAGCCAGAATGCCGGTAACGACATGGAGGTCGGTGTAATGCCAAAGATTTCAGGTTATTTGTTACACCTACGAATCCACAGTAGGTGGGCACATGAAGAAGTGAGGATTACTATTTGAAAGATAGTAATGTAAGCTAATTCAAATACACCAGACCCTTTAGTAACGGTTTGGAAAAAGCAGGAAAAGACTTAACGTATCTATCCCTGCTTTTCCGGTTTGCAGATACTTATTCATACAGGACTTCAATTTCGTCGGTAAAGTGCTTTAATACTTCATTGCGTTTGACTTTAAGCGTGGGTGTCATCTCACCGGATTCCACGGTTAATTTGCGCGGCAAAATGAAGTATTTCTTGATGCGTTCATAGTCCTCGAGTTCGGTATTGACCTGTTGGATATCCTGATCGATGAGGGCCTTGAGCTCGGGACGGTCGATAAAATCTCTGCCCACTTGTACACAGGTACGAATACCATTTTCCTTGGCAAAGATAAGAGCGTTTTTATCGTACACGGAAAAAACAGAATTGCTGGAAATCATCAAAAAATTACTTAAGACGGAAACGGATCTGGACTTCTTATTGAATCTACCGGAAAGTGAAAAGACCAATTTGCTTTTAAAGGGTGACGTGGCGCCAAGAAGGAGGCTCCACAGGCGTATTAATAACGTGTGACCTTTAGGTTATACGTTGAGGAAGCCGATGACGATGCCCACAAAGTTAGCCGAAAAAAATGAATTGGCCTTAATCAGTTTGCTTCCGTGCGTTCCATAAGCTTTGCACGGACAAAACCGATATGGCCTCTCAACACATAAAATTGCTCGGCAAACGATGCCGGAACTTTCATATTGTCTACGACTTGCTCTATCTGATCAAGACGCGCCAGTAATTCTTTCTGCTTATTTGTATCCATCCGGTCAATCATATCCTGCTCGAGAGCCAGCAACTGACGGTACCATCGATAGATGCGCATTTTTGTTCCCCACTGATAAATGGCAGGTATGACACGCAGTCCCGGAATTAATATCAAAACAATTGGTAAAAAGACAACCAGAATACGATTGATGAGGCTCGCCATCCAGAATGGAAAATATCTGTACAGAAAACTTTTCCCTGATTTATAATACCGGGTAGCGTCATCACTGATGCGGAACTCATGCTCCAGAGGAACAGGAAATTCTCCCCGGCCTTGAAACAAAGTTGCCCGGCCATGAATTTCTTTCGCCGCTTCCAGAAGTAAATCGGAGAGAGCCGGATGCAAATCATTGTGCGCGATAAGTTCAACTGACGGGGCGATTAAATGGACATCATGGTCAGGCATATTTTCTCCAAAATCAATGGCTCCTTTGGGAAGCACTAATTTATTCAAATAGCCGACACGGCGCGTATAAGCATCGGCTTGAGTAAAATTAACAAGTCGGATTCCCGGATCGTGCAGCAACTTGCGCATTAATTGGGTGGAAGCTGAATCTCCCATAAAAAAAACTGCATCAACTTTTCCGTTTAGCAAATCATTGGCCGCTTCTTCATCGTCCATATCCAATAATTTCGTTGATCCTCCCGGCTTTATCTCATTCATAGATAGCAAATCTTTGGCCAAATAATTTGTGCCACTTCCATCCGGGCCTATTGCCAATTTTTTACCCTTAAATTGTGAAAGAAGTTCCACGGGCTTGGTTCCTCTATAAAAAATAAAAAGCGGCTCATAGGCTATACTGCCAAGAGAAACCAGCTTATGAATATTTTGTCCCTTTGTTAATCCCGCCTGCACGAAGCCCACATCAACGCGATAGGAAGGATTGGATAATCTTTTTAAATTTTCCAGCGATCCTTCAGACTTGATAATTTTAAGCTTAACGCCATTACGAGCCAATACCTTGGCATATTTATCGGCAATCTTATAAAACATACTGCCATCATCACCACTCGTCATGATGATAGTTTTAGGTGGAGCTGAACGAATAAACAAGAAAATGATCAACACGGCGACCAGGACAATCAAAATCAAGGCGCTGATTGTCGCAGATTTGCCCAAGCCCATTGTTTCCATGAGATTTATCTGTATTTTTGTAAAACTTGATTGGAAAATATTTTTACTTGTGGTGGCAATTCCTTTTTTTTTATCTGATTCCATATCTCCACTCCTTAGTTTTATCTGACATTCCCCATATTAAAATCATTAGGGGCAATACCCCTGCCTGCTCGTAGAATTTGTACCACATGTTAAGTTAGAATTCAGCTATTTTTGATGATTTCCAATTGTAATGTTGAATGTTTTTCAAAGACAGTAATGTGTGGATAACAGGAAGTAATCAACAAAATCCCGATTTGCGAACCGGCAAAATTATTTATTTCACCTTGTCCACAACATTCGGCATTTATCTGAATTGAGGATTACCACTGAAAGAGAGTAACAACGATTTCAGTGGTACGGCGATAGACGTATTCACTGAAATGACCGGCTACGTGGTGTGTTCCTATATCACCATCGACGGGAAAATCACATTGCTCTTTCAAGAATCTTTTTGCTTACATCCAATGTAATATCCTGAGTTTCCGAGAGCGCTGTCATCCCATGAGCTTTCAACTGTTCAATAACAGCCGGAATTTTATCGGCTGTAACTCCATATTGAGAAAGGTGAGTTTTCACACCAAGGCTTTCGAAGAAATCTTTTGTTTTTCGGATCGCCAAATCTATCTTCTCATCTTCGCTACCTTTCTCTATATGCCAAACACGTTCCGCATATTGCAAAAGTTTGGCTCGCTTTTGATTACGTCTAATCTCAAGTAAAGATGGATATACAATTGCTAAAGTTTGACCATGATCAATGCCAAATAATGCGGTAAGTTCATGCCCGATCATATGCGTAGCCCAATCCTGGGGAACCCCTGCTCCAATTATACCATTCAGTGCCATGGTTGCGCTCCAAACAAGATTGGCACGTGCATCATAATTTTCGGGTTCTGCAACAGTTGTTTCACCGATTTCAATTAATGTTTGTAATATTCCCTCAGCTATACGATCCTGAACCTTTGCTTCGACAGGAAATGTTATATATTGTTCTACGGTATGTACAAATGTATCAATTACACCGTTGGCAACCTGAATCTTGGGAAGTGTAAAAGTTATTGTCGGATCTAATATTGAAAATTTAGGGAATGCTAACTCACACATTACCGGAAATTTTCCATGCTCATAACTGATTACGGCTCCGCTGTTCATTTCAGAACCGGTAGCAGGTAAAGTAAGCACTGTACCGAACGGAACAACTTTTCCTACTACATCAAAAGGAATAGGCGTAAATCCATATTTCAATAAGTCACGAGAATCTCCTTTGTAATAAGAGGCAAGCGTTATGAATTTAGTTCCATCAATAATAGAACCACCGCCGACAGCCAGTATAAAATCAATATTTTTGCTGCGTACAATTTCTATGGCTTTTACCACTGTTTCATAACGGGGATTCGGCTCTATACCGCCGAATTCATAAATCCTCCTCTTTCCAAGTACCGTTTTAACCTTGTCTATAAGGCCACTCTTTTTAGCATTTCCACCTCCATAAGTTATTAAGACAGTCGCATCGGCTGGAATGTACTTATCGATACTCTCAAGCCTGTCCTTGCCAAATAAAATACGTGTTGGATTGTAAAAATCAAAGTTCAGTATAATGAAACTCCTTATTTTGTGAGATTAATTTTTTGCAACTACTCAGATTGAATTTTTCGGGGGTTTCTTTGGGATCAGAAAATAAATTTTTATTCTCCATAAAACAAGCCGAACCTGCATCAATCATTGTATCCTCACATAGAAAATCAGAAAGTGTTTAATATATTACGGTCCATGTCATCAAGCGGTATCACCTTGCGGGGATCGGGTTGAAGGCCAGCCGCGGCCTTGCCCCCTTTCCCTTGCGGGATCGGGTTGTGCGGCAGATACGCCGATTGGCTGGATCGCAGGGCCTGGGTATATTCGCCTGAGCCGGTAAGCTTAAAGCTTGCCACCATGCTGCGCATCTCCTCGGACTGAGAGGACATCTCCTCGGCCGCACTGGCCGACTCCTCGGCATTGGCCGCGTTGTGCTGAGTCACCTGATTCAACTGCTCCACCGCCTTGTTCAACTGGCTTATTCCCTCATCCTGCTGCTCCGATGCCGCTGCTATCTCCGCCACTACATGGCTGACCTTGTTGGTCTTCTCGGCAATCTCATGGAAGTTCTTTAAAACCTCGGCGTTAATGGCTACGCCGTTCTCCGAATTTCTCACAGATTCCTCGATTAAATTGGCCGTGTTCTTGGCCGCCTCGGCACTCCGCATGGCCAGGTTCCTTACTTCTTCGGCCACCACTGCAAAACCCTTGCCGGCGTCTCCGGCACGGGCCGCTTCCACTGCGGCATTTAACGCCAGCAGATTGGTCTGGAAGGCAATCTCGTCTATGGTCTTCATTATCTTGGCCGTGGAATCCGACGACGCTTTGATCTGGTTGATGGCCAAAGACATCCGGCTCATGCTCTCCACTCCCTTATCAGCGCTGCCCCGGGCCTGCTCCGCAACCCCCTTGGCCTCCCTGGCGTTAAGTGTGTTCTGCTTGGTCATGGCGGATATCTCCTGCAGACTGCTGGACACTTCCTCCAACGAACTGGCCTGCTCGCTGGCGCCCTGCGACAGTGACTGACTGCTGGTGCTTATCTGTATGCTGGCCGATGCCACCTGGTCTGCCCCGATCGCCACCTGCTGCAAGGCCTTATCCAGTTTCTTAACAACCGTATTTATTGTTTGTTTTATCAAGTCATAATAGCCTTTATAATCGCCCTTTATACGAACGGACAGGTCCCTGTGAGCCATTTTTACTAAAACTGCCGACGCTTCTTCGAACGGTGCCACCACCGCATCCAGCGTTTTATTGACGCCAGAGACGATATCCTTATATGCCCCATTAAATTTCTCTGCATTGCCTCTGACTTCGAGAATGCCCTCTGTGGAACTCTTGGTTAATACATTCATTTCATTGACCAGATTCTTGATGGTCTCTGTCATCTTTTTCAGCGCCGGGCCAATCTCATCCTTGTCGTCCATTATTACCGGTTCAATGTTGATATTGCCTCCGGATATCTGCTGCATACTGAATATGACATTTTTCTGAAGGTAATCGGCAAACTCATCCATGGCATCGGCCAATACACCTATCTCGTCTTTTCGTTCCATTTTTAACCGTTTGGAAAGATGGCCTTTACCTAGTTCCTGTAATCCTCGAACAACTTTTTTCAGCGGGTGCAATGATCGTGAAACTGCCAGTCCAATCGTTACCATGATACAAATAATAAGTGCTAACATCACTAGAGAGATCAATATTACCGAGTGCTGACTAAGGTTGGTTATCAACTCGACCACTTGGTCCTTGAGAATACCTGCATATAGAATACCTATCACCGCACCTTTGCTATCGAGAACAGGTTCGTATACCGTAAGATATGGTTTACCGAGGATATTGGCCTCTCCAAGATAAGTGCGGCCATCGATGCAATTCTGGTAAGCATTGCTATCAGTGCCTAGATTGGTTCCATCAGCGCGACTTCCGTCATTTTTTCTAACTGTGGTCACTATCCTGATGAAGTCGTTACCGTTGCGCGCAAAGATAGTAGCCGTACTAGCAAATTGCTTGGAGATACGGTCCACTATTTCATAGCGATTAGCAAGCGGCATACCATTCTGGTCGACCAGCATAGCGCCATGCAGTTGCATTTGGCCATAGGCTCTCTCTGCTTCATCACGAAAAGTGCTTGCCTCCGAGGAAAGTTTCTGTTCCAAAACATAATCTGCCACCACCGTGGCTGCATTTCTTATTTCTTTATCAGCGATTAAGAGTACCCCGAACGTGAAGATAATTATTGGGATCAAACAATACAATATAGTTTTTATCCAGATACGCATTTTTGTTCTCCTTTATTAAGTATATTATTCCTTTATTTTATTTCTTCGTTAGCTCTTCTTTGAATTCGGCCCCAGCCTATTTGTTTTTTCCATTGGGGCATCTATTATGTCGCTATTAGCATTACACCAATTAACTCTATGGTAATCCTTATTGGGAAAAACAGAATCATCATCTTTCATCTTAAACATTTAAAAGACTTCCTTTAAAAGATTACTTTGATTATTAAATATGGAATACCTACAATGATAGCGATAATCACTATTCCTGTCAGCATACTTACAAAAGCATCTAGCATTATTCTAAAGTCATACATATTTATCCTCCATTAACCCTCTTTTATAGCTCAACTTCCCATAATGCCACTTACAGCTTACTATAGGAAAGATAAGAGCGGACATGGTGATGACCTGCCCCAAATACTTGTACCATATGTTAAGTTAGGATTCAGGCATTTTTTATTTCTCAATTCAGGTACGCCTCTGGCGCTGGAGGACGGTAATTCAAAGAACTGTGCGGTCTGAACGTATTGTATTCCATGCGCCATTTTTCAATTAACGTTTTCGCTTCTTTCAAGGTATAGAATATTTCTCGTGACCTGTACCAAATACTTATGCCATATGTTAAGTTAGAGTTCAGAAATTTTGTTCATTGCGGATTGAAATGTTGTATCGATTGTCTGAATCAGAAAAACAAACATTACAGTCAACTATCATGAATTCGGTTGCGGACAAAAGGTTTTCCGTTGTGTCAACATAGCATAGATGACGCGGATCAACTTATGAGCCGTAGCAAGCACAGCCTTCTTATATGGCAATCCCTCCTTTCTTCGTTTGAGATAATAAGCATGAAAAATATCGGTGTATTGGATCACGCTGGTTGTCATCATCCAGATGATTCTTCGCAAATGACGGTTGCCCCGTTTCGTTATCCGCCCCCTGCCTTCATGTTTGCCGGACTGGTAAACAGCAGGGTCCAATCCCGCCATGGCAATGATTTTACCGGAACATTCAAATTTATTAATGTCGCCACCCATCTCCACAAGAAAGTTAGCGGCAGTTTTATCTCCGATACCCTTGATGGAAGTGATAATGTCTATATCTTCTTCCATCAGTTTTTTGGCCATTTCCATCAGCATGTCTGTAATCTCTTGAAGAGCTTCTTCCCGGTGCAGAAGAAACCTTATCTTCTGCTTTATAATTATCTCTTTGGCGGGGCTGTTGGTGCCTATCGAAAACGGGCTGCTTTGATCAGTGCTCTGGCAAATTCCTCTCTTTTATGACCATAGGAATCTGTAATCAAGCTCTGAGACAGTTGATCAATATCCGCTTCTCTTAAAGCAACTGCGGAAGGATATTGCTGTAAAAGTTTGAGGATGGACTTCGTAAATATCCCGACCATGTGCTCCAGTTCCGGAAAGGTGATATTCAGAAGCTGCTTGATCTCTATCTTCAAAGAGGTCATCTCATCCACTAAACTCTCCCGCTGGCGGGAAAGATCCCGAAGATCCGAAATCAAAGATGGTGTAGCTCGCTGAAGCAGAGTATCTCCATTGGCAAGAAGAAACCGTGCAATGACAACAGCGTCCTTCTTGTCCGTTTTTGTCTTTCCGAGTTGCATCTTCACGTAATTGGAAATCTGCAAGGGATTAATTAAAATGACTTTGTAACCCGTAGCAACAAGGTATGAGAAAAGATTGACATGGTAAGATGCCGTAGACTCCATTCCGATTAATACGGATGACTCTGAAAAAGATGAAAGATGTTTCTTCAGTTTCTCAAAACCCTTCCGATCCATGGCCACCGAAATCTGAAAAAGCTTGGCCTCTTCACCTGTTATCCCACAGGCATCAAACTTATCTTTGGAAATATCAATGCCAACAAAATAATCAAAACTGCCTTTTAATCCTGACATCACTTCACCTCCCGATAGAAGTAAATGAAAAGCAGGTGTCGCAGCCTCCAGACCAATCCTCCAGCGTTACAAGGATTCTATGACCCAACCAACCTATTATGGTTCTCAGAGGCTTGGGACAAACTCAATTAAGGGCTCTATCGCCCAGGATTACTGAAGTCCTCCTGCCTTCCTGTTATTATAAAACTAAGATCCCTATAATCAATTATACATTATTCTATACACGAATTCATGGTAGGAGGAAGAACTCAATAAAAAAATTACGTTATAATTATCTGTATAAATACTTATAAATATACATTCCAAACAAAAAGTTTACAATTTCTAATGATCAAGAATAAAAGTCCGTCATTTATAAAAAAAGGGCATCTGATTAACCTTTAGTATTAACTAGTATTAACCAAATCTCCCCCTTTTTATTTTTACGACTCTGAAATGGTAATCCTTATATTTATCCATGTTTTGTTTGGATAAGCTCATTCGCAAGAGCTAATCATCTTAACTATAAAGTTTTCTCAGCTGAACTTTGTCAATCTTGCCGACACTGGTTTTGGGAATATTGTCAACGAACAAATACTTATCAGGAATACCATACTTGGGAATCTTCCCATTGGCAGCACATTCCGTCATGTATTTCTGCATATCTTCAGCGGCAACCTTATCTTTAAAATCCGGACGTAAAACAATTATTAATCCCGGTCTTTCTCCCCATTTAGGATCAGGAATACTTATGGCAGCAGCTTCTAGAACTGCCTCATGCTGACTGGCTAAATTTTCTAATTCCAGCGAAGAAATCCATTCGCCGCCGGTCTTTATTACATCTTTAATCCGGTCAGTTATTTGAATATAACCTTCTTTGTCGATATAGGCGACATCTCCGGTGTGTAACCAGCCGTCAATCCATAATTCTTTCGACCTCTTTGGCTCATGATAATATCCAGCAGTCAGCCAGGGAGCTCTAAGCACCAATTCGCCTGTGGCCTCACCATCATGCGGCAGATCTTTTCCCGCAGGGTCAACAATTTTAGCGTAAACCAGCGGAAGCGGGAGCCCCGTCATAATTAATTTGTCAATTTGTTTTTCTTTTTCCCAGTTCAGCATTTCCGGCTTTAAATTACTAAGCGAAATAACCGGACAAGTTTCCGACATGCCGAAACCGGCATATATCTGGATACCCAATTGCATTGCCGCCTGAGCTAATCCTTTGGGCAATCTTGATCCGCCGATGGCAACTTTCCATTTTGATAAGTCAATATTTTTTACCGCGGGACTAGCTACCAGCATTTGAATGATAGTCGGTACGCAATGAGAAAATGTAACTTTTTCCGTAAGAATCAGCTTCAGTAAAACAGACGGTTCGTATTTACCCGGATAAACTTGCTTCGCTCCCATCATAGTGGCCGCGTAAGGGAATCCCCAGGCATGCACATGAAACATCGGTGTCAGAGGCATATAAACATCATCAGAATGGAAACGTCCGATGGACGAATAAGCTGAAGTAACCATAATCGTGGCTTGAGTATGCAAAACAAGCTGGCGATGGGAAAAATAGACACCTTTTGGTAATCCGGTTGTGCCGGTGGTATAAAAAGTAGTGGCCGTAGTGTTTTCATCAAAATCGGGAAAATCATATTCGGCAGAGCTGGATTTGAGCAGTTCCTCATATTCGCCGTCAAAGTTAATTTTGCTTTGAGGTTTTGCGCCATCTTCGGAAATCAGTATTATCTTTTTTACTGTTTTTAACTGGTCTTTAATTGGTTCCAGAAGAGGCAGGAATTCAGAATTAATGATCACAACCTTATCGCCGGCATGATTCATCGTGTAAAGTATTTGTTCCGGAGAAAGACGCCAGTTTTGAGTGTGCAAAATAGCACCCATCATGGGTATGGCAAAAAAGCATTCGAGATAACGATGACTGTCATAATCAAAAACGCAGATCGTATCCCCTTTTTTTACTCCCATTTTCGCCAGCCCGCTAGCCAATTTGTGAATACGTTCATTTAGCTGCAGATAGGTCAAGCGAACTTTATCGCGATAAACGATTTCTTGATGGGGTGCAAAAAAAAGCGGCGTATGCAGCAGATGCTTAATAAGTAATTGATAATTGTAACTTTGTCCGGCTGGATAGGATTTTTGAGCCATAGCTGTACCTCCTTGTTTTGTATTACGCTTGAGGGTGTATAAAAACGTTTAAGCTATTGAACAACCATCTATTTACTATTAAATTTCTTTTACTTATACCTCCTGTTCTGATTAGTATTGTCTTGAACCTACCCCAAAGAGATATTATGACCTGTTTCCTTATTTATACCACATACGAAATTAGATTTCAGTTTTTTTTATTCTTTCCACTGTAATCCTTATGGACTCTACTCGTTAATTGACGAATCCTGAAAATTATGTAATTTTGACAAACGTTAATGATTGAAATATTATAGCGCTGTATTTCAAACTTTATAGTTGAAATGTGCATCAAAAAAATACCGGGGAAAATCAGTATTGCCAGAGAGCTGATAGACTGGTTTGTAGAAGAGAGGTCAAGAGAAAAAGATATGATGGTGCCGAATATGGAGAAAAAATACGAACCTAACAGTGACATGTTATTCCACTATTGGTCTCAGCATCGAGTCATGGTGAAGACTTTCTCAGCCGGTCAAGAGCTTTTTAGAAATCAGATGACCTCAACAAGTTTGAAGTTATTTTTTGTCTTGCTCTTTTTGTTCGTCGCACTTATTCATTCAACATTCGCTCACTCTACCGAAACGACATCAACCGAAAATCAAAAGTCGGCGGCTCAAGCGCAAAATGAAAAGAAGGAGGACGTTGAATTAAACAAAGAATACATAAATGGATACCTTTCAGATGCTATATATATCCTGACGTCACCGGTTCATTGGGAAAAAGATGATTGGTTGAAGGCATCTGCCGTGGTTGTCATAGCGGCAGGGCTATACGTCTTCGATCAGAACATTCACGACTGGACTCAGAAAAGAAGAGGAGAAACTACAGACAATATCTCTAGCCTTGTCAGGCCGTTCGGCGAGGGACAATATACCGTTCCAGGCCTGGGCCTTGTTTACCTGTATGGTTACGCAGCGAACGATAGTAAGGCAGAAAAAACAGCCCTTTTAGGCGTAGAAAGCTTTTTAATCTCGGGTGCCTTTACAGAAGTATTAAAATATTCTACCCACCGATACAGACCGGAGGATAGTGATCGATACGACAGATGGGATGGACCGAGTTTTTCCAATTCAAACCTGTCTTTTGCCTCCGGTGAGGCGACGGCTGCTTTTTCTGTAGCCACTGTTATTGCTTCTGAATATGAAGATAAGGCTTGGGTACCACCTTTGGCATACGGCATTGCAACACTAACCGCTCTCGCCCGGATTAATGATAATGCTCATTGGGCCTCGGATGTATGTGTGGGTTCTGCCATAGGTTATTTTACCGCCAAGACGATCGTTTCTCTACACAAAAAGAACAGTCGCTTTCAGGTTGTTCCACTTACAGACGGGCAAAATAATGGACTTGCTATATCTTACAGATTTTAAAATTCAACTTTTTCAGGGGCGAGATTTTTTAGGACAATGGCATCGAGTTCGTAGCAATGGTTACCCTCTTAGCACCGCATCCTCCCCAATTGGGCGACTCATTTGTTTCAAACAGTAATCTTTGGTTCTTGTGGTTCGGTAAGAGTAAACAGTTGTAGGTGAAAGAAATAATCTAGCGTTACCCAACGATGGGCAGATTATTGGGGGGCTTGATACCTGCCTAGAACCGCCTCTCAACCTATGGGTTATAGCCACCTGAAAAAAACATACCCTAAATACCCCCCCCCTTACTACCCCTTTTGTTGGTCTGGGAAGGGCATTTGAGCATACTCCGCTAAGTAAGTACGGAATGAGTCGCTGATTACCCTCAGGTGGGTTATTATTGCACGCCGATTCACAATGAATAGAAAAAATTATTTATTGAAATATCTTTTATTCGGAGTCATGTCACTTAATATACACGAAAAAAGTTTATCAGTGGTCTGAACTCTCAAATAGAAAGGGGTGTTTAATGAAGAAGTTTAATATAAAAGAACCAGATAAATGTGATATTTGTCATGAAAAAATTTCAAGGGAATTTTATGATACTGAATACAATGATGTGAAACAACCTAGAAATGTTTGTCCTAGTTGTTTCAAAAAAGGGAGCTGTCATAATACTATACATTATAAAAATATTGATGGATTTTGGTATAGGATAGATACTAAAAGAAAAACCACCCATATATAAAAACATTAGATTTAAGGGTTGAAAAAATTGTATATA
Organism: uncultured delta proteobacterium; assembly: GCA_963811325.1. Lineage (GTDB taxonomy): Bacteria > Desulfobacterota > Syntrophia > Syntrophales > Smithellaceae > Smithella. Next base: position 450,417 of record CAWEQT010000001.1, read on the forward strand.
ATCAAGTCAAAGTCTGGATAAATTAAGTCTCATTCATCGGAATTGAAAGGTTTGTGAATCGGCATTTAATTTTGACCCATTTACAAGGCAAATCAGATTCCAATTTTGACCCAGACTGATGAAAGCGAAGGACTGAATTTCATAAAGAAACGTAGAGTTTTAGCTGGGTCAATTTTGGATGCCGATGGTGGGTCAGAATCAAATGCTTTCTTACATATTGTAAACAGAAAGTCACGCGCTGTTTCTAATAGCAAAGATTGTCATTGCTCATAAATCCGATTTCCCGGGCGTAGGAAAACTGACGCTGCCATGGAATACCGTGATGGACTTTTTCAAAAATATCCGGTCCTGTTATCCTCAGAGATTCTGCATCTACTTCCGCGGGATTGTAGCCGCCGATAAATCCGTAATCAGGACCTATGAAGGGATTCTTTCCTGGCAGGCAATCACATTCTACAGTGATATTAAGCAGGGAGTTGATGACAATAGTCTTCCCCTTAATTTTCTTCCAGACGGCGGCAGCCGTTTCCACAAGCTTTTCCTGAAAAACCGTCATATCCGAATTCCAAAAAATCTGGAGAGCTGATTCCGGGCACATGGCAATACACTGAGCGCAGCCAATGCACTTTTCCAGATCATAGTCGGGATAGTCGGGCTCAGAAATACTGGCTGCCTTAGTTGGGCAGATATTCACGCATATACCGCAACGGGTGCAGTTCTCCCGATTCAGAATGGGATGATAATCGGCATGCATTCGCTGCTTCTGCGCACGGGATGCAAATCCCATGGAGATATTTTTTATAGCTCCGCCGAATAAAGAAACCATGTGTCCCTTGAAATGGGAAAAGATTACAAATCCTTGCGCTTTATCAAAGACAGATCCAACCTGGACTGTTTCGAAGTGTTTGTAGCCTGCGGGAATTGAAACGACATCTCGTCCATCCATGCCGTCGGCGATAATGATTGGACATTCGAGAAAATCGGCCGTGTAACCATGATCAGCGGCTGTTTTTAGAGAATCTTCTGCGGTGTGCCGGCCACCGGAATAGAGTACCGTTGTATCAAAAATAAACGGTTTTGCTCTTTTTGTGATCAGCCAACCGGCAATTTCTTTTGCATAGTCAGGAGGCAGATAGCCTTTATTGCCCCGTTCCCCCCAATGAAGTTTAATCCCAACATTGTCGCCGGGAGCAAATGGATACTGGAATTGTCCCAAAAGCTGTCGCAGAGATTTGATATAAGGTTTTTTCTTGCCCGTTACTGATTCAAATAAAAATTCAGCCATTATGAAAACCTAGTCCCGTCCTTTGTAATATAAGCGAATACTATTTTGATTACTTCTTTTAACATCCAATCTGTATAAGCTCGTTCCAACTTGTTTATTTTAACCTTTTTTTCTTCTGATTGCATCAAAAAAATTCCAGTTAGTTTTTCATTGACATAAAAGGCTGCTCATCGTACAATTTTTCATCAATGTGGCGGAGAAGTTCGGAGAACATTTGTAATGAAAGCGAATAAAGGCGGAAAGAAATGATTCAGGATCGTCTTGACAAGATTGAAGAGAGGCTGAAACAGAGCCAGACGGTAAAAGAAAGTGAAAAAGTTGAGTTATTGAATCTCCTGAAGATTTTAAGGACGGAAATTACTGATCTTTCCAAAACCCGCCATGAGCAGGCGGAAAGCATAGCGGGATTTGCCGAATTATCAACCCGCGAAGCCACACGCGTAGAAAAAAGTCCGGTGCTCTTCAATTTGTCGATTGAAGGTTTGACCTCGTCGGTTCAGGACTTTGAAATATCTCATCCACAACTGGTGGAGATTATCAATAGATTTTGCACAATGCTTTCTAATTTGGGAATATAGAGTCTTAACTCCGGCCACTGATCTCTTGGCGTTGTTAATTTGTTTCTGAAAATTCATTTTTGCTCTGATCAAAAAAGATACGGCCTTGTTGGCTTAGTATACTGTTATCTGCAAACTATAATCCTCGACAAAAATAATGGAATTCAAAGCGTAATAAATACAACTGTTCTCAGCAATATAAATCGATACCGGGCTTGATATTCTGTAGTTCATCACTATCCAATGGACAAGCAACCCGTTCTTGTATACAATCCGATTGAAGAAATCATTGGAGATTGAATAGTGAGAAAAGGATACAAAACCAGACCTCAGCTTATTGACGAACTGGAAGCTGCCCGCAAGGAAATCAAAGGTCTTCGGTCGCAGGCCCGGAAGTATGAACGGTTGGAAAAGGATCTGACACATTCGGGACATTTTTACCAAACCCTGTTCGAGAATTCCGGTACGGCAACCATTGTCATCGAAGAAGACACGACTATATCCATGATGAACAACGATTTTTCGAATTTCACGGGTTATTCCCGTGAGGAAATCATCGGCCATACATGGACCATGTTTGTGGCCGAAGACGACGTCGATCGCCTTCTTTCTTTCCACAAGACCAGGCGCGAGGACCCGTCGGCGGCGCCCAGGAATTACGAATTCAAGATCCGGCATAAGGACGACAATCTTCTCCATATTTTTATGACCATTGCCATGATTCCAGGGACAACACAGAGCATTGCCTCCATGGTGGATATTACGGAAAGGGTCAAGACCGAAAAGGCGTTGCGCGACAGTGAGGAAAGATTCCGCCAACTTGTGGAAAGTATGAACGAGGGCTTGGGCATTCAGGACCGCCGCGGCATCATCACCTATGTCAATGACAAGATGTGCAAGATACTCCAGCTTCCGCGGGAGCAGATCGTCGGCAGGCCGAGCCGTGACTTCATCAGCAAACGGGACTTGGAAACCTGGACACGGAACAGTGTGAACAAGGATGCCCCCGAGTCCTATGAAGTGGACTGGATGGACAAGAGTGGTAATCCTATCTATACCCTCGTTTCGCCTCGCGCTGTTTACGATTCCCAGGGACGTTTCATGGGGGGATTCGGAGTTATTACAGATATCACGGCCATCAAGAAGCTGGAAAAGGAAGTCCTCGATGTATCGGAGAGGGAACGCCAGAAGATTGGCTATGAACTTCACGACGATCTTGGCCAGCACCTGATCGGCATCGATGTAATGACTAAGGTTCTGAGGGGAAGGTTGCTTCCGATTTCCGATGAAAATGCCCGCTATGCCGGTGAGATCAATCAACTGGTCAAAGGGGCAATTGAGAAAACCAGACGACTGGCCCGCGGGTTGTGCCCTGTCCATCTTACCTCTCTGGGGCTTGAAGCATCATTGGAACAACTTGCCGCTTCCACATCGGACATCTTCAATATAGACTGCGTTTTCCATTGCCCCCGGCATATCCCCATTAATGATAATTCTTTGGCCACGCACCTTTACTATATTGCAAAGGAATCAATTCACAATGCCATCGAACACGGCAAGTCCTCCAAAATCGTTATAGAGTTTTTGAACAACAACGGAATTGTTTCCCTGTCGATTCTAGATAACGGCGTCGGGATCAAGGACACGACCAAAGTTGGCGGCATCGGCATCAGGATCATGAACTACCGTGCCCGCATGATCGGGGCGTCCCTGCGGATTGAATCGGAACAAAACGGTGGCACGCTGGTAACCTGCACTTTCAATCTAATAGAGGAATGACGCATATGGCCGCAGCCCAAAAAACCCAAACAGATAAACACAGAATCCTTATCGTCGATGACCACCCCATCTTCAGGCAGGGACTGGCTCAACTCATCAATCAGGAAGATGACCTTTGCGTCTGTGGAGAGGCAGAAGACTACCAGGGCGCCATGAAGTCCGTGGCAGAACTTAAACCGGCCATGATAATTGTGGATATTACTCTGAAGGATATGAGCGGCATCGATCTCATCAAGGAGATCCGCAAATTCAACAAGGGAATAACCATGCTGGTCATCTCCATGCACGACGAGTCGCTCTATGCCGAACGGGCTTTCAGGGCCGGCGCCAAAGGATATATCATGAAGCAGGAGGCCTCCGAGTCCGTCGTCAAGGCCATCCGCCAGGTCCGGTCCGGCGGCATTTATGCAAGCAAGAAAATGACAGACCAGATACTTTCCCGCTTTGTTGAAGGCCCCAAAGATCTCGCCGAATCGCCCCTCCATACTCTGACGGACCGGGAAATTGAAGTTTTCCAACTCATCGGCGAGGGACTCAGCATCAGCGAGATCGGTGTACGGCTTCACCTCAGCGTCAAGACCATTGGCACCTATCGGGAGCGCATTAAGGAAAAGCTGAACCTCAAAAATAGCACGGAACTCCTGCGTTACGCCCTTAACTGGGTTGAGAATAAAAGAGAATCCAAAACACCTTCCTGATATCAAGCCTCATTTAAAGCCTAACTTTGTCGGCTGCGTCGTCAGCTTCCTCAACGTATTTGAAAATACGCCTGCCCAAGCCTCCTTCTTGCCGAAGCTGATGCTTTAAATGAGACTTGGTATAATCGTCAAACGCGCCCTCTGTAGGTCATCGGCTTACAGTTTTTTAATCCCGTTAAGGACAGACAAAACAGCTTCCTACGGATTGTAATTCTTTCCGCTTAAGCGGATCATATTAGCCAGAGAAAACTAAAACTCAAGGAGGGCTATATATGAAAGGGAAATCTTTAAATGGAAACAAATACGGGTTTCAATTAACCATCAAGGAATTACTCAACGGACCAAAGTTAAGTGCGGGAAACCAGGAAATCGTTTATCGGAACAAGATGCGCTATACTTACAATGATCTGTTTGAGCGGATCAACCGGTTGGGGAGCGCCCTTGCCGGAATCGGCGTCAAAAAGGGGAATACGGTGGCTGTCTTCGATTACGACTCTCATCGCTACCTGGAGAGTTTCTTTGCCATTCCCATGCTGGGTGCAGTGCTGTTCACCGTAAACTGGCGCCTGTCTCCAGATCAGATCGAGTATACAATGAATCACGCCGAGGCGGACGTAATCCTCATCAATACCGATTTCCTGCCCCTGCTTGGTTCCATCCGGAGCAAGCTTAACTCCGTGAAGAAGGTTATTGTCCTTTCGGACAGCAATGAACTACCCAAGACGGATGTGGCCTATGATCGGGAATACGAGGCATTCCTGGCTTGTGCATCGCCGGATTTCGAATTTCCCGATCTCGATGAAGACACGAAGGCCACTACCTTCTATACGACAGGCACGACGGGCCTACCCAAAGGTGTGTACTTCACACATCGCCAGATTGTCCTTCATGCCATGAGCGTCTGCATTGCCGTAAGCGGTCACGACAGCCCGTTGCGCTTCTCTACATCGGATGTTTATATGCCCATTACTCCCATGTTTCATGTTCATGCTTGGGGATTCCCCTTCATCGCCACCATGATGGGTGTCAAGCAGGTCTATCCAGGCAAATACGATCCGGAAATGCTTATCAAGCTCATCGTTCAGGAAAAGGTCACCTATTCACACTGCGTGCCCACGATCCTCCAGATGCTTGTGACAAGCCCTGTAGCAAAGCAGATCGACCTTTCAGCGTGGAAAGTGATCATCGGCGGGGCCCGTCTTGCCAAAGGCCTGGCCGTGGCAGCCATTGAACTGGGTATCCAGGTAATGACAGGCTATGGCATGTCCGAGACCTGCCCGGTCATCAGCGTATCCAATCTGAAGCCATATATGAAAAACTTTGACAACGAACAGAAAAGCGATATTGCCATCAAGACGGGAATGCCTCTAACGCTTGTTGATGTCAGAATAGCCGACCCCAGCGGTAATTTCCTTCCGAATGACGGCCGGACAACCGGCGAGATTGTTGTTCGCGCTCCCTGGTTTACCCAAGGATACTACAAGGATGCGGAAAAGACCGAAGAACTATGGCATGGCGGCTGGCTGCACACGGGCGATGTGGGTTATATGGATCCCGACGGTTATATCCAGATTACAGACAGACTCAAAGATGTGATCAAAACCGGCGGCGAATGGGTTTCTTCGCTCGACCTGGAAAATGCCATTAGTCTTCACGTCGCAGTTCAGGAAGCGGCGGCTATCGGCATCCCCGATTCCAAATGGGGAGAGCGGCCTATGCTGCTTGTTGTGCTGACACAGCAGTTCCGCGACGACGGTATTACGCCGGAGGTTCTGAAGAAGCATATGAAGTATTGCGCCGAACAGGGGAAAATTCCCAAATATGCCATACCTGATCAGTACATAATTACACATGAGATTCCTAAAACCAGCGTTGGCAAAGTCGACAAGAAACAGCTCCGTGCAATCTATGTAGATGCATTATAATTTGAGATCCTTCTCCCTCCCCTGGTTTTCTCTGATGGGGAGCTGGCCGATTACCAGCCAGCCCCCCATATCAGCAGGAGAGCAGCAGGCGCTTATCTCCTGCTTACAGATTGCGTCGCAACAACCAAATATCATTCCTATGAACTTAAGACCGTAGAGATGTTACAGATAATGTCTCTTCAATTGTCCTGATAGGTTTCTTAATATTTGTTTTAACTTCAGGTTCTCATGATGGATGACCTCAAGCATTATGATCTTTATAATGAACAGCCAGCCATATGGTCTCCTGCTGAGGATCTGTCCATTCCACACGATGTCTTTGGTGTCGATTAATATGAACGTAATCACCAGGATTCAAAACCAAGACACCTTGTTGACCATCGAAACGCAAGCCGGCGCTTCCTTTCAGGATGATCACCCATTCGTTTTCATCCTGATCGTACCAGAAACCGTCTGGCGAACAATGACCATTGGAAACAATTCTTTCCAAATAAAAACAGTGTGTTTGAAGAAGAGTTTGAAATAGTTCATCCTTCAGGTTTTCAGGGATATCGGCAAAGAGATTTTTCATTTATTTAGTACCGTTTTTTTTGGTTAAGATCAAACGGTATTCATGATGAATGCGGAGCGGGGGTAAGGGGGATACAATTCCCCTCCGCTAGTTTGTTAAGATGCCCTGCCTTGTAGGCGGGGTAATTCACTGCTTACAGTAATTTAATTATCTTGTTTTGGAGAAATTCTTTTCCCCAACTTCTCAATTTCACTTCCTGTGTCTTTCAGTCCTTTTTCGACATCTTTAGCAATTACGCTGCCTTTTTCCTTCAATTTTAATGAAAGGCTTTTAGACTTTTCTATGGCTTTTTTCGTATTTGTTTCAACTTTCTGACCGGCCCATGCAAAGCTTCGCTCCAAATACTTGGTTGAAGAATCTAGCGCATCGCCAGTTTTTGCAGACTCTTTCCTGGTCCATGATTCCGTTGATTTGATATGGGAATCCGCTGCTAAAGCGAGATAGGCGCGTGCAAATGGTTCCTCAATTTTTTTAACCGAGATTACTGTTCCTTTTTTCACATCAACAGCAAGTTTTTCCAATTCCTGAGCCGATAACGTCATAGCCCCTTTTCCCTTAGCCGACGCTTTGACAGATTCAGCTTTCATATAAGCTGCGCCCTTTTTAATTTGTTGGGCCGCGGAACTCATATTTTTCTGTAAGTAATCCTGCTTTGCCTTCTGAAAAGTCTGTTCGATTGAGGATGATTGTTCTGAACTCGCAACAGCTGTCCATGGCAGGATAACCGTTACAATCAATGCAAATACAATAACTACAGTAATACGATTTAAGTGATACATAGTTAATCTCCTTTTGAATGATCTATGTTTAAGAAGCGGATACTCTTTAAACTACATTGACGTAATTTTGTTCAAAAAGCAACGATACATTATCATTTAGTTGAGAGTGCATTATAGCATATTTTACCATATCCCGGTGTTTAGATTATCGGAGCTGGTCGATTAACTTGTAATACTCCTTAAGATTTTGGATGGATTCCATTGTTGCCTGGAACAAGATCCAACTGAGCACAAGTATTATTATTGTGAGTCCAACCTTCCATGGCCATGTCGTTTGTGGACGCCACCAGATCAGGGGCAAGGCCAGAGGCCCCACGCAACAGACTGCTGTAATGATAAATGATTTTTTGAAATACCATTTTATCTTTTCCTCTGCAACGCGTGAGTTGTTGGAAGTATCCAAAAACTCACCGCAGTGTTTACACTTTATCGCTTTATCTTGAATTTCTTCAGCGCAGAATGGACATTTTTTCATTATCATCTCTTTCGGGTGGAACAATGTTTATATATATATATCTAAAATACCAGAACTCTATAAGATGCCGTTTATCTACACCGCCTCTATACGGCAGGGCACATAGCGATGGATAGGTGGCCCGTGCTGATTCCCATGAGTGCTCCTCTCTTCCTTTTGAGTCCATAAGTTTAAAAAATATTATACTTTTAATTTGCCGGACAGTAAACTTAATTATACAAATCGGAATTCCATCCCGGAATATTGCATGAACGGGAAAAGATGGAATTACTTCATCCGGCTGAAAAGAACGCTTCCTATAAGGAACATAATAACTGCGAAGAAAGCGACGACGGTGAAATCAACATAAAGCGGGAAAACATTTATATTAAGCAATGCTCCCCTGACACCATCTACAGTGTAGGTAAGGGGGTTAAGTTTTACCAGTTCCCGCAGCCAGATGGGAAGTTTGTCGTTAACCGGAAAGAGAGCGCCAGATAAGAAAAAGAGCGGAAATATAAGAAAAGATGAAATGAGTTGAAATCCCTCCAGACTTTCAAAAAGAGAACCGAGAGCAAGTCCCATCGAAACCAGCGCGATCGATGTAATAAACAATAATAGCAAAGCCGGCGGAATGCCCCATGGATTTATAGATGGAAACAAAAAAGAAAAGAGAAAGAGAATTATAATCTGCAATGTAACATCCGTGCATCCACCCAAAACTTTCCCCATAAAGATGCTCAGACGCGACACCGGCGCCACCAGTATGGCCTTGAGCACGTCAAGTTTGCGGTCCCAGACTATATAAAGGCCGAAGTATACTGATCCAAAAAGTACCAGCATAGCCAGGATACCCGGGTATATGTAATCCTGATAATTGATATTGCTGACGCTAACGTTCGCTCCCACGCCGCTGCCGAACAGGAAAAGCCACATGAGAGGCTGAACGATGCTCGAAACGATTCTGCTTTTCTCGCGTTGGAAAACTTTGAATTCACGCCACCAGACAGCGTAAACACCCATCAATTCCCTGCGGATAAGTCCATCGTTCATAGAATCAAGACCCTCTTTGACGGTAACGGGCTACGGACTCCACCCAGCTTCCGGAATCCTCTACAGAATCTTCTCTGATGTCCCTTCCCGTAAGCTTGATAAACACATCATTGAGCGTAGGTATTCTCATCTCCACACACTCTACATTTTTGACACAAGCAAGAAGATCAGGCAGGTGCAAATTTGCTTTTTTCATCATTATCTCTACCAGACCATTGTTCTGGCTCACTTCAGAGACATAAGGCAGAGAGCGTATTTCTTCCAGGTGAGGTTCTTTCACTTTGATTACTACCATATCTCCGCCCATTGACTCTTTTAAAGCATCGGGAGAATTGAGCTCAATTATCCGGCCATGATCGATAATTCCCACACGGTCGCATATCTGCTCTGCCTCTTCCATGTAATGAGTAGTGAGTACAACGGTAGTTTGCTCTATTTGGGCCATTTTTTTGATGTATTCCCAGATCCGCGCCCGCGTTTGCGGATCAAGCCCCAGCGTCGGTTCGTCCAGAAAGAGTACAGCCGGTCGATGCAAAAGACCACGAGCCAATTCCAGACGCCTGCGCATTCCGCCCGAGTAAGTGCGGGTTATATCATTACTGCGTTGCCGCAAGTCTACCAGTTCCAGCATCTCTGTTATCCTTTTATCCCGGATAGCGGAAGGGACGCTGTATAAACGAGCGTGAAGTTCAAGATTTTCCCGCCCGGTAAGAACGGTATCCAAAGTAGGATCCTGAAACACTATGCCGACTTTGCGTCTTACTTTCGCGGGTTCTTTTATCACATCGCAGCCGGCTATTGTAGCGCTTCCTGAAGTCGGGCGGATAATCGTACAGAGCATACCAATAGTGGTGGTTTTGCCGGCGCCGTTAGGCCCGAGCAGTCCGAATATTTCGCCCTTTTCTATGTTCAGATCGATGCTTCGAACCGCTTCTATTTTGCCGTAGTTTTTTGTCAGGGCATTTGTTTTGATAATACTCATATTAGTATGTTGATACCAGGTTGCATATAATTTACCATCTTGTAGATGGTAAATTACCGGTAAGGGAAAAACTTTATTTGCTATGCACTCTCCTGCGTGCTGCGCTTCCGGTCTTTGGCTAATTTTGTTGGCATGGTCGTCAGCTTCCTCGACGTATCAGTAATACGCCTGCCGAGCCTTCTCCTGGCCGCCGCGTCATCATTTGAATGCAACATGATATGATCCCTTTATATTTATGCCTTACACTTTTATGCCCAAAACTTCCAGCTTCTTTGCTCTTTTCATTTTCTTTATTTTATATTCTAATTGTCTGGCTTCTCTGGAATCACTGCAAGATAATATTTTTACCAGTTCAAACGGCCTCCATGCTCTTACGAATTTGCTTCCTCTGCCTTCCTTGTGCTCCTTCAGGCGTTTTTCCAGGTCATTTGTAATTCCCGTATATAGATAGTTATTCCGGCATTTAAGGATATAAACAAGCCATCTGCCTTTACTTGATTTTTTCATAGATTCCATATGGGAGACAGGTCAATTAGGCGCGTTTGGTTGAAAGCGCCCTACAGTAATCTTCGCCACGTTTCCACCCCCTTAGCATTCCGCCAGTTAGGGACAACCGATATATCCTTCGCTTACGGAGGTGTCACGTTAGTAACGGAGGCGGATAAAACGAAGTGTATGCGACTATTATCCTCACAATCCGAAGCTTTTTCATCTTTAGTCTATTGGTGTTTTTGTGAAGTGCTGTTTCATCCTTTTAAGCACGGTTACGCTCCTGCCCATTTCGCGATACGTCGGAATTCCTGCATTTTCCGCAAGAGATCTTAAATGGTCAGAGAAATCTTTTCTTCCGGCTGTCCAGATAACCACAGGTTTCCCATGTTTTTTGACAAGCGTCGAGAGCTCTTCAAAGAATTTCTGGCCGATCAGCGGTGTGGCGTAAGTTTGAAATATAATCGAATCTACTGCGGGGTCGTTCATGACCGCGTCAAATGAGCGATTGAATACTTTTTCATAATCATGGCGTTCAATAGCTATCCAGAGATCAAGAGGATGGTCGGGTTTATTCCAAGGGGGGAAAAGTTCCGCGATGGACGCGAGTGTTTTATCTGATAATTTGGCAAGCGGAAGTCCGCAGTCGTCCATAAGGTCGGTTGTGATGGTGCCGGCGCCTCCGGAAAAGGTGAGAATGGCTGTTCCTTTTTGTGGATGAGGATAAAAAGGCATATTTTTTGAAAAAGCTCTTGCCATGTCGGTAAGCTCAGCCGGATCGAAAACTTCAACTATGCCTACCTGTCTGAACGCGCCGCTTGCGATCCGGTAATTTCCCGAAAGGCTTGCCGTGTGGCTTTGTGCCGCTTTAGCTCCTTCGGAACTTCTGCCTCCCATAAGAACGATTACAGGTTTTTTTGTTTCCCTGGCGAGTTTGATAAATCTTCTCCCGTCTACAAGTGATTCGAGATAGCAGGCGATAACTTCGGTATCGCTGTCATTTATCATATATTCAAGGATATCGCTTTCATCAATATCGCACTTGTTCCCTATCGAACAGACTTTGCTCACTCCCATGACTCCTTCCTGTAGTGCATGAAGGAGAAAACCGGCTGAAAGCATGCCGCTCTGAACGATGAGGCCGACGTTTCCACCTCTCAGCACGTCACGCCACACTTCTGACTGAATAAAAGAAAAGACGTATGTTCTGTGAGCGTCAATGAAGCCCATGCAGTTGGGTCCCCACAATCTTATGCCAGCCTTCGTCGCGTTTTCAAGAGCAAGCTTCTGAAGTTTCGCTCCTACCTCTCCTGCTTCGGTGAATCCGCCCGATTCGATGATGATTCCTTTCACTCCTTTTTTAGCGCATTCGTTTACCGTTTCCGGCAGTTCTTTTGCAGGTATGAAATATATTGCAAGGTCGATATTGCCGGGAATCGAAGCCACATCAGGATAACAGGGAATCCCCAGTATTTCGGTGTAACTTTTATTAACCGGATAAATCTTTCCTCTAAATCCAGCCATGATATTTTTGATAATGTCGTATCCACCCTTGTTTTCATTATTGGATGCTCCGATAATAGCAAGGCTTTTAGGGTTGAAAAAACAATCAAGCATTATAATAAAAATCCTCCAAACTAAAGATTCCTCATCCCGATTCATCGGGATGAGGAATGACAGATTCTAGTTGCAATTAATCTTATTTGTCATTGCGGCCCGGCATACGCAGGTTTCACTTCATTTTAAAACGACAAGCGCGTCAACGGCAACCGGCTTATCTCCGGATATGATCAGCGGGTTTATATCTATTTCGGCAATGGAATCGTACTTTATTCCCAGGTTTCCTACTCCGACAAGAGCTTTGGCCAGAGTTTCCCTGTCTATAGCCGGGCTTCCTCTGAATTCACCGAGCAATTTTTTTGTGTTTATTTCATCTAACATCTCGAGGGCGTCTTCCTTTGAAAGGGGGGCGACCCTGAAGGTCACGTCTTTTAATGCCTCCGTGAATATGCCGCCAAGACCGAACATGACGCATGGCCCGAACTGCGGATCACGTGAAAGGCCGATTACAAATTCGCGCGACCCTTTCACCATCTTCTCGATGAGCACTCCGTCAAGATTTTTCACTTTCCCAGTAAGTTCGTCAAAAACACGCGCCACTTCTTCCGGGGAACCGATGTTAAGTTTTACCATACCGGCTTCCGTTTTATGGGCGAGTTCGGCGGAACAGCCCTTCATAACCAAAGGATATCCGAGTCTGTCAGCCATCTTAATGGCTTCATCTCTTGTTTTGGCAAGAGCAGCCGGAACGACCTCAACGCCGGCTGATTCTATTACAAGCCTTGATTCGTATTCAGATAGAGTCTTTTGCCCGTTCGCCACGGCTTGTTGAATTATTTTAAGCATATTTTCTCCTAATAACTAATAAGTTGACTTACAGTCATTAGTTTATTTTAACGGGACTTGTCAAGTGTTTGTTAGCTTAATGTAAAGAAGCTACGGCATCGTAGGGATTGTCGACTACGCAATATTTATTGCAATGGAATGCTGTACAAAAAGAATATTTCATGGCGATGTATATACTTTTCAATCTTTCGTTAGGCCTTAGTGAGCTTTAAGAAAGTTCTTGACTGAACTTATACAAGTGTTGTTACTTAAATAGATAAATTTTGCCAGGAGGATAATTTTACAATGATCATTAAAACTTGCGAAATTCATCATATAGTCATGGGGGCGGATCTGAATCACCATGGCACGTTATTTGCCGGTCAGGGTGCTAAATGGTTTGTCGAAGCCGGTTTTATTGCCGCTGCCAATCTGACAGCACCGGAAAACATTGTCTGTGTTAACATCCATGGTATGCAATTCAAAAAACGTGTACCGGCAGGCACCGTCATCCGTTATGAAAGCAAGGTCGTTCTGACCGGTAAAAGCCGCGTAGTTTCATTCGTAAGGGCCATGAAAAGCAGAAACGAAGAATTACTTGTTGAAGGCTTTATTACTTTTGTCCATGTCGATCTCGATGGGCGTTCCCTTCCCCATGGCATAACCATAGAGGCTATAACGCCCGAGGATATAGTCCTCCAGGAAAGAGCAAAGGCTTTATAAAAGATTTGTGCTACACCTGTTTATTTTCGTCACGACATCTGCTCAAAAATTGTAGCAAGCCCCTGCCCGCCGCCAATACATAGTGAACAAATGGCATATTTACCGCCACGCCGTTTCAATTCATTCATCGCGAAAATAGCAATTCTTGTCCCGCTCATGCCGTTGGGATGACCAAAGGCAATGGCTCCGCCGTTGGGATTGAGCTTTTCCATGTCTACCGAATGACCCTGAGCTGCCAGTTCCTTTACATCTGCAAGTACCTGCGCCGCAAAAGCTTCATTGATTTCGATGACATCCATATCCTGCATTTTCAGTCCGGCGCGTTTGAGGGCCTTGGGCATGGCGTATGCCGGGCCGATCCCCATGATCTTGGGGTCAACACCAGCCACCGCGCAGGTAACCCAACGAGCTTTCGGCGTATAGCCCAACTGTTTGGCCTTCTCCAGCGTCATCACCAAGACGGCCGCGGCGGCATCATTGCGACCTGATGATGACCCTGCAGTAACTGTTCCATCCTTGATAAACGCCGGTGGCAAGGTGGCGAGCTTTTCCATGGTGGTTTCACGGGGATGCTCATCTGTATCGAAAATGATCTGCCCTTTTTTCTGGGGAACAGTGATCGGAATAATCTTATCTTTGAAGTAACCGGCTTTGATGGCTCTGATCGCCTTCTCCTGGCTTCTCAGGCCAAAAGCATCCTGTTCCTCGCGAGTTAGCTTATAAAGCTTGACCAGATTTTCCGCCGTAATGCCCATGACCAGGCTGTCTTCCGGAGTGGGAGCAGTCTCGCGCCGGATGATCTGGGGCGGGGTCAGGGAATAGGCCGAGTCCGCCCGCGGCAGCATCCAGGGAGTTGAACTCCAGCTCTCCATGCCGCCGGCAATGTAAATATCACCTAAACCCGCCATGATCTGGGTTACGGCAAAGTTAATGGCCTGCAATCCTGATGAGCACTGTCTCTCCACAGTAACACCGGGCAGGCTGTAAGGCAGGCCGGCTTTGAGCACAGCCCACCGTGCCGGATTATAGGCAGCATGCCAGGAGTTGGAAAGGCCCATGACGACATCCTCGATAATATTGGGATCGATTTTTGTTTTATCCACCAGTCCGCGAATAGCAAAAGCTCCCAGCTCTTCCGGGCGGAAACGAGCAATGGTTCCGCCAACACGGCCAACAGCTGTTCTGACACCTTCAACAATGACTATTTCTTTCACAATTTGTACCCTTTTCCTTATCTTATAATTATTGATTTGATCATCAGTTATCTCGAAAAAAGCGAGAAGTCGATGTTCTTGCTGTGTTATTGACAAGGTCTTCTTGTGCTGATAATTATTTATATGACGGCCGGTCGTTGAGCATATCCTTTTTTTAGCCGCGCAATGTTTATTCAGAGTCTCCATACATTTGTTGCCGGCCAGACAACCATGGAGTGTTTTGCCTCCAAGTTGGGACTATGCCAACATGAAACAATTTCTATGGGGATTTCCCCCTCTATGTTTAGTTTTACCCATAAACACCTCCACATCAGTAGATAAGAAATTAACTTATCCATGATGAACCCTCTTTCTGCCTTGCGGTATTGGAGAATTATGGAGGTTGAGCGCTTCCCGTTTCTATTATACAAAACAATTATGGTTCGTAAAGCAAACAATACCGAATTGTAAACAATTCGGTATTGTTTTTACAAATTTCATTTGTTAGCCATTTTTGCTGCGCTGCGCATTGCCAACATTGCTACTATCTTTTGCATTCCCAGTATAGCGTAGACAAAAATCAAGCCAAGAACAACTTCCATTGCCATGTTGATATAGATATTAAAATCCGGAGTTTTAGCTGCTAACGCTGTTACCAGGAAAAACATGAAAGCATAAGCGTTAAATACCACAGGAATAACTTCACCTAAAGCTACTATAGCATAAACGAACACTAGAATATAAATAAGCCTTCCCAGTTCAATTCCCAAGGATGGGGCCACCAACCCAAGAAAAACTTTTACAATAATTAAATTCACCATGCCAAACAAGCCGCCAATCACAATATGGGGGATTTTCGTCTTATCCTCGTGCACTACAAAGAAAAATATCATTACCATAAAAGCGGACCACAGAGGTAGTTTAGCGGCTCCCCCAATAATTTCAGCAATTGCAATCACAATAATTAACAAAATACCAAAAATCAGCCTATTTTTATCTAATTTCGCCATTTGCAAACCCTCCCTAAAATTTAATCAGTTAATGGTTCTAAACCCAAACCCTCTTAATTCAAATAAAAAATTCGTTTTGTTTTAATTAGTTAACTAATTATCAATTCTTACCAAATAGGAGAAACGAGCCTTGTCGCGATAGACTATTTCCTGACGAGGCGCAAAGAAAAGCGGGGTATGCAGAAGATGCTTGATCAGCAATTGATAATTGTAATTTCGCCAGGGCTGATATATTTTTTGAGCCGGTATTGTACCTCCTTGCTGAGTATTATTTCTGGAATTTTTGAAAAATGGTTAAGACTAAAGCGAATGCGCCTCTCCATTCCCCATCATTCCAGGTTTCTCAACTCACGGCGTAATATTTTACCCACCGCGCTCTTGGGTAAAGCGTCCATGAACCGAATGGATTTCGGTCTTTTATAGGCGGGCAAACGCTCCCGGCAGAAATTCAGGATATCTTCTTCCGTGACCACCCCCGGCGTTTTGAGGACGACGAATGCCTTTACCGACTCGCCGTAGACCGGATCGGGAATACCGATGACTCCTGCCTCCAGCACCTCCGGATGCTGGTAAAGAATATTTTCGATCTCCTTCGGATAAATGTTCTCTCCTCCCCGGATGATCAGATCCTTCTTGCGGTCGGTGATATAAATATAATCGTCTTCGTCAACATATCCGACATCACCCGTGTGAAGCCAGCCATTCCGGATAGCTTCCGCCGTTTCGACAGGCTTGTTCCAGTAACCCTTCATTACGCCGGGGCCTTTGATCACGATTTCTCCCGTCTGTCCTCTTGGTAATTCCCGGTCGTTTTCGTCAAATATCTTGATGGAGTTGCATTTCTGGTAACATTTGCCGATGGAACCGTATTTAGGCGGCCGCCTTCCGGCGATATTCCCGCAGTTAACGGTGGTTGCTTCGCTCAGACCATATCCTTCCCAGATATCGATACCGTAATTCTTCTGCCACTGACGGGCCACTTCCAGCGGCATGGGCGCTGATCCGCAGATGCAGGTTTTCAACGATTTAAGATTATACTTGGGGGCGTCCGGATGGTTCAGAATTTGAATATACATTGTCGGTACGCCGCGAAAATCTGTAACCTTATACTGTTCTATGCACTTCATCGCCTCTTTAGGGTCCCAACGGTCGATCATGACTAATTTCCCTCCCGTCAGGTATTCCAGATTCAGCGCGAAAACTCCATAGCCATGGAACAGAGGGAGAGTGATCAGTGAAACCCGTTGTCGGCTGACACCAAAAAGTTCACCCTCTTTTTCCTCTTTTTTGGACTGCCCACCATCCTGTTCATGCATGACTCCTTTGACGGAAATTCCCCAGGCGTCCAGCAATACCAAATCATAATATCCCGTTACATGGGTGTACCAGTTATAATGGGTCAGCATAACACCTTTCGGAGTTCCGGTGGTGCCTGCGGTGTAGATCATCACGGCCGTATCGTCGTTTTCCGTATCTTCGATGGACAGCGTGTCTGGCTCTTGCTCTACGATGCTATTGTAATCTAACGCATTTTCCAGGATCGTTTCCCCAGTGCAGATGACATGCTTCAGGTTAGGCGCTTCCCTTCGGGCTTCTTTGATGATGTCCATGTAGTTCGCCGTGCTGATCAAGACCGATAAACCTGCATCGCGGTAAATGAAGGCTAGCTCGTTCATCCGAAGGGAAGGATTGATCGGGACCAGGATAGCCCCGATTTTGAAAGTAGCGAAAAATGCCTGGATGAGCTGGGGACAATTGAGCAGTTGAACACCCACCCGGTCTCCCCGTTTGATTCCCAGTTTTTTCAGGGCATTGCCCAACCGGTTGGCAATGCGGTTCATCTCCACATTGGTATGCCATTTCCCTTCAAAGTAGACAAATTCATATTCGCCGAATCTCTGAATATTGTCGTCTGCCAAGCGTCCAATGTTCACGATCTGACCTGCCCCCTAAACATGTACTACATGTTAACGGCCTGTTGCCCGAAAAAGGTTTGAAAGGTTTGCAAAGACTATAAAGTACGTTTATGAAAAAATCAACACATTTTCTAACTTTTAACGTTCTTACCTTTCTCACCCCTCGTCATGACCTTCCCGTTTTAAATGGGAAGGTCATGACGAGGGTGAATGCGAGGCAATAAAGGATCCTTCGGGTTTGAATAAGATATTCAAATCTTATTTATTCCGCTTTCGGACGAGGAAGTCCCGTCACCACCTGTGACCGGATCAGCCGGGGTAAAATCATGTGGTGCTGCGGGCAGATGGACTTGGGGTTCTGATAAACGCCGTTGGCAAATGCCACCATATATTTTCTGATGGCCTCATACCGCACGACCTCATCCACAAAGCCCGCCTTGGCGCAGAACATGGGCCGTGACGTTTCTTCGTAATGTTTAACCAGTACATTCATCTTATCAATAACCGATCCAAGCGGTTTTCCGGCGTCCTTTTCCTTGACCAACCGGCGGGCATAAGTAGCCGCTGCCGCCGTTTCGCCATGCATGACGTTAATTTCAGTGGCCGCCGTCCCGAGGGTGAAGGCATTGTTGTTATTGGCCGTCGGGCCTCCCAGCACATAGTGGGCTGCTGCCGTTCCCTTGCGAAGAACAACCAGCATCATGGGCAGTTCCGTCTGCTCGATGGAATAGATCAGCGATTGCCCGAGGCCCAGGAGTTCTGCCTTTTCCGCTGTGTCGCCCACGTCAATCCCTGACGTGTCCTGAAACCAGATAATGGGCACCCGGTCGCGGCCACACATGGTTACGAATTCACTCATCTTGATCAGGCCCTGGCGATAAAGCTTCCCGCCGATAGCATGGTACTCATTGGTGTACTCGGGATAATTGGGAATCAATCCTTGGCGGTTGCCGATAACGCCTATGAGGAATCCATCGACTTTTACCAGACCGCAGTACATTTCGGGACCATAGCCCGGCCTGAACTCCATGTGCTCGGAATTGTCGGTCAGTCTTGCCAGCACTTCTTCGAATGAATAGACTTTTTTCCTATTTACCGGAATAATCGAGACAAGCTCTTCAGCCGAAAATTTTGGTTCCGCAGGTTCGGCCACGCGGAAAAATTTCGGATCATACGCCGGCAGCAAGGCCACCCATTCCTTGATGCCATCGAGAACCCCCGTCTCCGTTTCATAGACGGCCTTGAAAAATCCCGTTTCGTTAAAATGGATATTGACGCTTCCCGGGGGGACCGCCTTGAAATGTCTTGTGGCCTCGATCAAAGCCTCAGCCCCTGCCTGATCAAACGCACCTTTCGGACTCATGCCGCTGACGATGCCGCCGCCACCTACAGCGATATTCGCTTTTTTATGGGCCAAAAGAATTGTGGGGCTGATGCCCTGATACCCACCACCCGCCGGGTTTGTACCATAAATACCCGCGATGACCGGCAAACCCTCTTTCTCCAGTTCCGCGTGGCGGAAAAAACACGTCCCCTGTCCTCTTCGGTTGGCATAAACATTTTCCTGTTCGGGAAGCTTGACGCCGGAGCAGTTTACCAGCCAGACCAGCGGCAGATGCAGGATCTTCGCCATATCCGTAACCCGCAGGTTATTGTCGGCTTGTCCGGCAATCCAGGCGCCGGCAATCCATTTGTTATTGAAACCCACAACGATACACCAGCGGCCGTTGATCTTGGCAAGACCGTCCACAACGTTCGTCTGCCCGGATTCCTCATGATCCGGATCATAGATGGTATGTAGCGGACAGAAGGTTCCCGGTTCGACCAGATACTCGATTCTTTCCCATACCGTCATTTCTCCGCGTTTGTGCAACTCTTCCGTGGAAACGCCGTAATTCTTAATTCGCTCGGCTTCGTCGTCGATCTCTTTCATAATCTTATTAATTTCGGCCACGTTGGGCTGCATATTGCTAGCCTGTTGCGGCTTGAGCGGTTTGCCCAGCTCATCCATTTTCTCGAAATACTGTCTCATGCTTTGCTCCTATCATTGAAAGAAAAACAAATCACTGTTTAGCATCATGACCTTGAAAAAATCCATCTATTGTCGTTACGGGGGAGGGAATGCCTTGGCGGAAGCCACAAACATGATGAAGGAGATGTCATCATCTGATTATTTTGAACTAAAGAAAAGATTTCTCCCTAAACCCAAAATGACAAACTTGATGATTTTTCAAAGACCTCGCGCCGTTGGTTTTATAGGCGGCAAGAACCATGCCGCCTATTGAGCAACCAGGGCTGATCGATTAAGTGCGGTTTGGGGCGAAACCCATAGTCGCGTTAGCAACGATCATTGTATGCATGTTGGATGTTCCTTCCAGCGTTTCAAATTGCTTGGAGTCTCGCAGGAAGCGGCCGCAGGGATATTCGTCGGAATATCCGAAGGAACCATAGAGCTTCATGCATTCGTTGGCGTCATGCACGACAACTTTTGCACCGTAGAGTTTGGACATCGACGTTTCCATAACATTGGGAAGCCCTTTGTCCTTGAGCCAGGCTGCCCGGTATACCAGATAAGCCAGCGTGTCATGTGAGAGTTTCATTTCGGCAACCTGTTGTTGAACAAGCTGGTATTTGCCGATGGGCTGGCCGAACTGACAGCGTTCAGTCGCGTATTTTGCCGAAGCGTCCAGGATTGCGCCGGAAAGTCCCAGAGAGCCGGCGGAACAGCCCAGACGCGTGGAGTTGAGTTGTGTCATGCAGATTTGAAATCCGCGATTCAATTTGCCCAGCAAAAGGCTTTTCGGAACCTTAACGTCTTCAAATATCATTTCCGCCGTGTCGGATGCCCACAGACCGACTTTGTCATGAATCTTCTTGCGGGTTATACCGGGCAGAGAATAGTCAATAATAAAACAGCTCACGCCGTTGGCGCCCGCATCCTTATCAGTTTTGACATACAGCAAGCCGTGATTGGTGACAGTTCCGTTGGTAATCCACATCTTGTTGCCGTTGAGCAGATAGTAATCGCCCTTATCATCGGCACGGCATTTCATGGAAGCAACGTCGGAACCGATATCCGGTTCGGTCATCGCGAAACTGCCGATGTATTCACCGCACACAAACTTGGGAATATAATGCTGCTTTTGTTCTTCCGTACCGAATTTTTGAATGGTGAGAGCTGGTCCCCAGCACTGCATGTTAAAAGCCATTCGCCAGGATGTGTGAACTTTGGCAACCTGTTCTATGGCCAGAGCGCCTTCCAAAAAGCCCATGCCGTTGCCGCCGTATTTTTCGTCAACGGAAAACCCGAAAAATCCGAGTTCGGCCATTTTTATAAAAATTTCTTTACGCCAGAAATGATTTTTTTCGTCCTCTTCCACATGCGGCGCGATTTCTTTTTCAGCAAAAGATCTGGCCGTGTCCTGAATCATTTTTTGTTCTTCTGTTAATGCAAAATCCATCGTAATCCTCCTGGAATTATTTTTTACTTTCTTTCCAATACCAGACATATTCCCTGGCCGCCGCCGCCGCAGATTGTCTCCAATCCAAAACGGCTGCCTCTTCTGGCCATTTCATTAATCAGCGTGGTCAATCTCATGGTTCCTGTTGCGCCAATGGGATGTCCCAGCGAGATACCCGAACCGTTCACATTGACTTTTGCTTCCATTTGCTCGTCGGAAAGGCCGGAAAGCCTCGCGTCCGCCAGACACTGCACCGCGAAAGCTTCTTGTACTTCAATTAAATCAATCTGATCGATTTTCATACCGATTTTACCCAGTGCCTTTTCGACCGACGCGGGAACCGCCGGATAAGTGAGAGTCGGATCGGTTGCCGCCACCGCGCAGGAGCGGAAATGGGCCAGGGGTTTAATGGCCAATACTTTTGCTTTTTTCTCGGAAGCCAGCACAACAACAGCCGCGCCGTCATTTTCGGATGAGGAATTACCGGCCGTGCAGACGCCGTCTTTGTAAACTGGTTTGAGTTTTCCAAGTTTCTCCAGGGTCGTTTCTCTGCGCGGTCCTTCGTCTGTTTTTAAATAAACCGTTGCGCCGCTTTTGTCCCTTCCCGTGGGAATGGGAACAATTTCTCCATCGAATTTTCCGGCGTCTTGCGCGGCAATCGCCCTTTGATGACTGCGCAGCGACCAGCGATCGGCTTCCTCACGGGTAATCATTTCCTTTTTAGCCGCCGCTTCCGCCCAAGCTATCATGGAGCTCAACTCGCCATAACGGGGTATTGGCTGCGACATGACCCGCGCTCGCTGAATGCGGTCATAAAAAGGAATGCCCCACATGGCCAACGCCCCGTGGCCGCGCGGCATGAATCCGTATTTTTCATGACTCTTGCCGCCCAGACCCCACTTGATATCTCCGGGAATGTAGAGTTCGCCCTGGCTCATGGAATCCATGCCTCCGGCAATGATGATGTCAGCATTGCCGGTCTGGATTTTCATGGCGCCGTAAAAGATAGATTCCAGACCCGAACAGCAACGTCGGTCCAGAACAAGTCCCGGCACTGTATCCGGCCATCCGGCATCCAGTACAGCTACCCGGGCGCCATTGGCGCATTCTCCGTTTTGATAGGCTGATCCCATGATGACGTCTTCCACCAAAGAAGGATCGATCCCTGCTTTCTTGACTGCTTCCTGTAAAACCAGGCTTGCCAACCGATACACCGGAACATCGCGCAATGCTCCTCCGTATGCTCCAATCGGCGTACGTGCACAACTTATAATGACTACATTTTCCATATATCCTCACCTTTTATAAAAATTTACTACTTGTTTATAATTTATCAGACCGCTAAATTATAATCTATTATAACGAACATGAAACCAGTACTTTGCCTTCATGCAAGGAGGCAAAAAATAATGTCTGCTTATACATCTCAAATATTTTTTTGACTACATTTTTTTAGGCGCCACCTGCCTGGGAAGAACAGCAAATAAGAGACATGGCATAAAAGCCATAAATTCCCGATATATAGGGTACCTGGCGTTGGTCGCGATCAGGGAAGAGCGTTTCTTCATTTTGCGATCAAGATTTTCTTGACAGACAAGACTGCGCTTCTTATAATTTCACTACAATTATATTAAGAAGAGTATAAGGTTAATAAAAACTGTGAGTAAAGAGTATGATGACAACGATACCCTTTGATGGAAAGACTCCTGTCGTGCAATCGGCATTTATCGCCCCCGATTGCTATCTGATCGGTAATGTAGTTATCAAAAAAGGAAGCAGTGTTTGGTTTGGTTCAATAATCCGCGGTGATACGGCGTTATGCGAAATCGGGGAAGGAACCGTGGTACTGGAACACTGTTACGTTGAGAATTCAATCATCGGTGATAACACCATGCTGAGCCACGGTGTTATAGCGCATAAATGCAAAATCGGTAATAATGTGCTTGTCGGAATCGGTGCGCGGATCATAAATGGTTCAGAAATCGGAGACAATAGCCTTATCGGCGCCGGCGCCTTTATACTGCCTGATACGAAAATACCGCCGAATTCAGTGGTCATTGATAAGGGAAGAGTCATCAGATCGATAAATGAAAAAGATATGCATTATATCCATAGTTCGGTCGAGGAAGTGCAGGGGAAAGCGATAATATTGAAGAAAACTCTTTCAAATACGGGATAGGAAAGCAATTTTTGGTTTTAATAAGAAAATTTACCAAGCTATATTTTTGCTCAAAAAATCCAAGAAACAAAATCCGTATATTAATTATCTTTTTTCACGGCGGAATTTTACGAGGACTTCATTCTTCCCTTTCGCAAAGCTCGATCAATACGCCGAAAGTAGATTTGGGATGGAGAAAGGCGATTTTTGCTCCGCCAGCTCCGAGCCTGGGTTTTTCGTCAATTAATTGAACACCTTTGGCTTTTAGTTCGGCCAGAGATTCTTCAATGTTTTCAACACGAAAAGCAATATGCTGAATACCTTCACCCTTTTTTTCGAGATATTTCGCAATAGGGCCATCGGGCGACGTGGATTCCAAAAGCTCTACTTCCGTATCGCCAACAGGGAAAAAAGCCGTGGTCACTTTCTGCTGTGCAACAGTTTCATTTCCGGCATGACTAAGGCCGAGAAGATCGCTATACAATTGTCTTGCAGAATCAATGCTTTTCACAGCAATACCAATATGATCAACTTTCAGAACTTTCATGGTTTCTCCTTGAAGATTTTCATTAATCCTGCTGACGCGCATGCTCCCGGATGAATTTAACGATTTCCTCCGTGGATGTTCCCGGCCCAAAAATCTCCGCGACGCCTGATTCCTTTAGCTGTGCGATATCTTCATTAGGGATGATGCCGCCACCTACCACCAGAACATCATTCATATCTTTTTGGCGTAGCAGTTCCATAACCCGCGGAAAAAAATAATTATGAACGCCGGATAAGCTGCTTAAACCCACCACATCTGCATCTTCCTGCAGGGCAGTTGCGACGATCATTTCGGGAGTCTGTCGCAAGCCTGTATAAATCACTTCCATCCCCGCTTCCATAAATATTCGGGCAAGAAGCTTCGCTCCGCGGTCATGTCCATCCAGACCGGGCTTGGCCAGAACTATCCTGATTTTCCTTTTACTTTCCATTCCGTAATCCTCCGATAAATGTCTTTTCAGCGCAATTTACAGGCTGTTTTAAAAATGCCCGGATACAAGGCCTCCAAAAACCTGAGGAGCGGAGACATATCTTTGGCGTATGTTGCAGCGATGATGGTTGAGGGAACGCTGTAGGCGAGCGTTTTTCAACAGCCTATTTAAAAAAATTGTTTTGGCTTATACTCTCCGTATACCTCCCGCCATACATTACATATTTCGCCGACAGTCGCATCGGCCTTGACCGCCTCGATGACTGCGGGCATGACGTTTTCATTACCCAGAGAAACCTTGCGCAAATGCTCCAGGGATTTTTTCCATTTTGCCCCATCGCGCTTAGAGCGCATTTCCCGAAGTTTTTTTGCTTCAGTATCGCCTATTTTCATATCCACTTTCAGAAGATTTGACGGGGGCTGATTTTCCATCGTATATTTGTTGATGCCTACATATACGCGTTCCTGACTTTCAATTTCTTTCTGAAAACGGTAAGAGCTTTGCTGAATTTCCTTCTGGATAAAAGCCTGTTCGATGGCCGTAAGCGTTCCGCCCATGTCGTCTATTTTTTTAAGATACTCTTCTATTTGCGCTTCGATTTTATCGGTCATGGCTTCAACCAGATATGAACCGGCCAGCGGGTCAATCGTATCGGTGACGCCGCTTTCTTCGGCCACGATTTGCTGGGTGCGCAGCGCGACCGTCACCGCCTGCTGGGTGGGCAGGCACAGCGCCTCATCATAGGAATTGGTATGCAATGATTGGCAGCCGCCCAGCGCCGCCGCATATGCCTGCAGGGCAACCCTGACGATATTATTCAACGGCTGTTGCGCGGTAAGTGTAACACCGCCCGTTTGCACATGGAAGCGCAGCATCATGGAACGGGGATCTTTTGCTCCAAAGCGTTCTTTCATCACCTTCGCCCAGTATCTGCGGGCCGCCCGGAACTTAGCTGTCTCCTCAAGTACGTCAGTAAAGGCATTGAAAAAGAAACTGAGCCGCGAAGCGAAGGTATCGACATCAAGTCCGCGATCGATGCAGGCCTGTACATAAGCGATACCGTCCGCGATGGTAAAGGCCACTTCCTGTGCCGCGGTGGAACCTGCCTCCCGTATATGATACCCGCTGATACTGATGGAATTCCATCGCGGAACGTTATTGAAACAATATTCGATCAAATCCACCGTAAGTTTCATGCTTGGCTTGGGAGGATAAATATATTGACCGCGTACGGTAATTTCCTTGAGGATATCGTTTTGTACAGTACCGCCTAGCTTCTCATAAGCAACTCCCTGCTCATCCGCCACTGCCAGATACATGGCCAAAAGCACGGTGGCGGGAGCGTTGATGGTCATGGACGTCGTCACCTTATCCAGAGGAATCCCCTTGAACAGTGTACGCATATCCCCGATATAATCAATGGCTACGCCAACTTTGCCCACCTCGCCTATGGAAAGCGGATGATCGCTGTCATAACCTGCCTGGGTGGGAAGATCAAAGGCGACGCTGAGGCCAGTCTGTCCCTGATTGAGCAGGTAACGGTAACGCTCATTGCTTTCGCGTGCGCTGCCGAATCCGGCGTATTGGCGCATCGTCCAAAAACGTCCGCGATACATCGTGGGCTGGACACCGCGGGTGAAGGGGTACTGTCCCGGATAGCCCAGCTTTTCGTTATAATCCAGTGCGGCTGTTTCCAGCGGCGTATATAACCTCTCAATGGGAGTGCCGGAAATGCTGGTGAAAACCTCTTTGCGTTCATTTTCGCGGCTCAGAGATTTTTGCAGTATTTCTTTTTCCCACTTTTCTCGGGCGGTTTTAATCTTTTTAAATTCGTCTTTGTCAACCATTTTCTGTTACTCCCATTTCAGCTTTAATATAATCTTTTTCATTTTTATTTTTTTGATAATCACATCATCCACTCATAACAAGGGAATTCTTATCAATTTTTATGGGAATTATTTACAACAGCCTATGCTGGCGATTCAATTCCGTATTTCGTCTTCAGAAGTTTCTCCATCGTTGCGGGAAATAGAATATATGCCAGCAAATCTTCATCATTGCGGGCAAGATCGCCGATCTGTTTTTTGGCTTCCTCGATTTCCGGCTTGAGAAGATCAGCGGGTCTGCAGGTTATCGGTTCCTGTCCAAGCTTATAACCCTTCAGGATCTTCTTGGTTAAATCGGCATCAATCGGTATTGGTGTTTTACCATACAACCCATAGACCAAATCTTTCAGTTGATTGGATAACCTGACATAACGGCCGAAAAGAACATTCAACACGGCCTGTGCTCCGACAATTTGCGATGACGGCGTCACCAACGGCGGGTAACCCATATCTTTGCGTGTTTGAACCACTTCTTTGTAAATTTCATCTATCCTGTTCAAAGCATTCATTTCTTTGAGCTGGTTGGTCAAATTGGAAATCATCCCACCCGGAATTTGATGGGCAAGAACACTACTATCAATTATCGAGAGTTTTTGATCAGCTAAAAGGTGTTTATATTTAGGAGCAATATTTTCCAGATGTTCGCTGAGTTTAATCAATCTCAACAAATCGATCCCCGAATCCCTGGCCGTTCCCTGAAGAGCCGCCACTATAGGCTCGGTAGCGGGCATCGATGTTCTCAAGGCAAATGGCGCAAGGCAGGTATCGATAATGTCTACACCGGCCTCTATTGCTTTTAAGTAGGACATGCTGCCCATACCGCTGGTATAGTGAGTATGTAAATGCAGCGGTACTTTTATTGCCTTTTTTATTGCGGTGACCAGATCGAACGCGTCATAAGGAGAAAGCAGGCCGGCCATGTCTTTAATGCAAATTGTATCCGACCCCATTTTCTCCAACTCCTTGCATTTTTCTACATAAAAATCGAGAGTATATATCTCGCCGCCCAGACGATTTTCCGTCAGCGAATAACAAACCGTTCCTTCAAGATGCTTGCCGTTGGCTTTAATTCTTTCCACACATGTTTCGAGATTACGGAAATCGTTCAACGCGTCAAAACAACGGAAGATATCAATGCCGATTTCGCACGCCTTATCTACGAATGCCCGGACAACGTCATCGGCATAATGCCGGTAACCCACCAGATTTTGTCCGCGAAGCAGCATGCTGAAGGGTGTTTTCTTAATATATTTTTTTAAAATCCTTGGTCTCATCCAGGGATCTTCGGCAAGAAAACGGTGCATAGTATCAAACGTTGCTCCTCCCCACACTTCCATTGCCCAATAACCACAATTATCCATCTCTTCGGCGATAGGAATCATATCTTCCGTTTTCATTCGGGTAGCATAGATCGATTGATGCCCGTCACGAAACGTATTATCCTGAATTTTTATAGGATTATTTACAATATTTTCTATTTTGTTCACAATCTTTGCTCCTTTCCTAAATTACATAGTTTTTTCTTTCAATAGGGTAAAAAGTTTAGTGAAAAATTACATTTATTGCAATAAAAAACGTCAACGAGAGTCAGGTACCCCTCATCTCACATGGAAGACCCTGTTGTTAACCTGCATTTTTCCTTGACAATGCCCTGTTATCGTTTATTAAATATATTACGGCGTCACAAAAAAAGGTGCTTGTTGTTCATTACAAAGGAGCTTAGCTATAAATCCTGCGTTTAACGATAGACAAATAATGTAACGGAACGCCAATTATATATGAGAGGGAAATAAAAATGGAATTTAAGTACGATGTAAGAGATTTGAAATTTATCCTGAAAGAGTGGCTGCCGACAGAAGAAGTGTTGGCATGCGACCGCTTCAAGGGCAATTTCACTCTGGATGATATCGATATGCTGCTCAACGAGGGATACAAGGTTTCAAAAGAAGTAGTCAATCCCATCAACGCGCCTGGTGACAAGATCGGCGTCAAATTTGAGAAAGGCATGGTGACACCTGTTCCCGGTTTTAAAGAAGCCTATCAGTTTTTACAGCAAAGCGGTTGGGGATCTTCTAGTGAATGCATCAAAGTGGATACGGGCATGCCGTTGATTCTCTACAAGGCCAATGCGGAAATCAACACAGCGGCTTGTCCGGCGCTCACATCATGCATAAAGCTCACTTCCGGCGCGGCTAACCTGATCTTGCGTTTCGGCACGCAAAAAGACCAGGATATGTTCATTCCCAAAATGCTGGCGGGGGAATGGCAGGGAACCATGTGTCTGACCGAGCCGAACTTCGGCTCCGATACCGGTGATATTATTACCCGCTCTTATCCGACTGACGATCCCCGCATCTGGAAAATTAAAGGCACTAAAATGTTTATCACCGCCGGCGATCAGGGCACTTGCGAAAATACCATTCATCTGGTTTTGGCGCGTCCCGAAGGAGGCGCGGCGGGTTCTCCCGGCATCGGGCTATATATCGTTCCCAAATACCGGGTAAATGAAGATGGTTCAATGGGCGATTTCAACGACGTTATCACTGTCGGCGTGGAACACAAAATGGGGCTGCACGCCCAGGCAACGGCTCTGCTCAATTTCGGCGATGAAGAAAATTGCCGCGGTATTCTACTGGGACCGGCGCCGGACGCGAAGGGATTTTCCCAGGGACTGGCCATGATGTTCCACATGATGAATGAATCACGTATCGGAACGGGGCACAACGCCAACACTCAGGGCGCGGCGGCTTACTATTTCGCCTCGCAATTTGCCACGGAGCGCATTCAGGGAAGGCCTTTCGGCATTAAAAACGCGGAGCGTGTGCCTATTATCAAGCACGAAGATGTTCGCCGGATGCTGCTCGACATGAAGGCGCATGTGGAAGGCATCCGCGCCATGATCTTCAGGGGATTTTACTATCTGGATATCGAGAATAACTCAGCCGATAAAGAAAAGGCAAAGAAGTTTGCGTCATTTGCTGAAATTCTCACGCCGCTGGTT
Organism: uncultured delta proteobacterium; assembly: GCA_963811325.1. GTDB lineage: Bacteria > Desulfobacterota > Syntrophia > Syntrophales > Smithellaceae > Smithella. Next base: position 479,699 of record CAWEQT010000001.1, read on the forward strand.
AAATGCTACGGCTCGGAAGCAAGCGTCGGTGTTATTACGCAGGCGATTCAGGTGTTGGGCGGCGTGGGCTATACGCAGGAATATCCTGTGGAGCAGTATATGCGGGATTCTAAAATTCTCACCATCTGGGAAGGAACATCATTCATTCATGCCAACGACCTGATCGGCCGCAAAATGCGCATGAAAGACGGAGCTCCTTTTGCCGCATGGATGAAAGATATTAAAGATTTTATCGATGCCAATATGAAGATGACAGATTTTGAAAAGGAAATGAATAATATGGCCAAAGGCTATCAGGCGGCGGCCGATGTCAAAGCGACGTATGAATCATGGTATGCCAATATGGAAACCAAACGGCAGCTCATTCCGTTGTTTGCCATCCGCGCCCTGTTTGTTTTTGCGCAGTTGTATGTGGCGACGTGCCTTATGGATCAGGCCAGGATTGCGGCCGCCAAAGTCGCGGGATTGAAAGCAGGCGACGCGGATTATAATTATTATCAGGGCAAAATCGCCTCGGCCAGATATTATCTGAATAACATTCTGCCCGGCGCGGCCAATACCGCTGCTCTGATTAAGAGTGAAGAGGACTCAGTGCTGACGTGTCCCGAAGAATCCTTAATAGTGAGTTAGAAAATACCGGTTTCATAAAAGACTCATATGCGTCATTGCACTCATATTTTAGCCGCTGCGCCCTGCGATTTTGCGGTTAAGAATTTCTTGACACACCAGAGAGCGTTTCTTATTCTTTCACTCACAAAGGGGAAGTTCTTATCAATAAAATCCAATTTTAAAAAATATAAAGGAGTCATTTTATGCCAGAAATCGTCACATTTTCCAAAGAAGGCAATATTGGTTTGATCACTGTTAATAACCCTCCGGTGAATGCATTATCCCAGGCTGTTCGCGCCGGAATCAAGGCTGGTGTGGAAAAAGGTGTGGCCGATGCAGATATAAAGGCCATGATCATTCTGTGTGAAGGCCGAACTTTTATCGCGGGAGCGGACATCCGTGAATTCGGCAAGCCGCCTATGGAGCCGTTTTTGCCGGACCTCTGCCAGTTTATCGAAGATTCTCCTAAACCGGTCATTGCGGCGATTCACGGCACGGCTTTGGGTGGCGGTCTCGAAGTTCCCCTGAGCTGTCATTTCCGCATTGCGCTCGCCAGCGCAAAGGTTGGACTTCCCGAAGTGAAACTGGGGCTTCTGCCCGGCGCGGGAGGCACACAGCGATTACCCCGCGTGGCCGGTGTTCAGGCGGCGCTCGAAATGATCACATCCGGCACACCGGTTGCCGCGGCCAAAGCCAAAGCCATGGGCATTCTCGATGAAGTCGTCGATGGAGCCTCAGGCGACTTAAAAGCGGCGGCGTTGGCTTTTGCCAAAAAGGTCATCGACGAAAAACGCCCCATCCGTAAAGTCAGCTCGCTTGCGGCCAAAGCAGATTCACCCGCCGTTTTTGAAGATTTCGCCAAAAGCATCTCCCGAAAGTCCCGCGGTTTTATGGCGCCGTTCAAATGTATCGAAGCGATCAAAGCCTCAACGGAATTGACGTTTCCTGAAGGCATGAAGCGGGAACGAGAAATATTCCTGGAATTACAGGCATCCGATCAATCCAAAGCGCAGCGGCATGTGTTTTTTGCCGAGCGTGAAGTTGTGCGAATTCCCGGTCTCCCGGATGATCAGCCGACACGTGAAATCAAGTCCGTCGGCGTGCTGGGCGCGGGAACCATGGGCGGCGGCATTGCCATGTGTTTTGCCAATGCCGGCATTCCGGTTGTTATGCTGGAAGTCAAACAGGAATTTCTGGACAAGGGTCTCGGCGTTATTAAGAAAAATTACGCCAACAGCGTCGCCAAAGGCAGCCTCAAGCAGGAAGTAATGGACAAGCGCATGTCGCTTATCAAACCGACATTATCTTATGACGATTTGAAAAATGTCGATCTGGTCATTGAAGCAGTGTTTGAAGATATGTCGGTAAAGAAGGAGGTTTTCACGAAACTGGATGTCGTTTGTAAACCCGGCGCGATTATGGCCTCCAACACCTCCTATTTGAATGTCAACAATATTGCCGCCATTACCAAAAGGCCGCAGGACGTGATGGGCATGCATTTCTTCAGCCCCGCCAACGTAATGAAACTTCTGGAAAACGTGCGCGGCGCCAAAACGTCGCCCGATGTTTATGCCACGGCTATGAAGATTGGCAAGACCATCGGCAAAGTGCCGGTGCTTGTCGGAGTCTGTGACGGTTTTGTCGGCAACCGCATGCTGGCCAAGCGCACCCGCGAATGCGGCTTTATGCTGGAAGAAGGCGCTTTGCCCTGGCAGATTGACAAAGTTATTTACAATTTCGGTTTCCCGATGGGGACCTATGCTATGGGCGACATGGCAGGTCTGGATATTGGATGGCGCAACCGCAAAGCAAATTTTAATTCCCTCACGCCCCGCGAACAGAAAAATACGATTCTCGATAAGATTTGCGAGATGGGACGCTTTGGCCAGAAAACAGGTTCCGGTTTCTACAAATATGACGAAAAGCGCAATGCGACCCCCGATCCTTTAATTGAAGAGCTTATCATCAAACACTCGCAGGAAGTCGGCATTACAAGACGAGCCATCTCTGATAACGAAATCCTGGAGCGGGCAATCTATTGTATGATCAACGAAGGCGCTAAAATTCTGGAAGAAGGCATCGCCGCGAGGCCGCTGGATATTGACGTCGTCTGGATCTACGGATACGGCTTCCCCGTTTACCTGGGCGGTCCGATGTTCTACGCCGATACAGTAGGCTTGAAAAAAGTGTATGATGCCATCCTGAAATATAAAGATCTAGTTGGTTCCGAATACTGGACGCCGTCGCCGCTTCTGGAAAAACTGGCGAAGGCAGGGAAGGGATTCTATTTCAAATAATATGTAACGAAAAATCCCGCCTTGAGATATCCTCAAGGCGGGATTTTTATTGCCTATTGTATTACGCGACACGACTTTTTTACATTTCCTTAACCCATAACCCTTTTCTATTTACTATTCACCTTTTTGCATTTTTTATCAGAATATACTTACTTTGCATATGATCAGAATGAGTTAGGGATGCGTGAATTTTTAAGTAGATTCATCGAAGGTAGTAGACTCCCGCTTCGACCAACAAGAGGATTCGATGCAAGTATTAGTGTCTGATTTTCAGTCTCATTAATAAACTTAGTCTTACTGCTGATAAGAAAAATAAAAACCCCCCGCGAACCTTACTTATTGCGAGGGGTTAAACGAGAACTGCTTGTGCCGTATTGTCTTTAACTGGAGTCCTTCATTTAACAGTTGGTCTATTAAGGGTGATAATCACCACGAAGACCCTGTGGTTTTTTTTACGTTAACGTCCAGTAGGATAGACTCCCTCGTGCACAGCAGTATCTCGACTGCTCAATTTAATGACGCTGGAAGAGGGTTGCAATGCTCTTTATCAATAAGCTGAAGTCAGCTTGTTTAGAACCGCTATCCAAACAGTTCGCCTACTTTAATACTCAAAGATGCTTTTCTGTTTACCTCCCATCGAAATGGTGTAACTTTACTCACATCATCCGGGCATTACAACACTCTTTAATTTTAAAATAAGGATGCTGGCAGTTAATGTCAAGGGGTGTAAAGCATATCGAATTGACTCATAAAAAATGTTACCGTAGGAATGAATAAAAAGGTGATCATAACCATTGGAAATAACGCATGAAAGGGTATATTTATAAAAACAATCTTCTTGGAGTGAGCCTGTTATCTGGAAATTTATTTTGCTTTCTTACGGCTCATCAAAGCAAAAGTATCAAAAACGGTTGCCGGTGGCGTATACAGGCGCTCCTGTGGTTTTTTCTCCAGCTTTAACGCATGACAGGGACATGTGGTGACGCAAAGACCGCAGCCGATGCAGCTATCAGCATGAAACGCGATTTTTTCGTCCTTCATCTTAAATGCCCCCACGGTGCAGCGTTTTGTGCAAATACCGCACAGCGTGCAGCTTGATTTGTCAAAGAGGCACACATAATTGCTTTTCACTGCCATGGCCGGGGAAGGAAAAAGCTTCAGGGAAATAAGCATCCCGCAGCAACAAGAGCAACAGCAGCACATGGCTTCCACCGTCTGTGAATTCAGGATATGGATGACCAGGCCTTCAGCCTCGCTTTGCTTCAGGGTGGCCAGGGCCTCATCGGCGCTGATATAACGGGCCATCTTGTTTTCCACATAATAATCAGCAAATATATCAAACTGCAGGCATGTCTCCGCGGGATGAGAACAGGTTTTCCCGTACATACGCACTGCCTTGCGGCAAAAACACTCGGCAACGGCGATACGTGATTTTTTCCTGATGATGGCCGCCGCATCGTCGTAAGGCGCGACAGGCCAGTCGGATACGATTTCAGCGTTGATGGGAATGGAACGCAGGTGAGGGGTTTTCTGCCCATGGAACGTTGCACCCAAACCTGTAAGATAATATTGTGAGATATCCTTTAACAGCGGTATGTTCAAATTGTTCAACTGGAACTTGTAGATGCCGACAATGAAAGGAATCGGAAAATAACGGGTCGTTTCATTTTCTTTGACTCTGAAGATAAGCCCCCTCTGCGCCATATATTCCAGTCTGTAAGCCGTGTCCGCAATATCGGCTCCTGTCCTTGATGCCACCTGACGAGCTGTTTCCGGCCTGACATCCATTTTCAGGAATAAGTCCGCATCATCCTCGCTGAAAAGCTGTCGAAGTATTTTGATCTCGATGCCACTTGGCGTTTCCGGGTAACCGGTCGCCATCGTTTCGAGCCTGTCTCGTAATCTTTCATAGATATTGTTCATGTTGGGAGGGTTCTTTCGCTGCCATCTTTAGTAAAAGAATCTATATCAAAACAGAGGGGCGATTGCAACCCTGTCGCCTTATGAAGCTGATTTAATCAATGATATCGCTTCAAAGAACCCCGTTCGATAGAGTCTTTTCCGGCCAGATACAAAAAGAGTTATCTTGATTATATTTTGACAGGAATTTCCTTAAAATTAATGACAGTCCCCCTTGCTTCTGGCTGTTTCTAACAATCTGCAGTCTCCCAATGCGCAAACTTTTTGCGCATCGCGACAGCCTGGCTCTCTATTTCCCTGGTTTAAATAAGTAGTTCCCCTGTTGCTGTAGGCTTGAAGATAATCCGGTTTTAGATTAATGGCATTATTATAGTTCTCAACAGCTTGCTGATATTGGCCAAGTTCAGCATAAACATTACCCATGTTGAAATATGCTTGAGCATAATCCGGTTTTAGGCGGATGGCTTGATTAAAGTTCTCTATGGCGCGTTGATGCTGACCGAGTTTATCGTAAGCAACTCCTCTGTTATTGTAATTATCGGCAGAATTCTGTTTTATGCTGATGGCTTTGTTATAATGATCGATGGCCTCATCAATTCTGCCTTCGGTAAAAAGGGCAAAGCCGATATTGTTATGCGCCAGATAGTTGTCCTTTGTTACCTGCAAAGAATGATTAAAAAGCTCAATACTGTTTTTCCAGTAGCCGCATTGGCGCCACGTTAAGATTGCCAGAATAACCAGGACGGCTGTTCCTGCCGGTAATAAAATCTTTTTGCGCATGTCTTCTTTTTTGAATAAAAGCGTCACACCCCAGGCCAGCATAATGGCAATTCCGATAGAGGGCAGGTAAGTGTAACGGTCGGCCATCGCGTCATTGCCGACTTGAATAATCTTAATTACCGGCAGAAGGGTTATTGCGTACCACAGCCATCCGACAAAGAGATACGGTAGACTTTTTGTCATTACAATTACGGCAGCACTGATAACTATAATCAGCAAAACACAACCCCAGACTTGCCAGACCGGAAGTTGATCTGCAAAAGGATAAAAAACTGTCAGATCATGCGGCCAAAATGTTTTTCCCAGATAAGTCACAAAAGAAACTGGCGCGTTGGCTAGCCGGGAAGTCAAAGAAAAACCTTTTTCGATCGGCATGTCCGGAGCATAGAGTATGATGATAACAAGAACTGCCGACAAGATAAAAAAAGGTATTTTTTCCCATAATTGCAATCCGCCATGGCGGATTGCCGTAATCCCGGTTTTTGACAATCTCTGTTTATTGGATGGAGATATATTTCCCCGGTGAGCTTCGTTTTTCGAATTGGTTTTTTGGCTTCCTTTATTTGTGGAAGCGGGCATAACGTCCTTCAGGTTGTTTGCTGTTTTCCGCGATTCAAAACGTTTAAGCGGCCAGTAATCCAGTAGAATCATAATAATGGGCAGGGTGACAACCATAGGCTTGCTCATCAGTGCACAGACAAAGCAAACCAGAACAGCCAAATATCTTTTTATAGCAGGTTTTTCCGTGTAATAAACATAAAGGCATAAAGTCAGCATCCAGAAAAACGCGCTCAAAACATCTTTACGCTCGGAAATCCAGGCAACCGATTCCACATGAAGCGGGTGAAGCGCAAAAAACGCCGCGACAAAGGCGCTTTTCCAAATTGCCCCGGTCATACGGTTAAATAGCCAGAACAACAGCAAAGCGCTCAATATATGCAGGATAAGGTTGGTCAGATGATAACCGCCGGCATTCAGACTGTGAAGCTGATAATCGAACATGAAAGACAGCCATACAAGGGGGTGCCATACGTTATAATATCGTGTACTGAACGCCCAGCGAAATCCATTCAGCGTGATTCCGGACTGAATATGACTGTTCTGGGTAACATAGACGGGATCATCGAAAGTGATGAAGTCACATTGATTCACCCGCCAGTAAACAGCAAGTGTTAAAATAGTTAAAGTTAAGTATATAATCACTTTCTGCATTTTGGGACTAATATCTATCTTATTGAACATAGTGACCGACCGGCGATACCTCTACCATATATTAAATTAGAATTCAGTTTTTTGTTTCTTTCCAATTGAAACATACATGACAGGATCCTGTCACAAAAGATGATGAAAAATGTAGTAAGAACCTTCAGGTTCGCCTATTTTCAGCGGGTCTGTTGTGGGGTTTCCCTGCAAACAAACGATTATGGGGCAATGATGTCATGATTGCTTTTTATAATCGTCTGAAAGAAAGAAGCAAGAATGGCAAAGTTATTGTTTGTACAATTATGCGAAAACTGGTTTTTGTTATCTTGGAGTTCTGAAATCTGGCAAAAAGTATGATCCAAATAATAAGCCGGTTTGAGCTTGACAGGAACTGTATCTGCAAAGTTTCAGAAGCAGTTAGTCGAAGAATTGAGTCAACTATCATGAATTCAGTTGATGAATTGTTCATAATGTTATGACTCAGAGCAAATCATGTCTTTCCCATTCTTCTTCGCCTGGTACATGAGCTGGTCAACCTGGTGAACAAACGCTTTCATGTCTTCCTTCAACTTGTGCTGTGAGAGACCTGTGCTCACTGTTATATGAACTTTTGGACCCACAGGGTAAAAAGCTTCTTTTCCTAATTCCGTTTGGATTCTTTTAGCCGTCACAATGCCTTCCTCGCTTGTGGTCATCGGCAGAATGATCGTAAATTCCTCACCGCCATAACGATAGGCGGAATCAGTTTCGCGCAGGCATCGTTTGATCACCTTACCGAGTCGCGATAAAACATAGTCCCCCTCAACATGGCCGTATGCATCGTTGAATGCCTTAAAGTTGTCGATATCCAGCAGCAGAATGGTCAAAGGCTGTTCATAGCGATTCGATCTCTCTATTTCTTTTTCAAGCTGCGCGTGAAAATGTCTGGAATTGTAAAGCTGGGTGAGGTCGTCAATTATGCTTAGTTCCAGGTATTTCTTTTCGTTTTCTCTTAGTATGTCTTCGGCTTTTTTACGTTCGGTGATATCTCGGTAGTTAACAATTACAGCTTCAACAACATTATTCTGAATCAGATTACTTCCAATGCCTTCCAATATACGCCAGCTTCCATCCTTGTGGCGAAGACGCATTTCAAATTGAGGCCGTTTGCGTAACAAAAGCTTTCGGCTATACTTTTTGTTGGATTATCATGGTACCTGATACAATTATATGAAAAATTATTTGGTATCAAAGTAAATAATGATAACCAAATGTCAGGCATAGATATAACTGCCGAGCATGAATTGTATTTACTTCTGTTTGACGTCAAGTATCTTCGTCAAGATTGACGATTTGAGGAAGTTATAGAGCGGTATCGTTTGCTTTGTTTTTCAGCATCTTTATCCTTTGAGCAGGAGCGCAATTGAAAGAAGCGCAATAAAAACATTTATTACCTTACCGGGAACTGACGCCGAATAGGCGTCAGCTTCCAAGCGAAATGGTATTAATATAGTTTTCCTATTTCTTTTAAATAAGCTTTTATAACCTCTTTGCGCTTAAGTTTCATGGTCTGGGTAATTAATCCGTTTTCCAGAGTAAAATCTTCGCTGGTAAATATATATTGCTGAGGTATCTCATATCCTCCATATGATTTTTTCAGATGCCGTTTAATTTCTTCGGATAAAAAATCCTGAATATTTTTATTTTTCACTACTTCCTGCGGGGAACCTTGCGCCCATTTGGCGATTCGGTCATCTTTTTTCATCGTTGTGAAGTCCGGAACGATTATTGCGATATTGTATGTTTTGCCTTCACCCCAGACAAAGGCATTGGCAATGTTGTGCAATAATTTAATGTCGGTTTCAATGGATTCCGGATGAATGTATTTACCGTTGGAAAGTTTGTATTCGTCTTTAAATCTGCCCGTAATATAGAGATACCCGTCAGCAGTCAGGCGGCCCTGATCACCTGTGCGTATTCCGGGAAATCCGTTCCAATTGTCCTTCACCATGATTTCCGCAGTCTGTTCCGGCTTATTGTGATATCCCATCATCACATGAGCGCCATAAGCGATAATTTCTCCATCATCGCCATCCTCGCCTGTTCGAGACTTGTCAATTTTTACATGCATATTTTCCACACATTTGCCAACTGATCCGTATTTGTTTCCCATAAGCGGAGAATTCATTGTGATTGCAGGTGAAGTTTCGGTTAAGCCGTATGCGTCGTAAGTGGGTATGCCGAGATCGGCAAAAAACATTGCTATATTAGGATTCATTACCGCACTGGCCGTAAGGACACCTGTAAGACGGCCACCGAATCTTTCCCTGATTTTTGAAAAAACGATTTTATCAAGTATTTTCAATTTCACGGATTTATTTGCCTTACCCCTGCATTTTGCCGCTTCCTTGCACGTCATATCGAAAAGCATCTTTTTGAGCCCGCCCTCTTCATGCATTTTCGCCTGAATTCCATCGTAAATTTTATTGAAAACCTTTGGAACCGCTATGAGATAAGTAGGCCTGATCTTGAGAAAATCTTCGCTCAGCGTGTTGACTGATTCCATCAAAGCAATGGCTCCGCCGAACTGCATGAAATTATGCAACTCCCCGCTCAGCCCGTAACTGTGCGCCCAGGGAAGTATGGCCAACGAAACGGATTTTTCATTAAGAGCGGGAAATATGTGATAACCGGATTGAGAGCACGCGGACAGGTTGCCGTGAGAAAGAAGAACGCCTTTAGGTTCTCCGGTAGTTCCGGAAGTATAGATCAAATCCGCCGGTTCTGACCAATGAGGCTTATATGATTTGATCGGATTTTTCTTTCCGGCTTCTTCCAGCGACCGGAGGCTGTTTTTGCCTTCTCCGTAGATGATAAATATTTCCTTTAAAGTTTCTATTTCGTTTTTAAAATGCTGTACCTCTTCGAAGATTTTTTCATCTTTGACAAAAAGATATTTTAGCCCACTATCCTTGATGATGTATTGCCATGTTTTTTTTAATTCTTTTTCGTACATGGGCACAAAGATCGCCCCCAGTCCGTGCGCCGCATTTTCCAGTACATACCATTCGACGGAGTTGCCGATGATAACTCCAACCGCGTCACCCTTATTTATACCCAGTTGATGAATGCCGCCCCTGGCGTTATTTATTCTTTCGGCGAGCAATTTGTATGTTATCCATTCATACTGCTTTGTTGTAAGATTTTTTGTTCCAATAGCGTTTCGATCACTCCATTTAGTTGCGGTGTCTTCAAACAAATCTACGAGATTTCGCGGATGTTTGTAATATTTATCCAGCTCTTCAACTTGTTTTTCCGTAAACCTGCTCATAATGTCTCCTTTCCAATTTTTTTTCGCGTTCGCGACCGCCCGGCAACACCAATTTTATTATAACATATAATAACAATCAAATTAGATCAAATTACCGTGTGTATCTGCAAAGTTTCAGAAGCAGTTAGTCGAAGAATTGAGTCAACTATCATGAATTCAGTTGATGAATTGTTCATAATGTTATGACTCAGAGCAAATCATGTCTTTCCCATTCTTCTTCGCCTGGTACATGAGCTGGTCAACCTGGTGAACAAACGCTTTCATGTCTTCCTTCAACTTGTGCTGTGAGAGACCTGTGCTCACTGTTATATGAACTTTTGGACCCACAGGGTAAAAAGCTTCTTTTCCTAATTCCGTTTGGATTCTTTTAGCCGTCACAATGCCTTCCTCGCTTGTGGTCATCGGCAGAATGATCGTAAATTCCTCACCGCCATAACGATAGGCGGAATCAGTTTCGCGCAGGCATCGTTTGATCACCTTACCGAGTCGCGATAAAACATAGTCCCCCTCAACATGGCCGTATGCATCGTTGAATGCCTTAAAGTTGTCGATATCCAGCAGCAGAATGGTCAAAGGCTGTTCATAGCGATTCGATCTCTCTATTTCTTTTTCAAGCTGCGCGTGAAAATGTCTGGAATTGTAAAGCTGGGTGAGGTCGTCAATTATGCTTAGTTCCAGGTATTTCTTTTCGTTTTCTCTTAGTATGTCTTCGGCTTTTTTACGTTCGGTGATATCTCGGTAGTTAACAATTACAGCTTCAACAACATTATTCTGAATCAGATTACTTCCAATGCCTTCCAATATACGCCAGCTTCCATCCTTGTGGCGAAGACGCATTTCAAATTGAAGTACAATTGGTGTTGTACTTTTGGCTAATGTATTGAATTTATCAGATAAAGACTTTAAGTCATCCGGATGAACATTTTCGAACCCGTTTGCACCAATCCTTTCCTCAACCGTGAAACCTAAAACTTTTTCTATTGCCGGATTTATATAGGTGATAGTCCTTTGCAGACTTATGACGACAATTATATCTGAAGAATACTCTACAAGAGCCCGGAACCGCTGCTCCTTGGTGCGTAATTTCTCCTCCATTTGCATTTGCTTTTTTTTAACTTCTGCATCTTCTAATTCTCTTTCTATTACAGGGCACAGACGGGAAAGGTTATTCTTCATGATATAATCCCGGGCGCCCAAACGCATACACTCTACGGCTGTTTCTTCACCAATAGTCCCGGATATAATGATGATAGGGATATCTATATTTGCTTCTTTCAGAAGAGCAATGGCTGAGGGACATCTGAAGCTTGGCATTTTATAATCGCAAAGGATGATGTCCCAATGTTTCTCTTCGAGGGCTTTTTTCATTGCGGCGGCAGTTTCCACCCTTTTATACACCGGATTGTATCCGCCCTTTTTAAGTGTACGGACTAAAAGCAGAGCATCATCTTCCGAATTTTCAACAATTAATGTCCGAAGTGATTTATCATTCATGGGATTACTTTCTGTGATTTCTAACCATTACTGCTGTTTTTTGGAAAAAAAATAAGCTGATTCCCTGATACAACTATTTAATATTATCAATTTGGTTAAAGGATTTATCGGCGCGTTCAATAATGTTTTCTTTCAGGCTTCCTGAAAGGCCATTCATTTGATTGATAGAATCTTTGAATTGTCTCTTGGTAAGCACTACAAGAGCATATAAGGTGCTGTTTTTACTCACCCAATAATCAACTACTTCTGTGCCATAGAGAGTCATCTGTGTAATCTGTGTGGAGAAATCTTCAATACGTTGATAATCATCAGGAGCAAATTCTTTCTTTCCAGAGGCGGTCATACTATAATCTTTTAATATAACGGTAATATGAGTCTGAATGTTTCCTGCAATTTCAGCTCTGGCTTTTATAACCGCTATGGTTCTGGCATCAGAAGGATTTTTGTTGAGTGACGAGCCGACGCCGCATAATACCTTATCATCTTTATTTTTTTTGAAATAGGTAGAGCATCCTTTAGTAACCCAATCAGGAGCTCCTTCGAATTCTTTCTCCATAATGGTTCTGTTATCAAAGATGCTCATTGCCATTATGTTTGTCTGGAAAAAAAATAATGCAGCGATAAATATGACAGTGACAAAATAGAAAATTTTTTGTTTCATTCTCAGCCTATGAAATACGGGTTTACTATGTCTCGTGACCAGAATGGAAATTGCCTCTATTCACACCAAAGCCTAAGGGCAGTAGTCAAACAAACAATCCTTCAGGTTAAAATAAATCTATAGAAGATATCGAGGGGGTATGGATATTATAATATTACCTGGTTTAAAATATCCATACTATCCCTCAGAGGCAAAGATGGCGGCCATGTCATTTCTATAAACTCGAAAGAAAATTAATTATCTTTCTGTTTATCAATCTCTTTGTCTAATTCCCCGAATGCCTTATGGGCGCGTTCAACGACAGCTTTGCGTACCGATTCAGGAAGACTATGCATGTTTTGCACGATATTCTTGAATTTTTCGACGTTAAGTATAACCAGAACATAATAGATTCCGTTTTTACTGACCCATGTCTCTTTCTGTTCAGTGCCGGATATGGTCATGTCGGTAATCTGTTTGGAAACATCTACCACGTGCTGCTCATCAGATGCATATTTGCCGAAATATTCACCCCCTGATGTGGTCGCCTGATAATCCTTTAACATGGCAATGACTCTGGTCTGAAGAGTCCGGGCAATCTCCGTTCTGGCTCTGGCAACAGCAGTCGTCCGCGCTAATGAGGGGTTGCGGGTGCCCCCTATTGAACCGACTCCGCAGATTTTTTTATTATCTTTGATATATGAAGCACAATCTTTCGTAACCCAGTCGGGTGCTCCGATAAATTCATTTTTCATGACGGTATCTATTGCGGATGGTGTTACCGGCGTGCTGACGCACCCATTCAGGATAATTCCACTGGAAACAAAAACTGCTATGGAGATTAAATGGATCAAAAGTCGCGAATTCATAACAATCTCCTTATCTCGTAATTTTATGAAAGTTTACCATTTTACGATTTTAATTGTCAATTGAAGAAAAAGCGCACAATTTCATTTATTAGGAACTGAAGGCCTTTTCCCTGACTTCGCCCTGCTGCCTTTGTTACCCTTAGCGGATCTTTCTTTTTGTCCCTCCATTTTCTTATTTAGTTTCCTTATTTGCATCTCGGCTATCTTTTTCTGTTGCTCAATTTTTCTCTGCTGTCTCAGTGCTTCCCGATTTACGTTCTGCATTTTCTGGACTCCGTGCCGTTCCTCACTCAATTTTTCATCGGGCATTTCCCCGGGGGTGCCGTTTCTTTCTCTCATCTGCGCATGGATCTCTTCGAGAGAATTCCCTATATAGATGTTTGTGCCCTCGCCGACGATGAACGCGGGCTTGTCCCTGTTTACGACAGATGGTCGCGACAATGGACGGTGGAGCAGCTTTTGACGCTGGTGCGGGTTGCGCATTATCTGTTCGGCAATCTTTCTTTGGTTGTAGGCCCTCTTCAATTGTGGATTCAGGGCAATCGCACGGCTGAAATCTGAAACAGCCAGGGTGTATTCTTCCATGTAGATATAGGCAATGCCCAGGTTGTAAAAGGCTATGGCATTGGTGGGTTCCATGTTAACGACTTGTTCATAAGAAGCCGCGGCATCATTGTAGTCGCCATAGATCATTGCTGTATCTCCATTTCCCGTCAGATTGGCAGCAGCCAGATCATTTACAGCCGCATCATATTTCTGTTTCTGTGCAGTGATATCCTCCTGCTCGGAGGCAAGCTGGGTCTTCAGGTTATCGATCTCCTGAAGGGCTTTTTCTTTCTCATTTTTTGTATCTTCGAGTTCTTTGACCATTTCCTCATTCTTGCGAAGTTCTGCTATCGATTTTGCCACGTCATTCGGATCGGCCTCCAGCTTTACTTTCATCCAGTATTTGGAGCCGTCCCATTTTTCATCCAAAATCTCAGTCTTGACAATTCCTGCAGTCAGGACCTTGATCTCTCTTTTCTGTATTTGATCTTCTTCCACAACCGAGGTATTTTCTATGTAAATTCCCAATTCATCTAGGAGGAGATTCTTGACCTGTTCCAGAGCAATGGCACGGGAGGATTCCTTGCTGTCCATTTTGGTTGCCTGATATGTGTATTCCCGTTCAAACACCTCAACCGCGGCCCAGACAGGCAAAGCACAGAGGAAGGCAGAGACGAAAGCAGAAAAGATAACAAGTGCGACGATTTTTTCGCGCAGCATAATATATCTCCCTTAAGATTGCGGCATAACACCCTAAATGTTCATAGGATAATTACTTATTATAATCTATCATAAAATCAAAATTTTGCAAATGACGATTACCGGAAGAAATCCACTGTTTTTTAAAAGCAGGGGATGATTTTATTGATACTTGAATTTGGCAGCGAGCGCATTACCCGTAGCGTGATACGGGATAAGCGAGCGAATATAAAATTATAATATTCCTTGAGAATCGAAGCCTCTCCGCGGCTCGCCGCGGAGAGGCTTCGATAAATATTTCTAAACGCCAAAGATCTCTTTGTTCAAACGGGTTATAACATGGATATATGTCTACCAGTGCGGCTGATTGCCTATCCGGTATCCCATGACCTCGGCTGTGTCACTGAAAACTACGAAAGCGTGGGGATCGATCTGATTAATCAATCTCTTCATACTGGCCAGATCGCGAAAGGCGATCACCGTGTAGATTATATCCTCAGGTTCCCCTGAATATCCTCCCTGACCTTTGATTACAGTGACCCCGCGATTCAACTCCTTCAATATCTTAATGATAATATCTCCCTGCGATTTGGAGATAATCATCACGGATTTTCGCTGGCTGAGCCCCGTAACAACAAGATCGAGAATGTGAGAAGAAACGTACATATAGACGAGTGTGTACAGGGCAATTTCCAGAGAAAAGAGAATCGCCGATGCGGAAAGAACAATGCTGTTGAAAGCAAGCACAGTATATCCCAGGCGAATGGAAAATCTGGTCTGGACCATGACGGAGATAATGTCCGTTCCACCAGACGAACCGGCAGAGCGAAGAATAATGCCCAGTCCCACGCCCATGATGATTCCGGCCAGCAGGGCGCACAGAAGCGGATCCTGTACCGGTATGGGGACAACAATCCACTCCACAGCGGCGGAAAAGATGGCGGTGCCAATAACGCTGTAAAGAAAAAACCGGCGGCTCACGTATTTCCATCCCAGGGCAAACAGTGGAATATTGAAAAGTAAATAAAGGGCGCTCACAGGAAGATACGGCATTATGTAATGAAAGATCAGAGCAATTCCGGTTACGCCGCTGCTGACGAATTTTCGGGGAATGAGAATTCCGTTTACGGCCAGGGCGCAGATGCAGCTTCCGGTAGTAATGAGAATAAGATTCCAGAGAACCTCCCTCAGATTTTTTCCCACCGCCGACCGCCAGAATGACATTATTCTAACCATGCTTTTTGCTCCGCAGAGTTGACGCAATTTCAGCAGCGTCTAATTTTTAAATAGATTTCTTTATAAGAATTGCTGTCGATCCACTGCCACAGCCAAAGCCGAGCATGGTGTGGCCTTCAATATGACCGCATTATTTCAACTATTACCAATTGTAATATGGTGTAAAATTACAATATTGAAAAATCAGACTTACAGGAGAAAGCCGATTATTTGGTTCACTTGTAAGTCCTTATAAACTTTTTGGCAATTTCGCTTAATTACTTTAAAGTAGATGAAGAATGGCCTCCCGATGAACCTGATGAAGAAGAATTGTCCTCTGATGAACCTGATGAAGAAGAATTGCTCCCTGATGAACTTGATGAAGAGGAATTGTTTCCTTCTGAATTTGATAAAGAAGATTCATATTCTGATTTACAATTGTCATCGCATTCTTGATATATTGCAGTACAACGTCTCGGATCTGCGGTCATATTCATACAGATGTCCACTTTGTCTTTGCAATCAGCAACACATTCGTTTAAGAGTTTTTGCTCTTTTTCGCCTGCGATAGACATGCCGGAAAAAAAGAAGATTAGAAGATACAAGATCATGGCAAAACACGAAATAATGGAAAATATTCTTAACTGTTTCATAATGCTACCTCCTTCAATTTTCAGGCACGTTTCTTAGACAATGAAAAATGTTCATCTTCAAATGGTTTTAGATAAATCACGATGGAGACTCTTACCGCGGAAACGTAACACACTCGCTCAACTATTTTCAGCCATTACGTACTATATATAGCATAAAAATGCTAAAAAAGAAAAACAAGAATTACAGAAGAAAGGTTGAATCAGGCAGCGGGCGAAACCCCCTTTGCGAGCTTTGGAGGTAAGCGGGCGGATATTTAATGATATTGTTCCTTAAAACAACCTGATAATCTAATTCCCACTGCGCACCGGCCAAACAAAGAAGGTATACGTCTTACCATAGCCAGTCACCTGGCCATACATACTGACACTCCACGCACAAACCGTGTTGCCGGCGTCCGTCGTAGATGACCAGTACCAGCCATTCTGCACATTGCTGAATCCCTGCGTATTCAACCAGAATCCAGTATTGGACGAACCGGCATTTACAAGGCTTTCCAGTTCATTGACATTGGGAAGCCGCCAGTCACTATATCCCAGATAACCATTGGTATTGAGGCAACTCACGTAATCCAATCCAGCCTGCCAGGCCATTGAACCGCCGGTGCAGGATGAGACTGTTGGCGTGCTTCCATCCGGCATCCATATTAGTCCGGTAATGTTGTCTGTCACAGTTGTGTCGCTGTTAGTGGTAAAGCGCGGACTTGGCCAGGCAGCACCTTCCTGTAGAGAGCCATCATCACCAGCGGAATAAATGGTTGTCTGACCGGTCCGGGGTATTTCAACCGCTCCACCCTGTCCGGCGCGTACCGGCCAAACATAGTAGAAAACGCTCTCGTCGTCATCGTCAACTTCACCCGCGTCCATACCGACATACCACGCACTGCCCATCAAGTCGGCATCCGTCGTAGACGACCCAGTACCAGCCATTCTGCACATTGATAAATTCCTGTGTATTTAACCAGGAATACATATAGGCTTGTTCATAGTCGACAAGACTGCGCAGCTCATTTCTGTTAGGAAGACGCCAATCATTATATCCCAGATAATTATAGACATTGAGACAACTCACGTAAGTCAATCCGCCCTGCCAGGTCATTGAGCCGCCGTTGCAGGGTGAGAATGTCGGTGTGCTTCCATCTTTTGTCCACATAAGACCGGTCAGGTTATCCGTAACTGTCTGGTTGCCATTATCGGTAAAACGCGGACTTGGCCAGGCAGCACCTTCCTGAAGAGAGCCATCATCGCCAGCAGAATAAATGGTTGTCTGGCCGGTTTGGGGCATATTCTCATTTCCCTCCACAGTTACCGTAACAGTATAATTCTCCGTTGTGCCGTCTTGCGCAGTTACTGTATAAACTACCGGATTTGTAAAGTTATTTACCGTTACCCCGCTTATCTGCAGCGTTGAGCCTACCTTGACGCTGCTGCCTGTCGTGGTAAACGTCGCCACCAGATCAGTGACATCTGTTCCATACGGCATGGTAACGGTAATAGTTTGTCCTGTAATCGTTCCGGCGACACCGTTGAGAGAATATGCGGTTATTGATCTTGCCCAACTTGCGCAGCCTGTCACGGCCATCATCAACGTCAAGCTCAGCGCCATACAGATTATTTTCATCCTTGCACGTTCTCTTTTTATAATGTTCAAAACACGCATGCAGTTTACCGCCATCTGCGTATCAAGCATATTATGACCAACAATCAAAATTTGACAATTACGGATAAAACTATTGCATCGGACAATATGCTTTATTCTTTATTATTGAATTCGGCAGCGAGCGCAAACACCTTCGTTTGCTGCGGGGTAAGCGAGCGAATAAAGAATTATAATTTACCTTAAGAATCGAAGATTCTCCGCGGCTCGCAGCGGAGAGCTTCAATTTTGTTCCGGACAACGCATTTGTCCGCGCGGAGTCATTATTAAGTCCGTTGGACAACCCCGGGTTCCAACCGCCGCCCAAAGCTTTATACAGCGTGATAAAATCTGATTTTTATTGCACTTTGTAGCCGCGGCCTTCAAGGCAGGCAGACATGGCGCGGCGGAAATCACGAGCCTTTGCCGCATATTGAGCATCGAGCGCCTGATCGCCATTGGCATAGGCTTCCTCCATCTGCTGGGCATACTGCTCTCTGGAAGCATCCGATGCCGCGCCGGCAATAGCTCCGCTTCCCGCTCCGATCAGTGCGCCTATGCCCGCATGCCTGGGTCCGGCAATTAAAGCGCCCAGAACCGCGCCGGCCACAGCCATAACCGCAGTCTCCTGCCCCGGTGGAGGCATGGGCACGATCTTCACACGCTCTTTAGGCGGAATGGATGACTGGCTGGGATCAAAGCCGGTCTGGCTTACGGCCCAGTTGTAACATTCATAATGATCTCGGGATTGCTGCTCGGTCGTTTGACCATTCTGCGGATAAAAATAAACCTGGGTTACAGGAGCATTTGCGCTCTGGTTCGGACTGGTGACGGGAACCTCGCGATAAGGCTCCGGGTAGCATGATGTAACCAGTGTAACGATTGTAAAAAAAATCAGAAGCCGAATACCTGCTTTGATTGTTTTTTTCTTTAAAAGTGATATTTTCATTTACGTTCTCCTTTTAAAAGATATTCTGATTATGTAATTAGCAAGAAATATACCTGCAGAGATGATATATCATAAGTATCCAATATCTGTAAATATTATTTAATCTTCATCAGATTGTTTTAATTGCTTGTGGGTAGAATGTATCCGCTTTAAGGTATACAACTGCATAATAAATACCCAAGCTGACCAGCCCCCGAAATATTTACCACAGGCATAATTCAGCATGTTTTGATTATTTTCAAATTGAAATCTTTTATTTCCGTCGAGGTTGAAGATTTGAAGACTGCCGGACATTTTCAATACTACACCAGCCGGAAACAATCATTATTAAAAATCTAAATCCTTCTATCCGTTATGTTCAAATAAGTTACAGTATAATCTGCATTGAATCGTTTGTTGCTGCCACCTTATCCACAGTATTTGACGGTTGTCTAAATTGAGGATTACCCATTGAAAGGTGCAACGAAAAAATCAGCCGAAGCGTAGCGATCGGCTGTATTGCCTTTGTTTTGACACATCGTTAATTAGAGTGATGACGCCGCGTTGTTCCGCTGTGTCATCACTAATATATGCTCTAACACTTCATGGGAGCATCCTGTAAAACCGGCGCAGTCATCGCGGATTGAATTGCCTGGCTGAAAAAAGAAGAGGTGGCTTTAAATAACTTCAATCCCTTCAATCTGAAACTTTGTCCCCCTGAGATGATTGTATAATTTTGGACAGAATTATAATTTACCTTAAGAATTGAAGCTTTTCCGCGGCTGGCCGCGGAAAAGCTTCAATTTAAAGCGTCAACGAGCCATCGCGTTGTTGCATTTCAATTCAAAAGCCCTTGAAGACGTTTATGCTACGATCAGGCGAGGTCGAAGCGATCAAGGTTCATCACCTTGCTCCATGCCGCCACGAAGTCCCGGACAAACTTCTTCTGCGCGTCCGTACTTCCGTAGACCTCGGCCAGAGCTCGGAGTTGCGAGTTCGAACCGAAGATAAGATCAACACGCGTGCCGGTCCATTTCAGTTTACCCATCTGGCGATCAAGTCCCTCGAACACGTCCTTGGCGTCCGATGCCGCCCTCCACTCTGTGCCCATGTCGAGCAGGTTCACGAAGAAGTCGTTGGTTAGCGCTTCCGGCTTTTTGGTAAAAACGCCATGCCGGGACTGTCCGAAGTTGGCATTCAGCACGCGCATGCCGCCGACGAGCACCGTCATTTCCGGTGCGGTCAGTGTCAGTAATTGCGCCTTATCAACCAGCAACGCCTCGGCGGATACGGTGTATTGGCCCTTGAGATAGTTGCGGAAGCCATCTGCGATCGGTTCGAGCACGGCGAAGGAGACCACATCGGTTTGCTTCTGCGTTGCATCTATGCGTCCCGGTGTGAAGGGAACCGTCACATCGTGACCAGCCTTCTTCGCGGCTTGCTCGACGCCTGCGCAACCGGCCAAAACGATCAGATCAGCCAGTGAAACCTTCCTGCCACCAGACTGGGCGCTGTTGAACGCTTTCCGGATGCGCTCCAGTGTCTTTATGACCTTCGCCAGCCGGGCTGGCTGATTGACTTCCCAATCCTTTTGCGGTGCCAGACGAATACGGGCACCGTTCGCGCCGCCGCGCTTGTCGGAGCCACGGAAGGTGGACGCTGACGCCCAGGCCGTTGAAACCAGTTGCGAAACCGACAGGCCGGAAGCGAGCACTTTCGCCTTGAGGCCGGCAATGTCTTTCTCGCCAATCAACTTGTGATTAACCGCAGGAATGGGGTCTTGCCAGATCAGGTCTTCCCCCGGAACTTCCGGGCCGAGATAGCGTGCGCGTGGACCCATGTCGCGGTGCGTCAGCTTGAACCACGCGCGGGCGAATGCGTTCGCGAGCTGATCCGGATTCTCATAGAAATGCCTTGAAATCTTTTCATAGACGGGGTCGAACCTCAAGGAAAGGTCAGTGGTCAGCATGGTTGGCGCGCGACGCTTTGATGGGTCATGGGCATCCGGCACCGTGCCGGCGCCGGCGCCACCCTTCGGTTGCCATTGATGGGCGCCGGCCGGGCTCTTCGTTAGCTCCCATTCGTAACCGAACAGGATCCTGAAGAAGTTGTTGCTCCACTTCGTTGGAGTATTGGTCCAAATGACCTCCAGGCCGCTGCCGATCGCGTCATCGCCCTTGCCGGCGCCGAAGCTGCTCTTCCAGCCGAGGCCTTGCTCCTCGATGCCGGCCGCTTCAGGCTCAGGCCCCACATGGGACGCAGGGCCGGCGCCATGGGTTTTGCCAAAGGTGTGACCACCGGCGATAAGCGCAACCGTCTCTTCGTCGTTCATGGCCATGCGAGCAAAAGTCTCGCGGATATCCCTGGCCGCCGCGATCGGATCCGGGTTGCCGTTCGGGCCTTCCGGATTGACATAGATCAGCCCCATCTGCACGGCAGCGAGCGGATTTTTGAGGTCCCGGTCGCCGGAGTAGCGTTTGTCATCCAGCCACTTGTTTTCAGAACCCCAGTAGACGTCTTCTTCCGGCTCCCAAACATCCTCACGACCGCCGCCGAAGCCGAAGGTCTTGAATCCCATCGATTCCAGGGCGACGTTGCCCGCAAGAATCATGAGGTCGGCCCATGATATTTTCCTGCCATACTTTTGCTTGATCGGCCAAAGCAGCCGACGCGCCTTGTCGAGATTCACGTTGTCGGGCCAACTGTTGAGGGGCGCAAAGCGCTGTTGACCTGCGCCTGCGCCGCCACGACCGTCACCGGTGCGGTAGGTGCCCGCGCTGTGCCATGCCATGCGGATGAACAATGGCCCATAGTGGCCGAAATCCGCCGGCCACCAGTCCTGCGAGTTGGTCATCAGCGCCTGCAGATCCTTCTTCGCTGCTGGCAGATCAAGGCTTTTGAACGCTTTGGCATAGTTGAACCGCTTACCCATGGGGTTGGACAGCGGCGAGTGCTGGTGCAGGATCTTGAGGTTCAACTGATTAGGCCACCAGTCCCGGTTCGACGTGACTCTATCGGTTGCCAGTTTGTTTGCTCCACCCGTCACCGGATACTTTTCGTCATCAGTCATAACGTTACCTCCTTTCGTTGTCTGATTTTATCCACTGTGGCACTACGAATATAACGATTCCTTGAGTATTGAACTCATAATGGAAGATACGGGTGATACCGGCCATTTCCCCGGCATTGTTTGTCTTGCTCGTTAACTCGAAAAAAGGCGGAGAGCCGCTGTAAGATTTCCTGCCCCAATAGAGTGCGGGATGAGCGTTAAATATATTCAATCCGCTCATTAAGAGAATGGCAACTACAACTACGTTGATCCAGTGCATGATCCGCAACGGCAACAGATGACGGTAATACATATACCCATTGGAAACGGCCTGCTCTGAACATTCCATAATAATTGCTCCCCGAGAAAGCAAACATTTATGTTACCGCGCCCAAAAACCCCATTTCATGGATACATCTTTAATGTAGAATATATACGCAAACTAATCTAAATGTCAATGCATCACTGTGTGAAAGTTACAGGATTAGTCAGAGAGGAGATAAGATTCTATCATCTTCTTTTGATTGTAACCGAGATTGACGAATTCAAATCCCGCTGTTTTGTTATTTACCCGGATGATTCGGACTAAAACTTCAATCCAGTCATCGCCAATCTTTATTTTCAGAGCGTAAACACTGCCGACATCAAGGCTCAATTCATCAACTTCAAAAGAAGCGCCTCTTTCAGAGATGTTATTTATTTCAACAGTAATTGTGTCCTCTGCTGAAAGAATGCCTGGTAAAGCACATTTTTTTCGGGGCGCGGTTCTAGTGTCAAATAGTATTTGATACTTTGCTCCACATGTACAAGTTCTCTCCAGAACCTTATGCAGCAATTCCCTTCCAGGCTTATGATGGCTTTCTAACCCGCATTGTGGACAGATAATTACTGCCCAGCCCAGGGGACTTATGGAGACTTTTTGAATCATGTCATTTCTCTTTCCGGTCTCTTTCTAAAAATCAGATTCCTTTTTTACAAGTATATCCTCAGGAACCTTTTTTATCTTCTGTTTTTTTGACCTCCGCGTCCTTATCAGATTTCTTTTCCGGTTCTTCCATCGCTTTTTTGAAACCCCGGATGGCCTTACCAAGGCCTGCTCCCAATTCGGGAAGCTTTCCCGGTCCAAAGATGATCAGGGCAATAACCAAAATGATGATGAGATGCGTGGGTTGAAAAATTCCCCTAAACATTGTTTTATCTCCTTAATCCATTTGTGCTTTATTATAACATATAACCCTCAGTAAATTACATTAAAATAAATTTTCTTTATTGATATGACCCGCCACCCGAATCAGTTAGAATTCTGCCATTTTTTGATTATTTCCGGTTGAGATGCACATGACAGAATCCTGTCACAGTAGAACTTATGCCACAGGTAAAAATAGCTGTAAAATCGCAGATAATGGCGCCATGCCTTAGAATCTTTATATTAGATACACCACCCCTTGACATTAGCAATCAGCATCCTTACTTTAAATTTGAAAAGTGTTGCAATGCCCGGATAATATGGATAAAAATTACTCCGTTTGGATGGGAGGTAAACAGAGCAGTTCTAAACAAGATGAGCAGAGCATATTAATAAAAAGCATTGCAGATCTCTTCTGGCATACTAACCAAGCGAGATACTGCTATGCACGAAACGAAAACGGCACAAGCGGTTCTCGCTAACCCCTCGCAAGAAATAATAGATTTCACGAGGGGTTCTTATTTTTCTTATCCGCTATAAAACGAAGTTAATTTGACAATAGATGTAAAAAATACGGAAATTCAGAAATTTTACCGCGAAAAGATCGATTATCTAACGCATAATCTTGGACAGGTGGAAAAAGTGAAGCGTTTTACTCTACTGCCGAAGGAATTAACTCAGGTACTAGGTGAGATCACGCCCACGCAGAAACTATTGAGAAAGATCATCAACGAGCACTACATGGAAGAGATTGAAGCCATGTATCACACCTCTTGACATTAGCAATCAGCATCCTTATGTTAAATAGAAAGGGTCTTGCAATGCCCGGATGATGTGGATAAAAATTATACCAATTCGATGGGATGCACACAGAGCAGTCCTAAATAAGTTGACAACAGCTTATAAATATAATGCATTGCAGCTCTCAATCAAGACTGACCATTAAATTGGTTTTATTTTAATAATGTTTTAGGAGGTGTTTTATGTCGGAGGATTATAAAGATTTCTTTACAGGTTTGTTGGTTGGTGGATTGGTCGGTGCAGCTTTAGGTATTTTGCTTGCACCCAAAAGTGGTAAGGAGACGCGTGAAGAGCTTGCCCGTAAAGCAGACGAGCTTGTGGCCAAAGCGAAAGAAGGATATGAAAAAGCCGCCAAAAAATGTAACGACGCTATAGAAGTCGAAGGCTATCGGGAAGGAAACTCTGAAGAAACAGTTTGATTGTCAACATAGCCCCTAAAAGTAAAACACATTTGTAGCGATAATTTTTTAAGATATGTCATTTAATAGACCAGGAATAATAAGACCTCCCAGTGAACATGACAGTTATTATCTGCCCTTGACATCTGGATGCTCCAACAATACATGCTCCTTTTGCGCTTATTCCTTTTCAAATCTTGGCATTCGCGAACTCAATGAAGTTAAACAGGAAATCGACGCCATGTCCTTATATATGAATCAGCATATGTGGGTAGCGGGTCAACCTGATATAGTATATGAAATTCTCCATGACTGGAACGGTAAGAAAGTATTTCTTCAAGATGGAGATGCCCTCGTCTATCCATATCCTAAGCTCATGGAGGCATTGCAATATCTCAATCAAAAATTCCCAGCCATTGAACGCATTGCCAGCTACGCCACACCTCAGGACATCCTGAGACGAAGTTTGAAAGAACTAAAGATGCTAAAAGAACAGAAGCTTGGGATTCTTTACATGGGTGTGGAAAGCGGTGATGACGACGTATTGCAGAAGATTCAAAAAAACGCCAGTCATCATCAGATGGTTGAGGCCGCAAAAAAAGTGAAGGAATCCGGCATCCTCCTGTCAGTATCAGTCATACTCGGGCTTGGCGGAGTCAAGGGCAGTGAAAAACACGCGATGGAAACGGCAAGAATTCTAACAGAAATGGATCCTGATTATGCCGGAGCGTTGACCTTGACTCTAATACCTGAAACGGGACTTTATAAAAAATGGGAGCACGGTGAGTTCGAACTGATCACTCCTTTTGATTCTTTACGGGAATTAAAAACGATTGTAGAAAATTCAACCTTCTCAAACTGCTTTTTCAGCTCAATGCATGCTTCAAATTATTTTGCGATTAGAGGCTCCATGCCAGAAGACAGGAATAAGGTGCTCAAGCAGCTCAATATTTTATTATCCAGAAAGGATCCTGACATGTTGCGTCCGGAATTTCTGAGAGGTTTGTAAATGATAAAACCATAATCGTAAGGAGGCAGGTTATGAATAAAGTTGAACAGATTTATTGGATGGAAAATTTGGCCGGAATATTTATCCGTTGTTTCTTTTTATCCTTTGCGCTGCTGCTGATATCGGTGATTTTTTATATGCTGGCCGGTAATTTAGGTTATACCATAAGTTCCAATTGGTACGGATTTGCACTAAGCAGGCATGATTATGATTTGATATTCTGTTACGGTTTGGCGTTCATTAAAATTTGCGCCATCATATTCTTTTTGTTTCCTTATATCGCGATCAAGCTGGTTTTGCGCAATCGGTTAAAAATGAGAGTACACATGGAGGAGACTAAATAAAGAAAGATGAGACAGCTTCGGAGCACATGAAGAGAGACTATAATTGCAATCGGTATTGACCGATAACGTCAAACAGTAATTGTTTACAACTCAATTCTGGAAAACAGATAGCTTCCAATCAGCAAACATATAAAAGTAATCCCGCTCAAAACCAAAAGATCCAAAGGAAGTCCAAAATGATATTTATTTGTAAGTAACCCTCTCAACGCGTCCACCCCATAGGAAAGCGGATTGATGGTTGTTACCTGCGCTACGATCTTTGGTAACCCTGATAACGGGAATAGTGCTCCGGAAAGAAAGAATAAGGGCATGACCATAAAGTTCATGATCAACTGAAATCCCTGAAAATCTTCGAGCATGGAAGCAACCGCGGTACCCAAAGCAGTAAAAAGAAGCGCTATTAACCCCATGACTAAAACAGCCGCCGGCAATGCCGAAATACTTGTTGGCCGAAATCCGACAACTAAAGAAATCAAAAACACGATCATCCCTTGAATAGTGGCAACCGTTGCTCCGCCAAAAGTTCTCCCGATCATGATAGTAAACCTTGGCACCGGGGCCACCATAATTTCCTTCAAAAAACCGAATTGTCTATCCCAAATGATTTCTATACCGGAGAATATCGAAGTAAACAAAATACTCATGGCAATGATGCCAGGCGCCAGAAATTCAATATAACTGCCCTCACCAGCCCTTTGAAAGATCGGGCCCAGGCCGTAACCTAAAGCTAATAAAAAAAGTAATGGCTGCCCCAGTGATCCGATAATTCTTGATTTGGAGCGTAAATATCTTTTAATCTGCCGTAACCATAGGATGTATATTTCCATAACGATATATTGTCCCTTATCTTTTCCATAATCTTCTGAACATTCTCATACGATCCGAGCTGTTGGCCTCTTCTTCACGAATGGCATGTCCCGTTAAATTCAAATAAGCATCTTCTAAAGAATCAGCATTTGTCTGTCTTCTTAGTTCATCTACTGAACCGGTGGTTATGATTCTGCCGCGATCAATAATCGCTATTTTCTGAGCTACTTTTTCTGCTTCCTCCATATAGTGGGTGGTAAAAAATACGGTGATACCCTCTGTTTTGTTTAAATTGTCAACATAATGCCAAATATGGTTTCTTGTTTGAGGATCAAGTCCCAGGGTAGGTTCATCCAAAAATAATATTTTGGGATGATGCAGGAACCCCCGGGCAATCTCCATTCTTCTTTTCATCCCTCCGGAAAATATCTTGACCAGATCATCTTTCCTGTCCCAAAGATCGACATATTTTAAAAGCTGCTCAATTCGTTCACGTCGCAACTTTTTCGGCACTTTATAGAAAACCCCATGAAACTCCATATTCTCATAAGCAGTGAGTTCATCATCAAGGCTTGGATCCTGGAATACAATGCCAAAACTCTTCCTGACGGTGGATTGATTTGAAATATCATTCCCGTCCAATTTAATATGTCCGCCAGTAGGGTGCAGCAGGGTAGTCATCATTTTTATCGTTGTGCTTTTCCCCGCGCCGTTTGGCCCTAAGAAAGCAAAGATTTCTCCCTCTTTTACAGAAAAAGAAATATTATCAACGGCAATAAAGCCATTGAACTTTTTAGTGAGATTGTTTACTTCGATAATGAGTCTTTTATCGTCCATATAAAATCAATTAACCCCTAAATAAATAAAAACTATAACTTGTTTCCAGTCGTATTTTAAATGCAGCATTAAACCGGAGCAATAAGAAAAGTTTATTTCTTATATCAGTTCTCTAATTAAAATCATAATACTCTATTGCTGATTCCAACATCAATATTTATATAGAAATTCCTGGTGAAAATGACGGTTTTTGCCAGGTTTATTTTAATCATATAAAAAAAATAGCGTAAGTAATCTTACGCTATTTTCTCCTAAACGTATTCCTCTTCTTTCATATTTTTATCTGCCGTAGGTTTCACGCAACTTATATTTCATGACCTTACCGCTAGGTGTGTGAGGTAATGATTCAACGAAATGAAAAATTCTGGGAACCTTGTATTTGGCAAGTTTGTCGCTTAAAAACGTTCTGATTTGCTCTTCGCCAAGGCCGGCATCCTTTGCCCCCACAACAATGGCGGCAACCGTCTCGCCCCAAGTGGGATGGGGAATAGCGATTACAGCAACCTCGACTACACCGGCGCAGGCGCTTATTGCGTCCTCTACTTCCTTGGAGTAGACATTTTCACCTCCCGTAACAATCATGTCTTTGGAGCGATCCACCATGTAGAGATAGCCGTCTTCATCAATGCGTGCCATATCGCCTGACTTGTACCAGCCTCCGTCCGCAAAGACTTCCGCCGTCGCTTTGGGATCATTGTAATATCCGGTCATCATGCAATCAGACCGGAGCCAGATCTCGCCTGTTTCTCCTGGCGCTGCCTGCTCTGTCGGTGATTTCATCACTTTGATATCCACTCCGGAATTCCCGGTGCGTCCAATGGATCCGGGTTTCCGAAGCTGGTCTTTAGGATGCAGAGACATGCCCGTAGGTCCGGTCTCTGTCATGCCATAGACCTGGATAAATTGTTCGCTTTTATATTTGGCCATGATCATTTTTGCTGTATCTACACTGATGGGACCTCCTCCGTATATCCAGATCCTCATCGAACTCAGATTGAAAGAATCAAAGTTCGGAAGCTGCAAAGGCATTATATAGGAGATGGGGGCGCCGAAATAAACAGTGCATTTTTCATCCTGGACAGTCTGCAGAAAATGCAACGGGTGATATTCCCGCATTAGGACAACTGTACCACCAACAACCTGGGTACCTGCAAACCAATTGTTAATGGGTGAGGAATGCCATATCGGCATAGCGATAAGCATACGATCATCTTCATCCAGCTTAATAACCAGGGAACTGTAAAGCCCATTCAGGATGATGCTCTGATGAGTTATCATGCAGCCCTTTGGTTTGCCCGTGGTACCGGAGGTATAAAGAATCTGGGCCATGTCACTGTCATTGATATCGACAGGTGAAAAAGGAGCTCCCTTGATTATGAGATCGTCAAAAAATTCGCCAATCGGGGCAGGAGAATCCATGGCCATTTTCTGCGCACCGGATGTAACTTTCTCGACGACACCAGACAGGGAGCAGTCGAAGAGAAACAATTTTGAACCGCTGTTTTCAAGGATGTAATCAACTTCCGGCGCCACGAGTTTGTGGTTGACAGGAACAACAACGCCCCCTGCCATGAGTGTTCCAAAGAACGCTGCGACGAAACTTACTGTGTTCTGGCTCATGATTGAAATGCGATCACCTTTTTTTATACCCCGCTTCTGGAAAATGCCTGCCGCATTTTGAGACATTTCCTTTATGTCCCGATACGTATAGCCTTTTCCATTTGCCCTTATACAATCCTTATTGGGATGTTTGCGTACATTCGTTTCCAGCAGAGATATATGGTTCATAATTCCTCCTCTTCTTGTTTTGATTAAAGGTCAAAATTGGTAATTATATCAAAAAAGACTTATGGATTATCAAACAGGGAACGCCAATAAACATCGCCGCAGTCATATTATTATCTTTGCTCACCATTTTCCTCCCGCAAAGAACCTACGCTTTATATTTTTAGCACATGTTAAGTTATCATTCCATGGAATTTAATTATTATCAACGGACGGGCAAAATTGGAAAAACAGCAATGCTGTATAATACAAATATTTCCTTTTTAAAAAGGTATTTTTAAGAGATCGCATGTTTTCTTAAAAATACTGATTTAAAGAGTTTTTCCTGAAAAGTCTTATTTTTCAAAATTTTACTTTTATGCTATATTAAAAATGGTAATGGTTGAAAATATTTGAGTGAGTATGTTACATTTTTAGTATAAAAGTTCCAGACCTGATTTGTCCAAAAATATTTAAAAACATACAGAGTAAGAGGAGTCTGATCATGAAAGTCATTGCCATTAATGGAAGTCCGAGAAAAAAATGGAATACGGCAACTTTGCTTCAAAAATCCCTTGAAGGCGCCATGACTCATGGAGCAGAAACAGAGCTTCTCCACATTTACGATATTAAATTTAAGGGGTGCATCAGTTGTTTTGCCTGCAAGACAATAAATGGTCCGAGTTATGGTCGATGCAATGTCAAGGATGGTCTTACCCCAATACTGCGAAAAATAGAAAAAACCGATGTGCTGATTCTAGGCTCCCCGATTTATTTAGGCACAGCCACTGGAGAAATGAGATCCTTCATGGAGCGACTATTATTCCCCTATATGACCTACACCAATCCTCCACGATCAATCTTCCCGAGAAAAATCCGAACCGGATTTATATATACACTTGGCGCTACTGAGGAAATGGCGCAGGAGCGTGGCTTTGATAAGCACATCGAGTTCAATGAAACGTTTCTAAAATTGATATTTGGGGATACAGAGACTCTCTGTAGTTTTGATACTTACCAATTCGATGATTATTCGAAAGTGTTCGCGCCCCGCTGGGATCAGGAGAAAAAGGCTAAGAGGCGGGCAGAAATATTCCCGCTGGATTGCAAAAGGGCTTTTGAAAT
Organism: uncultured delta proteobacterium; assembly: GCA_963811325.1. GTDB lineage: Bacteria > Desulfobacterota > Syntrophia > Syntrophales > Smithellaceae > Smithella. The sequence goes on from CAWEQT010000001.1 coordinate 509,815, forward strand.
GGGGGTTAAACTTACTATATAGATACCGAGAATCCGGCCGGAAACTTCGGGTTTATTCATCAATAAATCAATCTATATTTTTTAAAACGTTGCCCGCGTCTTCTACGATAACAAGATTGGACATCGTCTTTAAAGAACGCTCATGCGCATCTTTATCTAAAGAAGAAACACAATTTCTTTTCTTCATTTTGCAGTGCCCCTTATAACGATATGTTAAGGCCACCATCTACCGGCAGTATTGCGCCAACAATGTATTTAGCTTTATCAGAGACTAAAAACGCCACGGCTTCTGCCACATTTTCAGGTTCACCGATATGACCAATAGGAATCCTTTGGTTCTTATAGGGTCTGTCCACAAAATCTCTGTAACCGACCGGAGTTCCCACAAGCCCTGAGCCTACCGCGTTCACCCTGATATTAAACGGAGCAAGATCTATCGCGGCGCACATAGTAAGGTAATTTATACCGCCCTTTGTCACCATATATGAGAATTTATCCTTAGCGCCCCTGGTGCTGGAAACGGTAATATTTATAATTTTGCCCCCGCCTTGTTCTTTCATCATTTCAGCGGCAAATTTTGTGCAGAGATAATAACTTCTAAGATTTGTATTTATTGTATATTCCCAGGTATTCAAGTCACAATCAAAGATAGATTCATTTTTTGTATATGCAACATTGTTAACAAGGACATCAACCCGTCCAAGCTTTTCCTTTATAAAAGTAAACAGATTTTTAATATCCCCGGCATCGGAAAAATCGACCCTGAAATAAGAGCCTTTTTGGGGCAGACTTTCTGAGACGGCCTTTGCCTCTTTTTCATTCCGTGATGTAATGATTACGTGAAACCCTTGACCTGCCAATACATCTGCTATGGACCTCCCCATGTTGCTGGTCGAACCTGTCACAAGAGCTACTTTTTTCATCATGTCCTCCTATCAAGGGAATTTCTTTAATCCGCCCTCATTATTATCACTTTTTACAAATTCGTACAATATTTCAAACTGCTTCACGCCTGCGTATCAGGTGTATTCGACCAACTTTTGCCTGTCGGCATGAGGAAGACGAGAGGAAGCGCGCAAAGGAGTCCCAAACCAAAAAGAGAAAAAGTAATCCTGAAGCCAAGAGGATAACTTCCACTCATGTGAAGAATAAAAGTAGTGATGCAGACACCTAAAGCACCACCGACAGTACGGAACATACCCCGAAGGCCCACGATGCTTGCAACCTTCTCAGGCATTAGCTCGATACATGCATTATTGGCAGCGGGATTCGCGATTCCCACACCGATTCCCATAAAAAATATCAGGAAAGAGAGTGTTTCCGGAACCCCCAACCGGATACCGATCATCCTCCAGAATGGTACGTCTTGACCAAGAAGGATAATGGAAAAGGCAATAATGGTGAAGCCAATCAACATTGGCTTCCGGTACCCCCATCGTTTAAGCAGAAAAGCGGTGATAGCCGAAGCTAAAATCATTCCGACGGATCGTGGAGTCAAAATCATCCCGCTCATCAATTTCGATAGATTATGGACCGATGTGGCATAAAGAGGTATGAAAGAAAAGGTACCAAATATCATCGCGCCCATTACCAGATTCATTATGTTTGCCGCCAGAAAAGGGGTTGATTTCAAGAGAGAGATATCGAGAATGGGGTTTGTTTCTCTTTTTTCCTGTCGCAAGAATAAGACAAGAAGAAAAAAGCTTAAGCCGGAAAAGAGCGCTGCTGCTATAAAATGGAGTAAGGAAAAATGCTCCGCAATGATGTTCAGGCCTAACATCAGAGAAAGAATGGCGCTACTCATTAAAAAGGCTCCCCTGAAGTCTATGTGGGGCGTGGAGTATACCTTTGAATCCTTGAGAAGAGTCATAATCAGGACAATCAGAATGATTCCGATGGGAAGATTGATAAAGAATATATAACGCCAGGAATAGTTGGCCACAATCCATCCCCCCAGGTTCGGACCCACAATCCCTCCTATGGGAAAAATGCTTGTGAAAAGGCCGATCATCCTTTCCCGATTCTCGGGGAAATAGTCACTCACGATCCCGGATGCTATCGGAAGAAAGCCAGCTCCGCCAATTCCCTGGAGGGCTCTGAAAGCAATTAAAGTGTATATATTGTGTGCAAGACTGCAGGCAAGGGAACTGGCAGTGAAGAGTATAAGTGAAAAGGAAAAAACTTTTTTCCTGCCGAAGGTGTCACCTAGATTTCCCGCCAACGGCATTGCCGTAGTGACTCCTATATAATAAATGGAGATGGTCCAGGAAGCCAAAATAACATTTGCACCCAGATCTTTCATGAAGCTGGAAAAAGCGACAGCTACAATAGTACTGTCTATGGAATACATGAGGAGACCTAACGAAACAGTGGCGAAAATGAAGTAGCGCTGCATCTCAAGAAACATCCGTAAAATTAAGAATAATCGATTTCATGGCATTTATTGACCATAATTATGAAAAGGTCAATAAGGATTTCTATAAATATCAATAAATAAGAGGGTAACGGTTGTTTAAAGAAATGCTCTTATCCGGGTAATAAGAGAGAATTATTCCTTCGGGAAAGCAAAGTCTTCTCAGACAGATATAAGATCAGATTACTGCGACCCCCTCAACGCAAGATAACGGTAAAGGGTAATACTTAACAATGGACAGGTTACGGCGAGTGCAGTAAAAACGATACCCGTATTAGAGAGCATCAATAACGCTTCTATGCACCCGATAAATACTATGAAGGCGTAGATGACCACAGGCATGTAATACAATCTGTCCCTTTTTGGGATAGATACCCTGCTGAGAAAAACAGCACGAAATGGTAAGAACACCGCGAAAGACGTTACCAGCCAGCCAAAATAATTTTGTACCGGTATGTTATAGTACAGATTTCCAGGAGACAAGTTCGCAATGTTTGTCCATGTCCATGTACCGCGTGACACCCAGATGGGATCGATCAGCATATCGAGAGCTGTCATGAGAAATGAATCGACCAGGGCAAAAGTGATTACGGTAATGGTTTTACGTGTCAATCCTCCCTTGAGATTTTCTCCTGTCCAGCCCATCACTTCGTTTGTTATCAATGTCCCGCCATACATGAACATGAACCACGACAGAGGGACGAGGTATGGAACAGTGTTAAGCGCCAGCGGCCCCAGCACGTTCCCGTAGTGGTATGCTCCGAAGAGCGCGCCGGTTTTAACTCCGACGTATTCGGCAATGAAGGTAACAGCGATACTGACGAAAAGCAGCGCCACGACGGGGACGATACTGAAATATCTTCTGCCATGGAAGAAGCAGAAAAGACCGAAGATAGAGCCCATCGAAACATTGTAAATAACCGGCGATACCTTGCCCGCGGCGTCCCAGGCCAGATTCAGGATGATTGATGTCAGGACGATAAAAAATGCAATCCATAAAAGTAATTGTGTACGATTATCAGAATTCATGGCCACCCCCTTATCGTGTCAATATTGAACAAACCTTCAACAAATCTTCAAAGGTGCCTTTAATTATCTTCCTTTATAGTCCATTATTTTATTCTCCCAGCTATGATCCCGCAACTTAAAGTTGATTGATAACTAAAAATTAATCAATGTTAGAGCCATGAAATTAAAAATTATTAGACAGTATAATACACATATTCCCTTAAAACAATATTTTTAAGAAAACATGCATAATCTTAAATATTCACCATTTATAAGATTATATTAAACCATTAGTTGATATAATCTGGATTGATGGTTGATGATGTTTTGCAGTAACTTTTTTTTGATAATATGCAGGCTGGATCAAGGTTAATCTGAGACAAGATAAATATTAATTAAATAAAATCAAAGAGGTTATTAATTAGAAAAATTTACTTGACATAATATAATAGACTGGTCTATTATACAGACGATTTAAGTTCATGGCAAAAACTGAAACAGGATCAATAAATGATGAGGATTATTATTTAGAGGATTCAATCTCATGGCAAAAGAGGCAACCAGGCAGGCTATCATCCAAAAAGGCGCGAAACTCATTCACTCCAAAGGATTCGTAAACACCGGCATCCAGGAAATCATTACTGCCGCCGGTGTTCCCAAGGGATCATTTTATTTTTATTTCAAGAGCAAGGATGATTTCGGAGAAGCTGTGATCGACTATTTTTGCGATTTCGTCGTCTCCTGGTTCGAAAAGTACAGTGAAGATCATACCCTGCCGCCACTGACCAGATTAGAGCGCTTCTTTGACGACAGCAATCTCTTTTACGAAAAAATTGGATTCACCTGCGGATGCCCCATTGGCAATCTTTCGCAGGAAATGAGCGATTTAAGTGAGCCGATGCGGAGCAAGCTCTCTGACGCATACGGCCACATTCGTTCGATTATAAAAAACTGTATTGCCGAAGCCAGCGAGCAGGGGGCTGTTAAATCCAAGGAAGATGCTGAAGAGTTGGCTGTTTTTGTTCTCAACGGTTGGGAAGGCGCCCTCATCGACATGAAGGTTTCGAAAAGTATCCGCCCCCTCGTTATCTTTAAAAAGATGTTATTTGAAAAAATTTTGACCACGTAATTTAATAAACTGGAGCGATCTCCAGGTCACAGACAAAACAGAGAGGACAGCAATGAATATTTATGAAGAACTAAGAAGCGTGTTGGATTCGCATCCCACAACAGCGCCGGAATCACCGAGGATATTGGAAATCCTGAACATCCTTTTTACTCCTGACGAAGCGACACTGGCGGCAAAGATGAGTTTCAAGGCCTGGCCAGTTGCGAAAATCGCTGCCGCGGGATCGCTGCCGGAAGGCGAGGCGGAAAAGCTCCTCGAATCGATGGCCAACAAGGGGGTTATTTTCTCCAAGAACAAGGATGGGAAAAAACTTTATGGATTGGTGCCGCTTATTCCCGGCGTTTTTGAGTTTCCTTTCATGAAAATGAAGACGGTTACTTCCCCAATGGAAAAGAGACTGGCTGAGCTCTGGGAGGAATACCATCATGAGGCTTTGGGCGCATCTTTTTCGGGCAATCCGACGCCGCTTATGCGGGTCATTGCGGTTGATAAGGCGATCCCGGCGGAAAATCGCGTTCATCCCTACGAGGAAGTGAAATATTTTATCAGCAATGCTTCCTATATTGCGCTGGCAGACTGCGCATGCCGTATCAGTGTGGGCAAGTGCGACAAGCCGAAGGACGTTTGCCTCATCTTCGATGGCGCCGGTGAGTTTTTGGTGGAGCGCGGTTTTGCCCGTCAAATCACAAAAGAAGAGGGGATGGATGCACTCGACCGCGCGGAGAAGGCCGGGCTTGTCCATACCAGTAATAACAGCGCCGAGAAGGCTGGATTGATCTGCAATTGCTGTCCCTGTTGTTGTACGGTTCTGCGCGGCAGGACGAAGGTGAAGCATCCCCACGCCTTTGAGCCCAGCCGTTTCGAAGCCAGAATAATAAGCAATGAATGCACCGGCTGCGGCGTCTGCGCCGAGGAAAGGTGTCCGGTAAAAGCGATAGAAATAGTAGATGATCTTGCCGTGGTGAATATAGCAGAGTGTATCGGCTGCGGATTGTGTGTCACGGGTTGTCCGGTGGACGCTATTGAACTTGTCGAGCGGAAGTCGATTCCGGCAGTGCCGGGCACAACCGTTGAGATGGCCCTTCAGATAGTTCAGGAAAAGGGTAGGGCGGACAATTTCATCAAGATTATGCAACGCTGAAATTATGCAGCGCTGAGATTTGTGCGGCATTAAAATTATGCGACGCTAAGATTCATGCGATGCTGAAAAGAAAAAATTAGGTCTTAATTATTACCACCAGCGTGGAGTCCCCTGTTTCAGGGCAGGGCCGGAATCGACCCTGCCGTTTTTGTTTTCCGCGGTAACGATTAGGGGCTAAAGTATTGTATGGATGAACAAAATCAGAAAAACAACATTACAGTCAACTATCATGAATTTACTTGCTGACAAAAGGTTGTCCGTTGTGTCAGCTAAAAAATAAGAAAGTTAATTTTATGTCAATTTTTTAAAAAGCACAGGTTGAGTCTTTTTTTAATCTCTCTTTGCGCATTCACAGAAATAGGTTGAAAACCAGATTTTAACCAGGACTCTATGCAACAAAGACTGTAGTCCTTACCTATTTCCTTAAAATTAGAGTCCTGTCGACTCAAATTGGGGGGTATAGAAGTGATTAAGGGAATTTTTTGCATAATTTAATAAATCTGCGAACAAATAGACTCAAGATGGTTAAAGTTTATTAATTACTGACCTGCCTACGAAACCTTTACAAATAAAATTAATCTAAACATAAGATAACTTTTCTTCATACTGAACTGCCACCTATAATGTCACAGTCTCATGGAATAAAGACCATTAAAAAATTAAAGATTACTGGTTGTAAGCTGCATATAAATCCATAAATCCGGAGAAAGGGGCTTAAGACCAAAGACAGACCTCGCTTTATCACACCGGGAATTGTGGACCTCTGCTTTCCATGAAGGCTCAAAATCCCGGCACACGGTGGGACGGCGCTCGTAAATTGTGCATTTTACTCTGTTGCTCGGTGTCCCATGAAGCGCAATGCATCGTTGATCATGAGAACTTGTTTTGCGCATGGCTCTACGAAAAGCATTCACCTTCTCAGTTAGATAAACAGGTACGCTCCCTTCCACAGCATCATCCCCCTCAGCCCAGTAAAAAGATGCCCGGAAAGCAATGCAACAGGCACCGCAACTCAAACAAGGGTTCCACTTCCCAAATTCTTTTTCTACCCGGCGATGTTCTTTATGATCTGTATTCATAGGTTGTTGCGTATCTTAAATGATGATTTTTCTTATAAGCCACGTGTTAATGTCTACAGAGGCTATCTAATTTATTACCGATTGAAATCTAGCATAGAACGGCAAAACAGGAAAGTAAGAATTACAGAAAGAAGACGATTGTTTGTTAGATGAGTCCTCACCTTCAGAGCACACAGTTCATTGAACTACCGTCCTCCAGCGCCAGCGGCGCTCCTGAATTGAGAAATAAAAAATGGCAGAATTCCAACTTAACATGTGGTATAAGTATTTCGTATAGGTCGCTGCCAGTAAACCTGGTGACAAAGGAAGAAAACAAATCTCAACCTAAAAGTTTAATATACTAAACCAATTTGTTAATTAGCCATTGTTTTACTTAAAAAAATAAAGCTGAACCTATCAGACAATGCCCATGAAAATCGACAATAGATCAGAAGCCATCCTAAAGCTTGCTCGGCAGTTCATGGAAAGCCGAATTCTTCTGTCCGCGGCCGAGATGAATCTCTTCACTCTTCTGGATGGAATGCCCTCAACCGCCAAAGACCTTGCAGGCCAACTGCATGCCGATCTACGGGGTCTAACCATTCTCCTCGATGCTCTGGTGACGATGGATTTGCTTTCCAAGCAGGAAGACAACACGTATCTATTCGCCACCGATGCCGCCTCATTCCTTACTGATAAAAGTCCCCGGTCGGTCCTGCCAATGATCCACCATGCGGCTCATCTCTGGGAGAGTTGGTCCGACCTTACTTTCAAAGTCAAAGGGCACGGATTAACCAAGCCACTGGCATCTAATGCCCGCGATGTTGATGAAATGCGCGCCTTCATCGGAGCTATGCACGTGGTGGGGATGCCCCTGGCACGGAAAATCGTGACAGCTATCCAACCTGGATCGGCAAAGAATCTGATCGACGTGGGCGGCGCCTCCGGTACCTATACTATTGCTTTTCTCAAGGCTGCACCGGAAATGAAGGCCACGCTTTTCGACAGGCCCGCGGTCATCCAGATAGCCCGCGAGCGCTTGATTGAAGCGGAGGTGCTCGACAGGGTCTGTCTCGTGGCGGGGGATTTTTATGAGGACGAACTGCCCGAGGGACACGACCTGGCGCTGCTTTCCGCCATCATCCACCAGAACAGCCCCAGGGAAAACGTTGAGCTGTTTCGGAAGGTGCTACGTGCTATAGTCTCTGGGGGGCGGATTATCATCCGCGATCACGTCATGGAGCCCGGTCGCACCAAGCCCAAAGATGGAGCGATCTTCGCCGTCAACATGCTCGTGAACACGGAAGGGGGCTCTACCTACACGTTCGATGAAATCAGAAATTGGCTCAAGGAGGCAGGATTCGCCAGTGTGCGGTACCTCAAGGTCGGGAAGCACATGGATGCATTAGTCGAAGCCTTCAAACCTTGACGTGCTGAGTGTGGAAGAGATTAAGAAAAACGGCTACTACGATCCTGGCCTTATAGATTATATGGTAAATTCTCTAAAATAGGTCAATTGTAATTTGATGAATTCTTATCCGAAGCAACGGGGGAGGGGAATTATGGCAAAATATGAGTATGATCTTGGGATTATCGGCGGTGGAGCTGCCGGACTAACGGCTGCGGCAGGCGGAGCACAGTTTGGGGCAAAAACAATACTAATCGAAAAATCACCGCGTCTGGGCGGTGATTGTCTTCATTACGGTTGTGTTCCATCCAAAACATTAATTCGCACGGCAGGCGTATATTCACTGATAAAAAGATCGAAAGAATTCGGCCTGCCGGAATTTCAGATACCGCCGGTCGATCTTGGCGCTGTTATGGATCGGGTAAAAAATGTAATTGAGAAGATTCAGCAGCACGATTCCGAGGAAAGATTCTGCGGCCTTGGCGCCCGCGTTCTTTCGGGCAATCCTGTATTTGCCGACGATCATAAAGTTAATGTTGGCGGGCAAAACATCTCGGCAAAAAGCTGGATCATTGCTACCGGCTCATCTCCATCATTGCCTGCCGTAAAAGGCCTAGCTGATATTCCTTATTGGACTAATGAAACAGTTTTCAGCCAGAGAAAACTTCCTTCCCGTCTTATTGTTTTAGGCGGAGGTCCGATTGGACTGGAACTGGCGCAGGCATTTGCGCGGCTGGGATCAAAAGTAACCATCATTGAGTTTATGGAACAAATTCTGGGACCGGAAGATATAGATATTGCCGATATTGTCAGGCAGCGGTTGGAAGAAGAAGGCTGCACAATATTAATCGGCACCAAAGCTATGAACGTCGAATACGTTAATTCTTTCATTCGGCTGACTTGCGCCTCAGTCATGGAAGGAAAGCAGACGGTGATGATAGAGGCCGATGCTTTATTGGTTGCTGCCGGACGCAAACCTAATATCGATGGTCTGGGGCTTGATGCTGCCGGTGTTATTTATACGCCGCGTGGTATTCCTTCAGATTTAAGAATGAGAACAAATATTCATCACATCTATGCCTGTGGAGATGTCAATGGACAACTGCCATTCACCCATGTTGCCGGTTATGAAGCAGGCATTGCTTTAACTAACGCCATATTGCATCTGCCCAGAAGCGCCGCTTACGACAAAATCGGCTGGTGCACTTACACTGATCCGGAAGTCGCCAGTATCGGCTTGAATGAAAAGAGGGCGAAAAAAGAAGGGGTGCAATATCGTATAATGAAAGAACAGTTTGCGGAAAATGACCGGGCGCTTGCCGAAGGAGAAAAAAAGGGGGAAATTAAACTGCTGGTTAGCCCCTCCGGCAAATTTTTGGGCTGCCAGATCATCGGCGCCCGTGCCGGTGAATTAATCCACGAATGGATTATTGCCATAAATGGCAATGTTAAACTATCCACTATTGCCGGAGCAGTTCATGTCTATCCCACACTTTCCGAAATTTCCAAGAGGGTCGCCGGACGCCTATTTTCGGAAAAGTTATTCAGCGACGGTACCAGGAATGTCCTTAAATTTCTCTTCAGTCTCAAAGGACGGGCTTGCACTCCGCCCGAACAAGGTTGAGGCTATTGATGCTCATTGTTTGATTAATATTCTATCCTTTAAAAACTTCATTGTTTTGGAGCCGGCAAACGGCGTTCCCGCGCTCCTTTTGATCAGATCGGTTAAGTCCTCACGCGTGTCTGTATCTCTCCATAGCGGCAATATACTGATTTGTTTCCCCTGTGAATGCAGAATATTTTTTGTCTTTTTCAATACGGACGAATTACCCCACTGAGGCCCGGAAAATATATCCGGACAGAAGGCATCTTTTCGAAAACCGATCAGATAATAACCGCCGTCCATAGATGGGCCGATTACAGTATCGCTCTTGCTTTCCAAAGTCCGGAATGATTCATCGATAATATCCAGCGGTAAATCAGGGCAGTCGCTGCCGATTAACACGACTTGCTCAAAACCGGCAGTGAATTCTCGAAGGAAAGCATTTTTCATTCTCTCTCCAAGATCTATACCGCTCTGCGCAGCATATTCGTATTTTTCGCCAAAGGATGTTTTAATCTCTTTTTCTTTTTCTGACGGGTTAAAATATATTTTTAATCTGAAGGAGCCTTTGTCCATAACGCCGATGATGTCGAGCACAAAGTTTTCATAAAGGCGTGCGGCTAAATTATCCGTTAAATATTGAGCCAGTCGCGATTTGACTTTCCCCTTTTCCGGATACTTAACAAACATAATCAGGCATCTGCTTTTCATCATTATTTTTCTTCTATTGATTGAACACCCGCGATGATTTTAATACTCCCTGCTTGTCTCAAATGGAACAGTTAACATGGGTAATAATTGCAAATATTTAAGTTCATGATAACCATTCAACCCGATTTTCATGTGCTCGTGACCGCCGTCAGGCGCTTTCTTGTATGTATTGAAGATTCTATCCCACCACGAAAAATTAAATCCATAGTTGCTGTTGGTCTCTTTTCTGATAACGGAATGATGCACACGGTGCATGTCCGGCGTCACAATCAATAGCCTGATAAGGCTGTCGGCCGCGCGTGGAATATTCAAATTGCCGTGATTAAACATGGTTGTGCCGTTAAGCAAAATTTCAAAAATAACTACCGATACCGGTGATGCGCCGATTGCGGCAACCACGGAAATTTTAATCATCATGGATAATATTATTTCCAGCGGATGAAAACGCAATCCCGTGGTTACGTCAATATCCTGATCGATATGATGAACCTTATGCAGGCGCCAGAAAACAGGCGCTAAATGAAACATCATGTGCTGGAGATAAATCGTCAGATCCAGCAGAACAATCCCGCAGATTAAGGCAATCCACGGGGGGAAATGATAATAATTCAATAATCCCCATTTCTTCTCAACACAGAACAGCGCAACGCCAACAGGGAATATGGGAAATATAATACGCGATATGACAGTTCCCGTCAAACTCAGCAGGAGATTATTAATCCAGCGTTTTTGTTTCGGGGCTGTTAAAATGCGCCGCGGTTTGAATAACTCCGCAATAGAAACAATCGCAAAAATCGCCGCGAAAAAAGCAATGCGAATAATAGGTTCATGAGAAATAACGGCGGCATCAATATTCATTTAATAAAAGTTATATTACTTTTTGTTGAATAATTTTACGTACTGACCGTAGCCTTCTTTTTCCAGATCTTCTTTGGGGATGAATCTCAACGCGGCAGAGTCCATGCAATAGCGTAAGCCGGTTGGTTTCGGGCCATCGGGGAAAACGTCGCCTAAGTGAGAGTCTGCATGCTTACTCCTCACTTCCGTGCCCGTAGAAAAGAGATTATGGGCTTCCTTCAGTACAATATTTCCAGGCTCCAGCGGTTTTGTAAAGCTGGGCCATCCTGTGCCGGCATCATATTTATCAAGTGAACTGAATAACGGTTCACCGGAGACAATATCCACATAAATTCCTTCTCTAGTATTATGGTCATATTCATTATTAAAAGGCGGTTCGGTGCCGTTTTTCTGAGTTACTTCGTATTGTAACTTAGAGAGTTTCTTCCGCAGAGTAGCGTCATCCGGTTTCTTATACGCTTGTTTTTCCAGCGGTTCAATGCCGGTATAATTCCCCCATAATCTTTTTACGGTTTGATCGCGGCCTGATTCGTGTCTGTAATATTTGTAGCGTATAGGATTCTTTTTAGAATAACCCTGGTGATAATCCTCGGCGGGATAAAATTTGGTGAATTTAATAATTTCCGTCGCCACCGGTTTATTAAATTTCCTTGATTTATCCAAAATTTGTTTGGATTGCTCTGCAATTTTCAACTGCTCTTCATTATGATAAAAAATTGCGCTTCTATACTGCGGTCCCCGATCTACGAACTGCCCGCCTGCATCGGTAGGATCAATGTGTCGCCAGAAGTAATTCAATAATTGTTCATACGTAAGTTTTACCGGATCGTAATAAACCTGCACAGCTTCGATATAACCGCCTTGGGCATAATTTTTATAGGTGGGATTATTTCCCGTCCCGCCGGTATAACCGGAAATTACCTTTTCCACTCCCGCTAATTTTTCGAAATCAGCTTCAGTGCACCAAAAACAGCCGCCGGCGAATGTGGCAACGGCAGTTTTATCAGATGATTTTATCATTTTACTTTTCACCTCCTGTTGGCCGGTATTGCCATTTTCACAACCGATAAATATAAAACTTAACATTATCATATACATAACTAACTTTTTCATAAATACCTCCTCAGGAAAAGTATGTTGTAGTTAATTTAGTTATGTTTTTTCCGTTGTCAAACGACTGCCGGTGAATTAAATTTAAGCGGCGCTACAAAAATAATTGGCCAAATTGAGCCGAAAAGGATAAAATACATTATATAGCATTTAAATTTATTTTAATAAGGAGTCTTTTTGGAATCTTCTCCGGCAGGCAGAAAATCGAATAATCTCTGGAAGCTGATTTTATTTATTGTCGTATTAGCCGCTGTAATAATTCTTTCCCGCCTGATGGGGTGGGGAGATAAGCTCAATCTGTTGCGCGGCTGGATTGGCGGCCTTGGCCACTGGGGACCGTTAGTGTTTGTTTTATTATACGTTGCTGCAGTCGTTGCGGCTTTGCCGGGGGCGGCCATAACCATTGCCGGAGCAACACTTTTCGGATCAGTTAAGGGAGTTATACTGGTCAGCATCGCTTCCACCATTGGAGCGAGCATTGCCTTCCTGATTGCCCGCTATCTGGCGCGGGACCTTATTTTACGCAAGTTATCTTCCAATGAAAGATTTCGCAAACTGGACCTTTTGACACAAGAACATGGAACAATAATTGTGGCCATAACCAGGCTTGTGCCTATTTTCCCATTTAATGTTCTTAATTATGGTTTCGGCCTGACCGGAATTAGTTTCTGGACATATGTATTCTGGTCATGGCTCTGTATGTTGCCGGGAACGATTCTGTTTGTAGTCGGCACTGATGCCGTTGTCAGTGCAATATCATCAGGAAAGATTCCCTGGGCGCTGGTTGGAATATTGTTGCTGATGGGAATAGTATTGGCTTTGTTGATACGCCAGGCGAAAAAGAAAATCGGCAAAGAGGGTAATGCGGATTCAATTGATAAAAAGAATTAATCTGACAGCATTCTATTTATAAAACCGCGTAAGAGTTTCCGGTTTTATCCCCAGCAAAAAAAGAATAACTAATAACCAGTTCCGCAGTGTACAGAAGACAATGCCTTCCTTTTCCCACCTCCGTGGAGAGGTTAAAACTCGATCTTTAAGAATAACGATTTGCGCTTTATTTTTTTTGATTCGCTGCATCAGTTCCACATCTTCCATTAGAGGAAGTTCTTTGAATCCGCCTATTTTACGGAAAAAATCAGTCCGGATAAATATGGCCTGATCACCGTATGGAAGTCGCGTCCAACGGGAACGCCAAGACGCCATTTTTTCAATTAACCGAAATGTAAAACGATCTGATTCAATACTCAGATCAAAGGCGCCACCGACACACTTAATATCCTTCATGACTTCAGAAATCCGATCGAAAGCAGTGGCCGGCAGGATAGTATCAGCATGCAGGAAAATCAGGACATCGCCCGTAGATTTTGCGGCTCCGCAATTAAACTGCTTGCCGCGCCCTTTCGGGGAAATAATTTTTATGACTCCTTCATGCTTTATCTCTTTTACAGTATCTCCATCAGCACGGCCATCCACAGCAATAATTTCAAGATCATCATGGACACTAAGAGATTTAAGAATATCAATTGTGCGGTTGATTATAGCCGCTTCGCGGAAAACGGGAATTATAATAGAAAATTTGATGGCCATAATGAAAAGATTTATTTTTATAAGGTTGTTTCCCGCCGCCGGAACTCAGTCAGCAAGCGCACCGCCGCAGGAAAAACCGGCTCCGGCCGTGCAGGCATAGCAGTGGTCGCCAACGACAATCGGGCTGCCGTTTGCGGGGAGGCTGTCTGTTTCCGTCACATGTATTTTACTTCCGCTCATATAATATCCTGCGGCCAGATTAAAATCACAATCATAAAGATATCCCTGCCAGTCGATAGAAAGCATGCTTCGGCACATGAGAAAAGCAGCGGTACAGGGATTGAACTGTTGTTCCAGCTTTTTCAAATATGTTTCCACGTTGTCCGTTGATTGCAGCCAGCGGCGAAACCGCCCCAGGGGAGCATTGTTGAATGTGAAAAGTTTATTAAAGGAGATTCCCCATTTACTGGACAGAATTTCATGGAATCTTTTTTCCACGTGCAATTGGGAATCAGGTAAAAAAGCTCCGGTGGGATTGGCCGCAAGATCAAGTTCTAACCCCGAGCCTTCTATTCCATAACCTGCGGAATTCAACTTTTTCAATGAAATGATTAATTGTTGAAAAATGCCTTCCCCCCTCTGAGAATCAGTCTGCGCGGGATTGAGAGATGGAAAGGAAGCAATGATGACTACCCGATATTCTTTGCAAAATTTAATAAAACTATCCCAGTCCTTTCCTTGTAATGCCGTTAAATTGGTACGCAGCATTAACCTGGGCGTCAGGGGCGCAAGCCCCGCAATCATGTCCTTAATGTGAGGATTCAGTTCCGGAGATCCACCGGTTATGTCAATGGATGCGAAATGATTCTTTCCGGCATAAGCAATGATGTGCCGCGAAGTTTCTTCGGTCATTATCTCGCTACGGTGTGGTCCTGCTTCCAGATGGCAATGTTTGCAGGTCAGATTACATAAGAAACCGGTATTAATTTGCAGAGAGGTAGTTACTTCGCGCAATAATGCGAGATCATGCTTTATCAGCATTCGGCTAAACGGTTTCATAGATTCAGCAGCCTTTACCTTACTTTTATCATAAATATTTTCCATGCAGTTTTTTATTATTCCCGCCTCCTGAAGTAAACTATAAAGATAACTTTTCGGCTACATTGCGCATTTGTATTCCATGGGCTAATGTTGCGCCCCCGCGAATTGCTGCCGCAACATGTACTGCTTCCGTCATTTCGGTTATATTAGAACCTTTTCCCAGACAGGCTTGCGTATAAGCGTCAATGCAGTAAGGACACTGGACCGCATGGGCAACGGCCAGAGCAATCAACGCTTTTTCCCTCCCGGTTAATTCTCCTTCAGCAAATACTGCATTATAATAATCAAAAAACTTTCCGGCCAACCCCGGGGCATCTTTGCCGATTTGAGGAAATTTGTTCAGGTCTTCAGGCTTATAGTATGTATCCATTTGAAGCTCCTTTCACAACTTATTGTTTTAATTATACTAATTATAACGATCTGCAGAGTCGAGTGCGTATGAGGCGGTTTTTCATGGTTATTTTTTTGATCAGGACATCATTGGCTTAAGTTGAATGCCTCGGCAATCGACCGCATCCGTGAGCGATTGACGCCAAAATCATAATATCCGCTATGTGCGCCTGATCGAAAGTGTATTAGATTGTTGCGCTCATCGAACGAGAACTCCGCTTCATCCACGAATCCGAATATCCGGGACCGGAAATTTACATCGATATAGCCCGGTTCGTCCTTCATGATCTGTGAACGCGGCATGGTCTGAATGATTTTTTTTAGTTTTTCCTGCGCCTCCTGCTGTGATCCCATGTAGCGAATGGGCTTCATTCGATGTTGGGGATCATCCGCCAGCGATGAAACGCAGTTCGGGCTTGAGGGGCATGACCGCAATGTTTTCATGTTTTGTGCTTCTCCATATACTTCCATACCAAGAATGAAGACAACTCCCAAACAAAATGCAATTATAATATAAACAACGTTACAGATCCTTTTTACCGAATTTCTTACGGCTGCATTGCAACTATGAGTACTTTTCCCTATTCGCATAATATTTTTTATTAAGTAAGCACAAGATTCAGTCTAATGTGTTTTTTTTACCATACTTTTAATTATTTGAAAAGGACGTTTATGGAGAGGAAATTATAGAAAAGGCCCTCGTTATCCCACAGGCATCAAATTTATCTTTAGAAATATCTATACCAACAAAATAATCAAAATCACCTCTTGTTTCCAACATAACTTAACCTCCTGACTCATGTGGGAAAAAACAGGTATTATTGCCTCCTGACCAATCCTCCATCGTGACAAGGATTCTATGATCCAACCAACCTATTATGGCTCAAAGAGGCTTGGGACAAACTCAATTAAGGGCTCTATCGCCCAGGATTACCGAAGTCCTCCTGCCCTTCCATGTTTTATTACTATATTAACGTTAGCTACAACTCTAATACTTATTATACATTATTTTACGCTAATTCATGGTAGGAGGATTACGGATGGAAAGGTGCAATGATAACGTTAAGCCCCTGGGAGTGCGCAAGGGCTATTTGTATTCGTTTCTTTTTCCCGCACTCCCAGTTAGTGCTTTAACGACATGTTAGAAATTTCCGGCTGTTGACTTTATTTCTGTTGACTTTTGGCTGTTCTAATTTCTTGATAGTACAATTTTCAAGGTCTTCTAATTATTGCTCATTCCGGGGCAAGCTCTCCAAAGAAGAACGAAGAAGTAACCCCACCATCCATCAGAATATCGCTGCCTGTAATAAACGCACCATCAGGACCCATGAGAAGCGCTGCGACATTGGCAACCTCGTCAGACGTGCCTGCTCTTCCAACAGGGCAACCCTCGATCATGCGACGGTAACCTTCTCCACGAGGACCTGTTAGCTCATCTTTCGCGAGTGGAGTAATAATAATGCCCGGACTAATTGTATTAACCCGAGCGCCTCGTTTACCCCATCTAACAGCTTCTGCCATCACTCTCAAAGAGTTTCCACGTTTTGAGAGTTGATAAGCATGCAAAGTATCTCTTACTTGATCCAGTTGGAGCATTGGAAGTGATAGAAGTTGATCCGCTGGCGTTGTTGCTAGAAGCTTATTTTGCTCATCCGTGAGAGCACCCAATCGATGCCCTGATTGGGATGCAATCACTACGCCGGAACCGCCACGTGCAATGACGTTTCCAAACACTTCAAGTACGAGAGCTGTTCCATAGATATCCACTTTCAAAATCATAGCTATTGGAGCTTGCGAGGGCGAAACGCCAGCAGCGTGAATAACTCCTGTCACATCGCCAAGACTGGTGGCCTTTTCAGCAAGACTCTCAACTGCCATGCGCGATGATACATCGATTGTCGCAGTGCTGACCTCAAATCCTGCATTACTTAAAATTGCTGATGCCGCGTCAGCATTTTCTTGCCGGAGATCAGCTATCAGAATGTGTTTTCCGGCACTCACTCTTCTCGCAATTGCGACGCCTATTGATCCAGATCCGATTAGTACCGTGACACTTTGCATAAGAATCTCCTGTCAATAAAACTCTGAAGTGCTTATCTTGGAATTGTATCGATTGTAAATTTTACTACTGGTTGTAACCTACCATAAAATTAGAAATCGAGAAACTGAAGATTACGGAACTAAGAAATAAAATCCCGATTTCCAAGCCAGCAAAATTGTTGCTTGCACTTAGAATTCTCATGCTACTTGAAAAACAAATTGAAGATCTTCATTTGAATGGTGGTATCCTAAATCTCTAGCGAGAAGGCATTAGCTTGCAGTCTGCTATTTCCCTCATTCCTACTTCCGTGGAGACCAATACCAGAGAAGGTGTTGGAGAAAATCCCGGAGGAACGTTGCCTTTAAGGTAATATGTTTGGCCGACTTTTGCATCGAGAGTTATGGAATATGTTCCCATTGTTCTAGCCGTAAATTCTATCATGCCCGGTTCGGTTACGTATGGGTAATATGTGCCTTTTTTCAGTGCTGTTACATCTATACCATTTGCTTGTAAGAAGAAAGAATGGTTTGAACCACCGGAGTGATAAATATAGATTACTACTTTGTCAGCCGGTATATTCTCCACCTGTTTGAAACTTGGGCCATATGCTGCACAACCCGATAAAACCAATACCCCTGCCATAATCATAGGTAGCAATAGACGTCCAAGTCTGTTCATAGTATTTCCCCTTTACTGTTTTTGTAGAAACAATTCTTTCCTGATAAGAACTTGCTTTCACTAGAAAGGAACATAGGAAAATTGTTTTAGTATGTCAAGAAAATTTTGTGGCGTAAAATGTGTTTATTACGGATTGAAAGCTAGCATATTGGCGGAGGTTGAAGATTTGAGGATTACAGGAAGTTTTCCACACAAAGTCAACCGGTAAAAATCACTATTAAAAATCTGAATCTTTCTACCTATGTTGTATAATGATTTATTCGATCATAGAGAATCCTATCTTGGTGATATGGTCTTCCAACTTTTTGATCCAGGCCACTTTGGCTTTCATTTTGAGGTGAGTGCAAGATTCGAAAAGCACTTCCTGCCCCTTTTTGAAATTAACTTCGCCCACAAAAATAACACAGCATCCCTTGAAACTTTCATTCTGGCTCAGACCCTTGCGCTGTCCTGTTATCTTATTGCTCTCATCCAGATAGTTAATAGTGACAAGTTCGTTCGGATCAGCAGGAAATCTGATGTGATTTCTTTTGTCGTAATCGCTCATAGATCCCCCCTGGTATATTTTTAAATGATTTACCAGTTAATACTTCTCTTTTTTAAAAAATCCTGCGCCTCTTTAAGGCCAAGTCTGGCTGCTGTTTGCCAATCCGCAACGGCTTGATTGTTATCGCCGTGTGCACTATAGGTAATTCCCCTGCTAAAATAGGCAAGCGCAAAATTCGGGTTTAGCTCAATGGCTTTGCTGTAATCAACAATGGACTGATTGAAGTTGCCCAGTCGAGCATAGGCATCTGCCCTGTTCACGTAGGCATGCGCTTCTTCCGGGTTGAGTTCAATGACCTTGCTGTAATCCGCAATCGCTTGTTTGAAGTTGCGCAGTTGAGCATAGGCATTCCCTCGGCTGAAGAAGGGCTCCGCGTCTTTCGGATTTAGCTCGATGAGTTTGCTATAATCTGCAATCGCCTGATTGTAATTGCCGAGATAATAATTGGCATTTCCACGGCTGACGTAGGTCTCTGCATCTTGCGGTTTTAACTCAAGGGTTTTGCTGTAATCCGCAATGGCCTGATTG
The DNA here is from genome assembly GCA_963811325.1 of uncultured delta proteobacterium. GTDB lineage: Bacteria > Desulfobacterota > Syntrophia > Syntrophales > Smithellaceae > Smithella. Next base: position 529,069 of record CAWEQT010000001.1, read on the forward strand.
TAATTGCCAAGATAAAAATTGGCGCGTCCGCGGTTAAAATAGGCCTGTGCATTTTTCGGGTCCAGTTCTATTGCTTTATCAAATGCATCTAATGCTGTATCCGGACGACGATCATTACCGGCTTGACGGCCCATTTCAACCCACTCGGTAGACGTGAAACCGTCCAGGGTTTTATCATGTGCGCAACCGGTTATCATTAGTAATGCCGCTAAAATGAATAGCAAAGAATTACATCGAATTTTCATGTGCTTATGCTCTTTTCCCCAACCTGCCTTAATTGCCGGAATTGTTTATTTTTGTTTTTCCGTTATCAATTTACCACAACTGCTTTTTGATTAAAAGATGTTTGTTGATTGCCGGTAAAGACAGGTAAATAGTGAATTAATGGAAGGAAAGGAGGGATTAGGCCGGGTCCCAATGTCCCGGCTTAACTTGCGGGTCCGAAAGACTCGGCCTAATCTGGAGGGTTCAGGTGATTCTTTTAATTGTCCGGAAACCGGATCTTTCAGGCTCTGCCCGGTCTTCTCTTCACTACCGTTTTCGCTTTCTCTTCAGCTTTTTTCTTGAAGATTGGCACTACGAGCAGGGTGTAGAGAGTAATGCAGAGGAAAAATCCGCCCATAACGACGGCCAGCCAGTAATTGTTAAAGAGTTCTCTTCCCCTGTAGTCGCGGCTGACACCGGTAAAGATGGCGAGCATCAGACCGGCAAAAACCACGATGACGATAACCGGTATGGTATAGCCTAACGGGATTTTAAACGATCTTTCTTTATCCGGGAATTTTTTCCTGAGCCTGATAACGCATACGGCCGCAACAACATAGATAAAGCACTCAAGCGCCGCCGCCATGAGTATTATAAAAAGATAATTGCCCGTGATGAAAATGGCGATACTCACCGCAATTGCAAATATCATGAGCCCCAGGATTGCCACCCAGGGAGTCGCGTAGTCCGGATGGAGCTTGCTGAACACTTTGGGCAGGACATTATCCCTGGCCATGGCGTAAGTGAAGCGCGAGGTATTCAAAAGGCCGGCGTTGAAAGATGTGACTGATGCCAGCACGCTCATGAACATCAGGAGAATTACGCCCGGCAGGCCGAAGAGGTTTCTGCCCAGGAGAATATGCGGGATCGGCGTTCCGCTCATGCGCTGCTCAGGGGTGAGCCCGATCCATAATGCCACTGTAAACAGCGAGTAGAGAATGGAAAGTATCCCGACGGTAATAAGCATGCCCTTGCCGATGAGCCGGTAATCCGTTGTCTCCTCGGCAAGGGGTGTGACCCACTCGAAACCAACGAAAAGGAATACACCCATACCGGCAGCCTGGATTATATTCGCGAGTGTAAATTTCGGGCTGGCAAGAGCAGGGGTGAAATCAATCCCGATTTTCGAGATGGCATAAATGGAAACGAAGGCGAGCAGGGCGATTTTGCTGAATGTCATGATGTCTTCCGCAAGGCCGGTAATCTTTACTCCCCGATAGTTGATGAAGGCCACAAACAGGATGAAGATGAACAACCAGAAGATGCGGTCTGCCATCGGGCTAACGAATGTATGGACGCTTATCATGACGCTCGAAAGGATATAGCTTTCCGCGCCGACCATGGAGATGCCGAGCACGACATAGAACATCCCGATAATAATGGCGATGCGTTCATTGAAGGCGTTCTGGATAAAAAGTTTAATGCCCGCAGCCGACGGGTATAGAGATGTGAGCTCGGAAAAGCACATGGCCGAGAGCAGACAGAACAGTCCCGCAACCAGTATGGATATCCATGCGAGCTCGCCTTCGACGATGATGGCCACTTGCAGGCCGGCAATATAGCAGGATGTGGCAAGAGCCATTCCGACCGATGTAGATATGACTGTCCTGAGTTTCAAAACCTTTTTGAGAGTAGTCATGGAGCCTCCTTCATGTTATTCTCGTAATGATCAGCCCTTTAGGAAGCTGACAGACCTGTAGCGGCAGATGATGCATCGCTGATAACGTCTTCGCGGCATTGCTTTTAACTTAATCCCGCCGGCAGATTATACGTCCGGTAACGCGTCTGTTTATACATCCGGTTATACGGCCGTTTATACATCGGGCCAGATGATCATGGTAATGGCATCGAGCCTGATAACGTCTTCCTGGGTTGCTTTTACCTTGATCTCGCCGGACAGGTATTTCTGGGATGGGTTGAGGTCGCCCCAGAACATGTCACACAGGTTTTCACTCGAAGTCGTGACAATGATATCCGGCTCCCCTTTCGCGCCTGCTTCAAAGGAAACGATTTCGCCTTTCACCACATTCATGGTGAATGTGTCTCCCGTGTCCTCCGCCACGAAATGAATGAGCTTCGACCAGTCCCGCTGCATCTTGCGCAACCTTTTATTTTCATTGCACTGGCCCTGATAGTCGGCCAACGCTTCAAGAATTTCCTGACTTGCAGCCATGTCGTTCCTCCTGAAATATAGTATTAATCATTTTTGCCGAGGCCCGCTTCCCCGGATAGTTCCTTCATTGAATCCGCAAGGGCGTCGATCACGAAATCAACTTCCTCCGGGGTAATCACCAGGGGAGGCATCAACCGGCAAATGCTCGGGTCGTTCCCCGTGTATATGGCGATGACGCCCCTGTCGGCGAGTTTTTTCGTCATCCGCGGCCCGATGGATTCGTTGGTATACTGCAGCCCAATCATCAGGCCGCTCTGACGCACTTCGAGCAGGAGCGCCGGATAGTCCTTCAGGAGCGCGTCTAATCCGGCCCTGAATCTCATGCCCATTTTTTCGGCGTGACCGGCAAGGTCGTGCTTTTGTATATAATCGATGACCGCTATGCCCACAATGCAGCCCAGGTCGGAACCTCCGAAGGTGGAAAGGTGGATGAAAGGGTGGGGTATGAAAAAGTCCTGTATCTCTTCCTTGAATATGGTTGCCGAAATAGGGTAGATACCGCCGCCTAACGATTTGGCGACGGTCATGATGTCCGGGACAACGCCCCAGTGCTCGGAAGCGAACATCTTTCCCGTCCGCCCGAAACCGGTCTGTATCTCATCAAGGATGAGCAGGATTTCGTGATCATCGCATAATTTCCGTACCTGCGGGAGGTAATCATCGGGTGGAATGTTGATGCCGCCTTCGCCCTGGATCGGTTCAAGGATTATCGCGGCGGTATCAGCGGTAATCGCCTTCTTCATTGCCTCTACGTCTCCAAAGGGCACCATTATGAATCCCGGCATGAGCGGCTCGAATGGTTCCTTGTAGGCGTCACGCCCGATGGCGGAAAGAGAGAATCCGGTATGGCCGTGGTAGGCCCTCTGTGTGTAGATGATTTCCTTTTTCATGGTGTAGCCGCGGGCGATCTTGATGGCCGCGTCATTGGCTTCACCTCCGCCAACACCGAAGATTGTGCACTTCAGGTCGCCCGGTGTGATTTCGGCAAGTTTTTTTGCGAGATCGGCTTTCGGTTTTGAACAGAGAAGGAAAACACCGATATCATAGGTATCGAGCGCCTTTTTCAGGGCTTCGACAATATCCGGATTGCGGCGCCCCACATTCATGATTCCAGAGCCGGTCTGGCAGTCGATGTACTTTTTCCCTGTTATGTCCCAGACGTTGACCCCTTCGCGCTTGTCTTCGATGATGTCAAGCCCCGCAGCCTTCATTGTCCGTACCTTCATCGGCCCGATGAAGGTTGAGAAATTGGACAGGGCTTCCGCCTTAATTCTTTCAAAATCGTTTCCCATCACGCCACCTCCGGAATATTATATATTTATCAAACCAAGGCTTCTTTCATTTATAATTAATTTTCGAGTGCGTTAAAAAACTATACTACGCAAACGATATTTCAGCGCAGTCCATGCTGAAAGCTTCTGCGACCCGGCGGCACATGAGGCTTCCCTTGTGGACATTTACTCCTCTGGCAAGCGCGGGATCATCTGCAATTGCTTTTCTGTAACCTTTGTTTGCGATGGCAGCCGCGTAGGGAAGCGTTGCGTTCGTTAAGGCGAACGTCGATGTCCTCGGAACAGCTCCCGGCATATTGGCAACACAGTAGTGGACGATGCCCTCTTCGATGTAAAACGGATCAAGGTGCGTTGTCGGCCTGCTGGTCTCAGCACATCCGCCCTGATCTATCGCGATGTCCACAAAAGCTGATCCCTTTTTCATCTTCCGTAGAATCTCCCGCTTGATCAGTTTCGGCGCCCGTGCTCCCGGTATCAGCACCGACCCGATGACCAGATCGGCATTGATGCAACTCTCTTCGATGTTTCCCGAATTCGACATGAGAGTAACAACGCGGGAATGGAATATATCCTCGAGGTAAGAAAGCCGTGTAAGGTTGACATCGATAATCGTAACACTGGCCCCCATGCCGGTCGCCAGGTGAGCAGCGTTCAGGCCGGAAATTCCGCCGCCGATAATCGTCACATTGGCGGGCGCGACACCCGGCACGCCGGACAGGAGAATCCCTTTTCCCCCGTTTTTAACCTCCAGACAGGCACATCCCATCTGGATAGAGAGCCTTCCGGCGACCGTGCTCATGGGCGTAAGCAGGGGCAGGTTACCATCGCCGGATTGAACCGTTTCATAAGCGATTCCGATGACTTTCTTCTCAAGAAGTTTGTCTGCCAGTGTTCTGTTGGCGGCGAGATGCAGAAACGTAAAGAGGATCTGGCCTTCTTTCATCAAGTCAAATTCCGGTTCCACCAGCTCTTTGACTTTCAGTATCATTTCACCGGCATCCCATATATCGGCGGCTGAATCGAGAACAATAGCCCCCGCCGCTATGTATTCATCATCCTGAATGCCTGATATGATCCCTGCGTTTTTTTCGATATAGACAGTGTGCCCGTTTTCCACTAGAGTCTTCAATCCCTGCGGCGTTATGGCCACCCGGCCTTCCATGACTTTAATCTCTTTTGGAACAGCTATTTTCATAAAACTTCTCCGTAAACCATGATTGTTCTGATTTGCGGCTGTTTACAGAAATGATCGCCGCCTGCTATCGAATTAATTTATTTCACCCAAAACAAAACCCCTCAAAGCCTGCAATGATACACAGCCATATAGTACACTAGTTAGTCGAATGACTAAAATTATAACGCGCAATTTATAATTGTCAACTATTTTTTATAAACTGCCGTAAATTTATTTTTAATCCTTCCTGCCTTACATGCAGCGCATAATGATCCGGTAAGCATCAAAAACGATTCATTTACTTTTTTTCTGTTTCTGTTAATATAGTGATGTAAAATTATTGCCTGCCGCGTATGATGCTTTGCTTCTTACAGCATGGATGGATAAAAAAATTTAAACATCAAATATTATAAAAGAGAAAAATTATGCCCCACATCAGCGTCAAAGAAAAAAGAAGATTACAAATACTGGAAGCTCTTAACGATTGCCTGATTACCACGTCGTTCTCTAAGACATCCATCAAGGACATTGCAAAAAAAGCCAACGTCAACCACGGCGTTCTGCATTATTACTTTAAAAGCAAGGAAGATATTCTTCTCAATTATATTGATTTTATCATTGATAAATATTTAGATATTTTTGCCAAATGGATTGCTTCTGCCGGTAAAAAATATACCAGTCAAAAAATTTTTATCGAGGAATCCTTGAAATTTATAAACAAAAAGGTAACTCTAGATAGAAATATTTCAATCATATTCATCGAGATATGGGAAATCTCCCTCTACAATGAGAAAGTCCATCAGAAGCTCAAGCAAATGTATAAAATCTGGGAACAGACTGTCACGGATGAAATCGCAAAGGTTATAAAAGATAAAAAAGAGGCAAAACGGCTGAGCATCGCGATGATTGCGTTCTTCGAGGGAATTTCTCTTTTATCAATTGTTTGCAATGACAAAGAATATGATTGGAAGGATATATTAAATAATTTCAACAAGCTGGTTTTGAAAACATTTTTTTAACAAAAGTCAGTGCAGGGGCAACCCTGAACCTACTCCCTGTTAAGAAGAAGGTTTTTCTACCGGTTTGCAGGCGTCAACGCATTCTTGATACAATGCCGCACAGCGTCTCGGATCTGCAGTCATATTATAACAGACTTGCTCTTTGTCGTAGCAACTATCCATGCATTTCTGTATGAGTTGATCCTGTGTTTCGTCCGCGAGAGAAATGCCGGAAAAAGAGAAGATTACAAAATACAGGATCATGACAAAACACGAAATCATGGAAAATGTTCTCAGCTGTTTCATAATATTACCACCTTCAATTTTAATAACCAACTGTTTTTATTTTACTACTTGAAAGAACATATGTCCACCCAAAATACCTGATTCTCTCCTGCGGCTTGCCGCGGAGAATTTTCAATGGATTTTTCTAAATATTTAGTGTATAATTAACCAAGTTTGAAAGCAAAGTGAAATCACATAATATCATAAACGTTCTTGCCTGAGGAGAAAGCTATGAAGAGAACAATTATGTTGTTAATGGCTTTAATGATACTGCTGGTATCTATTGGAGGATGTTGGCCCTGGCGGCATGAAGACGACAAAGGTGGAGTACAGGAAGAACATAACAGAAATGATTACCCCAACAATCTGGACCAAAAAGGTCCCGGTGTTCCCGATGGTGGAGGACCTCATGGTAGCGGAGGCGGTCATTAACAACGGCATCAGGCAAAATCAAGAGATTAGCTGATTTTATAAGGGAAATAAAATCTTTGATAACGGATTGGTGGTCTTGTATCTTTGTTGAGGTTGAGGATCCCAGAATTAATACAGTAATAACTGATTGTCCCTGGATCGCGATTCCCCGATACTGGTAACATAAATTGCCGGTTGACCGAGAAGGGGACACTTCGTCTCACACAGACCGCAGCCAATGCATAGTTCCAGATCAACGTGCGGTTGATTTAAGTTCAATTCGCTCCCGTTTCTGGTCATCACTTTTGCCTTTTCCAGCCAAATAGCTTTCTTCGGGGTAGGACAAACCTCCTGACAAACAATACATGGCGTAGAGTGGGCATAGGGCAGGCATCTCCCTTTATCAATCATAGCCGTGCCTATTTTTATTTTCTCTTTTTCCTGCAAATCCAATTTTTTTATCGCGCCTGTCGGGCAGACCTGGCCGCAAAGAGTGCAGTGATATTCACAGTAGCCGATTCGCGGTATAAGTACGGGTGACCAGATTCCCTCAATTCCGGCCTCCAGAAATGCAGGTTGGAGACCATTGGTAATGCAGACCTTCATACATTCGCCGCATTTTACGCAGCGGGTCAGGAATTGTTTTTCATCGAGAGAACCGGGAGGCCGGATTAATTTAGGCCCGGATGCGCCCGCCTGTTTGTTGATTGCTCCAATCCTGACAAGTGGAACGGCAACAAGGCCGGACAAAATCATTCCCACGACCCTTCTTTTGCCGAGGTCAACGGAAGCAGCCAGCTGCATCTTTTTAAAAAATCCGAACCGGACAGCATTCTTGGGGCAGAGATCATCACAGTTCATGCAAACCAGGCATTCCGTATTATGCCAGTTTTCTTTTTTATCAGGAGCGGCATTTCCCTGACAGTCAAAAGTACAGGCTCCACAGGAATTACAGCCTTCGCTGACCTCCCGCTTCAAAAAGGCATAACGGGATAGCAGGCCCAGAAGCGCGCCCAGAGGGCATAGATATTTGCACCAGAAACGTTTTTCCAGAAGATTCAGTCCCAGAATGATGAAGAACAATAATCCCAGAAAAACGCTCTGGAAAAAAAACGGCTGCTGGAAAGGAAGCCAGAATTTTTTAAAAATCGCATAGATAAATTCAGAAATGCTACCCAGAACAGGAATATTTAAATTGTAAAACATGTCAAATACAGCCCGCGTTGCTAAGCTTATCGCAGGATAAACAGACAACGAAAATGATCGAATCAGAAGTGAAATAGGGTCGAAAAGTCCTGTGAGCTGTAAAGAAAAAAGCGACGCAGCAATCAAAAAAATCAGGAGGCAGTATTTCAACCAATGCCAGTTTAGAGGAGTTCTTGCGGGATGCCGCTTTTCCAGAGCGCCAACCATGTTATTGAGCGTTCCCAGGGGGCATACCCAGCCGCAGAAAACACGTCCCAGAATGATAGTGGCAGCGATCACCAGAATGGCCAGAAAAAATGTACTATACCAGTGGCGGCTGGAAAGGATTGTGGTGATGAAAATCAGCGGGTCGGCATCTAAAAATATTTTAACAGGATAGCCGAGTTCATCGGCTCCCTTTGATTCGGTCTGCAGAAAGAGCCATAAAAATGTCAGTAAAAAAATCCCCTGTGTCGCTATGCGGATTTTTTTGATCATATAAAACCTCTATAGGCTGATATGCCTTTCCCTGTATTCCGGTGAGGCCTGGCAGGAAGGGGAGATTCAGCGCCTTATAAAAAATTATCAGACTTTTATTTTTTTGATTCTTAATTTGGCAAGGTCCATGGTGCCAAGTCCGGCTTTGTGTCCTGCCATGACATAGCCGAGGTTTGCCCCTTTTAAACCGAAAAGTGTGGCGCCGAAAGCGTCAACGGCCACCTGATCCCTTCCCGCAATTACTGTGTTGAGCTGCCTGACATCGGCAAGGTCGCCTCCCTGCGGACCGTTTGCAGTAAGTATGCGCACCGCATCAAGGATGATCAGCGCGGGCTTGACGGCCATGGCCAGATCCACCAGACTGCCGTTAATGCTCTGGTGTATCCTGCCTCGTGAGCTGCCCATAACTCCCATCAGGTTCTTCATTCCCAGGGTAAGAGTGGAAAGGCCGTGTGTCTTGGCAATGGGAATATTAATAAACTTGTCCACTTCGATAGCTTCGGTATAAAGAGGCCATGATTTCAAGGCGACACCGGCTAATTTTACTTCACGGAATTTTCTATCATCTATATAGCTGACAATTCCGCCCGCGGCAGTGGCTGCGTCTGAAATGCCGCTTTGTTTATAGCAGCGCCGCGGATCGACAACGCTATGGTCGAAAACCTTAACCTGTTTTGCCCCTGCCTCATAACACAAAGTGACCACTGCCGACACTACTTCCGGATTAGTTGTTGCCGCGTATGCCGGTAACCTGTCCCATCCTATATTCGGTTTAACGACAACAATATCTCCCCTGGAGATGAAAGCTTTGATTCCGCCTAAACCGTCGATGGCGGCTTTTGTTATTCCGGCAGGTGAAAGGCCGTGAGCCGCAACGAGGTCTGATTTCACCGCGGCTTCCAGTGTTTTGATAAATAAGCTTGAAGTTCCCGGTACGGCAAAAGCCGCACCGGCGATAATAGTGGTTTTAAGAAAATCCCTGCGATTCATAGTACACCCGCAAAAAAGATTTAGTAAATGTTCATTCCATAAAATTAAAGACGATTACGTCAATTGCCCGCATCGGAACCGGTTCGTTTGTGCATCTGTTCGATAAACTGTCTGGCCAGAGAATTATTTTTGACCCTGATTGCGCCGATGATGTAACGTCCCGATTGCTGGGCCAGCACGCCGCCGTATAAAGGATCAACAGCGACAAGCAGTCTTTGATCTGCTTTTCCGGTCAATTGAATGCTCTGCGTTTCAGATTTCAGATAAGCATAGTATTGATCAAAAGTCTTGCGGGTATCAGCCGGCGTATCCGCATGGATTGCAAATATCTGCATCTTTTCATTCTGCACTGCGGCATCGGCTATCATACCTTTGCGAAAGAAGATATACCCCAGCAGGCTTTGAGCAAGATACCGTTCGCTCTTCGGCACAAGCGCCGGAATTTTCAGAATATCCAGTTCTTTGGGCTGACCTGCGCCCGCCGGAAGGTTCCTGGAAATAGCCCGGGCGCATGCCAGCAATATATCCTTCGGGAGACTTGTTTCTCCGGAGACTTGCAGCCTTATAAAATATCTGTCCTGATAGAACATTAACTGGGAAGGCGACACAAACCCCTCGGCGCCGATTGTGATCCACATATTACTTGTCTTGCGGTAGTTGGAGTAAATTCCAAAAGCATCAAGCAAAGAAGCCATTCTGTAGACATCGGCAACAATGGATAAATCCGGGTTCTTCTTATTGATATAATTTGCCGTAGCCAGAACGTCGAACCCATAGGGAAGGTAGAGCTCGGCTTCTCCATCGATATGATTAAACAGGGTATCCCTGTCGTAAAATTCGATCGGTCCCCCGATGGTCCATTCTTCGGAAAAGCTTTGTCCTGAAAAAACATCTTTGATCGCGGGGTCAGCAGCCCGGGCCGGATCAGACATCATCATTATCAACAGGGCAAAGAAAAATGCCATAATTGCCGTGATAACGCCTGATCGTCTCCCGGATGATATCCTGACATCGGAGATCCGCTGACGAGGCCAAAAGCGATAGCCTGACAAAGGCAGCCTGGTGTTGGAATGATCGTGCATGTTTCTTCTATGCCAATAATTTTCTGGCTTGCGCCATCTTTGCCGGAATATCAAGGCCGTTGACACACTTTGCCACACAAGTTTGACAGGTAAGACATACCGAAGCTGAGGCAGAAGCAGGAATTTCACGGTAAGTAGAACGGGAAAGCGCCATATTTTTGTAAGCTTCCCCGTACATGACGCACCGGTTGATCGTGCTGATTTCTACACCCCTGGGACAGGCAGGTTCACACTTTCCGCAAAAGTGGCAGTAATAGGGTTTTACAGCATTGCCATAGCGTTTAAGGATAAGTCCATCGAAGTAACTTAATTTCAGACCCATTACCCCTACGTCTTCTCTAAGTTCAGCCAGATTTCGCATGCCGGGGATTGCCATCGTGACATTCGTATCACTAAGCGCCCATTTGAGGGCTGCCCGATGAGGACTGATCGGGCCAAGCTGATCCGTTTGGTAGCCGCCGGCTTGAGTTTTCATCGCAACAATGCCGATTTTGTTCAGGGCGGCTTTCGCGATTGCTTCCTTCAAATCGTCGCCGCTCTTGAAATTATAGGCCACCAGAGCCGTATCAAAAAATTTATCTTTATCTCCCATCAAAGCATTGAGCACCTGCACCTGGTTTGTATGCGTGGTTACCCCGAAGAAACGCACCTTTCCCTGCTGTTTAAGTTTTGCCAGCGCTTCCCTGATCTCCGGAGAAAAAATCCTGACTTCATCGGTAAGGTTATGCAGTTGGATAACATCTATATAATCGGTATCGAGCGATTTCAGGCTTGTTTCCACGTCCTTGAAAATGGCCTCTTTTGTTATGGAATCGGGATGGATCTTCGTTGCAACATATACACGATTGCGCCTGCCTTTTAATGCCTTACCTACGATTTCCTCATTCTTGCCGCCCATATATTTGCGTGCTGTGTCGACATAGTTGACACCATGATCAAAAGCGATTTCCATCACTTCCGGCTCCGGTGTTAACATCGCCCCAAAGCTTACAGTCGTAATCTTCAGGCCTGTCCGGCCAAGCGTTCTGTAAACAGGCGCGGGAAAGACGAAGGGCTCCGTTACTGTTTTCTCCATGATTTTGGCAAAAGCATTCGTGCCTATCAGAGTTGAGGCTGTTACTACCACTCCAGACTTCAAGAAATCTCTTCTCTTCATTTCTAAGCTCCTTTCTTTTGCTTAAGCATAAAATGATTGTGAAAACAGATAGTCCCGATTATAATTGAGCAGTTTGCAGGGCAGTATCAGTAATAGCCCGAAAGATTATAGCATAAAATAAAAAGCGGCCTATCTATCGATTTATTAAAATCCAACAAATATGAGTAACCCCCCCTGAAACCTATTTTAGCAGTATTTATCAAATTATATGAAAAGAATGATTACTAGTCAATAAAAATCCCTGCTGCGATAAAATAAAAAATGGCAGAATTCTGACCTTAAATATGATACATATTTTTCAAAAGATCAATTTGTTAAGATTCTGTCATTTGGGGGAAGGGGAAAAGATGTGAAAATATTATATTATGATTGTTTTTCCGGTATCAGCGGCGATATGAATCTGGGTGCCATGGCCGACCTTGGAGTTCCTCTCGAGTATCTCACAGGCGAACTCAAGAAAATTGATATAGGCACTTATGAGATATTAATGCATCCGGACATGCGTCAGGGAATAGCGGGAACGCGGATCGAAGTAGCAATCCCGCCGCACCATCCCTCACACGGGCATCGCACATTTCATGATATCTCCGGATTGATTCAAAACAGCTCTCTGTCTGAAAATGTCAAAATGATAAGCCTGAAAATCTTTGAAAAGCTTGCCGAGGCAGAGGCGCACATTCATAATCATGAAATAGAAAATGTCCGTTTCCACGAAATCGGAGCCGTCGATTCCATTGTTGATATCGTTGGCGCCGCTATTTGTTTTGATTATTTTAAGGTAGACAGGATTATGTCATCTCCTGTGCAAGTGGGAGGAGGCTTTGTGAAATGTGCTCACGGTATTCTGCCAGTTCCCGCACCGGCGACAGCAGAGATATTAAAAGGCATCCCGGTAAAATCGGGACTGGTTCCCTTTGAAACCACAACGCCGACGGGGGCGGCCATTCTTGCGGCCACAGTGGACAACTTTACGGAAAGCATAAATATAATCGCCGGGAAAATCGGCTACGGCATCGGGCAGAGGGATACGGAGGTGCCGAATGTCCTGAGAGTTTATCTTGGTAAAATGGATATTCCCGCCTTTGATGAAGACATTGAAGTAAAGGAAGCCTATCTGGTGGAATGCAATATCGATGATATGAATCCGGAACTTTACGGTTCTGTCCTTGATGCCTTGTTCGCAGAAGGAGCTTACGATGCTTACCTGGTCCCCATTATCATGAAGAAGTCACGGCCGGCTGTAAAGATCAGCATCCTCTGCGGCGAGGCGCAGCTTAAAGACATCGAGGAAATCCTCTGGCTGCAAACGACAACCTTCGGCTTACGGATCGCAAAGGTCAGGAAAAAAATGCTGCGCAGGGATTTTTCAAAACAGTTCACGAAGTATGGCGAGATCTCCGTAAAGAACGGTTATTTCCAGGGAAAGAAAATCAAATCCAAGCCGGAGTATGAAGACTGCCGGAAGCTGGCCGGGGAAAAAGGAGTCAGCATCAGAGATATTTACGACAGCCTGGATAAGCCTGAATAAGGACGACTGATGGACCCCAATGAAAAGTACAAAAAGCTGCTTGACTATCTGGCCTCGCTACAGTCCGGTATTGTTTCCTTATCGGGCGGATTAGATAGTTATTTCCTGCTTATGGCCGCGAGCGATGCTCTGGGGGAAAAGGTCATGGCTGTTACGGTTTCCACACCCTACATGCCGAAGCAGGAAATTATGGATGCGGTGGAGATAGCCAAAGAAATAGGGGTTAAGCACAAACTGCTCGAATTGCCGTTGATGGATAAAATAAAACACAACCCCGAAGACCGGTGCTATCTGTGCAAACATTACCTGTTTTCCGTTCTGAAGGAGATCGCGAAAAAAGAGGGAATGCAGTTTGTCATGGATGGAACGAATACCGACGACATTCATGATTACCGGCCGGGGATCAGGGCTTTAAAAGAACTGAAAATTGTAAGTCCTTTCCTGAATCAGGGATGGGCTAAAAAAGACATACGGAATGCGGCAAAGAAGAGGGGCCTCGGTAATTGGAATAAGCAGCCCGGTGCATGTCTGTTATCCAGAATGCCTTATGGATATGAGATTACGATTCATGAATTGGAAATGATTGAAAAGGCCGAACAGTATTTAACCGGCATGGGTTTTGACTTTGTCAGGGTCCGCAGTTATGGCAATCTGGCACGGATTGAAGTTTCCCCCGAAGACAGAAAAAGATTCTTCTCTGAAAGTGTTCTGGATGAAGTATCAAGCGCCCTTAGGGAGATAGGATATCTTTTCGTAACCATGGATCTCGGGGGGTATCGGATGGGCAGCATGAATCTTGAACTATCGGAAGAAATAATTAAAGGTTCGTAATATGAATTCAGATCAATTGCAAAAATTTCTGGAAAAAGTAAGAGACGGGCAAATCACCATAGAGGAAGGCATCACCTGTCTCAAAGATTATTATTACGCGGATTTAGGATGCGTCAAGCTTGACACCCATCGGGAGATGCGCGTGGGTTATCCGGAGGTAATATACTGTCCCGGCAAAACCATTGATCAGATAAAAACGGTGGTTCTGGCCATGTCGGAGAGAAACTCTAATATCCTCGCGACGCGGGCAGACGAGAATGTATTTCGCGCGGTCAGCGAGGTCTGTCCCGACGCCGTTTATCATTCAACGGCAAAAATCATCACAGTTAAAAAAAAGGATTTGGAGATACCGGACAGTTACATCGCCATCGTCACAGCCGGAACATCGGACATTCCGGTCGCAGAGGAGGCATATGTCACGGCGGAATTTTTCGGTAATCGTGTCGAAAGAATAGTAGATGTCGGTGTCGCAGGCATTCATCGCCTGTTCCACAATATGGACAGGATCCGGGAGGCGCGGGTGATTATTGTCGTCGCCGGAATGGAAGGGGCTCTTCCCAGCATCATTGGCGGCCTGGTGGATAAACCGGTTATTGCCGTGCCGACCAGTGTGGGATACGGCGCCAGTTTCGGCGGTATCTCGGCTCTTTTGACCATGCTCAACAGTTGCGCCAGCGGTGTCTGCGTAGTTAATATCGACAACGGATTCGGAGCGGGATACGTGGCCGGCATGATTAACCGTTTAAAATGATATATCCCGGCAGGTCAAATTGCTCATGGCTGTGTGCCGAATTACCCCGCCTTTAATGCGGGGTAATTCACTTTCAACCTGCTGTTCAGCCAAGTCTTATTCGGGCTATTGCTGAAGATAATAAAAGTATAGTTAATTAATTAAAGGTCGAGTCCAAAAAACTCGACCCGACAAAGGGGATTCCTGGGGATTCAGGGGGCAGTTCCACCGATTTATTATGTTGAGATGATCCAGGATCGGTTTAGCCGTTTGAAAGAGCCAATATACTTTTCCTGCCTGCCTTTGTCCTCTTCAACATATTGAACAGCGGGGCAGGGATAGGCAAAACATTCTTTCCGATTAGTCTTTCCAGCCGTTTCGGTATGAAACCATTCATCGACAGGCACTTTCCTGCTTCCTGAGTGTCCGCCAGTATCTCTTTCAATCTGCTGCTGTACACATTATTTTCACCGTTGAATAGTAGGGCGCAGCCGTTGCGAACGATAGATCCGACGTGGGGGGCATCCATGAACAAAGAAAAAGCCTCGAAGTACCTTCTGGCACCATACGTTGTTTCCTTTTCCACATTATCGGCCGTAATTATCGAAACAAATGGTTTGCACAAAGCGTCTCGTTCAATATCATGGAATAAAAGGTTAGCATTCGAAAAGGTCCTGATGCTCGCTTTGCCTCTGCTATGAAAACGTTCCAGGAACGTCTTTAACTTGCTTGATATCTGGAAAACATAAATCGGTGTGGCATAGATAATAATGTCAGCGTTCTTGCACTTCTCCAGAATCTCCACGAAGTCGTCCTTTTCATCATGAACGCATCCATAATGACTCTGCTTTTGGCAGGCATCACAGGCAAGACATTGCCTGACATCGTATTTTGATAATCTGATTGTCTCAACTACCGCGCCGCATTGCCGGGCTCCGTCCATGAGACTATCAATTATTTGCTGCGTGTTCCCGCCGGTTCTTTTGTGCGACGCGTTTAAAGCCAGCAACTTCATTCTCAGCTATCCCCCGAAGACCTTCTGTTACGAATCCGAAACTTAGCAGCGGCTGTCAACTGCGGAGTCTGCTCACATAATAGTGCTTATATGCATCTTGTATAATAATTTTAACACCGCAATTTTAAAGGATAACGATTACTGTTAATACTGATAATAACCTAACATAAAATTATAATTTTGAAAAATGAGATTCTAGGGACAGATTCCCTATTGCTTTCTATCTGGTATTTTTGATGATCTATATTCGCTCGCCTATCCCAAAGCCCGCGAAGAAATTTGCCCGCTTGCGAATTCAACGATTTAGATTTGCATGTATTATTTTGGCGCCGTCGAAACCGTTAAATTTTGTCGAAGAAGCAATGCTGTATGCGCCGATATTTTCAGTAAGCAGATAATCTCCGATTTTCAGATTTCCCGGAAGCGAAACGGATTGGGATATCTTATCAAAACTGTCGCAAGTTTGTCCGACGACAGCACATACTTCTTTTTCGCCATTCCTGAATGCGGTGAAATTGGGAAGCCAATGATCAAAGATCACACCGGAAAAGGTATGATAAACGCCATCATTGATGTAATAGAAAATCTTCCCGTCTCTTCTGGATTTGCCGATGATTTCGGTGATCAGCGTTGCCGCGGTTGCCGCGATGAATCTTCCGGGTTCCGCTATAATCTCAACATCCGGAGGGAAGAGTCTTTGACATTCAGAATCAATGAGGCTTGCCAGCTTTTCAAATTCAGGCACCTGAGCGTCATAGGGCACGGGAAAACCTCCGCCGATGTCTATGATCTTCAAGTCGTATCCCTTTCCATTTGTGTTATTGAATATTTCAGATGTGATGGAAAGCGCTGCCGTATAATTGTCAAAATTTGTGCACTGGCTTCCCACATGAAAACTCAACCCCTCAACCACGAGACCGGCATCGTGTGCCTGACGTATAAGCTTTTCAGAATCTCCCGGCTCCGCTCCGAATTTCGAACTCATCTCAACTTGCGAACCTGAATCCGGTACCTTCAATCTTAGAATCAAGCCGGCTGTATCACAGCAGGACTTAATTTTCTTCAATTCATCGCTATTGTCGAAGGTGACAAGGGGCCGGTATCTTTTTATCTTGCTCAGTGTTATTTTGTCTTTGATGGTATTGGAAAAAATAATCTTATTCCAGATAAAAAAGTCCTTATCTTTTTCTTCGAAATGCTTGATATATTCATAAACCTGCATGAATTCATTGTAGGAAGCGACATCAAAACTTGATCCTTCCAGGAAGAGGGTTTTGATAATCTCCGGATGGGTATTGGCCTTTACCGCATAATAGCATTGAACCCTTGGCAGATTTTTCTTGAAGATTCGGTAATTTTGCTTCAGCTTTTTGTGATCCAGGATAAACAGGGGAGTTCCATGCTGTTCTACAAGTTCGGCAATCTGTTTTTTCATTCTCATCTTTTATTTCTATCCCCGAAGCTTTTTCATCAGGCTTTTCAACTGATCCACCTCTTTGTTGTTTTTAAGATAGGAGGCAACCAGTTTCTCATGCAGTTCGGCCCCCCGGTGATAGAGCCTTTTTTGTTTTTTGGGCCCGGTCGTATGCCGGATATAGGCGACCATCAACGGCAAGGCAACCGTTACATCGAGATAGGCCGTGACGGTTTCATCGAGCTTTGTCGGATCAATCTTACCCCAGCTTGCGGCTTCGCTGGGAGGAGCCCCCGATAATCCTCCTGTATCCGGTCTGGCGTCGGTAATATTAATGTCATAATCCTGTCCAACTTCTGGGATCATGAGAACTTCCTGAATCTGCGGTTCTGTCTGGAGCATGAAATTTTTCGGACTGCCACCGCCAATAAGGATGACGCCTGTCTTTCCCTTCTCATATCGCTTGGCATTCAAGATGATGGCTGTAGAATCATTGACATCTATACTCGGATTGATTTTCAGTTTGAATTTATTCAGCAGTCCGGCGCTTTGGGCTAAAAGCTCCATACCGGCTATATTCATGCCGATTGTGGAATCACCGGGCGAGGATGTGAAAACGGGAATCCCGTTTCTGTAAGCGGCCGCAAGAATACTTACTTCACCCAGTTTGTTCTTCTTTTCATATTCATTCATTACCTTTCCCAGGTGGTAATAGAATTCACGGGTTCCCATTTCTTTCTGAAACTCCGGCTGGAGAAGTATTTTTCTGAATCGGCGATCCGTTTCCATCAGAACATCTTCATAATCGAACAGGATATCGTAGATTCTGGTCACTCCCTTATTCCGCAAATCAACATCATCGACAAGATGGGAGCCCCGATGCATTGGCAGGTTGAAGGCAAAATGCAGATCGTGATACATATTTGCGCCGGTCGCGGTTATCCAGTCGACAAAACCGTGATTCATCAGCGGGATGACAGCCGAAGGTCCCAGACCTGCCGGGGTTAGCGCCCCGGCCAGACTCATGCCCACAGTGACATCACTTACGGAATATTTGTCTCTTAGCAAATGACAGGCAGCTCTTAATCTGCCGCCATTGTAGGCATCCATGTTGTCAATTAATTGTACGATATCCGTTTTTGATGAGATTGGTTCAGGAAGAATCCTTTTGCCGGCAAGATATTTTAATTTGCCGGGGCATTGTGCTTTTATCTTTTTCATCTTTTTCGCCTTTCAAGAAACAATTTTGTAGTTTGCCTTGATCAGTGCATGATCTAGTATTGATTAAGGTTTAAAATGATTTTAATGAATTTGGGTAAGCTCATCTTGTTATTAGATGTAATTAACTTCCCAAAGTATGGAAATCACTCTTTATTATTTCAGAATAATACTTCTTAATTACTTAAAGGGAAATTACTTTTTTCGGCGTTATTCTATAGATTTCGCCAACATTGTCAACACAAAAGACACCTCAACAATCATTTTTTACCAACCACTAATTGAAATAATAAACTGCGGCGTAACAATTGATTAATTCAATGAGTTAAATAAGATTTTTGCTAAACTGGTCATCATAACCTTTCAAATACAAGACAGCGCTTGGCCATTTTTTATCTTTTTTTAGTTAAAATATCTTTTGCCGATTACTATCCCTAATGTGCAAACAAGCTCAAGGCAAATCTGAATTGTGCCAGATATCTCTAACACCTTGTGTTCTTATTATTTGTCATTTGTTATAAAATAACATTATAGGATTCAGAGGTAAAAGGGAAGAGAGAATCTGTGTTTCACCTGATGCCATAGAGCATGTTTTGTAGATTAGATCCTCTTTCCATTGCTTTGTTCAATAACTCGTACGGTATCATAAACCTTCTCTTGAGAGGATGAGTTTGCACTTGCAAGGTTGATTCGGACGAAGCTATTTTACCGATGTAGATATTTATAATTAGAGGAGGCAGATTTACATGTCATTAACGGTTCTGGGAATAGATATAGCCAAGCAGAAATTTGATGTAGCCCTGTTTGCAGATGGAAAGATAAAAAACAAGACCTGTAAGAATTCGGTTGAAGGTTTTGAGATTCTATCTCTTTGGTTGGAGAAACAAGGGGTTCAAAAAGTCCGTGCCTGCATGGAAGCAACTGGCAACTATGGAGAAGATTTGGCAATCTATCTTCATGAAGCCGGTCACACAGTCAGCATGGTCAATCCCGCCCGTATTAAAGGATTTGCCCAGAGTGAACTGATCCGTACCAAGACGGATAAGCTTGATGCGGGTTTGATTGGCCGTTTCTGTTTAGCCATGAAGCCAGAGGCCTGGATTCCGCCTGCACCGGAAATCAGATCATTGAGAGCTCTGGTAAGAAGAGTGGATAGCTTGATCGATATGCGCAGCCAAGAGAAGAATCGAATGGGTACAGCGCATGAATCAGTAATTGTTTTGATCAAAGAACATATTGCTTATTTAGATAAGGAAATTGAAAAGATCAGAAAACAAATTGACGACCTTATCAAACGAAATCCTCCGTTGAAAAAAAGGAAAGATTTGCTGGATTCTATCCCCGGACTTGGTAAGGCAACCATTCCTCACCTTTTGGCAGAGTTGGATAATCTCGATAAATTTACCCATGTTCGGGAAATGGTGGCCTTTATCGGACTTGCGCCAAGAGAAACGATCTCGGGATCATCTATTAAAGGCAAACCAAGGTTATGTAAAATAGGACATGCACGGCTCAGAAAAGCTTTGTACATGCCGGCGCTGGTGTCGATTCAGTGCAATCCGGTGATGATTGCTTTTTATAATCGATTGAAAGAAAGAGGCAAGAATGGCAAAGTTATTGTCTGCGCTATTATGCGGAAATTGGTTCATATTATCTTTGGTGTCCTGAAATCAGGAAAAATGTATGACTCAAATTATAAGCCAACTTTTGCTTGACAAGAACGGTATCTACAAACAAAGGATTTTGAAAAGTCTTGACGGTGTGAATTACCGTTTGAAATGTGCATAAAAAAGGCAGAGCCATTTCTGACCCTGCCTCTTTTCCATTCTCGACAGATCCTCGAATGCCTCATTAGCCAACCACGCATGTAAAAAGTAGACCTACTCTACTTTCCAGGTGGTCGATAGAGGGGAGTCTTCTTTGCCGCAATGTCGAGTTCTTCGGGAGTCATCAGCACGGTTGTCTTCAGATTGACCATTCCACTGGAGGCAACCAATAGGCAAGCCGCCGCCACACTAGCATTGTCGGGCGCATCGGCGATTATGTACACATCGGTTTCTCCAAAAGCATAATATAAAGTTTCCAACTTGCCGCCCATAGATTTTATTACCTGTTCCACCGCTGCCCGTCGACTAGAACCACCTTCTTTGAGCAACCCCTTAATACCTTCACCAACATAGTTGCATTTTACAAGATACTTAGGCATTTGCCACCTCCTGTGTTTGATAAGAACTTCCTTTAAGGGCAGGATCGGAAATGGCCCTGCCCTTAAAGAAGCAACGTAAAACCCGACCGATTACTTTTTCCCCCCTTTCCCTTTTTCTTCCGGAAATAATTTTGCCGTTTCGAGTAAGGGGATAATTTCCTCCTTCATGAGATCGTCCCACTTCATGGCGGATGTCATGATGGCTTGGGGATCATTTGCCTCACAGATCATGAAACCTCTACCTCCGCCAAGATCAGACCATTCACCAACCACTTTCACTCCCTCGCTAAGAAGGGTTCCTTTCTCCATACGTCTTTTAATTATTGCATCTCTCTGTCCGGGTTCAAATGTGTAAATATTCATGAAAAGCATGGTTTATCTCCTTTCCTTTGATTTTAACAATTTGTTGGAAAAAATAAATCGGTGCCTCATATCCGACATCATTGACAGTACCGCCCCTCTATATACTCGGTTAAATTTATGTAATCACTTTTTCATGACTTTTATCATTTCACCTACATTAGCTACTGAAGCAATGGGATGGACATTGAAAATTACAAATGGAGAAAATCGTTCAAGCTGATTAATAACATCCACCTCAGTTCCTTCAACGACTGAATATCCTTTATACTCGCCGATATATGCGCCCCAATCCTTGGTTATGCCTTTTTTTATATCGTCGTTAACTATCCCCAATAACATCTCAAATCCAATCCCACGCTCTTTTATATCCAAAGGTATTTTTGTCCTGTCAATTTCCCAAAGTAATAGATATCTTCCCATAGCTTTTCCTCCTCTTGTTTAAGCCTTGCAGACGGTTGAAGCTTATCAAGCCAATTCCTCAGCTGTCCTCAAGTAAAAAATATTTCATTACAGACAAGGGCTATATTTTTATGCCTTTGCCTTTCCGGTTTGGCTTTATTGAAACTAAAAGTAGAAGCCTCCAGGGGGGAATGGCGTCCTCTGGAGGCTAAGCATGAGCAACTTCTGATAAATCCTTTTCATGGCAGACTCCAGAAAGTTGAGGGTTAGGTTGATGGGTTAACAGAGGAATGACTGATTTTTAACAATTTAACTCTTATACTAATTATAAATATCGTCAATCCCTCTAAAGAGGGATTTTATATTTAGGTAATCATTACCAATTGAAAGGTTGTATAAATATTAAGACTGAAAATTTGAGGACTACAGGAAGTTGTCAATAAAACGCCAACAAGGAAAAATCACGATCAAAAATCTGCGGGTTATAACCAGTTATCATTGATTTTGAAAAAGATCATCCTTTCTACCCATACTATGTAGATAAGATTAAGGCAAATCTGAATTGTGCCAGATATCTCAAACACCTACAAAGTTTCAATGGTAGAAAATTGTTAAAAGTGGGGATTATTGATTGAAAGGCGTAACGCTGCGCTTAATCAGGTGCCAGCGTACGAAGTGAGATAGTCACTAAACAGTGATATCTCAGAGCCGATTTCATCGCGCTCATTACGGAGGAGCTTGTTTCCTTGGCAATCAGGATAAAGGCATACTATAGAGTTGTCATAACTATCGTTTTTTTAAATCCGCAATAATTTATGACTTTAAATAGCTGTGTAAACCGGGAAGATAATTTACGCCAAGATAAGTGAACAGGACAGACACATAGCCGATAATTGCAATCATGGCCAGGCGTTTCCCCCGCCATCCGCGAACATACCAGGAATGTAGCATGATCGCATAAATGAGCCACGTGATTAGGGACCATGTTTCTTTGGGGTCCCAGCTCCAATATGAACCCCAGGCATAATGGGCCCAGATGGAGCCCGTCATAATACCGATAGTAAGAAAAACAAAACCAAGAGAGGTATTCTGATAAATTAAAGCATCAAGGATAACCAAAGACGGCAGCTTTCCCAGAAAACCGGATAGTTTCTTTGTATCACCTTTTTCCATGTTTTTCAGCAGGTAAAGCAGACCACAGCTGAAGGCGATGGTGAAGGCTGCATAACCCATGAAGCAGGTCACGACATGCGTTGTCAGCCAGTTGCTTTGCAGGGCAGGGATGAGGGGTTCGATGCGATTGTTGATGTCTGGGGAAATGGTTGGATAAGCCATTGCCAGAAATGCTATGGGTACGGCAAAAACGCCTATAGTTCTATTTTTAGTGTGCCATTCAACGATAAGGTAAATCAGAATAATTGCCCATGCAAAGAAAATCATGGATTCGAAAAGGTTGCTAAGAGGTATATGCCCTATTCCCAGATCATAGGAGGCTTTCCATCTTAAAAGCATGGCAAACGTTTGTGCCGCTAGTCCCGCCCATGCAAAAAATGAAGCGGCGCGGCCCCAGAATTCTTTTCCGAAAATCATCTTGAAAAGATAGAAGACAAAGGAAAAAAAATAGGCAAAAGTCACCCAGCTTAAAATCATCAAATGGTTCATACTTTCAACTCCTGATCGATCCGCTTGCACAAATTATCGATTTTCCTCTGTAGTACGGCGCTATTGCGGCAGTTCCGGCCGGAAACATTTATCAGTATTTTTTCTTGATCCTGTTCCATTTTCACCCAGATGCTCTGATGCGGCAGAAAAAAGACGATTAATAATCCGGCAACCATCAGCGCGCCACTTGCCGCAACAAGGGGAATGCCCGGATCACGCACTATATGCAAAACCGTAAAATATTGTTGTTCTATCCTGTTAAGGGAAAATATTACAGGTTTAAAAAGCGCGGGGTTGAACAAGGGCACTTGCGAAAACAGGCCGGGGTTATTGGCCACAATTTCTTCAATATGCTGAAAAACCCAGAACTGGACATCCCTTTTCGGGGCAATGATTCTCAATTTTACGGCTGGTCCCATCTGCATGATATTTTCTTCAACACGCAATACAACGCCTGTAGCTTTATATTGCGGTATAACGAATGTGTCTCCTCGTGCCAGTGCAATTTCCGCACTTTTTGAGCTTGTGTTTGTGAATGTTAATATCGCCCTGGTTTCCGGCAATATTCCATAGCCTGATTGATAGAAGCGCAACCCCTCGAAAGTAATCGGATGATTGACCAGCAGAGATCCTTGCTTTAGCAGTTGTCCGTCTTTGATAAAACTTAGATCGGAGCGGTAGGTTTTCGGAGCACCGTTTTCATAAAATTCGACGGCGAATTTGTCGCACCGCACCGAAAAATCAAGATTATGCATACCTTTTCCACGCGCGATATTGACAGCATTGACGGTTTCTCCTTCTTTAATATTAACATCGGCCTCCAGGCCAAAAATGGAGCCAAGGAAAACTCCCGCGATCATTGTCAGAATGCTTAGATGAACAATGTAAACGCCGAAAACAGAAAAACGCCCGTGTTCACTATAAAAAAGGCGTCCTTTTTCTGTATCCATTTTTTTGACGACGCTGTATTTTCCATGCAAACATGATTCTATAATTGAGTTAACATTATTTTTTTCTTTATTCGTAATCATTTTTCTATTCTGGGGAATATTATAAAAGAGCCCCTGCGGTTCCGGGAAAGGTGGAGCTTTATATTGTTTGAGGGATACGGGGAAACGATTGATTGAACAAATGATAAGATTGAGAGACAAAAGCCCCATCAGAGTATAAAATAGAGAGGAATGATAAAGGTCGGTGAGCCACGCAAATTTCTGCGCTGTGTGTGGCTGAGGAAGAAAAGTCGCAACTATAAAAACAAGGACAATCAAAACCAGAAGAACAATCGTAAGTTTTACTGAAGAAAACAATGCCCACAAAACATTCTTGTTTTTTGACAAGGATAATTCTCCTTATTTAATACTATCTCTTTATCAAAATCTAACATCTAATACTTTTCCTGTCAAAAAGAATGTCGCAAAACAACAAGGAACGCCCGTTTCATCTAAAGTCTTCAAATCGCCACAGATCATTTTCCGGAATGATCTTTTAGAAACGGTAAGAAAGAGTAACAAATACCAAATTGGATTCATAAGAAGGATTATTGTATGCTCCAGTCAGGTATGCTCCGTTCGTGGAGGTAACGGCCGGAACATATGTGTATCCATCATACTGAGCATCATTGTAATCATATTTTTCATAGGCATAACCTGAGTCAACGGACAGTGCCTTTGTCAAATTGTAGCTGAGCTTTATCACGAAACAGGTGAGCTTATAGTTATCCCAGTTGGAAAGATCGATGTTATTCTGTGTGCTTCCTGCCGGAAGCGGAATTGCACCCAACAGATAAGTGTAATCGACGGAACCGTCGGCCTGAAGATAGCTATACTGTAGGCGGAGCGTAAATTTTTCCGGAATAACAAATATCTCCGTTCCGACCGTATAACTGTAGTTTTCATCTTTCTGTGCGTCCGTCCAGTTGAAAGCTGTAGATGTCGGCGGCGTTGAAGGATCAGGCGAGCCTGCTGCTGTTGCCTGCCGCTGAAATTGGTCGAGCCGTACTCGTTCATAATCGAAAGAGGCAAATAACCTGATCCGTTTATTGATCAGATAATCAGCATCAATCATAAATTCATCACCATTGTCGTCGATCAAACCCAAAATAGTATCGGAATAGGTCGTATCTTTGTGCTTATAGCCCAGGCTGATATTGAAGTTGTCAGTGGGGAAAAAGTCCAGATTGGCCTTATAAGTATTACACGTTTTACCAGCGATATCAAAATCCCTGACAAAGGTTGCGAAACCGCTAACAGATGGTGGTTCAAAGTTCGCCCACCTGTCCAGTCTTTCGTATCCGACACGCACGACAAGGAAATCAAGTCCCTTCCATTTCAGTTCTGTGCCAAACGAATCGTCTCGGTTATCCGGTATATCCTCCAGATCCCTGCGGACCGTGGAATGGTTATAAAAGGTACTGAAATAGAAGTTTGCGGGTAGCTGGAAGCCAAGCTCCGTTCCGTATTTTTCTTTTCTGTAATTGAAAAGTGTGTTTGTGAAAGTCGCAGGTGTTTGAGTAGCATCTGTTATGGTAATCGTATCCGATTTGTTTTCCCTCGTATCATAATTAAAGAATAGCTTGGCATCGAAAAAGGGAAGCGGCTTCGATGTAACCGAAGTGCTGATATTATTTGTATCGACCTGACCATGAAAGAACGGAGAGCTCGTGGTGATGAAACTCAGTCCGCCGGGAACATTGCCAACATAAGAATTGCTCAAAGACGCATCCGATTCGGCGCTGGCCGTAGCGAGGTTTAAATTGAACTTAGTGTTTAAAGGTAATTTGATTGCACCCTTCAGGTTTATTCTGTAGTAGTCGTTATCAGGAGGCAGGTAATACGTGTCAGTTACGCCGGCTGTATTGGTGGTGGAAGGATTACGGAAATTAAAGCTCGCATTGCTGTTATTAAAGCTGCTGTAGGAATAACCCAGAGAAACGAAGATGGGATTTCTGGCATATCCGGTCATCAAGTTGACACTATCAGTTGTGTAGTCAATCGGCATCGGAAGCTCTATAGAAATCCCGCCCGGTGAGGTTCCGGCAGCGCCCATGGGATAGACTCCTGTCTTTTTCTCACTTGCCGCCGAGATGTCCAGGAAAAAAGGATTCAAAAGATCGATCTTAAAATCTGCGCCATAATTTCTGCGCTTTGTCGAATAATCGAATGTGTTCCATGTATTGGTATTGGTGCTGGGCGGTTGGGTGAGATAAGTCAGATTGGCAGTGCCCACCCCCGAATATAATGTTCTTGCATCGTCTGTAAAGTTGTGAGGAATCTCATCATACTGGATATCGACTTTGAATGCACCATATTTGCCGCTTTCCAGGCCATAGCTCTGTGTATTGTAGAACATATTGCGGCTGTAGAAATCTGCATAATATTCGTCGGAGTCATGTTTGATTTTAACATCATCATAGAGGCCGGTTTGAACGTCACCATATTCATTGTATTTAGCGTTACTGCCATTGACATGGGAAAGCATGCCCGTAGCGGCGATCTCTCCGGAAAATGTGTCATCATCGGCAAAGGCTGTGGCTGAGGAGACCAAACCAAATAAAAATAATGCCAGGGCTATCTGTCTTTTCATAGTCATACCCACCTCTTACCGGATAAAATACTGACCTTGCGATGGCGACATGCTGCCGTGAATGTTGGAATGGCAGTTGAGACAGCCGCGGGCGATCATTCTATTCTTTCCCGAAGTAGCGCTTCCCGGAAAAGTTTCAAGGTTAGTATAAATTGTTCCGGGGTGCTGAGCGGCATCGTGACAACTCTGACAGAGCAGCGGCGGCTTTGAGGTCAAAAGTTTCCCGTGGTTGCTGCCGTGGGGAACGTGACAGGTCATGCAATTTTCGGCAACAGGGGGATGTTCCCACAGGAAAGGTCCGCGCTTTTCGGCATGGCACTTAAAGCAGAGTTCATTTACCGTATCAGCCTTTATCATTTTTGGCCCGGATCCACCGTGCTGATCATGACACTGGGTGCATTTCATAAGACCTTCTTTTACCGGATGATGTGATTGCTTATTCATCTGCGCCCTGACACTAAGATGACAGGTATAACAAAGATCAGGCTGGGTTGCCTTTAAGTTATTTTTTGTTCCCGAATGTCCGCTGTGGCAGTCGCTGCATGATACTCCATTGGTTTTATGACTGCTTAAATCCCAGAAAGGCACAACCCTGGAATCCTGATGACAGGAAAGACATTGCGCTGTTTTGATATCCGGATTATCCTTTTTGCCAAATGCAATAATACCCGTTCCCCTCCCGCCTCCTTTTTGGACATGGGCTAAACCGGGACCGTGGCAAGATTCGCAGGCATTCTTATTGGCGGGATTTCCGGGAATTGCCGGTTTGGAATGAGTGGATTTCAGATAACTATCGTAACGGTTCTGGTGGCAGGCCTTGCAGGTATCAACACCTACATAATTATCAGCCGAAAGAGAGATGTTAGGAGAAAAAACCATTACAAACAATAACAGGGAAAGAATGATCAGGAAAACTGGTAAATTTTGCCTGCTCTTGATCTTCATTGTAATATCTCCAATTATTTAAAGTTAATCAGTTGCATTGAGCGATGCACGGTAAAGGAAATCACTTCTTGCTCGGCATTAATTTCTTCGCATAGTCATAAATGATGGCCATGTCCTGATCGGAAATATGTTCTTTCGTGAAAGCTGGCATAACACCTTTCGATCCATCCGCCTTCAATGGTTGCCTATTATATTTCACGAAGGCATCCAGTGTCTTCATGTGCCGGGATCCGACGATAGGAAGTTTTTTGTTGATGATATTTCCTCCGTTAGGGTGACAGGCTCCGCAGTTGGTTGTGTAAAGCTTTGCTCCGTCGGGCCGCTCTTCAGCCAAAGCTTTATTGTTATGGTAAGGGACGAAACATATGAGAAAAAATCCCAATCCGGCTGCCATGGCCATACAAAAGCATAAATATTTAGTTTTGTTCATATGATCTCCTATTCTCACAAAATTTATTTAAAAATATCATCGTGTGCCATCTAACATTATCTCTTTATCCAAAGCTAATTTCCTTATTAAGATACTTTCCGTTCAAAAACAGGGAATATCTTGTTCAGAAGCCAAAAGAAAACGAAGGGCAGAAGTAAAATCAGTAATGCGCCGAAAATGCCTTCTTTAAATGTTTCCGGGTCATGGGGAATTATCGGAATATGATAATGCATATATCCGGAAAAGGTTAGCGAAAAAGACTGCCCGCCGATGACAACATTCCACCGCATCATAAAGACGCCGAAAAGCACCAGTAAAAGTGTCGGGATCGCCCTGCGGATTGTTAATCCGGGGATCAAAAGGAGAATGAAGGGGACAAGATTACCAAGGGTATACTGAAGAAGGAAGATATTGATAAAGTCTTGTCCATAGATAACATCTCTTAAGATATCCCATGATTTAACGGCTGTATAGCCCCGGAAAACCAAGTCCAAAAGTTCCAGACTTATCGAGAATATCATGAAAAAAATAAGATATCTCACGGACACCCGTATAGTGTTCATTTCTTCGTTTTTAATTTCGCTGAGTATAGAGAGGGCGGTGGCATCTTTTTTCCGGGAAGTGATAATTTTTTTCATTTCCATGATGATAATATAGACCAGCATGCACAAAGCGACGCCGGAAACAATGGCCGACATAATAAAAATTACCGGCATGAGAGGAGTCATCCACAGAGCGTTGGCTTTTACCGAACCGAAGATAAAACCGGCATACCCGTGAAGAAAACAGGCAATAGGTACTCCCACCCCCGCCAGAATCTTGATGGCTTTTGCGTCCAGTTTCAGGCTGGCGTCACTAACATCCATGGCGCCAAGGGTAAGGATCGTATGTACCAAGTATTTTATTTTTTCCGTGAAGCTCTTATTCGCCTTGCCTTTGAGGTATAATGATACATCTACCAGATGTTTCCGGAAAAGAAACCACAGTTCGGAGGCTACCACCGATCCGTAAACAAACAGCACAACGCCAAAGGCGGCAATAGCCGATGTAAAATGCGGGGTCGTGAATATATGGAAACTCCTTTCCGGTTGCGTAAGATGCAGCAGCAGGGGCAGTGGGGCGACAAGTAACAGGGCAAAAGAAAAAACCAGGGCGAATCTGGCAATGTCCTTCAACGGCTTTATTCCGAAGAGGTGGTACAGAGAAGAAAGGACAAAAGCTCCGGCCACAAGCCCCGTCATGAACGGATACATTACAATCTGAATAGCCCAATAGACGTACTCATTGGGATAAACAAAAAGTTCTTTGATTGTCCATAATTCTTCCGGAGTCATTATTACCTTACTTCCTCGCCGAGCCCTATATAGTAAACTTGGGGATCTGTTCCGTATTCCGGTTTGTGAACCGCAATCTGTCGTGTGCGGATGATGTTTGCCACCGGATCTCCGGTGTCTTTGATATTACCTATCTGTCTTGCTCCTGTCGGACATGCCTCAACGCAAGCCGGCCGCATGCCCTGGTTAATCCGGTGATAGCAGAAATTGCATTTATCCGCGACACGGTAAACCGGATGAAAAAACCTCATGCCGTAAGGGCAGGCCATGATACAGTAGCCGCATCCTATGCACCACTTCCGGTCCACCAGCACAACACCGTCCGCAGTTTGATAAGTAGCGCCAACCGGACAGACCTGGACACAGGATGGTTTAGTGCACTGGTTGCAAAGTTTCGGGACGAAAAAAGCCTTTTTAATTTCTTCTCTGGAAACATCTTTAAACTTACCGCTCCCCAGATCGATCCGCTCCGTGGTAAATCCGTACCGCGCCTCTTTAGGAGTATCGGCGAATACATTTCCATCCGCAGTTTCGACATATCTTTCAACCCAGGTCCGCGAAACATTGGCATCAAAGGGTATTTCGTTTTCCAGTTTGCAGGCCTTGACGCAGAAACCGCAGCCGATACACTTATAGGTATCCGCAAGAAAAACCCAGCGAAGCGACTTTGGGGAGGACGCGTGAATATCAGCAGGTAGAATTATTTCACCCACCTGAGTCAAGGCGAGGGCGGCAGTTCCTTTTAATACCAAGCCTATAAAATCTCTCCGGTTCACCTGTTCCTCCTAATGGGGTTTGGAAGCCGCATGCGGATTATGGCAAATCACGCATTCCAGTCCCGGGTTATGCCTATCAGGGTCAATGCCTTTGATTTCGGAGCGCCGGCTCGTCAAATAGGGAAGATATGCATGGCATCTGAGGCAGAGTGATCTTGACCGATCCAGGGAGAGTTTAAGTGGATTCGACGGATGTCCAATGGCTGGTCCGTGACAGTTTTCACATTCAATGATTTTATGCGGGGAGGAAACAATTTTTCCTCCTTGTTTCATATGGCAGGCCTGGCAGTATTCTCCACCCCGATATTTAACGGCAACGGATTTCCATTCTTCAATGTTGGCCTTCCGATACCAGCCATACGTATACCCTTTTTCATGAATTCCGAAATCATCGGGAACCAGAAAGATCCGAGCGATCAAGATGATCGCCGCTAAAGCCAGGATTACGTAAAGGGGCCGCAGTATATGCATAGGCTAAGATCTTTCCTGAAAAGTTATAGCCATCAATTCTCCTGCACTCGGTGCAGAAGCAACCTCTAAAAGCCAACGCGATTTTCTAGACCGCAATCGGCTCGCCAAGCAATCTTTTCTTCAACAAATATCTAATCGTAATTTTTTTAGGTGAAAAAAATACACTTTTAATATTCGATATAAAATCCCCTGCTTTCTGCTGCCTTCTTAGGAAGTGTTTAGTCGTATCCGTGAATCTATTAAATGTATTTCTACTTAATATTATTAAGTCATTTCTTTTTATCTGTCAAGCATAAATGAAAAACATTGTAAAATCATAGTCAACAATAAATCATAGATAATAATTCGGAGATTTGTTTTAGTCATATATGAACCAATTAATATAAAGGTTCTTTTTGTCCGATTAATTTAATGTCAATTTAGCACAACCGCTTTTTAATTAAAAGGTGGTTATTGATTTACGATTGAAACATACAGATTCTTGATTGCAATTTTATCCGGCTGTCGTAGTATCAGGAACTTCCTGAAAAGTTTTTTCTAATTCGGAAAGCCGATAAACATTTTGTGATGGAATACAATCAAGCGTATTTCAAATAATAATAATCAAATACTATAGAATTCCAACTTAACTTGTGGTAAGTGCTTTGAGCGCAGGTCAGTGATAATTTCGGTTTGAGAGATACGACCTGTAAGATATGATATTAAGATAGAGTGATTGTAATATCTGGCAAATAAAAATACTCGTCATGGTTCTGACTCAATGTCAATTCTACAGATACTGATTCTCGCTATTGTCCAGGGTGCTGCTGAACTTTTGCCGATCTCCAGTTCGGCGCATGTCATTGTGGCAGCCAAGCTCATGCATCTTGATCCGAGCAGTCCGGAAATGACCCTTCTTCTTGTCATGCTGCATACGGGCACAATGCTAGCCGTCATTCTTTATTTTTGGAAATCATGGCGAGCAAATTATTTTTTCTCCGGAAAGACGCTCTGGCATTTCTCTAAACTCGTCATAATAGCTACAGCACTTACAGGGATTGTCGGGATTGCCATTAAATATTTAATCGAAAAATTTGCCCTGCGAAACATTCCCAATGCCGAAGTGGAACTCCTTTTTAGTAATTTACTTCTGATCGCAATTGCTCTTGCCGCAGTCGGAGTACTTATTATTTATGCCGGATATTATGAAAAGAGATCAAAGCCAACATCCCTTTTAGATTTAGGGACATCAATCTGGATCGGCCTGATTCAAGGCATTTGCCTTCCCTTTCGCGGGTTTTCACGTTCCGGAGCAACAATATCTACGGGGCTTCTTCTTAGTATTGACAAGATAAAAGCAGAAGAATTTAGTTTTACGCTTGCAGTTGTAGTTACTCCGCCGGTTATAGCCCGTGAAGTTCTTCGACTATTGAAGGCTCATACAATGACTGTTTCACGAACCACAGACTTAATGTCTCTTTTTTATCCAAGCCTCATCGGCATGCTTTTCAGCTTCATCTCGGGTATTTTGGCTTTAAGGCTTCTCTCCAGTTGGTTGGAAAAAGACCGTTGGCAATATTTTGGCTTTTATTGCCTCTTTGCTTCATGCATGGTATTTCTGCTTCAGCATATCGGATTCTAAAATTTAAATTTGTCAATTCCTGGCCAGTTATGTTGAGATTGATATATGACGATGATACTAAATAATAGATATGTAAAAAACTGGCTGTATCAGCCTTGAATTCGGCAGCGATGTGCTACGGGATAAGCGAGCGAATATAAAATTATAATATTCCTTGAGAATCGAAGATTCTCCACGGCTCGCCGCGGAGAGCTTCAATATAACAAAGAGAATTTCATCCATTTGCACTGATTTCAACTTAAGATGATTATTAATAGATCGTAACACCGGGAAACAATTTTCATGGGTAAGTCAGTCCAAAACCGTTTAAGGATGTGAACTAAGGAGAATGGCAAGAAGAAAGATAAAGAAAAGAAGTCATCAGAAAAGCTTGTTGATATTCGTTGTGATTATTTCCATTCTTACTGCTTGTTTGTGGTGGCTCCATCATAAGCCAGCATTTATTTCGCAAAAGCCACTGGGCCATGTGCGATCAAAAGTTCAGATTCCGGAATCCAGGAAGCATGCCCGAGAGCAACTATCCCCTGGTAAAGCGTTTTCACGTATCGAACCTTCCGCTCTGCATCGGAAAGTCGCCATCATTATCGATGATATCGGTAATAGCCGTTTGTCCGTGGAGGAACTCATCGAAATCGACGCGCCCTTGACCTTTTCCATTCTCCATTTTGCCCTTATTCAACCTTATCTGCTGAGGAGATTCACCGGGCTAAACATGAAATCATGTTACACCTTCCCATGGAACCTTTATCATACCCCCGTGCGAATCCCGGCAAGGGAGCTCTGCTCGTTCGGATGAATAAGGATGAGCTTATCCGGCAATTTGAAGAAGACATCCATGCCGTGCCTTACGCAATTGGCGTAAACAATCATATGGGTTCCCGCTTTATGACCGATGAAGAAGGATTGAAGATTGTCCTGGATGAGATCAGGAAAAAACAACTGTTTTTTATAGACAGCATGACTACCAGTTATTCCAAGGGAGAATTGGTTGCCAGAATTACAGGAGTGCCGTGCCTATCCCGCAACATTTTCATTGATAACAGCCAGAATTATGATGCAACCCTCCGCATTCTATTAAATCTCGCGTCAGGAAATAAGCAAGATCATGTTGTGGTCATCGGCCATCCTTACCACTCGACGATTCTGGCGCTGAAAGAAGCTGTTCCCCGTTTGAAACGTAGTGGGGTTAAAATAGTTCCAGTGTCCGATCTTCTCCCCGGAGGGAAAGACGCTTTTTGTGACCATGAATAAATTTTTTTATGGTCATTAAAGGACGGAAACGATGAAATATAATCAAATAATGGGGTGATTATATATATGTTACCTCTTTAAAGTAGATATAAATCCGGATAAACTAAGTGATTGGAGATAAAAATTGAAAGCTTTTTGTAATTACTTTCATATCATTTCTTGTTTTAACTTTGTATCGTAACGTATGTTTAGCCGGAAGCGCAACGGCTTTTGTTGATTGTAATAATAAATGCATGCAAAACTATACAGGATATCATGATTTTTGTATAGATAAAGCAAAAAAACTGAAAAACAAAATGTAGGAATAAATGTGAAAAAAAATATTTAAAATGCATAAAAATATGCAAGCAAATATAAATAAAGTGAGATTAGCCAATGAGAGGCCGCTTTTTCACTTCTTGACATTTGGCGGCTGATCTTTGCCCATTCGGGGCCACTTCGGGGCCACTTCGGGCATTCCGGTGATTGAAGATTTTTCTTCAATCACTAAATTTTGTTAGCCTTCAATACTATAGTAACTATTTTACCATTAGAACTAAACCATTTTGCTTTAATATCTTTTAAATCTGATGAAACATTTACCTTTTTGTTTAATCGTTCCCACATTCATAAACATCCCAATACAGCCGGTCATCTTCGGTTGTCAGCCTTCTTCCCCCGCGAAAAAATTCGCATAGTTCATTATGCCTGTTCAGGTATTCTTTATCGACTATCTCTATAAGTTCTTGAATTTTATAAAAGCATTCTACATAACAATTTGCTTGAGCATTAGATAGTTTTACCCCCCACGCATACCCGATTATTTCTTTAGTGATATAAGCGAATTTAATAATTTCCTGATTGGTGAATTTTACTTCTTTTTCGCTAGCTTTCGATTTCTTAACTCCAAATTCCGTAGTTTTCATCTTATTCCCCTTTTAAATATCAATAGATTTAAACGCCGGCCTGGTAAATTTTTTTTTCACTTGAGTCTTTCTACAAAGGAAATAGTCAAGATATCCAACCATTGCCGATTATAAACTAGCATAAAACAGCAAAATAGAAAATTAAGACTTATTAGCTTACTATAAGGAAGATAGTAGCGGACATGGCATTCTCGATCTGTTAAAGTTGAATAGCCAAAACAACCAAAGCAGAAAGGAGAAAAGACCATGTCTAAGAGTGATTATAACAAGCAAGTGTTACGTCATCAAAGGATTAGAAAACCCTGGTAATTGGTGCAGACATCGGCAATGCCTTCAGTGCAGTGGGATTCATGAACAATGTGTTTTCTAATTTTTCAGAAATGTTTTTCTTGAAAATTCTAGCGTGTTGAATCCCATCACTTTGATCGATGTTGCCAAAATCCGTCAGGGATTCTTTTGCGGATATGTCTCTCTGTTTTTCTGTCGCCATCTGGTTCATCATCATCTCCTTTCCTGTAAATCAATAGGAAATACAGATAGATGATGAACCTGTGATATCTAAGTTGCGATCATCATTTTGTTATGTATAGTACAAAGAAATAGTGTCAAGTTTGTTAAAGTTTGTTGATTACCGATTGATTTCTTTTTGTTGATATTGCAAGGCATATTGATTTCATTTGAGTATCATAATAACACTATTAATTATTTTTTAAAAAGTAAAAGCTACCGTCTCATTGATAATGGATTGAAAGATTGAATTTTTCCGACAACCCGATTTTTGTTGATAACAGAAAGAAAGACTTGTTGACGACTATGATCGTCTCTGAGAGATTTCACGGATAAGACACAGACCGTTATCCCGGAAGACCGCGTCATAAAAGGCCTGGGACAGATCGAGTCCGAGAAGGGTGTCGATCTCATCCTCGCGGGGGAAGAGGATGTTAGGGAAGTCCGAACCATAGAGGATCCGTTTCCGGTGCATTTCCAGAAAGTTGTTGCCGAGATCAAACATGGAACCGAGACAAGGGAGGAAGGAAAAAGCAGTGTCCATATAGAGTTGGGAATGGTCGGCAAGGAGAGCACCGAACAAACCATACTCGAGTGCCCCCATATGGGCGATTATGGCGGGGAGATCGGGATAGCGAACGAGAAGCCTTTGGAAAGGAGCTACTCCCACAAACTCGTTTCCCACTGGTCCAGTGCCTACGTGAAGAAGAAGACGCTTTCCTTTTGCCATGATCAGCTCATAGAGAGGAAAGAGTCTTTCATCGTCGGGGGAAAACCGTTGGACGAGAAGCTGAAGTTTGAATCCGAGGATCCGAGGATGGTCGAGGAGATCGGCAACCATCACAAGGTCATCTTTGTCGTCGGGATGAAAGGCGGCGAAACAGTAAATATCCGGCAGTTCCTCCAGAATTTTCAGATTCCAGTCGTTGAGACCTTTGGCGATATCTTTCCGGTGAGCGTAATTGGAATAAACGACTGGACCAACACCTCTCTCGCGGAGGTAGGCGACACTCTCACGCCAATAGAGTGGATGCAGTGTGCTCCACCCATAGTCCGTAACGAACTGCCGCCGGATCGCGTCGAACAGCCGATCCGGAAAAAGATGAACGTGGAAGTCCACGAGAGGCTTAGGCAGTCGCTTCACCCCGGTAGACATCAGGCCTCTTTTTGGGGAAATACATTGCTTGTTCATGATTGAACTATAGGAACATCAATTTTGTATGTCAATAAAATATTAGTCACAAAGTATTTAGATGTTGTGTCGATTATTATGGAAGGAATATGTCGCCTTCGACTTGAGCATTCAGAATTAAATTCTGTATACATGCAAAAAGGGCAGGTCTATTGACCTCAGGAAGTTAGTTTGATTATTTCTTATCTACAAACAATCGACTTTTAAAAGTCTTGACGTTGTGAATTACTGTTTAAAAGAGAGTAATGGTAAAACATTTCGGACAGACCATTTGAACTGGGCAGCGATCACATTCCCCGTAGCTTGCTGTGGGGTAAGCGGGCGAATACTGAATTATACTTAAGAATCGAAGATTCTCCGCCGCTTGCCGTGGCGAGCTTCAATATGCTGGCTCTGTCCTAAGCTATTGTTTGCCATAAATACGAATTCTTTCTTTTTCCCCCTCTTGAGCAATTTCTTTTCTGATTTTGTTGAACTCTCCCCATGATATTTTCCCTTCAGCAAAATCAAGACTAGCTTTTCTTTTATTCACGATGCTATACTTTTCAAGGAACATACCGAATTCTTTATCTTTTGAGTCTCCGTAGGTTTGCGAAATATCACTGAATTTTTTATCAATAGCTGATACATCTTCACGATATTTCAAAAAATCATCTTTTTCAGCATCTTTAATCATATTTTTATCAGAAAGTTGTTCGGCAGTAATATCGTTAGCAAAACATGGTGATTTTATAAAGAATTTCTGATATTCTTCTTTATTGCAAAAATCATTGCTCTCCTTATTTAGCGATTGCAACATACTTTTTTCTTTGGCTGCATTTTTTTCGGAGGTTGAAGTGCTGCATCCCAATACTACGAATAAAATAATTTGAAGTGCAACTAACAACAACGAGAAAGTCACTTTTTTCATTTTGTATACTTCCTTAAATTATTTTTTGATAAGAAATTGTTTTTGTAATGAGAAATATAAGGAAGTATTGTTTGTATGTCAATTATTTTTTTTATGTAATAATTACCATCTTGATTATTTCTTTTACCTGCTACAAAGTTTCACGGGCAGTCTATTGCTGGAATTGATGATTACCAATCTAACTTGGGAATCAACCGGAGCATAGCGATCGGCGTATTTGCCCTTGTTATGTGCAATTTTAAAAATACTTTTCCATTAATTGGTTTACCCACTCAGGCACTTTGGGTGAATCAATTTTATCATAATGTGGGTAATAAGGTTTTATATCAAGAACAGGAGTATTGTTTACCGCATCTAACCCCTGTACTTCAAAATAATCACCACCGACATTTATTGTTTTCACAGCGGTAACGCCGATAGGATTTGGCCGATCTTTTGCTCTTTGGGAAAATATTCTCACTTTGGGCATACTCGTTAGCCCACGTGGCCTCCGTCGCAAATGTTTTTCTTTTTCGTATTTTGCTTGATGAAGATAGGTAATGATAATTGCGTGCAAAAAATCTTCAAGGCCGGATAGCGCCCCTATATATTCTGGTTATAATAAAATACGTGAAGTTATTTAACCCCATTTTTCATCAGTTTGTTCAGTTATTAAAGATAATACGAATCCGATAGGTGTTAATTTAATCTCTCTTTCTTCCATAATATTTTATTCCACATAACAATTAATATCCAAACTTTGTTTTTTTAAGAAAACTTAAGCGAACGGTTTTATCCATAGAACTTCTTCAACATCCAGGCGATCTTTTGCCCCAGGGCCTGTGCGCTCTGGATGCCTTCAACATCTTTTTCCACCTCTCCCTTATCTCTGGCAACGCTCAATGCCCGACCGGCAATGATAAGCTCGTTTCCAAAGAAGAAATGGTTCATGGTTTCGATTGTATGCATCCCTCCCGAGCGGCGAAAACAGGATAGGGAAGCCCCAACTTTATTTTTGTATATTTTCCCATTTGCCAATCCGACGAATCCCGCCCGGTCGATCAAGGCCTTCATTTCCGCTGTCACATCCTGAAAATAGGAAGGAGATGCCAAAATAATACCATCAGCCGTTATCATCTTTTTGATATATTCATTCGCCGCATCATCCTTAACGGCGCATCGCTTGTCCTGATTATTGAAACACTTGTAGCAAGCAATGCACCCGTGAATCGCCTTTGCCGAGAGCTGAACAAGTTCCGTTTTAATGCCTTCCTTTTCGATCTCCCGCAAGAGATAGCCTATCAACGCGTTGGTATTGCCGTCTTTCCTTGGACTGCCGTTAAAGCCGATAACCTTCATGCTCATCCTCCTTTTTAAATGACACATTTAGAGCCAACCTTTTTCTTTCCAGTAGTCGTATTCCCAACTCCACTTTTCCTTCCGTTTAAACATAATCTGACGGAAATACTCTTTGCGCTGTTCATGTTCCTTGACCTGGTCTGCAAATATTTTCTTTTCCCGAATAGCTTCAACAAGTGAATGTCCGAGATTATTTGCTTCATTTAATAGAGGAGAATCATCTTCGGGAAGTCCATCAACGTCTATGCGGCAGGCCAGCCGCCCCACATTTTGTATCCCCGTATACTTAAGAACTGCTTCCATATAATCGGCTGTTTCTTTTTCACCGCTTCCTCCGGCGGTGGTTACCACTGCGCTGTATTTACCCAGAAACCGCAGGCAATGAATAGTGTTTCCAAGGCGGTCAATCCAGTTTTTCAGTTGGGCTGTTACCTGATGAATATAAACCGGGCTTCCCAGCACAAGACCATCGGCGGATATTATCTTTTCAAAAGTTAAGTTAAAGTCGTCTTTTTGAGGGCAGTAGCCTGTTTTATGACATTTGTCACAGGCCGTGCATGGTTTTATTTTTAATTTCGTTATATCAAAAAACTCTATCCGGGCTCCTTTATCCGCTGCGCTTTCTAATACCTTATTCACCAATTGTCCTGTGCGGCTGTTCTGTCGCCGCGGACTGCCGTTTATTCCTATAATTTTCATAACACAACTCCCTTACTGAAGATATGGTTCCTAAACTGACAGCATGTAACACACAAAATCGCGGTGTTTCATGATTTATTCAACTCAGCGCGGTGCTGTTCATAAAGATCGTAATTCGCTTTCAGCATTTCCTGAATAGGCAATTTATATGGACAACGTTCGAGGCATTCTCCGCACTCGGTACATTGTTTCACGCTTTCCATTGACAGCCGGCAAAATTCAACGGAAACGGCGGGCGACATTCTGGATGCCACTATTTTATAACCCATAGCCGGCGTTATCATTACTCCCTGCGGGCATGGCTGACAATACTCGCAACGGCGGCAAAACTGTTTGCCCAATTCCATCCGATATTTTTTCATGGATTGCCGGTCTTTCCCGGTAACAATATTCGGACGTTGATATAAAGAGATGACCTCATCAACCGCAGTTTCCGAATCAAAACCCGGAATGGGTGCTATATCCGGATACTGACGCAGAAACTTAAAGGCTATATCGGCATTGTTAATCATCCCGCCCGCAAACGGTTTCATTGCCAGGATCCCCATTCCTGATTCTTTGGCTGTTGCGAAAAGCTCATCTTTTGCAGCATACTCAATAAAATTAAAGGGGAACTGAATCGAACTGAAGAAGCTTGTTTTGACTAATCTGATAGCCATGGAAAGATTATGGGAAGTAACGCCGATAAATCTGATCTTGCCGTCTTTCTTTGCCTTTACTAAAGCCTCCATCGCGCCGTCCCGCGCTGTGACAGCGTTCCAGTCTTTTTCTTGGGCTATTTGATGCAGTTGATACAAATCAATATAATCTGTCCTTAGCATACGCAAACTGTTTTCCAGTTGCTCCAATGCGTGGCGGGCATCACGCTGAATCGTCTTGGTCGCTATGACAACTTTGTCCCGCATGCCGTCAAAGGCACGGCCGATTTTATCCTCGCTGTCCCGATATGCATTGGCGGTATCGTAAAAAGTGATTCCTCTATCGTACGCGCGGCGAAGAACTCTCACGGCCGTATCAACGTTCAGACGGATGATGGGTATACCGCCAAATCCAAGCTCGGATATTTCCAAACCGCTTTTCCCAAATTCTACATACCGCATAATCGATCCTTAATATATTTACTTAGTATTATATCTTTGTTGCTCATTCATTTACAGTTGAATTTGGCAGTGAGAATATCGTGTGGCTTGCCGCAAAGAGCTTCAAATATTGCATCGACGCACAGAATTAGAAAAACAACAGTACAGAAAAAGTTAGTTTGATGATTTCTTTTACAAAGGTTCAGTAGTGGACAGTCGTATGAAGTGAGGATCACGGATGGAAAGAGAGAAGGTAAAGCTCATAGAGAGCTGCGACACCGTGTCCTGTATAGCGCACTTTTAGCAGTTATTATCTGAACCTCATTCCACAGAATGTAGACGTTATAAGAAAAACATCCCCAGATACAGCAAATACGGCTTAAGATCAGGGATGTGTTCTTATGAATTGACGGGAATCAAACGACTCCAGGTCCGAGCTTATTCTTTATTTGGGCAATATTGATGGCGGCTGCAACTTTGGCCGTATCGGGAACATCTATCCGGACTGTCTTCCGATCCTTCAACGCGTAACGGTTTAGGCCCGACAGATGGATTGGTCCCATGTA
Organism: uncultured delta proteobacterium; assembly: GCA_963811325.1. Taxonomy (GTDB): domain Bacteria; phylum Desulfobacterota; class Syntrophia; order Syntrophales; family Smithellaceae; genus Smithella. The sequence continues at coordinate 569,549 of CAWEQT010000001.1, forward strand.
ACGCTCCCATTCAATCAGCCGTGCATCCACGGGAAACATCCTTTGATCATCAGGCAGCACCCGCGAGGCAAGATCTATCAGTCCTTCATTGTGGAAAATGCATTTTGGTGAAGCATAGAATGAAAAAGTGACAGCCAGTTTCATCGTGGTGTTCACAAATTCCGTCACTTTACGGATCATGTTCTTCATTCCTGTCAATCTACAAATCCTGTCATATGCCGTAACTGCAACTTTGAGTCCTGACATTGCCATCACGAAAAGTCTCCGATCGATGATCCGAAAGTCACGTCTTGGTTTGCCTTTTGGGAACAACCGATTGTAAGCAGTATGATTCCGGTTGGCCTCTGACTGAAGCAAATGTTTCATCTGTCCGATCGTGATTGGATTGGACGATCCGGTGGAACACTGATAGAGTCTGTGTATGCCGGGAATGGCGAGAGTCTCGGCTGCAGCCAGGATTAAGCTGTTCGCCACTAGATCCGCTGGAATGATATCAATGATGCCTTTAGATAGTGCAGGAAAGAATGGAGTTTTTTCACGGGCATAGGCCAGAATGATTGCATCGGCAACTTTGACATCTTCTACCCAACCGGGGACAGGTTCCTGATAGGTGCTTTCGATAATTGCCGGTCTGACAATCGTGAGTGTGGAGTCCTGCAGGGCTTCTGTGATAAGTTGTTCACCAATCCATTTTGTAAATGTATATGTGTCGTTCCAGCCATATCGTTGCGACTCTTTCGCGCCAAGATCAACGAGATGCTCGTCCAATTTATCAGGGTGGGCACAATCTTCTTCGATTTTTTTGATTTTTTCATGCAGCCTTGCGATGAGAGGCCGCACCTCGTAAAAGCCATCTGAGTTTCGTTGGACTGCTTTACGTGCCGGGATCACGATTTTTTCGAAGCAATGCCCTTCATTGAAACCATTTACATAACATGTAGACACATGGACAAGGGGAATATTTCCGGCCGCTTTGACCATGTCTGCAATATTGAGCAGACTTAAGACATTAATCTGCAGAGACTTCTGCAGATCATCGCGAAATTTTATAGATGCGGCCGTATGGATGACAATATCAACCCGGGAAGCCAATTGCGTAAAAACTTCAACGCTCAAACCAAAGTTCTTTTCCGTGACCTCACCTGTTATACATTCTATCTTGTCCCTGCAGAATTGATTGAAATACGAAGGATTCTTATCCTTGAGACGATCGAAAATAGTCGATGCTGCAATCTCATAGTCAAAACGCTCCCGAGCAGTGTGGTATTTTTTGTTGCCTCTTATAATCAGTATAATCTTCCCGACATTCGGTATTTCACGAATCAATTTTTCCACGAGCACCTTACCCAAAAATCCAGTCGTGCCGGTAATCATGATCCGTTTACCTGCTAATTGCTGCTTTACTGAAATTTTATCCTTCGCCAACATAAAAGAACTCCTTGATGTTTAAAATCGTTATATTTTCAGTTCAGCATTTTCTGCGACCACAAAATCAGCTACCCATCCTGGTATGAAGGCCCATGCACGATTTCCGTTTCGCGTCTTCCCCATATCCAGAGTGCCGAACAGCCAGATTTTCGATTTATAAAATAGTGTCGCCCCCTGTCCTTGAAGCCTTTCTGCAAAACTCAGAATACCCGGCTTTTTCAAAGTGCCGTCTTCAACAACGCAATAACCGGCATTATGGCCATCGCTGTCGGGCCAGACTGTTGTGTAGTGGGAAGCCAGCGCTGTGCCGACTGACATAAACCGGACAAAATCGGCGATACTATGCAACCGCAATCCGAATCTCACTTTCAAATATATTGATATCAACCAATGTAAAGGTTCTCTCTCGTCTTGCGGCCCTGTACATCCGTGCAAGACTCGCAGGTACTCCCGGCCCCATTTCCCCGTATCCTTGAGGAACCCCTGAAGACGCCACATGGGTGAAGAAAAATCGACGGCATAGACTTTCCAGCACTGTTTGAACATCTCATCGGCCATCGCGTGTGCAACCGTAGTGCCATCCTCGAGGGAAATATTGTCGAGAGCGCCAATCGTATATGAGGTCATGCCGATATAGATGGGATTTGACGACATCGCACTACTGAATTTCTTTTCCATGGCGCTGATGTGCTGCGCATTGAGCGGTTTAGTAACATCGCCTTTCAAAAATATGATCCTGTCATATATTCCTGAATACTTGGACTGTTTTTCCATTTGAAGAAATCGGTTTGAACCAGCAATAAGCTGATCACCAGCAATATCGATGGCCACAACGCGTACTCTTTCCAACAAAAGTTTCTTCTGGTTTTCATCCGGATTACTGTAAATCTTCTTAAGAAGAAGTTCGGACATATTGCCGACACCACCGGCATAATCGATCACGATGATATTCCTGTTTCCGGTCTTTTGAATGGCATGGACGATATCCTCAATGATTTTATTTACAATGGCCTTCCGTCCAAGCTGATCCTGGGATACGAACAATGAATCCATAGTTACCTGATCCTGCGGCACTTCGGATACGGGATACAGACCAAGGAATCTTCCGTGACCATCAATACTGAACCTGCCAATACCACGGATGGCACTGGAATCTGCGGTGGTTTCCAGCAACTCCTCCATGTGATTAGCCACATAGACGGGCACCTGTCCGGTGACTCTGGCATGAAAAGCAGGATATAGTTCTCTCAGTATTCCGTAGAGATTGATGCCCGCGGGCCAGAGCGTACCGAAACACCGGCTCGCAATTTTCACTTCATCCGGTGATCCGACCATGGTTTGGATTTTATCTTTTCTAAACAGATTTCCGATACTCCGAAGAAGATTAAGGATATCAACCGTTTCTTTTATAATCCGCTTCGGAATCTGGAAACCCGGTACATCACGGTACTCTGTATGAGAGGTAACAGCTTTCAGAAAAGGAGCATGGAGAATGTATCTTGCCTGCTTTCTTATCAGTCTGCCGGTTACGTCCTGATGTGACAGTTCTTCCGGAATATAACCGTCTGCAACGGTCATCGCATTGATATGCTGCACGGCACAAGGAATGTCGTTTGCCGCTTCATGGCGTTTCATTAGATTATGATACTCCTGCAAGCTTCTCCATGATTCCATTTTCTGAAAAACATCAGAGGCTTTGACACTCTGACATTCAATCTTCAATAGGGATAAGGAAGAGGAATCCAGAATACCGTCTTCAATATTTGCAAAATGAGATACTTTGGGGTACGTGATCACTTTTTCTTTGCCAGTCAATGATATACCGGCTACCTGATCCATTGCGATGTCTACTGTGGTTTTCATAAAAGTTCCTCATAAGAATGAAAAATTTAGCGTATAGTTGATTGGATACTTGCACATTGAACTTAATGAGATTATAACATTATTTTCTTTCAATGTCTTGCGTGTTTATTAACAGTATAATACTAGCTATACACTTGTATTATGATCAAGCACCTCGTTGCGATGTCAACATAATATTCACATAATATCAATTAGTTATTTATTTTAATAAGGATTTGTTTTTTTGAGGGCGATGTGTAAGAAAAGATGGTCTTGCATGCAAATCATCACTTGCTCACTTAAGGAAGTGCGCATCAACTGAATGAACTCAGTGTCATTACTGCAAGTCAATTAAGACAGGGACAGAAGATAGGTACGGAGGTTCATTTTGGATTGGGTAATGCCGAGCTTCCGGCGGATATTGTTGCGGTGAAACTCAATGCCACGGTCGGAGACGTTTATCAGCGAGGCGATTTCCTTTGATGTTTTGCCTTCCCTCACGAGGCCAGCCACCTGAATCTCCGTCGGAGTGAGATTCATATATTGGCTGGACAGGCGCTGCATAAAAGGTGAAACGATGTTACGGAGATTGGTATCAAGGATGTCCACGTAGATCCGCTGCTCGTCGTTGAGGCGACTCTGCCGAAGCTTTTCCAGGCAGGGCAGCAGCAGACCCCGGACATTGGCCAGGACATTTTCCTCTACCTCATTCTTGTCTTTTTCCCGTTGGTTAAGCAGAACCTTCAGGGCGATGTTGCTCTCCTCCAAGTGCAGGGCGTTGATCTGGAGCTCCTTTTCCTTATTAAGGAGTCCCTGCTCGGCAAGCTTGCGCTCTTCGATCTCACGGCGCAGATTCGCATTGGCCTCAGTCAACTCCTGCGTCCTTTCGGCCACCCGCTCCTCGAGTTCTTCCATGGTTTTTTGGAGGGCCGCCTGGGCAAGATTTTTCTCCGTTACATCAACAAAGGAACACATCAGACAAATCGGTTGACCCTCATCGTTGGTGACCATTTGGGCTGAAAGTTGAACCGTTAGAAGTCTACCGTCCCGAGCATATCCACTGACCTCACCCATCCAGTTTCCGTTGTCTAAGACACTTTGGAGAATAGCCTCGGCCTCCTGCTCTGACTGGGCGAATGTTGTGATGGGGCGCCCGATGATCTCGGTGGGATCATCGTTTCCCCAGAGGCGGAGCAAAGAATCATTGATATAGGCAATGTGTCCATTGAGGTTGCCGATGGCAATGGCGCTGATGGACGATTTGATGGCATAGTCTTTGATCCGCAACTCCTCGATGGCCTGCTTGGAGCGGGTGATGTCGATGAAGGAACACATGGTACATATGGGCTTGCCATCCGTGTTGCGAACCAGGCTAGCCGACAGGTGGACGATAATCGGAGATCCGTCTTTCTTCCGCCCGGCCACTTCGCCGGTCCAGCTTCCGTGCTTTATGACATCGGCGAAGATTGCCGCCGCTTCCTCTTGGGAGTCGGCGAATGACAGGGCTGACAAGCCACGGACCTCCTCCAGCGTATAGCCTCCGAAAAGGGCGAGGCCGGCGGCATTGCTGTCTGTTATCCGGCCTTTGAGATCGCCAAAGCTCATTCCATTGACGGCGGAGGCGATGGCGCTGCTCTTGATCATCAACTCTTCATGCAGGCGGGCATGACTATTACGGGCAGGTGATTTGCTCATGGAGCTCCCTTCTATTTTCCCTCTCTTGGTTTGAGGGAATCAACTTTATATCATTTCAATTATCTTCTTTCTTATGGCCTGGCAATTAATATACGTATTTCGCTTTTTTCGATAAGTTTAATGTCAATTTAGCATAACCGCTTTTTTATTAAAAGGTGTTTATTGATAACAGAAAGAAATGCTTTAAAAGTCTTTACATTTATTGTCAAATTAACTTCATTTTATGGCAGATAAGAAAAACAAAAAACCCCCCGCGAAATATTACTTATTGCGAGGGGTTAAACCAGAACCGCTTGTGCCGTCCTGTTTTTTATCTGGAGTCCTTCATTTAACAGTTGGTCTATTAAGGGCAATAATCACCACGAAGACCCTGTGATCTTCTTTTATGTTAATATCCGGTAGGATAGACTCCCTCATGCATAGCAGTATCTCGTTTGCTCAATTTATTCTAGAAGAGAGGTGCAATGCTTTTTACCCATAAAATGTAGTCAGCTTACTTGGAACCGCTCTTTAAGCAGTTTGGCATCACCCTGATACCCAAAGATGCTACTGTAATTACCTCCCATTGAAATGGCGTAACTTTTATTCACATCATACGGGCATTGCAGCACTCTTCATTTTTAATGTACTCCTGCTGATTGTTAATGTCAATAAGTGTACAAAGATTATTCTTTATCTTTTTTTATTCTTGCTCTTATTTTATCCCACGACTTGGTTATGAGGAAGCTCTCTTTCATGTTATCGACCATACGGACAAACTTGGGCCAGGGGACAGCAAAGCTCAGTGCAGTGGAAGGCACACAGGGTCGTGCTGAAACATCAAACATGCCTAATACGGCACGATTCTCAGAGGATTTAAGTTCTTTATAGGGATAATCAACTATGGATGCGCACCCGGCGCCAAAAGGAGCAATGACTCCATTGGGTCGCAATTCATCAAAATTGGCCAGCGTAAAAAGACCGGAAAGAACATCAGGAGGGGCAAGAAAAATGACCACCAAAGGCCTGTCTTCATCTTCCATGCAGTCCCACCTTTTAAAGATAATATAGTTTTCAGGCGCTTTCGATGGTGTCTGGTGTTTCATAAGTTCTTTAACCATTTCCGGAGATTTCTTATATCGTTCTCCCTCCAGTTTGCCGGGAATGCCATAGGATAGAAAATATTCAAAAGCGGGTGTTAATTCGCTCTCGAAGCCACAGAATCGTTTACCACCATTGCAACCAATTGTATTGACATTAAAGCACATGGTTTCCCCTTTCCGGACTTTCGCTAAATCTCCAATAATACAACGATGTCCTTTAGGTTCTTTTGCCATAAATTTTGATTCCGCTGAATTGGAATAATAAAACCCTATGGGTAATTCAGCGCCGGGAAAATATGTGGTCCAATTTTGTAAAAATCTTTCTTTGAATTCAGTATCCATGACTATCCTCCTTTTTCACTTTCTTGTTGATATCAAAAGTTCCATGTAACGGATTTCTGCCCTGAAATAACTAACTTAGTGGAGACCTAAAGCGATGCTCTGATAAGACATTGCTTTCTTACAGAAAAAATATAGAGAAGTTCCGTTTCTATGTCAATTATTTTAAAAGTAAAATTACCAATTGAATTCGGCAGCGAGCGATACCCCTCATCATTCGAAGGGGGTTTGCGCTCGCAGTTAAATTCACATGGTTTTGGTGAAAATCCCCGCTTTATTTTAATAAGAAAGTTTTGTTCTATTTGCTTTAGACAAACGTTTCAAACGTACTTTATTGATATAATAAGCTAAACTAAATTTTTATAACTGAGTGTATATGGATTAGTATACATGGCATACAGATTGCTTAGTTTAAGGTGTCATGTAAAAAGGTTGAAGGTTAAATTAAGGAGGTAAATAGGATAGAACAGGCAAAGATTAGGTAAAAAACGGTGATTATTTAACTTATTAACAAATAAAAAAAGAAAAAGGGAGGAGGTACTTCATGTTAAAGATTTTCCGTAATAAAGAAGAAAAAGGTTTCACGTTGATTGAGTTGATGATCGTTATCGCGATTATCGGTATTTTGGCAGCCATTGCTATTCCCCAGTTCATTCAATATAGGAAAAGAGGTTATGTCGCAACTCTAAACAGTGATTGCAAAAATGCATACACCGCAGCGGTAGCTTATACGGTTGATAATCCCACTGCTACAGCCATTAGTCCAGGTGATTTGACATCGGCTGGATATGGTCAAACCGCGGGTGTAACTACTGATCCAAGTGGCTTAACTGGTGTTAATAGTGGCACAATGACATGTGCAGATGGTAGTGGTGCATGGGGCGTAACTACCGCAACAGTAACAATAAACGCTGGTGTTATGACTTTGACTCCGTCTGCCATTTGACAATAATTTAATTCGTAATAAAAAAGGGGCGTTTTATAACGCTCCTTTTTTTATAGTTGAGCATCGCTTGTAATTACGTTTTTGCTGAATAATTCATTAAAATCTTGAGGATTACGGGTTTGCAATCTTCAAAACAATTTTTCAGTTAGAATATATTTTACACGTGCCGCACAATCCCGATAATCATATCAACAGTGATATCTTAATCGATTTCCAATAGCCCATGAGATACGGCACAAGGTCAAGATACTTTCAACATTCGTTGACGCCGGCTTTACCTGTTAATATTTGTAAAATTTATAGTATTTACTCAAAGCCGCTACCTATTAGACAAACAATTACTCTGGATATTTTCTATGCAACTGGATACCTTAAAGCGGATACATTCTACCCACCACCAATTAAGACAATCCAATAACAATTAAATAATATTTATTAATATTGCATGCTTAGTATGTATAGTTCTATTAGGCATATTTATTGCTGTTAATAAAATTAAAATATCTTTAAGAGGAGTTATAAAAAAATGAAGAAAGCATTTACCATCATGGCCGTTCTTATCGCGTCTGTAGCGATTATCTCTTCGGCGTATGCAATGCAGCCCGCCGAGAAAGCCGGTTCCCACAAGGAATTTTGTTTTAAAAAACAGCTCAACCTTTCCGACAAACAATTGGCCAGCATGAAAGAGTTGAGAAACAGCTTTCGTAATGAGACCAGAGATCTGAGATACGATTTATCCATCAAGCGGATAGAAATGCGCAAGCTTTTTACAGATCCCAAGACAGATGATGCAACACTTCTTGCCAAACAGAAGGAGATAAGCGATCTTCGTCAGCAATTATCGGAGAAGAGAGCGCAGATGAGAATTGATTGGCGCAAGATTCTCACTCCTGAACAAATTATGAAACTTGATAAAATGCCTCATAAACGACATGCAGAATGGGCACATCATCATCACCATGATAAGCCAATGCCCGGTAAAATGTCCCCTAAAAAAGAGGTGGGAAAATAAAATTTGACGAATGTTTCTACCGCTTGATCCTGGATATGATGAGACTGCGTGAGCAGAAAATAGAAGAGATCACTTTATCGTCAATTAGAATTGTGATAAGTAAGCTATAAATAAATCTACGGGAATTTTTGATGGTGCGGAGGATGGAGTGAAAACCCCTTTCTTCCACTCCCACTCCGCACCTCTTCCCGGCAAAAGCTGTAATGGATTATAAGGATGTTCAGTGAAATGTAAATTATTTGTGATTTTGTCATTTTATTAAGATAAATCAATAGTTATATTTACTTTATCTGTTAATCATTAGGAAGAGGTCTTACATGAAAAAAAGTGTTTATCTGATAACAATAATAACTGCCTTATTTGTTTTTGTCTGGAGCGCCAGTTCTTTGGCCGCGGAGAAAGAGGATAAAATTGGTTTTATCGACTTGCGGCAAATAATGCAAAATTCCAATGCCGGTAAAAAGGATGCGGAAGATTTTAAAAAATTATACGACAAGAAAAATGAGGAAATCAAATCAGCAGAAGGTAAATTAAAGGCAATTAAGGATGATCTGGATAAACAAGGTTCAATCATGACTCAAAGCTCGCGAAGTGAAAAGGAATCTGCTTACCAGAAGAAATTGCGCGATTATCAATATCTGGTCAATGATACAAATGAAAAGCTTAAAAAACGCGATCAGGAGATGACTCAAAAGCTGGTACCGGAAATTATGAAAATTGTCCATGCTATAGCTGAAAAAGAAAAATATACTTTGGTTATTGATCTGTCAACCGCGCCGATGCCTTATCATGCAAAGGAAAATGACTTTAGCCAGAAGGTTATTGAAAAATACAATAAAACGGAATAAAAATTTCGTAATATCATCAGCACTAATAATGAATTATTCTCATGAAAACAGTATGATATCAAATACTTTGAACCATTTAAATGATACTCTAAAAGATGCTTTGACATACGATAGAAGGTGACTATATTAAACTAAAGGATGGTTATGCCGCACCATAGATGGTACAAAATCTATATTTTATGGAGCAAATAATATGAAAAAGATTAAAAAAGTAATTAAACGCATTGTTCTCATGATTATGTTGGTCGTCTTCTCAGGAATCATGCTGTTAGGGTGTCCTCAACCGGTAAGTGCAAAGATGCAAGGTGGTTCTTCTCATGGCAGATCATCATTTTCTCACGGTGGTTCATCCTATTCTCATGGTAGATATGCTGGAGGATATCGCGGCGGATGGTATGGCGGATATCGTGGGTGGTCTGGAGGATATCGTGGGTGGTACTATGGTGGATGGTGGTATCCCTGGGCTCTGACAATTCCCTTTTTACCGTTTTATTACTCGACCATCTGGATAGCTGATTATCCTTACTATTATGCTGATGGCAATTATTACGCTCCAACCGATGGTGGTTATATGGTTGTTGATCCGCCGCAGGACGCAATTGGCAAGACGTCTCCATCGGTATCATCAGCGCCGCCAGCACCAAAGTTGTTCATCTATCCCCGTAATGGCCAAAGTGAAAAGCAACAGGCGGATGATCGCTATCAGTGTCACCGTTGGGCTGTTGGCCAGACGGACTACGATCCAACCACGGTTTCCGGCGCACCATCGGTTCAGAAAAACGCTGATTATCAACGTGCTATGGGAGCATGTCTTGATGCCCGTGGATATACCGTGAGGTAATTTAAAGGGGGGAGAAAGATACGGAGCATAAAGTTTTAAAATATAATTGAAGAAGCAGGAAAGGATGAGGGATATGAAAAAATTTGCCAATTATATTTTTATTTTTACACTAGCCATATTATCTGCTGTCTATCCTTTGAAATCGGCATCGGCTCAAGTCGGAGGATATGTTGGTATATGGGGCGGTTATACAATAAGTCCCGATGCAAGTTCTGGGAATTTTAATGATTGGTATTATGGTGGTTATAACAACTTTGATTTAGACATTCAGGAAGCATGGGCGTTTGGGGTAAAATTTGGTTATACCCCGCCTCCATTGAGATATCTTTCATTTGAATTTGAATACAGCTATTTGAATCCGGACATAAACAGGTCGCTATTATATCAATACGGATCTGGTTATGTTGTTGATGGCGATGTAAAGCTGAACAATTTCATGTTTAACGTTATTGCAAAATATCCCCTGAGGAGATTTCATCCATATGTGGGCGCAGGTATTGGATGTACCTACTCTGATGTGGCGGCAACAGCTACTCAAAGTAGTAGCGGTGGCGGGATCAGTTCAGCGTCTGCAGGAAAGGATTACACATCTTTTGCGTGGCAACTATTGACAGGAGTTGAAATAGACATAACAAATAACTTATCAGCAGATATCGGCTATCGCTATTTTGCTACAGAATTTGAATTTAATAATCTCCCATATGGAAATAATACGATTGATTATACAACAAGCATGATAACCCTGGGGCTAAAATTCCTTTTCTAGAACTATTCGCTATTTCCGCGCTTTGACAATGACGTAAGGGCAGGTGGGAACCCGCTGACACTCAATATGGTGAAAGCCCGCTTCGCGGACGACGTCCGCCAGCGTTGTGTCCGAATAGCTCTGACCGAAGACGACGTTACGCAATCCCCAGAAAAGCAGTCTGCCGGGAATAAACCAGACTTTAAAACGCCGGATAAACTGCCGGACGGCATCATCTGACGCCCCCTGATCGGTTTCCGAGATAACCATACAGCCTCCGGTTTTGAGAACACGTTGGATTTCTTTCAGTCCCAGAAGACCATCCGGCCAGTGCTTGATGGATCCGATGCTGACAGCGGCGTCAAAGGTTTCATCGGCAAACCGGATATCCATGACATTACCCTGCTGAAATGAACAATTAGAGATCTTTTTTTGTGCGCGATATTTTTCCGCATCCCGAACCTGCATGATGGAGTAGTCAATCCCGAATATTTGTGATTCCGGATTATTGGCGGCCAGCAGAAGAGAAATATAACCGGGGCCAGTGCCCGCGTCGAGAATACGCGCGGATCCCTGTAGATCAACATCCTGAGCGATATGATCATATAGCCCGGCTATGGCGTCATGGATGCGCCGATTATAAACAGACCCCATGACATCCCAAACCAGACGGGCGTCGCGGATATATTTCACGAGTTTTATAAGCAGAGACGGTTGCCCGTATTTCACTGAACAGCTCCTGACATTAAATCTGTCCCGACGCCATACGAACGCCTAATTGAAGCTCTCCACGGCGAGCCGCGTAGAATCTTCGATTCTCAAGGAATATTATAATTTTATATTCGCTCGCTTACCCCAAAGCCCGCGAAGGTGTTTGCTCGCTTACGAATTCAAAAGCGTGTCTGCAATCCTCCGGGAATACCTCTGCCGGAATACCTCTGGATGACGCTTGAGCTTTGCTTCCGCTAACGCCGCAATGCTGTCGGCATAATTATTACTACTTGCAATTTAGCATAAAATTGAAATTTTGAAAAATAAAGATTACTAAGAATTCTCAAATTTACAGTTAGAATGAGTTTAAAGATATGTACGATAATTTTTCATAAATCTGTCACCATAAGCGATGCCGGTTTCGTAAGCGGTGCGTAAGCGGGATTCATCTTTGGTTGTTCTGCCGACTTCCAGATTTGCAGGCGGAGCGATTTGAATTACACGGACATCCTTTGGATGGCTTTTTCACCGTTTACATCCAGAACATTACGATAAAAAATCGGCAGCGAACTGGAGACTTTCAAATAGTGTTCCAGTGTGTTTTCATCAGGATGCAGAAAAAGCGCTTTGCCTGTCTCCATGGACGTGACCACGATCAGGTATTCTTTGTTCTGACTGCGCAGTTTTTCGTCAATTTGTTTCAGATTCAGGCGGTAATTTGTGATGGTTTGCTCCCACATCCAGTCCAGATCCATCAGGTGGCCTCCTCTGATAAATCGCCAGGGATTGATGAATTTGGAAGTCATGGAATAGAGTAAAGTGATATCGAAGTTGCGGTCATATTGTCCGGCCAAATGCGAGGCAAGATGGCAGGCCCCGGCAGATACGCCGATATATAAATCGAAAGGATCAAACCCGGCTTTGCCGAAAGCGTGCAAAACACCTGCGGCAAAAATGCCGCGCATCCCTCCACCTTCCACGACCAGAGCTGATTTGCGTTTATTTTCATTCATTGCTTCTGTATAAGACAACTACAGAAAGCCTGTCTTGAATGTCAAGGAAATATTGCATCACCCGCCGGATGCGATTGGGAAAAAAAGCTTTGGGCAACAGGGTTTTTGCCTTGATCGATTTTCAAAACCGGTTGTGTGTGGCTTTTCTCTTTTACGACTGCCTTAATATTTTTATAGCTGCGCCAACGCTATATAACCATTTGAATAAGGTGGGGGCCCTGATCATTTAGCGCCCGGCCCAGCTCTTTTACCAGTTCCTCGGCAGTGGTTACTTTAACGGACGGCACACCCATGCCTTTGCCCAGATTCACCCAATCAATTCCTGTAAGGTCGGTGAGACGGGTTGCACACTTGCCGGGTGTTACTTTCAGTCGGCCGTACTCGATTCTCAGTATATCATAGCTGCGGTTGGAGCAGATGAGCGTGGTGACATTCAGGTCTTCTCTTGCCTGGGTCCATAATGCCTGCAGGGTATACATGCCCGCGCCATCCGCCTGGAAGTTGATCACAGGCCTGTCAGGGCAGGCGATGGCAGCGCCGACGGCGCAAGGAGCGCCCTGACCAATTGCTCCTCCCGTGAGCGTAAGCAGGCTAAAAGGCGGAACGCCTGAAGTGACAGGATAGTACATAAAACCGGTTGTGACTGACTCATCAACTACAATTGTTTCCTCGGGCTGAAGGGCTGCTATAACCGAGCAAATCTTTGACTGATTGAGAGCGCCCGCAGGGATTTCAGGTCTTTTTAATGATGTTAGCATACCCGGATCTATAACTTCGGACGCGTCGAGTTCGGCAGCGAGCGTGTTCAGGACTACCAGCAAGTCCTGATTATGCCGGGAAAGGTGAAACTTCTTCTGATCGTCTTTTAAATAGTTTGCCGGAATGCCTTCATATCCGAAAAAGGCCACAGGTTCCTTTGCCCCGGCGAAAACAAAAACCTCATGCTTGGACAGCATGTCCATGGCCAGCTCAGGAAGGTAAGGTATGCGGCGTACATCAGGCAGTCCAGCGCCGCGCTCGATACGCGCCGGGAAATTATCAGTGATGAGAGCGCATCCGCAGGCCTGTTTTATCCGTGCGGCGGCCATCAGTTCCTTTCGCCCGATATATCTGCTGCCGAGAACAAGGGCAGCTTTTTTGCTGCTTTTCAACAAAGCTGCCGCTGATTTGACAGTGTTCCCGCTTAGGGATGGTTTCACCTGATTATAAGGGATGATAGCGCTCTCGCCGTACTTCTTCGTCTGGAGATCAAACGGGACGATCAGGGTTGCTATCTGCCCCGTTTGCGCGGCCGCGACTGCATCTGCCATATCTTGTCCAAGCAGATCGGAGGAGAGGCAGGTGCGGTGCCATCCGGAGACAGTCTGTGCTAAAGACTCGATATGCATGGCAAGGGGCGGGTCGAACGGTCGGTGCCAGGTGGAATGCTCGCCCACCACGGTTACAATTTTACTGTGTGCCCTTTTGGCATTATGCAGATTCGCTATACCGTTTGCCAGGCCGGGCCCGAGATGGAGAAGCGCCATGGCAGGCTTCTGGAGCATCCTTGCATAGCCATCGGCAGCCCCGGTACACACACCTTCAAAAAGACACAGAACCGGCCGTATGCCGCCCACTGTATCAAGGGCAACCACGAGTGGAAGCTCCGTCGTGCCCGGGTTGGCAAAACATACCTCTATCCCTGAATCCTTCGCCGCTTTAATGATACATTCAGCTCCGTTCATAATATCCTCTTTTGAAATGATTTAGTTAACTAATGATTCCGGCTTTTCCCCTTTGAGTATCCGGCCGATGTTTGCCGATGCCGTATTGATGATCCTCCCGGCCGATTCATCTGTCACACCTGCTACGTGGGGCGAGAAGAGCAGCTTTTCACTTTCCACAACCAACAGCGGATTATTCATAGATACTGGCTCCTGGGAGAAGACATCGATGCCCGCTCCGGCAATCTTTCCCTTCATGATCGCCGCGGCAAGAGCCTTTTCATCCACAAGCTCGGCCCGGGCTACGTTGATAAGATAAGCGCCAGGCTTCATTGAATTGAGAGCGTCTTCATTGATGATGAAGCGGGTTGAATCCGTGAGAGGCGCATGAAGACTGATGATATCGGACTGACTCAGAATAGTTGCCATCCCGGCATATTCAACACCGATTTCCTTTTCGACGGACGGTTTCGGCCGGTAAGTGTCGAAGTATATGATCCGGCTCAACCCGAATGGTTTCAACCTTTGGGCAACCGCCTGACCGATGCGTCCAAACCCCACGATGCCCCATACCTTGCCATTAAGCTCCGAAGGTTTTATATTCATTTGTTCCCACCCGCCCGACTTCGTGCTTGTATGGGCATGGAGCATATTTTTTAGAAGGCAAAGCCCCCAGGCGATCGTATGTTCGGCTACACTGATGGTATTGGCGCCCGCGGTATTGGCCACTTTGATTCCTTTTGCAGTGCACGCATCCAAATCTATGTGCTGATAGCCCACGCTGGGCTGCTGGATGAACTTCAATTTTCGTGCCGCGGATACCATATCAGCGGTGATCTTTTGTTTGAAGGTGTAATCGCCAAGCACTATATCAACCTCTGAAATGGCTTTCTTAATCTCTTCCTTCGACATTTCATTACCGGCAATGACCTCAAAATCGGGTACACCAGACGACTGCTGTATGAGCAACTTCACGATTTCGGCAGACAACGGGGCTAGTGAAAGCACTTTCATGGCCATATCATTCATCCTCCTTATTGAGATACTTTAATTGTCTTTAATTTTTTTGTTTTTTATCACGAGTGTATCTGCAGGTTCAAGATCAATTATGTCAGTTATTAATATAATGCTATTAATTTATTTGAACAGGAAAGGCAAAAGGAGAGCTATGGCCTTTCTTTATCTGGTTTATCTGACCGTGCTCACAACAAGCCCATAACTTTCGTCACCGACTGTTGTTGTACCCACGATAAAATTTCCGTCGTACGACATCTGGCCGTTGTACGTGGGCAGGGTGGCACTGGTGACAGTGCCCGACGCTGATATGATCGAGAAAATCAAGTTTTCAGCGCTGGAGGAATTACTGGAAACATAGTCATTATTGGGGACCATCATGCCGTTGCCGCCGGTCACAGTGGCACTCCAATGGGCCCAGTAAGGCACAAGGGGATCAGAAGCCGGCCAAACAGACAAAAAATGTATATTCGCTACTTCATCGGGAATGAACCCGGCCGTGTCAGCCTGACCTGTGGTAATCTGCAATACAACCAATTTAAAATCTACGCCGACATTGATCGATTCTGTCCCTATGATTGTTTTTTCATCGGCAGAAAGAAATCCATAGAAATTCGTATCGTTGCCGAATGTGACAACGCCACTGCTGCTCACGGATACTGTTCCGGGACTGCTCAGTCCTGTCAATGTCGTTACAATAGCACCGGTGCTTATGTCGGTTTCACTGGTCATGGTTATTACGCCTGCCGGGCTAATAGTTCCCGACGCGTGTTCCCAGTAATTGTCAGCGCCAACTATCAATGAATGTAAAACGAATGACGTGCTATCTAAATCAGAACTGCGGTATGAAGTTCCGGCTTTCATGGCGATAGCTATTTGGTAAGTATATCCACCGTCCGTCTCCGTTCCGACTATGAAATTCTTATTCGCTGCCATCGTCCAATGAGCTGTATTGTTGCCGCTGGAGCCACTTTCAGTTATCACGCCAGTGGTTGGATCGATGGTCCAGGTTAATGTGTTTACTGCCGGGCAAGATGAGATAGATCCCGAACTGCTTGCGCAATTTGTAATGGCGGTGAAATTTCCGGAGGAATCAATTGTTCCAGTGGCATGAGTCCACCCGCTGCTGCCGCTTCCGTTATTTTGGTGTGTGTACAGCATTTGAATGTTCCATGTGCCTGTGAGGTCGCTCTGGCTGTATATGGTAGTGGCTATAAAATTCGCATCGGTGACATTTGCCGAGCTTACAGTTACTCCGAAGCTTGAACTCACACCGGGGCTATCTGTCTGGAAATTATAGCCCGTAAGGGTTGGTGTCACGGTATAGCTGCCAGCCAAAAGGCCGGAGAAACTATAATTCCCGCCGGCATCTGTTGAGTACGTTCCCATTTCAGTGCTACCCAATGTCAATGTCATTGTCACACCCGATTTTACCGCGCCGCTTGCTGTAACTGTACCGGAAATTTTATAAGTTGAAGCGCTTGTGGCCGTTGCCACGAAAGTCGTAACGGTAGCATCTCCTCCATTTACGGTTACTATCGCGCTGACAGGGCTAAACGTATAACCCGAAAGGGATGGCGTCACCGTGTAGGTTCCGTCCGCCATGCCCGTAAGGCTGTATGCTCCGGTGGTAGCATTTGTTGTCGTAGAAGTGGTTGCCGCACCTGTCAGGTTGATCGTTACACTGGTGCTGGCTCCAGTTACCGTACCCGAAATAGTGTAGGTAGTGGTGACAGCCGGGGTACTGCTAGTGCTGCCGCCGCAACCGGCAATCATCAAAAACGTCATTAGCAAAAAACATAATAAAATTTGCGCTGAAAATCTTCGTCTTTTCATATCGTTTTTACTTTTTAATTATTCCAGTGTTAAAAACACATTTTTAAATGAATGTTAAAAAGCTTGATAATTATAAACTATTGAAATTTAATCATTAATAATCGATAAAATCAATAAAAATTTAAATTAAATATTGATCCAAAAAGTTAGTCATGCCCGATCAATCGAGTCTTTTTGACTCGATTGATTTTCAAAATCGGTTACTATGCCGAGCCTAAAAGACGCGGCATGACTTGGGAAATCAACTATTTGTTTCTACAAAGAAAGGTGTGACATTTACCGTATATGTTCCGCCGGAAACAATTATTTGAGCTGTCCCATATTGCATTGCTCGCAGCAGAACAGATTCCTCTATTATGTAGTTCAGAGAAGGTTTTAGATGGTATTAATTGAGATAATCAGAAGTAGCAGCCGACCATATCTTTTTTCTTAATATTTATTAGCGGCTATTCCTCTAGCTTTGTGTTGGGTAATACCTTGCTTCCAGTAGCAGCGGAACTTTCTTTCAGTAAAGTAGAGAGTTGGCACATAGGCTTAGTTCTTCATGTGTCAATCCAAAAATTGAATCAAAACCTTGAATTTATTTGGTTGTAAATATTAGCACAACTTCGAATTGACGCTTATTCGAAATATTCATCATAGTTCTGGACAAAGGTCTTACGATCGGTCACTAAGTAGAAATAAGATGGCATTCAGAACGAAAGATTGCTCTAATTATTGATTGCTTATTCCGTTTGGTCTTGAATAACTTTGTGTCCCCTGGCCGCTGTTACCTATAATCTGATCACTATCAGCTTTGAGGAAAAGGTAATAAAGCTGGCCTTCACGATATGTTTTGCCGGCAAGTTCGCCGGCATGATCGCCAACACCCATATAAACATCACAACGGCCTGCGGCCCGGATAGCGCCTCCTGTATCCTGATCCAACGCAAACCCTACGGGTGTGTCCAGATCAACCGCGGCAAAGGCAAACATTGCCCTGGGGTAAATAGTCTTATCCGTTGCAATCGTTCTAAGTGGAGTTACCGACTCATTAAGAGAACCTCTGGGTTCACCTTTCTCAAGCTGGAAGAAAACAAAGCGGGGATTCTCATTAACATACATATCCACTTCATCAGGATGGGCTCTAAAATAATCAATCAAGACTTTCATGTTAATGTTTTTTTCGGTTAACTTTCCATCAGCAATCATTTTTTTGCTGATACTCTGGTATTCCCATCCGTTATTAGCGGTATAGCCGATCCCTTCGATCTGTCCGTCAGGCATTCGTATTTTGGCTGAACCCTGCACATGCACTATATAAACCTTAAACGGATCGTCAAGCCATACAAGCTCATTGCTTGCTAGCATATTGGATTTTTGTATATCAACCCTGCTCGGGTATTTTCGTATCTGGCCATCCAACCCCTTTTGACCCAGAATCGTCCCATCAGGACCTTTTAACAGATTGGCAGGCGGTTTATATAAAGGATACTTGAACTGTTCTGTGCGTACAGGAGAACCATCAAAAATCGGTGTATAATATCCTGTAAACAATACAGTGCTTTGATCATCACAGCCTACTGAAATATACGTATCGAATTTTTCCCGCAAAACCGTGTTCATTTCTCGCGGAGACAATTTCGAAGAAACAAGCTTTTCCAGTTCCTGTAGGCCCCTTACCGCCTGTTCATGAGTGATGTCTCCATAAGGATAAAACTTTTCGCTGGATGGTTTTGCCATATAGCTAAGACTGCGGGCGATTGCTTCCTTTAAGCCTTCAGTATCAGAGCAAGCCTTTGTGTAGTCTGGAATCTGTCTGGGATCGGTAATCTTTCTCAGTGCCAGTTTGCCTGGCGGCAATTGACGAGTATAATCTTTGGGGGATTCTACCGGGATGTTCGTAACAAGTGTAGAAATATGTCCCTGGCAGCCTGCAAGAACTAAAAAAGCAATGCCTAATAACAAGCTTGGAAAAATAATTCTGATTTTCATGTTTAAAGCATAAGACAAAAGAGTCATATATGTCAAAAGATATCTGGCGTTTCATACTGTCTTTAAAGTATGCTACAAGACCGTCGATTTTAAAGAATTGCCGATGACCGAAATCTTGATTGATTTGTGGAAAACAAAAATGTATAGAGTATCTAAAATAAAAAAACGAGAGGTCATTAACTTTTCTGGTTTTCGCTCTTTCAATTTCTAAGTAGTTTTGAACAATTGTATTAAATTCAATTTTTACCCACCATGTTTTGACTTCTTTGTAAGTTGCTCATGCTCGTCACCGATTGCGGATTTTGTATCAAATCGTTCTCAACAGCATCAACATTTAATTGCTTCATCTTGAATCTCTTCATTGCAATAGGGACATTTTTTCATCATTCTATAAAGACTCCCGTAATTTTCACTCCATGCTGCCAAGTATTGATATCCGGGATTGTACTTATAATGCTATACTTACATGATCTTCCTAAAAAAATCCTTCAGTTCATCTTTATATTGCTGTCGGTTAACTTTTAGGCGTGCGATATAGTTCGACATCAAATGTGAAGTGTATTTAATCGTGAAAAAACTACCGCCGTTGCATTCCATCAAAATCCTGCTTCCTTCGCTGTCCCCGTACTCTTCGATTCCATTTTTTTGAGGTTTTATTATTTTGTATTTTTCTCTGAGAACTTCCTTTATTTCCTGTACGCCGTCGTTCTCATCGCATGTCGGTTCTTTTACTATCCCGTCCAGTTGAATCACAATAATACGATTGTCGTCATCGGCGATACCTGAAAGTTTTATTGACTGGGCATCAGGAAACATTCCCTTTATATTAGCAGGCGGCTTCAGGATCATGTAGTTAAAGCTGAATCCTTCCAGTGTCATTCTATCGCGTGTGTTATGCCCTTCAAGGCAGTTCCTTATGTCTTCTCCGAACTTGATGCCGAAAGCGCCGGAAATCGTCTCTTTGCCGCTGCTTTGTTTTGTTGGCGGGCATGAAACTTCCGCCGCGATAGTCCGGTCAGGATAAGAGACTGTGATGAATAGAATAAATATCAGCCAGATGCATGCAAGTGAACACATTGATTTCCGATATCTGATGTCGAGGGAACAGCCGTCGGTACTTGTTGGAACAGGACTCCTCATGATAAATCCAGGAATCATGCAATTATTCCCCATATAATATTTTCTCATACATTTGTTTTTTAACCCCGGACTTTCTCATTTACAGTTGTTCTAATTCGGAGAAAGTTCTTCTTTTGTCAGACTGCATACTACCACGTCCGTGTTGGGTCCGAAGGCTCTAAGATTCACTTTCATTCTGTTTTGAGTTATAAGGTATCCAATATCCACATTGCCCCTTTCAGTGACAATGCAGAAATACCAGATATACTTGTCGCGTTTGTTTAAATAACCTGAAAACCCCCGCAGAAGCTTTGTATCTTTATCCTTTATTTCTATGTTTCCGCTGAAATCATACCTGGACTGTTTTAATACAATCAGATTGACATTTTTGTTTGAGGCACTGATCCCTTTTGCATTGGCGTATAAAAAAGCGGTTCCGCTCCACTTCCCTCTAAGATCAGGTATGCGGTCTTCTCCCATGGCCACGGACTGATACAAAATGGGATAGCATAAAGCAAGCATTAAAATTATCAACAACCTTATCTTGAATTTCATAATATTATTTTTAAATTACCTGTGATCTTTCATAGATTAATCGCAATAAAAAGGCTCCATAACTTTGCAATGGTCATGAAGCCTTCGTTTTCAAGAATAAACCCGTTATAAATTTACTTTGCTTCTATTCCTTTGATAAATATTTCAGCCCTGCGGTTTTGCTGTCGTCCTTCTTCCGTGTCATTGGTAGCAACAGGTTTACTGAATCCGTAACCAATAGTCGTAATGCGGCACCCTTTTATACCAAATTTGGAAATAAGATATCGCTTTACACTGTTAGCACGGGCTTTGGACAGACGCATATTATAGGATTTTGAACCGATACTGTCCGTATGACCTTTAATTATAGCCTTTACGTTGGGGTTTTCTTTCATCGAATCGGCTACTTTTTTAAGATCATCGTTATATTTTTCTCTTATAAAAAACTTCGCAAAATCAAATTCAGCTGTAAACACAAGGGAAAGATTCTCCCGCGCGTTTTTAACAACATTGTAACCCTTATGTTTTATAGATTCTGAAATCTTTTTTGAAGGAGCGGCCGGTGCTTTTGCAGGTTGTGCAGGTGTTGAGTCGCTAATTCTCGGGTCTATAGCCAGAGGCGGCAAATCACCAGGCCTGGCCACCATCTTCACGGGAGATGACCCCTCACTTTTTGTCCACCACTTACTGGAACATCCAGCTATCATTGTTGCGTAAGCTACCATCAATAAAATGATTATTAAATGTTTTTTTTGCATATTCTTTCTTCCTCTCCTCCTTTTATAATAATTTTAAAGAGTTTTTTTAAAACTCCTTTTTTCAATACAATTTCTAAATGGTCACCATTGCCTCAGTGTCTATTTGGAGGTTTTATTACACTCTGCAATTACTTTATCGGTTATATCATTTTCCCTGGCATAATAGGGCACCGGCATGGTTGCCACATCTATAACCAAAGTATATTTTCCTTTTTCAGCTATAGAGCTGACAATTTTAATTATCCCGGGCATCAACTGTTGAGTCATCTCCTGGTCGCGCTTTTTAAGCTCTTCATTTATATCTTTGACCAGAAATTGATAATCGCGCAATTTATTCTGGTAATCAGCTTCCTTTTCACTTCGTGCGCTTTGAGTCATGATTGTACTTTGTTTCTCCAACTCAGCCTTCATTGTCTTTAATTCATTTTCTGCTGATTTGATTTCCTGGGTTTCCTTGTCGTAAAACTTTTTAAAATCATCAGCAGCCTTTTTACCGGTGTTGGAATTTTGCATTATTTTATGCAAGTTAATAAAGCCAATTTTATCCGCTTTATCCGAAGCCGAAGAACTGGCGCTCCAGACAAAAACCAATAAGGCAATTACTGTCATCAGATAAACGCTTTTTTTCATATAAGTTCTCTTCCTGATTATTTAACGAATAAGGTAAGGCTAATTTAAATATTAATTCACCTTAATGATATAACATAATCATAAATAATCTACATTTTATTAAATACTCCCGTAATCCATTGCCGCTTTTGCGGGAACAAGTGCGGAGTGCGAGTGGAAGAAGGGGGCTTAAACTCCATCCTCCGCACCGTTTAAATAATTCCCGTAAATATACGTGTAGCTAACTTGTCATAAATTCTAATTAACGGCAAAGTGATCTCTTCTGTTTTTTGCCCATGCATCCTCATCATGCCCGGGATCAAGCGGTTTTTCACTGCCATAACTGATGGTTGTTATTCTTTTGCTGTCAACACCTAAGTTTACGAGATATTTTTTCGCTTCATCAGCCCTTCTTTCTCCCAGCGCCATGTTATATTCCGCAGTGCCTCTTTCATCGCAGTTCCCTTCAATAATAATTGTCATATTCTTGCTTTTTAAAAGATAAGCTGCATTGCGGGAGAGAATCTTTCTATCTTCCTGGCGTATGTTGTATTTATCAAAGTCGAAATGGATATCTTCAAGGCCTCTTTTTTCTTTTCGCATTTCATATGATGTTTCTTCAGGGTTTTTTAATCCTGCATTTTGGGCATTATTATTCTGCTGTCCTGCTGAATAAATATTTTTGTTATTAGCGTTTTGCTGTCCCGGGGACGATACATTTTGCGCCGGAGTTTCTCCATTACTTTTGGTTAATTGTTTGGTGGTACATCCTGCTATCATTGCAGCATAGGCCACCATTAATAAAACGATCATTAAATACTTTTTCCGCATTTTTTACTTCTCCTTATATTAATTTACTGACAATTATTATTTGTCCATTTGCCATTTTTTTAAAAGATTCTTTCGGAACCCTCAATCAACCCATGAAGTATAATAAGAAAAATTGAAGTTATTAAAAAGATTAGCCTTCCGGAAGAAGAGTTAATCATACAAAACACATCAGAAATCTTTGCTGGTATAAACTTAATTATATATTTCATATCAGTTTGTAGAAATGCTAAACTCGGAATAGTCAGAACAACTTTTAAAATATTTAACAAAATTTCATTTTTGCCTTAAATTATTTCTCAAACAAATTATTCTGTACTTTTATAATCAATCATGATAACAGCTTGTCATAATAGTAAATAATAGTTTATATACAAACTATTTGTGGACATATTATATTGACTGAAATGAAAATGCAAGCTTTTTTTAAGGAGGCAACGTATGAATGATAAAAGTATAAAAATATCAATTATCATTGATAATTTGCGAAGAATATTCCAGATATTGAATGAGCAATCAAAAAAAGTAGAAAATGAAACCGGTTTGACCAGCCCTCAACTTTGGGCAATAAAAGTAATTAACGAACATTCACCAATCAAAGTTTCTGACCTTGCCAGCCGGCTATATCTTCATCCGGCAACCGTTGTTGGAATCATCGACAGATTGGAAATACATAAGTTGGTAAAAAGAAGAAGGTGTCAGGATGACCGGCGTGTTGTCTGGATTGAATTAACAGAGAAAGGAAATGATCTGGTAAAATCTGCCCCGGAAGTTGCCCAGGGACTTCTTGTTGCAGGGTTAGAAGAGCTTTCTTCAAGCAATATTGTTGGAATAGACAGGAGTATGAGGCAGTTTGTAAAAATATTCGGCGCTCAGAAAATTCCGCCAAAACTAATTCTTTCCTCGGAAGTAAATTTGCCTAAGAGAAAAACAAAGATAGAACATCTGAAGAAGAGATAAGCAAGGGACCGCTATTTCCGGAGGCTAAACATTCGTGCCTGTAAAAAATTATGTAAACTATTTTACTGGTCATTAAAAGCAATATAAAAACACAGTCCTGTTAATAATTAGTCGCACACATATACTGTTCTATGGATCACAGAAAGATACAAACGATATTTAACCAGTACCTAACCAATGAACATGTTGTTATGATTCTTATGGCAATGATCGTTGGTATCCTTGGCGGGTACGGCGCAGTTGCTTTCCGATGGCTTATCAGTTTTTTCCAGTTGCTATTTTTCAGATTCGAGGGGGGCAATTTTTTACAGTATGCCTTGTCCTTGCCGTGGTATGCAAAGCTTATTCCTCCCATAATAGGCGGCATCATTGTAGGGCCGCTTATTTATTTTTTCGCGCGAGAGGCCAAAGGACATGGTGTTCCTGAGGTGATGGAAGCTGTCGCCTTAAAAGGAGGAGTGATTAGAAAAAGAATTGTACTGATCAAGACTTTTGCCTCCGCGATAAGTATTGGGTCCGGCGGTTCCGTAGGGAGAGAAGGACCGATCGTTCACATTGGTTCGGCAATAGGTTCGGCCTTTGGCCAGATCCTTGCGGTATCGGTGGATAGGATGAGGACGCTTGTTGCGTGTGGCGCCGCTGCAGGCATTGCCGCAACCTTTAATGCACCCATTGCCGGTGTTATGTTTGCCATGGAGATAATTCTTGGTGACTTCGGTGTTATGACATTCAGTCCTATTGTAGTATCTTCTGTCATGGCAACCATCATCTCCAGGGTTTATCTGGGGAATCATCCCGCATTCTTAACTCCCGGTTATACCATGGTCAGTATTTCCGAAATTCCCTTGTATATGCTTCTTGGCATAGTTGCCGGTTTGGCGGGTATACTGTTTACTGCCACACTGTATAAAATGGAAGATCTTTTCGACAACCTAAAAATCCCTGCATATACAAAAGCGGCGGTCGGCGGCCTGATGATCGGAATGATAGGCATGTTCTTGCCCCATATTTTTGGTGTTGGTTATGATGCCATAGAACTTGCACTGGCAAACAAGCTGCCATGGGTTATCCTTTTTTCTCTGATATTCATAAAGATAATGGCCACTTCCTTGACGATTGGTTCCGGAGGTTCCGGAGGAATATTCGCGCCCTCTTTATTTATCGGTGCAATGACTGGCGGGGCTTTCGGTTATGTGGCACATATACTCTTTCCTTCATCAACGGCAACTGCAGGAGCTTACAGTCTGGTAGGTATGGGCGCGGTAACGGCGGCAACAACTCACGGACCGATTACAGCAATTCTCATTCTTTTTGAAATGTCAGGGGATTATCGAATCATCCTTCCGCTTATGATTTCCTGCATAATTTCTTCTGCTTTCGCCAGCCAGTTGAAGAAAGAGTCCATCTACACATTAAAACTTATACGTCGAGGAGTTAATATACATGAGGGAAGAGAAGTAAATATTATGAAGTCCCTCAGTGTTGAGGAATCAATGACCCGCACCATAGAAACTGTGCCTGAAGATATGTCTCTTAGAGAATTGATAAAATATACCATGGGAAGTAAACACTCAAGTTTTCCGGTTGTGGATAAGGAGGGATTGCTGACAGGGATACTTACATTTCAGGATTTTAAAGATATCATATACGAGGAATGTTTGGATGGGATCATTGCCAAGGATCTCGCAGTCACCAAAGTCATTACCATTACTAATCGGGACAACCTGGATACGGCATTAAAAAAGATTGGCTTCAAAAATATCGAGCAACTGCCGGTAGTAGATAAAAATAATCCCAGGAAGATCATTGGAATACTGTCCAGGAGAGATATTTTCTCAGCATACAATAAGGCGCTGATTGATCGTTCTCTAATGATAGATAAAATGTCCAAAAATTCGAAGGACTGAGAATTTACATATTGTTACACTACTAAGTTTCAGTAGAGGGCAGTTAAAATAATAGAGGATTATTATTCGAACTGTTCATGATGTTATTATTCGGAACAAATCCTGTTGCTACCTTGCTGTTTCGCCTGGTACATGATTTTATCGGCTCTATGAATGAAAGCCTTCATATCTTCCTTCGGTTTGTACCGCGCAAGACCGATGCTCATCGTCACAAAGACATCTTCGCCCGGCACAGGTGTAAAGGATTCTTTCCTGAATTCCTCTTGAATTCTTTTCGCCGTTACAATTCCATTCGCGGCTGTTGTCATCGGCAGCATGATCATAAATTCATCGCCGCCATAACGATAGGCTGAATCGGGATCACGCACGCATCGTTTGATAACCTGACCGAGTCGGGATAACACACTGTCTCCCTTAATATGACCGTATTTGTCATTGAAATCTTTGAATTTGTCGAGATCCAGCATCAGAAGGGTCAGAGGCTGTTCATAGCGATTCGACCTTTCTATTTCTTTTTCAAGCTGGGAATAAAAATGCCTTGAGTTGTAAAGTTGAGAGAGGTCGTCGATTATACTCAGTTCCAGGTACTTCTTTTCGCTTTCCCTAACATCAGAAAGTGACTTGGCGACTTTCATTCTTAATTTGGTAATGTATCCGCCAACCACTGAAAACCAGGGAAGAACCAACGCGAGAATCACGATATTCAATACATCAACGCTCTTATTGATGGATTGGGGATGGGTTTTGTAAAGCATAAAGATAACCACCGCGTAATTAACCACGGCATAGGCAGACAGAAAAAGAAATTGCCGGACATTCAATTTGAAAAGTCCGAAAACAAAAACAACCATAGAGCCAAGCAGAACTAAACCCCTCATGGAGTCCGCGTAATACACAATAACCATGACCCAGTATGTGGCAATAATCATCTGGAGAAGTGTCAGGCTCGGATCTTTGAACTTTTTATTTAATCCGCTTCTGATTATCGCGTATATCAGAAGATTACAGATAATAATTTCCAAAAAATTGGTGATAAGATCATTTAACGTCTGTCGTTTCATTTGTAACTGTGAATAAAGCACGAAGGTAATAGTCATCCACATTATGTATGATCCAAATGCCATTAAAAATCGTTTGATTCTTAAAGTCTGTTTAGGATCGTCTTTTGGAAAAATGCTGTACATACGTCATTTCCTTTTCTTTATCGTCCCAAAATCACCGATTATTTGTTTTACCTGCTAATCTGCCCCATATACTTGTACCACATATGAAGTTGGAATTCAGCCATATTTTGATTAATTCCGATTATAATGTTGCATAAAATTGAAAATATGAAAAATAAGGACTACAAGAAGAAAGAAAAGGTTGCGTGAATAACCTAAATCAGAAAACAACATTTCAGGGGGAAGGGGGAATTGTAATAACAAATCAATAGTTCTCAAGTCGATTTCAGGTACTTTTCAAACCATCCAAATACTTTTTTCCAGCCATCAACCGCAGCCTCTACCCGGTAGCTCAACCGGTCTACCGCAAAAAAGCCATGACCGGCGTTTTTGTACGTGTGGAACTCATAGGTTTTATTAAATTTTTTGAGATCTTCCTCCATGCGCAGGACATCCTGAGGAGAAGGGGATATATCTTCAGCCCCGAACAGACCCAGCAAGGGACAGGCGAGATCTTTGGTCAGATCTATAGGAGCAACCGGCTGACGTTTGGTTAGTTCCTCCGGTTTGGCCACCACCCGTCCGCCATAGCAATTCACAGCGGCATTGATGCGTTTGATGGTACAGGCCGCTAAATAAACCTGCCGGCCGCCGGAACAATAACCGATGATCCCGACTTTACCGCTGTAATAGGGCTGGGTCTCCAGATAGCGGATGGCCGCGTCGATATCTCCCATGCATTGTTCGTCAGGGACCATGCCGGCAGCCAAAAGTTTAGCCATTATTTCTTCGTCACTGCCCGGGCCTTCCCGATGGTGGAGGTTGGGCGAAAAACCCATATATCCATGATAGGCCAGTTTTCTGGTCATTTCTTTTGAGGCCTCATCCCAACCCGGCATGTGATGAAAAAGAATAACCCCCGGATATGGTCCCTGTCCCAACGGACGTGCCAGGTACCCTGCAATTATATCGTCGTTGTGCCCGGTAAAACCGATCGTTTCGGCTATCATCCCCTCGTACATAGCGGCCTTCCTTCTTACAAAATAAATGAGCTGGCTTCCGATAAAAATGAGCATATAAAAAAAGAGAAGGGGACGCAAGCAACAAATTTTGATTGGCCTTGTTTTTTTAATAAAGTTGAATAATCCGGATTACCGGCCGATCTCCTGAGAGGTCACTTGCCCAAACAACATTTCTTGTACTTCCAGCCGCTGCCGCAGGGACAGGGATCGTTGCGGGATACTTTGGATGTCGCCTGTGCGATCTTATGACGGGCCGGCGGCTTTTGCTGTTGAATGGCCTGCCGGCGCCACAGTGCGGATAATTGGGCTACGAACGGTCTGGAATGGTTGAAAAAACGTTTATAGCCGGCACACAGATAGTTTAATCCCGCCTCTCCATCCGGAGTGAGGAGGATGCGATCCTTCGGGCATCCTCCATGACACATATCCAGGAATTCGCAGCTCCGGCAGTAGCGGGGCAACGTCTCCCATTTGGCCAGGCCAAATGCCCTTTGTGCCGGACTTTCCAATAAATCAACCAGAGAAGTTTCCCGGATATTGCCCAGGCCATGTTCTCTATTGACGAAATGATCGCAGGAAAAGAAGTCCCCATTGTGTTCGATGACAGGAATATCTCCACAGGTCTTTCTGAATATACATAGCGCGTGTTCCTGCCCGAAGGCGGTTCTGGCAGTCTCTTCGAATATCTGCACTTTGATCCGTTCGATATCATCGGCCTTCCATTCATCAAAGATGGTACAAAGAAAATTTCCCCATGATTCACCCGGCACAGTACGGGAGCTAACTCCCTCCGCTTTATCCGGTTCAGGCTCGACCAGGGGAAGAAACGTTATGTATTCTGCCTTGATCTGTTTAAAGAAACGGTAAACCAGGGTGGAAAGTTGTACGTTATGAGCTTGGACCACACATAGCAGATCGACAGGGATTTGATGCTGCCGCAGGAGTTTGTATCCGCGCATCACTTGATCATGCGTAGGGTTTCCATCCCTGAAGACGCGGTGTTGATCGTGTATCTCCTTCGGGCCGTCCAGACTGAGGCCGACAATGAAATTTTCTGCTGACAAAAAGCGGCACCAATCCTCGTTGAGCAATATACCGTTTGTCTGCATTGTGTTGGTAATGAGGCGATGAGGAGGCTGATGTTTTCGCTGTAAGGCTATAATCTTGCGAAAATAGTCCAGACCCAGAAGGGTAGGCTCCCCACCGTGCCAGGAAAAGTTGATCGTTGAAGCGGGAGAAGCTTCAATGTGCTGGACAATGTACTCCTCCAGGATGATGTCGGACATGCGAAATGTATCGCCTTTGGGGTAAAGATGCTCTTTTTTCAGGTAGTAGCAATAGTGACAGTTAAGGTTGCAGATGGACCCCAGGGGCTTGGCAAAAATCTGAAATTCGCGGGAAGCTCTTTTAGTAACGTTTGTTTTCATTTGCAAAATATATTTACATGAATTCGGCAGCGAGTGCAAGCCCCGCAGCTTGTCGCGGAGAGGTTTCAATTATAATTTACTTTAAGAATCAAAGATTCTCCGTGGCTTGCCGCGGAGAGCTTCAATATAAATTAATTTCATGCTGTTTTTTTTAGGAAATATTGCTACATATTCAGAAAGTAGAATTTATCCGATATAAATGACTTTGCAGCTAAATTTGAGAAGCTTGCGAAAACATTGTGAGGTCTTAATATGTTTACTTTGAAAATAATTGAATAGAAGTGAACAAAAAAAGAAGAGACAAGTAAAAACCTGTCTCTTCTTTTTTAATCATGAAGTTTTTACAAACTTATTTTGCAGCAGGTTCTTCCCCCATTTCTTTCATTTCTTTCTTTTTCATTTCTTTCTTTTCTTTCTTCATTTTCTTTATTTTCTTTATTTTCTTTGCTTTCTTTACAGCGGCTTTCTCTTCCATCTTCTTCTCGGGTCCGGGAGCTGCGGGAGCCATTGTATCAGCCGCCATAACGGTGGTGCAAAATGCGAAAACCAATGCAACAACAAACAATCCTAAACGCTTCATCTCAAAATCCTCCTTCTTAAATCACTTTTTTATTTTAATATTACCCCTTAAAATTAAGGGACTCCAACTAAACTACAACTATTTTTTATCTGAAGCTGACTTTGCTTCAGACGGTTTAACTTCTTTTTTCTTTAAAGTGACCTTGGCCACTCTCGATGCTATTAATTTGCCATCCTTTTCCGTGTATGCTATTTTCACGGAATCATTTACCATGATACCGGTAGATGGTTTATCTAAAGCAAACTCCATATTTTCTATTGTACCTTTTACGGTACGTTCAATCTTAATGGACTCATTGGAAATTTCGACAACTTTTCCTCTAGCATGCATTTTAGCGGCCTTTACAATATTTATCTTAACCGGATCAGCCTTAACTGGGGAAGTGTTGTTATCAGTGGCAAAAGCTAAAGTTGACAAAAGAAAAAACAAGCCAAGCATGTACCATAAAGCTCTCTTCATGATTAACTACCTCCACATTATTTCTGATGTGCAATAAAGCAACTTATATGCCAACAAAGAAAAACTAATTAATAATTTCTATGTACATGAAATCAATAATTAATATTTTTTACAGGGAACGGCCGTCATTTATTTATTCAATAAATGGGGAGTAATTCCCCAGAAATGGAGAATAATTCATCATAAACAGCTCTAATCCATATTATTTTGTAGCCTGTGATTTATGGATAATTCAGATTAGTTTTGCGTATAATCCAAATGAGGGACAACAGCACCCTATTAAATAAGAATACTGGATTCCCGCATTCGCGGGATTGACAGGTGGAAAAGACAGACTGCCACAGCGGCCTCAGAGCCGCTTCGCAATGACAGCGTAAATTGTTCGTTTATTTTTCAGTGCCTCCGGATCTCTGCGGCGAGAAGCTTTCCGGCCGGATTCCCTCCCATTTTTCACCAACCGGGCAGACACGCATGCATTCGATACAATTGTCGACATCGGTTATATATGTCTGGCCGGCTTCGATAAGCAAATCGCGGCGCTTTGTATGCTTCAGAATCATCCGGATATAGCCGGGCCACTCACTTAGTTTAGCCGGCGGCAGTTGTTTGAAACCATAGGACCAGTAGATAAAACAGGGATCCACATCATAGCGGTCGTTTTTCAGGGCGCCGGATGGACAGGCGCTGATACACCGGCCGCAATCATTGCAAAGATCCAATTCCCGTCGGGGATCGGCCGTAAGCGGCGCCTCGGTAATAATGGCACACAGCCGTTGATGAGGCCCAAACTCGGGAGTAAGCAACAGATTATTCCGGCCTATTTCGCCCATGCCGCAGCTTACGGCGGCATGTTTATGAGAGATAAATCCCAGCGTTCTGGTCTGTCGAAATCGCTTTCCGGTTTCAGGATTAATTTTTATAATCTCAACGGGCTTATCCGCGGAAACCGGTATGGACAGGAAGCCGTTGCGTTCAAGCATCCGGCTGATTTTTTCAGCGGTTTCATCCAGCAGCCGGGACGTCTGCATCTTGTTGCGTGTCCAGATCATGATGTCCGGGGCATATACAGCGCCCAAAGAGTGTGCGACCGCCATAACTATCACGCTTTGCGCTGTAGGCATAAGAGCCGTAGCCGGTCTGGGCGGATAAGCTACAATAAGATTTCGCGCATCGGCTATTCCCACCAGGTCTATGCCTTCGGCGTGTATCAGCTTCTTTATGGCAACAGCATCAAGCAGGTTATTCTTTTTGGATATCGTCATGTCTCTGTTAACCTCTGAGTATTTTATGAAGGAGCCACATTATATCAATCATCGCTGAAATGTAATGTAGCATAAATTTAAAATTATGAAAAATATTGATAACAGGGGGAACTCAATAATAATCCGATTAAAAATATTTCATCCGAACTTTCAAAATTGTTGATAACATCTTGTGTTTTAAAAGAATATTAGAAGATGTACAATATACCCTGAGACGCCGGAGTGAAATGGGGAGAGTGAATCTGTATTTCACCTGATGCCAGAGAGCACGTGTTTGTAGATTAGATCCTTTTCCCTGATGCTTGTGGTAGGTGCAAGACCGTAGATGGCCACAAATACCTGACTTATGATTCAATTGGACAAATAATGGTTTGACACGGTATCTAATATAGTGTATGTAATCATTTAAAAGTATGTATTATTTTCAGGAGTATGTATTAGCATGGCTAAGAAGATAACGATAAGCGTTCCAGATGATCTTTATGAAAAAATGACAGAATGGAAATCATCCTTCAATTTCTCGAAAGTATTTCAAAAAGCCATTTCCGGAATGATCCAGAAAAAAGAAGAGTTGACATTCAAAATCAGAAAAGAAATTGATCTCCCCTCTATAGTGGATCGCCTCAAAAAAGAGAAAATCAATTATGAATTTAATATCACGGAATGGGGGAAAAAAGACGGAATCGAATGGTGTAAAACCGCCCGTTACGATGAACTTCAGTATGCCCTCGCCTGGATGATTCCTTATAAAGACCCTGACCAGGATGAAGAACTGGGCGATTATTTTTTCGATATGTTCGAAAAATATAAAAAGCGGATAGCGGTAACGGGTAAGAAAGCACAGGATGCCTTGAGCGGTTTTTCCGAAAAATACCTGAAAGGATGGAAAGAAGGGGTCGAATTGTTCTGGAGAGAAGTGAAAGACAAACTTTAACCGGAATGCATAGATTAAACTAAATAGCCATTTACGTAAGGGGTAATAGGGTAATATGGAATTAGGAAACGCGCCCAAAGAAATTTTTGTAAAATACTGGCAGAGATACCTGCATGACCGGCGAAGGTTTTCCAACAATGTCAAGTCATTTGTCGAAAGAAACGGAGACCGGGTAGCCCGCGCAAGCTATCAGCCTTATAAATGGCTTTTTATATTTCCATTATTAATTACAACCACTCTTATATGCGGAGTGTTTGCCATCATTTTTGCGCTGCTATTCACGCCGCGCATAGGCACTATTTGGGGCGTGATCTGGGCAAGGATCAACAGCTTTTTCACGCCGATGACCGTTCAGGTCGTCGGAGCCGAAAACATAGAGCCCGGCACTTCCTACGTGATCGCAGCCAATCACCAAAGTCACTATGACATCTATGTTCTTTATGGCTGGCTGGGCGTGGATTTCAAGTGGGTTATGAAGAAGGAACTGGGAAACATTCCTGTTCTCGGTCTGGCCTGCAAAGTCCTCGGACATATTTTTATCGACAGATCCGATACGAAAAGCGCCGTTGAAACCATCAATGCCGCCAAAACAAAAATTGTCAATGGCACTTGCGTTCTTTTCTTCCCGGAAGGCACGCGAAGCGGTGATGGAAAAATGAGGCAGTTCAAGAAAGGCGCTTTCAAATTTGCGATTGATCTCGGGAAACCCGTTCTTCCTATAACAATTAACGGCACCAGAAATATACTGCCGAAAGGAAGCCTGGATTTAATGCCCGGCGGCGTGACCATAATTATTCATAAGCCGATTTCCGTAAACGGTTACAACGAAGAAAACATGAACATGCTTATGGACAGAACAAGAATGATCATTAACGCGTCGCTGGATTAAATTGGAATGTACTCCCCCCTATGTCCTGACGTTTTAAGGAATCAATCTAAAGAAAAAATATTGTGGGCAACAGCATCAAGCAGGTTATTCTTTTTGGATATCGTCATGTCTCTATTAACCTCTATGTATTTTACGGAGGAGCCACATTATATCAATCATCGCTGAATTGTTCCGAACTTTCAGAATTGTTGACAGCATCTACAAAGTCTCAGTAATGAATCTTTGTAAAAAACGTTGATTACCGGATAAAAGAAAGCGGTAGATGCAGGTCCGGAGTGCGGTAAGGCGTCGTCTGTCCTCGACTCGCCGCACCTATTTAATTGCCTTCGCCTCGTTATCAATCGCCAGTTGTACTTGCTTATAGAACGCAAAACGCTTCTTAGCCTGATCACCACCCTGACTATCAGTGGCCTGCGGCCAGTTGCTATTTGACGCGATGACCAGTTTACGCTTGGGGTCGATGAAGATACCCTGACCGAAAATCCCTCTCGCTTCATAGCTGCCATCATTTATGGTCCACCATTGATAGCCATAACCATATTTGGCCTCATTGGTATCGGCATGTTTCGTCGTTGCCGCAGCGATCCAGCCGTCGGGCAACACTGACTTGCCTTGTGCCATACCCCCTCCCAGCATGAACAGACCAAAGCGGGCAAAGTCGCGGGTTGATGCCTGCAAGCAGCAGCCGCTGATTTCATGGCCGGTGGTTCCCAATAGCCAACTTGCATTTTGCTCCATGCCAAAGGGTTGCCAGATCTTCTCCGACAGATAGTCGGACAAGTTCTTCCTGGTTGCCGAACTGACCAGCACCCCGACTAAATTGGTCTCGCCGGTCTTGTAAACCCATTTCGAGCCCGGAGGCGATTCGCGCTTCAATTTACGCATATAGCTGACCGTCACATCAACGCCCGGCTCGGCCTTGTGCTCGTTAAACAAAGCGACGTCCGATTTGGGGTCGGCATAATCCTCATTCCACTTCACGCCCGATGTCATTGTCAGCAGCTGCTTAATCGTGACATTATCATAGACCGACCCCTTGAGGTCGGGAATGTAGTCCGATATCTTGTCGTCGATGCTCTTGATATAGCCGTCCTTGATTGCCGCACCGACCAGTGTTGAAGTGAATGATTTGGCAACCGAGAAGCTTGTCCAGTGCCCATTGCCGCTGAATCCAAGTCCATATTTTTCGAGGCGGATTTTGCCATCCTGAATGACTACCAATCCGGCGGTACGC
This sequence comes from uncultured delta proteobacterium, assembly GCA_963811325.1. Classification (GTDB taxonomy): domain Bacteria; phylum Desulfobacterota; class Syntrophia; order Syntrophales; family Smithellaceae; genus Smithella. The sequence goes on from CAWEQT010000001.1 coordinate 604,263, forward strand.
TGGTCCTTCATATAGGCATCGACATCGATACCGACATCAAGTGGTGCTCCCATCGGCAAGGGATAGACGTTTTTGCCGGCAGAAATGATCCGAGATTTGACAAGGAGAGGAACTCGGTCCATCGCGCGAAAGGCAGCATCTCGCTTTGGTATTGACCAGAAAAGTACATTCCTGTTGGTCGGCATGTGGGAGATCAGCCCGCGCATATCCTTGTCAGCTGTCGCCCAGAATATGCCGCCTGCAACCGCCAGAACTACCAATATTCCTATGATCCATTTTCGCATGACAACCCTCCATTATATTCTTTTTTAGTTTTTGACCAAAGTCACCATCACGACGTTGATTTCACGACCGCCAAAGCCACATTCGTATACAAACACAATAGGAAACGTGGTCTAACATGTCAAGGAAATCTTTGATACAAAATTTATAGTGAGCGTATATATAATATAATATTCCTTAAGAATCGAAGATTCTCCGTGGCTTGCGCCGAGAGCTTCAAATATGCAATAAAAAAGGCAGAGCCATGATGCCTCTGCCTTATCGCACAATCATCGCCTTTGCCGGCGCTCCGGCTACTTTGCATTTTCCTTCATCACGCCACCAGGCCAGAGAAGAAAAAACGGGTTTTTGATTTTCAATCCTTTAAATTTGTCTTCGATTTCGTTTCTGATCAGGTCGTCATAAGTCTGAATGACTACGTATTCGGCGTAATCGAACATGAGAATCATGCGGCTCTGACTTTCCAGAGCGTGACGCTGCTCGACGGCTGTTTCGAACACAGCCTGGTACTCGACAAACAACCACATGTGGCGTCTCATCAGGATGAGAGAGTAGATAGCCTGGGGAAGCGGAATGTGTTTGTTGTAGCATTTCGCGGCATACTTGGAGAAAAGTTCATGGGCCTCCTCAAACGGTTTATCCGTATCAAAGAGTTTCCTGTAGCTGCTGTAGAAGTTCACGGCCAGATCTATGGCCTGTTCCTGGGGCATGTTATGAAAGATGGGCGTTTTAGGGTTGATCTTCACATTTTTATACCATTGTTCGGCAATTTCCTGGGCTTTATTCTCGATCGTCTCAATCATCTTTGTTGTATGTGTTGCTGTCATGACCTAACTCCTTCCTTTCTGCCATAATGGGGGGAAACGTTAACGGATTCACCAGTTATCCGCAGCGTCGGCTATGACGCTCTCTTGTTTTTTCGTTTCAGGGCGTCCTCCGCCAGCCTCTGTTCTGTAATGTCTTCCAGCGTTTCAACGGCCCCAATGAGCTCTCCCTGAAAATCACGGATGAGGGCGGCTGTAAACCGGAGCCAGCGACCACTATCACCCAGTTCGGGAAAGAAATCCGTTGCCTCGTACGCATCTTCAATGAGGCCGGATTTCTGATACTTTCCGGAATACCATTTGGGAACCTTTTCCAAGGCGCTATCAACGAGAAGATCGGCCATGCAGGGCCTTTCTTTTTTGTAGAAAACCCGCCATTGTTGATTGGTCCCTGTAACATCGGCGGCCTTCACTCCCGTCAGTCTTTCCAATGCCCGATTCCAGTAAAGGATTTTATGGTTTTTATCGATTACGAAAGCGGCAATGGAAAAGCTATCAATGACATTGTGCAGAATCCTTTCGCTGTCGAAGATGATTCGTTCTGTCAATTCCCGCTCTGTAATGTCTTCCAACGTTTCTATACAACCAACAATGGCGCCACGGGAACTGCGGAGGGGCGACACAGTGAACCGCAGCCAGCGCCCTTTGTCACCAAGGTCGGGGAAAAATCCTTCTGCCCCGTATGTGTCTTCTAACAGTTTCGACTTAGTAACGCCCCCGTACCATTCCGGGATGGTTTCCATGGTCTGATCGACAATCAGATCGGACATGCAGGGTCTCTCTATGGCGTAGAAAGCGCGCCAGTGCTGGTTCGTCCCGACGATATCCTTTGCAGGTATCTTGCTTAATTTTTCCAGAGCCCGGTTCCAGTAAATGACTTTGTGATCGAGGCCGATGACATAGGTCGGGATCGGTGATCCTTCAATGATGCTGGAGAGTTGCTGCTCGCTCTCGCGCTGTTTCAGTTCTGCGGTCACCTTTTCGGTAATATCTTCCAGGGTTTCAATCGCGCCGATAATATTGCCGTCAGCTTGTCGAATCAGCGCGGCCGTAAAGCGCTGCCAGCGCCCCTTTTCGCCGAGATCCGGGAAAAAATCGGTTGCCTCGTAAGCCTCTTCCAGAAGATCTGATTTTTTGTATTTGCCGGCATACCATTTGGGTATCCGGTTCTCGGCGCCATCGACAAGGAGGTCTGCCATGCAGGGCCTCTCCTCGGCATAGAAAGCACGCCAGTGCTGGTTGGTGTCGACCACCGCGCTCATGGGAATATTCGTAAGCCGCTCAAGGGCGCGGTTCCAGTAGAGCACCTTATGATCTGCTCCGATGACAAAGGCCGGGATGGAAAAGCCCTGGACTATGCTGTGAAGCAAGTGGGCTGGTTCCATGGATATATCCGGGATCCCGCGTTTTCCTTTTGAGGTCTTGACGCTTCCGGCGACGTTCTTTTTTTCAACCGTTTTTCTTTTCATAAAAACCTCCTTTCATGAAAAGCCCGCTTGATCATTTCCAACTCCGGTTTTGACCCGTATATTCTGAGGTTCTGACTCACACCAGTATCGTGGAACGTTTGTTAAACATTTTGTTTGGTAAGATATTGTCTTTAAGTGTTATCAGTATACGTCAAGCTATTTCAAGTGTCAATAACGAAAATAAAAGCCGAAATCAGGGACGCCTTTTCAATTAAAACTCAGATCAGTTCCATGCCCGGTTTGTCCAAAACATTTTGAAGACGCGCATTTCAAAAACTGATCTACATCAGACTATTCTATACAAGAAATTTTTTGAAATGTTGATATCTCTCTTATAGGTATTTTTTTCTTTAACAATTCTTCAGGAGGCCTGTCTTTTAAACAATAAGATTGTTGCAAATAAATATAGATCGGGGACATTTTTGAATTGAACATTTTTGATTGGATCAACATTTCATTAAAAATTTCATCAATTCCTAAACCTTCTTTAATAGATCCTCTTATCTCTGGACAGGGAATCGTATCCTCTTTAGAATTGTTCGCTATTTCAATATAACCAATGTAGTTTTTATATTCTTCTTCTAAACTTTGTATCGGATTAAAAATAACACTAATATTTTCAAATCCTGAAACCGGGAAAACCCCTCTATAAGAAACATTAATTTTTTTACGTAACCAATTTGATGTTGGATTATGTTTCCCAAAAAATGTCGTTGATTTCTGTTCTTCCAGAATAATAAAACTAATTGGTAAAAGAGAGTTTATAAATTTATGAAATTCATTCAACATTTCCGGTGACCATGTTGACGGGAGTTTTGGGGACATGATTTTAATCCTTTCCTTTAATTTCTATTTTATCCAAAGATTTACCATTTCATTTTCCTAAAATAAAAAAACTCATTTCCTCTATTTACGAAAGTGGGTTAATATCTTTTTTTCATCGTTTGCTCCACAAAAATTAATTCTAAAGCAGTTATTGTCAGAAGAAATGGAGTTTTGATAAGAACGTGAATTCGGCAGCAAGCGCATTACCATAGCGTGCTATGGGATAAGCGAGCGAATATACAATTATAATTTTCCCTAAGAATCGAAGATTCTCCGTGGCTTGCCGCGGAGAGCTTCAATTAAATGTGGCAAAGTATAGGCAAACCGCTCCTGTATGTCAATTATTCTTTTTACAATCTGAATTCGCAAGCGAGCAAGCACCTTCGCTTGCTGCGGGGTAAGCGATAGCCATTAAGGACACTCTCAAAAAAAATATTGACAAAGTATATGAATAAATATATATATGAACTAAAGTACATATAAACTTAATCATCTATTTAAAGGAGGTCGCCATGTCGCTGCCCCATGCCCTCTTGGGTTTAATAAGTTATAAGCCGTCCACCGGTTATGACTTGAAAAATAAATTTCAGAATTCCATTCATTTTTTCTGGAATGCCGCTTTGCCCCATATCTACCGGTCTTTAAAACAGATGGAAGCGCAGGGGTGGATCACTTCGACCATTGAGCAACAATCGGGAAAACCAAATCGCAAAGTATACCGGATAACTGATAATGGGAAAAAAGAACTTCTTCACTGGCTTGCCGAGCCGCCGGAAGAACCTGAACTGCGCCTCACAATGCTTGTAAAGGTATTTTTCGCAAAACAGTTGCCGCCCGACAAGTTAGCGGATCACCTGAAGAGCTGGCGGGAATATAATGTCAATTTACTTAAGCAGTATGAAACGGAGACAATGCCGGTGATTCAGCGGCAATCAGCGAAGCCGGGTTTCGCCGAAGAAGCATATTACTGGGGTCTGTCGCTTGATTACGGCATACGCCACGCGCGAATGGCCATAGACTGGTGCAATCAGGCGCTGCAGGACATGGAGGCAGGAAAAGGGAAAAAACGAAAGGAGAAAAAACATGGCAGATGAAATATATCATAAACTGGCAAAGGTGCTCGATACCCTGCCGAACGGTTTTCCGGCCACGGAAAGCGGTGTGGAGATTGAAATTTTAAAGAGGATTTTTACGCCGGAGCAGGCCGATCTTTTTTGCGACCTTAGGTTGACTTTTGAAACAACCGAACAGGTGGCCGAAAGAACAGGCCGCCCGTTAGAAGGGCTGGATGCACAGTTGAAGGCCATGGGCAAGGCCGGGCAGCTTTTTTCTATTGATTTCGGAGGTGTCCGGGTCTTCAGGATGCTGCCCTGGATTTTCGGGATATTTGAATTTCAGCTTGGCCGGATGGATAAGGAATTCGCAGAGCTTTGTGAAGAATACGGACCGGTTTACAGGCAGCATTTTTTTTCCAAAACACCTCCATTGATGCGGACAGTACCTATTGAAAAAGAAATATCCGCCGGGCAGGAGGTTTTATCTTATGAGAAGATTTCCAATCTTATTGACCAGAACCAGTCTTTTTTAGCCAATGACTGTATTTGTAAAAAAGAAAGTGAGTTGCTGGGACACCCCTGTGGCCGGCCGCTTCAGGTCTGTCTGAACATTGCTCCTGTACCCGGAGTATTTGATAAATCCCCTACAGGTAAGGTGCTTACCAAACAGGAGGCGCATGACTTGATAAAAAAGACGGAAGAGTGGGGACTTGTCCACCTGACCAGTAATTTCCAGGGAGGCAACTTCTTTATTTGTAATTGCTGCAAATGCTGCTGCGGCGTGCTGGACGCCATCAATAAATTGGGCATTCCGGCTTCAGTGGTTATCAATTCTCATTATTATGCCGAAATCGATCCGGAAAAATGCATCCAGTGCGGGAAATGTTTAGATGAACGATGTCAGGTGGGAGCCGTCGAAGAAGGCGAGGAGGCGAACAGAATCATTCGGGAAAGATGTATTGGCTGTGGCCTGTGCATCAGTACCTGTCCGGGCGAGGCCATTCGATTAGTGCATAAGCAGAAGGATCAAATAGCGGTGCCGCCTGTCAATGAAGATGCCTGGTTTGAAGAACGCGGCAGAATAAGAGGTGTTGATTTTTCACGATATAAATAATGAGCGGAACTCAGGCACATTATAAAACCACTTCCTTTAGAAGTGGCATAAAATTAATGATTGTGTCCCGATGAATCGGGACAATTGCAAAAGGCGAATGTCTTTGTGAGTTCACGTAAGTGTTCGTGGCAATTTCCCTGTTCGATCGAGTCTTTTTGACTCGATCGATTTTCAAAACCGGCTACGTGGACGCGTCCAAAAAGACCCGATCTGAATTGGAAAGTCAATTGTTTTTTTCAACTACAATTAAATGTTTTTAATTTTGAATTGAGGTGATGGTTACTGTTTAAATTGTTGTATCCGGCATCTATAATGAGTCAAGAATAATCTTGATTCGTTCACCGCAAAAGGTGCGGGCCGGTTGCATCTAAAGTGAAAGAAAATCACATTTTTTGGCAAAAGCGATTGGCTTGGTGTCTATACATTTTATTCCTGCCCGTCATGCTGGCGTAGCAATTCCACCACGTCCTTGTGGCCATATTGCGCCGCTATGTGCAAAGGCGTCCAGTCGTAGTTGTCCTTGGCATTGACCTCGGCCCCTTTGGCCAGCAGCAATTCCACCACGTCCCTGTGGCCATTTTGCGCCGCTACGAACAAAGGCGTCACGCCGTTTTTGTCCTTGGCATTGACCTCGGCCCTGTTGGTCAGCAGCAATTCCACCACGTCCTTGTATCCTAGTTGCGCCGCTGCGTGCAAAGGCGCCGCGCCGCTGTTGTCCTTGGCATTGACATCGGCTTTATTGGCCAGCAGTAATTCCACCATGTCCCTGTAGCCATTTTGCGCCGCCGCGTACAAAGGCGTCACGCCGTTTTTGTCCTTATCATTGACATCGGCTTTATTGGCCAGCAGTAATTCCGCCACGTCCCTGTAGCCATTTTGCGCCGCCGCGTACAAAGGCGTCACGCCGTTTTTGTCCTTGGCATTGACCTCAGCCCCTTTGGCCAGCAGCAATTCCACCACGTCCTTGTGGCCTAGTTGCGCCGCTACGAACAAAGGCGTCACGCCGTTTTTGTCCTTGGCATTGACCTCAGCCCCTTTGGCCAGCAACAATTCCACCACGTCCTTGTGGCCTAGTTGCGCCGCTGCGTGCAAAGGCACCTCGCCGTCGTAGTTGTCCTTGGCATTGACCTCGGCCCCTTTGGCCAGCAGCAATTCCACCACGTCCCTGTGGCCATTTTGCGCCGCCATATGCAAAGGCGTCGCGCCGTAATTATTTTTGCTGGATACCAGAGCAGGATTATCTTTAAGTAGTGCCTCGACCTTTGTCAAGTCGCCGTTCTCAGCCGCGTCATGAATCTCGCCGCCGAAGGCGAGGCTGCTCCAAACCAGGGTGAGTAGTACCACCAGCATGGCTCCGATATGTCGGGAAATAAGGGAGTAGTGGAATTGGTTGAAGAAAGCATGTATTTTATTCATAGTTCCTCCTATATCTTTTGGTTCCACCCTCGCGGATGGTTTGGATTATATTGATATTATAGAGTATATACCACACAAATGGAGCTGTAAATGATACATATGCACTGATTATCTATACTATATCAGTTCATTATGTCAATAAAATATTGACTGCTGATTACGACTTGAAAGAGAGCATGACCGTCAAACTTTCTATATGCTCACTTACAGGAAATTATCAATAGGGAATACGAACAAAATTAGTTGACAGAACTTTGTACCTTGCATTTTATGCGGAGCAAAATAATAACCTGATTATAATTATAATTTTAAAAAAGTTTGTTGATTGAATTCTTATAATTAATTTTCTAGTCAAAAATTTATTGATTTATGATAAGAATATCTTTGAAAAATAAATCCTAACCATATTATTAAGGAATAATTATATTTTGCTATTCTGAACATAATATGCGGTGGAGGAAGTATCTCATCAGTAGAATGGAAAAAGGCACAAAATGAAAAAAAGAAGTGGTTACCGGAAAATTTCCTTTCTTACGGACTTTCGTGGAATGAAAAACGCAATAGGTGAAATGCGTGGCTGGGGTCATCCGCATCAGCCAAAATTAAATGTCCATTATCAGCGAAAATCTGATGATCATACATTCAACGAAGATTGGTTTATTAAAACAATCGAAGATAAAATAGCCAGTCATTTGGAGAACGAAATGGAGTATCCCTTTAGCGGAGAAAAAATTTTCACGGAGCCGTTAATTGGATTTGTCAGAGGTGACGATCCGATTTTTCTAAAATATAAAAAGATAATTGGCCCGCATCACTTCACGCCGGAAGAAATTATGCGATGGCAGGCTGGTAATAATAATGTTCCCGCTCCCCGAGCTGAAGATTTGAGTGTCGTTTCATTCATACTACCGATAACAAAAATTACAAAAGATGATAATACGAATATGAAAGATTGGTTGGCAGCAAGATGGGCGCAAACACGCCTTTTGGGAGAAATATTCAGTCAGACGTTCGTGCGTGAAATCGTAGCATACCTCATGGAAAATGGCATTTTAGCCGTATCACCAGATGTCACTCCAATGTTTAACAAAAAACGTTATCCTGAAGTAGGCTGGGCTTCTCCCTGGTCTCATCGGCACATGGCTTATGCCGCCGGGCTTGGCACTTTTGGAATGCATGACTTCCTGATTACTGAAAAAGGATGTGCTCACAGGACCGGTAGTTTTGTCGTTAATTTGAAACTTGCTCCCAACCGGCAACGACCAGATGATATACATGCCCACTGTTTGCATTATCAAGGGAAAAAATGCCTGCGATGTGCGACGCATTGCCCGGTATATGCAATAACTGCAGAAAAGGCTCATAATAAAGAAACTTGTTATAAAAGGGTTGCCAAATCTCTTTTTTACTGTAATAAGAATTACCACATTTTTATTTATGGATGTGGCCTTTGTGCAACCGGTGTTCCTTGTGAATCCGGAATCCCTGTAATTTTACAAAACAAGGCTAACGGATAACATTACGCAATATCATTGATAACTGATTGAAACACGCATGACAGAATCCTGTCACAAAGGAGGATGAAAACATTGTCCTACCTATAGCCCTTGGTGTATTTATGATTACGGGCTTAATGGAATACATATATAGGGAGGATGGCTATTTCAGGAGAAAGGTATAAACCCTGATCACCTTCCATTATGGAGCGCAGCGGAATAGCAGTCAGGCGGAGCGATTTGCTATGTGGTAATGCCTAAGAAATCCGACTGGTGCTTTTATCTGTCATCATACCAGTCTATGTCTTTAAATCCCATCTTGGCAAGTATTGACTGTGCCTTTGGATTTCCTTGTTCAGCTGCCCTACGATACCATTTTTCAGCTTCAACGTCGTCTCGCGAAACTCCTTTGCCTTTTTTGTACATCATACCCAGTTTGGTCTGGGCTTCTGCGTGTCCCTGCTGGGCCGCTTCGAGATACCACTTTACAGCCTCAGCATCATCCTGCGGAATAAACATACCGCCTGAGTACATAATACCGTCCTGGTACATCAATCCCAGATTGAACTGTGCATCTGCGTTCCCTTGATCAGCAGATTTTAAAAACCATCTTGCAGCTGTGACATCGTCCTGTGGAACACCTTCACCTTTTTTGTACATCAATCCCAGATTGAACTGTGCATCTGCGTTCCCTTGATCAGCAGATTTTAAAAACCATCTTGCAGCTGTGGCATCGTCCTGTGGAACACCTTCACCTTTTTTGTACATCAATCCCAGATTTAATTGGGCATTTGCGTCTCCCTGCTGGGCCGCCTTATTATACCATTTCGCAGCTTCAGCATCGTCCTTTGGAACTCGTTTGCCTTCTTTGTCCATGCTCCGTATGGCTTCAGCCTCTGCTTTGGCTTTGGTTTCCGCCTCTTCAGCTTCAGCTTCTGCTTTGGCTTTGGCTTCCGCCTCTTTAGCTTCAGCTTTGGCTTTGGCTTCCGCCTCTTTGGATTCAGCTTCTGCTTTGGCTTTGGCTTCCGCCTCTTTAGCTTCAGCTTTGGCTTTGGCTTCTGCTTTGGCCTTGGCTTCCGCCTCTTTGGCTTTAGCTTCTGCTTTGGCCTTGGCCTTGGCTTCCTTCTCTTTGGCTTCAGCTTCTGCCTTGGCTTTGGCTTTGGCTTTGGCTTCCGCCTCTTTAGCTTGTTGCTGACGCCTTTTTACAATGCAGATCTTTTCTGCTTTGGCTCTGGCTTCCTTCTCTTTGGCTTCAGCTTTTGCCTTGGCCTTGGCTTCCGCCTCTTTGGCTTTAGCGTCTGCTTTGGCCTTGGCCTTGGCTTCCTTCTCTTTGGCTTTAGCGTCTGCTTTGGCCTTGGCTTCAGCCTTTTTAGCTTTAGCTTCAGCTTCAGCTTCTGCTTTGGCTCTGGCTCTGGCTTCCTCCTCTTTGGCTTCAGCTTCTGCTTTGGCTTGAGCGTATTCCTGCTCATCCGATGTACGATGCCATTTCACGGCCTCATCATTATCCTGTGGAACACCCTTGCCTTCCTTATACATCACATCCAGCATTGTCCGGGCATCTTCATGTCCCTGTTGGGCAGCTTTGTGGTACCACCTTACAGCCTCAGTATCATCCTGCGGAATAAAAATACCGCCTGAGTACATAATACCGTCGTGATACATCAATCCCAAATTAAACTGTGCATCTGCGTTTCCTTGCTCAGCAGATTTTAAAAACCATCTTGCAGCCGTGACATCGTCCTGTGGAACACCTTTGCCTTCTTTGTACATCATGCCCAGTATAGCCTGGGCACCTGCCTCTCCTTGTTGGGCCGCCTCGAGATACCGTTTCACGGCCTCGTCACTATCCTGTGGAACGCCCTTGCCTTCTTTGTACATCACATCCAGCATTGTCAGGGCATCTTCATGTCCCTGCTGAGCCGCCTTGCGATACCACTTTACAGCTTCAGCATCATCCTGCTGAACAATTAAACCGTTTTGATACATCACGCCCATATTGAACTGGGCGTCTGCATCTCCCTGCTGGGCCGCCTCGAGATACCACTTTACAGATTCGCCATTGTCCTGTGCAATACCCTTGCCTTTTTTGGGTATCTTATCCAACACTAACCTGGCGTCTTCATATCCCTGCTTAGCCGCTTTGCGATACCATTTTAGAGCATTGTTATTGCTCTTTGGAACACCTGACCCATCTTGGTACAACAAACCCAAATTGAACTGGGCGATTGCAAGTCCTTGTTCAGCAGATTTTAAAAACCATCTTGCAGCCTCATCATAGTCCTGTTGAACCCCTTCACCTTTTTTATACATAATGCCCAGATTTGACTGGGCCTTTGCATATCCCTGCCGGGCCGACCTGAGATACCACTTTGCAGCCTCAGTATCGTCTTGTGGAACTCCCTTACCTTCCTGGTACATCCAACCCAGATTAAACTGGGCCTTTACGTTTTCTTGCTCAGCCGCTTTACGAAACCACTCCACAGCTTCGACATCGTTCTGTGGAACACCTTTGCCGGTCAGGTACATTAAGCCCAGATTATTTTGGGCAACCGCATTTCCTTGTTCAGCCGCTTTCCGAATATCTGTTAAAGATGACGCATTGTTTTTCATGTGAATTATTCTCTTTAGAAAGTCCTTTATTCAAAACAGCTTCTTGATTTTCAAACCATTCTCTAAAATATTTATACTTGATTACATAGTCTTACGTGCCTGATAATTAATATCCGAACTTCGCTCTTTCCGATTTGTTACATATTATAATAACACTATCCGTTTTTTTTAAAAGAGGAAAAATATCGTCTTATTTATTACATTTTAAAGTCTTGCATTTTCGCAAAAGTTTACGATTTGTGGATAATAGGAAGAAGTGCTTTTTGAGTTTACTACGAACAACTTTGAAAAGTATTAATGTTGTGAATTCGGCAGCAAGCGCATTCCCCGTAGCTTGCTGCCGGGTAAGCGAGCGAATACAGAAATATAATTTACTTTAAGAATCGAAGATTCTCCGTGGCTTGCCGCGGAGAGCTTTAATTATGATTTGAAAAGTTCTCCTTAATCAGATAAAAGAACACATGAGGGCAAAATGAAGGTCTCTTTTCTGGGAACTAATGGTTGGTTCGATACGAATTGCGGCAATACGATTTGTACGTTGATAGAAACCAAAACGGCGTATATTATCCTTGATGCCGGAAATGGTATTCACAAAGCGAACAGATATATAAAAAAGAATATGCCTGTTTATTTATTCCTCAGCCATTTCCATATAGACCATATTGAAGGGCTTCACACACTGGTAAAATTCAAATTCAAGTCGCTGGAAATAATAGGACAAACCGGAACAAAAGCTACAATCAAAGAATTTCTTGCTCCCAGATTTTCTATCCCTATTCATAAACTGCCTTTCCCTTGCAATATGACAGGCGTTAAAGAAGGCTGGCATGAAAGCCCTTTTAAATTCCGGGCGCTTGAACTTGTTCACGCTTCAAAGTGTTTCGGCTATCGGTTTGAAATTGACGGCAAGGTTATAAGTTATTGCACTGATACCGGTTACTGCAAGAACTCAGCGGAACTTTCCAGGAACGCCGACCTTCTTATTTCTGAATGCGCAATGCTCAGTGGACAAACATCAATTTCATGGCCTCACATGAATCCACAGCTTGCCGCAAAACTTGCGCTTGAATCAAAAGCAAAAAAACTTGCTCTTACCCATTTTGATGCCGCATTATATACAACAATGGCAAAAAGGGAAAAGGCTCAGGCACAGGCGCGAATCATATTTCCTAAAACTTTTTCCGCTTATGACGGGCTAAGAATAGATATATAAAGAATTTTAATATTGCAGGCAAAAGGCATTTATTGATCTGCTATTGAAATGTCGTGTGAATTGAAAAAATAAGAAAAGCAACGTAATAGGAAGTTAGTTTGATTATTTTTTTTACCTATATGTCAACTTGGCGGCCAGAAAAGAAGATGAAGCTACGCATGCCTCCAAAGTATCCCTCAATTTTTTGAGGTTTCACCAAATATTCAGGGCAGATTCAATCTTGGAAGATTATGGCCGTCAATATAGGCGAAATAATATTGCCAATTTTAGCTATTAATTGCTCTCTTGACATTCATTTTCATGAGGAGTATTAAAAAACACAGTTATGCTACCTGTTAAATAATCAACCAACCCCTTAACCTTCTGGAGTCTGTCATGAAGGAATCCATCATAAAAAGATTTTATCGTAAATGGCCGATACTCAGGCTTTTATAGAGATAGTCATATCTCTGTGAAAGCCTGTTATTTTCTCTAAAATAATTTTCCCCTGATTTAATTTTTCAACAAATTGTTTCACTTGAATAAATGAGGCAAATGGATTGCTGTTTTAATAATTCTATTAAAAAAGCAAGGACAAACGGTGGAAATAAGTTTTTAAACAACTCTCTGCAAAATAAAAAATTATGGAGGTGTATGGAAATGAAAATGCCAAAACCGATGGATGAGAGCTACAAACTGTTTATCGATGGTAAATGGGTTAATGGTAAAGAAGGGAAGACATTCAAGACATACTGTCCGTCCAATGGTGAACTCCTTGCGACCTGTGCCGAGGCCGGCAAAGAGGACGTGGACCGGGCGGTGAAGGCTGCATGGAAGGCCTTCGAATCCTGGAAAGACGTAAGTCCGCAGGAACGCTCCGGCATACTGCTGAAGATTGCCGATTTAATCGATGAAAACAAGGAAAAACTTGCCATGGTGGAGACCGTGGACAATGGCAAGCCGATCCGCGAAACTATGAACGTCGATGTACCGCTTTCTTCGGATCACTTCCGTTACTTTGCCGGCGTTATCAGAGCGGAAGAAGGGCAGGCGGTGATGATCGACAAGAACACCTTGAGCATCATCCTGAGAGAGCCCATCGGTGTCGTCGGCCAGATCATCCCCTGGAACTTCCCGCTCCTGATGGGTGCATGGAAGCTCGCGCCCGCGCTGGCGGCAGGCGATACAGTGGTTATCAAGCCATCATCGGCGACACCATTGAGCCTTTTGGAGCTGGCAAAGCTGTTGGAGAAAGTGCTGCCGCCGGGCGTAGTGAACGTGATCACAGGAGCTGGTTCAACAACCGGCCAGTATCTGCTGGATCATCCCGATTTGCGTAAGCTGGCCTTCACGGGTTCCACAGAAGTGGGTTACAGCATTGCCGATGCCGCCGCAAAGAAACTAATCCCGGCAACACTGGAACTGGGCGGCAAGTCAGCCAACATCTATTTCCCGGACTGCCCATGGAAAAAAGCTATCGAGGGTGTTTTGATGGGTATATTGTTCAATCAGGGTCAGGTCTGCTGCGCGGGTTCCCGTGTGTTCATCCATGAGGATATTTATAACAAATTCCTGGCAGAAACCATTGCCGAATTCAAGAAAGTCAAAGTTGGGCTTCCCTGGGAAAAAGACACCACAATGGGAAGCCAGGTCAATGATGCCCAACTCAAAAAGATCCTTGCCTATGTGGAAGTGGCCAAAAAAGAAGGGGCCAAGGTGGCATGCGGCGGGGTTCAGATGACGGAGAAAGGCGTGGATAAAGGCGTGGATAAAGGCTGTTTCATGATGCCCACCATTCTTTCCGAAGTAAAGGAGAAGATGAGGGTAGCCCAGGAAGAGATCTTCGGTCCGGTCGTGTGCTTCATCAGGTTCAAGGATGAAGCGGAAGTAATCCGCATGGCCAATGACAGTGAATACGGCCTGGGTGGCGCTGTATGGACAAAGGACATCAACAGGGCATTTCGGGTGGCAAGAGCCGTTGAGACAGGCCGCATGTGGGTGAACAACTATAACAATCTTCCCGCACATGCGCCTTTCGGTGGATACAAGAAGTCGGGTATCGGCCGCGAGACCCATAAAATGATGCTCGAGCACTACACCCAGAAGAAGAACATCTTTATCAGCCTTAGTGAAGAAAAAGTAGGCTTCTACTAGAGAAAGGCAAGGGGAGAGAGTGCCCCTCAGGTATCATAACCTGCGGGGCTGATCTCCCCTGATATTTTGAATGAAGTAACCCTTCGGGAAAATGAAGTAACCATGCGAGAAATGGAGAGAAAAACGCCATGATAACTCTTGAAACGAAAGTGGAAGACATCGTGAACAACTACCCTCAGGCCATAACCTATGGTATTATGAATGGAGTCAGTTTTGTGTTTTGTGTGGGAGCATTCCCTGCAACCCTCGGAGACCTTCTGCGCATCAAGAAAGTCGCCGATCCGAATGTTTTTGTGAACGGTTTAAACGAATACCTCACAAAGAATCAAGAGAAGTGATCAATGTCTGTTTTTCGGGACTCTTAATCGCCGAATTCAAATGATAATGATTAATTTTAAATAATTGACATACAAACGGGACTTCCCTATATTTATAATAAAAATTAAAAGGCGAACAATTCACACTAAGGAGGCAATGATCTGTGGAAACTTATAAAGGCAAGACACTTGATAGACTGGTCAATGAACAAATTACCAGATGGCAATCCAACCGGAAAAGAAAATATAAAAAACCGATAAGGCCGGTCATCACCATCTCAAGACTTCCCGGCTGTGGTGCATGGAACATAGCAAAACAACTCTCGGAAGATTTGGAAATTGATTTTTTCGATCAGGAGATTGTTGATCAAATAGCAAAGAATGCCGATGTCAGCCGTCGTGTGGTGGAAACCGTCGACGAGCAGGACAACTCGATTGTTCTTGACTGGTTGTCTGCCCTTACCGCGGAGCGCCATCTCTGGCCAAATGAATACCTCGATCAACTGACAAGGCTGATAGGAACAATTGGCGCCCATGGACACGCTGTTATATTAGGCAGGGGAGCCAGTTACATTCTACCGAAAGAAATCTGCCTTCGTGTTTTAGTAGTAGCGCCTCTGGAAATAAGGATTAGAAACGTCGGGGAAACTTATAAGGTATCGGAGAAAGTGGCCAGGCAAAATGTCATGGGTAAAGAATCAGAACGTGTTGCTTTTATCAGGAGATATTTCAACGCTGACATGCTGAATCCGGTCAATTATGATTTTGTTTTCAATACGGAAATGTGTGAGAAAGATGCGGTTGTGGAGATGATAAAGACCGCATATAATACGCGAAAGTGGTATAAATACTCTATGAGTTGAAAATTACTATTAAAAGGCCTCTTGAAGATATATGGAGGCCTTTTTTATTTTTCTAAAAAGCCGGTTGGAAATCGGTAAAAAACAGAATTTATGAACAGACGATAAAAAAAGATATCCCGTAAATCAGATCAACCATAGAAGGATTGACAAGCATCCATATTTCCGTATATATTGCCAAAGAAGAAACGTTAAAAAATATTATTGGAGGTAAAGCACATGGCTGAAGAGATAAAACAGAAACAACCGGTCGCCGATAATAAGGAAGAACAGGAACCGCCCATAACCCTGACAGAGAAAATAGCCACAGTGGTCCTGATAGGTTATTTGATCTCGCTGATCTGGCTGGCGGGAAGCTCACACTGGTTTGGAATCTGGTAAATCTTTTTTACCCTATTTTTTTATTTTAGTTTTTATGCTGGATATCACTAAGAAGTTACATTAGTTTTTAACAAAAATAAAAAAATGAGTGGAGGTCAATTTATGAAAAAGAGTTTTGCTTCAATATCAATGATTACAATAATTGCAGTATTGTCATTCTTTATAGTTTCTGCAACTCCAGTAAAAGCTGGTTCTGCAATGGCTGATGAAAAGGCTATGCACCCGCGCATTGTAAAAGCCATTGATGCTCTTGAGGATGCTGTTGCCTACATGAAGGAAGCGCCCCATGATTTTGGCGGTCACAGGGCAAAGGCAATAGAAGATTCTGAAAAAGCCATCAAACAACTTCGTATGGCCCTTAAGTACAGGGAGAGGAAAGACGAACATAGAATGTAAAAAAATAATTTTTCTATAAAAAGGCGAAATTTCACGATTTCGCCTTTTTATTTTGAAAGACCGAAATCAGGTTAAGGAGGTATCTAATGATAAAGGATAATAATCTGATGGAAGAAATTCTCGCTCAAGTCGGCATTAATATCAATGGCAGCAGTCCCTGGGATATCAAAATCAAGGATGACAGAACTTATTATCAGGTGTTACAAAATAAAAGTGTTGGTCTCGGAGAGACTTACATGGAGGGATGGTGGGAATGTCCCCGAATCGATGAATTCATCTGCAAAATACTTAGAGCCAGACTGGATAAAAAAATCAGGGGAAACATTTTGCTGTCTCTGCATAGCCTGCAGTCCATCCTTTGTAATCTGCAATCAAAAATTCGCTCCTGTATGGTTGTTGATCGTCATTACAATCTTGATAATGAATTATTCGCCGCTTTTCTTGATCCCTACATTAATGCATTCGAGGAATATGGTCACGATGAGAGCAAAGCCTTTGCAGTCGCACATCACGCTGCCCAACGGGCGAGCAAAAAAAGCAGACAGGTGAATGGTTGAAAGAAGAACTAACAAATAAGGGGGAATATTATGAGAGAGAGTATGGGGACCCACATTAAGCAAAGAGAAGGAACCCTCTCATGCCTGTCTTTCTTGGGGCAGCAACAATTGACGAAAAGTGGGATGAAGGCATGGCTTTCATCCTGGACATGACCGAGCGCAAGCTGGCGGAGGAGGATTTGCGTGATAGCCGTGCCAAGCTGCAGGCCGCCTTCGCGAGCATACAGGAAGCGGTATTCATGGCCGATGCCGATGGACGATTCACAGACTTCAACGACGAATTCGTCAGGGTATTACCGTTTCAAGAACAGGGATGAGTGCAGTGCCAGGATTGAGGACTGCCTGAAATACATGGAGGCCTTCTTTGAAGGCGGGACACCCGCGCCGGTTGATATGTGGGCGATGCCGCAGGCACTGCGCGGGGAGACAGGGTCAAACATCCGGGATATGCTCCGCTCGAAGAATACCGGCGAGACCTGGAGGGGAAACTACAACTTCGGGCCGATAAGAGACAGCGATGGCAGAATTGCGGGCGCAGTCGTGGCCATGCGCGAGATAACCGAACTGAAATAAGCCGGGAAAGCACTGCAAGAAAGCGAAGAAAAATATCGATACATCGAAAAACTTCCTGAGTCTTCGGCCGAGTGAGATCTTTATTGCATTATATAATGAGATGGAAGCTTGCCAATTCAACGATAACGAGCTGTACAGATTTTTAATTATAATTATTCCCGGCTGGCGTCGTATTAAAAACTTCCTGTAATCCTCATTTTGTCAGTCTTGAAAATTATATAACCTTTCAAGCGGTAATTGTTAAAAAATGGCAGAATTTTAATTTAACATGTGGTATAACTACCTAGCATAGGTCAACTATTGAAAAAAGAAATAATTTAGATTTTATTCATCGAAAGGAAAATAATTATGAAGTTCAAAATTCTCTGGATTTCTTTAATCGTTGTTGTCTTTTCATTCCCATCTCTTTGTTTCTCAGAACAGCCGGACAGTAAAGTAGGGGAGCCTTTTGATAACAATTGGTATTACAATAAAACAAATATAACTAAATCAGCTAACATTATATCAGTCTGGACTTATAATATTGTAACAGATGACTTTAGGAAACATAAGATTGAGGAAATAAAGAAAGTTGATTTAGATAAATCTGTGAAATACCAAAACTATGACCACAACCTTGGGTTGTGGAAAATTGATTCTATCAATAAACAAAAGAGATTAATAGAGTTAACTGACTATGACGATAAGGGAAATATTTTAGACAGGAATATATATAAAGATTCTGAGTGGAAAAACATCAAACCCAACAGCGTGTTTGAAAAATTATATATCAAAGTAGGTGTAACTCAGAATGAGCCACTGGCACTGGCAAAGGAACCTCTGGTGAAGGAACAACTGAAGGAGGCGTCACTGGAAAAGGAACCTCTTAAGAAAGAACCATTGGTGAAGGAACAACTGAAAAAAGAACCATTAATAACACCTGGAATACCAGATAGTAAAGTCTGGAAATATTTTTCTGATAATATTTATTACAATAAAACAAATATAACTAAATCATCTGACATTATATTCGTCTCGACTTATAATATTATAAGGGATGACTTTCGGAAACATAAGATTGAGGAAATAAAGAAAAATGATTTAGAGAAATCCATCAAATACCAACACTATGACCATAAGGTTGTTTGGTCGGAAATTAATTGCAAGAAGAGACTTACTAGAACGAAAAAGTATATAGATTATGACGATAATGGGAAGGTTTTATACAGTTATACATATAAAAGCCGTGAATGGAAAAAAAATGTTCCCGAAAGTATAGGTGAAAATTTACATGAAAAATTTTGTATGAGTACCGTCAGTAGAAAAAATGAGGAAATCCAGGAAAAAATAAGAAAAATGGAGGAATGGATTAAGAATTGTAGATAATTTTGTGTAAATGGTTATGGGATAGGTCAGAAGGGATCGTTATGGAAGAAAGAAGAAGAGCACCACGAGTGCATGAGGAAATCGAGGTTACCATAACAATAGGTGACGACGGGAAGTTTCCTGAAGAAAATGTTCTTCATAAACACCATTGTAAGGATATCTCTTCTTCCGGTATAAAAATTAATACCCACATTTTTTTGCCCATCAATATCCTCCTCAAAATGGATATCAAATTAAAATATCTGCAACAAAAGATAACCGCCATGGGAAAAGTAAAATGGATCAAAATCATCGTTGAAGATAAGTCTTATAATATGGGCGTGCAATTCGTCAGCACACCCCGAGAAGCAACCACGAAACTGATGGAATACATTTCATGGAAACTGGAAAACGAAAATTATTAATCCGGTTTAGGCATACTTATTCCAAATTTATTTCCTTCTTGTTTATTCCAGTAAAGGAATATTTTATATTTTTTCGTATTTATTTTTATTTAGTTTTTAAAGATTATTTTCATAGGCGGTTGTCCCCATCTTTTGTAGAACATCCTATCCAACCCTTGCCAAAATACGAAATCATAGTTGCGTATTTTGACGTAATGTAATAATGTAACTTTGCTTTAAATCAATTCTAAAGGAAGTTTCCGCCATGCTGGCGGAAATTCTCGGTAATGTAAGTTTCTATTTGTTATGCGCTCCCCTGACGGGGATGCGCTTCCGATTAAAGATGATATTGAGGCGGCTAGGCTTAAGGCGACGAGGCGTATTACATATACGTTGAGGAAGCCGATAACGACGCCAACAAAAATAGCGCTTTGATTAGAATTGGTATTAGGAGAAATAAGAATTGTCGAAACGCATTGTCATCTTATCCGAAGAGATAGCCAATAAGATTGCCGCCGGTGAAGTAGTGGAAAGGCCGGCTTCTATTGTCAAGGAATTGGTAGAAAATTCTATTGATGCCGGAGCTACCGATATCAGGGTGGAATTGGAAAAGGGTGGGTGCCAGTCAATCAAAGTAGTTGATAACGGTTCTGGCATAGAACACGAAGATGTGGCGCTGGTTTTTGAAAGACATGCCACCAGCAAGATTCATAAATTCGACGATATTTACTCAGTTGCTTCTTTTGGCTTTCGCGGGGAAGCAATGCCGAGCATTGCTTCCGTGGCGCGGGTAGAGTTATTAACGCGGCGGAAAGATGATCTGGAAGGAACAAAAGCTGTTCTGGAATCAAGCGCGGTAAAGGAAATAGCGCCTGCCGGCTGTCCTGACGGCACCCAGATATCAGTAACAAAGATATTTGCCAGAGTTCCCGCCCGCAGGAAATTTTTAAAAACAGAAGCAACGGAGCAGGGGTTATGTCTGGACGCAATAACCCGGCTGGCTTTAGCTCATCCGGAGATTCGCTTTAAAGTATTGGTCAACGGCAAGAAATCTTTCGTTGCGCATGAAACCTCTGATATATCCAAACGAATTTCCATGGTGATGGGCGATGATTTTTCCGCTCATTGCATTTCTGTAAACGCGCAAAAAGACGACATAAGTTTAAGGGGTTTTATTTCTCGCCCGGAGTTCACAAAATCAAATTCCAAAAGCATATATTTGTTTGTCAATAAACGCTTTGTCCGGGATAACAGTGTGACTCATGCCGTATTATCGGCGTACAGACAGGTTATTGAGCCAAGACGCTACCCCGCGGCTGTGTTGTTTATTGATCTGCCGCCAGAAGATGTTGATGTTAATGTTCATCCTGCCAAGATGGAAGTTCGTTTTAAGGATTCACACAGTATTTATCAACTGGTATCAAGATCAATTGCCGAAAATCTTGCCGGCGCCGAAACTTCGAAGAGCAGTTTCATTTATCGTCTGGCGCCTGCGGCAACGCCTAAAAGAGTGGATTTGTTATCACGGCGGAAAAACAAGAAGGATTCTTCAGACTTCGCGCCTCCATGGGACAGAGTTGCGCCCACGCCTTTCAATTTGTTTTCCAGAATGGAAGAAAGAAGAATTAAGCCAAGAATCGATGAGGAAAATGAGGTAACGATAACAATCATATCCGAAGAAAATAATCTTCCGAAAGAAAAAACAATAGAAAGCTACACTAAGGATGTCTCTGTGTTCGGTGCCAAAATTCAGACCAATATTCTTTTACAAATAGATAGCTTCATTGATTTAGAGTTTATGTCAAAGAGTGTGCAGGAGCAGATAAAAACTCTGGGAAAAGTAAAATGGGTTAAAGTCATCGTTGAAGATGAGTCTTATGAGGCTGGTGTAGAATTCCGCGGTTCCTACAGCGATGCAATTGAAAAACTTGGAGATTACATCTCATGGAAACTAAAAGCTAATGCTGCGTTCGTTAAAGAAAAACATTCCCCAATTAATTTTGGTGATATAAATATCGCAGAAACTAAAAAACTATCTCCAATTGATTCCGGTGATATAAATACTGTAGGAACTAAAAAACTATCCCCAACCAAGAATAAAAAATGGATAAAAAAAGCAATAATTTTGTTATGTACTATAGGTGCAATTATCCTGATAGCAGTTCTGCTAAAGATATTCGATTCCATTCTTTAATTTGATACGGTGCCTGTTCCTGATATTATAACGAATGGAAATCCTTATTTCTAAACAGGACGAGACTTCTTGTTTTTCTTCTGCTCATGCATCAATCTATCAGCACTCGCCATGAGTTGATGGATAGAAGATGGCTTTTCCGGATCATAGAAAGAATAACAGACGCTGATGGATAGCTTGTATTTCCTATTTGCCTGATTATTATGCGTGTCAATCCGGTTCTGTAACCTGTTAATAATGATTACCGGATCGATTTCTTCCGGGTTATACAAAATTTTTCATATAAATTTTCACCTATACTTCCCGGAACAATTCTTTCCCATTCACTATTGTTAGATTTAATAACGTCTATAACTTTTCTCTTATCATTATAATATATAATCTTTTCCTGTCCAACCCTCCTCTCCTTACAATCAATTCCCCACAAAACAACGTTGTGGTCATAGTGTTGGTATTTTATAGATTTCTCTAAATTATTTTTCTTTATTTCCTCAATCTTATGTTTCCTAAAGTCATCTGTCACAATATTATAAGTCCAAACGGATATAATGCCGGATGATTTAGTTATATTTGTTTTATTGTAATAAATATTATCCGAAAAATATTCCCAGACCTTACTATCTGGCATTCCAGGTGTTATCAACGGTTCTTTTTTCAGTTGTTCCTTCACCAGTGGTTCTTTTGCCAGTGGCTCATTCTGAGTTACACCTACTTTGATGTATAATTTTTCAAACACGCTGTTGGGTTTGATATTGTTCCATTCAGAATCTTTATATATATCCCTGTCTAAAATATTTCCCTTATCGTCATAATCAGTTAACTCTATTAATCTCCTTTGTTTATTGATAGAATCAATTTCCCACAACCCAAGGTAGTGGTCATAGTTTTGATATTTTATGGATTTTTCTAAATCTTTTTTCCTTTCTTCATCAATCTTCTTTTTCCTTTCATCATATGTTACAATAATATAAGTCCAGACCGATATAATATCAGATGATTTAGTTATATTTGTTTTATTATAATATAAATCTGGTGAAAAACTTTCCCATACCTTACTGTCTTTAATATCAGATGTTAACATCGGTTTTTTCACCTTTGGTGTTTCTTCTTTCTGAGTTACACAAACTTGTTGATATAATCTCTCACCTATTGAATTGGGAACTATATAGTTCCAGTATGATGTAGAAGATGATGAAGTTGAGTCTAATATCTTACCATCCGTGTTATATTCTGTCATAGATAACGACCGAAGCATCTCTTTCTTACAATCTACTTCATATAAGTTCATATGATATGAAATATTTTCGTCTCCTTCAGTCAGAATGTTTTTTCCTCTGTTTTTTTGAGTAAGTTCTTCCTCCCTACCCTCGTCAGAGAAAATCAGTTTCTCCCATACCTGAACAATACCATTTGTCAGGTGTTTTATTTTGACTTTGTTATATAGAAAAACATTCCCATTTTTCGACCTGTCATATTCCACCCAATCTTCAGAAGAACAAATTAACGGGAACGATAAGACAATAATGATTAAAGAAATCCAGAGAATTTTTAACTTCATTTAATTATTCTCCTTTCAAGATGTTTAATAATTACGAAAATATAAATTATAATTACTTGTCGTTTTTTATTATCGTCTAATTAAAGGATTTTTCAAATTGTTCTATAATATCCCGTTGGAAGTATTGAAATTGAGTAATTATTAACTTTTCAAAATCATTCATTCCATTATATTTTTCTCTGAAGAATCCTCTATCTAGGATATTATTTCTTTCCAGTTCATCAATAACACAATATTTAGATATTGTCTGTATTATGGTGAGTTCATCTTCAGTAAGAAACGTTAACCTTTCTTTATTCATAAAAAAATCCCCTCTCTCTAATACTTTCTTATCATCGTCATAAAATATAATCTTTTTAACTCTAATTATTCTCTTTTTACAATCAATTTCATCCAAACACAAGATATGGTCATAGTCATGATATTTTATGGATTTTCCTAAATCATATTCCTCCACCCGATCAATCATCACTTCTCTCTCATCATCTGTTACAATTTTATAAGTCCAGACGATACAATATGAGATGATTTAGTGATATTTTTTACACTGTAATAAAAATTATCCGAAAAATATTCCCATACTTTACTGTCTGGTTGTTCAGAAAAACAGATCGATGTGAATGAAACGACAATAACGATTAAATAAATCCAGAGAATTTTGGACCTCATTATTTATTTCCTCGCACCTTTGTTCAAGTATGCTCTGAACCATAGTTTGAAGACTGTATATCGTCAAAATGTTTTGGACAAATTGTGTCTAATGCTAAGAGATGGATTCGGTGTTCATATAAACCTTTCCTGTAATTTCAGCAAGTCTAAAAGAACGTTTTTGCTTCCTTCGTAAAAGCATTGTTTTTTGCTTAATCTGCTTGCGCAGTTCAAGAACTTCGCGGTTGCGCTAATAATATACATCCGCAGGCGTCACATTTTTCAATAGGCAAAGCATGAGCGGTTCTGGAAACTGTTACGATAATGCCGTCCGTGTCGAGATAAATCATGAGGTAACCATTGCAAATGCCACCCCAGATAAACGAAGCACAGCCGCAAGAAGTGTGACCAGTGTGTTCTTAATCTCATCATTTTTTTACATATTAGAGAGAAACATTTGGACAGGTCAATCTTGCTGATCTGTCCAAATGTTTTATATTTTTGAAACTGCTAAAAAAGATAGTGGAAAAATGCTGGTTCAGTCTCCATTGCAACCAGGGGAATGTTCTCACTTGCCACTGCGTTAATAGTCTTACCTATTATCGCGTTCCCTGTCGTCTTTCTTGCCGCGATCCCGGTCGTGTTTATCGACGTGCATTCCCTTGCGATATTCATCCCGATGTGTCCGATAATGCGGAACATATACTTTATTGTACCACTTGTTGCTAACAAAATAGACGGGGTGGCCACAGGCATTATATCTCCCGCAATATTTCCTCCAGTTTTTTACGTAACCGGGCGGTACGTGAAGATACATCGGTTCTCCAAGAACTCCAGGGGGTCCAGGTTGAATCACAACTGGAGTTGGGTTAATTAGTTCCGGCTGAGGGGCACTTCCGATGTTGATTTGGCCATAAAAGCCAGGCTGTCCAACGCCTATGGACACATTAACCTCTGCGTATGCCGAGCCGGTTACAAGTAATATCATAATTACAAATACAATTTTTTTCATACTTTCTCCTTTCAATGTTTTGGGGTTTGCTAATTTATTTATTGACCTGATGATTTAGCTCATTAGAGCGCCGTTTCTATAACACACGTGGCCTTGTATGTCAAATTATGACCATTGATTGCCAATTGAAATGTTGCATCAACGGACAGAATTAGAAAATCAACATTTAAAGGAAGTCTTTCACACAATATCAGCCAGTAAAAATCACTATTAAAAGCCTCCATGTTTCGAACCGTTATCATTAATTTGGGGGAAAATCATCCTTTCTATCTGTACTGTTCAAGAAAAATAAACAAAATAAGAGTTATGCAGCTTGTTGCTATCACCTTATCAAAAATACGACCACCTGTACTAAAGATTTAATTATTACGGGGGAGAAATATTGTATGAAATATATTTGCAAAACTTCAATAAAAGATTAAAAATATTTTGACATAATAAATTTATGAAACTTCTGCAGAATACCCAGCCATTAATGGCGGGGATGAATGCAGTGCAGGGGGAAGGGGGATGCAATCCCCCTCCTTGTTGTTAAAGATGCCCCGCGGCTTGCCGCGGGGAGTTTCACTTTAATAATTCCATAGCTCTCCATAAAAACGCAGTGAACTGAGGGCTAGGGGTAACAAAGGTTAAAAAGGGTACCGCATGATTCATTCGGTACCCTAAATGCATCACAGAAAAAAAAGTTGATTTTTGTTAAAAATGTTCGGATTTTCCGTGCAGCAACCTGCAGCCATTTGCCGATCAGGCATCAAGCCGGCCGCACAACGTAAAAGTTTTTAATTGCTGTCTAATTAAAAAAATGGGACTGGAAAAATGGGCTAAAAAAAGCTCAAAGCAGGTACGGGATACTTACTTCAAAGGCAAATTCAGTATCTGACATCATGTTTGTTCTTGTCTACACGATGGATAATGGAGAGAAGATGTTAGGATAACACGCGGAGGGGCATCGGAGACGTTACTTCCTGAAATTCTTTTTTTCTATTTTGTCATTATATGCTACATACAATCAGTAATGGTTGAAAAATGACAGCATTCTAACTTAACAAGAGGAGAGTACCATGGAATTCATGACTGAACATAATATTATTAGTATTATTGTTATTTGTCTGCTGGTGATAGTGCTAGCAATGCAAATCCAAATGAGTAAAATCAATAGAAGAATAGAGGAAGTGGAGGAAGACATGAGTAGAAAAATAGACGAACTACTAAAGAAAAAAATTAATCAAGCATTACGCAACACATAATTTTAGATTCTTAATACATCATTTTATTCATTCTATAAGAGATAATAAGAGGTGGCAGCAACAGCGGCGCGATTCAGATTTACCTTGATCCTTCTTGCACATTACGGGTAGAAAGGATGATCTTTTTCAAAATTAATGATAACAAATTGAAACCCAAAGATTTTTGATAGTGATATTTTTAGGTCTGCGTCGTATTAAAAACTTCCTGAAAGGTTGTTTTTTAATTTTTGCCTGCTTATGCAACCTTTCAATTGGAAAGGAACAAAAAACTGAATTCTAATTTAATATTTGGCAGAAGTATCGCCGGTCGGTCACTATGTTAAATAATATAAAAATTAGTCCCAAGAATCAGATCCTGATTGTTTATATCGTTTTGACTGTTGTTACACTTGCTGTTTTCTGGCAGGTGAATCAATATGACTTCGTCACTTTCGATGATCCAATTTATGTCACCCATAACAGTCATATTAGTTCTGGATTCACACTGAACGGATTTCGTTGGGCGTTTGGCACGACCCATGCCGAATTCTGGCACCCCCTGACGTGGCTGTCATTGATGCTCGATTATCAACTTTATGGTTTGAATGCCGGCGGTTACCATCTTACCAACCGTATCCTGCATATTCTGAGCACTCTATTGCTTTTCTGGCTTTTTTCCCATATGACCGGAGCGATCTGGCGCAGTGCCTTTGTCGCCGCGCTTTTTGCGCTTCACCCGCTTCATGTGGAATCGGTCGCCTGGATAGCTGAACGCAAAGACGTTTTAAGCGCTTTTTTCTGGATGCTGACTCTCTGTCTTTATGTCTGTTATACGGAAAAACCTGCTATAAAAAGATACCTGCTTGTTCTTTTTTCCTTTGTCTGCGCTCTTATGAGCAAGGCTATGGTTATCACTTTACCTGTAGTGATGATTCTTCTGGATTACTGGCCGCTTAAACGTTTTGAATCGAATAAGGATAAATTGGTTTTATGGCAGTTGCGGGAAAAAACACCTTTTGTTATTCTTTCAGCAGTTTTTTCTGTTATCACACTTTTTGCCCAGCCGTCGGTAGAACATTTTCCTCTGAGTTCCCGGCTCGCCAACGCGCCTGTTTCTTTCATGATGTATCTGAAGAAGACATTTTGGCCTCATGATATGGCTGTCCTCTATCCTTTCAATGCTCAAATTCCAGCCTGGCAAATCTTGGGTTCCATTTTGCTGATTCTCATTATAAGCATTACCCTCATTGTAAAGGTGAGACGCCTGCCTTATCTTTTTGTGGGATGGCTGTGGTACGCGATAACTCTTCTACCTGTTATCGGAATCATTCAAGTCGGGAATCATGCGATGGCCGACCGCTACCATTATCTGCCATCTATTGGCCTTGCAGTTATGATGGCATGGGGAACGCCGACTTTGATTAAAAGTGAAGAAATGAGAAAAAAGATTTTATTCCCAGTGGGGATAGCCTTCCTTGCCATCATGGCATTATTTGCGTGGCAGCAATGCGGCTACTGGAAAAACAGCTTTGAACTTTTTAATCATGCTGTTCTGGTGACAACGAATAATTATGTAGCGCATAACAATCGGGGAGTTGTGTATGGTGAACTTGGTCAGTATCAACTGGCCATCGATGATTTCAATACAGCTATCAACCTTGATCCTAACTACATAAAAGCTTATTACAATCTGGGGAAGGCTTACACTGAACTCGGCCAGTATAATTTGGCCATAGAGAAATATAATGCAGCTATCAGGTTGAAACCGGATTATGTTGATGCTTACAACAATAGGGGACTTGCTTACAATAAGCTCGGCCAGTATCAACGTGCAATTGAGGATTATAATAAGGCAATCACACTGAAGTCCGATTATGCCGAAGCCTATGACAACAGGGCGACTGTTTATCTAAATCAGGGCAACAAAGAGCAGGGCTGCCGTGATGCGCAAAAAGCGTGTGCACTTGGAAATTGTAAAATATTGGAAGCTGCTAAAGTTAAGAGGCTTTGCCGTTGAGTCTTTAACATTACTCTCTTTCAAATGGTAATCTTCAATTCTGGTAACTGGCCAATACTGAACCTTAGTAGATAAAACCTAATTGGACACTGTCTGTAAAGTCAAGGATAGGTCAGGACAATAAGAGGAAGTTATCAATATTTTTGACACTCATTGTAAGATCAAGTTCTGTTTATGGCATCTGAATAAATTTCTTTCCCATATAACCGAAACCAATCTTTAAATGTACGATGATTAACGCCTGGTTCTTCCGCTACCTGCTTCGTCTTTCGATTATTCCGAATTGCCAAGCGGACTCGCCGTGTTTTTTTCTTGTCACATACCATCTCCATATAGTATATTCTATCATATCTTGATGTCCAAATTATCGAGATAGGTCCCCGACGCGCTGACCTAAAATACAGGGCAAAAACGGAGAAGTAAAAACGATGAAAGTTGTTGA
This sequence comes from uncultured delta proteobacterium, assembly GCA_963811325.1. Classification (GTDB taxonomy): domain Bacteria; phylum Desulfobacterota; class Syntrophia; order Syntrophales; family Smithellaceae; genus Smithella. The sequence continues at coordinate 632,629 of CAWEQT010000001.1, forward strand.
ACTGATCAATCGAGTCAGGAAGGAAAAAAGGTTATCTCTAACAGAGGCAGAATCAAAGACATTACTGAGTGCTTACGGCATTCCTGTTGTGAAGGAGATTATCATTATATCGGAGGATGATGCCGTTTTGCAATCTAAAGCCATCGGGTTTCCTGTGGTTCTGAAAGGCCTGGGGACCAAGCTCACCCATAAAACGGAGCGAGGTCTAGTCAAAGTCAATCTCAAATCGGAAGAGGAAGTGCGGCAAGCATATAACAAAATCAAGGATTCAGCAGGAAACGATTGGGAAGCATGCCTGATTCAACCCTTGATTGAAGGCAGGCGCGAATTCGTGGCCGGTTTGTTTAGAGACCCGCAGTTCGGCCATTCCATCATGTTTGGTCTGGGAGGTATTTTTACGGAGGCCCTCAATGACGTGACCTTTCGCATTGCCCCACTGACCGTGGCACAAGGGTTGGCCATGATGGATGAGATCCGGTCCGTCAAGTTGCTGGGCAATTTCCGCGGCGAAGCGCCTGCCAACCGGAATCAGCTCCTGCAAGTACTTTTGGGATTGTCCCGCTTGGGATTGGAGCACCCGGAAATAAAGGAAGTAGACATCAATCCCCTGATCATTACCCCTGACGGCCGGGTAAAGGCCGTGGACGCCCTTGTTGTTCTTAATGCGAGCGATGTTGTCCCGGGCAAAAGAAACTTTAGCGAAGCGGAAATGAATAAACGGGCAGAACAAATCCGCGCCGCCCTTGATGTCATGACCCATGCCCGGTCTGTTGCCGTGATCGGCGCCACCCGGCTGAAGGAAAGCGGATTTCCCGGCATGTATGGTTGTATGAGGAATTTCGGTTATCCGGGAAAACTCTACCCCATCAATCCGAATATTGATGAAATCGAAGGTGTAAAGACCTATCCCAATCTTGCCGCCCTGCCTGAACCGGTAGATCTGGTCATCATCTCCATACCAGGCCCTCTGGTCCCGAATGCCTTGAAGGAATGCATCGCCACAGGCAATAAAAATATCCACATCTTCACTTCCGGCTTCAAGGAATCAGGTGAAGAGGAAGGCATCCGGCTACAGCAGGAAATTGAAGCCATCGCTCTGGAGGGCGGCCTGCGTGTTGTTGGTCCAAACTGCATGGGGTTCTATGTCCCGAAAACCAGGCTTCTTACCTGGACCAAAGCCTCCACGGAAAGTGGCCCTGTCGCCCTGATCAGCCAAAGCGGGGGCAATGCCCAGGATTTTACGAATTATCTGGTAAGCCATCACGGCATCCATTTCAGCAAATCCATCAGTTATGGCAATGCCCTGACTCTGGACAGCACAGATTTTCTGGATTATCTGGCCCATGACGAAGACACAAAGATTATTACCATGTACCTGGAGGGCGTGAAGGACGGACCGCTCCTGCTCAACCAGGTGACGGAGGTCAACCACAAAAAGCCGGTGATTATGTATAAAGGTGGCCTTACGGAATCCGGGGCCAGGGCGGTATCATCCCACACGGGCTCCCTGGCGGGCGGGGAAAAGATCTGGAAGGCGTTTTTCCGTCAAACCGGCGCCGTTTTGGTAGAATCTCTGGAAGAAATGGCTGATGTAACCCTGGCGTTCCATCATCTAGAGAAAACATCGGGAAGGAAAACGACTGTGCTTGGATTTGGTGGCGGGATAGGCGTCTCTGCTGCTGACAGTTGTTCAAAATCGAGCCTCGAGCTTCCGCCCTTCTCGATGAAACTGACAACAAAGCTAAGAAAATTGATCCCGCCTGCGGGAACCATGATCCGTAATCCTATAGATGCTGTCATTGCTTTCATCCATCTGCCCTATTTGGGAGAGGTGCTCAATCTCCTCGCAGAAAGCGGTGAAATCGATAATTTCATCATCTCTGTCCCCTTTGACTGGCTGTTCAACAAGGAACCGGGTGGAGCCTATATTGAAACTGTCGCTGCTTATCTGGCCATAGAAGGGCGAAAGTTCACCCATGGAAAGCCTTTGATCGTGGTCTGGCGCCAGTATGAGCCTTCAGCGGAAATTAAAAAATGGGTGCCTGTGTTCGAACGCCTCCTGATGCAGGCCGGAATCCCTGTTTACGAAGGTCTCCCCCGGGCGGTCTCCTCCCTGGCAAAACTTGTAGAATATAGCTCATTTCAAAAAGAAAATAACTAAACAATTTGGACAAATGGCGGTCCCACCCATAGTCAACTCAACCACTTTTCATATTTAATTTAGGTGGCACGATCTTTTTAAATTCCTTTTCAAAGGATTCCCGATCAACATACCGAATAACCTTCCAACCTTTCTTCCTTGCCCTGTCTATATTTTCCGGATTATCGTCAATAAATAGAATTCGATCCGGTTTGGTGTTCAATGCCTGAGCAATGTCATCGAAGATACTGATATCCCATTTGCCCTTTCCAAGATAGTAGCTGTTGAAGATGTGATCGAACCATCTGAAAAAACAGAATTGTTCATTTAACTTATCGAGCCAGTCAGTCTGGTCGCTGAGAATGCCGACGATGATTTTTTCATATTTCAGTTTCTTTACCAGATCAATCATCCAGCTTCTCAATATGAACCGGGATAAGATTTCAGTTCTGAGATCGGCATTGTCCCCTTTAATGCCTGTTTTTTTCTTTAATTCTTTCCAGAATTCTTTTTCAGGCGCTTTTCCTGAAACATAACCTGACAAAGAGATAGCTTCAGAAGCCGCTTGAAAAAATTCTTTCTCATCAAGTCCGTTTGCTTTTGCAATAGCATCAAGACCGTTTCTGAAACCTTCTTCAGCGATCACTCCGCCAAAATCAAATAAGACCACATCAATACTGCCATTACGCTTTGCGCTGTTCGTCATGAAAACTCCAATGTTCTTAAATAATTACCTTGCAGATCAATTGCAATCAAAGATTTACTTTTTTTGCTGCCGTCTTTTTTGTTGCAGTCTTTGAAAATTTTTTCCGGGTAACTTTCGCTTTAGGTTTCCTGGATGAAGCGGCTTTTATTTTTTTGTCGCCTTCAAGCTTGTGTAACTGCCATTCGAGTTTTTTGATTTTTAGACAAAATGCTTTTATCTTGCCGTCCGCATTCAGACTTTTATTGCTGTCAGTGATGGCATAGACCCTGCCGCCCAATTCAGTCATCTGACTTTGTATCTTTGATTTCAGATCAAATATTTTATACTGTCTTTTACCTTCCGCTTTGATTTCATTAATCTTCTCAGACACGACAGTTGCCCCTTCTTTTAAGGCAGAAATTCCTTCTACGATTCCTTTCTTCAAATCCTTTCTAATTTTTTCAAAAAGATCTTCCATGGCTTTCTCCTTGTAATTTTATTTAGTGATTTGACATGTGATATTTTATAAGAACTTATTTTTCATTAAAGAAATTATAGGAAAGACACCATTTTATGTCAATTATTATTGAAGCGATATGAACAAAATATTAGCTGGTAAATCTTCACAGCTTTCACTCTGTATTGTGCAAACAAGTTAAAGGCAAATATGAATCGTGCTGGTTATTTGTTATGCCTTGTCCACAGTTTTATGGAAAGAATAAAATTGATGATTACAGGTGAAATGGAGCGCCTCATTGCTTAAAAAAATATAGTTTTGTACTTTATGATGTTCTTTCACTGCACGGGAAAGTGAATTACCCCGCCTGCAAGGCGGGGCATCTTAACAAACTAGCGGAGGGGAATTGCATCCCCCTTACCCCCGCTCAGCATTCATCCCCGTCCACAGGACGGGGTATTCTGTGGCGGTTTTCATAAAATCTCACATTGCCAAGAATTTTCGCCAGCATGGCGAAAACTTCCTTTAGAATTGGTATAGGGATTTCAACTCATAGAGTATTTATACCACTTCCGCGTGTTATATCAACTCATTGTAAGGTCAAGTTCTGTTTATGGCAAATAAATACTCAAACTAACTTCCCTGTTATGTTGCTTTTCTAATTTTGTCCATCCATACTATATTTGAAGCTCTCCGCGGCGAGCCGCGGAGAATCTTCGATTCTTAAGGTAAATTATAATTCCTTATTCGTTCGCTTACCCCGCAGCAAGCTATGGGGAATGCTCGCTTGCGAATTCAGCACTCAACTATTTTATATAGTTGCATTGTTTTTTTAAATTTGTATTATTCTCTCACATTATGAAATATATTAATGTCTCTTGAAAACAGAAATAATTATGTTTCCAGATCAAATACGAGCGCTTTTCTTGACGGGAGCCGACCAGGGAAAACCACAAATGAAATAGTTAAAATGGATGCGTAATTGAATACTGAAAATCAGAAAGATCAGAACAACTGCAAAGAAAAGAATGGTCAGTTCGAACTTCTTGCGTCAAGGAGGTTTGCGCCCTTTTTCTGGACGCAGTTCCTCGGCGCATACAATGACAATGTTTTCAAGAATACTTTAGTGCTTTTCATTGCCTTTAAAATGGGTAAGGAACTGGCGGCAAGATCGGACATTCTCATTAACCTGGCGGCAGGTCTGTTTATCCTGCCATTTTTCTTTATCTCGGCAACGGCTGGACAGATAGCTGACAAATATGAGAAATCCATGCTGATGAGATACATCAAAGTTGCCGAGATTGTCATAGCTGTTCTGGCCGCCTTCGCCTTTTATTATAAAAATGTTACCGGCCTCATGTTCCTTCTTTTCCTTCTGGGATGCCAGGCCGCCTTTTTTGGGCCTGTCAAATACAGTATCATTCCTCAGCATCTCAATAACAGGGAGATCGTGGGAGGCAATGCCATGGTGGAGAGCGGCACCTTTGTTGCCATCCTCATCGGAACCATCTCCGGTGGATTAATTACCCAGATGGATAACGGAAAGTTTTGGGTCGGTATTATTCTGGTGGCCGTTGCCGTGATGGGATGGCTCGCGAGCAGGATGATCCCCTATGCCGCGGCCGACTCGCCGGGATTGAAGCTGGATATCAATCCCGTAACCCAGACATGGAAGACCATGAAGCTTTCAATGGAAAGACAATCAATATTCCTGTCTATACTCGGGATCTCCTGGTTTTGGGCGCTTGGCCTCGCGTACTTAAGCCAGTTACCAAACTATACGAGGATTATTCTACACGGCTCTGAACAGGTCGTCACGCTTTTGCTGACCATGTTTTCCATCGGCATCGGCGTGGGGTCACTTCTATGCGAGCGCCTGTCGGGTAAAAAAGTGGAACTTGGTCTTGTGCCGTTGGGCTCACTCGGCCTGAGCATCTTCGGCATCGACCTTGTTTTTGCGCATCCGGCGCTGCCGGTTGATCAACAGTTGATGGGCTTATCTGCATACCTAGGCATACCCGGAAGCATGAGGGTCCCGATGGATCTGATGATGATCGGCCTTTTCGGGGGCTTGTACATCGTTCCCCTGTATTCGATGATCCAGGTCAGGACAAGGCTGGAGATCAGGGCGCGCGTAATAGCGGCCAACAACATCTTGAATGCTCTTTTAATGGTTGTATCGTCTCTTGTTGCGGCTATCATGATTGGTTTATTCAAGCTGTCTATTCCTCATTTCTTTTTGTTCCTCGTAATCCTGAACCTTATTGTGGCCTGTTACATCTACTCCGTGGTGCCGGAGTTCGTTATACGGTTTATGATGTGGGTGCTGTCTAAGATCATGTATCGGGCGAAGAGATACAACCTGGACGTCATCCCTGAAGAAGGCGCTGCTGTTCTTGTATGCAATCATGTTACTTTTGTTGACACTCTTTTCATCGCCGGATCAATACAGAGGAGAATACGTTTTGTCATGGATCGCGCATTCTTCAATATCCCGGTATTGAACTATATTTTCAGAAAGATGCGTGTCATTTTAATTACCTCGAAAAAGGAGTCTCTTGATGTATATGAAAAGGCCTTTGACGAGATATCCACAGCGCTGAGAAACGGCGAGCTTGTTTGTATATTTCCTGAAGGAAAGCTTACCCTTGACGGCGCCATTGATATATTCAAACCCGGCATAGAAAAAATTATAGCAAGGGATCCCGTTACAATAATTCCTCTGGCATTGCGCGGTTTATGGGGCAGCTTTTTTAGCAGGAAAGAAGGAGCCGCTTTATCCCGTTGGTCAAGAGGCTTTTGCTCAAGGGTAGAGGTAATTGCCGGTGATCCGGTGGCGCCTGAGGGCGTAACCGCCGAATATCTGCATGATCTGGTTTCAAAGCTCAGAGGTGATAAGGAGTAATGGAAGGCATATGTTTTAATTCGTAAGCGAACAAACACCTTCGCTAAATCATCAATCGTAAACTTAAAATTTCTTGACAGACTCGATTATAGTTGTATAATACAACTATGAAAACAAAAATGAACAATCAGAATATAGACTTATTGGAAATATTTACCGGAATGGCACAGGTAACGCGCTGCTGTCGGCAGGATGTGGCTTTTTGCGAAGGCGTTACCTTTCATCAGTTCATGATTCTTGATGCGGTGGCTAAAGCAAAAGAGATTAATATGGCTGATTTGCACAAACTTCTTTCAGTAGAGAAAAGCACAACCACGCGGCTGGTCAATCCCCTGATTAAAAAGGGGCTTATACGTCGCGAAAAGGCAGATTATGATTCCCGCGCGATAAAGTTCGCATTGACTAAGAAAGGCAGTGAAACTCACAAAAAGGTTTTGTTCTGCCTGACAGATTTTTTCCAAAGGGTACTGGGCAATATGCCCACGAAGAAAACAAAAGATGTGTTGCAATCGGTCAATATTTTCATCACGGCAATAAAAAATACCAATAATGGCTGTAGCTGTTAGTGTGAGAAAATTGTAATGGATAAATTTCAATTTCCTATAATTCAAGAGCAATCAAATTGCGGTTGTAGCGCCGCGACAATTGAACCTGAAAACACTATCCCCGATTTGAATCAATCTTTTGTCAGCGGTTTTGTTGATACACCGACAGGCAGACTGCCTCAAATATCTTCGGTGCTATACTTCCCGGATCGGTGGGGCAGCATCAAGGCACGCTGGGGTGTGGGCAGAATGGATTATAAAGTTGACCCCGGACTTTACGCGCTGGGTACGCCGGATAATAATTCTCTTGTTTTTGTTTCCGCCAATTACAAGATGAGTTTTGACCGGCTGAGGTCGGCGCTGGTCGGACGCACTGCCTGGATTCTGGCGCTGGACACAAAAGGAATTAATGTCTGGTGCGCCGCGGGCAAAGGAACCTTCGGCACAGATGAACTCGTAAAAAGAATTAAGCTAAGTGGTTTGAAAAATATTGTCAGCCACAGAAAATTAATTCTTCCTCAACTGGGCGCTCCGGGAATAGCCGCCCACAGGGTTAAGCAAATTTCCGGATTCAATGTTCAATATGGGCCGATTCGCGCGGAGGATTTGCCCGCGTATCTGGATGCCGGTTTTAAGGCAACGGAACAAATGAGGATTAAAACTTTTCCTTTGAAAGAAAGAGCCGTATTGATTCCCATCGAGCTTATAGAAGCGATGAAAACTTTTCTTATTTTGGCGGCCTTATTTTTTATTATAAGAGGCATCGGCGGTCCAGCCGGATTTTGGGCTAACGCGGGAAGCCTGGGTTATTTTGCCGTTTTGGCTCTGCTTTGCGCCGTTATCGGAGGCGCTGTACTCAATCCGCTATTGCTGCCGTATCTTCCGGGGCGGGCGTTTTCCATCAAGGGTTTTTCCATAGGCATTGTTATTGCTGTGATTCTGCTTTATCTGCGCGATATTAATTTGACGGCATGGCCGGGAAGAATCGAGGCTATGGCGTGGCTGTTTATTATTCCCGCCGTGTCGGGGTTTCTGGCAATGAATTTTACCGGCTGTTCCACCTACACTTCTTTATCAGGAGTGAAAAGGGAAATGCGCTGGGCTCTGCCGTTGGAGATCGCCTGCGGCGCCACGGGCATTATTTTGTGGTTAGACGCGATTTTTATTTACTAGGAGATTAAGCAATGAAAAATCCGGTCTATCTTAAAGATGTCGTCACTCTGCAACTGCACGAAAATAAATGCACCGGCTGCGGTATGTGTTTGGATGTTTGTCCCCATGAAGTGTTCAGGATGAATAAAAAACAAGTGATGATACAAAATCGCGATGCCTGTATGGAATGCGGCGCGTGTTCTCTGAATTGTCCCGTCAATGCGATTTCCGTTCAATCAGGTGTCGGCTGCGCCAACGCTTTGATCAATGCGATGCTGGGGCGCAATGGCGGCGAATGCACCTGCGGACCGGATGCCGGCAATCCGGCATCAGAAAAGAACGGCGGCTGTTGCTGCTGATTATTTTTATAAATAAGCTATGGAGGATTTTTTATGAAAGAAAAAAAATGTTCCAACTGCAGGATGAGATCATATTATGACAAAAAACCGGATTCTATAATTAGCAAAATATGGAAATGGCATATCACCTGGTGTCCAGGATGGAAATCATATCTTAAGTCTCTGCCTGAAAATGAAAAAAATAAAATAATTCAAAAATATAGCTGATAAAAAAAGGATCTTAATATTATGCCGGAACATATTACCAGTAAATTATCATTTTTGGACCGCTTCCTGACGTTATGGATTTTCGCAGCTATGATTTTGGGTGTTGGGCTTGGTTATTTTGTCCCCGGCGTTGAGGCGTTCATCAATTCATTTCAGGTGGGCACGACCAATATTCCTATCGCAGCAGGTCTCATTCTAATGATGTATCCGCCTTTTGCCAAGGTAAAATATGAAGATTTACCGCTGGTTTTTAGTAACGGAAAAGTTTTGGGACTGTCACTTATACAAAACTGGCTGATCGGGCCGGTATTAATGTTTATTCTGGCAATTGTTTTTTTACCGGATAAGCCTGAATACATGGTGGGTTTGATTATGATTGGTCTGGCAAGATGTATCGCAATGGTCATAGTCTGGAATGAATTAGCCAAGGGGAATAGAGAATACGCCGCTGGTCTTGTTGCCTTTAACAGCATTTTTCAGGTTCTTTTTTACAGTGCTTTTGCCTGGTTTTTTATTACTGTTCTGCCGCCGTATTTTGGATTTTCCGGCAGCATTGTTAATGTCAGTATAAGCCAGATTGCCAAAAGTGTTTTCATTTATTTGGGCATTCCCTGTATTGCCGGAGCATTGACAAGACTAATCGGTGTGAAACTCATGGGGAAAGAATCATATCATTCCCGCTTTGTTCCGCTGATCAGTCCTCTCACGCTGATTGCGTTACTTTTCACCATCGTGGTTATGTTCAGCCTGAAGGGCAATCTGATTATTACATTGCCGCTGGATGTCCTGCGAATTGCTGTCCCGCTGCTCATCTATTTTGTGGTTATGTTTCTGATGTCGTTCTATATGGGCAAGAAATTTGGCGCGGATTACTCCAAAACAACCACTCTGGCTTTTACAGCAGCAAGCAATAATTTTGAGTTAGCGATTGCCGTGGCAATTTCCGTCTTCGGCATTAATTCGGGAGCTGCCTTTGCGGCCGTCATCGGTCCACTGGTGGAGGTGCCGGTGATGATTGGTCTGGTCACTGTTGCCTTAAAGTTCCAGAATAAATTTTTCAGCAGAGATATTGTTAGTTAAATAATATAAATATCATTAATTTCAAGGAGGATAGAAAATGGAAAATCAATCACCCTGGTACTTAAAGAATTCACCTTTAGGCGCGGCGTATCAGCATTTTTCAAATGCTGCCAGTCGGGAAACTGTTCTTGATATGAAAACAAAAGAGCTTATTCGCCTGGCTGTCGCCTCAGTATTCCGATGCAAACATTGCACAGAACATCATATTAATGACGCAATAAATGCCGGTGCTACAAAAGAAGAAGTTGCAGAGGCAATACTTCTTTCATCTTTACAAGCCGCCGGGACGCAGCTTAATTGGCATAAAGAATTTTTTGAAGAAAAATTAACTAATAATAAATAATTGGGTAACTCCTTCTTACTCCATTATTATAATCAAAAAAGCTGAACTCTAACTTAAGATATGCTATGGAACACGGCGGACAGTAATAACTGTCTACTTTAAATCATGCGCGTGTAATCGGAGGTATTTTAGTATTGAAAAACAACATCACAACACTCAACGAGTTTGATGGGTCAACCCTGCTCAAACAGGAAGGAATACCTGTCGTTGAAGGTATTTTGGCAAATAATTATCAGGAGGTTGAAGTTGCGGCCAATCAGCTGGGCTTTCCGGTAGCGCTCAAGATATGTTCGCAGGCCATACCCCACAAGACCGAACGGGGTGGAGTCGCGCTGAATATCAAGGATATGTCTTCTCTGGGCAAGGTCTTCCGGGAGATGAGCAATAAATTTTCCGATGTTCCTCACGCGGCTTTCCTGGTGCAGAAGATGGCACGGCCGGGCACTGAATTAATCCTGGGAGCAAGGCGCGATGCTGTGTTCGGGCCGGTGGTCCTCGCGGGCATCGGCGGCATCTTCACCGAAATATTCCGTGACACGGCTATCGATCTTGCTCCGGTGGACGCAACAATCGCCCGCGCGATGCTGGGGCGCCTCAGGGGAGCGGCTCTTCTGGATGGCTACCGCTCTCAGGAGTCTCTTGATATTGCCGCCATCGCCAATGCCATTGCGGCGCTCTCGCGACTGATATCTGAACGTCCTGACATTCTCGAAATCGATGTGAATCCATTCATCGCTTATCCGGAGGGGGCCATGGCCCTGGACGCGCTGGTACGATTGGATGGCAGCCATTCCAAGCCTGCCCGGAAACATCCTGAACCCGCGATGGTAGCTCCATTTTTTAATCCGGCATCCATAGCTGTTATCGGCGCGTCACGAAGTCCCGGCAAAGGAGGCAACATCATTCTGCGCAACCTGCAGAAGGCCGGTTTCAGGGGCGCCATTCATCCCATAAATCCAACAGTCAGGGAAATCCTGGGTATGCGCTCCTATCCCAGAGTCTGTGATGTGCCAACGCCGGTGGAACTGGCCATGATTGTGATTCCTAAAACCGCGGTGCCGGAAGCCCTGCAGGACTGCGAGGCCAAGGGAGTAACCAACATCATCCTGAGCACAGGCGGTTACTCAGACGTGGGCGAAGCAGGCGCCGAGGATCAAAAAGTCATTATCGATCAGGCTCGAAAAGCGGGCATCAGGATCATGGGGCCCAATAGCATCGGCACTCTCAACCCGTCCGCCGGCATGGCTACTTCCATCGTAGGACTTGAGCCGATCAAGGCGGGTGGTGTTTCGATAATCGGCCAGTCAGGAGTTTTTTCGTCAGGCTGGGCGCGTTGGATAGCGGACACCAAGCCCTTCGGATTGGCCAAGGTGGCCTGCATTGGCAACAAAGGAGACGTCAACGAAAGCGATCTTCTGGAATACCTGACCGATGATTTTGCGACCTTAACCATCGGCATGTACCTGGAAGGCGTAGTTGATGGACGGTGTTTCATCAGGGCCGCGGGCAGGGCCTGTAAAAGAAAACCGGTGGTAGTAATGAAGGCAGGCCGCAGTGAGGCAGGAGCGGCTGCCATAGCTTCACATACAGGCTCGCTTGCCGGATCGGACGCGGTATTCGACGCGGTCTGCCGCAGAACCGGCCTTGTGCGGACACATAATCCCGAGGCATTTTTCGATACATTGTCCGCCTTTGAAAAGCTCCCTTTGCCGCGGGGAAATCGCATGGGCGCGTTTTCCATCACGGGCATGGGCTGCGTTGCCGCCACTGATTCCGCGGAAGAATACGGCATTGTTCTGCCTGACCTAAGCCACGCCACACTCAAGAAACTGGGAGAGGTCATGCCTTCATGGGCCCCGGTGCGCAATCCCATCGACACCTGGTCCGCCATCGAGCAGCATGGTTCGAAAAACACCACAGCCCATATCGCCCGGAGCCTGTTGGATCAGAAGGACATAGATGCTTTATTGATTATTTTAGTTCTCATGCCGGAAAGCATGTTCGACATTGCGGAAGCATTTACCGATATTATCAGCAATCATCCCGAAAAGCCGGTTTTCGCGAGCTACTATGGCGGCACGGCCAGGGAAATCGCCCACATCCACGAAGGATTTGCCGCGCTGGGAGTGCCCTGTTATCCCACTCCGGAACGCGCCATGTTCGCGTTTGGACGCATGGTAGAATACGCGCGGCACCGCGGCATAATCCGTAAATAACTTTAAATGATTATCAGGTATTTGTTTCTTCCTCTTATTTTTTGTTTTTGCAATTTTATGCCAGGTTACAACCAGTAATCTTTATACTGTAAATTTGCCGCGTTTAGATTATTATGTAAGATACATATAAACTAATATGAATCACACAGCTAAATTATGGAGGGGTCATTAGCCCTAATGATTTTGATAATGAGGTAATTATTTCACGGCGTTGATTTGATAACGAAAGGGAAAATTCATGTTTGATAAACTTAGCATACATCAGAAATATTCGATTTTTGTTGTTTTAATACTGATCATCTTAACGCTCGGTGTTTACTGGTCGGTGCAAAATTATGAATTTATCAATCTTGATGATTTCATGTATATTACACAAAACAGTCATGTCCAGTCCGGAATTACGCTGGACGGATTTCGTTGGGCGTTCAGTACAAAATATTTTGGTTTATGGAACCCTCTGACGTGGCTATCGTTTATGTTAGATTATCAATTTTTCCGTTTTAATGCCGGTGGTTATCATTGGACAAACGTAATTATTCATGTTTTCAACACCGTTTTATTATTTTTCCTTTTTAGAAATCTTACAGGGACTGTTTGGCGCAGCGCTTTTGTTGCGGCCTTGTTCGCCATCCATCCGATTAATGTGGAATCTGTGGCCTGGATAGCTGAGCGCAAAAATGTTCTGAGCACGTTTTTCTGGATGCTGACAATGTTATTCTATGTCTGGTATGCAAGGCAACCCAACTGGAAACGTTATTTGCCGGTGTTCATCAGTTTTGCTTTGGGATTAATGTCGAAACCGATGCTGGTGACCCTGCCTTTTGTTTTATTACTTCTTGATTACTGGCCGCTTAATCGAACCGCGATAAATACACAAAACGAAACAGAGATTCAGGTTACTTTAAAAGCAGGAAAAGAAAAACTAAGCTTTCTGATTTTGGAGAAAATTCCTTTATTTATTTTATCGGCTATTTCGATATGTGTAATGTTTTATTTGCCCCAATCAGCTTCTTTGCCTCAATTTGAAAGAACTATAGACAGCAGTTTTATACAGCGGATCAATAATGCGATTTTTTCTTATGTTATTTATCTGAAAAAGTTATTTTGGCCGACAGATCTTTATATTCCGTATTTGTATTTTAATATTCCCGCCTGGCAGATATTTTTATCTGCTATTATTTTGATTATTATTACAATTATTGTCTGCAAATATTTTAAAAAATATCCTTATTTACCGGTTGGCTGGTTCTGGTATCTGGGAACATTAATTCCTGTTATCGGGACTATTCAGATTGGCGAACAAACGATGGCTGATCGTTATGCCTATGTCCCTTTTATTGGAGTGTTTGTAATTATCGCCTGGGGCGCAGAGCAGATTGTTTCGAAAAATATTTATTTTAAAAAAATATTAATATTCGCGTCTGTTTTAATAATTATACTTCTTACAGTGGCAACATACAATCAACTGAAGCTATGGACGAATACCGTTACTTTATTCGAAGACGCACTTAAAAAAGATCCGAATAACTATTTAGCTTATGCACTTTTAGGTCAGGAGATGGCTAAAAATGGTGAAAATGAAAAGGCATTATATTACTACGACATGGCTTTAAAATTAAATCCCAGGGTCTATGCACATTATAACAATAAAGGTGTTATTTTAGAAAGAATGGGAAAGCGTTATGAGGCGATTCAAATCTTTAAAAAGGCAATTCAGCTTAATAAATCTTCAGCCGCTGCATATTATGCTGTCGGGTTGTTATATTTCGAGGATAATAATCTTGACGAATGCATTACATATTCTCTGAAAGCTATTGAAATAAATCCTGATTATATAGAAGCATATAATCTCTTAGGTACTGCGCTTTTAAAAAAAGGAAGAATTCAGGAAGGTATTTTGCAATTTCAGAAGGCTTTGCATATTGATCCATATAACAAAACCGCTCAGAAAAATTTACAGATTGCTCTGAAAAGAAGTAGTCCAAGAGACTAGCGAAGAAATTTAAAAGGAAAAGCCGAATATCACGAGACTGAGAAGTTTGCTGACTACTGTGGCAACATCGAAAAATATTGACTTTAATCCGCAGCGGGAACATAACATTCCTGAAATTTTAAGAAAGGAAACAAAAAATTCATGAGTGTACTGTATTTAATGGTTGGTAGTTTATGTGTATTTGCCCTGGCTTATCGTTATTATGCCGCATTCATCGCTACAAAGGTTCTGATGCTTGACGACAGGAATATTGCGCCGTCTGTTTCCTGCAATGACGGCCAGAATTACGTTCCCACCAACAAATGGGTTGTTTTCGGACATCATTTTGCGGCAATTGCCGGCGCAGGTCCGCTGATCGGACCGGTTTTGGCTGCCCAATACGGATGGGGGCCCGGATTTTTCTGGATCCTCCTTGGTTCCGTCTTCGGCGGTTGCGTCCACGATATGATCGTCCTTTTTGCCTCTTACCGCCATAAAGGACAGTCCTTGTCTGTCATCGCCGAAAAAGATGTCAGTAAAGTCACTGGAGGCGTCACAGCTGTCGTGATTCTGTTCATTATAATAATCACCCTGGCCGGCCTTGCCGTTGCCGTTGTCAACTCCCTTTTCCAGAACCCCTGGGGGTTTTTTTCCATAGCCATGACCATCCCCATCGCCATGATTATTGGCATTTACATGTTCAAGATCAGGCCGGGCGCTATTCTTTCCGGTTCCATTGCCGGGATCATCCTGGTATGTTCGGCTGTTTTCCTTGGCCCGTATATTGCTGATTCGGGCATCGCCGGCTGGTTTACCTTCACTAAAAGTCAAATATCCATCCTTCTGCCGATATACGGTTTCTGCGCCGCCGCTATCCCCGTATGGCTGCTGCTGGCTCCGCGCGATTACCTCAGCACCTTCATGAAAATCGGTGTTGTCGCTGCTCTGGCCGTCGGCCTGTTTTGGGTTAACCCCACTACCAAGATGCCCTTTACAACTGTCTATGCAGCCGGCGGCGGTCCCATAATCCCCGGCCCGTGGTGGCCTTATGTATTCATTACCATTGCCTGCGGCGCCATTTCCGGATTCCATGCCCTGATCGGTTCCGGTACGACGCCGAAAATGATCGAACATGAGACAGAAATAAAAGTAATCGGCTTCGGCGCGATGCTCACGGAGGCATTCGTGGCCATGATGGCTCTTCTGGCTGCTGTAACTCTGATTCCGCAGGATTATTTTGCCATCAATACCTCTGCCGCGGTATTCAGTAAGCTCAATATGAATGTTGTCGATCTTCCTGTCCTCAACCAGCTTGTCGGGCTGGATGTTGCCCACCGTCCCGGCGGCGCTATCTCGCTGGCCGTGGGTATGGCACACGTTTTTGCCGACATCAGTGAGGGGTTGCGTCATACAATGAAGTACTGGTTCCAGTTTATCATCATGTTTGAGGCCCTGTTTATCCTGACAACCATCGATGCGGGCACCCGTGTGGCGCGATACATCCTTCAGGACATCCTCGGTTACGTGTATAAGCCGATGGGAAGGAAGGACTGGATACCGGGTGCCATCATTACCAGCGCCCTGGTCTCTTTTGCCTGGGGCTATATGCTCTACACAGGTGATATTTCTTCCATCTGGCCATTGTTCGGCGCGACAAACCAGACATTATCCGCCCTGGCTCTAGCCATCGGCACGACTATTATATTGAGAATAACGCGGAAAAAAATATACGCACTGATTACTTTCATCCCCTGTGTACTGATTGCTGTAACAACGTTTACTGCCGGTATCATGAATATCCGGACCTATCTGTCCAAAGGACAGATGCTGGATGTCTGGCTCAGTATCGCGATTATTGTTCTGGTGATTATCATTATTGCAGATAATGTCCGGGTATGGTTTAAGCTCCTCCAGACCGACACGCCGGTCGGCCTCAACGACGGGCGGGATGAAGTCTTCTGCCCGGTTATTCCCGCGGACGCGCCTCCTGATGCAAGGCCCTGATTCTACTTTCAAAGATTCAAAGCTAGGTTAAATAAACATGAATTTGGTGAAAATCCCCACTTTCTTTTAATAAGCAAGTTTTTTATATTTGTTTTAAACAAAAGATTAAAACATACTTTATTGATATAATTAGCTAAACTAAATTTTTATAATTGAGTGTATATGATTAATATACGTGGCATATAGTTTGCTTAAGTTAAGGTGTCATATTAAAAAGTTTGAAGATTAAATTCAGGAGATTATCGGACGGAACAGGAAAAAGTTTAGTAAAAACAGTAATTATTTAATTTATTAACGAATAAAAAACGAAAAAATATTATAATATTAAGAAATATTATGTTAAATATTTTCTATAATAAAAAAGAAAAAGGTTTCACGTTGATTGAGTTAATGATCGTTATAGCGATTATCGGTGTTTTGGCAGCCATTGCTATTCCTCAGTTCATTCAGTATAGAAAAAGAGGTTATGTCGCAACTATAAACAGTGATTGTAAAAACGCATATACCGCATCATTAGCTTATCTTGCTGATAATCCCAATGTTTCATCCATTACTTTAGCTGATTTGGTAACGGCTGGATATACTCAAAGCACAGGCGTAGCCACTGTGCCAGACTCTTATAATGGTACTTCTGGCACAATAACATGTTCAGATGGTGCTGGTGCATGGGGCGTAACTTCCGCAACGGTAACCTTAACCAATGGTGATATGACTTTGACTCCGTCTACCATATAATAATAAGTTAATTCGTAATAAAAAGGAGCGTTTTATAACGCTCCTTTTTATTATGTACCCTCGTTATCAATATAATGTACGGATGCATTTGGTGGAATGAATGGCCGAAAAAGATATGGCCTGACTTGAAGAAAAAGATAGATTGCCGAAGTGGCCACAGAGCCGCTTCGCAATGACACCCGATTAGTCATTTTGATATTTACGGGTAATCGCCTTCCTTTTTTGCATATTTGTAATCTTTGCAGTACCCCAGTTCACAGGCCCTGCGGAGGGAACTGCACCCCATCTCTTTGTTACCGGAAGAAAGATAAGCATTCACATAATCCGGGTTCATGGTGATGGCCTCGTTCAAATATTCAGTAGCTTGTATTATATCAGTATGATTTTCGCTGTGGATTAAGGTAAGCGTCTTACGATACCAGTCCTCATTAATTGCAGTTCGGCTGTAATATTTAAATTGACACCCGATTTTTTATAATTTAATAAGCCAGACATTATTTTAGATAATTTTTGTCATACGAAAGGACCAAGCAAATAAATTATTAATACCGAGTCGTATTCAAAGGATAATGCGGCGGCAAGAAGGAGGATCCGCAGACGTATATTTTAATATGTTGAGAAGTCCGACGACGCAGCCAACAAAATTAGCCAAAGACCGGGAGCGCATCCCGCAGGGGAGCGCATGATAAATAAATTCTACCTTGCCGGGAATTGACGCTTACTAGGCGGCAGATTCCATACGGCTTGGTATAGAGAGTATCCCATGAAACGAATACTGCTTTTTATGGTTTGCATTATTCTGATACCGGCGATTATTTCCGGTGCAGTTGAATCAGACAAAAATGCTGAATTGTTTCAAGGCGCGGAAATTGGTAACCTTAAGCAAATGCACACAGCGCTTGCCCAAGGCGCAGATATAAATGTAATGAATGACCGGACCAACGGATTAACCGCTCTGATGGCGGCATCGGCAAACAACCATTTAGAGGCCGTCAAACTCCTTTTGAATAAGGGAGCCGATATAAATATAAAGAGTAAAAATGCCGGTGAAACCGCGCTGATCAAGGCATCGATTGGCGGCAATAAGGAGATTGTCCAGCTCCTCTTGAATAAGGGTGCGGATGTCAATGCAAAGCTGACCAACGGCGACTATACTGCCCTGATGTGCGCATCCGGCGGCGGCTATAAGGAAATCGTCAAACTCCTTTTGAATAAGGGAGCCGATGTAAATGCAAAGGATGTCTTTCATACAACGGCCTTATTGGAAGCAGCGTCAGGCGGTCATACAGAGGTCGTCAAACTCCTTTTGCAAAAAGGCGCCAATATAAATGTAAGAAGTATCTATGCTTCTACTGCTCTGACGGCGGCATCGGCAAACGGCCATACGGAAATCGTCAAACTCCTTTTGAATAATGGCGCGGATGTAAATATAAAGGGTATCAGTGCCGGCGAAACTGCTCTGATGAAGGCATCGGTTGGCGGCCATAAGGAGATTGTGAAACTCCTCCTGGAAAAGGGCGCCGATGTAAATATAAAGAGTAACGATGGCTCTACTGCCCTGAAGCTGGCAAAAAAGAAAGACAGAAATGAAATTGTGGAGATGCTGGAGAAAGCCGGAGCAAAGGAATGATCTGCCTCTGAAAACTTATACCGCATGTCAGGTTATAATTCTGCCATTTTGTGTGTAATAGGATTATATGTCCTAAGCAGCACTTGATCAGACAGTGAGTGTCAAGATAGTTGACTGTAAAATTGTTTTTTAATTTTTGCCTACCTATGCAACCTTTCATTATAAAGAAACAAAAACTGAATTCTAATTTAATATATGGTAGAAGTATCGTTGGTCTGTCACTATGTTAAATAATATAAAGATTAGTCCGAAGAAACAGATTCTGATCGTTTATATCGCTTTAACTATTGTTACGCTTGCTGTTTTCCGGCAGGTGAATCGATACGACTTCATCAATATTGATGATGGAGTTTATATCACAGAAAACAGTCATATCCAGACAGGAATCACGCTGGAAGGAGTTCGCTGGGCGTTTAGCACGACCTATGCCGAATTCTGGCATCCTTTGACATGGCTGTCATTGATGTTCGATTATCAACTTCATGGCCTGAATTCCAGTGGTTACCATCTGACCAACCTCATCCTGCATATAATGAGTACATTGCTTTTATTCTGGCTTTTTATCCGCATGACCGGGGCTATCTGGAAAAGCGCTTTTGTCGCCGCGATTTTTGCGCTTCATCCGCTTCATGTTGAATCGGTTGCCTGGATATCTGAACGCAAAGATGTCTTGAGCGTGTTTTTCTGGATGTTGACCCTTTGTCTGTATGTCTATTACACGGAAAAACCGGTTATAAAAAGATATCTGCCTGTTCTTTTTTGCTTTGCCTGCGGTCTTATGAGCAAGCCCATAGTTGTCACTCTGCCCTTGATTATGATACTTCTGGATTACTGGCCGCTTCGACGTTTTGAATCCAGAAAAAGCAATTGGGTTTTATGGCAGTTGAAGGAAAAAATACCTTTTTTTATCTTGTCAGCAGTTTTTGCCATCATCACGATTTATGCTCAAGTTAAGCCGACCGCAAACGTAAAATATTTCTCCTTGACTTCCCGGCTTGCCAACGCCTCCGTTACTTTTGTAATTTATCTGGAGAAAACGTTCTGGCCGCATGATCTGGCTGTTTTCTATCCTTTTCCCGGGCAAATTCCACTTTGGCAAATTTCAGGAGCCATTTTATTTATTTTCATTATCAGCGCCGCCGTTATTGTAAAGGCAAAACAATTGCCGCATCTCCTTGCCGGATGGTTATGGTATGCAATAACTCTTCTACCGGTTATTGGAATTATTCAGGTCGGTTGTCACTCGATGGCCGACCGCTATACCTATCTGCCGTTAATCGGCATTGCTGTTATGCTGACCTGGGGTATCCCATCTTTGATTAAGAGTGAAGACATACGCAAAAAGATTTTATTCCCGTCAGGAATAGCCGTTTTGGCCATCCTGGCAGTTTTTACATGGCAACAATGCGGCTACTGGAAAAACAGTACCATTCTCTTGTGCCATACCTTACAGATAACAAAGGATAACTATTTGGCGCATAACAATTTAGGCGCTGTCCTGCTTGACGGAGGAAAAACCAAAGAGGCCTTTTCTCATTTCAATGAGGCCTTACGTCTGAATCCGGATTATCCCATTGCCCTCTATAACAGGGGAACTGCTTATTATAAAATGGGCCAGGATCAGTTGGCTATCGAGGACTTCAATAAGGCCGTCCACCTGAAAGAAGATTATGCCGATGCTTATAACAACAGAGGTAATGTTTACTTAAGCCTCGGCCAGTATCAGTTGGCTATCGAGGACTTCAATAGGGCTGTCCGCCTGAAACCTAATTATGTTGAAGCCTACTACAGCCGGGCAGTTGTTTATCTAAATCAGGGCAGGAGAGAACTTGGCTGCTCTGATGCACAAAAAGCGTGTTTGCTGGGCATTTGCACAATATTAAAAGCAGCTAAAGGCAAGGGAGACTGCCGTTGATTTTTAAATTACTTTCTTTCCCCTGAAATTGAACATAACGTGAATTTGTGGCGCATGCTCTGGAGTCCCGGATTCTCCCTTTATCAAAAGTTTTGAAGGTGTCAGGCGCAACGCACCGGCCAGAAAATCGATAAATCATTAATTTAATTATTGCAATGACCTTATTTAATTCGCTGTTGTGATATTTTGTTTTTCATCTATAATGCAATTCCGGATTAAAAAAGTTAAGGGAAATTATGGCTAAACTGACATTAGATGAGTGGATTGCCCGCTTAAAGAAAAATAAAAGTTTCAATAACAACGCGGCCGCGGTTGTTGAAATTCCCGCAAAGGCAGGCAACTGGGAAGATTACCCCTCATGGGTGAATTCCCGGCTGCTTTCGGCTTTGCAAAAACGGGGAATGAATAAGCTTTACAAGCATCAGGCGCAGGCGGTGCGCTTTATCCGCAACGGCCAGGATGTTGTCCTGGTGACACCCACGGCCAGCGGCAAGACTCTGTGTTATAATCTGCCTGTGCTGCAAAGTATTCTGGATGAACCTGAAACACGTGCCCTGTATCTTTTCCCCACCAAAGCGCTTGCTCAGGATCAGATGCATGAAGTCCACAGTCTTATCACCGACCTTCAAGCCGATATCAAAACCTTCACCTATGACGGCGACACACCCGACGATGCGCGTCAGGCTATCCGCAGGCAGGGACATATTGTGGTAACTAATCCTGATATGCTACACGCCGGCATTTTACCGCATCATACCAAGTGGCAAAAGCTTTTTATGAATTTAAAATACATTGTAATCGACGAGCTGCATATTTACCGCGGAATCTTTGGGTCGCATTTTGCCAACGTCATCCGCAGACTCGTGCGGATCTGCCGTTTTTATGGCGCCAATCCCGTGTTCGTGTGCTGCTCGGCCACCGTTGCCAATCCGCGCGAACATGCCGAAAAAATTCTGGAGCGGCCAGTGGCACTGCTGGATAAGAGTGGCGCACCCACGGCAGCCAAAACATTTGTTCTTTACAATCCGCCCATCGTCAACCGCGAATTAGGCATCCGCCAGAGCGCTTTGACACCGGCGCGCAAGATAGCTTCGGACCTGATCGACAACAATATTCAAACCATTGTTTTTGCCACCAGTCGCCTGAATGTTGAAGTGCTGACCAAGTACCTGAAAGATAAATTTGTCAAAACAAAGCCGATGGATGATCATTTTGTGACCGGCTATCGCGGAGGCTATCTTCCGAATCTGCGCCGCGAAATAGAAAGCGGCCTGCGCTCGCGTGAAGTGATGGGTGTGATCAGCACCAATGCTCTTGAACTGGGCATTGATATCGGCAATCTGGAAGCCTGCATCATGGCCGGCTATCCCGGCTCGATTGCCAGTACCTGGCAGCAGGCCGGACGCGCAGGCAGGCGTTCAGGGCACTCTTTGGCAATTCTTATCGCGCGAAGCAATCCACTGGATCAGTTCATCATGGAAAACCCCGATTACTTCTTTGCGCTTTCGCCGGAGCACTGCCGCATTAATCCCGACAATCTGCTGATCCTGCTGCATCACATTAAAAGCGCGGCTTTTGAACTGCCTTTTGAAAAAGGGGAAAAATTCGGCGGCGAGAATCTGGAGGAATTTCTGGAGTATCTGGTAGAAAAAGGCGTGCTGCACCAAACAAATGACCGCTGGCACTGGGCAGCGGAAAGTTATCCCGCGGACGAAGTAAGTCTCCGTGCGATCAATCCCGAAAATGTCGTGGTGGTCGATACCACCAACACGGGCAGTCATAAGGTCATTGCCGAAGTCGATTGGGACAGCGCCTTCACCGCCGTGCACGATGAAGCCATTTATATGCTTGCATCCGAGCAGTATCATGTGGACAAGCTCGATCTGGAAAGAAAGAAAGCTTACGTACACAAGGTCGATACGGACTATTACACCGACGCCATGACCTACACAAACGTGCGCGTGATCGACTCTTTTGAAAATCATCGGGATGCCGGCGCTATTGTGGAGCACGGCGAAGTGCAGGTAGTGCGCAAGGTGGTAGGCTATAAAAAAATAAAATTCTACACCTCGGAGAATCTTGGTTACGGCGATGTAAATCTGCCGGAAAAAGATATGCACACGACGAGCTACTGGTTTACCATTCCGCGTGATCGCCTGCGCAAACTCAATTTCACTGCGGCGGAAATTATTGACGGTCTTTCAGCGCTGGCTTATACGCTGCAGCATTTGTCAGCCATGTATCTTATGGCGGACACGCATGATATTGACCGGTCGTTAGGGGATAAAAGCGGTGAATGGTTTGTCAATCAGGGGAAAACGGGGCGCATGATCATGTCGTTTAATGACAGAAAAACTGAGATAACAGATGACAAAGCGGCCACGCGCATTGACGAGTTCGATCCGACCATTTTTATTTTTGATTCCTACCCCGGAGGCATCGGCTTTTCCGAATTGCTCTATCGGGAACATGCCAATCTTCTTTCCGCCGCCTTGAGCCTTATCGAAAAATGTCCGTGTACATATGGCTGTCCGTCCTGTGTGGGACCGACACTGGAAGTGGGTAAAACCGCCAAGGAAATTGTTCCGAAGATAGTGGATCTGATTTTGGGAAAATAGACGGGAAAGTCGGAGAAAGATGTGGATAATAATTGAAGCTCTCCGCGGCGAGCCTTCGATTATTAATGTAAATTATAATTCTTTATTCGCTCGCTTACTCCGCAGCAAGCGAAGGTGTTTGCGCTCGCTGCCGAATTCAAATCATTAAAATCGTATGAAATCGATTGATAAATTAAAACGCCTGACCGGTGAAAATATTATAAAGCGCCCTCCAGTGGAGGGCAGGACGGATGAGGCACAGCGCATCAACCCATCATTAGAAAGACAAAGGCAACTCGATGATTTACGCCGCCGCATTGAAACGGTTGTGTCACGTTCTCATGCTCACAACAAAACTGCTGCTTCTGAAGCGCAGGCCCGCGGCAATCGAGGACTTATCGAAATACTTTCCGGTGAAGAAATTGAAAACAAACACGGCCGATTCTTTCTGGTCAGCCATGTCGTGCGTGGCACAAGCCGTCATGGTCATCGCAACATTCGAGAAGCGTTTGATTTTAATATGAGTGTGGCGGCGGTGCTCGCCAACAATCCCGTTATCGGTGGATATTGCTCTTCAGACGCCCTGTTTCTGGATACGGAAACAACGGGCTTGGCCGGTGGCACAGGAACGATGGCTTTTTTGATTGGCCTGGGATGGTTTGAAGAAGGACACTTTCATGTCCGTCAAATTCTGGCGCGCGACTTTGGCGAAGAAGCAGCAGCGCTTGCTTATCTCAAAGAGATTGCCGGGGGGAAAAAATTTCTAATAACATTCAACGGCAAAGCCTTTGATGTCAATCTACTCTCAACTCGCTTTATTTTAAACCGAATGCAAAGCGATCTTGCGAGTCTTCCGCATCTGGATTTGCTGCATCCATCGCGTCGTATTCTGGGACATCGCCTGGAAAACTGCCGCTTGGTCACTCTGGAGGCAGATATCCTTGGCATACAGCGCGAAGGCGACGTTCCCGGTTGGGAAATTCCGCAGCGTTATTTCGACTGGCTGCGCAGACGCGATCCGCTGTTGCTTGCCGGCATCCTTGAGCACAACCGTCTGGATGTTATTTCCATGGCCACACTCACAGCACATTTGGTTGAGATATTGAACGCACAGGCCATGGCACAATACGTAAAAACAGATGATTATCTGGCCGCCGCCCGTCTTCTATTAAAGCGTTCCAACACGCAGGGTGTCGAAAAGATCCTGGACATCTTTAAGGAGAACAGTTGCACGGATTTCTCCATCCAATCTAAAAAGAAACTGGCTCAGCTATATAAACGAACCGGCAGATTGAACGAAGCCGCGCAAATCTGGCAAGAACTGGCTGCATGTATACCAGTTGATTTTTACGCTGTTTCGGAACTTGCCAAATGGCTGGAGCATCACTTTCGGGATTATTCCCGGGCGAAAATACTCATCGAAAAAGCGCTGAATCAGGATAATATATTTTCGGAAGATGAAAAAGCATCGCTGCTACATCGCTTGAAACGGTTGAATACCAAACTGGTAACTGCCTGGTAATCCATTAATCCAGAAGATTAAAAATATATAGACCTTTCTCAACAATAACGGATTGAAACATGCAAAATTATGTTTGTGATTTTTTCCGGTTGGCGTTGTGTAGAGAACTTCCTTGTAAGTCTCATTTTTCACTTTTATAATTTTATGCTATATTACACTTGGCAATATTTAAATATACTTTATCCTTGTCGGAAAACCATCCGGTAAAAGGATAAAGCAAAAGTCAACCCAGAGATGGGGAGAAAATAATGATGAAGTAAAAATACTTTTTGAATAAATTCATGGTATAATAATTGAAATATGACCGATCTTAAAAGGCTTAACTAGAAGGAGAGACCTATGAAGAGAAGAGACTTTCTAAAAGTTGCAGCAGGAGCATCCGTGTTGGCTGTTTGCCCGAGTACAATAAGCTTAGGTGCGTCACAGATTCCCATGAATAAGAAAAAACTCGCACCTGGAAACCCGGCAAAGGTCTATCTTTCAGGAATAAAGAGGGGTGCAGAAGAAAAGCAAATAAAACTTGCTGTCCGTAGTTCTGCCGAAGCTGCTACTGACTTCTCCTGGCTGTCCAGGGGTGACAGTGTTTTCATCAAACCGGTCGTCAACTCGGGTCATCCCTATCCGGCCACCACTCGTCCAATCGCTATTGCGGCAATGGTCGAGCTTCTTAGAGAAAAAGGAGCGGGTCGGGTGATTGTCGGGGATATGTCAGGGGTCCAGAACGTGAGGTTCACACCGACATCACTTTCTGGCAGCTCCCGCAAATTGATGGAATCTTCAGGCATGGCCAAGGTCGTTCAGGCCGCAGGAGCTGAGCTTCATTTTTTTGAGGAATCAGGATGGAATTCATTCTATGAAGACGTTCCGGCTGCACACACATATTGGAAGCGGCCCCTGATGATGCCTAATATTCTCAAGGACGTTCAGCACATTGTTCTCATGCCTCGGTGCGCCCGACATGTGCTGGCAGGGAGCTCACTGGGTATGAAGGCAGCGGTGGGCTACTGGCGCCATGACACGCGCCTGGAATATCATCGGGATGCAGCCACCCTGCAGGAGAAGACTGCAGAAGGCAACACTGTTGAAACCCTGTGCACAAAGCAGCGGCTGGTGCTTTCTGCTGCAGACAAGATCCTCACCGTTTTTGGTCCAGATGATGGTTATGTCTTCGAGCCAGACAACGGCCTGGTGATTGCGTCACAGTCGGTGGTGGCCCACGACATGGTATCGCTGGCCTGGCTTCTGGAAAACAGGAGCCGTATCCCGCAATCAAAAAAACATGATTTTAGAGACAATAGTCAGTTGTTTGCCAGGCTTGGCAACCATGCGGTCGTCAGCTGGTTGTCTGGATGGGGAACGGCTTTGGCCTCAGAAACACTAACCAAAAACGATCTCAATAACATCTGGGATGATCGGGTTCTCATTCATGCCTGCGAGGTCTTTGGTGGTGTGCCGGGGATTATGCTTGAACCAGCCAACAAAGAGGTCCCCGAAGATCTGAAGACGCGACTGAATATGATGACCGCATATCAAGCCTGATTACCATCATGGTTTTCTCACTATTGTCCAAAGAAGGTGGGATAAGCTGAATCGATGCTCGTGGCTGCTGATAGGGAGCCTTACTCTCTTTCAATTGGTAATCTTTAGTTTTTCTTACTTCATGAATCTATTCCGTGAAAATTTTTTCTCCGGTAAAGGGATACCCCATTACGTTCTCCAAATGACTGGCTATTTTATCTTCGATTGTTTTAATAAACCAATCTTCGTTGAATGTATGATCATCAGATTTTCGCTGATAATGGACATTTAATTTTGGCTGATGCGGATGACCCCAGCCGCGCAAATCTGGCAAGAACTGGTTGCATGTATATCAGTTGATTTTTACGCTGTTTCGGAACTTGCCAAATGGCTGGAGCATCACTTTCGGGATTATTCCCGGGCGAAAATACTCATCGAAAAAGCGCTGAATCAGGATAATATATTTTCGGAAGATGAAAAAGCATCGCTGCTACATCGCTTGAAACGGTTGAATACCAAACTGGTAACTGCCTGGTAATCCATTAATCCAGAAGATTAAAAATATATAGACCTTTCTCAACAATAACGGATTGAAACATGCAAAATTATGTTTGTGATTTTTTCCGGTTGGCGTTGTGTGGAGAACTTCCTGTTATCCTCAAAACGTCTATCTCAACGAAGATGCTAAATTTTAATTAGTAATAAACACAATAACCTTCTCTTTGAGGGACGGATAACGCTAGACCACAAGCTATCGCCATCCTAATATCTTGGGGCAAAGTTCGCTATGGTTGTGAACGCCGATTTTTTGAAAGATTTCCTTCAAATGATCTTTTACTGTATTTTCTGCGATGAAGAGCTTTTCGGCGATCTCCCTGTTGGAATGTCCTGTGGCTGCTAAAAGAGCGGTTTCTTCCTGTCTGCAGGTCAGGTCGTAATGCTTCAGTCCTGCTTGAATGCATATGGAATCCGGCTGTGGCTCCAGCAGGATGATTTTCACGGGAGGGTTATGATGGGTTAAATTCGTTTTGATGCGGTAGCAACTTTTTCCCGTATTGAAATAAGCCGGTTCATGGTGGTCGATGATATCGAGAAGATCTTTTACCGGTCGTCCTTTTAAAACGCTCTTTGCCTCTGCATTGATAAAAACGGATATGATTGATCCCGGTGATGATCTTGTATTAAGATTACACCCGTTCCCGGAATTGCGGCTAATGATTCAAATAAAATATTATTCTGCCGCACCTCTTCGGATAGCTTGCGGTCAGTAATATCCGTGATAATCGTCAACATGAATTCATGTTTTTCTGTGGTGACTACTGAAGAATTGAATAATTCACAGATGATCTTATTATTCTTGACTCTTACTTCCAACTCAATGTTTTGAGCATATCCTTTTTCTTTTATTGCATTAATAATCAATAATCTTTGCTCCGCCGTAATATGTCCGATTCCGACGGAAGTCTGTCCGATCAGCTCTTGCCGTGGCAGTCCTGTGATTTTTGTGAAAGCTTCATTTACTTCAATGTAAGTGCCGTCCTCGATTTTGCTGATGGCAATGGGATTCAATGATTTACTGAAGAATTTATTGATGAGGTTTCTTTTGGGAGCTATATTTAAACCTTCATTCATAATTAAACCTCATCATAATACAAGAATACACATTTCTTCAGTGTAACAAGAAGAAAACTAATTAATCCGACAGTTTAAATAATATTTAAGAGAACATTGTGTGAAATCTTATCACAAAGAATCGATAAAACAATGAATATTTTGTGCATGAATATTTTGTGCGATTATATACTTGTTACAAGTAAGTATTAGAAATCTTTTATTAAAATTTATTTCAAGGATAACTTCCTTGTTATCCACAAATTTTCAGTTTTGAAAATTATTCAATCTTTCAAATGGAAATGGACAAAGAAAATTTTAACTTAAATTCAACAGTTTTGGAATAAGTTCACTACGGTGATGAATATCAATTATATTAAAGATATCTTTTAGGTGGTCTTTTACAGTGTTTGAAGAGATGAAAAGCTCTTTGGCAATATCTCTATTGGATTTTCCTACTGCGGATAAAATAGTTATCTCTTTTTGTCTGGGAGTGAGGTTGTATGGTATAAGTCTGCCCTTAATATATTTGAGATCTAATAATGCTAATTTATGAAATGAATCATTTTGAGAACTTTTTACATGTTTTTTGTGATTTGGAATTAAGTAAAAAAAATTAAACAGAAGATCTTCCCTGCCCTGTTTAAACTTATATGCAGCCATAAAGGCTTGGATGACTTGATCATCGAGCTTGATTGTTAATAGAATGTTTTTGACAAATCCATCATTTTTTATTTGATCAATAAACAACTGCCTTTGCTCTTTACTAATAAATCCAAATTCTGTTGATTTACGTCCGATAATATTCTCGCGTTTCGCTCCCATATATCTAGAGCCAGACTCATTTATATCAATACATATGCCATCCTTAAGCGTGGTGATACATAATGGAATTGGTGAATTCATGAAAGAATTGTAAACTATGCTTTCTAAGGCAGCCTTTTTTGTTTGATTGTTATTTTTCATAATAAAATTAATAAGCTATAATTACTAAAAACACAACCCCCTCTTTCGGGGGATATTAACTTTCATGAATAAAATATTTTCTAAAGTGAATTTAAATTATTTATAAAATACCCACTTTCGAGGGGTTGATAAGGCTTGTATTCCTGTTATCATTATTCATCCCCGTTAGGTTATAAAAAGCTTTTGGGGGAGGGGGGCAGTACACTACTTTTTTTACTTCTTATATGACTAGGACCTAGCGGGGATATTTTTTAATAAATTGATTCAATCTTGCTTCGGTTCCGAGTGGCTAAAAATTAGCAACTAATTCAGTTTTATCGGAAAAAAGCGAAGTTCGTATATTTATTGTTGGTCATGAAAAAGAAATAAAAAATATTTGTTCGTGATAATGATTATTCAGCGGTTTTTTTAAACGATCCTTCATAGCAATGCTTTTTAACGATTACCAACTAAAGTAGATACCGTTTCAGTGGGTCATGAAATAAACTAATCTCATTATACTTATCTTAGAATAATATTCATAAAACCACTCTTTCGGGGGATTGTCATTTTTTCTCAAATGTTTTATCAAGAAATAGCAAGGTAAATCATAGAATTACCTGCCGGGTTGGTTCAGTATTTGTAGGAAATATGATCCCGCGGGAATCTCTATCCAGGAAGAGAAGAAAGGGGTGTTCTGTCATCCTCCTTTATTCAATAAATATGAATAAACTTTATTCCCGCGGGATACTAAAGCAGAGGAGAAATCATAACAGAAAGCAACAGAAACACAATTCCCCGATAAAACCCAGAGACAGGATCTATAAATGATGCCTTTGAAGTTAAAAAAACCTTTTCATGTTATCATGCAGGAAAATTCGTTCATAGTTTCCTTTATTTTTACAGGCATTTCACTTTTGATCATTTTATTGACTCTTCCCGTGAGATATGAAACGAACGACGACTTCACTATGTTAACCATTCTTAGCGGGAATGGTGGATTCCCTTCGAGCCCCGATGCAATTTTTCTTAACCCTATACTAGGCTATGTTTTATACTTTCTTTACAAGTTAGTACCGTCCTTTCCCTGGTATGGCGCATTCTTATATACTGTTTACTACCTGGGTTGGACTTTGATCTTTAGCGCCATCCTCAGAGCAAATAAAGGGTTCTGTTTTTTACTGGCTATGCCTCTACTTGTTTGTCTCTTCTTTTATCATTCTTCGTTTGTAAACTTTACATCGGCTTCATTATTGCTAACTTTCGGGGTTTACCTCTGCACCGTTGAATATTTCATCAGGAATGAAGCCCCTATGAAGAATATCAGGATCTATTTTATATTTTTGGCAATTTGTTTCTATCTCTCTTTCCTTCTTCGCTGGAAACTGATCCTCGATTCACTTTTCCTTTTCTTACCCATGGTCGTTTTTATGAAGATAGGACAGGCAAAGAAAGTTTTCCCTGTTCTTATCATGCTTGGTGTAGTGATCTGCTTTAATGCAGGATTTAACTATTTTACGTCTAATCAGCCCTATAATGAATTCAACGAGCTAAGAGAAGATTTTCATGATACTTCCATGGGAGATATTCATGGTCAAATCACCCCATATGCTGCCGAGAAAGCAGGGTGGACCTATGAAGATTACGTGGCTTTCAGAGACCTTTGGTTAATATATGATAATTATACCTTCAGCACAAGTAAATTGAGCACATTCCTCATTGAAAATAATCCACGAAAAGACAGCGGTATTCATCTAAATTATATCATTAAAAAAATAAAAGAAAATTATGATAATAATAATAGTAAGAATTTATTTATCCTGTTGTTAGTCTCATTATTATCCATTTTCATTTTCAGATCTACATACCTGCTAAGGTTGGAAAAAATTGATTGGTTAAGGATCACCATATCTTTAGGGACGATTATAATGAGCATCCTTTTCTTTATGTATTATCGTTTTCAGTTGAGGGTTTATGGCCCGCTTTATATATATTTACTCAGCATGTGGTTTTTATTGTTCAATACTTTAAATAACTCAGAGCATAAAGTTGCCCGGAATAAATTGCTGAGATATTTTACTATTATCATTGCGGGAGCCTTCATGGCTTATGCTTTACTTATTGTACGTCAAGACATCATTTATTGTTATGATATTCTTGGCCAATCTTTGAAAAATAAAGTCTTAATTTATCAGGAATTAAATCTCATTGAAAATATAAATCAAGCTTCACATCCTGTTTTCATACAAATGTTTCCTCTTGCGAATACAGGGCTTTTCACTGAAATTGCCCATCCCTTAAAAGAGTATAAAGACTTCCCGCATATCAGAGTTTTTCCATGTGGATGGGTCATAAATTCAACATATTATGATATGGCCTTGAAAGATTTACACTTACGTGATGGTCATGATTTTCTCAAGTGGCTGGTTGATCGGAAAGATGTGTTTCTTGTGCTGACTGTTCGGGACATAAAAGAAATGAATGCTGTTTTATTCTTATGGAAATATTACTACCTCCGCCATATAACTCCTGGCATGAAACTGGAATTCACCCCCGTCTATGATTTTAGGAACAGGGAGGGAAATGGGCAAATTTTTTTCCAGATAAGATCCGAACACCTTCAATAAAAATATGGCATCCTGTTTAAAAGAAAATGGATCAAAGCTTTACTGTTGATATTTACCAAAAAATAAACACGCAAACCTTTCACAATTGTTACTTTCATACGGTTAGAGTTTAATCTTCGGCAGCTTTTTTCGCCCAAGCCTATCACATGTTTCCAGCGGTAATCATCGCTATGTCCTACTTATCAGGACTTGTGGGACCACCTGTACAAGCGATGAAGATGGTTTAAATCCGACATATATAAGGGGATCCTAGTGGCCTAAGAACATCCCAACGCCGCCGGTGATGTGGTGACTCTATTATATGGTGGATCAATATATATACATTTTATTTGTCCATGATATTGAGGAAGCAAAGCTTTAAGCGCAAGAAGGTTATCACCTTCAATTATTATTACCGTTAGATTTAGTCGGTTTATAATTCAATTTTTCAACTTCCTCTAGGGTATGATATGGAATAGATAGATGGTATGAGCTTTTAGGATTTTTAACGGACATACTTCCTTTCAATTGGTAATAAATACTATTCATGCCCGACAAACACTATATCTCTAATTTTCAGATTTATATTTCATTGACATAAAAACCCGTTCTTCCTATACTCCCATTCATTAAAAGCAATACCTTATCAAATAGACAGTGGAATGACAAAGTTGAACCATTCAGATATTGTATGAGTTGAAAGAAAAGCATACGAGAACAGCGAGATGATAAAAACAAATATCAGGGCTTTTGAGATAAAAGAAGACATGGAAGGAGCCGTCCGGTGTTTTAACGAAGGCTTTGAACATATCTTGTGGCCATCTATACGACATGCAAAGCCAAACTTTCATGAGGACCTTGTAAAGTTTTTTTATAAAATGTCAACGGACTGTTTTGTTGCTGAGGTAGACGGAGAGATCTGCGGCATTATCTTTGGCGCGGCTCCTCTTAAGATAAAAGGTGTGATCAATGCCATCATGTTTTATTTGTTATACATTATTCCCAAAGGACTGTTTAACGCCTATGGAATGAATTGGTTGGCCTATAGACATTTTTTTCAATTGATCTATGGATATCTTCCCTTTTTCTTTCTTCATCCCAATAGGTGGCCAATGTGCGAAGTGGAGCTATTTACCTCGATAAATAAATATCGGGGTCGTGGTTTGGGCAGGAGTCTTATGGATCGATTTGTAGATACCGTTCGCTCTCGAGGCTATGAAGGGACATCCGTATGCACTGATACAGCGGTTTCCTACCGGTTTTACGAAGTTTACGGCTTTGAATTAGAAAAGAGCTTCGTCCAAAAATCTTATAAATATTCCATTCCAGACAAATCCTTCACCGCGCTGATTTATTATCTCAAAATTCACCAATAAATTGCTAAATGGTTTTAGTGTATGGATGATTTTGAAAATTTTTAAAAAGTTTTTTTATTGACAACTTCCTGAAATTCTCAAGTTGTTAGTTTCGATGAATATATAACCTTTCAAATTGTAATCATCAAAAAATGGCAGATTTCTAAATTAATATGTGATAGAAGTATTTAATATAGGTCATTTTAATTCAGGAAGAACAGTTAAAGCTCTTAGGTCTGTTGGTTGAAGACCTGAGTAAAAGCATTCTGTCTTCGGGGTAAAAAAGGTTAAGCCAGACAAACAGGAGGAAATTATGAAAAAAATATTACTTTCATTGTTGTTAACAGTCGTTTTTGCTGTGCCAGCTTTTTCACAGATGAGAGATATGCCTATGAAGGATCATGCGGAGGGGCATGGACAGATGATGGGAATGTGCGATATGGACATGATGGGCTGCGATATGACGTACATGGAACACACTCATCATATGGGACTTACCGATGACCAGATGATGAAAATGAAACCTATACGCAGGGAAATACAAAAAACCCAAATCCGATCAAAAGCAGATTTGAAGATCGCAGAGATCGAACTTATGGAAATCATGGAAGTGAAAGATTTTGATCTGGATAAAGCCAACTCTGCTGTTAAGAAAATTGAAGATATAAAAACTGCCCAGCATTTGGAAATGTTGAAAGCAATGAAAGAAATGCGGAATATTTTGACGGACGAACAGTTTAAGAACATGCATAAGATGTGTATGAAGTCAGACGAGAGAAATCACGAAAAGATGATGGTGAATAAGCAGGTCCCGAAAAAAACTAGTCCTAATAAACCAGCGGACGATATGAAGGATATGAAACACTAAATAGACCAAAAACATTAATACTGGTTTCTGCCTTCGTGGGAAGGACTCTGTTTGCCTGTATAAGGAGTTACCATAGAAACTCGTAATTAGCCTCTGAAGGGTTCTAAAGATTCTTCGGAGGCTTTCATTTTAATTTACCGTCAGTACAAAATTAGTTTCACCAATAATCATTAAGTTATTATGCTATCTTCTTTTAAGAGTTGTGGAACAAACATTTCTTCCTTATCATTAATTTCCATAAATCCGATTTTATGCTAGATTACAAACGGTAATCCTCAACTCTGGTTCTAATGGGATAAAATTTTTATTTCTTTCTTCCTTAATGTTGTTTTTCTTATTCTCTAAATTCATACAACACTTCAATCGGAAATAATCAAAAATTGAGAAATAAACTTGACTTTTATATTTTTCCTATATGATAATACCATCAAATGATGGAATCATGCTATGGAATAAGACGATGAGAACAGCCCTCGATAAGGCCCGCAAAGACCCTGGATCGATGAAGGCAAAAATCCTTGCTGTTGCCCGCGGCTTTTTCGGTGAATACGGTTTCCACGGCACGACAACCAGGATGATCGCCGATAAGGCTGAAATCGACATTTCCACACTGCACTACCACCGGGGTGACAAGAGGGACCTCTATGAGGCCGTTCTCCTCGACATGAACCGCGACTTGGGGCGCGAGCCTATCGAGGTGGAAAAAAGTATCCATAGCCGCCCCCTAGGGGAACGTATAAAAATCGCTATCGCTGCGATGACGGACTACCTATTCGCCCATCCCGAAATATCGAATCTCGTGCTCCATCGGTATTTCAGCAAGACAAGGCACGAGATGATAATTGATTTCAAAGTCCCGGAATTCACTGGCGACATTGCCCGCTCAATGGGTTTGACAAAGGACGCAAAAAAAAACGCCTCCCAGGGGCATGCTGGAGGTCCTGACAGTCATGAACGGAATCCATAATTTCGTCTCCGGGGAAAACTTCTTCCGCCCCATGCTCAAACTCGACCGTGAAGAATACATCAAAATGGTCAAGGAGACCCTCCAGTTCGTCCTCATCCCGGGCTTCACAAACAGAGAAGGAAAGAAAAGTTTTAAGGTTCGAAAAAATCCTTAAAATCGGCAGTTCAATGGAGCAATCATGACATTTCTCTACCAGAACCAAGGTTAGGTTGCTTTCAGGCAATTTATAATCGCTTACGCGGATCTTTTGCAAAGCTTAAAGAATATAGAAAAGGCAACGGTACTTCCAATTGTTGAGAAATATTCTTAAAAAGGAGGATTTGCTTCATGGATATAATTACCTACACAGTGGAGCATAATATCTTTCGGGAGAGTCTCCGAAAATTTCTTGACAAAGAAATCGTGCCCTATATTGAAGAGTGGGAGGAGGCATGCATTGTTCCCCGTAGTGTCTGGAAGAAGATGGGGGAACAGGGTTTTTTATGTACGGATGTTCCCGAGGAATATGGCGGCGCCGGCGGCGACTTTCTCTATTCCGTCATCGTCTGTGAAGAACTTGTCAAAAGCAACTTTTCGGGACTTACAGCATCCCTGCATAGTGATATTTGCGTCCCCTATATTTCAGCATTTGCCTCAGAGGAGCAAAAACGCAAATATTTGCCAGGCTGCGTTTCCGGAGATATCGTTACGGCTGTCGCTATGACGGAACCAAACGCCGGCAGCGATCTGGCGAAAATAAAAACAACCGCCGTAGAAGACGGCGATCAAATTATTCTCAATGGTCAGAAGACCTTCATCAGCAACGGCATTAACTGCGATCTTGTTATCGTTGCTGCGCGTGATCCGGCTGTGAAGCAAGAACATCAGGCCGTTGATCTCTATCTTGTCGAGGCGGGCACTCCCGGTTTTGAAAAAGGAAAACAAATTAAAAAAATCGGCTGGCATAGTCAGGATACGGCAGAACTGTACTTTACGGATTGCCGGATTCCAAAAGAAAATCGACTGGGCAATAAGGGAAGTGGATTTCTCAAGCTCATGATGAAACTCCAGCAGGAACGACTTATCTGCGCCATCGGCGCGATGATAGCTGCAGAGTTCATACTGGATTTTACCATTAAATATTGTAAAGAGAGAAATGCTTTCGGGCGCCCCATCTCCAAGTTTCAACATGTGCAATTTGAAATCGTCGAGATGGCTACAGAAACCAAATTGGGACGTACATTCATTGACAAACTCATCATAGATCATATTGAAGGTAAAAATATTATTGTCGAGGTCGCCATGGCAAAATACTGGATAACGGACATGGCCTTCCGTGTCGCCGATCGGTGTCTCCAGCTTCACGGTGGTTACGGATATTGTGAGGAATATCCTATAGCCCGCGCCTGGCGTGATCTCCGCGTGACACGGATTTTTGCCGGAACAAATGAAATCATGAAGGGAATTGCGGCAAGGTTTATGGGACTATAGGCATAACCATTATTGCGGAGTGTTTACAAACATTGCTTCGGGCATATACCCGTGGAAAGAACTTTAGTCACTAAAACAACTTAGTTCAAGGAGGTTTGCGACATGATGGATTATCCTTTGTTACTGACCAACTTTATGCAGCACGCGGCTAAGTATTATCCGACCAAGGAGATCGTCTCCGTTTACGCGACCGGCACTTTCCGTTATACTTATGCCGACTGGTATAAACGCACAAGCCAACTGGCCGGAGCCCTGCGCTCCCTCGGTATCAAAAAGGGTGATAGGGTTGCCTCATTTTCTCTGAACAACCATCGCCATATGGAACTTTACTTTGGCGTTCCTTGCATGGGTGCTGTTCTGCATACACTTAACATCCGTCTTTCCGCTGAAAATCTGGTTTACATCATCAATCACGCTGAAGACCGCATTCTTTTTATTGACGAAGATGTCTACTTCCTCATTGAACCATTTAAAGATCAGCTCAAGACAATAGAGAAATATGTCATCATGTCCCATTCCGGGGTAATGCCGCCGACCACACTCTCCCCTGTTGTCCTGTATGACGAGATGATTAAAAACTTTCCGGAAACCTATGATTTTCCGGTGGACCGAGATGAAAACGAACCATGCCTCATCTGCTACACTTCGGCAACAACGGGCGATCCCAAAGGCGTTGTTTACAGTCATCGCGGCCTGGTGCTCCACTCCTTTGCCACAGGCGTCTCTCTGGGAGTTCAAGAGAAAGATTGTGGCTTGCATATAGTTCCGATGTTTCATGCCAACGCCTGGGGAGCCCCTTTTGCCTGCACCATGTGCGGATTGAAACAGGTGTTCCCGGGGCGGCAGATTCTGGACATGGGGGCGCTGTGCCGGATTATCGCCGAAGAGAAGATAACTTTCTCCTGTGGTGTGCCTACTATCTGGATAATGCTCCACAGTTATCTGGAAAGCGGCGGAGCGCATGACTTTTCTTCCATTCGTTATTTATTTTCCGGCGGATCGGCCATGCCCCGGCATCTAATCGAATCATATGAAAAGAAATACGGTGTAACCCTGGCGCAGGGTTACGGAGCCACGGAAACGTCGCCTGTTGTCACCCTGTCCGTTCCCAAAAGCTATATGGAAACTCTTAGTGTTGATGAAAATATTGATATCCGGGCAACAGCTGGGATGCCCATACCGGGGCTCGATGTAAAACTGGTTAACACGGAAACGGGCAAAGAAGCGCGCATGAATGGCAAGGAAATGGGAGAAATTCTGGTGCGTGGTCCTTGGATCGCCTCGGAATATTATAAAGACCCTAAGCAAAGTGCCATGACCTTCCCGGACGGATGGTTTCATACCGGCGATATAGGAACGATGAGCAAAGAAGGTTATATCTCACTGGTTGACCGGACAAAAGATCTCATCAAGAGCGCGGGGGAGTGGATTTCATCCATTGATCTGGAAAACGCCATTATGGAATTCTCCAAAGTGCTGGAGGCTGCGGTAATCAGTCTACCTGATGAGAAATGGCAGGAACGGCCGATGGCCTGTATTGTGCCTCAGCCTGATGCGGCAAATACTGTTACAAAAGAAGAAGTGCAAGATTATCTAAAAGATAAGGTGGCAAAGTGGTGGATTCCCGATGAGATTGTCTTTATGACAGAGCTCCCCAAGACCAGCGTGGGAAAATTCAACAAGAAAAAACTCCGGGAAACCATTATACCGGATATTCTAAAGAAGAGAGGTAAGGCATGAACGCTAATAATCACGATAGAGTCGCTGTTGTCGATGCCTGCCGAACGCCGTTCATACGCTCCGGCACGGCCTTTTATGATTTGATGGCTTGGGAGCTGGGGCGTTACGCCGTGAAAGGACTAATTGCCAGAACGGGGATTGAACCGTCAATAATTGACTACGTAATTATGGGGACGGTTA
Source organism: uncultured delta proteobacterium (assembly GCA_963811325.1). Taxonomy (GTDB): domain Bacteria; phylum Desulfobacterota; class Syntrophia; order Syntrophales; family Smithellaceae; genus Smithella. Next base: position 670,353 of record CAWEQT010000001.1, read on the forward strand.
TGGCTGACATCTCCACAACTAACGTGGCGCGGGAGATAATGCTGGGCGCGGGACTTCCCGGAACGATACCCGCTCATACCTGCACTGCGGCCTGTGTTTCGGCGAACATCGCCGTAACTTCCGCCTGCGATATGATTAAATCCGGCCAAACGGATACAGTTATTGCCGGTGGCGTGGAATCCTTGTCCGATCCCGCAATAAAAATCTCGAAGCGCTACCGCCGACTAATTCTCGATCTCACCATGTTTAAGCGCCCTAAAACACTTGCGGGAAAACTGAAGCTTTTTCGCGGGATGAAACTTAAGGACTTCATAGTTCCGGAAAAACCGGCCCTCGCCGAATATTCCACAAGACTTACGATGGGCGCCAATGCCGATAGGCTGGCGCGCCGCCTTGGCATTACTAGAGAGGAACAGGACGACTACGCCGCCCGTTCCCATAGATTGGCTGACGTCGCTATCAAGAATGGAATTATGAAAAAGGAAATTGTTCCCGTTGTTGTCCCCCAAACAGGCAAGTTGGTGAAGGACGATAACGGACCCCGTGCGGATGTCACGACCGAAAAGCTCGCCTCTGTGAAACCGGCCTTTGATAAGCGCTACGGAACCGTTACAGCGGCTAACTCATCATTTCTAACGGATGGCGCATCGGCAGTACTGCTTATGAAGGAATCAAAAGCTAAATCGTTGGAGTTAAAACCTTTAGCCTATATCCGGGCTTACGCCCAGGCGGGATCAAATCCTTGGGAAGAACTGCTGCTCGGTCCGGCTTTTTCTGCTGCGCGAGCCTTGAAAAAAGCGGGCATTACGCTTGCCGATATAAAAGTTTTGGAAATCCACGAAGCATTTGCCGCCCAGATTCTTGCCAATATCCACTACATGGAATCCGAAAAATGGGGCAGGGAAAGTCTGGGCATTACCGGCAGAATGGGAGCAGTTGATAGGGAGCTTCTCAACACGCGGGGTGGTTCTTTGTCCATCGGGCACCCTTTCGGGGCAACGGGCGGCAGGCTTATTGCCAGTTGCTGTAACCGTATGCAAGAAGAGAATGCTCAATTCGGCCTTGTTGCCGGCTGCGGCGCGGGGGCTGTAGGCAATACCATTATTCTGGAAAATGCACGATAGAGGAGATTACAATGAAATATCTGACACTAGAAATAACAAAAAATGGAATTGCTATTGTTACCATTGATTGTCCTGAAAGCAAAGTAAACAAGGTTTCATCAGGACTGTTGGATGAAGTTGCCGGTATCTTGCATGATACAAATAATGATAAGAGCATCAAGGGCATGGTTATTATCAGCGGCAAAGAAGACAACTTTGTTGTCGGCGCGGACATTGATGAACTCAAAGGAATGCAAACTACGCAAGAAGTAATTGCCTATATCATCAAGGGTCATGCCATCCTCAATAGTCTGGAAAACATGAAAATCCCCGTGGTTGCCTGTATTCACGGCAACTGCCTTGGTGGCGGTCTGGAGCTGGCGCTGGTCTGTAATTACCGGTTGGCGGTCAACTCTCCGCAGACGGTTCTGGGATTTCCGGAAGTGCAGTTAGGGCTACTGCCCGCTGCCGGTGGCACACAGCGGCTGCCCCGGCTTATCGGCCTAACGGCGGCACTACCTCTGCTGCTTACAGCTCGCACTCTCAGGGTGAAACAGGCCATACGGGTGGGACTTGTAGATGAACTCATTCCCCCCTACGGTACTAAGGAAACGGCAGTTAAGAAGGCGCTGGAACTGGTCAAGAAAGCCAATATCAAAAGAAAGCGCAAACGTTCCGTTGTTTCTTTTCTTCTGGAATCCAATCCCGTGGGAAGGGCAATAGTGTTTTCGCAGGCCAAAAAAATGATTATGCGCCAGACTTACGGCTGTTACCCTGCTCCGTATGCCATCATCGAAGCGGTGGAACATGGCCAGAAATACGGAAAGGACTCGGGGCTGAAAAAAGAAATCGAACTGTTCAGTAGGCTGGTTACTACTTCCCAGTCCAAATCTCTAATGAGCCTTTTTTTCGGCATGAGCGATCTGAAAAAAAACCCTCAGAAAAGCCTCGCTCGAAAAGTGGGGAAAGTGGCCGTCATCGGAACAGGATTGATGGGGCAGGGCATTGCATCTGTCTCAACAACAATTTGCGATACCATTCTGATGAAGGATGTAAGGCTTGATGACGCCGCCCGTGGAATGAAGGAGATATGGAAAGGATTGGAGAAGAAAGCCAAATCGGGCGCTATCGTTGAATTTGAAAGGGATGTTCAGTATGGAAAACTTGTGCCCTGTGATGACTACTCCTTGTTTAAAAATACCGATCTGGTTATTGAAGCCGTGTTTGAGGATCTCGCTGTGAAAAAGAGCGTTCTGGCCGATGTGGAAGCCGTAACGGACGAACGCACAATTTTTGCTTCCAATACATCGGCCATTCCGATTTCGGATATCGCAGCGGGATGTAAACGACCGGAGAACATCATCGGGATGCACTACTTCTCACCAGTTCCGAAGATGCCGCTGCTGGAAATCATCACAACAGACCGGACGGCAACATGGGTAACAGCCACAGTCCTTGATATGGGTATCGCTCAGGGGAAAACCTGCATCGTTGTCAAAGATGGCCCCGGTTTTTACACGACACGGATCCTGGCGCCTCTCTTAAACGAAGCCGTTTTCCTCGTGGAGGAAGGGGCGGACTCCGTCGCTATTGATAATGCAATGCGTCAGTTCGGCTATCCTGTCGGTCCTGTAACTCTTATCGACGAGGTGGGGATTGATGTAGGCGCCCATGTCGCCATGGGGCTGGGAAAGATGTTCGCGGCAAGGGGCATGCAGTCATCCGATGCTTTTCCTAAGCTTATTGCCAAGGATTATAAGGGGAAAAAGAACAAAAAAGGATTTTACCTCTACGATGCAAAAAAGAAGAAAGGGCAGAGACTGCCCAATGAAGAAGTTTATGCCCTGCTCGGTGGAGCGCCTCGTAAAAAGTTTAATGTGGAATTGATCCAGCAGCGAGTAAGCCTGATGATGATTAATGAAGCATTAATTTGTTTGCAGGAGGGAATTATTTCCTGCCCGCGGGACGGGGATATCGGCGCAGTTTTCGGTTTGGGATTTCCGCCCTTTGAGGGAGGCCCCTTCCGGTACATTGATCATATTGGCGCGCCCCGCATCATGACCACGCTGGAATCTTTGGAAAAAATTTACGGAAAGCGTTTCAGTCCTCCGCAGATACTCAAAGATGTGGTGCAAAGCGGCAAAAAATTCTACGAGGAATAATTCGATTCCCGGAGTATTGGGTTGTGAAACCGTAAAAATTCAAATGGTGATCTTTAATTATGTCAACGACCCACACTGCCGGATCTATGGTACAAATGACAGCGTTCAGTCTATTTGCTAAATGAATTGGAATCGAAAAATGCATACACGCAAAGATCAAAAAAATAAACAATGCCATCCGCTGGAAGGAATAAGAATACTTGATTTGTCAACCCAGATACCGGGGCCATATTGTTCAATGCTTCTTGCTGATTTAGGCGCGGAAGTCATCAAAATTGAAAATACAGATGGGGGCGATCAATCCCGTCTCCTGTCTTTTCTTTTCAACGGTATTAACCGAAACAAAAAAAGTATTTCTCTAAACCTGAAATCATCTGATGCAAAGGAAATCTTTTACAGAATGGCGGAGCTGATGTAAATGCAAAGAACGCTTTCGGCTTTACGACTTTGATGAAGGCATCTTATTGCTGCTATACGTATGGTAGCTATGCTGAAATTGTGAAACTTCTTCTGGCTAAGTGAGCTGATGTAAATGCAAAGAATAGCAATGGCAAAACTGCACTGGTGGTAGCAAAAAATAAGGGTCAGAAAGAGATTGTTGGTATGCTGGAAAGAGACGGCGCAAGGGAACAAATGGTGAGGGGTTAGATTTCGGTATGAACGGACATCACGCATATATAGTTATCGAAGGCATTTACTTGTTCCCAGTTTAGTATGTGGAGCCTATGTCAGATACTACAATTCAAATGGTGTAAAACCATTTGAAGACATACATGCTGCCCAACAAATTGCTGCAAAAAGTGATTGAAGATACTTATTATCGATTATGGAGGAACGTCATGACCACTGGGAAAGTGAAAATTCAAAAGGCCTTTGTCGAGAAGGACGATATCCCAAAAGTTTATAAGAACATTGCACCAATTTATGATCTATGGGGAATGTTCACCGAGACAAAAGCACGGAAGCGATGTCTGGAACTAGCAAAAATCCATGATGGAGAAAAAGTCCTGGAAGTGGCAGTAGGAACAGGATCAACATTTATTGAAATCCTGAAGAGAAACCCCAATGGCCAAATTCATGGAATAGATATTACAGAGCAGATGTTAAGTAAGGCAAAAAAGAAAGCAGGAAAGCTGAGCCATAAAAATTATTCTCTAGATTTAGGGGATGCATATAATCTCACTTATCCTGATGGTATGTTTGACTTGGTCATGAATAACTACATGTTCGATCTCCTTCCAGAAGAAGCTTTCCCCCAAGTGCTGAATGAATTCAAGCGGGTTCTCCGTCCGGGAGGAAGGCTTATGATGGCAAACATGGCAAAGGGCTTACACTGGTATAACTCAGTTTTTGAATTAGCCTATCGCATACATCCACCCTTGCTGGGAGGATGCAGAGGTGTTTATCTTATTCCCTATCTTGAATCTGCAGGATTTACAGACCTGCATAGGGAATATATGACCCAGACGTCTTACCCCACAGAGGTCATCTCCTGTGTTAAACCAGTGACCGGTTAGCTTATGGAATTGGTAAGCTTTGTAACAAATCGGTCAGAGGAGTTATGATATGAACAATCTGATAAAGTTAACGTTCAGCAGTTACGATATTTTCCCCAATGCTAATATAGCCAGCGAAGGTATCTTCTCAGATCAGTTTCTAAAAATTGGGATCGAATCGTTTCATGATGCCTGCCAATGGGTTAATGATCTGCCCTATGATTATAATTCCAACATGGTTGATTCCATGCTCATTTTTACAGAAAAAAAGGGTGTATGTTTGACAAAACATAGGGCGATTGCCAGGCTTGCAGAAGAACTTAACTTGCCAATATATAAAAATATTGGGTTCTTTAGACTCAATAATGAAATCTATTCTGATATAGATATTCTGTTGTCAAAATATGGGCTGGAGTACATTCCGCAATTTCATTGTTTTTTAAAATACAATGACCGTTATGTCGATTTGACGGAAGGAAATTGTACCGGTAAAAATAAGATTATTGACGAGTTTGATTTTATAGTACCTGTCTCTGCCGAGATCAGCATGGATGAGATGATTATCCTCTATATGCAGTACATTGAGAAGTATTATGATTTCGAGCCGAGATTCAAAACTGTGGGAATGGACAAGATCCTCACAGCATTATCGGAATGTACAACCGAGATGCGGGCAAGGTGCTGCGTCGTCACAAGTTAAGAGTTTTTCAAACTTTCAACCTGAAATCTTTAATTTTGACAACTACCCACCACTGGAAGTGGTTTAACAATCATCTTTGAACCTTGGAATATTGGAGGTGATTTCATGACAAAATCCGTAGATAGGCAGCAAAAAGGATATTGGGGAAGAAGGGGCCCCTTGCGCCTCTTCCAGAATTTTAATTGAGCATTAGCTTCCCTGGAAGTTTTCCAGGATATGATAGGCAGACGAGAAGATCGGTTGCTGAAAGCTTCCACAGGACTGGAAGGTGGTATCGTGGCTAGTGGTTCGACCTGTGGTGTGGTATCAGGCGGTGCTTTAGGGCTCGCACTGATGCAAGATACTATGCTTCAGGAAAGAGGAATTGCCGCAGAAGCTGGGGTGCTGTCTCTAGTCGGAGAATACGTCAGATGGTTTGAAGAGAGCTTCGGTTCATCATTTTGCAGAGAAAGAAGCGGCGTAGATTTTTATACAACCATGGGACAGTTACGCTATTTTTTACCAGGTGACAGAGTTGCGAGATGTTTTTGGCATATTAGAGGCGCAATGAGGCACCTGTATGATACCTATCAAAAGAGAAATTCACTTACGATGGATGTGGACCTGAGAAAAATCCAGGGTGAACCAATACATTGTGCTCAGGCAGTATTACGAAGAATAAGAAGTCGCACGGGGATAGGTGACCCATTCCTTGAGCGTTTATCTTTCATTTTTGATGGGGGAGTCGGCCTTAGTGGGGGGACTTGTGGCGCTCTGGCTGGCGCAGTTATGGGCATAAATCTACTTTTGGGCATCAATATTCGTGATACAAGTTTTCTCCAAGCATTTAAGTCATTTATTGTTGGTCATATTAATCTGCTTTTAAATGAACCCATTGATGAAAAACCTGACCCCTTTAGCGTAGGTAAAAATATCTTAGAAAGATTCAGAGAGGAAGCAGGATCTACAGAATGTCGTAACATTACGGAGAAGAAATTTTTTAACTGGACTGACTTTCAAAAGCATATATCTTCTTCTGACAAATGTGCCAGATTGATCGAGCTTGCCACAACTGAAGCATCTAATGCTATCCAAAGCTTGATATAAATGATTTTCATAGGAAGTTCATCGGCGTAAAAGAACAAAATTGCTTCGCTGGTCTATGACACCGCATAACAATCGTATCAATTCCACTGCGTTTCATTGTCAGCTGGTTATGCGAAGCGTTTCTCTCTTTCAATTGTAATCTTCAGTTTTTCCCGTTTCATTACTCTATTGACTTGTAGGTGTACAAAAGCATCATCAATATAACATTTATTGTAATAGATGTTTATTGATTAACGATTGAAAGGTACAATGGCGAAAGTAACGGTTTCCGGTCTCTCAGACTTGTGAAAAACTTCCTGTAGTCCTCAATTTTCAAAATGTTAATTTTATGGTAGGTTACAACCAGTAAGAGTTAACGGAAAAGGATCGATTATGTCTAAAACACGCAAGAAGATGGAAAAAAAGCCATGGCAGGAGCAGCAAGAACTGAAGATTATCCTGGATGCCTCGCCCATAGGATTTTCCTGGTCGGACATGCAGGGGAACATCAAATACATCAACCGAAGGTTCCAAGAACTTTTTGGCTACAATGTTGATGACATTTCCAATATAGATGCCTGGCTCTTACGGGCCTTTCCATCTCCCGCCTACAGGGAGCAGGTTACTTCCCTTGTTGTTTTAGTTATCGAGGCGCAGAAGCAAGGGAAAGAAGCTAGCCCCGCAGAGGTAATCGTCACTTGCAAAGACGGCTCTATACGCCACGTGTTGCAGACAATTGTAATTACCTCCAACCGCATCCTAGCCATCTACTATGACATCACCGAGCTCAAACAGGCCGAGGAGGCGTTGCGGGAGAGCGAGGAGTTCTTGCGTAAGGAGCAAAAATTCAGCCAGTTGCTTTTTGATACTTCTTCCGCATTTATAGTGGCAATTGGTTATGACGGGAAAACCCTGGTGATGAACCAGTCGTTATTGGATGCCCTCGAATATACCAAAGAGGAGATAAAAGGAACTGATTACCTGACAACTTTTGTGCCGGAAGAAGACCGCGTAAGGCTTTTCGAGCTCTTTCAGAAAATTGTCCGAGAAGGAAGGTCTACTGTCAACGAAAACAGGATTATCAGCAGATCAGGCCGAATCTACTTAGTGGAATGGCATGGCCGACCCGCGTCTTGGGAAGGTATGGATGGTAATTTTTTCGTGGGAGTCGGTATTGATATTACTGCCCGCAAGCAGGCAGAGGAAGCTAAAAAGGAGAGCGAGAATAAATATCGAGATCTATATGATTTTTTACCAATCCCGGTCTATGAAATGGATTTGGAAGCTAATATTATTTCTGCTAACCGCGCTATTTATGAAACTTTTAGAGGTACAGAAGAGGATTTTAAAAAAGGTTTTAAAATATGGCAGATACTTTCACCTGAAGAAATTGATAAATCCAGCAAGAACATTCAAAGGCTATTAAATGGAGAGAAAATAGGAGGTACTGAATATACTTTAATGAGATTAGATGGATCTGTTTTTCCTGCCATAGTAATCTCCAGTGTAGTTCACAGTGATGGCAAACCAATGGGACTCAGAGGAGCTATCATAGATATTACCGACAGCAAAAAGGCGGAGGGAAAATTGCTAGAGAGCGAGGAGCGGTACAAGGCTCTTTTCGACCGTTCGCTCAACCTTATTTACACCATGGATTTCGACGGTCAATTCATAGATGCTAACGACGTCGCCTTGAATCTGTTTGGCTATAAGAGAGAAGAGATCTCTTCTGTTAATATTGCCTCGCTTGTGGACGAAGATCAACTTCCGCTTGCATTCGAAATAATACAAGAGATTATGGAAACCGGTACTCAAAAGGACCTGCGTGAGTTCAGGGTGCGGCACAAAGATGGCACCTATATATATGTGGAGACTCAAGGATCCGCCGTCATATCCAAAGGAAAGCCTGTAGCAATCCAGGCGATCGCCAAGGATATAACTGAGCGCAAGCAGGCGGAGGAGATAATCCTACAAAGTGAGAAACGTTTTAAAACATTGTATCAGGAAAGTCCCATTCCAACATTGACCTGGCAGAAGAAGGGAGATGACTTCTTCCTTGTAGATTTCAACCGCGCCGCGATCCTGCTCTCAGAAGGCAAAGCAAGAAACTTTATTGGAACGACCGCACATGAGCTCTATCGGAAAAGACCGGAGATTATCAATGACATGCACCTATGCTTCAAAAAACAATCAACCATTAGCAGGGAACTAGTTTCCCAGGATTTTGCGCCGGGGAAATCCCTGTCTGTTTATTATTCCTACATTGCCCCGGATTTGGTTATCACCCATGCTCAGGACATCACCGAAGTCAAGCAGGCAGTTGAGGCATTGCAGAGAAGCGAGGAAAATTTCCGCCTTTCCCTTGATAGTTCCCCACTGGGCGTGCGTATATCAACAATAGAAGCCGAAACAATTTATGCTAACATGGCGATTCTGGATATCTACGGCTATGACAGTATTGAGGAACTGAATAAAACACCCGTGAATGAACGCTATACGCCTCAGAGCTATGCCGAGTATAAGATTAGAAAGGAAAAAAGAAAACGGGGCGAGTTTGTTCCCTCTGAATATGAAATAAGCATCGTGAGAAAAAATGGTGAAATTCGTAATCTTCAGGTTTTCCGCAAAGAAGTCATTTGGAACGGTACAAAACAGTTTCAGGTAATCTACAAGGACATCACCGAGCACAAACGGGCTGAAGAAAAACTTAATGAGACATTAGAAAGTTTACGGCAATCTATTAAAACAACGATTCAGGTCTTGGGCACGGCAGCGGAAGCAAGAGATCCTTATACGGCAGGTCACCAGAAGAGGGTTGCCGATCTTGCCCGCGCCATTGCCACTGAGATGAAACTTCCTCATGACAAAATTGAAGGAATCCGCATGGCCGGTTCCATCCATGACGTCGGGAAATTATCCATACCCGCAGAGATATTATCCAGGCCTACCGAACTGACAGATATCGAATTTTCCCTTATTAAAGAACATTCCCGAAGTGGATACGAGATGCTGAAAGATGTGGAATCTCCCTGGCCGTTGGCACAAATTGTTTACCAACATCATGAAAGGATGAATGGTACCGGCTATCCAAGAAATCTGAAAGGGGATGAAATTATCCTGGAGGCGCGGATTATGGCTGTCGCCGATGTTGTTGAATCTATGGCTTCACACCGTCCCTATAGGCCAACTCTGGGTGTTGAGGCAGCCCTTGAAGAGATAGAGAAAAATAAGGGAATTCTTTATGATGATACTGTCGCAGATACTTGCCTGAAATTATTTCGGGAGAAGGGTTTTAATTTTCAAGAGGCATGATTTCAAGCAGTAATGCTCATCTCAATTCGATAGCGTATGTCGTGGACTTGTAGGTGAACACCAGCATAGTCCATGTAATATTTTTTGGAATAAATATTTGTTGATTAACGATTATAAGGTGCAACGGAGTAATTGATATATTCCGGACTCTAAAACCTGTGGAGAACTTCCTGTTATCCTCAAAACGTCTATCTCAACGAAGATGCTAAATTTTAATTAGTAATAAACACAATAACCTTCTCTTTGAGGGACGGATAACGCTAGACCACAAGCTATCGCCATCCTAATATCTTGGGGCAAAGTTCGCTATGGTTGTGAACGCCGATTTTTTGAAAGATTTCCTTCAAATGATCTTTTACTGTATTTTCTGCGATGAAGAGCTTTTCGGCGATCTCCCTGTTGGAATGTCCTGTGGCTGCTAAAAGAGCGGTTTCTTCCTGTCTGCAGGTCAGGTCGTAATGCTTCAGTCCTGCTTGAATGCATATGGAATCCGGCTGTGGCTCCAGCAGGATGATTTTCACGGGAGGGTTATGATGGGTTAAATTCGTTTTGATGCGGTAGCAACTTTTTCCCGTATTGAAATAAGCCGGTTCATGGTGGTCGATGATATCGAGAAGATCTTTTACCGGTCGTCCTTTTAAAACGCTCTTTGCCTCTGCATTGATAAAAAACGGATATGATTGATCCCGGTGATGATCTTGTATTAAGATTACACCCGTTCCCGGAATTGCGGCTAATGATTCAAATAAAATATTATTCTGCCGCACCTCTTCGGATAGCTTGCGGTCAGTAATATCCGTGATAATCGTCAACATGAATTCATGTTTTTCTGTGGTGACTACTGAAGAATTGAATAATTCACAGATGATCTTATTATTCTTGACTCTTACTTCCAACTCAATGTTTTGAGCATATCCTTTTTCTTTTATTGCATTAATAATCAATAATCTTTGCTCCGCCGTAATATGTCCGATTCCGACGGAAGTCTGTCCGATCAGCTCTTGCCGTGGCAGTCCTGTGATTTTTGTGAAAGCTTCATTTACTTCAATGTAAGTGCCGTCCTCGATTTTGCTGATGGCAATGGGATTCAATGATTTACTGAAGAATTTATTGATGAGGTTTCTTTTGGGAGCTATATTTAAACCTTCATTCATAATTAAACCTCATCATAATACAAGAATACACATTTCTTCAGTGTAACAAGAAGAAAACTAATTAATCCGACAGTTTAAATAATATTTAAGAGAACATTATGTGAAATCTTATCACAAAGAATCGATAAAACAATGAATATTTTGCCAAAATCCCTCTCTGGAGGGATTGATAAGGCTTGTATTCCTGTTATCATTATTCATCCCTGCTAGGTTACAAGAAGCTTTTTGGGGAGGGGGACAGTATTTAGTAGTGGATGTCTTCAGTAAGATTGATAGGGTTAGTTGTGTAAACATTAAGATAGAAAAAAGGAGGGTTGTATGAATGATCAAGACGACGTATATCGTAAGTTACGTGAAGAGATCAACAAGATGCCTATTCCATTCCCAGAAACCGCGTCTGGAGTAGAACTGAATCTTCTAAAATATCTGTTTACGCCTGCCGAAGCAGAAATCGCTCTAAATCTGAACATCCTTCCAGAAACTATCAACCGGATACACAAGCGAGTACAGAAAAGTGGAATTAAAATCACACAAATGGAATTGGAGAAGACGCTGGACAACCTTGTTAATAAAGGTGCCATCATGGGTGGCCGTGCATTTGAATCCAAGGGAAAAGGAAAGCAATACAGTATGGCCCAGCTTGCTGTAGGGATGTTCGAGTTCCAGGTCGGTCGACTGACTAAAGATTATGTGCATGATTTCGAGCAGTATACAAAAGAGCGGTTTCAAAAAGAGATGTTCAAAGCGAAAACTCTTCAACTGCGAGCCATTCCTATCGGTCAGTCTCTTACTCCGGAAATGCGTATAGAACCATATAATGATATGAAAAAATATGTGGCAGGGATAAGAGATGATATTGCTGTGCAGAATTGTGTATGCCGAGAGTCGGAGGATGTGATAGGTGTTTCTAGTCGTCATCCAGAACTCCGTGAAACTTGTCTTACGTTTAGTGACGCGGCGCGCTATAGCATTGGAAGGGGCTTTGGCCGTCCGATTACAAATGACGAAGCCATAAACATTTTAAATCGTGCTGAAGAGGTGGGTTTTGTCCTTCAGCCTGAAAACGCACGCGAACCACAATTCATCTGTTGCTGCTGTGTTGACTGTTGTCATGCCCTCAAAATGTTGAAAATGGTGGCGAAACCCGCAGATATTTGTGCTGCGATTTATTACACGACAATAGATCCTACGAAATGTAAAGGGTGTAAAAAATGTATAGACAATTGTGGAATGGCTGCAATTTCTTTGAAGGACAAGGTTGCTGTCGTTAATCTCGATCGTTGTATTGGTTGCGGAGTCTGTTTTATAGCCTGTAAAAATGAAGCACACACATTACATAAGAAAGAAAAAACATATGTACCGCCTAAAAACCAAGATGCCATGTATCAGAAAATTATGGTTGAACGATATGGTTTGCTGGGCACTCTGAAAACTGTGGCGCGAGTAGTGACCGGAAGAAAGGCCTGACAAGAAAGCATAATTCTCCATAAAACTTGGGCAGGGTCAGAAATGACTCTGCCTTTTTATTGATTCTTTCAACCAGTAATCTTTGATTTTATTTTTTCACGAGGTTGAAGACTTGTGAACACCAGCATAGTCCATGTAATATTTTTTGGAATAAATATTTGTTGATTAACGATTATAAGGTGCAACGGAGTAATTGATATATTCCGGACTCTAAAACCTGTGGAGAACTTCCTGTAAGTGAGCATCAGGCAATTTTGACTTACCTACTTCTTTCAACCGGTAATCATTTAATTGACATACAAATAATCTCTTATTTTTCAATAATGTCTTTTTGCTTATTTCTGTAACAATTCGTAATTGTGTCTTTTAATTTCCAGACATACCATGTATTTTTCAACTCCGGGTACAATCTTTAAAATAGTCATCCGGCCATGTTTTTTATCTACTATGTGTGCAATGTCTATTTCATGGAGTCCGCAAAAATAGCTGAATTATAACTTAATATATGATACAAGTATCGCATCTGATAAAAATAATCAGAAAATAAAAAACATCTTTAAAATAAACTTTACCTGTTATCACTAAATTATAGTTGAAAAAATTGTCAACATAATTGACAAAGATAGCTTCAACTAAGAAAAATTGCTTGAAAGTATATATGAAGCAGATAAGCGAAAAGCAAAACGGTTACCGTGCCTATAATAATCAAATCAAACATCTGATCCAAATTGGAGTGGCGCTTTCCGGCGAAAAGAATATTAATCGTCTTCTGGAAATAATTGTGGATGAGGCACGCAAATTGACCAATGCCGATGCCGGCACGCTTTATATAATGTCGGACGACGAGACTGAACTTCAATTCGCGATTATTCAAAATAATTCATTGAATATTCGCATGGGCGGTACCGGAGGAGTTATAACATGGCCGAACGTTAATTTAATAAATAAAGACGGAAGGGCCAATGAAGCCAATGTTTCCGCTTACGCAGCCCTTTCCGGTAAGACAATCAATATTGCTGACGTTTACCACGTTCAGGGTTTTAACTTTGAAGGAGCAAAGCAGTTCGATAAAAAGACCGGTTACCGTTCGAAATCAATGCTGGTTGCGCCTTTGCTTAATCACGAAAATGACATTATCGGCGTTCTACAGCTTTTGAACGCTCTGGATCCGGCAACCGGCGAAGTAATAAATTTTTCACTTGAATCACAGGAGATTATTCTGTCTTTAGCTTCACAGGCGGCAGTTGCTCTTTCCAATAGCCATTTAATTCATGATTTGGAGAATCTGTTTGAATTGTTTATTAAAACAATCGCGACAACCATTGATGAAAAATCGCCCTACACAGGTGGCCATATACGCCACGTCGCTGAATTGACAATGGCCATTGCTGATAAGATAAATGAAACACAGCAGGGGTATTTCGCCGCTGTAAAATTTTCTGATGATCAGATGCGGGAATTACGCATGGCCGCCTGGCTTCATGACATGGGGAAAATTACAATTCCTGAGTATGTCATAGATAAAAAAACAAAATTGCAAACTGTGAATGACCGTATCCATGAAGTTAAAACGCGCATAAAATTGATCAAAAAGAATTATCTGCCGGCGACTCTATCTAAAAATAAAGATCTACGTGTTGACAAAACCACCAGAGGGGCCAATGCGGAAATTAAAGCATTAGACAAGGAATATCAGTTTCTGCTGGAAGTTAATAAAGGCGAAGAATTCCTGAGTGATGAAAAGATCGCCAGAATTAAAAAAATTGCCCAACGTGAATGGTGTGTGGACGGAGAAATTAGACCGCTTCTTTCGGAAGAGGAAGTTTATAATTTATGTGTGCGACGCGGTACTCTTAACGAAGATGAGCGAAATTTAATTAACAATCACACTCTTGTTACACACAAAATACTTGCCGGACTTCCGTTTCCCAAAAAACTGCGTAATGTTGCGGATTATGCCGTTTCTCACCATGAAAATATTGATGGAAGCGGTTACCCCTTCAGATTGCAAGGAGATGAGATTCCTCTGCAATCGAGAATTATTGCCATTGCCGATGTTTTCGAAGCACTTACCGCAGACCGGTCATATAGAAAAGGTAAGACTTTATCCGAGGCTTTAAGAATAATGGAGTTAATGGTCAAAGACAAGCATATTGACAAAGATTTGTTCGAGTTTTTTATCAAAGAAAAAATCTACGCCGATTATGCAAAACGGGAGCTGATGCCGCAACAAGTAGATATCTAACGACTGTTCTTCATTGCGGCAGGTGAGTTTTGTCATTGCACCTTTCAAATAGTAATACTCAACATCAAGAATTTTCAAAGTCGTTTGTTTGTAGGAGGCGGCAACAGCGGCGCGATTCAGATTTACCTTGATCCTTCTTGCACACTACGGGTAGAAAGGATGATCTTTTTCAAAATTAATGATAACAAATTGAAACCTGCATATTTTTGATAGTGATATTTTTAGGTCTGCGTCGTATTAAAAACTTTCTGAAAATCTCATTTTCCATATTTATGATTTTATGCTACCTTACAATCGGTAATAGTTAAAAGCAGAAACTGTAGTATATTAATTGTTTAGACAAAAAAATAAATATTTGTTTTCATATAAGATGTAAAGATATGCACAATTCTAATGAATCAAGGCTGGAAAATGATTGTAAAGAATTGTCGAACGCGTTTCAAGATATTTTGTCCTGGAAATGGGATAGACGGTTTGAAACCGTTCTAGCTGAGTTTAGCGCAGTCAATAGAGACAGCGTTCGCACAATCCTGAATCGACATCTCCGCATTACATGGGACAGCTTGAATATTGGTAACGCACCTGATATCGTTCAGAGTATCAGTATTCATTTTGGTACACTCAGGGCAGGGCAGCTACTTTTTACCTCAGACCCAGACGGGGACGCTTTTATTTTTTGTTTCTGGTGGCCATGGAGCAATGGTAAGAATATCTCTATACGAATCGCGCCATACTATAGGAAATTATTAAATTCAGATAAGGCCGAAAAAATCCAACAGTTTAAAAGCTGGTTTGGAATTTAAAGCATTTAGTAATCATCAAATTTTTATTGATAGTTGTATGCTTGATAAGGTGAAAGATAGTTTCCCGCTGCTCTAGTTGTGGTATCCCGCTTCAGATCTTGTGGCCTGATTTTCATTGACATACAAACCGGGTTTACTCATGCTTATGACCAATTAAAACAAGTTCTTATCAAGAATGTGGAGCATAGTGACGCGATCGATTTTTCAAACCGATTACTAATCGTGTCCAAAAGACCCGGCCTGACAAAGGCAATCTATCGTCTCCTTTTTTCTTTCACCCCCGCCGCCTTAGCTTCGCCTGACCCTCCATGACGCTGTGATCCGGTTATGGTTCGGCGGGGAAGGGGTTATTTATCAGCATGGCACGCGCTCCTGTCGCCTGTTCCCTTCATCAAGGGGTAACGAACTTAGATTACACGCTCCCGTTCCCCAGGTCTTTTGACCGCCATGCCATTATAATTGACTCCTCTTATGCCTTTGCCGACGCTGGCTAACCGTCAATTACGTTTGATTCAATCCTGTGATGTTGTAACGGAATATTCCCGTTCTGATTCTTGTCTTTTTTATTCCTAATAAATACGGTTTTAACTTTTCCCGAATGTTTGCAATTTCGCGGGTATGTGACTGGATAAACATTTTCTGAATCTCAACATTGGTCATGCATCAGGCAAGCAGTTGTTCATAGATTCTGTAACCCTGAGTACCGGATTTAAAAGGTTCGCCCGGCCGCGGCATGTCAAAATTTAAGGATGCCTGTTCCATCATCACCGTCTTTTAATCAATTAAAAACGTGAATGTGTTTAATATCTGTAGTGAATATTTCATAAATGAAACAATATGTCAAGAGATAGTTTCATAAATGAAATACAGAGAGGGAAAAAAATGATGAAGGGTAAAGGGCGAAGAGTTAAGTTTAAAGATGGAGTTTTTACTGTTATAGATTTCCAGATTTCTGCCTGCGAAACCTTGTCGTAATTAACTTTCCTGTAATGGCTGCTTTTTGTGTCCCGCGCTGACGGGGGCAGGGGGTCGATGACAGAAAAGGTTTGCCATTGTGAACCAGCCCTCGGCTGGTGTGGCAATTTAATTCCGCAAAATCTCCGCCAGCATCTTGCTGTCCGCTCCGAAGTAAACACGCTTACCGATCTTCACAATGGGTCGGCGGATAAGACGCGGTTCTTTGAGCATGAGATTAATCAGATCATTATCAGAAAGGTTTGCCTGATCCAACTCAAGGGCTTTGAAACCGGGAGAGCGAAAACTGAACATTTCAGAGGCTGGCTTTCCCTGTAGCATTATCTTGATTTCCTCGCGTGTGAACGGCTCTTTGAAAAAATCCCTGTCGTTAATTTCCACCTTTTTTTGCAAAAGAAACTCTTTCGCTTTCCGGCAGGTGGTTCATTTAATCCAGCAGAAAAAATCAATTTTCATTATCGTTCTCCCTTTCTTCCCTTCCAAAAAGGAACATTAAATTAAATAGAACCATTGTCCCCATTATTTCATCTACTTGTCATCAACCACTGCTGTACCGGATGCGCCGGTTTGTTTTAGTGATCATTCTCATTTTCGTTTAAGATTTCTGTTTGCTTACTTCCTCTTCCAGAAGAACACGTCGTAAAACCTTTCCCAAACCACTCATGGGCAATTCATCCCGGAAGTCGATGTTCTGAGGAACCTTATAAGAGGAGATGCCCGCTTTCGCCCAGGCGATGATATCTTCCTGATTGACTTTACCCTTGAATGCCGGTTTGAGAATGATAAAGGCCTTAATCACTTCGCCCTTCTTAATGTCCGGGGCGCCAATGACGGCCACCTTATCAACGGCTTCGTGCCGCAGAAGGAAGGTCTCCACTTCTTCAGGAAAGACACTGAAGCCGGAAACCTTGATCATTTCCTTCTTTCTTCCCAGGAAAAAAAGGTAGCCGTCTTCATCAAATTTGCCCATGTCTCCTGTATAGACCCAACCGTCAATCAGCGTATTGGCCGTTTCCTCCGGTTTGTTCCAGTATCCCTGGAAAACGCCGGGATTCTTCAGTACAATTTCTCCCACCTCTCCGACAGGAACCTCCTGAGACTTCTCCTCCCAGGAAACAATCTTGATCTGCTGTCCGGGAATGGGAATGCCCTGGCAGCCCGGATCGTATTTAGGTTTATGCAGGGGCATAAAGGAATCAAACGTATGGGTTTCTGTCAATCCGTAGGCGGCTTCCGCCAGCATGCATCCACCCGTGTCCGCCCTCCAGAGGTTGACGATCTCAGCGGTAAGCTGAATACCGAAACTGGTCGTGAGACAGAGCTTAAGAGAAGACAGATCGTATTTCTTGCGGTCAGGATGATTCATGATAGCGATGTTCATGGGCACGGCGGCCTGAAAGAACTGGATTTTATACCGGTCGATGGCCTGCATGGCCGCGACCGGATCGAACATAACCATCAGAATCTGCGTGGAACCCTGGGCAATCATGGTATCCACAGCGCCCAGCATGCCGGCAATGTGGAAGGTGGGAAGTATGGCCAGACATGAGATGTGGTCTTCCTTCAGGCCCAGAAACGACATATTGGCGTTGAGGATGTTGATCAGGGTCGCCGACTTGAAGAGTTTGTTGCCGTGGGTCAGGATGGCGCCCTTGGGAACTCCCGTCGTACCGCCCGTAAACTGGAGCTGCACGACATCGTCGAGGCCGACGTCAACCCGGACCGGCTCTGCGGGATACCGCGAAAGGATATCCATGAATTCCGTCGTGTCGGGATAGGTCATTTTGGGAAATCCCATCATAGGAATCAGATTCATGGTCGGTTCCGCGGGCAGAAAATCATGCATACTGGTAATCACGATAGTTTTTATTCCGCATTCCTTACAGGAGACGGCGGAAACGGAATGAAGCAAATCGAGCGCTACTATTGCCCTGGCGCCTGTTTCCCGCAATTCATACGTCAGCTCCCATTCCTTGAATAGGGGACTGCACGGGACGATAATCCCGCCCATCTTGTTGATACCGTAATGAGCGATATGGTACTGGGGACAGCTGCTCATAAAAAGAGCAATGCGGTCGCCTTTTTTAATGCCCGCATCCTTGAGAAAGCGGGCAAATTGATCCGACATGCGATCCAATTCGCCATAGGACACTTCCTTGCCGTAAAACACAATCGCCGTCCTGTCGGGGAATTCCCGGGCATTGTCCCTCAGGTACTCGAAAATAGGCTTCCTGCCACGAGGATACAGGGACTCCTCAGAAATAAAATCAGGCCAGTTCTTCATCCATACACGCTTCATGCTCAATACCTCCTGTTTAGAATAATGAGAATAATGGGGACGGTTGTTAATGCTCAGTAATCAGGTAACTCTTTTGGTATAATAAGTAAAGTATGAAAAAGTTAAAAAGCCTGTCAAGAAATAATTGGGAAGGGTGGATAGTGAAGGGTGAATGGCTGTCAGTCACTCAACTTAATTAAAGTATTTATTATTTAATATTATTATAAGGATTGATTTTTATGTCAAAGAAATTGACATATATCACATTGCCTTTTTCTTCCCGATATACTTTTTGGAACGCGCCGGGGATCGTCCTGCATTGGATTTTTTTAAGCCGCTGATTTTTTTTGCCTGTTTAATTGCCGCCAGAACAGTTTCCCTTTCGTCCTTTTCCCCGAAATCCAGTATTTCTTTTATGTCATTGCAGGCGTCAATAGCTTCCCGCGACAAGCCATGAGTAATTCCGGTTTCAGGTATATTAATCAGATCCAGAGCGCGTAATATTGAAAATAAATTATCATCGCTTGTTCCCAGAACCTTATTTAAATAACGGCTTAAAACACCGGCTGAAACCCCTGACCGGCGGGATAATTCCGCGGCCTTCCATCTTTTTTCCTTCAGGGCTTTTTTCACTAGTTCCAGATGTGAAACTTTTTTCTTGACTGTATTCTTCATATATGAAACATATTCTCCCATGAAATTTGACGCCTATTTAAAAAAACCACAATGTCAGTTGGCGCCTTCGCAAGAAAAAATAAACTATCGCCGGTTACCTGTTGGCGAGCAGTACGAGGACGAGAAGTGAGACCGTATAGAGCTTCACTTATATCCCCGGCCACTGGCAGAGCCGTAAGCAAAATAACAACTATTGTATCAAAACAAAAAGGGCAGGGGGCGCAATAATTCGCCGTATCGGCGGACAGCTTCCCCAAGCAGCAAACCTTGCTCATAGTTTAAACTAAATTGATTTATTTTCAACAATTTTTTTGAGGCCGGCAAAATGGTGAAGGATACGCGGTAAAGAGGGAAGGGGGAATGGAAAAGAGAAATGGCTAATCCGGTTGCAGATGGAAGAATGATCAACAGGGCAATAGCTGATTCCGACAAGTTCGCCGCGTTAACGCCGGAGGCAGCTGTTCTTTTTGCGTTATTAATACCGTGGTTTAATTCCCACGGGAAATTAAACGGCGGGCCCGGACATATTAAAGATGAAGTCTGTCCCAAGATACCCTATCTTACCTATGAAAATATCCCCGCTCTTTTAACCGAAATAAGCAGCAAGACAAATGTTAAATGGTTTGTGTCCGGCGGCCGTCGCTGGATTCATGCTTTGAAATTCAACACCGAACATCAAAGACTGGAGAAAAAATTAGGGGTTGATAAACTTCCTTCATATAGTCCCGCACCAGTCGCCGACAGGCCGCAGACTGCTCCCGAAGCAGTGGAAGGCAAGTCCGCCCTGAAGGATAAGGATAAGGATAAGAAGAAGGCTAAGGAAGTTCCCGACACGGGCGGACAACTTCAAGCTGTGGATAATTCACAACCGCAGGCCTTTTTAGAAAAACAAAAAAAAGCGGATCAAAAAGAAGAGTTCCTTTTAAAACTTCAATCCATGATGGAAAAAACAGCCAAAAAATATAATTCCATCCAGGGGCAGCAGGAAATAGTCAACTTTGTAAAATCAAATATAAGTTCCAGAAATCCTGATGCTATTCTGCATTGCATTAATTCACTGATTGTTAACCCCGGAGAAATTAAATCAATAACGCAATACCTTAACGCGGCGCTGAAGATCGAGGACGGCAAATATAGTGCCCGCGACTCGGAAAGAACCTGTAATGAATTAAAACTGACAACGCCGGGAATGATGTCGCTTACTGAAATTATGGGGGTGATAAGAGCACATGCGACTGCTTAAAGACTTTGTAATTTAAATAGATATACGCTAAAGCTCCAAAACAGGTTTAAGTATTTTTTGATTGATTTTGTCCCCCTTTAGAGGGGATGTCGCAGGGGTGACGGGAAGGAAACAAATGAAGAGTCTGAAACAAAGAATTTTTACTCCCAAAATCCCCGCCAGCGGGGGACACGAAGAGCATAATGACAGAATAAGGAAATGACAAAATATGCGGGGTGAAAATGGCTGAAGGAAAAATATTAACCTGCGTAAAGGAAATAGAAGCCTATCTCGGAATGAGCATGGAGACAGCCGAGGAGCATAAATTCCCCATTGCCAGATTCGGGCGGCTAGTCCGGGCGAATGTTGACGACCTTGATAAACATATTTCTGAAACCGCCAAAAAACAACAGCAATCAAAGAAAGGTAGTGGGTAGGTTTGAAATGAAAGAAAAGAAAGTGCACCATTATTTTAACCATTCATTTAGATCGACAGAGTCAACGGCCCTCCATAAATATAAAGTGGCCATTGTTCTGTATGGTTTCCATTTTCTGCCGAATTTTTCCAACTGTTGTGGTGCAGGCAATTTGCGCTTTCTATAGGCCATTTGAAATCCTTTCCGCACGCCAAGGTCATGAACGGGTAAAACATCAAGTCGTCCCAAATTAAAGATCAACAGCATATCGGCTGTCCAGGGGCCAACTCCTTTTATCTTGAGGAGTTGATCTTTGATTTCGTCATCGCTCAATTTATCGCATTCTTCCAGTGTGGGAACCAGACCATCTAATGCCATTTCAGCGACTTCTTTTATGTATGTTGTTTTTGGTTTTGACAGTCCGGAGCTTCGCATAATTTCAAAGTCTATATTTTTTATTTGCCCGGCTGTGGGGAAATTACCATCCCCGAATAGTGAAATGAAGCGGTCATAAATTATCTTTGCTACCGTACCATTCAATTGCTGGTGAATAATTGCATGCATGATGGATTGAAATGGCTGTATCCTTTTCGGTCGTAAATTAATGCGGCCGATCTTTTGTATCAAAGCCGACATGACAACATCGTTGATTGACAGATGTTGTATGATTTTTTTATTTGAAGTCATGATTTAAATTGTCTAATCAATCGTTAACTGGAAGAATTATAGTACATATATTTTCTTAAAAAAACGGTATTTCTAAGATTATGCGTATTTTCTTAAAAATCACCAGAATAATGGGGACGGTTCTGTTTAATTTGTGAAAATAGGAATAAGAAAATAAATAGAACCGTCCCTATTATTTCCCTTATTTCTTGAAAATAAATAGAACCGTCCCCATTATTCCCCAAAGACTGTCTAACAACGATTTCAAAATAAACCATATAAATCGGTATTTTCAAGAAAATATGTTAAATGGAAACAAAAATTTATTTATTAGGCATTCAGCGAACCCAAACACAGTATGGATCCGCAAGTTGTGCTACAGCAACAATTTCACGATAACGTGACTTCATTTTTTAGGGATGCGATTTCATGTTCTTGCGGATAGCGCAAACTGTAGAACTGCCAAGCATGAACCTGAGGGGTTTGTGAATGTCACATGCCTCCCCGTAATTCCAAAGGTCCAAGGTATCTCTGACGTCGGTAGTCATTATGTCAAAAACAAGGGCGGTTGCGCTAGCATCCAGTTTCCCTGTAACGGGGCTTATGCCTTTAGGAAGTTTATGCCATAATATCCTATCACTGGAATATTCTATAGCAGCATCTTCTTCTGTAGTCGGTCGTGCCCCACCCTTGGTCGCTGGTTCAATGAATATCGCATATGCTGAGGATGTTTTGCAAATCCCATGGACTTGCAAAGGCCGCGCTTTTAGTGACCTCATAAGCCAGAATGTCACACCAATTCTCTCTATATCGGTTTTCTTCCTATCAAAAATCGCATCAGTGTCTTCACCAGCATGATCCCCCATAACACTCACTATGCACTGGGGGCATTCTAGCGCTGTTTTAAGTAGTGTCATATCGTCTTTCTTCATAGCATAACGAAAATATCAACCGGAACTTAGCGATTGGCTGGATTGACCTTGTTGGATAAGTTTATGCTTTTGATCCTGTTGGCTTATTGTCATTCCTAGCATCAATTAAATAAATATTTTTATCATCTATCATATTTAATTCTTCTAATATCTTTTTAACTTTGCGGAATTGCTCTTCAGTGAAATAAATAATAACCTTGAAACCTGCCTGAGCATCACTAGCTTTTTTGTATATATCTAATTGCTTTTGTAAATTTCGTTTAAGTTGACTATTACTTGCTAGTTTAAATTCTACAATAGTTTTATCTGCTGCACCTCTAGAAATTTTAAAGTCAGCAGGTCCCCTGCCATCGTCAACCTCCCGACTAACATCAGATATTGTTTTATGCCATGTGAGCCTGAAAAGAATATGGACATCTGTTTCCTGTTTTACAGGTACTCCTTTTACATAGAAGATATGGTGACCACCTTTGTTTTCAATTACATCTTTAAAAAACTCAATTTTTTCTCTTGTTTCTTCTTTGGTATCATCAGATTTTTTATAAAATTCGGTTTGATCTAATAGGTATGCCAGACTACCAAATTGTTTGATATAAAGCTCATATGACTCAGCCACCTTTGCGTCACTTACTGCTACAGCTTGGTCACCATTTTGCTCTTTTTGCTTTATATAATAGTCAATTAGTTGTGGAAACTTTCTAAGAGTTAGTTCAATTGCACGTTGGTATTCTTCTTTGGTTGGTTCTGGACCTTTAGGTAATGTCTGATAAAAATAATTGTTTATTTGCGCTCTAAGCGATTCATTTTCTATAGCATCAGGTATATCTTCAAAGTTTTTGACCATATCTGCATGGTTTATCCACGATTCATCTTTCGTCAAAATGTCTCTAGGAGTGAGCAAGACATAGTCGTCTTTATGGTTAGGCAACCTGTAGGTTCTTGGAACCCACCTCTCAAGGTGGTAATCGAACATTGCTCTGTTAACGGCAAATTTTTTAGTTAGTGACACATCAATGTGCTTTTCAGTGAATTTTTCTGTGTATTTAAGTAGAAAATTTTTAATTAAATTCGTAGTGAAGTCGCTAACCATATCACGACCAACACCGCTTCTGATTAAACAGAGTTTCTCAAGATGGCTACCGTCTGTAATTTTTTCATTACCAAAATTAGTGAATACCACTACCAAATTCTCGTTAAGAGCACTTGCAAACTTAGGTCCTAAACCTCTGCCTTCATTACCAGACTTACTTAACCCTAGCCAATTCTGTTTAACTTCTGAAAAATAGTACCACGATTTAAGCAAGCCTCTTGATATCGTTCCACTCTCTGATTTCATTTTTAGAAATCTGAGATAGTTTATTATATCTTCATGCAGCTTAACATATTCTTCGTTTTCACTATTAAAAAGGAGAAATGGGTCCACAAATAATGGTAGATCAGTGACGAGAGAGACATTAAATGCCCCATATTCGTCTATTTCTTTTTCAGGGACATTAAACACATCTGAGAAGTAGAGTTTTATATCCATATTTTATTTCTCCATCCAACATTGTTTATATGGATTGGTGCTAATATTACAAACTTTGTAAAATGCTTTTTATAACATTTTAATAGAAAAGGATTTTTTAACGATAATTGGCAATCTAGCATAAAATCAGAAAATTGGAAAATAAGAATTACAAGAAATAATCCGCACATTCGTATTTTTAAGAAAATATGTGATCTCTTAAAAATATTTTATTTTTATGAAAATATTTTCATCTTACACTTAGTTTCAGTAATGGACAGTTTTCAAAATTGAGGATTACCATGTGAAAGGTGTAAAGTAAAAATAATCTGGAGCGTAGCTATCCGAAGTATCCTCATTCGGTTTTCATTTGTGGCAAATGTTCAGAGTAAAGATACGACCATTTTTCCACTGTTATTATTTCATATTATGGAATAGTTCTATGTTCTCAATGGAACTAACAACGTATTTTAACTCATCAGATATTTCACTTAAATACAGATTTCTGGCAACAAGGGCAGGACTGAGGGATACGCTATAATTATCTTGACTCCATTTAGATAGAGAGGAGAATAATTCTTTACCTGAAACAATCCCTATTCTACCCATTTGGGTCTTCCATGCTTCATCGATTCGCTGCCGTGCAATTTTATTTGCACCTCCCGCTCCTAATCCCTTATCCCGTGATAATATTTCAGTAGATATAGCATCCAGTGTGCTATCTTTTAATTCATCGATAGCCACTTCAATCTGTATCGACACTTCCTTTATCGTGGGTGCTTTTATTCGCTTACGAATTTGCGAGTTTATTACTCTTTGAATTGCTGCAGGTTGAATAAAGTAGTTTTCAATTTCTTTGTATTTCCAAATATGAAGATTCACATTACAATTTCTAGCTTCCATCAATCGCTTCTTTATTTCCGCTTTAGGAAAAAAATCAGAATCTAGAATACAATAGACAATTATTGATTGGCCACCAGAGTTTTTAAGTAACATTGATGATCCAATGGCATAATTCCAACATCCCCAACCGCCTATTGACATGTGCGGAGAGGCAGATAGATTATCATTTTTCTCAGGGAAAATAATTCTGTGAATTTCGTTTAATAACTTAATATCCTTACCCTCTACAAGAATACAGCGTCTTGAATGCCATAGTCTTGCCAAATTTATATTATGTACACTACCAATGTGTTCGATTATTCTTTGAACTGCCGGTAAAGTGCCGGCGTATCTTGATTTTTTATTCTTTCTATCAATAATCAATATTTCGTCGGCATCAACTTCTGACATAATTTCAACAGAATGGGTTGTTATTATGATTTGGTTATATCTATTTTTTATATATCGAATTAATCGGCGTTGTAGATCAGGATGCATATAAACATCAGGTTCGTCCAAAATTACCGTTGCTGATTGAGATGATCTAGCTAAAAACCACATTGTTTGCAGCCACATTTGTAAGCCGTGCCCCATTAATGAAAGTTCAGCAACAAAATCTTCATCGCGAATACTTAGTTGTATCGAGTCGCCTAGGTATCCCCTACCATAATCTAATTCTCTGATCTGTAAACCCGGCCATGTGTTTTCTGCCATCTCTTTAAATATACCTACATGTTCTTTTAGTATCTTTAGTTGGTTTCTAAAGTGTAACGGGGCAAGTGACGATGATATCGCGCTTTTAACATAATCTTCCGTCAAAACAACTTCATTTCTAGATACAGGCGCGATTTGCGGCATAATTTCTACTCTTGGAATGTCAATACTATTTGCCTCGGATCTACTCCTGATAACTGTTCCTTGAGAATTATAAATTACGGCGTGTATTTTACCTTCTTCTCCAATATATATTTTAATAGAATTATCATTGTCGAATTTCGCAATTATAATTGATGGTGGATCGCCATAACGATGAAAAATGGTTCTAAAATTGAATTCCATTCCTTTTAAGGATGGCGATACACCTATTTCCCTTTTGGGTAAATATGGCCAATCCACGGGACTTTTGTATGATAGGGATTTATAACGTGTTGCTACAATAGCTACTAATCTAATGGCTTCTACGACAGTGGACTTTCCTGCGTTATTGCGCCCAATTATTATACTTGTTTGTTTCAACGGAACAACATGCTCACTGAAACAGCGAAAATTTATTAATTTTATTTCGGAGAGCATATTATTTCCTCGTTATTTTGTTTATAAATAATCTATAGAATTGAAGGTATTATATGTCAATTTAATATTGATTACCAATTGAAATGAAGTAGACCAGTTAAAATTGCCATATGCTCACTTTCAGGGAGAAACAAACAGGTACACAAGTGTTTTTTTAAGAAAATATGCGATCTCTTAAAAATACCTTTTTTTTAAGAAAATATTTACCTATAGTGCCTTTCGATTTTTTTCTTCCATTATTCAATTATGGTTTTACGTGTAATAACGGTAAACCTAAATGTCGACGTTGTGTTTCTCCTTTAAGCTGAGTTTGTTCTCGGATCGTGGGAGTTCCTCTGCGGCCTTTACCCAGTTTGTCAATTGGATGAGAACTGCCCAGATGCAAAGTGTGCTTGCCGAATTTTCGTCCTAACTCATCCGCAACATTGTAGATTTCTCTTATCTTTTCCGCTTTCAGGGGATCATCAAAGAGAGAGTATTGAATACTAGTATCCGGCTCCAGATCAAGCAGGACAACCCCTGTAGCGCGATAAATATCTTTCGGACAGTAGCAGTCATCAAAAAGTTCATGAATGACACTGGAAAATTCAAGAGGGGAAGCGCAGGGACGTGATAATTTTGCTTCGCTTCCAACTGTGTGAATAATGGGGACGGTTCTGTTTAATTCTATTATTTCTTGAAAATAAATAGAACCGTCCCTATTATTTCTACTTTGTTATTGCAAATGGGGACTCATTAAAACCAAGTTGGTAAAATATGGAAATAGCAACGGCATATCATCATGACCTTCAAAATCTATTTGATCGATCATCAATACCAAGAATATTTTCCCGTCCAGCCCGATTGAGCGACAGGTTACCCACACTGAATTACGACTAGTCATTTTCTTTCAGACTTCCGGTCCAGGTCTCAAAGGATTGTCGGGAGTTTTCAGCCTCCGAATAGAAGGTAGAGTAGGTCAGATATTTTAGACCAACGAATCCGCCAGCGGTGCCCTGTATGTATCTCTTCCTCCATGTTCCGGTGTTAACGTATACTTGATCGAGATTCTCGCTTGTCACCCTGACGGGCATCTGTAGAGGGTTATGAGTATGACCCATAACAAGAAAACGGTAGTTCTTCGCACGCTTGAGAAAATCCGTGGCTGCGTTGTTCAATCCCTTGTCGGAGTCGTCGGGAGAAGATATATTCCCGGCTCCAAATATTTTAGAGAAGATGGTAATCAAGGTTTCCGCTGCTGTCACGTTGAAATGTTTAAAGACTTCTATCAGAGCTTCAACCTCGTCGGCCATATCGAAACGGAACAGTTTGTCATGCCTTTTGCACCATTTATTAAAGTATGGGAGATTTTGAATGCAGTCAGCAATCTGCGCAAGCGATATATTGATCGCATCTTTAATCTGTGGGTTTTCGTTGATCTGGTAGAAGATCCAGTTTAAGATCGAAGGGAAAGGCCTTACATTGTCGACTTCCTGGAGATTTCTTTTTAAAAGAACCTTCTGATCTTTGGGAATAGTGTTGCCAATATTAGCCATGATCGTGAAGGGAAGTCTTGCCGCAACTTCGCAGGTTATGAGATCTCCGATTGGAATTTGCGCATAATCATCCTCATTCCATTGTGTTGTCCCCTCATAATTCCACGGATCATATTCGTGTCCGTGCCGGGCGAACACTTTGTATTTGTTACCATAGGCCATATCGTCGTAGACGTGCGAGAATGATTCGTCCCCGCCTGGAAGCCCCAAAGTATTGCGTACCTTTTTTCTCAGTTCCGGATAAATATTGCAGAGTCTGTCGTGGTTGCCGGGGATATAAACCTTTTGAATTTCTTTTTTGAACAACTTAGGCAACTCGTCCCTTAAGAAGGTAAGAGTTTCCGCATTCTTTGCTATGATATCATCAAAAATCTCGACCGCGTGATCTTTTATAAGCGTCCCTTTGTTTTGTATGTCGCCCCATGGCCTCTCTTCCTTTGGAATGGATAGCCATTTTGTGGTTCTGAGAAGATCGAATATATCTCCGAGAAAAAGAAGTTTCACTTCTTCTGATTTTTTATTGTATTTGGCGATGTCATTGAAAGCCCCCTTAAATGCCATAGTTGCAATATTGTGTTTACCCGCCGACTCGTCAATAAAATGCAAGTCGCTGATGACGATCAACATAGCGATTATTCCTCCTTTTCATTTATTAGAATTGCAAACGCTTATTCTAACTGGTGACCTGTCCCAAATTCTGTACCATATGTTAAATTAGAGCACAGCCATTTTTTGATTGTTTCCGATTGAAATGTTGTGTGAATTGAGGAAATAAGAAAAACAACATTACAGGGAAAACTCTTCACTTCCGTATTTTTAAGGAAAAATTTGTCCTAAAAACCTTGTCAGCATTTTTCGGTTTAGAATTTAATTAAGAATTCCCATCTGAAATGATGATCACTTCAATAATTGTTTCATGGCCGAACAATTGGCTCAGTCAAAGGCCTCTTTGTGGCCGATTGACAGCATACCATGGTTGGGCGCTGGTATCGTTCTCAGTATTTTATTTCTCTTTTTCTGTATTCACCTTTTTTTTCTGGACTTTAGAAGGGTCGTAGCCTTCGGTTATTATATCGTAAATCGGTGGAACAATATCGGGATCTGGTTTATCAACAGTCTGTTGTTCTGATCCCTGTGGCTTTTCAATCTTTCCTTCTGTCATGGTTAGACTCCTTTCGTCTTGTTTGATGGTTTTTGGATTATTCCAAGAATAAACAACGAATAATGACAAAAACGTTATTAGAATAAAGCCAGAAACAATTAAGGCTTTATAGCCCTGGGAAAGACTTTTTGACTTGCAATCAGTCGTGACTCTATTCACTTTTAAGGCGTCTCTATTGCCTTTTGCGAGGGCATAATAAATATCGATCATTTTGTTGTCATCAAAGAACTTAATTGTTTCGTCATTGAGGGGTGGTTTTGTTAAATTATGCAGCCTTAATACGTTGAAAACAAGAAACCAAGAGACGAAGATTGTGACACAGAGAAGGGCGGCTATTATTACCAGCACCCATTCCAAAAAAGTTTTGGGCGGTATCAACTTGTCTATAATCCATTTCTCGAAAAACGCTGCGGCACCTGCCACCAAAGTCAACACAGATAAGTATTTTGCGGCCTTATCGTCAATGCGAGTAAATCTACTTAGTTCTTCTTTCAATACTTCTTTTGATAACTCGTATAATTCTTTGTACTTCTCCACTGAATAAGCCTCTTCAAACATTTTTTAGCCAAACGATTAATATACGAACTTCGCTTTTTCCGATGATTTGATTGTCATAATAGCACTATTCTTTTTTTTTAAAAGAGAAAAATAAACAGCCGCATTTATAATGAATTGAAGTCCAGTATATTCGGCAAAGCAGAACTATGTACATCAATATTTTTATTAAAATATGCGATCTCTTAAAAATACCTTTTTTTAAGAAAATATTTACCTATAGTGCCTTTCGATTTTTTTCTTCCATTATTCAATTATGGTTTTACGTGTAATAACGGTAAACCTAAATGTCGACGTTGTGTTTCTCCTTTAAGCTGAGTTTGCTCCCTGACAGTGGGCGTTCCTCTACGGCCCTTACCCAGTTTATCGATGGGATGAGAACTGCCCAGATGCAAAGTGTGCTTGCCGAATTTTCGTCCTAATTCATCCGCAACATTATAGATTTCTCTTATCTTTTCCGCTTTCAGGGGATCATCAAAGAGAGAGTATTGAATACTGGTATCCGGCTCCAGATCAAGCAGGACAACCCCTGTAGCGCGATAAATATCTTTCGGACAGTAGCAGTCATCAAAAAGTTCATGAATGACACTGGAAAATTCAAGAGGGGAAGCGCAGGGACGTGATAGTTTTGCTTCGCTTCCAACTGTGTCGAAATCATTTTTCTTGAGAAAGACAACTATTTTACTCGGAGCCAGTGAATAGCGTCTGGCTTTTATACAGGCCGATTCCATGTTGCGCATGAGATGGGCAAACAAATATTCGGCATTGGAAGTTGGCGGCGCGAATGTTTTCGTTTTGCTGATCGATGCATAAGAGCTTTTTTCCTCCGAGGTTACAGGATAAACGGATATGCCCCGAAGTTCCTGCCAGATTTCTACAATGGGCTTTGTGAATCTTTCCCCTACTTTCTTTTCCGGCAATTGCGTAAATTCCAGGGCATACCGGATGCCCATTTTCGCCAGATAGTTGGTTGTGGCAAAGCCTATGCCCCATATCTTCTCCACGGGAAGATCACAGAGGTATCGGGCAATGTTCCTTCCTTTGATTATTGTTACGCCGGATGGTTTCTGATGCTTGGAAGCGACCTTGGCTAGTACTTTAGTGATGCTCAGTCCTACCGAGACTGTTATTCCCAATTCTCTTTCGATTTCCTTTTTCAGCTTGAGGATAATTTCTTCGTATGATGAACGTAAAGCGCGGCGCATTCCGGTAATATCGGCAAAAGCCTCGTCAATGGAATATTCTTCTACATCGGGTGTGAAGCGCCGCATAATGTCGAACATCCGTCTTGAAAACAAGCTGTATGTTTCATAATCGGAAGGAAGAATAATCAGCTTCGGACAGATTTTCTTTGCTTCGTGCAAAGGCACACCGCGTTTAATGCCGAGTTTCTTTGCCGGATAGCTGGCGCAGGCAACAATACCGCGTTCACCTCCGGTAATCAGTGCCTTGCCCTTGAGTTCCGGATGAATCGCTTCCTCACAGGAGGTAAAGAAAGCATCACCGTCTATATGAGCAATTGCCCTCGGCCAGGAATGCAGACTGAATAATTGATCGCTCATAAAGAAGTAACAACTTCATTGTGTGTAAAAGTTTTAACGGCTGAAAATGGATATGCAAACGGGGATGAAGAAGATAGCTGATGCGATAATAATCCCACAGAAAAACCGGTTCATATATTTTTCATATCCCGGAAGGCGTTCATCCCAGTCACTTTCCTCGATGAACTGCTGAAATCCTTTAACCGGATTTATGGTTTGAATCTTCTTTAGAATATCTGCCGCTTTTGATCCTGCCGTATTTTCGGAAAAAGTAATTTCTGCCTGCATTGTAGTTATCCTTTGCTTTTATTTATTGATTATTAGACCGGTGTGCTATGTGTGATATTTCCTGACGACTGCCGTGACCACGCCACCTAGACGCATATCGGCTACGGGTTTAATCTTGGGGTACTTCGGGTTGGCTGCTTCCAGGTAAACCTCTTTGCCCTTTTTGTGAAAATACTTCATTGTCCAGGCTCCGTCCACCTCGGCAATTACGATGTCTCCTGTTTTAGGTTCTCTGCCACGTTCGACAAGCACCAGATCATCCGGCATTATCCCTGCACCGATCATGGAATCTCCGTCGACCTTCAGCAGAAAAGACTCCTCCTGTTTTGTGATCAGGTACTCGTCAAAGGAAATTACGTCGCGCAATTCTTCTTCTGCCGGTGAGGGGAAGCCTGCTGATACGTCTCCGGCTAAAGGGACACCGACAAACGGGTTTATAAACGTCAAATGCCCTGATTTGTCCTTTTCCAGAATCCCTTCCTGCAAGAGTTTATTCATCCAGAAATGGACAACGCTCTTTGACCGCATACCAAGTAGAATAAGCATCTCCTCATAAGTCGGCATGCGATGGCGATTGCGGCTGAAATCGGCTAACTTTTGCGTTACTGATTTTATGGTGCGTTTAGTTTCCATGATTTGCACTATAATAGAACAAACGTTCTATTGTCAAGAACATTTTTTATTATTTATTAATATGAGGCATCTGTTATAATGGTTTCAATAACTTGGAGAATGATTATATGTGCGGCCGGTTTGTTTTAGTTACTGATTTAACAAAAATTATGGAAGAATTTGCTATTGGAAAGATGGCATCTGATTTCCTACCGAACTGGAATATCAGTCCCGGACAATATATACCTGCTGTTGTTCGGCGAGATGGCCAAAACATTCTCGAATCATTTCTCTGGGGATTAATTCCGTCATGGGCTAAGGATTCCTCAATCGGAAATAAAATGTTCAATGCGCGGGCGGAAACCATTGCGGAAAAACCCAGCTTCAAGAATGCGTTCCAAAAAAGACGATGCCTGATTCCCGCTGATGGTTTTTACGAATGGCAGAAATTGGGGAAGATGAAAAAGCCTTTCCGTTTCTCGTTAAAATCAGAAAAACCTTTTGGCTTGGCAGGACTCTATGAAACATGGATTTCTCCCGAGAAGAAACAAATCAATACCTGTACAATTATCACGACAGAACCCAATGAACTGATTCAATCCATACATGACAGAATGCCGGTCATTGTAAGAAAAGAGCTTGAAGGTTTCTGGATTGATCCTGACAGTAACAATAAAGATGGACTGCTTGCGATATTGAAGCCTTATTCTTCGGAAGAAATGATGATGTCTCCTGTTGATCCGAATCTGCTAATAAAGCCAAAAGCGTAGGAGTCTGCAAATTTTATATTTACAGGATTTTGATTATTTCTTAAAGCTGCTGGAATCGACGGTAGAGTATTATCAATTTAAGAATAATGGGGACGGTTCTGTTTAATTTGTGGAAATAAATAGAATCGTCGCCATTATTCTCCATTATTTCTCTTGACATTCAAAACTTTGTTGCCCATTGTTCCTTCTATGAAAAGCAAGTTCTTATCAATTATGACACAAGGCACATTATTAAGGTTGACAGCAACTGTCCTGCTGGTGTTCTGTTTCCTCACTCTGCAAGCCTGCCACACGCTTCGGTTCGACATCGAAAGTGAGCAGCATGCAACGGTTGTCGAAGATACTAACTGGTTTTTCCTGTTCGGCTGGTTTCCTACCAGAGAGGTCGATGTTGCCCAGAAGTGTCCGCATGGCGCCGCTGCCATCAAGGAGCAGACAACCTTCGGCGACGGTTTAATCGGTGTAATCACCATCGACATCGTAACCCCCCGCTCGGTCTGGTATTACTGTCTGCCGGCAATTACTCCCGCAAAAAGTACGGCAGAAGATTCTCTGAAGGAGGGCGGGAAATGAGAAGATTACTATTGGTATTGGTTATCCTTGTAAGCTTTTGTTTCTTAGGTTGCAGCCGGGCGGTCTACATGAACTTGCAGGGGGACAAGGTTGCCCAGAAAATTCCCATGGAGCGTATCGAAAGCACCCCCGGTTTCGACGATACGCAATGGCAGCATTTCTTCCTCTACGGCTGGGTGCCAGGCGAACGAATTATCGATGCGGCCAAACTCTGTAACGGCGCGGAGCACATTGTCGCCATCAAGACAAAAGAGACCTTTCTCGAAGGATTGGTAACCGAGGTTGCCACTGTTTACATCAATATATATTCTCCCTATGACGGTTATGTGGTCTGCGACAAGAGTTTAGAGCCTGAAAAGAAAGTGGACAAATAATGGGTTAAAATCACAGGAAACTGAGAAACTGGGAAAAGAAATAGGGGACAGCTGTACTAGTTCCCATATTCTGATCCTCCTAGAGTGCATTATAGAGCATCTTCCTCACTTATGCACCTGTCCAGTTTTTCCAGATTAGCTCTGGCACATCATCTTCAATAATGAGGAAAAACGGGGGACAGCGCCCTATTAAATAAAAAAACTGGATACCGGCCTGCGCCGGTATGACGATTGAAGAAACAGAAGAAGGAATAGATAGATTGCCACGGCATGCGAGAAATGCCTCCAATGACAGACGAGATGATGTGAAAAATAGGGCGCTGAACCTACCTCAGAATAACGGACACCATATTAATTATTATCTTAGAAAAATCAGTATGACGTCCCTGGAATCCCCTCATTTCATTTCCTTCATCTGGCCGGGATTCCTTACTACGATTTCAGGAATTCCTTTATATTGTTCTATCGAGCCTGACACGCATATTCTTTTATTTTTGTAATATTTTTCAGGAATATCGTGGAACTTACTTCTATCTGATGTCCAAATTAATGCCGTAAATATATGATGTGGATAAGGCCTGTTGAGATTTAAAAAAGTAGGTTGTCCCTTGCTCCGAAAAGAAAAATGTGTACTAGCAACAGTCCCACATACAGTCGCCTCATTTCCGATATGGTTTATTGCGTCTTCAGGTGAAATAGAATCAGCAGAAAATGCAATGCTCGCTGTTAGCAGAATACTTACAATCAGAACATAAAATGCAGGTTTCATTTTGTTCTCCTTTCAATTAAAATAACTAAAAGATACTGAATATTTTAAGATCTGCATTCTTCTAAACAATCGTCATAATCGGCTTTCGCGTCATCGATACAAGTACGAAGATTATCGGCGTCGTCCGGGTCGTCATACATGGAAATGCAATCTTCTCTCGCAGAATCATAGTTATCACGGCAATCTGACATGCATCCGCTATAGGATGAACTGGGAAGTAACAAAGAAAGAAGAATTAATAATAAATATAAATGTTTGCGAACCATGTTTTTACCCCCACCATGTGAAAAAATTAAAATATTATCATTTTAATTAATCAAACAAAAAATCCCGCGTGGGATTCTGGGGACGCCATACTAATGATTATCTTATGAAAAATATTAAAGCGTTTTAATAAATAATAGAGGGTAATGGTCTGTGCTAAAAAGGAAAGAATAGTAAGAGGAGCATTCGTTGTGGAAATGTACCCTAACAAAAAGTGGAAAAATAATCAACAATAATTATTTTACGGGTTCTTCAGGAATCTCAAATAGAAGGCTGCAAACACCAAGACAATACCGATGTTCACCATCAGCCGTTCCCAGAATCGATTCTTAAAGAACAGTAAATCTACACTAACGACAACGGCTATCAACACCGCAACGGAGAGAATAATGGGGACGGTTCTGTTTAATTTGTGAAAATAAATAGAACCGTCCCCATTATTTCCATTATTTCCCCTAATGCTTCCGGTCATGCAATATTTCAAATGTTAATGTTTAATTTTAAATAATTGACATAGAAATGGAACTTTCCTATACTTCG
Organism: uncultured delta proteobacterium; assembly: GCA_963811325.1. Lineage (GTDB taxonomy): Bacteria > Desulfobacterota > Syntrophia > Syntrophales > Smithellaceae > Smithella. The sequence goes on from CAWEQT010000001.1 coordinate 705,689, forward strand.
ACCGCGAGAAAGTAAACATCAATTTCTAAGATAAAAGAAAGGTAAAATTAAATCTATGCCGTTAATGTATGTCAGTATTTTTTTATTGTCGTGTGCTACTCTTATTGTAGAGATAGCATTGACGCGCATTTTTTCTGTTATGATGTGGTATCATTTTTCTTTTATTGTAATTAGTATTGCTCTTTTGGGTTTCGGCGCCAGTGGTGCATTGTTATGTGTATTTAAAAATAAATTTATCAAAGATTTTCAAAAAACAACTATATTCCTTGCATTAGGATTTGCCGTAATGTGCGTCATAAGCTTATCAGTTATGAGCCACATACAGATTGATCCATTTCAAATTATAGACCACCCTTATTATATTTTACGGCTTTTATTTTTATGCTTGGTATTAATACTTCTTTTTATTATTTCCGGGTTTTACTTAGGAATAATGATGATCAAAATGCCTGATAAAATTGGGACAATATATTTCGCAAATATGGTAGGTGCCGGGTGTGGTTGTCTTGCTGTAATTCCGGCAATAGCGTTGTTTTCAAATTCGGGTGCAATTGCATGCGCAGCGGTGATTAGTGCTTTAGCTGCTTTCATTGTAGGATTGAAAAACACTTCGCAAAAAGTAAAGATAATTCTTGCTTTATCGGTGTGCGTATTTATAGCTTTAACGTTAAATGCTGAGTCCTTGTTCATTTTTAAAATTCCTGAGAGTAAAGGAATGAGTCAGTTTTATGGGAAGAAAAGCATTGCAACTAAATGGAATGTTTTTTCACAAGTTGATGTAATGAATGTGGGCCCATTAAGATATACGCCGGGAATATCATTTAAAAAGATCACTGTAATTCCCGATCAAAAATTTATCTACATCGATGCGGATGCTGTTACGCCAATTACCCTAAATAACGGGTCAAAGGACAGTTTAGATTTTCTTGATTACGTCCCCTCTTCAATTGCCTATCAGATGAAAAAACAAGCTAATGTTTGCATTATTGGTGCAGGCGGAGGGTTTGACGTTTTAAGCGCATTTCACAGCGGAAATGCACAGCATGTAACCGCAGTAGAAATTAATCCTTTGGTAAGTGGGTTTGTAGAGCATCCTTTCGGCGAATTTTCCGGGCACTTATATTCATCAAATAATGTTACATTGCGAAATGAAGACGGAAGAAGTTTTATTAGAAATACTGCCGATAAATATGATGTTATTCAGATGTCATTAGTTGATACATGGGCAGCAGCAACTAACAATGCGTATAGCCTGACAGAAAATTATTTGTATACGACCGAAGCATTTGAGGATTATATTCAACATTTAAACAGCGACGGAATATTGACGGTAACAAGATGGTTCCTAAATCCACCGACTGAGTTATTGAAACTTATTGTAATGGTAAATAGTTCGCTAGTAAACATAGGGGTTATTCATCCGGAAAGAAATGTAGTTATTATTGGAAGCAACGGAGTAGCGGTATTGTTGATTAAAAAAACAGAATTTAAAAACTCCGAAATAGATCAGCTGAAAATGATTTGCGATAAGCGGGGTTTTAATATAGTATATTCTTATGGTTTAAAAAGTGATAATGTTTTTAGTTATTTTTATAGCCTTCCAAACAAGACTATTTTTATTTCTGCTTGTCCTTTCAATATAGATCCTGCTACTGATGATAAACCATTTTATTTTCAAAATGCTAATTGGAAACATATGGCAGATACTATAAAGAACTTAAGAATAAAAAACATAGATCGAAATAAGGTCAGCTATATTATTTTACTTGTTGTTTTAGCGCAGAGTATATTTTTCAGCATTATATTTATTATTGGGCCTTTACTGTTAGCAAAAAGAGATGGGGGTTCTCTGGCGAGCAGTTTTAAGAACGGAAACATGATGTTTATGTATTTTTCCTTGCTGGGACTTGCCTTCATGTTTGTTGAAGTTACACTGATCCAAAAGTTCATACTTTTCCTTGGGCAACCGGTTTATTCTTTCTCGATTGTTTTGTTATCTTTGCTAACATCTGCCGGTATAGGTAGCTTAATGTCAGCACGCATAGAAAAAAATATATCCATGAAGAAATTAGGCATGATCCTCGGAATTTTAGGAATATTGATTTGCGGTTATGTTTTTATTTTACAGGCATTGTCACCTAGTATTCTTGGTTGGCCGGTATTGATACGCTGTATTCTTACAATAATCTTAATTTTGCCCCTTGGTTTCTTAATGGGTATGCCATTCCCAATGATGCTTAGTTATGCTGGGAAACATAACCCTAATTTGATTCCGTGGTGTTTAGGTATCAATGGATGTTTTTCAGTTGTAAGTTCAGTCCTTTGTGTTATCATTGCTATGGAGTTTGGATTTTCAACAGTCATGTTTTCAGCAGCGTTGTGTTATCTTTTAGCATTTTTTATTGCTTTCTATTACGCACGAACAGGTGCAACCGTTTCAGAATAATATAAAAGATTTTATAATGAAAACGATAAAATATAGAAAGTCTATTTTCGTTGATGGCTCCATCCGAATGTTTGAAAATAAAATGTTAGTTATTTATAAATCCAAGTCATAAATATTTGACAGAATTGACCTGTCTGAATAAAAGGAAACTTGGAACTTATGTTGGCGGATGAATTATGAGACCTGGTGCAAGTCTCTTTGAGCGATTTAATGGCTGGTTTGTCGAGCCGATTGAAAAACTTAAAGAAGTGCCGGACGGTAACGGAGGTTTTTTAGCCCTGTCGGCCGCGCTCTTCCTCTGTGAAAGATATTATCGCGCTTTAACAGATACCCTTGATGAGAAAAGAGACGATGAAACTTTTAAGATTGCAGCGGCAAAAGATTTCGGGCTTAGCCTGGATGATTTTAAACGCTTTTGGATTGTTTACCGAAACGGAATCCAACATCAGGGAACGCCCAAAAAATATATCGATAAGAAAAATAAAATAAAATACTTCTTTCGCACTTCTGAAGGATTCAACGGACTTCCAGAAATATTCAAAATAAACGCATATAAACGCGAGATAAGACTAAACCACTGGAAGTTCGCTGACTTTATTATCAATAAGTATAAAACGAATCCGGAAGTCCTTCTAAAAGCAGTTTCGGGTACATTTCCTGAAGTTAAGACAATCAAGGACGTCAACGAAAAAGAATAAAAGATTAGAGAATAATGGGGACGGTTCTGTTTAATTTGTGGAAATAAATAGAACCGTCCCCATTATTCCCATTATTCCTTTGTCCAGGGGGGGGGCAGGTCACCGTAATGGATGTATCATTGTCACCTCGAAATCTTTTTAGACCGTTTAATCGAAACATCCCCTGAATGTGCATAACGTTGTGCAATTTTATCTGCTAACTTTTCGGCTGCTATACTATATGCGGCGACAACATCATTTGCAAAATGATTGTTTTCAATGCTTGGCTCTACGAAGAGGAAGACAAGGTCTCCCTCTGGAAAAGTAACGATCAGAAGTGGCAGAATCCATATTAAGTTTGCTGGAGGTATATTCCACATTTCCACTGTTCCCTGTTCAGTGATCGATTCACCTGAGGCTAACCTCACCTTCAGAGTAACAGTCATTGTCTTGGGATAAAGTCCGGATATTTCGGGTTCAATCATGATCCCGAATTTATCCGACGGTTGTTCTCTGACAGAAACTACAACGTTGCTAAATCTCTCTTCAAATTTTTGTTTTGTGACTTTGGAAACAACGTCTCCATAATTAAGCATTTCAAAAACCATAGGAATGCCTTCAGTCTTCAATTTTTCTTCCTGGTTCTTATCACCCTTATTGAAATCATATTTAATTTCTTTAATGACCAAGTTTTTGGACGTCAAAAATAATGTTTTCTTGGCAATAATATCTACATTTATAGTTCTTTGAATAACTTGCTTGCCATCCGTTTTTGGGGGAGGCACCTCTTCGCTTGTCAAGTCTATTGAGCGATACTGAATTCCTGCGCAGCCACAAAGAGAAAATATGCAACACATAATAATGCTTAAGGTTTTTATTATTTTCTTCGTCATCATAACTTCACCTCATCATGGTTTTCAGATTTGAGTTTCGATCAATTGAGCTTTCATGTTTTTTCCTGTTCATCATCTGCTCCATAAATATTAATATTAAAGCAGTTATTGTCAGAAGAAAGGGGGGTTTGATAAGAACTTGTTTTGAAGTGCAAGAAGTATATGTAAGCCGCTTTTGTATGTCAATTATTTATTTCCCTGGAAATGTTCTTTCCAAATAATACGTCAGTTTCTCAACCTCCGGTGGTTGAGAAAAGGTCTTATGCTCAAACTGTTCGGTATGTATACTCACGCTCCAGCTCTTCTTGTGGACATCCATGCCCACGTAAATGTGTTGACCTCCAAAGTCAAGTCTGTTATTCTTTTCCATGGCAAGCCTCCTTTGGGTATTTATGTTTTAGCGGACTAAATATACCATCACAAAGTTGAGACTTGCCCTTGTATTTTTTAACATAAGGTCCAGGTTACAAACAGTAATCATTGGCGTTCGGAGTATCAGCAAGGATACATATAAACAATGTTAGGAGAAAGGAGAAAAAAATGTCTAAAAAAGAAATGGTTATGGAAAATATAGAGCATAACATTCAGCAACCTACATTTCGCACACATAAAACTCCGTTACTCTTTCAACATGGAGCATGGCATGGGGCATGGTGCTGGCAACAATGGATGGATTATTTTGCATCACTTGGATACGAAGTGCACGCAATCAGCCTGCCTGCACATGGAAAAAGTTCCTTTAACAAGAAGCATATCAATTTTTATAACTTCAAGGATTATGTCAGCACATTGGCAAGTCAAATTGAAACCATTTCTCCCCCGCCTGTTGTAATTGGTCACAGTCTCGGTGGCGCGATTCTGCAAAAATACCTTGAAAACCATCAATTGCCCGGGGCTGTATTATTAGCCAGCCTTCCATCCACGGGCATGTTTCAAATGACACGCCGCTTATTACGGCGAAATCCGATGTCCATCATTACGGGACAATTGAAACTGAACCTTTATGACTGGGTAAAAACACCTGAATTAGCACATGATTTGTTTCTTAACTCAAAGACCGAGATTGACATCGTAGCATTTCAAAAAAAATTAGTTCGGGAGACGGCCAATGGACTTCCCCTGATGGTTCCTTTTGCCAAAGTCAATCCGGCAAAATCGCCGGTGTTCGTCATCGCTGGGGAAAAGGACGCCATATTTACGGTTGATGAAGAAAAAATAACAGCAGAGAAATATGGCGCAAAATATATTGTTATAGAAGGACAGGCACATAACCTGATGATGGAATCAGCATGGAAGCAGGTTGCAGATTTAATTGATAACTGGATAACCCGCGAATTAGGGTTACCATAGTGCAAGAAATTTGCTGATATGCAAACGTCAGCCAACACAGCAAGAATAATGGGGACGGTTCTGTTTAATTTGTGGAAATAAATCGAACCGTCCCCATTATTTCTATTATTTTGATCACCCCTTCGACAATTATCTTCTCAATTGTAGCAGGAGTATAAAGATCGTAAATACACATCCGGTTCCGGTTAAGCTTTCACCAGGAAGACAGAACAGGGCATCTTCCGGATGATGTCATCGTTGCTTCCTCCGACAAGGAAACGCTCTATGCGGCCTTTTTCCTCGGCACGCAAAATAACCAGATCAATTTTTTCCTCTGCAATAATCTTCAGGACTTCTTCAACCGGATCACCTTCTTTAATAAACTCTTTGATCGTCATGCCCTTCTTTCTTTCGTTGTTAATAATGTTATCCAGTTCTTGCTTTTCTCTCTCCATATCTTTCTTCCGCTCTTCGATCATTGATATCATGGGCACACTCCATCCCTGAAGCCAGAACGTATTAACTATGTGAATAACAGAAAGTTCAGCGTGATACTTCTCTGCCAGTGAAACTCCATAATGCACACTCTTTTGGCAAGATTTGGTTATCCAGCTTACAACAAGAATACGATTAATATTTTCCATTCTCTATCTCCCTTTTTTTAAAGTAAAAAATAATCCGTCTCCCCCAATAATCATCCTAATTTTTCCTGAAAAGATTCTCAGAAGAATAATGGGGACGTTTCTGTTTAATTTGAGAAAATAAATAGACTATCCCATTTATTCTCTTCGGATTCTTGACCCGCTTCACAACCCTATTCAACCCCACATCAGGAAGGATTGGAATTTTGTTTCTTCCCTGCGTCATTATCGGATGCTTCAGGCTTCACCTCTTCAGGCGCGGTTATACTTGACAGAGGTACATCATCATGCTCTGGTTTTTCTTCTTCTTTCAGGGTATATTTCAGTTCCTCGGTATGCTCTGGTTTTTCTTCTTCTTTCAGGGCCTCCTTCAGCTCATCGGTGATGCCCTCGGTTGTCCTCTTGAATTCGCTGAACGCTTTGCCTAGTGTTCTGGCCATTTCAGGCAGTTTTTTTGGTCCGACGACAAGAAGCGCGACGACCGCAATAACGAGTATGTCCTGTATGCTGCCTAACATGAATAGATTTCTCCTTTATTTCAACGATTATTTTTTATAGTGTAGCACAAAATTAAACTTTGGGGAAATAAGGAATACGGAACGGAATAAACAAAATTCCGGGGAAATTAGGGACAGTTGTCCCCATTATATTCATCTCGTGTATACACCTATCAGGGTTTGCCACGCCGTCTGAGAGACGGCTCGCAATGACAGGGGGGGCGGGAATGACAAGGTGTTACCGCTAAGATATTGCACTTTCTCAAACTGATCCACTGCCCGAAAATAAATCATGTCAAGTCCTTTAAGTGCCGTTTGAGAGCCGCCCAGACCCACCCAGAGCCATCCAGAGAAAACGCAAAAATCAGGGCTTATAATCGGGCCATGAAAAAAATAAAACCAAAACAACTAAGATTCGTCAAAGAATATTGCATTGATCTCAATGGAACTCAGGCCGCAATCAGGGCGGGGTATTCAAAGAAATCGGCAAAAAATCAGGCTTATGTTTTATTAAAACAACCGCACATCCAGGAAGCAATCGCCGAAGAACAATCCAAAATAGCAAAACACCTTGGAATTTCACGGGATCATATTGTTCAGGAGATGGCGCTGGTTGCCTTTGCGGACATGGCCGATTTTATCACGATTGATGAGGGCGGCGCAATCAAGGCGATTCCGCTTGATCAGTTAAAGCCGGGTATGTCCCGCATTATCAGGAAGGTTAAGGAAAATAGAAAAATACTGAGCGGGGAAGGAGAGGGTTCAGTTCTTTGCGTTATCTTCGAGTTTGAGTTGCACGACAAGATGAAGGCGCTCGAACAGTTGGGACGCCATCTGGGAATGTTCAAGGATGTGCTGAAAGTTGGGGGAGAAGAATCTCTTATGGCGGCGGTGGTAAAGCATTTATCAAGCAAGAAAACAGAAGGGAAACGTACAGATAAGTCCAAGAAGTCTTAATACAGACGATTTTAGACAGGATGAAAACGGGCAGAAATCCGGGGACACCATACTGGTCTTTAGTCTCAAGTCCGGTTGTGTCTTTTAGATTAACTCTTGAAAAACCGGTAATCCGGATTTTTTTTCTTTTTTCCTTTAATTTTCATTGACAAAAACCGTTTAAATATGATGAATATATCAAGTACAAAAAATAATTTATTACGGACAAACGTGGAAAAAACACAGAATCATAAAATTCAAGGGTTATTTAAAGTTGACAGGGAACTCGTCATTGTCTTTCTTCTCGTTGCCGTAACAGGATTTATTTTCTTTTTTGTTGCCAACCAAAGGGCTTTCTTGAATTTCTTCTACCTTCCCGTTCTATTGGGCGCGTATTTCTTCGGGAAACGATATGCTACTTTGGCCGCGTTTTTCTCGCTTATCCTTATCTTCATTATGGCCTACACAATCCCGTCATCTTTTAAGTTCCCGATGGATAGCGAACTCTTTCGCTGGCTGGATTTACTAACATGGGGAGGTTTCCTGCTCGTTACGGCCTACGCCATGGGTCTGCTCTACGAAAAGAAAGAGGAAGCAAACAAGGAAATTGAAACAACGTATCAGGGTGTAGTAGAAATGCTTGCCCTTATTATAGATTCTGTAGACAGCCAAACGCAAAGCCATTCATACCGTGTTTCTGTCATATCAGAACAAATTGCGCTACAAATGAGGTGCACCCCTTATGAAGTGGAAAACATCCGTTTAGCTGCTCTGTTGCATGATTTGGGTAAAATCGGCGTTAGTGGTGAATTATTACAAAAGATTGGCAAATTGTCCGACACTGAAAGGAAAACTATGAAGGTCCATCCTCAATCAGCTGTGGATGTGCTTGCGCCTGTAGGTGGCAAGGTCATGGAACTTCTTCCCCTTATTCTCAGTCATCATGAGAAGTGGGATGGCAGCGGCTACCATTCTCAAGTAGGAGAGAACATTCCCCTGGGCGCGAGGATAATTGCGGTTGCTGATGTCTATGATGCTCTGATTTCTGACAGATCTTACCGTAAGGCGCTGTCGCCATTTCAGGCAAAAAAGGAAATCCTGGATAATGTAAATAAGCACTTTGACTATGACGTGGCAATGGCATTTAACCAAATATTCAATAAAATAGAAGATATTGATACATTCATTTTACCCAAAAAGCCTAACATATAATACGTTGAGTTTGAGAAATCATGCTGATTGCTCAAAAATATTTTTAAATCCGGGGACACCATCCTGGATTTTAGTGTATAGTTTCTTAAGAGCCCTCAAGAACCCCAATTTAAAATGTGATACCTGTTTAAAAATATTATCGGAAAAAGCGAAGTTCATTTATTAAACGTTGAGTGTAGGCAATAATTCTGAAAGTTCAGGAATTTTAAAAAATCAACAAGCGGTTTTTTGTTTCTTTATTCCTCTTGTTTTTCTATTTTGTCGTTATATGCTATATTACAAATAGTAATCGTTATTCTTAAATTTGCGGCGTTCAGGTTATTATACAAGATACATGTAAACACCCTTAAATGACTGATCGAAGGTAATAAATTCTTCAGGAAAGGAACTATCTGATCAGTGAGCCAAAAAAGAGACTCCTCCCATTACTATCAGAATCCAGTCGAGCTATTACAGAAATTGGTACGGTTTGATACGACCAATCCACCGGGTAATGAGTATGAATGCGTTACTTTTATCAATAATCTCCTTACCCACGCAGGAATCGAGACGAAGGTGCTTGCCAAATCACCTGAACGACCTAATCTAATCGCTCGTTTACCTGGTCAGGGGAACACAGCACCATTGTTGCTCTATGGGCATGTGGACGTTGTTACAACGGAGAATCAGCGCTGGCAATATCCACCGTTTGAGGGTAAACAGGTGGACGGTTATGTGTGGGGACGGGGTACGCTGGACATGAAAGGCGGAATAGCGATGATGGTGACCGCTTTCTTACGTGCCAAAAAAGAAAACATGAAGCCGCCAGGAGACATTATTCTGACTATTGTCACCGATGAAGAAAACGGTGGTGATTTTGGCGCCAGGTTCCTGGTTGAAGAGCATCCTGAAGAATTTGCAGGGATTCGCTACGCCCTTGGAGAATTTGGAGGGTTCACCCTTACCATGAGCAACCGCCGGTTCTACCCCATTCAGGTTGCTGAAAAGCAAAAGTGCTGGTTCAGGGTCACTTTGCGTGGTCCCGGAGGGCATGGTTCCATACCTGTTGGGGGCGGTGCAATGGCAAAACTGGCTCACTTCCTTTATCGATTAGATACACACAGTCTGCCAGTCCATATAACGCCACCCGCGAGGAGCATGCTAAGCGCAATTACCTCGGCGCTTGGCGGAGTAAGTGGCCTGGTTGGTGCTCAACTGCTGAATCCAATGTTAACCGATAGTGTGCTCAAGTTGCTTGGGGAACGTGGTCGTCTGTTTGCGCCATTACTGCACAATACCGTCAGTCCTACGATTCTCCACGGCAGCAATATGATTAACGTCATACCCAGTGAGGTTACCGTCGAACTTGACGGGCGTTTGCTGCCTGGTTTTGTGCCGGATGATTTGTTTAATGAATTGCGTCCAATTGTTGGGGATGAAGTTGAGTTTGAGGTGATGCGCTACGACCCTGGCCCTTCTGAACCGGATATGGGCTTATTTGATACATTGGCCGTTATCATTAAAGAAGCCGATCCGGGCGGCATTCCTTGTCCTCTATTATTAAGCGCTGTTACTGATGGGCGCTTTTTTTCCCGGCTCGGAATTCAGACCTATGGCTTTCTGCCTATGCCATTGCCGAAAGATTTCAATTTCACACAGACGATTCACGCCATTGACGAGCGGATTCCGATTGATGCAGTCGAATTTGGTACAAATGCGATCTACAAAGTATTACAGCGTTTTGGAGTATAAAAACTATGAAAAATGGTTGCCGAAAGAATTAAAAGATGTGATAAATAACACAATATATAAAAGGGAGTCTTTTGAATAAGGTAAATGTTTGTTAATCCGGTGTTTAATGGCCAATTTAACACGTTGTAAATCGTTATCGGGTTAATCTTATAAAGGAAGTGTGGTCTGGATTGCGAGGTGTTAAGGTGTTTATTGAATTTGAGGCAATTAGAAGCGGTTATTCCGCTGGACACAGTATAAATACATAAGCATAACATTACTTAATAAATAACTTCATATGGCCATGATTAAAAATCATCAAGTGATCATGAAGGTAATTGTTTCTTTTTCAAACCCACAGATCATTTAAATAGACGGAGAAAAAATCAATGAATGATCAATCCAAAACAAAGCATGAACTGATTCAGGAACTGGTTTCCCTAAGAAAGCGAATAGCAGAACTAAGTCAATATGAATCAGAGCAAAAGAAGGCCGAGGAGTCATTACGCGAAGAGGAAAACAAGTATAAAAGTTTGATAGAAAGTATACCCGATATAATTTTCATCACTATTGACCTGGAAGGTAAGATCACCTTTATAAGCAAAAGAATAAAGGAAATACTCGGCTATGAGAATGAAGAAATGATCAGCAGGAACATCTTCAATTTTATCTCTGAAGAAGATCACCAAAGAGCGATGGAAACCTTACAGAAAGGCATGAAGGGGGAAAAGATCAAGCATGTTCAATTGCCAGTGACAGCGAAATCGGGGGAAAAGTTGTTTTTTGATTTTTCCTTTTCAAGAATTTATAAAGATGGAGTAGTTGTCGGTGCTCAGGGTACAGCGGTCGACGTCACGGAGCGCAGGATGGCGGAAGAATTGTTGAAGCAAAGCGAAGCAAAGTACCGTCTGCTTGCAGATCACATGCAAGACTATGTGTGGCTCATGGATTTAAACTTACAATGGACATATATCAGCCCATCGGGGGAGAAGTTATTGGGATACACACTGAAGGAACTGCAACAACTCCCATTGGATAAACTCCTTACCGCAACATCTTACCAAATGGCAATGGACATTTTTTCAAGTGTGGTTCCTAATGCTTTGGCACAGACACTTTCCCCTTCCTTTAAAACATTACTGGAAATCGAGTGCCGCTGTAAAGACGACCGGACTTTATGGATTGAATCCACATTTAGTTTCATCTGGGATGATAATGGGAAACCTCTATCCATCTTGGGCGAGGGTAAGGACATCACCGGACGCAAGAAGATTGAGGATATGCTACGGAAGAGTGAATTAAATTATAGGCAGCTTTTCGATAACGCACCTGCTGCAATATACCAAATTGACTTTAGAACGGGCAAGTTTTTAAAAGCGAATGATTTAATTTGTGAATATTTTGACTGTAGTCAAGAAGAAATCACTTTAATAAGCCCATACGATTCACTAACCAAAGAGAGCCAAAAATTATTTTTAGAGCGCCTTAGCAAAATGGCGATAGGTGATAAAGTGCCGGAAGATCCCGAATATGAGTTTGTAGATAAAAATGGGAAGATCAGATGGCTAAAATTAAATAGTAAAAATATTTATGATGCAGAAGGCCATGTGATTGCTGCCGATGTTGTTGCACATGACATTACCGAGCGCAAGAGAGTGGAAGACGCACTGCGTAAAAGTGAGGAAAGATATCGAACCATTCTTGAAGACATTAAGGAAGGTTATTTTGAGGTTGATTTTGCCGGTAACTTTACTTTTTTCAACGATTCATTACGCCGATTCCTTGGCTACTCCAAAGAGGAATTGATGGGTATGAATAACCGTCAATATACAGACAAAGAGCACTCAAAAATACTTTTTCAAACATTTAATAAAGTTTACAACACCGGGGAACCCACCGAAGACTTCGAGTGGCAGGTTATAAAAAAAGATGGAACTAAAAAATACGTTGAGGCATCTGTATTGTTACAAAAAGATTCATCAGGTAAACTAATAGGGTTTAGAGGAATTGTACGTGACATCACCGATCGCAGGATTGCGGAGGAGGCATTAAAAAAAAGCGAACAGAGATACTTGGAATTGAGCATAATCGACGACCTCACGCAGCTTTACAATTCCAGGCATTTTTACGCTCAGATTGAAAGAGAAATAGAGCGGTCGAACCGCTATGAACAGCCTTTGACCCTTCTGATGCTGGATCTCGACAAATTCAAGGAATTCAATGACACATACGGCCATGTTGAAGGGGACTATGTGTTATCACAGCTCGGTCAGGTTATCAAACGATGCCTACGAGAGACCGATTCCGCATATCGTTACGGGGGCGAGGAATTTACGATCATACTGCCGATGACCACAAGCGATGAGGGATTTGTGGCGGCGCAAAGAATCCAAGCAGAATTAAGGAAAGAGGCTTTTTCTAGGGTGTCGGATCAAAATATTCCCATGACGGTCAGTATAGGTCTGGCGCAGTACAAACAGAAGGAAGAGATGAAAGCGTTTGTTCACAGGGCAGACCAGCTCATGTACCAGGCAAAGAAGAACGGGAGAGACAGGATTTGTCCTGAATCATAAAGTGCCATAAACAGAACTTGACCTTACAATGACTGTCAAGGCAATTGATAACTTCCTGTAGTCTACAGTTTCTCAATTTCTGATTTTATGCTACATTACAAATGGTAATGAACAACAGAATTTTAACTTAACATCTGGTACGAGCTTGGCGGGAGCCCATTCTCGCCGGAACTTCTTTGTGTGTAATTTGTATGATTAATAATTTTGATTAAATACTTTTATTGATGACTATTTATTGATTACACCGACGAATCCACAGTAGGTGGGCACATGAAGAAGTGATGATTACCATTTGAAAGGTGGTATCCGACTTTTTCTTTAGTTGCTCTTAATCCACTTTTATGCAGCATCTATATCGGTTTAGTTCATCCCATATAGCCACGCTGATCCTCTTTAATCTATACTGAATTTTTATGTGCCGAAATTGGCTATATTCGTTCATTTTATATTTTATTACTGCTACCAGCAACAGCAGGTATCCCATAGGACTTCATTACTTCAACAAGTAATAAGATATTTTGCTCCCATACCTCTCGTGGAGGAGTCGGGAAATCATTCATTCCATAACACAGCCCTAGGGATTCATATTTTTCAACCCCCAATTGACGGAATGGAAGAAGCTGGACTTGAGTAACTCGGTTGCTCAATCTGTCGCTGATGAATCTGGCCGTGGCCGTGATATTATCTTCACTGTCATTATGACCCGGAACAACGGGTAAACGAATAATAAGCCGCTTGCCCTCCTCAATTGTTTTAACTATATTATTCAAAATTAACTCATTACCTACACCTGTATATTCCCGGTGTTTTTCATTATCCATGTGCTTAATGTCTGTGATAATTATATCTGCTACAGGGTATGTTTTTTCAAGAATTTCCGGGCGAATATGCAATGACGACTCTAGGCAGGTGTGTATGCTATTTTTACGGCATTCTTTTAACAATTCAAAAGTAAACCCCCACTGTACCAGCGGTTCACCTCCTGAAATTGTTACACCACCGCCCGACTTCTCGTAGAATTCTGAATCGGACAATATTGTTTTCATTACACTATCAACAGTTAAACTCTTGCCCCATACCATTAGCGCATTGGAAGGGCAAGCATCTGCACATTTGAGACACCCTAAGCACACATCCCTGTTTATCCCGGAGATATAATTAGCTTCGCGGATGAGAGTTCCTTTGCTGAGTTCAGGGCACGCATTCAGGCAGTATCCGCATTTGTCAATGCCTATACAACGGGAGGAATAGACACCGACCTCGGGAGGGAGACGCATGCTTTCTGGATTACTGCACCACCTGCACCGTAAGGGACATCCTTTTAGAAATATTTCAGTCCGGATGCCGGGACCGTCATGGATCGTATACCGCTGGATATTGAACACATATCCTTCCTGCGGTTTTGCACTCTCAAACTCTTCGCTTAAATGCTTACTTATGTACATATCGATGAGCGCCCTCATCTCACCCGCTTATTAAGACTGCTTCAACATAGCAAATGAGATTGAAAAAATATGGGCTGCGTCAGTAACTTAATGGCACAGCCCATATTTTTTATCATTGAAACATCAGTCGAACGAAAGCTCGGTTCTTCCTAATATGTCATACTGCAATGGTTTGCTCAGTTCGACGAAGTAAGCGCTATAACCAGCAACACGAATGAGCATGTCCTTATACTTTTCCGGATGTTGCATTGCGTTTTCCAGTGTCTTCCTGCTGATGATATTAAACTGACTGTGCATTCCTTTTCTATCGAAATAGGTATCTATAAGCGATATAAAATTGTCACGTCCCGTTTCACCCGACACAGCGGAAGGTGTAAACTTCCAGTTGAGCAATGTCCCATTTCCCGCTCGAATATGGTCCAGCTTGGAAACGGATTTTGCTATAGCAGTAGGTCCATTTATATCGTGGGAGCCCCGCTGTGTATGAACTGGCCCAACACAATCCGAAACCGGTTCAAGGGCTAGCCGCCCTTCTGGTGAAGCCCACTGGACCAGGCCGAGTGCCACATTGGCAGAAACTGAATACACGCCAGGGAGATATTTTCCTCCCCTGGCATTAGGCCTGTTTTCTATGTGTTTGCAATAGGTATCGGCGGCGAATTTCGCAAGATCATCGGCATAGTCGTCGTCATTGCCGTAATGATGCACTTTGTCGCTGTTCACCAGTGCATAGAGTGCTTCGTAACCCACCCAGTTTTTCTCACAGGCATCCAGCAAGTCCTTACCGCTTACCTGTTTCTTTTCGAAGACCAGCTGTTTTACCGTTGCCATACCATCAGCAACAGTTCCTACTCCGACCGCCTGTGGACCAGTAAAGTTATAGATGGCCCCGCCAGCTGTTACGTCGATCCCGCGTTCTGTACAATCATCAATCAGGGTCGAAAGATAGGGAAGCGGTTTCATCCGCTGGTGGACGATATCCATAATCTCAATCCCCGCAACCATCTGGTCAGTCCAGTATTTCATTTGTTTGTCGTAGGATTCCATCACTTGGTCAAAGGAAGTGAAATCTGCGATGCTGCCGGTTTCCGGCCCCAGGCGCTTCCCAACACCACCGCATACTTTCCATCTCATGCAGTGTGATCCGCATCCGATACATTGACCGTTGTTTATCGCAAGTTCATAGACTTTTGCTATGCTGAAATATGACGCGTCGTGCCATCCGTATTCCTTGCCACCTGCATCTATCTCGACACATCCCACTACGTGATAATTTCTAGCGTCTTCAGTTGTTCTTCCCGCACGTAAGGCTGCTGGTACGGCCGCCTGGTCGTTGAATATCTTCGGCTGGCCGGTGCCAATGCGTATGACATTGGCAGTCTTGACCTTCAGCTCGCGAGGCGTGTTTTCATGCCATCTTACTGCAAGCCATGGAGTGCCTAAACGTGTATGCGCATGGGCGTCAAGACACATGTAAGTCAAGTCGTTCGTCGCATCCTTCCCATCCTTGTCAACGCCACCTATCGTCAGCGAATCGCCACCCATGCCCCTGCCGGAATTGGGAATGACCGTTAATCTGTCACGGAGTTTTGTCCACCAGAGGTCTTTAATATAAAGCATCTCTATGAGTTCCTGCATAAATTCCCTTGTAGATGCCCCTGTTTCTATATCTCTGCGATAAAAAGGATACATGTACTGGTCAAAGCGGCCAAAGCTGACGGAGTGCCCATTCGTTTCAATTAAAATTATTGTTGTCGCCATATATAGCAACTGTATAGCCTCCCAAAAATTGCGCGGTGGATTTTCCGAAACCCAATCGCAGTTGCTCGCGATCTTCAGGAGATCTTCTTTCCATTGGGCATTTTTCTCCTTACCAGCCATCTCGCGGCTGAGCATGGCGTAACGGCGCAGGTAATTGCTTGCCGCCTCAATGACAATCAATTCAGCCTGGTAGAATTCCCGTTTTTTCAAATCATCCGGCTTAGTGGTATCCAATGCATCCAGGTTTTCAGATACCTGTTTTTTTAGTCCTCCATAACCAAGTGCGAACAGTTTTTCATAATTCGCTTGGAGATGCCCAACACCACCGAACATGTAGAGATTCAACAGGTACACGTTTCGTTCAAGGTTTGTCCCCTTTTTTTCATCATCGGTCATTATCGATTCAATGATTTCAGCGATATTATTCCCCTTCCAGTAGTTTTCGAGTTCGAGGAGCTTCTTCTCCGATTCTTTGGTAATGTAGTAGTTATCATGCAGCCTCTTCTTCCATGGATGGTTCTTTATTTCATCCACGATCCATCCAAACGAATGTTCGGGGAAAATCGGTGCGCATTTCATCGGTGCGGCCATTTCCCCAACAATAAGTTCATCAGGAAGAATGCGGATTGTCACATGTTGCAACACATTCGCTAGGGCTTTTGCGCATTTGATAATCTGTGGCATATTTTTATATTTTTCATAGGCTTCTGTTACGAGACACGCCCTCTCGTGATCTACTGTAAATTCAGTCTCAAGCGCTTTCTTACGAAATCGATTTACTCTTGAAGATGGTGATAGAGCATCGCCCATGCTGGTGACTCCCACGCCCCATTCCTTATCTAATGGTTCAGGGACGAATGTTTTCGATGAATCTTCTGCTGATCTTTCAATAGCGGCTTGCATATTTTCCTCCTATTTATTGTACTGGAACCTTCTTGCTGGATCATTTTTTTCTCAGCAATTATCATTGTCCCTGCTGAACCGACATTTTACCGAGTGCGGTTAAGAACCATATAAACTCCTTGTAGTTGCCCTCAGACCATAGCTTTTTCTCGGTCAAAGCGGCTATGATCGCTTCATCGTCTCCCGCCGACATCACTTTGAAAGCTGTGTCACCGTCTGACCATACAAAAGCGGCATCAGCATTTGAAAAATCCGAGGCTGATGAGTTAATTGTTCCATTTCGCAAAATGAAAGCACGTCCTTGTTTACCATTGGCTGTTTTCATAAGGACTTTAACATTTTTACCTTTTATGAAATCTTTGAATGCGGGGGTGCTTTTTGCTGCCTTTTTCAATTTCCGGCTTAAAATTAGTAGTAAAAGTTTAAACTTCATAATCACCTCCATAATAATATTTTACTTGACATAATAGAACACTGTTGCTATTATTAATAACAATGTTACAATTTATTGTCAAGCTTTTTTATAATTAATGTGTAAGACTATATTTTATTTGATTAATTTATTATTATAACTTGCTAAATGGCATCGTTTGTTTTAATTAAATTAGAGAGTAATTGATAAAAAGCAGTCAAAATATAAGAATGGGAAATATGCCAATTTTCACCTAAAGAACTATTCTGACGAAAAACGATTGCGTTTTGCAAGACAAATGGTGCATAGCATGGCAACTATTTTCAAAACGAGGGAAAATACTAATGGCAAATAAAACGAGATCACCTGAAGTCATTGATTTTCAAAAGCGACGAATGAGTATGGTGGCTTTGGAGATAATTGTAAAGGATGGATATAACAACCTCAGCATTCGAAAACTTTCAAAGAGGCTCAATATATCCCCTAGTACAATTTATAATTATTTTAAGAACCGCGAAGAAATTTACATTTATGTTTTGAACTCAGGATTTGAAATGTTGTTAATTGAATTACAAAAAGCCTATGATTCTCATCCGGACCCTGTTGAAAAATTAAGATCCGTGTGCAGAAGTGTTTTTTCCTTCTCTGTCCGCGAACGAAACCTGGCATTAATTATGCTCATATTAGACGTTCCTAAGTATTACGACTATGTGGACACTGAATATGAACCTTTCATGAGGATTGAATTAGCTAACGCCCTCAAGTGCCGGGACCTGATCGTCCGTATAATGAATGACATGGCGGAAGAATACCCATCTTTTCCTAAAGAAGACATAACGCACTGTGCATTGATTATTATTAATCAGGTTATTGGTCTCATCACCATTTATAACAATAAAGTCATGAAATATATTACAAACGATATTGAGGATGGAGTTGAACTCTTACTCGAAGAAATTTCCCGTCCTTTTGAACTCATCAGGAGTACGGATGCAAAAAAAACTAATATCGCTGTAAAATAACTTAATGGTAATTTCTCAAACTACAATTTGTGTCTGAGTGGAAACAGTTATTACCAGTTGAAATATCGTATAGACGCAAAAAAACGGTTACGCTCCCTTACAAGGAAGGAAGAAACAAATAAAAATCTGATTTCCGAATAATCAGAACTGTTGATTGCACCTACGAATGCTCGATGGCGAGTCGTTGTCAGAATTAAAGATTACTAATTGAAAGATGCAGCGAAAAAATCATCCCGAGCGTAGTGATCGGCTGGATTGGCGGGTTAGAAATTCAATTGTGTATTCAATGCCAGTGTTTAGCCCTGACTTCAATTACAAAGGGTTAAATAAAAACGGATTTGTTCACATGGTAAACCGTATTATAAGAATGCGGAGTGGAATAAATGAGAAATTCGTTATCGATGTTTCAGTCAGGGATAAGCTGCTGTTGCTGCTCTGGCCCCAGGTCTCAGTCATACTTAAATTAGTTAATGTAATGTTGTTCAAATAAATGGAAACACCTTCTTGAGCTGTTATAGTATTCAGATCGCTATCAGAGATGGTGGTCTTGGCGAATGACGCTAAAGGCATCATTACAAACAAAGCGACAACTGTTAAAAATAAAACTTTTTTCATCTTTCTATCCCCAATTTTTTCGTTGTGCCGGCAAAATAACCTTTACTCTGTGCTTAAGCGGGCTAACCGTTTTTCATATCCCGATAAGCCTGGGCGCCGGTTTGTTCTCCAGCGGGGTTAAGTACTTTACTTCTAAATCACAGTAATTTAATAACATTTTTTTAAATTTGTCAAGAATATACTTAAAACTGTTTTAATCTGATAATATTTATGTCCGTAGATTATCTATTTTGATTTTTTTCAATGACCTTCTTAATGCTGTCCTTCCACATGATCTTAGTATTGTCTTGATAAGTGGCACAGTGGTTCAAAACATAGTCATCGGAAAATAATTTAATTAACTTGCGTGCACTATTCATAGTAGCAAGTTAACGATACTTCTCTAGAATCATTTCTTTCACCTACAACTATTCAGTTGTGAGCAGTTGTGAAGAATTAAGGATTACAATAGTAATGAACAACAGAATTTTAACTTAACATCTGGTACGAGCTTGGCGGGAGCCCATTCTCGCCGGAACTTCTTTGTGTGTAATTTATATGATTAATAATTTTGATTAAATACTTTTATTGATGACTATTTATTGATTACACCGACGAATCCACAGTAGGTGGGCACATGAAGAAGTGATGATTACTATTTGAAACATGTTTCTTATATGGGATTGGTTTCTCTATTTCATGTAAACTGATAGTCTTTCTCCCTAAATAATTTCAGGCAAGTATCTGCGACAATATCGTCATAAAGAATTCCCTTATTTTTCTCGATCTCTTCAAGGGCTGGTTCAATACCCAGAGTCGGCCGATAGGGACGGTGTGAAGCCATCGCCTCCACGATGTCGGCGACAGTCAGAATCCGTGACTCCATGAGAATTTCCTCTCCCTTTAGATTTCTTGGATAGCCAGAACCATTCATACATTCATGGTGTTGGTAAACAATTTGTGCCAGTGGCCAGGGAGAGTCCACATCCTTCAGCATTTCGTATCCATTTCGGGAATGTTCTTTAATCAAAGAAAATTCCAGGTCTGTCAGCTTGGTAGGTTTGGACAATATTTCTGCGGGTACGGATAATTTCCCGATGTC
This sequence comes from uncultured delta proteobacterium, assembly GCA_963811325.1. Classification (GTDB taxonomy): domain Bacteria; phylum Desulfobacterota; class Syntrophia; order Syntrophales; family Smithellaceae; genus Smithella. The sequence goes on from CAWEQT010000001.1 coordinate 725,842, forward strand.
ATGGATGGAACCGGCCATCTGGATTCCTTCTATGGTGTCATGAGGAAGTCCCATCTCCGTGGCAATGGCGCGGGCGAGATCGGCAACCCTCTTCTGGTGACCTGCCGTATAGGGATCTCTGGACTCTACGGCGGATGCCAAGACCTGAATAGTCGTGCCAATCGCTTTCTTGAGTCTGTCAAGAGTCTGATGAATTTGCTCCTCCGCCTGTTTACGGTCGGTGATATCTCGAGAAATACCCTGAAATCCAATTGGCTTACCTTCTGCATCCCTGATAAGAGATGCAGAAATTTCGTTAAAAGCTTTCGTCCCGTTTTTTCTAATGATTTCAATATCGAATACCTTAATTGGTTCACCTGTTTCGTAGAGCCTTCTGAAGCGTTGATACATTTTTTGAACGGTTGTTTCATCTTGATACTGCCGATTGTTCATTCCAATCAATTCCTCTCGGGAATATCCTATATTTCTGCACTCCGCATCATTAGCAAATGTATAATTACCGGCAAGGTCAAGTTCAAAATAGCCTTCCTGGATGCTCTCCAGAATGTTTCGATACTTTTCTTCGCTTTGACGTAAAGCCTCTTCCGCCTTCTTTCGCTTTTTGGCAGTATCCGGTGATTTGGCTGTGCTTCTTTTTTCTTGTTTCTTCATTCTGTAAAAATATACGAAGAACGCTTTTGTGTCAAAGAAAATAATGACAACAAAACGTGAAGTTTAAATGTTTGCCGCCGGGCGTGAATTGTGTTTATTACGGATTGAAATCTTGTATCTTTGTTGAGATTAGATTTTTGTGGACTACAGGAAGAAAGAAATGGCACATTAAAAGGTATGTCCCTAGGGGTATCCTTTTGCTCGTAATCAGGTGTAAATAACTGCACACCATTACACAAGGTGACACACAGATTTTAATGAAAACAAATACTTATAATAAAACAGGTGCCTTAGATATCTTTCAGTTTCTCCTCTTTTGCGGGTATCTCAGTTCAATATTGTTTAATTTAAAATTGTTGAAACCTTTTTTTGCGCCGGGCAGGCAAATAAAATTATCATCAATTAATTATTAATTCTTGAATTACCTTGTAATATTATTGCTTTGACATAACGCGCCGCTGATTTATAGAATCAATGGCATGATATTCGCACTATATTTATAATGTCGCAGATGACAGAGGTGAAATAACCGATTTAAATGGATATGCTTATATGCCGGATCATGATTACCGGGCGACCCGCGAAATAAAGGAACTATCGCTTCTCTTTGAGATAAGCAGAAAGCTCAGCGAAGCGCTGGACCTTAATACAGTGCTGAAGCCAATCCTCCAGATAATGGCGGATAATATGGAAATGCTTCGAGGTACGTTAACCATCCTTAATAGAAGCAAAGGGGAGATATTTATTGAAGAGGCCTATGGCCTGTTGCCGGAAGAACAGGCAAAAGGGAAATACCGTCTCGGCGAAGGGATTACCGGACAGGTCATTGATACAGGCCGTCTCGCGATCATTCCCCGTATTTCCGAAGAACCCCGCTTCCTGGACCGGACAGGCGCAAGAAAAAATATCGATAAGAGCGATGTCACTTTCATTTGCGTGCCCATCAAAATCGGCAACGAAGTAATAGGCGCACTTTCGCTGGACCGGCCTTTTGATGAAAATGTTTCCTTCGCGGATGATGTGCGTCTGCTCACGATCATAGCATCAAGCATCTCCCAGGCCGTGCGTCTTCGTCAATTGATCCAGGAAGAACTGGAAAAGGTCAAGGAAGAGAACCAGCGCCTCCATGAAGAACTGAAAATCAAGTACGGGAAGAAGACCATTATCGGCAACTCAAAAAGCATGTTCGATATCTTCGCCCTTATCGATAAGGTCAGCCGCACAAACACAACCGTGCTTATCCTCGGGGAGAGTGGCGTCGGAAAGGAAAGGGTTGCTCATGCCATTCACTATAATTCAAAACGTGTGAACAATCCTTATATAGAAGTCAATTGCGCTGCCCTGCCGGAGAACCTCATTGAAAACGAACTTTTCGGACATGAGAGGGGCGCCTTTACCGGTGCTACGGCATTTCATAAAGGCCGGTTTGAAATGGCGGAAGGCGGAACCATCTTCCTCGATGAGATCGGAGAACTGTCGCTTGGACTGCAAGCAAAATTATTAAGGGTTCTCCAGGAAAAAGAATTTGAGCGGGTAGGCGGAAACGCGACTATTAAAGTGAACGTCCGGATTATCGCAGCAACCAACCGGAATCTGGAAAAACTCATACAGGAAGGAAAATTCAGGGAAGATCTTTATTATCGTCTGAATGCTTTCCCCATCGTTGTACCGCCGCTGCGGGAGCGCAAAACGGACATCATTCTGCTGGCCGATCATTTTATCGAAAAGTACAGCAAAGAATTCAGAAAAACCGTCACCGGCATATCCGCCCCTGCTGTTGATCTATTGATGAATCACCATTGGCCTGGAAATGTGAGGGAACTGGAGAATTGCATCGAGAGAGCGATCATTTTATGTACGGATGGGATTATTCACAGTCATCATCTGCCTCCCAGTCTTCAGCGGGACAATACCAGCGCCCATAGAAATATCCGGGGAAAACTCAACGAAACATTAGCAGCCGTAGAAATAGATATCCTTATTGAAGAACTCAGACGTTCTAACGGAAATATGGCCAGGGCGGCACGTGCTCTCGGCATAACCGAAAGGACGATGGGATTAAGGATTGCAAAATACGGCATCGACATCAATTCCCTGAAAAGCAATCCTACATCTATGTAGGTCACATCTGTTTTCCTACCTTTTGGTAGCCTGGCTGTTTGTAAACCTCTTACCACGTTGAAATCATACAATATTTATCTCGATGACCTGATACCGATCTGGATGAGAATGATTAACGATAAATTTTTTCTGATCTATTTTTGTTCTTTTTAAAGGCTGATAATATTCCCCGATATCTGCATCCAAAGCTAAATCATTAACTTATTATATTTTTAACTGCTTATTTTTATTTGTTTTAATGCCTGTCAAAACTATTCATCCACAGGTTTGGCACACTATATGCCATATCATAAATCATAGATCGAAATCATAATTGGAAAGGATAAACGGAAAATAGTTTATTCGTAAAAGGAGGTCAGGTATGAATGAAAAGATGACAGAAGCAAAAAGCTCCCCACTAGTCAAACCTACTATTGGTTTGATGGGCGCGACCATGAATGCAATGGCGTTGATTGCACCCGGAGCGTTTTTATGGATTACTTATCAGATGCAGGCTGCCGCTACCGCACCCAGTGGGGCATCGGTGGCAAGCGATATCTGGGCAGGGATTGTGGTTGCCTTGATTATTTGCTTTCTCACAGCCCTTTCCTATTCGCAGTTGGCGAAGATTTATCCGGAGGCAGGCTTTGCCAGTGTTACTTATTTCGCGGAAAAGGCTTTCCTCGACAATTCAGGAACAAAAAGAGCGGCTCCCAATTCGATGGCTCGCCTCTCCAAGCTGGCGACAGGCTGGGCCGCGCATTTATTTTACTGGGTCTATCCCGGTGTCATGGTGGCTATGTTCGCCACCATGATCGGGTATATCTATACCCAGTTCTCCGGTGGGACATTATCCAATATTTCCCTGACGGCTATTGCGGTTATCATTGCAGTAGTCATCGGATATATTGCCTACCGTGGCGTGACCGGGTCCACCATGACCTCCATCTGGATCAATATAATACAGCTTGTTACTCTCGTTATTTTCAGCGGCCTGGCTATAATGTACAGACTGGGAAATCCGCAGGGAGCGACTACATGGGCATTCAGCAGCGGATGGGATATCATCATGCCACATTCGCTCAACGGCGTCCTTGTCCAATCCACTCTTGCCATCCTTATATTGGTCGGTTTTGAGAGCTGCACTGCTCTGGCTGCCGAAACCAAAAAACCGTCGAAGAATATCCCCAAAGCTATCATCATTTCTCTGATTGTTCAGGGTTTGTTTGCCTATCTGATCGAATATTTTGCCGCGGGCACCATGATCAGTGAAAAACTGATAAACGGCAGCGGCAAGACTCTTACTACAGGAATGGCCGCCGCGGCCGCTTCTTCCGCGCCCATCGGCGATCTGGCGGTGCTTATAGGCAATAATGTGCTCCCCGGCATCGGATTCGGCCTGATGATCACCATGGCGGTTACAGTGGTAATCGCGATCATCGGCACGACCCTGAGCTGCATGAACACAGCCATCCGCGTGAGCGCGGGCATGGCCGGCGGCCGGGAACTGCCGAAGATGATGGGTTTCATCCATCAGAAATTCAGCACCCCGCATGTGGCCATCGGCGCCATGGTTATCATTTCTTCAGTCATCGCGGCAATCGGTGTGCGGTCGGTAGTAGGACTGACCGGTATCACGCTGGCTTCCAACTTTGGAACCTTCGTGCTTTACGGCTTTACCTGCGTGTGGACCATCATCGCCTTCAAAAAAAGAGCTGATTTCAGTTTCCTCAAGCACGGCCTTATTCCGATGCTGGGCGTCATCGGCAATGTGATTATGGTTGTTGCCATCGTTTATTTGTATTCCATAGGCAATGCCGATTCCAAGGCCGAAGTGGATATCTGTTTCCTCATTGCCGGAGCCTGGGCGCTTATCAGCCTTGCCTACGTGGCGATTACTAACGTGAAGCGGTCATACAGCTTGAAAATGATTTCCGCCATGATTCGTCCTGATATGCTGAATGTCCTGGTGGATATCCTGAAAGATGAAGAGCTCATCATGGGGATGACCGTGACCAAAATAAAGGGATTCGGCAGGCAAAAAGGTCAAATGGACAAAGATGCGGAGCCTATCAACGACAGGATTTCCTTCATACCCAAGGTAAGGGTCGACCTCGTGGTAAATGACTGGGATGTCCCGGGTGTAATGGAAGTCATGCGCGACGCACTTTTTACAGGCAATGTGGGAGACGGCAAGATATTTGTGCTCGACGCTCAAGATGCCATGAGAGTCCGCACAGGTGAAAAAGGGGTTTATGCCCTCTAATCGAATAACACTATAATACTATAAATGAGACAAAGGAGAATCGTGATGAAAAGAATAGAAGCTATAATAAGGCCTGATAAGGTCGGGGGCGTGTTTTCCGCGTTGAAAAAGATCGGCCATCCGGGCGTGATGATTTCCGAGATCGAAGGCCATGGCAACCAGGAAGGCCTGAATCTCCAGGTGCGCGGCAATACCTATAAGGTGGACATGGTTACCAAGGCAAGGCTTGAGGTAATTGTAAAGGAAAATGAAACAGATGCAATCATCAACGCGATTCGCAAGGCAGCGTATACCGGTGAAATCGGTGACGGAAAAATATTCGTCCATCCGGTTGATGACGCCATGCGGGTCCGCACCGGTGAACGGGGCGAGAGCGCTGTTTAACCATAGGGTGAGGTAATCTTATGGAAACTGTAAAATACGCAAGCAAAGAAAACATACTGGAGCGTTGCGTGTCTGACTGTGAAAGAACAGTCATTATTCAAGCTCTGATGAAAACCAAAGGCAATCAAACAGCCGCAGCCGATCTGTTGGGAACAACAAAACGTATCCTGACATATAAAGTTAATAAATACGGGATTGATTGTGAACAATTAAAGGAGAATTTTGTCAAATGAAAAAGATTATAAAAAAGATGAGCGCTATTGTTTTTCTATCGTTGTTTGTTTTTACCTTGCCATTTATTTGTCAAGCGGAAGAACAGCCGCAGGTGCAAAAACCTGAACAGCAGCCTGTACAGACGCCAGATGAAGACAAAGTGACAGGCGAGATAGATTTAAGCGTGCTGAGCGCCTATATATGGCGCGGATATGAGCAAACCCGAGACAGCGTGGTTATAGAGCCGTCTGTAACAATAGGCTATAAAGGATTTTCTTTAAATGTATGGGGGAATATGGATATGAGGCCCTATTCGGTGGGAGATGCCCAATATGCTTCACAATATACGGAGACAGATTATACACTATCTTATTCCCGGAAATTTGGGATATTGCAGGTAACCCCCGGCTATATTTACTATGCCCTGGGAGCGCCATATGCCGGGGCAGCAGCCCCGCTTGCCGCCCAGGAGGTCTTCTTGAATTTGGGACTGGATACCATTTTACAGCCGAGCCTGACAGCTTACAAGGATATTGACCATTACCGGGAATGGTATTTTTTACTGGGAGTTTCGCATACTTTTGAGTTCAACAAAGTAGTCAGTCTGAAATTAGCAGCTTCGGCCAGTTATCTGTTATCAACTGATGCAACAACATACGCCAAATATGACAGTGCTTCGGTAGCCACTACGGACAAGTTTAGTAATTTTCATGATGGAACAGCAACAGTGTCCATACCTTTGGCGGTATACAAATCGTTGACCATTACGCCGGCAATATCGTATGTATTTCCTCTTTCGGACGATGCCAAATACGAGATGAAAGCGAAAGGTTTGGGAGGAAGTGATCCCACCCAAAGGGACAGTACCTATCTATACGGCGGAGTAACATTAAGTTGCACTTTCTAAGAGGTAATGTTTGTTTTGCCACAGCAGCAATTTGTTTGGAACAAATTGCTGCTGCCTTCTATGTAATGGACTCCGGAGGTGACGGTTCTGGTCATTTTGTTAGACTTATCCTCCTTCCGCTAATTGATTAGAACCGTCATCTTCTTTTATCCGCCATGAGGATTGACTTTTGCTTTCGTCCGTTCATATTCCTTTAAAATAGGTATCCAACGTTTCACCACTATTATTTGAGAATATTTCATTCGGCACCTCCTTCAGTATATTTATCACTTTACTTACTATACCAAAAAAGTTACCTGATTATTGTGCATCTAAAGCTGTCCCTCGTTTCATGAAATTAATGATAACTTATTATTACCCGTAAATATTTGATTGTGATCTTTTCCGGGTGGTGTTGTGTGGAGATCTTCCTAAAAGAGAGCATCCGGTAATTTTTGCAGATATTCTCACTTTCAAATGATACTCAATGGAAGGTATCTTGACTTTTTCATTAGTTAAGGGCATAAAAAAGGTAAACAAGATATCATCAATAGATCAACTGTTAATTTGGACCTCTTTTAAAAGGGGGACTCGATGGACTGATGAATGAAACTCTGTTTCTGAAAAGAGGCAAAGTGGCAGTGTTTTAATCATCCTTGAAGTTTTGCGAGGTAACAGGAGCATGGTCGGAATTGTGAACAGCTTTAAAAGGTTATTCCATCGTCGACAGTATCAACGTTATTTCGTCAAGGACGGTACATTAGTCATCATATCGTAAAGCCAAATGCATAGAACCATCAAACAGCTTCTTAAGAGGATGTGCTTATGACGAAAAAGGTTGTATTCTGGGTTTTGATTGTTATCTTCAGCTATACCGCAGGGTTTGTTGTTTCCATGTATTCATATCCGGGCAGGGAATTTAGCCGGGTTTGGAAAAATACTGAACATGACGGCGGTTTGAACAGATGGCTGCACAGAAGGAATTTGGAAGGTGATATATCTGCAATGATCGTAAGGCCTAACCATGACACACTTTACTCATGTGCGGCGATGGATATGGATTCAGGCCCTTTTGTCATAGAGATGCCGCTTTCGGATCGGTATTGGAGCGTGGAATTTATCATGGAAAATACAGATGTCTTCAACTACATTGGATCGCGGGAATATGGATTCAATAAGGCGGTAAAGGTAATTTTAGCGCGACAAGATTTTTCCGGTGACACGCGAGGCTTACCGGTATTGAAGTACCTCGGCAAGAAGGCCTGGCTGCTGGCGCGGTTCCTTACGGATGAAAAAGATGATCTTCCCCGGGTCCATCAACTGCAGGACCTTATGAAAATCACACCATTAAAAGACTATGAACTCAATACGCGCAAATGAGTGAAGAAAATTATGGAGAGATTCATGAAGAAAGCAATCGTCATTATATCTGTTGCCGTCGCATCTTTTCTTGCCGGATGGATTCTCATGGCACCATCGCTGGAGTATTTCGGTAAGTATCAAAACATGAATACGCTGATCAGCGGCAAGAAAATGGTCAGGAATGGATCATGGATGACCAGACTTGATCTCGCTCAGAGCAATACGCCGCCCCTCATTCGCGCTTATATTGCGCGTATCGGTTTAGCGGCGAACCAGGCGAAAGAGGCGCTATACTGGAACACCTATAATGACAACAGGAACCGTCTGCTTGATGGAAGTCATTCTTATAATGTCCATTTTAAAGAACGCCCGGCAATACAGGACACCGGTTTCTGGAGTCTTACCGTGTATAATAAGGATAGCTATCTAGTCCCCAATAATGAGAAACGTTACGCTTTGGGCGATCGTTCTCCCATAACAAAGAGCCCCGATGGATCGTTCAATATTCATATTTCATCACGCAAGCCTGATGACGCTAATAACTGGCTGCCATGCCCTTCATCGGGAGTCTTTTCGCTTACCTTGCGCATGTATGTTCCATCGGAAGAAGCGCTAAAGCACGCCGAATCGATTTCCATGCCGGAAATCTCATGCCTGGACTGCCCATAAAATATTGCCGGCCCACCCTGGTCACCCAATAACCGCGGCTATTCTGCTGATAAGGCTATCTTGAAAAATTATCCATGGGAATTTCATTTCTAACGTCTGAAGTGTTTTTTTTATTTCAGGTAGTTTATCCAATATTTGTGACAGAATACTGTCATGTATGTTTCAATCGGAAATCAACGAAACATCTTTTAATCAAAAAACAGATATGCTAAATTTATATTTATTTAATCGGAGAAAAGCGAAGCTCCTTTATATTAATTGTCAGAAAATAAGACGGAAGGAAATATAAATGAAAAAGGTTGCTGTAACAACCATTGCCTTGACTATTTTCTTTATTTTGGCAAGTTTCAGTTTTGCTGAAAATGAATTTCAAGTAAAGGGAATAGTCACTAATATAAATGGTAACCAGATAACAATTAAAGATGATAAAGGTAAAGAGACGACCATAGAGGTTAGTTTGACTGACATCAAGTCTGTTCCTAAATTCCCCATTTTCATTTTAAAAGGAGAATAAGCCATGAAGATTCCGAAACGAATGAATTACATTGAAACACACAAGCCGGGCGGCCCTGAAGTCATGCAAATTGAAACTGGAATTATACCGCAACCCAAGGATAATGAGGTTCTCATTCGGGTGATGGCCGCAGGCGTGAATTTCCCGGATGTCTTACAGCGCAGGGGCCTCTATCCCTTGCCTCCCGGAGTAAATCCAGTGCTTGGCCTGGATGTGGCGGGCGAGGTCGTGGCTGTAGGCCAGGCTGTTGATTCAGTGAAAACAGGAGAGATGGTTTGCGCCTTGACCAATGGCGGCGGCTATGCCGAATATTGCGTTGTCCCATCGTCGCAGTGTCTGCCATGGCCAAAAGGTTATGACGCAATCCAGGCGGCAGCGCTCCCCGAATCATACTTCACGGTGTGGGCAAACCTTTTCCAGTTGGGAAAGTTTACAAGAGGTGAATCATTGCTTGTGCATGGAGGCGCCGGCGGCATAGGCATCACGGCAATGAAGCTTGCACATGAATTCGGTGGTCTTGTCTATGTTACGGAAGGGAGTAAGGAAAAATGTGATGCCTGTCTGAAGCTTGGTGCGGCAGCAGCCTTTAACTTTCGCGAGATAGATTTTGCTGAAGCGCTTAAAGCTATTGTCGGAGACAGGGGTGTTGACGTAGTGCTTGATATTGCAGGCACGCCGAACACGCAGCGTAATCTTGGTTGCCTTGCCATGGACGGGCGCTTGATACAAGTCTCCGTCAATCAGGGGTCACGCGTCGAGATAGACCTCATGCTCGTGATGTCTCACCGCCTGGTCATAACCGGTTCCATGATGCGGCCGCGCACTACAGCAGAGAAAGGGCGGATCGCGAGTGAGCTAAATAAATTTGTGTGGCCGGCTTTGGATGCAGGCCGCTGCAGTCCAGTAATACACAAGGTTTTCTCACTGGCCGAAGCCGACGAGGCACACCGGCTTATGGAAAGCAGTATGCATATAGGAAAGATCGTACTTAAGGTCGCGGACCAGGGATGACCTTATGTGTCCTGACCTATCCTTGACTATACAGACAGTGTCCAATTAAGTCGTGTCTCGGTTATTGACTACACCGCTTTACGAAGGAAGCAAAAACGTTTTTTTAGACTTGCTGAAATTGCAGGAAAGGGTTATATGGGCACCGAAACCATCTCTTAACTTTTGACTCAATTTGCCTAAAACATTTTAACGACATACAATCGAGGAGTATAAAACTATGGCCGAAAAGAAAAATCAAAAAGATTCAAAAAAACTGATGGATGCCTTTGCGGATAAACCCATCGCTTTGCCTGAAGGCATCGATATGGAAAATCATGTAATCGCCACCTATTGGATTAAGGGTGATAAAACCTATGATGCAGCACTCATAGGACAGTTTCTGGCCATTGAACAGACTACCGGTACGTGGGTTCCTGTTCCCGGTGAAACACCTGAAATTCGCGCCTGTCATGTCGCAAAAGTAATCGGCGCCTATGAGGCTCCTTATTACGAATTTGGAGTACCGCCGGAAGTTACAGAAAGGCAGTATATTTTACAAATTGCCTTTCCCTCAGTCAACATCGAAGATCAGTTGCCTATGATGCTGACCGCCGTTATTGGCAATATTTCCATGGTGCCCAATTTCAAACTATTGGATATCAGATTCCCCAAAGCCACACTGGACCAGTTCAATGGCCCGAAATTCGGAACCGACGGCTGGTGGAAAGTACTAGGCATAAAAAAAGGCCGTCCATTACTCAACAACATGATTAAGCCCTGCAGCGGTTATCCTCTGGAAGTCGGCGCCAAGCTCTTTAGAGAAGCGGCATTGGGCGGCTGCGATGTCATCAAGGACGATGAATTAATCGCCAACATGCGTTATAACGATGCGGTGAAAAGAGTAAAAACATACATGAAAATTGAAAAAGAAGTGTATGAAGAAACCGGAGAGCATACCATCTATACCGTCAATGTCACCGACCGTCTTCCGCGGATGTTTGATCTGGCCAGACGTTGCGTGGACGCGGGAGTAAACGGCATGATGGTCAACTATCTGGCTGTGGGCCCCGAAGCCATGCGTGCGCTGGCTGATGATCCGGCCATCAATGTGCCGATACTGGCGCATATGGATCTTGCGGGGGCGTTCTATATGTCGCCCTACCAGGGTATTTCTTCGCCGATCATTCTCGGTAAGATTCCGCGTTTATGCGGCGCGGACTCAATCGTCCTGCCCTTCTCCATGGGTGGTAAGGCCATGTATATGCATGAACGTTTTATGAATACAACTCGTAACCTGACTTATCCCATGGGCCACCTGAAGCCCACCTTGCCCATGCCGTCAGGCGGCATAACACCGGCTAACGTTGCCGATATCGTTAACGCTGTTGGCGTTGATACCATGATCGGTTCCGGCGGCGGCATTCATGCCCATCCTCAGGGACCGAAAGCTGGAGCCCGCGCGCTGCGACAGGCCATCGATGCAGCGCTCAAAGGCATCAAACTGGAAGAGTATGCCAAAGAGCATGAAGAACTCGGTGTCGCGCTTGGTGTTTGGGGCAAGAAGACCGATTTCAAAGTCTAGATTAAAACACATTATTGTTTTCAGGCCGGTGATGGTTGGGTATCTCTACCCGCCCGGCTTTTTTAACAACCTGTTGAAAATTTGCATCAGCAGAAGGATGATATGGTTTCCTGACAGCTCCGGTCATGCCACTATTAATAACGATAACATAGAAAAGTTCGTCCTTATAGCCTTCAATGAAGCGCTTCACAGTAAACTTTCTTAGTGATTGAGTTCTTTAAAAGCACCTTTATTATTCTTGTACAATGCCTGATATTGTTTATAAAGCTTTTCATATACTGCCTTATTGCCCGTATTCGGTTTAAAGAGATTCCCTTTTTTCAACATTCTACCTATCTCGTTAAAACTTTTATAAATTCCAAGGGACACCATTGCAATGGTCGCAACGCCCTGAGCAGAGGCCATCTGGGGATTTATCATCTGCACGATCGGTTTCTGCAGAACGTCGGCAAAAATCTGGCACCATTCGTCACTCTTGGAAGCGCCGCCGATTAATCGGACTTCATCTGTAATCGGTTTGACTTTCTTTAATGACATTTTTTCTACAAATTCCATGCCCCAACGGATATTAAAGGCGACCCCTTCCATTGTAGCCCTACAGAGATCAGCTCTGGTTGTATTAACGCCGACATTAAATATCTGCCCCCGCAGGTATGGATTGTTGATAGGTGACCGTTCTCCGAAAAGCCATGGAGTCAAAATGACATGGTTCGCGCCGGGTGGCGATTTGGCTGTTTCTTTATTCATCATCCGATATATTTCATCCGTTGATATTCCTTGCGTGAGCTCAGGGGGATATAGCATACCCTTGATCCAGTCCAAAGCGGCACCAAGAGTTTCCTGTTTGCTGATCAAAAGAAACTTTCCAGGCATCCCCGATGAGATGGTTCCTATGTAATGATTCATATCTATAGCAGTTGTCGGGTGATGTGTGGCAACCCAGCCGGCAGTGCCTATATTAACGTGAATATGCCCCAACTCAATAGCACCGGAACCAAGCGCTGATGTGAGGAGATCGCCTGAACCGTTTATCACTGGGAGACCTTCAGGGACGCCTGTTTTCTCAGAAAATTTCGCTGTAACGTAGCCTACGATTGCCGTTGAGGATTTAATCTCCGGCATTTTACGCATATCAAGTCCGAACATATTATGGATATCTTCCGACCACGTCCACTCCTCCTGGTTCTTTTTCCGTGTATCCATGAGCCAGGTAATGAACGCCATATCGTGAGAAGTCACGTACTTACCAGTAGCAAGAAAAACAGCATAATCCTTTGCGTCCAGAAATTTATGAACGGCATCATACAAATCCGGTTTGTATTTTTTCATCCAGGCAAGCTTGCATACGGTATCCTTTCCGGTTTTCCCTGGCGCGCCACCTGTTATTCTCATGAACTTTATGAGCTTTAATGGGGGATAGCCTTCAATCTTGATAAATCCCTTAAACATCTCTTCCTGGATGAACTGGGCTGCGCGCTCATCCATCCAAGAAAGCATGTTCATGAGAGGATTTCCGTCTTTTCCAACCGGTATCGTATTTTGCATCTGGCTCGTAAATACAATGCCGGCAAGTCTGCTGACCAAATCAGGATGTGCTGCGAGAACATTCCTGCTGGAGCGATATATTGCATCCGATAATTCCTTCGGAGATTGCTCAACGCACGACTTTTCCGGATACAAGAGGCTGCAGGTTAACTGATCGGAATCTATATAACCATCGGGGCTTACTAGTACTGCTTTTGTTCCCGTGGTACCGACATCAACAGCAAGAATGAGATCCTTTTCTTCCATAATCACCTCTCCTTATCTCGGATGTGTGGTGCATAGGATATCGTTTTTTGATAGGACGAGAATAATCTCGTGAGCGTTTAGCGGCCATGGCCTCCACCAGCAGATCCAGCTTTAATTCCTTCTCCGTTGGAGTCACCATCTACGCTGTAGGGTAATATAATCTGCACTTTATATTTGCATCCTTCGTCTTTTTTGTTCTCCCAGAGATTTGCCCTGTAATCTATCGGCAGGGCGACAAATCCAAATGTCTTACCGCCGACTTTTATTGCATAATTGCTAAAGTATTGATAGGAGTGCCTTTCCATCATCGTCAGCTCGTCAAGGCTTTTTATAGTCTCCTCACGCGGGTAGTCCGTGCAAACCTTTGCGCCTTTTTTAATAAAGACTAATCCCACAAGTGTTTTGTCTGAAATACCTTCAGGATTGTACAACTTTATTATACGCTCGTACTGACCGCCCGGTATCTCATTCACTTCCAGCATCTTGATGATAGTGATGTAGCCGCCGCAGTTTATCAAAACCAGTGCGCCTAGTCCAAGTGCTGTGTTTCTTATTACGTTTTTAATGTTGTGTCTCTTCATCATTAACCGTATTTTTTTACTAAATGCAATCCGCGCTGCCACTCTTTGACGCCACATTCTGTTTTCAAAAGAACAAAATCGGAAATTTAGGGACTGATTTCATTCACTAAGATTATATACACTCACGCGATGATTTTCAATCATTTTCAGGAATGGCCTAGCTTGCCCGGATATTAACGAAGACACTCTGATTCATCGCAGATGAATTCACTCTTACCATTTACAGTAGTATCTCATGATGTTATTTTATAACAAATAATAATTTATTGAGAACACAAGGTATAATCAATAACTTGGACAAGGCTCAATTAAACACTGTAAATCAAGTAAAGTATAGATCAGAAATAAGAATATATGAACCCCTCGTGAAAAAATTTTTTCTTGCGAGGGGTTATCGAGAACCACTTATGCCGTCATATACTCGTACATCGCAGTATCTCGATGGTCTTAATATTACTTTAAGCAATCCATATGCCATATATATATATAATCATATCCCTTTCATTATAAAAAATTAATTAAGGTTGTAAAATCAATAATATACATTTGTTAAACATTTGTATAACCATGAATATATGAGCAACATTGCCGATAAAAATAATGGGGATTCTCACCAATCTCCTGTTAATTTCGCCACTAATAATTAACGGAATTGTTTACTTGACAAACCATAGCTCATTTTCCTATAATTAATAATCTAAAAAATCTTTCAGTAAGGAGAACACTCATGGCTAAAGATTGCCCCTTTTTTCAAAAAGAATGTCGAGAAAAACAATGCCAATTATGGGTTCCCACTAACGATAAAAATTTTACTTGCGCCTTTGCAGCAATACCGCAAATATTATCCCGAGATTTAGCAGGATTAATGCATTGGTTATCCCACTTACCTAGAAGTTAGAGGAATTGCTATCTCGTAATTTTTTCTCTATGTAAATACGGTGTTTGCATTCCTCTATTACAATTTCGGCAATGTCCATCGTGCCATCAAGTTTATTCTTGATAATGCTCATAATAGCATCGGATGTTGTAATAATATCTTTGCAAGTGATTAATTTAGGTTGTTTTTTTTGATTCTTCATGATTCCCCCCTTTTTTATTTCGTTTATTTTTCATTACTTTTTCCGGCTTTACTTTCATAAAAGCCGCTAGTGCTTTCTCCGGTTTTAACGGATAAAGCGAAACTGGTTTATTATACTGTTCTTTTTTTTCTTTCTGTTTTGTCATCCCATAACCTCTTTAAGCATTAGTCTTTTGCCTACAAAACCACTGATTGCATTTTCTGTTCTCTCTCCGTCAGTAACCTTACGGTTATCCCACCTAAAAGAAAACTCATTGCAATATCTTGATAAATGTTTCTTTGAGATATGGTGAAAAGTTCCATTAACACCACGCTTTAATAACGCAAAAAAAGACTCCGCCGTATTGGTATTAATATCGCCTTTGGCGTATTCTCCTAAGCCGTGATTTACTACTCCATGACCACCTTTAAAATCCTTCTCTATGCCTTTATAACTTTTAAATTCATCGGTCATTATTTTTGCTTCTTCGTTTACCGCTTCTCTGATTGCTGATTTTAAGGTTTTTCCTGTCACGTTCTTAATGGGTTTAGAAATAACATTTCCGTCACGTTCTACCATTGCCATTACTGGAGCTTTTTTAGTTCCCCGCCCACGTTTAAGGTGTATACCGTTATTACTACCTTTTCTTGGCTTTCCGCCTATGTAGGTTTCATCCACTTCAACAACACCCTTTAACAGGCTTGCGAGAGGGTCTTCATTCATTGCTAATCTTATACGGTGCGTTAAATGCCAAGCTGATCTGTAAGAACCGAGGCCGAGGTCTCTCTTTAATTGAAGTGAAGAAACGCCTTTTTTGTGGGCGCACATTGAATGAAACGCTTGAACCCATTGCCTTAAAGTGATATGCGAACCCTGTAGAAGAGTGCCTACTGTTACGGTAAATTGTTTCCGGCAATCTTTACAGCGAAGTAAACCATCTCTTACTTTCTTTGCCTTGCCTTCAATCCTGACAATATTGGTGCTTTCGCAATGAGGACATTTAATACCTTTAGGCCAACGAATATGTTCAAGGATGCTCCTCGCTTCATCCTCTGTTAATCGCCCTACATCAATAGCTGACATCTCTGAAATTCTCTCAAATTTAGGTGGTATATATTTCATGATTTTTACTCCTTTCTGTTTTTTGTTAATCATAATATATACACCTTTATTCGGTTTGTCAAGTGGATAATTTAAATTATTTTAGATAATAAAATAAACCATTATTATTTAATTTTGCTGTTTTTGTTAAGTGTATAATTTTTCTTGACACTATCATCATCTGATAATAAATAAAAAGGTAGTCCGATAACAAGCCACAATGAACACAATAAAGAAATTAGGATTAGTACATGATCACTGAAAATTTGTTCTGGGCTCTTCCTGTTTTGCTCGGTGCTTTGCTCACCAGTGTTATTACCAGAAAACATAAAAGCAAAGAAAGATTTAACAAAGCCGCAGCCGCTTTTCGCGCCACTTTCGTAGATGAAATTTTCCGGATGCGAAGAGGGGTCGATATACTTCACGGGAGATTCGGCGAACGGCCTGAAGAAATTGCTATCACCAACGAAAAAGCTAAAATCATTTTTGAAGTCTATTTGCCCCAAAAGGAACTCGTTGGCTTCAACGCCGCTTGGGAGAAATACAAAAATCCCGGCGAGATAAATAAAATAAATTGTAATCCAATTGACCCGGAATATGGTAAAAAACTTGGAAATATTTATTTGTCTCATATTAACAACCTTCTTGAGTATGCAAAACCTAAATTATAAACCTCCCACAACAATTCATTCGAGCCGACAAGCGGCTCAATTACTGCGTTGTGCGAGAAATGGGATAAGGAAAATTTTTCCTATGAGTAATCCAATGCCTATACCACTAAAACCACCTATAAAGGAGTAAAGGTAAAATTGGAACTTACTGCCCTTGAAATAGCAGATATTGCTGGAGGCTTTGGCATCGTTGGCACCCTTCTCGGTGTCTGGATTGCATATAGAAACGCTCTTAAAATTATGCAACGACAAGAGTTCAACAAGGCCGCTAGTGATTTGAGAGCTTCCTTTGCTCCCCAACTGTTCTACCTTAGAAGTTTGAAAAGCACTGAAGGTTCCAATGGCGGGACTGAAGAAACACGGGAATACCTGTATGATTCTTTTGTTAATTGTCACGCAACTGAACTTTGCAAATTCAGATTTTTTATCATTAGTAGTAGCAGAGATATTGCCACATATGATAAAAAATGTGAAGAATATGAGGAACATCTTTATCAAGGCTTTACGGTTGATTTGAACGGGCAATCGCCTCAAGAATACTTTATTGAACAGATTAATGGACTGTTGAATTTTACTAAATAACCGTGGTTTGCCATGTAAACAATTCCAATAATTAATTATAATAATAATTAAACACCATAGAATTATAACTCAACATGTAGTACAAGTATTGCGAGCAGATCAGCAGGCAATTTTTAGCGTATCGAATGAGTTGGTTCTGATTATAAATTTGGGGAAGGAGATGCACAATGAAATCAAAGTTTCAGGAAAGCAATTTTGCGGTTGGAGGCGGCATCGAACTTTATATGTCTAAGAACGTCATAGAGAATCCCAAGGCTGTTATTATTATCGTCCACGGGCTCTGCGAACACTCAGGACGTTACGATTACGTGACTGCAAAATTAAATTCTTTTGGCTACTCGGTTTATCGTTTCGACAACCGCGGACATGGACGTTCCGGCGGAGACCGAGGTCATATAGATGATTTCAATCAATACATCGATGATGCCGAAAAAGTTGTTGCCGTGGTTAAAAAGGAAAACCCGGGACTACCCATTTTTATGTGGGGACACAGTATGGGAGGATTTATCGCCGCTGCCCACGCGGTTAAATATCCGGGCCGGCTTTCCGGCCAGGTGCTCACAGGGGCCGCATCCATCCTTCTACCCATGGCAGCCGGTTTGGAAGGAGTCGATTTCAGCGCCTCGGTCCGCAACCCTATACCCAATTCTCTGAGCGACAAGGTATCCCGTGATCCCAATGTTGTTAAGGCGTATCAGGATGATCCTCTCAATATCAAGGAATTCACAACCGGGCTGATGAGCGAAACATTTATCCGCGGAGCCCGCTGGCTGATGAACAACCAGGCCAACTATACCTATCCATGCCTGATCCTCCACGGCGGCGATGATCAGATCGTAACACCCGATGCTTCCAGGTATTTCTATGAACACATTGGATCGAAGGATAAAGAACTTAAAATTTACGATGGCTTGTATCACGAGGTCATGAATGAACCCGAAAAAGACACGGTTCTTGAAAATATTCACCAATGGCTTGAAAAACGGATTTGACATAATTTGCTATATATAAAACTTGACCTTACAATGAGTGTCAAGACTATTGATAACTTCCTCCTCATTTCCTAAAATATTACTTTTATGCTAGATTACAATTGGTAATAAATGAAAATTATTCAATAATCCTATATTGAAAAGATCATGTTTTTTAAACTGCCATCATTCGTATGTTTGAATTTCAGGTTTTATAGTGTTAAACTTAACTTAGATCTTAAGGGAGGTGCTTTATTTTAAGTTACAAATGGTTTTTCCACAAAGGCAAAAGGGTACTTTACATGGACCTTGGAACCGACAATCCAGAAGAACTGAAAAAAATAACGTCACAAATCGAACTGGAGATTAAAAAAGAACCTTCAAAGTCGATAATCTGCATCTGTAACGTCAAAAACGCAACAATCAGACTAAGACCTGAGATAATTCAGATACTAAAAGATTTCACCAAAAATAATGAACCGTATATGAAAATGACCGCTGTTATAGGAGTTGAAGGCCTTAAGCAAATAATATTCAACTCATTCATCGCTTTCACAAGGCGTAAAAATCTAGTTTTAAAGAACTCAGAAGAAGAAGCATTGGAATGGCTCATTAAGCAGTAAATACTATATTTATTATTGTCTGCAGCAAAAACGTGCAGTAATTGACAGCACCCATCTCTTTTAAAACAAGTGATATGATCCAGTAATCCTCCTACCATGAATTCGTGTATAGAATAATGTATAATTGATTATAGGGATCTTAGTTTTATAATAACAGGAAGGCAGGAGGACTTCAGTAATCCTGGGCGATAGAGCCCTTAATTGAGTTTGTCCCAAGCCTCTGAGAACCATAATAGGTTGGTTGGGTCATAGAATCCTTGTAACGCTGGAGGATTGGTCTGGAGGCTGCGACACCTGCTTTTCATTTACTTCTATCGGGAGGTGAAGTGATGTCAGGATTAAAAGGCAGTTTTGATTATTTTGTTGGCATTGATATTTCCAAAGATAAGTTTGATGCCTGTGGGATAACAGGTGAAGAGGCCAAGCTTTTTCAGATTTCGGTGGCCATGGATCGGAAGGGTTTTGAGAAACTGAAGAAACATCTTTCATCTTTTTCAGAGTCATCCGTATTAATCGGAATGGAGTCTACGGCATCTTACCATGTCAATCTTTTCTCATACCTTGTTGCTACGGGTTACAAAGTCATTTTAATTAATCCCTTGCAGATTTCCAATTACGTGAAGATGCAACTCGGAAAGACAAAAACGGACAAGAAGGACGCTGTTGTCATTGCACGGTTTCTTCTTGCCAATGGAGATACTCTGCTTCAGCGAGCTACACCATCTTTGATTTCGGATCTTCGGGATCTTTCCCGCCAGCGGGAGAGTTTAGTGGATGAGATGACCTCTTTGAAGATAGAGATCAAGCAGCTTCTGAATATCACCTTTCCGGAACTGGAGCACATGGTCGGGATATTTACGAAGTCCATCCTCAAACTTTTACAGCAATATCCTTCCGCAGTTGCTTTAAGAGAAGCGGATATTGATCAACTGTCTCAGAGCTTGATTACAGATTCCTATGGTCATAAAAGAGAGGAATTTGCCAGAGCACTGATCAAAGCAGCCCGTTTTCGATAGGCACCAACAGCCCCGCCAAAGAGATAATTATAAAGCAGAAGATAAGGTTTCTTCTGCACCGGGAAGAAGCTCTTCAGGAGATTACAGACATGCTGATGGAAATGGCCAAAAAACTGATGGAAGAAGATATAGACATTATCACTTCCATCAAGGGTATCGGAGATAAAACTGCCGCTAACTTTCTTGTGGAGATGGGTGGCGACATTAATAAATTTGAATGTTCCGGTAAAATCATTGCCATGGCGGGATTGGACCCTGCTGTTTACCAGTCCGGCAAACATGAAGGCAGGGGGCGGATAACGAAACGGGGCAACCGTCATTTGCGAAGAATCATCTGGATGATGACAACCAGCGTGATCCAATACACCGATATTTTTCATGCTTACTATCTCAAACGAAGAAAGGAGGGATTGCCCTATAAGAAGGCTGTGCTTGCTACGGCTCATAAGTTGATCCGCGTCATCTATGCTATGTTGACACAACGGAAAACCTTTTGTCCGCAACCGAATTCATGATAGTTGACTGTAAGATTGTTTTTAGCTTTATCTCCCCGAATACAACATTTCGAACGTAGATAGTCAAATTACATAGAATTCTAATTGAACATGTGATAAAATGTTTCGCATACAGGCCACTTGAAAATAAGTATGATCCAGTTAATGGTACAACCTTTTTGTGGGTGGAGGTGTTAATATGAAATTCAGGGCAACTTTTATCGTTCTATGTTTAAGCATTTGCGTCATCTTTATTTCATCATGCGCTTCGCTGGGACCAGTATATCAAAAAGCTGATCCGCCTGCGGGGAAAGCGGTAATATACGTATACCGGAAGGCACACTTAGCCGGTTCTGCAGTGTCATATAATCTATGGGACGTCACCGATTCGATCGCAAAAGACAAAGTGTCCATAGTGTATGACTTGGGAAAGGACCATCCGCGCATCGACAAATTCAAAGAAGGATTAAAATACGGCAAAAAGCTCGCACGGATAGTTAACGGCAGTTACTATGCTTATACCGTAAACCCGGGTACCTACTATTTGCTGGTGGAAAATTATGATGGTCATGATTTGTTGCGGAAGGCTGTCGAGGGAGATGATCTTGTCTACAAAGTCAAAGCGATGGCTGGCAAGAGGTATTTTTTGGACTCCTATCTCAACTTCCACGCGCGGGCATGGATCCTTCCCGTGACTGAGGTGCAGGGTGAAGAAGGTATAGTCGATTGTCGGCACGTAATTGATGAAAAACAATGATGTAACTGAATCCATGCGATAGAGTGTAAACGCGGAAGTAAAATATTCGCTGATTCGGGAATCTGATTTTTATTTCTTACTTAATGTTGTTTTTCTGATTCTTTCAATTCATACAATATTTCAATCGGAAACATTCAATTACTATTGAACCCTAACTTAGGGGTGGGCAAAAATATTATTGCAAGATAGTTGGTAATGAAAGACATTTACGAGCATATCCTCATGGCAAGCACTCTCGCCGGTAGATTTGTTGTATGTGTGAATGGGGTGAAATATTTACGTTGAAGAAAAATGTAAAATATTAAAAAAATAGTTCAATTAAAATTATTTGATTATCATAGAATAAAGGAGGAAATCATGTTGCAGAGAAAATGCATCGGGAAGCGGAAGGACGCCGGATTGGGCGGCAAAACAAAAAACCTTTTGGCCGTGGTCATTTGTTTGACATAACTCGCCACAGGCACGGCGGCATGGGGATTGGAATATGGGCTGGGGGCCAATGACAATGGATTTTCAATAACTAATACTGCCATTGGTGATTTTGCCGGTGCCACCGGCTATCACAGCACCGCCACCGGAACGAACAGCACCGCCATTGGCTATGGTGCTACTTCTACGGGAAACAACTCCGTTGCCCTCGGCTCTAACTCCACTGACGGGGGACAGAGCAACGTCGTGTTTGTGGGATCAGCCGGCAATGAGCGCAGAATCACTAACGTAGCATCCGGCATAGCTAACACTGATGCGGTAAACGTTACCCAGCTCAACAACACCGCTGCCAGCACTCTATCATCGGCAAATGCTTACACAAACAGTAAGATTAATAACCTGAGTCAGGAGGCTCACAGGGGCATCGCTGGGGCGATCGCCATGTCTCGGTCATTCATGCCTCTCAATCCCGGTGAATCGGGTATCGGCGCAGGCTTCGGCGAGTCCGCGGGGCAGGGCGCTGTAGCTCTATCCTTCCAGCATTACACGAAGGATAACTTCTTCTTCAATATTGGCGCTAGTTTCGACACGGTGGATGTGCAGGTGGGTGGCGGGATAGGCTTTAAATTCTAAGTTCCTATTGCTCTTTCGTAACAGAAGCCGGATCAGTATCTGTTTAACGTATTACGGCAATCGAGGAATTATTCTTCAATCGCTGTTTTATTATGTATGGCACAATTCAGATGAGACAGATCTTGTTAAGTTTCCACGTTTGCAATTTCTTGCACATGGCATATAAAGATTTCAAATAGTAATCCTCAATTTAGACGACTGCCAAATACTGTGGATTAGTAGGTGTAACAAACAATTTTGACAGTTCGGAAATCGGAATTTTGTTTCTTTTTTCCTCCTACCATGAATTAGAATAAAATGATGTATAATATATATTAGGGTTGAAGGTAGGTTGACTCAATTCTTCGACTGACCGCTACTGAGACTTTGTAAAAGAAATAATTGTGCCGGATCGGAAATCGAATTTCTATTTCTTTCTTCCTCCTACCACAAAATCATCGGCAGAGACAAAAAGGTAACAAGCGGAAGTGAAGTGTCAAATATGGACAATGACCCCGATGTCTATTAGCTATATATTATTTTTGATATCGAATCAGCATCACATCTGTTTGAAGAGATGTGAGTATTTACGGCTGACGGTAAGAGAATTTGATCTGTTTTTAAGTTTCAGGATGCCGCGGCCGGTAAGGGACCGTCCGACAGTTTCAATTCTGGATATATTAACAATTGTGCCGCGATGAATTTGCCAGAATTTCTGCGGATCAAGTTCCTGGCTTAATTCTTTAATGCTTTTTTTGATCAGAGCTTCCCCTTTCGCGGTTATCACCAAGGTATATTTATCTTCGGCATGGAAATAATCAACTTCTTCCACAGGGATCAGGCGAATACTTTCTTTGTGTTGCGTTTTAATCCATTGCAGATACCGGCACCCTGTATTGGCATTGACCTGAAGATTGGCAAGAACCTGTGTAATCATTTCGGCAAGACCTGCCGGTGGTTCCGGGGATGATTGAAGTTGTTTTTTTAGACGTTGTATGGTTTGCAGTAATCGCTTTTTTGTAACGGGTTTTACCAGGTAATCCACCGCTTCGCGCTCGAATGCTTCGACGGCATATTGATCAAAAGCGGTGATAAATACAATCCGGCAGATACCGGCGATATTTTTAGCCACGTCCAGGCCGGAAAGCCCGGGCATTTTAATATCCAGAAAAGCGATCTGCGGAGCAAAAGCATCGACCATCTCCAGAGCTTCCCTGCCGTTGACGGCTTCGCCGCAAATCTCCAACTCCGGCCAGGTTTCGGCAAGCATGTTTTTGAGGTACGTTCCGAGTTCTTTTTCATCATCGGCAATAATGGCTTTATAAGTCATTGACGGGCACCTCCATGGTGGCCTGAACACCATGAGACTTGTTTTCTTCTATGATCAATCGCCCTTTTTCTCCGAAAAGCAAACCAAGCCGTTTGCGCACATTGGCAATACCGACACCGGCTTTATCAAAATCGGAAAATCCGAGGCCGGTATCCGTAACTTTTATGATTAAAAGATGATCTTCCACAGTTGCCCTGATGACGATTTCTCCCCCTTCCACTTTTGGTTCCAATCCATGTTTGACCGCGTTTTCAACCAGCGGCTGCAACAGCATGGGCGGGAAAGAATATTGCCTGATATTA
Organism: uncultured delta proteobacterium; assembly: GCA_963811325.1. Taxonomy (GTDB): domain Bacteria; phylum Desulfobacterota; class Syntrophia; order Syntrophales; family Smithellaceae; genus Smithella. The sequence goes on from CAWEQT010000001.1 coordinate 749,777, forward strand.
TCCGGAACGTCAATCTCATAATTCAAGCGCTCATCCATTCTGATTTTTTGAATATGGAGGTATGCTTCGATCATGGATATTTCCTGAGACAGCGTGGTTTGCTCCGGCATCGTTCGCGATAAGGAGGTGCGCAGAATTTTAGTCAAATCCAGGAGCATGGATTTGCCTTTATCCGGCTGTGTATCGATCAGGCTCAAAATATTGGAAAGGGTATTGAACAAAAAATGCGGCTCCATCTGCGCCTGCAGCATTTTGAGATTGGCTGAAAGATATTCTTTCTCCATAGCGGTGTGTTTAATTTTTTCCTGTTCGATCATTTCGCTGCGATATCTCAATCTAATTTTTGTCATGAAAAAATAAAAAATGACGGAGCTCAGGATGATGCCGGATGTAATAAACGTCAGACCCAGACCATATATTTTCGAATCCATGACAATATGAAAGAAATGCTGCAGGATAAAAATACCCATCTGCAGACCGATGCACACTCCCAGACAAATGTCGATGAAGGCAATAGACAAAAGTGATTTCCATGTTTGCGGTCTGAAGATTAATAACGAAAACAGGATGGTTGAAGAAACCGTAACGCCGAATGATTGCGATATGACAAAACTGAGCAGGAAACTGTTATCATGGCGAATTACGGTAACAGTAAGGGCAATCAGGGTATTGATTATTATTATAATAATAAAATCTATTAAAACATTTTTAAAATTTAACCAGTATTTAAATATAAATTCAGTTTCGTATCGCTCTTGCATAATAATATTGCCTATTCAACAGGGCTCAAAGCTCTGCGCACAAATAAAATATTTATGAAACCAGACATCAACAATCATCGACGCGGGCAAAATCCTGCTGCCGGATGCGACATGCCCGCGCCTATTATTACTGTATCATAAGTAGTCATTACGCAGTTAATAAAAACTTGAGGCACAGATACTCAAGACAACTTTTCATTGTTGCCGGTTTCAGGCAATCTTCCGAAGGAACTTCTATTTTATTTTGGAAAATTTCATTGAAAAAAGAATCGTCATCGGGATACCTTTTACCCTGCTGTTAATGGGTAGAAATGATAACTTGTCCATTTATCGTAGTGTTAAGACCAGTAGTAAACCATGTTCCCAGTGTCACAGTGGCGGTACTTGTAAGTGTTTCCTCCGAGCCATATTTAATTATTAGTTGCTCCCCCTCTATGGCAAGAGCAATATTATCCAAACCAATTGCGACACCGCCCGGGATGTAAGTTCCGTATGCCTTTCCTTGTGTGTAGCCTTTGCTGGATGTACCCAAAGCAGCATTATTAACACCAACATCAATTGTTAATAAACCATTAACGGATTGTTTTCCGATGCTAAGATCTCCGCCGACAAAACCGCCCTGGTCAAATTGGAAATTCGCTATCGGTTGGCCAGTTATGCTGCTGATGTTGCTTTGTCCCCAGGACACAACCATAGAAAACGGACTTACCGTAATGTTGTCCAAATAAATGGAAACACCTTCTTGAGCTGCTATATCATTCAGATCACTATCAGTGATAGCGGTCTTGGCGAAAGCTGCAGTCGCCATTAAAAATAACGTAACAACTGTCAACAATAAAACTTTCTTCATCTTTCTATCCTCCCGGTTTTTTCGTTGTACCGACGAAATAATCTTTGCTCTGTGCTTAAGCGGGCTAACCGTTTTTTTATATCCCGATAAGCCTGAACGCCGGTTTGTTTTTCAGCGGGGTTAAGCACTTCTGCTTCTAAACCAAGCTAAAAATCATCTGCTATTTCTTTCGAAGGTTACTTATTATTTCATAATCCTCTGATATTGTAAACCTTTCGGCGACTAAGAGTCTGACGAGGCGACAAAAAGGTAATAAGCGGGAGTGAGTGTCGAACATGGACAATGAGCCCGATGTCTATCAGACTATTCGTTAAGACGTATTATCAGGGGATGGATATTTCCTGACCGGATAAATTAGGCACCAGGATATGATAAAACATATTATTAATTGCGGGAGAGTTAAGATAGTGACTATTGCATGTTTCAAATGGCAAATCTCAATTTAGACAACTGTTCTCTACTGAAGAGCAGTAGATACCGGGAAAGAAATAATTCTGAAGGTTCGAATGAAATATTTTAAGTCGGAATCTTATTGCTCTCTTCCGGAAAATCTCATTTCTCAAATTTATAATTTTATGCTAAGTTATAATCTAATCATTAAATAATCCCTGGTATAGTATTATAAGAATTTCTGCAGAAGTCATGTTTTTCCATGATGAAGATGAAGATAATATTCCAGAATGATTTAATTATTAATCATCGGGTGTCTTTTCGGATAATGAGTCTTTATTGTTGTATTTAATGCCGAATTTTACAGAGGAAGGAAACATCTCTGCGGAGAAAGGAAAAATGACAATGTTGTATCGAACAATGAAGAAAAATGGTGATTCTCTTTCGATTCTGGGATTCGGAGCCATGCGTCTTGCCCAGAAAGGTCAAAAGATTGATGAAGCGAGGGCGACCAGGCAGATAAGAGATGCAATTGACCTGGGAGTAAATTATGTTGACACCGCCTGGCCTTATCATGGGGGAGAGAGCGAATTGTTTCTGGGGCGAGCCCTGGCTGGAGGATATAGGGGAAAAGTCCGTTTGGCCACAAAACTACCTTCCTGGCTAATAAAAGCAAGAAAAGATATGGATCGGTATCTGGATGCCCAGTTAAAGAAACTAAATACCAACCGCATTGACTATTATCTGCTTCATGGTTTGAACGGAGTCCTTTGGGATTCGTTGAATTCCTTTAATGCACTGGATTTTCTGGATAAGGCGAAAAAGGATGGACGGATTGTCAATGCCGGATTTTCCTTTCATGGCGTTTTGGATGATTTTCGAAGCATTGTAGATTCCTATGACTGGGAATTTTGCCAGATTCAATACAACTACCTCGATACGGAGAATCAGGCGGGCAAGAAGGGACTTGAGTACGCAGCATCCAAGGGATTGGGCGTAATCGTTATGGAACCATTACGGGGGGAAATCTTGGACGGCCTTCTCCTCCTCCCGCTGTTAAGGATGTATGGGATATGGCCCAGCGGAGAAGGTCTCCTGTGGAATGGGCACTGCGCTGGGTTTGGAATCACCCTGAAGTCACTGTGGTACTTTCCGGAATGAATGAGGAGTCCCATATTGCTGAAAACATCGCTATCGCTCAGAATGCTCATCCCCATTCTCTTACGGAGAGTGAGTTGCAGCTTATAGAAAAAGTGGCACAGACATACCGTAAAATTATGAAGGTTGGCTGTACCGGTTGCGGTTATTGCCTGCCTTGTCCGGCTGATGTTTTAATTCCCAACTGCTTTGATATTTACAACAATATGCATATGTTCAACACAACCACCGAGGCTCCTTTCATGTATGTCATGAGAACGGGCGGTTCTTTGACCGGAAAGCCCGGTTATGCATCTCAATGCGTTCAGTGTGGAGAATGTCTGGAAAGGTGTCCGCAGCAAATCGATATCCCCACTGATCTGGAAAAAGTAGCCACGGAGCTTGAGGGTCCACATCTGGCTGAGGTGGAACAGATGGTCAGGCAGATGTTATTTAAACCCATCGATCCCTGACAAAATCATCTTTGCCATTCATTCGTGTTGTGATAGACGCCATTAAGAAGAAAATCCTGATTAAAACACCGGCTAAATTTTCCACTAACGTGTGCCGAGGATAAACCGTGATCTTACACTTGTGGGTATAACAAACATGACTCCCTGTACTGTTGATTTTCTGATTCAGATGGACCATGCAACATTTCATTCGGAAATCAGTAAAAATCTTTTAATCAAAAAGCGGTTATGCTAAATTGATATTAAATTTATCAAAAAAAAGCGAAGATCGTGTATTAATTGTTAGGTCATAACAAAGGAGATAAGAGAGATGAAAAGGCTAGTTTTAATTGGAGTCGCAATTGCTATGGTTCTATCGGCAGGGATCTCTTGGGCAGTAAATGCTGAAAAAGAAAAGGCTGCTGTTACCGCTGCACAGAAGTGGTTAACTCTTGTAGATGCAGGCAAAGATTCGGAAAGCTGGCAAAAAGCAGCAGAGAATTTCAAAAGTGTGACCAAACAGGACAAGTGGGTACAAATGCGCCAGGAAGTCCGAACGCATCTGGGAAAGGTAGTTTCAAGAAAACTCAAAACCACGGCTTACAAAACAACCTTGCCTGGTGCGCCCGCAGGTCAGTATGTCGTAATACAATTTGAAACTTCTTTTCAGAAAAAGAAATCTGCCATTGAGTTAGTTACCTGTATATTTGAAAAGAATGGCCGGTGGAAGGTAGTAGGCTATGGCTTAAAAAGCTGACCTACCGCTCAGTTTCAACGGGAGCGCTATGAAATCCGCTAATTGAAGATTATAGGTAACGAATGAGGACAAAGGAGAACATCATGGATATCAAAGATAAGGTTGTGCTGGTGACGGGAGCGTCGGCAGGGATAGGGCTAGCGGTAGCCAGACTCTTGGCGAAGCATGGCGCTAAGTTGGCCCTTAATGCTCGATCTAAGGATAAGCTTGATCAATTGTCCAAAGAGTTACCCGGTTCGGCGGTATTCCCGGCGGATATGTCGGACGAACTTGCTGTTCGTGAGATGATAGATAAAGTACAGGCACATTTTGGCCGAATAGATATCCTTATTAACAACGCCGGCAGGGGCATGCATTGCCTGCTGGAGTCCATTGATATAAAGGAATACCGTAAACTGTTGGATCTAAACGTCGTAGGACCGCTGGTTGCCATGCAGGCTGCCATACCAGTAATGCACAAGCAGGGTGGCGGTTCAATAGTGAACATCAGTTCCGGAACAACATTGATGTATGCGCCCGGCCTGAGTGGATATTCAGCGACAAAACGAGCTCTAAATGGACTTTCGTTAACTGCCCGTAATGAGCTGGAGAGGGACAATATTACAGTCAGTGTTGTTTACCCATATATTACAAAAAGTGATTTCTATAAAAACTTGGTTTCGAACGAGCAAAAAATTAAAACGATTGATGAGTTTGTTGCCGGACGTGCTCCCGCTGATACCTCGGAATATGTTGCAGAACTAATAAAGACAGTCATACTTACAGGTGATGCAGAGATATTCGCACATGATTGGATGAAGCCTTCAATGAAATAGTCTTGCTCTGATTTAACTCAATGGTAATCTTCAATTTTTAACAACTGCGCAATACTGAAACTTTGTAGATATCGTAATAAAAAGGCCTCATAATCTTATAACAATCATGAAGCCTTCGCATTTTAAGAATCAATGTTTACAAATTTATTTCATTTGCACTTATTTTATAATTGCCACAACTCTACGGTTCTTCTGTTTCCCTTCTTTTGTATCATTGCTGGCAATAGGTTTAGTTATTCCATAACCGACAGCGGTGATGCGAGATCCGTCTATGCCAAATTTGTCAATCAGGTATTGTCTTACACTATTAGCTCGGTCCTGAGACAACTTCTGATTGTACTCTGCTTTGCCGACATTGTCGGTATGACCTTCAATTACAGCATTTGTATCAGGGTACTCTTTCATGAAATCAGCCACTCTTTTGATTTCATTATTATATTTGTCTTTGACAACGGACTTCGCGGTATCGAATTCCACCTTAAGGGTGATAGAGACTTTCTTGTGCGATTTAGCCACTTGCTTTTTTACGTTAGTAACGGTAGTAGAGGAGCAGCAGGGGGGACAACCACAGTCTTTAACATTCTTATCCACAACCAAATCGGGTAAACCACCGGGTCTGGCGTCTGCCTGTGTTGCTGTGAAGATAGCCGTCAGCATTGCCATTACAGCTAACAATCCAATTCTTTTCATAAAATTCTCCTTTCATACCGATTTTAAAGAAATTAATTAAAAAAATCTTACATATTCAACACATCAACTTTTAATAAATATTGTTTCATAATACTAAAATAAATCTATTATGTCAAAGTATTCTTAATTTTTTATTGAAGGTTTGTAAAGATATCTCACACGACATTTCTGGTTTTTATTTCTTACTTCCTCAATTTTAAAATTTACAATTTTATGCTAAGTTGCAACCAGTATTACTTCATTGGTGGCAAACGTAAAATATAACGACACAGCATAAACTTAAGGAGAGAATTATGCAAAACGTAATATTAAACAATGGCGTTGAAATCCCTATTCTTGGTTTTGGTGTTTTTCAGATAACTGATTTGACCGAATGTGAAAGAAGCGTCGTGGACGCTATTCAAATTGGATATAGCCATATTGATACTGCCGCTTCTTATCAGAACGAAGAGGCGGTTGGCAGGGGTATCAGACAAAGCGGCATTGCAAGGGAAAAACTGTTTATTACTACAAAACTTTATATTCAGAGCAATGGCTATGAAGGCACACTACGCGCCTTTGGGAATTCTCTTAAGCGATTGCAATTAGATTATATTGACCTGTATCTGATTCATCAGCCCTTTGGCGATGTGTATGGTGAATGGCGCACGATGGAACAACTGTATCAACAAGGAAAAGCCAGAGCCATTGGGGTTTCGAACTTTCATCCTGACCGAATCATGGATTTGATGATTCATAATAAAATAACGCCTGCAGTAAATCAGATTGAAGTCAACCCATTTCAGCAGCAAATTGAGACGCAGAAGTTTTTACAAGAAAATAGCGTTCAGGTTGAGGCATGGGCTCCATTTGCCGAGGGAAGGAACAACATTTTTCACAACGAACTATTGCTTTCAATTGCCGCGAAACATAACAAAAGTGTTGCCCAAGTCATTCTTCGCTGGCTTACACAAAGAGGTATCATTGTTCTTTCAAAATCAGTTCGCAAAGAAAGAATGATAGAAAATATCAGTGTGTTTGATTTTGAATTAAGTGCGGAAGACCTGATTGCTATTACAACGTTAGACACAAAGACAAGTAGTTTCTTTGACCATCGTGACCCTGAGATGGTGAAATGGCTGGGGAACAGAAAACTAGATGTTTAATGAACGCCGCTAAAGGACACCGGTGTAATTCAGTTGTTCATTGAGCAGGGCAGATACTTATAACGAAAAACAAGAGAGGAGCAGTATGCAAAATGATATAATCAAAAATGATTTGGTAGCTTATTTTTCATATAGTGGCAACACTCGTGAAATTGCCAATCAAATTCACAAAAGTGTGGGCGGCGATATTTTTGAAATTAAGTCTGCAGAGTCATATCCTCGTGATTATGATGCTGTTGTAGCACAAGCAAAGCAGGAACTGAAATCCGGCATCAAACCTGCGCTAAAAACTAAGATGGAGAATATCAAGTCGTATGATTTAGTATTCATAGGCTATCCGAACTGGTGTGGCACGTTTCCAGCTCCGGTTAAAACCTTTTTGTCAGAGTATGATTTTTCGAAAAAGACTATTGTGCCGTTTTGCACGCACGAAGGAAGCGGTTTGGGACGAAGTGTTACAGATATTTCCAAACATTGTCCGACATCGACTATGCTGGATGGCATTGCCATCAGGGGAGGTGAAGTGAAAACCGCACAAAACAAAGTATCAGAGTGGTTGCGAAGAATTAAAATCACGGAATAAGGTTTTCTTTCAATCCGTAATCCTCAATTTTTCCAACTGCCAAACACTGTGGACTTGTAGGTGAAGTCAAAAATGACTTTTTACTGAAGTCAAGCGTCTGGCGATTTTGACTTGCCTATTTCCGTTCAAACTGTAATCAATATTTAATGTAATAAACAGCATATAGAAAAGATGTTTTCCAGAGCCCAATTTATGATATGTATTTCCTAAAACAAACAAAACAACAGGAGGAACACACAAATGATCCCGGAGAAACTGCAGGAAATCATGAAGAAGGACGGAGTTGTTGCTATCGCCACTTTAGGACCTGATGGACCCCACATGGTCAATACTTGGAATAGCTACCTCAGAATATCGCAAGATGAACGGCTGTTTATCCCCGCAGGTTACATGCACAAGACGGAGGCCAACATTGCCCACAATCCGGATGTTTTGATTACATTGGGGAGCAGTAAGGTTGAGGGCCTGCATGGAGCGGGTGCCGGTTTCTTGATCAAGGGAAAGGCGAAGTTCGTGACGTCCGGCCCTGATTTTGATTTCATGAAAGAGAAGTTCAGTTGGCTACGTGCCACCTTGGCCGTTACAATCGAATCAGCCACTCAAACTTGGTGAAGCACAATTGCATGGTTTCTGCAATCCATGTAACATGTGTAGACGACAACAGGAATTGCCGAACCAAGCCTCGGAGACGCGCGTTAAACCTTTTAAATGAAATTCAAAAAACATTAAATAAGATTCTACAGCTTGCGGACATTGATGGCAACCGGACCTTTAGCGCCTTCGCCAACATCGAAACTGACACGATCACCCTCTGCCAATGATTTGAAGCCTTCTTGCCCTTGAATTGAGGAATGATGCACAAATCTGTCTTTAGCACCATCCTGCTCAATAAAACCAAAACCCTTTTTATCATTAAACCATTTAACTTTTCCTTCCGGCATCTCTAGCCCTCCTTTATATTGTGTTTTCTCTGTGGAGCCATTTGCAATCTAAATTCACCCGTTACTTTCGATCTTGCACTTCAACAGGACAAAGCTGTTATGCAGATCATCGCATCGTGATTTCTATCAAGGTTTTCTTTTAGGTTGCTTATCAAGCTTGTTTCTCAATTTTTCTTTCTGTTTTTCAGCATTCTGTTTCTGACCCTTTTCCTTATCTTTCTTACCGCCCTTGTCTCCCATTATGTTTCTCCTTTTTCTGTTGTCCAAAACATCTTTCCGAAGTATAAATTCCTGCCTCAATCACAATAGACTCATCATTATTCTTTGTATTTTTGCATACTTTTCAAAATACATCAATCAGTGCTTTTAAAGGAAGAAATTATTAATATGCTTGCATATGGAACCGATGAGTTTTTATGCTTGATTTGAAAAGCGCAGGATCCTGCGTTTTTTATAAAAAATATCTAAAGTTCATCACAGATGATTTTCTAACGGAGTTGATCTTTAATGAAAATAAATTTTATTAGTTTTGTCATAGGACTTTCCGCTGGCATATTTGGCGGCCTTGCCGGTCTTGCTGGCGCATTGATTATGATTCCCATAAAGAGAGATCTTCCATGCTTTATATAAGGAGATAGAAGCAACGACCTTGCCGGTATTAAAAAGTTGGGCTGAATTCAAAAAACGCAGACTCCTGCGTTTTTCTGTTCTGGTTATATCCAAGCAAAACCATCCCATAACTTCTCTGGCTAACGAGGGAGATAGATCTATTCTGCTTTATATAAGGAGATGGAAGCAGGAATGACCTTATCAATTCAACGATAACTGGTTGAAACATGCGGATTTTTAAATGATATTTTTCAGCAGAAGTGTTTATTTGTTGCTTCCTAAGAAACAAATCGTCAATCTCTACGAAGATGCAAGATTTCAACCCTTAATAATCACTAATGCTATGCCCCCGACTACTTTTGGAATTAATACTTCCAACCATAATGCATCGTGAAAATAAGAGCAAAGCAATAGACTATAGGGATTGTGCTGAAAAATTCCTTCTCAACTGGTTGGTAGAACAAAACGTAAAACTATTTCATCGGGAGTCTTTACCTTTTTCGGAAAGTTCTTCCAGGAAGGCGCGGTTAATCAGCCTGATATTGGCTCCTTCTTCCTCTATAAGCTTTTTGCTCTTCATGTTTCCCAGCGCGCGGGAAAGTGATTCTGGTCCGGTGCCCAGAAGGTTGGCAAGATGCACCTTTGAAATATTGAGTTTGATTAAATCTTTATTTCCCTGCTCCTGCGAAAGATAAAGCAGGTAGGCAGCGAGGCGCCCCCGTATTTCCTTAAGCGATAGATTTTCCACCTGGATGGTAAATTCCCGCAAGCGCATAGAAAGCAGAGCCAATATATTCATCGTGAGAGACGGCTTGTTGGTAAGGAGCTGAATAAACTTTTTCCGGTCGAAAAATAAGAGATGACTTTTGGAAATGGCCTTGGCGTTAGCGGGAAATGATTTCCCGGAAAAGACGGGCACTGCGCCGATAGTGTCGCCTTCCTTAACTATGTGGAGTATCTGCTCTTTTCCTTCGGAGGAGAGTTTGTAAATACTGACGCTCCCCGCAGCGACCAGATAAAAGCCGACGCCTTCGTCTCCGTCATAAAAGATGACATTTCCTTTGTTGAAGTATTTATCGACTGCTATTTTTTCGATTTCCGTAATATGCTCTTCCGGCAGTCCACCGAAAAGCTGGCTTTTTACCAGAATATCACGCACTTTTTTCATGGTTTACATCCCTTTGGCAAAAAATATATCTTTTTCTTAACATAAGTCAAGGATACGCGAAATTATTTTAACTATACTGGCAAACAAAAAACAAAGAATCTTATACAGGAGGTGTCATATGTTTTGTTTTCAGTGTCAGGAAACAGTTAAAAATGAAGGCTGCAACATCAAAGGTGTCTGCGGCAAAACGGAAGAAACCGCAAATCTTCAAGACCTATTGATTTATGTTCTGAAAGGTATTGCGATCTATGCCGCAAAGGCCAAAGAAAAAGGAACGTTGGACAGTAAATACGGGCGTTTTAGCATCGAGGCGCTTTTCGCGACAATTACAAATGTTAACTTTGACAGCAACAGGATAATCGCGCTCATCCGCGAGGCTCTGAAATTACGGGAAGAATTAAAGAAAAAATACGGAGCGGATATGCCGGCTGATTTATACTATGCGGCTGTGTGGTTTTCGGATGATGTTGCTGAGTTCAAGAAAAAGGCCGCCGAGGTTGGTATTCTTTCCATGGAAAATGTAGATGTGCGATCGCTAAGGATGCTTTTAATATATGGAATCAAAGGAATTTCCGCTTACGCGGAACACGCCGCTGTGCTGGGCTTTGAGGATGAGAAAATTTATGATTTCATAAGGGAAGCGCTTATCTCAACAACCAAAGACCTGAGCGTTGATGAAATGGTGGCGATGGTCATGCGCGCCGGAGAATGCGCTGTCAATACTATGGCTCTTCTGGATAAGGCAAACACCTCTACCTACGGAAAGCCTGAAATATCCAAGGTCAATATCGGCGTCCGGGGCAATCCATGCATTTTGATTTCCGGCCATGACCTCAAGGATTTGGATGAACTCCTGAAACAGACGGAAGGAACCGGGGTGGATGTTTACACGCATGGCGAAATGCTACCGGCAAACACTTATCCCGCGTTTAAAAAATACTCTCATTTCGTTGGTAATTACGGAAATGCCTGGTGGAAACAGGCGGAGGAATTCGATTCGTTTAACGGCCCCATCCTGATGACGACCAATTGCATTATTCCGGTGAAGGATTCCTACAAGGAAAGAATATTCACAACAGGGATTGTGGGTTATCCCGGCGTTAAACATATTCCGCCAAGAGCAAAAGGCGGGATAAAAGATTTTTCGGAAATAATCGCGTTGGCGAAAAAATGCGCGCCGCCTACGGAGCTGGAAAAAGGTGAACTAGTGACAGGATTCGGCCATAATCAGGTCCTCGCTCTGGCCGATAAGGTCGTGGATGCAGTCAAATCGGGAGCAATAAAGCGCTTCATTGTCATGGCCGGTTGCGATGGACGGCACAAGACACGCAGTTACTACACTGATGTGGCTCAGAAACTTCCCCAAGATACGGTAATCCTGACAGCAGGATGTGCCAAATACCGCTATAATAAACTGGCCCTGGGCGATATAGGCGGAATTCCCCGCGTTCTGGATGCGGGGCAGTGCAACGATTGCTATTCTCTGGCCGTTATCGCGCTGAAACTCAAGGAGGTCTTCGGGCTTAAAGATATCAATGAACTGCCGATTTCCTTCGACGTCGCTTGGTATGAACAGAAGGCAGTGGCTGTTCTTTTGGCTCTGCTTTTCCTGGGTATTAAAGGAATCCGCTTAGGGCCGACACTGCCGGCATTTGCATCGCCGAACGTTCTCAAGGTTCTTGTGGAGAATTTTAATATCAGACCCATCACAGACCCGAAGACGGATATTGAAGCAATGGTTAAGGGACAATAATTTTTAAAAGGTGATGTCATGAAAAAAATATTACGTAAGATTATCGAAATTGATGAAGACTTGTGTAACGGCTGCGGGCAATGCGTGACGGGTTGCGCCGAGGGTGCCCTTCAAATAATTGACAACAAGGCAAAGGTGGTTTCGGACACATTTTGTGACGGCCTCGGCGCCTGCATCGGGGAGTGCCCCACCGGGGCGCTCCGCATCGTCGAGCGCGAAGTCCCTCCTTTTGACGAAAAAGCAGTGGAGCGGCACCTGGCGGAAAAAGGAAAGCCCACAATGCCTTGCGGATGCCCATCAACACATATCCAGATTTTTGATAAACCATCCGCCTGTGAAGCGGCCAATAAACCTGCGAGTATCAAGACAGAAACAGAAGAAGAATCTTCTCTCACACACTGGCCGATTCAGATAAAGCTTATTCCTGCGGGCGCTCCGTTTCTCAAAGGCGCCGACATTCTTGTTCTCGCAGACTGCACGGCCGTCGCCTTTCCCTCTCTGCATCGTAATCTAATTAAAGGGAAAGTTGTAATGATGGGTTGTCCGAAATTCGATGACGTCCATGAATATGCTGAAAAGTTCGCCGATATTTTTAAGACCGCGGGAATAAAGAGTGTAACCACAGTTGTTATGGAGGTGCCCTGCTGTTCTGGACTACCCTTAATCGTCAAAAAAGGGATGAAAGCAGCAAATAAAAAAATCCCGATAGAAGAAATAGTGCTGAGCCTAAGGGGAAAGATACTGAAGCGCTCGTAAAAGATTATGAAGCAGGAAATCAAAACGGTTGGGCTGATGATTGAGTTCTTCTGCCATGGTCAACACGACAATAAAGGTGGCCCTTGTCTGGAATGTCGTGAGCTTTTTGAATATGTCATAAAGCGCCTTGAGAAATGCCCGCTCAAAGATAACAAACCCAAGTGCTCGAAATGCACAGTGCCTTGCTATAAATCGGACATGGGAGAAAAAATTAAAGCGGTGATGAAATATGCAGGACATCGAATGCTCTGCAGCCACCTCATTACGACGGGGGAGATATTATCTGAAGAAAAAATAAAGGATAAACATCTTGTGAATTACAACTGAGTATATTAATTGTTATGTGAAGATATATACCTTTTCAGGAAAGGGACATAGCTATGGATTATTGCAAAGGGAAAGTCACAAAACTCTTGGTCGATTACTTTGGGAATGATTTTCGGAGAATATCACATGCACTAGAAGTCTTAAAGCATTCCGAAAAAACTATGGAGAATACAGAACGTTGTGACTATGAAGTTCTTATAGCATCCGCCCTCTTGCATGATATTGGCATAAAGCAATCTGAAGAAATTCTTGGATATAACAATGGGGCGACTCAAGAGAAATATGGACCGCCCATAGCCGAAAAACTCCTCGAAAGCATAAACTTCCCCCCAGAAAAAACAAGGAAGGTATGCGAGATCATCGGAAATCATCATTCTCCATCACGTTATGACTATGCGGAACTGAAAATTCTCAGGGAAGCCGATAGGACTGTGAACAAGCTGGAAGGTGACTGAGAATGATTATAAGAGAAGCACATAACAATTAAATCCAGCCGATTGCTGCGCTCCTGCTGATTTATTCGTTGCACCTTGCAACCAGTAATGATTAATTCCAGCAGTTGCTCTCAACTGAACCTTCGTAGGTGTAACAAGCAATTTTGACGATTCAAAAATCGGAATTTTATTTCTTCCTTCCTAATGTTCTTTTTCTTATTCCCCCAATTCATACAACATTTCAATCGGAAATCATCAAAAAATGGCTGAACTGTAATTTAATATGTGTTACAAGTATCGGAGTAGATTTGTAGTGTTTAGATCTATGATAAAAGAAATATTAAGCTGAATAAACGGATGGTGGTGATGGATAAACCTATTTCTTCATTCTGGAGTGTCTCATCCGAAGAAACGATCAAGCAGCTTGCGACGTGTTCGGTAGGATTAACTGATGACGAAGCCCGGCAAAGGCTGAAGCGTTATGGCGCCAACGTTCTCAAACCGCCCAACCGGACGGATGTGTTAACCCTGCTCCTTGCTCAATTTAAAAACCCTATTGTTCTGACCCTGCTTGCTGCTACAGGACTTTCCTTCTTCCTTCATGATTCCACCGATGCTGTGATCATCCTGGTAATCGTGCTTGTCAGCGGCCTGCTCGGTTTTTGGCAGGAAAAGGGAGCTGCCGATGCCGTTGAGAAACTGCTGGCCATTGTAAAAATCAAAACAACAGTGCTTCGTGATGGCAAACCTAAAGATATACCCATTGAAGAAGTGGTACCAGGAGATATTGTCAGTCTTAATGCCGGAGATGCTATCCCCGCGGATGCATTGGTCATGGAATCAAATGATCTTTTTGTGGATGAGGCCACTCTGACGGGCGAAACCTACCCTGCTGAAAAAGCCTCAGGTCTATTGCCAGCGGAAACGCCGCTCAGCAAACGAACCAACAGCCTGTTCATGGGCACGCATGTGATCAGTGGCAGCGCCAAAGCAGTGATCGTTTTCACTGGGAAAGACGCTGAGTTCGGCAAAATCTCGGAACGGTTGAAATTGCGTCCCCCGCAAACGGAATTTGAACGGGGCGTGGCCCGATTTGGATATTTTCTGATGGAGGTGACATTGGGCTTGGTCATTGCGATCTTTGCCATCAATGTCTTTTTTCACCGGCCCGTTCTGGATGCTTTTCTCTTTTCACTTGCCTTGGCGGTTGGTCTGACACCGCAACTGCTCCCGGCTATTATAAGTATCAACCTGGCCCACGGCGCAAAAGCCATGGCCCGCAACAAAGTCATTGTTAAGCGGCTTGCTGCTATAGAAAATTTTGGAAGCATGAATGTACTTTGCTCCGATAAGACGGGAACCCTGACGGAGGGAACGGTTCGCTTGCATGCCGCCTTGGATATCGAAGGCCGTCCCAGCGAAGAGGTCTTTTTCCAGGCCTATTTGAATTCCTTTTACGAGTCGGGATTTACAAATCCCATCGATGGGGCAATCCTTTCCTATCGCCAGCCTGATCTCTCCGGTTACAAAAAGTTAGACGAAGTTCCCTATGATTTTAATCGCAAGCGGCTAAGTGTCCTGGTGTCAAATGGGAAGACCAATCTGATGGTGACTAAGGGCACGTTGACCAACGTTCTGGATGTCTGTTCCTTTGCGAAAACACCGGAAGGAATCATTGTGGATATTGCTGGGGTATGTGAACACATTAAACGGCAGTTTGAAACACTCAGTGGTGAAGGCTTCCGCGTCCTAGGGATTGCCTTCAGGGAGATGGATAAGGAAACGGCTATCGGCAAGGATCAGGAAGCTGGTATGACCTTTTCAGGACTATTGGTTTTCTTCGATCCACCCAAGGCAAATATCGTGGACACTATCGGTGGTCTTAAACAACTGGGTATTTCATTAAAGATCATTACGGGGGACAACCGTCTGGTGGCTGCCACCGTCAGCGGTCAGGTTGGGATCGCTCATGCCAATATGCTCACTGGTTCGGAGCTGCGCCAGATGAGTGATGGAGCCCTTTTGCATCAAGTGGGCAGTGTCGATGTTTTTTCTGAAATTGAACCAAATCAGAAAGAGCGAATCATTCTGGCACTAAAAAAGGCCGGTAATGTAGTGGGTTATATGGGCGACGGCATTAATGACGCATCCGCACTCCATGCGGCAGACGTAGGTATCTCCGTGAATACTGCTGTAGATGTAGCAAAGGAATCCGCGGATATCGTTCTCCTTGAAAAGGATCTGGCTGTTCTTGTGCAGGGGGTTCGGGAAGGCAGGACCACTTTTGCCAATACCTTGAAGTATGTCTTCATGGCCACCAGCGCTAATTTCGGAAACATGTTCAGCATGGCCGGGGCATCCCTTTTCCTCTCTTTTCTGCCCCTGCTGCCCAAGCAGATTCTGCTGACCAATTTGATGACGGATTTTCCTGAGATGACCATCGCTGCAGATAACGTCGATCAGGAATTGGTCGACCGGCCCCGCCGTTGGAATATCACCTTCATCCGCCAATTTATGCTCACTTTTGGCCTGGTAAGTTCTGTTTTTGATTACATGACATTTGGAGTTCTATTGCTGATGCTCCATGCCACACCGGCTCAATTTCAAACGGGCTGGTTTATGGAGTCCGTGGTCTCAGCTGCTGTCATTGTTCTGGTCATTCGTAGCCGGAGGCCTTTCTTCAAGAGCAAGCCAGGCCGATATCTACTCATGACCACGCTCATAATTGCCGGTGTTACCCTGATTTTCCCTTTCACCCCGCTGGGTCGGATATTCGGGTTTGTTCCACTACCCCTGTCATTTCTTGCGATCATGCTAGGCATTGTGGCGCTCTATATGGTGACAACAGAGGTTGTAAAAAATATTTTTTATCAAAAAGTGAATTTTTGATTTAATAATAACTAACACCGGTGAACTTTTCATTACGACTGACGACAATTACGTAACATGTCACCATTTCAATTGTTAATCTTCAAGTCTCCAGGCTTCATGAATCTATTGACTTGTAGGTAATTCATAACATCCAGACTTTTCAAAGTCGTTTGTTTGTAGATAAATTCCACACCTGAAACACAAGCTTTTTGCGTTACAATGCTCTGCGAATTTCTGGTTGAATGTTAGTATAAAGCAGACATCTTTCTGTTACTTGAAGATATAGGTTTCGATCATTGCATGTCTTTAGAAACCGCTTTCCACGTTCCAGCGGCTTTCCATTATTTCCTGAAAGTCTTATTTTCCAAAAATTTAATTTTATGCTACAATATAAATATTAATGATTGAAAAATGGCAGATTTCTAGCTTAACAAAAGGAGTATGCTATGCATTGACTCTGCCTTTTTTTTGTAATATAAAATTAAAAATTATGAATTGAAACTTTATTATCGGGAGATATCAGTATGTCAACAACGTACATCAATGTAAGATACAATAGAGAAAATTACGGCATTACTCCGCGTCAACGTCTTGACGAGTTGATTGCCTCTAATGTGATCATTCAATTTTATCGCGAATCAGAAAAAAATTGGGTGACCATTGGAGTTGATCCTATCAGAAATATGGACCGCCATTACAATGGACTGGAAAGAAGAGCACATTGAAAAGGTTAAGGAAAAGTTAAAGGATAAAGTATAAGGGCTTCTTCCTTGGGATCCTCATTTCCTAAAATATTATTTTTATGATAGATTAAAAATGATAATAGTTGTATGAAAATATTATGGCGTTTGCAGTATTAGCAAGGGAACATATAAACATTGTTGGACAGATAGAGTATGAATGTTGTCAAAAGGCTTTGGACAAACTGGATCTATAGATCAAATTTAAACGGAGGAAACATGAATGACGATCATTTCGGCGAAGCTTTAATCAAGGGGATACTTGTGTGTATTGGCTTGGCATTGCTTGGCTATTTTATAGCCGGGGGAATTTTAAAGCTAAAGGCTTTAGAAAGAACCGTTACGGTAAAGGGATTATCAGAGCGTGAAGTCCAGTCCAATGTTGCAATCTGGCCCATTAAATTCAGTGTAGCCGATAATAATCTAAATAAGCTTTTTTCTACCATTCAGCAAAAGAACGCAATCATCATGGAATTTCTCCAGAATCAAGGATTTCAGGACAAAGATATTTCCATTTCTGTTCCTGCCATACAGGATCGACAGTGCGATAAAGCCAAATTTCGTTATTCGGGCATATCTATAATTACTGTCTACAGTGAAAATGTCGACCTGGTTAGAAAAACGATGGCAACATTTGTGAAATTGGGCAAACAGGGCATTGCAATTTCCGGGGAAGATGATCAGTCTAAACCGGTCTTTATATTTAAAAAATTGAATGACCTTAAGCCGGTGATGATTGAGGAAGCGACAAAAAATGCCAGAGCGGAGGCAGAAAAGTTTGCCCAGGATTCCAAGAGTAAGCTGGGGAAAATCAAAAGCGCTTCGCTAAGTGAATTTTCTATTAAAGATAGTGATGGTAATACCCCCTACGTAAAGCAGGTAAGGGTTGTCTCAACCATGGAATATTATTTGTCAGATTTACAATAATTATTTGTGCCCAACAATGCCGGTGCATGTTATTTTGATAATTTGGAGGCATGACAGATTGTTGTTCTTGGTTTCATTTAATGAAGTTGTTTTATCCCAATATTTCAATTTATAATAAATACAATTCACGTCCGATGGCAAGCATCTAAACCTCATTTTGGTTGTCATTTTTTCCTTTGACACAAAGTCATTCTTTATATATTATATCTAACACCACAATAATTCAGCAAAATTTTTAACCAGAATATTTTGTCAAGCAAACGGCTTCGTATTAAGGAAAAGAAAAATGCAAAACAATAGTGACGAAGAGAATAAAAGTAAAACAAAATCTCAGGATACTGCCGACATGGGTAAGCGGGCAGAGGAATCACAGCACGACAGTGAGGAAAAATATCGAATTATTCTTGGAAATATTCACTATGGATGCTTTGAAGTAGACCTTGCCGGGAACTTTACTTTTTTTGACGATTCGATATGCCGTATTCTTGAGTACTCCAAAGAAGAATTGATGGGAATGAATTATCAGCATTACACTGATAAAGAAAACGCAAAAATAATTTTTCAAGCGTATAATAAAGTTTACAAAACAGGGAAACCAACTGAAGTATTCAATTGGAAGGTTATAAAAAAAGACGGCTTCAGCATATTTGTTGAAGAATCTATATCGTTAAAAAAAGATTCATCAGGTAAAATAACGGGGTTTGGAGGAATTCTCCGCGACACTACTGAACGCAAAAAGGTGGAAGGAAGGCTTTGGCAGGACGAGAAAAAACACAGAAGCATTCTTAAAAACATGCATGAGGGCTATTTTGAAGTTGATCTCGCCGGAAATTATACCTTTTTCAATGATTCGTTGTGCCGCATCCATGGTTATACCAGAGAAGAATTATTGGGCATGAATAACCGGCATTACACTGATAAAGAAAACGCGAGAAAAGTTTTTCAAGCGTATAATAGAGTTTACAAAACAGGGGAGCCCCTCACGGAATTCGATTGGCAGATTATAAGAAAAGACGGTACTAAAAGATACGTTGATGCATCCTCATCGTTACTAAAAGATTATTTAACAGAGAAACCAATAGGGTTTGGGGGAATTCTCCGCGACGTCACCGATCGCAAACAGGCGGAAAATGCCTTGCGGGAAAGCGAAGAACGTTATCGGGGCTTGGTAGAAAATGCGAGCGATGTAGTCTTCAGGACGAATGAGACCGGTCATTTCACTTTTGTTAATCCGGCGGTAGTCCGTATTTTCGGATACGAAGCAAAGGAGCTTATCGGGAAACATTATTCAACATTAATTCGCCCGGACATGATTGAGGAAACCATTAAGTTCTTCGGACATCAGATCGAAAAAGGGATTCAAAATACATACTTAGAATATTCCATTATCAGAAAAGACGGTCAAGAGGTCTGTCTTGGGCAAAATACACAATTATTCTCAGAAGATGGTCATGTTATTGGTTTTCAGGCAGTAGCCCGCGACATCACGGAAAGCAAAAAGAAAGAGGCAGAAATCATTTTTCTTTCCATCACCGATCAGCTCACGGGCCTTTATAACAGAAGAGGTTTTTTGTCTCTTGCGGAGCAGAATCTAAAATTAGCAGAAAGAAATAAGATTGGAATCCGGCTCTTTTTTGCGGATCTGGACGGGTTAAAATGGATTAATGACACGCTGGGTCATGAAGAAGGAGATAAAGCACTCATTGAAACAGCAGCCGTACTTAAAGATACCTTCAGAGCCTCTGATATCATGGCTCGTTTGGGAGGAGATGAATTTGCCATACTTACCATTGGTAAAAACGAAGACAATTTCGAGACTATTAATTCCCGGTTACAGTCCCTGATTGACGCACGAAACAATCAGGAAAACCGGAGATACAAACTTTCAATCAGTATCGGCTATTCTTGCAATGATACAGAAAATCCCTGTTCTATTGACGAACTCATGGTCTTTGCAGACAAAATGATGTATGAGCGGAAGCAAAAAAAGAAAGACCTTGTCTTTGCCGAAAGAAAGGAACCAATCGATATGGAAGAAAGAAGAATTAAGCCAAGAATCGATGAGGAAAATGAGGTAACGATAACAATCGTATCCGAAGAAAATAATATTCTGAAAGAAAAAAAAATAGAAAGCTACACTAAGGATGTCTCTGTGTTCGGTGCCAAAATTCAGACCAATATTCGTTTACCACTAGATAGCTTCATTGATTTAGAGTTTATATCAAAGAGTGTGCATGAGCAGATAAAAACTCTGGGAAAAGTACAATGGGTTAAAGTCATCATTGAAGATGAGTCTTATGAGGCTGGTGTTGAATTCCGCGGTTCCTCCAGCGATGCAATTGAAAAACTTGGAGATTACATCTCATGGAAACTAAAAGCTAACGCCACATTCGTTAAAGAAAATCATTCCCCAATGGATTCCGGTGATATAAATATCGCAGGAACTAAAGAACTATCCCCAATTGATTCCGGTGATATAAATATCGCAGGAACTAAAGAACTATCCCCAATTGATTCCGGTGATATAAATATCGCAGAAACTAAAGAACTATCCCCAATTAATCCCGGTGATATAAATATCGCAGGAACTAAAGAACTATCCCCAATTGATTCCGGTGATATAAATATCGCAGGAACTAAAAAACTATCCCCAACCAAGAATAAAAAATGGATAAGAAAAGCAATAATTTTGTTATGTACTATAGGTGCAATTATCCTGATAGCAGTTCTGCTAAAGATATTCGAGCCTATTCCTTAATTTGATACGGTGCCTGTTCCTGATATTATAACCCGAGCTTTTATTTATCCACATGCAATTTCCGGAAGAGAAATACTTGCAGGTTGAAATAAAGTAAGGAGTTTTCAGAATGAGCATCGCGGAATTGGCTTTAGAAAATTTAGCAGTCGGTGAACACGTCAGTTACATTTTTGAGGGGCAGGAAATTACCAATGTACAGATGAACTGCGCCGCGCAGCGATTTGGCAACGCGCTTCTGAAGTTGGGCGTAGCCAAAGGCGACCGCGTCATCATGCATATGCATAACTGTCCGGAAGTATTTCAGGCGTTTCAGGCAATCTTGAGTATCGGCGCCATTGCTGTCCCTATCAATTATATGGTCGGCCAGGAAGAAATTAATTTCATTTATCAGAATAGTGGCGTTCACACGGCAAACCCATCAAGGGCATGAATATGAGGATATTCGTCGGTGATGACAAGGAAGTACCGCAAGGACAGGAAGGCGAAATTGTTATACGTGGCCCAATGGTCATGAAGGGTTACTGGAACAACCCCGGGGCGACGGCGGAAGTAATCAAAGATGGCTGGCTGCATACCGGCGATATTGGTTATATGGATATGGACGGCTATTTTTATATCACGGACCGTAAGAAAGATATTATTATCAAGGGAGGCGAAAACATTTCGCCCCGCGTTATTGAAGAAGTCCTTTACGCCCATCCAGCCGTATCCGAAGCGGCCGTCATCGGCATCAAGGACAAGATTTACGGCGAGGATCTCTGGGCTTTTGTCGTCTTGAAGCCAGGTTCGTCTATAACGCCCGAAGACATTCTGGAATACTGCAACGTAAAACTGAAAAAATTTTTCATTCCTAAAGAAGTGGTTATTCTGAAGGCGATGCCCAAAACGCTGGTTGGCAAAATCCTCAAAAAAGAACTGCGCAAAATATGATGATGCTTAAAGTTTGAATAAGGAGTATAGCAATGCCGAGAATAACTGCCAATGGTATTCAAATTGAGTATGAAACATTCGGAAACCCGTCGGACCGTCCGCTGCTTCTGGTCATGGGATTCGGAGGACAACTGATACTGTGGGATGAAAGCCTCTGTTATGATCTCGTATCGCGCGGTCACTATGTAATCAGGTATGACAACCGGGATGTCGGACTCTCCTCTAAATTCGATCAGCATGGAATCACGGACATCATGGGAATATTGGGGAAAATTATCGATGGTGACAAAAGCAGTGTACCTTACACCATAGAGGACATGGCCGATGACGGAGCAGGACTTCTGGATGCTCTGGGAATCCCCCGCGTCCATATCTGCGGCATGTCCATGGGAGGAATGATTGCCCAGACGATAGCTCTTCGGCATCCTTCCCGAGTATTGAGTTTAACCTCAATTTACTCCACTACGGGCAATCCGGAACTTCCGCAACCGAAGCCCGAAGTGCTGTCAGCATTGTTAGCACCGCCTCCCGACGAGCGGGCGGCCTACATTGAGCATATGCTCGGAGTTTTGAAAATGATTGCCGGACAACGCTTTCCTTTTGATGAAGAGTGGACCCGTGGGAAAGAGGCGGCAAGTTACGACCGTTGCTTTTATCCGCTAGGTTTGGGTCGCCAGATGCTTGCCATCGCGGCACAAAATAATAGAAAGGCCGCTCTTGCTTCCATAAAAATACCTGTACTGGTTATTCACGGAACAGATGATCCTCTGATACCGGTGGAAGCAGGAAAAGAAACCGCTGCCGTAATACCGGGCGCTCAACTGATATTGATGAAGGGAATGGGGCATGATCTTCCGCATGGCGGAATATGGCCGCAAATTGTTGAAGCCATCACAGCCCATACGCTGAAAGCAATAAAATAATACAGGATCCAGGAATATAAATAGATAGTCCGCGACGATCTGCCTATGAGCCTCGGCGCCTGACTTATTTAGTTCTTCAATCAGTAATCATCAAATCTTTAGTCATGGTCGTATGCTTGATATATAATTATAACAGACAATCGACAACCTCCTGAAAGAAACAAATCATTATTCTTGTCAATTATGCTTTCTTTCAATCCGTAATGAACACAATGCACGCCCGAGAGTCTTTGACACCGCCCATTATATTTTGTGGTTAAGATTCTTTTATTTCAAACTTGTAATATATATCGTTATTGCCCATTGAGAAACCTCTAACTTGATGCTCAACAGCTTTTTTGCCGAAAATATAGAAGGCCTGCCGCAAGTAACCCATAACAAGGTACTCGAAATAAATATGTTTGGTCGGAAGTTCTGCGATTGTGATGTGAGCGACATTGTTCTCGAACCGCGCGGTAAACGTACCCCCATCAAAATAAGTCGACCAGATTTTGGGCATAATCGACTCTACGAACTGTTTTATATCCTTCGTAAGCAGATAAGAATGGTACGGGCCCCCTGGCGATAGGGAGAAGTCAGCAGATTTTTCTCCAAGCTTCCAGTATTGCATTTTATCATTGTTGAAGAATTCAATAAGCACATCGTCAAGAAACAGGATGAATTTATCTAGAGGAATGAGGGTAATGTTCATAATCATCTTACTGAAATAGTTGTCCTTCTCTGCCAGCTTCGTGATAAAGGAATTCCAGCGTTCCTCGCCGAAAGCTTTAATAATTGTGTCTTTTCGTGTAAGATAAGCGGTGCCTTTTATGTTCATAGCTAAACCTCCTAATAATGATTCTTGGATTAAATATTTTTTTTAAATTGGCCTACCCATGATATTTGTATCACACATTAAGTTGGAGTTCAGCTATTTTTATTTCTCAATTCATGAACGTTTCTAGCGCATTTTGCTCCAACTGAATTGAGATGTTTATCAAACATTATAATCGCAAATCATTAAAATATTTATTCGCAATGTTTGTTTCTTTGTAGCAACTGTGTTTAGGTCAAGTAGTATTTTTTAACAGCCTGATTCATTCCGGCAGGTACCATTTTTGATCATTGTATTGAGGATAATTACAAGCTTCCTCATGCAGGCAGTAATGGCAACTTTGTGTTTCTTGCCAGAGCTGATCAACCTGTTGTAAAAGGCTTTTATCTTGGGGTTGTGACAAATGCCTGATATGACACACCTGTATAATACGGAACGGATTCTTGCCCTGCCGCCCCGGATGGTACGCCTGCCTTTGTATTTGCCACTATCCCGATTCAGAGGTGCAACTCCAACAAGGGCCGCTATCTGCCTTCGGTTCATTGTTCCAATCTCCGGCAGATCGGCAAGGAGGGTCAATGACATAACAGGCCCAACACCGGAAACACTTTGCAGGATCTTGTCCATCTGCCGCCAATGCGGGCTTTTTTTGATAAGATTTTCAACCTCACGGTTGATTTTGGCAAGTGCCTTCTCCAGCCCTTTAATGCTTTTTTCAATATCTTTTTTTGTCCACTTCGAAGCTGTGGTCAAACGGTTTTTCTCAGCCGTCAACATTATGATGAGCTGGCTACGCCTGGTATTAAGAGCATCAAGCATTTCCGTTTCCTCGGTCTTTAATGGCCTTATCTCCGGCCTCACCGAATCTGCAAATCGTGCAATAACATGGGCGTCAATTTTATCCGTCTTGGCCAGAACACCCATAGCTTTGGCAAAATCTCTCACCTGTCTGGGATTGACACAAACTGTGGGAATCCTTGCAACAACCAGGGATCTGAGAGCTGCCATTTCCAATCCCCCTGTGGCTTCAAGAACGATTAGCTCCGGCTGTTTTGACTTTACGAAATCCGTCATCAGAGATATGCCGTCTTCCGTATTGGCAAATGTCATAAAATCCACCTGAGGCCTTACACCTACATCAAGTTTCTCCTTCGAAACATCGATACCGATAAATGTTTTCTCCTCTTTCATGTTTTGTTCTCCTTTTCCCTTCCTTGCGAAAGATGCGGGATCTGTTTATGTCCCTGGCAACTGTTCGGGTTTAATTTGGAGAAGGTCGCAGCGACCCAAGCTACAAAACTGGCTCTGCCCCAAGGTGCAAACGGTCTGCTGCGATCAACACAACACATATTTATATTATCCTTGTTTAACATATGCTATTATATTTTTATGCATCTGCTAAACGATTTTGATTATACAAGGTGTAACAAACAATTCTGCCGATTTGGAAAACGGATTTTTGTTTCCTACTTCCTTATTTTCCGATTTATAATTTCATGGTTACCAGTAATCATTAAATAATTCTTCTTTATTTAAAGTTTTATAAAACAATTTTGCGGTTTTTGTAATATTATCACTGATCCATATAAACACTTTTGGGCTGAGTAATGATACGAAATCATACAGAAGTGTTTCGTTTGAAAGGGGCTATATATGAAAAAAGAGAAATCCAGTGAAACAGCCATGCAGATGGCTCTTTCCAGAGCAATAGAGTCTTTGAAAACAGAGGAAGAACGTATCTGCTATGATCCATTAGCAAAAGACTTTCTAACTCCAAAATATAAGATCCTTATTCAAAATAAACTATTAAGGAATAGTGTAGTAAAAATCATTGATCAGCTTTTTATAGGTCATCATTACTATGTCGTTGCTCGTACAAGATACATTGATGATTTTTTGCAAGAATGTATTGCCAATGAAATTCAGCAGGTAGTTATAATGGGAGCAGGTTTTGATTCCAGATCATACAGATTTGATAATCTTAGAAAGATGAAAGTTTTTGAGGTTGACCACCCTGCTACAATGGCGATAAAGAAAGAGAAAATACAAGAGAAACTAGGTTCATTACCTAATCATGTAGTTTATGTTCCCATCGATTTTCTTAAAGAAAAACTCAGTGATAAATTGGTACAGTGTGGTTATAGCGGGAAATTGAAGTCATTATTTATATGGGAAGGTACAACACCATATTTGATTCCGGAATCTGTAGACGAGACGCTGGCTTTCGTATCATCAAATTCGGGCAAAGATAGTTCCATAATATTTGATTATATTCTCAAATCCGTTGTTGACGGAACTTGTGGTTTAGAGGGAGCACAAAATGAGTTTGAGAAAATGAATAAAACAAGAGAGCCTCTTACTTTTGGAATTGAGAAAGAAAAAATAGAGTCCTTCTTAGTAGATAGAGGTTTTCAAAACATCAAAGACGTTGGCTCTGAATATCTAAAGGAACTATACTTTAAAGATCAGCATAGGAACAGAAAAATCAAACCTTGGTGGAGAATCGTACATGCAACCATCAAGTCGTAAAAAGTAAGAGATAAATGGAATAGATAAATGCCACTTGAAATGAAAAGGTGACTCAAATAGCCCAACACTAAAATCCATCTGACCTATAGGACGTGCTTTTTGCAACATTTGCAATAAGTTTTAAGTTTATTACTTTTACCAAAGCTCTTATACCCTCACAGTATAGGTGATTTCGATATTAAACATTTCGAACGCAAATCATCAAAATATTTTAATCACAATAGGTGTGGACTTGTAGATGAACTCAACAAATTTGCTTGTTCGGAAATCGAATTTTAATTTCTTTCTTCCTATTTTCCACAAAGCATCAGCAGCGACAAAAATGATAGACTTCAATCCATCATAAACACTATTCACGATTGCAAAAATCTAAAGCTTGTATTTAGTGGTAATTTTATGCTTTGACACAAAATAATTATTGATATTTTTTTTTATATAGCTATACTCCAATAATAAAATTTGAACTGGAATATTTGCTACGCAAACAGCCTCGTTTTAAGGAAAATAAAAATGAAAAAGAAGATTGACGAATTGCATAAAAATAAAACGGATATTCATGATACTGCAAGAAAGGATAAGCAGGCGGAAAAAGCGCGGCGCGAAAGCGCAGAACAATATCTAAATTTCCTTGAAAATATTCACGATGGAATTTTTGAATTAGATCTTGTCGGCAACTTAACTTTTTTTAGCGATTCGATTTGCCGAATTCTCGGGTATTCACGAGAAGAATTGATGGGAATGAATTTTCGACGCTATACAGATAGAAAAACCGCGAAAAAAGTTTTTGAAACTTATGATAAAGTTTACAATATAGGGGAATCCTCTAAAAGATTTAATTGGCAAGTTACGAGGAAAGATGGCGCTAAAAGATACATTGAAACATCTGAATCTCTACAAAAAGACTCATCCGGCAAACCAATAGGATTTATAGGAATTGTAAACGACATCACCGAGCGCAAACGGACGGAGGAGGCGCTTAAACAATCTGAGTCCTGGTACAGAACGATTTTTGAAAATACAGGTACCGCAACCATCATTATAGAGGAGGATAAGACCATAAGTCATGCCAACACCGAGTTTGAGAAATTATCCGGTTGTTCCAAAAAGGAAATAGAGGAAAGGAAGCACTGGGAGGAGTTTATTGTTCAAGAGGATCTGGAAAGAATGTTAACGCAGAATCGCCAGCGCATAGTTGATGCAAAATCGGCCCCAAAAAACTGTGAAATCCGATTTGTTGATAAAGGTGGCGCTATTAAGGATATTGTCCTCAGCATAGATATGATTCCCGGTACGAAAAAAAGCATCGCTTTTCTTCTCGACATCACCGAACGTAAGCAAGGCGATGAGAAACTTCAACACATTCTTGAAAGCCTCAGAAAAGCTGTTGATACCACAATTCAGGTCATGGTATCGGCTGTAGAGTTGAGAGATCCCTATACGTCCGGTCATCAGATCAGGTCCGCGGACATTGCCATGGCCATCGCCACAGAGATGGGATTGCCTCAGGATAAAATTGATGGAATCCGCATGGCAGGTTCAATCCATGATATAGGGAAATTAGCGATTCCCGCAGAGATATTGTCTAAACCCACCAAACTGACAGACCTTGAATTTTCTCTGATTAAAGAACACTCCAGGAGTGGATATGAGATATTGAAGGATGTTGAATCTCCCTGGCCGCTGGCGGAAATAATCTATCAGCATCACGAGCGAATGAATGGCACCGGTTATCCCAGAAATCTGAAAGAGGATGAAATTCTCGTCGAGGCCCGCATTATGGCCGTGGCAGATGTTGTGGAGGCCATGGCTTCCCACCGTCCCTATCGTGCGTCATTGGGTATTGAACCAGCCCTTGAAAAGATCGAGGAAAACAAGGCAATTCTTTATGATGCTGCTGTTGCTGATGCCTGTCTGAGATTATTTAGAGAGAAAGGATACCAGTTCCATGAGATAGAAAAAAACAATCTTATAGAATACACGATTACAAATAATTATCAATTTTGAAAACTTCCCGCTACTGAAACTTTATAGATAAAAGAAATAAATTAATCTCTGACTCTTCAAACTTTTCTATCTATAGCATTATTCTTTTACAATTTCTCTATCATAATTTTATTACAGTAACTATATTTTATTATGATATGAATTTCTGAAAATCAAGGACAGCATCTTTTATTACTTGGTAGTAGATATGTATAAGATTATAATTAACTAATAATAATAAGATGAGCGCTTCGGCCACCGGGAAAGAATTTAAAGGTGATCTTTTACAAATATGCTTTCTTTCAATCAGGGATTATAATCATTAAAAGGCCTCATAACTTTGTGATGGTCATGAAGCCTTCTATGTCAAATAAATTTGTTATAAATTTTAATATTAAAGTATTAGATCAACATCACAGAATATTTTAAAGGGGTGTTATGTCGACAGCGCTGTCGGCGTTTACAATATTAGCACCGATCAATATAAACACTGTTGGGTATAGTAATGAAAGGAAAGGAATATGAAAATAAACGTAAAGGCATTCGCACTGACATGTGGAATTATATGGGGGTTAGGCCTGTTCTTGCTTACCTGGTGGGTCATAGCCTTTGATGGTATCACTCATGAGGTCACGCTGATCGGTAGGCTTTACCGTGGGTACAACATCAGTCCCCTCGGAAGTCTTTTGGGATTGGTCTGGGGGTTTCTCGATGCCCTGGTCGGAGGAGCGATATTTGCGTGGCTTTACAACGTGATCGCTATGCGCAGTGAGAACAAAGAAAAATAGTCAGATGCAGCGAAAGAAATACTCAAACTAACTTTCGGTAATTCTTATTTTCCCAGTCTGGCGTTTTATGCTACATTACAATCAGAAATAGAAATGGCTGAACTCCACCTTAAAATATAAAAGGCTGTCTGATGTCCACAATAGGTAAAATGATGATTGTTGTTGGAGTTATTATTATCGTTGTTGGGCTTGTTTTTCTGTTTGGCGATAAAATACCGTTCCTCGGCAAACTGCCTGGCGATATTTATATCAAAAAAGAACGGTTCAGTTTTTACTTTCCCATTACGACAAGTATCGTCATCAGCATTATTCTGACGATCCTTTTCTATATATTCAGAAAATAGAATTTGTCTGATGACTTATGAAAAATAAAAATGCCAGACTATCTGTAATCAATTATTATAACTGCCCGCTACTGAAACTTCGCAGGTGTAAGCAACAATTCTGAAAGTTCGGGAATTTTGAAAAATCGACAAGCTGTTTTTTATTTCTTTCTTTCTCCTGAAAGTCTCAATTTTTAATTTTTCAATTTTATGCTAGATTATATCAGTAATGGTCAAAATGGCAGAAGTAATTTATATTTCATTCATAACGACTTGGAAGGTAAAAATAATGAAGCTCAAAATTTTCTGGATTTGTTTAATTATTGTTGTCGTTTCATTTCCATCAGTCTGTTTTTCAGAACCAGACAGTAAAATATGGGAGTGGATTGGAAAATATGGTACGGGTGGTAGAATGTTGTATTACAATAAAACAAATCTCACTAAGTCATCCGACATTATATCAGTCTGGGTTTATGATATTGCAACAGATGTTGACAGGAAAAAGATGATTGAGACAGTAAAGAGAGAAGAAGGTTTAGAGAAATCCATAAAATATCAACACTATCACCACACTGTTTCTTTGTGGAAAATGGATTGTAAGAATAGACAGATTAAAATGGAAAAGAGGATAGATTATGACGATAAGGGAACAGTATTGAACCAGGACATATTATATAAAATTAGTGAAAGGGAAAATATTACACCTGGCAGTGATATGGATAAATTATATGAAAAAGTTTGTGTAACTCCGAAAAAACCATTGAATAAGAAGTGATTTAAATTTCATGCATCAAGATAAAAGGTTCAGGATGAAGGTTTTGTAAAACTAATCTATGTAAATGAAAAAATATCCTGAACTAACTTGAGTTGACAGTGACAGCTCGATACGATCAAACATCGCTTGTGTACGTAAAGGGGACGTCCCCTTTACGTAAGATTTACAGGAAGTTTTTTACACAACGCCACCCGGAAAAAATCACGATAAACATTCTGCACATTACAACCCGAACTAAATAGGAAAGATAGACGGCTGCCTGTTACCGTGTGCATCGTAATTTTACCTGGATTTCACATATTACCGGATGGCTTTCTGCCGCCGAATAGCGCTAATTCAAATACCTTAAAGAAACAGTCCACATCCATGAATCCAATGTTCCGAAGCCATTCACATTGATCTTGAACGGGCGCAAGTATGTGCTCCTTCTTGTCTGGCCGGTGATACCAGCCCTGTGCGATTTCTTCTCTTGATTTTGCAGGGTCCATTGCCTGGTGGAACTGATAAAGGTGGTCAATGAAGTAATTATCAAAAAGGTGTTCCACATTTTGTGTTGTAGATGCCACTTGATCCAGATTGAGAAAAACACCACCATCGCTAAGCAGATTGAACACCTCAGTGTACAGGTCTATCTTGCGCTGGTCAGGCTGGTGATGAATTGCGAATCCTGATACAACAATATCGACATTTTCTTTGCTGCCAATTGCATCCAGCCAGGATGGCGAGGAAAAGTCTGCCTTCACAACAGTAGCCTGTGCATTGTTCTCGATCTGCATTCTTGCCGCATCCAGCATGGGCTCAGAGAAGTCAGCAAATATTATGTGTGTATTGGGGTAATGTTTGAGAAGGAATCTGCCTACCGCACCGTCACCGCACCCTAGATCAATTATTCGACGCGGCCGGGAATACCAGGATGTTATAATACGGCTGATTAATTCGAGTTGAAAAACGGCGGCAGGAATTGCCCCACGAACACCCTGCAGGAAAGTCTCCGCCAGTTCAGCAGTCTGCCAGTTGCTTTGTTTATCAGTCATTAATTTCCCTCTATCAAGCGCTTTTTATTCATTGCCAAGAATGTCTCACGATTGTCAAGAAAAACCTCGTGCAAGGAAATGGGGACAACCGTTTTTATTTATGGCTTTAGAATATCAAAATTTCATCATGTTTGATTTCATGATTTTTTCTCTTTTAATTCTTCCTCAAATAGATTAAGATTCCAGCAAATTTCGGAAAAAACCAGCCAGGGATATTAATTGTCAGGTGGGCGAAGGCGATAATTATCATGTATGATGGAAGGAGAACGGGATTTTGTGTACGCAATTAAAGGCAGGGGATAAAGCGCCGAACTTTCAATTTGATACACCTTGGTCATCTTCACAAGATTTTTATGAAACCATACAACACCGGAATGCTGTTTTTGTATTTCTTCGGTATCATGGTTGCCCCATCTGTCAGATGGAAATGGCAAACCTTAAACGAGAGATTGAATTGTTCAATAAGAAAGAAGCAAGGGTTTTTGTTTTTCTGCAGAGTTCAACCACTACTCTGTTACCGCTGCTAAAAGAAGGAGATTGGCCTTTTGATATCGTTTGTGACTCAAAAGGAAAAATATTTCAGCTTTATGCCGTTGAGCCGAGTGGCATATTGAAATATTTACACCCTGCAGGTCTTATAGCTGCTATCAAGGCGATTGGCCGGGGATTTGCTCACAAGAAATTTGAAGGTAAGGAAACGCAACTACCGGCGGCATTTATAATAAAATCAGACAAAACTATAAAATATGTATATTATGGTAAGAACATCGGTGATGTTCCCAAGCCATCCACTTTGGCTGAGAATCTTGATTAAAAATGTTCACAATAATAATTAAAAAATTTTGTTGAAAACCACCCGATAAGGCATAGTTTCTTCAAGTTCGGTCATGCCTTTTGGATTCGATCTTGAAAAATAGGTAATCTGGATTATTTTATTTTTTCCTTTCTGTAATGTTGTTTTTTTTCTTCTTGATTTACACAACATTTCAATTGGGAATAATTAAAAAATGGCTGTATTCTAACTTAACATATGGTAAAAAATAAAAGGCAGGCCATATAGGAGGCAAAAGCATGAACAACGCAACTGCAGTTAAGGAAAATCAGTCCATCAATGTTGATTCCCGATCCGGTAAATACCTGACTTTTTTCCTGGCTAGCGAGGAATATGGGGTGGAGATCCTTAAGGTTCAGGAGATCATCGGCCGGATGCCGATCACACCGGTACCTCTGACCTCCAAGTATATTCGAGGAGTCATCAACCTGCGGGGCAAGATCCATCCCATTACGGACCTAAGGGTAAAGTTTGGCATGGAGCAGACCGTCATAACCGACGAAACCTGCATCATCGTTATTAAAACCTCCAGCTTAATGATGGGGATTTTGGTGGACAAGGTCTCGGAGGTGATCAAATTGGCATCCGTGGATATCGAGGATACCCCGTCCTTCGGGGCGGATGTGAACCCTGAATATCTTTTGGGCGTGGGCAAGACCGGAGGGCGGATTTACCTGCTTTTAGACATCGAAAAGGTAATAAGCTCCTCCGACATCATACACATGAAGAAGGCCGCCGAAAACAGTGGACAGAAGCCGAAGGACGAAACGAATCAAATACAGACTAATTAGAAAATTGCAAAAGAGGGGATAAAAGCCATGATAAAAGTAAACATAGTTAACGATATTAAAATCGGTCTCAAGGTCATTGGATGTTTTGTTTTGATCTTTATAGTTACGATGATGTTGATGCTGAGCGCACGTCAGCATGTCAACGAACAGGATTCGATGTATCGCCAGTATGCAGGGGCCATCAAAGAAACCGGAGATCTGAAGGCCAGCATCGAAAAAATGGAGGGATATCTTTACCATTATATTGCGGTGCCCGCTGCACGCAATAATACCATGGCAAGCATTGAGCAGGAAATAACTTCAATAGATCAAATTGTTCAGGCATATAAAAGTAAAGAGCTGACTGCCGAAGAAAAGAAGCTTCTCTCCGATTTTGAAGCAGCCTGGCCGGAAATGCAGCGCGGTTATAAGGAAATAATTAAGGGAGTGGATGACAGCAAAAATGATGAGGCTGACCGCTTGTTGGCCGACGGAAGCTATTTTATCATAGCCCGAAATAATACACTTGCGGCTGTTCGTAACCTCTATAATTATAACACGGGCCGTAATGAGGCGGCCATTAAAGCAAACGCTACGGGCATAGGAGGTTGGGCGAGTATACTGTGGTTATTGTTAGCTGTAGAGGCTATTCTTTTAATCGTTATGGGGATAATTATAACCGAATCGATCACCAAACCGCTGAAGAAGGGAGTGCTGATGATTCAGGAGATGAAAAGAGGTCACCTCTCCAGCCGTTTGCATTTAAACAGGAAAGATGAAATAGGCGATCTGACCCATGCCATTGATCTGTTTGCGGACAACCTTCAGCAAAAGGTCATATTCAGCATGCAGCAGATATCCGAAGGCAACATCGACATTGCACCGGATATAACAGACGATAAAGATGAGATCGGCCCGGCGCTTAATAAAATGATTAATGCGATCGGCTCGATGAGCAATGAAATCAATAGATGTTGCCTCGGTGCTCTTGAAGGCGACCTTTCGTATAGAGCCAATGCAACATCTTTCCATGGGACATATCAGAAAATCGTCCAGGGATTCAATAATATGTTGGACGCGTTGATGGCTCCGCTCGAAGAAGCATCGGACGTTTTAGTAAAACTGGCTCACCAAGACCTGTCCGCTCGGTTAGTGCGCGATTATAAAGGGTTTTACAACGAAATCAAAAAAACTATCAATGCGGTCGGTAAGAATCTGGATAAGGCCCTGCAGCAGGTGGCGATCGGGGCAGACCAGGTGGCATCGGCCAGCATACAGATAAGCACCAGCAGTCAGTCACTGTCGCAGGGCGCCAGCGAGCAGGCCAGTTCGTTGGAGGAAGTGTCCAGCAGTCTGCAGGAGATATCCGCCATGACCAAGCAGAACACACTTAACGCCAGGGAGGCCAAGGGGGTTGCGGAGCAGGCCCGGGGCAGCGCTGATAAGGGAGTGGAGAGCATGAGCCGGATGTCTTTGGCCATCAACCAGATCAAAGCGTCGTCGGATTCCACGGCCAAGATAATGAAGACCATAGACGAGATTGCCTTCCAGACCAATCTGCTGGCGTTAAATGCCGCAGTGGAAGCGGCCCGTGCCGGAGACGCCGGCAAGGGTTTTGCAGTGGTGGCCGAAGAAGTAAGGAACCTGGCCATGCGGAGTGCCGAGGCGGCCAAGAACACGGCCAATTTAATCGAGGAATCTGTGAGAAATTCGGAGAACGGCGTAGCCATTAACGCCGAGGTTTTAAAGAACTTCCATGAGATTGCCGAGAAGACCAACAAGGTCAGCCATGTAGTGGCGGAGATAGCAGCGGCATCGGAGCAGCAGGATGAGGGAATAAGCCAGTTGAACAAGGCGGTGGAGCAGTTGAATCAGGTGACTCAGCACAACGCGGCCAATGCCGAGGAGTCGGCCAGTGCGGCCGAGGAGATGTCCTCTCAGTCCGAGGAGATGCGCAGCATGGTGGCAAGCTTTAAGCTTACCGGCTCAGGCGAATATACCCAGGCCCTGCGATCCAGCCAATCGGCGTATCTGCCGCACAACCCGATCCCGCAAGGGAAAGGGGGCAAGGCCGCGGCTGGCCTTCAACCCGATCCCCGCAAGGTGATACCGCTTGATGACATGGACCGTAATATATTAAACACTTTCTAAGCCCCACAATGGATAATATTTGAAAGACCCTTTCTCTCCTTTTTAACGGGGAGAGAAAGGTACGATAAAAAATAGACAATATTTATCCTTTTGCAGGCGATGGTACTCATTATGCGGTACTTCTCATCATTAGGCTTTAACACCTTTCAACAAATAATCTTCAAATTTCTTTATTCCATGAGATTGTGAAATTGTAATAGAAATAATCAAACTAACTTTCTGGAATGTTTTTTTTCTAATTTTATTGTTTTATGTTATAATACAAATGGTAATGGTTAAAAATCACAGAAAGTAATCCCATGAATGATAAATCTCTTCGGACATTAATTGTTGAAAAATCGGAAGACGATGCTCTGCTTTTAGTTAGTACGCTTAAGAAGGGCGGATACAATCCGGTGTATGAAAGGGTGGAAACCTCCGCTGCGCTGAAAAAAGCCCTTGAAGAGAAGCAGTGGGACATCATTCTTTGCGATTTTAAAATGCCAATCTTCAGTGGTCCCTCAGCTATTGCCTTATTAAAGGAAGCAAATATAGATATTCCGATTATCATTGTATCAAAAGTCTTTGATGAAACTATGGCCGTAAATCGTATGCGGTTAGGCGCCCAGGATTTTATCATAAAGAATGATTTTTCCCGCCTCTGTCCAGTAATAGCCAGAGAATTAGAAGATGCAGAAGTTGGAAATAAGCCAATGGAAAGGAAATTACGCCCAGAGGAGCAGCGGTTCCAGGCTCTTGTAGAGTGTTCTTCAGATATAATTGTCGTCATGAATCTGCAAGGGACTATCACCTATGTAAATCCGGCCGCGGAAAGAATACTGGGATTAAAAATTGAAGAAAGTATTGGCAGCAACGCATTTAAAAATATTCATCCCCATGACTTGAATCGTATTAATCGTGCTTTCAGGACATTTATCAGTGAAAAAGATGCATCTCCCCGCCAAAACGAAATGAGCATTCGCGGTATCGATGGGAATTGTCATACTTTTGAAAGCGTATCAAGATATTTAGCAATAGACAATAATAATGATGAGATAATTGTTAATCTCCACGACATAACCGATCATAAGCGGTCAGAGGAAGCCCTCCGGGAAAGTAAACAGAAATACCTGGAACTAAGCATAATTGACGACCTCACCCAGCTTTATAATTCCAGACATTTTCACGCGCAGCTTGAAAAAGAAATAGAGAGATCGAATCGCTATGAACAGCCTTTGACCATTCTGCTGCTGGATATCGACAACTTTAAGGCATTCAACGATGCATACGGCCATGTTAAGGGGGACTATGTTTTATCGCGACTCGGTAAGGTGATCAAACGATGCCTGCGCGAAACTGATTCCGCCTATCGTTATGGCGGTGAGGAATTTACGATCATTCTGCCGATGACCACAAGCGAGGAAGGCATTGTGACGGCTAAAAGAATCCAAACGGAATTAGGAAAAGAAGCTTTTTACCCTGTGGGTCAAAAAGTTCATATGACAGTGAGTATAGGTCTCTCACAGCACAAGTTGAAGGAAGACATGAAAGCGTTTGTTCACCGGGTTGACCAGCTCATGTACCAGGCGAAGAAGAATGGGAAAGACATGATTTGTCCAGAGTCACAACGTCATGAACAGTTCAACTCGTAATCCTCATCTAAATTATAAACCGAAAAACATTGGCTCGTATGTGTAAGCATCAATTCTGAAGGTTCGGGAATTTTGAAAAATTGGTAATCGGAGAACTTTTCCCCCTTTTTTTCTTATAATTGAGCGTTCAGGAATTTTTATGGATTTCATCTTTTAAAAATAATAAATAGTGCTATTATGTATTAAACTCATAAAGGAAAGACCAACAAACTGTCTTCTAATGAACAAAAGAAGAAAGGAGAAGGGAAATGAACAATGCTCAAAGAAGAGTTGTGATTGTAATATGTATTGTCATAATAGCTATGTTTTTATTTCCACCGGTTAGTTATGAGGGTGCTTATAGAGGATATGAGTTCATTGCTAAAATAACTCCCGGCTTAAGTATCAATGCAGCTCTATTATTTGTTCAATTGCTTGGAGTGTTGCTTCTTGGCGCCCTGGTCTTCATTATATTAAGAACAGGGAGCCCCTTAATTGATACGAAGACCAATGAAGACCAAAATCATTTTAAACCAAAATGATAGCTGTGATATTCAATTTTAATCAGAAATACCCGATGCTGATAACTGCTAGCCACTGAACAGTTGTAGATTGGCTAAATTGATATTAAAAAAATCATTATTTTTATTATTAGGTCAGATCAGGAGGGACGGGGATATACCACCCCGTCCCTCAAAGAGATGTTCAGGCTTACACGATAAAGGTTGCTTCAGGAGCTTCCATGATGGAATTGTCGCCTTCCTTGATAACCCTCAGGATCATGCCCACGGTGGGCAGGATGTTGTGGCAGAAGAATTTTGCGGAGGCCACTTTGCCTGCGTAGTAAGGATGTTCGAAGTGTTCCTTGCCGATTTCCTCAACCTTCTTCTGGCAAATCAGCGCATGCTCAAGCAGGAGCTTTGCGCCGTATATGTAACCCGTGGCATGGAGGATGCGGGTGGCAAAAAAGCCGATCATACCCAGCTTGCCCTGACCCAGATAGCCCGCCATGGTGTTCTGAATTTCCTTGTAGTTGTTCACTGCTTCTTCTAAAAGAGCGATCTGTGCGCCCAATACGGCGTTGGCTTTATTGGCCTGCACGAATTTCTCGATCTCGCCCAGCCACGATGCGAAGACCTGACCTCCGCCCATCATCCACTTGCGGCCGATGAGGTCCATGGACTGGATGTAGTTGGTGCCTTCCCAGATGGGATAGATTCTGCAATCACGGAGCTGCTGGGCAATGGGGTACTCTTCCGAGAAACCATATCCGCCATAGCACTGCATGGCGTCCGAGATGGAGAGGAACGCCATGTCCGAGCACCAGGCTTTGACGATGGGGATATTTACCTCTATGTAGGCCTTGGCCAATTTACGCTCGTTTTCGTCCGTGGTGTTCTCTGCTATGTCCATGCAATAGTAAGAGAAGGCGATCATGGCGCGGGACGCTTCCGTGATGGACTTCTGAAACATGAGCATGCGGCGAACGTCTTCATGATTGATGATGGGAACCCTTCCCGCTTTCGGGTTGGTGATCTGGCGGCCCTGGATTCGACCGGCTGCATACATGCAGGCATTGTTGTAGGCAACAGTTGCCGCAGACATGGCTGCCAGACCGGTTACCGTGCGCTCTTCGTTCATCATCTGGAACATCTGGGCCATGCCATGGCCTTTTCCGTCAACGGGGGCATCGCCAAGGAGGTAACCGCGGCACTTGTTTTCTTCGCCGAAATTCACGATTGCTGTTGCCGAACCACAAAGGCCCATCTTGTGCTCGATGCCGCCGCAGTTCACATCGTTGAACTCACCTTTCTCGCCGTTGACATCGTGCCAGTATTTGGGAACGACAAACAGGGAGATTCCCCTGGTTCCGGGTACGCAGCCCTCGATGCGGGCGAGCGCCAGGTGGATGATGTTCTCGGTGATGTCCTGATCGCCTCCGGTGATGAAGCACTTGGTTCCCACAATCTTGTAAACGCCGGGTTCATCGGTGGGGGTTGCCTTAGTGATGATATCGCCCACGTCGGAGCCGCTGTTGGGCTCGGTGAGGTCCATCGTGCCGGACCACTGACCGGAAAACATCCTGGGCAGGAAGATGTTCTTGATCTTCTCATTGCCGAAGTCACGGATCAGACCTGCGGAACCGGTGGTTGCCATGGCATAGGGTCCCAGTGAGGCATTGGCTGCTGCCAGGTATTCATTGGTGGCTCCCATCACGCACAGCGGCATGGAACTGGGGTCTGAGTGGTCTGCGTTGCTGCTGCCGAGGCCGTTTTCCTGAATAGCCCAATAGCCTTTCTTATAGGACTCGGGTGTTGTAACCTTGCCGGCTTTGTATACGGCATGGATGGTGTCGCCGTCATCGCAGGTGGGCGCTATGGATAGCTTGGCAATCTTCATTGCGTTTTCAAGGATTGAATCAATATCGTCGACGCTGTAGCCTCCCTCGAAGCGTCCTGTTCCAAAGACCTTGGACATGTCGAGCCATTCTTTCAATATGAACTTTTGTTCACGGGTGGAATACAAAAAATTTGATGCCATGTTTCATTCTCCTTATTGATTGTACTTTATTATTGGTATCTTACTAAAATGACCGGCAGTATAAGAATTGTTATTTGTTTTGTCAACGAGTTAAATTTTGAGTTAAATTTTGAGATTTGCGCAGTGGGGAGACAGAGATAAAAATTTAATAATACTAAATGGATACAATCTCAAATTAGGTCGAGTCTTTATGGGTCTGTTGCCCCAATATCCTGTTATTTGGGCGGCAGGCCGCTTTGACTCGACCTTTTATTAACACATTATACTTTTATTATCCTCAGCCAAGTCAACGGTCTGGGTCAACAGCGGGATATTGCTTTGGGCAAAGCGGTGAGTGTTAAGTTTATATCAACAGGGTAATTTCATTTTTGGTGATGGTTCATGACCGTCGCGGCTTATTTTTCTCAAAAAGACCAGCCAGCATTGCGGCCAGTTCCCGCATGTGTGCCAGCGCCTCCTCACCGGCTCTCTTGGGGAATCTTCCATAGGAAAAAAGAATGCCATTCAATGCGGCAAAAAAAAGATGGGAATAGATTCTGACCTTATCTTTTGG
Source organism: uncultured delta proteobacterium (assembly GCA_963811325.1). Taxonomy (GTDB): domain Bacteria; phylum Desulfobacterota; class Syntrophia; order Syntrophales; family Smithellaceae; genus Smithella. The sequence continues at coordinate 789,197 of CAWEQT010000001.1, forward strand.
CACGGTTTTGCGAATAATAGCATCAAATTGATCAAATAGGAGACGGTAGGTTCTAATTATCTTTTCCAGCGAAGCCTCGGACGTAAATTTTCCATACAGCATGCTATGCTGCATCATGTTCAAGTATTCATAGTTTTCCGTGATAAAGTCAATGTAGGCAATAGCGGCATTCTTTACGTTTATTTTATCACTATTGGCCATGTCACTGAACATATTAATGAGCTTATCCGCTCCCCGCAGGGACGTTTCAATAAAAAGTTCTTCCTGGTTTTCGAAGTAGGTATAGATTGAACCCGGAGAGATGCCCGCTTCTTTTGCGATCTCACGCATATTAACCTTGTCAAAGGTTTTCCCCGCAAAAACCCGCTGTGCCGCATCCATAATCAGGTTTTTCCGGGAGTTCCATTCCTGTTTTTTCAATTCACTGAAATCAATCTTCTTTTTCATGGATTACCTTATATCAGTTTCGTATATGCTTCATCGTCATAAAGTATAGCAAAAAAAGCATCATTTCAATTAAAATATGCTTCAGCTTCTATAACCAATGGTAAATGTAAAATAATGTTTGACATGCTGAACAATGTTTAGTATATAAAACAAAGATTGTCAAGCACGATTTGTTACGGATCATAAAATGTTTATCAGGAGGTTCTTATGCAAAATTCAATCATGAATTTCGCCGCACCGAAGGGAGGCTATTCCAATAATGTCATCAGCAGTATACGAATGAATTGCGCGAAGAATCAGCATGCGCCCGCCCTCATCTGCGAGGGCCGCGTCCTCACGTGGGCGCAGATGTGGGAACGTACCGTAAGGCTGGGAAACGGCCTGCTTGATCTCGGGATCAAGAGAGGCGAGCGTCTGGCGATATACTTAAAAAACAGCATTGAATTTTCCGAAACCTTTGTGGCGACTTATCATACGGGGATGATAAAAACCCCGGTGAGCTCAAGTCTGAAAGCCCATGAACTGGCTTATCAGCTCAACAACTCCGGAGCTGTCGCGATCGTCACGAGCCCCGACCTGATCGCGATCTTGAATGCAACGAAAGCAAGCGTTCCCGCTTTAAGATATATTATCGTCACCGGAGACGTACCCGTCGAAAACACGATCTCCTACGAAGAACTGATCCGGAAAGCATTGCCCGAAGACAGAGGACAATCGGTCTCTCCGCTGGAAATCGACATGCTCCTGTATACTTCGGGCACAACAGGATTCCCGAAAGGGGCCGTGCGCAGAGTGATGGAGGATTATCATACGGGCGTGACGGTGTGTATCGACTGGAGAGTCCAGGCAGGCGATGTCCAGATGGTCGTCATTCCCCAGTATCATGCCGGCGCTTGTGCCTGGTTTTTGGCTACGTTGATATCAGGCGGGACGCTCGTGATTATGCCCTCATACGTTCCTGAAAAAGTCCTTCAGAATATCGAAAAATATAAGGTGAATTGGCTGATGATGGTTCCTGTCATGTATGACTGGCTGATAATGCTTCCTAAGGAGGTCATGAACAAATACGATTCAAGCTCCCTGAGGACCCTTATATCGGGAGGCGCTCCTCTTCATACGCCCACGAAGCTGAAAATCAAGGAGACATTCAAAACCGCAGAATTCAATGAATTTTACGGAAGCACGGAGCTCGGCGTATCCACCTGCCTAAGGGACGTGGATCAGTTGCGTAAGGAATGTTCTGTCGGCATGCCGGGACATGATCTTGAGATCAAATTATTTAACGGTGATGGAAAAGAAGTCAAGCCTGGTGAGCCCGGAATCCTGTATTCCCGCGGTCTTGGAGGGTTCCGTGGCTATTGGGCCAATGAGCAGGCGACGAAGGATGCCTTCCTGGAAGATGGATGGGCTACCGTGGGAGATATTGCCCGTCAGGATGAAGATGGATATTACTATATCGTCGACCGGCTAAATGATATGATCATTACGGGCGGCGTCAATGTGTATCCTGTTGAGATTGAGGAAGTTCTGCGTGGAATACGGGAAATTCAGGATGTCGCGGTGATTGGGGTGCCCGATGAGAAATGGGGTGAATCGGTCAAGGCGATTGTTGTTCTGAAAAAAGACGCTAAACTAAGTGATGCGGAGGTCGTCACGTTCTGCAAGGAGCGCCTGGCGGCATACAAAATTCCGAAATCGGTGGAATTTATTGATGCGATTCCCAGGACGCCGACGGGGAAAATATTGAAAAAGGATCTGAGAAAAAAATACTGGGGCGACAGCGCCATCCAGGTCAGTTGAAAGGTTAGAGATTATGGATCCGGATAATGAAATGAAATCTCTCAAAGAGAAGGGCGGAAGGATCATCGGGTGTTTTCCTTTGTATCCTCCGCTGGAGCTTTTCCATTCCATGGGACTGACACCGGTCGTGTTATGGGGACTCAAGGATTCTGTAAAGACGTTCGCGACAGCCGACCGGCACCTTCAGAGCTATGCCTGTTCCGTCGCACGGCATCTGGTGGAATTTGTTCTTTCAGATCAAGGCAAGATATTAGACGGATTATTCATGTACAATGCCTGTGATACTCTTCGTAACCTTCCTGAGATTCTCCACTGCGGTCTTGAGGAAACCGGCAGATCGCTTCCCATAGTCAAAACACACATTCCCATGGCGCCCCAGGAGCAGTCACGGACGTCAGGTTATCTCAGTGCGAAAATTCTTTCATTAATAATAGAACTGGAAGATACCTTTGACGTCGTGTTCTCTCCGGATAAATTCCGGCTAAGCGTTGCCCTTTACCGTGAAATGAGGTCGCTCTGCAAAGAACTGGAGAGACAGGTGGCGCGAGGCGCCATCAGCTATGGACGGTATTCCCGGATCATTCAGGAAGGCTGTTTTACCACTGTCGAGCATCATATTGATTTGATGAGGTGTATTCTTAAAGAAGATCCCCTGTTCCGGGATGAATCCGTAATGCCTTCGCCTGCCGCCGCGATTATTGTCAGCGGTATCCTCCCGCCCCCGCCAGTCTTGATTGACGCCATTGAAAATGCAGGGTTCCGGGTGGTGGGAAACGATATCGCCTCACAGCGCCGGTCCTATGATTATACCCCGGAGACGGTTGATAACCCGTGCAGTTATTATGTCGATTTCTACCATAACCACTTTCCCTGCCCGACCCTGCTATATTCAGCGGATAAACGGATCGCGACGATCAAAAACCTTGTGGCCGGCGTCAGGGCTCAGGGTTTTGTGTTTATCGGCGAAAAATTCTGTGAGGATGAATACTTTGAGATTCCCTATCTGGAAAAGATATTAAAAGAGATGGGCGTCGCGACGCTGCCGCTGGAAATCTCCATTGAAGATGACTTAAACAGTGCGGCCTTCGAGACACGCCTGGAAGCGTTTTCCGAAATGTTGAAGAGCTGAATCTATAGGAGGTTAATATGCCGGAAGAACGGAAAGAAAAAGCAGGGCACCCCAAGACTGGCGCCGGTAAACGGATGAGCAAAATCATGTTAAATGATTATATGCAGTTGCACCAGAAGGCAGAAAAAGGCGCATTTGTGGTTTGGATTGCCATCGTCGTCCCTGCCGAATTATTCAGCGGCTTTGAAAATGTTGTTTACGCTGTGCCGGAGAGTCACGCGGCCATGAGCGCTGGAAAAGGCGTTGGCCCTCTACAGTGTGAAAAAGCGGAAGGAAACGGTTTTTCGGCGGATCTGTGTTCCTATGCGCGAATTGACCTGGGTACGGCCTTTGACGGCGGAAAAGATTCGCCTACCTTCGGCCTGCCTAAACCGCATCTTCTGGTCTCAGACAACAATAACTGCTCGCTGTTGGTGAAATGGTTTGATGTCTACCATCGCGAGTGGGGAACGCCGCATTTCATTCTGGATGTGCCGTTCTGCTATGAGCAGCAGAAAGAGCAGGATCTCGACTACATCCTGTCTCAATACCGTGATCTCATTGTTACCATTGAAAGGATGAGCGGCCAGCGTTTTGACGCCGATCGCTTCCGGGAAGCGGTCCAGAACACTGGGGAAGCCTTGACGCACTGGAAACGTTTTCTGAAGACAGCGGCACACCGGCCGTCGGGGCTTACCGTTTTTGATTCCTTCGTGCAGATGGCGCCATTCCTGACATCGCGGGGAACGAAAGAACTGGCCGATCATTACAGGCTTCTGGCTGATGAAACGGAAGAAAATGTTGCCCAGGGCATTTTCCCGGTACCCAACGAAAAATACAGACTCCTCTGGGACAATATTGCCCCGTGGCATCAACTGAGCAAAATGTCGGCACGCCTGGCCGGACTTAATGCCAATATCATCGCCGCTTCCTATACCTATTGCATGGGGAGTCTGGAGGGCGAATTTGACCTGTGTGCTTATGACGGCGGCGATCCGCTATGGTACCTGGCGCGGACTCAGAATTTTTCCGTTTGTCCCCACGGCCTTGAACTGCGATGCCGGTCGATGCAAAAGGCCATCAAGCAAGTCGGAATCGATGGCGTGGTGTTCGCCAGCAACAGGAGTTGCAAGGTTTATTCGATCATGCAGATGGACATGTTGAAGCGTGTGACCCGGGATCTGGACATACCGGCCGTGATGATCGATGTTGATCATGCCGATGTAAGAAAATACACCGAAGAAACTGTCTTTGGGCGCATCGAGGCGCTCCTGGAACTCATTGATGTGAAGCGGAAAAATGCTCGATCCTGATTTTTTCAAGATATGTAATGCAAACGAGGTGATTTGATGAATCATTTGTTGTGGGATTCCAGGGATGCCCGGTATGTCCTGTTCGAAATGCTTGGAGTGGACAAGCTTAATCAATATGAAAAATATTCCGGTCATGATCGCGAGATCTACGAAGATACTCTTCGTCTGGCCGAAAAAATAGCCGTAGAGCAGTTTTATCCCGTCAATGCTGAAGGCGATCATACCGGCGTCAGCTACAACCGGGCCAGCGGAACCGTGACGACACCCGAATGCTTCAAACCGGCTTATAAAGCCATGGCTGAGGCGGGTTTCATCGGCGTCTCGGCCGACCCGGCCGTTGGAGGGTTGGGCATGCCCCTTGCCATTTCGGTGGCCTGCAAGGAATATTTTTGTTCGGCTTGCGGGTCACTGACTTTTTATGCGCTGTTGACCGGCAGCGCCGCGCAGCTCGTGCATTCCTTCGGCACGGAGAAACTAAAAAGGCTGTATCTGCCTAAGATGTTATCCGGTGCGTGGGGGGGAACCATGTGTCTAACTGAACCGGATGCCGGTTCCGAAGTGGGTAACGTAAAAACAAGGGCAATGCGTCAAAAGAACGGCAACTATATGATCAGCGGACAGAAAATCTTCATCAGCGGCGGAGAACACGATCTAGTAAACAATATCATTCACATGGTCCTGGCACGGATTGATGGAGATCCGCCGGGTACCAGGGGACTTTCGCTTTTCATCGTTCCCAGGCAGATTCCGGAATCTGACGGGACACCCGGAAAACGCAATGACCTTATTTGTACAGGTATCGAGCATAAGATGGGAATCCATGGCCTTTCAACCTGCACATTGTCCTTCGGCGAAAATAGCCGGTGCGTCGGTTATCTTCTCGGCGAAGAGCGAAAGGGTATGCGGCAGATGTTTCAGATGATGAATGAGGAACGGCTTTTTGTGGGACTTCAGGGGCTTGCTTTTTCAAGCGCCGCTTATATGCACGCCGCCGCTTACGCGAGGAACAGGATTCAGGGTACGCACGTGACCGAACTCCTGAATCCACAGGCGCCACAGACGCCGATTATCGAACATCCCGACGTGAAGAGAATGCTCTTGCGCATGAAATCCTATACAGAAGGGATGCGAATGCTCACCTATTATCTCGGAAAGAACCTCGATGTTGCCGCCCTCGACGCGGATGAGGCGGGCAAGGAAGCCCGGGCGATGGTGGAACTACTCATTCCGCTTTGCAAGGCGGGCAATACCGACACGGCGTGGGATATCACTGCCGAGTCGATACAGATACATGGCGGATATGGGTATTGCCAGGATTATCCCGTGGAACAGTATGCCCGTGAATGCAAAATTCTTAGTATTGTTGAAGGGACTAACGGAATTCAGTCCATCGATTTGCTGATGCGAAAAGTCCTGATGGACAAGAATCAATACAATCTGATGATTTTCAGAAAGAAGGTTCGGGAAACGCTCGGCATGGCAAAAGACCTTGTGGAAGATAAATATAGAATGTCCCTTCAGGATGCACTGGAAAAACTGGATGATGTCGTCACATTTCTGAATAAGCAATTAGTTTCTGGAAATCTTTCGACCGTTTTTGGTCAGGCAACGCAGTTTCAAAAAGCATTGTTTATGCTCTGCCTGGGCTGGATGCATCTATGGAATCTGATTGTGGCAACGTTACGATTGAATGAGATGACAGGGGCTGCCGTCGATTATTCCCCTGATGCAAAAATCAAGGGTAACAGCGAAGCCATTTTTTATCGCGGGAAAATACTTGCCTCACGCTTTTTCATAGGCACGGAGTTTCCGAAGTACTTTAGCATGGTCGAGGTCATTATTAATAATGAGTCTGCCCTGATTGAGGCGGACACTCCTATCTTCCCGGGAACGCTATAAACGCCTCTCCTTTCTTCTGGAGGTCCGGTCGATTTTTTCGGATTAGATCTTGAAAAATCGGTAATCTGGATTTTATTTATTTCTTCCCGTAAGTGATGTCTTGACGAGTGTCTTTGTAATACTAGACTTCAAACCGTTATCAACATGCCTACATATTTCGATTTCTCAATGAGAGGTTATTTTTTTCTTTTGACAAACTACAGACTATCCTATAGAAAATCCAAGGATATTTTTAAAAAGAGGCGAGCTGTCGATTAATGAGCGCATCTATCGATAATCCGGTAGATTGTAAGTTTCAGAATACTTATTATGCCGGAAAATTAAATAAACTATTTATGCTTGCATATCTGAAAGCTCATCTGTTACCTAAACCTCAAGCTCATGAAGTGGAAGGTCACCTGTCTCGTCTTGAAGGTATAACTCTGAGAGACATTGCCCGGCGTTATGCTTCGAATGGCATTATCGTAGAAATAGGCAGCTATTTGGGGAAATCGTCCAACTATTTGGTTAGTTCCTTATCCAAAGGCGGACATTTATATTGCATCGATCCCTGGTTTGGCAAAGGTGATTGGATATTAAGTAAAGAAACAGATACTTATGATCAGTTTTTAGCCAATATGAAAGCCTGGACAGGCAAATTCACCGCGTTACGCGGATACAGCGCTGAGATCGTTCAAAACTGGATTCAACCAATCGATCTTTTGTTTATCGATGGAGATCACACATACGAAGGATGTATATTAGATATTCGGCTTTGGTTCCCATTCTTAAAAAAAGATGGATGGATTTGCCTCCACGATTATGGCAACCCCTGCGGGGTTAAGCAGGCGGTACAAGATACCCTGTTTGGCTATGTTGATAAGTATTATTTAGTCGATTCGATGTTCCTGGCAAAAAGACCTAAGAATTGTTAGTAAAAATCATTCAACGGTAAAACTAGATCAGATAAGATGAACTGCTGTCTTAAACAAAGATTTTAATATACGCTTTGCAAAGCCAACATCTTTGCATTTGATGAATAACTTTAAAATTTATCTATACAAGGAATCAATGACTTTTACCGAACGTATCCAGAAAACTATCAAACATTACAGCCGGTATAATCAAACTTATTTCCGCAACAAATTTTATGATAGAACATTGAGGAAATACATAGAATCCAAATTCGATCTTCGTCAGATCTATAAGGAATATCCTGACCTCAAGCAGTTGTATAATCAAAATATTACTTCATGTCGTCATGAAATTCTGCCATTCTATCAGGATTATATTTCCAATACATCAAATGCGATCATGGCGATATCCTTTGAACTTTCTATCTTATTACTAACATTATGCGAAGTCATTAAGCCAAAAAGGATCATAGATTTTGGTTCGGGTTTCAGCTCATTTATTTTTCGCTATTTTGCTATGAATCATACTGGTATTCCTATGCCAGAAGTTTGGTCAGTCGATGATTCTCAGGAGTGGCTTGATAAAACAGGCGAATTTTTAATATCAAAAAATATAAAGGGAGACAATCTCTTCACATTGGAATCAATTAAACAGAAAAAAGATATTCCTTTTGATCTTATTCTATACGATCTGGGTGCTTTTGATATCAGAATAATGAATCTTGAACTTGCGCTTAGTATGCTTTCCCAAGATGGAACAATTGTTCTCGATGATATGCATGGCGCCGATTATGCATTTTTCGTATTAAATTCATTAAGGAATAATAAATTTAAAAAATATTCCACCTATCATTATACTATTGATAAAATAAATAGATATGCATTTATTGCAAAGCATGAAAAGGAAAATGGGTAGCGTCTTTAATCTTAAAATTTGCACTAATGCTTCCACAAATCTTCACCAGCGCAGATGTTTGAAGTTCAATCTTTAGTCGCTTTTTACCTGCATCTGTCATATGTTTCTACCTTGTAAACCGCAATTTTTATAACTGCTCAATACTGAGCAGTAGGTATAATCAGCGATTCCACCAAATGCACTATACTTTTATTATCTTCAGCTCAGTCAAAAGACCTTGGCGCAACAGACAAATGCCTAGTTCCAAAATTTCATCATGCTTGATTTTATGATTATTTTTCTCTTTTAATTCAGCTTTAAACGGTGTACGATTCCAATAAATTTCGGAAAAAATAAAAAGCCGCAAGAAGTATTAACTTTTTTATTTTCTAATCCATAAGGAGATTTATTATGAGTGATGAACGGTTTGTGGGAACATGGAAGCTCAAATCTATGGTGAAAAAATCATCTGCAGGTTACTTGAGCAGACCCTTCGATGAAAATCCCCTCGGATATATATCCTATACGCCGGACGGCTTCATGCATGCAATCCTGATGAAGTCCGGACGGAGCCTCATAGGCGTGCCTCCGGAAAAGATAAGAGATGCCGCACGTGCAAAAAAGCTGTGGATGTCCTGGAAATATATTAAGGCAGGCATAAGGTACATAAAAGCGACAACATCATTTATGTCATATTGCGGCACTTATGAAATCCGCGTCAATACTATAGTGCATCAGGTAAAGGCGGCCATGGTTCCCGATTGGATCGGGAAGGATCTGAAGCGGGATTTTGTCTTTAGCGGAAATACGCTTACTCTTTCGGCCCATGATAATGCGGGAAATGTTACGGACCTGGTCTGGGAGCGCATCTCCTGAAATAGTGATAACGATGTAACTCGGTTTTAAAAGGGAGATTATAAAATGAAAGTATTATTGATCAATGGAAGTCCGAACAAAAAAGGATGTACCTTCACTGCCCTTTGTGAAGTGGAAAAGGAATTGAATAAGAACGACATTGAAACAGAAATATTCTACATCGGTAAAAAACCTATCAGAGGATGTACGGCCTGTGGAAAGTGTGAGGAGACGGGAAAATGCGTGTTCGATGATGATGCTGTCAACGCCGCCCTGGCTAAAGCTGTCAAATCGGACGGTTTTGTTTTTGGTTCTCCTGTCCACTTTGCGGGCCCTTCCGGTTTTATAAAATCATTTTTAGACAGATGTTTTTATTCCAACCGTGATGTATTCGCGTATAAACCGGGCGCGGCAATTGTCAGTTGCCGCCGTGGCGGCGCTGCGTCAGCATTTGAACAATTGAATAAATATTTTTCCATCAATAATATGCCGATTGTTTCATCTCAGTATTGGAATATGATACACGGCAACACACCGGATGAAGTACGGCAGGATGCGGAAGGACTACAGACCATGCGGACGCTGGGTCGGAATATGGCATGGCTTTTAAAATCAATCGAATCGGGTAAAAAATCGGGGGTTGGTCTACCGGAAAATGAAGAGATGGTAAGGACAAATTTCATCAGATAACAGGGGCATTATTCCCTTTAATACTATTTTTATATATTCATGTAATCAATATGAAAGGAGGAATATTTTATGTCTAAGCTTGTTCGTTTCGGTGTATCGCTGGATGAAAATCTTTTGGGTAAATTCGACATTCACATCAAAAAACATAAATATACAAACCGCTCTGAAGCTATTCGGGATTTAATTCGGGAAGAACTGATCAAAAAGGAATGGACGGAAAACAAGGATGTGACCGGCGCCATAACACTGGTTTATGATCATCATACCAGAGAATTGGTTACAAAGGTTCTGGATATCCAGCATGATTATCATGCCTGCATTCTATCCACTCAGCATATCCATCTGGATCATCACAATTGCTTTGAAATTATTGTGACCAAGGGAAATTCAAAAGCAATCGAAGAACTCTATCAAAGATTAAAGTCCGTCAAGAGCGTAAAACACGCGGGTTTTATGATGGCAACCAAAGGAAAGAATTTGCCCTGATATGGGGCTGTTGAAAAACACTCAGCTGCTGTGTTGCGCTGCAATCCGCACCGCTCAACGTATATTTATATAGGCTTCGCGGTTCGGATTATTGCGCGTCTAGCATCTGAGCATTTTTGAACAGTCCCATATTACATAATGTATTCCTGTATTTTCAAAACGCATGTAAGCAGTGAAATAATCAGTTTCTATGAAGTGACAAGGGCAATTCCAGGTTATTTTCTTCCAGAAGTTTCCTGTTGGTGAGTATCTCCAGAACCTGGCCGTCGGCTACCACGGTCCCGTCCTTGACCACAATGCAGCGATGGCATACATCCATAATCAGATCAAGATCATGCGATGCGATTATTTTTGAATGCTCGAAAGTTTTGAGCAGATTGATAAGTAAACGCCGTGATCGGGGATCAAGATTAGCCGCCGGTTCGTCCATGGCCAGGATATCGGGTTCTACTGCTATGACTGAGGCGATAGCTACTGCGCTTTTCTGTCCGCTGGAGAGATGATGCGGCGGTTTGTTTTTCAGTTCAATACAGTTAACCAGATTCAGCGCGTATTCCACTCTTTCGCGCACTGCGGTTTCATCCATGCCCAGATTGAGAGGGCCAAAAGCTACATCTTCGTAAACAGTCGGCATAAATAATTGATCATCTGGATTTTGAAAAACGATGCCGACTTTTCTGCGGATTTCCTGCCGGGTCTGCCGTGTCAGATAAAGATCGCCGATATTTACCGTGCCTGAAGTCGGCATCAAGTAACCGTTCATATGCAGCAAGAGGGTGGACTTGCCTGCGCCGTTGGCGCCGATAATACCCACCGATTCTCCGTGAGTGATCCTGAAAGAAATATCCCGCAACGCTTCGGTTCCGTCCGGATAGCAAAAGAAAACATTTTTAAACTCTACAATATGATGGCTCATGAAAACATTCCTTGAACAAATCTGCCCAATATTTCCGTTGCCGGATAAAACCGGAAGATATAGAGAAAGGCCGCAACGGAAACGGCAAAGACAATATCGCCCGCTTTAATATGAAAACGTTTGAGCGAAGGCATGTCTCCTTGAAATCCCCGTGACAGCATCGCGTAATAAATGCGTTCCGCTCTTTCTACGGTTCTTATAAAGAGAATTCCGACTATACGTACAAATATTTTGATATCTTTACTGCGTTCTCCGTAAGATCGCATATTCCTTGCCCGGACGATCCGCATGGTTTCTTCCATAAGGACAAAAATGTAACGGTAGAGAAATGAAAGTTGCGAAACGAAAAGAGAAGGCAGCCCCAATTGTCTGAGAGCGTGGCAAACAGCAGGGAAAGATGTGGTGGCGATAAGCAAAAGCGCCGTGCTGACCGTGAGAGTGAACTTAAGCATGATCGAAAAGAAGGAAAGCCATCCCGCTGAAATCGTCAGACCATGAAGAATAGAAATTTGCCCCGAATCCAGAAGAGGATTGAAAATTCCAATAAAAACGGCAAAGGGCGAGACGAGAAATACCTTTTTGAAAATAAACATGAACGGAATTCCGCCGATGGTCATCAAAAGCATTGGATAGAAAAAGAAAGGCAACAGAGCCGCAATTTCATATTTGGAAAAGGAGATAACCGTAAAGAGAAAGAGCAGTGTAATGATCACCTTTGCTCGTGGATCCAATCGATGAACAATGGTATTCTTGTAGGATAACTGATCAAGAAAACCAATATTATAATATTTTTCATCAAAAGTCATGGTCTCATCCGGTAAAAGCCTTAACAAATACAGCTGTCAAATATCATGCGCCTTGACAAGAACTCCAGTTCTTTTTTGCCAAGGCGTATGTATTATAATTCTTGAGGAGGTTATTGTTTTTTGAATAAACGTATTCCAAAACCGATCAGCAAAATAAATATTAAAACAATTGTTCCTCCGACTATACCTGCAACCGAAGTGCCGGTTTCAATCCCTGGCCAAGCGGCAGACTTCTCTTCTCCTTTTTTTACTTTATCTTCCTGTTTAAAGTTATAGCCGGGGAGAAAAGCGGTTTTTTCCTGAATTTCTTTGAGGACGGGAGCAATGCCCTTCGTCGATTCCGCCAATTCGCCCTTGCCGGTAACTTTTTCAATAGACCATTCGAGCCCGTCCGGATGAGTTGAAGCAAACCAGGAAACGGCACCACCGGCAATAACAGCCAGAATTAAAAAGGCTATAAGAACATTTTTAATAGAAATACCGGCATCGAGGGGACGGGAGAATGAACTGGCCTCAAGAATTTCCGGTCTTGCTTTTCTTACATAGTTGATAATCCCGGCCGTGATAATTCCCTCCACTATGCCGATGGCCAGGTGAATCGGTTGCATAAGCAGAACAAATGTGCCGAATGGCAATTCACTCTTTCCGGATAAAAGCGTTTCCAGAACAACTGAAAAGGCGCCCAGTTGCAACGAAATGACTGCGCTTGCAATTGCGGCGATGGATATACGCCTTGCGATTGTTCCATCTCCCGCGATGGGCTTGTAAATAAGGGGATAGCCAATAAAACATGGGTAGAAGCCCATATTCCAGATATTACAGCCTAGCGCGAGCACACCGCCGTCGGCGAAAAATAACGCTTGCACCGTCAGCACCGACGCCAGCGCAAGAAAAGCCGCGTATGGCCCCAGTATGACAGTCAGAATAATTCCTCCGGCTATATGCCCGCTTGAACCCGTGCCGGGAATAGTAAAGTTAATCATCATGGCCGCAAAAATAAACGCGCCCATGACCCCCATCAGTGGGATGGTCTTATTATCGATATTATCCTTCAATTTTCTTGACGAATATCCTATTGTTGCCACTGAACCGACCCACATCGTTGCTCCCACCGCCGGTGAGAGTAAAGCGTCCGCCATGTGCATGAAAAAAACTCCTTTGAAGAAAAAAATTCTATAATATTTCTAAAACCTGAAAGTAACGCCACGTCATTTAGAACACCGGTGTTAGTGCTACTTATTGTGTGTTCGTAGCACATTTTGTATTTTTGTCAAGAATTATCGCGGAGAAGGGGAAAGGCGAAACCCTGTCTTAATTGTGGTCAATGCTCATATTGAGTTTCCGCGGCAGCAGCAAAAACAATAAGGCAATCAGGATATCTTCGGCTGTGGACAAACGTGATGGAAAAGTTAGCTGATTTTTTAACTGTACCGGATTTTTAGCGGTATATTATCATTTATCGTTCACAACAATCTTGTCACGGCAAAACGGTCATCCCTGTCCGCTAGACGGAGGGCATTATCAGACGACAGGCGAGAACTGGATACATCCCGGAGATGTCGCTTGCTGATCTCTTCAGCCGCTGTCATCTGTTCTATTGTGGGTTGCGGGTAGGGCTGACCAGGGACGGGAATGTATCCCATGATGTTGAAGGGGATGTTTCTATCCACGGAGGCAACCCATGCGGCAATCCCTTCTATTTGATCGAGATCAATGAGACCGGGAACATAAACTATGTTAATCTTTAAGTTTATACCCTTTGCGTGGGCGAAAGCCACCTTTGTCAAAATGTGATCCCGATCCTGTCCTGTTATTGCCCGGTGAATATCTGCATCCCAGGCCTTGAGCCCGACATTCGCTCCGTCCAGATAGGGCAAAGGTAAGCCGCTGCCGTTCGTGTGTCCCAATTTGGTTGTGAGGCCGAGTTCCTCCTTGGCGAAACGCAGCAGACCGGTCAGATTCCTGGCCAGGGTTGGTTCACCTCCCATGAAATACAAGCTCTTGATTGGCAGACGTCGGATTGTTTCTTTAATTTCCTCCGTTTCCAGATACCGTTTGGGGGCTGGAGATGCCAGACCTGGTTTCCCATCTGAACCGCTGCGTAGTTTGTAGCTGCATGTCGGACAATGGAATGTGCATCCATAGTTGTGGATAGTAGCGAAACGATGCTGTTTGTTGTAAGTGATTTTGTAAAAAGCCATGATTTATTCCTTTCTCATATTTCAGATTCCCCCATAGCGGGAGGCTTTAATGATTGGTTTACTCAGATATATACCGATAAAGGCGCCGATTATTGATCCGGCTACTCCTTGTGCCGTCTGGAAAACGATATACCACGGCGCATAAAACTTATGCCAAATGTAGGGAGCGGAAAAATAATAAAAGTAAAGATAGACTATAAGTCCCCGAAGGAATCCGGCGCCCAGAGCGTTCTTTCCGGTATTCAGATAATTTTTTGTAATGATAAAATACAATTCCAGGGCGAAGGAGGCCAGGAGGGCATATGGCCACCACAAGGGATTAATGCCGCTGGAGATGATTTGGGATAGGATACTGTGCCCGCAGATGATGAGGGTTGCCGTACCTGCCCGTGGCATCAAGCGGATACCGATGAACAGTATAGCCGTGTAGGGAATGGAAAAAAAGAATGTCTGAATCACAGGAATGCGGCTCAGACCGAATTTAAATGGTAAAATGGCAATATAAAGCAGACTGCAGAACAGGGCGATGGTTGTCAAATCCATTATGCTGAATGACGGAATTGCTTTGCGTGTCCAAAGAAGATGAAATACTATTCCTCCCAGGATGGCAATGAAGATTACGGAACCAATGTAAAGATTCATGGCAATATCTCCTGGCACAGGATGAGCATAAACATTCCCGCAGTGGAAAATCCTAAAAAAGTCCAATCCCGCAGGGAAAATTTCAGTTCTTTCAATTTGGTTCTATTACCGTTAAATGCGCGGACCTCAGCGGCCAGAGCGATACGGCGGGCATTCCTCAGACTGTCGATAATCAGGGGTGGCAGGAGCCGGTAAAAAGCCCTAAACCAGCCCCTTATGCCTTTCACCTTTAGTCCACGCATCCTTTGAGCAAGAAATATGCGTCTTGCCTCATCTGACAGAGAGGGAATAAATCGGATGCTGACCGTAATGACAAAACCAATCCGTTCCGGCATACCCATACTCTCCATGCCGAGCAACAGATCAGAGGGATAGGTGGACATTACAATAACAGCGCTGAGAAGCATTGCCGAAAAAAGCCGAAGACTTTGCAGTGCTCCGTAGATTATACCTTCGCGGTATAGAACGATTCCGCCGGTTATTTTTCCCGGTAATCCCGCATAAGGTGATAATATTGTGATTATAATGGTGCGCGGTTCAAGGGTGTAGAAGAATCCCTGGGATATCATGGTAAAAACCAGGGCGGTGACCATGATAATAAGCATTGCTTTAATGGTGCGTTTTGCGGGGCGCAGAATTCCAAAGAGAATCAAAACAGAAGAAAAAAGCAGAAGTAATCCAAGAGGGTTCTTCAGAACAACAATAAGAATGGCGACCATAAGTCCCAGGATAATCTTTGTCCGGGGATCAAGTCGGTGTATGAAGGTTTCCTTATCTAGATACTTCATCGCTTATGATCCTGCCTTTGTGCATAGTTATTTTACGCCCCGCCATAGCAGAGGCACGTTCGTTATGGGTTGCAAAGACAATTGTTCCTCCCCTGCCAGTATAGTCATAAAGCAGGGCAATAAGTTTGTGCCATGTTCTGTCATCAAGTCCCGTTGTCGGTTCATCAAGAATGATGATTTCCGGTTCCATCGCCATTACGGAAACTACAGCCAGAATTTGCCGCTGTCCCCGTGAGAGGGTCTGGGGATGGCTCAATCTCTTGGTTTGCAAACCGGCAATTTCTAAATATCGTTCCACATCGGATTTCCTGCCCAGACAACGGGGCCCGAAGGCAATTTCTTCTTCCACTGATCCGGCGAAGAGTTGTTCGTCGGGATTCTGAAAAAGAAAGCCAACGCGACCCACGAGAGATTCCAATGTCGGCTTACAGATATTCAAAATAGTGATTTTCCCTCGATTGGCTTGCAGAATCCCTCCCATAATTTTCAAAAGAGTTGTCTTTCCTGAACCGTTATCGCCACAGATAGCCACAAATTCACCTTGCCGGATCGTAATATCAATATTGTCTAAGACATTTATTCCCTTATCGTAGCCAAACCTGACTTGTTGCATGTTGATTACCGATGATGCCAATAACATTTCCGGGTTTATAACGGGCTGGAAGATTTCTGCTGCTGCAATGTTATTGACGATCCGCCCGCCATCCATCGTTATAATTCTGTCTATGAGTGGGAGATAGTATTCATACTGGTGTTCAACAAGGACAACTGCTTTGCCTTTGTCTTTAAGCCCCTTTATAATTTTGAAAAAATCCTTTCTGCCCTCTGCATCCAAATCAGTTGTCGGTTCATCAAAAAGGAAGACAATGGGCTGCATTGCATAGATGGAACTAATCGCCAGGCGTTGTTTGTAACCTCCGGAGAGCTTGAAAGTTTCCAGTTGGCGCAACTTCGATAAACCCATAAAGCTCATGGCCTCATCGCGGCGGCTGATGATTTCCTCTCTGGGCAGGCGCAGGTTTTCACAGCCGAAGGCCACGTCATCTTCCACCCGCATCATAAAGATTTGACTTTCCGGGTTTTGAAAGACTGTTCCCACTGTCCGGGCAATCTCGCGCAGGGGCGTCTCCGTCGGGGTGAAACCATTCAACCGGACCGAGCCGTAAGATGAACCGGCAAAAATATGGGGAATAAGACCGTTCAGACAGTAAAGCAGGGTCGTTTTACCTGATCCTGAGGCGCCACGGATCAAAACCGCCTCACCAGGTTCGATCCGCAGATTAATATCTTGGAGGGCTGGTAAATCCGCATATGGATAAATATAACTGAATGAGTCTATAGTAATCATATTAAGTAAATCTCGTTCGCGTGACTAAAAATTTAATGCAACCTCCATAAACCACGACCGTCCCGGCGCCTTATAATAACTAAAGTAAGATTCGTTAAAGATATTATCAACGGAAGCAGACACTGTAGCAAAGTTTGTTACCTTGTATGAGACTTTCGCATCTGCTGTAAAATACGGGTCATACGACATGTAAACACCATTTATAGTATCCCTGTTCTGGTCATCGCTGTAAATCTTACTAACATATCTAACCGTGACAGATGCCGAAAATTGTCCTATTTCACACTCCGCACCCGCATTAATCATTGTATCTGGCAGAAAAGTCATTCTTTTACCTACCGACAATGGGTCTGCGCTGTTTTCCTTTATTCTTCCGTCAGTATAGGTGTAATTCGCGAACAGCCTTAACAATTTGTCAAACCGCTGCTCAAACGAAAGCATAATCCCCTGGCTCTCAGCTTTTCCGGCATTCATATTTTCAAATCCCGAGGGAACAGATGCCGAATAGATCAGGTCCTGAATATGGTTGTCAAAATATGTGGCGCTGACCTTTGCGCCTTTCCAAAGCTCCTGCACGACACTAGCATCCCATGAGGTCGTTGTTTCTGGTTTCAAGTCAGGATTGCCGCTCCAGATCATACCGGAATACGACCATTTACTATAGAGCTCATAAACTGTTGGGGCTCTGAACGCCTGTCCCACGTCTGCCTTTAATGTAGCTATTTCGAACGGTTTATAGACTACTGATAACTTTGGACTGAATGAAGCTGCGTTTCTGGAGTCATATGTATTCGCAAAACCGCCACTACCAAACTGATTGGCATAACCATCGTATGTTTCCCACCAATCCTCTCTGAATCCGATGTATGCTGTGAGATTGGAGAGAATCAGTATCTCGTCCTGGATAAAAGCGGCGTATGTTCTGTCTTTTCCTCCTTGATTAGATACGAGATCAGTTGTGGAGGTTTCGTCCTGCCAGTCAGTAAGGTTATTTACCTGACTGTTAGCCCAATCTGTTTTGAATGACCCGCCAAAGGTTAGGATGTTCATACTGAAAACCGGTACTGAAAAGAGAAGGTCGGCAGTATAATTCTGGGAAGGGGTGGATGTAACCTGGCCGGGGCCTCCGGCTAAGGTCGTGGAATCTAAGTAACCGGGACTCACATACCAATTTTTACCTTCGTCACTAAGTCCGAGAGTAAATTTTGTTTTCACAATTCCAATCTCTGTTTCGTAACCAATGTTATACATATTAACTTCTTTCCCGCCAGACCCATAGTCAAAGGTACTTTGATTTACGGTGTAGTTGGAGTATCCCGGTATAGGGGGTCCATATTCATAAACGGGATTGCCCGATGCGTCCTTTAAGTAAGTGTGAGGGTCATCATAACTATATTTATAGCGCATTCTCATAAAGGATACGCTTAATTTTGAGTCGGGTGTAAAATCGAAACGTGTTTTGATTGTAAAATTGTCATCCCACCAGGCGTTGTCTCCCGTGTCGCCTATAGTGTAAGCAGGCAGTCCTCCATATTGTCCGTTATCAGTTGTAGCCGAGTAGCCCGTAATACCGGCAGGGGGCTGTGCCGACTGCACATTAAAATTACTCGGATAACCATCTGTTGACTTATATCCATAACTCAGGAGCAGGCTTAACTTATTTATCAGCCTGTCGCCGTAAGATATGTAATACTTTTGGAAGTCATCTATAGCTTCTCCCCTGTTCCAGCTCGAGCCGTATCCGCTTATTAAGGTGAATTCTCTCTTTTCCGGCATTTGTGTAATAATATTTACAGCGCCACCCATGGCATTGCCACCGTAGAGGCTGGAAAAGGGACCCTGAACAACCTCGACTCTTTCCACATTTTCTGTTGGCAATGCCGAAAAGTTGACAGTTCCGTCAAAAGCATTATTGAGCGGGATCCCATCCATCATTATAAGAGTCCTCTTTTGATCCGGAATTCCGTTTAATGTAATAGATGCCTCAATATCCGTGAGAGACTGCCGCTTATTATACACACCCGGCAGTGTATCTAGCGCCTCGTCAATTGTCGTTATGTTCTTTGTTTCCATTTCTTTTTTTGTGACAATATTTACAGTTCCCGGCGCCGTTTCCATTGGTTGTTCTATCCGCGTTGCCGTAACGACCACTTCGTCAAGTTTAATCACATCCTGTTCATTTTCAGCAGGTTTTGCCACAGTTTGTTCCTTTTCCTCAGGTTTTGCCGCAGTTTGCCCATCGGCAAAAGCATTTGATGAGAATAAAATCAATAGGAGCACAAGCAAATATCTTTTCAACATTTATTATCCTCCTTTTATTTACATTCCACCTCCTTTCTGATATACTTCTAAATGGACGGGCAAGGTGTCTTATGTTGCTACCTTTTAGAGGCACAGACATTCCGCCAAGGTTTGGCCCTGCCTCTTCCTTCTTTCGACAAGCTGTGATCGATCACGCCAAAATAATTTTTTCTTAAGATCAAGCAATATTCGTGTCATGTTTATTATATTTACCACACCATTCGTGTTACGAAATATACTTTTGTCACACTATATGATTATTTGTCAATGATTATTTATAGGGTATTTAGGAATATCTATGGGGTATATTAATTGTTAACTAAAGAAGAGAAATATGAAAGTAAAAATATTTGAAACAATCATGTTACTTTGCTTCGGCTCCACCTGGCCATTTTTGATATACAGAACGTGGAAAACAAAGACATCGACAGGTAAAAGCATGGTTTTCCTCTGCATTGTTTTATCGGGCTATATCTCTGGGATTTTTTTCAAAATATACGGCACTCTTAATGAAGTCATCTGCCTGTATATTTTAAACTCAACACTTGTTTCTATAGATATTGTGATGACTTTAAAATATAGAAAAAAACAATTAAGTTAATAAATCGCTTCAGCCAGCCTCGCAAAGCGAGGCGGCTGAGCTTTAAACGTTTCAATTTTCAAGTAATAATTCAATTATGGCAATTGCCTGTCAATAGGCATTGAAAATTGACCCAGCATCGGCGTCCAAAACAGACCCACCCCTGAGTAAAAAATATAAGTATGTTGCCATAATGAACGATCGAGTCAAAAAGACTCAATCTAACGGGGGCTGTTTAGAGATTTGATCTTAATGAAAATTATTTTAAGAATTTAAAAATATTTTAAAAATAAGCTTTAAAATGGCATACTTTTTATTTTTCTGTTTATAATTTATTTTAGTATCCACCACATGTAATGATAATGTAACACTATTTTGTTATGTATATGATATTACTTGAGATTTTATTTGCACAAACTTTAAGCAATCTGCTATAAAACCGCATCAATTGTGAGCTCGCGAAGATTATGAGCATTGTTATCAACAGCCTTATCCACAATTTTGTGGATAACAAAAACAAATGCTTGAATACAAAAACAAAAATTACAAATTACAAATCCCTTTGCTACAAATATTTCTTTTATTATCTTAATCTTTCAATTTTTTAAATTTGTGCTAGGCTACAGATAATAAAGCTTTTACTGATGGTCTGAAAGCGACAACTAACTTGATTTACCGGAACCGGCTCTGGAACTAAATTCCTTGTAAGTCTTGTTTCTAAAATCTGTTTTTTGTGCTATATTACAAATAGTAACAGTTTAAAAATGGTGGAATAATGACTTAACAGAAGGAGTATTTTATGAATGATATTCTTAATGCGGTTGTTCTTTTTCTGCTGCTGTTTATCCTGGCATTACAAATCCAATTGAGTACCATCAGTAGAAAAACTGAGGAAATCCAGGCAAAAATGAGAAAAATTGAGGAATATATTAGAAAAATTGAGGAAAAAGAGAAAAACGTCAAAAAAATAGAAGTGGTAAAAGAGGAAATCATCAATAAAAAAATAGATTAACAGCCAGCTGAACCGATAAAGGGAAAAAGTGATCTAAAATTAGCAACACACACCATTTTTAGATTCTTCGTACCTCTTTTATTTATTGTCAGAAAAATTGAGGATCTCCGCGACAAGCTGCGAAGAATCTTCGATTCTTAAGGAAAATTATAATAAAGTATTCGCTTGCTCACCCCGCAGCAAACCACGAGGTATCGCTTGCTGCCGAATTCAACCTTTTATCTGAAAATGCACATCTAATATGTTGATATTATTAAAGCCTGCTATAAGTATAATGCTGTTTTCATCATCCTTTGTGACAGTATACAGTCATGTGTATTTCAATAGGAAATAAACACCTTTTACACAAAATCCGGGATTTGGAAAAAACAATTGACATACAAAAGCGGTTTTCTTATACTTTCTCACCTTCAATTGAAGCTCTCCGCGGCAAGCCACAGAGAATCTTCGATTCTTAGGGAAAATTATAATTATATATTCGCTTGCTTATCCCATAGCACGCTATGGTAGTGAGCTCGCTGCCGAATTCAAGCTCTTATCAAAACTCCATTTCTTCTGACAATTCCTGCTTTAAAGTTAACGTTTGTGGAGCAGATAATGAAAAGAAGATATTTTGTAGCGTCCAATATGAAGCCTCCAACGGGGAATAATCCCTTTTGGAGGCTTTTATGTTCCGCGATAAATCCCATAATATCTATGGCAAAAATATTTAAATAAAATCATTTGAAAGGGGACTTATATGAGAACTAGGGAACAGTATATTGAAGGCTTGAGAAAGATGAAAAGGAACCTTTACTTTAACGGCAGCAAGATTGACCGGGACGATGAGGAACAACTTCCTGCCTTGAATGTCATGGGATTCACTTTCGATGCTCCAAATATTCCAGAATTCAAGGAACTGTGCACCGCTAAATCGCATCTTACCGGAGAAACCATCAACCGTTTTTGCCATGTTCATCAAAATCCGCAGGATCTGCATAACAAACAGGACATGACCCGCATACTGTGCCGGACGGGTAGAATGTGCATTCAGCGCTGTATGGGAGCAGACGCGATCAATGCGGTCAACGCGGCAAGTTTCGAGGCAGACAAGCAAAACAACGGCGGCACTCAATATCATAAAAATTTTCTCAAATGGCTGGAGAATTTCCAAAAAAACGATCTGGTCGGCTGCTGTGCTCAGACCGATATGAAAGGAGAGCGTCTTAAAAGGCCTGCCGAGCAGACCGATCCCGATATGTATTTGAGGGTTATGGAAAGAAAGAGCGACGGGATTGTGGTCAGAGGTTGTAAACTCCATATTTCCGAAGCCTCCATCGCTGATGAAATTATGGTTGTCCCTACCAGAATTCTGGGGCCGGATGAACAGCAATATGCGGTAGCATTTGCCGTACCGGCGGATTACGATGGAGTAAAACAGGTTGTTCATATTCATAAGGCGCGAAAAAGAACCCACTATAAAACAGGAAACCCTGAAATAGGATATACCGACTCTTATGTTATTTTCGATGATGTATTTATTCCCTGGGAAAGAGTGTTTCTCTGCGGCGAGTATCTTCACGGAGGCGCTCTGGCTATGCTTTTTGCTCTGTTTCACCGCCACAGTTACTCCGGTTGCAAACCCGCCATCGGTGATATGTTGCTTGGGCTTGCTTCCCTCGCGGCAAGACATAACGGAATATCAAAGGCTCATCATGTCAGGGAAATACTCTCTAAAATTATTATGATTACCGAGTTGGGTTACGCAGCCGGCTTTACCGCTTCGGCAAAAGGCAAGCCTGAAATATATATGCCGGGCATAGGCCAGATGCCGTATGGTCCGGGAAGTTATATTCCGCATTCCATCTATGCCAACGTGGGCAGGTGCCTTACGGGCGAGGCTGTGTTCGATGAGCAGGAAATGTTGTGCAATATAGCAGGAGGTCTGCCTTCAACATTTCCCTATGAAGCCGATCTGGCCAATCCTGAATTAAAACCGCTCCTGGAAAAATATCTGAAGCGCAATCCTAAAATTCCTATAGCCGATCAATTGAAATTCTGGTTGTTATTCGCGGAAGTTACCTGCTCTTCTAATACCGGCTTTATGTGTTACGGCTCTTATCACGGCGGCGGTTCACCCGTCATGGAGCAGATCGCCATAACCATGCAGTATGATAAAAAATTAAGAGAGCATATGGTTAACGCAGCGGCGGGCATCGAGAAATTGGACTACAGCCGCATTACAAAAATTTAATTATTTTTTCTTTTGCTTAGACAGGATAAAATATACAGTATTCGCATCTGGAGAATTTGACCGGCATAAAATTACATTGGATGACTTTCATGTGATACAAATATCAAACTCGGAGAAGCTGTTATGTGTTTTCAATACATTATAGAGGAGGAAGATCATGATCATTGATTGCCACTATCATCTTGAAGAGAGGATTTATAAGGTTGACCGTCTTATCAGCGAGATGCAGAAATCCGGCATCGATAAGGTTGCGCTTATGGGCAGTATTATAGGTCCTTTCGCAGAGCCGCCCCGGTTTTTGATCAGTACGCTTCAGGTTCTTCTGGAACATTCCCTCTCCAGAGGCTTGGGAAAGGCTTTTATCGCTAATTTCACCGACCAGGGCGAAGTCAAGATCCTGGGGAAGCCATATCCACTTGAGATTGATCCGGATAATGAAAAAGTATTCAATACCGTCAGCAAGTACCCGGATAAGTTTCTTGGCTGGATCTTTGTGAATCCCAGAGGCAAGAAAAACCAGGTTGAGGAGTTTGAAAAGTATAAAAATGAAAAAGGATTCATCGGTGTTAAGGCGCACCCGTTCTGGCATCACTTCACGCCTGTGGAACTCGCTCCTGTTGCCGAGAGACTGGCCGAAACCGGCAAACCTCTTCTCATTCATGCCGGATTCGGCGAAGAGGGCAATTTTGAGGCCCTGCTCAAAAAGGTGCCGAACCTTAAACTCATCCTTGCCCATGCCGGTTTTCCCGAGTATGCGGACACATGGAGGAGGATAAAGCCTCTCCGGAATGTGTACATGGATCTTTCCCAGACAAGTTATACCAGCGAGAGTGCAACCCGCAAGGCTGTTTATTTTCTTGGCGTGGATAGACTTTTCTTCGGCACAGACGGACCCTACGGTTTTCACGGGACTGATCATCAGTACGACTATGGCTTTATCAAACGCAGGATCGAAGGCATGTTTCCTGATACCAAAATCCGGGAGAGGCTTCTGGGAGGAAGTTTCGCGGATGTTGTCGGCCTGACATAAGAAATGTTATAATAGTCAACATTAAAGATAATCAAGATAAATTGAGGGTCTCTACAGCTTAGTATTTTATTACACCTTTGAAATTGCATTGAATGAGTAAATAAGATATAATAAAATTATAAACAAAATAACATCATTCGAACTTAACAGGTGATTCAAGTTTCGGGGGAATGTCAGTGGAGGAAAGAAAAAGAGAGCAACGACTGCAGGAGGAGGCAATCGAGGTTACCGTAACTATCGACGCCGACGGGACAAATTTTCATAAAGAAAGTGTTATCTATAGCAACGGAGAGGATATCTCTACTTCCGGTATCAAAATTAAATCCAATATTTTTTTACCCGTCAATACCTTTCTCAAGATGGATATCAAATTAAAATATATGCAACAAAAGATAGATGCCCTGGGAAAAGTAAAATGGATCAAAACCATTGTTGAGAATGAGTCTTATGACGTGGGCGTGCAATTCATCAGTATACCCCACGAAGCGATCGCGAAACTGGAGAAATACGTTTCGTGGGAACAAAAAGTCTAAAAGTCTTAATCTGGTTTAGTCATATTTATCCAAAATTTATTTCTTCCTCTTTTTATTGTTAGCTTTACTGCAAATTTATCAGTTTGGGAAAGAGTTCGGAGCGGTTGTGAACACCGACGATACGAAAGATTTCTTTCATGTGGGCTTTAACGGTATTTTCACAGATGAAGAGCTTTTCGGCAATTTCTCTGTTGGGAAATCCTTTTGCTAACAAAATAGCGACTTCCTGTTGTCTGGATGTCAAGTGATATGGTTTGAGTATTTCCTTAACATACTTGTTATCTATGATTGTAATTTTATAAAATTTATCATCTTGAAATTTTTTCATGGTTGGTTGGTGATTGGAAATAGCGTGTGCGATAGAAAAGAAGAATTCTTTCCTTCCCATCTTAACCGGATATACACCAAAAAGACCTTGGATGATCCCTTGATTCGGGATATCGCGTTCTAATAGCATATTTCTGGCAAATCCATGTTTTCTTATTGCCTCAATAATTAATTGTCTTTCTTCTGCTGAATAGTATCCAAGTTCCAATCCACTACGTCCGATTACATCTTTACGTTTCAAATCCATATATTTAAGAGCAGATTCATTTACCTCAACATAGGTGCCATCTTCAGCCCTGGTGATAGTCATGGGAATTGGTGATTTCATGAAGGATTTGAAAACCAGGTCTTTTACTAAAATTTTTTCCGTTCGTTTATGATTTTTCATAATCGAAACATCCTTTGCAAAGATTATATTGAATTCGGCAGCAAGCGCATTACCCGTAGGGTGCTATGGCATAAGTGAGCGAATATAAAATTATAATATTTCTTGAGAATCGAAGCCTCTCCGCAGCTTGTCGCGGAGAGCTTTAATATTTCAGATAATAGAACCCCCTCTTTCGAAGGATATTTTAGTAAATATCGCTTCAGTGCATCATAAAAAACCTAATCTTGTTGTACTTATATCAGGATAATAACATTTATAAAATCACCCTTTTGGGTGATTGTTATTTTTTCCCAAATATTTATTATATTTATATGAATGAGGCTACTATAAAACAACTTTTAGTGAAAGCAAGTTCTTTTCAATATTTTTCCTATGAAGATTAAATTTGATTGAAAGTCATTTTCGATTGGAAATATAAGAGAAGAGGTTTTTAATGAGCGATTACGACATAAAAAGAAATTACATCAGGTATCCTGCTGAGTCGAACGAGCTCGTCACTATTTACTATCTGGATGAGAGAACTAAGAAGCCGGGACAGTTCGTGGGTATCGCCCAGGATAAAAGTTTCAAGGGGTGCTGTGCCGTTTTTGTGGGTGCATTAAGTTTCAAACAGGGTCAGCAAGTGATTTGTGAATGTGGCACGCTTCCCAAAATGAAAGCCAAAGTAGCCTGGATCAGGAAGCTGGAAGATAAGATCACCAAGGTAGGATTCTCTCTGATCGAATAAATGCCTTTTGCCATACAGCAATCTTGATAATCTGGAGGCATGACAAAAAATGTACAAGCTGAAAGAAGCCCTAATTATTTAATGCTTTTTGAGGTGAGACAAACGTGGAAAAAACACAGAATCATAAAATTCAAGGGTTATTTAAAGTTGACAGGGAACTCGTCATTGTCTTTCTTCTCGTTGCCGTAACAGGATTTATTTTCTTTTTTGTTGCCAACCAAAGGGCTTTCTTGAATTTCTTCTACCTTCCCGTTCTATTGGGCGCGTATTTCTTCGGGAAACGATATGCTACTTTGGCCGCGTTTTTCTCGC
The DNA here is from genome assembly GCA_963811325.1 of uncultured delta proteobacterium. GTDB lineage: Bacteria > Desulfobacterota > Syntrophia > Syntrophales > Smithellaceae > Smithella. Next base: position 815,727 of record CAWEQT010000001.1, read on the forward strand.
TTATCCTTATCTTCATTATGGCCTACACAATCCCGTCATCTTTTAAGTTCCCGATGGATAGCGAACTCTTTCGCTGGCTGGATTTACTAACATGGGGAGGTTTCCTGCTCGTTACGGCCTACGCCATGGGTCTGCTCTACGAAAAGAAAGAGGAAGCAAACAAGGAAATTGAAACAACGTATCAGGGTGTAGTAGAAATGCTTGCCCTTATTATAGATTCTGTAGACAGCCAAACGCAAAGCCATTCATACCGTGTTTCTGTCATATCAGAACAAATTGCGCTACAAATGAGGTGCACCCCTTATGAAGTGGAAAACATCCGTTTAGCTGCTCTGTTGCATGATTTGGGTAAAATCGGCGTTAGTGGTGAATTATTACAAAAGATTGGCAAATTGTCCGACACTGAAAGGAAAACTATGAAGGTCCATCCTCAATCAGCTGTGGATGTGCTTGCGCCTGTAGGTGGCAAGGTCATGGAACTTCTTCCCCTTATTCTCAGTCATCATGAGAAGTGGGATGGCAGCGGCTACCATTCTCAAGTAGGAGAGAACATTCCCCTGGGCGCGAGGATAATTGCGGTTGCTGATGTCTATGATGCTCTGATTTCTGACAGATCTTACCGTAAGGCGCTGTCGCCATTTCAGGCAAAAAAGGAAATCCTGGATAATGTAAATAAGCACTTTGACTATGACGTGGCAATGGCATTTGACCAAATATTCAATAAAATAGAAGATATTGATACATTCATTTTACCCAAGAGGGTAAACATATAAAATGAAAAGCTGCGTATCATGCTTTTGTCAGAATAATAATATTTATAAAACCACTCTTTCGGGGGATTGTCATTTTTTCTCAAATGTTTTATCAAAAACGAGTAAGGTAAATCATAGAATTACCTGCCGGGTTGGTTAAGTATTTGTAGGAAATATGATCCCGCGGGAATCTCTATCCGGGAAGAGAAGAAAGGGGTGTTCTATCCTCCTCCTTTATTCAATAAATATGTATGAAGCTTTATTCCCGCGGGACACTGAAAAAATTTTCTACCATAAAGCAACAGGAAACACAACCTTCCCGTGTCAAGTTCTTGGATAAACAGTTTACAGATAGAAATAAAAGACAATTTATTTGAATACATAGGGCGGTTTATAAATGGAAGAAAAAGCAAAATATAAAATCTCTTCGTCTGTGAATGAAGGAATCCTTGAAATTATCATAGAGGGTGAAGTAACAGAGAGCACCTCCGAAAATGTGACAAATGAAATGAACGCTATCATAAAAGCAAATAAAGCGATAAAAGCAATAGCTGATGTCCGTGCCGTTGACAAACGCATAGATCCTTCAGAAATGTATCGTTATGTCAGAAATTTCAAATTCGATATTTTTAATATACGATACGCCATAGTCGACCTTCCTGAAAACATTCAATATAAAACTGCGGCAATCAATGCGGGACTGACGACATTAATGTGGTTTACCGATATGGATGCTGCCAGAAAGTGGATTAAGTCAAATGACAGGTCAATTCGATACCCCATTCCCAATAGTGATCATTAATTTAGACAAGCGCCCTCTACTGAATAGTTGTAAGAAATAATTTAATTCATTCCTTTTATTGCCAGAATATTCTTGATAAACAAGACAGCGCTTTTTATCCTTCACTCCACCCAAAGGAAGTTCTTATCAATTTAATTTTATGATATATTTTATTTGTTTATGATAGCCCGGGTATATTAGAGTTTTTGCACAAGTCTATTTTAAAAAGATGATTTGGAGGCAATATGAAGGATGTAAGGGGCAAGGTGGCGGTGATCAACGGCGCGGCAAGCTGAATAGGCCGCGGCAAGGGCGATGCCTCGCCGATAGCGACCGGTCCAATTGCCGAAGTCGTCCGGCAATGGTTTCAGGATCAGATTAAAGAAGGCATGAATCCCCGATATGTGGGGAACATGGTGCTGGCCGCAATCCGGGACAAGCGGTTCTACATTCTTACCCATCCGGAAATGAATGAATTGATAGAAAAACGGATGAAGAGCATCCTGACAGGGGAGAACCCTTCCCCCTCTCCGCTGACCGAGTCTCTTTTAAAGAGATTTGCCTCTTTGAGCGGAAAGGGGAACCGAGTCATTATCTTAAAATATATCCCTGTGAGTTGATGTTAGTTATGTCCTGCCTTCATAAAATCTTCAGCCATTTTATGGTATTTATTTGTCTTGGCGGCTTCTATATATTTTTGATTTTGAACCATCTTCATCATGTTCTTTAAAGATTTATACGGAAGCTCTTGGATCTTGGGGTTAGCAAGTCCTGCCGGAATTCCTTTACCGAGGTCGGGATCATTTATAAAAGTTACCTTGGTGTGATCCCGATCAATCCATTCAAGTATATATTCTGAATGATTAGAAGGCATTCTTACATATCCTTTGCCGGTATCGTAGGGAATGTCGTTGGTGGAATCGACGTAAATAAAATTAAGGCCCTTCGGTAGATCAAGTTCGGTTCTGCTTTTAAGAACCATATCCCTGTCTGTAAACAGCGTAATATGCTGATGTATCCAGAATATTATAACATCGTTTTCAGGGTCCACTACTTTTAATGTTTTTGCCTCTTTGCAATCGTGCAGCCATTCCGGAAGGCTTTCAATATCTCTGAGGATCGTTGAAATTACCTCCATTTTGGCGGGAATAAGGCATGTGGCTTTAGCCGCAATAAATTCTTTGCTGGCAACCGTGCTGGTATAAATCTGGCAGCTACCTTCAGTGTCGACAAGTTTCCATTGATACTTGTCCGCTGCAAAACCCGTTGTGGCAACAATCAAAAGCATCAGTACTAAGGTAATAATAACATTTCTTTTAGACATAAAACCCTCCTGTTGATTTTATTTAAGATACTCTTTTTTTTGACTTGCACACGTATTACATGGAGAAAATAATTTGTCAAGAGATATACAAAACAGATTGAATCGTAAAATCAATATGATATAAAAACCATACATTTGTTTTAATACCATTTTGCCTGCAAAGGATAACAAAGTGGCAAGTTCGCAGCCATAGTGCCTGCAGACTATATTATTTAAACTATAGAGAAATTTAAAAATAGAAAATAAAACGTTTGAGGCTTGCTTTGTGCGACCGACTCCTTACAGTCGCAACTGATTTTTACGTTGTATCTTTCAAATCGTAATCCTCAACAACAAGACTTTTCAAAATCATTTGTTTGTGAAAGAAATAATTAAATTCATTCCTTTCTTCTACGGGAAACCATTTATTAGAATGAGTCTTTTGAACTCGACCTTTCATAAATGCACAATGCATTGATTATCTTCAGCCAAGTGAAACGCTTGCCTCGAAGCGAGCAACGAGATATCGTTCTCTGACGAATTCAATCCAGAATAAACACATTTTACACAACACATTTTGTTGCTAAAATATTCTTGATAAACAAGACGGCGTTAACTATACTTCACTGCACAAAAAGGAATTTTTATGTGCCGGGAGACACTCGCTGACGGACAGAGTGCGAAATGAGAAGCAGATGCAGTAAATAATAAAATTGTTTGCGCATGAATGATAATATTGAAAATGGCAGAAAAATAGTGCGATTGGTAATTTTGCCACTGATCAGCATAGTCATTTTTGTAAACCTGTTGGGGTGCGGCACAATATATAAGAATTATATCGATAGAAAAATTGATCTTTACGACGAAGAAGTGAAGGCGCATGCAACGAGAGGCCAAATCAATGTGATTCTGTTGCCCGGGTGCGGAGCAAATTCGACAGGACAGGATACTCTTTTCAGCTGTCTAAAGTTGTCGCGTGATGTCAATCCGGAATCGGTAATATTGCCGCCCGGTGAAAAACTTTACCTTGGTCACGTCTCCGAATTTATCGTTCGCGCATTAAAATATTATCAATTGCAGGAGAGCTTCAAGGATTTCTATGGCTGCCGCGTTATTATGAAATTCCGGAAATTAACTCCTTCAGAGCTTCGTTCCAGAAAATTTTCAGATTATTCGAGTATCGCGGTAGGAACGGCAAGCACAGTCGCGGGAGCATTAACAATGATGCCGTTGGGATCGGTTTTTTTTCTGGTTGATGGAATTTCAACAGAAATTGATCGCCGGGATTTTGAAAATCGCGCCCAAAAGCTGGGATTACCCGAGCCGAAGAAAAATATGGTTATTTATCAAATAAAGTCAGAAGGGCGAACTTTTTTGCATGTAAAAGACGAACTCGCGCATGATTTGACCGGCAGCAACAGCGCCAGGATGCAGTTTGATGATAAGGTAACAAGTTATATGGTTGAAGAATGTACTTTGGAAAGAGTCACGCCTGAAGAGATGCATGTCTATCTGGGACAGATTGAACTTTTTAGAAATAATGCCAGGACATCCACTTCTTCACCTGTAGATTAAAATTGAAGCTCTCCGCGACAAAGCTGCGGAGAGGCTTCGAGTCTCAAAGAATATTATAATTTTATATTCGCTCGCTGCCGAATTCAGCCTTTTTCAGAATATTTATTCTTTCCATTAATCCTTTTCCTTATTTTTCAAAAAATTAATTTTATGATAGATTATAAACGGTAATGATTAAAAGCCATACTAAAGAATTAATGCCGTTTACAGGGATGGTGCCGCCGGTGGTTAAAAACCGCATTGTTTTTTTTCTTCTTCTCGTCTTCTTGTCTTTCGCCTTAGAGAGATGTTGTATCATTACGTTCCCATACAAAGTGGTGAAGGGGACGGTCAAGGGAACGTATTACATGGTAAAAGGAGCCTATGAGCTGACCGCGGGCACAACGCATCTGGTTTACAGTATCGGCAAATTTACGTTCAAAGTGGTAAAAGCCCCCATTGACTGGCCCCTCACAAGCAATGCCATTACGTCCATAGGCGGGATGGAACCAAAAGCAGCGATTCTCAAAGGTATAGTGAAATATTCTCCATACATGGTCAAAGGAAAAATGTATTACCCTATGTCTTTTGAAAAAGCACGCTCCTACCAGGAGACGGGACTGGCTTCATGGTATGGTTACGAGAGCCTGCGCGGCAAACATGACCGTATGACTGCAAACGGCGAGGTCTTTGACCCCAACGGATTGACAGCCGCCCACAAATACCTGCCCATTCCCATTCACGTCAAGGTCACGAATCTGGAAAACGATCGCTGGATCATCGTGCGGGTGAACGATCGCGGCCCGTTTCCCAGTGATCACAATCCCGCGTCCGGAGACAGGATCATCGATCTTAGCGAGGGAGCCGCGAAGAGATTGGGCTTTTATGACAAAGGTGTAACAAGGGTAAAGGTAACGGTCATTGAGTTAAAAGAAGAGGGGTAGGGTTTTAAGGAATGCCAGGGTCTTTTATAAATGAGGCTGTTTAGCGATTTGACATTAATGTAAATTACTTTAAAAATTAATTATTTTTATTAAAAATAAGTTTTAAAATGGCATACTTTTTTATTTGCTGTTTATAATTTATTTAATATCAGCCGCATGTAATGAGAATGTAACGCTATTTTGTTAAGTATCTGATATCATTTGTATTTTATTTGCACAAACTTTAAGCAATCTGCTATAAAACCGCATCCATTGTGTGCTTGCGAAGATTATAAGCAGAGTTATCAACAGCCTTATCAACAATTTTGTGGATAAGGAATCAAAGTACTTAAATATAAAAATAAATTTATCCTTCAGAGTGAAAAAGAGCAACCTGATAACTCGTCCAACGAACAATAAACATTCCCTCCTGAAAGTCGCGTTTTTCAAAATTATAATTTTATGCTTCTATGTAAAAAAGCAAGTCTTTTTTTAAAAGAGACATGATCAATATTCTTTTATAAAATATCGGGTGCATAGCAATCTTTAAAATCAATCTTCTATCAGCAGACAGACCGTTAGAAAGTCGCTGCATTTCCTTGGTCAGGTTTTAAAGGGTGGGCACGCAGTCTAGGTTAATAGCAGACTAAATGGCAAGCTGCAGCATAAAATAAGCGTTGCCCACGGATTTATGATTATCAATTTGCCCTAAACACCCCATGATTGTTAATAGCTAAACAACCGCCGGAATATATTCTTGCCGATTTTTAAGAACGAATCGTATACGGTTTAAAAGCTTCCGGGCAACATGCACAATAGCTTTCGTCTTTTTCATTCTCACAGATAGTTTATTGAAAGCCATTATCAATGCAGGGTCTTTGCGCACGGCGATCCAGGAAGATTCAATCAGTAACGCCCTGAGGGTGGCATTGCGCCGGAATGTGATGCCGGCAGCATATTCTGTTTCGCCGCTTGACCTTATGTCCGGAACCAAACCCTCGTAACTGGCAAGCTTATCAAGGGAGGAGAACCGGGAGAGATCGGCAAGCTCGGTCAGCAAAATCATGGCCGTCAAAGTGCTGATGCCCGGCACGGATTTCAAAAGAAGGACGTCCGCCATATATTCTTCAGTTCTCGATAAACTTAATATGGCCTTGTTGAGGTTGGCGATAATCTGTCGCAGGTGCTTCAACTCCTCAAGATGTGCCTTGAGGGCAAAATCACCACTGGCCCTTTCCATACGGATAGATTCGATCCAATTGATAAATCGCCTGGACCAACGGCCCTCTTCAGGAATCACGATGCCGTAGAAAAATAAGATCGACGTGATCTGGTTCTTGCACCGTGTTTGTTTCCTCACCATGCTCTGACGGGTGCGCACCAAGGTGCGATCTTCCACTTTCACTCTTGGGGGAACGTAGATACCATTGATTTCACCGTTGCGGAGACCGCGGGCCAGTTTCCGGCAGTCTACCCCGTCCCTTTTGCCGGCTCTTTCCTTGTCTTTTGTCGGAACATCGGCAGGATGGACGACCAGGCAATCGATTCCTTTTGCTCTTAATTTGTCGTGGAGCCAGAAACCGCTGAAACCGGCTTCATAAACAGTATGATACGTGGCTCCTGGAAATGTTCTTTCCAAATAATACGTCAGTTTCTCAATCTCCGGGGGCTGGGTGAAGGTCTTATGCTCAAACTGTTCGGTATGTATACTCACGCTCCAGCTCTTCTTGTGGACATCCATGCCCACGTAAATGTGTTGACCTCCAAAGTCAAGTCTGTTATTCTTTTCCATGGCGAGCCTCCTTTGCGTATTTATGTTTTAGCGGACTAAATATACCATCACAAAGTTGAGACTTGCCCTTGTATTTTTTAACATAAGGTCTAGGTTACAAACGGTAGTCGTTAAAGATAAATAACTCGGATATTAGCTTTGTGCGTGATTTGTCCATAACCTTTTGAAGATATACAGGAGGATGAAATATGAAAATATTAAGAACGCCAGACAATCGGTTTGCGAATCTACCCGGTTACGCGTTTAAGCCGAACTATCATAACGTCCCTGATTATGAAGACGGAGAATTGAGAATTCATTACATTGATGCCGGTCCATCTAAAGCAGATCCAGTATTGCTGATGCATGGAGAGCCAACATGGTCTTACCTGTACAGGAAGATGATCCCCATAATAGTTAATGCCGGACTTCGCGCTGTTGCTCCGGACCTGGTAGGATTTGGCCGTTCAGACAAACCGGCTGACAGAAAAGATTACACTTACCGGCGGCATGTCGATTGGATGCAGGTGTTATTAGATAAACTGGATTTACAGCGAATTACTCTTGTCTGTCAGGACTGGGGCGGCTTAATCGGCTTGCGTCTTGTAGCACAAAATCCAGCCAGATTCTCACGGGTGGTTGTTGCCAATACCGGCTTGCCTACAGGCGATAATCCTATATCGGATGCCTTTCTAAGTTGGCGTAAATATTCGCAGGAAATTCCTGAATTCAAAGTTGGGGAAATTATTACCATGTCTAACCCGAAAGATCCTTTATCCAAGGATATTATTGCTGCTTATGACGCTCCTTTCCCTGATGAAATCTATAAAGAAGGCGCCCGCATATTTCCTTCACTTGTGCCCATTACACCGGATGATCCCGCGTCGAATGCAAACCGCGAAGCATGGAAAGTGCTTTCACGATTTGAAAAACCTTTTGTAACAATGTTCAGTGATGGGGATCCGATTACCCGTGGCGGTGAACGAATATTTCAAAAACTGGTTCCGGGAGCGAATGGTCAATCGCATACAATTATTAAGGGTGGGGGACATTTTCTCCAAGAGAATAGAGGAGAAGAATTTGCCGGCGCGGTTGTCGATTTCATAGCCCGGACGCCATAACTATTGGTTATTTCGTTAAACACTTTTCAAATAGTAAGCTTCAATTTCATTTATTCCATAAGAGTTTGAATTTGCAGGTAAACTCGGCAATTTCTCAGATTAGTAAATTTTGAAAAATAGTTAATCGGAATTTTATTTCTTTCTTCCTTGTAATGTTACTTCTTGAAAATCCATTTTTGATGTTACATTTAAAATAGAAATAATCAAAAAGCGGCTAAACGCTAACTTGACATATGATAAAAGAATATGGGATAAGTTAACATATAGACATTCCTGATTTGGTTTTTTATCAGGTCTTTACGAATAAACTGCTGGGAAAAAATGTGAATCACCAGTATAAAATAACGTATTTCAGCGGGGAAACAATACGGAGATTCCCGAAAGTATCAGATAGGTAATTACCAGCGCCTGAAGCCAAAGAGTTTCGTTTTTCTAATGGATCGACTGTTGGCAAAAGGCCTTATTTCTTTCATGTAGGCAATGGTTTTTTTATGATCGGGACCGATATTCCGAAGCGTGAAACGAGAGACCTGTGGGTGGCAATTGCCATTGCCCTTTCCCTGGGTGTATATCATCTGCTCTTCAATATTATTTCATTCTTACAGTATATCTCATATCAATACTATCAATTGGTGAGCAATTTGCTCTTCTTCTGGATACTTGCCTTGTTATGGGTTGCTTATCGGCGCTGGCGCAATGCGGTCTATAGGCAGAGAAAATTACGCAATATTCTGGAAAGCATCAAAACGGAAGTTATCATGGTGGTTGATTCCCACCGCCGGATTCAGATGGTCAATGAAAGTGTAAATATTTTTGGTTATTCTCCGGAGGAGGTAATTAAGAAGACGACGGATTTACTCTATCTCGACCGTCGGGTGGATAAAAACCATCCCACCGAGATACGCGATGCTATTGATCAGATTGGTTTTCATATCGGGCAGGCAACTGGCCGGAAACGCACTGGCGAAACTTTCCCCTTGGAGATTATGACCGTATCACTTAAGGGGAGCGAGGGTGTTGTTGTCGTGATCAGGGATATCACCGAGAGAAAACAGACAGAGGAAAAGATCCGGCAGATGGCCTACCATGATTCCCTGACGGGTCTTCCCAACCGGAAACTCTTCTCCGATCGCTTGCATATTGCTATAGTCCATGCCCAGAGAAATCAAAAAAAAGTAGGAATCGCGATGCTCGACCTCGACTATTTTAAGGACGTAAATGATACCCTAGGTCATGATATAGGGGATGTTACTCTCAAGGCAATGGCAGAACGACTACATGCAACTCTAAGGGACGGTGATACCATTGCTCGCTTCGGTGGCGACGAGTTTCTATTGATACTCCCGGATCTAGAGACAATTGAAGATGCGGTCAAGGTTGCACAAAAAATCGTTGACAGTTGTTGTAAACCCTTTCTCATTGATACTCATCAACTGGTTATGACAACGAGTATTGGCATCGCTGTATATCCCGATGATGGAACAGATGATGAGATACTCCTAAGAAATGCCGATATTGCCATGTATCAAGCCAAGCAAGAGGGGCGGGCCAGATACCAGCTCTATAAAAAGGTCTGAGATGCGATACAAACCGAATTTTACTATTCAAGGTTTTTCAACTTGAAAATACCTGATTACAAATGGTAATCCTCACAGCAATTCTGTATTGGAAATCGTTGATTTGTAGATGAAAAACAGATTCTCTCTGCCCATTTTACCCCGGCGTTCCAAAGTATATTTAACATCTTTCTGTATTCTTTTAAAACACAAGGTGTGAGCAATAATTCTGAAGGTTCAAGAATTTTAAAAAAATCAATCTAAAATTTATTTCTTTCTTCTTTGCAATCCTTATTTTTCAAAAATTTAATTTTATGCTAGGGTTACAACCTGTAATCCTCAAAATTACTCTTGAACCAAAAGGAAGCAAAATAAAAATCAAAGAGGAAGACGATATGGTAGATAAAATCACACCGAAGCATGTAAAGTATTTCTTATTATCAGTGTTATTTTCCCTTTTGGGATTGGGCATGGGCATTTTCTTGAATTTTCAAAGTAATCCTGTTGCTTACGCGCAGACCCAATATCCGCAAGCCCAAAGTTCTTCAACGGAACTGCGCTTCAATTATGATTATCAATCGGGCCCGTTCGTTCGGAGAATGAGTGGCACGGTAAAAGATCCGCAAGGTCTCTGGAACGCGCTTAAACCTTTGCAATCCCCTCACGGCGCACATGGAGACTATGGAATGATAGGCGATGATAAATTGCTTGGAAAAGAACCGGGGTACGGGTTGCGGCAATTGGACAAAGTGGCGCGTAGGTACCTGACTTTCGAAACCTTTTACTTCAAGCAACCATCCCGATGGGAAAAGATTGGTGTCCAATCTGGCACCTTCACCGATGCTGACACATTAAATGATGCCTCATTAGGATGGGCCTTCTTTGATGTACGGGGAAAGTTTGAGGCTGACTTGAAACAGTTGCTCAAACTGCATCCCAGCGGCATCGGCTCTAAAACCACTCACGATCGAACAGTTGCAGGTATCATCAATAATTATCACTATGAATAAAATATCAAAAAATAAGAATATTAACTTCCGGTACCGGTTAGATTGATTATGAAAATATTATTCGCGGCACATAAAAATGCCTGGGGGCTTTTAAACATTTTAAAAGATAAACTGCCTCAACACGAATTTCACGCGAGCGGATATTTTGGATTCGAGACTTTGCAGGGGTTTGATGTATTAATTCCTACCATGAGCATCGTAGACAGAAAAGCTTTGGCGAAAAGTGATTGTCTCAGACTAATCCAACAATGCGGGGCTGGATTAGAAGGAGTTGATATTAAAGCGGCACGTGACATGAATATATGGGTGGCAAATGTTCCGACTGATATTTCCGGCAATGCGGATTCCGTGGCGGAACTTGGTATCTACATGATGATCGGTTTATCAAGAAATCCACAAAAGATGATGACAAGTTTTTCCAACAGACAAATGGGAACTCCAGCCGGCATAGCTTTGAAAGATAAGACTATAGGTATTGTCGGCGTGGGCGGTATTGGACGCGCCTTGATTAAAAGACTCAGGGCTTTTGACGTGCATTTAATTGGAATCAAACAGTACAATCCCCGGAAAGCCAGGAAGGAACTGGATCTGGAATGGCTTGGCACTCCGAAAGATATGGATGAGCTGTTAGGCAGATCCGATTATGTAGTTCTTTGCCTTCCTTTGACTTTAAAAAACAAACATATGATAGGCAGGCATGCTTTCAACAGAATGAAACCGGGTTCTTTTATTATTAATCTTTCCAGGGGAGGGTTAATTGACCGGAATGCTTTGGAATCGGCGCTAAGGAAAGAAAAAATCGGGGGAGCAGGCCTTGACGTATTTTGGGAAGAACCACCTGATCCTGATGATTCTATATTTAAATACAATGTACTGGCCACACCTCATATAGCCGGGACAACTGACGTAGCAACCCGGGGTATTGTGTCTGTAGTAGTTGATAATATTAACAGACTGGAAAAAGGATTAAAACCTCTTTATCTAAAATAGAATATGATATCATCTTTTTTATCAGGTTGAGGACTTGAGTGAAGAATGCTATATGGTTTGGTATTGATGACTTAATTTGCAGGCGGTATATGTTATTTTGCATTACTGAATATTTTACTTGACAAAAGTCTTTTGTGATTTTTCACTTACATTTAATTTTATAAAATCAAATGTAATAATGAAAAAGCCCTGCGTATGAAGGAAACTCGAATATGAAAATCGCCCTCGTCACCCCCAGGAACAGCTCTGAAAACTCCAGAAGTTTTTATGATTACAATTTCTATTCCTCTTTTCTTTTTTCAAAGAAATACATCTCATATCTTCTGGCAATACCCACACTGGCGTCACTGACCCCGCCTCATCATGAAATCAGGGTTTTCGATGAAAATATCGAGAAGATCGACTACTCCTGGGACGCTAACCTTGTCGGCATCAGTGTTAGGACCATGTTTGCCAAGAAAGCATACGCCATATCACAGAAGTACAGAGACCTTGGGGTTAAAACAGTTCTCGGTGGAATTCATCCTTCCATGTGTCCTGATGAGGCCCTGAGTCACTGTGACAGCGTTGTCATTGGTGAGGCTGAAGATGTATGGGCGGAACTGCTCAAGGATGCAGAAGAAGGGCATTTGAAAAAATGCTATAAATCTGGATCATACAGCGATTTGAGCCGATCTCCCGCGATTTACCGAAAAAACCTTTCCAGAAATATGTATTTCCAGGATATCCTTCAAACCACCAAAGGGTGTCCCTTCCACTGCGAGTTCTGTTCCGTCTATGCCTTTGACGGCCAAAAAAACAGACATAAAACCGTTGATCAGGTCATTCAAGAGATTTTCGATATAAACAGCACGGGTTCAAAATACAAATCAAAGAAAGCCATTTTAATTGCCGATGACAATATTATTGCCAACCGGAAATTCGCCCGTGAGCTTTTCATGGCCATGAAGCCCCATAACATCAACTGGATGTGTCAGTCATCAATCGACATCTCAAAAGAAGAGGAACTGTTAGTCCTAATGAGGGATAGCGGGTGCGGGGCGATTTTCATTGGCTTCGAGTCCATCTCCGTGGATAACCTCAAAGCCATGCATAAAGATGTTAATCAACGCTTTGATTATGTCGAAGCAATCGGGAAGATTCAATCCTATGGAATGTTGGTTCACAGCTCTTTTATCGTGGGCTACGATTACGATTCAGAAAAGACCTTCAAGGAGCTCATAACTTTTATCGATAAGACAAATCTTCTCATGCCCCTCATCAACATCCTTACCCCCTTTCCGGGAACAGAGCTGTTCAGTCGTCTTGAAAAGGAAGGCCGAATTATCCACAAGAACTGGAATAAATATGACACACAGAACGTTGTCTTTTCTCCCCGCTACCAGACTCCCGAAGAACTCGCCGCAGGGTTCAGGAGAATTGTTAAGGATGTGTATTCCTTTGATTCCATCTGGAAAAAACTAAATTATTACTGGGATATAGATTTCTGGAAACGTTCAAATGAATTAGATCCCGTGAAATTTAGATACCGCATCCTCTTTGCCCTGCGCCTCGGTACCATGCTCTTTTCCAGCAATATCGAGCGGTCAAGGTTCATCATTAAGTTATTGCCCAGGATTTTCAATAAGCGGATGAGGATATCCTCTATCCTGACGTTGATGGCCTACAATGATTTTGCCGCTCATCTGGGGGACACTCCTGATCAGTAAGGGAATGATGCAGCCATCCGATACAATTTTCAGATGGTAATCCTCATTGGATACGTAGTGCGGGTCTTCAGACCCGCTGAAAATAAGCGAACCTGAAGGTTGAGGATTAAAAATGGAATTCAGACATATAGAACGCAATAAATGTATGGGCTGCGGGTTATGCTTTTCTGTTTGTCAGTTTGAAGCTATTGAGATAGTGAAAGACGAATTTGGTTTTATACCACGGTTGATAGAAGAAAACTGTACTGACTGTGGAGATTGTACCCAAGTGTGTCCCGGTATAAATGTTCTTGATTATCCGGGGAAATTCGGAGCAATTCATAATTGTTTACTATGCAGTGCAAAGGATGAGGCAATTAGATATGCTGCATCATCCGGTGGTGCCTGTCGGGCAATAATGGCTGCACTCTTAGATAAAGGCCATGTTGACCGGGTAATTGTAACACGGGCAACCGGCGATCCCTATGAGCCGGAAACGATCATCACCGATAAAATATCTGACCTAATGTCCGATCGTTTAAATTCCATATACTCACCCTCCAGCCCGATGGCGGCATTGAAAGATCTTGGAGAAGGGTTTCGGTACGCGTTTATTGGCCTGCCGTGTCATATAGCGGGCTTGAAACTATGCCCTGAAATCAGGAAGAAGATATTTGTGATCGTAGGAATATTCTGTAACCACACTCCCAGTTTCAAGTTTGTTGATAAGTTTATTCACGACAAATCTGGAGATAGAGGTGTGGACAGAATCCGGTACAGAGGAGATGGGTGGCCTGGTAAAACCATCGTATTTCAAAAAAATGGAAGCACCTCTGAATTCGGTTTCCCTGATATGTGGTATAAATACAACTATAATCGGGAATTTCAATTAAACAGATGCAGTGAATGTACTTATTATTCATCCGAGTTTGCAGACATTTCCATAGGGGATCCATGGCATCTGATTGGACAGGATCAGGAGGGGAGCTCGCTTGTTCTTATAAGAAGCGAGAAGGGTACTTATGTAATGAATGCATCTGAATCATGGGTCAACATGAAAACAGTAAGCAACATTGAAGAGGCAATGCGGTTTCACGATCTCACTTCCCAAGTTAAACAAGAAAACAAGGACAGGATTGAAAGTTCAGCAATAATCCAAAATAAATTGTTAAACTAATTTTTTAGTTCCCAATACACGTTGTCTCAAACTGTTTCAATATACACAGAAGCAGGTATCAGGATGGCAATAGCAAAATTATAAACAGGACAGGAGGAACAAAATGAATGATGTCTTCACAGAGAGTACGATTGCCGGTATCAGACTGAGGAATAAAATTTTCCGTTCCGCGACATATGAAGGTCTTGCCGATAAGGAAGGGAGGCCCACGAAGAAGCTTTCAGATTTATATTTAAAGTTGGCTAAAGGAGAAGTCGGCGCGATAATAACAGGGCTGATTGGTGTCCATCGAAAGGGAAGATCTCATTTACATATGTGCATGATGGACAGGGATGAGTTTATAGATGATTATAAACAGATAAATGCCTTGCTTAAAGAATACGAAGTGCCGGTCATCGCGCAGCTCGCGCATGGCGGCGGGCAATGTGACACCTCTTCTTTGCCCGGCAGCTTCAACCTTGCGCCGTCAAAAATATTTTACTCAATATCAAACAGATTTTCACAGGTCTTGTCCGAAGAAGGTATTCTCGAAATAATCGATAGCTACGTAAACGCGATTGAAAGAGCGAAAAAAGCAGGCTTCGCGGGCGTACAGATACACGCGGCTCATGGATACCTTCTTTCCGAATTTTTGTCAGGTGGGCTTAACAGAAGAAAAGACAAATGGGGAGGTTCAACCGAAAACAGGTTCAGAATAATATCCGAGATAATGAAAGGCGCCCGAGGGCGTGTCGGTAACTACCCTATACTGGCCAAGTTCAGCGCGTACGATTATCTAAAAGACGGCATCAGGGTAGATGAAGGATTGCGTATAGCCGCTATGTTTCGGGAAGCCGGAATTGACGCGCTGGAAGTGTCTTGCGGCGCGAATGACGGCCTGAACACGATTAGGGCAAAAAAAATACCTTCTGACGCGATAATGGCCGTCATGCTTCCCATAAAAATAAAAAATGAAATAGTAAAGAGTATGCTGAGAAAAATAATCCCCCTTTTTGTAAAAAGATATGACCCGATATACAATTACAATGTCGCTGTAGCTGAAAAAATCAAACAAAAAATCGGCATACGGGTTATTGTTGTCGGAGGAATAAGAAACATAAACGACATCAATTCCATCATTAGCGAAAATAAAGCTGATTACGTTTCCATGAGCAGACCTTTTATCATTGAACCTGATCTGACAAAAAAATTCAAAGAAGGCGTGCAGGATAATTCAAAATGCATTGACTGCTGTTATTGTCTATTCGGAACGCAAAAGAATCCTCTCCGATGCTATTATGGAAGGGTGAAAGCATAGCACGACCGACAACGAACAGTTCTAGAAAAGGAATTTTAGCCCCAGTCTTTTTATTCCCGTCAATTTGTTTTTCTGAAATGAAAAATAATTCGGGATGTCTTGCATATAAAGCATATGTCATTTTATCAGCCGGATTATATTTCCACTTTGCGGCAATAATTCCACCTTGACAGTTCATATTCTAAGAAGTATTTTAAAATAAATATCTTGTAACTCGTTAATCTGATCAGGAACCTAAGCCTTATATTAAAAAAAAGGAGGATTTATATGGAACAAAAACCCTGGCATGTACACTACGATTACAACGTACCTACAACCATCCGTTACCCGAGAATTCCGGCACAGTCAATTTTTCAACTCTCCGCGGGGTCTTTTCCCGATAAGGCGTGTATTAATTTCTACGGCACAGTATTCACCTTCTGGCAGATCAGGGAACAGGCGCTTCGTATGACGAACGCCCTCGGTAAGCTCGGGATTAAGAAGGGCGACCGGGTCGGCATTCATCTTCCCAACTGCCCTCAGTTTGTAATCTCCTACCTTGCCACATTATCACTGGGCGCTATTGTGGTGAATATGAATCCGCTCTACACCCCGGCCGAACTCAAGCACATTATAGATATTACAGGCATGGATACAATGATAACCTTCGACATGGTGCTGCCCAACATCCGGCCTCTGGTTAAAGAAACCACTTTGAAGAGAATTGTTGTAACGAAGGTAACAGACTACATTACGGGCATGGGGGTCAGCACGGCTAAGAGTCTTGATCTGAATAAGGAGGAAGGATGGTATCACTTCTCCGAACTCATCGATGGCACAACCGAAACGCGTATCCCCCGCATTCCGTTCAGCCCTGACGACTCTGCCATGATACAGTTCACCGGCGGCACCACCGGAATACCCAAGGGCGCTTTATTGACACATAGTAATATCGTTGCGGGAACCTTTGCGGCCGCATTGTGGGGCAATCCTACCATCACACTCATTCCTTATGAAAGGCGAACTATCCTGAGCATTCTGCCTTATTTTCATGTGTACGGGAATATCGTGGCAATGAACTGGTCTTTCTTTAGCTGCGCCACACAGATTCTGGTGCCACGCTTTGACATCGAAGAAGTAATGGGCATTATAGGAAATTTCGATTCGATCACTTTTTTCCCAGCGGTGCCAACGATGATCACTGCAATCATCAACCATCCCAGGGCTGAAGGGCTGAACCTGTCAAAGCGTTTAGGTATGCTCAACTCGGGCGCCGCGCCAATGGCAACAGAACTTATAGACAAGGTGAAGGATATGGGTATCTATTTCAGTGAAGGTTTTGGCATGAGTGAATCCACTTCTCTGGGCATTTCTAACCCTGTCCTGGGCATGAAGAAGATTGGCAGCATAGGCATTCCATTTCCGGATAATGATGTAAGGCTGGTGGATGTGGAAACCGGCAAAAAAGATGTTAAACAGGGTCAACCAGGTGAGATAATCATGAAGGGCCCGCTCATTATGAAGGAATACTGGAACAACCCCGGAGAGACGGCAGGCCAGCTTGTGGATGGATGGCTGCATACAGGCGACATCGCTATCAGGGATGAAGATGGGTATATCTTTATAGTTGACCGTAAAAAGGACATGATAATTGCCGGAGGATTCAATATTTACCCACGGGAAATCGATGAGGTTCTTTATCAGCATTCCAAGATAGCAGAGGCAGCCTCATTTGGCGTACCGGATGAGTATCGTGGGGAAACGGTAAAGGCATGCATAGTATTAAAAACAGGCGAGAAAGCTACTGAACAGGAGATTATCGAATTCTGCAAAACCAAACTCACGGCGTACAAGGTGCCCAAGATTATCGAATTTAGAGATTCTTTGCCTAAATCAGCCGTTGGGAAAATCCTGCGCAAAGTTCTCAGGCAGGAAGAGTTGGACAAACTAAAAAAATCCTAGTTTCAATACAAACAATAAAAGGGTGGGATAGTTCCCCGTGAACATCCCGCTCTTTTATTACAATTGTTAAATGTTGTTTAATCGCAGCTGCAAATCGATAAACACTTTAAATCAAAAAAGCGGTTATGCTTACAAACAGTAATAATTGAAAATGGCAGAAGTAATTTAGATTTGATTCATTAAGACTTGGAAGGAAAAATTTATGAAGTTCAAAATTCTCTGTATTTCTTTACTCATGGTTGTCTTTTTATTCCCATCAATCTGTTTTTCAGGAAAATTGGACAGTAAAGTATGGCAACATTATTCGGATAATTGGTATTACAATAAAACAAATCTGACTAAATCATCTAACATTATATCCGTATGGACTTATAAAATTATAACAAATGATGAGAGAAAAAAGATAACTGAGTCAATAAAGAAATATGATTTAAAGAAAGCCAAAAAATACCAAAACCTGGACCATTTAGTTGTTTTGTGGGAAATTGATTGTAAGAATAGGTTAAGGAGAATTAAAGAATCTATAGATTATGACAATAAGGAAAAGGTTTTAGACAGTGTTAAAAATTTAAATAATGAATGGGCAAGGATTATGCCTAACAGTGTATCTGAAACCTTATACGACAAAATTTGTGTAACCCAGACAAAACCGGTGAAAAAGAAGTAATTTAGAGCTCATTCATCGACATTACATTGGCTTCTTTATTCTAAACTATACTTGAGTTGATAATGGCCGCTCTGTAACTTTCTCATTTTTCTATTTTATCTTTTTATGCTTGAGTACAAATGGTAATCAAAAAAATGGCTGAGGGAAAAACTTCAACCGCATGAGTCGAGCCAATTACCTCATTTTACTCTAATTCATGGTAGGAGGATTACCATTTATAATCTTTTTTTTATAGGATTGTTTTCCTCCATCATGTATAAGCTGATAGCCTTTTTCTCTAAATAATCTCAGACAGGCATCGGCGACAGCAGTGTCATAAAGGATTCCCTTGTTATTTTCGATTTCTTCAAGGGCTGCTTCAATACCCAATGACGCACGATAAGGACGGTGGGAAGCCATGGCCTCCACAACGTCTGCCACGCCCAAGATACGAGCCTCCAGGATAATTTCATCCCCTTTCAGATTTCTTGGATAGCCAGTACCGTTCATCCGTTCGTGATGCTGGTAGACTATTTCCGCCAGCGGCCAGAAAGATTCCACATCCTTCAACATTTCGTATCCACTCTTGGGGTGTTCTTTAATTAAAGAAAATTCTAGGTTTGTCAGTTTTGTAGGTCTGGACAATATCTCTGCCGGAATCGTTAATTTCCCTATGTCATGGATTGAACCTGCCACGCGGATCCCATCAATTTTATTCTTATCCAATCCCATCTCTGTTGCAATAGCTCTGGCAATGTCCGCAGACCGGATCAGGTGACCGGCCGTATAGGGATCTCTCATCTCTACAGCGGACACCATGACTTGAATGGTCGTGCCGAATGCATATCTGAGATTTTCAATTGTCTGTTGAAGTTTTTCCTCCGCCCGCTTGCGCTCAGTAATATCGCGTAGAACGCCTCTAAACCCAATTGGCTTGCCTGCTGAATCTTTTCGTAACAATACCGATGCCTCAACATATCCTTTAGAGCCATCTTTTCGCATAACCGGCCAATCGGAACCTTCGACGAGTTCTCCCGTTTCGTAAACTTTATTAAACGTCATAAAAATATTTTTTGTGTTTTCTTCATGTGAGAACTTAATGTAATTCGCGCCGAGTAATTCCTCTTTGGAGCATCCCGTCAGTCGACATAATGATTCGTTGAAAAAGGTAAAGTTGCCTGCAAGGTCAACTTCAAAATAGGCTTCACGAATGTTTTCCAGTATGCTTCTGTATTTTTCTTCGCTCTGACGCATCGCTTTTTCCACCTGCCTGTGTTCTGTTCTGTCCCTCACAATACCGCGAAAAGCAACAATACGACCGTCAGTATTCTTAATAACCGTTATAGACGTTTCCAGATATTTTCTGAGTCCGCTTTTCGTGATTATTTCATATTCAAATTCTTTTTCTGATTCGCCTGTGGTGAATACCTTGTTATATTTTGCATATATTTTTCCGGCATTTTCTTCATCCATAATGTCTCGATAGTTCATCTTTATTAGTTCGTTTCGCGAATAGCCATGCATTTTGCTAAATGCATCGTTGAAAAATATGAAGTTTCCTTTTAGGTCGAGTTCTACGTAGCCATCTTCGATATTTTCGATAATCGTTCTATTTTTTTCCTCACTCTGTATGAGCGCTTCTTCCATCCGTTTGCGCTCTGTGATATCCCTGATCACGACAACAACACCCTCGCTCTCCTTAAGTGATACGGTCATAATCTCCAAGGGGAAAGTTTCGCCAGTGCGTTTCCGGCCAGTTGCCTGCCCGATATGAAAACCAATCTGATCAATAGCATCGCGTATCTCGGTGGGATGGTTTTTATCCACCCGACGGTCGAGATAGAGTAAATCCGTCGTCTTCTTAATTACCTCCTCCGGAGAATAACCAAAAATATTTACACTTTCATTGACCATCTGAATCCGGCGGTGGGAATCAACCACCATGATAACTTCCGTTTTGATGCTTTCCAGAATATTGCGTAATTTTCTCTGCCTATAGACCGCATTGCGCCAGCGCCGATAAGCAACCCATAACAAGGCAAGTATCCAGAAGAAGAGCAAATTGCTCACCAATTGATAGTATTGATATGAGATATACTGTAAGAATGAAATAATATTGAAGAGCAGATGATATACACCCAGGGAAAGGGCAATGGCAATTGCCACCCACAGGTCTCTCGTTTCACGCTTCGGAATATCGGTCCCGATCATAAAAAAACCATTGCCTACATGAAAGAAATAAGGCCTTTTGCCAACAGTCGATCCATTAGAAAAACGAAACTCTTTGGCTTCAGGCGCTGGTAATTACCTATCTGATACTTTCGGGAATCTCCGTATTGTTTCCCCGCTGAAATACGTTATTTTATACTGGTGATTCACATTTTTTCCCAGCAGTTTATTCGTAAAGACCTGATAAAAAACCAAATCAGGAATGTCTATATGTTAACTTATCCCATATTCTTTTATCATATGTCAAGTTAGCGTTTAGCCGCCAACAAAAATTATTAATCCGGCGACAAAATACAAAATCGATTTAGGGTTTTACTTCGCAGCCATTCTTATCGATGTCCTGTTCGAAATACGCTTTGATTTTAAGCCGGACGGCTTCGGGAAGCTTTATGCCGATATCCTTTATCCGACTTTCATATTTCTTGAATGAACGGGTGTGTTGGGACGTGTTGATGAATATCTGGAAATAGGAGCGAATGCTTCCCTCAACCTCTGTCCTGAATTCCATGTCCTTATTTAACAGATCCTCAATTGGAGCAATGAAGCGATAGTTGATGGGTCGGCAGATAGCGCGATAGGCAACAAAACGCATGATCATATCATCTTCATAATTTTTTTCCTTTATTGCTTTCTCCACAAGATTGAGATCAATAGTATCCATAATTTGGAAGGCATATTGAGGTTTTAAGATCTTCTCGATGATCTTTATGGCATTTTTATATTGCTCGCAGGAAATGACGTCTCCCGCAAAATCAGGATCGCACCGGACATAAACTACAAAATCGATATCGGATGTGTTTTCGCAAAGTCCCATATTTGTGGAACCCATGACATCCATTGCTATATCATCATGAATTCCTTCTTCGATTAGATGGGCAATCTGTTCGAGCTTGTTCAGGCGTTCTTCTGTTTCTTCAGTTTGAAACATACGGAAAAACTGTTTAATCTCATTGTAAAGTTGTACCTCCGGAATATGAGAGTATTTTTCGGTTTTTAAATCGAAGTTCTCGCCCCGCTTAAGGGCATTGTAGCGCTCTGCATCGACGATTGTTTCCTGCCAACGTCCATTTTTATGAGGATAGTAATCGGAAATATCATGGATGCGGTCTTCAACAAGCTTCTTGAAGATGATTTTAGAGATACACCTGCCTTCCATTTCGATGGCATAGAAGAAGCCGCCTTCCGCAATACCACCGGTAAGTGTTGTTACTTCCCCGAAATTAGATGGATTAAGGTAGATGGTTCCCTCGCTGATCTGAAACCCCCAATCCATATGAATATGACCTGTCAGACACAGCAGAACGGGATTATTATCACAGTACTGTCTCAGAGCTGGCGAGCCGGAAGTTCCAAATTGGTTTACCCTGTCGTGAATGCCATGTGCCGGTTGATGGCTTATAATTATATCGGGCTTTATGGCTTTGAAGAAATTATACATTTCGTTGTGGCCACTTTCAACATTCGTGTTTCCTCCATAAGGCACTACGTAACGTTCAGGAATCCCTGGAGTCCATATGTTGGCTCCGCCATAACCGGCAAACCTTAAACCGTGCACATCATGCCAGTGCAGGTGGAGATCGCGTTCATGGAGCGATGTATATTTTAAATCCATGTCATA
Source organism: uncultured delta proteobacterium (assembly GCA_963811325.1). Lineage (GTDB taxonomy): Bacteria > Desulfobacterota > Syntrophia > Syntrophales > Smithellaceae > Smithella. The sequence goes on from CAWEQT010000001.1 coordinate 838,084, forward strand.
ATTGCCGGGTAAGGCAAATACCGGAGAATTCTGTTTCATTGACAGAATATTCTCTAAAACCTTGTATTTTTGTTGAAGTACCCGGCGAGCGCGAATTGTGTATCTCTGATATTGTGTGCCTTTTTTTTCAATCTCTTCAGAAATTTCAGGCATATCCAACAACTCATCCACAAAATCTTCGATGACCATATTTTCTTTTTGCATTCTAACACGCAGACCATGAAAATAGGATTGAAGCTCATGATAAATGACGGCCGTATTCATGTTATAGAAAGGAATATCAATAAGGTCACCAGCAATTATATAGATATCTGCTACAGTTTCGGACAATAAAGTTTTAACACGGTCAAAAGCGCCGTGAATATCAACTACGTAAATGATTCTCATATTTGAATACCCAACCTTTTAAAAGTAATAACCAGTTATTATTAACAATAATTAAGAAAATTAAAAAAGTAAGACTAATGTTGAATTATAACACAGTTTCAACAACTCAGCATTGATAATTTATAATTTTAATACAACCTTTAGGAAATAAATATGGTACAAGTATTTGGGGCAGGTCACCGTGTATGAGAAATCACGCCGGAGAGTTTTTTTATTACAAAACACTATTCCTAAAATATTATTTTTATGATAGATTAAAAATGATAATAGTTGTATGAAAATATTATGGCGTTTGCAGTATTAGCAAGGGAACATATAAACATTGTTGGACAGATAGAGTATGAATGTTGTCAAAAGGCTTTGGACAAACTGGATCTATAGATCAAATTTAAACGGAGGAAACATGAATGACGATCATTTCGGCGAAGCTTTAATCAAGGGGATACTTGTGTGTATTGGCTTGGCATTGCTTGGCTATTTTATAGCCGGGGGAATTTTAAAGCTAAAGGCTTTAGAAAGAACCGTTACGGTAAAGGGATTATCAGAGCGTGAAGTCCAGTCCAATGTTGCGATCTGGCCCATTAAATTCAGTGTAGCCGATAATAATCTAAATAAGCTTTTTTCTACCATTCAGCAAAAGAACGCAATCATCATGGAATTTCTCCAGAATCAAGGATTTCAATGTCAAGAAGTTTCCATTTCTGTTCCTGCCATACAGGATCGACAGTGCGATAAAGCCAAATTTCGTTATTCGGGCATATCTACAATTACTGTCCATAGTGAAAAAGTCGACCTGGTTAGAAAAACGATGGCAACATTTGTGAAATTGGGCAAACAGGGCATTGCAATTTCCGGGGAAGATGATCAGTCTAAACCGGTCTTTATATTTAAAAAATTGAATGACCTTAAGCCGGTGATGATTGAGGAAGCGACAAAAAATGCCAGAGCGGAGGCAGAAAAGTTTGCCCAGGATTCCAAGAGTAAGCTGGGGAAAATCAAAAGCGCTTCGCTAAGTGAATTTTCTATTAAAGATAGTGATAGTAATACCCCCTACGTAAAGCAGGTAAGGGTTGTCTCAACCATGGAATATTATTTGTCAGATTTACAATAATTATTTGTGCCCAACAATGCCGGTGCATGTTATTGCACCTTTCAACAGTAATCTTCATTATTATTCATTCTATGAGAGTGTGGAGTTGCAGGTAAAAGAAATAATCAGCTTTTTCCTGCAATCCGCATTTTTTAAATTATTAATTTTATGCTACATTATAATCGGTAACCATTATATGGTTCTTATTCATTAATGGCACTATACCGATATTATGATTAACTTTGCTCTCAAGGTATGCCAGTGAGGGACAGGACTTAAGTCAAGTATCCGCGTTTGATTAATAAAGACGGAGGTAAACCATGAAAAGGTTTGGAATGTTTGTTTTTGCTTTGTTGCTGACTGTAACGCTGGGAACCGGCATTTGTCTGGCCGATATTAATGAGGATCTGTATAAAGCAATAAGCGCCAAGGATATCCAAAAAGTCAAAGAATTAATATCTAATGGAGCTAATATAAACGCCAGATGGAAAAATATTATAGGGGGCTACATCTCAGCTTTAGACCATGCAGTGAGCAGCGGCGCACCGGATATTGCCATCTTTCTGATTGATAAAGGCGCAGATGTTAATTATTCCATCGGCGGAGGAGATACGGTCTTAATGGACGCGGCGTGGCAGGGGTTTTCGGACGTCGTTGAACTACTGCTGAAAAAGGGAGCCAATCCCAATGCCAAAGAAGAGCTGACGGGATGGACGGCCCTGATGGATGCGGCAATGGCGGGACGAACCCAAACGGCAAAAATGCTGCTGAACAATGGCGCGAATGTTGATCTGGCAGACAAAGACGGCCAGACGGCCCTGCATCTGGCAATGGTTATTTCATGCCATCCCGAAACCGTAAGTCTCCTGCTGATGAAAGGTGCGAATGCCAATGCCAAAACAGGAAACGGCAGAACACCATTGATGTATGCAGTGACCTGTCCAAATGAAATTAATGTGCTGCTGAAAAGTGGCGCTGATGTGAACGCTAAAGACTCAAGGGGCTTCACGACGTTGATGTTTGCCGCAAAACAGGATCAAATCGGGACAGCAAAACTGCTGATTGCCGGCGGCGCGGATATTAACGCGAAAAGCAGCAATGGCAGCACAGCTTTATCCATAGCGGAAGCAAACGATATGATTATTTTCCTCCGGCAGGCCGGAGCCAACGGTGATAAAATGCCGGTGCAGATTTCATCCGCGCTTTCCACTGCCGATATCAAGTTCCTTACAGATGAATGTCTTATAGACCGCTCCGATATCGACGCAATCCCCAAGCTTGAAAAGAGCGTCAAGGAACTGCTGTTTACACGCATAACCAGGAGGGACTGCAAGTCGCTCGCTTATTTCAAGTCATCAAGGGCCTATTTCAAGACACTGCTGCTCCGTAAAAAAGGCGATGATTTTCCCATGCCTCCGGCAGGATGGGGCATAGAGTACCTCACAAACGACGAGATAAAACTTTACGAGAAGGCGCTCGAAGCCTGGTGAGGTCACGGGCCACAGTTTTCCGCTCTGACAGACTTTAGCTCGCTTCAAATTTCTTAAACAGCCGGAAGAAATTTTGCATGAAAGACCAGAAACTGGCAAAAGCCCAGCTACTTTCGGAAATCACTGCCCTTAGACAAAAGCTTGAAGATCTTGAGAAATCTCAAATTGCACAAAAGCCCTCCGTTAGCATGGAAAAGCCAAGCGAGGAAACCTATCGAATACTGTATGAAAAGCTGAGGAAATCTTTTGGCGTTACCATTAATGTCCTGGTATCAGCTATAGAGATGAGGGATCCCTATACTGCTGCTCATTAGTGCCGATCTGCCAATGTGGCCTGTGCCATCGCACGGGAGATGCGATTCTTTATGACTATGCCGTATCCGATGCCTGCCTGAGATTGTTTCGCGGGAGATGTTATCGGCTTGCATGAGATGGAAAAACAAATCCCATAGAAAAAAGAGGAATGGATCGTTATGGAAGAAAAAAGAACGGCGACACGATTAAAGGATGAAAATGAAATCTCCGTATCTGTTGTCTCCGTGGGAAAAAAGACTCTTAAAGAAAAAATCTTCTACAGTCACAGTAAGGATATCTCGGTGTCAGGCGCCAGAATTCAGGCCAATATTTTTTTGCCCGTCAATGCTCTCATCAGGATAGAAATGAAATTAAAGACTCTGCATCAAATAATAACCGTCCCCGGAAAAGTAAAGTGGAGCAAAGTCATCTTTGATGGTGAGCGTTTTGAGGCAGGTGTGGAATTTTTCACTCCACCCGGTGACATGATCAAAAAACTGGCGGATTATATCTTGAGTAAACAAAAGTTTAGCATGCTTTATCCGGTCTAAATATACTTGTTTAAAATAGCTAACTTACTGTAATGTTGTCGTTCTCATTAATCCCCTCTGGTTCGCCATTGTGGGATTCATTCTCTCGATGGCAGCATTGCTCTGCTGTTTTTTTCCTTCCCTTGAAATAAAAAACTTGCGTCCTTCAGCCATTAATCTTCGATTTTATTTATTCCATTAGCGTGTAGACTTGTAGATATTATCAATAACCGAGACAAGACTTGATTGGGCATCGCCGGTCAGGGAAAGTAAAGTTCAGTGATGAAAAAAACCCCCGCGAAACTGCGAGGGGATAACAAGATATACCTATGCTGTCTTGTTCTTTAACTGGAATCCTACATTTTAAACTTGGCCTTCTAGGAGGATTAACACTAAGACCCTATGTTTTTCTTTCGCGTTAACGTCCTGTCCAATGGACTCCTATTCGCATAGCATTATCTCGTTTGTTCTGTTTAGTTGTGGAAGAGAGCTGCAATGCTTTATTTATCCATAAGCTGTAGTCAGCTCATTTTCATAGCTGCTCTTAAAGCAGCTCACATTACCTCTAATACCCTAAAGATGCTTCTGTAATTACCTCCCATTGAAATGGTGTAACTTTATTCACATCATCCGGGCATTGCAGCACTCTTCATTTTTAATATACTCCTGCTGATTGTTATTGTCAATGGAATGTATCGAATAAAAGATTCTATTTTTGAGCCGTTCCTTATAAATAAATTTTCCCCCTGTAATTTAGAATATCCCATGGACCTACAGGAAAAATATTTTTAATGGCGTATTTTTATATAACTTATTTATATTATTATGAATATTACGACGCACAAAAATTTGGCATTTTGCTAATAAACACTGTTTTTCTATAGTTTATATAATTTATCAACAGGCATATCAACAATCATTTCCATATTTGAGTTGACAGTGGCCGCTTTGTGACTTCCTTCCTAGAAGTCTCGGATCTTAAACCTTAATAAAAATGCAAGACTTCATCTTTAATAAACACTATTCCCGCCCGGCAAACATCGACATTTTACACAACATCTTGTAGTCAAGATTTCCTTGACATGCAAAACCAGATTTATTAAAATTCAACCACTCATGAGCAATGTCTTGTCAATTTAATAATTCCGCGGCGCAAAGCGCTGCCGGAGTTGGAAAGAACAGCTGGATATCGATTAAACGCGTTGGGTTTGCGTCACACATTTATTGGTTCACTTTATAAGGAGTGATGCTATGCAGGTACAGGCTTTAGCAACCGTCACCGATGAAAAGAAATCTTCTGCACGTTTTGCTGGCATCAAAAGGGAACTTCTTGCAACTAAGGTTCGGCTCTGTCCCGAGCGGGCATATCTAATTACCGATTATTTCAAACATCACGCTGACAAGAAAGATTCCGTAATTGTCAGACAGGCCAAAGCGCTCCGGCACTTTTTTGAGCATAAAACGGTGAAGATCTATGCCGGAGAGCTGATCGTCTGCAATATGGGTAGAGAACGTATCTCTGCCATCATTCAGCCGGAGTTGGCTGGCGTCTTTATGAGCGAGGACCTGCTTTGGATAGACAAAAGAAAAACTACCCCCTTTCAGATGCCTTGGTCCGAGCGGCTAAAACTCCTCTTGAAGATCTATCCTTACTGGCTCACGCGCAACATGGCTATCAAGGCTTTTTTCCCACATTTTCTCAAAATGTTGCGCTATGTAACTGAACAACTTAACGCTACCTACTACCTTGTCAACGAGGCGGGCGGTATCGGGCACTTCCTGCCCAACTACGAAAAGATGATCAAGTCAGGAGTCGAAGGTTACTTAAAGGAGATGGAAGGGAAAAATGGCGATTTCCATGCAGCAGCCCGGATCGCCTGTAAGGCGCTTTTGATCTTAGCCGACCGCTTTGCCGATGAGGCGGAAAGATCTGCAGCTAAGGAGAAAGATTCTGTGCGAGCCGCAGAGCTGAAAGAAATTGCCCGTGTCTGCCGTAAGGTACCCGGACAACCGGCCGCGACATTACAGGAGGCCCTCCAGTCACTGTGGTTCACCCACATGGCGGCGAATATGGAAGGGCTGAATTCCGCCATTTCCTTTGGCAGAATAGACCAGTACCTCTATCCATATTATGAAGCCGATCTAAAAGCAGGCAGAATAACACCCGATCAGGCCAGGGAATTACTCCTGCTTTTCTCTGCCAAGGCAGTGGAGCATGTATTTCTTCTTTCCGAGCGCACCAGCCAGTATCACGGCGGGTATCTCGTTGTCCAGGCTGCCATCGTGGGCGGTACCGATCGAGAGGGAAATGACGCCGTGAATGATTTGACCTACCTCTTTCTGGATGTAATGGAACAGTTCGGTCTCCGCGATCCCAACTATCAGGCGCGAGTCCACAAGGATTGTCCCCAGCCCTACCTGCGGCGGGTCGTCGACGTGGCCCGAAAAGGAAACGGCGTCCCGGCGCTTTTCAACGATGAGGCCTCTATCGGCGCTCTTACTTCCCATGGCTATTCCCTGGATGAAGCGAGAAATTACGCTGTGGTCGGTTGTGTGGAGCTCTCCCTGCCGGGAAAGAGCTTTTTTTCCACCGACGCGGGACTTTTCAACCTGCCACTCTGTCTGGAACTGGCGCTGAATCGCGGCCGGAGATTCGGGAAATTAATGCGCCTGGGCTCTTCTACACCCGATCCCAAGTCTTTCAAGAATATCGATCAGGTAATTGAGGCTTTTCGGGCGCAGGTGGATTTCATGGTTGCCAGGATGATCGGCGATCTCCAGATGATGGAAAAGGGAAACCGCGATTATCATCCCACGCCGTTATCCTCCATGCTGGTAGACGGATGTATTGAATCGGGCAAAGACGTCACCTCCGGCGGCGCACTCTTTAACTCCAGCGGCGTACAAGGAGTGGGAGTGGCTGATGTGGCTGACTCTCTGGCCGCTCTTGACGAAGTCGTCTTCCATAAGAAAAAATACAAAATGGATGAAGTGCTTTATGCTCTCTTTACCAATTTCAAGAACGCGCCAATACTGAAGGCGGAGTTGCAAAAGGCGCCAAAGTTCGGAAACGATAACTCTCTACCCGACGACTACGCGAATCTCACGGCAAAGATTTACCACGACGCTCTGAGTAAGCATAAAAATATCCGCGGCGGGGCCTATGTCTCCGGATTCTATTCAGTAACTTGCCATGTAGCTTTTGGACAAAGAACGCCGGCCCTCCCCAGCGGGAGATCAGCAGGGGAACCTCTGGCGCCAAGCCTGGGACCGTCCAATGGTAAAGACCGCCTCGGACCCACGGCTCTGCTCAATTCAGTTGCTAAGGTGGACTCCCGGCTTGCCATGAATGGTTACGCCCTCAACCTTCGTTTCGATCCCGAAACTGTCGCCGGAGAAAAGGGGGTAAACGTCCTCTCGTCACTCGTAAGGGGCTTCTTTTCACAGGGAGGCATGGAGATGCAGCTCAACGTTTTGGATCCAGAAATGATGGAGGATGCTCGAAGAAATCCGGGCAAATATCCTGGACTTGTCGTACGCGTGGCCGGGTATTGCGCATACTTCGACGACCTCCCCGATGCGTCAAAGGCGGAGATCATCGCCCGCACCCGCCTGCGAGCGTGAAAAGAAAGGAGTTTTGTTTATTCCGTGAGAGTGTGGAGTTTTAGAAAAAGGAATCGTAATGGATCAAAAATTCCGAAGTATCTTAGCCATAATACTCACCGGCATCTGGGTGAATGTATCTGAATTTTTTAGAAACAATCTTCTTTTAAAAAAATATTGGGTTGATCACTATCAATCACTGGGAATAATTTTCCCCTCAGAACCCAAGAATGGAATCATATGGGTTGTCTGGGGATTTTTATTCGCTATAGCAATTTATTTAATCTCTAGAAAATTCAATTTAATGCAAACGGCACTAATCAGTTGGTTCATGGCGTTTGTTTTGATGTGGGTTGTTGCTTTGAATCTAAATATACTCCCAAGCGCTATTCTTATTTATGCTGTCCCGCTGAGTTTGCTGGAAGCCTTTATAGGTTCCTATATTTGTTTCAAGATGTCTCCAAATGAAAAAAATACATAACCAGCCAATCCAGCGGACGTCATACAACACCCCAAATATTTTGTTCAAGAATCCTTTAGTTCAAGCTGGAAATAAAAATCATCATTACCAGATGAAATACTTCTGATCCGTTTCGCAACAGTGTTCTTCCGGAAAACTTTGATGGCCTGCTGATTGAAACCAATTACAATGTCCTCGAAATAAATATGTTTGATGTCAATTCCAGTAATTTTAATATAAGCGACGTTATTCTCAAACCGAGCGGTAAACGCACCTCCGTCAAAAAAGGACGACCATATTCTAGGCAAGGACAACTCGACGAACTGCTTTATATCCTTTGTGAGCATATAAGATTTGTACGGACCTTCCGGCGACAGGACAAATTTAGCGCCTGCCTTTCCAAACATCATATACTGCTCGTTAAAAAAATGATTACATTGCCCACCGGCATGAGGGTAATGGCCATAATCCTATTGTTGAAAAACTTGTCCTTTTCTACCACCTTGGTTATAAAGGAATTCCAGCGTTCCTCGCCGAAAGCTTCGGTAACAAGAGCCTTTGCTGTAATGTAAGATGAGCCTTTTATGTTCATATTGAAACCTCCCATGAATGCCTATGTGAATTGAATATTTTAATTATAATTTGAGTGCATCAACATGCAAGTATAATATTTATTTTATGCCATCTTTCAAGTAAGTGTTTGACAGGTTAACTTTCAATTTCAGAAATAATTTATCATTGACATAACCCAAAATGTTATGTATAAATTATTGACATAATGAACATTCGTTCACTTGTTAAATTATGAAAAAATCAAATAAACGTGACGACATACTTCAGGCCGCACTGGAACTGATAGCGGAACATGGATTTCACAAAGCCCCAATGTCCATGATTGCCGAAAAAGCAGGAGTGGGCGCCGGAACAATCTATATCTATTTCAAGAGTAAGGATGTTCTCATCAACGAAATTAACCGGACGCTGGAAAAGAATCTCTTAATGGTTATAAAAAAAGATTACTCTTCCAATAAAGATATCAAGAAAAGATTTTTTCACCTTGGCAAAACAGCTATAACATATTTTATAAACAATCCTGTCCATTTCCGTTTCATCGAGCAGTACTTCAATTCGCCTTACGGAGAATCACTCCAAAGAGAAAGGATTTTCGGAAGAAACAAAGAGTTCGATATATTCCGTAAACTTATTGAACAGGGAATAAAAGAAAAGGCCATAAAGGATTTACCTGTTTTTATGCATTTTGCGTTGTCTTTCGGTCCCATAGTTGTGCTGGTTCGGGACCATGTTCTCGGTCTGATCGAACTTAAAGCTGCCCGGATCAATCAAGCAATCGAAGCACTTTGGGATGCTATGAAAAGGTAGCGCTCAGATTAATCATACTCGGATTATTTTTGGGAGACAGTAAGTGATGGCAGAAGAAGTCAATAATAAATCCCACAGAAAAAAAATGATCATCGGCGCTATTGTTATTGCCGTGGTCTGTGCTGCGGCATGGGTTTTCTACTCCTGGTATATGCGGACTTACATCAGTACGGATGACGCCTGTATCACAGGACGCATTTATACAGTTGCTCCCAAGATAGACGGTACGGTTGCTTCCGTATATGTGAATGACAATCAATACGTAAAAGCCGGAGATCTTTTACTGGACATTAAGATGGAGGATTATGACGTCCGGGTGCGGCAGGCATATACGACTCTGGAGGCGGAAAAGTCAATGCATAGTGAGGCGGAGAACCTGATTGAGTTGGCGCAGAAACAGGATGCGGAGGCAAAGTTCAGGGTTGCTTCGGCGTCTGCCGCAATGGAAGTTGAAAAAGCAAATATGAGAAAAGCGGAGATTGACTTCAAGCGGGCGGAGAAATTATTGAAGGCACAGGCTGTTTCGCAAGAGTATTATGATCAGGCAAAGACAAACTATGACACTGCTCTTGCCAGGTTGAAAACGGCCGAAGAAGGGCTGAATCAGGCTCTCGCGAATACTGAGGTGCAACGTGTGTCTATAAAGAGGGCAATGTCGTCCCTGTCGGCCAGGTCTTCCATGGTCAAGCAAAGAGAGGCTATGCTGCAGGAGGCAAAATTGAACATGAGTTACACTAAGATTTATTCTCCCGCAGATGGTTATGTCACCAAAAAATCCGTCGAGGCGGGTGACCAGCTAAGACCCGGACAGCCTGTTATGGCAATCGTTCCCCTGAATGATGTATGGATCATAGCAAATTACAAGGAAACGCAAATGACAAGGGTAAAGCCGGGTCAGAGGGTTCGCATTAAAGTGGACACATATCCGGGGCGCACATTTGAAGGAAGAGTGGACAGCATTATGTCCGGTACGGGCTCTGTCCTCTCAATGTTCCCACCGGAGAACGCGACGGGCAGTTTTGTCAAAGTTGTTCAGCGTATCCCTGTAAAGATCGTTTTAAACGATAAGATCGATCCTAAGCATCCGCTGCGGGCGGGAATGTCTGTCGTACCAACTATTATCATAAAATAATCCGGTAACATGAAGGAAACCTCCGCAAATAAATGGCTGATTACTCTAACGGTCATGCTTCCCACTTTTATTGAGATCATGGACACATCGATCGTCAATGTCACCCTTGATCATATCCGGGGAACCATGTCGGCAGGAATCGATGAGTCCGCATGGGCCATTACCTCATATATCACAGCCAACGCCATCATTATGCCAATGACCGACTGGCTGAGCCGCTTTTTTGGCCGCAAGCGGTATCTGATGTTTTCAGTCGCGCTGTTTACCGCAAGTTCAGTGATGTGTGGGCTTTCATGGAGCCTGAACTCATTAATATTATTTCGTGTCTTACAGGGGGTAGGGGGAGGGGCGCTGGTACCGCTTTCGCAGGCTATCCTGTTTGAAACATTCCCGGAAGAGGAACGGGGGACGGCCATGGGGGTTTTCGGTATCGGGGCCACTGTCGCACCATCGGTGGGGCTTCCATTGGGCGGCTGGATCGCGGATAACTGGATGTGGCGCTGGATATTTTACATCAATCTGCCCATCGGCATTATTACCATCTTCCTGATCCTGGCATACATCAAAGATCCACACTATATGAAGGTCGAAAGGCCGAAAATAGACATCCGGGGAATTTCCCTTTTGGTCATTGGTCTGGCAGCCCTGCAGATTGTGCTGGACAGAGGACAGCGCGAAGATTGGTTCTCCTCTAACTTTATACTCATATTGAGCATTGTCACTGTTGTGTCGCTGATTGTCCTGATTTTCGCGGAGCTTTATGCAGATAATCCCATAATCGACCTGAAAGTCTTCAAGAACATTTCCTTCAGTTCGGGTACCATGGTTACTTTTGTCACTTTTTTCTCGATGATGTCCATCTTCGTTCTCACGCCGGTGTATGTGCAAAATATTTTAGGGTATACTGCTACTCTTGCAGGCATAGCCATGATGCCGCAGGGCTTATGCATGATGGCATCCATGGGCGTAGCCGGAGCGCTGAGCTCAAAAATGAATCCAAAAATTCTTCTTGTCGCAGGAATTATCATCATCGCCTATTCGGCAAGCATGATGGCCCGATTCAATATGACAACCGATTTTCAGACAGTCGTTATCGCTTTGTGCGTAATGGGGGCAAGCATGGGATTTATTTTTATACCCGTGTCAACACTCAGCTTTACAGGGATTAGCAATGACAAGATGGGCAACGCGACTGCCCTGTGGAATCTTTTAAGAAACATCGGGGGCAGTATAGGAATCGCCCTCGTTATGACATTTTTTTCCCGTGGAGCACAGATTCATCAGCAGTATCTGGTGGATCACATGACACTTCTGGATAAAGGGTATCGCCTGGGATTGGAGCGAGTGACGCCATTTCTCGAATTGAAGGGTTTTGCAGGAGGCGCAGAAGGCACTATTTACGGAGAACTCATCCGGCAGGCCACGATGCTTTCATTTGTTGATGTGTTTTATCTACTGATGTTCATGATGCTCGCCGTCTTACCTCTTATCATCTTTATGAAAACAGGGAAGGGAAATGGACAGAGGCCATCTGTCCATTGATCATGTTATAGTATGATAGCCCATTGCACCAGACTCTCTTTCAAAGAGTGATCTTCAATCTTATTTATTCTGTGACAGTGAGGACCTGTTGACACTATACGTAACCATTCCTGAAAGTGCTAAAATTGGATTCCCGCAATAGCCCGCAATAGATAAAAGATTACAATCGTAAATCAATCATTGGAAAAAGAAAAAAGGCAGAGCCCCAATAGACTCTGCCTTATCCTCCTCCTCCTCCTATGTTAAGAAACAAGGTTTAAAAAACCCTTTGCTTTTTGAACCAGGTTTATTTCTTAAACTTTCTCCTTGCACCTGTCAATCCCGCAAGTCTTAAGCTTAAGACTTTTAAATAAAAATTATGCAAGATTAATGCCTTATATGTAACTAATGGATATTTAAATGATTTGTAAAAAATATGAACTTGTGAAGAAAAAAATTTGTTAAGATATCCGACAGTTTATAAAAAATCAGGAGGTTAATAGCAGGGAAAAATTGAGGTAAATTAAAAACTTAAAGTTATTATGATTTTTTGTAAAGAATTCCGACGATTTTACGATTTTCTGCATTTAGACCACTGGGGAACAACATTACAAGGTAAAAGGATTGCAAATTTCGGTAGTGGGTCATTTTCAATTTAACACCGCTTGACAATTCCACGCATATTTAATATTATGTATGCATGAGGCGGTCAAGCAAACCATTATCGAAAGATTCTAATAAGAGGGCGTACGAGATTTTTCGTCTTTCTGTCGATGAACCGGAAGCAAAAGCACCGGAGCCAGAAAGATCAGAAATTTCCAAGTACCTATCTAAAATCGGACGTCGTGGTGGTTTAATCGGTGGCAAGGCTAGAGCGGATAAATTATCAGCTCGAAAACGCAAAGAAATAGCGAAAAAAGCTGCTCAAGCACGATGGACAAAGAAAAAATAAATCAATTATAAATTCAATTACTTATCAATATTATCTTGACATCATCTTTATATTATCTTGACATTTATTTATTATTGTCTTGACAAATTCAATAGTAAGCTTTACATTATAATCAAAAAAAATTGACATAATTATTAAGGATTAGGGAATTATGGCTAAAATAAGACAAGGTAGTGAATTAATTAGAAAATTTATAATGAATCTTATTGATGATAATAAAAATAAAATAGTAACTACGACGATGGTTGAATTTGAAATAAGCCGACAAGCTGTGTTTCATCATATTCAGAATTTAATTAAGGAAGGAATGTTAATACGTTCTAGTAGAGGAGATTATAAATTAAGATTACTGAAGGATTGGAGCAAAACTTTTTCTGTTTCTATTTTTAATGACAAAGAAGATGTCCTATGGAGAGAAGAAATAAGACCTCAAATGGGTGGCTTAAAAGATAATACTTTCAATATCTGGCATTACGGTGTTACTGAAATGCTTAATAATGTTCTTGACCATTCTGAAAGTAGTAGCGTGTTTATTTGGATTAAGGAAACTGCTTTATCAACTGAAATGACCGTTGCCGATAGAGGTATTGGAATATTCAATAAAATAAAAAATGCTATGAATCTTCTTGATGAACGTCATGCCGTACTGGAATTAACAAAAGGGAAATTAACCACTGATCCCCAAACTCATTCAGGGGAAGGGATTTTTTTTACTTCCCGTATGTTTGATAGTTTTAGTATTCTTTCCGGTGAAGTCTTTTTATCGCATTCATATGGTAAAGATCAAGACTGGATTTTACAAAACCATGATAGTCATACAGGCACATGGATAACTATGACATTGAAAAATGACACTGTACGGACAACAAAAGAGATTTTTGATAAATTCTCTTCAGGTGATAATTATGGATTTACAAAAACTATCGTACCCGTAGAATTAGCTCAATACGGTAATGAGAAATTAATTTCGCGTTCTCAAGCAAAACGTTTATTAGAAAGAATTGATAGATTTAATACTGTAATTTTTGATTTTGCGGGAGTGCAACTAATCGGGCAGGCTTTTGCTGATGAAATCTTTAGGATTTTTGTCAATGAGCACCCTCAAATTCGTATATTTGACATTAACGCTAATGACGAAGTGAAACAAATGATAAACAGAGCAATTTCTAATCCATCATAAAAATATTTCATTATAATAAAAATAATACCTGATATGCTTGTGCCGATCAAGCATAATTGCACTCAAGAAATAAACTTGAGGTAACTCCGGCAGCGGTTTTAGCCATTATATACGACCTCCTTTTAAATTGTTTTTTATAGATATGAAATTTATCGTTAATGTTTGCTTTGTGGTGGAATAGTGGGAAGTGGTTCCTTTTTAAGGACACCTTGTTGCACTAAGGCATTTACAAATGTTTGGAGTTGATTAAAAAGATTAAGCATTGTTTGTGGAGGCATTACAAGTCTGCATACAGGGTATTGTCGTGCTGTCGGTTGTGCTGGAGGTTTTGGCTCATCCATACGAGTTGTGCATAATTCAATACGAAAAGTAGTTCCATCAAAAGAGGCAAAATGAAAGGAGTCTATAAATGTTTCAGAAACTTCAGGAAGGTCAATGTAGCGAAGGTTTTTTGGGTCAATTTGCATATCTTTCTCCTTATAAAAATTCATTTATAATGAAAAATAACAAAACAGTCTTTATTAATAATAATGGAAAACGGGATGTATTGAAATGCAAGCAGAAAAGCGTGAAATAATCAATAAATTTTATTTTATTTCAAACTGAGTCACTACCTTTCAAAGAGTGATCTTCAATCTTATCTATTCTGTGACAGTGAGGACTTGTTGACACTATACGTAACATTCCTGAAAGTGCTTACTGTGATTTTATCATTCATTTGTTTCACACTTTGTCATTCGTTTAGCTTCTCTAGCAGCTACCATTTCCTTTGCTTGTTCGGGAGTAAGAATACGGCGAGACTTACTGCCACCCTTACTCGCCAAATGTTTTGCTATTGCCTTGTCGCTTATCTTCTTTCCACACTTTGGGCATTTCATGTAGTCGTTCTTCCTTCTTATGATTTAAATATAACATAAGCGGTTACGTTTGTCAAGGGGGGATTTTAAATATTTTATTCAATGTTATCATTATATTACAAATATGCTATAATAATCGCAAAAATTCTGATATATTCTGCTCTGCGAGAGCAATATGAACAACGACATAAAATCATTTTTTATAAATATCTTCGCTGGGATACTTACAGCCATTGTATTTCTGTATCTTGACAAAAACGGATTTACATCTTTGAGTTATATAGTGTTTGGGTGTTATCTTTTGTTTATTGGTCTTGCTATATATAAACTTGTATTTTCTAAAAAAGAAATTAACACAAATAGTAAGGAAGAATCTAATAATAAAGAAAAGACAAATAAATGCGATCATCTTGAAACCCAAATCAACCATATAACCCTCGATGACACTGCTGTAAATATTCTCTGTAAGCTATGGAAGTTTTCTGGTGGTTTAACGGATATATCAATATCAAAAATACTTGAACTTGATCTTCAGATTGCAAAATACCACTTGGAAAAACTTGAAAAACAAAGAATGGTACATGGTACCATAACTGTTGGGGAACCGAGAATATGGTCTTTAATACATAAAGGCCGTGAATATTTAATTGAAAATAAATTGAACTCATAAAGTTACCTTTTTATAATCCTAAAAGATCGAGACCTATATGGACGAAATAGAAAAAAATAACATAAATGAAACCAGTGATAAGCAGGGAAATAATGATCTTAATTCCACTTCCCTCGAAAACCGCCCACAAAATCGTGAAGAAACTAACGGCAAACAAAAGAAAAAGAAATCCAAAGAAAAAGTAAATTGTCATCGACGAATACAGTCTGCTTCTGCCATCATCATGGCTTTGTGTACGCTCGCTATTGCCGGAATCACTGCTTTTTACACACATTATGCTAGTCAACAAGTCTGTGAAATGAGAAAAGCCACTCATTCTGCGGAGATAAGTGCTAATGCCGCTTCTATAGCTGCTAATGCTACTCAACAGACTATTATTAATGATAGAGAATCCGCCAATGTTGATGAAGAACACTTTAGACTTGACCATAGAGCTGTTATTTCCATCTATGGTATTGGAACTACGGGTGCTGACGGTATCGGTGTTGGTGTTTTGCCTAAAGGTGCTCCGCTTATAATAATCACTTTTGAAAATTCTGGTCAAACACCTGCTAGAAAAGTATTCTTCCATTGCAGAATAGAGTCCTCTCTCCCGAAAGCAATTAAATTCCCCAGTACTAAGGGTAATGGTGGAACTTTCTTCATGGGGCCTAGAAGTACTAATGCCCACAAAGAACCCATTACCTCTGAAGATTTGATTAAGATTCAAAAAGGAGAAAAAACAATCTTTGTATATGGGGAGGCTGATTATTTCGATATTTTTGATAAAAGACACAGAACTCAATTCTGTTTTCAAAATAGTGGAGTTAGTATCACTCCGGACATGAAAATCGCAAGTTATGATTTTGCCAAATGCGAAAAGTACGACTGTGCTGATAAAGATTGCGATAATCAATAAGCGTTTCACTTTACTCCCCCTTTATCAACGAGGGAGTAAAGTATGTAATTCCCAAATTTTTTCAGCCGAGAGGTTGAGGACTTGTAGATATAACAAGCAATCGACTTTTCAAGTCAGGACAAGTTTTTTGGACTCAGCCTTTCATTAATGCACTATGTTTTTATTATCTTCAGCCAAGAAAAAAAGACTTGTCTGAACAGAAGAGAGATTGCCGCGCCATCTGAGAGACGGCTCGCAATGACAAGAGGGGCGGGAACGACAAGGTGTTACCGCTAAGATATTGCACTTTCTCAAACTGATCCACTGCCCGAAAATAAATCATGTCAAGTCCTTTTAGTGCCGTTTGAGAGCCGCCCAGACCCACCCAGAGCCATCCAGAGAAAACGCAAAAATCAGGGTTTATAATCGGGCCATGAAAAAAATAAAACCAAAACAACTAAGATTCGTCAAAGAATATTGCATTGATCTCAATGGAACTCGGGCCGCAATCAGGGCAGGGTATTCAAAGAAATCGGCAGAAACTCAGGCATGGAATTTATTAAAAATGCCTTACATCAGGAAAGCAGTCGCCCAGGAGCAAGCCATGATAGCAAAACGCATTGAAATTAGTCAGGATCGCGTCGCGCAGGAGATGGCGCTGGTTGCCTTTGCGGACATGGCCGATTTTATCACGATTGATGAGGGCGGCGCAATCAAGGCGATTCCGCTTGATCAGTTAAAGCCGGGTATGTCCCGCATTATCAGGAAGGTTAAGGAAAATAGAAAAATACTGAGCGGGGAAGGAGAGGGTTCAGTTCTTGGCGTTATCTTCGAGTTTGAGTTGCACGACAAGATGAAGGCGCTCGAACAGTTGGGGCGCCATCTGGGAATGTTCACTGATGTGTTGAAAATTGGGGCAGAAGAATCTCTTATGGCGGCGGTGGTGAAAGTATTAGCAGCAAGAAAAGGTGGAGGGATATAGATTTTGGAAAATACAGCAGATAATCATGATTATCAAATTAATGAGTGTATTTCAATCTCTGAATCATTTGAATATTTTCTGGATCAATACGTCTATATCGAAGATAAAATCAACAAAACAGCTTTGAAGCTGGAGCTCTGGCCGGAGCAGCGTAAGATTATTACGCAACTCATGGAAGAGCGTTTACTGGTATTGCTCAAGACGCGGCAGGTCGGCTTGACCTGGCTGACGGCGGCTCTGGTTTTGTGGCTGGCGCTAAGGAATCCCCTTTTCCTTTCCATCATCATATCGGCGTCAGAGGATCACGCCATTGAGTTTTTAAATCGGGTTTATTTTATTCTGGACCGCCTGCCGGTGTTTCTGATCCCCGACATCAAAAGCCGGACAAAACAAGTTTTAGAGTTCATGCACGCCGATAATCTAATCAGCACCATCAAATCCATGCCGACGATCGAAATGGGCGCGGAATCAAAGACGCCGAATCTGCTGGTGATTGACGAAGCGCACACGATTCGAAATGTCCAGACCATCCACAATTCATCTTATCCGGGCATAGAACAGGCCAAAGGACATGAGATTGTCATCGCCAACAGCGTTAAATCAGGGCAGGGCTGGGCGTGGGTGCGCGATCTTTATACGGCGAGCATGAAGGGTCAAAACAACTTCCAACGCATTTTCCTGCCATGGATGGCACACCCTGACCGGCCTAAGAATTTCCGGCAGTTGATGATTGACGACGGCATGACGCCGGAAGATGTCGTTGAGCATTACCCGGAGACGCAGGAAGAAGCCATTGCGGCGGCTTCGAGCTCGTTCTTCGGCTCCGATATTGTGCGTCATAACCAGCATAAGGCCGGAATCAAGGGCAATCTGATCCGTAATCCGCAAAAAGAAATCGAACTGAGCGAAGATAAACACGGCATTATGGAACTCTGGCGATGGCCTTACTACTTATGCGAGGGCTGGAACAATCACTATTGGGAACGCCGTTATGTCATTGGATCGGATGTTTCCGAGGGCTTAGGCGGTGATTATTCAGTCGCGTATGTTCTGGACCGGAAGATTGATGAGCTGGTCTGCCGGATGCGGTCGAACCGGATTGACGCCCATACATGGGGAAATCTGCTTTATCGGCTTTCTCTCTGGTATGACAAGGCTTTGATTGCCGTTGAGCGCAACGGTTCAGGACTGACCACCATCAAGCGTTTGCAGGAATTACGTGCGAATCAGTACGTCAAACTCAATGCCGGCAAGATCGGGAAGATCATCACGAAAGAATACGGCTGGCAGTCCACCGGCGGAGCGAACGGTTCCAAGTGGGAGCTGTGCGGAGATTTGCGCACATGGTTCAGGAAAACAAAATCAACGATTTATTGCCCGTTTCTGATTGACGAGGCGGCTACGTTCATCAAGTTTGAAAACGGCACGCCGGGCGCGGAGATCGGCCAGCATGATGACTGCGTAATCTCTGCCGGATTAACAGTCACCGCGGATAAATACGTCGGCGAGAAAGCCAAAGAGATCATTCCGAAGGGGTCCGGCTGGCGGGAGAGGTTAGCCGAAGAAAGGGAAAGGGGGGAGATATGGGCGGTATGACAAGGGATCAGCGCGTAGAGCGCAATAAGCGATTGAAGCAGGTTATCAGGCCGGAAGGGAGGTTGTTCGAAGCCTGCACGGAATTGCGCCACACCGTTGAGCATCCCAACGAGAGCGCGGATATTATTATGGCTCAGGGACTTTACCGTAAGAAAGACCCGGAAGCGATTATGACGATTGAGTGTGACGGCGTGGTGGTGGGCTATAAAGTCAAGGAATGTTCGCCGCTGGAAATTAATCCTTACTACGACCGGTTTGTTTATGTGCGGGTGCCTGATTACAGATTGATGGATTTATCCGCCGAACAGTTGGCGGCGATCAAGTTTACTATTCTGGATGCCTTCTTTGAGCAGCAGCAGGGCGAGATTCATGTTGAAGTCATCGGGGAAGGCGCTCTCCTTTTGTGGCAGCGGTTCATGGTGGTATTCCCGTACAAGTATCAGAGCGCGACGGAATTTGTTCCCAAGGAGTATAAAGCATAATGGCTACTGATAATTCGACAACAGAGACACCGGCTTCGACAATGTCAGGGATTAATCTGGATTTAATAACCAATGCCGGGACAGATGAAAAGGTTGTGGAAGTTTACCGCCTGCTGAAAAAGTACAAGGAAGATCATGACCGGCAGGAATGGGAGCGCGATGTTTATAAACGCTGCTGGGAAGTGGCCTGGGGCAAAAAGGATTCCCTGTGGTCCGAAGAGGAAAAGGCCAAGATGCACGACAGGGGGCAGATTCCCATTGCGATCAATGATGTCAGCAAGGGAATTCAGGGAGCATCGGCTGTCGCCACAGCCAACAAACCCGGAATCAATGTCCGGCCTATCGGCAACTCTGACTTGTATGTCGCGGAGCTGCTCAAGCGCGGATTCGATTTTGTCTGGAATCAGAACAACGGCGCTGAGGTTCTGTATGATGTCGTCAAGGAATGCAAAACCGGCAGCCTGGGTGTGATTGACGTCAAGTTCGATGAGAGCAAGGGGAAGTTTGGGAAGATCATTTTTGTCAGCGATTATCCGCTGGATTATTACTTTGATAAGAAGTCACGGCTTGCCAGTAAGGCGGATTCCCATATTATCAAAGCCCATCTCATAACCCGGGAATACGCGAAAGAAAACTATGATGTGACCGATGAAGACCTGGATTTTGTCACTATTCCGGTTGATGATGATCCGGGAATATCTTCGGCCGGTCATCCCGGCGAAGACGAATATGCCCGCATGCTCAATGCCGAGGACAAGGACAGCGAGTTTGATCAGGACAAGGGCAAGAAAGCCGACGTCTGGGAGGTCGAGGCGTGGCTGATCAAGAAAGAGAAATCGTATGAAGTGAAGGGTGTTCACCCGCAGACGGGCGCGGCTTTTAATTTCGCGTTTGACAGCAGGCAGGAAGCTCAGGACTCTATTGATGAACTCAGTCAATTCGGGGTGGACGCCACCTACAAACCGAGAGTGACCGAAGTCAGAAAGCAGCGGATCATTGTCGGCAAGAAACTCATCTGCGAAGAAACGAATCCCTACGGTCTGGATTCCGACGGCGATCCGGTTATGCCGAAGTTATTAATCGGCCATGACCGATCATACGCTGGATTCTTTGTTGGGCCGACTTACCGGGCGATTGAGATCAGCAAGAGCCGGAACAAACGCCGCACGCAGACGATTTATGTCATTTCCAAGAACATTGACGCGCCGATCATGATGACGGAGGGTTGCCGATGGGTAATTGATGCCAAGCACGGCGATACCCTGATGGTTCCCAAGGACGCTCCCAATATGCCCTCCCGTCTGCTGCCGGGTTCCACTTCTTCGGAATTGATGGCCATGGAGCAACGGGACGAAGTGGCGCTCAATGATGAGTTCGACATGCAGGAAGTTATGAAGGGCAAACTTCCGCCCGGAGTGGATTCAGGGAAGCTGGTTATCGCCCTGCAGGATCAGGCCGGGACGATGTCCACGCCGTTTCTGGGGGTGGTGGAAGCAGCGATTGAGAAAACGGCCAAGGTAATCTTTGCCCTGATGCTGAGGCACTGGCCGAGGAAGATGTGGGAGCTGCTGCTTGATCCGACCGAGGACCAGAGCTGGCAGCCGGAGAAGAATAAAAAGATTGACCCCAATGGCGACGTTATTCAACCCGATCCCCTTGAAATTCAAGCCAAATGGCTGGCGGCGTTAGAGATGGTTTGTCCGGCAGACGCTTCCAAAGAGCCACCGATTAATTTAGAAGGGCTGCATATCAAGATTGTAGCCGGTTCGACGACGCCGACCAATAGGATGGCGAAACGCCTTGACGCAATGCAGATGGTGGAAGCTGGTATTTATCCACCGGAAATCGCTCTGGATTACATTGACGATCCGAACGCGGACAAGGCCAAGGCACTGCTTCGGCAGCAGAAACAACAGCAGATGCAGATGATGGTTGCCCGCAGCGGGAATATCAAGGGCAGTATGCCCCCGCAATAAGGAGATAAATATTATGGCAGAATTGACCGAATCCAAAAGAAACAGTTTGCCTTCATCGGCGTTTGTCTTTCCGGCAAGCAGAAAATATCCGATTCATGATCCGGCGCATGCAAGGAACGCTCTGGCGCGGGTGTCGGAATCCGGTTCATCTTCGGAAAAGGCAGCGGCGAGGGCGGCGGTGAATAAGAAATATCCGACTCTACGAAAGAGGCAGACGATAAAGGGGTAAATTACAGGTAGGGATGTTTAGTTATGGGACCACCCTTTCTACATTTGGGACAGTAAAAAGTCTGATTTGATTCAGACGTAAATAGACGAATTAATTTGTTATTATCATCAAAACAAACAGGACAGTAGGGGTTTTCAACCTCGGGTAGCCAAAGGAGATTTGCATGAAAGATTGTATTTATATTTTTATAATTAAGTTTCTCGGTAAGCGCCTGGTTCTCCTTTTTAAGATCAAATATTACTTTTTTAAGATCAAGTTTTTCTTCCTGAAGCGCTATATTCTTCGATTGAAGCCGAGCAACCAGAGATTGTATTTCAAACAAAAGGGGTACCAGTTCACGGTCTTCGATGCTTTTGGCGATTTGCGTAAAGAGATCTGCGATGTCTTTAATGGTGTCCATATATTAACCTCCTTCAAAAACTAAGGAACGTAAAACATGCCCGCTAAAGAAAAAACAGTCAATTTGAAAGCATTTTTAAAACTTATTTTCTTTCAGAAGAAGATCGTAAATTTCAGAAAAAGTATTCAAAACTTCTTCTTCGGTTGTAAATGATTTTAATGGATCGGGGGCCGTTTGGTTTTTGCGGATGAATGCAGCAATAGTTAAATTGGAAGCAACAATTAATCTTGTTTCAGGCGTCATTATTATACAATCTCCTCTGAAAGTATTTTGTATATTATGGCCGAGAATATGATTAGCACTTTATTTATTATTATTCAAGAGATTATAAAGGGGGAAATATAGAAGAGAGATTGCCACGCCGTCTGAAAGACGGCTCGCAATGACAGGGAGAGGAAGGCATGAGCGAGACGCAGAAGAAAATCATTATTGAAATATTAAAAGCCTTAAAGGGCATTGAAAGGATGTTGCAGGATTTAATTAAGAAATAGCTTACGTTTCAATCACCACACGAAATTAAAGGCGGCTTATTCCGAAAGGATTTGCCGTCTTTTTTTATGCCTTCCGGACGGGCTTTAAATGTCCTGAAATTGGTTACCGTGGCAACCACAAGGCCATGCGATGGAAAGAGAGGAAATTATGGCGGGAGATTACGCAAAAGAAGAGTTTACAGACGAAGAGCAGGCCGCTTTGGGAGAAGACGGCGCTGAGGTTGACGATTCTAAGACGGACGAAGGCGCCGGAAAAAGCCAGACGGAAGTCAAGACGGAAGAGGTTAAAACCGATGAAGTCAAGACGGAGGTCAAAACCGAGACAGAAAACAAGGAACTGTCAACCGAAGAAAAAGAAGTAGCAGATCAGGAAGGCGTCAAACTCGTCACTGAGAACGGCAAGCAGTATCTTGTGGACGATGAAGGCGCGAAAATACCGGTGGAACGCTGGCGCAGGAATTTTGCCAAAACACACGCAGAAGTGGATAGCGCCACGAAGACCGCCGAAGAAATAAACAGAAAATATAACCTTCTCAAAGAGTTGGGAACAGACAAGTATTACGAACTTTATCCCGATGAAAAACCGGCCAGTTATCAGCCGCCTGTAACGCGGAAAGAAGATCCCGTTCAACCCATGGAAGATTTCAACACGATGATTGTCACCGGCGGCAAGTATGACGGCTGGCAATTAGGCGATGTGGCCAAAGAAGACCCGATAGCGGCGAGCGTGATGCTCAATAATTATCTGGAAGGAAAGCGGGCGGTTGTCGAACAGGAAACAAGGCGCAAGGCGGATTTTGAGCGCGGCTTTGAACAGGAAAGAGCTGATTTTTGTTACAGCAGAGCAAAGGAGCTTTTCAACAAGTCCGATAATTATTCGGATGAGGAAAAGGCAAAGGTGGTTAAAATCTACGAGGATTTATCCAAGTGGATGATTGCCAACAAGAAAAGCCATTACAATATGGAAGATGCCTACGCTCTGATGAACAAAGACAAGATTATCGCGTCCAAGGTTGCCGAAGCTTCCAAGGCGGCGATTGAAAAGGCGAGCCAGCCGGGCGTCAAGTCCATTGGTTCGGTCAGTTCTGACGGCGCTCAAACCGGCTTTGAATCCTACCTGACGATGACGGAAGACCAGTTGGCTGACGTCATTGACAAGATGTCGGATAAAGATCAGCGGAAGTTTTACAAAGAGGCTCCCGCAGCATTGAAGGCGAAATACCCCAGTCTGCCCTGGTGATGAGAAGGCCAACCCATAAGGAGTTTAAAAAATGGCTGATTTCACATTTGCAACAGGCAACGCCCTGACCCGCAAGGCATGGGCAAAGAAGTGGTGGATGGAAGCGAAGATAGAATCGTACTTTTACGAGAACGGTTTTGTCGGGACAGGGGAAGACAATATCATCGTCGAGTTCCCTGACTTACAGAAAGAACAGGGCGACGTGATTACGATAGGTCAAATCCGGATGCTCTCTGGAGGCGGCGTCCCGAATGATTCGATCATGGAAGGAAACGAAGAAGCCCCGGCCACCTATGATAACGAAATAACCCTAACCCAAATCCGCAACGCAGTCCGGACGGCTGGACGTGAAACAGAAATGCGTCCCGCGGATAACAAGATACGCGAATACGCCAAGGAGCTTTTACAGCGCTGGATGGCGGCGACCATTGACCAGTTGATCTTCACGCAGTTGGGAAATAACCCGACCAAGGTTATTTATCCGGGCGGCGCGACCACAACCGCGACCCTGGCGGCCGGGATGTATATGACGCTGTCGCTGATTTCGCAGTGCGTGACGTATGCCCGCAAAGCGGAGCCTCTGATCATCGGTCCCAACGTCAAGGGCAAGCACCTGAACGGCGTTATCGTCATGGCTCCCGATCAGGCTTTCGATTTATCGGAGCGTGACGCAAGCTGGGCGCAGGCTCAGCGCGAAGCCCAGAAACGCGGCGATGATAATCCCATTTTCGGGGCTGCCTTAGGCGTGCATAAGAACACGGCGATCCATGATCATCAGAGAGTGGCGACTGCCACGAACTGGGGAGCCGGAGCGAATCTGGCCGGAGCAACGGCGTTGTTTTTAGGCATTCAGGCCGGTTCGATTGCTTACTCGAAGAAGAAAATCTGGGAGGAAAAAAGTTTCGATTACCAAAATAAAATCGGGTTCTGCATCGGCTCGATTTATGGCGTGAGCAAGAACGTGTTTAACGCGGCGGATACCGCAGTCGTCGCCGTGAGAACTTATAGAACGAACAATTAACCGATTATGGCGGCTAGCTTGCACTGGCCGTGCGAATGAAAGGGGGTCTCCCGCCCTTGCCGCCGCCCGAACACAGGGAGATTGAGGATTATAAAATGGCAACACCCAAAAAGGTAGACCCGGTTGCGGGCGAAGGGAAACAAAAGGACGAGGGATTGAAGGATATAGCCGATTTTAAATTTCAGCCGATACCGTTGAAGGCGGCGAGGATAGCAAAGCCTTTTGACGGCTATCCGTTGAAGAAGGTCAAAATAGGCGAGGCGGATACGTACCTGTCTTTTGTCATGGCTCTTAATCCGACAGTGCCGGTCCGGTTAGACCCCTCCAACCGAAAGGTGAAACAGAAGGATGGAACTTTTGAGCAGGTTAAAAATACTCATGCCCGCTTTATCCGGGATTATGAGGAAAACGAGAATGTCGAAGTCGTCTTTGACCGGATCGCGGAAATCGGCGGCAAAGAATACTACTGCGCGATTGTTCCGTCGCACAACGTAAGAGCGCAGCTCTGTTACAACTACGTGGATAAAAACCAGCGGATTGAAGTGGATCAGCGTTATCTGTTTCTGGATACGGATCAGGATCAGCGGTTAAAGCGCGTATTTGAGCAGATCATCAATCCGAAGTTGCGGCTTGAGCGCGAAGCGTCATTTATAGCCGGGGAATTGCAGGTTGATCCCGGGCCACCACAACAAAATTTGACTGAAGAAGAGGTCTAAGACTATGGCAGATTTTGAAGCCCGGATAACCCCCACGGGTTTATCCCAGCGCAACCTTGTTGACCTGCTGTATATGATTATAGCGGCCATTCAAGGGATTTGCACCCAGCTTGACGCTGATGCCGGAGTTAACCACACTACTCATCTGGCTAACTGTTTTACGGCGATATTCAACGGCAAGATCGTAGATTCCAGAGCCAACAAGATCATGAATTACATCGGAGGGACTCAGGACAGGTTTTGGCAGGACATCAAACCTGCCGGAGTTTCCGGCAAGGCGCAAAATGAGATGCTTTATCAGATTTTCAATATGATGAAGACGCTCACAGCGCAGTTGGATAATGACGGATTGGCCAGCAGCGGCAGTTATCTTGCCTATTGCTATACCGTGCTTTATCTCTGGATGATCACCAATGAGGCAGGGAATACCCTGGGCAACGGCAACACGTATTGGTTTAATCCGCAAGGCGTGACGAATCAGAAGCAGTTAGTTGATCTGCTGGCTGCAATCGTTGATTCGATTACCACGATGACTCAAATGCTTGACGCGGATGCAACTGTAACAGGAAAAAATTATACAGCAACGTGGTACACGGCCACCATTCTCATGCTGATTGAAAACAGCAGCGGGAATGTTTACGGCAATGCATCCACAATGCAACCTTAAAAGGAAAAAAATTCTTTGAATGGAGGATTAAGATGAAGAAAAAATTTACATTAATTGCTTTAATATTTCTGGCGGTCACCTTCGCTGTCCCTGCCTTCGCGTATGATTTTTACGCCCCGGTGGTCCGCAGGGATAATACCACCATCGGCAATGTCGGCTTAACAGCCATTACCAGCGGGATTACTTATCAGGTTCTGGATGCCAACACCAACAACATTTCCACTCTGACCGCATACGGGAACAACACTTATCCCCCGATGACCAATCCGGTGACTACGACTGTCTTTGCCGCGACCACCGTGGGCAACGGACTGGTGAGGTTCAGGAATTTAAACTCTACCGTGGATATTATCGTCACGGACACCAACGGGGGATATACGGCAGTCGTGAGGGGATTTTCCACCGGCATGCACACCATCGTCATTGATGAGACTCCGAATATGCCTCACCATGGCATTATCTGGTTTGCTCCGTCCACGGCTGAGACATCTACCGGCGTGAACTTCCTGACGGATACCTATGTCAGTGATTTCAAGGTGCAGGTTATCACCACGGATTCCCACAATATGACGGTAGGGCTGCTCTCGGGCCAGACCAACGGGAATGCGGCTGGATTCCTGACCGGTGTTCCGACAAGCACGGCAGGCTACGTGGCTGATCCGGGCGTTACCACGAAAGGGACCAATGGAGAGTATGTTCCGGCTACCATTTACGGGCCGTTTATCTATACCAGCGTTACGGGGACGGATTCGGCCAACGTCGATCTGGTCGGCGGCAAGACCTACACGGGATATGTCGTGACCGGCTCCAACGCGACAACGATTTCCTACACGGGCGGAAGCGGCACAACCACGGCAGCGGGTTATATCCATTACTGGTTTACCCGAATTAAATAACTCCTTCTTGTTTTAACCGGGGCGGAGAAATCCGCCCCATTATGAGGACTACGACATGAAAAAAATAACAATCATTCTTGCCTTGTTGTTCCTGCTGATTCCGTTTTCCGGCAATGCGGATAACATCTGGATGAAGTATCTCACCGTGACCGGTTCCGGTCTGATTACAACAGGCTCCGGTTATTATTGCGGCATCAAGGTCAATACGGACGGCACGAATAACGCGACTGTTGTTGTTTATGACAATACGGCGGCTTCGGGGACGATTATTGATCCGTCCACTGTCTATACGACATCTTCCACCCAGAGAACGGCCAGCATGCAATTTAATACACCGTTGCTTTTTAACAACGGATTGTATGTGTCCATCACCTGTTCGGGGACGGCCAGCGTGACGGTCTATTACGTGGAGAAATAAATAAATCAGGAGATTGCGGAAATGGAACTCGGATCAGGAATAGCGGTGGCAAGCGCGATACTGGGAATTGTGGCGATAATATTCAGACTCTTTCAGGAAGGAACGACTATCACGACTAATAAAACGACAAGTGTAAGCACTGACCATTGCCCCGATCATTCAGGCATCTGCACGAATATTGATACATTAACGGCATGGCTCAATAAAATTGAAAGCAAACTGGATAAAGTTATTGAAAGGAAATCGTAAATTAAATGACCATTGACGACATTATCAAACCGATTCTGAAAATACGGGAAGGCTGCAAGCTCAAAATCTATAAGGACACACTGGGTTACGATACCGTCTATTACGGGCATAAGGTTGTATCCCATGAGGTCTATTTATTCACGCAGGCCGACGCTGACGCCTATCTGGATAAGGATATTGCCGTTGCCGAAATGCAGGCCGGTTTTATATTCCCCGAGTTTAAATCGTTTTCATTATCGCGTCAGGCGGCTTTGGTCATGCTGATCTTTAACATGGGCGCGGACAAGATTAAACGCGGCTTTCCCCGCTTTGTCCATGACGTGAATATCGGCGACTGGGACGGCGCGGGCAATGAACTGAAATACTCTGACGGCAAATCGGAATTAAGCAGTTGGTATAAACAGGTTCACGCTGACCGGGCAGACGAAATTATTAATATGCTGGTTCAAGGGTAGAAATGCAGGCGATAAGTAATTCCACCTATAAACATCCGGAGAATGCAAAGCGGTCAGGCCATTGGCCTACGGTTCGCAAGGATTATTTAAAGGATCATCCGAATTGCGCTGTTTGTTCAGGGAATAAGAAATGCGAGGTGCATCACAAAAAACCTTTTCATACTCATCCTGAACTTGAGCTTGAACCTACGAATTTTATAACACTCTGCGAAAACGACAAGGACGGCGTGAACTGTCATTTGCTTTTCGGCCATTTAGGAAATTTTAAATCGGTCAATCTGAGTGTTGAAGCAGATGCCGAGAATTGGAATAAAAAAATAACAAACCGCCCCAAAAACGTAAACGAGGTGTGCTGATGAATAATTTAGATGTTTACGATAAATTACGGCCAACGATTCAGACCGGCGATCTTATTGAGTGGGCAGGAACGGATCTGCTTGATAAAGCGATTCGCCTCAAGACGGGATACGATGTCAACCATAGCTCCATGGTCGTGCTGGATAATGATTTAACCGGTCTTATCGTTCGTGATTATGAGGCGTTGGCAGACGGGATTGATTCAATGCCGCTTTCCATCGAACTGGCAACATCTTCAGGACATGTCTATTACTATCCTCTTCTGCCGGAGTTTTCGTCTCTAGAACAAAGAACTGAATATAATAGAATAGCTCTACGTTATGAGCGTACGCCATACGATTACATCAGTATTGCTAAAATTCTTTTCTTGGGTCATCGAAAAATAGAAGAAGGAAAGTTGTTCTGTTCCGAATTTGTAGAAATATGCCACGGCGCCAAAGATGGAGACACAGCTTATTATCCCGGAGAGCTTCCTGAAAAGATGAAGCATTGGGGACAAAGAATACAATTATATTAAAAGGAGAAATGAACATGAAACAATTATCAGGTTTTTTATCCATTGATATCAAGGACGTTTTACATGGCGCGGTGCTGGCATTCATCGTTGTTATCGCGACAGCGTTAATGCCCGTTCTCAGTTCGGGCACTTTGCCGACTCTGGCAGTATTGCAGAGCGCGGGAAGTTCGGGACTGGCGGCAGGAATTGCTTATCTGTTCAAGGCATTCCTTACCAACCCCAACGGCGATTTGGGTTCAGGAACAACTACTTCTGCTTTGCAGGGATAAACGATGCCGGACTTTTTAACCTTAGCGGCGTTGCAGGCGGATTGCTGCCGGTTAATCGCAGATGTCAGACAATCCCGATTGCTGGAAGTTACGTCTGTCATCAACGCGGTCTATCTCGATGAACTGTTGAACGTGGATGAATTGCGGCCGCTGTTCTGGCTGCGGCAGTTTGATGATTCGATCCTGATGAAGCTGCCGGATACGATTGTCTCGATCTCCAACGCGAAACCGGCGGTTATGGTGACAGCGGGAAATGCTTTTGCGACCAATGATATTGTCAGTCTTTTCAATGTGACGCTCATGCCGCAATTAAGCAACCGAAACTTTCTGCTGACGCAAACATCGGCTTCGACTTATACTTTATCCGATCTTTACGGCAATCCGCTGAATACGACTAATTTGCAGTCGGCTACCAATCCGTATGAGCAGGTTGGGCCGGCCAACGCGGTGCAGCATCGTGGGGTTTTAAGTCCGCTTTCCATCCGGCAAATCATTCAAATGAATCTTATCGGATTTATCAATCAGCTTAATCCGATCAGCGAACACGCCCTGGAATTGTCCATCACCTGGTGGAGTTACAGCAAAACCCGTCCATTACATTTTCATCATCTCAAATACTTCAACAATGCGGGCGGCGAGACAAACATTATCCTCTGGTTCAACTGTAACGATCTGGC
Organism: uncultured delta proteobacterium; assembly: GCA_963811325.1. Lineage (GTDB taxonomy): Bacteria > Desulfobacterota > Syntrophia > Syntrophales > Smithellaceae > Smithella. The sequence continues at coordinate 868,145 of CAWEQT010000001.1, forward strand.
CTATCAGGTGCGGCTCTGGTACGAGGCGAGGCCGACTTTACTGGTCAATCCGACGGATGTTCCCTTGTTGCCGCCGCAGTTCCACCATGCCATTGAAGCGGGCGTGGTCACCCGTCTTGGCGAGAATAAAGCGCAGGTGGAATCCGGGGTAGTCTGGCCGCAACTCTATAAGGCGCAATGCGACGCGCTGCGGGCTTACAATAGAAAGCTCTGGTTTGATTACGAAAAGAGGCGAGGGGAGCTGTATATGCTATGAGACGCCTTTTTTGGAAGTATGGACATATTGCGGTTGGAATAATTATTTTTATTCTCGTTGCTATTATTATAGCACGTGCCGGAGATATGCAGCCTTATTCTTTCCCTTTTTCCGGCAAGTGGAATCCGACGGAAAATCCGATGCTGCTGCCGGATTACGGTTTGCAGGACATTCAGAACCTGCGCAAGTGGGGTCAGCATTTCAAGGGCGTCAAAGGCGATAGCCTGATTGCCACGGCTTCCCTGGGGGCGGCGGCGATTAACAATGGCTTCCAGTTCCGCAAAGGCAATCCGGTGGAATCGCATGTCTTTGCGCAAATCGGCACAGGCTTGTATAAATCCAACAATACGGCTCCCGTTCCCAATCCCGATACTTTCGGACTGTTTCAGACCAACGTAAGCAATAATCTTGTTAACTTCTCGGCTGCCCCTGACGGTTCGATGGTGGCTCTCGACGGTTACACCAATTATGTATGGGGCGGAAAAGAAGCCCGCTGCGCTTCGTTTTTAAACTTTGACGCGGTTTCGTCCAGCTTCCTTTATGATTTCACAACAGCGGTCAACAATACTGCGATTAACGCCAATGACATTGCAACGCTGGTGGCGGATTCCAGCGGCAATACATCTATGTATATCGGTTCGACCAGGCCATTGCAGGGCGTGAAATTTTATATTCAAACGCCGAATTTGGCGAGTGGGGCGAGTGTTGGAGTTCAGTACTGGAACGGGACGGCGTGGACTGCCGTTTCTTCTTTGGTGGATGGAACGCAATTTACCAGTCTTCGATATGGCACCTGTACGATGGGCCAGACCGGTGAAATATCGTTCACTCCAACCGTGGGGACGGCACAGCTTACAGTCATCAATAACATCGCCCTCTATTATTATAAATTTACGTTTACCGCCATGCCCAGCGGCGTGCGGGTTTCGTTCTGCACTTTAGACGCTCCCATGCAGGCGATTCAAGACGTCTGGGACGGCACGGACAGGACAGAAGCAGGTTTTTTACACTACAGCACCAGGCTTGGAGGAAGCGGGTCGCCTTATTTCGATTTTACATCCAATGTTTTAAAAGCAGACTATGATTCCAGCGATACAGACAGTTTTGTGAATATCGAAAGTGTTTCTCCGGCCAACGGACTGGATTCAACAGAGTGCTGGTATCTTGCCTTTACCGGGCCGATGGATGGATTTGACTTTCAATTTAATAACACCTTTCGTAATACCAATGCGGGCGCGACGCTGGTGGTGCAGTATTGGAACGGGGGCGCCTGGGTCACTGTCACTTCTTTAGTGGACGGCACGGCGGGGATGGAAGCCGGACTTTCCACGTCCATGCAGCACAATGGGTATATCATGTGGCAGCAGCAATCTCCGGCCTCTGAGTTCCAGACCAAGGTTAATCAGGAAGGGCCGTTTTACTGGTACAGGATATATTGGATCAATGCGGCGGTATATTCTGCCGGTTACGGAGCGGTTGATATTGATTATATTGCCGGTATTCCGACACAGACACAGATTCACCCATACCGGTTTGCGGCGATGTGGCAGAATCGTCTCTGGATGTTCAATGATCAGATTCAATACGCAAATTCGGTGCTTTACGCGGCGGCCAATACTTCCAATGTTTTCAACGGAACGGATTCGGGGACTTTGCAGTTTGGCGATCAGACGCCCGTTATGGCCGCAACCGGCATTTATAATATGTATTTTATGTATAACGGCCTTGAACAACTTATTGTCGCCAAAGAGAGTGAAACCTATCGCGTATCAGGTACATCTCCGTCAACATGGGTGGTTCAACGCATCTCGGCCAATGTCGGGTGTGTGGCTCCGCTTTCGATGGTATCGGCGGATGTCACCGTCATTGATAATATGAAAAAGCAGGTGGCGATCTGGATGGGCGACAAGGGCATTTATGAAACCGACGGCGCCTCGGTAACGATGATTTCCGATGATATCCGGTGTTTTTTCGATCCTTCCGATATCCGGTATATTAATCCTTCCATGAGATCGGCAAGTGTGGGCTGGTATGATCCGTCCATCAAGTCTTACAAGCTCCTGATTGCTTCCGGGGCATCCGCAACCTCTTTAAATATGGAGCTGGAATACTCGCTGCAATATCAGGAATGGACAAAGATTGTCCGCATGAACGCGGCCATGGCGAATCCGCTGCAATCCGGCTGGCAGGTGCAGGATACCAACGGGCTGGTTTATACCTACGGCGGAGACGCGAACGGTTACGTTTATCAGCTGGAAAACACGAACCGCTGGAACGGGACCAGCATCACTTCTTATTTGCAGACGAAAAATATTCTGCCGGACCCGGCGGCTCCTCTGCTGAGGAAATCCACGATCGGGTACATACAGCTTACTTATCTGCCCAAACAGACCGGACAGATTACGATTCAGCATTTTGGGGATGGAATCCCCACAGCTGACAGCGTCAACGGGCAAGCGGGACCTTCCAACATCGCCTCTGCGGACGCGCTGGGATCACCGTATATCACGCAGTCGGTTATCCTGGGGCCGAATCTTTATCATTCGTTTTTATTTCAGGCGACGACCAATATCGGGGACGGTTTGGAATTAACGGGGTTTTCCTTCTATTACGAACCCTTTACAGCGATAAGGTAGGACTCTATGGATTACGAGAACTTTATACAATCACTTCGGGATGCCAGAAACAGAGCGCAGGGGCAGGGACGGCCTTTATCGCCAGAGGAAGCGCAGAACGCGACTCAACCGATTTTTCAGCAGCAGGGCGGGCAGCAGCTGCAAAGCCAGGCATTGAATACCGGCTTTGACCGGCTGGCGCAGGAACGCTGGCGGACGATGGCGATGATGAACGCGGCGAATCAGGCCAGTCAAAATATGCTGTGGCAGAACCTGCTGAAGGGCGGCAACCCGCTGGCCCCGATGTATTACTTTAATCAACCGAAGCTTCCAGATAACGGAGGGTAACGAATATGCTGAATATGGATTTATCAGGATTATTGAACGAAGCCAGGCGCCAGGCATTATTATCGGGGAAGCCTTTTACAAATCAGGACACCGAAGGGGTTACCAACGCGTGGCGCGACGCGGCAATGAATCTGGCCAACCAACAAAGGGCGAATGTGCTGGGGCAGGATGAATTGGCACAGCAACGCCGGGCGACTCAGGCGCAGATGGACGCGGCCAAAAAAGCGCAGACAACGGGCGTGATCGGCAATGTGGCCAATACCGGCACCTCCATGCTGGGGATGGACTGGCTGAGAAACAAACAGCTCGGCACGCCGGATAATTCTTTGCTTCATGAAGGCTGGCAGGGAACAAAAAATATATTCAACAGCGGCATGGATAAAATAGGCAATCCGTTCGGGATGGGATCTCCGGAGGCGGCTCCTGATTATACCGGCATGGGAAGTCTTGCGCCTGCGGCTCCGGTTGGGGGCGCGGCTCCGGCAGCCGGAGGGGGAGCAGGAGCAATTCCCATGGCTGCGCCTGTGCCTGCGGCTGCACCCGATGTGACGGCTTCTTTAGCAACACCGGAAAACTTGGGCATTGGAAGTCTAACGCCTGCGGCTGCGGCCCCGGCTGTTGCAGCTCCGGCGGCTGCTGATACTGCTGCTGATGCTAGCGCGGATGCGGGTCTTGGCTTTACCGGTTACGGCGCAATCGCGGGAGCTTCCGACCTTGCGGATCGCACTCTGGTAAGACCGCTCGTTAATAAGATGTTCGGAAGCAACGACACCGGCAAAGTCATTGAGGATGTTTTTAATCCCCTTGGAGCGGTGCATGATTTAGTCGGGACGTGGATTTGCTCGGCGACGGCCAAGTATTCCTACATGACCAGGGAAGAAGAAGCCACGATGAAGAAATTGAGGACATACGCGCAGGAGAATTATGCCGGCTGGTGGGATTCGTATTTTAAATACGGCACGCAACTGGTGAAAGAAATCGCGGATCAGGAAACCGATTTGACGGACTTCTATGAGAATATCCGAAAAATACTTGTTGAGCCGGTCATTCAAACCTTTGATAAAAACCCTGAAAAAGCGTTTCAGATTTATCTTTTTGTCACACAGACTTTATTCAAGGCATACATGCCGGAATTTGAATTTAAGGAGATCGAATAATGGACTCTAACAATCCTTTTTATGTGCCGCCGGCAATACCGGATTTAAGCCCGCAGATCATGCAGTTTGGCGAAATGGGAATACGCAACGATCAGCTTGCCGCCCAACGCGCTATGGAAATGCAGAAGATCAATAATGAAAAGAATTATCAGGACTCCATGGTTGGGGTTCAGCAGCAAAATGCCAACACGCGGGCGGCGCGGGTTACTGCCCAGACACCGGCGACAAAACAGCCGTGGAACATTGATCAGGTCAATGCGCTGACCAATAAACTGACGCTGGCGGGACTGCCGGTGGATCAGTTGGATTCTGTTTTAACGCCGCTCAAACAGATGGCGCAAAATCCGAATATGATGAAGGGCGATGTGGCCAATGCCATCGCGCAGAACTGGAGCAATCGGGTTGACCCGAATGATCCCTCAAAAGGCACAACAGGATTCAAGGACAATATGATTGCCGGCCTGCAAGCGGAAGCTCAATTGCTGGCGAAGAAAGCCGCAGGTATGGATGACACGGATCCGAAGAAACAACAGGTCATCGCGCAAATCAATAAATTACAGGGTGTTCAGGGACAGTTTGCGGCGATCACGCCGGATCAGGTCAAGCAGGCATTCTTCCCCGATGTGGCGCAGGAAGAAGCGAATAGCAGGGCAACAACTGCGGCGAAAAATGAAGCGGGGAAGCAAAAGAGATAAATGACAATGATAGTTAAAGCAATGCTTTAACTGTTAAACAAAAGTAAAGGTATTTTATGCGGTATATACTATTCTTGTTGTGCTTTTTTCTGCTAATGCCGATTCCGGCAAGAGCCGATTATCTGGTGGGCGGAACGCAAAATTATCCATTGAGTGTTGATCCTGATCTGGGTGCGTCAGATACCACTGTCAGCACTCAGAATGCCGTTAAAACCTATATCAATAATTATTGCGCACAAGCGAATGACTTTCTTATAACGACTCAAAACATCCCTGCATTAACCAACGGGTTTAATCTGGGGCAGCTTTCCACCGGTTTGATTAAAATTACTGTTTCCGGCGGCGTGGCCATTCCTTCGATCGCTGTGGATGGAGTGGATTATTTGACCGTGGGCAGTTTGCTAAATACTAATTCCAGTATAAATTCTCTCGCCGCTTTAACTTATGTCTCACCGTCTTTTGTGAAGATGACCGGTGCGAATACCTTTGCTCCCGATACAACCTTATATCAGACACTATATCCGTTTACCATTACCGGCACAGCCGGCCACACTTACAATCTTGATAGTTTGAGTACCACAAGCGGGTGTTTTGCTGTGGGCTGCACTTTTACGTCGGCTCAATGGGCAACTTTTTTAAGCGGACAGTTTTTAACTGCACAAACTCAGGCGGATTGGAATGACATTACAACCACAGATGCGGCTTACATTAAAAACAAACCGACAATACCCAATATGGCTGCGCCCGGCCCCATCGGCGGCACGACGCCTTCGACGATTGCCGGCACGACAATCACCGGAGCGGCCTTTGCCACTTCATCGGCTGACGGCACGCATTATGTTCAGCCTTATAATTCAACATCCAATCCGACGTGCAACAGCGCAAAAACCGGTGCGCTGGCAACATCCGGCACGCCGCCGGTTTTATATATATGCGATGGGACGAATTGGGATACTTTAGGTACGACAGTCACCGTCCCCTCTGCTCCGGCCGTATCAGCCTCGGCAGGCAGCGGTTCTATTACCTGTTCATGGTCCGGCATAACCAACGCAACATCTTATGATTGCTTTGCCGGAACTTCCTCACCGCCCGGCACGGAAACGACCGGCTGTACTTCGCCATGGACCATCAGCGGTCTAACCAACGGGACCGCCGAATACTGCGCCGTGGAAGCCTGCAATTCAGCCGGGTGCAGTGCGCTTTCAGATATAGCAAGTGGGACGCCAGTTGCGACCGTTACCATCCCCGGAGCGCCGACGAGCGTTGTGGCGACAGCAGGGACGGATCAGAATACGGTAACCTGGGGTGCGCCGACCACTGGAAGCACACCTACCAGTTATAACCTTTATTGGGCAACGGCAGACATGGGGACATCCTGTAAGACTGCCGGGACAAAAGTTTCAGGCGTGACCAGTCCCGATGTCATAACTTCGCTGACCGCCGGCACAGAGTATTTTTATGAAATCACCGCGGCTAACAGCGCGGGCGAGGGTATCTGTAGTTCAGAGGTCAACGGAACGCCGACCGCTGCCCTGGCCGCTCCGGGAGCGCCGACGAGCATAACAGCGACAGCAGGAAATGCTCAAATTACTTTGACGTGGTCATCTCCTTCGAGTGGTGGAGCAGTTTCTCAATATAACGTAGGCTGTTCGACGACTTCCGGCAGCGAGACCTTCAGTACTTACACTAATGTCACGAGTCCCTACACATATACCGGCCTGACGAACGGCACGCTTTACTACTGCAAAGTACAAGCGCAGAATGCGTCTGGAACGGCTTTATCCAGTGAAGTCAATGCCACGCCGAATATATTTCAACAAGGTGGCTATTCAGGAACCTTAACCGCGTCAAGTGTTGGTGCATCGGGACAAGGAGCATCAGGCGGAACAGATTGGATTATGCAAAATTATTCTTTGACTGCCTCTACAATCACAAAGGCAAAAATAGAGAATTATTATGCAAATGCTGGTGGAGCTGGTTCATCGGCATCGTCATGGATAGTGTTTAAGGTGTGGAGATTAAGTGGCGGCGTATATACCCTTATCGGTTCGTCTGGTCATATTGCAATGCAAACAACCGCAGGCCTGCAAACCTATACATTTACAGGAATAACTTGCCAAACTGGAGACTTATTAGGATTTTCCTTAAATGCTGTGGGTACTGGTGACTCACCTTATGATGGTAGCGTAGATACTCTTACTGGGTCGGGAACTTATTATTCTGAAAATGGAGATATTACTAGCGGAACCCTTGCACAAAGTAGTATGACTTCACATGTAACTTATTCAAATATTCAAATCCAGTTTTGGGGAGATTAAATGAAAAAACTTTTACTCATAATTTGCTTTATTGGCTCTTTACTAAATCCGTTTTTCGCGAATGCCACGACGAATGTTTACGTTTCCGTAGCCGGTCAGTCAGAATGTTGGGAACCTGATACTTCGCCCATTAATCCTACTGTTGAGTCTAATTGGATTACGGTTGGACAGCCCATATTTGCCGCTGATGTTTTGGCAGCTACGGGGTGGACTGTCAATTTTATAAATGGGTGCATCGGTTCAACTGGATTACTACAAGAAAGTTATACTTTGGGGCATGGGATAAATCCTGCATGGCTTGGCAATCCCCCAAGTTACACAGAACAGACACCTTATACATCTTTACTGTCTGCCATCGGCAGCAACACTTTAAAAGCTGCTTTATGGCTAGGCAGCGAAAGTGATAATTCAGATAATCCCTCTGATCTTCAAGGGGGACTACAAGCTTTGGCAACACATTTTCAAACTGATTTAGGTAATTCATCATTGCCTGTTATTTTTGATGTTTATGGGCAAGATACAGAAGATTATTCGTATAGCACATATCCTTCATGGACTACAAATCAGTTGGCTGAGATAGCGGAAATCCCGACTATCCCGCATGGCTATTTGGGAGCAATGGCTTATGATATGTCAGTAAGTAGCAACGGCATTCATTGGAATGATTCTACTCCAATGGCTCACAGAATGGCAAACGCCTTTCTTTATGCGTATGGATATTCTAATTACATTCGCGGGCCTTATATCAAAGGAGCAACGGTTACAGGCTCGAATACAGTTACTGTTTCAGTTCAACAAAATCCGGCATCCACCGGATGGACAGCAGTTTCTAATCCTGTGGGATTCCAGATATTCAATTGGGGAACGGCTGTCACCATCAGCAATGTAGTTTTGACCAATCCTTCAACCATTACGATTACAACGTCAGGCATGATAAGCTCAGGTTATGAATTGCGATACATGATGGATATAAACCCTGCTAATTTAGGTGTTACTTATAATAACACAACTAATCTGGCAAACAATATTCCACGGGATAATACGCCGTTGGCATTACCCCTGGAAATATATGATGGGACGATAACGGAAACTATAACTTCTTACGCCGTCTCCGGCACGGTTTCAGGAGCACCTTATGAAGCATATATCGCATTAAGTTATACAGGCACATCGTCAGGGGGAGGGGTGGCATCCGGTACATCATTCAATTTCAATTTAGCGCCAGGAACCTACACGATCACGCCGTCGCTCCCGTATCTAACCGGCTATACGTTCAGCCCGGCGAGCCAAACGGTGACTGTCGCCAACGCGGCTATTACAGGCGTGAATTTTACAGCTTCGGCAGACGGCACAAACTACACTTTAACAACCACGGCAAGCACCGGAGTGGCTTCAATTACCAGTTCGCCTTCGGGAATCAGTTGCCCTTCGACCTGTTCTTATTCATTCAATTCAGGAACGGGAGTTTCTCTATCTTCTGCCTGTTCTTCCGGTTATCAAAATCCAGTTTACAGCGGAGCTTGCAGTGGAAGTTCATGCAGTGTCACGATGAACGCGGCTGAAGCTGTGACGGCGACTTGTTCGGCGGTGATTAGTGGTTCGGGAAATGCCGGACTGTCAGGTAATTTGGCCGGTAACTTTCAATAAAAATTTTATTTAATCAGAGGCTTTGCAGGATTTCCAATCACAGTTATTCCAGGCGGGACGCTTTTTGTCACAACTGCTCCCATACCTATTACAGCACCGTGGCCTATTATAATTGGTTTGTCGGTTAACTTTTGAATTCAGCGGGAGCAAAAATGCGCCAGAGGCGTACCTGAATTGAGAACTGAAAATGGCTGAACTCTAGTGTAACTCGTGGTACAAGTATCAAGGGCAGTTCATCAGGTTACCCTTTACACCCCTCCTCAATCTACATGGGCGAACTACCGAACTCCTATGGTCGGACTTTAACCTCAGCCATACGCTTTAAACGGCATAATCCACAAACCAAAGGATTTTTTAAAAACCTTGAACATTTCACCTTCAGTACAACGGGCCTTAGCACATTCAATACAATATGGGACTACATTATTCCCTCTAATACAAGCATTCTCAAGGTTTTCTAATGTCAATTTAACTTTCTCATTATCCCTGTTTATTCTTAATCGATATAGTTTTTCTTTTTGATTTTCTTCTACACCTTCAGGATAATTGAACGCCGCTATGGGTGTATCACAGTCGCCCCTATATTTATTAACACCGACAACTACATTAACACCATCTTCAAATTTTTTTTGCTCTTGATAAGCATATGAATATATTTTTTTATTAAGTTTGCCTGATTCTATTAAAGAAACATAACCACCTTCATTTTCAATTTCAGTAATTTCTTCTAATATCTTTTTTTCCATTTCATTTGTTAATGATTCAACATAATAAGAACCACCTAATGGGTCAACCACATTTGTAATACTAGTTTCTTCTTGTATGATTTGTTGTGTCCTTAAAGATAATAATGCTGCCTCTTTTGATGGAACTGAATATGCCTCATCATAAGAATCTACATGCAGAGATTGCACACCACCCAAAATAGCAGATAATGCCTGATAAGCAGACCTGACAACATTATTCATCGGCTCTCGTCTAGTTAAACTTATACCAGATGTTTGAACATGACACCTCATTATTAATGCAGATTTCTTTTTGATATTAAAAGTTTCTTTCATCAATCTATACCAAAGCCTTCTTACAGCTCTTAACCTTGCTACTTCTTCAAAAAAATTATTACCTATAGACCAGAAAAATGCTATCCGGTTTGCTGTTTCATCAGCCGAATAACCTCGTTTAACCATTTCTTTGATTGTTTCTTTCGCATTTGCTATAGCAACTGCCATTTCTGTTATGGCAGATGTGCCACATTCCCTAAGATTATAACCATTAAAGGTTACAGGATTCCATTTAGGAATATTATTTCTTATAAATTCAACATTATCACATTGAATACGAAAACAATTTACAGGAGAAATAAACTCGGCACCGCATCGGACCACTTCTTCCATAGTAATGTCATTTTGAACACTACCTCTTAATTTATCTAAAGAAATCCCCAGTTCTTGTACCATTGCTAAAAACATTGAAAATAGAATTGCTGTATTGGAAGGATAATGTGTTACTATAGATATAGATATATTCTCAATATCAATATCCTTGAAAAGAATTTTCATATCTTCAATTGAGTCAACGCAAACACCTGAAAATCCTACATGACCTAATGATAAGGGGTCATCAGAATCATACATTTGTATTGTGGGAAAATCAAAAATAATACTTAAACCTGTTGCACCATGTTCAAGCATAAATTTCATTCGTTTGTTTGTATCTTCAGGTAAGCCAAATCCGGTTAACTGCCTCATAGTAAAAGGCTTACCTTTATACATATCCTGATATATTCCTCTAGTGAATGGTTCTTGACCAGAATCACCTAGATCTCTGCCATAATCAAAGTCTGGTATAGACTGAGGAGTAAATATTTCATCCATAATATTCTTTTAAAAACTCTTTTTCCATTCGTAATTGTTTTTCTTTTGGTTTAGATTTGATAGGTTTACAAGGGTGACCATAACAAATTGTCCACTCAGGTAAATCTTTAGTTACTAAACTGCCAGCGCCGATGGAACAACCTTCACCGATTGTTACACCCGGCATTATGATACAACCCATACCGATGTGTGCATGTTTACCAATGATAACATCCTTGAATTGTGTGTTACGATATTTGTTTAACACAGTATGACCAATCAAACCATTACCTTCATAATCATCTGTTGCTGCCAGTATTGTTACTCTAGGACCAAGACCCACAAAGTCACCTATCTTAACTAATCCACCACCTTGAATAATAGCGTGTTCAGTTACATTACAAAAGTTTCCAATCTCAATGCCCCTACCGACGGCATATATGAATGAGAAGTCTGCTATTATACTTTCGTCACCTAGTGATAAATTCTCAGGTTCTATTATCTTTGCTGTGCTAAAAATCTTTGCATTTTTTCCTAAATGTTTAAACACGGTCTAAACCCCCTTTATTATTACTGTTGTTGATTGATTGAACTGATAAGAACTTCCTTCTGTGATGGTGAATTATAAGAAAAGTGGTCTGGTCTGTCAAGGAAATCATTGCCACCAAATGTGAGCCGTGGTGTCGATGCATGTCATGGGTGAATTGTGTTTGAAATATTGTACGAATTGGGAAAACGCGAAAACAACGTTACAGAAAGAAAGAAATCGCACATTAAAAGGTGCATATATGTTTATTTGTTTAACTTATGAAATATAATATTCCATTAGTTAAACTTAATATTCCATAAATGAAACATATTATTTCATAAGTGAAACATTAATGTTTTTATAATTCATTTTGACGCAAGGATTGGAGACGCTTAATAATTGGGCGCTGTTGACCCTATTTAGTCTTTATACTGACATCGGAATAACTATCAATATGACAGTTTCCGCCAGTTGTTGCACGAAGAGCAAGGCTTGTGAAGTCGCCCATTATTGAATATGTATAAAACTTTCTAATAAATCTTTTCAAATTGAGCAATGAAAAAATAATCAGTTCCCATTTAATTTATTACTGTTCCAATCATATTGCCCGAAGAAAATCAGCGTAAGAATCTTAGACCGTCTAATCAGCCATGAAACTATCAAAGAAATTACAAGGGCAAATAAAGTAACAGTTAACACCATTAACCATTCTTCACCAATTCCTAATCTCAGAACCATTCCATGAATTGCATAAATATCTAATGTGAATAAGCCAATATATGATAACGGCCTTAAAATATTGGTATTACGTATTAAGCTTATAGTTAACCAAGTTGCAGCAACCCCTGACCATGCAAGCAAATATCGAAATGTGAGAACCATTGCATTAGTTGGTGAAATTGGCCACGGATAGAACCACATAGGGGCTAATTTAAAATATTGATAGATTATAAAAAGAAGTGGAAAAGAAAAAATTATAATTAACTTATAAATAAGTTTGATGTCTGGTATCTTATCCCTATGAATGCTTATTAAATAACCTCCAAAGAAAAACATGCATAACCATCTGGCTTGATATAATGAGAAAGCAGCCCAGGGAGAAAACGGTATAAATTGTAACAGCAGAAATACGATCAAATAAATAATCATGCCTGTTTTCTTCTCAATGCTTTGAAGAATAAGCAGCAGAGCATAAAAAATGAAAAGAACATACAAAAACCAGAGGCTAATCCATGGGAAATGAAAACAATTAATCAGAGAATGAAATAGGCCTTCTTTAAAAAAATCACCAAAATAAATTAGACCGCTAAATTCAAAATTTCTCATGTAAAACATGACAATTGACCAGACAAAGAAAGGCAGGATTAGCCTAACGAATCTTTTGAATAACCATTTATATCTTGGTTTAGATATGCTTTGAGCTATCAAATAACCACTCAGAAACATGAAGAGGTGCATATGAAAGGAACTAATTAGACAAGAAATGATATTGCTCTCACTATTGATGATGTTTCTTTGAATGGCGTGGCCTAGAACCACGAGAATAATCGTGAAGCCTTTAATTGCATCAATGGTCTGATCTCTTAAAGTTTCTTTTGTGTCCATGATTTATTTCCCTATTTAAACAATTACCGATGGTACTTTATCATAAAGTAGCAAAGTTAAAAAATAAGAATTACAGGAAAAAATGATTAAATTTCATCTTTGCATTTATATTTTATCTCTGTGTGTGTTGCTTTAATACATATCCGTTTCAATCTATAGTGTCCCATTTTGTCTCATAGTGTCCAATCTATACTGGTGCAATTTGGTGCATATGTTGGGAGCTTTTGGTAACACTGTATTGTAAATTAGTGGCACGCTATTGCTATATAGTTACAACTTTTAACAATGCGTTAATCCACGAATTTCAATTTTTACCCTTTGCGTGTTGAGCGGGAATATAACGTCATCTAAATAATAGATTCCTTAATCCGGTCTATACCCCCCCCGGCCTATGGAGTTTTTAGACATAGTAAAAAACTTTTCTTTTTTGTTTTCTGTATGGTGACTTATTTTTGTATATTTTCTTTGAATATATCTATTTAGCAAAGTTAACTTGTTTACTTTGTTCAGTCCCTTTTTTGTTATTTGTAATCCAAATGTCAAGGGCTGACCTTGTCACCTTCTTTGATTTTATCAAAACAGTATTCGGTAAATAATTTAGCACCATAAGGACTTAAATGAACACCATCAACAAATAAGTAATCTTTCCATACAACATTATTTGAATTAATAAAGATATGTTTATCTCGCTTCATAATATTTTCTATTGTATTTATATGAGATTTTAAAATATTTCTCCTATTATTATCAAAATGAGAATACAAACCATTTCTTATAGGTGATTGGAAAAAAAGTAATTTAATTTTATTAGATTTACAAAATGTTGATATTTTATCTAAATATGAATATTGATTAGTATCAATATCACCAGAGGGCCATCCAGTGTTCCATCTTTCTAGATCAAAATTAAAATCAGTAGTATTAAAATTTCCTCCACCATACTTATCAAAACCCAAATATATATAATCATTAGGCGAATTCCTTACTAATTTTGCAAATCTAAGATTAGATGTATAATAATTTAAGTTGAAGTTTAGCAATTGATATAAAATAGCAACATAGTAATGTGACCGTAAATAGTTTTCCAAAAATGAATATTTTATATCTTTTTCTCCTAATGATGTAAAGTCAACAACATTACTTGCAATAATCAAAGTGTTGGGAGAATAAATTTTACATAGTGTTATTAACAGAAAAAAATTATCTTCCATTGACATGCCCCATGATGAAACATTTAAATATTTGTCAGAATGTAACCTTTCAGTTATTGTTTTAGAATGTAAATTATGTAGGCTCATTGAAGAGCCAATCGAAATTATATCTGCATCTTTAGGGCAATTTCTAAGGAATTGCATTTTTTCGTTGAATGCATAACTGTGAGATAAATTTGGAGCTGGAATATCATTTAGAGTAAATTTATAATAATAAAAGTAAAATCCACCAAGACATACACTCATTAGCAAACAATAACATAAAAACAACACTATATTTTTAACGAAATGTTTCATTTTAACACACAAATTAAAATTTAAAATAAATAAATGGTCGTTCTTGACCTGCAAAATACATAATAGTTATTATAATACCGTAATAAATCGCCCACCTTAATGGCTTATACCATTTTACGCCTAAATGTTCGATTGCATATTGTTGTTCTCTGCCAAACCATTCCACCACGATCATGATTAATAACAGTGGTATAATAAGTTCCACGGATGCATATTGAACGACTGCTTTTGAAGAGTTTGAAAAAATATTACCAATATACGTGAATGCTTGACCAATACTGTCTGCCCTAAAAAATATCCATGCCAGAGTAGCAAGCACAAACGTTGTCCCCATTTGAAACAGCTCTTTTATACCTGGTAATATTTTGCCTTGTGCAACCGTGTCTATATTCTTCCTGTTTTTCCCCAATAGAAGCAAAGGCAGAAAATAAAAAGCGTTGATTAATCCCCAGGCAATGAAAGTCCAGTTTGCGCCATGCCATAAACCGCATACTAAAAAAACGATAAATGTGTTCGTGACAACTTTATATTTTGGTCCTCTATTGCCACCCAAAGGAATGTATAAATAATCCCGGAACCATGAAGTAAGCGATATGTGCCAGCGACGCCAGAATTCAGCAATGTCCCGCGAAAAGTAAGGAACACTAAAGTTGCGCATCGAACTGAAACCAAAAAGCCGGGAAGTTCCAATGGCAATATCTGAATATCCTGAAAAGTCTCCGTATATCTGAAATGAAAAGAAAACTGCACCTAATACCAATGCGCTGGCGGGCAATTTTTCGTCATTCGCAAAAATATTGTTTACGAATGTAGCACAATTGTCAGCAATTACAATTTTCTTGAAAAAGCCCCATAGAATTTGGCGCATTCCATCAACGGCTTTATCGTATTCAAATGTCCGTTTTATATAAAATTGAGGCAGTAGATTGGTGGCTCGGTCAATGGGTCCCGCCAACAATTGCGGGAAAAACCCGACAAATGCAAAAAATG
Source organism: uncultured delta proteobacterium (assembly GCA_963811325.1). GTDB lineage: Bacteria > Desulfobacterota > Syntrophia > Syntrophales > Smithellaceae > Smithella. Next base: position 883,666 of record CAWEQT010000001.1, read on the forward strand.
CGATAATGTCTTTTGTCGGTTCCAGCTTTCTGCGGTAAACGTCAATGGTATAGCTTAACGCTTTGAAGGTATAAAAACTAATCCCCAGGGGAAGAATAATATTGAGCGTTCGTGCTTGTAAATAGATGCCGACTAAAGCAAATGCGTTGATGAAATTGTCAATGAAAAAATTGTAATATTTAAAAACGCCGAGCAGTCCTAAACTGAGAATACAGGATGTTGCAAGTATTAACTTTCTCTTCTTTTCTTCTTCATGCGATGCTAATGCCAGGCCTGCAAGATAGTTTATTCCTGAACATATAAGAATTAAAGATAAAAATCTCCAATCCCACCAACCATAAAACAGATAGCTGATAGCAAGAAGAAATAAATTCTGTAGTGTCAAATTTTTCTGAAATACAAGCCAGTAGAGTAAAAATACCGTTGGTAAGAAAATCAAAAAATCAATAGAGTTGAATAACATTAGCTCCCTGCTTTTTGATAAAATATTACTTCACATCTCAATCGGAATTGTTTAATTTAAATTCTTTCAATTCTTCTACTAATGACCAATCCATTTCATGGACATACTTATCATCTTCTTTATCACTCATAATTTTATACCATGCTTTCAAAGGATTTATTTTTAAATGACATTCATTTATGAAATTGTCAATACGTTACTACTATTTCCTTGTCCCGTATTCAAGAATGATTTTGCGCTTTATGAAGAGTATATGTTTATTATATTTCACTTATGAAACATAATATTCCATTAGTTAAACTTAATATTCCATAAATGAAACATATTATTTCATAAGTGAAACATTAATGATTTAATAATTCGTATTGACGCAATGAGTAGAGATATTTAATAATTGGGCGCTGTTGACCCTATTTACCAGTATTGTATTGATAAATTGTTCAAATAATGAAGAAAATATTTTATTTTCTTAAAAAACATCTTACAATTTGATGGTCATTTAATCTGAACGTGTCTAACAAATACATATGTTCAATCACATATTTGGAAATAGGATCATTGTAAACGCCAAAAGGATATATCGATTCAAACCAACAATACAAAACATCACCAGATCTTTGTACCAGAGGAAAAATTACCGGAGGAGCCTCAAACATAAATACGAGTTTCGGTTCTCTCCCTTTTTCTATCATTTTACCAATAGCATTTTCATAATAAGCCGCAGGAAATTCGTAAAAATCTATATAGGTATCCTCTAACGATGGTCTGCGCTTAGCTATCATGTGCACCATAGGTGTATATATATATGAAATAATATAATCATCTTTATCACTGTATCTTTCAGCGGTTGAGCTGATCCATTCGTACAAATTCTTATAAATTATATTTGTCCTGATCCCCTTACAAAAACCCTTGTCTATTTCAACTGTAGCCAATTCCGGAGCTACATCAAGACATGGGTATCTCCATAAAGACTCTACTGTAGAATAATAGAACGGCGCTATAAATATTAACAAGACTATAAATTTGAGAGCATAAGACCTGGTTTTTATTTTATCATGAGACAGGATCAGGATGCTTGCGGCCGCCAACGAAGGAATGGATGAAAAAATTGCACTAAAAAGACCAATCGAAGAAAAAGTAGCAGAACTGAGACATAATATTATACCAGGTATTAATAATATCGCTGCTAAAATATCAGATTTGGCAAGTGCATAATCTAAAAATATTTTCCCAAATAAATAGCATACAAAGAAAATGTAAAATGTCCATATTAATGATGAGAACCACATCGGCTTCACAGCATTGGGATACGCATTTCCCAGTGGTGCATTAATAACGCCTAATAGAGATGTGTTTATAATAAGGAACATAAGTAATGAAAGAAGGGAAAATACGATTATGAAGTATTTGATTTTCAATCTCTGTAAACAGGATAATATTAAGATTATATATATTGATATTATGCCTATGCACTCAATGAACGACCAGTTTATTTTATTAAACTTGGGAGAATGCATTGGAGATAACATCAATAATCGGAAAGGCGCAATGACGTTCTGGAAATAAGTTATGTTGAAAATACCTATGAAGACCAACCAACAAAATACTATGGGAGCCAATAAGCAGCACAAATCTCTAAAATTAAATATGTAATCAGTTTTCCTCTTATTGAAAAGCCAAAAAAGAATTACCGGCGAAAGTACGACAAGGCTCAAATGAAGAAGGTTGAAACTAATGAGCCCAAGAAAGAAACCGGAAACTGCCAATAGAATTCGTTTTAATTTGACAGATTCTTGAAAAATACCAAGTAAAAAAAATGATACATGTAAAGTGAGAAAAAAATGTGCATAAAAATTGTATGTCAGATTTTGAATGAAACCAGATATGTCACCACCAGTAAATGCAAATACTGAAAATATGAGTGGCTGATACCAAAATGATTTGTCTATTTTATATAATGCGATGCCTAAAATAAATAATGAGAATATCGTGCAAAGATGTTGGATTTCTCTGAGGCCAAGAAGTGTAATATCATTTTTAACTCCAAAAATAACACTGTTTAGTAATGGCGATAAATTTAATGCCCCTAGTCTTTCATAGAAATAGCCATCCCCCGCCATTAAACGCCATGCAGCAGTTATGGATTGCCCTTCATCAACAAGATTGAATCCATAACGTAGTCTAAACCAACCCCATATGGCTGCAATAATGAAGATAATCAATGAAATGGCGAAAAACGGGATTTGGCTGGAAAGTGCACTTTTAAATTTATTCATTCTTTTTTGCCTCTGCCTTATTCGACGTAGTTATAAAAATGAAGGACGTTGAAGTGATACTTTTTTTCATAAAATTTACATCCTCTTATTTTTTATTCGGTTTACTAATTTAGTTACAAGGGTGCGGCAGTATAAAAAAAATTCTTTTGTATGTCAATTGCATATTGATTAACAATTAAAAGGTTGAACGATTGTCATGATTGAAGATTTGCGCTTTATGCAGAATATATGTTTATTATATTTCACTTCTGAAACATAATATTCCATATATGAAACATATTATTTCATAAGTGTAATATTAATGATTTAATAATTCGTATTGACGCAATGAGTAGAGACATTTAATAATTGGGCGCTGACGAATCAGCGGAATTGTTTCTTTCACCTACGAAGTTTCAATAGGGAGCAGTATCAATAATCAAATATTTCCACTTCAAATATACAAAGGTTTCCATTCTATCTCAAGTGCTACCAGTTCATTAAATTACTGTCCTCCAATACCAGAATAGTACCTGAATTGAAAAATAAAAAAATATTGAATTCTAACTGAGTATATGATTCAAATATATGGAACAAATCATGTAATCATGATGCGATACTAGGATATCGAGGATAAGAATATCCAGACTATACTCATGAATGAAGTGGAATAGATGTTTTAGCAACTGTATAGAGGTAGTGTGCTTTTTAATTATTTGACCATCTTAGTCATCCTTGGATTTCTCCCGATCTACTATTCCTTAACAAGGCTATGGCAGAACGTATTTCTGATTATTGCAAGCTGTGCATTCTACGGTTACTGGGACTATCGTTTTCTTTCCATAGTCGTCTTGACAACCTTACTAAACTATTTTTTCAGCTTAAAGATTCATTCTTCAAACAACCAGAAGACAAGAAGAACTTTCTTGATCATCAGTCTGTTCTTCAATCTAGGTATGCTGGGATTCTTTAAATACTGTAATTTTTTTATAACCTCATTTAATTCTGCATTCAAGTCCGTTGGATTTATACCTGACATTTCGCTATTAAATATAATTTTACCTCTTGGAATCAGTTTTTTTACTTTCAAGATCATTGGTTATATCATTGATGTCTACAGAAAAAATCAAGCGCCTGCCGACTTCTTATCATTTGCCTTATTTGTCACCTATTTTCCGGAAATTTCGGCAGGCCCTATTGGCAGGGCTCATCCCTTTCTGTCCCAGACCGGCACGAAACGATTCTTTAAAAAAGAACAGTTGATTGTTGGCCTGCAGCTTATTCTCCTGGGTTTCTTCATGAAGAAGGTCATTGCCGATGCCATCGCGTCTTATGTGGACATACTCTTTCGGGACACGCAAAAATTCAAGAGCATAGATCTTCTCTGCGGAATGTACTTGTATACGCTGCAAATCTATGCCGATTTCTCAGGGTATACAAATATCGTGAGGGGCATCAGCAAGCTTTTCGGAATAGAAATCATGGAGAATTTCAAGCAGCCATATCTGTCAAGGAATATCAATGAGTTTTGGCGGAGATGGCACATCTCTCTGTCAAGCTGGTTGAGAGACTATCTCTATATCCCACTGGGAGGAAACCGGAAAGGCAACATCAGGACATACATAAACATTCTTGTTACCATGCTGCTCTGCGGTCTCTGGCATGGTGCGTCATGGGTCTTTGTGGCGTGGGGAGGTATCCATGGATTGTACATATCGATTTATAGATTTTTCAGAAACAGTTTCATAAAACGAAGATCAGTGCTTCAGGAAAAGTATCGTAAACCAGTTTTTTTCTTGTCTCTTTTCTTGACCTTTCACCTTGTTAGCTTTGCTTGGATATTTTTCAGATCGCCTGATTTTACCACTGCAACCCAGTACATATCTGCCATATTCGATGTATCGAATTTCGGATTTTCATCTACATCACTCATTCTCATTACGCTCTCTTACATGGTTTTGGTTCTGGCAATAGACATCCCTCTTTACAGATACAATCGAGAATTTCTTGTAACGTCAGAAACCCCTTGGCCATGGCGAAGTGTTGTGTATGCCTTACTCATTTTAAGCATCTCTTTCATAGGAGTAACTTATGTCCAACCCTTCATCTACTTCCAGTTCTAATCCTGTGGGGAAAAAACCTCAGACCGTAAAAGTTGCACTACTCACCTTTATCATACTACTCTGCGTTGGCCTCTCTCTTTCTATTTTTCGGGGTTCTTTGGAAAAAATAGTCGGAAAATCGAGACTCACACCTATCTTTTCATACCTTGAGTTCCACGATCCTTACGATTCACAGGTGATCTTTCTAGGCAGTTCCCATTTTGTTTCAGGCATCAAGAGTGATTTTTTTGCCAAACTGTCAGGAATGGAACCTGCAAAAGTCCTTAATCTTGCAGCGGACTCCGAAGGGAGTTGGGAAGAGTTGCTGCTAGGCAGAAAATATCCCAGCATGTTTCATGCTTCCCCCCTCGTCATCATTGAGGTGAGTCCATCGATGTTCAACAAAAACGCCATTCATCCGGTTTACAAGACACCCTATACCTTTGAACCTCACTTTTACACCTGGGCTACGTTACAGGAAAGATTCGAATATCCCGATCTCATGTTGAAGTTACTTCTAATATCAGATTATGTCTGGCCTATTTCCGAACGTCGTTCACTCTATGATTGGATTTCTGTTATTCAATCAATAGTTAATAACAGATATGTAGAACCTCATCTAAGTGTTCCTTTATATCAGTACGACGTTGGATTTGTTCAATCCATCGCAAATAACCCAAACTTTTTTGCTCAAAACATAGCGCAAAACCAATTGAACAATTATGAATTTGCAAACCATAAAGCTGAATATCTTAAACGTTTGATCCATTTAGCGGAAAAAAAATCAACGAAGAAGATCATTCTTTTGCAAACCCCCGTACGTAAAGAATATATGGATGTAATTTACAATAATCCTAAATACGCTGAAACGTATACTCAATACTTGCGGTTTATCCATAGTTTGGAAAATGAGAATGTCCACGCCATTATCTGGGAAACACCCAAGGACTGCGGATTGAATGATTCTGTTTTCATCGATTATGGACATTTTAATATCCTGGGCGCTTACAACTTCACTCAAAGATTATTCATTGAAATGAAGAATCGGGGGATTATTGTATCCCATAAAAATGGTGGAATGGAGTGACCAGCCCTAGATACTGAGGTCACATGTTAAGTTAAAGTTCAGAAAATTTTGTTTCTTACTGATTGAAATGTTGTGTGAATTAAGAAAATTAAAAAGACAACATTACGGGAAGTTATCAATAAAAATCCGTTTCCAAAACCGGCAGAATTATTTCTTGCACCTACGAAGTTTCAGTAGCAGGCAATTGTCAAAATTAAGGATTACCATTTGTAATCAGTTAGAGTAACCTTACTTAATCAATGGCAGTATCCCTTGCTTTTAGCTTCTTTCAATATTTTGCAAAATCCCAATGCACACGCTTTTCGCGCGTTGCTGCAGCCGGGGAAAATATTTCTCTGATTAAAATAAACCAAAGCTCTGTTGCTGTAGGCGTCGGCATAATCAGGACTAAGGCCAATTGCCGTGTTGTAGTCTTCGATGGCTCGCTGATACTGGCTGAGTTCCCCATAAACAATTCCCCTGTTGTTGTAGGCCATGGCATAATCAGGTCTAAGGCCAATTGCCGTGTTGTAGTCTTCGATGGCCATTTGATACTGGCCGAGTCCATTATAAAGATTTCCTCTGTTAACGTAAGCAGGGGCCCAATCCGGTTTTAGGCGTATTACTTCATTATAGTCCTCGATAGCATGTTGATATTGTTTGGTTTGACCGTAGTAAAAGTTTCCTCTGCAGTAGTATGCCATATAGTTATCCTTTGTTGCCTGCAAAGCATGATTCCAAAGCTCTATACCGTTTTTCCAATAACCGCATTGCTGCCAGGTTAAAACTGCCATGATGATAAGAAAGGCTGTTGACGCCGGTAATAAAATTTTTTTGCGTATGTCTTCATGCTTAAACAAGAGCGGAATGCCCCAGGCCAGCATAACAGCAATGCCGACAGAGGGCAGATAGGTATAGCGGTCGGCCATCGCGTAATTTTCTATAGGAAGAATCCCGATAACCGGCAGAAGGGTTATTGCAAACCATAGCCATCCAATAAAGAGATACGGCAAACGTTTTGCCATCACAATGACAGCAACGCTGATAACGAAAATCAGAATGGTTGCTCCCAGGACTTGCCAGAGGGGAAGCTTATCGGAAAAAGGATAAAAAACAGTCAGATCATACGGCCAGAAGGTTTTCTCCAGATAAGCCACAAAAGAAACAGGCGCATTAGCGAGCCGCGAACCCAGGGGAAAATATTGATGAGGCCACAACGTGTATTGATCATAAATCTTCATGATAGAAATAACTGCTGAAAGAACAAAAAAAGGTATTTTTTCCCATAGTTGCCATAATGGAATTATTCCCGCAATCCTGGCTTCTGACAATCTCCGTTTATCAGGTGGAGATATATTCCCCTTTAGTGCTTCTTTCTTTGCTTTGTTCTTCTTTTTTCCTTGATTTGTGGAAAGGGGTATAACGTCCGTCAGGTTGGTTGTTGCTTCCTGAGATTGAAGACGTCCCAGCGGCCAGTAATCCAGCAAAATCATAACTACGGGCAGAGTGACAACCATGGGCTTGCTCGTAAGAGCACAGAAAAAGGAAAAAAGAACAGGCAGATATCTTTTTATAACCGGTTTTTCCGTGTAATAGACATACAGGCACAAAGTAAGCATCCAGAAAAACGCGCTTAAAACATCTCTACGTTCAGATATCCAGGCAACCGATTCCACATGCAGCGGATGAAGCGCAAAAAGCGCGGCGACAAAAGCGCTTTTCCAGATTGCCCCGGTCATACGGGTAAAAAGCCAGAATAACAACAAAGCGCTCAATATATGCAGGATGAGGTTGGTCAGATGATAACCACCGGCATTCAGGCCATGAAGTTGATAATCGAACATGTAAGAAAGCCATATCAGGGGGATCCATCCGCCGTAATAGGTCGTGCTGAACGCCCAACGAATTCCTGCCAGTGTGATTCCAGTCTGGACAACGCTGCTTTCTGTTACATAAGCTTCATCATCGAAATAGACGAAGCCATAATGATTTACCTGCCAGTAAACAGCAAGCGTAACAATAGTTAAAAAAATATAAACGATCAGTTTTTGCTTCCGGGAGCTGATATTTAGTTTATTTAACATGGCCGGTTTCATTTCCTTTCATATCCTTTCCATAACATTGTCAGCTTTACCGTCTCTCCCATCTTTTTTATCCCCGTGTATTGGTATATAAATTCTCTTACTTGTCTTAATAATTCCTTTGACTCCATTAGGGCATCTATTGTGTCGCTATTAGCATTACACCAATTAACTCTATTGTAATCCTTATTGGGAAAAACAGAATCGTCATCTTTCATCTTAAACATTTAAAAGACTCCCTTTAAAAGATTGCTTTGATTATTAAATATGGAATACCCACAATGATAGCGATAATCACTATTCCTGTCAGCATACTTACAAAAGCATCTAGCATTATTCTAAAGTCATACATATTTATCCTCCATTAACATAATCCATTTCATGGACATACTTATCAGCTTCTTTATCACTCATAATTTTATACCATGCTTTCAAAGGATTTATTTTTAAATGACATTCATTTATGAAATTGTCAATACGTTACTACTGTTTCCCTGTTCCGTATTCAAGAATGATTTTGCGATCTATGAAGAGTATATGTTTATTATATTTCACTTATGAAACATAATATTCCATAAATGAAACATATTATTTCATAAGTGAAACATTAATGATTTAATGATTCGTATTGACGCAATGAGTAGAGACATTCTTATAAACAGGGCGCTATTGTCAATGAAATAATAAAAAATTAAGTATTTTAAAGAAGATTGACACTCAAAAGATCCATATTACATGAAGGTCAGCACATAGCAGTAATGATGGTGATATCTTGGGGTTATCTTCTCTCTTCTACTATGCACTGACCTTTTATACCTTTAAACTATTTTCATTACAAAGTCAAAAACAGTTTTATGTTTTTAATGGTTTGTATAAACTTACCGCAGGAATAAAATGAATCGAACATATCCTGGAATCTACTAACTTTCAAAGGTTGAGTATCATGGAAGGAATAAAGTTGAAAATTACCGGTTGAACTGAAGTGATACATAAAATCACTTTAAACTAATGGGGAACAACGTAAGGTGAGCCAGTTAAAGTAGCTGATATGTCGCCACGATGCCTGATTATCGCTGTTTCCTCTAAGCAATTCCCAGGAATTGCGTCAACCTTAATATCTATAGCCGTATCTATCCAGGAGTTAGCAGAGAGGCTGTCAAGAATGTTTTTAAATAAATTACCTTGCGAATTTAGATTGATATAGTCTGGAGAGTATGGATTGTATTGATAGTTTGGATTGTATTGATAGACTGTATCGGTGGAAGTTATATCAAGGGGTTTCAATGTTATGGAACCAGATTGCTTAATCAGATCAGCAGTAAAATAAGAATCATATTCAAAATAACCTGTGGTATCGAATATACCAGAACCAGGGTTTTTTGGGGGATTATTTTCGGGTGCCCCAGAGAAGAACCAATATGCGTTGTTAATAAGGTATGGGCTCAGCCTTAAACCGTTACTTGTTTCCCAATAATTCAATCCATCAGTTAATACAGATTTTAATGGTGTGCTTTGTATTGTATAATCTGTAAGAGTAACGGAACCTGACTTCCCCACTACAGCACCCAGGTCGTCATCGGTCATAACAGGGCTTCGGGTGAAAGATAGGGATGGAGTAATGAAAAATGAGGCAAATGAGGCGATAACTGCAAAAGCTAAAAACTTTTCCATCTTAAATCTCGATTAAAGCATCTTCACTTATAAACACATACCAGCTTTATGCCATGATAATACAGAATTGTAAAGATGTAAAGATTAATTTAATTTATTTTTTTATTAATATTATTATATATTTAACCTGTCTAAAACTATTTTTTCAGCTTAGCAGAAGTGTTGACCTGTAACAGTTGTTTTGCAGAAATGAGGGTGGTCAGTCACCGTAAATAATAAGAGACTGGTGTTTGTAAATGCCTGATAGGATGCTTAAGGTCTTTTTGTCGATGTAGTAAATATCTTTGATGCCTGCCTTCTTTGCCTCGGTCACGATATAGTTGCTTGTCCACTCGGCCGTGATGTTAGCTCTGGTAAATGGTTCCTTCAGTTGATAGTCATTGATGACACAGTGTTTGGTTCCCACCGGTGTCTCTTTGAATTCCTGTGAGTAAGGAACTACGGTATTCATGTAAATGATCCCGTATGTCCCGCACCCTGTCAGAACGAGCACACATAGGAGATAGAATACCACCAGTTTAATCGCCATAAGCAATAGTCGTCACTCTGCTATAAAGACCAAAGAAAACAACAAAATACTTCGCGTCTGCGTAGCGTATGATATTGATGCCACCGTTCTCCGCAGCAGCTTTCGTCCCGCTGTCACCCCACGCAAAAAGCCAGAGAACCGAGTGGCTGCTTGCCTCGCCGGTCTTTGTGCCCAGTTCTGTCTTATTAAACTCGGTACCGAGCGGTCTTTGTACATTCATATAAGCGCAGCCTGAAAAAAAGAGAAGCAAAAACATTAAAACTACTATACCCTTTTTCATAATTGCCTCCAGGTGATTTACCGCTTCATGCGTCGAAGGTGATTATTTTTAGCAATTTAGCTGTATAACTCATAGTAATATGTTTATTCACTTATAACAAGTTTTTTCTTTCCACATGGCAAAACGGACTGAGAACCCGCGGTAAGCTGCGGAGAGGCTTCGATTCTCAAGGAATATTATAATTTTATATTCGCCCGCTTATCACGCAGCAAGCGAAGGTGTTTGCGCCCGCTACTGAATTCATATTGACGCAATAAGTTGAGACATTTAATAATTGGGCGCTGTCCCCATTTACCCCTTTTACCAAGTGAGAAAGTCAACGCAATGGATTTTGCTGTTGACATTATGTCATAAATGACATAATAAATAAAAATCGTATAATTGGGATTATGTTACTTATGTGCTTATGAATACAACCAGTGACGCCGATTATCATTTGCAACCGGGAAAGGCAACTCCTTACAGGCAGCGATCAAGATGTTAAAATCGGGAATGCCAGTTCCCATAAAAAAATAATTGAGGAGGGTTTTTATGGATAGGTACCAGTTGTTCATAGACGGCAAATTTTGTGATCCGGAAAAAGGAAAGTACCGCTACACTTATGACCCTTGCACGGAACAACCGATCGCGGAAGTTCCGATAGCCGAGATTGAAGATGCCAAGCGTGCCATTGTCGCCGCCCGCAAAGCTTTTGATTCCAGGAATTGGAGCGGCTTGCCGGTAAAAGAAAGGGCAAAGAGGCTATACCGCCTGCTCGAAATCATTAAGGGACGGGAAGATGAGTTCATGAAACTGGAAGCCATGGACGGAGGCAGCACCATCAAAAAGACATCCATGATGGACATCCCCGTCGGTATGGAACATATGAGGCTTTTGATCGAGGCCGGCGAACATATTCCTTCTTATGAGCCACTTCCCTGGATCGATTTCCCTTCGGTGAGCTGGAACTTCGTAAATCGTGAACCGATAGGGGTTTGCGTCGGAATCATTCCATGGAACTTTCCCTTTATGATGCTCATCTGGAAGGTGGCCCCTGCATTGGTGATGGGAAATACCATTATTATCAAGCCCGCCTCAGACACCCCTTTATCAGCGCTTTTGTTTGCAAAATGTGTCGCTGAGGCCGATATCCCTCCCGGCGTTTTTAATATCTTGATTGGTGCGGGAAATACCGTCGGGAGAGAACTATGCCTCTCACCTCTGGTGGATAAAATCGCTTTTACGGGATCGACAGAGGTGGGCCGGGAAATTATGAAAATGGGAGCGGAAACGGTCAAGAAGGTCACTTTGGAGTTGGGCGGAAAATCTCCATCATTAGTTCTGGAGGATGCGGACTTTAGCGTTGCCGTTGATGGATGTCTATTTGGCACTTTCTTTCATCAGGGACAGGTCTGCGAAAGCGGCACCAGATGTTTTGTTCCCGACAGCATCTACGATGAATTCGTCGGCCGTATGCTGAAAAAAGTGAAAAAAGGCATCGTCATCGGCGATACAATGAATTACGAAACGACCATGGGTCCGGTGGTAAGTAAGGCTCAGTACAACACTGTTATGTCCTATATCGAAATCGGTAAGAAGGAAGGCGCCGAAGTGCTCTGCGGAGGCAAGAGACCTGCACACCTTGACAAGGGCCATTTTATCGAGCCCACCATCTTCGGAAACGTCAAAAACGAGATGCGGATAGCTCGTGAGGAAATCTTCGGCCCCGTACTTTCAGTGATAAAATATAGTTCACTTCTGGACGCCATCAGACAGTGTAACGACAATATCTATGGGCTGGCAGGCGCCGTCTGGTCGAGTGACATCCAAAAGGCAATTGAGGTAGCCAAACAACTTCGCACCGGAACCGTGTGGATCAACGATTATCACCTGCTCAACGCCCTGGCTCCTTTCGGAGGGTATAAGCAATCCGGTGTAGGTAGAGAATTAGGATCCTATGGAGTAAAGGAGTACACACAGGTTAAGCACATTCACGTGGATCTGGGCACGAAGAGAGAGGCTAAGTTCTGGTATGACTATATCTTCAACGATTGAGGTAACATTTGATGACTAAAACAAACTGATCCTAAGAGAACGGTTGTTTAACTTTTAGACTAACCCCCGGAAGAGCGCTAATCCTCCGGGGGTTTTCAATGAGTCCCCGGTTTTAGAAGCGAAGCATTCATGGAGTGTTCAGGGAAATAATCTGAAGTTCATATGTCGTGCCCTATTGTCAGGGCTGGCCCGCGCCTTTAGACTAATCCAGGCGAAATGTGCCAGATAAAACCATTCAGGCTTTGCGTATCCTCAATCAGCACGAAGCCAAGATAGTGTAAAATCCCTTATTTTCCATATTAAACCCATATTAAACCAACAAAATGCTTGTTAAATCTGTCATAACATATTAATATATAATAAATAATAGTCGTCTGCGATGTGAAACGAGGAACAATAGAGCCCTATTTTTATTTGAGTCACACAACTGAATTATGGAGGGGAGATTAGCCCTAATGATTTTGATATGGGGAATGTCGGATTAAGCTGTTTTCCAAATTTAGAAATCCGATTTTGTCCTTGCTACTAAAAGGAGTTGTCTTACCAAATAACATCAATATTCAGGGGGGGGGAAAGTATTATGAGTATTCAAGCATCAGACGCGGCAGGACATTTAGAGACTGTCAGAGAAGTTTCGGCTTCGAAAAAAGATGTGACAGTTTGCACCAATCCGGCGACGGGCGAAGTGATTGCCGAATATCCGGTAAATACGATAGAAGATGTGATAACTGCGGTAAAAAATGCCAGACGCGCTCAGCCCGCCTGGCAGGCGCTGCCTATTAAAAAGAGGACCAAATATGTAATGAAATTTGCCGAATATATTCAACAAAATTCGGCAAAAATAACAGAGATAATTTCGCAGGACAATGGGAAGACGCCTTGCGACGCAATAGTAACAGAAGTGACGCCGGCGGCGCTGGCGACGGAATACTACTGTAAAAATGCCGCGAAGTTTTTGGCGGACAGAAAAATAAAAACAGGCAACATCATGCTGATGAACAAGCGCAGCCGCATTGCCCGGGTGCCCTTTGGTGTGGTGGGTATTATTTCTCCCTGGAACTATCCCTTCTCAATTCCCTTTTCTGAAGTAGTCATGGGATTGCTGGCGGGAAACACGGTTATTTTGAAGACAGCCTCGGAAACGCAGGTGGTAGGTCATGTTCTGAAAGAATGTATCGAGTACGCCGGTCTTCCTGAACATGTTTTCACTTATATTAATATGCCTGGAAGCAAGGCGGGAGATGCGTTTATAGATGCCGGTGTTGATAAGCTGTTTTTTACAGGCTCTGTTCCCGTGGGAAAATATCTGATGAAAAAAGCATCAGAGAAGCTGATTCCTGTTGTTCTGGAACTGGGCGGAAATGACGCGATGATCGTTTGCGATGATGCCGATTTGTATCGGGCCGCGTGTGGAGCCGTTTGGGCCGGTATGCAAAACGCCGGCCAGTCATGCGGCGGTGTTGAGAGGATATATGTAGACAAAAAAATATACCATGAATTTTTGGCAATATTAAAGAAAAGAGTCGAAGGATTGCGCATTGGCGAAGGGAAGTATCCGACGTCGGACATCGGCGCCATGACTACCAGAAAACAAATGAAAACCGTTCAGGAACATATTGACGATGCTCTGGCGAAAGGCGCGAAAATCTTCGCGCAATCCAAAGCTCCAGATAACAGGAAAGGGAATTTTATGTCCTGCATGGTGCTGACCGATGTGAATCATACCATGCTGACAATGAAGGATGAAACATTCGGACCGATTGTCGGAGTAATGCCCTTTGAAACAATTGATGAGGCCATAGCATTAGCCAATGATTCCAATCTTGGCCTGACCGGCTCAGTCTGGTCAAAAGACAGGGGAAAAGCAAAACAAATTGCCCGCAGGATTATGGCTGGCGCAATTAGCATCAACGATCATTTAATGACGCATGGCCTTGCCGAAACGCCCTGGGGCGGGTTCAAAGAGAGCGGTATCGGCAGGACGCATGGAGACATCGGATTTGCCGAAATGACACAGCCTCAGGTTATAGTGGACGACGTAATGAGTACCATGCCTTTAGTTCGAAGAAACTTCTGGTGGCATCCCGTTGGAAAAGCGCAGTACGACGGAATGAAGGGCTTGATTGACACTTTCAACAGCAAGGGATTATGGGAACGCTTTGCCGGTCTCAATAAGGTAACCAGCTCCTTCTTCGGATCATTCGTAAAAAAATAAGATGTATGAAATAATTCCCTGATATTTGTTAAAATATCAGGGAAAATATATTGTAAAATTAAAAAAGGGAAACTACCATCAATAAAATTTTGGAAATACAATAGGTTTGCGTGTCGCGCAAATAAAATAACAAATAGAGCGCTTTCAACAACTAAAGGAAAAATTATGTGTAAAGAATTAATGAATACCAAGGAAGTAGCCCAGTATCTTGATATCCATCCAAAACAGGTTTATCGCCTTATTAAGGCCGGAAAAATCCCCTGTACCAGGGTTACAGGTAAATGGTTATTTCCGAAGAAATTAATTGATGAATGGATAGAGACTAATGCTTCCGTCCCTTTTTCAAACCAAGAATGTGAAAAATGTGAATCTTGAAAATAAGTTCTCAAACTTATTCAGGCTGACTATTTATGTCCATCCCCCCGAAAAGGTAAAAGTGCCTTTACAGCTAATCTCGCAATTTGTCTTCAGCTCGTTCCTGTAATGTTTTACTCCATAAACCCGATCATCATAACGGGCAACGAGCGTTTCGATGTTAACTTGCGACTTCATCTCGTTAATTAAATCTTACGCAATAGATCGACATCTTGCCATGCAATCTTAAATGGGAAAGTTAATTGACAGCCGGTTAATCGATCCAGTTCCCTGGCGATTGTATGTAATATTGACGAAATAAGTAGAGACATTTAATAATAGGGCGCTGTAACTATTTACCAGATTGATTGCCAAAATCACCTGTTCCTGGTTTTTATAACAAATTATTTATTACCATCGCAGTTTGTTTCTTAACCGCTTCCTGTTTGTATCTGGAACACATTAGCGACTTAATGCAAAACAATTGTTGCCCGGAAAAATTATTGAATGTCTTCGGAAATGAACACAAATCACTTGACATTCGGTCTGAATATAGTACCATATTCCAATCGGAGGTAAAGATCATGAATATCGTAAACGATATTAAACCAGTCACATATTTAAAATCAAAGGCCGCAGATTTACTGAATCAAATCAATGAAACGCAGAGGCCTGTCATTATTACCCAAAACGGTGAACCACGGGCAGTGCTGCAAGATCTCGAAAGCTATGAAAATATGCGCAATGCTATCGGTATATTAAAGCTGCTTTCACAGGGTGAGGCTGATGTTCGAAGTGGTCGGATAAAGTCACAGGAAAAAATGTTTGATGAAATTGAAGATTCATTAAATAAAAAACGTAAATGAATAGAAAGTACAAGGTCGAATGGGCGGCTGTCGCTGAAACTGACTTAAAACAGATTATCGACTATCTGGCGGCTGATAGTCCGGGCGACGCTTTACAAATTTTAAAGAAGATTCGACAAAAAGCATCGGCCCTATACACATTGCCGGAGCGTGGCAGAGTTGTTCCCGAATTGCAAGGACAGGGAATACACACGTACAGAGAGTTAATTATAGCTCCGTGGCGAATTATATATCGTATATCGAATGGGGCGGTTTTCGTTTTATCGGTTATTGATTCAAGACAAAATGTTGAGGATATTCTGCTCAATAGATTGCTGAAATAAACGCGGCATTCATTTTTCAGGCATATCGGAACAAAAAATGAGATTGCCACAGCGACTGAGAGCCGCTTCGCAATGACAAAGAGGAAAACAATGGTTTTAAGTATGATTGAGCAGCCTGACCATATCGAATAAAACATTGACGCTCTCGTTCACGAAGGGAGCATACTGTTCCCGTACTTTCTTTTTAATTTCGGCAGATGTCTCTTTGTGGTTGCCGCCGTTTTCTTTCTCCTTCTCTTTGCGCAGGTCGGCGAGCCGGAACATGCCTTTTTTGCCAGCGGCCTCTTTGTTGTTTTTGATGATCTCGGCAAACTTCGCATCTTTGGCTACCCGTGCCCGGGATATTGCTGCCAGTTCGATGAGCAAGGGCTGGTCTACAGGTTTCCAGCGCGGCGCGGCGTTTCCCGGCATTCCGAGGAAAGGGGTGATTGCCTGGGCCGGCAGGGGGTAATCCAGCTCAGTTTCAGCAACATCTTCGAGTGTGAACCAGATCGGCAGTTGCACATCCGCTTCTACTCCAATCTTCTGGGTGGATTTGCCGCCGGGCAGGAAGTACAGCGACGTGGTGATTTTCATGCCGCCAAGGTCCGATGAGAGAGGTTCCAGTACCTGCACGGACCCCTTGCCGAAGGTATGGTCCTGTCCGACGATGACCGCGCGATGGTAGTCTTTGAGTGCGCCCGCCACGATTTCACTGGCCGACGCGCTCAGGCGGCTTGTCAGCACGACAAGCGGACCGGTATAGATCGCGCGAGGGTCTTCCGCGGGGTACTTGATTACTGTGCGCTGGTCGTCTTCCGTTCCCGATGCGGCCGAACCATTGGCTAGAATCATTACCTGGCCGCGGTTGTCCTTTGTCGCTACTATTCCGCCCTTGCCAATGAAAAGTCCGGCGATGCGCACTGCATCATTGAGCAGG
This sequence comes from uncultured delta proteobacterium, assembly GCA_963811325.1. Classification (GTDB taxonomy): domain Bacteria; phylum Desulfobacterota; class Syntrophia; order Syntrophales; family Smithellaceae; genus Smithella. The sequence continues at coordinate 900,827 of CAWEQT010000001.1, forward strand.
CCTCCGCCATTGCGCGACAGGTCGAGTACGATCCCATCAACATGCTGCTGCCGGGCTTTGGCGAGAAGTTTTTTTACGTCCTGGTAACTGGATTTGCCTCCCTTTTCACCGCCGTAGAAGGAAGGAAGATCGATTACGCCGAAGCGGTACTGTTTGTTGCCGGCTTTCCGAATTTCGTAGGAAATCTTCGCCGCCTGATCTTTTATGTCGATTTTGTCGCGCGTGATGGTGACGTTGAAGCGCTCATTGTGTTCGGCCTGTCTCAGGATTGTCAGGGTTACCTTTGTGCCTTTTTTACCGCGGATCAGGCCGACGACGTCGCGGAGGTCCATGTCTATGACGTTAACGGGTTTTTCCCCTTCTTGAGCTACGGCTATGATTTTGTCTTTTGGATAGAGCAGACCCGATTTTTCGGCGCCACCTCCCGGAATTAATTCTTCGATGACGGTAAAGCCGTTGTCGCTTCTCAGAGCAGCCCCGATCCCTTCGAGGGAAAGCTGCATCTGTATCCGGATGTCCTCAAGTTCTTCGGGGGGCAGGTAGCTGGTGTGCGGATCCAGCGCCAGGGCGAAGGACTCGGCGAAGCTCGTAATGAGCTTTTCGGGATTGCGCTCGATTACCCGCTTTGTCTGCAATTCATAGCGGTGTATCTGCTCCTTTTTGGCCTCCGCCATATCTTCGCCTTCCAGCAGGGCGTTTTCGATCTGGAATTGCACAACTTTTCTCAGGAGCTCATGCTTTTCCACCGCCGTCTTCAAATAGGGACGCTTTTTTATGTCTGTGTTCATCTCGACTGTATTGTCGAGCCGGTAGTCAGGTCCCAGTATATTTTTGACTATGGCCTCGTTTTCCCGCGTCCGTGCGACGAGCACGTCGTAAACCTGCTGCAATGAGGTACAGTCGCCCGACTTCATGTAGGTAAAACCATTTTCCAGAACCTGTCTTATTTTTTTCAGATCGGACTCGTACAGCAGTGTCTTAGAGGCGTCAAGATTCTTGATCATCTGATCGATGGTGTGTGTCTCGATTTCTCCGTTAATAGTCTTCATCGCATAATGGTTGTCCAAGAACTTATTCATCAGAATAGGCAGAAGGCGGCAGGTTAGGTTTTCGGCCACGGAGGAAACGGGTAACAGGAGGACAAGCAGCAGAATCAGGAGCAGCTTTCGGAAGGATAAACGGAATCCGCGCCTGCTTCCCGGGGTTTTTATGCTGTTATGCTGATTGTCTCCCGATGAGTTTCCGGAGATGTTTTCGACGTTTGTATCGGACATGCTTTTTATTCTTTCTGCCGTACCAGGGGTACGGCTTTTTATTATTTTTCTCTGTATGAGAAATTATAGTGTTTTAGAATAGAGGGGCGGAGGGATTCTGTCAAGGAAAAAGGAAGGTGGCATGCGGTTGGAGTTCAAGTCGTTAGCGAGCAAATCGTTAGTGAGCAAATACCTTCGCCGGCAAGTCGGGGAGAGTTTCAATATTGCAATTACAAAACCAGAGGTTTTTGGAAATAATCAAAAAATAGATGAATTCTAATAAATATTATTGTATGAATTATATTATTCTTCTAAAATTGAGCTTTTCAAGTAAATGATTGATCATCTATTGTATTCCAAGGAGTTTATAAGTGGAAAAGAAAGAAAAATGTCAAGTCACCTCATCTGTTAATGAAGGAATCCTTGAAATTGTCATAGAAGGTGAAGTTACAGAGTGTACCTATGAAAATATGACGAATGGAGTGGACGCTATCATAAAAGAAAGTAAAGCGAATAAAGCAATCGTTGATTTCCGTGCCGTTTACAACTGTATAGAGCCTTCGGAAATATACCGCTACGTCAGAAATTATCATTCTATTCTTTTCACTATGCCATACGCAATAGTCGATTGTCCGGAAAATATTCACTATAAGACTGCAGCAATAAATGCGGGGCTGACGTCATTAATGTGGTTTACCGATATGGATGCTGCCAGAAAGTGGATTAGAGCAATTAAATAAAAGGGAAAAAAATCATACACAAATGGAAAAGAAGCCAACGTATAACCTTACGATATCTTTGATGAGGATATTAATGAACTTGTCATTACAGGAGAAGTAACAGAGGATTATTTTTGAAAAATTGCAGAAAGATATAGATGCTATCTTAAAGCCAATTAACGCCAAAAAAGTGTTAGTGGATATCCGCACACTAAAGAGACGTTACGGAATTACAGCTTGAAAACAGGCACCAGGAACTGATTCTCTTTAATAGGCGGTTTTAGAGGCATATCATTTCTTCATGCCTAGAGCTTTCATACGAGAATAGAGGCTTGTACGCTTCATGCCGAGGATCTCGGCCGCACCTCCGGGGCCGCTGACCTGACCATTGGTGCATTCTAAAACATGCTGGATGTACCTGCGCTGGAGGTCGTCAAGGGTAGGCAGGTCATCGAAAGTTCCTTTCAATCTCCCTTCTGGGCCTGAAGGGAAGAGTGGTATTTGTAATTCGGAGCCTGTTGAAAGGATAACGGCCCTTTCGATTACGTTCTGTAACTCTCTCACATTACCGGGCCAGGCATATTTCATTAGCATGCTTAGATCCTTATGGGAAAGTTCGAGCCCCTGCCGCCCATATTTCCTGGTATAGAGGTCGACAAAATACTTCGCCAGGTCGGCAATATCATCTTCCCTGTCCCTCAGTGGAGGCAACACAATAGGGAAGATGTTGAGACGGTAGTAGAGGTCTTCACGAAAACGGCCGGCAGAAATTTCGTCCTTGAGGATGCGGTTGGTGGCCACGATAAGACGGAAATTCGAACTGATTGACCTTCCGCCACCGATTCTTACAAAGGTCTTTTCCTCCAGGGTTTTCAGGAGTTTTGTCTGGAGGTGGAGCGGGAGTTCGCCGATCTCGTCGAGAAAAAGCGTACCGTTATGCGCCAGCTCGACCCTGCCCAGTTTCTGTTTGTCCGCACCGGTGAAGGCACCTTTCTCATAGCCGAAGAGCTCGCTTTCCACCAGGTTCTCCGGAATCGTAGCGCAGTCCACCACGATGAACGCCCCCTCGGATCTGCGGCTGTTCTCGTGGAGCCACTGAGCTAACACTCCTTTGCCCGTGCCCGTTTCACCGGTGAGGAGCACGGTCGTATCCGTCGTAGCCGCCTGTCCCGCCATGGACAGATGATCCCTCATAACCTGGGACCCGGCGATGAGCTTGAATTTCTTAAACTCCTGCTGCGAGGTATCCCGCTCTCTGGAGAGTTTCTCATTCTCTTCCCTCACACTCACGGTATTCAGGAGAAAATTGACCGTGTCGGACGTGTGCCTGCTAAGGAGCATCATCATAGTGGGATCCAGGAATTCGAAAGCATCCTGCATGTATGAGTTGTCGTGATACAGGACACCTCGCGTTATGCCCTGCATCTCAAAGGGTATGCACAGGACTGACCGGATCTTCTCCGCCTTCACGGTCTGTGCCGAAGGATCGTTCCTGACGACCAAGGGCTTGTTCGTCCTGAAAGCCCTGAGAACGTGTTCCAAGTATGGCTTGAACTGGGGTGATTCCACTTCCTCATTTGTCAGGTTGCTCGCCGCGCGCAGCATCGGCTTGCTGGTATACTTGCCTTCGGCGAACCAGAAAATGCCGCCCCGCTCTGCGCCAAAGAACCGGTTGGTGGAAATGATGGTCTTTTGCAGTATCTCTTCCTGGCCCATGCTGGATCTGATGGAATTCATCTCCTCGAAATAGTGCCTGAGATACTCGTCCCGGTCGGATTTGGTATCCGGGGCAAGCAGCTTTTTCTCCAAGAGGACCTTGTACTGGTCCGGGAAGAAGTCGGCTGCATGTCCGCCGAACAAGTGCCATGCCTCCTGCGCATAAGCCTTTGCTGCTTCTTTGTTGTTGTTGAGGAGCTCGAGGTGAGCCATCTCGAGGACCGTTTTTGCCAGCTGTATGTGGTTTCCAGACAGCTCGAGGCATGTCCTGCTGGCTTCAAGGTCGGCCATTATGGGTTTCTTCTTTATGATGCCCTGATCCATCTTCTCCCGTGCTTGCAGGCGCAGGACCACGCCCCTCAGATGCACGTTGACCCCATTCAGGGTTGTCTCTACGATATCGCGGTAATTCCAGTGCGGTAGCGGTTTGAAGCCAAGCCGGTGGAACTCATAGACTATCTCGAGAATCCATGGTGAAGAGAATTGCTGGATGAGGCCTACCTGCAGCGCCTTTTGTACGGTATCCTGCAGTGCCTCATAACTCTTTTCCATATCACCCTTCATGAAATAGAGAAGGGCAAGACCGCCTCCGGAATAGTGGTATCCGAAAGCATTGCCTGATTCAACAGACTCCTGCCTGGCCTTTTTAAGGTGGAACTCGGCCTCGTGATATTTTCTCACCAGGACCAGGGTCGTGCCCAGCACGGTCCTCAGGACAGAGACCATGGCCTTGTTGGACTTCTCCTCGGCCAGGCGGAGATTGGAATCCAGAAACCCGAAGGCCCTGTGGAACTGGCCAAGGTACAAAGTACTGTAGCTGAAGAGGAGATAGGTCAGAGGCAGTGTGTCCTCTTCTTTGATGCCGATGAGGTTTTCAAGATACTCCAGGTGTTTCATCACCTCCCGGAACTGACCCTTCATGAAATAGAAAACGGCGATGAATTCGGCGGACTGGGAGAGGATGTCCTCGTCTCCCAGTTCATTGACTTCCTCCAACCCTACAGACAATGCCACGAGTGCATCATCCCTATGGCCTGTGAAATAGTAGAGCATCCCCATATTGAGGTTGATCAGGGCCTGGGAACGTTTGTCCCCCAACCTGGCTGCCAGATTCTGGGCTGTTGTCAGGATCTCGCCCAGTTCGGCGATTCCCCTGCCCAGCACATAGCAAAGGTTCGAGAGCTTGAGGGCACGGGAGATGTACAAAGTGCTGGTTTCTGAGTCCATGTCCATTTTTTTGAGCCTTCCGACCGAACGCATGAGAGATTCATGGATTATCTCGAGATTCTTCTTTTCGCCCATGGCCTTATCGACGTTTTCGAATTCCAGAATGCTGGCTTCGACAGCCCTGCCAGCCCTTTCCAGCAGAATAATAAGGACACGTGGGTCCAGGACCTTGTCGATCTTATGCGCATAGACGGCATTCACCAGGGCAGAGAGTTTCTTCTTTGAATTTATCCCCTTGATTTTCTGTGCAACGGCTTCGGGAAGGGATGAATCCAGCGAAAACATTCCGTTGCTATCCTGATGGATCAGGCCGGAGTCAGAAAATTTTTTTAAAAGATCAATAAGCTCTCTGGCTGTAAGAGGAGCCAGGACATCGAGAATGTTGATATGCGCAACACCGCCCAGAGCATTAAGGGTAGCGAGAAATCTCCATTGCTCCAGAGCAAGGTCAAGATATGGCTCCTTCATAGTTCACCTCTCAATAATGTGATTTAGTATAACAACTTTTCAGAATAAATCAACAGTAATCTGTCTAAATAAAGTCAACTGATGTCTTAATAAAAACAATCAACGCCGCCAATAATTCATTATCTTGTATAATCAATTAGATGCTACCGATATAAGTTTGGCACAGCCATTGCTTATAAGAATGAACAAAGGATAAACAATCTTTAAAAAGGCGGAAGTATCTAACATGTTCAGATTGAGCCTAAGAGAGATCATCGAAGAATTCCTGAAGCAGTTCACAGATTGTCAAGAATCTAGTTCGAGTGTTGCCGGTTTGAACATTACTGGTAAGTACGCATGGCTGACATGGCATGCTGAATAAAATCTAAGAAAGGAGCTATTGAGAATACAGGTTTTTTCTCAATACAGCGGGATTCATTGCAAGCAATAAAAATAACAGGTGTTTAAATACTCAAAAGGAGGAATGTATGGCAATATTTACAAAGAAAGTAGCGGAAGAACTATTCGGTGAACTCTGGACAAGAATGATAAAGGATTACGGGTTCGGGAAAAGTCTCAAGGAGTCGGGAATATCAATTTACTTTGTCGTGAGTGACCCCGATATGGTCATGTTTGTCGATGAAAACGGCCCCATCTTCGGTGCTGAGGCGGAGAAGAAAATGCCTGTAGTCACTATGAAGATGAAAGGCGACATCGTGCACAAATTCTGGTTGAAAGACCTGAACGTCCCCATGGCACTGGCTCTGCGACAGATCGTGTCAAAGGGACCGGTGAACAAGGTCCTGCAGCTTCTGCCCCTCTTGAAACCAGGTTACAAGATATATCCCGATTACTGCAAGAAGTTCAACTTGCCTATGAAAGCGTAAGGAGGCCAGACATGGAATATTTCGATATCCAATTCATGAACTTATCAGAAGATGACATAGCCCTGAAAAAGGCAGCCCACGAGTTTGCCGAGGAGGTCATGAGACCTGTAGCAAAGCAACTGGATACCATGTCCGCCGAGGATGTGGTGGCTGACGGATCGCCCTTATGGATATTCTTGAAGAAGGCATATGAGCTAGGCTACCACAAGACTCTGCTGCCCGAGTACTATGGCGGTTTGGGCCTTAGCCCCATCCAGGTCCACATTGTGTTCGAGGAGTTGGGCTGGGGAAGCTTTGGGCTGTCCGTACTGCTCGGTGTAATCTGCTTCCCGTTCTACGTTTCGTGCCTGGCCGGTAATGAGGAACTCATCGAAAAATATGTAAAACCATTCTGCGCATGCACCGATGCAAGCATCAGGGGGTGCTGGGCCATCACGGAACCGGACCATGGCTCGGATTACATTGCCTCGGGTGAGGATTACTTCACCACTCCCAAGATGCATGGGAATGTCCAGGCGCGGCTGGAGGGAGACGAATATGTCATCAACGGTCAGAAATCAGCATGGGTTTCTGGCGGCACTATTGCCACCCATGCCCTGTTGTTTTTGCAGCTCGACCAGAAACATGGTTTCGGCGGGAACGGCATCTGCGTTCTCCCTCTTGACCTCGACGGTGTAACCAGGGGCAAACCGCTTGAAAAGATCGGACAGCGTGATCTGAACCAGGGTGAGATCTACTTCGACAATGTGAGGATACCCAAGAGCTACATGCTTGCAGAACCGACGTTCTATGAGCCCATTTTAGAGATGATCCTAGCCTCAGCCAACATGATCATGGCCACCTGGTCAACGGGCATTGCCCGGGCCGCATTCGAAGAGGCCCTTGTATATTCGAAAGAGCGGGTCCAGGGTACACGGCCACTCATCGAGCACTATGCGCACAAACAACGTGTCTTCAAACTGTTCGCGCGTACAGAGGTCATCCGGGCAATCTCACGCAACGTGCTCAACCTCAACTTGAATGTTTCCCCACCTCTTGCGGAATATTCGCTGGTGGCAAAGAGCCAGTGCACTGAGATGGCCTTCCAGAACGCCCATGAACTGATCCAGATCATGGGAGGCAACGGGCTGACAAGGGAATACATTGCCGAGAAACTCTTCAGGGATGCCAGGGCCACCCTCATCGAAGATGGCAACAACGAGACATTGGAGCGGCATGGCGGACATATTCTCGCGGAGACATACCCGCGTCCGCCGCTGGATTTCTAACCCGGCTACAGGACACTGGATCTTAAAAGGAGGAAAACAATGTCAAGGATTCATATTCAAGAATTTCCCCAATATACGCCATCTGAGCAGGCAAAGAAGGACAATGTGCTGCTGGCGGCCAAACTCATGACCAATGCCGCACTGACTGCACCTTTCACTGGCGGCGTAAACGGAATCGAGGCTGAAATAGCCTATGGACAGAAAGAACTGGAATACATTGCCAGGGAGATGGAGCGCCTGGCCAACCATGAGGTGCCTGAGAGACTGAGAAAGCCGTTTCTCTATGAGGCGGTGATGGTCAGGGAAAGCGATGTTATTGTATTTATCGGCAACTTCCGGGCCCACAGCACACCCATGGATGCAGCATGTGGACTGTGCGGGGGCGAGCAGGATTGCTCCTTTGTCTACAATAAAGTGAAGCATGTCAATGGGCTTGTCGATACCACTGACCGCCAAAGAACCACGGCGATCAAGGGCCCTCTTTGTACGCTCAGGGCTCACGATGTCGGGTATGCGGTGGGATCGGCCCTCTGGGTCGCGGCCAACCTTTTTGTAGACACCAAGCCATGCTACTCGGTGGGGCTGGCCGGAAGGAACCTTGATTTCTGCATGAATTCAGAGGTGGTCGTGGGTATCCTTGTGGGTGCCATGGCAAAGAACCCCTACGCCGACATCCCGACAGACTACCATCTGACGAACATGTCCAAACAGATAGATGCGGTCAGGAAGATCTCCATCATTACCCGTCAGATGGCAAACCATCCGTATCACCGGTTCGATCCCAGCAAGCCCAAGGGATCCAAAGACAAAAAAAAGAAGGAGGACTAGACCATGGCAATATATAGTGGAGAGCAAGCCACCCAAGAATATCTCCTGGAAGTTACCAAAGGATGCGCCGTGGCAGCAGCCAAGGCACCGACCCTTACGAACTCGCTGGGTCTTCGAATGGAGATCGTTACAGGAGAAGATCTCGATCCTATAATCGACGTCCTGGAGACCTTCGGTCAGACATCCACGTTCCAGATGCACGATGCCGTGGCATTGAAATCCATGGCAGCGAAAGGCATCCTGCCACCCATACTGCTGATGGGAGCAGACCTCTGTAAGCCGGTCTTATGGGACTGCGGGGCGTGCGGTTTTCCCACATGCGGTGAATACATCAAGTTTGTCAGCCGGAACAAGGGTATGGGGATAGGCGCTTATGGGCCATCATGCGTGTGGAAGGTGATCGATTTCGGGATGGCAGCAGACTATGCCTGTGCCGCAGCTGCGATGCACCGTGTCGAGGCCAGGTTATTCTTCAGTATCGGTGCGGTGTCCATGTTCCTCGGACACCTGGAAGGGGCATCTTTTGTCCTCGGTTTGCCCGTCGGCCCGGTTGGTCTCAACAACTGGTTCGACCGGGAGAGCTGGGTGAATGCGTTTAACTATCAACAGAGGACCTTGGGTCAGCTAGCCGGTGGACCGAACCTTTCCATGGCCTTCTCCGGTGGCGGGTATCCCATCATCAAAACAAAACCCAACTGGTGGGAAAACCCCACCTTCATGAAGGTAGAACAGGACGAGGCGTTCATACAAAAGGATGCCGAGGGCAAGGCAAAGGTCTTTGAGAAGATCATGAGATACCGCGGCGCTCTTTATGAGGACGAATAATCATTCTGTGAGGGGTGATTTTCCCCTGCGCAAGGCGGGAGAAAACCACCTTTCACAGTGAAAGAATTTAACGAAAGATGTGTAAAGATAGACACGACTGGAACAAGGAGGCACCTGAGAATGCGTGACGTATACATAATTGCAGCGGGCATGACTCGGTTCGGCAAGTACATGGACCGTACGGAAAAGGACCTGGTGGCAGAGGCTTTTGCCAGGACCATGGATGATGCACCGGAACTCAAAATCAGCGATATCCAATCCGCGTTCTTTGCCAACACGGCATGGGGCTTCTTCAGCATGCAGCATTCCATCAAGGGCCAGGTGGCCCTGCGGCCCCTGGGCATCGAGGGTATTCCCATCACCAATGTGGAGAACGCCTGTGCCTGCGCATCAACAGCGCTTCATTGTGCATACAAAGATGTGGCATGTGGCATGTACGAGTGCTCTTTAGCCATCGGGATGGAGAAGCTCTACAACGAGGACAAGGCAAAGACCATGATGGCTTTCAATGCCGGGATAGATGTGTCCAACATGAAAGAACACATGAAGGCTTTGAGGGGCATTATGGACGGGGTGAAGCTGAATATCCCGGTCGATGACGGCGGGGTCGGTGCCGGCCTGACCAGAAGCGCTTTCATGGACGTGTATGCAAATATGGTCAGGTGGCACATGGCCACCTTTGGGACCACCCAGCGCCAACTGGCAGTTGTAGCATCGAAGAACCACTTCCACAGTTCCATGAACCCCAATGCCCAGTTCCAGAACCCCATGACTGTGGATGAAGTCCTGCAAGGGAGGCCTGTCATCTGGCCGCTGACCGTGCCCATGTGCGCGCCCATTGGTGATGGCGCCGCTGCAGCCATCGTATGCTCGATGGATTTCCTGAAGAAGCTTACATCGGCCCGACCGGTGAAGATCCTGGCATCGGTACTGGGGTCCGGCACCAATCGGAGACATGATCAGGTAGACCTGGATATTGCGGTTCGGCTCTCTAGGCAGGCATACAATATCGCCGGGGTCGGGCCTGAGGATATCCACGTGGCCGAGGTCCATGACGCCACTTCATTCGGCGAGTTGCACCAGTGCGAGTCTCTGGGCTTCTGCAAGATCGGTGAAGGCGGAGCCTTTGCTGAGACGGGCGCCACGAGGTTGGGGGGAAAGATCCCCATGAACACCTCGGGCGGACTCGAGTCGCGCGGGCACCCGGTGGGGGCTTCCGGGCTCGGCATGGTCCACGAGCTGGTGACTCAGCTCAGGCACGAAGCGGGTTCCCGACAGGTACAAGGGTGCAGGCTTGCGCTTGGAGAAAATGGCGGCGGCAACATCGCATTTGAAGAGGCGTCCATGACTATCCACATTCTGCAAAGGGTAGGAAAATAAAAAGTAAATGGAATAGAGCATGCATAAGAACCATGAGTACTACCACCAAAAAGGAGGTTCTATGTTAAAACGCTCTCAGGTGAAATTATTCATATCGCGGTATCCGGATTTCAAGACTGAGCTGGCCTGCGAATTAGTGAACGACGGGGTTCAACTCTTGGGCGGCAATGGCTACATGAAAGACTACGGTCAGGAGAAGCGATACAGGGACGCCCGGCAAGTGTAGGTTCTCCTTGGGCTGGTACTGCTCAAGAAGCTCGCGTTGATAAAGGAAATAATTTACTGAGTTTCTGGCATGGATTGCTTATGTTGAAGAGACAAATGCTTTTAACATTGAGGAGAACATGATGGCAAAAGATGTCTACATCATAGGTTCCAGCATGATCAAGTTCGGTAAGTTTCTTGATAAGGGTATAAAACAGCTTACAGGAGAGGCTCTCGATCTTGCCTTGAAAGATTGCAGTCTGAACCGCGACAGCATTGAAGCGGCCTGGTTCTCCAACTCTAACTGGGGCTACCTGTCCATGCAGCACTGTATTAGAGGGCAGGTGGCACTATCGGCAAACGGCCTTCAGGGTACACCCATCATAAATGTGGAAAATGCCTGCGCGGGCGGCTCCACTGCCCTTCATTCGGCTTGGATGGCCGTCAAGGCAGGTCTCTATGACTGTGTACTGGCCATTGGAGCTGAAAAGATCCATGACGCTGATCGCGTCAAAGTAATGTCCAGTTTTATCACCGGCACCGATGTTGAGGTGATGATGAAAATTATGGCAGGGTTCCAGGCAGAAGAGCTGAGAAAAAAGAAAGAGAGGGCGGGTATGTTAGGCAAGGAGACGAAGGAGGAGAAGCCGGGCGGCCACTCATCATTCATGGATTTTTATGCCATCGGCACCCGCATGCACATGGAACGGTATGGTACCACACCTTGCCAACTTGCGGTCATTGCCGCCAAAGCCCACAACAATTCTACACTCAACCCCCTTGCCCAGTACAACTTCCCCATGACCGTGGATGAGGTGCTTGCAGACAGAGAGGTCTCATGGCCCCTGACGCGTTCTATGTGTGCTCCCATCGGCGATGGGTCTGCTGCTGCAATTGTGTGCAGTGAAAGGTTTCTCAAGAAATCGGGGAGTAAAAGGGGAGTAAGAATAATGGCCTCGGTCCTAAAGTCGGGCCAGCGGGAAGGCGAGAACGACATATGCGGCAGGGCATCAAAGGCCGCCTATGAGGCGGCAGGCATAGGTCCTAAGGACATCAATGTGGCAGAGGTCCATGACGCTACCGCCTTTGGAGAGCTTTATCAGTCTGAGCAGATGGGATTCTGTCCGCTTGGCGAAGGTGGTCCCTTTGCCGAGAGCGGGGCCTCGGCCATCGGTGGACGAATACCAATAAATCCAAGTGGTGGTCTCATTGCGCGGGGCCACCCCATCGGGGCATCCGGTCTTGCGCAGATATATGAGCTGGTGACCCATCTCAGAGGAGAGGCCGGCAAAAGGCAAGTTGAAGGTGCAAGGATCGCAATGGCGGAAAACGGTGGCGGCTTTCTCGGTCAGGGTGAAGCAGCCATGGCTATACACATCCTGGAAAGGATGAACCATTGAAAAAAGGGAAGGTGATAAAATGTCTACAGAGGCAAAGATAGTAAAACAGGAAAATGTGGATAGTTTAAAGCGCCTGGAGGAAAATTTTACCGAAACGGAAAAGGTTATTCTCAGCCGCAGGAGCACCCGCTGGTACAAGAAGGAACAGGTGCCCGAGTTCATGGTGAAGCGCATCCTGGAGGCGGGCAGGTTTGCTCCGTCTGCCGGTAACTGCCAGCCCTGGAAGTTCGTGGTGATCAGGGAACCGAAGATCATCGACGATCTGACAAAATCCGTTGTCATGATCTGCAAATTTTTCAAGGCGATCCTTGAATACCGTACCCCGGGTAATTTCTGGAAGCTACCCATAGCGAAATTCTATACACATCTGATGCCTGCGAAGCTTCACCCTGTGCCTTTCAGCGCCATCTCTCTCATAGCTGATGGTAAACTGAAGCTATATCACGGCGCGCAGACGGTCATTCTCATATTCAAGGACGTGCGCGGCGTTACCAACCCGGACCTCGACTGCGGCATCGCTGGGCAGAACATGGCGATTACAGCCCACAGCATGGGTCTGGCGACCTGCTGGGTGAGCTTTTCCAGCGTGGCCTTCCAGTATCTAGGCTTCAAGTGGAACAAGTTCTTCGGCATCAAGTACCCCTATAAGTTCATCACAAGCATGGCCATAGGCTGGCCAATGGGCAAGCCCGACGGGTTTGTTGAGCGTCCCCCCCACAGTGTGGACTGGTTCGAGAATGGGAAAAAGACTGTTCTGGATCCCAGCAAGTCAGACAACAGTATCAGCTTCGGAGAAAAGTGGACAGTGCCCAATTACAAAGATCCTCGAAAGACCCACTGGGGAGAGCTGTTCTTTGACCATGACAAGTGCACTGGATGCGCTTCCTGCGAACGCATCTGTCCGGCAAGCGCCATTGAGATGAAGGACAAGAAGCCCTTTATGCAGGCCGGTGCCGAGTGCATGGCATGCGGAGATTGCATGGCAATTTGTCCGCAGGAGGCCATCCGTATAAAGTCGAGCTATATGTTCTCGGAGTTTTTCAAGACGGTCGACCACAGCGATTTGCAACTGCCGAGATTGAAGTAGCACATAATAGAATAATACGTATCTAAAAAAATAAAGAGGCGGCAACATGAAACATACGGTCAAAGATTACCAGGACATCGGGAAAAAATTAAAAGAAAGTCTTGAGCTGGAAACAGAAATTGTCGCGGTGAAATTTGTCAAAAATCTTGCGGAATTTCCAGAAGGATTTATCAGGCCACGGAGAGATACCGGCAAACCAATGACCCTATGCATGGCCATGGCAGCCTCCCGGTATGAAAAAAAGAAAATGGCGATGTCTGCTGAAGATAATTCTTGCACGCCGGTCACCTTCGCTCACGGATGGGCGAAGATATCGATGTATCGGTTTATCAAAAGCCAGGTGACGAATGATTGGAATAAAAACACCATCTCGGTTCTGAGACGATTTTTATCTTATAATGCGTTAGGCCTCAATGTCCAGAAGGCAATGTGGCCCCTTAACAACTTGTTCCAGCGTCATAGAGGATTTATGACGGCGCCGTTGTCGGAAACCCCTTTTATTCCTGATACAGTGGTTATTTACTGTAAGCCGGGGCAAATGGTTTTTATAGCGCATGCTTTTTGCTATGAATCAAAATATATCCCTCGATCTACACATACCGGATTCGGTGAATCATGTTTTGCTGCCGCATTATTGCCATTAAAATTAAAAAGACCCGTTGCCGTCAACCTGGGTGCGGGCGACAGAGGTTTTGCACGGGTGAAAGATTATGAGGAAGCTATAGGCATGCCGGCATCTTTAACTTTTTATCTTGACGAAAATCTTTATAAACCCGGTGCTAAAAATAACGGTGTTACTGTACCTGAATTGATGAAAAACCCGCCGGCTGTCGTCGATGAAGATACCTTGCCCGGGTGGCGGGATATTAAAAACATGATGAAATACTATAAATAAAATACAATTCCTATACATCGGAGAAGACCTCCGAAAACCGCAACACGCCCGAGCGCCGTCAGAGTAGGAATACATAACAGAAAGGAAAATATTATGACCACTGCGATTAACTGGGCGACCCTGCTCGAAGAGCAGGCGGCCAAATTCAAAGATAAAACATTTCTATACGTTGTTTACCAGGACCGCACCATCAGTTATGCGGACATGGATCTAAATGCCAACAGGGTCGCTAACTTCCTCCTGAACATGGGAGCAGCACCGGCTGAAGGGATCGCCACCCTCATGAACAACTCATCCGAGTTCCTGGGTATCTTTTTCGGTATTCAGAAAATAGGGATGTACGTGAATACAGTGAACACATCATTGCGCGGCGACCAACTCGCCTATACCATAGACAACAGCGACACGAAATACCTAGTGGTTGATTACGACCTTCTCGACATCTACCAGAGTGTGGCAGCCAAAACACCCAAGGTGGAGCGCGTATTCGTGAACACCCTGGAAGCTCCCAAAGGATTCACGGTCCCTAAGGGTATGATCGACCTAAAGTACGCATACGGCAAAGACGTGCCCACGACAAAGCCCATCATTGGATTCGATGAGAACTCCATCCTCATGCTCATGTATACATCCGGCACTACGGGCCTGCCCAAGGGCGTGGTCATGCGATACAACAAGAATATAATTGATAGGCTCAAGATGCTTGCTCCCATCATCCTCACACCTGACTCGGTATACTATACCGCACTGCAGCTCTTCCACGGTAACGCACTCTATGTGACAACAACCTCTTCCATGATCATAGGGTGCACAGTAGCCCTGTCCAAGCGGTTCTCGGCCAGCAAATTCTGGGAGGAGATAGTAAAATCCAAGGCAACAGTGTTCAACACCATCGGCGCCATCATCCCCATCCTCATGAAGCAGCCGGAAAGTCCCTATGAGAACAGTCATCAGGTGGAGAGGGTCATGTCGGCAGGATGTCCGGCAGCCCTGTGGGAACCCTTTGAGAAGAGATTCGGCGTCAAGATCTGGGAGGCCTATGCAGCCATTGACGGTTCCGGATTCATCGCAAACTTCGGTGACGGGCCCAAGGGATCCATTGGTAAATCTTTGATCTCAGTTATCAAGATTGTGGACGAGAAAGGAGAGGATGTCCCCATAGGTGCCACAGGGGAACTTCTGTTCAAGGTGGACCCGGACAAGAAAAGCTCTGTTGAGTACTACAAGAATCCAGGGGCATCCGGAGAAAAGACAAGGGGCGAGTGGGAGTACACTGGCGACCTCATGTATCAGGATGATCAGGGCTACATTTATTTTGTAGGCCGCAGCACGGATTCCATGCGCCGCAGAGGAGAGAACGTTTCCGCATATGATGTGGAGCAGGCCATCCTCAAACATCCGTCCGTGCTTGAAGCGGCGGTTTATGCGGTTCCGTCAGAGATGACCGAAGACGATATCATGGCCTCCGTCAAGCTCGTTGAAGGGAATAGGCTGACAGGCAAAGGACTTTGGGAATTCCTTCAGGACAAGCTTGCGAAATTTGCCATCCCCCGTTACATCCGCATGGTCGATGACTTCCCCCGAACCGAAACCTTCCGGATCAAGAAGGGCGATCTGAAGTCGACAGGGGTGACGCCAGACACATTTGATGCTGAGGCTAAATAAAGGCAAATATTTAAGGTCTGGATAACATTTATCAGACAAGTCAATATGTTGATGACTATACAACAGATCAAAAATGGCAAATTCACAACACCGGCACTCTATATTTGGTAGGGCCGGATATGAAAAGGAGATTAATTATGAATAGGTTCAATGACAATTTCTGGAAAAAGTTTTTCGTATTTGCTTCCTTTTGGAACATATCAGCAGGACCATTGGTCCTAGCGCTTTACCTATACTGTCCATCACTCATTTTCACACCCGAAGGTATCAAATTTACCCATAATCCTGTCTTTGATGCAGTTTTTAATGTGATGATTATGGCCATTGTGTTATTTGGTGTAGGCTATTATGCGCCATCTCGCGATCTTATGCGCAACCGGATTATGATCTGGCTTGGTATTTTGGGCAAGATTATTCTGACCATAATCTTGGTCCATTTGTTCTTTACAAACTACCTAACGCCTCTTCTTCCCATCCTTCTCGCCGGAGATCTCATATGGGCGGTCTTTTTCTTTATTTTTCTCACGCAAACGAGAGAAAGGGTAAGGGTGAACCAGTTTATCGGGTAATTAAATTTCAGATAAAATAATAGAAATATAGAATGGTTGTTAAATAAACAACTTAAGGAGGCGTGATAAATGTATAAACTGAAGGGTAAAAGAGCAGTTATAACAGGAGCGGGCTCGGGGCTTGGCCGGGCACTTTCCCTTAATTTAGCCCGTAAGGGTTGGAAGATCGGCATTGTGGATATAAATGATGCAGGGTCTAAAGAGACCTTAAAAATGGTGAAGCAGGCAGGAGGCACTGGTGATGTTTTGCACGTCGATGTTACTGATCCCGAAGCAGTAAAAAAGATGGCCGATAATTTCTTCTCTAAGTGGGGTGGGGTGGATCTTCTGGTCAACAATGCCGGGATTGCCATTGGCGGGGCTGTGGGAGATGTCAAGATCGAGGATTGGAAAAAAATAGTTGACGTCAATTTTTTTGGCGTGATTTACGGCTGTCACGAGTTTATTCCCAGGATGAAGAACCAGGGAGGAGGACGCATATTGAATATTGCGTCTTCCGCAGGCATTGTCTCCCTAGCCAACATGGCTCCGTACAATGTCACCAAGGCGGCAGTTATTTCTCTTTCTGAAACCCTGCGTGTGGAGACAGCGCCCGATAACATCTGCATTACGGTAGCGTGTCCCATGTTCTTTGGCACAGCTCTTGTAGACGACATGAATACCACTACCCCTTGGATAGGGGATATTGCTTCAACAGCATTCCAACACGGGATCTGCGCAGAAACGGTTGCCAGAAGGTTAATCAAAGCAGTGGAAAAGGGCAAGTTTTATGAAATCCCGATGATTTCTGGACATGTGCTCTGGATAAACAAGAGACTTACTCCAAACTTTTATTTTAATCTTGCAGCTTTCATGCACAGACATGGCTGGCTCATACCATTGTATTTAAAACTGGCAAAATGGGGAATGCTATCAACCTGAGTTCTTCTAAAATAAAGGAGTTGCGCGGTTGAGAGCTTCACTTGGTATCATAAATTTCTCAAGAAGAAATACATAAAATACCAAATCAAGGTTCACCAGGATATAGAAAAATAATTAAAAGAAAGACTTGAGTTTGAGACAGAGATTGTAAAAGATAACATTATGGATGGCGATGGGTGTGACTTGCCCCTCCAAAACAAGTACAGAATATAAGCTAGCATTGGAATAAAAAAAGCCAATATTTGGATGTCTTTCCGGGCTAATATTAACTATGTCCGCTTAATTAATATCATCAGCTTCATTATATCAGTTAAATAATTTCTTTCTTTCTGTTATCAATAAAAATAGATCACAGGAAATATGCCAGCTTTCAATCACAAGTAAATAAATACCTTGAATTCGGCGGCGGGCGCATTACCCGTAGCGTGCTACGGGATAAGCGAGCGAATATAAAATTATAATATTCCTTGAGAATCGAAGATTCTCCGCAGCTTATTGCAGGGAGCTTCAATATTATTATAATTTTAAAATTATGCTTTTTATGCTAGAGTTTAAACGATAAAGGTTAGGCTTTGTAACTAAGAATAATAACGGGCGGAGGTTAATTCATGAAAAAGAAAATGAAAATATTTATTACCTTTATTTTTTGCTCATTTTTAATTTTATGCCCAACTCAACAAGCAATATGCGCCGATGAATCAGGTTCAATAGCTGACGCTGTGCCTTTCTTAGGGATTGAAGAAGCAGCAAAGATACTTAAAAAAGCGGTATGCGCTATACAAGTACCCGGCGAACCGACAAAAGATGGAAAAAACACGTGGGTGCTTATCGGATCCGGATTCTTAATCAAAGATGAACGTAACGTAACATTGGCCATAACGTGCAACCATGTTGTTCAGATAGCCATTAAAATGAATCAACCTGTCATCTATATAGGTATAGATACTGACAAGGGTTATTACAGAGCTCCATCTGTAGTTGCGTACACAGATCCTTCTCTTGATATTGCTGTTTTAGTACCCCATCATGAAAAACATCAAGATGACCTTAAGTTCCAGTCTCTTGCTTTTGGTAAAGATTTATTTGATAATGGCAATGTTATTGTAGAGGGAAGAGGCGTTATCATACCAGGCTATCCATTGGGGCTTGGCACAGAGAATGATCAAAACCATCCCGTTATACGAATGGGCTTCGTTGCCCAATATACAGGGAAGGACTATTTTTTATTGGATGGGGTTGCAAGCCATGGAAACAGCGGTTCTCCAGTATTTTCTCTCAAAGTTAATGACAATAAACTAATTGGTATGGTCACGTCGTTTCAACCCGATACTATTAATCTTTTCGATGAAAATCAGCAACTGAGCATGAGACTTCCGTATAATTCAGGTCTGGGACGATGCGTGACAATGAAGGCCATTTTGGAAGCAGTGAAGAAAGCAAAGTATTGAAATAGTTACCTGACAAATAGCTATACAACTTTTATGACAGGGCATCGAATGATGTCATGGATTTTTTCTGCCCGTACCGCGAAAAATATCTTAATGGGGAGAAATTTTAAATTAGCGGGAGAAATTAAATGAAAACGTGTAAAGATCCCGGACCGCCGACTGTACTGATCAGGCGCGAAAAATCTGCTCTTCATCTTATTCTCAATCATCCGGAAACGATTAACAGTCTGACATGGGAAATGCTGCAGAAAATTGCCGGCGAAACAGAAAAGGCGCAGGCCGACAAATCCATTAAACTCATCATCCTCAGCGGAAACGGCGTAAAAGGTTTTTGCGCAGGCGGGGACATAAAACTTATGGCTCAAGCCGTTACAAAAAACGATATCGAACCGGTAATGAGTTTTCTTAAAGTTGAGAACGGGCTTGATCAAGCTATTTATAATTTCCGTAAGCCGGTTGTGGTTTTCGCTCACGGCGTTACTATGGGTGGCGGTCTCGGTCTTTCCGCAGGCGCGGATATTGTGGCGGCAAATGAAACGACGCGCATGGCTATGCCTGAGACCAGAATAGGTTTTTTCCCTGATGTCGGTTCAACCGGCTGGCTTTTTAAAAAGTGCGGGAAGGGTTATCCTGAATTTCTGGCTCTTACCGGATACGAGCTTTTGGGCGCGGAATGTGTTCGTCTCGGCCTGGCCGATTGTCTGATTGGTTCTGAACGCTTTGAAGAGGCGCTTGATACTGTAATTGAACATTCGTCGGAATTGCCCTCCGGCCGCAAAGACGCCGCCGCAGCATTGAAGAAAATCCTCAGACCTTTTAGTCAGACGGACATCCCCGCCAATAAGGATATGGATCGCTGGATCGAGAAATATTTCGCCGGTAAGACATCCGTGCTCGACCTGCTTATGGATTTGAAAGCATGCAGTACGCAAAACGAATTGTGCGAGGGAGTTTTTGCCAGGCTTTCGGAGCGTTCACCGCTGGCGGTAGTCGTCACCCTGAAGTGCCTACGCAGCGATGAACGCAAAGATCTGGCCGAGGTCTATAAATCCGACCTGAGGGTTGCCCGCTTTCTCATGACCCAACACGACTTCCGCGAAGGCGTGCGCGCGAGGCTCATCGACAAGGATGACCAACCGCACTGGGACCCGGCAACCTTTGAACAGGCATCACAGATGCTGGATTGCAAAGCCATCATGGATCAACTATGATAATTTGCTGTATCGATTGAATCGGCATCTACTGTTATATGTAGCATTTCACCTGAAACACACATTGAGAAAAAGAATAATTGACATTCAATAGTGGCTTGCTTATACTTTCCCGCGTTCAAATAAAGTTCTTATCAAAAACCTATTTCTTCTGAAATAGTTGCTTTGAAACTAACCTTTAAGGAGAAAAGATTATGAGAGTGTTTTCGAAGAAAACAGTTTTGTTGATCATTGCGTTAGTTATAGTAGCTTTTGGCACAGTCTCCTGCACAGGATATTTGGTCAATAAAGAACTTGAAGGTCTGCGTAAAGATGCCGGTCTAAAGGTTAAATCAATGAAAATTCCTGATTTTAAGATTGTCTACGCAGAGGGCGGAACCGGTGACACAATCATCATGCTTCACGGCTTTGAAGCAGATAAAGATTACTGGCCGAGTTTTGCTAAATACTTTACGCCCCATTATCGGGTAATCATTCCCGACCTCTCCGGTTTCGGTGACAGCTCAAAACCCAAGGATAAAAATTATAACATCATGTCGCAAGTGGAAAGATTAAATTTATTTGCCAAAAAATTAAAACTGACAAAATTTCATTTAGTAGGAAATTCAATGGGTGGCGCTATCGCCGGCAATTACGCAGCGACTTATCCGGAAATGATTGAGTCCCTCGCACTATTTGATTCTGCCGGTGTCGTTGCTCCAACAAACAGTGAATTAATTTTGCTTATGGAAAAAGGCGAAAAACCTTTTTTTGTTAAAGATGTAAATGACTATGATAAATTATTTAAACTAGCCTGGGTGAACCCGCCTGAATTTCCTTCATTTATAATGAAATATTTAGCAAAAAAAGCAGTGAAAGAAGCGCCTTTTAACGAAAAGATATGGAACGATATGATATCATCTGATATTGTTGATCTTGAAAACAAATTAGACAAAATTACGGTTCCCACTTTAATTTTATGGGGAGATTCGGATAAAATTATTGATATTTCATCCGTTCCGATTTTTGAGAAAGGTATAAAAAATTCTAAATCAGTGATCATTAAAGAATGCGGTCATCTTCCCATGATGGAAAAACCTATGGAAACAGCTTCAGCATATCAGGAATTTTTGAAGGGGAATAACTATTAACAACCCCGCCAGCGATTTGGGTTATCTTAAAGCAGGTATCTAACCTGAATTCGGCAGCGAGCGCAAACACCGTCGCTTGCTGCGGGGTAAGCGAGCGAAAATGAATAATTGTATTTTTGTTTAGTTCTTCTTCTAATTTTTCTATTTATCGTTTTATGCTATATTAAAGCCAGTAATGCTTAACCAATTAAACACATAAAAATTTGAGAACATTGAGTATGGAATGTTTTTGTCAAGGTCAGAATAAAAATTGTAAATATTGTGGAGGCGCCGGTTATATAAGAGAATGTTTATGTAATGGCAGGAATGAAAATTGTGATTATTGTAAAGGCACCGGTTATATAACAGAGAATGAAAGCATAGAAAGATACGGGGTGTCTGCTGAAGAAAGTAAGGAAGCAGAAAAAGTTCCTCATAATCAGATGAGATTTGATTTTATCGATGAATCAACCAAGAAAAAACAATATCGTTAAATTACACCCTTTCTTCTGAAAAATGGATCATTAAGATAATGTTATCATTGGATACGTAATAAGTAGTGCGGGTCTTCAGACCCGCTGAAAATAAGTTTAAAAAAGCTGATTATAGCAGATGGATACCAAAAGAATTAAACATTTCGTCACATATTGGTCTAATTAAGGAAGTATTATGACACAAGCAATGAAGGAGCTTCAAAAGATAAAAGGCATAGGACCTGTATTTGCAAAACGTTTTCTCGAAGCCGGCTACGACACATTCGCCAAGATTACTGCCGCCGGTAAAGAGGGCTTGAGCAATATCCAGGGGATCAACGCGCAGATGGTGCAGTCGATCCTGGTTTATTAAATTTAAACACAATTTATCCAAGAATTTTCTAAAATATATAGGAGAAAATGCTATGGAATTGTCAGATGTCATTGCTTCTCGCAGGAGCATTCGAAAATTTAGGGAAGGAGATATTTCAGTTGATACTATTAACTCGCTTATCAATGCCGCAAGACTCGCGCCTTCGGGTTCAAACCTCCAACCCGCGCGTTTTATTATTGTTCAATCACCTGACGCAAAAAAGAATTTGAGCCAATTTACACCGTACAAATTTATAGCAAAAGCTGGAGTAATTTTTGTTTGTTGTATAGATATATCAACAATCGCCTCAAGGGATGCACGGTTAGAAGAACTATTGAAAGAAGGTGTCTTTGATGGAGTCGATATAGATATGAGTGACTCATCAGTTGCTCCGACTCCTCTCACGGAAACAGAAGCAATTAAATCATATCTTTCTATGAATTTGGCCATTGCCGTGGAGCATGTTGTACTTAAAGCCGTTGACCTTGGTTTAGGCAGCTGTTGGATTGGAAGATTTGATCGTGATAAGGTAAAACAATGGTCATCACTAGATGAAAACATTTTTCCTGTAGTTCTTCTACCTGTTGGGTATCCTGATCAGATACCCAAGGCAAGATCTCGCTTTCTCTTGGACAAATACATACTAAAAACTCTTTAATTGAAATTGAAGCCATATAATTAGAGGTTTTTCTTAGACCACTTTTTCATAGATGTATCAATTTCTTCCAGTTGTCCGCAAATCGTTAACCCGGACAAATATGCTAGAATTCAACTGGAAATAAATGAGTGAAAAAGATATTATTTCATTTAATGAAGAGATAAAGGAGACCATGAAATGACCCAATATCGGTTTTTGATTATTTTCTTGTTCCTTATTACGGCCTTTTTCTTTTGGTCAAATGAGACGCCTGCCAATACAAAAAAACTGCGGGACACATCGTCGCAATTTACAAGGATTGATAAGACGTTTATGAGTCAGGGAGATAAATTAAAAGCGTGGCTTTATCTGCCGACTGGCGTATCAAATCCCCCCATAGTTGTTATGGCCCATGGATTTGGCGCTCAACGCTGGATGCGCCTGCCAGCCTATGCGGAAAGATTCGCCAAAATGGGTATGGCAGTCTTTATTTTTGATTATAGAGGGTTTAATGATAGTGAAGGAGAGCCTCGTAATTATGTTAACCCAACACGTCATTTACAGGATTGGGATGCCGCTATTGCTTATGTAAAAACGCTGGACAATATTGATACAAAACGCCTGGCTTTGTGGGGCACATCATTCAGTGGGGGGCATGTCATTGTTGAGGCGGCAAAACATCCGGAGATATTGGCAATTGTGTCGCAAGTTCCTTTTACAGATGGAATATCAACCGAATGGAATTATATCATAACAGATCCGGTGCTTACTCTTAAGGGAACATACCATGGTTTAGCCGATATATTCGATTCCATCTTCACAAAACATCGCCATAATGTACGTATTGCAGGAAGACCAGGCGAAGCATTTGCCATGATGAGCCGACCGGACACTATGCAAGGTATACTCAAATTGACAGGCATCAGCGATGAGAAAGTTTTTGAAAAATACAACTTCTGTCCCGGCAATATAGTCTTTACGCTGGGTCTTTACAGACCCATTAGCTATGCTGACAAGGTTATCTGTCCGGCGCTGATTTTTGGAGCGGAAAAAGATACACTGTTTCCACCGACTGGACCGAAGAAAATGGCTGATAGGATGAAGAAGGCCACCTATATAAGTTTGCCCATGAGACATTTTGATCCATACGTTGGTGAACCATTTGAAAAAATAGTTAAAGTTATGGGTGACTTTTTAAAAACTAATTTGAGAGTTCGCTCTGCAATCTAAGCTGTATTCCTCAAATCGTCAGAAGAAAAAGGGGACAACGGTTCTATTTAATTTTAAAAACAGATGTAAACATAGGGGCAATTTTGGCAGGACAGATACAAAAAGCATTATGATATCGAAGGATGAAGAAAATAAATAGAACCGTCCCCATTTGTACTTGTATTAAACGCTGTTATTTTTGCAAGGTGATACCACCTTAATAAAGAAAGGAGTGAATCATTATGGAGGAAAGAAGGAAATCGGAACGAGATATGGGGGAGGCTGATATTTTATTAGCTGAAATCTCGGAAGAAAAAACCCTTCCTGAAAAATTAATCTTAGCTATCAGCAAGGATATCTCTATGGACGGAATCGGAGTTCAGACGGCTGTTTTTTTACCAGTCGATACCGAACTCAAGATAAAAGTTAAGTTAAAAGAACCTTCTCAATTGATAACTGCTTTCGCAAAAGTAATATGGATTCAAAAAGATCCTTCGTTTGAGTTATATAATGTAGGTTTGGAATTCTTCGATACATCAAGCGAAATAATCAAACAACTGACGGATTACATCTTGTGTAAACAAAATCTACAAGTCTTAAACCAGAGTCAAACTATGGAATATAGGATTGTTTCCGGCAAAGGATGGGCCGTCGAATCAGCTATTAAAATATTAGAAAAAAAAGTTAATGATTTAATACAAGAGGGATGGGAACCAATAGGCGGTATTATGATAGTTGCTTTCAATGAGACTGTATACCAAACACTTGTAAAAAAGATAAAATTGCCAGTTAAGTAAAAAACAATATTAGTATATTAATTCTTTGCTTAAAAGGGTAATGTGTACAAAAAAATAAATAAAAGATTGATACTGTTGAGATAGTCTGCCTTGAAAGAAACTTGACCTTCATCTGAAAATGCACATCTGTGACAGGATACGGTCATGTATGTTTCAATCTGTAATAAACATAATTCACCTGACAAATATCGCCATCATACATTATGTTTTGTGGTCAAGAGTCTTTTAGTTCAAACTGAAAATAAATATCATCATCGCCCGATGAAAGACTCCTGATGCGTTTCGCAACAGATTTCTTCCCAAACATTTTGAGGGCTTTCTGAAAGAAACCCATAATAAGGTACTCAAAATAAAGATATTTGATTTGAAGTCCGGTGATTTTGATATGAGCAACGTTGTTCCCGAACTTTGCGATGCCAATACCTTCGTCAAAATAGGTCGACCAGAGCCGGGGCAGTACCAACTCGATATACTGCTTTATATCTTTTGTGAGCAGATAAGATTTGTACGGGCCATCAGGTGACAGGGCATATTGAGCTGCTAGCTTCCCAAATGTCAAATACTGCATTTTGTCGTTGTTGAAGAATTCTATACACATCTCGTCAAGAAAAAGGATAAATTTATCCAACGGAATTGGTGTAATTGACATAATTATTTTGTTGAAGTATTTATCCTTCTCTACCAGATTAGCCATAAAGGAATTCCAGCGTTCTTCACCGAAAACACCAATGATACCAGTCTTTCCTGTAATAAGAACAATGCCTTTTACGTTCATATCGGAATTTTTCCAAAATGTTTATATAGATTAAATTATGAGTAATTTATATTTTAATGTACATCAATTTGCAAATGTTTATTTTATTAGAATGGAGAAAAACTATCAGCTTACATAAGAGGGGAACACAATCCTGTAGAAAACACGATTACAAATAATCCTCAGTTCAGTTGACTGTCCACTACGGAGGTTTTTGTAGGTGAAAGCAACAATTCTGAAGGTTCGGTAATTTTGAAAAATCGGTCATCGAAAGACCTTTTTTCTTTCTTCCTTTTTTGTAATCCGTCTTTTCCAAAGTTGTAATTTTATGCTAGTGTACAACCGGTTATTGGTAAAGGAACTAAAAAACGAATATGTCTGACGGCATGAAAAAAATCTTGTTCATTATAGCAAATATTCCGCCGCTACAAAGTTCAGCTATCTGGCCGGTAATGGTATTAATGTCAGTATTTATTTTTGATTTCCCGAAAAGGATGGAATGAATATGGAGGAATTAATCCAAAAAGCGGCTGAACAGTTGATCAAAAGCAAACATGCCATCGGGTTGACCGGAGCCGGTATTTCCACCGAATCAGGGATCTCTGATTTTCGGGGACCCAACGGAATCTGGACCAGGAATCCCGATGCCGAAAGAAAGGCTTATCAGAGTTATGCCAAGTTTCAACAAAACCCCAGGGAATATTGGAAAGATCGAATAACCGGCGCTTCGCTTCTGGGAGATTTGACCAGCGCCCTCCCTAATCCCGGACATTTTGCCCTGGCCGAATTGGAGAAAATGGCAATCCTGAAATGTATCATTACCCAGAATATTGACAACCTGCACCAGAGGGCAGGCAGTAAAAGGATCCTGGATTATCATGGAAATATTTCATTACTGAGATGTGTTTCCTGTCACTCCCGGTTTGAAATTGGGGAATTCGATCTGGATCAATTATTGTCTGAAGATCGATTACCGCCCTTATGCCGAAAATGCAATGGTGTCCTGAAGTCCGACGTGGTCCATTTTACTGAGGCCATCCCTCCGGATGTGGCCCAGGAAAGCCAGGAAGAAGCAGGAAAATGTGATCTTATGCTGATCTGCGGGACGTCGGCAGTGGTTTATCCTTTTGCTTTGCTACCCAAGATGGCCAAACAGCGGCAGCCTGGAAAGGAAACCATTATCATTGAAATTAATGCTGATCCAACTCCGTTGACCGAAGAGGGCATATCAGATTACCTGATCAAAGGAAAGACCGGCACTGTTTTACCGAAAATCGTGGCAGAGGTTAAGAAGAGAACCTCTTAATTTCCATTACGATCGCTCTCTCTTAAAAACCGGCATAACTAATGGGGGCTGGTTAGAACACAAGGTGAAAGAAATAATTCTGTCGAATTGGAAATCGAATTTTTATTTCTTTTTTTTCAAAAATTTAAATTTATGCTACATTACAAACAGTAATGGTTAACCTCTGAATCAGGAATGAAAAGGCTATATTGATGAAAGAAACCAGCATTAACAATTTACTCAAAAAAATTAAATTCCTTGAAAAAAGGAATAAAGAATTAGAAATTTCTTTGTTCGAGAATAAAAACGGGCTGATTCCTGTTTCTTCAGACCAGATGTACCATACGCTATTTCGTCTGTCTCCCCATTCGATTATTGTTTCGAGGGTGGAAGATGGGACCATCTATGATATCAGTGATTACTTTTGTAAGGTAACCGGATTTTCAAGAGAAGAAGCCATTGGCAAGACGACAGTAGAATTAAACTTATGGCTCGATCATGATCGTGAAAAAATCGTCGAAATTCTTTTACGAAAGAGAAGATTCCAGAATCTGGAAGTAAAACATCGGATGAAAGATGGCACTATAAAAACATGCCTTGATTCCGGAGAGATGATAATGATCGGGGATGAACAATATCTTATTTCAATAGAGACTGACATCACCGAGCGCAAGCAGGCGGAAGACAAATTACACTTCGAGCAACAACGGTTCCGGTCTTTCATAGAACACTCTTCCGATATCATTGTTGTAATTGATCCAGAAGCAACAGTAACATACGTAAATACGGCTTTAGAACAGGTTTTGGGATTCAAGCCTAAAGAAAGAATCGGCAAAAAGGCGCATGAGCTGATTCATCCGGATGATATCAATCTTTTAGCTGAGTCTTTCATTTCCTTGATCAGTGATACAAACTCCCCTGTTATACATTGGGAAATGCGTCTTCGTCATAAGAATGGAAATTGGCGTTTGCTTGAGGCTGTAGGAAGCAACCTGGTAAATAATAATGTTGTCGAAGCTGTAATTGTCAATTACCGCGATATCACCGAACGCAAGGAGAAGGAAGAGGCTCTGCAGAAGAGTGAAGAACGTTTGCGTCTGGTAGCAGAAAGAACAAATGATCTAATCTATGAAAGGGACCTTGTTACAGGAATAGCCACTTTTTTTGGTGAGATGGACGCTTTGCATGGGTATGAACCTGGCGGTTTTCCACGTTCCCTTGAGGGCTTTATAGAACATCTTCATCCCGATGACATCATAAAGGCTGGAGAGGCGCTTCTCCTTGCCATTGAACAAAACAGGCCATACGAGGTTATACACAGGCTTAGGCGGAAGGACGGTTCCTATATCACATGGTGGGATCGAGCTACGATAATAAAGGATGAAAGAGGTTTCCCGCTTAAGTTAATAGGAGCGGCAACTGATATCACAAAACTTAAGGAAGCACAGGAGGAGCGCGATCAGGCGGAAACTGCTTTGAAGGCAAGTGAAAGCAAATACCGCCTGCTGGCCGATAACATTAGTGACGTCATTTTCGTTTTGGACATGAATATGAATTACATCTATATCAGTCCTTCCGTAAAAATCCTTAGAGGATACGAACAGGAAGAGGTGACGAAACAATCAGCTCTTGAAGCGTTGACACCCTCCTCCTCAGATCTGGCCACGAGGACCATCTCCGAGATTATGGAACTGGAAAAATCAGGGCAAAGAGAGATTAACGACACATACCGGACGCTTCAGTTGGAAATGAAGCGAAAAGATGGGACCACCGTGTGGACGGAAGTGAAGTTTTCCTTTATCAGAGATGATAATCAGCAGCCGATAGCCATTCTGGGTTTAACCCGGGATATCACCGAACACAAGCGGTACGAGACGGAGCTCAAGAACTTTGCTGAAAATCTTGAAGACGCCAATATAGCACTGCGTGTATTAATGAATACAAGGAATGTAGACCAAAAGGATTTTGAGGAAAAATTGCAGGTCAACATCAATGATCTTGTTATTCCTTATTTGACAAAGCTGAGCAAGGGAGATCTGGATGATCGTAGTAAAAATTATCTTAGTGTTTTGGAAAGCAATCTTAGTAATGTGTTGTCTCCATTCATGAGAGACTTTCGAGTTTCACATAAGAACTTTTCACCTCAAGAAATTCAGATTGTCGATCTGATCATGAAAGGAAATAATACAAAAGAAATCGCCGATATGCTCAACTCATCGGTAAACACGGTTGCGACCCATCGAAATAATATCAGGAAAAAACTAAATTTGAGAAATTCTAAAATTAATCTTCGCTCATATATCCTGTCCCTCAAACAATAAGTATCTAATATACATGATTTATCATTTATAATTCACCGATCATAATCATTGAAATTTGAAAATTTTTAGAGTACAAAGTAAATCAAGATTAAATTTTATTAATAATTATAAGAATTTAATCCCGCGGGAATCTCTCTAGGAAGGGAAGAAAGGGGTCTTCTGTCCTCCTCCTTTTTTCAATAAATATATATGAATATTTATTCCCGCGGGAGAGTAAAAACTTAAAGAGATGAAAGAATTCTTTTAACATAAAACAACAGGAAATTTCCGAGTATGTTTTAAACATTGCAGGTTTTTTGTAAGAAATCAATCCTGCAGGAGTTCCTAATAAGGGTATATGGTACGTAATCCCCTCCCATAGAGAATCTTGCCAGCTCTAATTAAAGTAGATATCGTTTCAGTGCATCATGAAATAAACTAACTTTGTTATATTTATATCAGAATAATATTAACAACCCCCTCTTTCGGGGGATATAACTATTGACAGCTTACTAAATATATGTAATACTACAAGCACGTGGTGACTTACAGATTAAAGAGATTTTATTATTGTCTTTTTTCTTATAACGAATACCCCAGCTTTGTGTACCATTATGCAAAGCTCTTCCCTTAAGTGAGGCTATCTGCGATAAAAAGCGGTGAGCCTCACTTCTTTTTTATATATCTTATCCGATACAACCTACCGGTTGAAGCTTTTAATCAATAATCTGTTTTTTTATTTTTAACTTCCTGTACTGTTGTTTTTCTGATTCAGACAATCGATACAACATTTCAATCCGCAATGAACAAAATTCCTGAACTCTAACTTAACATATGGTATAAGTATTTGGGACAGCTCACCATGTCTGCTCTTCTCTTTCCTATAGTAAGCTGTAAGTGGTATTATGGGAAGTTGAGCTATAAAAAAGGGTTAATGGAGGATAAATATGTATGACTTTAGAATAATGCTAGATGCTTTCGTAAGTATGCTGACAGGAATAGTGATTATCGCTATCATTTTGGGTATTCCATATTTAATAATCAAAGCAATCTTTTAAAGGAAGTCTTTTAAATGTTTAAGATAAAAATGACGATTCTGTTTTTCCCAATAAGAATTTATTTTATACCCAAAATGAGTCACTACTGATTTTTCCACTGATTTGACAAGTGCCTTATCTCTTCCCTCCCGTTTCTTTTCCCATTTCCAGAAGTATCGGATCTTGCAGACTTCGCCAATGGGCAACCCCGTCATACCCTCCAGGCCAGTAATGCGAATATCGGGGTTTTTGTCAAGTTCCCGCATGATGATTTCCTCTTGCTAACTCATCTTTTTCACCCTGGCTTTCCTGAGAGAAATAAAAACCCTTCGTAGAACATTAATTCTTGCGAAGGGCTAACGATAACCACTTATGTCGTCTCGTCTTTTAGCTGGAGTCCTTCATTTTACAGTTGGTCTTTTAAGGGTGATAATCACCACGAAGACCCTGTGTTTTCTTTTTTATGTTAACATCCAGTAGAATAGACTCAATACGTGCATTGCAGTATCTCGTTTAATTGCGTCATTTCATCTCTGAATTTATAATATAAGCATGCTCGGCATTAATGTCAATGGGTATGCTCTTCTCCATTAATATTGTTCTGGAACTGAGCCTTAGCGTTAACACCTTCAAACAGTAATCTTCAATTATATCTATTTTACGAGATTGAGGACTTGTGAAACAGACAATCGACTTCTTCCTGTAACAGAGCGTATGGTAAAATTGATATATATCCACCATTTCATTGGTAATCGGTAGTAATTATTGCGTTGACACGCAAAACAGCTTGTCTTATACTCCCTGTGTCACAAAGAAATGTTTTATTAATTTTACTACTAAAAGGAATTAGCCCCATCCGTATTTAGCAGGTTTCTCAATTAGGGATTCCCGCTGCTGCCAGGAGGTTAAGTCTATGTTTAGTCAGATTCTAGTCCCAACAGATTTTTCCCAAAAGCACATCAAACCCCTTGAGATTGCAACAAATCTTGCAGAAAAATACACAAGCACCATTCATATTCTCCACGTCATTGAAATCATCCCCGATGCTACTTTCAAGGAGTTTAAGGATTTCTATAACACGCTAGAGAGAAGGGCACAGAAAAAGATGAGCACCCTCGCATCCAATGATGAGGGTAAATCTGTCCAGATCCTCCCTCACATTAGTTACGGAAATCGGGTTCAGGAAATTCTGAAATTTATCAAGCAATATGAAATCGATCTGATCATCATGAATTCTCACAAGGTGGAATTGAAAAGTCTTATCCATGACTGGGGTACCATCAGTTATAAGGTCGCTCTATTGTCGGAAAGCCCAGTTATGCTGGTGAAATAGGGAAGAAAGAACAAATATACCCAGACTTTTAATCCTCGCTGATGATGACGCTCGAAAAAAGTGAAGTTCGGATATTAATTGTTATGTAAAAAGAAGTTTTAAATGAAAAGTCCCATGTACCAAGGTAGTTTAGAATGCTTATGCGGCATTTATTCTGTTTTAAATGCTCTTACAATATCTTCTGTAAATTTTGATGTAAAACAGTCTTTTGAAATAATTGTGAAATTTTTAAATCAAAATAATCTATTGGCTGGCTCTCTTACAAAAGGCATAAAACGAAGAACTATCTCGGAAATTTTGAAATATCTGTCAATTCCTGACATAGTGATTTCGACGCCATACTGGAATAACAAGGAAATATCCCTAGATCAATATTGGGATATATTGCAAAAACATCTAGCATCAAACAAAAAAAATACAGCCATCATTTGTCTAGGTGGAAAGGTTTGGGATCACTGGACAGTCGCAACAAAAATAACAGCAAAGGAGATTCACTGTCACGATTCGGAGTTAAAAAAGATTGTTAGAAGCTCATGTAGTACTTCTGTAAATAATAATAGCCGAACACACATTATTTTTCCAACACACACTTTTTTTATTTCGAATCACACATAAAAAAGTATTATTCAATTTAATTATGCCATAATTAAATTGAATAACCCATCTGAGGCAAGAGGCAAACACAAGATGAATTCTGAAAAACCGGTAGCCGATGTTGACACGTTTTTATCATTTCAGAAACCAAGTGACCTCGTTGATGTTACAAAAATAGTGCTGAATAATGAAAGGTCTGAGAAGGAAATTAAAGATCTGCGGGAAGAAAATGATAAGCTCCGCAAAGAACTGGATCATACAAAGTATCAGTTAAATGAAATGAACAGCCTCTTTCACGATGCCGCCATCGACATCACCAAAAAAAGTTATTTGATTGATAGGCTGAGAGCCACGCTGAATCAGGTTCATGACATGGTTCAAAATGGTTGTCCTCATGAAAACATATTGAAGCAAGTGGTATGGCGGATATGATACAGCACCATCTAATAACTTCACGGGTCTTCTTAGAAAAGAGAACTTCTGTTACCTATAATAAGGGGAAGGGCAATAAACAAATGACTTCTGGAACGGTTTGGGGCGTTGATGTTTATGCTGGGTTTTTAAAAAGAGCAGGAGTCTACGTATTTCTATTTATTAGTTCACCGTTGATAGATTCTATAATTGAAAAGTTTCCAGACAGCCTTTCTTTCAAATAGTATTCCTTATTCATCGTCCGTCTTTGTCCGATCTTTTCTGTGGCAAAATAACCTTTTTTCAAATATCTCACGGCTAGAGCAATATTCTATTTACAACTTGCCATTTTCCTTTCTGTGCTGATAGAATAATAGCAACTCACAGAACGAAATCTCACAGGATGGTGCTGGATATGGACAGTATCGACGATATAAAACTGCTCCTCATGGAGGAATAAACTCTTCTCTCACGCGAAAGGACTATGCATTCATATATGCAGACAGGTCTAGCCTTCATGTCCATTGGTCTTGTTATCATGAAGTTTCTGAGTGGTCTGCTCTATTTTTGCGTAGGCGTATTCTTTATTATCTTGGGCTTCCTTCTCATCGTCGAAGCGGCGAGGCGGTATGAGCGCTTCAGGAAGGCAATCAGGAAACTCCGCGATAAGGAAACAAAGCTAGGGTCTGACATTGGAATGGTAAGATAGAAAGAAGAACGGCGATGTTGGCCTATGCCCTAGGTTAAAGTTCATGCCGCAGCCTGTTTCTGTGATTTTGTGTCGAAGTAAACCATAGCCGGTGTCTTCCTATCACTATTTTGGGGTAAGTTTACATTGCATTTATTGAGAAGATGTATTAATAACTCAAGCCAATTAAGGTTTCAACCCAAGAGAAAGGTGATGACTGAATTCATGCACAAGCTACTGGCGATTCTGATCGTCGTGGCGCTGGTTGCGGAACCTGCGTTTGCCGCCGAGAACAAGGACAAGGACGCCGATACCTACGACCAAAATACTGTGATCAAGGACGCTACCGAATTTTTCGGCAAGAGCACTGAGGGGTTGGCTAAGGTGATCGAGAAGGCTTTCAAAGACCATGGTCGGCCGAACGCCTACATCAAGGGTGAGGAGGTGAGTGGTGCTGTCACAGTGGGCCTGCGCTATGGCGACGGTATACTGGTGATCAAGGATGGCAAGAGTCGTAAGGTCTACTGGAGCGGCCCCTCCATCGGCTTTGACACCGGCGGCAATGCATCCAAAGTGTTCGTGTTGGTTTATCACATCGACAATAGTGAACAGTTGTTCCGACGCTATCCGGCAGTGGATGGCAGCCTTTACTTCGTCGGCGGCGCGGGCATCAATTACCAGCAGCGCAACAAGGTAATCCTCGCACCTATACGGCTGGGTGTGGGTCTGCGCTACAGTGCGAGCATCGGCTACATGCACTACACCAAGACCAAGACCTACAATCCATTCTGACACGGCAGCGGTAATGAATGCCGCGAGCGCCAGACCGCTTGCGACTACTCCCTCAGTTATCTTTTATTTGTTTCTCCTGGCCTTCTCCTGCAAGCACGGCTGTGGAAGCATCTGCTTTTTTTACGCACTTCTTCCTGAAATAAACAAATCTTCAACCACAACTAAGATGCTATCTTTCAATCTATAATAAATTAGACAATGTGCTTTTAACTTTAAAAAAATAATGAATAGTGTTATTAAAATACTAGATATCGGAAATACTGAATTTTGGATATTAATTTTAGCCACAAAAAAAAGAAATGATTAAACTTAAAACAACAACTCTAGATTGGGCATTAGCGCATGTTAAACGCTTTGGGGATACAGATGTTTTACCGATACCATTTGAATATGATGCCATCGAACATTCTTGGAGTAATATAAAAAAGTACTTGTCTAATCAGAATTTATTTGATTGGACTGTGAGAGCACATCGAACACTTCTTGCACCGAAAAGTCGTTATGCTTTTCGCATAATTACACAAGTAGACCCTTTTGATTTCCTTATTTTCTCTTCCCTGATTCGCGAAATTGCAGGAGACTTAGAGAATTCAAGAGTACCAACAAATCGCCAAATTGTTTTTTCATATCGAATGGCGGTTAAGCCAGATGGACAATTATTCGATCCGTCAATTGGATATGATAATTTTATTGATAGGACAAAAGAGCTTTTGCGTGATAAAAAAGTTACCCATGTGGCAGTTGCAGACATTGCAGATTTTTATTCTCGGATATATCACCACCGTCTCGAAGGTGCCTTAGAAAATGCTACAACAAAAACAAACCATGTCAAAGCAATAATACGTCTGCTATCCGGCTGGAACAGCACGGAAACTTTTGGTATTCCGGTAGGTAATGCGCCATCGCGTGCGTTAGCTGAAACACTTCTTTGCGACGTCGATGATGCACTTCTTTCATATGGTATTAATTATATTCGTTACAATGACGACTATCGAATTTTTGCAAGTAGTCATGCGGAAGCATACAGATGTATTGCCTTTTTGGCTGATGTGCTTTATCGAAATCATGGACTAACTCTTCAACCACAAAAAACTTTCGTGCTAACTAAGGATGAGTTTCGAGCCAGATTTCTCTCTACACCAGAAGATCGAGAAATAGATTCCTTGAGAGAGAAGTTTCAACAACTTATAACGGAGTTGGGCTTATCAGATCCGTATGAAGAAATTGAATACAACAACTTAGACAGAGAACAACAGGAACTTGTTGATTCTCTGAACTTAATTGAGCTTTTCATGGAAGAAATTCAAAAGCCAGATGTTGATTTTGGCATCGTAAGGTTTGTATTGCGTCGAATGGGACAACTAGGAGATGATTCTCTTGTTGGCGAAATATTTGATAAATTAGATATTATCTTTCCCGTATTCCCCGACATCATTCAATATTTCAGAAATCTTAGAAATTTATTACCAGAGAGACGTCACGACATCGGCAGACAGGTGTTAGACCTATTGAAAGAGTCATTGGTTAGTGAACTTGATTATCACCGCATGTGGGCGTTGGACTTGTTTACACGAAGTATTCAATGGGATAATGAAAAAAGATTTTTTAAAATGTTAGGGGAAGTGCGCGATGTTTTCTCAAAACGAAAGTTAATTCTTGCAATGGGAAGGGCTCATCAGAGACATTGGTTTCAATCTCAGTGGCGAAATTTACCCAATGAATCTCCATGGCCACGTAGAGCTTTATTGGCTGGTGCTAGTTGCATGAATACTGATGCTCGAAACCATTGGTATAAAGCAGTTATGCCCCAACTTGACGAATTAGAAAAGGCTGTCGTCAAGTGGGCAAAGGCAAACCCATTCTAAAGAAATTAGCAGGCTAACATTTTCCTTCATTGGATCACCCGAATCTGCCGCGATCCATGAGTTCGCGGCATTATTCTCTTTCTACCCGTAATCCTCAATTCTAGAAACTGCCAACCACTAAACAGTAGTAGGTGTAACAAATAATTATGATGCTGATTTAGTTTTTCAAAATCGATCATTGAATATTTTATTGATAA
Source organism: uncultured delta proteobacterium (assembly GCA_963811325.1). Taxonomy (GTDB): domain Bacteria; phylum Desulfobacterota; class Syntrophia; order Syntrophales; family Smithellaceae; genus Smithella. The sequence continues at coordinate 936,631 of CAWEQT010000001.1, forward strand.
CTTCCTCTAATATTATTCCCCCGTTCTATCGTTTTATGCTGTATTACAATCGGAAATAATCAAAAAATAAAGGGGCTGATCCATTCGGATCAGCCCCTTTTCTTACGCTTTTTCAAGTCCGGGAAACTTATTCTTTAAGCGTTCCGGTAAAATTGTCCGGCACAACTTTAAGCGCTGCTGACTCATTGCCCATGATGCATTCCATCAAGCCGAAATACTTGGGATACTCAGAACCAATGAAAAACTGCGATGACAGCACCCTGCCGCTGTAATAGGCAGCCTCGTTGTTTTCCGAAATTATTTTATTCCTCTCCTCACCCTTGATATCTCCGAAAATAGCTTTCATCCTGGGTATGGTTATGGTTAGGCTCCACAAGTGCAGCCAGGAGAGCACAAGCGGGAAGAAGGCCTGTTGCATCGGCGTGGCATTTAATACTAAAGCCATATACTTACCAGTCTTCATCTGATCTTGCATCATGTTAATTACTTCTTCAAGTTTCTCGAAGCCGCGTTTGACCGGAGCAATGTATTTATCATCAACAACGCCTTTTGCTTTTTCGATGGTCTGGGCGATATGTTTTTTCAGGATGGAGTAGTTATACATTGCCGGATTCATGAGTATCTTGCGCATTTGCAGATCAAGCGACTGGATAGCGTTTGTGCCTTCATAGATAGAGAAAACCTTGACGTCGCGGGCGTACTGCTCGACGGGATACTCCTGGCAATAGCCATACCCGCCATAAACCTGCATGGCTTCGGCGGTTACCAGCCACCCGGCATCCGAAATGCCGGCCTTGACTATGGGAGTAAGAATTTCGACAATAGCTGTTGCTTCCCTGCATTCCTCGGCGTTTGGCGACCAATGCATGATGTCTTCATTATAGGCGAGAAAAAGTGTGAGCATCCGCATGCCCTCGATGGTGCTCTTCATGTAAAGCAACATGCGTTTCACGTCGGGATGCTCGATAATCGCGACCTTCGGTGCGCCGGGATTCAACATCTGTGTGATATGCGAACCCTGTATGCGGTTCCGGGCATAAGTGACGGCATGCATGTAGGCGGCGCTCGAAACTGCCTCAGCTTGAACACCTGTATGGATGCGGGCCGCGTTCATGAGTTTAAACATGACCTTCATGCCTTCGCGTTCATTCCCCAGAAGATGGCCGACGCACTTGCCGTTGTCGCCGAAACTGAGTGAAGATGTGGCGTTTCCTTTCAGTCCCATCTTGTGTTCGATGCCTGTACAAATCACATCATTGCGTTTGCCAAGCGATCCGTCTTTGTTGATAAGATACTTCGGTACAAGAAAAATGGAGATTCCCTTTGTTCCTTCGGGATCGCCCTCGATTCTGGCCAGTACCGGATGGATGATGTTGGGGGTTAAATCATGCTCGCCGTTGCTGATGAATATCTTCTGTCCGGTGATAAGATAGGTGCCGTCGCTCTGCTTTACGGCTTTAGATTTCAGAGCTCCGACGTCGGAACCGGCAGACGGTTCAGTAAGGCACATGGTGCCGCCCCACTCCCCGGACATCAGTTTGGGAAGATACATTTTTTTCACTTCTTCGGAACCAAAAAGCGCAATAATGTGGGCTGCTCCGGTGATTGCGCCGCAATACATGGTCAACGATGTGTTGCCCGCATTAAAATATTCCGCGGCGGCCATGGAGACACTGGAGGGCATGCCCATTCCCCCTATTTCCGGCGGAAACGACAGGCTGTGGAAACCCGCTTCCACATATGCCTTGAATCCCTTGTGGAACGATTCTGGCACTTTTACTTCATTGGTCTTGGGGTTAAATTGTAACCCGGTCTTATCACCGTCGGCGTTGGACGAATAAAACTGATCAATGGCAATTTTTTCCGCCAGATTCAATGTGTCATCGTACATGGCCTTGTCAAAATCTTTAAACATATCGAACCGATTTAATTTCTCCAATCCCAGCATTTCAAATAGAACAAACCGTACATCCCTTGAATCTACTAATTGATTTAAAGACATAAAAACCTCCTCTATTATATGGTAGTTAAAATTAAGCCGAAACCCCGATGTTTTTAACCAGTATTTTCGTTTCATTGCAAATGTTTTTTATGACCGCCGGTTGTTTTTATGGACTATATTATTTTATTGCCCGAATACTTTACCTGTTTGACGAATCCCCAAAACAGAACCTTTGCAGGTGGAAGAAACAAATTTTCAAGATTCGCATGCAATATTTATTGACAGGGTATTAAAAGTTTTGTTTATTAAATTCCGTTATATAGTTCCTTAGGAATTGAAAATTCTCCGCGGAAAGACTGTGGGAGCTTCAATAATGCTCAGGAGATATCATTATGTCGTGGCGTCCGAAGTGGTGGCTTGAAGTTTTAAGAATTTACTGGCCGCTCAACCATCTTGCCGCCCGCGCAACCGGCATTCCCGTTATCGGTAGAATCATCACCGTCATCACGTCGCCCCTTTTCAGCGACAAAAACTTCAATATAACTTACATACCCGTCAACGCCAACATAGAGCCGGCGGCAAGCGAAGTATTGAGCCGGGGAATCATCGAGGAGCTTATAAGAAAATCGGCCCACAGGGTCATCATAAAAAAGTGCAGTTGCCGCGACTCGAAGGGTTGCAAGAATTATCCCGCGGAGGATTCCTGCCTGCTGCTGGGCTATGACACGGAATTCGTCAGTCCGTGCATAGCCCGGCATGTAGGCGTGGACGAGGCCGTGTGGCACATGAATTCCATGATATCCAAAGGGCTTGTCCCTTTGACCGGAAGGGTCAGGATGGACGATTTTTTCTACGGCGTTCCCAATAGGGGCCGCATGCTTACCATCTGCTTCTGCTGCCCCTGCTGCTGTACGATACTCAATTCCGCCAGATTTTTCCCGAACAAGTTCCGTTCGGGCATCGTGAAACTCAGGGGCGCCCGAATCGTCATTGACGCTAATAAATGCAAAACATGCGGGACATGCATTGATTCCTGCTTCATGAAGGCCATATTTCTTGAAAACGGAATTATCAAGCACGACCATGAAAAATGCATCGGGTGCGGGAGGTGTACTGTGGTCTGTCCCGAAAAGGCGTCCGTCGTGGCTATGGACAACGCTGGCACGGCGGTGGATGAAATTCTGGGCAGGATAAAACACAGGGTGAATGTTGAATGAGGGGAGGAATGTTGTTTTTCTAATTTTCCAAATTCACTCAACATTTCAATCGAAAAAAAACAAAAAAATAATTTATAATTACCACCGTCATGCACAATTTTTAGGTTATCTTATTTATTATTGTTAGCTTTACTGCAAATTTATCAGTTTGGGAAAGAGTTCGGAGCGGTTGTGAACACCGACGATACGAAAGATTTCTTTCATGTGGGCTTTAACGGTATTTTCACAGATGAAGAGCTTTTCGGCAATTTCTCTGTTGGGAAATCCTTTTGCTAACAAAATAGCGACTTCCTGTTGTCTGGATGTCAAGTGATATGGTTTGAGTATTTCCTTAACATACTTGTTATCTATGATTGTAATTTTATAAAATTTATCATCTTGAAATTTTTTCATGGTTGGTTGGTGATTGGAAATAGCGTGTGCGATAGAAAAGAAGAATTCTTTCCTTCCCATCTTAACCGGATATACACCAAAAAGACCTTGGATGATCCCTTGATTCGGGATATCGCGTTCTAATAGCATATTTCTGGCAAATCCATGTTTTCTTATTGCCTCAATAATTAATTGTCTTTCTTCTGCTGAATAGTATCCAAGTTCCAATCCACTACGTCCGATTACATCTTTACGTTTCAAATCCATATATTTAAGAGCAGATTCATTTACCTCAACATAGGTGCCATCTTCAGCCCTGGTGATAGTCATGGGAATTGGTGATTTCATGAAGGATTTGAAAACCAGGTCTTTTACTAAAATTTTTTCCGTTCGTTTATGATTTTTCATAATCGAAACATCCTTTGCAAAGATTATATTGAATTCGGCAGCAAGCGCATTACCCGTAGGGTGCTATGGCATAAGTGAGCGAATATAAAATTATAATATTTCTTGAGAATCGAAGCCTCTCCGCAGCTTGTCGCGGAGAGCTTTAATATTTCAGATAATAGAACCCCCTCTTTCGAAGGATATTTTAGTAAATATCGCTTCAGTGCATCATAAAAAACCTAATCTTGTTGTACTTATATCAGGATAATAACATTTATAAAATCACCCTTTTGGGTGATTGTTATTTTTTCCCAAATGTTTTATCAAAAAACGAGCAAGGTAAATCATAGAATTACCTGCCGGGTTGGTTAAGTATTTGTAGGAAATATAATCCCGCGGGAATCTCTATCCGGGAAGAGAAGAAAGGGGTGTTCTATCCTCTTCCTTTATTCAATATATATGTATAAACTTTATTCCCGCGGGACACTAAAACTAAAAGATCTTTTAACATAAAACAACAAGAAATGCAACCATCCGTTTTCAAGTTCTTGGATAAGCATTGTACAGATTGAAACAAAAGAAAAGTCACAACCATTGGTATAAAATACGCTATTGCATTTACAATTTGTTTTCAGCCGCTAGCTGTTAAGAGCAACCTTTTTATGTCGTGCATTTCAATTACGATTTGTTGGTCGTTTGCCAATTCTTGTAGCATATTAATTTCACCTTACTTTTCGGTAATAATTCCTTTCCAGTTTACTTCGTTGTTTCTCCAGTTTTCGTTGTATGGGAGTCCTTTCTCACTGCGCAGAAAGCTGTTAATCCGTGACATGTTAATGTAGAATTCCACATTCTTCTGCAAATCCATTTCCGGATTAAGTACATAATATAATATTCTTGAGTTGCTCGCGCCTCTTGCGTCATAAGGCAACGCTGGCCCGGCTGGTACGGTCTTGGATAAGGACACAAGTTCAGCACGAATAAATGGGGAGGCAATGTCATAACCGACAAACCGACTGTCCGCATAACCAGTAATCTTCAATTGTATTTATTCCATGAAATTGTGGAGTTGCAGGTAAAGTCAATAATTCTATCGTTTAGGGAATCGGATTTTTATTTCTTTCTTCCGTAATGTTGCTTTCCTAAAATAATCATCTATTACGCAATATTTCAACTGGAAATGAATGAACGACAGGGATATAATCTTATTACTTACAAAATAAGGGTAACATATCCATGGAACAATATCTGCGTCGCATAGTGGAACTGAGTCTCGGCAGCACGCCCGAAGAGTTGCTAAAGGCTTCGCTTGAAACATGCATCCAACTTACTGGCGCGACAGGCGGCTCGATTCTCGGCGAGGAAGGCGTGCATCTGCAATTTCTGTTCTCCGATGTTGCCGAACTCATCGGCGTCCATGTGCCCTTTGACAGCATTGCCGGAGTGACAGTCAATGAGAGCAAAGTCATTTACACCTACGCGCCCACCGATAAACGGCATTTCGTTGGCGTCGATACGCGGATTCAGCATAAGACAAAATACCTGTTAAGTATTCCGATTCAATCAATCCACCGATCCACCAGCGAAGACCATCCGGCAAAGAACTCCGGCGCCTTGCAACTGTTGTTCGAACACAACGTCTTTCCGGAAATCAATGTGGAGCTTGGAGCGCAGGAATTCTCGCTGAAATTATTTAAAGAGAACAGGACATTCATGGAACGACTTAATGGCATATTATGGTTTTTGCCGATTGTTGCGTTCGGTATGGAAGTAATGAGACTGCGCCAGACGTCGTACCAGACTATACACGAACTAAAGAACAAACTAATATCCGGATTGTCATGGATCGGATACCTCAAGGAAGATATTCGCCAGAAGACCCCGGATATTCTTAATGAGGAGAACATCAAACAGGACTTTGAACTATCAGAAACTGCGATCAAGGAGGGCACTAATCTTGCCACGACGTATCTGCAGTTTACAAATATATACAGCCCCGATTTTACGCCGGTGAATATCAACGATGTGCTGGCCCAGACCGCTGAATCTGTGAAAGCGCTGGCTACCGAGCTAAAAGCCATTGATTTTAGCGTGACGCTTGACCTTGACAAGGAAATCGGATTAAAGAAGCTTGACTCGTCGCAATTGAAAATGGCGTTTTTCAACCTGTGCAAGAACGGTGTGGAAGCGCTTGTTGAGCACAAAGTTCCAAGCCCCAGGATCAGGATTTCATCATCAGCACAGAATGGGCGTGCTGTTCTGGTAATAAGCGATAATGGTCCCGGCATGCCGCCAGAAATAGCGAATAATCTGTTTATGGCTTTCAAGACGAAAAAAAATGGCGGCATCGGACTTGGTCTTACAATTACGAAGAAGATTATCGACATTCACGGTGGAACGATAAGATGTGATACGGACAACAAAGGCACCATATTCACAATTATGCTTTAGCGCAAAGGAGGTTTACAGTGACAGAGAACCGGGTTGATATCGCGTCTTCTGAGAAAGACGAATATTTGCAACTTCTGGAATCAATAAAGCGGCACATGGATCCGGCAAGCAACACGGTCTTGCTTGTAGATGACGAGAAGGGCATCCGAATGAAGGTTGCCCGGGAAGTCAAGGCGTTTGATCCGTCCATAGTGATTTTTGAGGCGACCAACGGCGCCGAAGCGCTGGAGACGCTTAGCATCATCCGTATAAAGTATGTCCGTGATCCTCTCCTGATTGTGCTCGATTTGAACATGCCTGTAATGGACGGCTGGGAAGTCATAAAGAGGTTAAAGAAGGAATACGAGAGCAAAGGGAAAGACGCCGGCATACCCATAGTAGCGCTTTCATCAACGAGCGGCGAAAAGAACGGTCTGTTGAGCAAGAAGAGCGTTCATGAAGGCAAATCCGGCTACACTCCGCTTGTGAGCGTCGCGAAAGAAACCTGCATAGAAAAGAGCCACTATGATGCCGTTGGCGAAAAAGGCCTGCTGGCATGGCTCAAGTTCTTCATGAACGAAGCGTAATCCGCTATTGAAATCAGATTCAGCAGATCAATATTGGATCTTATGTTCAAATGCAAAAAGATCAGATTGTCTCGCAAGTGCATACCCCACAAATCAAGGCGTCGATAAGAATAATGCTTAGTACGTCGACCGAGTTGATGCAGCGAGTGGGAAATTTGAGAAACAACAAAGAAAAAAGCAAAGAATTATCGAAAGAGGAGGAAACATGATCGAACTATTAAAAGGAGAAATGCCGGAAAAAGATAAACTGATTGTATTAATTCAAAAAAAGATCGGCAATAAAAAGAATACCTTGGAAGATATAAAAGACGTTATTTGCGCTCATATTACCGAGCATAAGGAACTTGATGACCAGGATGATTTTGATAAAGCTGAGTCCACGGCATTCCATGTCGTCAATAAATTAATAGACGATCTTGAAGTGAACATAACCAACTACAAGAGAATTAAAGAGTACATATCATCCTATCACTCTTACAATGGTTTCAATCGTCTGATCGTTGATTTCCAGATGTTTCTGAATAAGAGGGAACTGTTGCATCTGATTGACCATGGAACGATAATATTTGGATCTGATAGAACTGGACATTGGAAACCAATTAAAGAAATAGTCATCACACTTTTAAAACAAGATAAAACAGAAAAGTTTACCGACGCATATCAACGATACAAGTTAAATCAAAAGAAGAAATAATAGCAGTGAATTTTATTAATATTTCTAAACAGGGTGGTATTTCGGTGCACCGGAAAGTGACTTGGCGGCGCCTTCGATTCTTTGCAGTTCCGATGTAATGAAAGTTGATAGGGTTAATAACGAGGCTTCATTTTCTCTGATAATTTCCTGCCGGGCCGCATTGCCTAAAAATTCTGTCGCACGCCAGCCAGCCAAACCAACAACAACGACAAGAATGATCGACAGTATCCACCAAGGGGTGTATGTAAAACGTCTCTTATCTGTCATAGGACGAAGTTTTCTTTACATTAGGTGTAAAGATTGAATGTACATCTTCCTTCCTGTAAGAGAGTGTTCCCTGTTTTTCTCATCAATACAAACTTTCAAACAGAAATAAACAATATTGCCAGATAGTATGACCAATTTACAAAGTAATTTTTCCATTGACAACTCAATAATAAGGATTATTATAAATGATAATTTTGTAACCCGTTAAGCTGTTAACCAATTTATCAACTTTCCAGAGCGCACCATGAATCAGGAACGCCACGAATTTATTTACCACAAGTGAAATCGTTGAATTCGTCGAACCTAAAATAATTGTTATTCCTTTTAAAGTGCATCATGGACACGCAACAAAGTAAGAAAAAAGATCTTTACGATTTTCCTATTGATTCCATTCTAACGTCTGATGAATGGAACAAATTACGATATTTAATAGAAGAAGAACTCAAAAGGTTAGAAGGACATGAGGAAATAAAATCAGAATATCTGCCTTTTATTAGTTACTTTGAAGATAAGACAAGAGAGATGTTAATTAATGCAGGATTTAAAAAAGAGATTATTGAAGATCCCGAAGAATTAAATATACTTATAACAATATTGAATAATCAAGGTATAAAACATTCGTTTCATCGATCCGATTTACATCTGCCCTATGAATTTCCATCTGGTACTTATAAAGTGAGTGAAGATAATCATACGATATGCATTAATGTTTATATAGAGGCAGCGCTACGTGCGTTGGGATCCACAAAAATACTAAAAGGATTATTGATCAAAAACGGTTATATTAATAAAAATGTTGTCAGAGTTTTTCTCCGATCTTTAGAGATGATAATGAATTTAGCACGAACAGGAAACATTGCTGAATTTGCAAAGTCAAAAGAAGAAACCGAAACAAACAGCGAAAAAACACGAGAGATAAAAATGAGAATCATGCGAAGAGCAATCAGCCAAATATTTGAAGTAAAACCAGAAACACAAAAAACTCTGGGAGATGTGTGGAAAGAATTTGATGCTGTAAATAAAGGCGTGAAATTCAAGTTACGGCAGTCCGATATTTATAGATTAGGAAGCGGAATATATAAAGCAGAAAAAGGCAAAGATAAAAAAGGAGATGATGTAATTTGTATATTTAAGGATGACGAATTATTTTCGGATTATGCAAAAAGATCGCTGCAATACTTTATTGATGAGTTAAAATGATGTTTTTTTATCACAATGATATCTCGGAACAGTATGAATGATTGCAATAATCTGCTTACCAGAGATGGTTTCTGTTTTTGTGACAGGTTCCTGTCATGGGTGTTTCAATCGCAAATCAATAAAATCTTCTAATTAAAAAGCAATTATGCTAAATTGATAACGTAATATTGGGAAAAACCAACCCCGTATATTAATTTTTAAGCAACTGACAATTTGAATGGCAGTATGAATACTTTTGATAATGTGATATTAACCTATATCAACCAGTTTCCCCTGCTAAACTGCTGAACTCTAATTTAACATGTGATACAAATATTCAAGGCGAGTCAACCGGAGCCTGCACTCAGGTGCAAACTCATTGAAACCGTAACAGGAAGTTTACGAGACAAAAAATGTATAATGAATTCTACGGATTTTCGGGAAAGCCTTTTGAAATCACACCGGATACCAAATTTCTATATTTAACCTCGAGCCACCGAAAAGCCTTGGATGCGATGATTAAGGGTATAGAAAGTCGGCAGGGATCTATTAGCATAACAGGGGAAGTGGGAACAGGCAAAACAACCCTTATTCATTATCTCTTGATGAACCTCGACAATAAAGTAAGAACAGCCTTCATTTTTCATCCATCAATAACCTTTAAAGAACTTCTGGAAATCATCCTCAGGGAGCTAGACCTAGAGGTTACGGGGAAGGACAAAAAAGACCTTCTACACGATCTTGTTGAATATCTGTTGCATGTCGGCAACGATGAGACGGTAGCGGTGATCATCGATGAGGCACAGAATATTTCAAAAGAAACACTGCAAGAATTGGAGAAATTATCCGATCTGGGACCCCTAGCATCAGGGCGTCTTCAGATTGTTTTCGTGGGACAACTGGAATTTGAAAATATGTTAAGTTCACCGAACTTGAAAATTCTCAACCAACGGATAAAGATCAGAAGTAAAATTACGACCTTGACCGCTGAAGAATCGCGAGAATATATTGAGCATCGCCTTAAAATCGTTGAGAGCAGCACTTCTAAGGTATTCACCCCCAAGGCAATCTCTATAATCATCGAGCATGCGAATGGGATTCCGCGCGTCATCAACATCGTGTGCGACAACGCCTTGCTAAACGGCTTCAGCGAATCCAAGAAAAAAATAGATGCAAAGATCATTCGTGAAGTCATAAAGAATTTGGAAGGCCCATCACACCGGGCATTTATGCCTATAAGAATCTTCAGATTTGTCAAAAGAACAAATCTAATACGTCATAAAAGAAATCTTACTCCCCGGATAATGGCTGAATATAATTCAAATCCATCAATTCATATTTTGGACTTTATTTCACAAAGGCAAATCTCTGTTATTTTCCTGTTCCTGCTTGGTCTGGTCGTAATAGTTTTTCTGATTTGGACTTTTCTTTTCCATAACGAATCATCTATAATCATAGCTCCTCAGTCAACATCCGCCAGCAATTCAGAAGTTGATAATCACTATCCGTCTGTTGATACTGTGGCGGTGCCCATTGAATCTCCTAAGCATGTTACACCACCATCCGCATCTTCAATACCTTTGAATAAGGAAGCCATATCAATAGAAACGATCATAGTAAAAAAAGGGCAGAGCATTTCTCTCTTAGCGAAAAAATATTACGGAATGTCAAATAGAACCTGCACTGAACTCATTTTAGATTATAACCCTGAGATTACCAATATCCATATTATTGCGATAGGTCAAAAAATCAAGATACCGAAAGTTACTGAAGAACGCTTGATCATCCAATCTTCCGATCATACCTATAAAATTCATGTTGGAACTTTCCGGAATCTTGAATTCGCCAGACTTTACAGAGGCGAACCTTCATTGAGAGGAAAAGAAATTAAGATTGTAGCCAGAAAAGTGACCTCTAAGGAAAGATGGTATCGAGTTATCGTCGGGAAATTCAACAGCGAGGATGATGCTCTGAAAGTTATCTCCATCCTTAGAGATAAAAAGCTGCTACCCCTTTTCACAGCAGAACCTAAAATGCAGTGAAGTTCCGCTTGACACTCCAGCGTTTCCAGATCGCACAGCTATTACAAATGCAGGGCAATTCTTCACTTGTCTCATTAGATATGTCGGATACCACATTTCAAATGGTAATCCTCACTTCAATTCAAAATTAAAAACATTTAGTAGTAGGTGAAGTCAATAACTGAGATAAGACTTAATTAGGCATTGCCTATCAAGTCAAGTATAGGTCGGGACATCTTATCCAATCTTCAACCCCCTAAACCAGATAGAGAACCTCTATGAAACAGGATGCCGATATGAAACGATGGGTGTTATCTAAAATTAATTAATCTTTTCGTATTTCTTTTCCCGAAACAGCTTCAAGCAAGCGTCCACCACTTCAGGGTCATAGAGTATGTTCCTGTTCTTTGTAATTTCATCCAATGCTGTATCGATGCCTAGACCGGCACGGTAGGGACGATGCGAGGCCATCGCTTCCACTACATCCGCGACCGATATAATCCGTGACTCCAAAAGAGTTTGATCTCCTTTTAACCTGTTCGGATAGCCGGAACCATTCATCCTCTCGTGATGCTCCAGAACCATTCTCGCTATAGGCCAGGGGAACTCAATGTCTTTCAAGATGTCATAGCCGGCCTGAGAATGAGTTTTGATGAGGCTAAATTCTATATCCGTCAGTTTCCTCGGCGTACTCAGAATTTCTGCCGGAATGGATATCTTTCCTATATCGTGGATGGTTGCGGCCATCCTGATACCGTCGATCCGGTCAGAGGAAAGTCCTATCTCCACGGCAATAGAACGTGCCAGATCTCCCACTCTCTTTTGGTGGCCTGCCGTATAAGGGTCCCTCGTCTCAACCAGAAAGGCCATCGCATTAACGATCGCCCCTAATGCCTTTCGTATTCGCACAAAGCTCTGTTTAAGAGCTTCTTCCGCCTTCTTGCTCTCGGTGATGTCCAATGCATGGGCGATGACCAAATCCGGGGGAATGTATGAGTAATAAAGCGAGAGATATTTTCCCGGTGTAAAGTCCTGGGAAATGAGTTCTCTGCTAATAATACATTGTTCTTTATAGCATCGAAGCATTTCATCGATAATCTCCGGCCTTTGTCGATACATCTCCACTGCATTCTTTCCCATATAGTTTCTGACTTTGCCTTCCGTGATCACATTAGCGGCACTGTTGAAATCTACAAGGAAGAAGTTGTCTCCCTTATTTTGCCAGGTGAATGTTGAAATGGGACTTTCCTGATATAAAGTTTTAAAACGTTTCTCACTGAGGAGGATTCTCTCTTCCTCCTTCCTGCGCTCGGTTATATCCCGGATTAAACCAAGAATGGCTATCGGTTGCTGATTTTCATCTCTGATAAAGGAAACATTCATTTCCGTCCACACAGTGGTCCCGTCTTTTCGCCTCATTTCCAACTGAAGTGTCCGGGACATGTGAATATCTTTCTGTCCAGATTTTTCCAGTTCCATAACCTCGGATATGGTCCTCGTGGCCAAATCCATGGAGGAGGGTGTCAACGTTCCAACAAGTGATTGTTTTATCACTTCTTCCGGTTCGTATCCTCTCAGGATTTTCACGGAAGGGCTGACATAGGTGTAATTCATGTTCATATCCAGAACAAAAATGACGTCATTGATGTTATCTGCAAGCAGGCGATATTTGTGTTCACTTTTCTTCAAAGCCTCCTCCGCCTGCTTGCGTTCGGTGATGTCGTTTACAATACCTTTAAAACCGATTGCTTTGTCTGATGAATCTTTTCGCAGCGCAATAGATACTTCAATATATCTATTTGTGCCGTCTTTTCTTTTACCCTGCCAACTGAATCCCGTGGCGGGCTTTCCTGTTCTGTATACTTCATTAAACGCTTGAAAAAGCTTTTTTGCATTCTCTGCATCTGTATATTGCCGGTGATTCAGACCCATCAATTCCTCTTGGGTGTATCCCCATATTCGGCACACGGAACCATTAAAAAAGGTTAAGTTACCGGCAAGGTCCACTTCAAAATAACCCTCTTCAATACTTTCCAGAATGGTTCGATATTTTTCTTCACTCTCCCGCAGAGCATCATTCACCCACATGCGATTACTAATGTCACGGACGACAGCTTGTATATTTCCATTTTCAAGCGCTTTTGCCCTTGCCTCTATCCAAAAAATACTGCCATCTTTACGCCTCATTCGACGCTCGAACTGGAGATACTCACCTGATGCAAGACTTTCAAGACGCTGTCGGCCCATCTCCCTTTCTTTTTCGTCTATATAGTTATCGAGAATATTCATTTTTAGGAGTTCATCTTCCGTATATCCCAGCATTTCGCAAAATCTTGGATTTACGAACAGGAATTGTCCTTTTTTATCATGAATGAATATGCCATCTGCCGCATTATCAGCTAATTGCCGATATTGATTGTTTTTCTTTTGTAACTCTGTCTCCAGCCGTCTGCGTTCGGTGATGTCTTCTATGGCCAGAAGGATCAGATGAGAACCGATTTCGTTAAGAGTGATACGGCGGGCATTGAGCAGCATGATTTTATGCCCGATATCCGGAAATACATGATCAACTTCATAGTTATTGAACTTGTTTTCTTTGGGAAGAATTTCTTCCAGCAACGTCCGAAGCTTGGGGATATCCCATTGTTTGTTCCCGAGGTCATAGATAAAACGGCCTATGGTCTTCTTTGGGATTGCCTTGAAGGTATCATAAAAATTGCGGTTGGCAGAGATAATCACCAAATCCAAATTTAAAACCAGAAGAGGCTCACGTATTGTTTCTACAATATCTTCATAATATGATAAAAAGGTTGTCTGATTTTTTGACATTATTCTCTCCCTTGTTTAATCCTCGACCATATGCCGCTTACATCTGACACATTAATCTATGGACTACGATTGATAAATCGTGAAGAAACAGCTCTTAAGTTTGTTAGATGGATAAGCCTAAATCCGAAAAACACTCTTTTTCGGAACCAACAGTTATGGGTGCTGAAAGGACTTAATCTTGGAAGATATCCAAAAGATATTGCCCGTATGGCGTCCACCGCCGCGTCCACCGCCATTGATCTCATTACTATTTTACGCAAATAAATAGGCATGTCAATAAATTATTAACATAAATTATTTAACATATGTGCTTCTTACAATTGATTTTAAAATAATGATTGAGATTTTCTTGACATATAAGACCGCGTTTCCTATACTTCCCATCACAAAAAGGAAGTTATTATCCAATTGTACTATTTTCAATCATGCCCTTCCGGGGCTGAATTTGAAAAGGCGTTCCAGAACGCCATGGATTGCCTGATTTATGGTTTGAGATGACAACTTACTGAAACCGTATGATGAACTGAATTCGGTATCGAGCGAATACTGAATAATGTTTGTTCCTCAAGAATCGAAGATTCTCCGCGGCTTGCCGTGGAGAGCTTCAATAGTCCAAAAGTTCTTTGATGATTATACTAAATATAGTTTTATAAAGGGGAGGATATGGCCGAAAAGGGGAATATTCTTAAAAAGTCAGCCACGATTGTGGTTTTGGTTCTCTTGGCAGGGGCTCTTGTTTTTTATCTCTATATCAAAAAAGACAAGAATGCCGTTCCACAAGGTTTTGTGATGGGCAACGGCCGCCTTGAGGCAACCGAGGTGGATATTGCAGCAAAGCTTGCCGGGCGTCTCACAGAAGTCCTCGCGAAAGAGGGGGACCTCTGTAATAAAAATCAGATCGTGGCCAAGATAGACAACAGCACACTCCAGGCCCAATTGAGGCAGGCCGAGGCCGAGGTTAAACGGGCAAAACAAGCGCGAGAAACCGCCCTATCCAGTGTTGAAGCCATTCGATCGAAGAAGGAACTTGCGTTAAAGGAGCTTGAGCGGTCCAGAAAGCTTTTTGCAAAGGGAATCTTTACGCAACAGCAACTCGACCGTGATGAGACAGTCAAACAGACCTATGATGCAGAATACGCAGCGGCAAAATCATCAGTCACCGAGGCCGAAAACGCCATTGAGGCCGCAGTTGCCCAGGAGGAGATATTAAAAACGTTGATCAACGATTGTATGCTGAAAAGCCCCATAAAGGGACCGGTACTGGCCCGTCTTGCAGAACCCGGCGAGGTCCTGCCCAATGGAGGAAAAGTACTGACTATTATTGATCCCACAGATATTTACATGTATGTGTATCTGTCCGAGCAATATGCCGGTGTCATTCCCTCAGGCGGTGATGCCAGGGTTGTGCTCGATGCCATACCGGACAGGCAATTTCTTGCACGGGTGGCTTATGTCTCTGAAAAGGCACAGTTCACCCCCAAAGAGGTTGAGGCAACAGAGGAGCGCCAGAAGCTCGTTTTCCGCGTGAAAATCAGCTTACGGGAATTTAATGACCCCCGACTGAAACCGGGCATGCCGGGAGTTGCATATATCCGGTTGAATCCGTCCGCGAAATGGACGGAACTCTTTAAGTGAATGCCCGCATGAACGGTCATGATACCATCGCACATATTGAAGGGGTCAAACATCGCTACGGCAAGAAGATCGCCCTTGATTCAATTGATCTTCATATACCCGCCGGATGCCAGGTGGGCTTGATCGGGCCTGACGGCGTGGGCAAATCAACCCTGCTCGGCCTTATTGCAGGACAGAAAAAGATACAGACCGGTGACATTCATGTTCTGGGCAGCACCATGCGTTCAGGTATCCACCGTCATGATGTCTGCTCGGAGATTGCCTATATCCCACAGGGCCTTGGGCAGAATCTCTATACTACGCTTTCAGTCTATGAGAATGTGGATTTTTTCGGACGCCTTTTTGGATTCACCTGTGCCGAGAGAAACGAGCGCATCGAGCAGCTCCTGAGGGCCACAAACCTTGCACCCTTTGCCCACCGGCCTGCAGGCCAGCTTTCAGGGGGCATGAAGCAGAAACTGGGTTTATGCTGCGCACTGATGCACAACCCTGATGTGCTCATTATGGACGAACCCACTACCGGTGTCGACCCCCTTTCACGGCGCCATTTCTGGGAACTCGTCAAGGATATAAGCACCCACCATGCAGGAATGAGCATTATCATCGCAACTGCCTACATGGAGGAGGCTGAACACCTTGATTGGCTCGTCATGATGGAAGGCGGCCGGATACTGGCTTCCGGAACGCCCGGGGAGTTAAAGAAAAAGACCGGCAAGACAACCATAGAAGACGCTTACATCGCCATGCTTCCCGAAGAGATGCGGTATGGGCACAGGGTCTTTACGACACCGCCAAGGATAGCATCGGATGACGGCTCCGCCATTGAGGCAAACAATCTTACCAAAAAATTTGGTGACTTTACTGCAGTTGATGATGTCTCCTTTACCATACCCAAGGGTGAGATCTTCGGTTTTGTCGGATCGAACGGCTGCGGCAAGACCACCACCATGAAGATGCTCACCGGGCTTTTGCATCCGACGCATGGTCAGGCCTACATCTTCGGCAGCTCTGTAGAAGCAGGGAGCATCGAGCTGAAAAAGCGCATCGGATACATGTCGCAGAGCTTTTCGCTGTATGGTGAGCTTACCGTGCAGCAGAACCTGGATATGCACGCACATCTCTTCGATTTGCCGAAAGAGGATGTTCCTTCAAGGGTGAAGGAAATGGCTGAGAAGTTCGGACTGAACGATGTCATGAACGACCAGACTGAACGCCTTCCTCTGGGCATCCGTCAGCGTCTCTCCCTGGCCGTTGCCGCCATTCATAAGCCCGAAATCCTGATCCTCGACGAACCTACATCAGGCGTCGATCCCGTGGCCAGAGACCACTTCTGGGAGCTACTCATAAATCTCTCCAGGGAGGGCGGAGTAACCATTTTTGTGACCACCCATTACATGAATGAGGCCGATCGCTGCGACAGGGTCGCCCTCATGAGTATGGGCCGCGTCCTTGCCTGCGACGCACCTAAAGAGCTTGTCCGCATGCGCGGCTGCTCCACCCTCGAAGAGGCCTTTATCGCATATATGAAGGATGATATTGCCAGAAATACAGTCACAGGTACGGATGATGAAAAACAAACCGTCCCGTTCATGCTTAAGTCTGAACGTGTCAAAAAACATAGCCGCTTCTTTGACATTTACCGGTTGGCATCCCTGGCTCGGAGGGAAGCCATCGAATTGTTCCGCGACCCGGTCAGGCTCATAACCTCATTCATCGTCTCGCCCTTTCTCCTTATCGTCTTCGGCTTCGGAATATCAACAGATATTGAACACATCAAATACAGTATTCTTGACAATGATCAAAAGCTGTTGAGTCGTGATTACCTGGAGAATTTCTCCGGTTCGCGATATTTCAGCAAACGGAAACCAATACACTTCCCGTCCGAAATAGACAAGGGCTTTCAGAGCAGCGAGTTTAATATGGTTGTCGAGATCCCTCCGGGTTTCGAAAAAGACGTCAAGAGGGGCAAGAGCCCTTCAGTAGGGCTCTGGATAGACGGCACCATGCCATTTCGGGCCGAGACCACCAAGAACTATGCAGAAGCCGTGCACCTGTCCTATCTCGTGGGCCTTGCCGATCGGTCCCCCATACCTGTGGCCGCTTCATCTACCCATGTACAGCCCCGGTACTGGTATAACCCAATGATAGAAAGCAAATATTCCGTTGTGCCCGGCCTACTGGCCGTTGTTCTCATGCTCGTACCATCCATGCTCACGGCTATCGGTGTAGTGAGGGAAAAGGAGTTGGGTTCTATTGCCAACTTCTACTCAAGCCCCATGACCAGGCTTGAATTTCTCTGGGGCAAGCAGATCCCCTACATTGTGATTACGGCAATAACCTTCATTATCCTTCTGGGGGTGATCAAATTTCTGTTCAACATCCCCTTCAAGGGCAGTTTCCCTGCCCTTGTTTCCGGGGCGATACTCTATATCATTATTAGCACCGGCTTAGGCCTGCTCATCTCGACTTTCACCCAGACCCAGATCGCTGCTTTGCTTGCTGCCTTTGTTATTACCCTGGTGCCCTCCTTCGATTTATCAGGGCTCACAACCCCTGCCTCAACGCTCATCGGCGGGGCCAAGTTCATGTCAAGGGTCTTTCCTGCACGCTATTTCCTGAATATCAGCGAGGGTACCTTCACTAAAGGAATCGGTTTCCCGGAGCTTGTGTGGAACTTTGTCTTCCTGGTCATGATCTATATGGCCATTCAGATCATGACGGTCTTCTTACTGAAAAAACAGGAGAAATAACATGATCAGAAAACTCTGGCACATCTACCGGCTCGGTTTAAAAGAACTCATCAGCTTCCGTTATGACTTAGTACTGGTGATTATGGTCATCTATTCCTTCACAATCATGGTCATAGTCCCTGCTAAAGGCACTGGTGTGCAGGTGCGCAATTCAACCGTAGCATATGTAGATGAAGACCAATCCACATTGTCCAAGAGGATAATCGACTCTATCCAGATGCCCTTTTTCCAGAAACCCCAGGCCATCACATACCACGACATAAATCGAGTCATGGATAGGGGCGAATATATCTTTGTTCTCCACATACCATCAGGCTTTCAGAAGGACCTGCTTTCCGGGAAGTCGCCTGATATCAGCATTGATGTCGATGCCACGATCGTCGGCCAGGCCAAGCTCGGCACGACATACCTCAGCAAGATCATAGACCAGGAGATAAACACATTTCTGCGGGGTTCCCAGAAGCCTGCCGTCGATTCTCCCATTTTGTTGAATACCCGTATAATGTATAACCCAAACAGTGAAAACTCCTGGTTTATGAGCGTTGTATTACTTGGCCACATGATCACTCTCCTTTCCATTGTCCTGCCCGCTGCAGCCCTCATCAAAGAAAAGGAGCGTGGTACCGTGGAGCATCTGCTCGTCATGCCCCTGGTCCCTCTTGAAATTACCATCGCCAAGGTCTGGGCCAACAGCTTTATTGTATTAATGGGTGCCATGTTCTCGCTCTTTTTTGCGGTGAAGTGGATTATAGGAACGCCAATCCACGGGTCTACAATTCTGTTCTTTTTCGGAACCATTGTTTTTCTCTATGCAACAACCGAGCTTGGCGTGTTCCTTGCTACCATCGCCAAGAATCAGCCCCAGGCAGGCCTTTTGAGCATACCCATCATAGTGCCCATATCCATGCTCAACGGTGGAACAACTCCCATGGAGTCTATGCCCAGATTCCTCCAGATCATTATGCAGTTTGCCCCAACCACGCACTACATGGAATTCTGCTCCCGCGTACTCTTCAGGGATGCAGGAATCGGTGACGTCTGGCAGCAGCTCCTTGCTATGGCAGCCATCGGGACCGTGTTGTTCATAGGCGCCATGATGCGTTTCCGCGCGACGTTCCAGTAAATGTTTTCGCTCCTTGGAACCTCTTGTTAAACATCCTTATCTCTATCAAGCTGAAAACACCGAAAAGCACTAATTATTTATGAACCGGAAAATCGTCCAATAAATGTTTGGCCGAAATTGTCGAGACGTCAATATCTTTATTCTCCTTTGTGACGGGATACCGTCATGTTCGTTTCAAATGTAATAAATGAGACGGTGTATTTTCATCTTTTAAAAAAAATGAATCGTGTTATTAAAATGTTTAATTATCAAAAAAAGCTAAGTTAGGATATTAATTGTTAGCTTGAAGAATATGTTCAGGAGAACGATATGCAACGTCATAATACCGTCAATTTAGGCAATTTGGTTCTTTCAAAGATTAGACAGCCCCAAGGTAGTTCCGCTGATGAACAATCTCTATCGCAACGAATGGCGCTTCTTTCACAATTTCTTCCTGCCCTCCGTAAAACTCATTGAAAAAGAACGAATAGGGTCTAAAATCATCAAACAACATGATGTTCCAAAACACCCTGTCAAAGAATCATGGAATCAAAATATGTCAATAAAGATGTCAAGATCTTCCTGACGAAACAACTGAAACTTTTAAATCCTTTTGAGTTAAACAATATCATGTAGATGAAACTGAAAAAAATTACCCGGCTTCGGTAACATTCTTTATGAAGCATCGTTTATCAAATATGCTCTCCTCTCCGTAACATTTATTTATAAGACAACAGGACCACGGCTTCTGAGAGTTGCCTCGCAATGACGAGTCAGATCAGTCGCTGTCGTGAACCCGCGATGACGTCTGCCTTTTTGTCATTGCGAACCAGCCCTCGGTTGGTGTGGCAATCTCTTATAATTAAATAATGATAAACGAATATCAATGCGATGCCTGGCAATCGTTATATGTCTGCAACATTCTGTTGTACTCATCGACCATTGAATCCATAACGGACGATTTGGCTTTCTCCTCTTCCACAATTCCGTTATACCAGAGACTCTTTTCGTTGAGAGCTCTAATCCTTTCATTCAGTTTCTGGATTTTCTCATTATCGTCAGAGGTGTCTCTTTGATCTGTCTCAATAGATTCCTTCTCCGCATCGAGTTCGTGTTTCAACCGGTTAAGCTGATCTCTCAGAGCTTCTATCTCCGCCTTTTTAAGATCGATATCATTGAGAAGACTTTTTGATGGAGCAACACACGTATGCTGCGAAACAAGCGGCGATTGAACGCCGAATATCTGCACGGTAATATAAGTTTCCGCGCCTTTCATTTTTCCCTTTAATACTGCGGCGCCAATATCTTCAACGTCAGTGGAAAGAATATTTCTTCTGTGACCCGGGCTCTGCATCCAGTTATCGATTATTTTCTGGTTTGTATAAAAATCACCGCTTCCGATATTTTCCGCGATGACCTTATACCGGTAACCAACGCTCTGAGCTATGTCTGAGGCCTGCTGACCCAGGGGAGAGACATGGGCAAAATATTGTTTCTCCAGCATATCTTTCGCTCTTGATTCGGCTATTGAGTTCAGAAGTTGATTCTCTTTCAAAGGGGGAAGTCCATTAAAAGCGCGGGCATTATTGGTTAAGTTTATAATAGCGTCTTTTGTAAGGACCTCACGTGAAACAGAGGGCATGATAGAATTTTCAAGGTTTTCAGCCCTCTGAACAACAAAAGAGTCAATGTTATTTTCTGTTTTGAAAAAGTCAAAGAGCTTCGGTATATTTACGGAAATGACTATAAAAAAAACAAAGACAATAATGATCAGGATCATTATGTATTTTTTCCAAAAATCAGGTTCTGATATTTTAGTCATTAACTAAAATCCCCTTTTTTATCAGGAAGTATATGAATAACGGTTTTGTATGTCAATGCGATATTGAAGTGATACTGAAGCTATCCGCGGCCTGTCGCGCAGTAATCGATGGGGTTAGCGCTCGCTTATGAATTCATTGTCTGTTAAATCAGAAATTTCCTGCACGAATTCAACTTCGCGCGGAACCTTATAACCGGAAAGATATGTTTTGCAATAATGTATTATTTCTTTTTCGTCGGCACAATGTCCTTCTTTCAGAACAATATGCGCTTTTACTATTTCACCGCGTACCAAATCTTCCTTGCCCGATACACGTGAGGCCTGCACTGCCGGGTGCATGTTCAGTATCGTTTCCACCTCGCGCGGGTATACATTGAATCCGCTGGTGATGATCATTCTTTTCTTTAGTCCGGTCAGAAAAATATAATTTTCCTCATCCATTCTGCCCAAATCTCCGGTATAGAGCCAGCCGTTTTTCAAAACGGCGGCTGTGGCATCTTCGTTTTTATAATAACCCTTCATGACGTTATCGCCCTTCACTATCAATTCTCCGATTTCATTCCGGGGAAGTTCGCGACCCGTGTCATCAACAATTTTTATGTCAATTCCGGTTAGTGGAGTGCCGATGGATCCGGGTTTCGCGACACACTCGATCCTGTTGAATGAGCAGGCCGGTGACGCTTCCGTCAGGCCGTAGCCTTCCAGAATGCGTGCTCCGAACTTTTGCTCGAAAACAGGCAGGAAATCGGAAGGCATGGCTGAGCCGCCGGTGACGCAAAGGTTCAAAGAGCTCAAATCATATTTTGATGTTTTTTCATAAAAGATCATACCTATGTAAAGACGCGGCACGGCAGCGATATAAGTTATTTTTTCTCTTTCGATGGCGGAAAGAAGACCATCCATGGTCAATCGATCCATCATGACTGTGGAACAGCCCGCTTGAACTACGTTAAGCATATTCACGGTGGACCCGAAAGAATGAAACAGAGGAATCAGCGAAAGGCCGATATCGTCCTGAGTTCTTCTAAAAATAGGCTGGATCATATTTAGCTCGGAACACAGATTGTGATGGGTAAGCACCGCGCCTATAGATTTGCCGGTTAATCCGGCTGTATATATTATTTCGGCCGGATCTTCCGGATTAATTTCCGCCGAAGATGAATCATCCCAATCAGCTGCTGTAAGAAGCGCTCCGTTTTGGTTTAACGAATCTATCGAGATGATTTGATGACACGACAAAAGTTTATCGCGGGCATCCTGATACTTTTTCATCTGAGAAGCCTGGGTTATTAGAACTTTGGAATCAGAATTATTTAGCAGATAAATCAGTTCAAATGGAGTAGAAGACGTATTAAGAGGAACAACAGCCGCGCCGGTTTTGAGTGTGCCGAAATAGCTGTAAACGAATTCCGGAATGTTTGGGAGCATAAGCGCAATATTATCGCCTTTGCCGATACCTGATTGTTTTAACAACCCGGCAACATTATTTACTGCCCGATTTAACTGACTGTAAGTAATATATTGCTTGTCGCTGATAAAGGCGGTGCGCTCAGCATGTTTTTGAACAGCTTCTTCCAGTAACTGTATTAGATTAATTGCCGTAATAACCTCCACAAAATAATCATAAATTATAACTATTTTTATAATACTTAAAAATATAATTTAATACAAATTATATTTTTAAAGAAATATTTCAAATGAAAATTATATTAACATTGCTCTTCGTTTATTATTGTCAGAAATACCTCTACGATTGATGAATCAAAAAGCAATCCGCAGTATTTTTCATAAAGTCAACAGTATCCGTTCTGCGGATTTTTTTCGGCAGGGCCGATCGGCCGATATTGCGGCCCATACATCGGCAAGAGTAATCTCTTTACCAGTCCATTGCCCAGATAATATCCGTCTATGACCTGACCCTGACGTTAATTCTGACCCGTGTCCAAAACCAGATTGTACCGATCACACCTATGGTCCCGCCGATCAGAAACGTCGCTTCCGGGCCGATCTTGCTCCAGAGATAATAAGACACCAAAGGCGCCGGACAGAATGCGAACGAGCGCAATCCCCAATAGAGTCCTATGGAGCGGGCGCGTGTCTCTTTGGGAAAACCGCCTGAAATGAGGGCTTTACGCGCCGGTTCGCCCAGTTCCCGGAGTCCGTTGAGGATAAAAACAATTACAAGCGCGGCCATTACCGGTATGCCGAGCCTGGGAAGATAGTGTGGCAGCAACACAAGATTAATCGGAAACATGGCGAAGAACGCAAAAGTGATCCCGATAAGGGGCATGGGGCTTTTTGCTTTGTCAATAATTTTACCAATAGGAATATATGTGATAAGCGCGGTAAGGCTGGTAAGGGCAAGCAGCATACCCGCCTCCGCCTTGCTGCGCAGCAACACGCCCACTACATACAGCACGGCAAAGTCGCGCACAAACCAGTCGCCCCAGCGCAGGATAATTTCGGCCGTTAGCAGCCTGCGCAAATCCGGCGGAATGTCACGTAGCAGCTGCCTGAAAGGAATTTTTACGGGGTCCTTAACCGGCTTCAGTTTATTGAGCAAACGGAACTGGATCAAACTTGTAATAAATACCAGGCCAAAAGCCAGAATCAGATTCAGCCAGTAGCCAATCGTCATTACTAACCCGCCAATGAGCGGGCCAAGAACTTTGGGCAGGCGCTTCTGTACACTCTGCATCGAAAATGCGATGGTGCGCCGATTATCTGCCACTTCATTGCCTACGACTTCGAATGTTGCCGGAACTGAAAGCGGTTCCCAATTGGTGATAAACAAAGCGCCTATAATAATGAGCCAGGGTTGATGGGCTGCAAGCAAAATTGAAAACCCCATAACCATGGACAGCGCCGAAACAAGCATGGCGCTGCGTGCGCCGAGGCGATGGGCAACCTGTCCGCCGATAATGTAGCCGAAACCCTCCAGAAGGTTTGCAAACACGGCGAATATACCCATGTATTTGGCGGCCGTAAGCACGCCGCCGGTTATATCCTTAAGATGCAGAGAAAGAAAATTGCGCCAGATTTCCTCGGAGAGCCCCATGCCCGCAGTGACAACCAGAACCGCCAGCATGGCCCGGTTTATTCCCAGCCACTCTGCCGTTGATCGGATAAATGATGATTTCAGCTTTTGATTATTTTCAGGCATGATCGCTTAAATAATATAAACTTACTTAGTGTTTTATTACTGAAACAACCTTAAAAAACTGCTGCAGGCGGTTGAGAGGTGAAAGGCTACGACGCGTTGTCTTCCTCCAGCGGACGTGATTGATTTCAACCTGCCTGATTTTGTCAGGCAAGCGCTTCCCCTGTCTAATCATCCATAAGGTTTCTCGGTCCAAACAGAATGGCTTCCATGACGGGCATATAATTGAAGAAGATAGGTTTCTTGCTAAGGCCGATCTCCTGGAGTTGCCGGGCAATGTCATGGTTGCCTAAAGTGAGTTGTGCGGCTTTCCCGCTCATGGATTTGCCGAACTTAACAGGATTCATGTAAATGTTCGCCGCCAGGGGCACCCCGTCCTTCACGGAGAAGGTTTTAAACCGGTTTACCTTTTCCACAGTTGTTTTGATCTTCTGACCCTTCAGGGTGAGAATATTTTTTCCGTCTGCCCGGAGCGCACAATTGAGCATGCCATTTTCTTGGGAAAAGACGATATCGGCAAGGAATTTTGGATACCCGTACATGTCCACGCCGCCCCTGCGTGCTCTCTCGGTGGTTACGGGGAGCTGCCAGACATACGCCGTAAAGTATTTTCTTGCCATCATGCTCATGACGGTGATCCCTGGTATAGCTTTTTTCCCGAAAGTGATAGGAAAGGAAATGGAGAATTCGTTATAGGGGTCGATGTCAGTCTTGCGGTATTCGAAAGCGGTGAAGGCGACCAGAGCCCGTCCCATCCAGGCTTCCACCGGATGCATGTCCGGAAGCGGCAGGAGGCGTTTGACTTTGTCCGTGGAAGCGGTGTAGATGGCTGACATGGATGTATTGTCATAATAGAAAACCGGGAGTTTGCCTTCGAGAGACAAGTCCTTCGTCATCATTTCCCACTGGATAACCCCTTTGAAAAAATCTCCTTTGTTCATATCTCCTCCTAAATAATGGCTATTTGTTTAGCCTTGGTCAATAAAACTGGTCTCTTTCGCTTGCATCTTCTCCTGCTATTTTTTGGCGTAAGCCCGGGCGATTCGTCTGCTGAACAGGGCGCTTAAAGTTACGGCGGTTACCGGGAATAACCTGGTGAGCAGATCTACAGCTTTTGCATCCGATCCTACAAGGATACGCCTTTTGTTGCGTTTTATTCCGGAGATGATGATCTTTGCCGCATCGTTTGCTGTAGTCCTGAAGAGTTCTTCCTCGTAAAGCCTCTGAGCCTTCTCTTTGGTTAGTCCATACATGGCGCGGTTCAAGCGAGTATTGCGTGCGATGTTGGTCTTGATGCCACCTGGATGGACACAGCTGACCCTAATATTTGTTCCGTGCATTTCCTGAGCAAGTGTCTCCGTGTATCCCTTTACCGCAAACTTGGCAGTGCAGTAGGGGCCGTTGTTGGGGTTTGGCATGATGCCGTTGATACTGGATATGTTGACGATATGCCCTTCAGGCCGCTTCTTCAAATATGGCAGGAAGGCCATGGTGCCGTAAACTACACCCCAGAAGTTGATCCCCATGAGCCATTCGAAATCTTCCAGGGGCACACTCTCCAGAAAATCGCCCAGGGCCACGCCGGCATTATTGATGATGATATCCACGCCGCCATGATGACCCGCCGCCTCATTGGCAAATTGAAAGACCTGCTCGCGCCTGGCGACGTCCACTACATGAGTCGTTACTTTAACGCGGGAGCCGATTAACTTAGCCGTCTCCTGCAGGCCTGAAGTGTCAATATCCGCAATGGCCAGGCTGCACCCCTCATTCGCCAGGTTGATGGCAAGCATCCTTCCGATGCCCGAAGCCGCCCCGGTGACGGCAACCGTTTTATTTGCTAGAATTTTCATGGTTCCCCCTTAATCAATTGTATTTCAGGTATTGTTCGCGCTAATTTCCGCAATCTGCCTGATCATAATGAGCTTCTTCATAGGCGCCGGTCCGAGCAGCATCTGGACCATGCGGGCATCACGGAAACGCTTCTCCTGACCATAGTCCTTCATGTAGCCATAGCCTCCAAGAATCTGTATGCCGTCGGTTACCACCTCGCAGGCCAGTTCGTGAATATGGATGCTGCATGCAATGTACGGGGAGCCGTTCCCGTTTTCGCTCTGGCACAGTCCCAGGCAAGACTGGGCAATGCACATATCGGCCACGTCGGCTTTGATGGACATGCCCGCCAGAATCATGCTCACCTCGCTCCAGCTCGCTATCGCCCGGCCTCCCTGCAGGCGCTCCCTGGAATAGGTCATTGCTTCGTTGAATGAGCCCCTCATAATGCCTGCATTCATTGCGGCGGCAGCCACGTTCATCGTGAGGGACGCCTTCTCAAAATAACGGGTTCCCTCATTTTCTGCACCGATGGGCTTTGCCTTCACCCCGTGTAAATTGATGTCAACGGAAGGACAGGCGTGCAGGCCAAGGGTAAAGATTGGACTGCTCTTCTCCACACCTTGCCCGGAGAGATCTACCAGGAAAAAAGTATAATCCGGCCATTTGCCGGTGCGTGCGGGAATTATGGCATGCCTTGCCAGGTTTCCCATAACCAGGAATTCGAGCCGTCCAGTCAGAGTGTATTCATTGTCTGAACCCTCCGCCTTGGGGAGTTCGTCGGTCTGGGCCGGGTCGGTATAGGAAGGAAAGGCCACCAGAAAATCCCTTGATAATGCGGCCTTTGGAAAGATTTCCCGTGCAAGTTCTTGCGAACCCGCAGAGAGCATAATCTCCTGAGCCATGGCATTAGTGAAGATGATACCGCCGAGAGAACAGTCAACCTGGCAGATATTTTGAAGAATGACGCAAAGGGTTCCGATGCTGCCGCCAATACCCCCAAGGGCTTCGGGAAGCATGACGCTTAGTAATCCCACTTCGTACGCTTTGTCCAGCACACCTTCGAAGAATTCACCGAAAGGATATCGATCGTGCTCCTCGGCCTTACCGGCGAGTTCTTTGGCGACAAATGACTTTGCCAGATCCTCGAATGGTTTCAAATCGCTTCTGTATGAGGTAAACAAAGGGGCCTCCTTATTCTTCAAATACTTTTGTTTGCGGCACGTTGGGTGCGATGAGGCATTTGAATGCATTGAGCCGGTTGAGCTGGTTCGTCCCTTCGTAGATCTGCAGGAGTTTGATGTCGCGGAGCATCTTCTCTACACCTGTATCCTGCCTCAAGCCTTTCTGCCCCATGATCTCAATGGCCATCTGGCAGTTTCTGATGCCGATGTCGGTACCCGCAAACTTCGCCAGAGATGCCCAGCCCGAGCAGCATCGCTGGTCTTCGGGTTTCGGCCAATCGAAGTATAGCTTGCCCATGAGTTTAGCCGTGAATTCCCTGTCAAGAAGGGGTGAAATCACCAGGTCGAACCAGGCCTGCGGCATGTACTTGAGGTAGTAATAAATCGGTTTACGCTGGAGAAGTTGGTAAAGGCCGCGGTGAGAATTGGCATTGTTGGCTTCAACATAGGCGAGCCTCCCCAGAAGCACATTCTTGTACATCTCGGCGAGATGACACTGCACCCACTCGTTATTGATAAGCAATCGTCCGTTTACTTCTGTCGTGGAGGCATATTTCAGAGCCTTCTCAAAGGCACCCCGGGCAATTCCAACACCAAAGGCGCAGACGCCAGGCCGCGTGGCCGAGACCACATAGTCGATATAGCGCTGTCCAATATCTCTTGCTGGCTTTTTCGAAAACTTTTTCACCAGAGCGGCGCTGAAGAGCACCTGCTCATCCGGGATGAAGCAATCTTCGAAGATGAGCTCGCTCGCAGGACAGGCCCGCTGTCCCATTTTGTTCTCGTGGCAACCGAAGGAGAAGCCTTTCGTACCGGTCTTTACCACCATGCCTATAGTTGTTTCCGTTGGGCGACTGGTATCTTCATAGGCATAGAGTACTGTCCATGTTGACAGGTGCCCCATGGAGATGAACACCTTGGTGCCGTTGATGATATAACCGCCCTTGACCGGCTTTGCTTGACAGGTGACCTTTCCTTTATCCAAAAGTTCAACTTCCTCGACATCGGTGCCGGCGCCGGGTTCTGTCGTGGCAAGAGCTAAAGTGCATGGTTTTCCGGACCTTTCACCCTCTAAGACCTCTCTCAAAATTTTTTTCGCCAGACGGAAATTGGCTGAGGAAATCAGGCCTGCCACGGCAAGGTAGTGAACGCCGATAACATTCATGATTCCTACGCAGGCGGCGGAAATCTCTTCGGCAAAGTAAGCTATGGATGGCATATTGTAGCCCTTGCCGCCAAACATCCTAGGTATCCACATCGTGTAGAATCCCCAACGGTTGGCGGTCTCCATGAGTTCCCAAGGCATGTAGTCAGGGTCTACGTGGCTCTTCCGGTCGAGTTCGAGGGCAAGGGGTTTTACCACTTCCTCGCTGAACTTGCGGGCAATGGCCACGACCTCCCGGGTCTCTTTCACCATGTGCTTTGGCATGCATGGGGCATAGGGCAGACCGATGTAGGAATCCTCGAATTTCGGAAAGCTCGACAATCTGGATATCACTTCTAATGGGGACATCATATGGCGCACCTATTTGCCGGTCTTGAATAGGACATTGCTTCTATGGCGATGAAATATATAGATAACCGTATTGTATGTCAAAGGAATATTTGCTGTAAAATTAAGAGTACGGTATCAATGCTTGCGGAAAAGTGATCATTGCGCCAAGATGATATCATTCTCAAAGAAAAAATTATTTGTCCTGAACCAACTTGATTTACCGGAACAGGTCTGGAATTAATTTCCTTGTAAGTCTTGTTTCCCCTTTTTGTCATTTTACGCTAAATTACGATCGGTAATTGTTGACTTTTGTAATAGTAGCGAGATCTATATAGACATTATTATATATTTTTAATACGAAGGAGAAGTCAAGACAATGAACAAAAAGAAGCAAAAGAATTCGCTTCAAAGTGGCTACCTGCTTGGACTGTGGACTCATATTGATAAACCTCCATTCCCGAATCTCTCTTCGGTAACACCGGTTTATGAGTCAACGTACCTCTTTTATCCACCCATTCGGTAACATTTTTTATGAGGCAATTCGTGATCACTATTCCCTTTGACATTCAAAACACTTACGTGTATCTTTTTTTATTAAGAGGAAATATTAAAAAAAATGGATGGATTAATGTGACTATTATTAAATAACCATCAACTTGTTACGACAGTAACCATAGGCGGTCTGGTTAACGTCCAATTCATCAAGTTATCCTAACAAATAGGAGAATTCTATGAAGAATAAATCACTTCGGGCATTAATTATTGAGGATTCGGAAGAGGACGTATTGCTTATAATCCGTGAGCTTAAAAAAGGCGGATACAATCCGGTATATGAATGGGTAAAAACCGCCTCCGCAATGACAAAAGCCCTCGAAGAGAAACAGTGGGACATTATCCTTTGCGATTATAAAATGCCGAATTTTAGTGCCCCCTCAGCCATTGCCATATTAAAGAAAGCAAGTATCAATATCCCCATTATCATTGTATCGGGCACTATCAGCGAAGAAACAGCCATAGAGTGCATGCGTTTGGGCGCTCAGGATTACATCATGAAGTCTAACTTATCCCGTCTTTGCCCGGCCATAGCCAGAGAAATAGAAGAAACGGAAGTTAGAAACAAGAGCAAGCTGGCGCAAAAGGAACGGAAGAGAAGCGAAGATATATTTCGGACGATATTTGCAAACAACTCATCGGCAATGGCAATTATTGAACAAGATACAACTATATCAATGGTAAATAGTGAGTATTGTAAAATAAGCGGTTACACAGAAAAAGAAGTTGTTGGAACGAGTTGGACACAATATATACCACCGAAAGACTTAGAGCGATTAAAAGAATATAATCAGCGAAGACTTATAAATCCACAGGATGCCCCTGACAAATATGAAACTAGATTTTATAGAAAAAATGGTGAAACAGGAACCTGTTTGATGTCAGTTGCTTTCATCCCGAACATTAAAAAAATTTTAGTGTCATTTGTTGACATCACCGAGCGCAAGCAGGCGGAGGAAAAACTGAAGGAACAAGATGTCTTTTTTAAGAAATTGTCATCCAACGTTCCAGGGGGGCTTTATCAGTTTATAAGGAGGCCTGACGGAACATATTGCTTACCGTTTTCCACAGAAGGCATCAAGGATATGTTCGGCTGTTCTCCGGAAGATGCAAGGGATGATTTTTCTTCAATAACCAAAGTCATATTACCTGAGGATCTGGATGCTTTTATAGATTCAATAGAATGTTCAGCCAAAAACCTGACGGATTGGCAGTGTGAATATCGAGTACAAATTCCCGGCAAGCCGGTCAAATGGCTGCTTGGCCATTCAACACCTGAAAAGTTGGCCGATGGCAGCATAACCTGGCATGGTTTCAATACAGACATTACCATACTTAAGCTGGCCGAAGAAAAATACCGAAACATCTTTGAAAATGCCCAGGAAGGCATTTACCAGTCAACGCCGGAAGGAAGATTCACCTTAGCCAATCAGTCCATGGCACGAATACTGGGATACGATTCCCCTGAAGACCTTATCTCCGGCATAACCGATATCGCCCATCAGGTCTATGTTGATTCTGAGGAACGCACAAAGTTTGTCGAGATAATAGAAAAGGAAGGCTTCACAAAAAACCATGAAGTCCAGTTTCGCCGGAAAGAGGGCACTATCATCTGGGTTTCCCGGACTATGCAAGTGATTCGTGATGAGAAGGGACAAATTCTGTATGAGGGTATTCTTGAGGATATCACCGAAAGGAAAGAGAGTATTGATCGGCTGAGAAATGCCCTTGGGGGAACCGTCAAGGCGATAGCTTCCATGGTTGAAACAAGAGACCCTTACACGGCAGGCCATCAGCGCCGTGTGGCAGATCTTGCCATTGCCATTGCCACAGAAATGGGTCTTTCGAAGGATCGGGTCGAAGGTCTGCGTGTAGCAGCCGTCATCCACGACATAGGAAAGATATCTGTTCCGGCTGAGATTCTGAGTAAGCCGAGTAAATTGACGGATATCGAATTCAGGCTTATCAAAACCCATGTTCAATCCGGCAATGATATCTTGAAGGATATTGACTTTCCCTGGCCTATCGCGAGGATGGTCCTTGAGCATCATGAGCGGATGAATGGTTCCGGGTATCCCAATGGTTTAACAGGGGATAAACTTCTCCTGGAGTCCCGGATTATGGCGGTAGCCGATGCGGTGGAAGCCATGGCTTCCCACCGTCCTTATCGTGCGTCATTGGGTATTGAAGCAACCCTTGAAGAAATCGACAAAAACAGAGGAATTCTTTATGATATTGCTGTCGCAGATGCTTGTTTGAGATTATTTAGAGAGAAGGGCTATAAAATCAAAGACTAAAGATTACCGTTTTATTAATATCCAAAACTTGAATGCCCCGCCCTGTGGGTGGGGTAATTCACTGATTAATGGTGTTATACCGCAAATATCGCGGTATTCGGTTTTTAAGGACACATATGAACATTGTTCGGTGACACTCAGTCACGTTAGGAGTGGAAAAATGGCTGACACGATCTTCATGATTCACGGAATGTGGGGAGGTTCCTGGTACTGGGAGAACTACCGACATGTGTGTGAGCGCGAGGGATATCGCTGCGTTACCACCACGCTGCTCTACCATGACATGGATCCACGAGGCGTTCCAGACCCTCGTCTCGGTACCACCAGCCTGCTGGACTACGCCGGAGCTCTTGAACGACACTTGAAGCAGCTTGACACGAAACCGATTCTAATCGGCCACTCCATGGGTGGGCTACTGGCCCAGATTTTGAGTGCCCGCGGACTTGCCAAAGCTCTTGTCTTACTCACTCCCGCATCCCCTTCCGGCATCATGGCCATCACTCCATCTGTCATTAGGAGCTTTTGGAGCATACAAACGAAGTGGGGTTTTTGGAAAAAACCGATGCGTCAAACCCTGAACGAAGCTGTCTATTCAATGCTGCACCTTCTTTCGGCGAAGGAGCAGAAGGAAACCTACGATAGATTCGTCTATGAGTCTGGAAGGGCAGCGTTCGAGATTGGTTACTGGCTTTTTGACTCAAAGGGTGCGTCCATGGTTGACGAGTCCAGAGTGACATGCCCTGTGCTGGTTGTCGCTGGTACCCAAGACCGCATCACCCCCGCCTCGGTAGTGCGCCTCATAGCAAAAAAATACGAGACCATATCGACTTACAAGGAGTTCGAGAATCATGCTCATTGGGTTGTAGCCGAGCCTGGGTGGCAGGAGGTTGCAGAATATGTTCTCAGTTGGCTCAAGTCAATGCAAAGGGACTCGTGAAGAACGGGGTGACAATATTACCACACATCAACGGCATTGAAAGGATTCACCGCAAAAGGCTCGCCCATCCTACCATCAGAAGCGCGCGGTAGAATTCGGTGAGTAACTATTACATATTCCCATCGGTAATCATTAGACGCCTTATGACCCAATAATTGCTGGATATTTTATTTCAGATGTGCTATTTTGCCCATCAATTCACAGTAATAAAACCGATCCATTATAATAATTGTTGACGCTTCAATATCTAAAACAAATAGGAAGAAAACTATGACAACAACAATGACAATTTCATTCGGGTGTTACTTTCTGGCCATACTCATTATGGCCGCAACGGCGGCCACCTATCTCTTCCGATCGGAATTCATGCCTTTTCACTCTGTTGCTATTGGAATGCCCTGGAGTGAGGTAAGCTACCCTTTTCGAGTGCTCATGGTTGCTTCGATGAAAGTTATTGGCTGCGCTTGGCTCGCCTGTGTCTTCTTTCAACTTATTCTGCTATTTATGCCATTCAGACAAGGTCTTGCATGGGCGAGGTGGGCTCTTCCTATCGGAGCGCTGATCAGCTCTGCAGGAGCGTTCTATGCGATGATCTATACAAAGCGCAACACACCGGCCAAGCCTCCTTTGGGGCTGTTTTTATTCAAAGTTGCGCTTGTTATTCTTGGTTTTGTTTTTTCACTTCTATAGCTGATTGCGATGGATGTGACGGAGAAATGTAAGCTTTCAATAAGCAATTTTTGATTTATATAAATATAAAATATTATTCCCGCGGGTCATTAAAGCCAAAAACATGAAGGTATCAATTATGCAAAAAAAAGAGTTGCTTGAATTACGTAAGACGCCTTCTCAGGCGCGCTCGCGCAAGACCATGGCCGAGATCTACAAAGCTGCGGCTCATGTTTTTATCAGTAACGGATATGCAAACGCAACCACGGAACAAATCGCTGAAAAGGCTGGCGTTTCGATAGGCACCCTCTACCATTATTTTTACGACAAAGAGACCATACTATTTGGTTTGTGGGAACAGTACATGAATGAGGTTAAAACCATAACAGAAAAGGTAACCCAGGATATTCGGCTGCAGGGTTTTGTTGATCGCAGTATTATCCCGATTATCCTGCACATTGGTCTGGAGCTCATCAGCCATGATCAGTTACAAAACAGGCTGTTCATCAGCCAAATCGGCTTGCCCGAAACAATTATCCAAAAACGCAGGGAGCTTGGTCTCTATATAGAATCAACCATGGAAGCTATATTCAATGAATTTGCCAATGTGCGCATTCGGAATACCCAAATTGGCGCACATATTATTTGGGCGACAGTGCAAGCTGTAGTGCTTGATTATGTCCTCTCGGTTTCGGAAGAAATCGAATCAGAACGCTTAATTGATGAATTGAGCGACATGATGGGCCGCTATGTTTTTTGTTGATAATACCGAAGAATAATTAATGCAGACGAAAAGAAAAAATCCGTCTGCATTTTTTATGATTATTTCCCCTCCGTCCGGCAGGGTGCACAGCGTAGAATGGAAGTTCCGAACTGATTGCGATGAGTGTTTAAGGTCAGTCAGTTGAAGTTCTTTTCGTCCACAAGCAACGTCGGATACCACAATTCAATCGATAAGAAACACTATTCGCTCTACAAGATTCTCCACACAGATTCTCTTGACATACAAGAAAGCGTTATTTATACTTCTTTCCACAAAAAGAAAGATATTATCATTATCATTTTATTCGCAAAATCTTATGGAGGGTACTATGGCAGAATCAAATTGGGGAGGGAAACATGGTGTGAACCAAGTTCTTGCAATTCAGGTGGTGGTGAGCTTCGTTGTTATTGCCATTCTGATCGTAGTTGGTGGATTGCTTATCTTCAAGGTCATGGGCACAAATTATACCCAGTTTACCGTGGCTGGATTTATCGGCACTGTGTATATGGCATTCATCACGTTCCAGCCGGCAGGTACACTCTTTGCTGCGCGTAAGGAGCTCATCGAGGGTAAGGTGGAGCTTCCTGCGGGAGGAAATGACGTGACGGACAGGCCTGTAGGAAATCCCTGGCTCATGACTCTACCGGTTTCAATCCCGGTAGCAATACTTTGTACGGCCCTTATCGTGGGGATCATCTATGGAACCGGGTGGACACCTCGCCCTCGTATAGCCTTAGCGCTTTCATTGCTTTATGTCATACCGCACTACTTTATAACCAGCAGATTCATCGGGAGTGACCTTGCTCGACTCGCAGCGAAGGGACTGGGTGCCTATGCCGGGGTCATATCGAAGAAGCAGTATTTTTGGAAAACATACGTGCTGCCCAACTTCATATTCCAGCTCATCATAAATTGTACTATTGCAAACAGGGGGTTCCATCAGGAAATCTTGAAATTATCAGAGTACTATCCGCGACTATCAGGCCTTCTCCCTGTGAAAGCTGTGGTAGCAGACCATATTATTACCTTTATGTTTGTGTGCAACTTCACCTTTCTTGCAGCCATCATGTATACCATCTCGGGCTTTTATCTGGGCATCATTACCTTTGATGGCCTCCCCAAGGGCAGGGGTATTCATGGGTTCCTATATTTCCTGATCATGCTCCTAATGGGGATCGTTTTAGGCATTATCTACGGGGTAGCCTTTTATGCGGCCGGAGTGGAAAACATCTCATTTACTGCTGCCATGATATCCAAAATCCTGTGTGTTTTTGTTTCAGTTTACCTTGGCTCTTATCTGGCCATGGGGTGGACAGCCAAGAAGATTAGGACGCACATGGAACAGCAAACAACCGCTGCCGGATAATATTGAAGCTCTCCGCGGCGAGCCACGAAGAATCTTCGATTCTTAAGGAATATTATAATTTTATATTCGTTCGCTTATCCCGTGGCACGCTACAGGTAATGCGCTCGCCGCCGAATTCTTTATTCGCTCGCTTACCTCAAGCAAGCGAAAGTGTTTGCGCTCTCTGCTGAATTCATTCTGCAGAAAAATTAGTATCGCTGTGTAGAGAATTAATCAAATATTTACATTACCGGCAATTACCACCTGCAAGGTGCTAATTTAAAAGTGAATTGATATCAAGAAAAATTCTGCGCTTTGCGGATACAAGCTTCCAGAGTCTGTTTTGTTCCGGGCAGGTCTTTGGGCTTTACTTCCATAGTAATAGTTGAATTATAGCCCTTGTTGACAAGAGATTTGATAATCGCCTTATAATCCACAGAGCCTTTGCCAAGTGACAGATGAAGATCATCTTTAACACTCGTTCCGCCTTTGTTGTCATGAGCATGCATGTGTGCAATCCTGGGAAAACAATCTTCTATAAAAGTAAAAGAAGTATTTTTTTTTGCCAGCAGCTGGCCATGTCCGATATCCAGAGTCATCCTGAGCCCGGGGATAGCGTCAAATGCCGGTACGAAACTATCAGCGCGTTCGGTCAGGTTTTCAATGCATACGGTAATCCCGAAATCAGCGCCATAGTCAACTATGTGGGAAAGCAGATCCAGCTTTTTGCGGACAAGATCCGCAGAAGCCCAGCGCTTATCAATCCAGAAATGTATAGTTGCTTTGTTGATCTCCAGTTGCTGCGATAAACCCATAAGTGCTTTGATGCGGGGAAGAAATTTATCGCGAAGTATTTCCACATCAAATGGATTATCTTCATTGGGATAATGCGCGAGAAAAGATGTTCCATGGGTATTTTTTATTTCCAGAAGTTGAGGAATCCATCCGGAAACTATGGAAGGATCATCAAGAGAAATTTCCAGAGTAGGGTAGCCAAACTTGCTTACCGCACTGATCTCTTCGATGTTGTGGGCTCTGCCGCCAATAGTGATCATGGTTTTAAAGCCGGCCTTCCTGTTTTAACTTGGCAATGATTTTCTGAAGTTCAGGCATCTTTAAGGTTGCTGCTTTTTCACCCTCAAAAATCGCTTCATTAAACTTATCCATGTCGGTTGACCCGATACCCGTCATGTCAGGGCGGATTACCACATCGGCATTTTTTATCTGATATTCCGCGATCTGATTATACATAATATTTACCGACTTTTTCATGGTATTTAATATGCCGTCGGGCACTCCTTTATCAATACCGCCGGAGATATCCACGGCGATGACAATGTCCGCTCCATTGCGACGCGCGACGTCAACAGGCACGGGACTCACGAGGCCGCCGTCCACATAGGTATTATTGCCGATTATCAAGGGATGAAAAACAGCGGGAACGGAGCAACTGGCACGCACGGCCATGCCCGTATTGCCTTTGTCAAAGACCACTTCTTTACCGGTAGCTATATTGGTGGCCACAGCATAGAAAGGGATTTTAAGCTTTTCTATAGGGGTATTATTCACATTGACATTGATAAAATTTTCCAGCTTATCGCCTTTGATAAGACCGCCGCTCCAGATTTTCCAGTCATAGTCAATGACATTATCCTTATCCATCTTTAAGGCTATTCCTTGCAGTTCGAAGGCGGATTTGCCTGATGCGTATAAGCTGCCGACCAGACTGCCGGCGCTTGTTCCCACTACCATGTGTATGGGAATATTCTGCGCTTCCAGAACCTTGAGCACGCCAATATGCGCGAATCCCTTGGACCCCCCGCCTCCCAGTACAACCGCTATTTTGGCCGGTTTGACAGAGACAGGAACCGGCACAGGCGCGGTAGCGCAGGCGCTCAGCATGAAAATTAAAAAAATTATAAGCAAAGATATGTTAAGCGTTGCGCGATTACGTAAAAAAAACTTTTTTTCATTCATATTATTTATCCTTAAAATCCGAACTCAATTAATTTGTATTATAACTTCTTCCTTTTCTTTGTCAACTGGTGGAAAACGAATCAATGTATTATAAAATAACATTCTGATTTATTGCTGTTGCGATTTTTTGTTTGTATTTATTCAATGACATGATATGATATGATATGATATGAAAAATTTAGTAATTTGCAAGCCGCTTATACTATAAAAGTGCATGAAAATATGACAATTCCTTAAAGCAGGATTGTGCATTTTAAAAAATACATCACTGTCTCAAGTTAAGGATTTCATTTCCATTAAAGTAAATTATAGGTGGAGATATAAAAATGAATAGGGCTTGCATATGAAGACAATTACTGACGGCAGTTACAAGACTATTGAAAAGAAGGAATTAACTCCGGAAGAATTCGCTAAAGCCAAAACCGCCTGCGAGTTTGTTATTGATCTTACGAAAGCCATTTCCCGAAGTGGTTATTATGATTCCAGCCATCCTGTGTCTCTTGATGTTAAAAAGGGACTTTACGATTCTTTTATAAATGCCCTGGGCAATTCTTCAGAAATCATGCTTACCTGTCTTGAATTAGGGGAAACAGTTGATATCCATATCAGTGGAATTCTGGATGAACCTTTCAATATCAGAAAACTGACCAAAGAAAATACTTTGGATTTATTTGTTCCGAAGCTCAAGGATTATTTTGAACGAAAAAGTCTCAACAGTTTTGTCATAAAGAAAAAAATCACACCTGAACATTTTGAATCATTCATTGATGTCATGAGCGAGCCTGTTGCCGACGCTACCGATAGCTTCTCGCTTGGCGAGTATCTGACGAAATCTCTTGTGGGCTTAAATATAACTGAAGTTTCCACGATTTTCAAAACCGATATAGTGGTCAAAGCAAAACTTCCCTGGCGCGTGGCCATCATATTGCGCAGGCTCGCGAAGGACTTGAAAGTGCTGCCGATGTTTAGGGATGCTTCCATTGATAAAATCAAACAAATTAGAAAGCAAATTGTGGCGGATATCATACGGCCTCTTAATAATATTGATCTGATCCGCGATCTTCTGATCAACTGCGATGTTATCGCAAGCTATCTTGTAGAATCAACGGAAAGTAACGAACTGGAAGAAATAATCGTAGATTCGCTGCCTGCAAATGAGATTGTCCCCGTTACGAAGGATATTTTCGAGATTTTCAAACAAAGCAAAAAGGAAATGCAATCGGATAAAGATAATCCGAAGCATCAGGAGAAATGTGTTTATCTGGCAAATGTGCTTAATATAGCCGCAAAGCAGATTATTGCGGAAGATCTGCCGGACATTGCTGATTTATTCGAACAATTATACGAACATAAAATCATTGAATTCGATATGCTTCCCGAGGGAATTCGATTTAATATAAAAACAAAAGAGTTGGCCAGTAATGTCATATCAGAAATAGATACGTACATAGAAAAAGCTTTTAAAACTTCATCCTTTGCGGATATGGAATCTCTGGTTATTGTATTCAATAGAATAATTCCGGAGCTTATCAAGCTGGGAAAATGGTCCGCGCTCAATCAAATTGTAAAAGCAATCTGCGGTTTTTCATCGCGGGAAGAGTTCTCTTCAAACAAAATTGAATTGTTTTCAAACTTGCCTGATTCAGTCTTTCAAGGTTCTGAGGAAATATTTGCTTATAAGTATATTCATGCCGAGCCGGAGATGAGAAATTTAATAAATGAGATTTTGATGCAAATGACATCCATGTGCATCAAAATAGCCAGCGCTATATTTGATAAGTGTAATGATCCGAATGTTTTGAAAAGTGTAATAGAACTCCTTTCTAAAAAAAGCGAATTGGCCAGGCAGTGGTCAATAAAAATACTTAATGATCAGAATAAATCCGTATCTATGTTAAACGTTGCTTTGCTTGTAATTATAAATGTCGGTCAAATTGAGGATGCCGGTTTGGTTAAACCATATATAAAACATTCTAACCCAAGCATTAGAAACAAGGCGCTTGGTGTGATAGTCAAATTAAACAAAAAAGACGCCGAGGATTCGGCAGTTGAAGCTTTGGGTGACGAGGATGAAAAGGTTAGGGGTCATGCGGTAAATTTAATAGAGCATGAACTATCTCTGTCGGAAGAATCCGTTAAAAAACTCATGCTGCTGGTAAAAGTGAAACTGGAAAAGAAAAAGGATATGACAATCCATGAAGCGGGATTTATTGCCGGTTTATTAAAGGCGGCAGGTAAAGCTGATGATGGCGTAAATAAAGAATATCTGGAAAATGAAATTATCAGCATAGCATCGAATTTATTGAAAGTAAAAAGCGGTTTTCTGAAATTAATTAAAACAGAACCAAGCAAGGAACACGAGGAGATAATAGCTGCCTGCCTGGCAAGTTTAGGCAAAATAGGGGGATCAAAATCCAGAGATTATCTAAAAACATTTTCGCACGGAGATAGCATGTTATCGAAAACTGCTCGTGAATCAATGGAAGAATTAAATAAAAAACGTGTTCAGAGATGAGGATGAATCCGGCAATAAGCTAAAATATCTTCGCTTGCTACGGAGAGCTTCAATTATTCATTCGATATAGCAGTCTGCATAACCTGATTAAGATTTTTTCCGCCTTTCCTTATTCAGATTATTATGAAAAGAAGGTTTGTGTTCACGCAGCAAATCGGCAAACTAATCAGGCGCAATAGGTTTGCTGAAATAAAAACCCTGCATCTCGTCGCAAATGTGTTTCCCCAGGCAATCCTCCTGTTCCTTGGTTTCCACACCTTCGGCTACAACAGTAAGATTTAGAGTCTTGCCCATGCTAATAATCGCTTCAGTGATTGCCTTGTATTCTGAATCCTGAGGAAGATAAGATATATATAAAACACCCTGCCGGGATTTTTTCTTATTATCGGATTTGTTTTCTGTTTTTGGTTTCGTTGCCATCGTTATTTAACCTTTGCTTATAAAGATTTATTTTCTTATGGCAATAGCCTCGATTTCTATCAGAGCTCCTTTGGGTAATACGCTGGCTTCGATTGTTGAACGTGCCGGTGGTTCTTCAGGGAAAAAATCGGCATATATTTCATTAACGACGGGGAAATCGGTTATATTTTTTAAAAAGATGGTTGTTTTGACAATATTAGACATATCCAAATCAGTTTTTTTCAGTATAGCTTGTATGTTTATGAGAACTTGTCTGGTGGCTGTTTTAATATCGTTGATGATTTCGCCGGTAGCCGGATCAATTGGCAGTTGCCCGGAAATGAAAATAATGTCGTTGGCTTCCACAGCGGTAGAATATGGTCCGGAAACGGGAAATTTAGTTAAGACGATGATTTTTTTCTTCATTTATTATTTCCTATTAATTGCATTTCGGTTATAAACGATTCTGCGTAGATTTAGATTGTTTGCAACATTCTTTCTAAGGAAAGTCGAGCCTTCTCCATAATATCCGGCGGTAACGTGATTTCGTAAGATAAATTTTCAAGTGAGAGAAGAACTTTTTCCAGATTAATTCTTTTCATGTTGGGACAAAAGGCCATTTCCGTTGCCGGATAAAATATTTTATCCGGATTTTCTTTTTTTAATCTGTGAATTATACCGATTTCTGTGCCGATAATGAATTCCCTGTCTTCGGAGTTCCGGATATATTTGCTCATCCCTTCAGTGGAAGCGACAATGTCGGAGAAATCGGTTATTATTGGTTTGCATTCCGGATGCACAATAACTTTGGCATTAGGATGCAGGTTTTTAGCTCGCATAATATTTTCCGGTAAGATTTTGGTATGGATTGGGCAGTATCCATCCCAGGTGATAAAATCATGCTCTACTTGCGTGGAAACATATTGCGCCAGGTATTTATCGGGAACAAAAATTATTTCCTTATGTTTGAGCAGGATTTTCTGCGTCATCTTCACAGCATTAGCGGAAGTGCAGCAATAATCGCACTGGGCTTTTACCGCCGCCGAAGAGTTTACATAGCACATTGTTACGGCATCAGGATGCTTTGCCTGAAGAGACTTTAAGCCTTCGGGATCGATCATATCGGCCATCGGGCAACCGGCATTTTTGTCCGGAAGCAATACCATTTTTTGCGGAGACAATATTTTGGCTGTTTCCGCCATAAAATGCACGCCGCAGAAAACTATTACTGCGGCATTTGTTCGCGCCGCTTCAATGCTTAATCCTAATGAATCACCCACAAAATCGGCTATGTCCTGAATTTCCGGAAGTTGATAATTATGCGCCAGAATAACAGCATTTTTTTCTTTCTTTAGTTCGTTGATTTTATCCGCAATTTTCATAATTTCTTTATCTTGAAGCTGTCTTCAATAAGATGATTTCCGTATGATATCTACAGTGCCAACCATTAAATCAAAATATAAACATTTGTCAAGAAATTAAGAGTTTTTTGTCAATTAAATAAAAGGTTTCAGTCATTTCATAATAATTAAATGACCAAGAGGAGACTTAATCACTTGCGTATAACCCCCTTGTTTTTATTTTACCTCGGCAGCATTCTCGCTCAGTATCTTTTTGATTATTGAGGTATTGGCGCCTTCAACTACTTTACCGTCAATGACGAATAACGGCGTGCCCGCGACACCTACTTTTACGCCGGCGGATTTATGAATCTTGATCAAGTCATCAACTTCGGCATTTGTGCAGGTCTCATATTTCTGGCCATCAATTTTACCTTTCATGACTTCTTCGAATGCCTTGCTTCTATCTTTTTGACAAAGTATATAACGCACCTTATTTGCAGCATCAGGATGCATCGGAAGAGGTGTGAAGAATGTATATTTCGTTACATCTGTCCGCGATTCAAAGAACTTGGCTGCCTGACGGCAGAAAGGGCAATCGGGATCTGTAAATTCTATCACAACATGCTTCCCATTGCCGGTTTTAACTGCTTTATCCAGTGGCAAGTCTTTGGCCTTCCGAGCCATATCTTCATTTAGCTTAGCTATGACCCCCTGCATACGCTCGGTGGTTAAATTATGCTTTGTTTTGTCAAACATCTGTCCCACGATGAGAATGCCTTCTTTAGGCGCAAAATAGTAGATTTTATTTCCTCCAATAACTTCATAGATTCCTTTTACAGGTGATGGAGTGATAGTATCAAAAGCAACATCGGGGAAAGCCGCTTTTAATCTTTTTTCAACATCATTTTCAGCAGTTGCCGCGTACGCACAACAGAACATCATTGCCCATATCAGCACAACCAATATCATTTTTTTCATCATTAATTTTCTCCTGTATTTTCTTAGTTTAAAATAGTTCAATTTGTAATCGTTCAGAAAACTTATATTTCAAAATCTGACCATGTGTTGCGGTGTTTTTATCTTATTGTTTTTTGGAAGAGTCGAATACATCTGTGCCGGTAAAGATAATGAGTTTATCTCCGGGTAACACGTCTTTGGCATTGGTGATGTTATTCCAGTTCATTATCGCTTTAATCGAAACATTAAAACGTTTAGCGATCATTGATAAATTATCTCCCTGCTCGATTGTATAAACAGATTTTTCTTTTAATTCGAGCCATTGATTTAGAAGATTTTCATATCTTTCCCGGAATCCCAATGCCGCTCCCTTGGGAATCAAAAGATTATATTTGCCGGCAGATAAATAATAATTTTTTATATCAGGATTAAAATCCCTGATAACTTTGAAATAGGTGTTTGCCGCCTGGGCAATTATATACAGGGGAACAGGCTGATTTGCGGTTATTTCTATACGATCAAACTGTAAAGGTTTGTACAGTTCATCTTCGGTTAATGAAAATCCATATTTCTCCGGATTGGATAAAATCACTTTAGCGGCGATAATTCTAAAAACATATCTTTGCGTTTCCTGATTCAGATAAAGTTGATAATAGTTATTTACCTTCTGCATCAGCATTTCCGTCTTAAGACCGTCCCCTCCCATATTATAAGCGGCAGCGGCCAGAGTCCATGAGCCGAAGATCGCGTAAAGATCTTTGAGGTAATTTATTGCCATGTCCGTGGAAATAAAAAAATTGCGGCGTTCGTCAATGTCATTATTTATTTTCATACCGTATTTATTTCCGGTGTTTTCAATAAATTGCCAGAATCCCACCGCACCTTTGCTCGATGTTGCCAAAGGCTTTAAAGAGCTTTCGGCTATGACAATATATTTCAAATCGTCGGGCAGGGAATTATCTTTCAACGCTTTTTCAATATAAGGAAAGTAACGGTTAGCGCGTTTAAGCCATAAAATAACCTCGCCGCTGCTTTCCAGAGATGTAAGCAATTCTCTTTCCAGTCTTTCTTTTACGTCCGCTTCTTTTAAGGGTACCGGCTCATTACAAAAAGTCAGAGGTTCGCTGATTTTAATCGCCTGGATAAGTGATTGTCCAAATGATTGGCACCATCCTATTTGCGCTTCGGCGTTAATTGCGCCGGCAGTTATTATTATAACGCTTAAAATTACTCTTAATCTTAATAATTGATATAAATGCCTCATGGTGCTTTCTCCGATAATAGTTAATTTCACTTTTACTAGGGAAAGGGGACTTTTGTCAATTCTTTCCGCAAATCAAATTTATTGTTTTTATGATGATCAGCAAGGGCTGTTTCGTCCCGCCAATATTTGTGGTTGATGTTATGCGAAAAAATAAGTATAGATATCATGAGTATG
The DNA here is from genome assembly GCA_963811325.1 of uncultured delta proteobacterium. Taxonomy (GTDB): domain Bacteria; phylum Desulfobacterota; class Syntrophia; order Syntrophales; family Smithellaceae; genus Smithella. The sequence continues at coordinate 980,729 of CAWEQT010000001.1, forward strand.
AAAAAAAAAATATTATTATCTGAAAAAGATGTTCGGCAAATCGGGAAATTAGGTTTAACTCCGAGTCATGTGGAAAAGCAACTGGCTGCTTATCGCCATGGTTCCAATTATCTGATATTGCATCATCCATGCGCAATTAATGATGGAATCCTGGCAATCAAAAAAGCGGCAAAGGATAAATTGATTAAATTCTACGAAAGGGAAGGGGGAAAATATAAATTAATAAAATTTGTTCCCGCGTCCGGCGCTTCCAGCAGGATGTTCACTGAATGGTTTTCCGCAAGGGAGAAGGGCGGATTTGACTCTTCTGCACTCAATCAATCATTTTCAAGTAATTTTAATAAATATCCTTTTTACTCACTGATTAAGCACAACAAAAGTGTTTCTGAATTCATTAAGCAAAAAAATACCAAGAGTTTACTGGATTATGTTTTATCGGCCAAAGGATTGAATTTCGGATGGCTGCCCAAGGCGTTAATTCCTTTTCATCTTTATCATTCAGGAGAGGCGCGTACAGCTCTGGAAGAACATTTGTTTGAAGCCGCTCAATATATTCGCGGCGCAGACGATGTTTGTCATCTGCATTTCACAATTTCCGAAGAACATAAAAATGCTTTTGCTGAAAAAATAAAAACTGTAAAACCAAAATACGAAAACCTTTTCCGGATAAAATATAAAATATCTTCTTCGGTTCAGTCACCGTCGACGAATATGCTGGCCGTTGATGAAAATAATCTGCCTCTGCGGGATGCTTTAGGCCGCCTCATTTTCCGACCCGGCGGTCATGGCTCTTTGCTTGCAAATTTACAAAATCTGGATGCCGATTTTATTTTTATAAAAAATATTGATAACATCGCGCCGGAACCGCTTTTAGAAAAAATTATTCCTTATAAAAAAATGCTGGGCGGTTTGGCTATGCAAAGGCAAGAAGAGATATTTGCATGTATTCGTCAATTGGAAAGCGCAAAAATAAGTGTTTCTGAAATGGAAAAAATTATACTTTTCTGCTCGAAAAAGCTGAACATTGTTTTTCCGCGAAAGTTTGCGTGGCAATCACGGAAAGACAAAACTCGATTTCTGATATCCGTGTTGAATCGACCGCTGCGCGTTTGCGCAATGGTGAGAAACGAAGGAGAACCGGGAGGAGGACCTTTCTGGGTGGAAGAAGATAACGGCATCCTAACTCTGCAAATTGTCGAAGGCACTCACGTTAATAAAAGAGAAAAAGATCAGTTAATCATCTGGTCAAAAGCTCAATATTTTAATCCGGTGGACATGGTATGCAGTATAAAAAATTATAAAGGGAAAAAGTTTGATTTGTCTAATTACGTAAATAATAACGCGTATTTAATTACTAAAAAAAATGAAATGGGGCGCATGATAAAAGCACTGGAAGTGCCAGGTCTTTGGAACGGCGGCATGGCTTACTGGAACACTGTTTTTGTAAAACTGCCGCTTATCGTTTTTAATCCTGTAAAAACTGTTAATGATCTTTTACGTCCCGAACATTTAGTTCCATGATGCTTTGTTTTTTGGTTAAATAATCTAATGACTGGTTCAATCTTGCAAGGCCTGTTGCCCAAGGAATACACATGTAGGGCGAGGGCGCGTTTCCACAACGCGCCGTTTAGGATTGCTCAGGGAGTAATCCTAATTTATCCTGAAAATAAGGAGTATTTCCATGACCAGATTCTATGATTTGAGCATCCCTACGGAAGACAACGTAAGCGAACCCCAGCCCGTGAAAGTGGAGCATAAAACGCATGACTCCAGTTTGCCCGTAATTGAATTGATATTCGGAGCGAAAAAGGAAAATATGGCTGATTGTCTGGGCTGGGCGGATGACGCGGTATCGTTATTCGCTCATTCCGGCACTCACGTTGACGCTCCCTGGCATTATTCGCCATTATCTGAAAATAAAAAAGCACGGACTATAGATGAAATGCCCCTTGATTGGTTTTTTCATGATGGGGTAGTCCTTGATTTCCGGCACAAACATCAGGGCGCCGGCATTTCCATTGATGATCTGAGGGCTGCTTTAGCAAAAATAAAATATACACTCAAACCGTGGGATATCGTCCTGGTCCAGACCGGAGCTGATAAGCTGTGGGGCAAGCCTGAGTATTTCTCGGCTGGCTGCGGCATGATGGAAGCCTCGACGCTCTGGTTAATTGATCAGGGGTGCCGTGTAATGGGTATCGACGCATGGGGCTGGGACAGGCCCTTCAACGCAATCAAAGAGGAATTCGTCCAAACCCATGATAAAAGCATATTGTGGACAGCTCACAAGGCGGGTATTAAAAGGGAATATTGTCATATAGAGAAACTCGCCAATCTTGATGCTTTGCCCAAACCATTTGGTTTCAAGGTGGCATGTTTTCCTGTCAAGCTGACAGGTGGAAGCGCTGGATGGACAAGGGTCGTAGCAATCGAAAGTTAAATTTTATATATCTATGATGTCGGTAGATGTTGGGGATGCTGCGAGAAAATTTATTTACAATGTTGCCGGAAACAGAACCTGGCCTTGCAAAGAGTGTCAAGACAATCGATAATATTCCGGACTGTTTTATTGTTAAATTGCAAAGCCACTCAATGTTTCAATTGAAAATAGTCAAAAGACTGCTGGACGTTAACTTAGTATATGTTAAATTTTAATAATTAGTCCAATTGATATCACTAATTGAAGCTCTCCGCGGCAAGCTACGAAGAATCTACGATTCTTAGGGAAAAATTGTAATTATATATTCACTCGCTACCAAATTCAGGAAGGAATAGGATGGATAACATTTTAATTATTCATTCGCGGGATAATGTCGGTGTTGCTCTGAAGGCAATTGCCAAAGGTAAGCCCGTTGTTGCCGGGGGCAAAGAAATATTTTCCGCTTTAGAGGAAATACCGGCCAGTCATAAGGTTGCTCTTCATGATATTGATAAAGGCGAGGAAATCATTAAGTATGGTGAGCCGGTAGCCGTGAGCACACAGGCAATCCGGCAGGGGCAATGGGTTCATACGCATAATCTCGAAAGCAAGATGTGGAAGAAATGAACGAAATCAGCGGTTTTATAAGACAGGATGGAAAAGCAGGCATTCGCAATCACGTTTTAGTTTTGCCGACTGTTTCGTGTGTCAACGGGGTTATCAATCGTATTTCGAGGGAAGTTCCCGAAGCTGTATGTGCGCCGCACTCTCATGGATGCGGCAGAGGTGGTCCGCGGGATATTGAGATTCTCTTTCGGATACTTTCCGGCCTGATCCATCACCCCAACGTGGGCGGTGTTGTTTTAGTCGGCCTGGGATGTGAAGTCTCCAGCACGTCCAACCTGCTTCCTTTAATCAATTACGCAGGAAAAAAGATAGAAGTGCTGAATGTGCAGAAAGATGGCGGATCTCTGGAAACAGCCCGTAAGGGTGTCCTGGCGGCGCGGCGTATGCTTGCAGAATTAAAAAGCCAGCCCAGGGTTTCCATTCCATGGGAAAAGATAATGGTTGCCATGGAATGTGGCGGTTCTGACGCTATATCCGGCGTAACGGCCAATCTTGCCCTGGGTGCCGTATCCGACTGGCTTCTGGAAAAAGGTGCAACTGTCATATTCGGTGAAAACACCGAAATGATAGGGACGACTGATGTCCTCACACGCAGAGCTAAAAATGAACAGGTTGCCGGACATATCAAACAGATGATCGATCGCGCGGAAAAACTGACGCAGGATATTATGGGTGAATTGGCCAGTCTCGTCATTTCTCCCGGCAATATGGACGGAGGCATCAGCACCATTGCCGAAAAATCCATGGGCTGCATTTTCAAGGGAGGCTCCGGCACAATCAATCAGGTTGTCGATTACGGACAGGCGCCGACCGAACAAGGACTGATTCTGCAGGATGGTCCCGGCTATGACGGTGATTCAATAGCAGGACTGGCCGCCAGCGGTTCTCAACTTATGTTTTTTTCCACCGGACGGGGAACGCCTGTAGGATTTCCGATTATGCCGGTTATTAAGGTTGCAAGCAATACCAGGATTTATAAGGCCATGACCGATGATATAGACATTAATGCCGGTGTCTTAGTGGAAGGCCATCAGCTTAAACAACTCTGTGACGAGATGATCAAACAAATGATAGACGTGATCAATGGCGAAAAAACAAAAGCGGAAGCTAATGGCATGGACGTATTTACGTTTATGACTGTCCATCCACCATTTTAAATGCATGTAAAATGGAAAATCATCTTCAAATTATTTCATCTGTCAGAAACAGGACTTGACCTTGCAATGAGCGTCAAGACAATCGAAAATTTCCTGAAGTCAATAAATCATCAACCTCAACAAAAATGCTAGAATTCATCCTTAATAAACACAATATGCCCCCACTTTTATGGCGAACAATTTATTAGTGAAATTCCAATTTCCATAAAGAATTGCGTGAAAAATGATAAGTTTAACAATCCCACAAAGCAAAGAAATTGAACCATGCCAATTGCTTTTTGTCTCATATTCGTGATTGACAGATAATGGTGATTTACCTATACTTCCTGCATTGAAAAAAAGTTCTTATCAAAAAAGAGATTCTCTAAAGCGGCCGGTTCAATGGGTCGCGGTAAGATACGCTGTATGGCCGATCGCGGATGAAAAAATAAAATTTAAAAATGTAAGGAGCGGGTTTTTATGAAAGTTGACGACATTAAAAATGTTCTTATCGCAGGCAGCGGCACTATGGGACAACAGATCGGATTTCAATGTGCGCTTTTCGATTGTAATGTTGTCCTGTATGATATAAAAAAAGAAATGCTGGAAAAGGCGATGGAAAGAATAAATAGAATTGCCTCCAGGATGACAAGAGAAGGCCGGATTACTCAGGAGAAGGCCATGGCAGCCATAAGCAGGATAAAAACTACCGTCAATATGACGGAGGCTGCCAGGGACGCCGACATCGTGAGTGAATCGGTGCCGGAAGATCCGGAATTGAAGGGCAAAGTGTTTGGGCAATTAAACGCATTGTGCCCGGTTAGGACTATATTCACTACGAACACATCAACGCTTTTGCCTTCAATGTTCGCCCAAGCCACAGGAAGGCCGGAGAAATTTCTCGCTTACCACTTTCACGATATACGAATGACAAACGTGGTTGATGTAATGCCTCATCCCGGAACATCTCCGGAGGTCGTGCAACTGGTAAAGGAATTCGCCGAGAAAACCGGTCTGGCTCCGATCGTTCTCCATAAAGAGAGTACGGGCTACGTCTTTAATTATATGTTCGCCGGTCTTTTTGACAATGCACTAACGCTTGCCTCAAATGATATTGCGGCGGTCGAAGACATAGATAGAGTCTGGATGGGAATTATGCGAATGCTGATAGGACCGTTTGGACTCATGGACAGTGTGGGTCTGGACACTGTATGGCATGTTACGAGTTTCTGGGCGAAAAATACCGGTGATCCTGTGAAAATCAAAAACACAGAGTTCGTAAAAAAATATGTCGACAGGGGCGATTTAGGACAAAAAACCAGAAAGGGATTTTATACCTACCCGAATCCGTTTTTCACGTCCCCGGATTTTTTAAAGGGTATTAAATAACTTAATATATCTGTCTGTAGCCTTATGAATCACACTGGATTTTGAAACGAGAAAAGATCCCCCCCTTTTTTCTGTTCATTCTTAAGAGGGACTTTTCTTTTAAGGCAGGCTGTAAGTCACATTTTTCAAAATTATAATTTTATAACAGGCTACAAACAGTAATCCTTATATCATAAATTTTGCGGCGTTTGGGTTATTATACAAAATACATACAGGCATTTTTCTGCTTTAATTTATATATGCAATTTCTGAAAGATATCGATAGACAACTACTTAAATGGGCTTATCAAATGCCCTATGAAAAATCTCTTGCTGTAAAGATATTAATATTTACGGGAGATGCCATGTTCTGGATGCTTGTTTTATTCATTGCCGCATTTGCCGGGCAATTGCTCAATAGTGAACCGTTAAAACATCTGGTTATTCAGCTTATTTTTGGATCGATGCTCGGCATTATCATATTTCTTTTCTGTAAAACTTATGTGAAGCGGAGACGCCCATACGCGAATGATCAACTGCAGCATGATCTGAATATGAAGATTCAGAATCGTGATCCCGGTTATGCATCAAAGGAATTGGAAAGCTTTCCATCGGGCCATGTTTTATGGACGACTATATCTGTCAGCCTTCTTTGTTTTCAATTTGGTTATATATATGTGCTTCTCATCGGTTGGATGATTCCAGCCATGATATACCTGCGTCCTCATTTAGGTGTTCATTATCCGAGTGATGTGTTGGCAAGTCTTGTTTTCGGCAGCATTATCGTATCCCTAACAGTATTTATTACTCCCGGTATCGTGGAATATACAAACAGTTTAAGAGAGCATACCGTTTATCTTTATGGCTATTGGGCATTTATAATCGGTTACATAATCGCAGGGTTTAAATTATGGCTGAAGAGAGTATCATAACGCTTGGTCCGGGCGCGGCTCGGGCCATTAAAAAATGGATGATCGAGAAGAATGTGCAGGGTGCAGTTCGGATCGAGATCAGGTCTAGTGGATGCTGTGACGCTTCACTCGGTCTGAGAATCGATTCTGCCCGGGAGACCGAACTGGTGGTGATAGTCGAGGGAATTACTTTTGTTGTTGATCGTGCAATCCATGATCTGGTCGGTCAGATCGCGATATCCTGCTCCGACGAACCGTATAGAGCAGGTTTTATAATTACATCAAGTATTCCGCTGAATGAATGGGCTGGATTCGGAGCCTGTGACATCATTGTTTGAACTTATTTGTCAGAAATCATGCTGTTTTCAAGCTGTGTTTCCTGGTTAATAAATAATCCATCTTTCACAATCTTCTTTTGCCGCTGCCGCAGCTATTATTGATTTTGACGCATTCTTATGCAGGCAAACCACTTCCGCTTCCAGATCATTTGGCGCATCGCTGTAACGAACACACAATGCGGATGCAATTTGCTGATCAGTTTCATCACCGTAAGGTATTAAAACAATCGGACCGGGGAAACTGGTCATATTAAAAATTAAATCATCAGGTGTGGCAAATTTCGATATTGCTTCGTTATCAGCATTGTTCCTGCCGACAATAATTTTGCAGTCATCCGCAATACGGAAATGGCGCCCATATTTAAGCAGTTCGATATCACGAATATTCCGGTCACCGTGATGCGAGAATAAATCGAGCAGACGGCGTGAAAATATGGGATCGGTAAGCAGGCATCCTCCCGCAGGGGGAGCATAATTAACTATGCCGAAATCAGCAGCCAATTTTATCTGATTTTGTCTGCCGCGTCCCTGAATAGAAAGCAATTGAGAGCGGTCAATCAAATTTTGTGTTTCCGCTTTTATCGGGTCAAGCAGTAAAGCGCTCAAGGGGCGTAAAATATATTCTTTATAACCGGAATTTTTAGCAACAACATAAAGAGATTGTTTGTTTTGTGACATTGGGCGTTGACCGAGAACCTCACCGGTAATAATGAAGTCGCTTCCGGTCTCTTCCATTTTTCTTCCGGCAATTTGCAGCATTAATGTGTGGCAATCTATACAGGGATTCATATTCTTCCCATAGCCATAGCGGGGAGATTTAAGCATCTTCAGATGTTCACCGGTAATATCTTCAACTGACAGATGTAATTTTATTTGCCCGGCGGCGGCTTGCGCTTTTTGTGCGTTAAAAAAAGGCGTTGTGAATGTAAGGCAGGCAACGTCAATATTTTGCCTGCTAACTAATTTTGCCGCCAACATGCTGTCTAATCCTCCTGAGAAGAGGGCAATAGCTTTAACCATAATATCCTTTTAATGATAATTTAACGTGATTGCTGAAATAGATATAATTAGACAAAATTGCAAATAAATTTCAATGGCCGGAGGCGCAATTATTTATTACTTAGATTATTTCACGAAGCCGGCGGTAATAAAAGAAAAGACGTAATCTGAGGATAATATTTTCTGCAAAAATCCTCATCTTCTCTTGCGTATTCGGAGGAACTTGAAAAATCATCAATATTTGGCTATATTAGCTGACCATACCTCTTGTAGTAAACCGCGCAGTCCCTGATCAATGTCAAAATCAACAACATACAAATCCTGATTAGTTTTAATTTTAGTGCCGCTAAATTTCAAAGTATAAGGCGCCTGATTTTTACTCAATCCGGAAAATGTAAAATTATCGGAATTGAAAGGAATATTGATACCGCGCAAAATATTTTCCATATTATTTTTGGGAGAATCGCTGTCGCTAATGAAAATAGGTTCATTACCGGCTTGTTTTAGCGCATTAATGAATTGCTGGGAAAAATTCTGCGAAGATATAATATATTTTTTGTCTCCATTTCTTACCAGCACATCGGCTTTTATTGACAAATTAAAGCCGTCTTTTACGGTGTCGAATATTTGAATATCAACGTCTTTTTCGGCATTCAATCCTAAATCGGTAATCAGCGCATAAGAAAAATCTTTAACTGATGTTGTAGGGAAAACAGGCACCGGCGACAAAGAATAAATTTCCTCCGGTTTTTCGGCAAGACCTGTCTCCCCGGAAATTTCAGTGATAATTAAGCCATTATTCTGATAATAATCTTTGATTGATCTGGGCAATAGCAAATTATTTTCATAAATCGAGCGTAAGCCTTGTATGGTCTGAGGATGTTGATGGGGAAGAGATTTTACAATTACCCAGTCGACCATTACTTCTGCCAGCGGCACAGTGCCTGCCATTAATGGTTTTTCGCTTTTCATCATGCGGTAACTTTTTGTCGTATTGATAACCTTTTCTAAAATAGTAAAGACGTCGTCATTTTTGTCCACTTTGACGAGGTAGTAGTTCTTCCAATTGTTAAGGATCATCTTTTTCAAATTATCATGGGCGCGATTTTCCAAATCAATAAATACTGTTGTGTTATCGTCGAATTCAATTAGCGGAATTTTAGAACAATCAATGGTGACCTGACCGGCTTGTGGTATTGGAAGATAATAATTACCGGTTGTAGTAATTGACCCGTTCATCTGGACAATGACGTGTTTCAACACAGCAAGGCGGGCTTCAGGCGGCATAACTATTTTTTCTTTTATTTCGATGATCTTTTCCGGTTGATTTGATATTTTTGAAAGTGTTTCTGTTTCCTTTTGTGCAACCGGCTTGATTTCCTTCGCAGTTTTAACAAAGAGATATTCCCCCGGCAATCTTATAACCGCACCGGCGTAAATTCTGTTAACATTTTTAATGCTTGGGTTAATTGACTTGATAGTTTTGAGCGTTTCGGCGATATTCGTCTCGCTTTTTAATTCACGAAGAATGATTTTAAATAACGTATCCCCCCTTTTTATTAAATAATATTTTGGTCCGGAATAAATTTTATTTGCACCGGCTATCGTTTTGTATTCTGTTTCAATTCCTTCTGTTCCCGTGAGTGGTTTCCATGGTAAATTCAACGATTGTCCGGCTTCGAGCTTATCAAGATTTGGTATATTGGGGTTAAGTTCTTTAATAAGCTGATAATCATTGGATAAATCTTCTTCGGTAATACCGGGAATAGTATTAACGATAGAGAATAGAGTATCTCCTTCTTTAACCGGGTAAGTATATATTTTTTTAGAAGGCTCAGCCGTTTTTTTGAGTTTTATTTGAGCAGTATCTTCTTTCGCTGTTGCCGGTTGGTAAAGCAAGGCGGCCGTAAAAAAAACAAAAATTAATACAAAAGCGTACCGCTTAATCATCAGTTTATTCTCCTTATTAAGAGATTTACAAACGTCAATTATTTGTAATCATTACTCCCATTGGTAAGAAATGTCAAATCCTTATATATATTGCACTCAAAGAGATTCTCAAGTTTATATGCAGGAAAACAGATTGAAGTCCCTATATAAGGTGTTGTAAATTAATTTATTGAAAAATACTTTAGATCAAATCACTTTTTTCATTGCGGCAATGGCCACTTCGATTTGATCGTCAGAAGGTTCTCTGGTTGTAATTTTTTGCAGCATTAATCCCGGCCAACTCAGCATTTGCACAAGTTTCGAGCGGTTGTATTTACCGGTAAAACGGATGGCTTCATAAGAAATGCCGGCAACAACGGGGAGAAGCAGAATTTTGTAGATTACTCTATGCAGAAAATCCGGACGTCCTAATAAAGAAAAGACCAATATGGAAACAATCATCACAAAAAGAATAAAGCTTGTTCCGCACCGGGGATGACGGGTGGAATATTTTTTAACATTTTCAATAGTCAGATCCTGACCGTCTTCCCAGGCAAATACGGTTTTATGCTCGGCGCCGTGGTACATATAAACACGTCTCATATCTTTCATGAAGAGTGTGGCTGTCAGGAAGCAAAGAAACATGCCCAGTCGAACGCAGCCTTCTAAAATGTTTAAAAGAAGAAGATTATCTATATAAGATTTTATCTTTGTAAAGAAAAACGCCGGTACGACAACAAAGAAAAAAATAGCTATGGAGAAACTTATGAAAAAAGAAAGATACATCTCCCAGCTTTTGGGCTTTCTTTCTTCTTCTGACATGGCTACATCAGCCGAAAACATCAGACATTGAAATCCCACAATCATCATTTCAAATAAATTTATTGTTCCCCGGACAAACATCCATCCGAATATTCTATAACGTTTTGTCAACGGAATATATTCCCGCTCCTGAAAAACAATTTTCTTATCAGGCCTCCTTACCGCCGCGGCTATTTTATTGTCGTGACGCATCATAACTCCTTCCAGGATTGCTTGCCCGCCGGCTATATCTTCATGTTTTGGTTGTGATGGCATATATATTTATTTAATTCCGTTCGATTTTTTTGCTTTTGTTTATAGCATTTGACGCGTAGTGTCAAATTATGATTTTTAAATTCGTTGTTGCAAGATAAACCTTCAATGATATAATGTGACTTGAATTCCAGAAAAGATTTAAGGTGGTTAGAATGAATTCAACTGACTTGTTTATAAAAGAATACCAGGAGCGTTTCGAGAAAAAAATAAAAGAAAATGAAATTGCCCTGTTGGAACACTGGAGGGCCCAATTAGACAAGGTTATCGGTATGCGGCCTGACGGTGTTGCTTCAATGCAATTGCAAGTTGCAAAGATATCTGAAATGATGGCTAATCGAATCAAAATATTGAAAAAGGAATAAAATGGATAGTATCGCTAATTTCTTGTTTGAAGTAGGAATGCTCAGCAGAACGCCGCGCAGTGGTTATCAGTTTTTGGGCACTGGGAAAGAATCGGTAGCCGAACACGTTTTGCGCACGGTATTTGCCGGTTACACTCTTTGTAAAATGGATGATTCACTTGATGAGTTTCGTGTGTTGAAGATGTGTATTCTTCACGATTTGCCGGAAGCGCGCACCGGCGATATGAATTATGTTAATAAGAAATATGTTAATGTCGATGAGGAGAAAGCCGTATTGGAATTGACTGAACCCCTTTTTTTCGGTGATGATATTAAAGCGGCAATTGACGAATTTAACCGTAAAGAGACAAAGGAATCATTGATCGCGCGGGATGCCGATCAAATCGCTCTAATTCTGCAATTAAAAGAATGCGGTGATTTAGGAAATAAATATACGGAAGAATGGATTAATTTTGCTTTGCAGAGATTGAACACGGAGAACGGGAAAAAACTTGCCGAAAGAATTACTCAAACAGATTCTTCTCTATGGTGGTTTAAAGAAAAAGGATCCTGGTGGATAAATGCAAACAGCCGCTAAGCTTTTATTGCCGTCCGCAGTGAATTTATATGATTAATAGAAATTATCTTTTGTTTTTTTATGTGATTATCATAATTAGTATTATCTCCTGTTTCGGTGAGTATGGCAGGTCGGTCATATTAAAACCGGATGAGTACAGCCATGTTTATGAAGCCAAAGAAACAGTGATTCTTAAGGCTATAGCCGATGTTTTCAAAGAAAAAAATATCGGTACTAATGTTACCATAGATCAGAAGAATCTACGGGTCGTTTCGGATTATAAGGAGTCGGGCGATTGGCGTACGAAAGCAAGCGCCAGTGTCAAACGCCTCAATTGGAAGAGATGTGAAGTAAGCCTTGCTGTGACCACGGAGAAGAAAACAAAAACAGGATGGGAAATGCGGCGGCTTTTGCAGAAAGATCAGTATGACACTTTTTTTAGTGTTATCGATCTGAAGATTTACGAAGAGATGTCTAATATCGAGTAGAAAAAATATCGAAAGGAGCAAGATATGGAAGCCAAAAAAAAAGTATCAGCAATGTTGGAAGAGTTTAAAGATTTCGCTTTCAAAGGTAATGTTGTTGATCTTGCTATTGGTGTGATTATCGGAGCGGCATTCGGCAAGATTGTTGATTCCCTGGTCAAACACATCATTATGCCTTTTATCAGCGTTATCATGCCCGGCAATCAGAGTTATCTGACCTGGAAATGGGTGATTAACGGTAAAGATGTCCCTTACGGATTGTTTCTTGGAGAAATCGTTAATTTTCTGATAGTTGCTTTGGCATTGTACATCTTCATTGTCAAATTTATTGGAATGATCATGAAGAATAAACAGGAAGAAACTGTGACACCGCCACCGCTGACTAAAGATCAGGAACTGCTTGCCGAAATTAGAGATTTACTGAAAAAATAGCCGGATTATTTTGAATTTACCGGCATAAGCGCACCTGTTTTCGAAACTGATGAACTAAAAGCAGCTTCCTGCTTATTCAAGAATTGCTTGAGTCAAATATTTTAAAACGCTATAATAATCTTCTCAACCTAACATTTATACTCTATCTTAAAATATTCTTTGCCTATTTATCTCTGTTGGCATAGAAATTCATTAGGAAATCGGAATCCTTGGGTGATAAATCAAATTTTAAAATCGCATTTTCAATAAGCTTTTTTAAAGGCTGATTGCCTTCTTCTAAATTTATTGATACCCATTGGATTGCTTTTTGTACGTGTTCAGATTCCGGCATAATGGTAGCCATAAAGATATTCTCCTCATCTAATCAAGAAATTTAATAGCGCCCTGTATTAATCAAAATTTGATCAATACTGATTTTTAATTATTCTTATCATACTATAAATTAGTTTAAAAATTCTTTTTTTAATAATTTGAAATTATTTTTAAAATAATTTATAAAATTCAGTAAAATAAGCAGGATTATTGAGTAAATAAAAAATCAGGAGAAATTTATGAAAAAGTCTTTTGATGCGAAAACTCTAATTTATCCCACGCCGGTGTGGTTAATAGGCACCTACGACAAAAATGGGAAACCCAATGCTGCTGCTATAGCCTGGGGATGAGTATGCAGCTCAAAACCCCCTTGTATGGCCGTATCTTTAAGAGCAGCTACCTATACTCACGGCAATATCATGGAACGTAAGGCATTTACTATAAATGTTCCTTCGGCCGGCCAGGTGGAAATTGCTGATTATTGCGGCATAGTTTCCGGAAGAAATGTTGATAAATTCGCGGCAGCAAAGATCACGGCCGTAAAAAGCCAAAAGGTAGACGCTCCTTATATTATGGAATTTCCAATGTCTCTGGAATGCAAGCTTATAAATGCCATGGAAATCGGTATCCATACGCATTTCATCGGCGAGATTATGGATGTCAAGGTTGATGAATCAATGCTGGGGAATGATGGACTGCCGGATATCTTAAAAATTAATCCGGTGCTTTATGGGCCAGAAATATAATCCTATTATGGCGTGGGAAAATATCTGGGAAAAGCTTTTTCCATAGGAAAAGATTTGAAATAACCATTGATAAGTTTGTGTGGAGTGCTTAATATATTGCAAACTAGAAAAAACCACAAAGAAAGGAGATAATTTATGGCTAAATCAATAAAAGGCACAAAAACGGAAAAAAATTTACTGGCGGCTTTTGCCGGTGAATCACAGGCAAGAAATCGCTACACCTTTTTTGCCAGCGCCGCTAAAAAAGAGGGATTCGAACAGATTTCACACATTTTTCTGGAGACGGCGGAAAATGAAAAAGAGCACGCAAAAGTATTTTTTAAATATCTTGAAGGAGGCGATGTGGAAATCACAGCCGGTTATCCCGCGGGTGTTATCGGAGATGCTAAAAGTAATTTAGAGGCGGCAGCGGCAGGTGAAAATATGGAATGGACAACGCTCTATGCTAATTTTGGCAAAGTCGCTAAAGAGGAAGGCTTCCCGGAAGTAGCCCGCTCTTTTGAGCAAATATCCAAAGTTGAAATGTTCCATGAAAAAAGATATCGCAAGCTGGCAGCCAACATTGACAAGAGCGAAGTCTTTAAGAAGAAAGTGTCAAATAAATGGCATTGCATAAATTGCGGTTACGTTTATGAGGGAGACGAGGCGCCTAAAGAATGCCCTGCCTGCAAACATCCGCAATCGTATTATGAGATTTTAGCGGAAAATTATTAAAATTGTCAGAATATTTTATATAATATTCCCCTGCATTCTCAGCCAAATGTTGTAGTGAGTGCAGGGGATGTTTTTTTATCTGAAGCATTGAGTTTGTTCTTCTTGACAGCAAAGATAAAATGCCATAAATTAATAAAGTTTTTTCAAAGAGGAGTTAAGCTTTTATGACGACCAAGAAACAGCTTCGGTCAGACAATATAAGGGAAAAGAAAGTAAAGAAATCTACAAGAATTATTTACCTGTCATTTATACTCGGCGGAATATTTGTTCTGCTGGTTGTTTTCTTTGTTACTTTATTCAGTGCATTGTATCCTACAAGTGATATGGATGCCATCAAAAAGAAAGAAAAACAAATTGTTCAAATTTATTTTTCTGATCAACAGGAACGTTTTTTGAGACCTGAAAAACGTTTTATTTTTAAAGAAAATGATGTTGCGTTACAAGCTAAGGAAATTGTTAAAGCCTTGCTCGAAGGCTCTAAAACCGGATTGGTTAATACATTTCCTCACGGTGTTAATGTTATAGATGTAAAGATAGCAGATAATGATATTGCTTTTGTAAATTTTAGCAAAAGTCTGACTAAGTTATATGAGGGCAGTTCCGCTTCTGAAATGGCTACAATCTATTCCTTGACAGATTCTATAACTCAAAATATTCCCAGCATAAAAAAAGTAAAAATTTTAGTTGACGGCAAAGAACAGTCATCTATTAAAGGTCATATTTCTACACGGAAAGCTTTTTCTCCAGATTTGGAACTTATTATTCCGGACAAACAGAGCAATAGTTAACTATCTTATGGCAGCAAAATCCAAAATATCCCGCACGCGCAATATAGGTATAGTTGCTCATATTGACGCGGGAAAAACAACCTTTACGGAAAGAATTCTTTATTACACAGGCAAATCCTACAAGATGGGAGAAGTCCACGATGGTGAAGCTGTTATGGACTGGATGCCGCAGGAACAGGAAAGAGGCATCACCATTACATCTGCGGTGACCACTTGTGTGTGGGAAAATCATGATATTCATATAATTGACACACCCGGGCATGTTGATTTCACTATTGAAGTGGAGCGTTCGCTGCGTGTCCTTGACGGCGCGGTTGTTGTTTTCTGCGCGGTCGGTTGTGTAGAGCCGCAGTCGGAAACGGTATGGCATCAGGCAGATAAGTACGGCGTTCCTAAAATTGCCTTTATTAACAAAATGGACAGGGTTGGAGCTGATTTTTTTGCCGCCATTAAAATGATGCGGGAACGTTTTGCTTCCATTCCCGTGGCTGTCCAGATTCCTGCCGGCAGTGAAGACAATTTTCGCGGTGCAATCGATTTGATTGATCGGAAAATGCTGGTTTGGGATGATTCAACCCAGGGCATGGAATTTTCCACGCATGATATTCCGCAGGAATTTATTGATGAGGTAAAATTAAGACGCGAACAAATGATAGAGACGCTTGCCGAAGTTGATGATGATCTGGCTGATAAATATCTCAGCGGTGAAGAAATTACTGCGTCTGAAATAAAGCAGGCTTTGCGGAAAGCGACAATATCACTGAAAATAGTTCCTGTGCTTTGCGGCGCGGCTCTGCGCAATAAAGGAATTCAGCCGGTGCTTGATGCTATCATCAATTATCTGCCGTCTCCTGAAGATATTCCGCCCATTAAAGGGATTAATCCTGTAACCAAAAAAGAAGAGGTCAGGCACAGCTCCGATAAAGAGCCTCTGGCGGCGCTTGCTTTTAAGGTTATGCTTGATGAAGGACGGAAGCTTACCTACCTGCGGATTTACTCCGGTAAAATAAATGCCAATGATGAGGTTTATAATTCCATAAAAAAAAGACGGGAAAAAATCGCCCGCCTTTTACGTATGCACTCAAATAAGCGGGAGAGAATAGATACAGCATCCGCAGGGGACATCGTTGCCGTACTGGGATTAAAATCAACGACAACAGGGGATACCATTTGTAAAGAAGAAAACCCGATCATGCTGGAACTGATAGAATTCTACGAGCCGGTAATAAGCCAGGCCATTGAAGCTAAGACACCAGCAGATCAGGAAAAACTGACCACGGCATTGGAGAAGCTGACGGAAGAAGATCCGACGCTGAGGGTAAAATATGAAGATGAAACTGCGCAAACGATAATTTCCGGCATGGGGGAACTGCATCTGGAAATTATTGTTGACCGTTTACGCCGCGAATTCAACTGTCAGGTAAATGTCGGCAGACCCAGAGTCGTTTATCGTGAGACTATTCAAAAGAAGGTGGAGATGGAAGGAGTGTTTGAAAAGGAACTGGGCGAAAAGAAACACTTCGGTCATGTCCGTCTTTCTTTGGCTCCGCGTAAACGGGGGCTGGGAAATGAAATTATCAATAAACTTGATGACAGTATAATCCCTGCCGAATATTACGAGATGATGGAAGAAGGTATCAGGGAAGCTATGATGAACGGTGTATTAAACGGTTATCCGGTAATAGACGTAGGAGTGACAATAACCGGCGGTTCTTTCCGGGATGGTGAATCTTCAGCCCAGGGTTACAAGATCGCGGCGGCAACCGCTTTTCATGATGGATGTAATCTTGGTGATCCCATTATGCTTGAACCGATTATGATGGTTGATATTATTACCCCCAGCGAATTTATGGGTGATGTTATAGGTGACATCAATGCACGCAAAGGAGAAATTCAATCGGTTAATCCCAAGGGAACTGTAGCCGAAATTAAAGCTAAAGTTCCCTTGAAGGCCATGTTCGGCTATTCCACGGACTTGAGATCATCCACACAGGGACGCGCTGTTTTTTCCATGATTTTTTCAGAATATGACAAGGCATGAATTATTTCAGTCGTCGCATCATGTTCAAATAGCCTCTAATTATTAAGTTTTTTACCAGAAAACACCCCCTGAAAATTTTTTTATTATTTTCTTGATAATTACTATATGTAGTAGTATTATCCTTACATACCACAATATATAGCGTTTTACATCGTTCATTATATTTAATTTTCTATTTATTAATGGGGTTGGCAGATGAATTTAAAAATTAGAAAAAGAGATGGCCGTTTAGTTAAATTTAGTGCGGAAAAAATTACCAACGCCATTGCCAAGGCTGGAGCTGCTACCGGTGAATTCGATAATAAGGAAGCTCGTAAATTGACAATCAAGGTTTTAAATCTTGCGGAAAAGCTCTTCGACGGCAAGATTTTATCCGTTGAAGAAATTCAGGATATTGTCGAAGAGGTTCTTTTACAATCCACTCATCGTAAAACGGCCAAGTCATATATTATTTACCGGGATCAGCATTCGCGTTTAAGAGATATTACCAATAAGATGGAAGTTGATCTGGTTGATCAATATTTGAAGAAAGCCGATTGGAAGATCAATGAAAACAGTAATATGGATTATTCCTTACAGGGTTTGAACAATTACATATCTTCAGAAGTCAGCAAAGTTTACTGGCTCAATGAAATATATTCTCCGGAAATCCGCAAGTCTCATATTGACGGCGATTTTCATATTCACGATTTAAGTTTACTTTCCGTTTACTGCGTGGGTTGGGATTTATATGATCTGCTTTTGCAGGGATTTAAAGGTGTGTCCGGCAAGGTGGAAAGCAAACCGGCCAATCATTTGCGCAGCGCTCTGGGGCAGGTGGTTAATTTCTTTTATACGCTTCAGGGAGAAGCTGCCGGAGCGCAGGCTTTTTCCAATTTTGACACTTTGCTTGCTCCATTTATCCGTTATGATAATTTAACTATTAAAGAGATTAAACAGGCGCTGCAGGAATTTATTTTCAATATTAATGTGCCGACGAGAGTGGGATTTCAAACCCCTTTTACCAATGTGACTCTGGATATGACCATACCGAAATATTACGCGGACCAGAGTGTTATCATCGGCGGTAAGCCGCAAAAAGAAACATATAAGGAATTTCAGGAAGAATTGGATCTTTTCAACAAAGCTTTTCTACAGGTGATGGCAGAAGGCGATGCCAAGGGAAGAGTTTTTACCTTCCCGATTCCCACATACAATGTCACTAAAGATTTTAACTGGGACAATCCCAACATGAAGGATTTGTGGGAGATGACAGCTAAATACGGCGTGCCTTACTTTTCCAACTTCATTAATTCCGACATGAATCCGGAAGATGCCCGCAGCATGTGCTGCCGTCTGCGCATTGACAATCGTGAACTGGAAATGAGAGGCGGCGGCCTTTTCGGTTCCAACCCGCTCACCGGCTCTATCGGCGTTATCACCATCAATATGCCACGTATTGGCTATATGGCTAAATCCAAGAAAGCTTTTCTGGATCAATTGGGCAAGCTGATGGATATTTCCAAGGAAAGTCTGGAAACCAAACGGAAGGTGCTGGAAAAATTCACGGACGGCAATCTTTATCCCTACACGAGATATTATCTGCGCAGCGTCAAGGAAAGATTCAACGAATACTGGAAGAATCATTTTTCCACAATCGGGCTTGTCGGGATGAATGAAGCCTGTTTAAATTTACTGAAAGTTAACATTGCCACGAAAAAAGGCCAGGAATTCACAAAACAGGTTCTTGATTTTATGAGAAAAAAGCTTATCGATTTCCAGAAGGAAACCGGAAACAATTATAATCTGGAATCAACACCGGCCGAAGGCACGTCATATCGTCTGGCCAAAACAGATAAAGAAAAATATCCCGATATTATTACGGCCAGCGATAACAAATCGAAAACCGCGGAGCCGTTTTATACGAATTCCACGCAACTGCCGGTAAACTATACTGATGATGTTTTTGAGGCGCTGGATTTACAGGATGAAATTCAGGTAAGATACACCGGCGGCACGGTATTCCATACCTTCGCGGGCGAAAGAATAGATGATCCCAAATCGGTAAAGAAACTTGTTCAGAAGATTTGCTGCAATTATCATTTGCCTTACATAACTTTTACACCCACTTTCAGCGTATGTCCGTCGCACGGATATCTTAAAGGCGAACAGGAAAAATGTCCGACCTGCGCCGATGATTGTGAGGTCTACTCCCGCGTGGTTGGTTATTTACGGCCGGTCAAACAGTGGAATAAGGGGAAACAGGAAGAGTTTGACTCGAGGCAGGTATTCAAATTTTAACAATACCAAGTTGCATTTTTAGTTAACTTTGTTGGCTGTGTCGTCGGCTTCCTCAACGTATTATATATACGCCTGCGGAGCCTCATTTCTGCCGCTGCGTTATCCATAAAATACAACTGGGTATAAAAAAATAATTGAAATTTTATAAGTATTCTTGCGCGGTGTATTGGTGCGTCTGAATATAAAAGGAAAAAATGAAAATAGGCGGTTTCCAAA
The DNA here is from genome assembly GCA_963811325.1 of uncultured delta proteobacterium. Classification (GTDB taxonomy): domain Bacteria; phylum Desulfobacterota; class Syntrophia; order Syntrophales; family Smithellaceae; genus Smithella. The sequence continues at coordinate 1,000,465 of CAWEQT010000001.1, forward strand.
AAGTATCACTTATTGATTATCCGGGAATGATCAGCGCGATTATCTTTTCACAAGGGTGCAATTTCAGATGTTCATATTGTCATAATCCCGGACTGGTTGATCCTGACTTGTTTGTGCCCTGTTTAAAGGAAAAAGATGTACTGGACTTTCTTCAAACACGTCGGGGAAAGCTCGATGCCGTGGCGATAACCGGCGGTGAGCCTACCATCCAGAATAATTTAAAGCCCTTTATCAAACAGATAAAAAAAATTGGATTTGCCGTCAAACTCGACACCAACGGATCAAAGCCGCAGGTTATTAATGCCCTTCTTGCTGAAAAACTGCTTGATTATATTGCCATGGATATCAAAGCGCCGCTGGAAAAATATGAAAAAATCGTTAATGTGCCGGTAAGTCCCGAGTCAATTAAAGAAAGCATCAAAATTATTTTACGAGCGAAAATTCCCTATGAATTTCGCACGACTGTCGTGCAATCACAACTCGATGAAAAAGACATTCTTAATATTGCCAAACTGATTTCCGGCGCCGGTCATTATGTTATACAAAATTTTGTGCCGGCAAATACTCTGGACAAAATATTCCTGAAGGAAAAATCTCATCCAGACGAAATATTCCAGAAAATTAAAAAGCGCCTGGAACATGAAATTTCCTCCGTCACGATTAGATAAAGGTTAAAAAAGATTAATTATAACTTTTATATATCAAGTATTTAGAATCATAATATAAAGTATTTTCACAGATTGTTGCACCGCAAATTTGCGGTGGTTTAGAACAGAAACATATAAACATTGTTATGCAAGAGGGAACGAAGAATGGATAGAGTTTCGGAGGTTTTAGATATCGTCAGTCGTGTGAGTAAACTAGGAGACTACGATAGCAACGTAATTGGAATGGCCGCTGAAATAATAGCAGAAGATATATTCAAGATGACGAAGGCGAAACGTGGCAAGAAAACAGTTGATGGTTATTGGTCTTCAGATAAAACACAACGGACGGTTCAAGTCAAAGTATGGTCCGAAGCAAGGGTAAGAAGATATAGGTCAGGTACGTTTTTTCGCATTGTCGAAGAGGATGCACCTGATGACTTAATTGTCTTGCTTATTTACAGCTCAAAGCCGAAATATGAAAGATTATATAATGGCCCAGCACGGGCAATCGGAAAGTTGGAGCATAGCAGTAAGTATGGCATTCGTCGCGTGGTCAGATTTGATGTCATGAGGCCAAAAACCGAGATTAATAAGTTACTTGCTGAAATAGACTTTGCATAATAAATCAATCCAGCCGAACGCTACGCACCGGTTGATATTTTCGTTAAGTTTCTGAAGGATATTTCTTATGATTGATGATTATTTAAATGATATTGAGTGTGTTCAAGCACTGCAGAATATGCTTATTGCAATTTCAACTGGACAGCAAGCAAACGGCAGTGATTACGCCGCACTGAGAATTTATCTATTAGAGAATTCAGAATACAAACAACTTCTTCCATTATTCATAAGAACAAACAGAGAGTTAGATCAATTTTGGCCATTCATAAAAAATAAATACCCCACTTATGCAGAGCGCCGTGCTTATATCTGGCAAGAATTCGCCCCAATACTTGATTTTATGGAAGGAAAAAATAAGGCACCCTTAGATAAAGCTACATCTCAAGTACTAAAAAAGTTTGACTCGGATGGTGTGAATGGGGCTTGGCAACGTGCATTGGAACGACGCACAACTGATCCTGAAGGTGCAATAACTGCAGCTCGATCATTGCTTGAAACAGTCTGTAAACACATACTGGATGAAAAGAAAATACCATATGACAAAAACAAAATTGAACTACACGAACTATATAAGCTAACGGCTAACGAGCTTTCTTTGTCACCCAGTCAGCACTCAGAAGATGTTTTTAAACAAATATTAGGTGGTTGTTCCGCTGTGGTTAATGGATTAGGCACATTACGTAATAGGCTCGGGGACGCACATGGCAAAGGTAAGACACCTATTCGCCCAGCATCACGTCATGCGGAACTGGCGGTTAATTTATCAGGTGCGCTTTCACTATTCTTAATATCAACATTTAATGATCGCATCAAAACCTAACAAAATTAATCTAACCAATTCATCATTATACCAAGTCGCAGTCAGAAGTATACTGCGGCGGCAAGGAAGAGGCGACGCAGTCGTATAGTTCAATACGTCGAGAAGCAGATAACCACGGCCTGCGCCGGGGCAGGCTATACCAACAAAGGTAGACGAATGACTACGGCTTGGTATCAGATCAGCGCCAGGCTGTCGGTCACAGCCATTCCTGCGCGGGTAGGATGCAAAAAACCATTTTTTAATTCCACAAGTTTATTTTTTATTAGCGCGTCAATGATGATTTTTTTATTAGCGATTAAATCAACGCCGTATTTAGTTTTGTAGCTTTTCAGATTAATACCTGTATTGGTGCGAAGGCCAAGAAATAAAGCCTCCAGTTGCAATTGTTCGATTGAAAGAGTTTCCTCATCTTCCACCGGCATTTTCCCTGCGGCAATCTCTTTTAAATAAGTGTGGAGGGTGGCTTTGTTCCAGAAGCGACAGTTTTCCAGAAAAGAATTCGCGGCAGGTCCCAAGCCCAGATAAGGCGCATGCTGCCAGTATTTCATATTGTGTCTTGACCGGAGCTTTGTGCTGCGGGCGAAGTTGGAAACCTCATAGTGAATATAACCGGCATTTTCGAGAACTTCCGCGGTTGTTAAAAATAATTTTAATTCCATATTTTCATCAGGAAGATGCCAGCCTTCGGAATCGTATTTTTTATTAAGCGGTGTTCTGTCGCTAAGCGATAGCTGATAGGCGGAGATGTGTTCCGGCGTGAAACCAACGGCTTCTTGCAAAGTATTTTTCCATGAATTGATACTTACGCCGTGAACTCCGTAAATCAAATCTATTCCCAGATTATCAAAGCCGGCCTTTCTTGCCGCATCTATCGCGGCAGTTGCCTCTTTGGCTGAATGCCTGCGTCCCAGGAATCTTAAAACTTTATCATCGAAAGACTGAATGCCGATGTTTAGTCGGTTTATGCCCAGGGAGCGCAGCGCCTGAAAGTATTCAAGGGAAACATCTCCGGGATTAACTTCCATCGTTATTTCCGCGTGAGCGTCAATTTTATAATGTTTATTGATTGCCGCGAAAATTTCAGCAAGTTGTTGTGGAGTCAGAAGGGAAGGGGTGCCGCCGCCGATATAAACGGTGTCAAATGATGAAAAGGCGTTGCGGTAATGTTTTATTTCTTTTTTTAGAGCCGTAATATATTCAGGAATAAGATTGACGGATTTAATTGAATAAAAGCTGCAATAACCGCATTTGCTGAGGCAAAATGGAATGTGAATATAAAGCCCGGCTTGTTCTTCTTTCATTTTAATCAGTGTCTGATTTTAAAACAGCCAAGAATGCGCTTTGCGGAATGCTCACCGAACCGATCATCTTCATGCGTTTCTTACCGGCTTTTTGTTTTTCTAACAGTTTTCTTTTACGGGTAATATCACCGCCGTAACATTTAGCCGTTACGTCTTTTCGGAAGGCGCTGATGGTGCTGCGGGCGATGATTTCTCCTCCGATAGCGCCCTGAATGGCGATCTTAAACATCTGCCGCGGTATCTCGTCTTTGAGCCTGTCACAGGCCAAAAGCGCCCGTGAGCGTGCGCGTTCGCGATGAACTATTTGAGATAAGGCGTCAACCTTTTCGCTGTTGACCAGAATATCCATCAAAACCAGATTGCTTTCGCGGTAATCGATAATGTCGTAATCAAATGAACCATAACCCTGCGTTACCGATTTAAAGCGGTCGTAAAAATCGTAAATGACTTCGGCCAGCGGCATTTCGTAAGATAATTCGACACGGCCGGGGCCGGTATAATTCATATTGGAATTGACGCCGCGCTTTTCCATGCAAAGTTTCATGACTGCTCCCAGGTAGCGTTCAGGAAGCATCATTGAGGCGCGGATGAAAGGCTCTTCCCCTCTTTCGATTTCCGCGGGATCAGGATAATGCGCGGGATTATCCACATAAATCACTTTGCCGTCTTTGAGCGAGAAGCGGTAACGAACGCTGGGCACGGATAGAATAATCGAAAGATCAAATTCTCTCTCCAGTCTTTCCTGCACGATATCCAAGTGCAGCAGTCCCAGGAAACCGCAACGGAAGCCCTGTCCTAGAGCAGTGGAAGAATCTTTTTCATAGATAAACGACGCGTCGTTGAGTTTATATTTTTCCAGCGAGTCGGCCAGATCCTGATAGTCGTCGGAGGCTATGGGGTATATGGAAGCAAAGACGACCGGCTTGACTTCTTTAAATCCGGGCAGAGGCTGGCTGCATGGCTTGTCCTGAAGTGTGATTGTGTCGCCCGTGCGCACATCAGCAACGGTTTTCACGCCGGCGATTATATAGCCCACTTCTCCGGCGGAAAGTTTTTCGCGCTTGGCTCGGGTCAACAGAAAATGGCCCACTTCTTCCACTTTATATGTTGCTCCGTTGTACATGAATTTGATAATATCGCCGCTTTTAACGGTTCCTTCAAAAACGCGGCAATGGATTATTGTGCCCCGGAAAGAGTCATATTTGGCGTCAAAAATCAAGGCGGCCAGAGGATTGGACGCATCGCCTTTAGGCGGTGGAATGCGCTCGACAATGGCTTCCAGAATTTCTTCAATGCCGATCCCTTCCTTGGCGGAGCATTTGATGTGCGTAAATGGATCAAGCCCCAGTTCCGAATCGATTTCCTCCAATACACGTTCGACGTCGGCGGAGGGAAGATCTATTTTGTTGATGATGGGGATAATCTCCAGATTGTGATCGAGGGCGAGATATAAATTGGCTAAAGTTTGCGCCTGCACGCCTTGTGCGGCATCGATCAATAAAAGAACCCCTTCGCAGGAGGCAAGAGATCGGGATACTTCGTAAGAAAAATCAACATGGCCCGGCGTGTCAATAAGATTGAGGATGTAATCTTTGCCATCTTTGGCATGATAGGGCAGGGAAATGGCATTGCTTTTAATTGTAATGCCGCGTTCCCGTTCAATATCCATGTTGTCCAGAATCTGATCCTGAAAGTTTCTTTCGTTGCACACACCGGTGAATTGAATCAAACGGTCAGCCAGCGTGGATTTACCGTGATCAATATGCGCTATTATGCTGAAGTTTCTTATATTCTCCATAATTATAACTATGTTAAAAAAAGCCCTCCATCGTGCTTCGGGGGGCTTTTTTATTTAATTTTTCCTGACCAATTAAGCCAGTTTCTTCATAAGTTCTTCCGATACTTCTTTTACACCCACACTGCCATCTACGGCAATAACCTTGGTTCTTTCTTTAAAAAAGTTGACCGCGGCCAGTGTGCCAGTTTTGGTGTCATAGTAAATGCCGTGACGTTTATCAATTGCCGCAGCATCCTGATCGTCGGCGCGTGTGGCCAAATCCTCGCAACCGCAAACGCGACAAACGAGCTTGCCATTTTTTTCCGCCGGTTTAATGGCGTCGATATAAATATTGTTGGGATGGTTATTGTCCATTTTGCAAAGTCTGCGTCCCATGATACGTTTTTTAGCTGTTTCGCGGTCCAGATCGATTTCAATCACATAATCGAGATTAATTTTTTCTTTTTGCAGAGCCGCCCAGAGAGCTTCGGCCTGCGCCAGATTGCGGGGGAAGCCGTCCAGTAGCCAGCCTTTTTTACAATCATCTTCTTTAAGACGGTCAAGAATCATAGGAATGGTAATGTCGTCAGGGACGAGTTCTCCGCGGTCAATAAATGCTTTTGCTTTTTCGCCCAACGGGGTTTTCTTTGAAATATTTTGCCGGAAAATAACACCGGTTTCAATATGGGGCACGCCATACTTCTTTTGCACTACTGCGCCTTGAGTTCCTTTGCCACTGCCATTAGGGCCAAATATTAAAATGTTCACTTTTTCAGACTCCTTTCGTAAAAAATATTAAAGTAGGCGTCTTATAATGTATTATCTACTTTTTCGCAATATAAAAGAAGTATACCAATTTTAAAGACAGTTTTCGCCATACTGGCGAAAATTCTCGGCAATGTAAGGTTCTATTTATTATGCGCTCCTCTGACGGGGATGCGCTTCCGATCAAAGCGCTATTTTTGTTGGCGTCGTTGTCGGCTTCCCCAACGTATTGAATACGGGAGTGTCTCCGAAGGGGACACAATATAAATAGATCCTTTCCTTACCGGTGATCCGCGCCATAAATGGCGTGGATCACAAATACGCCTCGTCGCCTTAAGCCTAGCCGCCTCAATATCATCTTTGATTTAGGAATGGTATTATAGGACATCTGAACATTTTGTAAAAACCTTTCGGCTTTTACCGGTAAGGAATATTTTTAATCATTATTGCGCCTACCTTGCTGGAAGGCGCTCTCGGTAAACAGTCCCTCCAAATGTGGTTTCCAAAAATTGAAAACTCTTTTAATGACAAGAACAACCAGGCGGACAGGATGTTGATGAGCATGATGAACAATTGGACTTTCCGCCGGCAAATACTGACATTACTTTTTGAGGGTTTTTCGTTCCGCACTTAGGGCAGGAAAGTTTTTTTTCTTCCGTTGGCGAAAAAATCAGACTTTCAAAGATATTTTTACATTTTTTACATCTAAATTCGTATATGGGCATTTATATAATCCTTGCGAAGAAATATTGTTAATAAAATATGCAGGATTTAGGCAATGTCAAGCCGGTAATATCAAAATATTTGTTTTTTTACGGCTTTGCTTTCCCCGCTGGTTTCTGATGCTTGCCGGTATCCAATTCTTTAATTGCCTGATTAATGGCAAGGCTTCGTTGGGAATCCTGTGGGAAATAATTGAGCGCTTCTTTAAAATGAAATAGAGCGCTTTCTTTCTTTTTTTCTTTTATGAAATACAGGCCGAAGTAATAGTGTGATTCTCCCTGATTGTTAAGTTTGCCGTAAGCCATAGCGATTTGATAATTGAGATCGGCATCATTTGGTGAGATGGGCTCTAATTTTAAAAAGCAGTCCAGAGCTTTCTGATAATTTCCTAAAGCAAGATATGTTTTACCTAAGGCGAAAGTAACTTCATTGTCATTCGAATTTAAATAGGCCGCCTGCTGAAGATAGTTTTGCGCAAGATCAGCTTTTCCCATTTTTATATAAATTAAGCCGATATCTCTTAGAACATCTTCATCCTGAGATGATAAACTCAACGCCTTGAGATAGTGTTTCAGGGCGGAGCTTGTTTGTCCAAGTTGATCTTCAACTAAAGCCAGAGAATAGAGCAGATCAACATTATCAGGATCTTTTTTTAAGGATTCTGTCCGTTCATTATATTTATTGTTCAGCTCAAGTTGGTCCAATGGAATAAGAGCTTGCATTCGGCTGAAATTACCGATTATTTTTATTTTCCCTTTTTGAGGATATTGAGTTGAAATCAGACTTTCTATATAAAAAATACGGACATCTGTGCCGGGATGCGTTTCCAGATAGGAAGGCATGGTTCTCGAAAAAAACTCATACTGTTTCATTATCTTGAGAAAGTCAGCCATAGCCGCAGGATAATAGCCTGCAGCGACAAGATAACTTAAACCCAAACGGTCCGCTTCTTCTTCATGCTGGCGTGTAAATTTTAACGATAGACTGCTGGCACCGGCAACAGAAAAAGCGGCAATGGCGGCGGTTGCTTCACCACCGCCTCCGAGGAAAGCTCCGGCAATAATTGCTGTTAATGTAGCAATGTTTATTTTTTTAGACTTTTCAATCATGTCGGCAACGTGGCGGCCATTGGCATGGCCGAGTTCGTGAGCGATAACTGCAGCCAGTTCCGCTTCATTTTCCGCCGCCAATATTAGCCCTTTATTTATGTAAACGTAACCGCCCGGTGTGTTAAAAGCATTTATTGCATCGCTGTCAATGATAGAAAAATGAAACTCAAAAGGAACTTTGTTGGCCTGCGCCTGAATTAAGTTGCCGATTTTGGTTACATAGTTGGTAAGAGCTTCATTTTTGAGGATAAGGTGATTTTGTTCCATTTGATCATAAAATTCCTTGCCTAGCTTTTTTTCATCTTCAATAGTGAAGTCGGCGAAACAGGGGTTTACCCGAAACAATAAGATGAACAATACAACAGCAAAATAAATATATTGATTTTGAGTAAATTTACGCATAATTTATTTATGTTACTTTCTTTATGATTTTAAGACAAGATTTCATTTATCAGAATAAGTTTAGAATGTGAACGGAGATTTTCGTTTATGAGGAAAAAACTTGTTATAACCATAGACGGACCGGCAGGCGCCGGCAAAAGTACGGTAAGCAAAATATTGGCAAAGAAACTGAACTATATTTATCTGGATACGGGCGCACTGTATCGGGCTATTGCTTATAAAGCGCTAAAACTTAAAATATCTCTCGATGAAGTTTCTTCATTGGCTGATTTGTGTTCGAAGACTACAGTAGTCCTGAAAAATACCGGCGGCCAAATGAAAGTATATGTAGACGGGGAGGATGTTGAAGATAAAATCCGTACAGAAGAAGTAGGCCTGGCTGCTTCTAGAATATCTACTTTTGCGGTAGTGCGTGAAAAATTACTTGCCCTGCAAAGAGAAGCAGGCATTCAAGGTGGTATTGTTGCCGAAGGCAGAGATATGGGATCTGTAGTTTTCCCCCATGCGGATTATAAATTTTATCTTGATGCCAAAATAGAAGAGAGAATAAAAAGAAGGCACAAAGAACTTTCAGTCAAAGATGCCTCGGTAAAATATAAATCAATTCAAGAAGATATGCTCGTAAGGGATAAACAGGATAAACAGCGCAAACTTGCCCCTTTGAAGGCGCCTGATGGTGCAATGATAATTGATTCGGATAACTTATCCATTGAGCAGGTCGTAGAGAAAATTATCTTTTATATTTCAATAAAATAGGGCATATTTCCCAAATATCCTTTTGGCTTAACCCCAGCGTTTTTTAATAAATCTTAGGGTCACTTCAGGCGATCACAAAATTCGCCTGCGGCTAAAACATATGGATTTTATTCGGATAACAGGACGATATAGATTAAATATAAACCTTATAAAATATACTGGATTTTATGTTGATATTTAATATTGTGTGTGTTAAATTTTAAAAATTATAGGGTTTCATAAAAAAATAGGGGGTATTAGTTTAATGGTTAACAATAACAACAAAAACTTAACAAATGAAAAGGGGGCTGACACTAAATCTTCGACGAAAAATCAATCATCTCAAATTAAAGAAGAAGAAATGGACTTTAAAGAACTTTACGAACAAAGCCTAAACCAGATTCAATATGGTGATATAACGACAGGTAAAGTTGTGCAGATCAAGGATGACAGGGTGATGGTTGATGTAGGTTGGAAAACTGAAGGTTTTATTCCAATGGAGGAAGTAAAAGACGCACGGGGAAACATCAATGTTTCCGTTGGCGATGATATAGATGTATTTGTTGATAAGAGAGATTCTGAAGGCAACCTTGTTTTATCAAGAGATAAGGCTTCCAAGGTCAAAATATGGGATGAAATAAAAAATGCTTGCGAGAACGATACACTGATTGAAGGTATTGTTATAGAAAAAATCAAGGGAGGTCTTTCGGTTGATATTGGTATAGTGGCTTTCCTTCCGGGGTCTCAGGTGGATATTCGCCCGGTCAAAGATCTGGATAAATTCGTTGGACAAACCCTGGATTTCAAAGTTTTAAAATATGACCGTAAGCGTAATAATGTAATTTTGTCGCGCCGTTCGATCGTGTCTTCAGAAAGAGAAGCTGAAAAGAAAGATATTTTAAAATCCATGCAGGAAGGCAACGTTGTAGAAGGTGTGATTAAAAATATTACTGATTACGGTATTTTTATTGATTTGGGAGGCGTTGACGGACTTCTTCATGTGACGGATATTTCCTGGGGTAGAATCGCCAAGCCTTCAGAAAATTTCCATAAAGGTGACACTATTACGACAAAAGTTCTTTCCTTTGACATGGAGAAAGAGAGGGTTTCTTTAGGTCTGAAACAGTTAACTGATAATCCATGGGAGAAAATAACCGATAAATATCCGGTCGGTTCAACGGTCAAAGGCAAGGTTGTAAATTTGACTGACTATGGTGTTTTTGTGGAACTGGAACCCGGAGTTGAAGGCCTTGTCCATATATCGGAAATGTACTGGACAAGAGAAATAAAACATCCATCAAAAGTATTGAACGTCGGTGAAATAATAGAGGTTGTGGTTTTGGAAGTAAATCCGCAAACCAAGCGGGTTTCGTTAAGTTTAAAACAAACAACCCCAAATCCCTGGGAAAAGCTGAAAGAAAAATATCCGGCTGGAACCGTTGTTAAGGGTATTGTCAGGAATATTACCAATTTTGGAGTTTTTGTAGGGATTGAAGAAAAAATTGACGGATTAATTCACGTGTCTGATATTTCATGGAAGCATAGGGTGAATCATCCTTCCGAATATTTTAAAAAAGGACAGGAGGTTGAGGCTGTAGTTCTAAATGTTGATGTGGAAAATGAGAAATTTTCTCTCGGTATAAAACAAATTGAAAAAAATCCATGGGATGAGTTATGCCAAAAATATGCTCCGGGTAGTGTTGTGACCGGTAAAATAAAGAACTTTACAGATTTTGGGATTTTTATAGAAATTGAAGAAGGCATCGAAGGGCTTGTTCACATTTCCGAAATAAGTCAAAAACGCGTAAAGACTTCTTCGGAACTTTATTCTGCTGGAGATACTGTATCTGCTGTGGTCAAGAGCATTGATCCTAAATCCAAGAAAATCAGATTAAGCATAAAGGAACTGGAAGCTCCGGCGCCATCTCCTGCATCCAATCAGTATATCAATAATTCGGAAAATGTAGGATCTAATCTTAGTCGGGCGTTGGCGGACTTGAAGATTAAAAATCAACAAAAAGGCAAATAAAAATATGAGAAAACATCCCGTAATTTTTGGAATGTTGATACTTCTGGTTCTTGGTTTCGTGCTTTATTTTGCTTTTTATAAAGCTGGTTTGCATTCCGGCAAAAATAAAGGTTTTTCCTTAAGAGATAAAATTGGAGTTGTCAGTGTCGATGGAGTAATTAGCGATTCCATGGAAATAACCGACCAATTGGATGAGTTCGGCAAAGATGATTCTATTGTCGCCGTCGTTTTACGGGTGGATTCGCCCGGCGGAGGTGTAGCCGTTTCTCAGGAAATTTACGATGCCGTAGTTGAATTGAGAAAAACGAAAAAAGTTGTTGCTTCTATGGGGACAGTTGCCGCTTCCGGCGGTTTACTTGTAGCTTGCGGAGCGGATAAAATTGTCGCTAATCCAGGCACCATTACCGGTAGTATTTCGGCAATCATGGAGTTTGCCAATTTCGAAGGACTGCTCAAGAAAATCGGATTGAAATCTTCAGTAGTAAAGAGCGGCCAATATAAGGATATTGGCTCTCCTTTGAGAAGTATGACTCCTGAGGAGAAAGTAATTATTCAGGAACTGGTAGATGACATTTACAATCAGTTCATTGATGTGATTGTGCGGGAACGGAAGATTCCCCGGGAAAAGGTTGTCGCAATTGCCGATGGTCGCGTCTTTTCAGGCCGTAAGGCAAAAGAACTGGGATTGGTTGATTATCTTGGCGACATGACGTCTGCGGCTAAACTGGCGGATAAATTAGCGGGAAAAGACGGCAAGTATGATCTGGTTTACCCAAGCAAAAAGCGAACTTCTATTTTTGATTATTTCCTGGAAAGTGCGGCAACGCAAATAGGCAATTCCTTGAAGGAAAAAATAGAAAGTAAAAGCGGCATAAGTTATTTATACTATCCTGCCAGATAAAAGGGAGGAGTTATTATGACAAAAAACGATTTAATTAAAAAATTACAGGAAGAGTTGAAATCTTATTCCCTTAAAGATGTGACTTATGCCGTAGACATAATATTCGACTCGATGACTGACGCAATAAAGCGCGGAGAACGCATTGAATTAAGAGGCTTCGGCAGTTTTGTTGTAAGAGAAAGAAAACCGCGAATTGGGCGAAATCCAAAATCCGGAGCGGAAGTAAAATTGCAGGAAAGAAAGGTGCCGTTTTTTAAAACCGGCAAAAAACTACGAACAATGGTAGATAATAAAAAATGAGTTATCAGACATTACTTGTTGAAAAGAAAAAAGAGTACGCCGTAGTTAAATTAAACCGCCCTCATGATATGAACGCGATTTCTAAAGAGATGCGGCGGGACTTATACGATGTTTTTGTCGATTTGGAGATCGATCCTGAAGTTAAAGCAATCGTTCTTACCGGTGGAGAATATGTTTTTTCGGCCGGTATGGATATAAAAGAAATGTCCAACCTGCCTAATGAGGAAGGTGATGATTTTCTTAAATCAATGATGAGCTATTTGAAAAGGATTTATTCCTGCAAAAAACCGGTTATTGCCGCTGTAGGAGGTATCGCTTTGGGCGGCGGTTTTAATCTGGTCACTATTTGCGATCTTGTTGTCGCTTCTGAAAGCGCTATCTTTTGTCATCCGGAGTTGAAATTTGGATTTAACCCCTTTTTTTATCCGTTAAGTCAAATTGTCGGTATAGCAAAAGCAAAAGAAATAGTAATGCTGGGTGAACCTATAGGAGCTAATGAAGCCCTGAAAATAGGTCTGGTCAATAAAGTCGAACCGCCGGAAAAATTTATGAAAGTAGCCGAAAATATGGCGGAAACATTGGCAACACGTTCGGCTAAAGCTTTTGAAGCATTAAAAAATCTTTGCTCCATTGTTCCCCGAATGGATAAAATGGCCGCTTTGGATATCGAATCGTCCATTTGCGCATTACTGTTTGCCCGCGATGAACGCAAAGTTCAAATGAATGAAGTTCTGTCTTTGGAGAAGTCCCGTAAGAAAAAATAATGACACTCAATGAAAACGAACGTAGTGAAGTTTGAATCGTAAGTGGAATTATCCCGCATGCGAAGCATGCAGGATCAGTGACACCATATTCAGAAATGAAGTTTGCCGGGATTGAAATTACAAAGTATCCCAATCATTTCCCGGCGCGGCAAAATCTTTAAGCTGATCTCTTCTTTTTTTATGTTGGAGCTTCTTTAATGCTTTGGCCTCGATCTGACGGATTCTTTCGCGCGTAACTCCCATCATATCGCCAACTTCTTCCAATGTAAATGGTCCGTAATTACAGGCAACCCATGTACAGTTTAGAAAACCCTCGTTTTTTAAGCGCCACTCACAGGTAGTATCGGTGCATATTTCGCCGATAAGAACATTCTTTTTTTTGCATTTATACGTATTAACCATGGAGAAAGCTCCTTATTCTTAAATTTACTTATACCAATTCTAAATCAAAGCGATATTTTTGTTGGCGTCGTTGTCGGCTTCCTCAACGTATGTAAATACAGGAGTGTCCACGAAGGGACACAATATAAACAGATTCATTTCCTCACCGGTGATCTGCGCCATAATGGCGTGGATCATATACGTCTCGTCGCCTTCGCCTAGCCGCCTCAATATCATCTTTGATTTGGAAATGGCATTAGTCAACTAAACTCTTTAATCTTAATTAAATATAATAATTCATTTCGATAAATCAAGTAAAAATATTAAAAAACATTTTATCTTGAATAGATAGAGCAAAACAATAAAGGAAAATCTATTGTATTTTAAAAACTAATCTTCTCTTTAGACCTTCTTTCAGGAACATATTGATGTTTAATCATGCCTTCGTTCCATTCGGGAGAAACATACAAATTACAATAACAACTGCCGTATTCCCTTACATCATCAGGCCGGTAGTAACAGGGGCATAAAATATCTACATCCTTTTCACGATTTCCGGTTGCCAGACGGCAGGGACAGGACATATAGCCGTAGCGTTCTTTATTGATTAAAAGATCGCCCAGGATACTCAGAACCCAATCTTTATCTTTATTGAAATAATATCCTTTGGGCTCCTGAATATTTTTTAGCATTTCGTAGAGTTCGGCAGGAAGCATTAAATACCTAATGCCTCCCTGATATCGTCTTCTCTGAAACCGATAATTATATTATTGCCGATTATGATGGTCGGAAAAGAACGATTAGGATTGTATTGTTCAACTTCTTCCAAAATCCTCTGCCTGGCTTCACCCTGAAGCAAATCAACATCAATGTAATCAAAATCGATGCCGTTATCATGCATAAATTTCTTTGTCGCTTTGCAATGACTGCAAGTGCTCAATGTAAACATCTTAACTTTATGAGCCATTTCCCACTCCTTAGTTTTTAGTGTACCTATTTAACCGGATTTCTAAAAAATGGCAAATGGTTATTTTGGAATAAAAGCCAGGGGGATCAGTAGCGACTGTAAACCGTCAGATAGATTGGCGGGTTGGACAGTCATAGTTCCAGCAACTCTCCATCTTGAGGTATCATTAACTTTTTAGATAATCCTTCTTTCAAAACTGCATCTCGCAGCATATTCCTATTCATTAAACAATGATTGAAGGCTTCCAAATGCACGGCAATGACCTTACCAGGTGCTATTCTTATGAAATCCAACTGCTCATGGAGAGGCATAAGAATAGGTCTGCCAATATCAAGGGTTGCTATTCCTGCATTTAATATTGAGATATCAGGTCGAAGGTCTTTAAGTACATGATGAACAGTTTGTGTCATTACCGTATCGCCACTGATGTAAATAGTTTTGTCTCCCGCTGGTTCAATGAAATATCCTGTTCCATGCCCCATGAACCTACCGATTAAACCGTACCCATGCGCCGTAGGAATGGGGGTAATATAACCAGATATAAAATCATTTCTCAGATTAATTTTAAGGGGAATTGTATTGATGTGGCGTCGTCTCAGATGCGGTTCATCGCGATCGTTACAATATACAGGAACCTGTTTCTGCGCTAACAGGCGAAATCCTGATTTATCAAGATGATCAAAATGTCCATAACGGAAATGCGTAATGAGTCCACATGTGATTTGACTTAATGTGGACTCCGAGTTCGGGGGTAAATCAACTGTAGGATTAAGTCGGGGCCTTATACGAAAAACGGTATATGGTGGCAAGCTGCCTTTGGGGCTTAGGCAGGGATCCACTAAAATCCTCTGATCATTGCAATGAATGATCATGCATGCGTTTCGGATATGTTGTATCTTCATAACTCGGTCTCCAAAAATAAACCAAACATTGTTCATATGGATCATTGCTAATTTTACAAACACTGCAATGCTGTCGGCATAAAATCTAGTGAAAACACTTTATGTTTTTATTTCGAATGTCTTAATTTTATCGACTATCAATTTATAAATTTTAGTTCACTACGTTCCTAAAATTTACGGACTTTTGCACAAATTATATCCATATAGAGCGCGTTTCCCTATACACATCACTTCGGATTGCTCAGGAAGAAATCCTTACAGGTGGAAAAAGGATATTTGGTCAAAACGCCGTTAAATCGTATTATTGTTTTTAATTAAAAACTCACCACTATTTCATTGTAGCTTTTTCTCCATTTTGGCGGAAGAAGAGTTTTTGTTTGATCAAAATGACCGATTGCCAGCAAAAGCGGAATCCAGTATTGATGGGGTATATTGAAGGCTTTCCTGACGCCGTCAATATCGAATCCATCCATCGGATGAGAATCCAGCCCAGAATTCTTTGCTGCAAGCATCAAAGACATGGCAAAAAATCCGGCGTTTTTGCAGGCAAAAGCCAATTGCCTTTCAGGCGATACTCCGTAAAGTGAGTTTGCCGCGTTGATAAACCAGTCGTACTGCTCCCGTTTCATAATGCCCGCTTTAACCGATTCAGCAAAATCCTTCTCGAAACCGGCGTTGCCTTTCTTAAATCCATCACGATCGCCAAGAACAATCAGGACAACAGGCGCTTCAGTTATTTTGGGCTGATCCCAGGCTACTTTTTTTAGTCTTTCTTTCTTTTCTTTGTCCCTTAAAACGATTAGATTCCACGGCTGAAGATTAAATCCCGATGGCGCAAGCGCGGCGGTTTCTATTATTTCTTTAATTTGCGCGTCTGTTACGTCTTTGGTTGGATCAAAAAAATTAACGGCTCGTCTTTGTTTCATTGCTTCTTTAAATTCCATGATGCACCTCCTTATGTGTTGTCTGATAATATTTTAACAATTTAATGATTCTTTGTTATTACGAAACGCCTCTCAGGCGTCGTGGTAATCTCATATATAGAGTAACTTACGAGATTGCTTCGGTCATTATACTTCATCGCAACAACAATGCGGAAAAGTCTCTCATATGCAAAAACATTATTTTATTTTTCTTCGTGGCTGCGGGTTAAATAGAAAGTTGCCAGGTCGAAAAATACAGTCATGCGTCGTTGAAGTTCAAATGTCATGTAAAGATCAAGATTTTTCTGCAGGGTATCCTGCGCCAGCGCGAAGGTCCAGATATGCTTGCGTATGAGGCTCAGAGCACTCAGTGCCTCACTGATTTTAAAGCCGGATTTTTTTCTTTCCTTGCCCAGCCTGGTGTAAAAATTCTTAATTTTGTTAACATCGTGAACGCCGCCCAGCCAGAGAGTCAAATGCGAAAGAATCCTGTCGCATATATTATATAGTACCGGTCTTTCCACCTTATGGTATTCAACAGTGGAGGGATTTACTATTACATCTTCCAGCCATTGCTCGATAATCTTTTCTTTGTTTTTAATGATTACATTAACCAGACGGCGTGTTAAAGAATTCTTCGCGATTGCGGGCGTAAGCGATTTATTATCAGGGTGTTCGATAGAATCAAATATCGTCCAGTAGTCTATTTTGCTTTTAATATAGGCATCCACGGCGCGTTTATTGGAGCGGAAAGCCAGAGGAGGCAATTTGTTCACCGACCAGAACCGGGCTTGTGAACAATCATCACCTGCGGTAAGTTTTCCGCCGCTTTGTTCCACGATAAAGGTCAGGAAAAGCAAATCGCCGTAAAAGCGGCTTTTGTAGGAATCAACATCAAGTAATTTTATAATTTTACCCTTAATGCCTGTTTCTTCTTCCAATTCGCGCAATGCAGCTTCTTCTATGCTTTCTCCGGCTTCGGCAAAGCCTGTTGGCAGACACCAGAGCCCTTTTGAGGGCGGTCTGTCGCGCTTTACTAAAAGTATCCGGCGTGAAGATTCGAGAATCGCGGAAACCACCGGCAGAGGATTTTCATAAAAATACGAATTACAGGCGGGGCAGAAGTCCCGCCGGACATTGTCCTCGTGTTTTTTGATGGTTGTCCCGCCGCAATAAAGGCAAAACTGGCGTTGTTTTTTCATTATGTTTCCTCTGTAATTGATGACCGGGAGCAAATAAAAATCCTGTCGTCCTTGCAGATGGTGACTAAATTATTCTTCATTGCTATATCCTGCAACTCGCGCATAAGCTCATTAATGACGGTTTTATTGTTAGCGTCAGATCCTGTCAGGAAAAAAGATTTTTTAAACTGGAAGTAATCAAAAAAACGGTCAATTTCCTGAGGCTTGAAAGCCAGCGTGTTTTTGAAATCAATTGCCTGTATCCGGCCGAAAAACGGATGAAGAAGCATTTCACCGTTTTCGGCGGAAAACTGATCGAAAATAATTTCTATCGGCAGTGATTGTTTATCATCGGGTGAATTATTTTGATTAACAATTTTTTTGATAATGCTAATAATTTCCAGCATATCCGCCTGCGAATGGGTAATGGTGATAAAAAATCCATCATTTTTCAGGACACGGGCTATTTCCGGAATCATATCGGCAAAAAAGTATAAAGCGTAACTGCAAATAACCAAATCAAAAGAGCCGGAAGGATATTTTTTGATTCTATCAATGCCGGAAGGGGAAAAAAATCCTGAATATCCGGCACTCCGGCAAGCTTCCAAAAAGAAAGGTTTATATTCGGGAACAATATCAAGGCCGGTAATTTTTGCCTCCGGGTGCAATTTATCCTTGAGGGCTTCGGTAAAAGCGCCGAAAGCGCATCCTAGTTCCAAAGCATTCCGGCAGTTCGACAGGTCAACCTGTTTCAGGGCTGTTTTTCTGATGTCTTCTTTATTGGTGGAAAACCGGCGGATTAATTGGGCGATGGCCAGATGCTTCTGTACATCGCGAAAAACCTTACGAATCTTTTTGTTATTAAAAACTTCCGACATGTTTAACCAGCTTTCATTTACTAGTTTTTACTTTACGCGAAAGAAATATTTTATGCCAGTTTTCTGACACCTTCAGCTAGATCAGTAAGTCCTTTTTTATCGATAATCGCAATAGAGCGTGTTTTCATTTTAATCAACTTTTCTTCATTCATGCGTTTTAAAATACGTGAAACAGTTTCAGGAATAGTGCCCAGAAGTCCGGCCATTTTATTTTTTGAGATATCCAACTCTACTCTATGGTCGTGGAATGATTGTTGTGATCATTCAAAAAGAGTAAATAAGCCGCCAATCTTCTCGGTACTTCTTTGAGAGAGAGGTTTTCCACCAGCATGGTGATTTTGCGCAGCCGCAGGGATAGAAGCCCCATCATTCTCAAAGCGAGCGAAGGCTGACGGAGAATCAACTCTATAAATTTAAGTTTCGGGAAAAAAAAGGTGCTGGTCTCGACAAGAGCCTGTGCGGAAGCGGGATAGTTCTCTCCTTCAAAAACAGCCGCTTCGCCGAACGGTTCCTGATTTTTCAGAATATGAAGAATTTGTTCTTTGCCGTCGGCGGAGAGCTTAAAAATTTTTACTTTGCCGGAGAGAATAATATAAAAACCAATCCCCTCATCGCCTTCAGAAAAAAACATCTGTCCATGGGAAAATTTCTGTTTGAGGGCTATAGAAGCAAGACTTTCGCAGTAATTTTCCGGCAGACCTTCAAACAATGGAATAGAAGCAATGGTTTTAATTATGTCCATTATTTTCACCGTTAAAAATTAATATCATTTATATTTGACTTAAGTCAAGGCACAACTCTCAACAATCGTTTATATTGCCGGCAAAATAAAACATAAAAAATATAAATGTGAAAAGGAGACAGTAAATGGAAAATTCAAATATGTTTTGTTATCAGTGTGAACAGACTGCCAGAGGCGAAGGATGCGTAAAGGCAGGAGTTTGCGGTAAGGACGCGGATGTTGCTGCTCTTCAAGATGTACTTGTTTACGCGCTTAAAGGATTATCAGCAGTGGCGGTTGACGCCCGCAGGTTGGGGATTATCGATCATGATATTAATGTGTTTACGATCAAGGCGCTTTTTTCGACCATAACCAATATAGATTTCGATCAAACGAGTTTTGTTGAACTTATAAAGAAATGCATAACTGTGCGTAATGCTCTGAAAGACAAAGTAAAAAAAGCCGGTAGAATTGTTGATGAAAAACATGTCGCAGTGACCTTCCTGCCGGAATCGACAGTTGCGGGACTTGTCGGACAGGCAAAAATAGCGTTACTCAAAGCAGATACGTCGATTAATCCGGATATTCTTTCTCTTCAGCATATACTGCTTTTCGGTGTAAAAGGTGTGGCAGCTTATGCCAATCACAACGCCGGATAAAGATTTAAAAACAATTTTAGGTTAGAATTAAAGTAATATAAGAAAAATACTCCCACGCGTTTTGAGCGCGGGGGAGTATAAATTAAAATTTCAGCAGTCCCTATTTTCCAGAGCCGTAATTTTGGTTATCCTTTTTGCATGTCTGTCTCCGACGAATTTTGTATCCATAAATTTTTCGATCATTTTTGTAACCGGCACGGAATATTTTACTCTGCCGCCAAAAGCGATAAAATTAGCATCATTGTGTGCCTTGGCCATTTCGGCGGTAAACAGGTCATGAACTAAAGCACACCGGATACCTTTAATTTTATTTGCGGTTATGGACATTCCTATACCTGTGCCGCAAAGCAGAACGCCGAAATTATATCCGCCTTTTTTAAATTCTTCGCAGGCAATAACGGCGATATCGGGGTAATCTACAGAATCATCGCTATTTACCCCCATGTCCTTTGTCTCGCAATTTATTGTTTTTAAAAAGGATATAATTTCAGTCTTTAAAGCTACAGCGCCATGATCGGAAGCAACAATAATTTTTTTCATTGATAAAATTCCTCCGAATAATTTTTTGAGAATCTTTGACTATCATTTTTACGATATTGCAAAATAAGTCAATAAAAAAAACTTTGCTTCGCTGGCATATTTGCGTTAAAAAGTTAAATGCAGGAATTATTGACAAAGTATTTCAATTATCTTTTAGTTGAACGCGGTATCGCTCAAAACACAATGGAAGCCTATGGTCGTGATTTGCGCCGTTTTGGCTTGTTTGTTAACAAGAAAAAGAAATTAATAGATGTGCATGAAGTCACACCGGAAGTTATTATTGAATATTTAGTGCAGATTAGAGATGAAGGATTAGCGGCTAATTCCATGAACCGATCGCTTGCCGCTTTAAGGGGATTTTATAAATACCTGCTTCATGAAAAGATAATCACCCAGAATCCGCTGGCCCATATTGAACTGGCTAAAGTCTGGATGAAATTGCCCGATACAATAAGTAAAGAAGAGATGAAAGCCATTTTAGACCAGCCGGGCAATCAGACTGCTACCGCTATCCGCGACACCGCCATGCTGGAGCTTTTATACGCGACGGGAATTCGTGTTTCGGAATTAATTAATTTGACGATGAATAGTATGAACTGGCAGGTCGGTTTTCTGATTGCTATGGGGAAGGGCAGCAAAGAAAGGATTGTACCGGTCGGAAAAATAGCTTACGATTGCGTCAGGCGTTATGTTGATGAGGTCAGACCGAAATTAATGCAGAAAAAAATTACCGATGTGTTATTTTTAAATCGCTTTGGACAAAAGTTTACCAGGCAGGGTCTATGGAAAATAGTTTCCGGTTACGCCAAAAAAGCCGGATTAAAAAAGAAGGTTTATCCGCATACTTTCCGTCATTCTTTTGCTTCGCATTTGTTGGAAGGGGGCGCTGACTTGCGAACTGTACAGGTTATGTTAGGGCATTCCGATATTTCGACAACGCAGATTTACACTCATATAACACGGGAAAGATTAAAGGAAGTTCATCAGAAATATCATCCGCGGAGCTGATTTCCGGCAATAGATATGTAAAGTGGGTATTTAATGATTAATCAACGCGTAAATAAAAAAGAACAAAACGGGAAAATATCATTTCCGGTAAAAATGATATCGCTCGCGCTTGTTTTAATTTTTGTCTTATTATTTTTTTTCTATCCTCAATTTTTTCATTCTCTTGCCTTCAGTACCTCCAGGGTAAAAAATGCTTTTTGCTATTACGTATTGCAGGTCAAACCTGAATTTTATTATCTGGAAATGGAAAAAAACGGCAAGGATATACGCGTCAGTAAAGAAAAGGCTCTGGAAGTAACTTACAGGGATGAATTTGTGGTCAAATCGGTGGTTAGTGATGATCTGACCGGCAAATACACAACGGTAAGGTTTGAGGGGTTAAGCAAAAATGATAACGACTTGGGCGTTTTATTGAAGGGGGTTGATTTCGTCAATAAAATAATTCAAAGAAGGGCTGTCATAAATAAATCCGGCATCGTGTCCAATTATAAAATTTTAATAAATTACCGCAATAAAACGATAGCCGTTGTTCCACTGAAAATTGAAATTACGCCCCAGGACTGGTTCAGATTCGCGAAAGATTCGGCCAATGTCAAAGATCAGATTGAGTATTTGAAAAAAGCGATAGCAATGAATAAAAACGATATTAGCGTGCGCGAGGTTCTTGCCGGTGTTTACTCACGTCAGGGCAGACTGGATGATGCTATCAGTCAATATAAGAATGTATTGAATATTAAGCCCGATGATTCAGTGGCAATGGAAGAATTGGCTAAATGTTATATCAAAAAAAAGGAATTCGACGAGGCTATTAAGATATCGAAGAAGGTTATTGGAATAAATCCAAAAGAAGTGCAGGCATATATAGGCCTCGGTCTTTCTCTGGCGGCAAAAGGATTATGGGCTCAGGCGGCACAAAATTATCACGAAGCTGTGCGGATTGAACCGGATGATTATATGGTGAGGTTTAAATTAGCAGAAGCCTATAATAACAGCAATATGGTGAGTTCTGCCATTGAAGAATATAAATATATTGCCGGGCATTCTAAAGAGGCTGATCAGGCCTTTCTTGCACTTGGTGATATTTATCTAAAACTTAAAAAATTCGATGAAGCGGTCAAATATTACAAAGAAGTTGTAAATAAACAGCCGCGGAATGCCGTTGCCTTTGCCAATCTTGCTGCCGCGTATGCCGGAGAAGGCAAATGGCCCGAAGAACTGGATAATTTGAAAAAAGCGGTGTCACTGACTCCTAACGAACCGACGATACGCTTTAATCTGGGTGCGGCCTACGAAAGACAAAACAGGAACGCGGAAGCAGTCAAAGAATATGAATATGTATTGAAGATCAATCCTGCTGATGCCGATGCACAGGAGCGTCTCGCTGATCTGGCGCTTACAAATAAGCAATTTGGTCAGGCCGTAAAATATTACGAAAAGTTAAGGACAAAATTTCCTCAAAAATCTTCGATTTATGCCAATTTAGGTTTTGCCTATGGCGAGCTGAAGAAATATGCCGCCTCAGCTGAAAATTACGAAAAAGCTATTAAATACGGCGCTAAAAATTCCAACATACATTATAACCTGGCCTATACATACGATAAGTTGGGAACAAAAAGAAAAGCAATTGCTGAGTATGAAAAAACTTTCCCTCTGACAAAGCAAGTGTTAGGTATTATCGGTGAATATTACCTTAAAGAAAAGAATTATGCTATGGCAATCAAATATTATAAAAAAATAGTTGAGTTAGAACCGAAAAAGGCGTCGTCTTACGAAAGTTTGGGTTATGCTTATGCCGCTTTTGAAGATTGGGATATGGCTATTAAAAATTACAGGACCGCGTTAAAGTATGACAAAGAAGATTATTATCTTTACGCTAATTTAGGAGAAGCTTATGAAAAGAAAGGTCTCTACCCCGAAGCGCTGAAAGCTTATATCAACGCCTATCAGCTTAACCCGGAATCGGAAAGAGCCGCTCGAGAAATACCGAAACTGAAAATTAAACTTTTACAGGAAAAAGCGAAGAAACAAACCAGGAGTGAAGAAAAATGAAGAAAATTAACATAGGTGATATTGTTATTGGAGATAATAAAAAAATTATTCTGATTGCCGGCCCGTGCGTTCTGGAAAATGAAAAAACAGCGATGGACACTGCCCGATATTTGAAAAAGCTTACGGCAAAATTGAAAATCCCCTTCATATTTAAGGCTTCATATGACAAGGCTAACAGGACTTCGATAAAATCCTATCGAGGCCCCGGAGCAAAAAAAGGATTGGCAATATTAAAAAGAATTAAAGAGGAGTTGAACATTCCGGTGCTTTCCGATGTGCATCGTTTCGAGGAAATCGATGCCGCCGCGAAAATACTGGATGTCGTACAGGTGCCGGCTTTTCTTTGCCGCCAGACGGATTTTGTCACTGAAATCGCTAAAAAAGCGCGTGTAATCAATATAAAAAAAGGACAGTTTCTAGCTCCCTGGGATGTCGCCAATATAATAGAAAAAGTAAAAACGGCCGGTAATGAAAATATTATGATTACCGAAAGAGGCGCAACGTTTGGCTATAACAACCTCGTTTTTGACGTTCGTTCCTTGCCCATTCTCAGGGATATGGGGTATCCTGTAATCTTTGATGCCACCCATTCTGTGCAATTACCCGGAGGGCAGGGGGCTGCATCGGGCGGCCAGAGGGATATGGTAAAGTATCTGGCGCGGGCGGCTGTAGCCGCAGGTGTGGATGGAATTTTTTTTGAGGTTCATAGTAATCCGGAAAAGGCTCTGTGCGATGGAGCCAATTCTCTTTATCTGGATTCGCTCGAAGAACTGCTTACGATGCTGAAACAAATTGATAGTTTAGTAAAAGCGCCAAACAGCCAAAACAATTTAGGCAAACAATAAAGGATAGTTAAAATAATGAAAAAAAAGGTTAAAGAGAAACTCAGTAAAATAAAAATACTGATCCTTGATGTTGACGGAGTTATGACCGATGGCCGGATAATAATGGATGATGCGGGGCGCGAATTAAAAAATTTTGATGTCCGTGACGGGCACGGGCTGAAGCTGCTTCAGCGTTATGGAGTCAGGGTCGCGATCATTACAGGGCGGCAATCGAAAGTAGTCGAGTATCGGGCGAAGGATTTGGATATTAAAGACGTTTATCAGATGGTTTTTAACAAAAAAGAAGTATTCGAAAAAATTTTAAAGAAACACAAATTATCGGCGGATGAAGCGGCTTATTTAGGAGATGATATAGTTGATATACCCGTATTAATAAGAGTGGGATTTTCCGCGGCGGTGGCTGATGCTAACGATGTAGTAAAAAAATCAGTTGATCATATAACCAAAAACAAAGGCGGACAAGGCGCGGTAAGGGAGCTTTGTGAAATGATTTTACAGTCTCAGGGTAAGTGGGAGGAAGTGGCCGCCAAATATGAATTCAATAAGAAGAGCTGTTGAAAACGCTTATCTGCCGTGTTGCGCTGCAAACCGCACCGTTCAACGTATGTTCATATGCGTCTTGCAATGCGGTTATTTGCGCGCCTTGCACCTGAGCATTTTTGAACAGCCTCCCCACCAATATGAGGTTTTTCAACTCATCAAATATATTCTTTCTTTGAATTCGTCATCTTTTATCCTTATTTCTTTACACGTGACATTCTGAGTGATATAATAAAATTCAATGATAATGCGCAATAGCAGGATGTTCCGGATTTAAAATGAAATTAAGTAAAAAAACGATCATTGTATCATCAATAATAATCGTTTTTCTGGCAGTTTTGATTGCCATTGTGGCCATTGTCAAGGTTAATGTAAATAAACCCAAAAATTTGTTGAAAGTATTTCAAGATAGTGTTGATTTGCAAATTAAGGGTTTCGTTTATACGGAAGTCGGTGAAGCCAATGCCAGATGGGAAGTAAAAGCTGATACCGCTACATATGACAAAAAACAAAACCTTGCTGTTTTAGAGGTGGTTCAAATAAAATTAACAACATACGATGGTAAAATTTTTCTAATGACCGCTGATAAAGGCCAGATTCTGACGGATACAAAGAATATTGAAATAAAAGGCAATGTTGTTATAACATCAGATAATAACGACATATTTTCCACTGATCATTTAAGTTATAATGATGCTGAAAAGAAATTTTATACCGACGCGCCGGTTACTATGGAGAATAAGCGTATGAAACTTACAGGAACCGGACTAACGCTCTATCTTAATAATGGGAAACTGAGTATTTCCTCTATGGTTAAAGCGAAAGTAAATTAATTGAGAAATTAAATGATTAATAAAAAGTTTTACATATTTGTTTTATTTATTGTTTTGCTGTCAGTTGCCCGTGTTTATGCCGATAATAATCTCATTAGCAAGCAATCCGATGAACCTATGGAGATTACTTCCAACAAAATGGAGGCTTTTAACGAAAAGAAACTTGTTATATTTTCCGGTAACGCTAAGGTCACACAAGGCAGCAACGTGCTGAAAGCCGATCAACTGCTTCTGTATTATAAAAAGGAACCTGATAAAAAAGAAAAAATCGGATCAATAGAAACCGAAAGAACCGGTGATCTGGAAAAAATAGAAGCGAAAGGAAATGTTTCTTTAACTCAGGGGAAAAGAGTGGCCACAGGAGATGAAGCGATATATTTTCATGACAGCAATAAAGTCATCATGACCGGTAATGCAGTTTTGAGCGAGGGGAGAAATACAATAAAGGGAGATAGAGTAATAGTTTTTCTCAATGAAAATAGAGGAATAGTGGAAAGTGATGCAAAAAAACAAGTTAAAGCGATAATTTATTCTCAGGAAAAGAAAAAAGCAGGAATCAATTAACTGGCGTTTGACCTTGTAAAATTATGAGCGATTTGTTGGCAAAAGGTTTAACCAAAATCTATAGCAAGCGAAAAGTTGTCAATCAGATTGACTTGTCTATTTCACCGGGCGAAGTAGTCGGTTTACTTGGCCCTAATGGCGCCGGTAAAACAACCACTTTTTATATGATTGTCGGACTTATTAAGCCTGATGTCGGGGAAATTTTTCTGAATGGCGAAAATATTACCGGATTTCCTATGTATTTAAGGGCACGCAAAGGTTTAAATTACCTGCCGCAGGAACCATCAATTTTTCGTAAGCTAACCGTAGAAGAAAATATTCTGGCGATTTTAGAAACTCTTGATCTGATGGAAGAACAAAAAAAAGAAAAGCTCCATGAGCTTTTGGCTGAACTCGATCTGACGGGACTGGCGAAAAATTATGCTTATTCCCTTTCCGGTGGCGAAAGAAGAAGAGTGGAAATTACGCGGGCATTAGTTACGTCTCCAAAATATATTCTTTTAGACGAACCTTTTGCCGGAATTGATCCGATTGCCGTTGCCGATATTCAGAAAATAATAGAGAAGTTAAAAACCAAGGGAATCGGCATAATTATTTCCGATCATAATGTGCGGGAGACTCTTTCCTGCTGTGACCGGGCTTACATTATCAATGAAGGGGCAATTCTTGTTGAAGGCGCTCCAGATGAAATCGCTCAAAGCGAACTGGCGCGAAAATTTTATTTTGGCGATACTTTCCATTTATAATAACTTTGCAATTTATGATTGTTTACTATTATGGCGTTTGAGTTAAAACAAAGTCTAAAGCTTTCTCAGCAGTTAATTATGACACCCCAGTTGCAACAGGCAATAAAATTGTTGCAGTTGTCACGGCAGGACCTTGTCGAAACAATTAATCAGGAAATGGAAGAAAACCCTCTGCTGGAAGAGATTTCTCCGGATGAAGGAAATGCCGATGCCATTCATGAGGAAATTGAAAATGATGTCATATCTGTTGAGCGTGAAAATGTAAAAGCGATCGAACGTACTGAGGAACTAAACGTTGAGGAAAGTGGAAGAAACACCAAAGAGTTTGATTGGGATAATTACCTGGAAGATTCCGGCCGGGTAGGTGTGACTTATGGCGGCAGTGATGGTGAAGAAACTTCATGGGACAATATTCTTACAGAAAGTCAATCGCTTACGAAATATTTGATGTGGCAGATGAAACTTTCATCTTTTACGGAAGATGAGATACGGGTATGCACTCAAATTGTTGGAAATCTGGACCAAAACGGTTATTTATGCGCGACATTACCGGAAATTGCTCAGTTGGAAAATATCAGTGAAGAATTCGTTGAAGCTGTTCTAAAAAGAGTTCAAGAATTTGACCCTCCGGGAATTGCCACCCGTAACCTGCAGGAATGTCTGTTAATTCAAGCGAGAATGCTGGGTATACAAAACAAGATCATAGAAGTTATCATTAAGGAATTTCTTAAAGAACTGGAATTGAAGAATTATGCCCATATTGCTCATAAATTAAAGGTTCCTCTGCGGGAAGTAGAAATAGCGGTATTATTAATCAGTAGAATGAATCCAAGGCCTGGCAGTATTTATGCCGAAGAAAATATCCAGCCGATAATTCCCGATGTATATGTTGTCAAATCTGGAAACGAATACAAAATAATTCTAAATGATGATGGTTTGCCGCATCTGCGTATCAGTAATTTTTATCGTGAAATTATGGCGGGACTTGCTGATCATGGTCATCATGAAGAGGAGGAAGGAAAAAAATACATCAAGGATAAAGTTCAATCGGCTACATGGCTGATTAAGAGTATCCAGCAGAGGCAGAATACAATATTCAGAGTGGCGGAAAGTATTGTCAAATTCCAGAGAGATTTTTTTGACCGTGGCATTGATTTTCTCAAGCCTTTAGTATTACGCGATATTGCCAATGATATAGAGATGCACGAATCTACAATTAGTCGCGTGGTGAGCAATAAATATATGCATTCACCTCAGGGAATTTTTGAAATGAAGTACTTCTTCGGCAGTTCCATTAAAAGAACATCTGACGGCACCATTGCATCGAAAAGTGTTAAAGAAGAAATTAAGCAAATAGTCAGCGGGGAACCACCCCGGAAACCTTATAGTGATTGCGAGATTGTTGATCTGCTGAAAGGCAAGGGAATCAACATCGCTCGCCGTACTATTGCCAAATATAGGGAAATGATGGGAATTTTACCTTCTTCAAAGAGAAAAAAATATTTTTAGTTTGTCTCTATAATATAAAATATTGATTGACTTTTAATTTTAAATAAATATATGAAAGCGTCTTTATTGCCAGCTCAGTAATAAATTTTAAAAGTCAATCGTGGCGTTAGGAAGATTAATTTAATTAAGGAGGAACAATTATGAAAATTTCGGTAACTTTTAGAAACGGTGAAGGAGAAGACTGGCAAAAAGTTTACGCTGAAGAAAGGATTCAGAAACTGAATAAATATTTAGACTCTCCTGCCGAAGCTCATATTATTGTTTCCACGGAAAAATTTAGAAATGTTACAGAAATTAATCTAAGTTCCAATGGTTGGAATATAAATGCGAAAGAAGAAGCCAAAGACATGCATATAGCGCTCGATAGTTGTATAGAAAAAATTGAAAAACAACTTAAAAAACAAAGAGAAAAAGTACGGGAGCATAAGCCCAGAAGCATTCGTCGAGGTCAGGAGAAATTAGCTCAAGGAGAAGAGACGGAAGGGGCGACGGTAAATAAAATTGCGGAAACCCGTAGAGTTATATTAAAGCCAATGTCTTTTGATGAAGCTATAATGGAAATAGAAGAAACAAATGACCGCTTTATTATTTATCGGGATTCATCTTCTGAAAACGTAAGCCTGGTCTATCGCCGCGATGATGGAAATTATACGCTGATAGAGACAAATTAGCTGACAGACGTTATTATAACCGGATAAAATCAAGAAATAATTATTTAGAGATTAATTTCAGGTGTAGTAAATGCAACTGGGACAAATTTTTAAAGCAGAATTTATTAATGACAATTTATTGGCCAGAAATAAAGACGGAGCTTTAGCGGAGTTAGTTAATACAATAATCCAGGGCGGCCTTAAACTTGATTATTCTTCGATTATTAAAATTTTAAAACAGAGAGAAAATCTTGGCTCTACAGGAATAGGAGAGGGGGTCGCCATTCCTCATGGTAAAATATCCGAGCTGGATGGTATCGTTGTCGCTTTCGGACGCAGTATTGGAGGAATTCCTTATGATTCTCTGGACGGAAAACCTGTACATCTTTTTTTCCTGCTTTTAGCGCCGGAAAATTCATCCGGTCAGCATTTAAAAATTTTGGCCAAAATTTCCAAAATATTGAAAGATGTTGATTTCCGCAGAAAACTTTTAGAAGCAAAATCTCAAAGTGATTTGTATAAAATTATTCTTGATCAAGAAAATGTTTGCACCACCTAAATCTTAAACCGATACCAAGTCGCCGAAGTTGATTCTTCGGCCTGGGGCACGGCTAAAAAGGAGCGCAACAAAAACAGTTTTTACCTTGCCGGAAATTGACGCCAGAAAGACGGCAAATTCCATGCAACATGGTATGAAAATCAATAAAAAACAGGATATGATTTTCAAATCTTCCTAAATATTAATTGTTGAACAGTAATTGTTTGCAAAAACTTTCATCTTCTGGGTATTTTAATAAAAATATGATAAAAAATTATCAGGCAGACAAACAAGGATGATAGTTAAATGAAAAATATGCGAGTCGTAATCATCAGCGGTCTTTCCGGTTCCGGTAAAAGTACGGCACTGCGGGCACTGGAAGATATTGGTTTCTTTTGTGTGGACAACTTGCCGGTCATTTTACTGCCGAAATTTCTTTCCATAACCGCTGTTTCTTCACCTGAAATAAAACAAGTAGCTCTCGTCATGGATTTGCGGGAAAGAAGCTTTCTAGATAAGTACAAGCGGATATTTGCAGGGCTCAAAGAAAAAGGTTACAAAATTGAGATTCTTTTCCTTGAATCCGGCGATGAATCTCTTTTGCGTCGCTTTAATGAGACCAGACGTATTCATCCTCTTTCTGAACGGGGAATGATTATGGAAGGTATTTTGCTGGAAAGAGAAAAATTATCATCATTAAAAAAAATGGCAGATAAGATCGTTGATACAACTTTAATTAATGTTCATCAACTAAAAGATGTAGTTCAGCGGCATTTTTCACCGTCTTCAATAAATAAAAAAATGGTTATTAATGTAACTTCTTTTGGCTATCGTTATGGATTGCCTGCGGATGCCGATCTCGTTTTTGACGTAAGGTTTTTACCCAATCCTTATTTTGTTGAAAATTTGAAAAATTATGACGGCAATAATATTGATGTAAGAAACTATGTTTTGCAAAATAACGAGAGCAGGGAATTTCTGGAAAAAACATTAGATTTGATGAATTTACTGATTCCTCTCTATGAAAAAGAAGGTAAAATGCGCCTGAATATTGCCATGGGCTGTACAGGCGGCAAACATCGTTCCGTTGTTATAGCCAATAAAATAAGTTCACATTTTTCTTCGATGAAGTATATCGTTAATTTAAATCATCGTGATATTAACAAAAACTAATACCAATTCTAAAGGAAGTTTTCGCCATACTGGCGAAAATTCTCGGTAATGTAAGAGTCTATTTATTATGCGCTACCCTTACGTGTATGCGTTTCCGATCAAAGCGCTATTTTTGTTGGCGTCATTGTCGGCTCAACGTATTAGTAATACGCCTCGTCGCCTTCTCATGGCCGCCTCAGATCATCCTTAATTTAGAATTGGTATAACAAATTTTCAGCTTCTGTTTTTTCTGACGCGTTATTGTATATTTATATTATCTTTAATCCAGTGAGGATCCCACCATTCTTCCGGATTTACAAATTGTCCGCCGACAAGAATACTGAAATGCAAATGATCTCCTCCCGCAAGACCCGTCATGCCGGAATGTCCAATCATTTCACCTTTAGCCACATTTTTGCCGACAGTTGTGTCAATAGTGGATAAATGTCCATATAGGCTGAATAATCCGAGGCCGTGATCAATAATAATGGCATTACCGTAAATGCCCAATGTGCCGGTGAAGACAACAATTCCTTTGTTAGCCGCTTCGATATTCGCATGAGCAGTGGAAGCCAGATCGATGCCTGAGTGAATGGATTCACCGACAATTTTTTTGTTATACACATAATATCTTTCATCACCTAAAAGTGCCTTGGGAGCAGCATTTTTCATACGAAGAAAAGTGCCTTCCCAAAGTTCTTTAGGAGAAGAATTTTGGCAAATCTTTTGTATAGTCAGAAAATTTTCGTTACGCATTTGAGAATTGACGTAAATAAATACTTCCAGAGGCGTTTTGCCGTGCAGCGATGGAACCATTGCCTGAAACTCCGGAGCTTTTTGTTGTATAAAATTATCGCTTAAATTCATTTTGTCAGTACGAAATTTCTTTTTCTTAATGACACAAGGCAGAGCGATATTTGTTTCGTTGCCCACATCATCACGGGCAAAAATCATTATTCTTGTTTTTGATTTATCCGCATCCATAGGCACCGCGAAATAAGTGACATAAGAAGTTTTGTTGCCGGACCGTACAGGGTAGCCGGGAGTAAAATAATCATTAACGTAAACTCCCGTAGAAGAGATTGTTTTGGATGAGTCGTAAGCGATGAAGCCTGTGCCGCCCTGACTTATATAACTCATGTTTTTCAGAAGATTAATCTGGGGAGACACAGTATCAATTTTAATTGTTTGAGATAAAATTGCCTGATTTTTAAAAAGAGAATAATCTGTGGCTGTAATTTTAATTATAGCCGGACCATCATGGAGTTTCAGATATCCCGAATTTATAGTCAGGGACAAAATTTCCTGTTTTGTTCCTCTGGAGGGGATTTTCTTATCAACCAGAATCTGGCCTTTATTATCCTGAATTATTTCTACGCTTAAATGAGAAAGGCCGCTTTTTGAGTCGGAAAAAATAATTCCGATTATTTTTTGTTTGCCGACAGCTGTAACATCATGATCAAACTTAATCATGGGTTTTCCTATTGCCAGATAATTGCCAAAAAAAATCCAGACAAGAGCGACAATGACTAAAATGGCGGCGGAAATTTCGATATATAGACGGAATTTTTTCATAATAATCTCCTAAAGTTGTAAAATGCTACGACTGCGCGGCTTATAATAACTTTTAAAATGATTTGCAAGATAAATATGTCGGCAGGTATTGCGAAAGATTACAAAGCTATATATAATTATGCCTTGATATTGTGAGGAAGCACTGTTATATTTCCATAATAAGATTCGTAGTAACGCGGCTGTTTTCAATAAAATCAGTCAAATAAAATTTTACCGGAAAGATTGGGGATATGCTTACAAACAAAAAAATTGTTCTTGGTATTACGGGAGGTATTGCCGCCTACAAAGCGGCGGAATTGACTCGTGCGCTAGTAAAGGAAGGGGCATCGGTAAAAGTAATTATGACCAAAAGCGCTATGGAATTCCTCACACCTTTAACGCTGCAGACCCTTTCGCAAAATCAGGTTTACACGGATATGTTTATGCCGGCGGATAAATTCGAGATGGCGCATATAGCACTTGCTGAATTTGCCGATGCTTTTGTCATTGCGCCTGCAACGGCAAACATTATAGGAAAAATTGCTTCCGGCATCGGCGATGATTTGCTTTCCACCACAATTATGGCCGAGGCAAAGCCAACACTTGTTTGTCCGGCGATGAACGATAAAATGTTGTCTAATCCAATCGTTCAGGAAAATATAAATAAATTGAAAAAAAACGGTTATGTTGTAATGGATAGCGCCGAAGGCAAACTGGCTTGTAATACCACGGGAAAAGGCCGTCTGCCAGATATTCCGGTAATTGTCGAAGAAATAGAAACGCTTCTAGCCCCCAAAGATTTTAACGGCGCAAAAATATTGATTACTGCCGGTCCGACCGAAGAGCCGCTTGATCCGGTGCGTTTTATTACCAACTTATCATCAGGGAAAATGGGCTATGCCCTGGCTATTGCCGCACATAGACGAGGAGCTAATGTTACCTTGATTACCGGTCCGACAACTTTACCTATACCGCCGGCGGAAAAAGTAATTATGGTGCGCACAGCAAGGCAAATGCACAAAGCTGTTTTAGATAATTATAAAAAAGTAAACATTATCATCAAAGCCGCGGCTGTTGCTGATTATTGTCCCAAAGTTCTGTCCGCGGAAAAAATTAAAAAGGATAAAAAAACACTTTCAATAGAATTGGAAAGAAATCCGGACATAATAGCTGAAATCGGGAAAAATAAAGGCAATCGTATACTTGTCGGCTTTGCGATGGAAACACAAAATTTATTAGTTAATGCCTCAGAAAAGTTAAAAGAAAAAAATATGGATTTAATTGTTGCCAACGACTTGAAGGAAGAAGGCGCCGGCTTTCGTAGGGATACAAATATAATAACAATAATTGACCGCACGGGTAAATCCGAATCTTTCGGAAAAATGACCAAAATCGAAGCGGCCGGGGAAATTCTTAATAGCGTTAAAAAAATAATTAACAGGAAAAGCAGTGGCAAAAAATAATGGAAAAAGCTTTGAATTTGGCAAAAAAAGAATTACGGACAGAATTACTTAAAGCAATTAAAGCGCTCAGGGGGCAGGTGGTAAATCAAAACAGTTTATCTGTCGGCATTGAATGGAAGAGGGCGCCTCAAACCGTCAAACAAGTAAAAGCTGATGCCAAAACAAAAGAGATATTAAAAAAAGTTTGTCAGGAGATGGCAAATTGTCAGCTTTGTCCTCTTGCCAAAACAAGAAAAAACCTTGTTTTTGGAAACGGCAATCCCGATTCGCGAATAGTTTTTGTCGGGGAAGCGCCTGGCGCTGACGAAGATGAGCAGGGTCTGCCCTTTGTGGGCCGAGCCGGTCAACTCTTAACCGATATTATCGTCAAGGGAATGAAGCTTGAGCGCAAGGATGTTTATATCTGCAACATTCTCAAATGCCGTCCACCGGGCAATCGCAACCCGTTACCCGATGAAATAAGAAAGTGCGAACCTTTTTTAAGAAAGCAACTGCAAATAATTTCACCAAAAGTAATTTGCGCTTTAGGAACTTTTGCCGCTCATACACTTTTAAATACTGATATACCTATATCTGCGTTACGCGGACGTTTTCATTTGTATGAGGGGATAAAATTAATGCCGACATATCATCCAGCATATCTTTTACGAAATCCTTCGGCTAAAAAACAGGTATGGGAAGATGTCCAGATGATAATGAAGGAAATGAAACTTTAATTATAGAAGCTCTCCGCGGCGTGCCGCGGAGAGCTTCTATAATTAAAGAACTATATAATTTGATATTCGCTCGCTGCTGAATTCAAGACAATAAACAAAAGAGGTGAACCAATGTTAAAGAAGATAAATTTCGCATTGATTGCCGTTTTAATATTTGCCGGTGTTTTGGCAGGGGCGCAGGAAAAGGATCCTGTTTTTGATGTCATTACTGTTGATGGAATAATCTCATCGCCGACAGCAAAATATATTGCCGCCGGTATTGAAGATGCTCAAAAAGATAAGGCCGAAGGTTTGATAATCTTACTCGACACACCGGGCGGAATGGATACGGCGATGCGCGATATAGTCAAAAGCATTCTCAACGCGCCTCTTCCGGTAATCGTTTTTGTTTATCCTTCCGGAGCACGTGCGGCTTCCGCGGGAGTCATTATTACTGAGGCCGCTCATATAGCCGCGATGGCTCCCGGTACAAATATCGGCGCAGCTCATCCGGTGTCGATCGGTTTTGGCGGTGAAAGTGGCATGGATAAAACAATGTCGCGAAAAGTGGAAAATGACGCTGCTGCCTACGCTCGCAGTATTGCCGCAACAAGGGGGCGTTCGGAAGAATGGGTGGAAAAAGCAGTGCGCAAAAGCGAATCTATAACGGCCGAGGAAGCGCTTAAGTTAAAAGTTATTGATTTTGTCGCTCCCAATATCGAAAAACTTTTAGCTGAAATTGATCAGAAAGAAGTAAATCTTGCCGGTGGAAAAAAGAAACTATCAACAAAGAACGCCGTAATTAATTATAAAAAAATGGGGACGCGTCAGAGTATTCTTTCGGCTATTTCCGATCCGAATATTTCTTATATTCTTTTGTTGATAGGACTGGCGGGACTGTATTTTGAACTATCCACACCCGGTGCTATTTTACCGGGAGTAATCGGCGGCATATCACTTTTGCTTGCGTTTTTCGGATTGTCTACCCTGCCGGTAAATTATACAGGAATTTTAATGATAATTTTTGGTGTAATTTTATTCATCGCGGAAATAAAAGTTATGAGTCATGGCATACTTACTATAGGAGGAATAATTTCATTAATTATGGGATCTCTATTGTTATTTGATACATCGGAGCCAGCCTTGCGTATTTCTTTGCAGGTTTTGGTTCCCGCAATTTTGGTGGCTTCCGGTTTTTTCATTGTTGTTATCTGGCTGGCGATAAAAGCGCAAATGAGGAAACACTTTACCGGCGCCGAAGCTATGGTGGGTGAGGAAACTGAGGCGCTGACCGACATTGCCAATGAAGGGAAGGTATTTACCAGAGGAGAATATTGGAGCGCAAAAAGTGAAAAGCCGATTAAAAAAGGAGCAAGAGTAAGAGTCGTCAAGGTTGAAGGATTAAGCCTGATTGTGGAAGAAATAAATAAATAATAGTCTTGGAAATCAATTAAAGGAGGAACTTATAATGCCTGGTACATTTTCTTTACCGTTCATAGTTGTTGTCGTGTTGGTAGTTATGTTTTTAGCATCAGCAATTCGTATATTGAATGAATACGAAAGAGCTGTTGTTTTCCGTTTAGGCCGTATCCGGGACGTCAAAGGTCCGGGGTTGATCATCATTATTCCCGGCGTTGACAGGGTGGTAAAAGTAGATATGCGGACAATTACTTTGGATGTTCCTCCTCAGGATGTTATCACGAAAGACAATGTTTCCATTAAAGTAAGCGCGGTTGTTTATTTCCGCGTTATGGATGCCAACTCTGCTGTGACCAATGTGGAAAATTATCTCTACGCGACGTCACAGCTTGCCCAAACCACACTCAGAAGCGTTTGCGGCCAGATGGAGTTGGATGAAATTCTTTCCGAACGTGAGAAGATTAATATGCATTTGCAGGAAATTCTGGATCGCAGTACCGGACCCTGGGGCATTAAAATATCACTGGTGGAAGTCAAGCATATAGATCTGCCCGAGGAAATGAAGCGTTCAATGGCCAAACAGGCTGAGGCCGAAAGAGAAAGAAGGGCAAAGGTAATCAATGCTGAAGGTGAATTTCAGGCGGCGCAAAAATTAATTGAAGCGGCTGCACTGATGGAGACTCAGCCAATGTCGCTGCAATTGCGTTATTTGCAGACGCTCAATCAGATCGCTGCGGAAAATAATTCCACAACGGTGTTTCCAATACCTATTGATTTATTTAAACCGTTTTTAAAATTGGCGGAAAAATAATAAATAAAACATCTTTGAAAAGGAGGAGATAATTCATGGCTGGTTCGAAACTTCACATGCTAACGGGAGGATTGATTTTAATTGCTTTAGGAGTTTTGATTTATTTATCAAAGGCGAATATCTATCCATTTTCGCAGACATGGCCGGTATTGATAATTGTAATCGGTTTTGGCACGATAATTCAGAAAGCGTCTGATTTTGGCGGATGGTTTGTAACTATCGCGGGAGTTTTATTTCTCATCATTGAGTTCTATGGTTTTGATTTCCATAAATATTCTATATATCTATTGCCGGCTGTGTTGATTTTGCTGGGTATCTTTGTAATATTTAAACGAAAGAAATAATGATTGATTAAAAGAATGTCAAATGGGATATTACGAATATGACTATTGCTAAAAAAATAAAATCATCAATTGCCAGTTCTTCAATGATCAGGAAAATGTTTGAAGAAGGCATAGAGTTGAGAAAGAAACATGGGGCCGATAAAGTTTATGATTTCAGTCTGGGCAATCCCAATGTGGAACCGCCGGATGAATTTAAAAAAGAACTGAAAAAAATAGCAGGAGAAATTATTCACAACAAGCATGGTTATATGCCCAACGCCGGTTATCCGGAAACAAGACAGGCAATTGCCACAAAGATAAACAAAACGCACGGCCTGAAACTGGATGGCGATCATGTAATTATGTCCTGCGGCGCTGGTGGCGCCCTCAATGTCATTTTTAAATCTCTGCTTGATCCGAAAGACGAAGTCATTGTGCCGGCACCTTTTTTTATGGAATATAATTCATATATTGACAATTATGGCGGTGTTTTAAAAAAAGTGAAAACCATGAAAGATTTTTCGCTGGATATTGCGGCTATTGCTGCTGCCGTCAATATTAAGACCAAAGCAATATTAATCAATTCACCCAATAATCCCACGGGAAAAGTTTACACTAAACAGAACGTTACCGATCTGGCACGGATGCTGGATAAAAAAAGCAAAGAACTGAAAAAAACAATATATCTTGTTTCTGACGAGCCTTACAGTGAAATAGTTTATGATAAGGTTAAAGTGCCCAATATATTTTCGGCTTACAAAAACAGCATTATTGCCTACTCCTACTCTAAAACATTATCATTGCCCGGAGAAAGAATAGGCTATATCGCAATCAACCCGGGAATTGAAGATGCAAAAGAGTTAATAAACGCCCTGATTATGTGTACGCGGATTTGCGGTTTCGTGAACGCGCCGGCTATTATGCAGAGAGTTATAACAAGACTTCAAAACAAAAAAGTTGAAGTGGACGTTTATAAAAGAAAACGCGATATGCTTTGCTCCGGCTTGAAAAAAGCGGGTTACAAGTTCGAAAAACCGCAAGGTGCATTTTACCTATTTGTCCAAAGCCCGATTCCCGATGACATGAAATTCGTCAAAATGCTTTTAAAGAAAAACATTCTGGTTGTGTCCGGCAGTGCTTTCGGCAGCCCCGGATATTTCCGAATAGCCTACTGCGTCGATGACACGACAATAATCAATTCAATGCATGGTTTTTCGGAAGCTATCAAAGAATGCAAATAAATGCCGATTCGGCCTTCAATTTAATTTTATAAAGAATATTTACCGTCTATTGCAAGTATCAAAAAAAGTAGAAAAGCTTTAGGTGAAATTGAAAGAAAGTATCTTTTTCTTATATGTTATAAAAAAGATGCAACTCGACTATTTAGTATTGTTGCTCTTCATTGTAACAAAAAAATCTCTTTCTATAAAAAATGAAGAGGAGAATTAGTGAAACCCAATGCAACGGTTATAATAAGAGCAAAAGACAAAGGGAAAACAATTGAAAACACGCTTAAAAGTTTGCGTTTACAAACCGTTCCCTGCTTCATAACGGTTATTGATTCTGGTTCAAGCGATAACACGGTTGAGATCGCGCAGAATTACGCCGATAACGTCATTAAAATTTCTCCATCACAATTTTCCTATGGAGGAACATTCAATATTTGATCCGAAAATGCAAAAACCGAATTTATATTTGCACTTTCTGCACATTGCGTAGTGACCAATCCTAAATGTATTGAGACGTGTCTTGCTCAATATAAGCGTGATGACGTTGCGGCCACCAACGGCACTTCGCGGTCACCATATGGGGATCTCATTACTGAAACTTGGTTCCAAACGATAAAAGATGTCAAGGCAGTTCCACGATGGGGGTTTTCGAACCATGCTTCCTCGTGGAGAAAATCTGTATGGTTAAAACATCATTTCTGCGAAGGCTTAAACGCCTGCGAAGATAAAGAATGGAGCTGGAGAGTCCTTGCAGATGGACATACGATCGCATACCGTTCAGACCTTTTAGTTATTAGACCTCTTCCAAAATTAAAGGAATTGCTATACAAATATCAACGCGATGCATCGATCATGGTCCAAATGGGCGGCTTTAAACCAATTAATTTACGAAGAATATTTCACCTATTCCATAAAGTTCCAATCAATCGCACCAGCATCCATCGATATTCGATGTACATGAACCACAAAGGCATCGCAATGTATATAAGTCAATATAAAGGTGAGCAAGCTGGCTGGAAATTACGACAACAAGGAAAAAGCCAAATAACACTGTCAGCACTACATGACCTACGACAGATAGCATCGTTTAGCGATTTACGAAACCCAACCAGTTAAGTGAGCAGAGCAATGACAAAATTGTTCCATCAATATTTAATAGTGAAGTCATTGAATTCACCGGTGTGAGGTTCTTCCGTTACGATTACGTTTTCAACTCGCGCCGCGGGCGGGCCCTTGTGGCACCATTCCAGCATTTTATTCACACTTTTATCTTCCCCTTCCAGAAGCGCTTCTACTCGGCCATCGGCCATATTGCGCACCCAGCCGGTAAGGTTAAATCCCATTGCCGCTCTTTGTGTTTCCGCGCGGAAAAAAACCCCCTGCACCCGGCCGCTTACATTAACATGAACTCTTTTCATGAATGCCGCTCCATTTTAATTACCATCTTGCAGGCGGTATCACCTGCCGATAAGATTTAAAAATTCTTCCTCGCTGATGATTTTAATTCCCGAAGACCTCGCTTTATCAATCTTGGAACCGGGCTCGCTGCCGGCAACAACATAAGTGGTGCTTTTAGTTACATTGGAATGGATTGTACCTCCTAAATTTTCGACAATGATTTTTGCTTCATTCCTGCCCATGCTATCCATTGTGCCGGTAAAAACAAATGACTTCCCCTTCAGAGGGGCGTTCAAATCTATTTCTTTCCTCTGTGGTGTTACTCCCGCTTTTCTGAATTTTTTCATGACCTCAATATTTTTGTGTTCGTGGAAAAATTCAATGATACTTGCAGCGATTTCCGGGCCGATTTCATTTATGGTGGTTAAATCTTCAATCTTCGCGGCTATAAGATTTTCCATATTGCCGAAACGAGCGGCCAGAAGTTTGGCGGTACGCTCTCCCACGTGCCTGATGCCCAGAGCGTAGATAAATTTATCCAGGGGCGGGTTTTTGGACTTTTGAACAGCTTCGATTAAATTTTGCGCTGATTTTTCCGCCTGGCGATCCAATACGACGAGTTGTTCTTTAGTTAAAAAATACAGATCGGCCGGATCGGTAATTAATTTGGCATCAAAAAGCTGCGCGGAAACTTTTTCTCCCAAACCTTCAATATCCATCGCGCCGCGCGAAGCAAAATGACGGATGTGTTCTTTTAACTGCGCGGGGCAGGAGATATTAACGCAGCGGTGCGCCACTTCTCCTTCCAGACGCACAATATCGGAATTGCATTCGGGGCAATGTTTGGGCATTTTAAATTTATTTGTTCCCCTGGGTCTTTTTTCCAAAATAACCTTGACGACTTCGGGAATAACATCGCCGGCGCGTTGAATTACTATAGTGTCGCCAACGCGAACATCCTTTTTAAGAACTTCGTCTTCATTATGCAGTGTTGCCCGGCTGACCATGACGCCTCCCACATTTACCGGTTCCATAATGGCTACAGGCGTTAGGGTGCCCATGCGTCCCACACCGACAAATATTTCTTTAACTACCGTAGTTGCCTGCGCCGCCGGAAATTTGCAGGCCAGCGCCCAGCGTGGGCTGCGGGAAACATTGCCCAGAGTTACCTGCAATGCGAGATCATTTACTTTCAGGACAACACCGTCAATTTCATACAACAGGCTTTCTCTCCGTATGTCAATGTTTTCGAAATATTCAATACAATCCTGGATATTCTTTGCCGGTTTGATAAGAGGGTTCACTGGAAAACCCCAGCCGGAAATCGTTTGCAGAACTTCCCAGTGAGTTGAAAAATTAATGCCGCGTACATTGCCGACACCATAAAGGAAAATATTGAGCGGACGGCGCGACGTTATTTTTGAATTGAGCTGACGCAATGAGCCGGCGGCGGCATTGCGGGGATTGGCAAAAGGCTCTTCCCCTTCATCAATACGCCGCAGATTTAATTTATGGAAAGGTTTCTTCTCTATATAAACTTCACCTCGTATTTCTATAAATGAAGGAATCGGCTTGCTTTTCGCATTTTGCATTTTTAAAGGAAGCGTGGAGATAGTTTTGAGATTTTGTGTGACATCTTCGCCGGTAGTTCCGTCACCACGCGTGGCGCCCTGAGTAAAAATGCCGTTTTCATAGATGAGGTTTACAGCGAGGCCATCAAGTTTCGGTTCGGCGATATATGAAATATTATCCACTCCGGCAAGACGTTTGATGCGGCCGTCAAATTCAATAATTTCCTCATTAGAAAAAGCGTTGGCTAAACTAAACATTGGCGAGGGATGGTTAAAAGTAGCAAACTTGGCAAGAGGGGCTGCGCCCACTCGTTGTGTTGGAGATGTAGCCGAGTATTCTTCCGGATGAAGGTCTTCCAGTTCCTGCAATTCCAGCATCAGACGGTCGTATTCGGCGTCGGATATTTCAGGAGCGTCCTGCTGATAATAACGCTTATTGTGGTATTCGATTACTTTTCTTAAATTAGCGATTTGTTCTTTAAAATCATCTTGTTTATCCATTACTTAACCAATTTTAAATAAGGTTTTGCTTTAGGTTTATCCGGCGATTTATTTTTACGGGAGGAATTATTTTTTAATATTTTTTCATTTAAAATGGCATTTTTAGTTCGTACTGCGTTTATTATCGAAAAGATAATTACCGCTTTTTCCCACTCGGCAGAGCCGGAAAACTGCTCCACCTTTTT
Source organism: uncultured delta proteobacterium (assembly GCA_963811325.1). Classification (GTDB taxonomy): domain Bacteria; phylum Desulfobacterota; class Syntrophia; order Syntrophales; family Smithellaceae; genus Smithella. The sequence continues at coordinate 1,042,094 of CAWEQT010000001.1, forward strand.
TCTGTACTTGTCCCACAAAGAGGTAAGGGAAGCTTCATCAATATGCAATATTATTTCAGCAATTTTGTTAAGTGAGTTTTCTAAACTATTCATGAATAATTAATAACTTTACTTGTCAATAAAGTCAAATTAAAACCTTTTTGCACTTACTGAAATCATGTAAATAAAACTTGTTTTTTTTGTCTCTTATCGCTAATAAGTTGAAAGTAGGTGGTTGGTTATGGAAGACAAGAAGATAAAAATTGGCGTCATTTCCGACACTCATCTGGAAGATTATGATGATGATATGAGAAATTGCATTGCTGAACATTTCAGCGATGTAAATATGATTCTTCATGCCGGAGATCTGGTTGATTTAAGTGTTTTGAAAATTTTCGGGGGAAAGGAAGTTAAGGTAATATGCGGTAATATGGACAATTCTTCGGTTAAAGAAAAGTTCCCCGATCATTTACTTTTTGATATAAAGGGATTTAAATTCCTTCTGATTCATGGATGGGGATCTCCCCCGGGTATTGAAGAAAGAATATCAGAGATGTTTAAAGATGTGGATTGTATTGTTTATGGACATACGCATAAACCGGCAAATCATAAAAAAGACAACGTGCTTTTCTTTAATCCCGGTTCGGCAGTAGATAGATATTTTTCCTCTTCTAAAACTATCGGCATATTAGAAATTGACAAAGATGTAACGGGTAGGATAATTAAAATATAAATAATAAACGGCTGGTTTTAAATATGGATACAATTTTTGCGCCCTGGCGCATGGACTACCTTAAAGGGGAAAAACCTGATGGATGTGTTTTTTGCAAATGTTCCATCAGATGTGATGATTATATCCTGTTTGAAGGTAAAACCGCCTTCGTTATGATGAACAGATACCCTTATGTAAACGGTCATTTAATGATAATACCTCAGAGACACACGGGAAATATCGAAGAATTGACACAGGAAGAAAAAAAAGAAATATTTGATCTTCTGGAAATATCTGTCAAAGCTCTGAAAGAAGCGATGAAGCCTGATGGATTCAATATAGGCGTCAATATTGGCAAGGCAGCAGGCGCGGGTATTGAAGAACATTTTCATGTCCATGTAATTCCGCGCTGGGAAGGTGATACCAACTTCATGAGTGTTGTGACGAATGTCCGGGTTATTCCGGAAGCTGTGGCGACGACTGCTGCTAACCTTGCGCCTATTTTTAAAAAATATCATAAGGGGGAATAATGTAATGAGGATAATTTTTTTAATTCTTGTTATAATTTTTTCTTTATTTATCGTTACTTTTTCTCAGCAAAATTTAACGACAATACAGTTGCATTATAATATTCTGGATCATAATATTTTGGGTAATTTAAAGTCCGTACCAACTTATTTGCTAATTTTTATTTCCATTCTGATTGGAGTGATCATTACAGGTTTTTGGGGTATAGTCGAACGTTTCCGTTTAAATCGCACAATCAGACGTTTGAACAAACTGGTTCGTGATTTGCGCAAGGAACTTCACGCCAATGAAGCGCCGTCAATAATTGATGAAAAAAAACTACCCAAATAATATCAACTATTCCTCGTTTGAAGATTTCAAATTTATTACCGATGCATCTTTGGAAAGGTTGGCTAAATGGCTGCGTCTTTTAGGTTTCAACACGGTTGTGTTCACTAAAGAAGCCGGCAGGGAAATGCTTTGCCTTGCTGCGGCAGAAGACAGAATAGTCCTTACCAGAAGAAAAGATATGATAGAGCGCCAATTCTCGGGCCGTCTTCATTTAATTACAGACATTGATATTGGCAATCAGCTCAATGATGTTATCGGTAAATATTCGCTGAAGATAGACAGGCAAAGGATGTTCGGAATTTGTCTTGAGTGCAACCAAAAGCTGAATCCTGTGGACAGGGAAGAGGTTCGTGATTTAGTGCCGCCGTTTGTTTTTGAAAATTGCACTGAATATAATCGATGTCCCAGTTGTCTTAAAATTTACTGGATGGGAACGCATCAACGCAACGCTTTAAAGTTTATGGAGAAGCACATTCCGAGTCATCTCACTTGATTTTTTCAAAAGTGTGTTTCAGCGCCGGCAGAATTACAGCAAGATTTTCTTTTGCGCCCCCGGGGCTTCCTGGAAGATTAATTATTAAACATTTTCCGCGAATTCCCGCTACAGCGCGGGAAATCATGGCATAAGGCATAAGGTGTGATTTTGCCGCTTTGATACCGCATGGCTTCGGCCATGACGGGGATTTGTTTGTCAATGATTTTCAGTGTGGCATTGGGTGTTACATCACGCGGGCTGACGCCTGTGCCGCCGGTGGTTAAAATCAAATCAATTTTTTCAATATCCGCAAAATTTATAATGGCTTTCTGGATTTGATCAATTTCATCAGGAATTATAAGAGTGTGTTTTATTTCAATACCGGCTCCCGCAAGCATCTCTGCAATTGCGGGGCCGCTTAAGTCTTGTCGTTTACCCTGAGAACCTTTATCACTTACCGTTATAATTCCGGCGTGGATCATTTTATTCTTCTTCTTTTTTCGATTCGGCAATAATTTTTTCCGCGATATAGGCGGGAACTTCCTCATAATGCGATTCGGTATAGGTAAAGTTGCCGCGGCCACTCGTCATCGAACGTAAATCAGGCGCATATTTGAGGATTTCCGCCAGCGGAACCTGTCCTTTGATAACCTGATTGGTGCCGTTGGAATCCATGCCCTGCACCCGGCCGCGACGGCTGTTAAGATCGCCGATCACATCGCCCATGTATTCGTCGGGAACTTCGATATCAATATTGACAATCGGTTCCAGCAGAACAGGTTGACAGTCCATCACGCCTTTTTGAAAGGCCATCGATCCGGCAATTTTAAAAGCCATTTCTGACGAATCCACTGTGTGATAAGATCCGAACGTCAGATTTATTCTAAAATCCACCACAGGATAACCGGCGATCACGCCTTTTGCCGCCGCTTCCACAATGCCTTTTTCGACAGCCGGACGGTATTGGCCCGGAATAACGCCGCCGACTATTTTGTCGTTAAACTCAAAACCGCCGCCGCGCGGCAACGGCTCAATATCTATCCAGCAATCGCCAAATTGACCGCGTCCGCCGGATTGCTTCTTATATTTGCCCTGGACGTTGGTTTTTCCTTTAATAGTTTCTAAATAGGGAACTTTCGGTGTATTCAGATTGACTTCCACTCCGAATTTTCTTTTCATTTTTTCGATATTTACTTCAATATGCACCTGGCCCATGCCGGAAAGAATCATCTCTTTGGTCTGAACATTGCGGGAAAAAACAATCGTCGGGTCTTCTTCCGTCAGACGGTGAATCGAAGATGCAATCTTGTCTTCATCACCGCGTGTTTTCGGTTCGATGGCAAAAGACATGATAGGATGAGTTATTTCCACCTTGTCGAAAATGACCGGCGCTTTTTCAAAGCAAAGCGTATCGCCTGTTACAGTATCCTTAAGCTTGGCCACGCCGGCAATATCTCCGGGGATAAGGCCTTCCGCCTGTTTTTGTGTTTTGCCTTCAAGAAAAAAGATATGACCGAATTTTTCCGTGATTTTTCTGGTCGAATTATATACGGAGATATCGGGACTGAGTTTGCCGGAATAAACGCGGAACAGGGTCAGCCTTCCGGCGTAAGGATCGGCGATAGTTTTAAAGACAATGGCGGAAAAAGGCGCGTCTTCGGACGGCTGCCGTTCTTCGACATCTTCTGTTCCCGGTTTTTTGCCCTTTTTTGCTCCACGATCAACAGGTGACGCAAAGGAATTGACGATTAAATCCATCAGCATAGATATTCCGATGCCTTTAAGTGCCGAACCGCACATGACAGGAATAATGCTTCCCGAGGAAACGCCTTTTTTCAAACCGGCTTTAAGTTCATCTGTCGAGAGTTCTCCTGCTTCGAGATACTTATTCATCAGTTCATCATCGGCTTCAGCAATATCCTCCACCATTGAGCCGCGTAACTTATTTACTTCTTCCATCATATCTGCTGGTATATCTATAACTTTTCCCGTGCCTTTGTTATCGGCAAACAAATAAGCTTTCATTTCGATTAAATCAACAATGCCGTTGAATTTATCTTCAGAGCCGATAGGCAGGCAAACTGGAGTTGCTTTTTTCTTTAATTTGGTTTTGATGCTTTCCAGTGCAGTGTTAAAAATAGCGCGTTCTTTATCCAGTCTATTGATAAAAATAATACGAGGCAGTTTGAATTCGTCGGCTAATTCCCAGACTTTTTGAGTTTGAAATTCAACACCGCCGACAGCGTCAACAACAATAACAGCGTTTTCAACGACGCTCATTGAGCATTTTGTATCGAAGGTAAAATTAGAATCTCCCGGTGTGTCAATAAAGTTAATCTTATGTTTTTCCCATTCGACAAAATTTGCCGCCGAGCTAATGGATATCCGTTTTTTTTGTTCTTCGGGTTCAAAATCCATACAGGATGTCGCGTCATCAACTCTTCCTAATCGTTCGCTTTTTCCTGAAACAAATAAAAAAGATTCACATAGGGATGTTTTACCAGTTCCGCCGTGTCCGGCTACCGCTAAATTTCTGAGAGATTTGGATTCGTACTTTGCCATGAAAACTCCTTTCAATGCCTTCGTGCTGTTGTAAAAAAACAGATGGATTTAAATGCGGATTTCTAACGTATCCGGCAAGTAAAATCAAGACAAATTTAATCATTATATTACCAAATCATTACGGGGCAGGACAGAGGATAACCCGAATATTACAATGAAAATGGCTGTTTTTATAGAGAGAGGCATTTTATTAAATTTGAACATTCCTCCATCCTGTTTACGTAACAGTAATTATTTGGCGATTCCAGCTTGTATATATGAGCATTTTACTTTATAAACTCTCATCATTTGCTGGTATAAAAAATAGAAAATATTATTTCGGTATAATTTATTAATGATTGATTATGAAAAAGAGCTTAATTCCGAACAGTATCGTGTTGTAATGGAAGAGGGCGGTCCTCTCCTTGTTCTGGCCGGAGCGGGAAGCGGCAAAACCCGCACATTGACATACCGCGTTGCCCGTCTTCTTTCGAACGGCGTTTCCCCCGAAAATATCTTGCTGGCGACATTCACCAACAAAGCCGCCAATTCCATGCTCAACCGCGTGGAGATCCTGATTAATTCTTACACCGGCAGGATCATGGGGGGCACATTTCATCATATTGCTCACCGTCTGTTAAGAAGCCATGCGTATCTTCTCGGTTATAAAAGTAACTTTTCTATTGTTGATAGTGAAGATTCCCGCCAGCTGATTTCCACGTGTTTGACCGAACTTAAAATTGATACCAAAAAAAGTAAATTCCCCAAGAGCAACATCCTTGCCGAAATCATTGGCCTGGCAGTAAATACCCAAAATACGCTGGAAGATATTGTTCAATCAAAACATCCTTATTTCCTGCATCTGATTGAGGAAATTACCCGGATAGCAATTCTGTATATGCAAAAGAAGAAAGATCTCTCCATAATGGATTTTGACGATCTGTTGTTTAACTGCCGCTCACTTCTTCTTGATCATTCTGATGTCTTAAAAAATATTGCGGGAAGATTTAAGCATGTACTGGTGGATGAATACCAGGACACGAACATTATCCAGGCGGATATTGTCGATCTTCTGGCCTCCTGTCACCGCAATCTGATGGTTGTCGGTGATGATTCGCAAAGCATATATTCATTTCGCGGCGCCAATTTCAGCAATATAATAAATTTCCCTGAGCGTTATCCCGATTGTAAAATATTCAAACTCGAAACTAACTATCGCAGCACACCGGAAATATTGCATCTGGCAAATTTAAGTATAAATAATAACGAGAAACAATTCCCCAAAGAATTAAAAGCGGTGCGTAAAAACGGTATGCGGCCGGTTATGGTTTCCGCGCAAAACGTCGTGAAACAGGCTGATTTTGTGGCGCAGAGAATCACGGAATTGATTCGATCCGGTGTGCCGTTGAACGAAATAGCCGTTCTTTATCGGGCGCATTACCATTCCATGGAAATGCAAATGGAGTTTGTCCGGCGCGATATTCCCTTTGATATTCGCTCCGGTATCCGTTTTTTTGAGCAGGCGCATATTAAAGATGTGACATCATATATGCGCATTATGGTAAATCCCGGAGATGAACTGGCTTGGCGGCGATTGCTTTTGATGTATCCTAAAGTGGGCAAGGTAACATTCAATAAAATCTGGAAATATTTATCAAAACAGGAAAATCCTCTGGAGGCGATATTTACGGATGATTTTATTAAATCTACGCCCAAGCTGGCAGCAGCAGGGTTGGCGGAATTCCGTAAAACAATCCAGTTGCTTCTTGATCTGCATCCTCAGGATCGTTTGCCGGGGAAAATAATCGATGTCCTGCTCAATAAGAGCGGTTACCGCACTTATCTGCAGGATAATTATTCCGACACTTCTTCACGGGAAGAAGATTTAATTCAGTTGGGAAATTTTTCCGCCCAGTTTATACAAATGGAAGATTTCTTAAATGAACTGGCGTTGCTTACAAATATGTCCAGAGAAGAAAGCGTTGGGGAAGAAGATGGCGAAGACAAAGTGGCTTTAAGCACAATTCATCAGGCCAAAGGACTGGAGTGGTCTTATGTGTTTTTAATCTGGTGTGCGGATGGAATGATTCCGCTGCATCGTGCATTGAAAGAACCGGATGGCGAAGAAGAAGAAAGAAGGCTCTTTTATGTGGCTGTGACCAGAGCCAGAGATCAGCTCTACCTGTGTTACCCCGCTTTGGATTACAATCGTTCTTCTGGTGTTTTAAATATGGCTCCTTCCCGATTTATCAAAGAAATAGCCCCGCTTTCAGAGTACGATGAGAACCGTCCGTTTGAGCAATGGGCGATCTATGATGAATAACATCTTATATTAAGCTAAGAGAATTCATTCCTTGGAGTCTCTTTTTTTGCTTTGTATTGTGTTCTCCCCGCGGTTTGCTGCGGGGAGATTCACTGTGCATATAACTTTGTAAACACATCAAATCTTTTACATTGCTAAAATAGTCAAAAGGCATATGCTATTCAAACAAACGATTTGATGAAATCGCTGAGAATTCAGCAAACCTTTAAAGATATGAAAGGAGAATGACAATGGCAAACAAGTATGCAAAACTTTTTGAACCTACGAACATAGGAAAGCTCCAGTTAAAGAACAAGATCTCCATGGCGCCCATGGGTCCGATAGGGTATGCGGATACAGAAGGCGCCTTTACCCAGAGAGGCCAGGATTATTATGTGGAAAGGGCCAAAGGCGGCACAGGTCTTATCATCACGGGCATTTGCAGCGCGGATATAGGCATAGAGGATATGACCAGGCCTGTGATTCCCTGTCCTACGATAAACCCTTTCGCGTTTATCCATGCGGCTACGCAGATGAATGAACGCGTACACGCCTATGGGGCGAAGATCATTTTGCAATTGACGGCCGGTTTGGGCAGAGCCGCGATTATAGGTTTCACGAACAAGCATATCGCGCCATCAGAACAGGAAAACAGATGGGATCCTTCCATCACACACAGGGCGATGACGATAGAAGAGATCCAAAACGTGATCAAGAAAATGGCCATGTCCGCAGCCATAGCAAAAAAGTCCGGTTTTGACGGTGTGGAGATTCATGCGGTACACGAGGGCTACCTTTTGGACCAGTTTGCGATTGCTTTCTATAATAAAAGGACGGATGCCTATGGCGGCAGTCTGGAAAACCGCCTGCGTATTTCCACGGAAATCGTAAAAGCTATAAAAGCTGCCTGCGGTGCGGATTTTCCAGTATCCCTGCGCTACAGCTTAAAGAGCTGTATGAAGGGTTTACGGCAGGGAGCACTGCCGGGGGAAACTTTTAAAGAAGCCGGAAAGGACATCGGGGAGGGCATAGAGGCCGCGAGGATACTGGTTGCAGCCGGGTACGACGCTTTGAATGTGGATGCAGGAACATATGATTCCTGGTATTGGAATCATCCGCCGATGTATTTCGGAGAGGGTGGCATGTATCGCGAATTCGGCAGGATATTGAAAAAGCATGTAAAGGTGCCTATCATATTGGCCGGCAGAATGGACGATCCGGATATGGCCTGCGAGGCTATCGGCGATTCGTGTGATATTGTAAGTTACGGACGCCCGCTGTTGAGCGATCCCTATTATCCGGAGAAAATAAGGGAAGGCCGTCTGGATGAAGTCCGTCCCTGCCTTTCCTGCCATGATGGCTGTATGGGCCACATCGGAGAAGGTCCTGTATGCTGTGCAGTAAACCCGGTATGCGGACGAGAAAAGATATATGGCATAGAGCCTGCCTTGATAGAGAAAAAAATACTCATCGTTGGAGGTGGCCTTGCAGGTATGGAAGTGGCGCGCGTCTCGGCGGAGCGTGGCTATAACGTCATGTTGTATGAGAAATCCGGCAAGATGGGGGGACACCTCATTGCAGGCGGCGTTCCATCGTTTAAGATAAACGATCGCAAACTCCTGGCATGGTATGTGCGGCAGTTGGAACTTTTGGGCGTGAAAGTCAAATTAAACACCGCGATGGATAAGGCGGCGATAGTAAAGAAAAGAGCGGATGTCGTCGTGATCGCTACCGGCTCCAAACCCATCACCATGGATTTCGGAAAAGACAAAGAGATCATTACCGCGAGCGAAGCTTTACTTGGCAAAAAGCGGGTAGGACAGAAAGTCGTCATAATTGGCGGCGGGTTGGTCGGCTGTGAAACAGGACTTTGGCTGGCGCAGCAGGGACGCGAAGTTACAATAGTAGAAATGATGGATGATATTTGCGGTGGGCCGCATGCAATGCCATTCATGAACTATGATATGTTAAAAGATGAGTTAGCTTTCCATAAGGTCAAGATTTTCAAGAGCAGCAAGGTTACAGCGGTCAGTAAAAAGGATATTGCCGTTACAGCGCCGGAGGGTAAAATCACGCTTGCGGCTGATACGGTCATCATAGCGGTCGGCTATAAACCCGACGATAGTCTGTACCAGTCTGTCAACGATACGCTTAAAGTGCCCGTTTATAATATCGGCGATTCGAGAAATGTGCACAACATTATGTACGCCATTTGGGATGCCTATGAGATCGCGCGTGAGATGTAGGCTTATATAATAACAATCATGTATTGAAAAAACGCCTGCGTGAAAGCGGGCGTTTTATTTTAATAATGCATACAAAAAAATGTTGAATTAGAATTCTACAATGTTTGATTATTGCCAAACACGCGATATGCCAGGCAATAAAAAAACAGTTGAAAATTGAACTCTAACCGGGTCTGTTGAAGTCTTGCAAAATTTTGTGACGTTAAAACGTGACTATGTATGTCAATTATTTTTCACAATATGTTTTTTCACAATGTGGGTTCAGGCTAATACCAATTCTACATCAAAGATGATATTGAGGCGGTTAGGCCAAGGCGACGATGCGCATTATACATACGTTGAGGAAGCCGACAACGACGCCAATAAAAATAGCGCTTTGATTTAGAGTTGGTATAATATGATCTCAATCAACCTTGATGATGACAGCGTCTCCCTGAGCCAAACCGCCGCAAATTCCGCAGACACCATAACCGCCGCCGCGGCGTTTTAGTTCATACATCATGGTCATCAGGATGCGTCCTCCGCTGGCGCCCACAGGATGGCCGATGGCAATGGCTCCGCCGTTGGGGTTGGTCTTTTTGAGCATTTCACGCCATTTGATCTCATCATTGCCTGCCAGTATCCTGGTGGAAACCAGAGTCACGGCGGCAAAGGCCTCGTTGATTTCGATTATTTTCATATCGTCTATGGTAAGCGAAGCGCGTTTCAGCGCCTTGCCGATTACGGTTGCCGGAAGTTCGGCCATTCTTCTGGGTTCGCCCGCGCCGCTGGCCGCGGCTATTATGGTTGCCAGCGGTTTGATGCCCAGTTTTTCAGCTTTGGCGCGGCGCATGATAATCACGGCGGTTGCTCCGGCATCAAGTCCCGGAGCATTGCCCGCTGTAACCGTGGGACTGCCGTAAATTGTTTTTAATCTGGCCAGCGCCTCCATTGTGGTATCGGGCCGGGGAAGTTCATCTTTGCCAAATATTACAGGAACGCCTTTTTTAGCTGGCAGTTCCACGCTGATGAGTTCATCGTTGAACCGTCCGTCCTTATCTGACGCGGCCCATTTCTGATGTGAACCCAGTGCCCATGCGTCCTGCTCCCCTCGCGAGATGCCGTGCTCAATGGCGATTTCGCCCGCATCGCGACCCAGCGGAGTATATTCGCGGTATGTGATTGGATTGAGGTAATCCTGCACTAAAAGCGGTTTCATTCCCGCGCCCCAGCGATGGCCATTAATCAGGAGTGGCGTGTTGCTCATGTTCTCAGCGCCCACGGCCATGCAGGTATCGGCTTCGTTTAAAAGCATGGCCCTCCGGCCCAACTGGACCGCGCAGAGTGATGAACAGCAGGCTCTGTCGATGGTGAGAGACACCAGGGTGACTGGAAGTCCAGCTCTCAAGAGAGCCTGGCGGGCGTTAACATTGTCATAGAGCGCTGCTTCAGCCTGATCGCACATGCCATAGTAGAGTTCGTCAATATCTTCACCTTTCAGCCCCGCTCGTTTGAGGCTTTCCTTCATGACGATCACTGCAAGATTCGTGCTGTGTATCTCTTTCAACGCGCCGCCAAATTTGCTGAATGGCGTCCTTACTCCGCTTACGATTACAATGTCGTCTCTTTTATCCATTGATCTGTTCCTTTCCATTGATGATTATTCTTTATTTATCACCCGCGTCAATCCCGCATAGACGTCTGGCTCTATTCTGCTTTTCTTTCATGTTCACGAGGCGTGCAATCATGATGCGTTGAGCCTGGGGTGATCCGGCGCCGTGCATGGATTCGGTGAGGTAGCCTACCGCTGCCGTGCCCATGGTGATGTTCTCGATGAGCCTGAGGATGCGAAGCCTGTTCTCCGTGGACACTCCGGCCCTTGTGCTGAGGTACTTCTCAACCCACTTACCTGTATTGGGCGATTTCAGATCCTGTTCGGAAGGGCAGGTAACCATGAGTCCTCCTGCAATATCCTGGGCAATCCGGGCTATCTCATAGGGGAAGCGGGTGATGTTCTGCTTGTGTACGTTTGCCAGCAGAACATCCACCTGATAGGTTCCGCTTTTTTCTCTATGCCCCTGGGATGCACATGCAATACAGCCGCAGTACAGGGTCTCGTTGAGTTGATTCATTTCTATGATCTTGTCTTTCACATGAGAGGCGTGTTCGGCGCCATTGTATTCGGCTGCTGTCTGGGTTGCTCCGATGAGCACGTCACCCACCCCAACCTTGCAGGCATAGCTCTGACGGTGATAGGCCGCGAAGTTTTCCACGAGTTGAGTCGTGAAATCATGCTCTTTGTACATGAATACCCGTTCCCAGGGAACGAATACCTTGTCGAAGACCACAAGCGCCTCATGTCCGCCATAGAGCATGTTGCCCCGGTCAAAGGTCATGCCTTCGAGTTTGCGTGTATCGCAGGACTGACGTCCCATGATATAGGTAATGCCGTCGGTGTCGGAAGGCACGGCGAACGATATCGCATAGTCACGGTCTTCTTCGCGCATGGTGATAGTGGGCATGACGATGATCTCGTGGGAGTTCACTGCGCCGGTCTGATGGGCCTTGGCCCCGCTCACGACGATACCGTCGGGCATCTCTTCGATGACATGAAGGTACATGTCCGGATCAGGCTGCTTCGAAGGGGGCAGGGAGCGGTCGCCCTTGGGATCTGTCATGGCGCCGTCGCACACAAGATCATTCTCCTGAACATAAGTAAGATATTTAAGGAACCGCTTGTAATAGTCCGTCTTATGTTTCTCGTCGATGGCATGAGTGGTAATTGACAGGGCGTTAAGGGCATCCATGCCCACACAGCGCTGAAAACAGCATGCCGTGAGCGAACCCATCAGTCTCCCCATCTTACTCTTCTTTATGAGGTCTTCGACGCTCTGGTGAATATGAGTAAAGCGGTTGATCTTCTGTTCTGTAATGTGCGATGTCGCTGTCAGGAGATCTTCATATTCAGGCTTATGGGCATATTCATAGGTAGCTGCCACCGCATTCATGGAAGGCCGGATGATGGGATCGTCTACTATGTTTTCCACCCGCTTGCCGAACATATAGACCTTCAGATTAAGCTTTCGTAAACTCTCTTCATATTCTTTCGCATTCATCATCTTACTCATATTATCCTCCGGCATATTCATTTTCTTGCTGCATGCTCCATTCTGGTTTCCGGGAGCTATTCCGTCTTTTGAAGACTCTTTGTCCCATCCGAATCTAATCACGATAGAGCGCCTGTAGCTGCTCCCCGTATTTATTCATGACGAACTGTCTTTTGAGCTTCATCGTCTGGGTAAGCATCCCATTATCCGCGGTGAAGTCTTCTGCGACGAAAAGAAACTTTTGCGGCACTTCGTACCCACCGAAGGTCTTGCGCAGGTGATTTACGATGTCGTTGGACAGGTAATTCTGCAATGCCTTATCCTTTAACGATTCCTCCAGTGTGCCCTTCATCATCGGCTTGGTATTGGGATCGGCTTTGAGCGCGGCAAAATCAGGCACAACAATGGCTACATTATAGTCTTTGCCGTCACCATAAAGCATCACATTGAGAACGTATCTTAAAAGTTTCACTTCACCTTCAATTCCTTCCGGATGGACGTACTTGCCATTGGCCAGCTTGTATTCGTCCTTGAAACGGCCGGTGATATGCAGGTAACCTTCATCATCGATCCAGCCACGGTCGCCGGTGCGAATGCCGGGGAAACCATTCCACGTATCCGGCATCATGACATCCGCTGTCTGCTCCGGTTTCTTATAGTAACCCATCATGACATGAGGGCCATAAGCGATAATCTCACCATCGGGACTTTTTTCACCCACACGTGATTTGTCGATCACGACGCGCATGCCTTTGACGACCTTGCCGACCGTACCGTACTTGTTGCCATACTTGGGTGAGTTCATGGAGATCGTTGGCCCTGTTTCCGTCAGGCCGTAGCCATCGAACGTCGGCTGTCCGATGTCTTTAAAGAAGAGGGCTATTTCCGGTTTCATTAGCGCGCTGCCGGTTACAAAAAATTTCAGATTCCCTCCGAAAACATTGCGAACCTGGGAAAAAACAAGGGCGTCGTAATCTTTAAACTCTTTTGTTTTTTCCGGCAAATCTCTATTTTTAATGGCTTCAGCTACAGCCAAGTCAAAAAATTGCTTTTTAACCGGATCGGCGGCAACCCCTTGTTGAATCGTATCATAAACCTTGTTGACGATGCGGGGAACGACAGAGAGTCCCGTGGGCTTAACTTCCTGGAAATTCTGAATCAGTTTTTCCACGGATTCGGCAAAAGCAATGCCGCCGCCGCAATGGACGTAATCGTGGAGATCGGCGGCCTGACCGAAGACGTGCGCCCAGGGAAGAATGGCCACCACATGCATCGTGTCATTCAGACCGAACATATCCACGCCGGAACGACCGCATAAGGTAAGACTTCCGTGAGAAAGCATCACGCCCTTCGGATCGCCGGTCGTGCCGGAGGTATAGATAATGCTGGCCAGATCCGACCAATGAGGTTTCATGGAAGGAGCGGGATTATCTTTGCCCATCTTCTCGAGGGCGGAAAGACTGTTTTCACCTTCGCCGTAAATGATGAAGATTTCTTTTAATGAGGGTATTTCCTTCTTGAAATCCTTGACCTTTTCATAGGCGCCGGCATCCCGGACAAACAGAAACTTTACCTCGGCGTCCGTGACAATGTACCGCATGACTTTTTGAAGTTCCTGGAGGTACATGGGAACAAAAACACCGCCCAGGCCATGAACAGCCTGTTCGCAGATAAACCATTCCATGCAGTTGTTGAGGATAACGCCGACTTTCTCGCCTTTGGAAAGCCCTAGCTTTTTCAGGGCGCCACGGAGGTTATCGACCCTGTCGGCAATCTGTTTGTAGGTTGTCCATTCGTACTGTCCCGACGCGGGATTCTTCACACCGAAAAGTCTATTGTCCGGCCACTGTTTCACGCTCATCTCAAAAAGATCCACTAGGTTGTTTGGGGTGGTATAGTACTTGTCTAATTCCTTGATTTGTTCTACCGATATGTTTTTCATCATTGCCTCCTGATTTTGTACGCTTGTAAAAGGCGGTTTCCCCATGTGTTGTTCACGGCGCACAAGAGCCGCGATCTTTCATTAAACTTCTTTATGGGAAAATCCCCGCTGTATTTTCATTTCTTTTCATAATGATAAAAACCATCGCCCGTTTTACGGCCGTAATTTCCCCGTGCATAACGCTCAACAATACTGGGACTCGGTCTATCAGCGGGATTTTGTGTTTCCTGAAATTTTTCCATGGTTACAAAATATTCCAGATCGATTCCCGTCATATCCAGGAGCTGGAAGGGGCCCATGGGATGTCCAAGCCCGTTGCGGGCGGCGTTATCGATATCTTCGAGGGAGGCAATGCCAAGATCAAAAAGGGAGCAGGCCTCCCTGGTAATCGCGCTGAACATGCGGTTGCAGATAAAACCGTAAATCTCTTTATTCACCTTTGTCGGTGATTTACTCAGGGCGCGGCTTACTTCCATGACCGTATTGACAGTCTCGTCAGACACATGCGGACCCTGGACAACCTCCACCAGTTTCATAACCAGCGCGGGGTTAAAGAAGTGCATGTTGAGCACCTTATCAGGGCGTTTTGTCGCATCGGCAATTTTGGAACTAACGATATAGGAACTGTTCGTGGCCAGAATAGTATGGGGTGGACATATTTTATCAAGCTCCTTAAAAAGGGCTCGTTTGGCTTCCAGAATTTCAATGATGGCTTCGATAATAAGATCAGCATCCCCGGCTGCAACTGTGAGATCTTCTGTAAAAAAAAGACGTTTCTGAATCTCTTGCGCTTCATCTACCTGCAATTTATTTTTCGCCACGCGGTCACTCAGCCATTTGTCGGAGAAATCCCGGGCGCTTTTCAAGACGGGCGCCATGCTGTCGGTACAAAATACTTTGAAACCTGATAGGGCGCATTGAAGGGCAATCTGCCTTCCCATATTGCCTGCCCCTACGACGCTAATTGTTTTGATTTCCATATCCTGTTTGTTCCTCCAATATTATTTGAATTCGTCATCTAATCATCGCACGAGCAAGCTCCCTGATGACCTAGAATCATTTTATAAATATTGAGCAATAGTTGTGCCATAAAGAAGCAAATTAAAAAATGAAAAATAAAAGCAAATTATATTAAATTGATGAATAAATATTTATTTAAATTACCACATAATAATAAAAATTGCTACATACTTATTGATTCATATATGCATCAAATGTGCTGATTTTGATTTATTTATGGATCGTTAAAGATTTTGATTTGATTTTGAATCAATTTGTAATAGTAATAATGTTAAACTATCGTTGTTGATACCATTTCGCTTGGGAACTGCCGCTTATTCGGCGTCAGTTCCCGGCAAAGCAATGACTGCTTTTATTGTGCTCCTTTCAGTTACGCACCCGGTCAAACGATAATGAGGCGGCAAGGAGGAGGCTCCGCAGGCGTATGTGATCCACGCCATTATGGCGTTGATCATCGGTAAGGAAATGATCTGTTTATAATGTATCACCTTCGGTGATGCACTCCCGTATTCTGATACGTTGGGGAAGCCGACGACGATGTCAAAAAAGTTAGCCAATAAAAGCGAAATGGTATGAGAAATATTTTTACCGGAGGTGTATATGATAGAAGATCTTAAAGCAGCTCATTTTCTGGGTCAGTTAAACGACCTCCTGGCCGAAACAAAAAAGTTGAAAATGAATGAAAAAGTTCGCGATTTTATGCGACCCAATCCCATCGTCATAAAAAGCACCGCGACTTTGCGGGATGCCATTAAAGTAGTCATTGATAATAAGATAGACGGAGTTCCCGTTGTCGACGAGGACAACATGATGGTGGGGCTCGTTACAAAAACACTGGCCTTGAGGGAAATAAACAAAAGCGATGATCTCCAACAGAACATCGGCAAAATCATGAAAACTGATCCGATCGTAACGGAACCTGATGAAGATGTATCGACGCTGATCACTGTCAATGTGGGATGCCTTCCTGTTGTTACTGATAGAAGGGTTGTTGGCATGGTTACCTTATCCGACACAGTCAGAGCTTATTTCAGTTCGATCATAAATCTGAAGGAAGAACTGGATACGGTCATCAACTCCGCTTATAACGGCATCATTACCATCGATACCAATGGGAATGTTCGTCTTATCAATTCGGCAGCCGAAAAAACTCTGGGGATGCTGAAAAAGGATGTTTTGGGGCGTCCCCTGTCCCAGATATTGCCTGATTCCAATCTCTACAATGTTGTGCGAAGCGGTAAAACCGACTTTGGACAAAAAATAAAATTTAAAGACAAGATCCTGATTATGAATAAAAGCCCTCTTGCACATAAGGATAACATTATCGGCGCCGTTGCCGTCTTTCAGGATATTTCCGATTTCGAACTGATATCGGAAGAATTGCATTATACGAAAAATCTGAAAGAAGAACTGGCAACCATCATAGAATCGTCTTTTGACGGCATTTATCTTACGGACAGCTCCGGAAAAATTCTGCGTGTCAACGATGCCTTTACTCGAATAACCGGCATAGGAAGCGAAGAACTTCTCAATAAAACCGTTGACGAGCTTGTGGATGGGGGTGTCTTTGGGCATGCCATACCTCTTGCGGATTTGGAGGAAGGCAGGCCTGTAACTATTTCACAGGAAGTAAGAACCGGAAAAACCATCTTGGTGACAAGTAATCCGATCATGGATGCAGACGGACACATTTCACGCATTGTTCACAATGCACGTGATATAACGGAACTGAACAATTTCAAGAATAAACTGGAACAGGCTCAAAGCTTAAGCCAGCATTACCGCGAGCAATTGAATAAAATTAAAATATCAAATAAATACATTGCTAAGGCACAGAGATCAAAAGCCTTGATTGAACTTGTCATGAGGTTGAGTCCACTGGATACGACGGTCCTCATTACGGGTGAATCCGGAGTCGGTAAAGAAATCATCGCAAAAATACTGCACGAGAACAGCGATCGGCAGGATAAATTGATGGTCACAGTCAATTGTGCGGCTATACCGGAAAACCTCCTGGAATCAGAACTTTTTGGATACGAAGCTGGTGCATTTACGGGGGCCAGCAGGAAAGGCAGGATTGGTGTCTTCGAATTGGCCGACGGAGGAACCATCTTTCTGGATGAAATAAGTGAACTGCCCCTGAATTTGCAATCAAAGCTTCTGAGAGCTCTCCAGCAAAAAGAAATCACCCGCCTGGGAGGCAACAAATCATTGAAAGTGGATGTAAGAATCATTGCCGCTACAAATCAAAACCTGCTGGAAATGGTAACGAGAAAGGAATTCCGTAGTGACCTGTTCTATAGACTCAATGTAATTCCTGTTAAAATCCTGCCCTTAAGAGAGAGGAAAGAAGAAATTCCCGATTTCGTTTCTCATTTCACTAAGCTGTTCAACAAGAAGTACAATCTCAACAAACGATTTGATGAAAGAGCTGTCCATAATCTGATGCAATATAACTGGCCGGGTAATGTTCGGGAATTACAAAACATGATAGAAAGAAATATGATTACTTCCGAGAAAGATGTGATCAAAAACCTGGACTTCGGGGAGGATAAACCCGACAGATACCGGATTGACACAGCATTCAAGGAACCCGCATCTTCATTGAAATTAAAAACAGCTGTGGAAAATCTGGAAAGAGACATCATTCAAGAAGCGCTGCACCATCATGGAACATCAAGAAAAGCGGCTTTTGCCCTGGGTATCAGTCAGCCGACAATCGTCCGAAAGGCTTCAAAATACAAGATTAGGATGAAAGCATGTTAAGCGTGCTCCATGATGGCCAAAAAGATGTGATCGATTCGAAAGCTTCCCTGTAAAGATGTGTTGATGTGCCGTAGGCACGTGGCCCACAACCATACCTATTATACACTTAATCTACTTTAGTCACGAAGCTTTCTATCAGGTCGGAGACCATGTCCGCCCCCGTGCTGTTCAGGTGCATATGATCCGTGAGGAGCAGAAAGCCGTTGGCTCGCGAGATCTCGTCATAGCTCTGACCCAGGAGATAATGCCGGGCGATTGTTATATACATGAGCCGTTCGTCATCGCGATAGGGGTAACGTGGGTGGGGTTTCCGGCTACGCAGGAGGGCGGTCATGTTTTCGTGGAGCGGGAGATAGGCGAGGTGCTGTGCAGTGGCGACTTCTTGGATTACCCGGCTGTAAGCCTCGGAGGCGGTGTATCCGGGGTGGTCCAACTTTTCACCTATTGGCGGCAGCGAAAGCAAGGCGATCTGTGCATGCGTCCGGGCTCTGAGTTCAGTGCATATTTTTAGCAGATTCTCCCGGAACCATTCCCGCGCGGGAGATTGCGGCAGCTTCATCTCCTTGATATACCGCTGGGCGTTCTTCGGGCTGAGTGAGGCGGCGGCATCGTTGGTTCCGATCAGTATAGTGATATAATCCGGCCTGCAGGCCACGATTGCATCCAGTCGCTGTACGACATTGTATGCCATCTCACTGTTAACACCGGCATTCACGACCATGATACCCCGATCGGCGAGCCGGGAAGAAAGCATATCCACATAGTTGACACTCACGGTGCCATGTGTGAGGCTGTCGCCGATGCATACCAGGATCTTCTTCTGTGCGTCTCGCCTCTGCTGCTGGAATACAATGGGATTGTTCGCGGGCAGGGTCTGAGCCTTCTTTTCGACCCATTTATATACGCCGATAAAGGCGATACCGAGGATACAGACACAGACAACCAGAGAAACAATAATTTTTCGCACCATGGCAATCCTCCTTAACTTTACATTAGTATAGAATATGAATCCTGTGCCATTCTCAACTGCTTAACACAATTTTTTGTTTATATTTCCGATTTCAGTTTGTAAAAGAGGCCAGCGTGACTAGTCGTCGGATTCATAAGTAAATTCGCCGTTTCTGGCATAATCAGACAACAAAGATTTATCATCTGCTAATTCTTGCGGAATCATGAATATTCTGATGGTCATAATTTCTGCATCTTTTGTCAGTCTTGCCCGTTTTAAAATATTTATAAAATCGCTAAATACGTCGACCATTATCTTTTGTAATTTAGCATAAAATCAAAAGATTGAAAATTATGAAATACAGGAAGTTTTTCATACGAAGCAATCAGGCAAAAAGTACAACCCAAATAATAAACAAGCTTTAGCTTGACAAGAACGGTACATACTACTATTTAGCAGCGAGCAATTTTCAGATATGAGTATTACGAATTGAAAGAAAGTAATGAGAGGATTAGCCAGAGGCCGCTTTATAAAGAAATGAATGTTAAAGACGTTGAAGATATCGAGAATATTAAGCAAACTATTTTACCCGGCCATTCCAAAGTATTAAAATAAGATTGGCTGGCTTAGTTTTTTATATCAAGAGGAGTTACAAATCACCAACATCAAAGACAACAATGAAGAACATCGGGACGATTCATGACATTTGAACGTTATAAAACGAATGAACGAGTAGTGCACGACCTATACATGGGTCTTATCACATACAGAGGAAACCGGGAGTACTGCAATGCTCTTGAAAATGAATATCTGGTGGAAATAAAATCCCAGGAAATGGCGCGTCTGAGTAATACGGATGTCCTGACCGGTCTTTATAACCGGCGGTATTTTGACAATGAATTTGACAGAGAATTGAAACGTTCAGGACGCAGTAACAGTATGCTTTCCATCATCATGTTAGATATAGATCATTTTAAAAAAATAAACGACTCTTTTGGTCATCAGGTCGGAGATGAATATTTAAAGAAAACGGCGGCAACCCTGACTTCTGTTTTTAAAAGAGATTCTAATATTGTGGCCAGGTACGGAGGGGAAGAGTTTGTTGTATTGCTTCCGGGCATTAATGCCGATCATGCCCGTCAACTGGCTGAAGATGTTCAGTATAAGATCTAGGCCATGACACTCGATCATCAAAGGAATAAGGTCGGAACAACATCAGTTCCGGTATCATATGCTGCGTTCCGAACTTGAATACAATATCTGATTCAATTATTTGCGGCGCGGATAAAGCCCTCTACATGGCCAAACAAGGGGGGAGAGACAGGGTTGCCGTTATTTCGTCAACATCTGGCAGTAATGATACTGAATGAATTTCAGGCAAAATGAAATACTGTGTTTTTATGTTTGGCCATAAGGTGTCATTAGTCACGCTTCGTTTCGCTCAATGATGGCCGTGCTTGGCTTTGGATTTCATTTCCGTATATTCGGCGCGAAGAGCGATATGATCCATGTCGTCCATATCTTCCGCTCTCTTCACCCAGTCTTCGAATTGAATATCCACGCCGAAAATTCCGATCATTTCATCCTGAGCATTAACGATAGGAGCGGAAACGGTGAAGCATAGAATTCCGGTCATCTTGGAAATAAAGAAATCGGAGACATAAACCTTGCCTGTCGTCAGCGGTTTTATAAACCATTCCCGGTCGGATTGGTCGGTACCGACTCCGTAGTTTTCATATTTTGCGCGGTCAGCAATGTTGGTAATATTTTTTGTCGTTTTCCGGCCGTTCATATCAACTATGTAGGCAAATTGGATTGAGGGATGTTCATCCACAAAATCCTGCATCAATGCTTCCTGTTCTTCCGTGTTCATGGTCTTCATTATCGGATGTTCGATAATTTGATTGACCTCGGCGACGGCAGCTTTTTCAGCAATAAACTTGATTTTTTCCAGTTCCGACATAAAGTATTCCGGTAAATAAATCTGGACTCTTTTCTCCATCTCTTCAGTAGAAATAGAGGTGATCCGGCCGGCCTCGTACTGTTCCATAACCCACTTATGAATTTTAGAAATTGCCGGATGCCTTTTATCCACAATTTTATTTCCTTCAAGATTGAAACGCTGATTAATCCAAAAAGCTATCCCGGCATTGCCGGATTTATCGGTAATCGTTGTGGTAATCGGTCGTTTCAAAATCTTTCTTGTGTCGAATATGTTGTAAATTTCTTCGCATTTAATTAATCCGTCGGCATGGACGCCGGCGCTGGTGACATTAAACCCCAAACCGACAAAAGGATAATTATGAGGTATCTTCACGCCGATGTCCTTTTCAAAATATTCGGCGATATCGGTAATGACTGTTGTGTCAATGCCGTTGTTTCCCTTAAGCGCAATATATTCAAAAATTAAACCTTCTATGGGAGGATTACCTGTTCTTTCACCTAAGCCCAGAAGGGTGGAATTAGCCGCGCTGCAGCCATAGAGCCAGGCGGTTGTAGCGTTAATCATGGCCTTGTGAAAATCATTGTGGCCATGCCATTCCAGCAAATGGCCAGGGACACCGGCATCATTAATAAAGGCGTGGACAAGCTTATCTACACTGCGGGGCAGGGAAGCGCCGGGATAAGTAACGCCGTAGCCCATCGTGTCGCAAAGCCTGATTTTTATATCAATGCCGCTTTCTTCCCTGAGTTTCATTAATTCCTGAGCGAAAGGAATGCAGAAACCGTAAATATCGGCGCGAGTGAGGTCTTCAAAGTGGCAGCGGGGAATTATTCCTAAATCCAGAATTGATTTAACAACACCCAGATAATCATTCAAAGCCTGGCTTCGTTTTTTGTTCAGCTTGAGGAAAATATGGTAATCGGAAACGGAGGTGAGCAGGCCGGTTTCCCTGAGTCCGAATTCCTTGACTAAAGGAACATCTTCTTTTGACGCTCTGATCCAACTGGTAATTTCCGGATAACGCAGGCCAAGCTCCATACATTCTCTCACGGCATCTTTGTCTTTATTACTGTAAAGGAAAAATTCCGATTGACGGATTACGCCATTGGGGCCGCCCAGTCTATTCAGCAACTGAAATATTTTAACAATCTGTTCTGCTGTATAAGGAGGCCGCGACTGTTGTCCGTCACGGAACGTTGTGTCGGTGATGAAAATTTCCTTAGCCGGGCGCATCGGAATGACTTTGTTGTCGAAAACAATTTTGCTTACTTCACTGTAAGGGAAAATATTTTTGTATAAGTTTGGTTCATCCGGTTCTATTAATTTGAATTTTTTATATTTTTGAGTAGTAGATCTTTCCTTTTTTTTGGATTCGGCCATAATTTTCTCCAATATTTATTATTGAACAATTTTTAAAGATAATTCCATCAATTGTTCTATGCTTACTTTTGAAGGAGCGTCCGACATCAGGTCGGATGCTTTCTGTGTTTTCGGAAAAGCTATAACGTCCCGAATAGATTCTGCACGTGTCATTATCATGGTCAAACGGTCAAGCCCGAAAGCAAGGCCTCCATGAGGCGGAGCGCCGTATTCGAGCGCTTCTAGAAGAAAACCGAATTTGGAGCGGGCATCTTCATCGGATAAGCCCAGGGCTGCAAACGCCTGCGCTTGCATGTCTTTGCGGTGAATACGAATACTGCCGCCGCCGATTTCCGAACCGTTGAGAACCAGGTCATATGCGCGTGCCCGGACTTTGCCGGGATCTGTAGCAAGCAGCGGCAAATCTTCCAGAAACGGCGATGTAAAAGGATGATGAGTGGAAACAAAACGTTTCTCGGGTTCGGAATATTCCATTAACGGGAATTCCGTAATCCAGGTAAATGCCAGCGCTTCGGGATCGATCAAATTCATTTTTTTTGCCAGATGTAACCGTAAATTGCCCAGCGAGTCATTGACAACACGTGGAGTATCGGCAACAAAGAAAATCACATCTCCTTCTTTGGCGTTCAGGACTTCGCTGATATTTTTAACTTCATCAGGTTTGAGAAATTTAAAGATTGGAGATGTCCAGTCGGCAGCATTGACTCTGGCCCAGGCTAAACCTTTGGCACCATAAATTTCGACAAAATCTTTCAATGCGTCCAGATCTTTGCGGGAAAGGCCGACAGCCTGCTCAGCTTTGATAGCTTTGATAATTCCTCCGGAGGCGGCAACTTCTGAAAAGAGCTTAAAACCGGAATCTTTGACTATGGAAGTCAAGTCAACAAGTTCCATGCCGAAACGCACATCTGGGTTATCTTTGCCGTAACGGTTTATTGCCTGAACGTAGGTCAGTCGGGGAAGGGGAAGGGTAATCTCCTTGTCCAGGCAGGCCTTAAAGATGGCTTTCATCAGACCTTCCATCATATTCATAATGTCTTCTTCGGTAATAAAGGACATCTCGACGTCAATTTGCGTGAATTCCGGTTGACGGTCGGCGCGTAAATCTTCATCGCGGAAACATTTTACAATTTGATAATAACGGTCAAACCCGGATACCATCAATAATTGTTTAAATATCTGGGGCGATTGCGGCAACGCATAAAACGTGCCTTTGTTGATACGGCTGGGTACAAGATAATCACGTGCGCCTTCAGGAGTGCTTTTTCCCAGAAAAGGCGTTTCCACTTCAATAAAACCATTTTGTTCAAAGTAATGGCGAGTGGATGCGGCAAGACGGCTGCGCAAAAATAAATTCCGCTGAATCGCCGGGCGGCGCAAATCCAGATAACGGTACTTTAAGCGCACGTTTTCCGAGATTTCCTCATCGTCAAAAGAAAAAGGGGGCGTCTTGGATTCATTCATTATTTCAAGTTCAGAGACGATAACTTCTATTTCACCTGTCTTTAGAGCCGGATTATCCATGTCCTCCGGTCTTTTGCGCACTTTCCCTTTAATGGCTAAAACAAATTCACTGCGGATTTTATGCGCCTCTGTGTGAACATTTTCTCCGGCATCAGGGTTGAAAACAACCTGTACTATTCCTTCACGGTCGCGTAAGTCCACAAAAATAACGCCGCCGTGATCGCGCCGGCGATGCGCCCAGCCCATCAGGATCACTTTCTGGTCTATAAGAGAAATATCCAAATTACCGCAGTAATGAGTTCTCTTGTCTTTTGTCAGAAAATCAGCCAAAACTTTTACCTCTCTTTAATAATTTTAATTATTGATTCCAGCAAATTGTCCAATGGCAGAACTTGCTGGTTCTTAGTGTTCATATTTCTAATATCAAGACGTTTTTCATCAATTTCTTTATCGCCAAAAATCAGCGTGTAGGAACTATTTAATTTGTCGGCGCGTTTCATTTGGCTTTTTAAACTCTTGTCGGAATAGTCCATGGCCGTGGCAATTCCCGCCCTGCGCAATTCGCTAGTAAGCTTAAAACCGATTTTTTGCGCACGCTCGCCAAGTGCGGCTATAAATAAATCAGCCTTGCATTTACTTTTTTCAATATCGGGCAGACAGGCCAGAAGACGTTCAATTCCCACACCAAAGCCGATGCCCGGTACTTCCGGTCCACCGAGATCGCTAATCAGGCCGTCATACCGGCCGCCGCCCGCAAGAGAATTCTGCGCTCCGAGTGATTCCGATTTAACTTCAAAAGCTGTTTTTATGTAATAATCAAGGCCGCGCACCATTTTTGGATTAACTGTATATTTGATATTCAATTCATCAAGATAGGATTTAACCTCAACAAAATGCTCTTTGCAGCCAGAACATAAATAGTCTAATATTCGAGGTGCCTGGGCTATGATATAGTTGCAACTATCTACTTTACAATCGAAAACCCGCAAGGGATTTGTAACCATTCTTCTTTGGCAATCAGGACAGAGTCCTTTTTCTGATCCTCTTAAATAATCGACAACCGCCTGTGAAAAAGCAGGTCTGCATGCTTTACAGCCCAGAGAATTTATTTCCAGGGCCAACTCCTTAAGTCCGGCCGATTCCAGAAAATGAATAAGCATTATAATAACTTCTACGTCAGATTGAGGCTTATCATCACCAAAGAGTTCGACGTTGATTTGGTGAAATTGACGAAAGCGGCCTTTTTGCGGCCTTTCGCGGCGAAACATCGGACCAATCGTAAAGAGTTTGGTTATTTGTTCTGCAGCCGACATGTTGTGTTCAATGTAGGCGCGAATAACTGAGGCGGTAGCTTCCGGCCGCAACGTTATATATTCATTGTCGCGGTCGGCGAATGTGTACATTTCTTTTTCGACAATATCGGTTGTTTCCCCGATGCTTCGTTTGAACAACTCTGTCTTTTCCATAATGGGTAGGCGAATTTCGCGAAACCCGAAAGCGCCGAAAACTTCGCGGGCAATTGATTCCACCCGGCACCAGTTAGGAGTATCTTCGGGTAAGATATCTTTAAAACCTTTGATTATAGTAATTTTTTCCATAATTTATAATTAT
Organism: uncultured delta proteobacterium; assembly: GCA_963811325.1. Lineage (GTDB taxonomy): Bacteria > Desulfobacterota > Syntrophia > Syntrophales > Smithellaceae > Smithella. The sequence continues at coordinate 1,067,370 of CAWEQT010000001.1, forward strand.
ATTTAAATGAATTATTTTAACATATTCAGTTATGTTTGGCAATGGAAATATATTTATTGCCGGACGTCGTTTTTAAGTCCGATTAAATCATCAGAAGTTTATAATGATATTATCTGTTTTTGACAAATGTATTTACATATAATTTGTTTCCGTCGGTCGTAAAAGTTACCGCTCCGTCGCGGTCCGTACGGAAAACACATATACCTGCCTCATTGTATCTTTGAAGAACTAATGGATGCGGATGATGAAATACATTTGATTTTCCCGCGCTGACTATAGCGTAACGGCAGTCGACGGCTTTAATAAATTCGGCGCTGCTGGAGTAGACAGAGCCGTGATGAGGAACTACCAGAACATCGCTTTTAATATCGGCCTTAGAATTAATAAGCTGCATTTCCGTATCAGATGAAATATCGCCGGGTATAAGAAATTTTACCTTGCCGAAAGTTATTTTTAAAACTACAGAAGAATCATTGATTTCGTAATAAGAAAGATTATTTAAATCTTTTACGGGATAATCCGGCGGCCATAAAACATTAACTCTGACACCATTAAATACTCTTTCCGGAGATTTATTGGAAACAGGGTAGACATCGATATTATTCAGCTTGATCGCTTTATCCCATCCAGGAAATTCCTCTAAATCAATCGGCAAATTAGATCTCCAAACCTGCCGGACGGCAAAATTATTCATAATGTAAATTAATCCTAGCAGATGATCGGGGTGAGGGTGGCTTAGCGCTACCATATCAATGTTGCTGATTCTTTGGCGATAAAGAAAAGGAGCGACAACAGATTTACCGATATCAAAAGACCTCTCCGGAATACCGCCACCATCGATAATCATTGTTTTTCCGCCGGGAAACTGTATCAGCGTGGAATTTCCCTGTCCTACATCAATAACGGTAACTTTTAAATCAGTTGATAATTTATCTTTGAATGCAAGACAAGTTATATCCGCAATAAAAAATAAAACAGCAATTATCAATAAACATTTTAAAATCAGGATACGGTGTGGCGAAGATGCTTTTGGCGTGTCCTGATTTTTTTGCGTATCAATAAATTGTATAATAAGAAAGATGAATAAATAAAAAATGGCAATTTCAAGCAGGTTCGGTGTCGTAACGTTGAAAGAAGACCAGGGGAGCGCTGCTAATTTATTGATTATATTTACTGATATTCCCACAAAGAACGAAGCCAATTTAATGCAGTAACCGGCCATTACCGGGGAAAAGAAGGCGCAGAGGATAAAAAACATGCATATGGTCAGCGATAATGTTCCCAAAAGAGGAACGGAAATCAGATTAGCAATAATTGTTATGGAAGAGACACGGTTTGAATAATAAACTATCAAAGGAAGTGTGCCGATTGTTACCGCAATGCAGACAAGGGCAGATAAATATACATACCTGATAATACTTTGTGTCCATAAAGGGAAACCTGATATCTTTTTTAAATGAAGATCGCTGAATCTGGGCATAATATAAATAAGCGCTAAAACGGCAACGAAAGAAAGTTGAAAGGAACTATCAAAAAGGGCTCCCGGTGAAATAACCAGAATAATTAATGCCGCTATAGCCAGAGTATTATAAAGATCTCTTTGTTTTCCCGAGAGCAGTGCAACCAAAAAGACAAACGCCATGAGAGTCGACCGCAGCACAGGAATTCTCATTCCCGCAATTAAAGCGGAAATCATCACCATAATGAACGCGGCTGCAGCCGCTAATTTGATTATATTAAATCTAAGCATCAGATATTCCGATGACTTTAAAATGAGAAAAACAAAGAAAAAAGCGGAAGCCGCAATTATTCCAATATGCAAACCGTTAATGGACAAAAGATGTGCTGTGCCCGTCTTATTGAAATTGTCCCGCACGTCGGCGGGAATTTCATTTTGATTACCGATCGTCATCGCTTCAATTACTTCCCTTTGAGGTGAGGAGGAGTTATTGTAAATTATTTGTTTTAAGTAATTTCTGAAAGATTCTAATTCCAGTTTTATACTGCCTGCTGAATTATTTTTCAGAAGTATGATTCCCGCGCTGTTGTTGATAAATCCGGAGGCATAAATGCCCTGAATGTTTAGGATACGTTCGTAATTAAAGCTGCCTGGATTTTTAAAACTCTGTATTTTCTTTAAAGTCGAATGGAAACGGATAAAATCTCCATACTGGAAATTTAAGTCCGGTGGAACTGCCAGACGGATATCGCCCGAGACAGGAATATATGATTTGTCTTGCATTATACGCAGACAGCGTACTATTAAAACATTTTTATCGATAAAGGAGAGCGGATTTTCTATTACGATGCCTTCCATTGTAACGTTTCCTTTATCAATGTACCGGCATATGTTCTGGTCATTTTCGATAAAATAATTTTGCTTTTGAATGTTAAATATACCAAGGCAAAAAATAAAACTGACAGCTAATAATAATCCGGTAATTAGCTTTTTATTTCTAATAGTTACAAGAAGAAAAAAAAGATTTAAAACAATCACAGTTAATAATAGATAATAGCAGGACTTAAGATAGCTTCCGGCAATAATACCGGCAATTAACGCGAATAAAAGAGAGATTAATGGTCTACGCATATTTTTTATATTTTGTTCTGTAAATGGAATACTGCAAATTTATTAGCTTTAACTGCTGAAATATTATATTATGAATTAAATCCTGTTTCGTTCAAAAAGGGAACAAAATAATTATAATGCATGACGAAACTTCAATAAAAGAAAAAAATGCGCGGCGATTATTTTATTTAATTATACCAAGAATTATCATCGTAACGCTTTTTCTCGGTATTACCATTTTTATTGATATTCAAAGACAACCTTTTGCCTTATCACAAGCAACATTAGACTTTTTTTATTTCATTGCAGCGGCAGTCTATTTGTTTTCGGTTATTTATATTTTACTTTTCAAATTAGGGAAAGAATTAATACTTAATATATATTTACAGATAGCCATAGATATTATCATCGTTACTTCTCTTATTTTCCTGTTTGGCAACACTCAGATAGATTATTCTCTTTTTTACACACTGATCATAATTTATTCGGTAATTTTTCTTGGCCGTAAAGGGGGCATGATTGTTGCCACCGTTTCCAGCATATTTTACAGTCTGCTTCTGTATTTTGAATTTTACAACTTAATGCCTATCATGTCTTTCGTTAAATTGGATTATGAAATCACCTTTGTTGATGCTTTAACCAATGTCCTGGTGCGCATCATATCTTTTTATGTTTTGGCTTTTCTGACAAGTTTCGTAGTTGAACAGGAAAAGAAGGCGGTATCTTTACTGGAAGAAAAAGAGTCTGCATTCGATCAACTAGATCTGCTTTTCCGCAGTATTGTTGAATCGGTAGACACGGGAGTTATGACAATCAATTTGAGGGGTCGAATAAAAACTTTTAACCGGGCCGCGGAAGAAATAACCGGATTAAAATTTAATGAAATAGAAAATAACCTGTTGGAAAATATTATTCCGGAACTTGTGCCGTTACTTGAAAAAGAGAGAATGCCGGAATCGGTCCTAAACCGCATGGAAGTTCAAATGAAAGGGGAAAAAGGGAATAATATTCATCTTGGCTGTTCGATATCTACGTTAAAAGATCGCAATGAAAAACAGATCGGCAATATTATTATCTTTCAGAATCTTACTGAAATAAAACAGATGGAGGAAAATCTGGAGAAAAGCAGAAAAATGGCACTAATTGGCGAAATGGCAGCAGGTCTTGCCCATGAAATGAGAAATCCTCTGGCGGCAATAAGCGGTTCCATAGAACTTCTGAAACAAGGATTGGAATTTGAAGGAACAAACAAGCGCCTGATGGGGATAATCCTGCGCGGCAAAGATCAACTGGAGAGTTTTGTCCGCGATTTTCTTTCACTGGCGCGTCCTGTTCCAGCGTCAAGGGAATTAGTTGATTTAAACGAAGTTATTGAGGAAGTTCTTGAAAATATAAAAGTAAATAAAAACTGGACGAATAAAATAAAAATCATAAAAGTATTATCTGACACTACAAAAGTTTTTGCCAACAGGGAGCAGGTACTGCAAATCATTAATAATCTTGTGCTTAATGCTATCCAGTCTATGGAAGAAGGCGGCGTTTTATCTATCGAAACCAAATCGGATGGATTGGATTATAAGAAGGAATACATTAAAATTATAATTTCTGATACCGGATGCGGTATTAAAGAAAATGATTTAAACAAAATATTTGAAACTTTTTTTACGAATAAGGAAAAAGGAATCGGTTTGGGATTGCCGATTGTCAATCACATTATTGAAGGCTATAAGGGTAAAATTAAAATAGACAGCATGGAAAATAAAGGCACAATTTGCTCCGTATGGCTACCAATAGAAAATAGAAGACATCCAAGATTATAATACTATCGAGATGAAGCAGGAGTGGGAATATGGCAAAAATTTTAATTGTTGATGATGATCAGGGCATGAGGGAATTCATGGAAATAATGTTACTTAAAGAAGGCTACGATGTAACAAGCATTGGAGAGCCCCTGAAAGCGATTGATCTATGCCGCAAAGTCGACTTTGACCTGATTATTACCGATTTGAAAATGCCTAAAATCAACGGTATTGAATTCCTTAAAGTCATTAAGGACCAGAGACCTGATGCAATAGTCATTCTTATTACGGCTTATGCTTCAGGAGAAACAGCAATAGATGCAATGAAAGAAGGAGCTTATGACTATGTGGAGAAAGGACAAAGCATTGAGGAGCTTAAAAAAGTTGTGCGCTCTGCTTTGATGAAAAGTGGATTAATTGAAAATCATACTCCGGAAGAAGAAGCAAACACAGAGACACAGGCGAAAAGTTCGTTTTGCGGTATGATTGGAACAAATCGGGAAATGCTTAAAATATTTGCAACAATTAAAAAAGTGTCGGATACACTGGCAAATATTTTAATTTTAGGAGAAAGCGGAACCGGCAAAGAACTTGTCGCCCGCGCGATTCATGAAAACTCTTCACGTTCCAGGATGCCATTTAAGCCAATTAACAGCGGCGGAATACCGGAAAATCTTCTGGAGAGTGAACTTTTTGGGTATATGAAAGGTTCTTTTACCGGGGCTTATGCCGACCGTCCCGGATTTTTCGAAATGGCGCAAGGTGGCACTATATTCCTCGATGAAATAGGAGATTTGCCTCCGGTTTTGCAGGTTAAACTTTTACGTGTAGTTCAGGAAAAAACTTTTCGGCGTATCGGCGGCGCGGAAGACATCAAGGTTGATGTGCGCATAATTTCTGCAACCAACCAGAATTTGCAAGAAAGAGTCAAAACAGGAGAATTTCGCGAAGACCTTTATTATCGTTTAAATGTTATTCCTATTTTTATACCTCCGTTGAGAGAACGTAGAGAAGATATTCCGCTGCTTATCAATAATTTCATCGGGAAATACGCGCAAATGTTCGGTAAAGAAATAAGAAATATTTCATCTTACGCGATGGAACTATTGATGAATTATAGTTTTCCTGGAAATATTCGTGAGTTGGAAAACATTATTGAACGCAGTGTTGCTATGGAGAGCTCTAATATAATTTTGCCGGAAAACCTGGCATTATACTCTAACGCGGCTGATGGCGCGTCTAAATTTGATATTGAAATTACCGAAAAAGGAATAGACTTAAATACAGAATTGGGAAAAATCGAAAGAGTAATGATTGAAAAAGCTTTACAAAGAGCAAAAGGATCGAAAAAAAGAACTGCCGAGTTATTAAATGTAACATTCGATTCGTTACGCTACCGCATGGAAAAACTTGGCATTGAATAGTATTGCAAAATCGCAATTGAATTCGCAATCGAACAAAACCCCTTCGCTAACTTTGGGGTAAGCGAGCGAATACTGCATAATGTTTGTTCCTTAAGAATTTTCAATATGATTTTGCAATAAAGGTAAGCTCGAAGCCGTTTGTTTCTTTTTACTTGACATTTCAGGCATATTTGCTCTATATGCCTCATGAAAGAGGCAATAACTAACATGTTAAAAATTTACTTTTTAAAAAAGGCAGTCTTTTTATATTTTTTTACTTTTACTAACAACAAGGTCTGCCTGACAGAATCATGACCATTAACATAGGGTAATGAACCGTGGGCAGATAAATACCAGCCCACGGTTTTTTTTTGCCATTATTATGACAAAGCTTTTTAAAAAAAAGAGGGGAAAGGGGAGGAACGTGAATATGAAAAGTAGAATTTTGATTACAATTTTATCCGCTATTTTTCTGATTGCCGGTGTTGGCAGTTTACAGGCCAAGACAATTAAAGTCGGAGCCGCAATCAACCTGACAGGTCCCGCATCAACATGGGGACAATTTCATGAAAAAGGACAACGTGATTATTTTCGCTATGTAAATGAGGTTAAAGGTGGAGTATTTGGCAACAAGATAGAAATGATTACTGTTGATACAGCCTACAAGGTTCCTGAAGCGCAGGCGGCGGTTAACAGGTTCGTTCTGCGGGATAAAGTGGATATGATTGCTACCTGGGGAGCAGGCGAAGGATTGGCGGCAAAGCCTATTATACAAAAATATAAGGTGCCGGCAATCAACTATTCCACCAGCTGGGAAATATTGGAAAAACCTTTTGATTATATGTATCTTCCTTTCGGCAGTTACAAAATGGATTGCTATGCCGTGTTTGAATACATTAAAGCAATTCACAAAGGAAAAGATGCACCTCGAGTCGGTCTTCTGACCTACAATAACGCCTATGGCCGTTCTATTCATGCTCCGAGCAGGGAATACGCGCAAAAACTTGGTATTAATCTGGTGGCCGTGGAAGAATTTCCACCAAAAACGGTTGATCTCAATACGGAGCTTCTTCGCTTGCAGAAGGCAGGCGCTCAATACGTCTTTATGCAAATGTTGCCTTCCGCAATTATTACGGCATTTAAAAGCGCCGACCGTATAAATTACAACCCTGTTTTTCTGGGAACGTGGACATCAACTGATCCCGACTTTTTCAAAATGGGCACAGGACTCATCCGCGACAGACTCGTTATTCAGTTTCCGGGAGGATTACCCTCTGATAAATCTAAAGGAATCGATGTAATGAAAGAGTTGTGGAAACGTTATAAAACAACAGATAAATTTGATGCATCATACTGGGAAGGCGTCGTTATCGGCATGATTATGGAACGAGCCTTTATCCGCGCTTATGAAAAATACAAAAATATCAATCCGGAAACAATCAATGCCACTCTGGAATCTTTTAAAAATGAAAATTTCGGTGGTTTAGTGCCGCCAATAACTTATACAAAAAATGATCATGGAGCATCTTTCACGGCACGTATGGTCAAGGTGAAAGAAGACGGAACTTATATCCCCCTGACAAATTTTTATGTTCCCGGCAAAGATAAAATAAAATTGCTCAAATAATAATTGTTTGTAAAAAAGGCGTTGTTGGAGGCGATATGATCTCCGGCAACGCCTTTAAACAAAGAGGTTCTAATGAAAGCTTTTCGCAGCCGGCCGTCAATAATGGTTAACCGGCGGGAAGAAGACAAAAAAGCAGAACTTTCGATTCAGGGATTACGTTTGAGCTTTGGCGGAGTAATTGCCGTCAAGGATGTTGATCTTAATGTTCATACCGGTGAATTGATGGCAATTATAGGCCCCAACGGAGCCGGTAAAACAAGCCTTCTTAATTGTATAACTGGCTTTTACCGCGCCCAGCGAGGCAAAATAATATTCAACAGACAAGACATTACTAATTTTCGTACTCACGAACTTGTTGGCGTGGGAATTGGCAGAACTTTTCAAAACATAGAACTTTTTCCGGGGATGACAGTTCTGGCCAATATGACGCTGGCGCGTCATATTCATTGCCAATACAGCGTTCTGCGCTCCTGCCTTTTTTCCGGTTCTGTCAGAAAAGAAGAAATTCGTCACAGACAGGCTCTCGAAGAGATCATAGATTTTCTGGAAATGCAGTCCATCCGGAAAAAAACAGTAGGTTCTCTGCCTTATGGAATGATGAAAAGAGTCGAACTAGGCCGTGCGCTTGCTCTGGAGCCAAGGCTTTTGGTTCTTGATGAGCCTTTTGCCGGAATGAACATGGAGGAGAAAGAAGATATGGTCCGCTTTCTTCTGGAGTTGAATCAAGGATGTGGGCTCACAATGATTCTGGTTGAGCATGACATGTCCATCGTCATGAGTATTTCCCAGCGAATTATGGTTTTGAACTTCGGAGAGAAGCTGGGGGAGGGAAGCGCTGAGGAGATCAGTGTCAATCCTGATGTCATCAAGGCTTATCTCGGTGAAGCCGAAGGATTATAAATATTGAAGGCATTACATTTTGTATAAAGAAAAGCAAAATACATATAAAAGTAAAGCGACCCTGCCGCAATTGTTAATGGAAAATGCCGCACGGTATAGCGATACTAAAACAGCAATTCGGGAAAAAGCATACGGCATCTGGCAGAAATACAATTGGGCCCAATATTCCCGTTATATGCAATTAACAGCTGCGGGATTTGCCGCGCTCAGTCTGCGGCGCGGTGAAAATGTGTGTTTGATAATGCATAATCATCCGGAATGGCTTTTTTCGGAGCTAGCCGCGCACGCACTCGGCGCTACAACTCTTAACCTATTCACTTCATCAATTGCGGATGAGTTGGTTTTTTCCATAAAACGCATTAACTCGCCCGTTATTGTCGTTCAGGATCAGGAGCAGGTTGACAAGCTTCTGGAGGTAAAAGACAAGCTGCCCCAGACAAAAAAAGTTGTTTATATAGATCCCACGGGCATGACGTCTTACGAGGATGATTCCTGGCTTATCAGTTATGCCGATCTTTTAAAAGCAGGCGAAGAATTATTAAAAGAACATCCCTGTTTTGTCGAAGAGGAAATCAGTAAAGGCCGGTCTGATGATATAGCCGTTATGATTCAGACATCCGGGACTACCGGCGTTCCAAAGCTGGCCATGTTAGCGCATAGAAATCTAACCGCTATGGCAGATCAGTGGGTGGAAGAAACAAAAATAAAACCGGAAGAAAACTGGTTATCGATGTCTCCTCCGGCGTGGATTGTCGATCAGATGTGGGGAATGGGAGTTGCCCTTAAGAGCGCTATGTGTATGAATTTCCCGGAAACTGCGGAAACTGTTCTGGAAGATTTCCGGGATATTGGTCCGTCAATGATTATCACGGCGTCACGTTTCTGGGAAGATATAGCCTCCCGCATACGGGTAAAAATATCTGACTCGGGCTGGCTGAAGAAAAAATTATTTTATCTGGGTGAATCAACAGGGAAAACGGTGGTGGAAAAACAATCGCATAAACAGCCCGTTCCTTTATTCCTGAGCGCATTGTATAAAATCATGTCTGTCATTGTTTACCGGCCTCTTTTGGATCGTCTGGGTTGTTCTCATTTTCACAGCGCCTTCACCGGCGGCCATCCGATCAGTCCCGATGTTATTCTTTTCTTTAGAGCTATCGGCTTGAATTTAAAGCAATGCTATGGCCTGACGGAGTCCGGGGGGATATTTCAAATACAACCGGATAATGAAGTCAAACTGGAAACCGTCGGCAAGCCTTTGCCTCATACCGAAGTGAAGATAGCCGATGATCAGGAAGTGCTGGTTAAATCCGAGGCCAATTTTTCCGGATACTATAACGACTATCAATCAACGCAGGAAGCGTTTGAAAACGGCTGGTTAAAAACAGGCGATGCCGGATATATCGACAACGATGGCCATTTACTTATCATTGGCCGCAAGGAAGATATTATCCGCAATAAAAGCGGTGATGCTTTTTCTCCCGATTTTATTGAGACGCGCCTGAAATTCAGTCCCTATATTAAAGAGGCTGTTACTTTTGGCGAGGCCCGTTCCTATATAACAGCAATGATTAATATCGATATGGACAATGTCGGCAACTGGGCGGAAGAAAGAATGATTCCTTACACGACTTATTTGGATTTATCCCAGCAGAAAGCTGTGGAAGAATTGATTTTGAAGGAAATCCGCCAGGTCAATGAACAGCTTCCCGAAGTAATGAAGATTAACAAATTCATTCTGCTGTATAAACTTCTGGACGCTGACGAAGAAGAGCTTACACGCACCGGAAAAGTCCGCCGCCGCTTTGTTTATGGTTTGTATATAAAAATTATTGAAGCTATGTACAACAATCAAAGTAATGTTGAGGTAACAGGAAAAGTCCAATACCGCGATGGACGAATCGGTGAAATAGAAACAACAATAAATATTATCAATGTGAATTAAGGAATTAATCCATGGAATTTTTTCTGCAATTATTAGTCAATGGAGTTTGTGTCGGCCTGCTCTATGGTATTTCCGCGATGGGGTTTGTCATGATTTTTAAATCATCGAGTGTACTGAACTTTGCCCACGGCGAACTTCTTGCTCTCGGAGCTTTTTTCTTCCTCGCTCTCATAACGTGGGCAAGACTGCCGATTATTGTTGCTTTTATCCTGACTCTGGTTGGCTGTTTTCTTCTGGGGTTCCTTATTGAAAGATTTTTTCTGCGTCCGTTGATCGGTGAAAAACTTATTTTTGTTATTATGCTGACAGTTGGATTGGCGGCAATGTTCAAAGGCTTTATTTTGCTGATCTGGGGCGGTAATTTGTATACCTATCCGGAGTTCCTTCCCCAGACCATGGGGCTGAAATTCGGTTCCATCTATATTGCCCCGGTATATTCAGCCACGCTGATTATCAGCGTTATTTTTCTTGTTCTATTCGGCCTGTTTTTCAAAAAATCAGCCCAGGGTATTTATATGCGCTCTGTCGCCGATAATCAGAAAGCGGCTCTTTCGCTGGGCGTTCATGTGAGGCGTGTGTTTGCGCTTTCCTGGGGTATTGCAGCGCTTGTCGCCAGCATGAGCGGAATCGTCCTCGGAATTATTAATGGCGTCAATGTTCATGACCTGAGTTCTATCGGCCTGAAAGTATTTCCCGTGGTTATTTTAGGAGGGCTCGACAGCATCGGCGGCGCGATTATCGGCGGGATTATCATTGGGCTTCTGGAAACATTTACCGGCGGCTATTTGTCGCCGTCTTTAAGCGATGTTGTTCCTTATATTGTTTTAGTGTTTATTCTGATGGTCAAACCCTATGGATTATTCGGTCTAGTTGAAATTGAGAGAGTTTAAGGAAGACAAAAAATGAGAAAATTTTCTTTTCATCCCTGTGGCAATTACCGGGAAACTTACGCGCAGGAATTAAATATTTTCGAAACGGACTTTGGCCGGGTCTGTCTGGGAGTTTTTCTGGCTCTGCTTTTTTTTGTAGCTCCATTTGTTTTAAGTCCCTATATGCTCTACATTCTGAATATTATAGGTATTACCGCTATTGCCGCCATTGGACTCAATATCCTTATCGGTTACACCGGACAAATTTCTCTGGGACATGGCGCTTTTTTTGGCGTGGGCGCATATGCCGCGGCAATTCTGGCCACAAGACTGGGAGTGGGTTTTTATTTTGCCATACCGGCAGCCGGTATCATTACCGCGCTTGTCGGCATGATCTTTGGCATACCTTCGGGAAGATTGAAAGGGCTATATCTGACAATCGCGACTCTTGCCGGACAATTTATTATAGAGTACATCCTGATTGAGTGGGATAGTCTCACAAAAGGCACAATGGGAATTACTTTGCCGCCGCCGCAAATATTGGGATGGCAAATTTCGGGGGACAAGGCATTTTTCTTTCTGATTTTCGTCAGCCTCGTTTTGATGACCTGGTTTGCGGTAAATATCATGCGCACAAAATACGGACGGGCATTCATTGCCATCCGGGATAATGACCGCGCCGCGGAAGGAATGGGGATTCCAATTTTCAGATACAAATTGCTGTCATTCGGCATCAGTTCATTTTATGCCGGTTTTGCCGGAGCTCTCTGGGCTTATTACATGGTGAGCATTACGACGGAACCCTTTAATTTGGGGCTTTCCGTGGAATACATCGCCATGGTTATCATTGGCGGCATGGGCAATATCCCCGGCGCCATCTTCGGCGCGACGTTTATCACGCTGCTTAATGAGTTTTTACGATATTTTACGGGCCTATTAATGAATATCGGATTTATTACAAGTTTGGGCTTGAATATGGCTCCGCTTAAGGAATTTGTTTTTGGTCTGACCATTGTATTATTTATATTACTTGAACCAAAGGGACTGGCTGAAATATGGCGCATCATCCGTTCCAGTTTCCGGCTGTGGCCATTTTCATATTAAGGTGTCGTAATGGGCGATATTCTTTTACAACTAAATAATATATCTGTTGTATATTCAGATGTTATACAGGTATTAAAAGGTGTTTCTTTAAGTGTTGAGAAAGGCCATATCGTTTCCCTTTTGGGCAGTAACGGCGCGGGAAAAACAACCACGCTCAAAGCCATATCAGGATTGCTAAAACCGGAAAACGGCGAAGTAACCGACGGATCGATTATTTATAACGGCGTTAATATTCAAAATCAGTCGCCGGAATTCATTACCCGCCAGGGCATCATTCAGGTGCTGGAAGGCCGCCAGCCTTTTAAATATCTCACGATCGAAGAAAATCTGCGGGTGGGCACGGCGACGCGTTTTGGCAAACCCTATAAACAGGATTTGGAAATGGTTTATAATTATTTCCCGGCGCTGGTGAAAAGAAAAAAAGCTCTTGCCGGATATTGCAGCGGCGGTGAATTACAGATGCTGGTTATCGGACGTGCCTTAATGGCGCATCCGCAGCTCCTGTTGCTCGACGAGCCTTCTTTGGGACTGGCGCCACTGGTTGTTCAGGAAATATTCCGAATCATCAAAAAAATAAATGAGGAACAAGCCGCAACCATTATTCTGGTAGAGCAAAATGCCAGGATGGCCTTGCAGGTTGCTCATTACGGCTATGTCATGGAGAACGGCAAAGTAATGATGGAAGGCACCGCCAAAGAATTATCCGATAATCATGATATTAAAGAATTCTATCTGGGAATGGCGGCATCGGGGATAGCGAAATCGTATAAAGATGTTAAGTCTTACAGACGCCGCAAACGCTGGCTCTGATACCCTTCCGCACTGATGGAATTTGATGACGGAGCTGTCAAACTTCAAAGATTAAGCAAAGTCGATAAAACTTCAGGTGAATATTTTGTTTTGGATTTACTTATTGTAACTCCTGAAACAAAAAAAGCCTGGGATGATCGTATTACGGTAGGATGGGAAGGGTGCTCTCTGAAAGTAGTTTCTCCTCAGGGTCTGATTTTGCTAAAATCTTTTCGCAACAGCGGTCAGGACAGGGATGATATTTTGATGGAAAACTCTAATTCACAGTGGCACCAGTGCTGGGGGTAGTCCGCAGCCTCCCCAACCGCGATGGAGGGAAGGGGCAATTACGTGCAACTAAAGCATTATTAATTTATCCATTCTCGTTCATAGGCAATCGCTGCCATTACCAAGATTTAATTCTCACTTTTCTTCATTATTCATCAAAATATTCATTCTTCATGGCAATTGTCAGGCCGTCACTGTTTTGCAGACGTCTTGCCAGGCCTTCAATCTTTGGAAGTTCATAGTTGAAGAAATAAGCGCAGGTATAAAGCTTGCCCTTATAAAAGTTGACGTCTTTTGAAAGAGGATCATTTAGCGCTTGCTGTGCAATGGTTGCCTGAAGCAGCCACTGCCAGGCAATAGCAATGATGCTGAAGAACTCCAGAAAGACAGCCGCGTCGGCCAAAAAAAGTTCCAATTTGCCTTCCATCGCAATGCCCATAAGATGCGCGGTTACTTTTTCCAGTTTGCCCAGGGCGGCTTCCAGCATTACACAGTAAGGCTTCAATGCTTCATCTGTTTCAGCATTCACAATGGATTTTTGGACCTGTTCAAAATATAACTTAACGGCCTTGCCCTGTTTCATGGTCATTTTTCGGCCAAGAAGGTCCATTCCCTGAATGCCGGTCGTTCCTTCATGGAGTGTGTGAATCCGGACATCGCGATAAAATTGTTCCAGTGGAAATTCATCGCAGAAGCCATAGCCTCCCAGAATTTGAATGCCTATGCTACAGGACAGAATGCCCATTTCCGAGGGATAGGTCTTCGCCACCGGCGTCAGAAGCTCCAGCAGCAAGTGATTATTCTCACGCTCTTCACCTTCGGCAACATTGGACAGGTCTTCATAGAGGCCGCATTGCATAAGCAGGGACAGTGATCCTTCGACAATGGCCTTCTGGAAAAGAAGCATCCGCTTCACATCGGCATGTTCGATAATCGGAATCTGGGGAGACAGGGGATCTTTGGAAGTAATCTTCCTTCCCTGGGGGCGTTCTCTGGCATATTCAAGAGAGGCATAATAAGCCGCGGAGGCTATACTGGCCGCACCCAATCCCACGTCAATCCGGGCGCCATTCATCATCTGGAACATATAGCCGAGACCTTTATTGGCCTCTCCTACCAGCCAGCCACGACAGTCTTCGTTTTCACCAAATGCCAGTTGTGTAATGGGAGCGCCCCGGTAACCGAGCTTGTGATAAATCCCCGCGCAGTTGACGTCATTAGGCGTCAGGTCGCCGTTGGGCTCGATTCTTTTCTTGGGAATAATGAAGAGGGAAATGCCTTTGATACCAGCCGGTGCGTCCTTGATCCGGCCAATGGCCAGATGAATGACGTTATCAACGCCGTCATGTTCGCCTGCGGAGATGAATATCTTCTGGCCTTTCATTTTATAATAGCCCTGATCCGTCTGGGTCCCTGTCAGTGTAATGTCCGTCAGAGAACTCCCCGCCTGAGGCTCTGTGAGCGCCATGGTGCCCTGCCACTGGCCTGACATCATTTTGGGCAAATACATGTTGCGGGTTTCTTCATCACAGAATGATCCGATCAATCCGGCGGCGCCTGTCGTCAGGCCGAAATAAACAGAACCGGAATAGTTAGCCGCGGCCCAAATGGCCGTTGGCACCATCATGCCGATAATCATAGGAAGTTGCTGGCCGCCCCATTCGTAGGGGAAGGAAGCTCCGATCCAGCCGCCTTCGCCACACTCCTTCATTATCGTACGGACTTGTGGATGAACTTTAACCGTGCCCTTGGCATACTCAGGCTGATTTCGGTCCATTTCCGTAAAGACGGGCTTGAAAAGGTCTTTCCCCATTTTCATGGCTGTCTCCATCACCATGTCAAACACTTCTCTGTGATGATCAGCGAACTGGGGATATTGGATAAGACGTTCAACATCGAACATCTCGTAAAGTAAAAATTTCAAATTACGATCACTAATAAATTTTTCCGCCATAAACACACCTTATCACTTGGTTAAAATTAATTATTCCGATAAAACCACCAAACTAGCACTGCAAGTTTTCAATAACCGTTGCCACGCCCAGACCACCACCACAGCAGGAGCTAAAACAGCCGTACTTGCCGCCTCTGCGGATAAGTTCTTTCATGGTAAACAGACAAATACGTGCACCAGAAGCTCCGTTGGGATGCCCGAAGGCAATCGCGCCACCGTTAGGATTCCATTTGTTCATGTCAACTTTCTCGCCCATCTGGTTCTCAAGTTCTGCAATAACCGCAAGGTTCTGCACGGCAAAGGCTTCATTACATTCCAGAACATCAATTTGAGAAAGTTTCAGGTCAGCACGCTTCATGGCTTGAGGAACAGCATAAGCCGGCGCGATACCCATAATTTTGGGATCAACGCCGAAATCGCCGCCACTGATCCATTTAGCCATAGGTTTGTAGCCCAATTGTTCTGCTTTTTCAAGAGCCATCACCAGAACAAATGCTGCGCCGTCGTTGCGGCCGGAAGCATTTCCCGCTGTGACCGTTCCATCTTTGATAAATGCGGGCGGCAGTGCAGAGAGGGCATCCATCGAAGTCATACGGGGATGTTCGTCCACCTTGAATTCCAGGGGCGGATTCTTTTTGCCCTGGGGAACCATGACCGTCACGATTTCATCGACAAAATAACCGGCATCAATAGCTTTCTTGGCCAATATCTGACTCCGCAGGCCAAACTCGTCCTGAGCATTGCGGGAAATGTTGTACATTTTCTGCAGGGCTTCCGCCGTGAGTCCCATGTTCATGGTTGCCGGGTCCATCGTGGGGGACAACGAATACTGGACTGGCATCGGGGGGATCATTTTATATGGTTCAACTGACATGGAAAATTTGGCACATGCCTGACTGTAAGATTCCATACCGCCGGCAATCATGATGTCGGCCTGACCGGCAATGATTCTCCAGGCTGCATGGTTGATGGAATCAATTGCCGAGCCGCACTGCATTTCCACATAGGATGCTGCGGTACTCATAGGAAGCCCGCCTGCCAGGGAAGCCCAACGGGCAGGATTCAGGGCAGATGTTCCTCCAATGGCCGATCCTGTAAAAACGGAATCAACATGAGCGCCCTTTTCCAGAATTTTGGTTTTCTCAATCAGACCTTTTATGGCAATACCACCCAGTTGTTCCATCCGGAAACTTTTCAACGTTCTTCCCAGCGTTCCAAACGCTGTCCTAACACCATCAACAAAAACTACATCTCTCTTGTTCATAAAGGCTCCTTGGATTATTACTTAACTACACTGCAACATGATATTTGAACGTAATCAATTATTACGTAAACCAATAGCCGCTATTTTGTCAAGCATTATTAGAACATGTTCAAATAACGCTTGAAATACCTTTTCAAATAAGGAATTTAGTGATATGAAAAACCAAGCAATAAATGCGGGCTGGTTGTTTGTCCCGCAGATAATCTAAAGGTCATGAATATGGGCCGGCATGACGTTGTTTGTCACGTTTATTCACCACATAATAAATAGAGATCTATATGAAGGCCGGAAGATTGAAGAAAAGTTGCGCTTTATGGAAAATACTCATGCGGATGAAAGGCGTTGTACAATGAAGCGAATGGAAAAAAGTAGTAATATCAAAAATAAAATCATCGAAGTCTCCCGCCGGCTCTTTGTCGATCAGGGATACCAGAAAACAACGATCAGGCAGATTATTGAAGAAGCGGGGATTAATATCGGCACCCTTTACCATTTTTTCCGCGACAAGGAAGACATCTTTCTTCGTGGTTCTGAACAAACAGACATTGAATTAGTGGCGTTCGTTGAGCGCCTTACGGCGCATGAAAAAGATTATGTTCTTAAATACGCCGTTTACAGGGCACTGGAATTCAAGATGATTGAAAAATCCGACAAAATTGCGGAGCTTTACCTTGAGTCTTACAGTTCATGGCGAATGACATTGATGGCGATCCCGATCAATATGGAGCGCAATAAGCTCTATTTTCACGAATACAATAAAAATTTTACCAAACAAGACTACTATCGAATATCCATGGCTCTTCGAGGAATGCGGTTAATGTATATTGCCGAACGCGTCCATACGGGGCTCAATAAATTCAAAGAATATACTCCATTTATTATCGAAACGGCGCTCGAAGCATTTAACGTCCCGAAGAAAAGGCGAGATGAGGCAATTGAGAAGGCGATGAATATTGCCAAGAAACGACACAGATTATTTGATAAAAAGAATCGTGGGGGAAGAGAAAGAGAAAAAAACTAGACGGGCGCTTGGCCGCTAAACTATGAATATAAAGGAAACATATGAATAACTTATTTGATAAAAAAGAATCGTGGGGGAAGAGAAAGAGAAAAAATCAGCAAGATAAAGCTCTGGCTGAAATGGTAAAGCTGGGTTATGAAAAGTCGGGGCGTGTTAAGAAAATGCTGGATGATCAAAAAATAAATCCTGATAATATAAAATCACGTGAAGATTTGGAAAATCTGCCGGTAACATCCCGCGAAAAATTAGTAGGAATGGAAATTCAGGATCCTCCTTATGCCGGTCTGCAAAATCCCGATGTTTCCATTGATCGCATTTTTACTTCACCCGGACCGGTTTATGAACCACATCTGTCCGAGAATGATCATTTATGGGCGCGGGCATTTTTTGCCGCGGGCATCGGCCCGAAAGATACTGCGCTCAATGCTTTTTCTTATCATCTGGTCGCGGCAGGACTAACTTTCCACAATGGCTTGCGTAAGGTTGGAGCTACGGTAATTCCGTCGGGCACATCATCATCACAAGTACAAGTACAATTGATCAAAGATTTAAAAGTTACCGCTTATGTAGGTACACCCAGTTTTTTAAAGGCGATTATTGATAAGTCAAAAGAAATGGGGTTTGATTTTAAGCAAGATTTCTTTGTAAAAAAAGCTTGTTTTGCGGCGGAGCCGCTTTTGCCTGATTTACGCCGGTCTTTTGAAAATGACTTCGGTATCGATACTTATCAGATGTACGGAGCCACTGAAGTCGGCGATGTGGCTTATGAATGCTCCGAAAAGAAAGGATGGCATATTTGTGAAGAAACAATAGTAGAAATAGTAGATCCCTCAACAGGGGAAAATGTTTCCGATGGAGAATTGGGAGAAGTAGTGGTCACCAGACTTAACGATATATTCTTTTTGCTGCGCTTTGGCACAGGCGATTTATCGCGCTTGATTAAGGATGCTTGTCCCTGTGGGCGGACTTCTTATCGTCTGGCGGGAATAGCGGGCAGGGTAGGGGAAGCGGTAAAAGTGAGGGGCTTGTTTTTAGCTCCCAGTCAACTCAAGATGCTTCAGTCAAAATTCAACAACCTTCCTTTGCAGGCGGTTGTCAACCGCACAGGTCATGAAGACATACTGAAAGTGCGCATTGAAAAAATATCACATGAAATCGGCAGCGCTTCGTGGGAAAACGATTTCAGGAAAATATTCAGGGAAATCTGCACCGTGAGAATTGATCAGTTGGAATACCTTAATGTCGGTGAAATTAAACTTGGGGAGAAGTTGATTGTGGATCTAAGGAAATGGTAATACGTAAATACTTGATATTTCACAAAACGTTGATTTATTTACTTTTTTACTGTCAACATAATTAACTGATTGTAGACAATTTAACAGAATTTAATAATAAATGGATACTTTTGGGACACTAAAAGAAGGCTTTCATGAAAAAGTTTCTTTATTATTATTTCTTCATAAAATAAACAATTCTGTCGATTGAGAAATCAAAAAAATATTTCTTTCTTCCTTCCTGTACTCTTCAGTTTATCAATTTCCGCTTTTATGGTAGGTTACAATCAGTAAGTGTTAGCGTTTTCAATATTAGCACTAATCCATACAAACACTGTTAGAGCATTCAAAAGGAAGGCAATCATGAGAAAAGATCACCATCCCAAACTCTTACAATCTATGTTATCCAACTTTTCATATTCATTGGTCCTCTTGGATACGATAGTTACGAAAGCAACGATTTCTAAAAATAACCATGCAGCAATGAATCATAATCCTCAATTTCAGGAAATCGTCTTGACCATTTTAGGTTTAACCGCGCTCTTGTCGGTCTGTGATAAAACTGCTATTCAGTATAATCAAAAGGAATTGAAGCTAAAATTGAAGAGCATAAAGAGAAATTTTAACTATGAAGATATTCGAGATATATTAACACACTGGGATGAGTATTCGCTGGGCACGGGGAATCTGCAAATTAAAAAGATAGTATCCCATAGACCTCCAGTGATGTCTTATGGTATTCACGACACTACTTTCACCATTTACGCTTATAATATAAACCTATTAAGCCTTTTTGAGAAAATCATGTCTGTATATAATCAAACATATGAAATATTGAAGAATGAAGATATACGTATCCATCAGCGATAGTATTTCACATAGCGAAAATTATAAAAGCAACTCGGCTCTTATTAAGAATTAGTAATTTTCAGTTTTATCACTCATCATAAATAAGGCTTTATTATTTCCTTCTTCCTGAAGTCAATGAAGCGTCAACTTCAATAGATATGCTAGACTTCAAACCGTAATAAATATAATTCACACCAGACAAACATATAAACCGAATAGAGCATTATTAGGCTATATTTCCTTGACAAGCAAGAAGCAATAAGCAATATCTTATTATCAAAAATAATAAGGAGGAAGCTGAAATAATGAATGTCAAGATCCTTGTTTCCATTTTAATGGCCTGTACGATTGCCGCAACGCTAGGTTGTTCGTCTGGATTTGTCTCAATTGCTCCTACGCCTCCACCAAAATACGAAAAGTTAGGACCCGCCAAAGGACAAGCCACGGGCATGCTGGGTTTTCTTGGGTCAGCATATTATGTTTTCCCCATCGGATTAAACTCCCGAGATAACAGAGCCTATGAAGAAGCTTTAGAAAGTGTGCCAGGAGCTACTGGATTAATCGATGTTTCTTTACAGGAAACATGGCTGTGGGT
The DNA here is from genome assembly GCA_963811325.1 of uncultured delta proteobacterium. Classification (GTDB taxonomy): domain Bacteria; phylum Desulfobacterota; class Syntrophia; order Syntrophales; family Smithellaceae; genus Smithella. The sequence goes on from CAWEQT010000001.1 coordinate 1,087,620, forward strand.
AGTCATTGGGACATTACATATTGTTGAGATTCAAGGCCAAGCAATTAAGGAGGTAAAGCAATGAAATTTATTAAATTGACAATAATATTTTCTCTCCTTGTTGCATCATCGTTCATTATGGGCTGTGCAAGTACCCCAATTATGTTTGGTGGTAATTGTCCTCAATTCGTTAATAATAATGATGTTGACTTCGATGTAGAAAATATGATTACAGCTCAATCCAGCGGGTTCCAATTATTTTATATAATACCATTTAATATCAACGGTCGTTTTGAAGATGCCTATAATGATTTGCTACGTCAGGCTGGTTCTGGTTATCTTACGGACGTGAAAATAAATGAATCTTGGACATATGCCTTTGTTGGGACCGTGTGGACAACGCAATTAAGTGCTATGGTTCATCCTCGAATAAAAGCGGCTAATAAAATAATAAAAACTGATCTTCCCCCTTCTTCCAATTCAGAAATCCAGTCAGGCAATTCCGACCTTTCGAAATATTCTCAAAAATTAAGAGAGTTGCAAAAGCTAAAAGATGAAGGTCTTGTGACGGATAAAGAATATGAGCAAAAAAGAAAATCAATTATTGACGGTATGTGAGTTAAATCTGACAAAATTATTTTCTTGGTTGGTGAATGAAAGGCAGGGTCAGAAATGGCTCTGCCTTTCATTTATGCACCTTTCAAACAGTAATCCTCAATTTTGACAACTGATTATTACTAAAACTTTGTAGGTGAAAGAAACAATTCAGATAGTTCTAAAAAAGGGAAATATTCCGGGGATAGCGCCTGCAACGCGACAAAGCGACAATGGAGATAAAATGGACACTAAATCATCTTTGATTTGAAACTGGAGAAGTATTAGTATCAGTGTCAGTTTCATCAAGTCCCGGAGAAACTGATTGCTGCTTTTTCCCGATCATATAAGCATCGATAATAGATAAAATCCAAATCAGGATAATGAGAAACAAAATCAAAATAAAATAAGAAAAGTTTAGCTTCTTTATCGAATATATAGCCATTTTTACGATCGTGTCAAAAGTGACGGCATTTTTTTTAAAAGGAGAGATTTTTAAAAAAGCTATAGTTGTTTGAACGACTGACAATAAAATAGATAAAGTTCCGGCAACAACAGCTATAATTATCGATAACCCTCTTTTATAGCTTTTTAAATAAATCTGTCCCCATCCCGGAAATAAAAGTGCGTTGAATAAAGCAGCTTTTGTGGCTAGGTTCATATATCACTCCAAATGAATATTCTTTTAAGGAATAATATTTACATCTTTCATCTTCAGTTGAATACTTGGGAATCCATTCCAGTTGTTAATTTGCGGCGTAAAAACAATATCAATATTGGCGCCGTTAAGAGCGGTCATAAATTTCCCCATATTAAACCAGATAGAATCGTAAGACGTGCCATTGCTGTTAACTAACATTTTTAAATGGCTATTGCCGACGACAATAGGAGAAGAAACTTGAATGTTACGGGCGTAAAGTAATGGCTCAGGATTCTTACTGCCAAAGGGGGCAAGAATATCCAACTGTTCAATCAAATTCAGACTGATATCTGCGATTTGACATTCCGAATCGATAACGATTTGAGAGCTCTGTTCCGACAATTCAAAGCTGTTGTGAATTATTTTATCTAAAAGACTGGCAAATTCATCAATATTTTCTTCTTTGATGGAGATGCCGGCAGCATGATAATGTCCGCCATAAGAAAGCAAAAGAGGCGCGCACTGCTGAATTCCTTTGTAAATATTAAAATCAGAAACGCTTCTCCCTGAACCTTTTCCCACACCATTATTAAGGCTGATGACAAATGCGGGACGGTTGAAAAGCTCAACCAGACGCGAGGCGACAATGCCGATAACTCCGGGATGCCATTTGTCCGATGCAAAAACAAAAGCGTTCATTTTTTCAATTACGTTGTTTTTGCTTATTCTCTCCAGAATTTCACTGAGAATTTTCTTCTCCATTAATTGCCTTTGGCGGTTATAGGAATCAAGCTTTTCAGCTAATATCCGGGCTTCTCCAATATCGTCTGTCAAAAGTAATTTAACGGCATCTAAAGGGGACGCAATGCGTCCGGCGGCATTTATCCGGGGAATAAGAGAAAAAGATGCTTTAAAAGAATCTATAATCTGGTTATCAACGCCGCTAACCTCTTTTAGAGCTTTGATTCCGGGGCGTTGACTTTCCGTAATTAATTCCAAACCTATTTTGGTAAAAATTCTATTTTCATCTATAAGAGGCGCCATATCGCCGATAGTTCCAAGAGTTACAATATCGAGATACTCTTTTAAATTGGGATGTTTTTTATCTTTCCAGAAGCCTTCTTTGTTCAAACTGCCGCGTAAAGCTATAAGAAAGTTATAGGCGATGCCCACACCGGCAAGTCCTTTAAAAGGGAAAGTGCAATCTTCACGATTTGGATTTATTGAGGCTGCCGCGGGAGGCAGCGGTCCGGATATTTCATGGTGATCCAGAACAATCGTATCAATTCCGATTGATTGAGCATGAGCAATTTGTTCCACGTCGGAAATGCCGCAATCGACGGTAATAAGCAGCTTGACATTATCGTTTTTAAACTTATCGATAGCCTGTATTTTTAAACCGTAACCTTCCTGCACTCTATCGGGAATGTAATAATTTATATGAGGTGTAATTTCTTTTATGAATTTGTAAAGAATAACAACAGAAGTAATTCCGTCAGCGTCATAATCGCCGTAAATAATAATTTCTTCGTGATCGTGAATTGCTTTGAGTAAACGTAAAACACCCTTTTTCATATCCTTCATTAAAAAGGGGCTGTGCAAATCATTCAGGGAAGGGTGGAGATAACGGCGGGCGGCTTCAATATCCCGGATGCCTCTATTTACAAGAATTTGAGATATAATAGGATGAATTCCAAATTCTTTGCTCAGTAAATTTTCTACGTTTTTATCGCCGGTTTCATTTAGTTTCCATTTTGCCGCCGACAATTGATTATATATTGTCATTATATTGCTTTCGTTTATTTTTCATGGTTTTCTACCATATCAACACTGTCTTTGATGTCAAGTATTTGCTATTTTTTTTCAAAGACAATACTTTTTATTGATGATTCATGTTTTTGCAATTCAGTAGCGTACTTTTTAAAATCATCAATGTTCTCCAGACTGATTGTTTCTTCATTGTTTTTTGTTTCCAGATAAACGTTGAGGGTAGAGCCTTCAAAACTGTATTTTTCATTTATATATTTAAAAGGTTTTTCGGAAGTAAAATCCTTAGGCAATTTCTTTATTTTATATCCTTCCGGAAATTTATAGGAGCAATTTTCACGCGAATAGAATGATTGTGCCTGATTGACCGGATACTGACGATTACTTGCGGCGGTTATATCCTGGTACGAATCAATAGAAACAATGTTGGATAAAACCATTGTTTTTTCATCTAATTTCTCCGCCCGATTTTTTAAATTTCCTGAAAGTCTGATTGTAAATGGTTTTGTGTTGTCTGTTAAGCTGCCCAGATTAAGTTCTTTAACCTCGATACCTCGGTCTTCAAAAAATTTCTTTCTTTGTTCTGGCGGGGAATATTTAAATAAATACCTGATAGCTTCAGCAGCTTTACCGAAATACTTATAAGAATAATCAATAGTGGCATTACCTTCCTCATTAATATCGAATTTCAACTCGACATTGTAAGAATCATTTTTATTGTCCAGTTCCGGAGTTTTGATAAAGCGGTAAGATCCGTCTTCATTAATTAGAAAAACTTTAGTAGGAATAAGAAAAGGGGGTGAATTGTAGGCTGCTGTTTCATTTGTAGCATCCAGCCAGAAATATTTATTTTTAAATGGAATAACTGCAATTACATGATTAAAAACATTCAAAGACGGAATGGACTCATCAAAATATTTACCGTTAGCGGGAACGAGAGCCGGTATTCCTTTAATACCGGCAATTTTAAGCATGGTAAGCAGAAGAACCGTTTTATCTTTGCAATCTCCGTATCTCTTATGGAATATTTCGTTGGCCGCATGGGGTTTATAAGTGTGCGGTCCTAGAAGAACGGAAATATATCTTACGTTCTGGGAAACAAAATTGAAGATAGCGTTGATTTTATCTTCTTCTGTCTTTTTATCGGCAATGAGTTGCTTTGTAAAACTGTCAAGTTCGCTGTCTGATTTCATTTGCGCCCTGACAAGATTTATATACCATTTTGAGATTACATCCCAACTGTTCAATGTCCAAATGGATACTTGAGGGAAAGTATTACTATCTAAAAGAGAAGGCATGCGTGATTCAGGAATTATTTCTTTTTGTTTGGTATTACTGATAATATATCTTTTCTTGTTGGCATCGGCAATGATTTTGGGAGTATTCGCTGTCTTAAATTTCTTATATTTCAATTCGATATCAGCCGGCAAAACTATTTCCATTATATCTTCTTCTAATGGATAAAAATTCTGGCATAAAAAGATGTCAAAATAGTCGAAGGATAAAACCGGCTTTAAATTTTTTATTTCGTAAGCATATTCAATTATACAGCCGTCTTCCACGGCGGGCATAGTAAATTTTTTTACTTTTATATCTGTATAAAACTCATAACCGGCATATTCTGCGGAATCCTGAATATCTTTGGCATCTAAAGCGATAATCTTTCCATCAGGTTTGAAGGTATTGGCAAAAATTATTTTTACTTCCTGATATCCTTCGCGATAGGATATTGATTTTGATGCAAAATTACGTCCGCGTTCATTAAATATTTTTATACGGTATACATGTTTTGTGATGCTGGTGCCATCTTCATAAAATTCTGTATAATCATAAGAATATAAAATATCTGCTCCGGCATTGGGATGTTCTTTGGCGTCGGGAGCTTGCTTTAAAAATAAATTAACATCACCTTCAGATATGCTTCTGATATTGTAATTCGCGACCGAGCAGGATAAGATAAATAATGATAAAAAGATTAGTATGTTTCCGCCGATGCGCATAAATTCTCCTTGATTTTTATTAATCATACAGTCTTTATCTGTTGGCGTCAATCGGTCATTGAATCTTTATTATTGAAATGATAAATGATAAACGTAAAGTTTATTAGAATATGATAAAAAAATATTTTCAATTAAATCGAAAAAATATTATCTTTGTCCAGTTTATTATTGAAGGACATGGAGAAATGGCTGTAGTCAAAACAGTTGATCCTCAAGCAGCAATAATCCAAATTTCAATTATTCCTGATTTTATTTCAGATATGAGAGATTTAATTGATTATTTGAAAGATAAGTATAAAATGACAAAAACCTGTTATCACACGGGAAATTAAAAAAAACTCAAAACAGGATAAATATTTATGTTTATGCTGACTCATACTTATTTTTTATAGAAGGTCTTAGGCGCTGCGGATAAGAAAGATATTGAAGGCCGAATTAATCTTTATAAAGATAAATTCGGCCTTCAAAGCAATGAACGATTATTTTATGATGGCCTGAAAAATTTGTTTCAGCAGGCTGTGGATTTAATTAACGATGACGAATTATTTTTTCTGGAAACCATGTAGATTATAAAAAACTATAGTTGGCTTCCGGCTTTTAAATAGCTTTCTTTATAAATCCAGAGCGAATACAACTGGTGCAAACTTTCACCCTTTTTATTGAGCCTGTTTTTTCATCAATACAACGTAATTTCTGCAAATTAGGATACCATTCGGCTTTTGTTTTATTATTAGCATGGCTAACTTTGTTGCCTATTGCCGGTTTTTTCCCACATACTTCACAAATACGAGACATTTAAAAATCCTCCTAGAAATGTGCGTCGTTACTAAACTATAAGACAGTATTTTGCAAGCATTTTTTCGATTATATTTAATATTTATGGGATCAGGTCTGTTTATTGAGGATTGCGGTTAATTTGCCCAAGCTAGAGGAAAAACAGATATTAATCTTAAGTGTTTGATATTCTTATTTTTAAATGGACATCAATTTTTCATGAAGAGAGGCTGTCCGGTAGTTTCCAAAACGCGCAGCCAAATATCATCATGGGGATCAATTTTACGATTAGAAGAAACCGCGCTAAGCGGCAGATGAACGTATTCGTTTTTCATCAAAGCCACTAAAATACCAGTTTTCCCTGCCATTCCCGCATGTACGGCATATTGTCCCAGTGAGTTGCAATAGATGCCATCCGAAGCATTTGCCGGCACCGAACGAATCAGGTAACTGGGCTCAATGTACTTTAGATTAATTTCCATATTAATTTTTTTGAAATAATCTTCGATGGCATTTTTTAAAAATGATCCAATATCTTGCAGACGAATATTTCCTGAGGGATCTTTTTCCAGGGAAGAAGCATTTTCATTGAAAAGGTATTGACCCGCCCCTTCCGCTGCCAGGATCACCGCGTGTCCTCTGGATTTTAAGCGTTTTTTTAATGTTGTTAAAAATCCATTTCTTCCTTTAAGATCAAAGGGCGCCTCAGGGATTAAAACAAAATTCGTATCATTTTGCGCCAGCGCCGCGTGAGCAGCGATATGGCCTGAATTGCGCCCCATTATTTTAATCAGACCTATCCCATTGTAAGAACCCTTGGCTTCTACATGAGCGCTTTTGATGGCGTCAGCCGCTTTTTCTATTGCCGTGTCGAACCCGAATGATTTCTGAATCAAATTAAGATCATTATCGATTGTCTTGGGAATACAGACAATGGCAATTTTCAGATTTCTTTTTTTTATTTCAGCAGTTATTTTTTCAGCCGCCCTTATTGTGCCGTTACCACCAATAAAAAAAAGAATATTGATATTTAATACGGAAAGATAATCTACCACTGTATTTATGTTTTGCGGGCCGCGGGAAGTTGAAAGAATGCTGCCTCCGATGCTTGTTATATCTTTAACTGCTTCAGGAGACAATTTGACCAACTCATGTCCGTAGGCCGGATTTAATCCCCGTAGGCCATATTTAACGCCATATATATCTCTGACATCATAGTTGAAAAAGAGAGTTGTCGTTATTGACCTGATGACATCATTAATGCCCGGACATAGGCCGCCGCATGTAACAATTGCCGCTTTTGTCCGGGACGGATTAAAAAATATTTTATCGCGGGGTCCGGCAAGTTCAATAGAAAGCGGCTCACCTTTTTTATCAGTGCAGGAGAGATAATCATCCGAATAGGAGTTGAATAATAATCTTTTTTTGTCCGGTGTAAAATTGCTGATGTTTAATGGAGATTTAATTGATCTTTCTCCAAGATTCGCAATGAAAAAATCGTATTTCATAGATTACTCCATTTTACCGGCCGCTCGCGCAGCGGCGTTTATACCGGAAATAATTTCTCCCTCAAAACCGGCGTCTGTCAATAATGACGCTCCCGTAAGATAAATATTGCCGAATCTGGTTTTATTGCTTTTCGCGGCAAAACCGGAAATAAGTGATTTTCGCAATTGATATTTAGGATTAACAACCTCGCGTTGTTTTTTGGAAATATTGATTGATTCTTCTATATCAAAAAATTCAATATTTTCTTTTAAAAACGGGAGAAAATATTCCAGACGGTCAATTATTGACACAGCAGTTTCCGTTAAGTTCTCCTTAGTCCAGATCGCCTGATCGTTAGGAAGAAATACAGTGGCCGACAATGGAATTTTTAATGTGGATGTAATTTTTTCATTTTCAGACGCGCCTGATTCCAAAATAATCAAATTATTATCATAAATATCTTTGTTTACGTCACTAATTACTGCGACATGCCTTGCCATTTTTTCAGGAATGGATTGGGGGTTAATGCTCAAATGAATTGTAAAAGGATAATGAGAGACTTTAACCGGCCTGATCAAATCACTTAGATTAATTTTCTTTTTACGTTCAATCAGTAAATGCATGTTTTGCCATTTTGTGCTGACAATTAAATTTTCAGCGTCAATAATTGAGGCTTTGCCATATTTATCCATGACAGTTACTTCGATTAATTTGCCTTTTTTGATTGATAAAACTTCGCAGTGATTGAGATACAAACCATTTGCCAGCTCCATTTTTTTTATCAGGGAATCAAAAAGCGCCTGCTTACCCTGTGAAAAACAGTAAGCGCCACGCATAGGCGCAGAATATTGAAAATGAGAGAAAATGGAATTCAGATTGTTTGTTCTAAAGGAAAGTAGAACCTTTTGCGCTTCTAAAATCTTTTTAAAAGAAGCATTACGCGACATAATTCGTTTTAATTTAAGATTATCAAATTTACACCTTAGTAAATGGGGCATCAGCTTAATATAGTCAAGAAAATCTTTCGGATGTTTTGGCTGAATAAAAGGATGATCATTCAGCCATTTAGCGGCTATATTAGAGTTTCTTGCAACAGCATCGTAAAAGGATTTTATTCCAGCAGCCAATTGGGGAAATTCTCTGGTCATTTCTTTGACCAGGTCTTCTTTGGCGTTGAAGAAATCTATTCTGTTTTCAGGGAGAATTATCTGGTAAGCGGGATTTAATAAAAGTATTTCCAGAGAAATGCCCAACTCCGTCAAAAGCGATAAACCAATTTGGTTTTCGCCAAAACCGGTTAAAGGTATGTAATCGACATTAAAAGAGAGATCGCCGATAAAACAAACATCTCCAGTTCCACCTTCAGCCAGCAGCGCCGTTTTGATTCCGTAACTGCTGGCAACCGCCGCGGCCACATGGGAAGAAAGATCATCGCCTATGACAATCAGACCATACATTAATTTATATATTTCCTCATAAATAATTATCCGAAAAAAAATAAAATTTCAAAAGCCGGTTAAATGGTCTTATATAAAGCATGGTGAGATATTTGTTTTTCAGCTTTTAACGTATACTTTACGTCCTTTGATTTCAATTTTACCATCAGCAAAAAGCTGGATTGCCTGCGGATAAATTTTATGCTCTTCCCTTAATATCCTTGCCGCCAGTGTTTCTTCCGTATCGTCGTCAAAAACCTGCACGACACTTTGAATTATGACCGGTCCGGTGTCAATGCCCTCATCAACAAAATGAACTGTGCAGCCGGAGAATTTTACCCCGTAGTCCAATGCCTGTTTTTGTCCATGAAGCCCGGGAAAAGATGGAAGAAGGGCAGGGTGGATATTCATTATTTTATGGGCGAAAGCTTTCAAAAAAGCGGGAGAAATAATACGCATAAAACCGGCCAGAATAACCAGATCAACGTCATTGTCTTTTAATATTTTTATTAACTTTAAATCAAAATCTTCTTTGCTTTTAAAATCACTGTTTTTTAAAATAACACATGGAATTCCTTGTTTTTTTGCCCTTGTGATTCCAAAGGCATCGGGATTGTTGCTGATAACAATTTTTATGGCCGCTTTTAAAGAACCTTTTTCAATATGATCAATAATTGATTGCAGGTTGGAACCGTTTCCGGAAATCAAGACACCCAATTTCAATAAATCAGTCATATCTTTTGTCCTAACTTTCACTAAGACAAACCTGCTCCTGTTTGTCCTCCCTTTTTTCTATGGAACCGATCAGATAAGCCTTTTCTCCAAGACTTTCCAGATGTTCAAGAACTTCCTGACACTCTTTTTCTGTTACAATAATCATCATTCCGATGCCCATGTTAAATACACGAAACATTTCTTTTTCTTCAATGTTGCCTATCTCTGCAATAACATCAAAAACAGGCGTTACAGGCCAGCTTCCTTTTTTAATAACTGAGCGGCAGGCCTGAGGAATTATTCTTGGAATATTATCATAAAATCCGCCGCCGGTAATATGGACAAGTCCTTTTATGTTAAAGTATTTGAAAAGATTCAGAAGAGGCTTAACATAAATTCTTGTCGGTTCCAGCATTTCCATTCCGACAGTTTTATCCAAACCCGCGACTTTATCGTTAACACCTAATTTTCCTTTTTCCAGAAGAACTTTTCGGGCCAGCGAAAAGCCATTGCTATGCAGTCCGCTGGAAGCAAGTCCAATGATTCTGTCATTGATGCTAATCGTGGAGCCGTTAATTAATTTTTCCGAGTCCACAACACCTACGCAAAAACCGGCAAGATCATATTCCCCGGTTTTATAAAAACCGGGCATTTCCGCGGTTTCCCCGCCGAGAAGTGCGCATCCGGCCTGTCTGCATCCTTCAGTAATCCCTTCGATGATTTTCACGCTTTTTTCCAGTTCTATTTTCCCCGTGGCAAGATAATCGAGAAAGAACAAAGGCTCCGCGCCCTGAACAACGACATCATTCACTGACATTGCCACAAGATCAATGCCGATCGTGTTATGTTTATCCAGTAATTGAGCGATGCAAAGTTTGGTGCCCACACCGTCCGTCGAAGACACCAGCACAGGATTCTTTAAACCGGCTGAATTAAGATGAAAAAGGCCGCCAAAACCGCCAATGCCGGAAATAACTTCCTTGCGGGCGGTTGTTTTTATCGAAGCTTTGATACGTTCCACAAATTCATTGGCGGTATCAATATCTACTCCCGCGTCTTTATATGTAATATTATCTGTCATGTTGCCTCTGTATGAATTTAGTTATAATATGGAAGTGCAGCTTGGTTTTGTCTAGCGTAAATCAAATTTTAAGTCAATCATTCCTTGCGCAAATAAAATATATTTGTTAACAAAAAATAATAAATCTTTTTACAATGCGGAGACTTAAATGGATTCACCAAAAGAAATTCTGCAGAAAATAGAGCGGTCTTTAACTTTTGCTTCCAGAGATAATTATAAAAATCTGTCTAACATAAAAGATTTAGGTAAATTTCTTTTAAATCTATTGCCCGCATTGAAAGATTCCTCATTGCCGGCAGGCGCTGAAGATTTCAATGCTCTGATAGACGAATTATTGCAAATATTTTCCGATTATGACTGGCAAAAGCTGGAATTAAAGAAAACAAAAATTGAAAAAGCCCAGATTGTATTGGGAATATTAAAAACAGTTATTGACTCTTCAACCGTGAAAGTTCCGGTTCATTATCCGGACATTAAGACAATAGAGAGAATATCCGATTTAAAAAAAGCGGCGGCAAAACTTAACCTGCCGGTTCAATACTTGAAAGGCGTAGGACCTAAAATGGCTGAACGCTTTGCCTCCAAAAAAATTGTTACGGTGGAGGATTTGCTTTTCTTTTTGCCGCGAACTTATGAAGACCGGCGGGAAACCAGAAAAATAAACCGTCTGGAAGTAGAAAAAATTCAAACCGCCATGGGCACCGTAACAACCTCGCAATACCATTACTATGGAAGAAAGAAAATACTGGAAACCGTCATCAGCGATGGTACGGCAAATCTGACAGCGAAATGGTTTAAAGGACAAATGTCCTACCTGTCCGATATTTTTAAAAAGGGAACAAAAGTGATTTTTACAGGCGCTGTCCGGCCGGATTATAACGGTAAGGCTATGATTCATCCTGATTATGAAATACTGGATGAAAAGGATGAAGAAAATCTTTTGAATTTTAAAAGAATAGTACCCGTTTATTCGGAGACGGAAGGACTGCATCAAAAATATTTCCGCAAAGTAATGAATTTCGCACTGGAAAATTATTCCCGCTATGTAGCATCCCCGATACCGGATAATATCTGCGAAAAGCGAAAACTTATCAATATCCACGAAGCGCTGCTATCTATTCATTTTCCCGGAAATGATGAATCGGTGGAACAATTTATATCTTCCCGGTCGGAAGCGCATAGGCGTCTGATTTACGATGAGTTTTTCTTTTTTCAACTGGGCATGGCTGTAAAGAAATCGGGAAGGGTTCTGGACAAAGGAATTTCATTTAAATCCAGGGGAAACGTCCTAAAAAAATTTTATTCCATCCTTCCTTTTACATTAACCGAAGCCCAGATACGAGTAATTGACGAGATTCAGGAAGACATGTCCAGAGAAACAGCGATGAACAGACTGCTGCAGGGTGATGTGGGCAGCGGTAAAACAATTGTTTCAATGGCGGCTATGATCACGGCCTGTGAGAATTCTTATCAGGCGGCTATAATGGCGCCAACGGAAATACTGGCCAGGCAGCACTTCGAAACGATCAACTCCTGGGCCGGGCAGATTGGTTTGAATACAGTATTGCTCACCGGCAGCATGACAAACGCACTCCGGAAGGAAACCCTTGGTCAAATTCAAAGCGGCGATGCCGATATTATCATTGGCACGCATGCTTTGATTCAGGAAGATGTTGATTTCCATAAGCTGGGAATGGTTGTGATTGATGAACAGCACCGTTTTGGCGTTATGCAAAGAGCGACTCTGCGCGGCAAGGGAATCAACGCAGATGTACTGGTCATGACGGCGACACCCATTCCGCGAACGCTGGCGATGACCGTTTACGGCGATCTGGATGTTTCCGTAATCGATGAAATGCCTCCGGGCAAAAAGCCGGTGCGCACCATGGTGATGCCGGAGAGCAAAAGAGACAAGGTTTATCAGACCATCAGTACGGAAATGGCGAAAGGTCATCAGGCGTTTATTGTATATCCGTTGGTGGAAGAGTCGGAAATCCTGGATTTAAAAGATGCAACCAATATGTCCAGGCATCTGCAAAAAGATATTTTCCCCGATTACCGTGTAGGATTGATTCACGGCAAGATGAACCAAAAAGAAAAAGATGAGGTCATGCGGGAATTTCTGGAGAATAAAATACAAATTCTTGTTTCCACAACGGTCATTGAGGTAGGCATCGATGTGCCGCGAGCGTCTTTAATGGTGATCGAACACGCCGAGCGCTTCGGCCTTTCGCAACTGCATCAATTGCGCGGCAGGGTGGGGCGGCGTAATATTCCTTCAAGCTGTATTCTGCTTACCGATTATAAATGCTCGGCGGACGCGCGTAAAAGATTAAAGGTGATGGAAAAAACAACAGATGGTTTTGCCATTGCCGAGGAAGACCTGGCTATTCGCGGCCCCGGAGATTTTTTGGGAACAAGGCAATCCGGTCTTCCTGATTTTCGCATTGCCAGCATCATTCGTGACGCCCGCATATTAAACGATGCAAAAGAAGACGCTTTCGCACTGGCTGCCCGCGATCCTTTATTAGAAAAACCGGAACACATGATTTTACGGGAAACTTTAATCGGGAAATGGCAGGGAAAACTGGATTTAGCCAGAACTGGATGAATAGAAGGAGCAACAGACTATTGAGATGAGCAGGAAATAAAAAGGAGGTGATGTTTTATCACCCTCCTTTTTATTGTACCCGTCTTTATTGTTTGAGCAACAATGTAAGCGTCTTTGTGTAGAGCTTATTAATATTTTCCTCTTTAAACGGGAATTCCTTATACCTGCCTTCACGCCAAGCGGTTATGCCGTCGTCGTAATAGGGGCTTGCGGGGTTATCCGACTCGCCGGAACTATTAATGCCGATGAGCGGTTCATCGCTCCCGAAGTCTACGATAATGCGCATTTCAGGAATCAGCCATACATCATAATCGGTCCCGGGATGGTAGGCCGCAACATTGAGCGTGGTGTGGTCGCCGGGCGCGGGGTATGGACCTCTGTCAAAATAACCGGAGAGATACTTCATGCTTTCCTTTTCGACAAAACCCATATAATCCGCAAGTTTAGTGCCTTCAGTTTTCCAGTAGTAGGTGTGCAGCGATCCCCACTGCCATGTTTTCGGGTCTTTGCCGCAGCGTTTTTCCAGAATGTCCACTGTGTCAAGCACGGTTTTGGCAAGAATCTGCGATCGCTTTCCCCTCCAGAAGGGACTGTTTTTGCACCTTTCGGTCAAGTGGTCATGCAGGGCCGAGTAGCCCAGAAGATAAGTTTCCTTAAGTGATTTGTATGCGACGGAATCACGTCCTCCAAGTTCATCGGCAAAGAGATTTCCGGAAAGAGAGGACATGAAAACGCCGCAGAAGGCCGCACCCGCTGAATCTGCACGCATATTGCCGTCAAAATTACGGAGAATTGCCAGCGCCTTTTCCGCGGCTTCGCGTTTTTCAGAATTTTTCCATGTGGCTGTCATCTCGCCCAGAGTCGTTTCATCCAATAGCGCCGCCTTGATCACTTCGACAAAAGGCGAATAGATATCCAGTTGCATGGCTTTGGCGTCTTCCACAGTGTATTTATCTTTGCCCTTCATCATTTGGTCTATGCGCTCGGCCCTGTCCGGATAGTACCAGGAAGAGGAAAGAATGTAGGGAAAATCGATTGGAACCGTTCTATTGTTGGCGGTGCCGATATACCCTTTTTCAGGATTTTTTGATGACGGATGCAACAATGGGTCAAGATAGCCATTCCAGTCATAATCGCCTGTCCACCCGGGCGAGGGGCAAAGCCCGCGTCCTTTTTTACGCAGCGGGTAACGTCCCGTGACCTGCCAGGCGATATCGTTTTTATCGGCCATTACATAGTTCAAGGGAATAATAGAAGTGTTCTCCTTAACATATTTGAATGCCTCGTCAGCCGATTTTGCCAGCATCATCTTGAAAGACGTATCCATTGTCAGGTCCGGTTCATAGCCTGACCAGCTTAGGGCTACTCCCATGGATTGTTTGACGGGCATGGGAACAAGAAGATCAGGGTGCGGCTCATTGTTCAGAATGCCGTTTAACAGTACGCCGTGCCTGGTTTCGTATATGGTTCGGGTAACATCCTTCTGTCCCTTGATGTGAAATATTTCCTGTCTGCTGGTTGCTTTGTGCCACTGATCTTTGTAAAGGTAATAGAGTCCGTCCGGCTCCTGTTTAAGTTTTTCTAGAAATAAATCCTGATTGTCGGCCATAACCATTGTCATGCCATATGCCACGTTGCCGTTATATCCGGCAATGATTCCCGGAACTCCGGCTATCGCTATACCGGCTCCCTGAATTTCAGGACATTTCACATGCATCATCATCCAGATGGAAGGCATGGAAAGGGGAAGATGGGTGTCGTTGGCAAAAATGGGTTTGCCCGATTTGGTGCGGCTTCCCGACACGACCCAGTTGTTGGATGCCGCGGCGGCAGGGACCAGTATTCGGTTTACGTTGCCGGAAACTGTAAAGAGGCGTTCAATATCCTGAGCTGCGGTTGTCAGGTCCACACCTTTGAGTTTTTCCATCTCCTCAAAGGGAAGAGGTTCGTCGGGATAAATGGGGAAAAGCCATGCCAGTTTGTCGACTTCGACCTTTTTGGCTACGTTTAATATATCAATTTCCTGATGAAGATTTTCACTAAGACCCAATGTCAGCACAACAAAGACATAAACGGAATCAATGGGTTTCCATTGTTCGGGTTTATGCCCGGACAACTTGAGAGTCATCGGAAGCGGCGCGTTGGCAAGATACGCGTTTACTCCGTCGCTATAGCGATCAAGCTTGTGTTTAAGATCGGGCGAGGCTGATTCATAAAGAATCTCAGCCACCCGTTTAAGGTTTAACGCTCTCATGTATATATCCATATCAAGGGTGGCATTTCCGGCCATTTCGGAGATCCGGCCCTTGCCCAGGAGCCTGAATCCTTCCATCTGGGAGAACCGGTCATAGGAACTGACATATCCCATGGCAAAGATAAGATCATCCATATTGTTGGCCTCAATCAAAGGAATGCCCATGTTGTCGCGTTTCACACTAACCTTCTCCGATAAGCCGGGAACCATCTGTACCCCTTCCATTGGTGGCAAGGTTTCTTTGAATTTTGAATTGATAAGCGACGTGCATCCGCTGATCATAAAACACAGTATAATGATTAAAACCACAGGACCTTGAAAACGTCTAATACGTGTAGATGGACGAATGTTCATGGCGTTCTCCTTGCTGCGAAAGATGTTATTTTAAATGATGATTCAATATGTATATTATCAGGCAGATGAAATCGTCAAGAAGAATTATACCATTCCTAAATTAAAGCGCTATTTTTGTTGGCGTCGTTGTCGGCGTCCTCAACGTATTATTAATACGCCTCGTTGCCTCCTCCTGGCCGCCTCAATATCATCTTTAATTTAGAAATGGTATTTCCCGGTGAATTGCGGGTGCAAATACGAACACAGCAACATTTGTTTTGAACAGTTGACATACTAAAAAATGAAATATAGTTTTACAATGTTTGTGATGCCATTGTGGATGCAATCCTTAAGCCGGAGTGTTCCCGTAATGACGAAAGGGAAAATAACATTTAAAGGTTAAAAATGAGAATCGCAATTATCGGCATAGGCGGAGTAGGAGGATATTTTGGCGGAAAGCTCGCCGGGAAATTTGAAAACTCCAAAGAGCATGAAATAATATTTATCGCACGAGGCGAGCATTTAAAAGCAATCCGGGAAAAGGGTTTGCAATTAATCACGAGAGAAGGGGATTATATTGCTAGGCCGAAAATTGCCACGGATGATCCCGTCGAAGCGGGAATTTTCGATCTGGTTTTCTTTTGTACCAAAAGTTATTCACTGGAGAGCTCCGCGCGAAAATTCAGCGGCTGCATCAATAAAAATACAGTGGCGATTCCATTGCTCAACGGCGTCAACAGCGCTTCGATGCTTCGCAATGTATTGCCGCAGGCAAATGTTTTAAGCGGCAGTGTCTATATCATTTCACACATAGAAAAGCCGGGCGTCATCCATCAGGAGGATGGCGCATGCAAACTGACATTCGGCACGGATGACGAATCCGCTAAAAAATATCAATACATTCTCGATATTTTATTACAGGCAAAAATCAACGTCGTATTAACGGATAAAATCTCCGAGACATTGTGGACAAAATATCTGCTGATGTGCCCTCTGGCATCTCTAATGTCCGCGACAGGCAAGACATACGGCGCTGTTTGGGAGGACGCATCGCTGAGAAAAAAGGCAAGAGATATGATGCTGGAAGTCGCGACAGTTGCCAAAGCGCATCATGTATATCTTTCGGAAAATACAGTCTACAAAGCGATGGAAATGCTTGCCGCTTTTGGATATGACTCAAAAACATCCATGCAGCTCGACAGAGAAAAAGGCAGGCAAACCGAAATTGACGCGCTGACCGCTTATCTGTGCAGGGCAGGCAAAGAAGCAGGAATCCCAACACCCCTGCATGATGAAGTCTACGCGCGACTTACAAAATAATTATTGAGGATATATGAATTGAATTTTTTTTGGGGATTTGGATAATGTCATTTCTGTTAATCACTGGCTGCGCCGGTAATCTAAATAATGTTGTAGCTAATAATAATATGGAACAGCGCTGCCGAAATATCCTGAAGGCGAGACTGAAATTACCATTCTGAGAATAAAGATTCCCGCAGGCGAACAATTAGCAATGCATCAGCATCCGGTAATCAACGCCGGTGTCCTGCTCGTTGAAGAACTGACTGTAATAATGGAAGATAACAAAACATTGCATCTCAAAACCGGAGATTCAATTGTCGAACTTGTCAACGAGAAGCATTATGGAAAGAACTAAGGCGCTCAAACAGCAGAGATTATAGTTTTTATGCAGGCATAGTTAATAAACCAATAATGATTCAATAGAATACCGTTTTCGGTCTTCGGCCAACTTTGTTGGCATCGTCATTGGCTTCCTCGACTTATGTTTATATACACCTGCGGAGCTTCCTCCTTGCCGCCTCGTTATCTTTTGAAATAAAACGGCATTAATGCCTCAAGACAATTTTCTGAATTTATAAATTCCTCTGTTTAATTCCTTTGATTCTCATTGGTTAATTTTTTAAATATTATTTATATTTGTTTGACAAAACCACTGTATTTGTTATAGAAACCAGTGTACGAAGCATTGGTGATTAATTGTAGAAATTCAAAATTATAAAGTAATTATAGGTATGTACGATGAAAGACATTAGTATCGGTTTGATTGGTTTTGGCACCATCGGAACCGGAGTAATAAAACTGCTGCGGCAAAATGAAGAACTGATTACTAAAAAGTTAGGCGCCCGGCTCGTTTTGAAAAGAATTGCCGATATTGATATTACCGCTTCGCGCGGAATTACAATCAGCAAGAATCTGCTGACCACCGATGCCCGGAAGATAATCAACGATAAAGATATTTCCATAGTTATTGAACTGATGGGAGGATATGAACCAGCCCGTACTTTTGTTCTTGAGGCCATCACCAACGGCAAGCATGTGGTTACCGCCAATAAGGCGCTTCTGGCTACTTACGGCAATCAAATATTTGCAGCCGCGCAGAAAAAAGCTGTGGATATAGGTTTTGAAGCCAGTGTTGGCGGAACTATTCCGGTCATTAAAACCTTAAAAGAAAGCCTTGTTGCCAATAAGATTAACTCCGTCATGGGCATTATGAATGGAACATGCAATTTCATTCTGACCAAAATGACTGATGAAGGCAAAGCCTTCGATGTTGTTTTAAAAGAAGCGCAGAAGCTTGGTTTTGCCGAAGCTGATCCTACTTTTGATATTGAAGGAATCGATACAGCACATAAAATGGTAATAATTCTTTCGCTGGCTTACGGGAAAAAAGTAAACCTGAAGGATGTTTATCTTGAAGGCATTACTAAAATCAGCAGCTATGATATCGGGTTTGCCCGGGAACTGGGCTACCGGATAAAATTGCTGGCGATAGCAATGCTTAAAGATGGAGAGGTGGAAGCAAGAATTCATCCGACGATGATTCCTTCCGGTCATCTTCTGGCCAATGTCAATCAGAATTACAATGCCTTTCATATTATGGGTGACGCTTCGGGTCCCGTTTTTCTTTTCGGGCAGGGGGCGGGAATGATGCCTACCGCCAGCGCGGTTTTCAGCGATATAATAGACATCGCCCGCAATATTTTAAAAGGTGTTACCTGCCGGGTACCCTTGCGCTCAAGAAGCGAAACAGACATGACGCAAATAAAGCTTATACCGATGGACAATATCGAGACAAAATATTATTTCCGTTTTTCCGCTCTTGATCGTCCTGGTGTTCTTTCGAAAATATCCGGCATTCTCGGAGAGAATAACATCAGCATTGCAGCCTGTATTCAGAAGGCGAGGGGAGAAAAGGGGGCGGTGCCGATTGTAATGACAACATACAAGGCTCAGGAAAAAAATGTGCGCAATGCGCTCAAGAAAATAAATAAATTGGATATGGTTCAGGACGAAACTATTCTGATTAGAATTGAGGATGATTTAAATTAAAATTATTCATAGCGAAAATTCGAATGTCAATATGAAGTACGTAATATTGCTTGGCGATGGAATGGCCGATTATCCGACTGAAATGCTTGACGGAAAAACTCCGCTTGAGTGCGCTTTAACTCCATTCATGGATCAAATTGCAGCGGAAGGCACTCTGGGACTTGTGGATACGGTTCCCGCCGGATTAATTCCGGGAAGCGATGTCGCCAATTTGAGCGTGCTGGGTTACGATCCCCGTGAAAATTATACCGGCCGCGGGCCTTTGGAAGCGGCCAGTATGGGAATACATCTTGGACAAAATGATATGGCTTACCGCTGTAACCTTGTGGCAATAGGCCAGAAGGATTCTCCTGGCGCGTTCATGGATGATTTTACCGCCGGCCATATTTCCACTGAAGAATCCAGACAAATTATTCTTGATATAAATAAAGAACTTGGTTTGCCTCCGTATCAATTTTTTCCCGGTGTCGGTTATCGCCATTTATTTGTCTGGCGCGACGCGCCTGGCACTCCTAAAACAACAGCTCCGCATGACATAACAGGAAAGCCCATTGCCGATTATCTTCCGCATGGAGATTCTTCAGAACAAATAAATTCAATTATGCGGCGTGCCGGAGAAATTTTAGCAAACCATCCCGTCAACACCAAAAGAAAGGAAACAGGCAAGAAACAGGCTAACTCCATCTGGCTGTGGGGGCAGGGGAAAAAACCGCAGATTGTTCCGCTTACTCAAAAATATTCTATACAGGGCGGAATGATTTCAGCCGTTGATTTGCTCAAAGGCATTGCAATAATTTCCGGATTGAAAGTGTTCCCTGTTGAAGGGGCGACAGGTTACATCGATACTAATTATGAAGGAAAGGCTAACATGGCTCTGGATGTTTTAAATTTTATGGATTTTGTTTTTGTCCATCTGGAAGCTCCTGATGAAATGGGACACGAAGGGGACGCCGCCGGCAAAATTCGCGCTATTGAGCTTTTTGATGAAAAAATAGTGGGGCCGATTTTAAACAAGATCGGATCTTTCGGCGATTACCGGATTATTGTTTTAAGCGATCATCCTACGCCGGTAGACTTAAAAACCCATGTCGGCGATCCCAGTCCCTTCGCGGTGTTGTCTTCTATCAAAGGAGAAAACAGAGCGGCTGGTCTGTCCTTTAATGAAATAAATGCTAAAAAAAGCTCTATTTTAATTTCTCCGGGATATCTGTTGATGGAAAAATTTATCAAAGACTGGAGGAGCGTTGTCAGTCTATAATTTAACCAAAGTCAGAGTGCTTTTTGCCGATACCGACGCTATGGGAGTTGTTTATCACACAAACTATATAAGATGGTTTGAACATGGCCGCAATGAGTTTATGCGTCAAATTGGCGTTGCCTATTCTGAGGTGGCAAAACTGGGGCTCAATCTTCCGTTGACAAAGGTAAGCTGTAATTATCTGAAATTCGCAACATACGATCAGATTTTAACCATCGAAACAAAATTTGATTATATAAAGAGAGCAAGTATTAGATTTAATTCTCAAATATGGGATGAAAATAGAGAAAACCTTATCGCGGAAGGATATACCATCCACGCCTGTACAAATAATGAGGGCAAAATACGAAGAATACCTCGACTGCTTCTTGAGTTGATAGATAAATATAATATTAATAAAGGGGAATAATATGGCGGCAAAATTATCAAAGAAAGAATTGAAGCAACCGGATGCTTTTCAGTCCAGTATAGAGATAATAGAAGATTATGTTTCCGAAAATCCGAAACGCTTCTATTCTATTGTAACGGCAATTGCTTTAGCCGGAATTATCGCGTTTGGTATTTATATGTACTGGGGTCATTATCAGGCTTCCGCGAGAGAAATGTATAATGATGCTCAGCAAAGTATATCACAAAATGCCGATAACCCGGAAGACGCCATGAGATATATTAAGATTTATCAGGACTTGACTGATAAATATCCCCATAGCTGGAGCGCCCGGATGGCGCATTATCATTTGGGGAATCTTTATTATAATTTAGGCGAATATGATAAAGCCATTGCCGATTATAAAAAATTTGTCTCTTCCCGAATATCCGCCCATGCCGGAATAAAATTTCTGGCTTTAACTTCAATTGGATATTGTTATGAGGCAAAGAAAGATTTCAATTCAGCGCTGGAATATTTTGAAAAAGCGCAAAAAAGCGACAATACCGGTTTTGAATCAGTCGGCTTTCGCAACATTGGTCGGATTTATGAAGAACAAAATGATAAAAAGAACGCATTAGAAAATTATAAAAAAGCTCTGGAAAAGACCACTGATCCGGCCATGGTTTCTTTTATTAAGTATAAAATATCTTCTCTTAGCTAAAAGCTGATCTGGAGGTTTAGGCTTTTGAAAGTTTTAATGTCAGGGAATGAAGCTATTGCCCGCGGCGCGTACGAAGCGGGTGTCAGGTTCGCCGCCGCTTATCCGGGCACACCCAGTACGGAAATTTTGGAAGAATTTTCCAAATATGACGGTGTTTATGCAGAATGGTCAACCAATGAAAAAGTAGCCGTCGAAGTTGCCATTGGCGCAGCACTGGCGGGAGAAAAGGCTATGGCGGTTATGAAACACGTTGGTGTTAATGTTGCCGCCGATCCGATATTCACTGTCAGTTATACCGGCACGAATGGGGCGCTGGTTATTGTCAGCGCGGATGATCCGTCATTGCACAGCTCTCAAAATGAACAGGACAATCGCAATTACGCCCGGTTTACTAAAATCCCCATGCTGGAACCGGCCGATGCCAAGGAAGCTAAAGAATATATCAAGCTCGCCTTTGAAATCAGCGAAAAGTTTGACACGCCTGTTTTTTTTCGCTCGACGACACGTGTATCTCATTCCAAATCGGTTGTAGCTCTTGAGGAACCGGAAAAATTCAAAGACAAAACAGGTTTCATTTATGATGCGGAAAAATATGTCATGGTTCCCATCAATGCCCGCATCAGGCGTCTGGAAGTTGAAAAACGCCAGCAGGCACTCAAAGATTTTGTAGAAACATTCCCTGAAAATAAAATGGAAACAGGTAATCCGGAGGTTGGAATTATTACTGCCGGAATGCCTTATAACTACGCTAAAGAAGTCTTTCCCGATTATTCCTATTTGAAACTGGGAATGGTTTATCCATTGCCGGAGAAACTAATACGCAGATTTGCCTCTAAAGTTAAGAAAATATATGTCATCGAGGAGTTGGATCCTTTTCTGGAAGAACAGATTAAATCTATGGGAATTAAAGTAACCGGCAAGGAGATTTTTCCCTATACCAATGAGTTTGATCCCGGAATTATTAAAAGTGCTATTGAAAGAAACTCTCAGGAAGCGATTTTTCCTTATAAAGAAAGTCTCGCGCCGCGTCCTCCGAATCTCTGCCCCGGCTGTCCGCACCGCGGGTTATTTTATGCTTTGAGAAAACACAAGGTTTATGTCCATGGCGATATCGGTTGTTATACCCTTTCTTATATGAAACCGCTGGAAGGTTTGCATTCCTGCATCTGCATGGGGGCCAGTATCGGCATGGCGCACGGCATGAGCAAGGCCTTAAAGGAAAAAGGGAAGGGCAAGGTTGTTGGAGTAATCGGTGATTCCACTTTTCTGCATTCAGGCATTACACCGCTTCTGAATATGGCTTATAATGGCAGTGATGCCTTGATCATTATCCTTGATAACAGTACGACGGCTATGACCGGAATGCAGGAGCATCCTGGGACAGGATATACCCTGATGGGAAAAGAGGCGAAAAAAGTTAATCTAAAGGATTTAATTTCATCTCTAGGAATAGAAAATATAAAGGTTATTGATCCAATAGACCAGAAGGCCACAAGAACCGCCATCAAAGAAGAACTGGCAAAAGACGGTCCTTCAGTTATCATTGCTCAAAAGCCATGTGCCTTATTTAAACGAGCAAAGATTAAACCGAAACCGGCGCTGAAAGTCGATCCGGATAAGTGCGAAGGATGCAAGATGTGTCTTGGTTTAAATTGTCCGCCTATTTCCTGGAAGAAAGGTGTAACAAAAGAAGGATCGAAACGCAAAGGGATTTCGTTCATTGATGAGACTCTTTGCAACGGGTGCGGCTTATGTGAACAAATTTGCAAATTCGGTGCTATAAGTTAGATTAAAGGAATATATTTAAATGTCTGATAATGAAGTGAAAAGCATATTATTTGCCGGTGTCGGCGGACAGGGTATTTTGCGGGCAAGCGACATCACCTGTGAGGCAATAATGGAGGCCGGTTTGGATGTTAAAAAAAGTGAAGTCCACGGCATGGCCCAACGCGGTGGATGCGTGACAAGTCATGTTCGTTATGGGAAGAAAGTTTATTCTCCCTTGGCCGAGCCCGGAAGCATCCAAACACTTATTTCTTTTGAAAAAATGGAAGCACTGCGCTATTTGAAATTGCTCAGAAATGATGTGGCCGTTATCGTAAACACCGAAGAAATTTATCCTCCGTCGGTCAATCTGGGCGACGCATCTTATCCTGATGATGTTATTGCTTTTTTAAGAAAGAACTACAGAAAGGTTATAAGTTTTGACGCAGCACAGCTGGCACAAAAGGCCGGTAATATTAAAACGGCAAATGTGATTCTACTGGGCGCCCTATCCAACCTTATGAACATTGATCAATCAATTTGGGAAAATGTTATTAAAAAATCATTTCCGGAAAAGTTGATAAAAATGAATTTAGACGCTTTTCAAATGGGAATTAATGCTTAAAATAAAGCATAAACGTTCCACCAAGATATAATAATAGATAAAGGTTAATTATATGGCAGAAGATTACTATCAGGTTCTGGGCGTAGATAAAAAGGCAACGGCTGATGAAATTAAAAAAGCGTATCGAAAGCTTGCCTTAAAATGGCATCCGGACAAAAATCCTAATAACAAAGGCGCGGAAGAAAAATTCAAGAAAATAAGTGAAGCTTACGCCGTTTTGAGTGATGCAGAAAAACGTCAGCAATATGATCAGTTCGGTTCGGCGGATCAGTACCGTCAGCAGTACTCTCAGGAAGATATTTTCCGTAACTTCGATCTTGATGAAATATTACGCGGTTTTGGCTTTGGCGGCGGCAGAGGCGGCGGAGGCAGGACAACATTTCGTACAACCAGAAGGGGAGGCGGCAGCAGCCGAGATGATTATGAAGATCCATTTGCAGGCATATTCGCCGGCGGGGGGATGGGCGGCGGCCGGCAATATGAAGAAACGCCTCAAAAAGGACAGGATGCTGAGTACAACCTATCAATATCTTTGGAAGAATCAGTATTCGGCGCGGACAAGAAAATTTCTTTCCAACTGGAAAATCGCATTGAAGATATCAATGTAAAGATACCCGCGGGAATAAGCAGCGGTAAAAAGCTCAGATTGCCCGGCAAAGGTTTATCCGGCTATAACGGGGCTCCGAGCGGCGACTTATACTTAAACATTAATGTATTACCTCATCCTATTTATGCACGCGACGGCAATGATCTCTACATTGAAAAAACGATAAAGTTTACGCAAGCTGCCATGGGAACGACTATTGATGTTTCAACTCTGGATGGCTCTGTAAAGAGACTAAAGATCAGTCCTGGCACTCAAAACAATACCAAGATAAGAATGAAGGGTTATGGTGTACCGGGATTAAAAGGAGCCGCTAAAGGGGATTTATACGTAAAAATTAATATTGAGGTTCCCAGAAAGCTATCTGATCGCCAAATGAAACTTATTCAACAACTCGCCGCCGACGGAATATAATTACATGGCCATTGATAATTCAAAGCAATAATATATATTTACAGGCTATCAATCCAAACATGCCCCACTTCAATAATTTAAAAATTAGGTCTTATAAGATATGTTATGTAAACATGATAACGGTTTTAACGGATTCTTTTCTTATCTAGGATATTTATTCGCCTGAAACGATAACTTTGTATCTTCCATAGATGCCCAGAATGTTCATGACATCCCAATCAACATTTCGATGATGCAATCGCCAACGGCAACCAGAGCAAGTATACTTATGCATTGTGCTTCCCCCGTTTTAGAAGAAGCGCTGCTGTTGCTGGTTGCTATTATCGGAAATTTTGCGCCTGTGTATAAGCCGCCCACCAATATCATAGTGGCACAACCTATAAGAATACCGACTGCACCAAGGGAAATAACAAACCAAAATCTTTTCATAGTTCCTCCTTGAGAGTTTAAGATTTTACAGTAAATAATTTTTATTAAGTTATAATTTTATTTTTATCTAATAATACAGCAATAAATGAGAGAATCAAAGTGTTTTGCGCAACATTAACATCTGTTAATTGTTCCGGTAATGGACAAATGTCAATATTTTAAAAAATTAAACCAACCCCACCCCACCTTCTTCGGCATATTCCGGTTTCGAGTGCGTGGTGATCAGATGTTCTAGACAAAATGCACCTCCCCTATCGCTCCCATATCGTTATCGCAGATGATGATGATTCCACGTACACCGGGAATTTTGATTCCATAATTCAGGGCTGTTTTTATGTCATTTTTACTTTTCACCCGGTTCCCAACGGCGGAAGCGGCGGCATCGGCAAGTGTCGCGGATTGAGAAATTACACATACAGCGTCGGCTTTGCCAAAACTCAATGATGGGCCAACTGTGGCGGATGAGGTGCAAATGCCCAGCGGAGTTTCCTCTGGTTTTACAATAAAATTTACTTTATAATTTAAAGTTGATTCTCCGGCATAAATAGAAACTGTTGATTTATTTTTCGATTTTAAAAAGATATCGCCGCCGTTTTCAATTATGATGTTTTCCGTATAGAGGAGAAGGTCGTAACCCACAAATTCGGATACTGCTCCGGCAACCGAAGCCATCGGCCCTACCCCGCAGCTTTTTGCATATCTTAGCATATGCCGTACAATTGGCGGGGCAAAATTATCTTCAGGAAGGGGCAAAAGTGACGTACGGAAATCAGGACGATTCGTGATGTATGTTTCTATACAATGGCGATGCTTTATTAATGATTTGAAGGCTTCATCTGTAAGGTTAATATCCGATCTGATAAACAAATCGCTTTCGGCGATTCTGACATTATACGAAGAGAAATTGTCCTTATTAATTAATGATCTGTATGTTCTTTCCTCATATCTCATGTTATAAAAATTTCAGTTGGGGTTTTAAGAATAGATTGTGGCACCCTCCCCCAGTATCTTATCCGCCTCTTTTTTTAATTTGTCATTTATGTCCAAACGAAATTTATCTCCCAAGTAAATTATGGCTTCACTTTTTCCATTATGAATATGCATATAACTTTCGTATTTACCGTGAAATTTCTTCAATGAAGAAATCAGCGCGGAAATGTTTTCCGCCGATACTTTATCGGCATCAACCATGAAACGAATCTGCTTGAAGGGATTTTCAAGAGATATCATTAAAGAAGTTACTTCTTGAGCTATTATCTTCGGAGTTTCTTCTCCCGCGCCGACATCAAGAGTTCCTTTAATAACTATTGGCTCTTCTTCATGCAGAAGCGAGTAGTATTTTTTATACACATCTCCAAAACATATAATATTTATTGAACCCTGTAAATCTTCCAGGGTAATATAACACATTATATCTTTTCTTCTTGTTGTTTTTTCGTTGATGCCGCTTACCACACCGGCAACAGTGATAGTATCTTTATCCCGTTTTTCGTTTAAATTGCCGGAATCGGCATTAATAACAAATTTCAAACGATCGGCAAAACGCAGCAACGGATGGCCGGTAATGTAAAAACCTAAAGTTTCCTTTTCAATGGACAGCAGTTTTTTATGGTCCCATTCAGGCACATCGTCCGGTATCTGATACGATTTTTTCCCATTTTCTCCGGAGGAATCACCGGAATTAAATTGATCAAAAAAACTGGATTGATTGCTCAGTTTTTCTTTTTGATTGCGCTGAGCCTCGTCCATTGCTTCTTCATAATGTGCCATGAGCGCAGCTCGCTTGTAGCCTAAAGAATCAAAAGCGCCGCATTTAATTAAGCTCTCGATTATTCTTTTGTTTACCTTACGCAAATCAACGCGGTTTAGAAAATCAATAAAAGAAATGAATTTTCCATCTTTCCGCACTGTTATTATCGAATCAACGGCAGTCAAACCGACATTTTTAATCGCCGCCAATCCAAAACGTATATTTTCTCCTGAAACAGTGAAATCTCTTTGTGATTCATTTAAATCCGGCGGCAGAATATTTATGCTTATTTCTTTACAGGCGCTCATATACTTGATTATTTTATCGCGGTTGTCCTTTTCACTCGTCAGCAGAGCTGCCATAAATTCCGCCGGATAATGCGCTTTTAGATAGGCCGTCTGGTATGCTATTACAGCATAGGCAGTGCTGTGGGATTTATTAAAGCCATATTCGGCAAATGTCTCCATCTGCTCCCATATTTTTTTCGCCTTATTTTCATTAATCTTGTGTTTCTGAGATCCTTCAAGAAATTTCGGTTTTTCCTTCTCCATCTCCGAGGCTTTTTTTTTGCTCATAACCTTGCGCAAGGTATCGGCTTCGGCCATGCTGTAACCGCCGATAACGCTGGCAATCTGCATGACCTGTTCCTGATAGAGAATAATGCCGTAGGTTTCTTTCAGGATTGTTTCCAATTGAGGCAGTTCATAGGATATTTTTGTTTTCCCCTGTTTGCGGGCAGTAAATTCCGGAAGCATTTTCATCGGACCAGGCCGGTAAAGGGCAATCAAGGCAATTATATCTTCGATATGATCCGGCTTGAGATTAATTGCAAGATCTCTCATGCCGGAACTTTCCAGTTGAAAAACCCCTTCTGTTTCGCCCCGCCCTAAAAGATCATATGTTTTTTTATCATTCAGAGGCAAATTATCGATGTCTATTTCAATTCCTTTTGATTCTTTGATGAAATTCAGAGCGTTTTTAATTACCGTTAATGTTTTAAGGCCGAGGAAATCGAATTTAGTTAAACCGACAGACTGAATGTCATTCATTGAATACTGAGAAACAACATCATCTTTGGGTGAACAAAGAGGAACCCTTTCCACCAGAGGCACATCGGATATTACTACTCCCGCGGCATGAGTTGAGGCGTGACGGTTAAGTCCTTCTAAAATACGGGACAAAGACAGAAGCTTGGCTATAAGCGGATTGTTTTTCTCTTCCTGAGCCAGCCGCGGTTCCGCCTTGATAGCGTCATTAAGCATTATATTCAGAGTGTTGGGAATTAATTTAGCAATTTTATCTACTTCGCTGTAAGGGATATCCAGAGCGCGTCCCACATCTCGAATAACCGCCTTGGCTTGCATTTTACCAAAAGTAATAATTTGAGAAACTTTGTCCTGGCCGTATTTTTCAGTTACGTATTTAATAACTTCTTCCCTGCCTTCCGGACAAAAATCAATATCAATATCAGGCATGGTGATACGGTTGGGATTTAAAAACCGTTCAAAGAATAAATCATAACGGATGGGATCAATGTTTGTGATTCTAATTGCGTAGGCTACAAGACTTCCCGGAGCGGAACCGCGTCCCGGCCCTACAGGGATATCATTATGTTTTGCGTGCTTAACGAAATCGGAAACAATTAGAAAATAACCCGCGAAACCCATGGTTTTAATTATAGCCAACTCTTCATTCAAGCGTTTTTCGTACTTTTCCCGAAGTTGTGATTCATTTTCTTTTTGATCTTTTAAAATAATGGGAAAGAGTTTTTCCAATCCTTCCCTGGCCTTTCTCTCCAGATATTCGTTGAGAGATTCTTCAGGATTCTTTATTTCAAAATCAGGCAGATAAAATTTTCCAAATTCCAGAGAAAGATTACATTTTTCGGCTATACTCACGGTGTTGGATAAAGCTTCCGGCGTTAAGGAAAAGAGCTGGTGCATTTCCTCAGGGGAACGAAAATAAAACTGGTCTGTACTCAAATGCATTCTGTCTGTGTCTTTGATTGTTTTGCCTGTCTGGATACACAGCAACACATCATGCGCCTCAGCGTGATCGCGTTCTAAATAATGACAGTCATTGGTCGCCACAAGGGGGATGGATAATTCTTTGCTGATTTCGATTAATCCGGCGTTGGCGATTTTTTGCTCGGGAATGCCGTTTTCCATTATCTCCAGATAAAAATTACCTTCGCCAAAAATTTCCTGATAATTAATAGCGGCTTTTTTAGCTTCTTCCATATTGCCCTGCATAATCAGACCGGCGATTTCACTATGTAAACAGGCGCTGGAGGCAATAAGTCCCTCATGACATTCTTTTAACAGTTCTTTATCCACACGAGGCCTGTAATAAAAACCTTCCAGGTAAGCCGCGGACGTCAGCTTCATCAGATTTTTATAGCCCTGCATATTTTTAACAAGAACGATTAAATGGCGGGTAGATTCGCCAGCAGAGGATGGTGTTTTATCAAAACGGCTCTGCGGAGCCACATATAACTCGCATCCGATAATAGGCTTGATCCCGTGCTTGTAGGCATGCTGATAAAAATCAATCGCTCCAAACATATTACCGTGATCGGTAATGGCTATCGCCGGCATTTTATATTCACGGGCTTTTTTGAAAAGGTCGTCCAGGCGAATCATTCCGTCGAGAAGGCTGTATTGAGTGTGAACATGGAGATGGACGAATTCAGAGTGTTTCATAATTACAAATCCGATTTTAGATCAAAGCGCTATCTCTGTTGGCTGCATCGCCAGCTTCCTCAACGTATATACAATACGCATCGTCGCCCCCTCCTTGCCACCTCGATATCATCTTTGATTTAGAAATCGTATTTCATCAGCGGCAATAGAGGTGATACATTGATAAATAATTGAGGTTTAATCGAGCCAATAATTAGGCGCTTCTTTTGTAATAATTACGTCATGAACATGGCTTTCTCTTAAACCTGCCTGTGTTATACGGACAAAGCAGGATTTCTGCATTAGTTCCTTAACGGTTTTTGCGCCAACGTAGCCCATGCCCGCTTTCAGACCGCCGATTAACTGGGTAATACTTGCCGAAAGAGAACCGCGGAAAGGAACCCTGCCCTCAATGCCTTCCGGCACGGTTTTAGCGGCCCCTTCAATATCATCCTGATAATAACGGTCACGGCTACCCATTTTCATAGCTTCGAGCGAGCCCATGCCGCGATAAACTTTGTAACTGCGCCCCTGGAATAAAATCGTCTCTCCTGGGCTTTCTTCAGTGCCTGCAAACAAACCACCGATCATAATACAGTTGGCGCCCGCGCCGATCGCCTTAACAATATCTCCCGAATATTTTATTCCGCCATCAGCTATTACGGGAATGCCCTTTTTGGAAGCGATTTTGTACGCGTCTCTGATTGCCGACATTTGAGCCACGCCGACTCCGGCAATGATGCGTGTTGTACAAATAGAACCCGGGCCGACGCCGACTTTAACGGCATCAACGCCGGCATCAATTAGATCCTTGGCACCTTCAGATGTCGCCACGTTTCCGGCGATTAACTCGCATTTGGGAAAATTTGATTTAGTGGCTTTAATAGCTTTAAGTACTCCAGCAGAATGTCCATGAGATGTATCAATAGAAATGACATCAACACCTGCCGCGAGTAATGCGTCAACTCTTGCTTCTCTGTCGATAATGCCCACTGCCGCACCTACCCGCAGCCTTCCCAGAGAATCTTTGCAGGCGTTAGGGTAACGGCGTATCTTTTCAATATCTTTAATTGTAATCAAACCTTTTAATCTATATTCATCATCAACGACGAGCAATTTTTCAATTCTGTGCTCATGAAGAAGTTTTTTGGATTTTTCCAGTGAAATATTCGCAGATACGGTAACAAGGTTTTTCTTGGTCATTACATTGGCCACAGGCTGGTTCAGATTTTCTTCAAATCGTAAATCGCGATTGGTGAGGATACCGACTAGTTTTCCTTTCTTGACAACCGGTACGCCGGAAATGGAATATTGATTCATCAGTTTCAAGGCATCGCTGACTTTCCGCTCAGGTTCGATTGTGATGGGATCAACAATCATTCCGCTTTCTGATTTTTTTACTTTGTCCACTTCAATGGCCTGCTGTTCTATACTTATGTTACGATGGATTACGCCAAGGCCGCCTTCCTGAGCCATACAAATTGCGGTGCGAGATTCCGTTACCGTGTCCATGGCGGCAGAAACGATGGGGATATTCAAGGAGATATTCTTTGTTAATAATGTGGATGTATCAACGTCCCGTGGCAAAACATTAGAAGCCGCCGGCACTAAAAGAAGATCATCAAAAGTCAAAGATTCTTTCATTATGTCATCAAGCATCGTCCCCTCCATTATAATTATAAAGCCTGATTACTGCTAATAAAATATTTTTCGCCATTTAAATTAATAAAAAAATCGGCGCCATTTTCCGATTGTTCGATAAATTCGGCAATTTGATAATAGCTTTTGCGTGAAAACCGGGCAGCGAATCTTCCTTCTTTAACACGGCAATAAAGAACATTATCCCTGCCCGTATGTAAAGAGTTTATTTCTAATTCTTCACAGGAATCATCATTCAAAATAATTTCAATTTGCTCTAGGCCATTGCCCGGCAATTTTGTTTTATGAACAGCGGCAACAACAAAAGCGGTATCTTCCACATTAAGATAACAGCGATCTTCGCCCAGTTCAATTAAATATTTGCCGCATTCATCAATTCTAAGACATTGAAAGAAAACGCTCAAAATTTCTTTACGGAACATATGAGCGCCTTGATAATACCATAGGCCGTCCTTATCTATTTTTATCTCAAAATTTTTCATTTGCCTTAAAAACATTTCCTGCTGTCCAGCAATATTGTTACCGGACCGTTATTGACAAGCTCGATTTTCATCATTTCCTGAAATTTTCCCGTGGCCAGATTTTTTACTTTTTGGCTTGCTTTCTTAATAAAGTATTCGTAAAGTCCATTCGCCTTGGCCGGCTCTTCCGCTTTTACGAACGAAGGACGTCTCCCCTTTACGCAGTCGCCCAATAATGTAAATTGTGAGACAACCATCATCGCGCCTTCGATATCCAGTAAAGACCTGTTCATCTTGTTTTGCTCATCTTCAAAAATGCGCAAGTTGATTGCCTTTTCCAGAATATAATCAGCGTCAACCTCTGAGTCTTGTTTTTCCACTCCTAATAATACAAGAATCCCTTTATTTATCGAGGATAATTCCTGATGGTTAATTTTGACGCTGGCACGGTCAACTCTCTGAATTACTGCACGCATTTGTAATTCCATTAAATAGTTTAATGACGTTAGCAACAAATCGCTCCGCGTTCAAGTTATTTCTCTTAAAAAATATGTCCGATCGTTTCTATTTTTAAATATTCAATTTTTCTTGACAGGTGTTGTTTTTGCTGTTAAAGACACGCCGATTTTCATATTAACGGCGTTTGTAGAGATTTTTTTTGTTCACTTTTCCTGCAACGTCCTGAAAATAGAATAGTTATTACATAAGGGGGTTGCACAAATGAATTGTCAGACTGTTAAAGCGGGATTCGACTGCGCTTTTATGACCAAAAAAGGATGTGGTTTCTTTGGGGGCATTTGCCAGAAAATAATTGAAAAATGCGATGACTGCGGAAAGATAATTGAATATGAGGCAAGCAAATACTGCAAGGTTTACCCTGATCCAAATAGTAAATGGCTCAGCGGCAAGTGCCCAACCGCAACGCATATTAAACTGGAAATAAAAGAAACACAAAAAATAAACCCGCTCAAAGCTTCCAAGAGAGCAAGCAAAAAGGTATAACGGCGCCGCATATTATTTTTAATATATTTAAAAAAGCCAGCGATTAAATCGCTGGCTTTTTTAGCTGATAATTTCTCTTATTTGTTGCAATTCTTCTTTAATGCGAATTAACCACTTTTGCTTTTCGTAATCGTTATCTTTCAGGTCGCCGTTATTTCGTGTATTATAAAGCTGCTTTTTGGCGCCGTCAATGGTAAAACGCTGCAAGTAAAGTAAATTCTTGATGGTTAATAATTCCTGCACATCCTTTTTTCTATATAAACGTTGCGCAGTTTTTGTTCGTACCGGATTGACCGTTTTAAATTCTGACTCCCAATATCTTATAACGTAAGGCTCTACATTGACTATTTTACTTACTTCTCCAATACGAAAATACTCCTTTTCGGGAATTACTGTTTCCATACAGTCACTCAATCCTTACGGTTAAATTGGCCTGTATAACCTAAAAATAATTAACGCAGCAAATATTTATTATAAAAATAAACACAAAATATGTTTATTAAATATTTTCAGAAATATGTGCAGATAGACGTTAGATTATTAGTTTAGAGCCTTACGCAATACCTGTGAGGACTTGAAAGTCAATACTCTCCGCGCGGTAATAGATATTTCCTGTCCGGTCTGCGGATTACGGCCACGGCGTGCTCTTTTTTCCTTTACCATGAAATTGCCGAACCCGGAAATCTTCACTCTCTCGCCTTTTGCTAGACAATCCTTGATAATGTCAAACAGAGATTCAACGATATCTGCCGAATCCTTCTTTGAAAAACCGAGCTTTTCGCAAACATTTTGAATAATATCAATCTTCGTCATGTCTTTACCTCCATTTTAACTTTGTCTATCATTTAGTCTCTTATTTTTGCACCCGTTAAAGTAACGGTCTTCTGCACAATTCTGTCATGGACAGTACTAGCTTCTAAATCAGTAAGCGTTCTATCCGGAGCGCGATAAGAAAAACGCAACCCCAGACTTTTTGTTCCTTCTGAAAAGTCTTTTCTACTGTATACATCAAAAATGCTCACATTTTCAAGCAAATCTTCTTTTTGTCCCAAAACAATATTCAGCATTCGATCGGCTTCCATCGTATCAGGAATAACAAAGGCTGCATCACGCAATACTGCTGGATATTTTGATATTTCCTGATAGGAAATTTTTTTGCCAATATACGCGGCAACAAGAATATCCAGATTGATTTCAAACACATAAGCGGCATTTTTCAAATTAATCTTTTCCATAATGTCAGGATGAATTTCACCAAAGTACCCGATTTGCTTATCATCTAAAATAATTTGGCAAGATTTACCTGGATGTAAGAAAGGCTCAACGGTCGTCGAGATGTATCTGCAATTATTTATTTTTAAATCAATAAAAATATTTTCCAGAGAACCTTTTAAAGTATAAAAGTCAACTGTTTTTCCCGAACTCCAAAAATCATCGGTTATTCTTCCCGTTAAGAGCCCCGCAACCATGTTTTTTTCTTCCGGAAGTTGGGCTTTCTTGAGTTCAAGAAAAATCCGTCCTATTTCAAATATCTTTAAATCAAAAGAACCGTTATTTGCGTTTCTTTTTGCTGTTTCGAGCAAACAATAAATCATTGTGGTACGCATAGCGGATAGATCTTCGCCCAGCGGATTTTTTATCCGCACCGGACGCCGTCTTTCATCGTTTTCCGGAAAACACAAGATATCTGCAGCAAAAGGGTTTCCAAAACTGTAATTGATAATTTCAGTATATCCGCTGCCTTTGAGTAATTGCCGGATTCTTTCTTCCATGTCTAAACGGGGAATAACTTCCGTTTCCGTTACATTAACTGCGGGCAATGTTGCAGGCACGCGATCATAACCATAAAGCCTGATAACTTCTTCAATCAGATCAATTTCGCGTAAGATATCAACCCTGCATGTCGGCGGAGTAACAATATACCTTCCCCTGCCCTCCCGTTTTACAACCATGCCGATATTGCGCAATATTTTAACAACATCCTTTGTCCCGATTTCAATGCCGGTTACCTGACGGACCCTCTCCAGACGCAGGACAATATTTTGTGCTGTGGAAATTTTTCGGGGGTACTCATCGATATAATTTTTACAAATAAAACCACCGGAAAGATCAGCAATCAGTTGCGCTGCGCGATTGAGGGCTTTGACTACTCCTTCAGGATCAATGCCTCTTTCAAAACGAAAAGCCGCATCAGTCGGCATGGCTAACTTTCGCGCTGAGCGTCGGATAGAGGAAGGATTAAAATAAGCGCTTTCCAGAAGAATAACCTGCGTATTTTCTTTAACTTCAGAATTCAGGCCGCCCATGATTCCGCCGATAGCCACGGGTTTAACACCGTCGCATATTAATAAAGTATCCGCGGGAAGTATACGGCTTTTTTCATCGAGAGAAATAAATTCTTCATTTTCTTTAGATTTCCGGACAACAATTCTTCCCTCTTCCAGGAATCTAAAGTCAAAGGCGTGCAGCGGTTGTCCCATCTCCAGCATGACAAAATTAGTGACATCGACAATATTATTGATGGCGCGTAATCCGGCTGCTTCCAGTCTGGTCTTTATCCAAACGGGCGATGGTCCGATTTTAACATTTTTTATTATTCTGGCAGTGTAGCGGGGACAAAGATCGGAATCACATATTCTAACTGAAGTAAGAGAATCGATGTCTTCAGTGGATTCTTTAATTTTGACGGATGGCAGTTTCATTTTTTTCCCGGTAATAGCGGCCACTTCCCGCGCTATTCCTATCATGCTAAGACAGTCGGAACGGTTGGGCGTAACATTTATGTCTAAAGCCGTGTCTTCTATATTCAAGGCCGCCTCCAGAGTAGAACCAAGGGATAAATCCGCAGGCAAGTGCATAATTCCCGATTCATCATTGCCGATTTCCAGTTCAGCTTCGGAACATAACATTCCATCTGATTTTTCGCCACGTAAAACAGATGACTTAATAGTGTATCCGCCGGGGATCACAGCGCCTACTTTTGCCAGAGGAACAATGTCACCGGGAGCAATATTCTTCGCGCCGCAAACAACATTATAACTCTCCGTTCCATCGCTGATATTGCATAAAGAGAGATGGTCGGCGGAAGGATGAGGTTTCACCGATAAAATTTTAGCAACAACAACACCGCAAAACTGCGGACGGATAGTTTTGATCTCGTCCACCTCCAGACCGGCCATCGTTAACCGGTCAGCGAGCTCATCCACCGTTAAATCTATATCAACATAATCTTTAAGCCATTTGAGACTAACCAGCATAAAGAAAAATATCTCCTAAAACTGTTTAAGGAATCTACTGTCGTTTTCAAAAAATAACCGGATATCGGATATGTCGTATTTTAACATGGCAATACGTTCCAGACCTAGACCAAAAGCGAAGCCGGAATATTCTTCGAAATCATAATTCACATTTTTGAATACGGCCGGATCAACCATGCCTGAACCAAGTATTTCCAGCCAACCGCTCTGTCCGCAAACACGACAGCCGCGTCCGCCGCACATTACACAACGTATATCAACCTCAGCCGATGGTTCCGTAAAAGGAAAAAAACTGGGACGAAAACGCAAGGTTGTGCCATCGCCGAAAATCTTTTTAAGAAAAGCGGTTAAAATTCCCTTAAGGTCACCAAAACTGACTCCTCTATCTACCAGCAGCCCTTCGATTTGATGAAACATCGGGGTATGAGACACGTCAGAATCACGCCGGTAAACTTTTCCCGGCGATAAAATCCGCAGCGGTGGACGAACCTTTTCCATAATCCTCACCTGCACCGGTGAGGTGTGCGTGCGTAAAACAATATTGTCTTCGATATAAAAAGTATCCTGCATATCTCTTGCAGGATGATCCTTGGGAATATTAAGAGCCTCAAAATTATAGTAATCAAGTTCTATTTCCGGCCCTTCCACCACGGAAAAACCAAAAGAAGCAAAAATCGAACAAATTTCCCTGCGAACCTGAATTATAGGATGAATCCGGCCGCATTTTATTGCGCTTCCCGGTAAAGTGACATCTATTTTTTGTTTCAACAAGATGTCTTCTTTTTTTCTAGCTGCCTGCTGCTTAAGTGCTTCATCAATTTTGTTATTAAGCAAATTCTTAAGCTCATTGCAAAGTTTTCCAAATAATGGCTTTTGAGCGTCGGAAACTTGAGCAATATTCCTCAAAAGACCGGTTAAAAGCCCTTTTCGCCCAAGATATTTTATCCTTATATCTAAAAATTGATCTTCGGTTTCAGCCGTTTTTAATTCGGCAAGAGCGTCTTTTTCCAGCTGTTGAAGCTCACTAATCATGCCGCCTTCTTGCCTTTAGCCGTTGCAACAACCTGGGCGAAACCTTGAGGATCATTGACAGCGAGTTCCGCCAGTATTTTGCGGTCTAATTCAATACCGGCTTTCTTCATACCGTCAATTAAGCGGCTGTAAGATATATTATTGATACTGGCAGCGGCATTAATACGCGCGATCCATAATTGGCGAAATTCTCTTTTTCTCGCACGACGATCACGAAAAGCGTATTTCATCGCTTTATTTACCGCTTCAGTAGCCGTCCTGAGCAAACGGCTTCGCGCGCCAAAGAAACCTTTGGCCATTTTTAATATTTTCCTTCTTTTCTTGCGAGCGTTAACGCTCCTCTTTATCCTGGACATTTTCTCTCTTCTCCTAATTTATGACAGGGAATAATTGTTCCCGTTTCTTATAGATAAGGAATAAGTCTCCTGATTTCCTTATAGTTTGCCGAATCAACCAGTGTTGATTTTCTTAAAGTTCGTTTTCGCTTCGTTGTTTTTTTTGTAAGGATGTGACTGGCAAAAGCCTTGCTGCGCTTCACGTTCCCCTTGGCCGTAACTGAAAAGCGCTTTGCCGCTCCTCTGTGAGTTTTTAGTTTTGGCATTCGATCACCTCTCTATGCTTATTGTTTTTTTGGTGAAAAAATCATCACCATATTCCGTCCTTCAAGCCTGGGCTCCTGATCAATGACACAATCATTTGCCAGTTCACCCTTAATTGTTTCCATCAGCTTCCTGCCTATGTCGGTAAAAGCAATTTCCCTTCCTCTAAACATCATGGATACTTTTACTTTATTGTGATCATTCAAAAACTTTTTGATATGCCTTAGCTTAACCTGCACATCATGTTCTTCTGTTTTTGGCTTTAATTTAATTTCTTTAACCTGAATGATGGTTTGGCTTTTTTTAGCATCATGCAGTTTCTTGTTCTGTTTGTAACGATATTTACCATAATCCATTATTTTACAAACAGGCGTGTCCATAGATGCGGATACTTCTACCAGATCCAATCCAGCTTCTTCTGCTCTGGCCAGTGCTTCATGCAATGCAATCACACCGAGCTGCTTCCCTTCTTCGCTGATTACCCGAACAGCAGCAGATTTTATTTCTTTATTTATTCTTAGATCCTTTACTATATGTCACCTCCTGAATAATATATTTGCATGACTGATCCTATTGTTTTTTTGCACATATTTCCTGCAATAAAGCAATAAATTCAATAACAGGGATTGATCCCATATTTTGACCGTCGCGCGTGCGCGGAGCAACTGAGTGCGCTTCCACTTCTTTATCACCAATAACCAGCATGTACGGAATTTTCTGCATTTGCGCCTGACGAATCTTATATCCTAATTTTTCATTTTCAAAATACCTCTCAGCGCGAATATCCGATTCAATCAATTTTTCATGAACTGTTTCGGCATAGGGTATATGCTTATCTGTAACTGTTAACAAAACGCACTGTACAGGGGAAAGCCAGACGGGCAATGCTCCCGCATAATGTTCAATAAGTACGCCCATGAAGCGTTCAATAGCACCAAGGATAACTCTGTGGAGCATAACCGGCCGGTGTTTTTCTCCATCAGCGCCTATATAGCTTAAGTCAAATCTTTCCGGCAAGGTAAAATCGCACTGAATAGTCGCACACTGCCATTTTCTTTTCAAAGCATCTTTTAATTTAAAATCAATCTTTGGACCGTAGAATGCTCCGTCACCGGCGTTCACTTCATAGCTTATGTTATTATCCTTAAGAGCGCTCTCCAGAGCTTCTGTAGCCAGATTCCAGTCATCATCGGAGCCAATAGATTTTTCCGGTCTCGTGCTTAACTCTACTTCATATTCAAATCCGAAAATTCCCATAGCATAATTGACAAAATCTGCAATAGCGCGGATTTCCGAATTTAACTGCTCCGGTGTGCAAAGTATATGTGCATCGTCCTGCGTAAATTGCCTTACTCTCATCAAACCATGCAAGACGCCGGTTTTTTCGTGGCGATGAACCGTGCCTAGCTCGAAATAGCGCAAGGGCAAATCGCGGTAACTTCTGATTTTTGATTTATAGATCAACATATGTGAAAGACAATTCATCGGCTTGATGCCATAAACTTGTTCATCCACTTCAGTAAAATACATGTTTTCGCGATAATGATCAAAATGACCGGATTTCTTCCATAGATCAACTTTGAGAATCTGGGGTCCCATAACCATATCATAACCGCGCTTCAAGTGTTCTTTCCTCTCCCACTCTTCAATCAGGTAACGCAACATCATACCCTTGGGATGAAAGATAATCAGACCGGGACCGGCCTCTTCGTTTACTTGAAAAAGATCGAGTTCCCTGCCCAATAGGCGATGGTCTCTTTTCTTTGCCTCTTCCAGCAAATTCAAATAATCAGTGAGCTCATTTTCATTTACAAAACCGGTGCCGTAAATACGCTGCAACATTTTGTTGTTTTCGTTACCGCGCCAATATGCGCCTGCGACGCTCAAAAGTTTAAAGGCTTTAATTACGCCTGTTGAAGGTATGTGCGGCCCGCGGCATAAGTCAATATAATTGCCTTGCTTATAAATACTGACTTCTTTAACATCCTGGGGCAAATCATTGATTAATTCGACCTTATAACTTTCTCTTCTTTCTGCAAACAATTTTACTGCATCCGCACGGGAAAGCTCTTCGCGGATAAAAGGATGATTCGCAGCGATAATCTTCTTCATACGGTTTTCTATTTTTGCAAAATCATCGGTAGTAAAAGGTTCTTTATGTTCAAAATCGTAGTAGAACCCATCTTCGATAGAAGGACCGATGCTTACTTTGGAGCCCGGAAAAACCTCTTGAACAGCCTGAGCCATTACATGAGATATACTGTGACGCAGTATAGACAAACCTTCACGAGAGGATATGTCTATTAAATCAAGCTTTGAATCCTTCTTTACCGGATAGCTTAAATCTGCAGGTATGTTATTAATTCTAACTGCAATGGTATAATCAAGGCTTTCCTTTTTCCATCTCTCCAAAGCTCGGGCGGCAGTAATTCCGGCATTGAAAGAAATTTCTTTATTGTCGGGGAAAATAATTTTAATATCCATAATTCTACTCTGATAATAATCGCTTTAAATTCATTTATAAAGGGCATCACGGTTTTGCTGATGCCCTTAAAGTATTCTAACTTAAGACATGCTTCTTTATGTTAAAAAATGGTAGGCAAGCAGGGATTTGAACCCTGGACATCCACCGCGTCAGGATGGCGCTCTCCCCCTGAGCTACTTGCCTACAAATAACCAAGTTTTTTAACGTTGCGTAACTAGCAGCAAAACGCCCCAGTGTCAAGCTAAATATCTTATTTATTAGCCTATTTTTAGGCGGTTCGATTGATAAGATTTATTCCTTTAAATATATAAAACAATCCTGAAATAATAGTAAATGATGCCGTTAACCAGGAAAGAGTAATAATCAAATCGCGGCTTACTATATTATAAGTAAAGCTTTTTAAAAACAGGGTCAGAAAAACAGTCCCGATTTGCAAAGCTGTTGTGATTTTACTAATGAATACAGGCTTAATTTCATATGTTATAGACATCATTGATAATATCATTATCCCGAGCAGAATTATAAAGTCTCTGCTGATAACGATTACTGTAAGCCAGCTGGGAATTAAGCCGAAAATTGACAAAGATATAAAACTTGTAGATAAGAGTAATTTATCAGCCACAGGATCCAGAAAAGCACCCAACTTAGTTTGTTTATTTAATAGACGTGCCAGTGTTCCGTCCAGGGCATCGGTTAAACCGGCAACAGTAAAGACAATTAAAGCTTTGACATATGAATACTGGATTAAAAATATTACAAAGACAGGAACAAGAATAATTCTTAACAAAGATAAAAAATTTGGTATGTTCATTCTATTTTCTTATTTTTTTTATTACCTCTGTGTTTATTGCCAGGTCTATTAGAAATAGAAACTAACCACGCAAGTTCGGGCCATCTGGCAGAGTTTTCATTATCTTATTGACGACCTCATCAATTACCGTTTCTATATACTCATGTGATTCTTTCTCCAATCCTTTATCGGTAAAATCAAAATTTCTTTCGGTAGATTCGGATTGGGCATTCCAGAGAACTTCTCCTGTTTGAACGCTGCGCAATTCGCAGCGAACAGATATTTTTATAGGAAAATAAAAGATTGTCGATTTATTATCTTCCGTCAAAGTGCAATACATTCCGGCATCGGCGCTTAATAAGTCTTTTAGTGTTTGAGGAGCTACAGCACAGTAGTGGTTATTTTCTCCATTATTGGCATATAAAGATTCCAGTTTTTTATCTATCGTTTCCAGAGGCAACTTGGAATAGCCTTTAAAATAAAGTTCTTCCAGCAGCCTGGAGCGAAATAACTGGGAAGTTTTGACATCATGGCCTTTATTTTCTAAAGGAAGTACCGCAATAATTATTGGATGAATCTTATCATTATTATCTTTTAATACCTGCGGTGATTTGTCGGAACATCCACAAATAATTGAGAACATGACAATCAATAAAAGGTTAAATCTATAAATCTTCATGAATTTCCCTCATTATGCATACAGTTTATTTCCATATGATTTTTATCTACCTGCTTAATATCCAGCAGCAGAAAACCACCTGTTTTTATCAATTCATCGGCTAAAGATTGCGCGTTTCCGGATATTTTAATTTCAAAATAAGCTTGCTGCCATGCGAAACGGCAAGGATAAATGCTTTTCACTGTTGCTAGGCTTCGCAGAAATTCTTTTAAACGCGAATAATCGGCATATTTTTTCAATCCCTGGACATTTAAAAAAACTGTCAAATCGGTTTTTTCTTCTGACAATGGCTGTTGAAAAAAACCTTTATTATTCAGATCATTTTTCAAACCAACCAGAACCACAGTAGCATTTACATTAACAATATATGTCTGTGTTTCTTTTCTTTCCGCTAAAATTTTATAAATACTTATATACTTATTCGGTTCGTCAATTACAGCGCTTTTTATTTGTTGAAGCCTTTCGTCTTTAAGCGAAACAGACAATAATTTCGATGCTGCCGCACCGACAGCATTTTCCAGCACGTCCTTAATTGCTTCCTTGCGGGCGCGGGCAACATCGTTTTGCTTTATAACAGCTTGTCCTTCAACATCTATATTTAAAAGACCGGAATCATTTTGTGCATAAACAGAAAATGATAAAAATAAAAAAATGAAAAATGATAAAGAGATATATCTGCACATGTGCTGATTATTCATCTTTTATTAAGTGGCGTTGCTTTTCTTTAATTTTTCGATTTCTTCCTTAATGACTCTTTCAGCGACTAACGGAACTATTTCGCGGGCGATTCTTTCAACTATTTCAGTCGCCCGTTTCATAATTTCTTCGTATATATTATCTGCATTTTGAGTGTTTTCGATTACATCGACAAGAGTATATATTTCCTTTTTATTATCAGCATTATTTTCGTAACCACGGCCGTCAACCACAATAACTTTCTGATTGTTTCCGTTGTTGGGTTCTTCGTACTCATCAGTCAGATTATGAATATTTTTACCTTCCGTTACTGTGGAATTTGAATCCATGTTTATCTCCCTGAAATATGTTTTCTCAAAAAACCGAAACTTAACTATTGTATTGTATAATTTAATTAGTTATCATAGTGTAGAAAACAGTTCAAGAAATATATATTGTACCAATTCTAAAGGAAGTTTTCGCCATACTGGCGAAAATTCTCGGTAATGTAAGAGTCTATTTATTATGCGCTACCGTTACGGGTATGTGCTTCCGATCAAACCGCTATTTTTGTTGTCGTCGTTGTCGGCTTCCTCAACGTATGTATAACACGCCTCGTCGCCTTAAGCCTGGCCGTTTCAATATCATCTTTGATTTAGAAATGGTGTTAATTTACAATGATACAAAAATTGATTTTTTGTCAATTGGACGGGGAATGTAACAAGAATAAATTTTTTTATTGTTGACATCTTCAGGGTATTTCAGGTTAAATATATAATATTTGAATAATACCACCATGAATG
The DNA here is from genome assembly GCA_963811325.1 of uncultured delta proteobacterium. GTDB lineage: Bacteria > Desulfobacterota > Syntrophia > Syntrophales > Smithellaceae > Smithella. The sequence continues at coordinate 1,130,700 of CAWEQT010000001.1, forward strand.
ATAAGCTTAGATGATGAAACGGATATTAATTACCGGAGGCGCAGGATTCTTAGGTTCCCATCTTTGCGAACAATTGCTGCGGGAAGGCAATGACATCATTTGTCTGGATAATTTTTTTACCGGCGATAAAAAGAATATTGCCCATCTTCTCGGTTTGCCCAATTTTGAATTGATTCGTCACGACATTATTAATCCTATATATCTCGAGGTTGATGAAATATACAATCTTGCCTGCCCTGCTTCGCCGGTGCACTATCAGTTCAATCCGATTAAAACAATCAAAACGAATGTCATGGGCGTGATAAACGTTTTAGGTATTGCAAAAAGGACAAAAGCAAAAGTGCTTCAGGCTTCCACATCTGAGATTTACGGAGATCCTGAAGTTCATCCGCAAAATGAGTCGTACTGGGGGAAAGTTAATCCTATAGGAATCCGCAGTTGTTATGACGAAGGGAAACGGGCGGCCGAGTGCCTGATGATGGACTACAGGCGGCAGAATTCTGTTAATACAAAAATAGTCAGAATTTTTAATACCTACGGTCCGCGCATGGCAATCAATGACGGCCGCGTTGTAAGCAATTTTATTATTCAGGCTCTGCAGGGCAGAAAAATTACGATTTATGGAGACGGAACCCATACAAGATCTTTTTGTTTCGTTGATGATTTAGTCGAAGGGTTAATCCGGATGATGAATTCTGCCGATGAGTTTTACGGCCCGGTTAATATTGGCAATCCCGGAGAATTTACCATTCTGCAATTGGCGCAACTAATTATAAAATTAACAAAGAGTAATTCCGGCATTGAATTTAAACTCCTGCCGGCGGACGACCCCGCTCAGCGCAAGCCGGATATAACCCTCGCGAGAGAGAAAATCGGCTGGAATCCTAAAACAGAGTTGGAAGAAGGCTTATTAAGCACAATTAAATATTTCCGCGATGTTCTAAAAGCATTATAATTAACTTGAGGAGATACAACGCAAAATGAAATTTAAGAAAAAAATTCTTTGCATCGGAGCGGGTTATGTAGGCGGCCCTTCTATGGCGATGATTGCTTATAAATGTCCCGATTATCGTATCACGGTAGTGGATACAAATCCCGATCGCATTGACGCATGGAATTCGGCAGAGCTTCCTGTTTATGAACCGGGACTGGATAAAATTGTAAAAATGACCAGGGGTAGAAATTTATTCTTTACCCAAGATATCGAAAACCAGATCAAAGAAAATGACATCATTTTTGTCAGCGTTAACACGCCTACTAAGACTTATGGCGCCGGTGCCAATATGGCCGCTGATTTACAGTACTGGGAAAAAACAGCGCGACAAATCCTTAAATATTCCCGGTCATCGAAAATAGTAATCGAAAAAAGCACTCTACCTGTAAAAACCGCTCTGACCATGGAAAAAATTCTATCTTCGGGAAAAGGCAGAATTAAATTTGAAGTTCTTTCTAACCCGGAATTTATGGCGGAAGGCACGGCTATCAGCGATCTGGAAAATCCCGACCGCGTTCTTATCGGCTCTCATGAAACAAAAAGCGGATTGAAAGCCCGCGCAGAATTGATAGAAATCTATGCACGGTGGATACCATTAAAAAAAATAATCACCTCCAATATCTGGAGCAGTGAATTATCAAAATTAGTGGCCAATGCTTTCCTGGCTCAGCGGGTATCATCGATTAATTCTATATCTGCTCTGTGTGAAAAAACCGATGCCGATATTTCTGAAGTATCCAGGGCGGTGGGAATGGACAGTCGAATCGGCAATAAGTTTCTTAATGCCGGTATTGGCTTTGGCGGCTCCTGCTTTAAAAAAGATATTTTAAATCTTGTTTATCTTTGCAGTTATTATGGCCTGTCTGAGGTTGCCGCCTATTGGGAAAGCGTCGTAAAAATAAATGAATATCAACAGGATCGCTTCATCACCAACATTCTTAAATCAATGTTTAACACGCTGGCCGGAAAAAAAATCTGCATTCTGGGTTTTGCATTCAAAGCGGATACCGGCGACACACGTGAAAGTCCGGCTATCAATATTACCCGCAAGCTGCTGGCGGAACAAGCCCAAATAATTATCTCCGATCCCAAGGCGCTGAAAAACGCGGCTGTTGATCTTGCAGAAATCAAAGGAAGTATAAAGTATATTGAGGATCCTTACCTGGCCGCAACCGGCTGCCACGCCCTGATTATACTTACCGGCTGGGATTTATACCGGGGGCTGGATTTTAAAAAGATATACCGCTCAATGGTCAAACCGGCTTTTCTTTTCGACGGTCGTAATATAATAGATCATAATAAATGTTTTACCCTTGGTTTTAATGTTTATCCCATTGGCAAACCGGCTTTAACCCATATTTAATTCCAATTTTAAATCAAAGATGATATTGAAACAGCCAGGGGGAGGCGACGATGCTTATTTTACATACGTTGAGGAAGCCGACAACGACGCTAACAAAGATAGCGCTTTGATCGGAAGCGCAGACCCGTAAGGGGAGCGCATAATAAATAGAATCGCACATTACCGAGAGTTTTCGCCAGTATGGCGAAAACTCCCTTTAGAATTGGTTAGCAATAAAGTCGAACGCGTTCTTAATCAATTTAATTTCTTTACCGGAAGCGGATATCGTTATAGCCACTACATCAAAGCGGGCTTGCGCATCTGTTGTATTTTTTTTCTGTAAATACCACAATGCCAGTTGTGACATTTTCTTTTGCTTTTTTGTTCCCACCGCTTGTTCCGGATAGCCCAATTCCCCGGACTTTCTTGTTTTAACTTCAATGAAAACGAGCTCGTCTTTTTCCCGCGCGATAATGTCTATTTCTCCCAGAACACAACGAAAATTTTTTTCAATTATACGATAACCGTTTTTTTTAAGAAAGTCCGCCGCGATTTTTTCGCCTTGTTTTCCTGTATTAATTTTTGACGCATCTTTCATTTTAATAGGTGAATTCAAGAGTGGCCTGGTTTAGATTTTTTACATGAAATGATTTACGATGAATTTTACAAATACCAAATTGTTTAATGGCGTTACAGTGTTCTTTAGTTCCATAACCCTTATTTTGCCGGAAATTGTATTGGGGAAACTGGCGATGATATATTTCCATAATCCGGTCGCGGGATACTTTGGCAATGATTGACGCCGCAGCGATCGAAATACTTAAACCATCTCCTTTTATCACTGATTTCTGTGGAGTTATAAGGGCAATACGATTGAGACCGTCTATTAAAAGAAAATCGGGAGAAGTGGGAAGTTCCAGAACTGCTTCGCGCATGGCCTGAAGAGTTGCTTGCAGAATGTTTAGATGATCAATTGTCTCTGTATCAACAATTCCCATGCCGATCGCGACAGCATCTTTATTGATTATTTCGTATAATTTTTCTCTTTTACCGGCTGAAAGCTGTTTGGAATCGTTTATTTCAGCATTCACATAATCAGACGGTAAAATTACGGCCGCGGCCACAACAGGACCTGCCAGCGGCCCTCTGCCGGCTTCATCAACACCCGCAATGAGCTGGTAGCCTTCCTTATAGGCAATTTTTTCAAAAATGTTCATTGAAAAAATAAAGGATTTACTTCCTTCCTCTTCCGCAATCCGGCGCTAATTAATGAATTCAAATAAGGTTTAATAAAAAATATTTGCTACTGTTTTGCTGCTTCCTTAATCCTTGCCTTTTTGCCTCTCAGGTTTCTCAGATAATAGAGACGCGACCTTCGCACCTTGCCTCTGCTGACTACTTCAATCTGATCAATAATCGGCGAATGCAAAGGGAATGTTCTTTCTACGCCCACGCCGTAAGAAATTTTTCTCACTGTAAAATTTGCCCCACTATTACCGCGTCTTTTACGGATTACAACTCCTTCAAAAGCTTGAATTCTCTGCTTCTGACCTTCAATAATGCGCACATGAACTTTTACAGTATCGCCGGTTTTAAAACCGGGAATGTCGCCTCTCATATATTCTTTTTCCAGCATTTCTATAACATTCATTTATATTTCCTCCTGCAATCATTGCATTATAATTAAAATTTAAACGCTCATTACTCTATCTAAAACAATCGCCACCGCCGACCGTACAGCAAGGTGATTATAATTTTCATTACCTTTTATCGGCTCCAGTTTATAATCCGCCATACTTATCACTTCCACGGCAATTCCTGATCCTGTGCCAAAAATAAGAAGATGTGGTAAATTGCTTTTTGGCAGCATCTCTCGAAGTTCGGCAAACTTTAAAAGATTGCCTGAAAAATTAGCTCCGGTAACTATAGTCTTCGGTGCCAATCCTGATTCCCCGGCAATATCATCTAAAACGGCTTGTAAGCTCTCTTTTATCTTGATCAATTCAAAAGCGGCTTGCCGGAATTTATTATAATTAGCTCCGTAACCTTCCCGCCAGTGACTGATAATTTCGCCAGCCATATCCCGTTGTTCCAGTATAGGATTGACTATGTAAAATCCCCTCGCTGCATATGTCTTTGCCAACCTGGAAATATCATGGATATCCATATTTGCAATGGATGTGGTTACAATTCTGCCTTCTTTATTATACACCGGATAATGTAAAAGAGCTATGTAAAGCATTAATGCTTTTCCGTTTAAAACTAAATTGTCTTAATTAAATTGAGAAATCAATCTCAATTTAAAAATTTGTTTTCACTACCTTATAAACTTTTCAAAATCAAGGCTTTATATCTCGTCTCGCATAATTTTATCCAGAATTTTTTTATCCACCACAGAAAGTTCGAGCCTTTTCAGTAAATCCGGCCGCCGTTTATATGTCCTTTTAAGCGATTCTTTCTTACGCCAGAGTTCAATCTGGGCATGATTTCCAGACAGTAGAACATCCGGAACCATCCAGCCCTTGTATTGGGGCGGCCTCGTATATTGAGGATATTCCAAAAGGTTTTCAGAAAAAGAGTCGCTGCGTGTTGACAGAGGGTTTCCCAAAACATCGGGGATAAACCGGGAAATGGCATCAACTAAAACTAAAGCGGCAAGCTCACCGCCGGTTAAAATATAATCACCGATTGATATTTCTCTGTCAACCAAATGTGCTCTTATCCTTTCATCAATACCCTCATAGCGGCCGCAAATAATGATTATCTGCTTTTTCGGGGCCAGTCGGGCCACGATATCTTGATTTAATACTTCTCCCTGAGGAGTCATTAACACTACGATGGAATCATCTTCAGGTATCCTGATTGCCTCCAGCGCCTTTTCCACCGGCTCAACTTTCATAACCATTCCACAGCCGCCCCCATAAGGAGCGTCATCAGTCATCTTATGCTTATCATCCGCCCAATCGCGTATATTGTGCAGGCAAATATTTAAAAGACCTTTTTCCCGAGCTTTCTTTAACAGGCTGAAATTGAGAGGAGACACAAACATTTCGGGGAATAAGGAAAGGATTTCAAAATTGATCACTTTTACAACCCTTCCAGCAATTTAACTGTCATGACCCGGCGATTTATATCTATCTTACGAATCACGTCAGCGATAGCGGGAAGAAGTATCTCTCTTTTTTCTCCCCGGCAGACATAAACATCATTGCTTCCTGTGGGAAAAACTGATTCTATTATGCCGATATATTTGCCTTCCTCACTGTAAACATCCAGTCCGATAATATCGTGCCAGTAATATTCGCCTTCCGGCAGTTTTTCCATGATCTCTTTTGGCAGAAACACTTTACAACCAATGAAATCCTTCGCTGACTCCACATCCCGGATGTCTTCCAGTTCGACAAACAGAATTCTGCCGGATACATCAATTTTTTTCAGAGCAAAACGGTCTTTTTGCCCTGAATTTCTTTCAATATAAACAAACTTAAGTTTTAAAAAAGTATCTTTTTTCTCCACGTAACATAATACTTTTAAACAACCATGGAGACCGCGAGTTTTTACTATCTCCCCAAATACAAAGAGATCCATTTTCCGCCTATTCAATGATTTCTAAAACTGCCCTTTTATGCGCCTTAGCCGAAGCGGCGCTTAAAATCATCCGGATAGCCTTGGCAGTTCTACCCTGTTTTCCGATTACTTTGCCCAAATCCTCTTTTGCCACACGCAATTCGATTACCGATGTTTGCTCGCCTATGATTTCTGTCACTTCCACCTTGTCCGGAAAATCTACTAAAGCCTGAGATATAAACTTAATCAATTCCTTCATAGTCATAACCTCCGCAGTTTTTGATTCATTATTTTTTAGAAATCATTTGTCAATAATAGATTACATGTTTAAAGCTTCGCAACCCATTGAAAACTTAAGTTGCTTATTCTTAATATGAAAAACCTTTCTTACTTGATTTTAGCCTCAATACCTTTTGTTTTAAGTAAATTAGCTACCGTCAAAGTTGCTTTGGCGCCCTTATCCAACCAATCGCGAACACGTTTTTCTTTCACTGTAACTTCCGCCGGGTTTTTTTTAGGATCATAATTGCCTAATATTTCCAAAAATCTTCCATCTCGCGGGAAATCTGTATCAGCTGCCACAATACGATAAAAAGGTTTGCCTTTAGCACCCATACGAGTCAGTCTAATTTTAACAGCCATGGATTTTTAATATTACCTCCTTAAAATAATAATTTTCTTTCTTAAAGATTTATCACAGTTTTTTCCATTTTAAAAGGGGAAATTCCGCATCAGAGATTTTACCCCGTCTTTTTTATTAAATCTTTTCATCATTTTTTTGATTTCCAAATAATTTTTCAATAAAACATTAACATCTTGAACCGTCGTCCCGCTGCCCAAGGCAATTCTTTTACGCCGACGGCCATCAATGATCAAATGATTATAACGCTCTTTTTTTGTCATAGAATCGATTATGGCGGCAATTTTAACCAATTCTTTATCATCGGGTTCCATGTTTTTAAGCGCCTTCATTTTTCCCAATCCCGGAATCATGCCTAAGATATCTTTCATTGATCCCATTTTTTTAATTTGAGCCAATTGATTACGGAAGTCTTCCAGTGAAAAATTATTTTTTCGGATGCTTTTTTCCAGTTCAAGCGCTGTTTTCTTATCAATGTTTGCTTGCGCTTTCTCCACCAGAGTAAGAATATCGCCCATGCCTAAAATACGGGAAGCCATTCTTTCCGGATGAAATACCTCCAGATTATCTATTTTTTCTCCTACGCCGACAAACTTTACAGGCTTTCCAATAACCGACTTGAGAGACAGCGAGTTGCCGCCACGCGCGTCGCCATCCATTTTAGTCATAATGACGCCGTCAATACCTATAAGTTCATTAAATTTGGCGCCGACATTAACTGCGTCCTGTCCCGTCATGGCGTCAGCGACATAAATAATTTCCGCCGGGTTGACCTTATCTTTGATATTCTTCAGTTCTTCCATCAAGAGATTATCAATATGCAGTCTTCCGGCAGTATCGATGATGAGCACTTCATAACCGTTTCTTCTGGCCTGTTCCACTGCCTGAACACAAATTTCCACGGGGTCTTTTAAACCGTCAGATTCATAGACACCGGCATTAATCTGTCTGGCTAGCACAGCCAGTTGTTCCATAGCGGCGGGACGGTAAACATCAGCGGATACAAGACAAACTTTTTTTTGTTCTTTTGATAATAAAAGGGCCAGCTTTGCGGCGGTTGTTGTTTTGCCGCATCCCTGCAAACCGACAAGCATGATTACGGCAGGAACACGGGCTCCGAATTTGATATTGGCGCTGACCCCGCCCATAAGCTCGACTAACCGGTCATGAACAATTTTTACTATTTGCTGACCGGGAGTAATACTGTCCAGAACTTCTTTTCCTATCGCCCGCGTCCGGACATCTTCGATAAAATCCTTAGCGACCTTGAAATTAACATCGGCTTCTAAAAGCGCCATGCGGATTTCTTTGAGCGAGGCATTTACGCTTTCCTCATTCAAAATTCCGCGTCCCTTTAATTTTTTAAAAATATTTTCTAATTTTTCCGAAAGACTTTCAAACATAATTAAACAACCCGTTGTATTTTTTTAGTTATCCTTTGCCGGATTATCAACGCTTTTGACAATGCAATTTGTCCCCGTTTGCGTAGAAATATTATGCGCGGCCTCCTGTGCCTGAACTTTATTTTCAAAACCGGAAGCAATCACGCGAAACATAATCCCTTTACCTTTAATCTTGGCTTTAATTATTTCTGATTTAAAACCCGAAGAGGAAATTTTTTTGCTTATTTGATCCGCTTTCGTTTTCCTCTTCAAAGAAGCCACCTGAACAATGAATTTATGTTTACCGGAATCAGTGTCCAAAGCAGTTTCTATAATTTTGTTGTCTTGTATTGCGTTATTTTTCTCATTTACAGTTTGCGGCGGTTTTTGAGCTTCAATATTAAAATTACCTTTTACAGTTTCTTCTTCCTTTTTCGGCTGTACGACCAATGTCTGTTTTTCCGGAACAGCTTCCGCATTGATAATGCCTTTTTTCGTGGTCAGCGCGTCGTAAAAAGTCAGGTCAATATCATCTTTCTCTTTATTATCCGGTGCGCTTCGGGTGGCGCTGATTCTGGCCGGACGCCAGACCAGAGCCAATGCTCTTTGAGGAAGCGCCGCGATTTTATCCGGATAAGTATCAATATTTTCCCCGACATCAACACCGAACAAAAAAGCGGCGCATAATAATGCCGCCATTCCGGTAACAATGATGATTAACCCGGTCTTCCCCATTTTCAATTCAAAATTCTTAATATTTCCTGTAGCCATTTTTCTACTTTAAAAATATTTTTAATATTAAAAAAGGCAATGTTCACAACGCCGGCGGATGCTTCGTCACAATATTATTTACATCTTCTCCGGCGAGCTCACACCCAAAATATTCAAAGCATTTTGTAAAACAATTCTGATTGCCCCTGCCAGAAATAACCTTGCCGCGGTCAACTGCCGGTCTTCTGAAATTACTTTATTCTTATTATAATAGCTGTGAAATACTCCGGCTAATTCATTCAGATAAAAGGTGACGCGGTGCGGTTCCAGAGATCTGGCTGCGCCGTAGATTGTTTCCGGATAACGCACCAGCAATTTAATTAAATTCTTTTCTTCCGGTTCGGAAAGCAGTCCCGGATCAATATCCGCATAAACCGGCAGGGCAATATCGCGTTCCTGCGCCATTCTTAAAATGCTGCAAATCCGGGCATGTGCATATTGCACATAATAAACCGGATTTTCACTGGATTGTTTTTTAGCCAGTTCCAGATCAAAATCCAGATGGCTGTCACTGCGGCGCATAAGAAAATTATAACGGGCTGCGTCTTTACCCACCTCATCAAGAACTTCCCGCAAGGTCACAAACTCGCCGGAACGCGTGGACATGGCCGCAGGCACTCCGCCCCGGAGAAGATTTACCAGCTGCACCAGAATTATTTTTAAAGCGGCTTTATCGTGGCCGAGAGCTTGAACTCCCGCCCACATACGCTGCATATAACCGTGGTGATCCGCGCCCCAGATATCGATGATCATATCAAAACCACGGGAAAATTTATTCTGATGATAGGCGATGTCCGCGGCGAAATAAGTCGGTTCGCCGTTTTTGCGGATAACAACTCTGTCTTTTTCATCGCCAAAATCAGTGGTTTTAAACCACATGGTTTCACCATCGGAATAAATAAACCCCTTTTTTTGAAATTTTTCCAAAAGCCTGATTACACCATTGTCTTGATAGAGTTCCTTTTCGCTAAAATATTCATCAAAAATAACTCCAAAATCCTTTAAATCGATTTTAATCTCTTCCAGAATTGCCTGCCCGGCAACTGTGGTAAAATAGACGATGGTTTCCTCTTCGTTCGATTTAAGATATTTATCCCCTTCCCTGTCAATAATTTCACGGGAAATATCCTTTATATAATCACCGCGATAACAAGTTTCGGGAAATTCAATTTTCTCGCCCATGAGTTCCCTGTAACGCAGCAGGACGGATTTGCCTAAATTATTCATCTGGTTTCCGGCGTCATTGATATAATATTCTTTGGAAATCGTGTAACCGGTTGTTGTAAGCAAGTTGGCAATTACATCGCCGATGACAGCGCCGCGTGCGTGACCTATATGCAACGGCCCCGTGGGATTGGCACTTACAAATTCCACCTGAACTCTTTTGCCGAAGCCAAAATCGGAGCTGCCGTATTTTTCTTTTTGCTCGTCAATATTTTTCAGGTAATTATGCCAGACGCTGTCTTTAATAAAAAAATTAATAAAGCCGGGCCCTGCTATTTGCGTTTTTTCAACAATATTTTCCGGATCGGATATATTTCCCTGAATTGTCTGTGCTATTTTCCGCGGATTTTGTCTGGCCTGCGCGGCCAGAATCATAGCGGCATTGGCGGCGTAATCTCCATGCAGGGGGTTGCCGGGGGCTTCCACCTCGATGTAAGGCAAGGATAATTCAGGAAGCTGGCCTTTTTGTATAGAAACATTCAAGGCGGTTTGCAGTATTTTCGTAATTTTATCTTTCATAATTTTGGCATAAACCCTATAAAAAAATGACAAGCAGCTTTAAATATCATTTGCTGCTTGTCACTGCAAGTTAAACTGTTAATTACATTTATTAAGCTAAGCTTGCCGGTCCTTTTTTACAGCTTCTTCAATATCGCCGTCCTTGATGGACAAATCTCGAAAATAGTCGGGGCAATGACCAAGTCGATGCGTATTCGTGGTGACACTGAACCTTTTTTGACAATTGACGCGCCAGGCGCAAACAGTTCAATATTTCTTCTCTAAATTTATGGGCAGATCCCGATTTAATATTATTACCAATCCCTATAAAAACATACTACCTTTCTGTCAAGTATTTTTCTGACAAATCCTTTCTATTGATTCAAACGTTGATCTTTCCAATAAAGAATATTGGTCATGCTGGATGGCATGTTTGCAGTGTAAGGAATCCCTGATCCACCGGGGGAGTTCATGCCCGGATAATATAAGTTCGCGATACCGTTTGGGCTGATAGAGACCAGAATTGAAGAACTTATTCCCTGAGCGATATATTGATTTGCTACAACACCTGAAGTTGTATTAAAGGCGGCGGCTCCGGTTAAATAGCCAAGTTCATAAAGAAATGAAGTGCCCGCCTGGCCGCAGGCGGTGGCAGTTCCCTGGGCGGGGAGATAGGTCGTAAAATAAACAACACCGCCGAATACCGCAGGATCGGAGACCATTTTTTCCCCTACGGGATTGGAAATAGTGGCCGTAGCTCCATTAGCGCCAAAAGGGCCCGTAAGAGGATTAGTCGAGAGATTATAATACCATCCGCTATTTGCTGTCGAAGGGGAAAAAGCCTGAGTGGTTACATTCTGTAAAGGGTAAGTGTTCGGGTTGATACCCGCCGTTGTGAAAGTAGGGTACGCCGTTCCAGTGCTGTCCAGATTGGCGAGATTGGCTTCTTCAACGGCATAAAGCCGGTTCTTGGTAGTGCTTGTATCCGTTGATAATTCAAAAGTGGGATTGGTAGACTCTCCCGTACCCCAAAAGATCCACCAATTGCCGTTATTGTCTATGCTGGCTTGAGGCTGTGTAAATATTTGTTTGTGAGTATTCGCGGGCGTGGCCAGGCCGGAACCTCTTTCAGCATCCGTCGACTGAAAAAAGAGGCTGCCTTTCCAACTGGACGTGCCACAGGTACCATAAGAAAGAGGAGAATGAGTAGGAGGCGCAGCAGGATAAGAAGAAGAAGTGCAGGATGGAGAAGCTGTATAACTTGATAAACCGCAGGAAGAACAGAGTGGATCAGCTGTACATAACCGGAAACGCCAAATATTTCCGCCGAGGTCGCCTATGTAAGCAGTATCAATGAATCCGTCACCATCCATGTCGAAAGCTATGGGCGATCCTGCTAAATCGAACGTCATATAAGGACTCGACGTTGAAGTAGTTGTTGAACCGTAAGTAAAACTCCAAAGGATATTGCCGTTGGTCAGATCGACAACATTGAACGACTTTCCGGAGCTGCCCGTGGCCACGGTATTGCAGGCCTCATCCACTGATCCACCAGTAGCGGGCGTGCAGGACGTCCCCTCGTAACCTCCGCCGATGAATCCAACCCATTTTTCTTTGCCCGAAATTTTAACACGGCCGATTTGCATCTTGCTCCAGGCCTGGCCCAGAAATGGAGCCTGCGCCGTTGTCGGTTGCAAATTCCATAAATAGGCAGGTTGGGTAGATACTGTATTGGTGACATCCAAAGCATAAAGACCGCAGTAATAAGGATAATTTGTTGGATCATAAGTCGCGCTGAATCCTGTTGAGGTTGTGGTATAGGGGGCATAGCAGTTTGAAGAAGAACTCCAGAGGAAATTTCCGGACCCCTGCCCTTCTTCAAGGATAAGCATTGATTTCCAGTCGGCTGCGTTTTTAGTAACACCGCTACCTGCTGATGAAGGCAGCCAGACGGCATCAGCCTCCTGCAGCGGCCCATCCACGAAGAAATCATGGGAGTTCAGTATACTGCGGTCGGAATGATCGTTATGGGCTATGGGCGATATTTTCTGCAGTAAGTTGGGGGGGATGAAACTCCATACCTCGTTTCCGCCTGCGGTAGGATCTGTACCGTTACCCGTAGTGAAGGCATGCAATTGACCGTCATTGCCGCCGGCCATAATAAGCTGAGTGGCTGCGGCAGATGATCGCGTATTGCTGGCGAGGAACGAACCATAAGATGATGTACCTGATGCAGGGGTGCATTCCCGGGGGTCATAAAAATACGGGCTTGGCGTTTGGACGAGCACAGGATTTGTGTGATAAAGATCGCCCAACGTCCATTGCTCCAGATTGTCAGAGGGGACAGCAGTAGTATTACCCTGGTAAAATCCGACAACGTTGCCGCATGAGCATCCGGTTATGCAGTCGCCGGCCGCCGCGCAAGTCGTTGTGGACGTGCCTGTACCCAGGTCGGCATCTGTGATATTGGACGTGTTAAATCTGGTCATGGTTCCGTTTTTTAATGTCCACATATGCCTGCTGCCTGATGATCTAAGAGCCAATACCGCTCCTGCGTCCCATTCGGCGGGATATGTTTGTACGCCATTTGAAGGATTTAATGCATATTTTTTCAAATGCCCCGGCCAGAATGGTTCTTTAGCATTTCCCACGGTGTTCTCAGGATTAAAAGATGCTTCATAAATGAAATTTTCTGTCGAAATGCGGGCGCTGGCTACCGCTGCCTCGGCCGAAAATGAATATTCGCCTGCGTGAATAGCTGATATGGCGGACTGCAAAGCAGCTGCCAGATCCGCGGGATTGCTGGCCAAAAAAGCGTAACCCGTGAGGGGGTATGTTAATGTGATTACACCATTATTATTCGTAAATGCCCCGGGATCGATGCCGCTGGTGCAGGGATTGGAGCCCAGTGTAACTTTCGACGTATCGCCTGATTGTGTTGTATTCGGGTTCCTCGTTCCTCCGTAATAGGCAGCCCAGTTTAGCGTGTTTTGATCAATTATAGGCATGCCAGAGCCAAAACCCACAATGAAAACCTGAAAACCGAGAGCTTTGGACGCAGCCGCGTAATACACGGGAGATCTTCTTTGCGCATCGCAAGTAACGGATCCATTACCACAAGTACCACTTTCGCCAGGTTCAGGATTTGAGCCCTGATTCGGGCAGGAGAATGTATCTGCTCCATCGGTGATGAGAATAATGGACTTTTGACGGCACGCCGAGGCATTATCCAGCGACTTTTGATAAGTAAGATAGTTTGTTCCCTGCTGCAGGGCAGCTCCTAAGGGGGTTCCGCCGCCGGGAGTCGCTCCGGCAACACATCCCTTTTGCGGGCTGGATGTTGTACATGACGACGTATTCGTTGAGAGGCAGGATGTACTATTATTGCAGTAGATATCCGAATAGGGTGTTGTTGTGAGATTATCGGATAGTGTAAGAGGCCATTGAAGCTGAATGCATGAACTTGAACTGCCGGCGGGATAAGAATAAGTAGAACATGCGGAAGCATTCTGGCAGTTATAATAATTCATGTAACCTAAACGCATATCCAGACTGGTCACATCCGTTGAAGTAAGGGTGCCGCTATTGGTAGCATTCATGAGACCGAAAATGGCGCGTTTGGCGATTTGAATTTTGGAGCAATTCGTGGTGTAACCCGTCGTATTCGTGTTTGAATAAAATGCTACTGAACAGTTAGGGTCGCCGTATAAGGGATAATTACTTGAACTGTCTGAGATGCTGCAGGTTGTGTTGCAGCCCTGACATGCGTATGTGTATCCGGGGACTTGATTATTCAAGTAGTAGGGACCGGTTGAGCAATCAGTTGCAGTATCGGTATACAGGGTCGATGGCGTCGTGCATGTTGTGGTCGTCCCGCATGCTGTATTATATCCGCTTTGTGACGTCCTGTAAAAGATAGCACCAGTGGCTGCGCAACTGCCTGATGTATAGCCGGTGGTGGGGGGCGTGCAAGATGAGTACTCATAACATGCCGTTGTATGTCCACTTTTTGATTTGGAGTAGAAAGGACCGCCGGTGGCTGTGTTTGTGCAATCACCCGCGGAATAAACGGTGGTAAGGCCGCCAAGGCTTGATGTACTGGTTGATGTACCGATTGTGCATGATTTTGTATAAGTAGTCGATCCTGTTGCAACGTAAATTGGAGAAAAACCAACGCTGCTGCCGCCGGTGCAAGATAAGCTTGAATTTATATAAGCTGTAGAAGTAGCCGATAATCCAAAGGCGTTGGATGGCAGTACTGTTGTGTAAAAAGGACCGGTATAGCTGCTGCAGGAATTACCGGGAAGAATATACATATTTGCCGTGGGCATAAGACCCGGATATGAACTATAATAAGGACCATTACCTGTGCAGTTACCGGCAATATCATAGATAGTTGCGGGAACGGGACTTGGTAGGGCGCTGGGATAAAAAGGACCGCTGCCACTGCAGCTTGATCCGCAAACATACAGTGTTGCCGGCGAGCCCTCAGGCAGATCCGCCATGCTTCCCGTGTTGTCCAGGATGATCAGGGCATCCGGGGTTGTTGTTGTTGTCCATAGCGTTGAATCGTCGGCTCGGGATACGCCGGAAGATACCGCCATAAATATTGCAGCAATTATTATCACTATCATTTTTCTTGTCATAATCATTACCTCCTGATTCATCGGTACATGACCGAATCAAATACAAATACCTGCTTTTGTTAATTGGGTACGACGTACCCTACACCAACATCTACTTTCATAAATGAATTATAAGACGAATTTTCGCCTATCACTGTGGTATAAAAACGCTTTAAACCAAATTTAGTTCCATAACCTGGTAGGTATAAATTCGTCTTCGTACTGTCCGATGTTACGTTACATATGACATATTTTGTATTCGGATCCGCGTCCGTGTTGCTGGCTGTTTGCCATGGGCTAGGGATGACACTGTTAAGGTTCGCAGCGGTATCATTCCCCGTGCAAGCGTAGTAACCATTTGAATTAGCAGGAGTGAATGTCTCCACCAGCTTGAAAATCCCGCTTTCCACGGCAATACTCGCCTTTTTGTTTCCCACGGATACGGAAGTCGAAATCAGGTCGCCGGCGGACATGTTTATAACAAGCATGCCGACAGCTAAAAGTATTAAACTGGCGATAATTGCCGCCAGCAGGGCAAATCCTTTTTCATTGCGTAGAGTCGTTTCTTTCATAATGTATATGTAATCCTCAGCTAATAAGCTAGAACGTCAGCATGGTTTCTGGGAACAACACTCGTCGTGTAGATAATTTGTCTCTGGCCGCCGGTGCCGATATCTTTGTTAGACTGCTGCGTAACGATTGTAATTTCTATCCTTCTGATATTAGGGATGTTTGTGGTTACCGGCGCCGTAAGCTGATTGTTTTGGCCGTCCCAGTACGTGAAAACAGGTATTCCCGCCATTCCCGCCGTGCCATTGACAACCAGAACCGTCTGAGTGATCGCGTTAGCGGTTGTTGCCCCGAGGAAAGGCAGGGCGGCTCCACAGTTTACTTGCCTTGTAATGTACTGGTTAGTTTGATCATAAGCGTATCTGATTACTTCATTCGGATCGTTGTTTGCACCAATAATTGCGCCGTTACCATTTATATCCATTTCCACTGTCATCGAATTCGCCCCTGCTTCTTGAATTCCCTTCCAGTTCTGATTAAGGGCTGAATCGACACAGTCATTCTGACCCACCACCCAGATGCTGCTTTGCGATGTTGGATTGTAAGACGCCATCTGTATTTCCATAGCCATTAATTCCATAGCGCTTCGGGTATCCTGTTGGGCGGTGACTTTGTTTTCGATCCAATTAGCTGAACCCTGCACCGAGTTAATGGCTGAATAGATTGCCATCAAAACCAGACATCCCGTGAACAGAGCGAGAATGGCCTCGACTAGTGTAAATCCGCTTTCATTTTTCATACGTTCTTGCATAAGTTCTTTCATGCGCTCTAATTATGGTGGCGTTGCATTCGCGCACCCCGTTGGATATCTGTACAGTTCCTGACGGGCAACGATCATGGTCTCGGAAATGCCGGTTGGGTTGAGTGGCGGCCATGACACGTTGACCGTAACATCAACAGCGGCCTGAGTGGTCGTGCTGTTTGCGTCCAGAGCCAGGGTTGTCTTTACCGTATAATTAATATCTCCTAGTATTGCGGCGTCGTTGTCGTTGGACTCAACAACATTAGCTGCACTTGTTCCCATTGTAATAAGATTACAGGGGTTCAGGATTAAGTTTTCCTGTTGTTCTAATGTTTTATATAAAATTCCCGATGCCCGTCCCACATAATCAGCATGAGCCATTGTTTTCCATCCGGTAGGCTGAAGAGATAATAGAGCCATTATGCCTATACTTGTTATGATGAAAGCAATAAGCACCTCTACCATACCCATCCCTTTTTTATTGCATAGCAAATGTAACATAGGTCTTTCCTGTAGTGACGAAGGTTATTGTTGCCTGCGACCCCCTGCTGTTTTGCAACACAATCCAGCATGAGCCCGCCGTTACGCTGCAGTTGGTGATTGCAGTCGGGCTGGGACTCAAAAGGCCTCTTGTAAGGAAGGTTAATGTATAATTTGTTCCCCCGCCAGGGAGTGATTTAATTGTAACATCCTGCCCAAGCCCGAATGGTAATGAAGGAAATGATACAGTCTGAGCTGCGCGAGTCGCACTTCCGCTCAATATATAACTATTTGTCGCCGTATAAAAGGTAATTGTAGCGACTGTATCGATTTCGGAGACTGCTCTTGCCTTCATGACATTCATATCTGCCGCCAATTGCCTTGCCACCGCTCTCAGGTTGGCGTTATCTACATAACGCACATAGGAATAAAATGACAGTGTTGCCATGAATCCGATAAGCACCAATACCATCATTATTTCAACAAGGCTAAAGCCTTTTGATTCTTTAATTCTCACCGCTTGCCTCAAAAATCCTAATTACCCGTTATTTATTAGGCAATTTATATGCCATGATCAAATTAATGTTAAATCGTTAAAACCCCATAATCATTTTCCTTAATATCATTTTAATTACAATATATTATGCCATCAAATCATTTTTGTCAATTATGTCAATTATTCTTTTTCCTGATCTGTATTTCTATTGCCGGTGAATTTAATCATAAACGCATGTTTTTTTCACCTTCAAATTAAAATTGTTACATCCGGCAATTTAATATGGCGATAAAAGTACGCGCATAAAGACGTCACCCCAAAAAATATAAGCAATTGCCGCCGCCGACAAAAATGGACCAAAAGGAACAGCATATTTCATGTCCTTTTTTTTAATAATCATCGCGGTAATACCGACCACCGCTCCGGTAAAGGAACTGACCCAAAAAACAAAGATTAATGATTTCCAGCCAAAGAATCCGCCGATCATGGCCAGAAGTTTAATATCGCCGCCTCCCATTCCCTCACGCTTGGAGATCAATTCATAAACAACAGCAATCGTCCAAAGAATTCCGCCACCAATTAATAAACCCAGCAGGGCTTCGTGCCAGGGAACCTTGACTAAAAAAATTGCCGCCAGAAAAAATAAAGGTATTCCCGGCAATGTCAGAATATCTGGAATTATCTGATGATCTAAATCAATGAATGTTATGACAATAAGGACAGAGGTAAAAATAAAAAATGTGAAATATGCCAACGTAAGGCCGAATTTTAAAAATAACAGCAGGGCAAGAATAGCTGTAATCAATTCCACCAGTGGATAACGCCAGGAAATCCCTCCGCCGCAATCCCTGCATTGGCCACGCAGAAAAATGAAGCTTATTAAAGGAATATTGTCATAGAAACGAAGCGGGTGAAGACAATGGGGGCATCGCGAAGCAGGTTTTATTATCGATGTTTTAGCTGGCAGGCGAAAAATACAAACATTCAGAAAACTGCCGATGGCCGCGCCGAAAATAAAGGCTAAACAGTTCAAAAACATAATATTATTTTTCCAGTTTATATTTTTAAAATTGTTACATCCGGTGTTATGGCAGGATTGCTGGACGACTCTGGAGGTTGCCCGGCAGTTCTGCCACCCTATCTCCTGACACGAAGACTTAGGCCAGTAACTTTGCGTCCCGTCTTTTCAGGCGGTTTGCCTTTTTCAAGCTTGTATGTATTATAATCAAGGATATCGCCGAAGTCAAGAAATATTATTAATACATCTGCCGGAGTTTATCCGTCTTTTCTCCCCCAGTCATAATTTATCTCACTGCCATGAGCGGACAGACGATACTCGTCTGGTTCTTTATAGTTATAAACTTCCGTAGGTGTATTAATGACTATTGCTTCTTCTTCGGAAATACACTTGAATCCGTGATAAACAAATGCCGGAATATGAACGAGGATGGGATTATGGACGCCGGCAAATATCTCATTGATTTGACTGTAAGTTTTTGATTTTTTACGGCTGTCGTAAAGAACAATCTTCATCATTCCTTTGATTACAGCCATATTATCAGCCTGCTTTTTGTGATAATGCCAGCCCTTGACAACTCCCGGATACGCCGTGGTCATATATACCTGGCCAAATTTTTTAAAAAAGCTGTCATCAGAGCGCATAATCTCCATCAACATGCCGCGTTCATCCGGAATAACTTTCAGTTTTTTTATTATGACGTCATCAATCATATCTTGTTTGCTCCTGTTTTGGCTACCATGTTTCCGGCAGACTGCAAGGATTCAAAAGTTCCGGCATCCGACCACCAGCCGCTCAGCACATCCCATTGCATCTTTTCTTCCCGTATATAAAAATTATTCACGTCGGTAATCTCCAGTTCGCCGCGCTGTGAAGGCTTTAATGAATGGATAAATTCAAAAACTCTGTGGTCATACATGTAAATGCCGATCACGGCATAATTCGAAGCAGGATTGGTCGGTTTTTCTTCCACGCGGATAATTTTTTTCCCCTTAAAAACAGGCACTCCGAATCTTTGGGGATCAGTCACTTCTTTCAATAAAATGCGTGCGCCTTCTTTTTGAACACGGAATTTATCCACGGCCGCCCTGATGTTAGCCTCAATAATGTTATCGCCCAATACAACCACTATTTTATCGTTATCGGCGAAAAATTCAGCCAGACCCAGGGCCGCGGCAATGCCGCCTTCGCCCTGCTGATAAGTATAATTAATGTGTCTAAGGCCAAAGTCATTCCCGTTCTCCAGAAGACGCAGAAAATCACCGGCATTGTTGCCGCCGGTTACGATTAAAAGATCATCAATGCCGGCATTCACTAAAATCCTGAGAGGATAATAAATCATCGGTTCGTTATAAACCGGAAGCAAATGTTTGTTGGTCACTTTTGTCAGAGGATATAACCGGCTGCCCAATCCGCCGGCAAGAATAACTCCTTTCATAATAACTCCTTAAGCAAAATTTATTTTTAAACGATTAATTATTATTTTTCTTATCATATCTAACGGCTTGCCGACAATAAATTTCTTTGCATCTTAAAAAATAATGAGGTAATTAATTAAAGATGAATGATGAAGATTATATGAAACTTGCGATTGGGATTGCCGCAAAAGGGCGCGGTTATGTCAGTCCCAATCCTATGGTTGGTGCCGTCATTGTTAAAAACGGCCGGATTATCAGCCGGGGTTACCATCAGCGTTTTGGCGGAAATCATGCCGAGATAAACGCTATTAGAAATGCCGGCGGGAATGTTGCGGGCTCAACTCTTTACGTTACATTAGAACCCTGTTGTCATGAGGGAAAAACCCCTCCGTGCATAAATAGTATTATTGAACACAAAATAGCCCGCGTTGTTATCGGCACAATTGATTCCAATCCTCTGGTTTCCTGTCAGGGCGTCAATTATCTGCAAAATTGCGGCATAGAGGTTAAAACCGGCATTCTGGAAAATGATTGCCGGCGGCTCAATGAAATTTTTTTTCATTACATGGAAACCGGCCTGCCTTTTGTCACTATAAAATACGCCCAGACATTGGATGGCCGCATAGCAACTTTATCCGGAGATTCTCAATGGATAAGTTCGGAAGCGTCCCTGAAATTTGCTCACCGGCTCAGAGCGGAGCATGACGCTATTTTAGTCGGTCGTGGGACTGTAGTCAGGGATGATCCCCAACTTTCGGTGCGTCTGGCGCGTGGCCGCAATCCGTTGCGCGTTATTGTTGATTCCGAATTAAAAATTCCCCCACAGGCCAAAATTTTCCAGAATATATCCTCAACTCCAACGATTATCGCGACGATTAAAACCGCCACCGATCCCCGATTTCAACGTCTTGCCGGTTCAGGCGCCGAAATAATCACCATAGGTGCCAGCCCTGACGGAGGGGTTGATTTGAGAAAATTATTTAAGATACTTGCCGAAAGAAAAATATCCTCAATCCTGGTTGAAGGCGGCGCTCAAGTCATCACTTCCGTGTTGAAGAATAATTTAGCCAATCGCCTAGTAACGATTATTGCGCCAAAAATTATAGGCAGCGGAATCGAAGCGGTGGGCGATCTCAATATAAGAGATTTAGGATCGTCAAAAAGATTATCCGTGTGGAAGGTTTTAAGGCGCGGAGATGATATCATCTTTGATTGCCGTTTAATTTAAATTATCAATTAAATTTTGCGCGGCTTTAATTCCGTCAAGCGCCGAACTTACAATGCCTCCGGCATATCCGGCGCCTTCGCCGCAGGGATAAAGGCCGTGGATATTTTTACTCTGTCCGTTGCTGCGGCGGCAAATGCGCACCGGTGAAGAAGTTCTTGTTTCCACTCCTATCAGATGAGCGTCCCGGGTAATAAATCCGGGCATTTTTTTATCGAACAAAATGATGCCCCGCTTAAGAGAATTGATTATAAATTCCGGCAATAACTTCTGAAGCATTGCAGGATTTACGCCGGGGCGAAAACTTGTTTGTCCCAGGATTCCGCTTGTTTTACCCTCAAGAAAATCCATCATCTTTTGCGCCGGCGCCTGATAATTGCTTCCTCCGGAAAGAAAAGCTTTTTTTTCCCAGACCTTACGAAAGCTAAGACCGCCAAGAGGCTGGTTACCAGAATTAAAATCATCCACACGCACATTGACCACAATGGCGCTGTTGGCAAATTCGTCGGAACGTCTGGCATTACTCATGCCATTGGTCATAACAAAACCGGCAAACGCTCCGCAGCCGATAACAGAGCCGCCCGGACACATACAAAAAGTATAAACTGAGCGATTTAAATCCGGAAGAGTTGCTTTTACAAAATATTCCGCCGGTGGCAGTTGCAGATGCGTATGCCACTTGCCGTACTGGATAGAATTAATCAGTTCCTGCGGGTGCTCAACACGCAGCCCCATGGCAAACGGTTTGGCCTCCATTTGAACGCCGCATTCCTGAAGTTTTGCATAAGTGTCATCAGCGCTCTGGCCTATAGCCAGGATAATGTGACTGGTTTTAATTTCTTCCTTTTCATTAACGATAACCGCGACAATGCTTCCCTGCCGGATTAAGAAGTCAGTAACTAGCGCTTCAAATTCAATCCTGCAACCCATAGCAATAAGACTTTTTCTTAAATTCACGATTATCCGGCGGAGTTTATCGGTGCCGATGTGCGGTTTGGCGTCGGTAAGAATTTCCGGCGGCGCTCCCATGTTTACCAGAATATCTTTAATCCATAAAGAATATGGACTATTTGTCCGGTTGGTTAGTTTGCCATCGGAAAATGTTCCTGCGCCCCCTTCCCCGAAAAAAACATTGCTTTGGAAATTGAGAATTCCTTTCTCCCAGAATTCTTCCACATCTTTTGTTCTTTTCTCCACGGATGTGCCTCTTTCCAAAAGCAGCACCGGAATTCTTCTTTGCGCAAGAATATAAGCGGCAAAAAGACCGGCAGGACCGCTGCCGATAACTACTACGGGAAGTTTCGGCGAAGAAGCCGGCAGTAGAAGAGGAATCTCCGGCTGATCTTTGACTTCCAGCAATTGAATCCCTTCGTTAAATTCCACTGGCATCTTTATGCCTGAGGAAACGCTGATTTTAAGAACATAAACAAAATGAGGAGGCTTGTGGCGACGGGCATCTATTGCCTTTCTGATAATTTCTATAGCGGCAATATGATCAGCGGATATATTCAGTATCGCCGCAACTTTTGTTGCCAGCAGTTCCTCTTTTTCATCCAAAGCTAATTTGATTCCGCTGATGCGTAAAACTTTCATTATTTCTCCATTGCAAAATACCGGAAGATATTATAACTTATCCATTATATAAAAGATTTAACGGGGTTGTTTAAAAACCCCAAGTTTTGGGGCTGTTCAAAAGCTTTTCCCCTTAATAGGTGTTTTATTATGTCCTGGTACGTCGTACATACAAGAAGCCGCCATGAATATAAGGTAAACTCCTGCCTCATTCAAAAGAAATTAACCACTTTCTTACCCGAGATAGAATCATGGAGCAAGCAAAAAGACAGGAAAAAGAAAATATTTACTCCTCTTTTTTCCGGATATGTTTTCGCCGAATCCTCTTTTTTAGACAATGAAACAAAATTGGCCATTTTAAAAACAGCCGGTGTAGTAAGCATTCTGGGGAAAAAAGATAATTCTGAACCAATACCGGTTCCGGATAATAAAATTGACGCTATCCGCCGCTTTGTAAATTCAAAAACGGAAATTTTTACAATGCAGTTTCCCCAGGTGGGCGAACCGGCGCGTATAATTGACGGACCATTTGCCGGAATTGAAGGAACTGTCGTTAAAAGAGAAGTCGAAAAGGAACTCTTTGTTGTTTCCATAGAACTCCTACAAAGATCGGTGGCAATAAAATTAAAAGGATTTCAAATAAGCAAACTTTGATTATTTTGCTCTATATTAATCAAATTATTTATTTTAAAAAAACTTGACTTTCTTATAATAATAGGCAAGATAGCGGCCGCTGGAAATAATTAGCGCCCAAATGGTCTCATAAAATTAAAAGCGGAGATTGATTTTGAAGGGTTATATTAAGATTAACAAAGAAATCTGCAAGCAATGCCTGCTCTGTATTCATTTTTGCCCCAAAGGTCATATTATGCCGTCCAAAGAGTACAATGCCCAGGGTTACAGGCCTGTATGCGTTAATGAAGAAATTGAATGCACCGGCTGCGCGATCTGCGCCACGATGTGTCCGGATATAGCTATTGAGGTTTACCGCGAATAGCCCCCCAAAGGCTGCCAATACAAAGGAGCCCTGTTTGTTTTTCCCCACTTGCCAGTATATATTACCATGATATCTTCGTCAAAAAGCAGTTACTATCGGCCTGAGATCATCCGGCGATAAAAATAGATTACGCCGCCAACACCGTACAAAAAAGAAAGTTTAAATTATCAGTCAAAAAATTTCAGAATAAGGATTCCGGATGAATATAACTTTTCAAGCGGCAGGTAAAAAAATCAATGCTTCATTATCTTTACGGTATATCCACGGGCATCAAGACACGCTCCCATAGCACGTTGATAATCAGCGTTTTTCTGAACAGATGGTGCGCCGGAAACCGTGGTTGGATCGTAGTCCGTCTGACCAACAGCCCAACGGTGACACTGATAGCGATCATCCGCCTGTTGCTTTTCACTCTGTCCATTACGGGGATAGATGAACAACTTTTCTGCTGGCGGCGCTGATGATACCGATGGAGGCGTCTTGCTGATCGCGTCCTGTGGCGGATCAAGAATCATATAACCACTCTCGGTCGGAGCGTAATAAATGCCATTAGCGTAGTAGTAAGGAAGATCGCCTACCCAAATGGTCTCGTAGTATAGCGGCAGGAAGGGTATGACTGAAAACCATGACCACCCGGAGTAATACCCCCACCCTCTGTAATGATAATAGGGGTAATGCCCCCATCGTCCATAAGAATAGTATGAATGATACGCCCTTCCTCTATGAGAATAGGACGAACCACCTTGCGTCTTCGCACTTACCGGTTGGGGACACCCTAACAGTATGATTCCTGACAAAGCAGTCAATATAATCATGAGGGAAATGTACATTATTGAATTTCTTATCTTTTTAATATTTATTTTCCTGTAAGATAGAGGTTTTATAACACCTGCGGTGCACCTTAACTATTACTACCTTAGTTTAGTTATATTCTACTGGATGTCAACCCATCTTGATATAATTCATCAGGAAGGCATCAATTGTCCAGTTGGAGGCTTGAGCTCCGCCTACGACATCCAATTAGGCCGCCTGTACATCCATCCCTTTACGGTTTCCTTCAACCAATCCTCAATTTCCCGGACTATATAGAAAGCCGGTTTCAATAGATTATCATCGGGCATGATTCTACCTTCATCAACAGCAATTTTCGCCAGGGTGGTACAAGGATAAATGCGTATCCCCTGTGATACTTTTACGCTATCCAGAGGAAGCGAATCGGCAAAAGAAAGACTCTCCAGTACCGACTCCTTGGTTTCGCCTGGTCCGCCCAGCATCATAAAACCCATCTGCCGGATGTTGTGTTTTGCCAGCGTCCGTGATGTTTTTCTGACCTCTTCCGGATTGAACCGCTTATTCATGTTTTTCATTATCCGTTCACAGCCGCTTTCAAAACCCAGGCTGACTTCCCTGCAACCCGCGTCCGCCATGAGTTTAATCAAGTCTTCATCAACCCATCCGGGATAGAGGATGCACCGCCAGGTAATATTCAAACCCTGATCGATTATCATCCGGCAAATCTTTTTAGCATAGGATAGAGGCAAATTGAAAGTATTGTCGACAAAATAGAACTGGCGGAATCCGGCATCCACGAAGCTTTTCATCTCCTCCATTGCCGCCTCCGGAGGTCGTTTTCTAATTGTTCGCCCTTCTATTGCGGCGGTCGAACAATAGCTACAATTCATGGGGCAGCCTCGTCTTGTCTGAAAGGGCATCCATAGATTCCTGTCGTAGGCGGACAAAAATCGATGGACACCGTAAACGGGCAGATTACTCAAGTCATGAATAAATGTGCGTTTGCCCTGCAATCCGAGATTCTTCAGATACAGGCAGGGCAATCCCGCAAGTCCGGTGCGCCACTCCAGCCTGTCCAGCAATTCCGGAAAAACCTGTTCACCCTCCCCCTGAATGCCCATGTCAGCCTTCAGATAGGCAAGGACTGCCTCTGGGAAAATGCTGTAGCCGGCGCCACCCAAAACAATTGTGGCATCCGAAAGGCTCCGGCAATAAAGAACGATGCCCTTGACTTCGTCAAGCAGGAATCTGGCGCCATGCATGCTTTGGTCGTCGATATTTCTTACCGAGATGCCGATAATATCAGGATAAAAAGACTCTATCGCTTCCCGGACCGGCAATAGTGAATCCGTATGGGCCATTAAATCAAGCACCTTGACATTGTGCCCCTTGTTTTGTGCCGCTGCGGCCACATAATTTAACCCCAATGGCATTGGCAGGATATTGATTTTTTCCGTATTGGCGGAGATTAAAAGGACTCTCATTTTATTTTTCGCCTTTGTCGTAAAAAAATATTTTGACGGGACTTTGATTGTTCTTAAGGAAACTATAAGATTGCCGGTTTTATATGTCAATTAAATATTGGCCGCAAATTATACCTGCAATTGTAGTTTGCTTTCTCTGGAATACGGTCTGAATATTAATGACCTGTTGCCCCAATAATATCCATGTAGGGCGTAGGGTGCGTTTCCCCAAACCCGCCGCTTCGGATTTCAGGTGAGCATTCCCTACAGGGGTGGTATTTTGATGTCACTTCGTTAATCAGGATTATTTTAGATTACATTTCCCCGATCAGGTATCCCACCAAATAGATACAATACCGGTTGTTACCCGGCTTCGTTTTAAAAAATATCTTGAAATTAGCGGGAATAAAGTATAGAAGTCCAAAAATATTGCTGAAGATATTAAAATAGTTCAAAAATTATCAAAATGGTTGCACTATAACCATTAACTATCAATAAGCTATTGAAATTATAGGGAATGAGATAATACCGTGAATAAAGTATTGATGTCGGGAAATAATATAATTGGTGAGGCGGCAATTCGGGCCGGCTGCCGTTTTTATGCCGGTTATCCGATCACTCCGCAGAACGAATTGACTGAATATATGGCCGAACACGTACGTGATGCAGAAGGTGGAATATTCATTCAATCGGAAAGTGAAATCGCCGCCATTAATATGATTGCCGGATCCAGCGCCGCCGGTTTGAGAGTAATGACTTCATCATCCAGTCCGGGCATCTCTTTAAAGCAGGAGGGCATTTCTTCCATGGCAGCCTGTGAACTTCCCGGTATAATCGTTAACATCATGCGTGGAGGTCCGGGATTAGGCAATATTAGGCCTTCTCAGGGAGATTATTTTCAGGCTACCCGCGGCGGAGGTCACGGCGACTACCGGACAATAGTTATAGCTCCTGCAAGCGGTCAGGAACTCGCGGATTTAACGATGGATGCGTTTGATCTTGCCGATAAGTACCGCACACCCGTCATGATTCTCGCCGATGGCATGATGGGGCAAATGATGGAACCTGTTATCTTTAAGAAACCAAAACCCCGTCAGTACAGCGAAAAATTCATGCTGCGCGGCGCGGGCACCGGTAAGAGCAAATTCATCCGTGGACTTCTTCTTGATCCGATTGACAGTGAGGCACACAATTGGAAATTAGTCCGCAAATATGAAGTTATCAAAAAAAACGAAACCCGTTTTGAAGAGCATCGAATTGATGACGCGGATGTGGTCATTGTTGCCTATGGAACGGCTGCCCGTATTGCCAAGGGCGCCATTAAAAGATTAAGTGACTATGGCATTAAAGCCGGTCTTTTCCGTCCTATCACCCTTTGGCCTTTCCCTGAATTGAAATTACGCGCATTGTCGGCAAAAATTAAAAAATTTCTTGTTTTTGAAATGAGTACCGGTCAAATGCTTGAAGATGTTCGCCTGGCCCTGCAGGGTTATGCCGATATTGAATTCCACGGCCGTCCCGGAGGATCTGTGCCGACGCCGGCGGAACTGGCCAATGTCATCGCCAAGATCTATGACAAAAAAGACTGACCATATACCGGTCATAATTTAAGGATCAAAAATACATGGCAAAAATAGTTTTTCAACATCCCCTGAGCTTGAAAGAAAATATTTTCCACTATTGTCCCGGCTGCGGTCACAGCATTGTCCACCGGCTTGTTGCCGAAGTGATCGATGAAATGGGTATCAGAGGCATTACGATTGGTGTGCCCCCTGCCGGCTGCGCTGTTCTGGCCTATAATTACTTTGATGTGGATATGATCGAAGCGCCGCATGGACGCGGTCCGGCCATGGCAACAGCGATCAAGCGTTCCCTTCCTGACCGTGTTGTTTTTTCTTATCAGGGAGACGGAGATTTGGCCGCTATAGGTATAGCCGAGAGTTTTCATGCCGCCAACCGAGGTGAAAATATTACCGTTATTTTCATTAACAACGCCGTCTATGGTATGACCGGCGGGCAAATGGCCCCGACAACGATGTTAAATCAAAAAACGACTACCACTCTGGGCGGTCGTAAAAAGGAACTGGATGGTTATCCTGTGAAAGTCAGCGAAATATTTTCCCAGTTACGCGGCTCGACCTATGTGGAAAGGTGTTCGGTAAGTTCTCCTGCCGGCGTTAACAAAACAAAAAAAGCTATCAGAAAAGCTTTTCAGTGCCAAATTGACGGCCAGGGTTTTTCGCTGGTGGAGATTCTCTCTTTATGTCCCACCAACTGGAAAATGTCGGCTGTCGATTCTTGCAAATGGATTGATGAAGTCCTGAGCAAAGAATTTCCTCCGGGAGTTTTTAAAAATGAGAATGCCGCTGCAAAGAAAAATGCGGAGGCTGAATCATGATTGTTAAAACAATTTTTTCCGGATTTGGCGGACAGGGTGTTTTAATGATGGGCATCGGTCTGGCCAACAGCGCGATGAACGAAGGCTATCATGTCACTTATCTTCCTGCTTACGGCGCGGAAATGAGAGGAGGCACAGCCAATTGCACCGTAGCGATAAGCGATGAGGAAATTGCGTCTCCTGTTGCATCGGAGCCGGACTATCTGGTCTTGATGAATTCTCCTTCCCTTCTTTCGTTTCAAAACAAAGTAATTTCCGAAGGAACCATTTTTATTAATTCATCTATTATCGATGCGCGTCCCCACCGTCGGGATATCAAAACTATCTGCGTCCCCTGCACCGATATGGCTCAGGAACTCGGCAACAGCCGCGTCGCCAATATCATTATGATGGGTGCCTTCATTAAAAAATCAGGTGTCGTTTCTTCCAAAATTTATCTCAAGAGCATGGAAACGATTATGGGTAACAGGAAGAAAGCTCTTGCGGAGATTAACCGCAAGGCATTTTCGGCAGGATTTGATTACATTAAGAGTTAGTAAGGATATTTTATGGCTGTCAAACAAATTTCTGTTTTATTAGGCAACATACCCGGTTCTTTCGCCAGGCTCACTCATATTCTCGACGCTGAAGATATCAGCACTAAAGCCGTATCTGCCGCCAGTATCGAACACGACAGCCGCGTTCGGCTTGTAGTCAACGATCCCGACCGCGCCGCGGCGCTCTTAAGCAGTTTCAATTTCAACTTTGAAGTGACGCCGGTGCTTGCGGCTGAAGTCCCTCTTCATACAGGCGGCATCAACGCTATTTTGAAACCTCTGGCCAATGCAGAGATTAATATTCTTTATCTTTATACGACGATCAACCGTATCGGAAAAGAAACCATCGTTATTATTGGCGTCGATAAACTGGAAGAAGCCAGAGAAATACTCACGGAAAACTGGATCCACTTAATCGGCGACGAAATTTATTCTATCCCTTAGACCTCATTTGGCAAAACATGCCTGTTTCAATTGATAAAGAAAAAGCTCTCGCTGCCAGAATGATGGAATTGGGAGTGGCCGAAGGCGACTTTGAAGAATCCTTCATCCGTTCATCCGGCCCCGGGGGACAAAAAGTCAATAAAAGTTCTTCCCGTGTTTATCTTGTTCACCTTCCCACAGGTCTTTCTGTAAAATGTCAGCAAGAAAGATCGCAATCACTAAATCGCTTTTTGGCTAGAAGATTATTGCTGGATAAAATTGAACGGCAGCAAAAAGGTTTTATAGCCCGGGAAAGAGAAAATCTGGAAAAGATTCGCCGCCAAATGAGAAAACGCAGCCGTCGCGCAAAAGAAAAAATTCTTGTTGCTAAACATCAGCGGGCAGAAATAAAGGTTCTGCGTGGCAAAGTTATTATTGAGGAATAATCTTGACGCGGTGTCATTAGCCCTGCTTTGCGGGATAATTCGACTAACGCTTCATACTTCACTTCGTTCGTTTTCAGCTGGTCTTGATAAAAAAAGGGAGAGAAAGTCGATGTACGCTCCCCCTCCCTGTAATAATAGCAATAATTTTAGCCAAGATACTTCAAAAGCGGATTGGCATAAAGCAATATCAACGCTACAACCAGCGCATAAATTGCCAGAGACTCGATCATTGCCAGACCGACCATCATAGTTAAAAGAATTTTGCCCTGAGCTTCAGGATTTCTTCCAACGGCGTTTGTTGCGCCATTTAAACCAGCGCCCATGCCATTACCGGTGCCGATTGTGCCAAAAGCAATTGCAAAACCTGCCGCCAGCAAAGAGCAGCCGATTATGATAGCTTTTGTATAGTCAACTGTTGCTGCAGCAGCCGGTGCTGCCTGAGTCATTTCCTTAGCTGCAAAAACAAACGGAGCTGTAACCATCACCAGTACCATCGCCAGCAATACATAGATTAAACTTTTTCTCATTGAATTTCTCCTTATAGTGAATTAATGATACTTCAAAACCCTTTATAAGTAATTTTTTCCCTCCTTTCTTTTTTTAATTTAACGATTCAGAGTTTTTAAGTGTTTTTACTTTTAATGGTGCACACACTAATTGTCAAGAATAATTTTCAAATTGGATAAATACATCTATTTTTTTACGAAAATCTAACAAGAAATCTTTCACTAAAAAACTAAATGTAACAGATTAATTATTTTATTGACATTAACTATTTATTAATGGTATTAAAATTAATTAGAAATTATTGACTGAGATGACAAGTTTACTAATATAATCAATTACTTTATATATCCAAATCAATAAAAACCAAGTTTCTTTTCATAAGGAGTTTTACTTGAAGCTAAGAGAAGTTAAAGAAATATTAGAAGCCAATGTAGTTGTGGGCGAGGAAAAACTGGACATGGAAGTTTATACTGCTTTCGGAGCTGATTTGATGAGCGATGTCATGGCTTATGCAAAAGCGGGAAGTCTCTTATTAACCGGATTAACTAACGCCCAAGCCATTGAGACAGCTGCAAGCAGAAATATTGCCGCCATTATCATAGTTAGAGGTAAAAAACCATCCTCAGAAGCCATTGATATGGCAAAAGAACTGCGGATTCCAATTTTAACTACGAAATATATTTTATTTGAAACAGCAGGTATTCTATACAGTAACGGCATTGTTGGTTGTCTGAAAAAAGTTGAAAATGATTTTTACAGTTAAGAGTTATAATTATGACGTGTTTGATGAAGTAAAAAGGATTAATTAATTGCATCTATCTGCCCTTTTCTTAATCCCTTGAATTTGACGTATTGAAAACTGCAAAGATCATCTAGTTTCGTCATTTGACAGTCTTTTGTTCAATAAAGATTTAATTATCCCATATCCATTTAACTCTAACATTGTGATTATCTCTTGCACGGATGCGAAGCAACTCTTTCTTTTTGTTGTCTGTTTCTACTCTTTTTTAGCATTGAGGTAAAATTTTCACATGGCACTTAACGGGTGAACAGAATAATTTCCAAATTCAACCATCAGCTTGATTTTATTTCCCATGCAGGATAAAATTAACAAATGAAAAATTTAACAGTAAAACAAAAAAAAGTTGCCTGTGTAATTCAAAGAGACATAGCGGTCGCCAGATTTCCATTTAAGGAAACAGGCAATCTCTGCGGATTGACAAGCGTTGAAGTCCTGAACACAATCAGACAACTTATGGAAAATGGTTTTATCCGGAAATTTGGAGCCATACTTCACCATCAAAGGGCAGGCTATGAAAAAAACGCGCTGGTGGTGTGGTCAGTGCCAGAAGGGCAAACCCTAAAAACGGGAAATATATTTGCGTCCTTTCCTTTCGTTTCCCACTGCTATGAAAGAAAACCTGCTTTCAGAAATAAATATAATATTTTTACCATGCTTCATTCCAATAATGAAAACATTTTTTCATTGATCAATGAAGCGGCTACTGCCGCCGGTATTAGTGATTACCTGATATTGGAAAGTGTTAAAGAATATAAAAAAACATCTTCAGAGTATTTTAAATGAAGCAAACCCGTTCGGATTGTTTTATTAAAGCAAGCCGGTTTATTTCCGGAGGTGTCAACTCCCCTGTACGCGCGTGGAGGGCGGTTGGCGGCAAGCCTGTCTTCGTGAGCCATGCGAAAGGCAGTAAAATTTATGACGTTTCCGGCAGGGAGTATATTGATTATGTTCTTTCGTGGGGACCAATGATTCTTGGACACGCTCATTCGAAAGTAACAGCAGCCATTTGTAACACAGCCAAAAAAGGAACAAGTTTTGGAGCGCCTACTGAAACCGAAACGCAAATTGCAGAATTAATTTCTGCAGCCATTCCTTCCATAGAACTCATACGATTGACTTCCTCCGGCACTGAAGCAACAATGACGGCCATACGTCTGGCGCGGGGTTTTACCGGAAGGAAATTGATTGCAAAATTTGACGGCTGTTACCATGGACATTCAGATTCGCTTTTGATTAAAGCCGGATCAGGTGTCATAACCCTTGGCATTCCGGGCTCTCCGGGAGTTCCCGCCGAACTTGCCCGGCTGACATTGAGTTTACCGTATAACAATATTGATGCGCTTCAAAAGGCAATAGATATCCATGGTTCACAACTGGCGGCAATTATCGTTGAACCTGTAGCAGGCAATATGGGGGTTATTCCGCCTAGAGAGGGATTTCTTGAAAAGCTCAGAGAACTTACGGCAAAAAACGGCATAATTTTGATCTTCGATGAAGTGATTACCGGATTTCGTTTTGCCTTCGGCGGCTGCCAGGATTTAATCGGGATCAAACCTGATTTAACCTGTTTAGGCAAAGTAATAGGCGGAGGAATGCCGGTTGGGGCCATTGGCGGGAAAAAAGAAATAATGGAAAAACTCGCGCCGACAGGAGATATCTATCAAGCGGGAACTCTTTCTGGAAATCCACTGGCGATAAGCGCGGGTTTAGCCACACTCAAAATAATCAAATCAAAAACAAATTCATTTTCTTTTTTGGACAAAAAAACAGAACGTTTCTGCAGAGAAATGGAAAATTTATTTTCAGACAAAGGTATTCCTGTTTGCATAAACCGCTTTGGTTCGATGTTCACGATATTTTTTCAGCAGGGACCAGTTTACGATTTAAACTCCGCTCAAAAATCAGATACCGCTGTATTTGCCCGCTTTTTCCACGGTATGTTGAAAAATGGCGTGTGGCTGGCACCTTCGCAATTTGAGGCTGTTTTTGTTTCTTTCGCCCATACTGACGCTGATATTTCTTATACACTGGATCGATGCGCGGCGGCGTTAAATAATCTGTGACCTCGCTGATTGACAAGCGCCTTTCATTACGGTAATGTTAACCGCAATTTGTTATTATAATAAACTAGTCATTATTATTCTCAGGAGATGAAATGAAAAAAGCTTTAATTACCGGAATTACCGGTCAGGATGGTTCCTATCTGGCCGAGTTTCTTTTAAACAAAGGTTATGAGGTTCATGGTTTGATACGCCGCTCCAGCACTTTTAACACAGACCGCATTGATCATTTGTATCGTGACGTTCATGAAAAGGATGCAAAATTATTTTTGCATTATGGTGATTTAAGTGTTTCCGGGCAACTTATGGATTTGTTGCATTCCGTCAGCCCCGATGAGATTTATCACCTTGGCGCACAAAGTCACGTCCGTGTAAGTTTCGACATGCCGGAATATACAGGCGATATTACGGGATTGGGAACTTTGAGAATTCTGGAGGCAATGCGTAAAACAGGAATAAAAACTAAATTCTACCAGGCATCGTCAAGCGAAATGTTCGGCGCGGCGGCTCCGCCGCAGAATGAAAAGACCTTGTTTCAACCCCGCAGTCCTTATGCCGCCGCCAAAGTTTATGCCTATTACATTGTCCGGAACTATCGTGATGCATATGCTCTTTTCGCCACTAATGGCATTTTATTCAACCATGAATCCCCCAGACGGGGGGAAACTTTTGTCACCAGAAAAATTACCCGGGCAGCCGCACAAATCAAATTAGGATTAAAAAACAAACTTTACCTGGGCAATTTGGAATCGAAAAGAGACTGGGGATTTGCCGGAGATTTTGTAGAAGCCATGTGGCTGATGCTTCAGCAGGATAAGCCCGACGATTTTGTAATTGCCACTGGTGAAACTCACTCGGTGCGAGAGTTTACTCAAAAAGTATTCAGCAAGCTCGATCTGGATTATAATAAATATGTTTCTATCGACCCCCGTTATTTCCGCCCGACTGAAGTTGATGTTCTGCTTGGCGATGCATCCAGGGCAAAAAGAATTCTGAACTGGCAACCAAAAGTCACATTTGACAAGTTGATTGATATGATGATTGAGGCGGATATGCAACTGGCCCAAAAAGAAAAAACACTTGTGGATGCAGGTTTTTCATGTGCCAATAGTGAACGGCTTACTTAAACTTGCTATGAGGATTTTTTTCTGTGCTGAAAAATAAAAAGATAACCGTTACCGGCGGCAAAGGGTTTCTGGGATGCCATCTGCTTAGAAAACTGACCAATTGCGGTTGTCATCATGTTAAAATTGCCGATCGTCCTGAATATGATTTGACGGATATTGTCGATATTCGCCGGATGTATGAAGAAACCGGGCCGGAAATAGTTATTCATCTTGCCGCCAAAGTCGGTGGTATTGGTTTTAACCGGAAAAAACCGGCTGAACTTTTTTACGATAATTTAATAATGGGTACTCAATTGCTGCATGAAGCATATCTACGGAATATCGAAAAATTTGTCGCGCTCGGCACTATCTGCGCGTATCCCAAATTCACACCAATCCCTTTCAAGGAAGATGATATCTGGAACGGCTACCCCGAAGAAACCAATGCTCCTTACGGATTAGCAAAAAAAATGATCCTGGTTCAGTCGCAGGCTTACAGGCAACAATATGGTTTTAACTCAATTTTCTTGCTTCCGGTAAATCTTTATGGCCCGGGCGATAATTTTGATCCCAGCTCGTCGCATGTGATTCCCGCCCTAATCAAAAAATGTTTTGATGCCATTGATCAAAATTCGGATACGTTAGAAGTTTGGGGCACGGGATCAGCTACCCGGGAATTTTTCTATGTGGAAGATGCAGCCGAAGCCATTTATCTGGCTGCTTTATCTTACAACAAAAGTGATCCTGTAAATATTGGCACCGGTTCTGAAATATCCATCAAAAAACTTACAAAACTCATTGCAGAACTAACCGGATTTTTAGGAAATATTGTCTGGAATAAATCGATGCCCGATGGCCAGCCAAAACGCTTGCTGGACACTTCCAAAGCATTGAAAGAATTTGGATTTATTGCCAGTACGGATATTACCACGGGTCTTGTAAAAACAATTGACTGGTATCGAAAAAATCGTCATTTGTTAAAAAAATGAACGTCAGTCATGTTTTGCTTGACTTTGTTCATCATTTGATGTTAAGGAGCCCTTCAGAAAATGGATAAAGAAACCAGAAAGTATGCCATGCAAATGGCTTTTGCCAGCAGCGTAGGCATTGCCATGATTCTGGCAGTTTTTGGATGTCTTTTGATAGGAGTTTATTTAGATAAAAAATTTGACTCCGGCCATGTTTTTACTATTATTTTTTTAATGATAGGCATCGCGGCAGGATTTCGTAACTTATACAAATTAATTAAAGAAAACTTTACTGATGAAGAACAAATAATAAAGAGTTTAAAAAGTGAACCTCATCGTCAAAGACCCCCTACAAAAAAGAATTGAATTATTCAATTGGATTATACTTACCATTATTTTTATTCCCGCAGTTATCTTTGCTTCTTTTAAATTTGTCTCTTTTAACTTTGCCTTGGGCATACTTCTTGGCGGTTTCATCAGCATTGTTAATTTCTATTGGATGGATCGAAGTTTACGCAAAACTTTCGCTAATAATACCGGCAATGTAAAAGGAAAGGTAGTGGGAAAATATTTCCTGCGCCTGGCATTGACAGGGGTAGTTCTATATTTTTTGATTGCCTATAATACCGTAAATATTATCGGTTTACTTATCGGACTTTCCACCGTTATAATCAATATAATTACAAATGTAATTGCCAATATGACAAAAAATAACTTTCTTAAGGAGGTTAAATAGAATATGCACACACTACTTTTTTTAGAAAATCGTTATGTTCCCGAGCAGGTAATGTACGCATTGGTCGTCGTCATACTTTTGTCCGTGCTTTCGTTGCTGGCCTCAAGACGTTTAGCAGTTTTTCCCGGCAAAGTCCAAAATGTAATGGAAGTGATTATCGGCGGCTTTGACTCTCTGCTCAATGAAACTATGGGACATGAAGGCAGAAAATTTTTTCCCCTGATTGCGACATTAGGACTGTTTATTCTTACATCTAATCTTCTGGGTCTTATACCCGGTTTTGAATCTCCTACCGCAAATATTAATACTAATGCGGCCATGGCTATTATTGTTTTTTTATCAACGCATGTTGTTGGAGTTATGAATCACGGATTTAAATACTTCAAACAGTTTATGGGACCTGTCGGTTGGCTGACGCCTCTGATGCTGCCCATTGAAGTTATCAGCCATATATCACGGCCGCTTTCACTGACTTTCCGTTTATTTGGCAATATCAAAGGTGAAGACATTGTTTTGCTGGTTGTTCTTTTTCTGGTTCCTTACCTTGTTCCCATTCCCGTTTTCATACTGATGATTTTTACATCTCTGGTTCAGACGCTTGTTTTTATGCTCCTAGCCATGATGTATATTGCGGGAGCCATGCAGGAAGGCCATTAATATTAAATTGCTTCGAAAAATTATATTTTTTTGAAGCCCTTATATAAAAAAACAACGGGAAATCTTATAAAGAAATAATAAGATTTCCCGTTGTTTTTTCCTTAAACTTAAACATTTTTAGGTTTATTTCTAATTCCTATCATTAAATTGAAATAAAAGGTATGTTAAATTTATTTGTGGCATTTTTTTAGAAATAGCATCTAATACCATGTCTAAATCAAAAATGATATTGAGGTGACGAGGCGTATTATACATACGTCGAGGAAGCCGACAACAACGCCAACAAAAATAGCGCTTTGATTTAGAATTGGTATAATACTTGACGATTAATTTCGATCATAATATTTAATATAAAATTATGAACTTAATTTTTATTATATAAAACTTTGGTATTTCATGTGTATAGTTTGGGAATTAATATCGGCGCATCCAGTGTTAAAGTAATCCTGCTTGAGGGGAATAATATTTTATGGAACAAAGTGGAACCCCATGAAGGGAATTTTCTTCAAACACTCAAAAAAATCTTATCATCTCAAAATATACCGGCAAATATTAAAGCCCTGGCTACAGGTACTGAAGGCAGACATCTTTTAAACATTGACGGCGTAATTGAACCTCTCTGTATAGAAGAGGCGCTCTGCAACATTAATTACAAGGTTGATGCTTTAGTATCTCTGGGTGGTGAAGATCTTGTTGTTTATACTATAGACAAAAATCAGAAGATAATAACCAGTTTTTCAGGAAACAAATGCGCATCGGGCACCGGCGAATTCTTCAAGCAGCAACTTGCCCGAATGAATATGAATCTCGATGATATCAACTCGATTCCTGAACATAGCCAGGCGTTAAAGCTTTCTTCGCGCTGTTCCGTTTTTATGAAAAGTGACTGCACCCACCGATTAAATAAGGGTGAAGCCAACAGAGGCGACATTGTCCTGTCGCTTTGCGATGTAATGGCCACCAAAGTTATTGACTTTATCAAAAGGGCAAAAATAATAAACAAGAGAGTGCTCCTTGTAGGAGGAGTCACACAAAATCAAAACCTCATTCGCTTTATTCAGGAAGGTATGCCGGAAAATAAATTTATCATTCCCGATCAGGCTACTTATTTTGAAGCCTATGGAGCGGCGCTTCTGGCCAGAAATTCGGGAAGTATTTTACCTTCTGCAGAAAATCTTTTCAAGCCAAACAGGATTCAATTTAAAAGATTTAAAAGCCTCAAAACAGCGGAAGGGAGGGTAACCTATCTGTCCTCCAGAAAAGCAAAAGTTATGGCGGGGAAAGAATATATCCTCGGTGTTGACGGAGGATCAACCACAACAAAAGCCTGTTTAATTGATATGGAAACAAGCGAAATTACAGCATCCTTCTATGGCCGCACACACGGCAACCCGATTAAGGCGCTGAAAAATTGCTTTGTTGAGATGCAAAAGCAAATTCAAGAAGATATTGGCGCCGGGAAAATCAGTATAACGCTTGCAGCAACAACCGGCTCATCGCGTGAGCTTCTTGGCGTATTTTTGGAAACTCCGGCTGTATATAATGAAATCATAGCTCATAGTGTCGGCACAACTTTTTATAGAGAAGATATTGATACAATATTTGAAATAGGCGGACAGGATGCCAAATATGTCTTCCTTAAAAATAAAGTCCCGATAGATTACGCCATGAATGAAGCCTGCTCCGCAGGAACAGGTTCGTTTCTGGAAGAATCTGCGCAGGGTGATTTGAATATAGCCCATGTCTGGGAAATCGGCGATATTGCTCTTGCGGCAAAAGAGCCGCTGAAATTTGGCGAACATTGTTCCGCCTTTATAAATTCGGACATCCGCAAAGCTATCCAGCAGGGCGCGTCGCGCGAAGACATAACAGCTGGCATCGTCACCTCTATTGTTTCCAATTATCTCAATCGGGTTGCCGGCAACAGGACATTGGGAAAAAATATTGTTCTGCAGGGAGGGGTTGCCAAGAACAAAGCCATCCCTCTGGCCTTTGCGATGCTCCTGGATAAGAACATTCTGGTGCCGCCCGATCCCGAATTGATGGGTTGTTTCGGCGTCGGCATTCTGGTCAGACAAAAACTGAAAGAAGGATTCCTGACGAAAGCAAATTACAACATTGAAAAAATTCTGGCTACTGACATTATCTATGAAAAGGAATTTCAATGCAGGGCATGTGACAATTTCTGTCCAATCCGCATTCTTAACGTCAACGGCAACAAATACATGTTCGGCGGCCGTTGTAATAAATACGCCAACATCCGTAAGAAAAAAATCTTTAACGAAGAAGAGGTTATTGACTATATTGATAAACGTAACAATATTCTCTTTGTGGAATGTGCTCCCAACCCTGATGACCTGATTAGAAGAAAAGATTATGTTGTCGGCATTCCCCGGTGTTTCTCTATCTATACGCTCTGGCCTCTATATTCCTGGTTCTTTCATAACTTAGGCGTGGAAACATTTGTCTCCGAAGAAATTTCGCACGAAGGAACGGCGCGAGTGGAAAGCAATTACTGTTTTCCGGCGGAAATCGCGCACGGAGCAGTACAGGATATTTTCAACAGGAAAATAGATTACATTTTTCTGCCGCATTTCCGGGACATGGAAAGCTATGAAAAAAATGCTCCCGCCAATTTCTGCCCCATAACACAGAGCCTTCCCTATTACATCAAGAAAGCTTTCCCGGAGATTCCGGAAGAAAAATATTTAACGCCGGTCGTCAGCTTTATGTATGGAACGGATAAGGCCGCCGAACCCTTTATTGAAATGGCCGCAAAGCTGGGTTTTGGCGAAACGCAGGCAAAAGAAGCCTTTGCCGCCGCCTACGAAAAACAAATGGAATGCTTTGCCAGATTTTCCTTGTTGGGCAAACAGGCCCTCTATGATGCCCGTAAGGCCAAACGGCCGGTAATAGCGATTCTGGGGCGGCCATATAACTCCTTCACGACCGATGCGAACATGGATATACCCCGGAAATATACATCCCGCGGCTACTCGGTTATCCCTTTTGATATTCTTCCATTTGAAAATCAGGCCATCTATCCCAATATGTACTGGTATTATGGCCAGCAGGACATGAAGGCGGGAAGGCTCATAAGAGAAGAAGATAACATCTTTGTTACCTACATATCCAATTTTTCCTGTGCGCCGGATTCCTTTATGTTGCACTATCTGAAGTGGATGATGGGTGTCAAACCTTTCTTGATTCTGGAGTTGGATTCCCACACGGCTGATGCCGGCGTGGATACCCGTATTGAAGCGTTTCTGGACATCATTGAAGGATACCGCTCCAAACTGACCAGTACCCGTGAAGAAAGATATGACAATGGTTTACGGTTCATCAATAACCCCGGTGAAGAGATTCACATCAAAAATAATACCACCGGTGAAAAGATACCGATTAAAAACAACCCCCGTGTGAAGTTGCTCTTATCCAATATGGGCAGGTTATCGGCGGAATTGATCGGCGCTGCGACACGCGGTTTAGGCATCAACGCGGAAACCATGCCTGTGCCGGATATATACACACTGCAAATGGCACGCAATCATGCCTCCGGCAAGGAATGCCTGCCTTCGCATCTTGTTTTGGGCAGCGTGCTTAAATATCTATCCTCCGGGAAATACCGTAAAGATGAAATTTATATAATATTTCTTCCAACAACCACAGGACCCTGCCGCACCGGCCAGTATTTCATCTTCTTTGAAAACCTCTTTAAAGATTTGCGCATGGAGAACGTGGTGGCCTTCACGTTGGATTCCGATAATTCCTACAATGAGCTTGGGCCTCAATTTTCCAAATACATCTGGTGGGCACTCGTTATCGGCGATTATATGAAAGACATAGAAACATCCTTAAAAACGTGCGCGGCTGATCCTTCAAAAGCAATGATGGATTACGATAAAATCTGGCAAAAGATGATCAGCGCAGCCGAACAAAATGTTACAAAAATGCTTCCTGTTTTAAGGGAAATATCCGGCGAAATTGCTAAAATGCCATTAAGGCAAAAAATAAATAAATGTCCCAAGGTACTGATTGTCGGAGAGATTTACGTTCGCCGTGATGATTTTGCTGTAGACGAATTGATTCAGCTTTTCAGTCGTCGCGGAATTATCGGCAAGGTATCGGGTGTTTCCGAATGGGTTTTCTATTGCGATTTTGTCCGTTATAATGAACTCAAAAAAAGGTTGAATTTGCTTCCCTGGTATCGACGCCTGTCCGCTAAAGAATTTATGGATTTAATAAAGTGGAACATTGAACATGCTTACAAGCATAATGTGGAAAAAAATATTCGCGGGACACTGGCTTCAACGGGATTGATTCCCGATTTTCCTCATAATATGCAGGAGATAATGGAAAATACCGAAAAACATTTTGTAAGTCATGAGCTTTTTTCTGAAATAACCATATCAAGCGGCGTTGCCGCGACTGCCATGACGAATGGATATTCAGGTATAGTTAACATTTCTCCTTTTGCCTGTTTAATCGGACGGGTCATAGAAGGAGTTTTGACTCCATGGGCAAGAGATCGAAAATACCCTATAATGTCGATTGAAATTGACGGAAGCCTTTTGCCTCCCAACGTCATAAACAAGCTGGAAATATTTATGCTCAATGTGCAGAGATTCAGAAGTAACGATAGTATAAGAACAATACCGGAATAATAAGGATATTATATTGTTAATATGAAGAAGGATATAAGTGGAATTATTCTGGCCGGCGGCAAAAATTCTCGCATGGGTGTCAACAAGGCATTTCTGGAAGTTGATGGAATACACCTGATTGAAAAAACGCTTAATATTTATCGTCAGATCTTCAACGAAATTATTATCGTCACAAACGATCCTCTTGCCTATGTTGAATTTGCCGATGCCGCTATTGTTACTGATATTTATAAATGTATGGGCCCTCTGGGCGGACTATACACAGGCCTGTTTTACGCGAAAAATTCTTATGCTTTTGTCAGCGCCTGCGACATGCCATTTCTAAATAAAGATTTTATCTTTTATCTGATCAATCAAACAGGCAAGTATGACATTGTCGTTCCCGAACTTCCCGAAGGATTCCAGGCGCTGCACGCGGTTTACTCCCGCAATTGCCTTTTTGCCATGAAACGAATGATTGATACGGCGGCGGAACTTAAAATTACCGGATTTTACAAAGAAGTGCGAATACTTTGTATTACGGAAGAAAAAATAAAACCGTTCGAGAAGGACGGACGCATTTTTCTTAACCTCAACACACCGGAAGAGTTAAAAGCTTACCAACAATAATTTATTTCTTATAAATTTAATCACGTGCAGATACCGGTTGAACCCATTTTTCACTTTCTCCATTATAATACCATTTATTAGGAAAGCCGCGGCGGCGGATAAATACGGGATTGTCCGCCCAGTGTAAAAGATTTTTATAAGCGTCATGAATTTTTCTGAAAGTTTCGGCTTGCCCACCCAGATCGGGATGGTGAATTTTCACCTGCCGCCGGTAAGCATTTTTTATGATTTTGCCCAACTCATGGGAGTGAAGATCAGCCTTATTTATTTGCAGGCAATTTAAAGATTCCGTTTTTATGGTGGGAATCCTTATTAATCTGGGACGCTGTGATCCATCTGAAATAGCGTGTCGTGTCGCCAACTTCAAAACATGCTGAGAAGCAAGGTAATTTTTGTTTGTCCGCTTGGACTCCGCCCACCAGGCCTCTCCCAGATTATTGGTCATTATACTGAAATCCGCGGCCGGATTATTACCCGCTTTACGCTTGCTTTCATAACGGAATATTTCTTTGATCCCATGAGGCACAATATCCAGAACAATATTAGTGCCGGAAAAATAAAACGTCGCATAACGTGTATTTAAAGCTTGCAGTAAACCGCTCCTCATGTTGAGTTTCTGCCGCAGATGCTGGCGGCATTTTACGGAGCAATAGCGGCGGTTTTTAATATTTTTTGTTGTGCCGCAGGAAAGACAACGGTTTTCTTTTTTAGCAGATATTTTGCTTTTTATTAACATTTTATTCAGTTTATTCAGTCTGATTTAATTTTTTTACCTTCACGCAGCAATAGCTCCTGCCAGATCTCATCCACTTTTCTTTCCGTATTGGCAATTGTTCCTTTATTATCAATGACAATATCTGCGAGCGCTATTTTTTCACTAATCGGCATCTGGCTATTCAATCTTTTTTCCGCCTCTTCCCTGCTCACCCCGCTGCGCTTAATCAAACGGCTGATCTGTTCTTCCGGCGCGACCAGAACCAGCATAGTCAGATCAAAAAAATACTGCATATTCCCTTCGAACAGAAGAGGAACATCAGAGAGAATAATGGCATGTTTTTCTTTTTTTTCGATCCTTTCAAGACGCGCTTCCCACTCCCGATAAATTAAAGGATGAACAATTTTACCGAGTTTGCCGAGTTTTTTTTTATCGGCAAAAACAATATTGCCAAGTTTAATGCGATCTATTTTTCTATCCGGTTGGAGAATTTCTTTGCCGAAAGAATCAATAATTCTTTGCCACGCCGGCTTCCCCGGTTCCTGAACTTCGTGAGCGAGCCTGTCAAAATCAATCAAGTGTGCTCCTTTGTTCACAAACATTTTCGCCACTGTTGATTTTCCA
This sequence comes from uncultured delta proteobacterium, assembly GCA_963811325.1. Classification (GTDB taxonomy): domain Bacteria; phylum Desulfobacterota; class Syntrophia; order Syntrophales; family Smithellaceae; genus Smithella. Next base: position 1,173,767 of record CAWEQT010000001.1, read on the forward strand.
CAGGCAATGCCGCCTGTCAATCCAACATTCAACATAATTTACTTCTTATTGAGTTCATAGATTATACGCAGACCGTCCAGTGTCAGCATCTCTTCAATTTTATCAATCGTCTTCGTCTCCGGTGCTATAATATTCGCCAGGCCTCCCGTGGCAATCACCAGCGGATTGGTTTTTACTTCCGCTTTCATTCTAGTAACAATACCGTCCACAAGCCCCCCGTAACCAAACATGATTCCTGCCTGTATGGCGCTTACCGTATCTTTAGTGATTACCGTTTTGGGTTTGCTGAATTCGACCCGCGGCAATTTAGAAGCCCTCTCAAAAAGAGCTTCACTGGAAATGACAATTCCCGGAGCGATACATCCCCCCATATATTCGCCTTTGGGAGAAACATAATCAAAAGTAGTCGCGGTGCCGAAATCAACGATAATAGATTCTTTGTGATATTTTTCGTAAGCCGCAACAGCGTTTACGATTCTGTCCGCTCCAACCTCCTTCGGATTATCATAAAATATAGGCATCCCTGTCTTGATGCCGGGACCTACAATGAGCGGTTTGATATTAAAATACTTTATGCAGAGAGGCTCCAGAATGTTGAGCATCGGCGGCACGACACACGAAATAATAATGGCTGATACTGATTTGACCTCTTTGACTTTCATAGGGGTGGAAAAATATAAATTATAAATGAGCACACCGTATTCATCAATTGTATGATCAATTTCCGTTCGTATACGCCAATCGTGCAGTAAATGTTTTCCATCAAAAAGTCCTAGAACAGTATTGGTGTTGCCAACGTCAATTACTATAAGCATAACTTCTCCTTATTATCATCGCGTCTCCAGCGAAGACTTTAATTTCTTTATTTCCCTCCGCAAGAAGAATCAGGGAACCATCCTCATCAAGGCCTGTCGCCCTCCCTTCTATTATTTCATCCTTAAATATTACCTGAACCGTTTGGCTGATCATAGGCGAAAGCTTCAGCCATTTTTCTTTGATCTGGCCAAACCCTATTTGTAATAGCTGTCTATAACATTTTGCCATATTTTCATAGAGGCTAATTATCAATTCCAGCCGGGATATTTCGCGTCCCGCTTGAATAGATAAAGATGTGGCGATTTCCTGAATATCCCGCGGAAATTGTTCACGGCTCAAATTGACATTAATGCCGATCCCCAGAACCACAAAATTGATTTCACTTGACGACATTTTCGTCTGCGCTAAAATACCGCAGACCTTTTTCCCGTCAATCAAAACATCATTAGGCCACTTGAGCCGCACTTTGTTCGGACAGTAAGTTTCCAGAGTTTCACCTACAGCGACACCCGCTGCTATAGGAATTTGCGAGGCTTTGGACAATTCGATTTGCGGCCTCAAGATAACAGAGGTATAAATATTGCTACCTGAAGGCGAATGCCAGACACTCTTCATGCGCCCTTTTCCCTTATTCTGGCTATCGGCAATAACAACCGTTCCCTCAGGCGCTCCGGCAATACCTAAAGAAAAGGCGTCATCATTTGTTGATCCTGTTTCAGGGAAATAATAAAGCCGATGACCGAAAAATTTTCCGGCAAGGCTTTTCTCTAATATTTCTGAATTCCAATCCATAAAGGTAGAAGCAAGAGAATTTATTTTTACAATATCGTCAAGGTAAAAAAAATTACTGCTATTGTATAATTTTTAAAGAAATGTCAGCGGCGTGGACAGAATGTGTAAGTTCTCCCACGGAAATATAATCCACTCCGAGCGCGGCTATCGCGGCCACATTATGCAGGCTTACATTTCCGGATGCCTCAATAAGAGCGCGTCCAGCCACAAAATCAACAGCTTTCTTCATAGCCGGAACACTCATATTATCCAGCATGATTATATCCACACCACAAAGGAGAGCTTCCTTTACTTCCATCAAATTTTTAGTTTCAACTTCAATTTTCATGGCGCGAGGCAGATGCTCCCTTTGCGCTTTCACAGCGGCGGTGATGCCGCCCGCGGCTTCAATGTGATTATCTTTTATGAGAACTCCGTCATATAAACCAGTGCGATGATTATAGCCGCCGCCGATGCGCACGGCCATCTTATCAAGAATTCGCAGGTTTGGCACTGTCTTGCGTGTGTCGAGAATTTTTGCTCCGGCGCCGCGCACAGATTCCACATATTTTGCCGTCAGCGTGGCAATGCCGGACATGCGCTGAAACAGATTAAGGGAAACACGTTCTGCTTTTAAAATATTTGATAAACTACCGGATACTTCAGCAATCAGATCGCCTTTTTTTGCCCGGCATCCATTGTTAATTATTTTTTTAACTTTGATGTTTTTATCAAGAAACCTGAATGTCTGGGCAAAGACATCTATTCCGGCTATGATAAAATCATCCTTGGCAATAACCAATGCCCTTCCCTTCTTTTTGACGTTGACAGTGGCCTGCGTGGTAATATCGCCGACGCCAATATCTTCAGCCAGAGCTTCTTTGATGATTTTTATGATTCGTTTTTCTATCAAACGGAAATTCCTTTTAATTTCTTAAGCGCTCCCTCCAGAGTTGTAAATTTTTTCTGGAAGTCTTTTAACTTTTTTTCTTCCTTCTGAATAATTTCCGGCGCTGCTTTTGTGCAAAAGTCCCTGCTGGAAAGTTTCTTCGAGCACTGCTCTAAATCTTTGGAAACCTTGCCCAGTTCTTTCTCCAGTCTTGTTTTCTCCGCTAAGATATCAACACTGCCTGCCAGTGGAACGAAAATTTTTATAGTGCCAATTACAGTGGTCGCCACGCCTTTGGGCTCGATCATATTAATTTCAACCCTCAGCGATTCGAGATTGGCCAGATTCAGAATGTACCCTTGATTCATATCAATAATTTTTTTATTTTGTTCGTCTACGGCGGAAATAAAAACCTTCAATTTTTGCGACGGCGCAATCCGCATTTCACCACGGATATTGCGGATAGAAGTAATGATCTCCATTATCATCTCCATCTCAATTTCAGCAGCTTTGTTTTCCCATTGCGCGTTAACAACAGGAAATTCACTGACCATAATCGAATTTTCATCATTACCTTTCAGAGTCTGCCAAAGTTCTTCTGTCAAAAAAGGCATGAAAGGATGCAGGAGTTGCAGCATTTTCCGGAAAACTTCATGCAAAGTCCGCTGGGCAGCATGTCTTTGTTCCGGGTTTGTTTTGCCGTAAAAAACCGGTTTGCTTAATTCCAGATACCAGTCACATAATTCATGCCAGATAAAGCGGTAAACAGCGGCGGAGGCATCATTGAAACGGTATTCATCCAAACCCAGAGTTATATCTTCAATTGCTTTATTTAATTTTACCTTTATCCACTTGTCCGGCAGTAAATCGCTAACGCTAACGGATACCGATTCGTCGAAGTCATCCAGATGGCCAAGCGTCAATTTTGACGCGTTCCAGATCTTGTTGACGAAAAATTTGTAACCTTCAATTCGTTCCGGCGAAAGGCGCACATCGCGCCCCTGCGCAGTATAGGCAGCCAGAGTAAAGCGAAACGCGTCTGTGCCATATTGATCAATCATCAGAATAGGATCAATACTGTTGCCCTTGGACTTGCTCATTTTTTCCCCTTTTTCATCCCGCACAAGCGCATGCAGATAAACATGTTTAAAGGGAACGTCCTTCATCACGTAAATACCCATCATCATCATGCGGGCCACCCAGAAGAAAAGAATATCGAAGCCGGTAATCAAAAGTGAAGTCGGATAGAAGGTTTTAAGAGCCTTTGTCTTATTGGGCCAGCCTAAGGTGGAAAAAGGCCAGAGCGCGGAACTAAACCAAGTGTCGAGAACATCTTCATCCTGCCTCAGGTAAACGCCGCCGCATTCTGGACATTTAGCAGGATCAACCGTGGCGACAATCACTTTACTGCAGTCGTCGCAATACCAGACAGGAATGCGATGCCCCCACCATAACTGTCTGGAAATGCACCAGTCGCGAATGTTATTCATCCAGTCAAAATAAGTCGCTTCCCATGTCTTTGGAATAATCTTTGTTTTACCCTTTACCACTGCCGTCATCGCCTGTTTGGCCAGAGGCTTGATTTTCACAAACCACTGTTTGGAGACCATCGGCTCAATATCCGTTTTGCAGCGATAACACTGGCCGATATTATGCGCGTAAGGTTCTGTGCCGGCCAGAAAGTCTCCTTCTTTCAGATCGGCAATAACGTTTTTACGGGCTTCGTAGCGATCCTGCCCTTTATAAGTTCCGCCGTTTTCATTTATGATTCCCTTGCTATCAATGATTGTAATGATTTTCAGATTGTGCCGCTGGGCCATGGCAAAGTCATTGGGATCAGAACCGGGGGTAATTTTTACCGCGCCGGAACCGAAATCCATCGTTACATATTCATCGGCAATAATAGGAATCTTTTTATTCATTAAAGGCAAAATAACGTATTTGCCGACTTTATCCGTATATCTTTTATCGCCGGGATTAACGGCCACGGCTGTATCGCCCAGCATCGTCTCCGGTCTTGTTGTAGCCACTATAATTTCTCCGCTGCCGTCGGCGAAGGGATAACGGATATTCCAGAGGAAGCTTTGATCCTGTTTGAATTCCACTTCCAGATCGGAAATGGCTGTGTGACAGCGGGGACACCAGTTGACAATATAGTCGCCCTGGTAAATCATGCCTTCATTGTAAAGCCGGACAAAAACCTCCCGCACAGCATGGGATAAGCCTTTATCCATCGTAAAACGCTCTCTTTCCCAATCGCAGGAACATCCAAGCCTTTTTAACTGATTTATAATGACGCCGCCGTATTTTTCCTTCCATTCCCAGACGCGGGTGATAAATTTTTCGCGCCCTAGATCATGGCGGGAGATTCCTTCTTTCATCAATTGCTGTTCAACTACGTTTTGTGTGGCAATGCCCGCGTGATCCATGCCCGGCATCCACAGAGTGTTATAGCCCTGCATCCTTTTAAAGCGGATAATAATATCCTGTAATGTATTATTCAAAGCATGCCCCATATGTAGCATTCCGGTTACATTAGGAGGAGGAATAACAATGGAAAAAGCCGGAGCTTTACTGTTGTCCTGAGCGTGAAAAAAATTGTTTTTTAACCAGTAATTGTATAATCTTTTTTCGGCATCGGCCGTTTCAAACGCCTTGCCTAATTCTTCCTTTGCCATTTAATTCTACTCCCTGTTTATTGATCCCCTCTGAGTTTCATTATTTCATAAATAAAAAGGGCTTTCGCCCTATTTAAATATATTTTTATATTTCAATAACTTAATCAATTAATTCTCAACTTATCCTTGAATTTGCGAATAATCAAAAGAGCTTCCACGCCGGACAAGGGTTTAAGCGGAGCAAATTCTCCCGTCTTAGTATTTTTTACTTCCATAATTCCCCGTGAGGTCACTGTTATAATTGCATTAAAACAAGGCATGTCCGAGGGAACATCGGGGAAAAATGATTTTGTTTTAACATATCTGGAGGCTAAATCCTTATCTTGCGTCAGTTTTATCAATACATCTTCCAGCATTATGGCGTATTCACATCGGGAGATCACTTCGCCTGGATTGAAATCGCCATTTGGATCATTTTCCAAGCCGCGCACACCAGCCTCCAGTATTTCCTCAATGTATGTTTTATATTGATTTTCTGCTATATCTTTTGCCATCACTTTAACAGGTGCAGGCGTCAAAGGCGCTTCTGTCGAAACCTTCTGAGTTTCCTTTACTTCCGTAGAAACTTTTCCCGTCTCTGTTAATGGTTTATCCAAAGCTTTCAGCGCCTGTTTATTGTAAATATCTTTTATTTTTAATTCTTCCATAAATAACGCTGCCGTATCCGCTCTGGTCATACGGTCCGTGAGAGCAATCTTCTTTTCAGTGTCCGTCGAAGGCTTGGCCTGTTGAACTTTTTGCAGAAATTTCAGTTGAGCATCGGCATCAGCCATATGATTGGTTTTCAGTTGAATGACTCTGGTGAACATCTGACTGGCCAGATTGAATTCCAACACGTTTTTGTATGCCAGCCCCATGAAATAATAAGCAGACGTGTGTTTTGAATCAATGGCAATAGCTTCATCAAATTGATTTTTCGCCAATTCTAGCCATTTGGGGTCTGATTTGCTGATAGTGTAATACTGAATCCTGCCGATATTGACGAAAAGTTTATCTTCATCCGATTTGGCATATTTAGAACCAAGCGTCAGATTATCCAGTGCTGTGCCAAAATTATTGGTAAAAATATCAACCAGGGCCATGCCGGTATAAGCCCTGGAATAATTATTATTAAGTTGAGTTGCCATTTTGAATTCGCGATGGGCGTCAGTATATTTTTCCTGATCGAGCAGTTTCAAGCCGGTGAAGGTATGGCGTTCAGGAGTATCCAGTTGATTTATAGCAACTCTCGTTTTAGGTGCGCAGGAAAGCACTGACAATATGGCGGTACAAATTATAAATGGAAAAATTAATGTTCTGATTTTTTCACGTTTCATAATAATTATTTCTTCCCTGAACTATTATCTATAACTATCTTTAGAACCTGCTTAAGTCAAGCAATATTGCATGTTGAAAGAAAGGCTGTATTACTAAGAAAGGGGGTGTAGATAATTTTGTGTAAATGGTTTTGATGCGCTAAAATCATTTATACAGGAGGACTACACATGGCAATAAGAGATGAGGAGATACTGGAAGAGATTTTAAAAGAATACAAAACCCCGGAAGACCTGATCGGGAAAGAAGGCATTCTCAAAGAACTGACGAAGCGGTTGATTGAGAAAGCCATGGAAAGCGAACTGACCCACCATTTAGGATACGAGAAGCATTCCGTTGCTGCCGCCAAGAAGCTCGGCAATTCCAGAAACGGAAAATCATCAAAAACCATCAAGGGAGTCTTTGGGGAGATTCCCATCGAAGTTCCTCGCGACCGTAACGGAGACTTCAAACCTCAGATCATTCCCAAACATCAAACGCGATTCGATGGATTCGATGACAAGATTATATCGATGTATGCCCGGGGGATGACGACAAGAGATATTCAGTAACATCTTCAGGATATTTATGGTGTTGAGGTATCTGCCGATTTTGTATCCACGGTAACAGACGGCGTGATCCATGATGTCAAGGATTGGCAGAATCGTCCTTTAGAAGAGGTTTATCCGGTTTTATACCTGGATGCCACCATATTAAAAGTGCGTCAGGAATGACGCGTCATTAATAAGAGTGCCTACCTGGCCATCGGGATCAATTTAGAAGGACTTAAAGAGGTTCTTGGTATCTGGCTTGAACAGAGCGAGGGGGCCAAGTTCTGGCTGAAGGTGATGACGGAAATAAAGAACCGTGGTGTAAGGGACATCTTCATTGCGTGCGTGGATGGACTCAAGGGGTTCCCTGAAGCCATAGAGGCTGTTTTTCCTAAAACGGAGGTGCAGCTTTGTATTGTCCATAGGGTCAGAGGATCTCTCAGATTTGTTTCCTGGACCGAGTCGCTCAACAGTACTTTGAAGAAAACCATAAAAAACAGGGCTTCCTTCCCCAATGACGAGGCAGCCATTAAGCTTTTATATTTATCGTTGAAAAATATTCAGAAAAAATGGACATTGTCTGTACGAAATTGGGGCAAGGCGTTAAACCAGTTTGCTATCCTTTACAGCGACAGGATGCCCTGATGAAAAAAGAAGTTATTCATTTACACAAAATATCTAACACTAGTTTCGGTAAGATTCTTTATGAGGCAACGAGAACTTTTAAAATTGCAGTGTTTTTAAAAACTTAACGGCATAGATTGTCATGGTATTCTCGACATATTTTCCTACCAATATCATTATTTATAGCACTGCAACCAGTTCCGCCAACCTTTTTTTCCATTATCTGTGAGTTGACTTTTTGAAATCCCCAAGGCTCTAAATCTGCCATATAATGCTCTGCCTTATCAGCTTCTTCCCTATCTGCCTTATACATCACATAGGTATTATAGTTGTAATTATTGAAAGTGCCTATTTGTCCCCGGTCAATTTTAAAACTGTATTTACAATTATAGTAACTGCCATTTTCAACGATTAAATGATATTCACCAGGTGACAATTGAATTAGTGTCTCAAATTTTTTATCAGCATTGTGAGAAGCTACCTTTTTCCCATCAATATAGTAATTTACAATATCATATGGTTCAGGAAGGACGTAGTCTCCATAATTTATTATTCTTAATCCATTCAATGAATTATCGTCTTGAGAATTTGTTTCATGAGTATGCTTAAATAAATGCATTGCACAGGAAAAGAGAAATAACGTTAAAAATAAAACAAAAAAAAGTGCGAATACATTTTTTAATTTGTTCATAATATTATCCTCGAGTATGTAATGATATTAATGAAATATTTTAATAACGCAATTTAAACAATTACTGGTTTGTAACCTAACATTAAATTAGAAATATTGAAATTGTGGATAACAGGGAGAACCAAACAAAAATCATCTTGTTGATTTTTCAAAATCCTTGAAGCTATAACGTTTCTAATTTCCCCCCTACCTTACCATTCCAATTTCACATCCTAATTTTGTTTCCTTCTCGCGGATTTTCTTAATTGATTTCCTGAAGCGCAAATACCGCCTTGCAGCTTCGACTATGAGAAGAAAGCCCAGAATGATAAAGGCTATGCCGAAGCAAAAATAGAGTAGGCCGCTCAGAAACTTCATAATAAAAAAGACCAACGGACGTGAAGGTTAAGCCGGTCTGCATATATGAATGCATGGTCCTCTCGCGAGAGAGGAGTGTTTGTTCCTCCATGAGGAGCAGTTTTATATCTTCGTTACTGTCCATGCCTTACATTCCTGTTATTTTCGTTCTCTGTAAATTATCGTTACTCTGTGTGACCTGCCCATGAAATAGTTACCACGTGTTAATTTAAAATTCTACGGTTATTATTAATTGATGAAAAGCCGCCCGTAAAGACAAAAATGAAAAAAAGCTTAACCTTATCGTTTCTGCAATCACTTCATTATCTATCTTAATGGCTGCGTCAATCGCCAGCTTTTGGATCATTTCACATCCATGATTTATGCTTGCGTAGTAATTATTTGTTTCATTGTTTTCCTTCCTTTAAAATAAAAAAACCCCGCTCTCTTTTGAGTAGCGGAGTTTTTTAAATCAGTCAATAGCAACTTTGTGTAAGATTGAATGGTTACAAGAATAAAGTTTTTAACTTCTTGTCCTCCTACCTTCCATGTTCTTCACCTTTGCCTTCATGTCCTCGAGGCTGTTGATGTGATTGACCCTTATTTTGCTGTTTCATCTGTTGTCTTTGAATTTGCTGATGTTTTTGAACTCCAGGTTTTTGTTGGTATGTCGTTTGTCTTTGTTGTTGCGGTTTTGGTGTATAACCCTGAACACCCCAGGCTCTTTGATTGCCCCAGGATCGATTACTCTGCCAGCTCTTCCAGTTCTGTTGAAGTTGTGCATGAGGAATCGGTTGATAATTCCAAATGTGACCGTGCCAATTATGATTCTGATAATTTCCTCTCCAATATGGGTCTACGTTGGAATAAAACCTGGGGACATGATTGAAATAAGCCCAGCCACGATCATAATATGGTGAGCGATACCAGCGGCCTTCCCACGGACGCCACCAGAAACCATTCCAGAAAAATATGTCTACGCTTACACCGGGAGCAACGTAAACACCTTCGGTATCTGGTAAAGCAACTACAGGCGGCGGTGCCTCGAATGTGACAGGTGGCGGCAATGGTATGGAAATTCCAACACTCACATCTACCCCTGCCATTGTCGTGATAGGAAATACACTTACCAACGCTAAAACGATTGTTCCAAAAAGCAACTTTTTCATTTTGTTACCTCCTTTATTTGATTCCGATGCCATATAGGCAGTAAACATTAACTCATTTATTGACCATGTTTTTCATCGTAGATTTGTTTGCTGGCGGCATTTTCCTGCTGATTTAATGTTTTCTGTTCCTGTTTAGTAATATGACCGCCGTTTTGTGAGGCCATATCCCGCTCTTCATGACGGATTTGATGATCTTCTTTGTGTAACTGTCTGGCTTGTTGCTTATTTAGTTGCCCATTCTTTACGCCCTGGTTAATTCGGAAATTTTGATTTTTCAATCTCTTATTGACCCCGGTACGGCGCGGATGATTTTTTTGCCACTGAGTCTCAGCCTGAGCAGCAGGAAAGCTTGCCAATGCAAAGAAAGCAAGGAGTATAGTGAGTCCTATAATTTTCATATAACGTTTCATAATCATTTCTCCTTTTTATTTTAATTTATATTTTATTTATTTCTCCCATAAAAATATCTAAGAAATCTTTATGGCACTTACCCCCGTCATCTATAAAAAAGCATCAGCAACAAATGTGCCATACTAGATATTGATAATAATGCTTGCTAAAATAATATCTTAGATGATTATAGAAAATTAGCACCCTATACTAGTTGAGGAATTATCTCCCAGTTGAATGTGGATTTATTCCTCAGTAAAAATTAAAATGATCATCAATTTGAAATGTCGTATTAACTGTCTGAATTAGAAAATCAAGAAATATACAGAGCCGCCACTGTCAAATCAAGTATAGTTCAGGGCACTTCATCTTTTATTAATAATTATTCTTTCGGATATCCCACCGTCTGAGCCAGTATAATTTTCTGATTGTCGCCAAGCTTCATAGCTTTGGCCAGAGATTCTCTGTCAATTGACCCTCTGACAACTGTGGCCAAACCTTCCGAAGCGCAATATAGATAAACATTCTCGCTTATGAAACCAGCATTAGTCGCTGAGTAAAAATTTTTCTCCTCATCTTTTATGTCTCCCATCTTTTTGAAATCGGCCACATAAATCAACGTTACCGGCGCTTCAGCGACAAATGACTGTTTTCCAGTAAGAGCCCGGATATCGTGATTGAGGATCGGCTTTAAAGTGTGCCACTTCGCATCATATAAGAAAAGTCCTTCGGCAGTCGCCACGTAAACATCGATCGACTGGCGGTTCATTGCTGAAGGAGTGGTACGTTTACCCGTTTCAGGCCGGTTGATGCCGCATGCGGCCCAGAGCATATTGGAAAGTACATTTAAAGACAGTTTCTTCGGACTGAACGATCTCTCTGATTTTCTTTCTTTGAAAACACGCATCAAATTTTTGCCGCCATCCAATTGAGGCGCCGGAAGCTTTATCAAATCAGCAAATGCATATAAAGAAAATCCAAAAGATAAAAGAACAGCTACAATAAATATTTTTTTAACATTTTTGTTCTCCTTTTAAAAAATCTTTTTCAAGTAACCAGTTAATTATTTTTAAGTGACCTTCCTCCGAAGCCTCTGCCAAATGATAATCATTCTTGACACGAACTGTATAGAGAACCCTGAAATATTTTGGCTTTTACGGCGTCTTTTTCTGTAATTGCCTGATTTACTGCAATATTCCTTAGACTTTGATACCCATTCAAGTGAAGTTTAATGCAGATTAATGTCTCTATACATTACATCGTCCACCGAAAACCCCTTTATTCTTAAAGAAAATAAAAATTCTTCATACTCGCTTAAAGATTTATATGGCCCATGAATCCCCCTCATGGCTTCCCAACTGGCACCCGTCCCATAGTCCATTATAAATAACTTGCCATCTACTGTGAAAGCAGTAACCCAATGATGAGGAGGTCCCAATTTGTTTTTAATAAATACAGATCTTGCCTTATATTCGGGATTTATTCTGTTAAGAGCATCTATTACAAAATTTGCGGAATCGTAGCACGCACCCTTCTTGAGTCTGAACATTTCTTCAGGGCTCAGGGGTTCTTTACCATAACGGCCTTTTCTTCCATAATCGTAAACGAAATTCTTTTCAAGCCAACTGTAAACGTCTTTGTAAGATGCCCATTTTGCCACTGTTGCATAATAATCAGCACTTGCTTCACTGCATTCTCCAACTGATGCAAGAAAAATAATAAGTATGCTCAATGTTATAGAAAACAGCAATAGTTTTTTGATGGCAGATTTAATTATCTTTTCTTCTCTATTTATAAGACACATCATATCAAATTCCAAAACAGCCAAGTTTAAGGATTAAAGGATATTTTAGCATAATTTTAAAATTTTACAAAACATTGATTCCGGTCAACTATCATGAATTTACTTGCGGACAAAAGGTTGAACGTTGTGTCAGCATAGCATAAATGACACGGATCAATTTGTGCGCAGTGGCTAGTACAGCCTTTTTATATAGCAATTTCTCCTTTCGTCGTTTGTTGTAATAATCATGAAAAGTATCAGTGCAAAAAAGCCATTATTCCTTTATTCATCAATATCTGATTGACACGGACATCGCTTTTTTCTATATTCTTACCAGTTAAGTGTTTTTCAAGATCATGAACAAATGGATTTGATATGCTAAACCGACTAGTGAGTGCTATTTTTCTTATCTTTATCGCTTTGACTTCCAGCATTCTGTTTTTAGTGGCTTTGCTTCTTCGCATAGTTTCTTATCCCTTTGACCGGCGTCTACGGCTTTTGCATTTGTTCACTTGCTTTTGGGCTTCGATTTATACATGGGTGATGCCAGCCTGGCGGATTCGCATCGAAGGTCGCGAAAATGTAAGAAAAGAAACAGCTTATATGATTGTATCCAATCATCAGTCGCAGATGGATATCCTGATCGCTTTCCGGCTTTTTTTTCACTATAAATGGGTATCCAAATCTGAATTGTTCCGAGTGCCGTTCGTCGGCTGGAATATGATGCTTAACCGTTACGTTAAACTGAAACGTGGCGACAAGGAAAGCGTTGACCAGATGCTGCGGGAATGTGCAATCCATTTACGTGAGGGAAGTTCTATCTTCATGTTTCCGGAGGGTACCCGCTCTCCCGACGGAGAGGTTAAAAACTTTAAGCTCGGCGCATTTGAAATGGCTCTAAAAGAGAAAGTGCCCATTCTGCCCATTGTCATCAGCGGTACAAACAAGGCCCTGCCTAAATACAGCATGAATTTTCACGGTGTGCAGAAAATGTATATAAAAATTTATGAAGAAATTACGTATTCTGCTTTTGAAAATTTATCGGCTGTGGATACGGCGCAAGTGGTGCGTCAATTCATTATAAAAAAGCTGAAAATCATGAATGAATATACCATGGGTAATTAGATGCGCCAGTCCGGCGCACTTGATAACCTGAAGATCACTCGAGCCTGTAGATCAGCCGCATCATCGGCAAAAACTGAGATTAAAAAAGACATCAAAAACAAAACTACTGAAGCTACTGCAATAACCAACTTTTTTATTTTAATTCCTTTTTAGTTTCTATTTGTCACACTCGAGTTCAGGACAAAGAAGTTAATGGAATTTTGATAAATGAAATCCAAATTACTTCTTCTGAGTTACACAAATTTTGTTGTATAATTCTTCCAATACATTTTCATGTGAAATACTTTCCCATTTACTATTTTTATATATTTGATGGTCTAAAATATTTCCCTTATCGTCATAATCCATATACTCATTCAGTTTCTCCCGTTTCTTCTTGCAATCAATTTCATATAAAGAAAGGTAGTGGTCATAGTTTTGGTATTTTTTCGATAGTTCTGAATCATATATATTTGTACTCTCAATCGTCTTTTTCCTGAAAATATCTGTTACAATTGTATAAGTCCAGACAGATATAATGTTAGATAGCTTCGAGAGACTTGTTTTGTTGTAATACCAATTATCTGAAAAATATTCCCATACTTTACTGTCTGGTATTCCATGTTTTAACGCTGGAACTTCTATCTTCGGTGATTCTACATTTGGTTTCAATTCCACCGACTCCGAAGAACTATATACTGGATTTACAAATAGAAGGATCACTAGAAACGATAAAGAAATAACTGAACTGATTTTTTTCATATCTATTCCTTTCAAGGTGTTTAATGTTGACCTGCCCGGAAACTTTTACTACATTTTAAGTTAGAATTCTACAGTATTTGATTATTTCCAATTAAAGAACTTAACAGTTATCTTTCCAGAATTTCCCCACATTTTTTGTGATTTCTTCCGGAGAACCGTAACCAAACCAGTTTATTTCCTTATCGGCGGCAAACCAGGTCAACTGACGTTTGGCATAATGCCAGGTATCGCGCTTGATTAAATCTATAGAACTTTCCCAATTATACTGATTACGTAAAAATCCTATCATTTGTTTATATCCCAGTGATTGCAACGGTTTTAGTTTATCGCTATAACCCCGGTCTAAAACGCTTTTAACTTCATCCAGCAATCCTTCGGCTATCATTTTTTCCGTTCTCAATTTTATTCTTTGCTTTAATTCTTTGCGATCTATCTGAAGGCCGATTTTGTAAGTCTTGTAAGGACAATCGGCAAACAAATGCTTTTTTTGTTTTATTAAAATTGATTCCCCTGTTTGTTCCAGAACTTCCAATGCACGAATCACTCTTACGGAATCATTTGGATTTATTTGACCGGCGGCGCCGGCATCCCTTTGCCGCAACAAATCATAAATATATTTTCCCCCGTGACTATCACGCAACCGGCGATAATAATTTCTGATATTTTCATCCACGTCCGGCGTATTAATGATTCCATGAAGAAGCGCCCGGATATAAAGTCCTGTTCCTCCGGCAATAAAGACAGGCTTCCCCCTCCCTGCCAGATCGGAAATGATAATTCGCGCCCTTTCGGCAAAAATAGACGCATTGAATTCCTCGTCAGGATTAACAACGTCTATCAGGTGATGCTTGATTCCTCTTCTTTGATCCATTGATGGTTTTGCCGTGCCGATATCCAGAAAGCGGTATACCTGCAACGAATCGGCGCTGATGATTTCGCCGCCGAATTCCAAGGCCAGGTTTACGGCTAACTCAGTTTTGCCCGTAGCGGTAGGTGAATTGATTATTACCAGCGGCAACTTTCCCATTTCTACCTTTTTATTTCCTTTTGAACATTCTTTCAATTTCGCTTAAGGAAAAACTAATAGTGACTGGACGTCCATGAGGGCAGGTAAGATTAAACGGTGTTACTTCCAATTGACGGCAAAGAGCTTCAACCTCTTCGCCGGAAAGAACATTATTGGCCTTGATTGCCGCGCGGCAAGCCAGCGCCGCCAGTATTTTTTCTTTCTTTTCCTCCAAAGATGGCATCTGATTCTGTTCGTTTAACTGATCAATAATATCAGAAATCATTTCGCTGATTTTAATTTGTGACAAGGTTACCGGAATCGCTTTAATAATGATTGCATCCCTGCCGAATATTTCAATTTCCAATCCGATCCCCCGCAAAAAATCAATGCATTCGGGGAATAATGCAATTTGCGCCGGAGTTAAGCTAACAATTTCCTGTATAAGAAGTGATTGGCTGATAACCGGCTTTGGCGTTGCCTTTTTTAATTTCTCCAGAATTATCCGTTCATGGGCTGCATGCTGATCAAGCAAAATCAGGCCGTCATCACCCGCGAAAACAAGATAAGTACTGGCAAATTGTCCCAGATATGAAAGCTCGGAGAAATTTATTTTTTCTTTTGCCGGAGCATTATCGCTTTCATAGGCAACTTCTGATTTTTCCGCGACCTGGCGCGTCAACAAATCATTGCTGATTGCCTGCTCTAAATTTTGTCTGGAAAACAAATTGAAAGGCGTGGGCGCAACTCTGTCCCATGGAGGCGCGAAGTCTGAAGAATCCTTCTTGTTTTTCCGCCGTGATAACAAATCCACTCTTTTAGGCGTTGCCGCAGGCGCCAGACGATAAATGAAACTGCTCTTCGAAGTTTCGGCGCCGGCAAGATTTTCGGCAATTGATCTTGATACCAGTTGATAAATACTGTGTGAATCCTTAAAACGAACTTCCATCTTGGCAGGATGAACATTAACATCAACATCTTCTGGCGGCAGATCAATAAACAACACAGCCGCGGGGTAGCGTCTTGGCTCAATAACCTGTCTGTACGCCGATAATACGGCATGAGTCACACTGTTATCCCGGACAAAGCGTTTATTGACAAACAAATATATGCTTTTGGAATTTGATTTTGTGAACTCCGGGCGAGAAATAAAACCCCTTAAACTTATGTCGTCTTTTTGCGCGTTTACAGAAATGCAATGAGCGGAAAAATCATCGCCCATCACCATGGAAATTCGTTTGGATATATCAGAGGTTTCATGCGCAACGAAAGATTTCTTGCCGTTGACCAATACTTTAAAGCGAATCTCCGGATGAGCTAAAGCCAGCCGGGTTATTGCGTCCAGACATAACCCCTGCTCCGTTGCTTCTGTTTTTAAAAATTTCCTGCGGGCGGGAACTCTGGCAAATATCTTTGTTACTGATATCTGGGTGCCGTCAGGACAGCCGGCAGGCGCTATTTCCTTTACCGCGCTTGATTCCAGAACAGCTTTTGTTCCTTCCAGATCATCTTTCCGCCGCGTTAATAACTCTACCCGCGCCACGGAAGCAATGCTCGGCATTGCTTCCCCGCGAAAGCCAAAAGAAGCAACTGAGTAAATATCGTCGAATTTATGAATCTTGCTGGTGGCATGTCTTTCAAAAACCAGCGCCACATCTTCGTGTTCTATGCCAGAACCGTTATCAACTACTTTGATTGACTGGCACCCACCCTTTTCCAATTCCACCCTGATATCGGTAGCTCCGGCATCAATAGAATTTTCTACCAATTCCTTGACAATAGAAGCCGGCCTTTCCACTACTTCACCGGCGGCAATCTTATTGGCTATCTCTTCGGATAAGATGACAATGCGTTTCGACAATTCTTATTTCTCCTAATACCAATTCTAATCAAAGCGCTATTTTTGTTGGCGTCGTTATCGGCTTCCTCAACGTATATGTAATACGCCTCGTCGCCTTAAGCCTAGCCGCCTCAATATCATCTTTAATCGGAATTTGTATAAAACAAAGTTATATTATTACATTACATCAAAATACGCAATCATGATCGCGTATTTTAAACAATTCCCGAATGTTAAATACTATTATTTTTTGCAAACAAAATTACTAAAAGACCTTCTAAGTTGTAATAAGAATTAATATCTGCTTTTTTACTAATGAAGAGTTTGTTGAGTTCACCTACATATTAATTGTTTTTAGCTTAACATTGATTTGATAGATGTGAGTAAAAAAGAGAGACAAGATTGAACTCCAAACACTGGAAAGTTAGAACTAGTGAATATCTGGTCATCTTTATCCCCCGAAAGTCATATGTCCTTCGTAGCTATCAGAAAGATTTCCTCCCCGATATCTTCATGCTTTTTCAAAAAGAAAAGGTAATAAGCTAGCACTTTCAAATAAGACGCCTCTAACCATTTAGAGAATTCCCATCTTTTCTTGCCGTAGTCAAGCTCTTCACGTTTGATGCTGGCCCTAATGGCGCCCCCCTCGGCATATCCGGGTACAATGAATGAATTGACTGATCGGAATCCCGCCTTAGTCACACAGTGCTTCAGATTTTCTTTAGTGAACAGATACAAGTGACGAGGCGGATCTAGATGAGCCCAGTATTTGCCGAATTTTTTATAACCAAGGCAAGGTATTATATTCGGTGTGGCTAGAACAATTCGCCCACCAGGTTTCAGAATGCGGAGACATTCATGTAACAGTGAAAGTGGATCGTATACATGTTCGATTACGTGATTCATGGTAATGACATCAAACGATTCTGCTGGGAATCGTTGATTTTCCAGTTCGCCCTGATGAATATTCAAATTATGTTTGGCTCGCGCACACGTCACGGCTTCGGCATCTACTTCCTGTCCCTCCACGTTCCATCCCTTTTGAAGAAACCTGACCAGTAAATCCCCTTTTCCACAACCAACGTCCAATAGTCTACCCCTATTTGGAGATGTTTCACCGAGAAACATGAAGTCAGCCTTTTTTCGCCATTTCTTCTCAACCTTCCGCATCCCAACGACATGCTCAAACAGCTTGTAGATCGGCTTATGGATCTTGAGAAGAAGAAAATTAAACCAGTCGACTTTTCGGTTGTCCCCCGGAACATAATCCAGATGAGTGAAATAAACGCGATATGCTTTCCAGAGATCTTCTTTCAGGGGCATCGGATCTAACCACACTAGACCGCAATCAGGGTTCTGGCAGCGTTTCAGGTTCCATTGCCCTGGAGCAATGCATTGGGGGTCGGGAAGACCTGTATGAAGACGAATGCCCTTGGAACCACAGACATAACAGTCTAGTGCCGGTGCCGTGGCAATGATATCCGCAGCGTTTGAAATGTTTGTCATTCTAACTCCAGAAGTACTTTACATATTGTCTTTTTCTTTTTCAAATTCAAACTTTTCAGAATATACTTCAGTTTGATAAAATACTGTGTTTTGATGTTCGGAAAATAATACAAGCATTTTTGTTTGTCAATAATCAACAATTATAATTTATAATGTAGCATAAAAAAAGAAATATAGAAACTGTGGAAAACAGGAACAAATGCTTTCCTGGTTCCTTATGAATCAAGATGAAATATTTTTACAACTTACAACTTTCCTGCTTAAAATTTTTTATCTCTGCTGCATTCCAGATAATCCTGCAGAGCAAGTTGCCATGGCTGCATAGTTTTTCCCGTAATTTGAATAAACTTCTGCATGCTTAAAACACTGTAGGCCGGACGTGCGGCCGGTCTTTGAAGCTGATCGGATTTAATCGGGAGAACTTCAATATCATTAAAGCCAGATTGCTGCAAAATCTTTACAGCGAACTGATGCCAACTGCAACTGCCCCTGTTGGTTACATGAAAAATTCCCTGAGCATTTTTCCTGATAAGCAAATTCACCGCCACCGTCAGGTCTTTTGTATAAGTGGGTGAACCGACCTGATCATCAACCACCGATAGCGTTGACGGTCCTTCCTTTTTTGCTTTTGCTTTTTCCATAGTATCCTGAATAAAGTTTTTCGCCTTTGCCTTTTCCAGAATAGCCCCGATAAAGTTTTTGCCTTTTGCTCCATATAACCAGGAAGTGCGGATAAGAATATAATTATCCGACACTGATTGCAGATAACGCTCGCCTGCTAATTTGGATTCTCCATAAACGTTGATCGGATTGCATTTATCATCTTCGTGATAAGGCTTGCTGGCCTTGCCGTCAAAAACATAATCTGTGCTGAAATGGATTATGCGGATATTCTTATTACGGCAGGCATTGGCAATATTTTTTACCGCCTCCGCGTTAACGGCAAAACATTCGTCTCTGGCCGTTTCGCATCCGTCAACATTAGTAAAGGCGGCGGCATTAATGACGATATCAGGCCGCGTTTCTTCAATAGCCTTTTGACACTCGCGAGCGGAAACAATATTAATTTCTTCTTTATCCATTCCGGTAACTTCATTATCCGCGGAAAGTTTTAATAATAGATCGCTTCCCAGCATCCCTTTGTGTCCCAATAACAATATTTTCATATTCAGTATTTAACCTCTTTAAGAAACAAACCGCAGGCCGGCGCGGTAATTCCCGCTATTTTTCTGTTTCTGGATTCAATAATTACCTTCATTTCTTCAGGTTTTCGTTTACCACTGCCAACATCTACAAGAGTCCCGATAATGTTGCGCACCATATATTTTAAAAAGCCCTGCGCTTCCACTGTAATTTCTATAAGACCATCTTCGCATTTTTTTATTTGTATATCCATAATAGTCCGCACACGATCTTTAACATGCGTTCCGGTTGCGCAAAAGCAGGAAAAATCATGCGTACCGGTTAAAAATTTAGCCGCTTTACTCATCCTCTCCAGATCAAGAGGAAAACGAATGTGCCAGAAATAGTTTCGTCCCAATGCCGGACTTAAAGGCTGATTGCATATTTTATAGAAATAAACTTTGCTGACGACATCATGTTGGGCATGAAATTCGCCCGAAACTTCTTCCATTTTCTTGACAACAATATCCGGCGGCAATACGCTGTTGAGGCCCCTGTATATATTGCTGAGGGGCAGGGGGCTGTTGCTCTTGAAATGGGCAACCTGATTTAAGGCATGAACTCCCGCATCCGTCCTGCCGGAACCGATAACGGCAACCTTTTCTCCGGTAATAAGTTTGATTGCCTCCTCCAATACTTCTTGGATAGTCAATCCGTTTTCCTGCCTCTGCCAGCCGCAATAAGCAGTGCCGTCATATTCAACAATCATTTTAAAATTGCGCATAAATTTCCTGAAACTTTTTACGTTGCCGTCTTTCATTACCTGTTTTTCAACTTTCATTGTAACTCTGTTTTTAAGCTCACTCGTAAGGACTGCTTCCCGAGCCTTTCCGAAGCGGCGCGTTTATAGAAACGCGCTCTACGATGAAAATTGTCCCCAAACTATACACTTAGTTGAAGTGCCTCGATGAATTCAGGGTCTTCCTTCTCCATAATCCCGATAATATATTTATAGAGCCTTTTTTTCGTCTCCATGAAGATCGGACGTTTTTTTGTAAATGATTTCGCGAACTCCATAACCTCGTTCATCAGGGCATCCTCATTTTCACAGGCCTTGCGAATAGCATGGTTGGCTTCAAGCTCTCCGGCAGTCGCGTGCTTACCTCTTAAGATAAGCTCTTCAACCTCATAATAGGGCATGGCCTTCTTGACTATCGCCAGCATGCTCGGCATGTGCGGTATGTCGATATCGATCTCAGGAAAGCAGAAAAAACCTCGATCAGCCTTCATATATCTGAAATCGCAGGCGCAGGCCAGAACGGCTCCGTCTCCAAACACATGTCCGTTTATGGCAGCTATGACCGGCATGGGAAATAGTAGAATCCTTCTGGAGAGCTCATTGAGCTGATACATGAACTCTTTCATTCTATGGCTTTCGTTCGGCTCTATAGCTTTTACTGCCCATCCCAGATCGATGCCCAGTGACCAGTTCTTCTTATCGCTTGAAATAATGACCACACAGAAAATTGACTCATCCTTCTCGATCTCATCAAACGCATTGAGCATGGATTTAGCAAAATCAGGATTATGTCTGTTCTCCCCGTTGTTCATAGTCAGTAAAGCAACTGTTCCGTCTTTTTTCCACTCAACAATAGCCATAATGTGACTCCTCTGAAATATTGGTCATAATTTTATCTATCTCATATTAATTATTTTTTGAAATGTTCAATAAACGGGCCATCCTCACGCCAGGCGTAGCATGTGTTGACAAGATATTTTGCCATCATTTTTGCATGTTCTTTATCCAGGCCCGACGGCCTCTGTGCCTGGTATGCCGCAAATCCCTGGATAGCAGCCGGAGCCATTGCCAGGATGAGTTCCACAAGGTGCGTGCAGCCCTTTATCCCTCCGGCTATTTTTTTAACCTTTGACGTGAATCCCCGCGTAATAATCAAGCCCTTGATGGGGGCAAGGCAATCGATAGTTTCACGGCACATTTCCCGTGGAACGGATATCAAATCAACATCAACATCCTCAATCACGAGATTAGAACAATTAACCAGCAGGCGTATGCACATATGATGAACGACGCCGGGCGGAAACTTTTCACCAGTTATCAGATGGGATTCCTGGAAACGATCATCTTTGAGGAAGCCTTCTATAATTATTCTTAGCCCATCATAATCGTATGTCGTGACTTCAATATTTCGCGTGTGTAATTTCTTCCCTTTTGATTTCCAAATAGATTGCATTATATTTATTTCTCCTGAATGTCTTTTGATAAACTTATACCATCTCGTGATTTATATAAATAAAATTTTTGAATAACAATTCAGTCTTTTTATGAAAATTTTTCTTGCGATTTTATACAAAATAGAAACATTTTTATATTTAACCTGTATTTTAAGAAAATATTTGCCTATAATGTTTCTAAATTTTCATTTTGTGCACGGAGCAAATATAGCGGAGAAAATTTAAATGCCGATCCACGTGATTCCGGTAAAAAAACTCAGCGCTAAAGCCTTAAAAGGGGTTATAGAAGAATTTATCTCCAGAGGCGGAACGGATTACGGCGCGGTTGAAGCTTCGATGGAAACAAATTTTAAACAGGTAAAATATAAACTGGAAAACGGGTTGGCAGTTCTTCTCTATGATGACGAGACTGAAACAACCAATATATTTCCGATTGATGATCCAATCTTAAAAAAGCTTGATACATTACCCAAGTGAAAAAACAACATATCTTACAAAGAGAGGTGTTCTACGAAAAAAGTTATATTTCTGGTTGATATGAATGCCTTTTTTATAAGTTGTGAGATGACGAGGAATAATTCTCTCGTGGGAACCCCGGCCGCTGTTGCCGGTGATCCGAAGAAGCGTTCCGGCATCATTCTTGCCGCAAACTATGAAGCTCGCTCATGCGGGGTAAAGACTACTATGGTCCTGCATGAAGCTTTTAAACTTTGCCCTAAGCTAATCATTGTGCCGCCGGATCATCATTTCTATCAACAGAAATCTGAAGAGGTCATGGACTTGCTTTCAAACTATACTCCTGTACTGGAACAAAACAGCATTGATGAGGCATGGCTTGATATGACAGGATGCGAAGGACTTTTCGGTGATCCTCCAACGGCTGCAAAACGCATCATAGATGAAATCAAAGACATGCTTGGGCTTTGGTCCTCGATTGGCATCGCCCCAAACAAGTTCCTTGCAAAAATGGCTGCTGAAATGAAGAAGCCCCTAGGCATTACCCAACTGTGGGAAAATGATATTCCCGAAAAACTCTGGCCGCTTCCGGTAAAAGAAATGTATGGCATTGGCGCTAAAACAGCTGAAAAGCTCAATCTTATGGGAATAAAAACAATAGGTGATCTGGCAAAGTCTGATGAAAACTTTATCATCAAAACTTTCGGGAAAGGCGGGAATGAAATTTATCAGCATGCCAACGGGATAGACAATTTCCCTGTTCTTGGCCGCATGGCTGATGAGATGAAATCAATCGGACGATCAACGACACTGCCGGAAGATATATCCGATATTGAAAAAGCAAAGCTTGTTTTGATGAAGCTAGCCGATGATATCGGCATGACCGCAAGAAGACATAGCAAAAAAGGCCGCATGGTTCATATCACCCTGAAATATTCCAATTTTAAAATTATCAGTAAACAGATAACGATTCCGGCAACCTGTACCACGAAAGAAATTTATCATGCGAGTTGCAGTTTGCTTGAAAAAAACTGGGACAGGTCTCATCCCGTAAGATTGATCGGAATAAGCCTTTCAGGATTTTATGAAGATTGCTCTTTGGCTCAGATGTCACTTTTCGACCAAACCGAAGATAATGTGAAAAAAGATAAATTTAAACAAATTGACAAAGTTATGGACAAAATAAGAAACAGGCACGGCTCCGAAACAATAACCTTTGCCGCATTGGTTAAAAAAGAAAAAAGTCGTAAGTGATTATTTACGCCCCCGGGTGTGAATTCAGCCATTAAACTTAAGAATAATAAAGAAGAAGTTTTATTTTATGTTTTATTCCGGGGTAATTTCCCTGATAAATTTCATGATTTCTTCTTGCCAGTTTTTCGCAAACACGCTATATTCCAGCGAATTAAAAATGCAATGGAAATTCTTTAATCATGAAAGTCACTATGCGGTTTGACTAAACGAATCCATATTCAAAATGTCTCAAATGGAGAAAATTTATGAGTGATGATTTACAAAAAGCAACAACACAGGGAAAGATTAACAGCTTCGAGAAAAAAAGCCAGGCATTAAAGTTAATGGGCGGAGAAAAGCAAATCAAAAAACAGCACGACTCCGGTAAACTTAACGCCCGCGAGCGATTGGATTTGTTTTTTGATAAAGACACCTTTCAGGAAGTTCAGCTTTTTGTTGAGCATCGCTCTACCCTTTTCGGTATGGATAAAAAAGAAATATCGGCGGACGGTGTTGTTACGGGCTTTGGCAAAGTAAATGGGCGCGTTGTTTTTGCCGCGGCTCAGGATTTTACCAGTTCCGGCGGCAGCCTTGGAGAAATGCACGCAAAGAAAATATGGAAAGTGATGGACATGGCTATTGCCGCACAAAAGCCTTTTGTAGCTCTCAACGATTCGGGCGGAGCGCGTATTCAGGAAGGCGTTCATTCGCTGGAAGGCTACGGCGGAATTTTCTTCCGCAACACAATCGCTTCCGGTTATATCCCGCAAATAACCGCCATTATGGGGCCAACAGCCGGCGGCGCCGTTTACTCACCCGCTCTTGCCGATTGGGTTTTTATGGTTAAAAAAAGCAGCTATATGTATATAACCGGGCCGGATGTACTCAAGGCTGTCATCGGGGAAGAAGTTTCACATGATGAATTGGGAGGAGCTGTGGCGCATGCCGCAAAAAGCGGCGTCTGTCACGCCGTTACAGAAAGTGACACCGATTGTATAGAAAAAATCAAAAAACTGCTGGCCTATCTGCCGGATAGTTGCCACGCTCCCCTGCCCTTGTCTGATTGTACAGACAGCGCGGAAAGAATTTGCGCGGAACTGGATGCGATTGTTCCCGATAAAGGCAACCGGGCTTACGATATGAAAAAGATTATTAAATCTGTAGCCGATAATAACGAAATGTTTGAGCTGTCCGAACTCTGGGCGCAAAATATCATTGTCGCTTTTATCAGCATCATGGGGAAACCGGTGGGCGTTATTGCCAATAACCCCCGGTTTGCCGCGGGTGTTCTGGATGTTAACGCTTCCGATAAAGCATCCCGCTTTATTCGCTTTTGCGATGCTTTTAATATTCCGCTTTTAACTTTCACGGATGTCCCCGGTTACATGCCAGGCACTAATCAGGAATGGGCGGGCATAATTCGTCACGGCGCGAAACTTCTTCACGCCTATTCGGAAGCGACAGTGCCGAAAATAACCGTTATCATCCGCAAAGCTTACGGCGGAGCATATATAGGCATGTGCAGTAAACACTTGGGCGCTGATTATGTAATGGTCTGGCCTATGGCTGAGATCGCCGTCATGGGTGCGGAAGGAGCCTGTAACATAATCTATCGCAATGAAATAGCCGCCGCCTCTGATCCCGCGGCCAAAAGAGCGGAACTTGTTGCAGCCTATGAAGACAAGTTCAACAATCCGTATTTCGCGGCATCAATGGGCATCATCGATGAAATTATCGCTCCGCGGGACACCAGAAAAAAAATAATAGCTCTTTTAGAAGCGTTAAAAGACAAGAAAGAAACAAGACTGCCAAAGAAACATAATAACATTCCTCTTTAATATTTTGGGGCGGATGTGTACAACGTATTTGCCGATGCGATTGTTGCAGCGCATTTTCTATTTATTGCTTTTGTTATCTGCGGCGGCTTGCTGGTTATCCGTTGGCCGCGGATGGCTTTTGTGCACCTGCCGGCGGCAATATGGGGAGCAGCCGTGGAAATCTTCGCCTGGATTTGTCCTCTGACGCCTCTCGAAAATCATTTCCGTAATCTTGCGGGAGGTGGTTCATATAGCGGCGATTTTATCACGCGATATCTTCTTTTGATAATCTACCCGGAGAATCTGACAATTAATATCCAATATGTTCTTGGCGGACTGGTCATCTTTATAAATATCATCTTTTATACCATCGTCATATGTAAACAACGATCCACTCAAGGACTTATAAGTAAATAGAAAACAGTTCCCCTGCATTATACACCGTCACAACATCTTGTGGATAAAAATAATTGACATACAAACGGAACTTTCCTATATTCCGCCTGCCGGAATGTAATATCTTTTAAAAAAAAAGGGCTTCAAAAAATAAACACCCTTATCGCATTTCTAATTGATGGAGCGGATAATGCCATTCGCCGGTGAGATCTGCGGGTTGCTGACAGCGGTGTGTTGGTCGGGAAGCTCACTTGTATTCTCGGCAGCAACATTGAGGGTTGGTCCGGTAAGACTGAATATTCTGCGTCTGACAATAGCTGCCGCGCTTCTTTTTGCGGTTGTTATGGTTTCCGGCGCTGATATCCAACTCTCTTCACATCAAATGAGAAATCTCGCCATCAGCGGGATCATCGGCCTCGTAATAGGCGATACCTTCCTTTTTAAATCTTACGAACTTATCGGGGCTCGCATGGGAATGCTTATCATGTCAGCCGCCCCTGCAATCGGTGCGCTCCTTGCATTTCTGTTCCTTGGAGAGATCCTCAGTTGGATTGGAGTCTTTGGTATGGGCGTGACGCTGTTTGGAATCTCTTTAGTTGTGCTGGAACGGCGCGAGACGATCAGGAACACACGTCGTTTACATTTTCAGGGAGTCATCTTCGGTTTTTTAGCTGCTGCAGGACAGGGAGCGGCTCTTGTGATGGTCAAGATGGCTTTCAATGAAGGACCTATCAATAATTTCGTGGCAACATTTATCCGAATAGTTTCGTCCGTAATTGTGATTTGGCCGCTCGCCTGGATTACCGGCAAAATTGACAACCTTTTTACCATCTATAAGAATGATAATACGGCGCTGCAGCTGACTCTTCTGGGCGCATTCCTTGGTCCATTTCTCGGAGTCACCTTAAGTGTTTTCTCTGTTGCCCACACGAAAGTCGGTGTTGCCGCAACATTGATGGCCACAGTCCCGATTTTCATGCTCCCCCTTGTGAAGTATATTGAAAAAGACCGGATCACCTGGCGTGCCATTATTGGCGCGGCCATCGCAGTGGCTGGAGTCGCCATCCTTTTCTTACGATAATAAATATTTGGAAACCATACTAATTATTATCTTAGAAAAATCAGTATGGTGTCCCCAGAATCCGTCTAAAATATTTGCGCTGTTTCCGATTGACATAATTACGTTTTTAATGCAAACATGGCAACAAACATGTGGTCAGCTCCCGATCGATCGAGTCTTTTTAACCAGATCAATTTTCAAAACCGATTACGTGTTCGAGTCCAAAGGATTCGATCAAACACAGAGGAAAAATACTAACCCCTTAAATGATGGAGTAAATTCTACATGAAGAGAAGTGTTTGCCTGATGACAGTATTTGTCTTATTGCTTTTTGTCTGGAGTACCGGTTCTTTGGCCGCGGATAAAATTGGTTTTATCGATATGCAGGAAATAATGCATAATTCCATTGCCGGCAAAAAAGCGATGGATGATTTTCAACAATTATACGAAAAGAAAAAAGAGGAAATCAAATCAGCAGAAACAGAAATAAAGACAATGAAGGATGAGTTAGAAAAACAAAGTTTATTGATGACTCAGGACTCACTAAATGAGAAGGAATCTGCTTACCAAAAGAAATTGCGCGATTATCACTCGTTGATTGAAGACGCCGACGAGGAAATGCAAAAATACGATCAGGAGATGACTCAAAAACTGACGCTGGAAATAATGAAAATTGTCCGCGCTATTGCTAAAAAGGAAAAATATGCTTTGATTATTGATGTGGCAAACCTGCCGGTATCTTACTATGCAAAGGAAAATGACTTTAGCAAAAAAGTAATCGAAGAGCTCGATAAAATAAAATAAAAGAGAAATTAACGTTTAATGAAGATTTTTCAGTGTTATAATACAAAATTAAATAAAAGGCTTCAGTCTTCGCAAGGCAGCGTCCCTGCCCAGAATCGCAAACACTTTATCCAGTTCCGGGCCATGGACGTTACCGGTAATCGCTGCGCGAATGGGCATGAATAGTTCCTTGCCTTTCGCGCCTGTTTTTTCTTTAATGTGTTTCATCGCAGCGGAATAAAGATTCTCTGATCCGGCATCATTGGCATCCAGATATCCGACAAAAGCTCTCACAACCTTTTGCGCTCTATCTTTTTTCAGTATTTCTTTGGCTTCATCCGTGAGTTTATATCTATCATCAAAAAATATGCTTATGTGACTTTCAATATCCGCAAGCGTTATTAATTCATCTTTCACAAGATCTATTACTTTATGGAACCATTCCGAATTAATGATATCGCTTCTAAAACCCGCCTGTTCCAAAAAGGGTTCAAGTCGATTAATTAAATCCCCGGTTTCGCAGTTTCTGATATAAATAGCGTTTAGCCAGTGAAGTTTTTCCTCATCGAATACCGCGCCGCTTTTGGAGGCTCGCTCCAGGGTAAAATCAGCTATCATTTCTTCACGGGACAATACTTCTCTTTTATCAGTAAAAGAACTTCCCAGAAGTCCCAGATAATTAATCATCGCCTCCGGCAAAATTCCCCGTTTACGAAACTCACCAATAGAAACAGAGCCGTGCCGCTTGCTGAACTTCGCACGGTCTTTGCCCAGAATTAACGAATGATGCGCGAATACCGGCGGATCAAATCCGAAAGCCTTATAGAGCATAATCTGCAAACCGGTATTGGAAAGATGATCTTCACCGCGAATGACATGGGTGATATTCATAAGGTGATCGTCAATAACAACAGCGAAATTATAGGCGGGCATGCCGTTGGAACGGACAATTATGAAATCGCCCATGGTTTCTCCTTCAAATTTCATCGCGCCTCTGATTAAATCTTCAAATTCAACTATTTGCGGCTGAACTTTAAAGCGAAATGAAGGTTTTCTTCCTTCGTTTTCTTTCTGTTTTCTTTGTTCTTTCGTAAGATTCCTACATTTGCCCATGTAGCGCGGCATACGCTTGCTCAGGATTAAATTCTGGCGCTCTTCTTCCAGTTCTTCCTCCGTACAGTAGCAGGGATAAACCATGTCCGCATCTATAAGTTTCTGTAGATGTTCTTTGTAGATATCGAGGCGTTCGCTCTGTTTATATGGCCCATAATAGCCATTTCTTTGCGGCCCCTCCTCCCAATCCAAGCCCAGCCATTTTAAATCGTTATATAAACTTATCTGATATGAAATGGCGCTGCGCGATTCATCAGTATCTTCAATGCGTAAAACAAGAGAACCGCCGTGATGACGGGCAAACATCCAGTTAAACAGCATTGTGCGGGCGTTGCCTACATGAAGTTCTCCCGTGGGAGATGGAGCAAATCTTACTCTAGGCTTTGAAGCCATCATTTTTCCTTTCTGTAACGGCAGCTATGGCAAATACCGCTATCCCTTCATTTCTTCCAGCAAAGCCCATGCCTTCATTTGTTTTGGCTTTGATATTAACACAGGTTTTAGCAATATTCAGAACGCAGGCAATATTGGAAACCATTTCCCCGGCATAAGGCGCAAGCTTGGGCATCTCCATCACAACGGTGGCATCAATGTTATTAATAGAAAATCCCTTTGCTTCGATTATCTTCTTTACCCTCTCCAGCAGAATCATGCTGGAGATGTTTTTGTACTGTGGATCATTATCGGGAAAGTGTCTTCCGATATCACCCGCGCCTGCCGCGCCCAACAGAGCGTCGCAAATCGCGTGAATCAGCGCGTCGGCGTCGGAATGGCCATACAGGCCTTTCTCGAACGGCATTTCCACTCCGCCTAGGATAAGCTTTTTGTCCACGGCAAATCTGTGGCTGTCATAACCAAATCCATTGCGCAGACTGATTTTGCTTCCCTTCTTCATTAAAACATCCGCGATCATCATATCTTCCCTGGTTGTAATTTTAATATTGGCATAAAAGCCTTCCATTATTTTTACTTCTTTTCCCATTCGCTCTATTAAAGAAGCATCGTCAGTGCCATAAAATTTTTCATCACACGCAACATTGTATGCTTCTTTTAAAAGTTCAAATTTGAATGCCTGAGGCGTTTGCGTCAGCCACAAGTTATGCCGGGGCACCGTATACACAACATTGTTATCTTCTGTGGTTTCTTTTATAGTGTCTTTGGCTTTTACACCGGCTGACGCCGCGCCTGTAACTCTGGCCGCGTCAATTACCTGCCTGATTAATTCTTCCGTGACAAACGGGCGCACCGCGTCGTGTATAACCACCAGATCGCATTCCCCCGCAATAGCATAAAGACAGTTTCTAACAGAATCCTGCCTTTGGTTCCCTCCGGCAACAGTAGCGGTGACTTTTGTCAGACCGTATTTCTCTATTAACTCCTGCCTGATAGAAACCAGTTCATCCGGCGGCACAGCCACAATAATATCATCTATTTCTTTTGATTCCTGAAATACTTTCAGGGTATGGACAAGAATGGGCAAACCATCCAATAACAGAAATTGTTTAGCTACGTGAGATTTTAATCTTGTTCCCGCTCCACCGGCGGGAATTATTGCTACAGTCTTCATCAATTAATTCCTATTACACCAATTCTAAAGGAAGTTTCCGCCATGCTGGCGAAAATTCTCGACAATGTAAGGTTTTGTTTATTATGCGCTCCCCTAACGGGAGTGCGCTTCCGATCAAAGAACTATTTTTGTTGGCGTCGTCGTCGGCTTCCTCAACGTATTTATAATACGCCTCGTCGCTTTAAGCCGAGCCACCTCAATATCATTTTTGATTTAGAATTGGTATTATTCCTGCTGGTTTGATAGCATCTTTCATCTGAAAATGGAATAGGTCATAAAAAAAGCCCGAGAAATTATTTCCCCGGACTTTTTTACGCTTAATATTCCTGTTAAATTAAAATGATAATTTTCTGTTAATTTGTTTTATTGCCATTTTCTTTCAATTCGGAAAAAATCATTCGTCCCGCAGTCGTTTGCAGAACGCTTGTCACTGTTACTGTAACATTCATGTTAATTAATTTTTGCGCATTATCCACAATTATCATCGTTCCGTCATCAAGATAGGCAACGCCCTGCCCCGGCTCTTTGCCTTCACGAACTATTTTGACGGTCATCTGTTCACCGGGAAGAACAACAGGTTTCATGGCATTGGCCAGCTCATTTATGTTCAGCACCCGAACGCCCTGCAATTCAGCAACCTTGTTTAAATTATAATCATTTGTCATAAGCTTCGCGTTGAGTTTCCTAGCCAGGGCTACGAGCTTCCCGTCAACCCCTTTAATCTTTGGAAAATCATGTTCAACTATTTCAATATTCAC
Source organism: uncultured delta proteobacterium (assembly GCA_963811325.1). Lineage (GTDB taxonomy): Bacteria > Desulfobacterota > Syntrophia > Syntrophales > Smithellaceae > Smithella. Next base: position 1,204,534 of record CAWEQT010000001.1, read on the forward strand.
AGTCGAACTTTTCTGCAAATGGTTCAGGACGTCGAGTCCACGCCTTCCCCGCAATCGCTTCATCGAATCGGAAGAATCCGCCACAAGCTGCAATTCATTCAAAACAAAACGTGGAACAATCAAATCTCCCTCAATAAATCCACTGTCACAAATATCGGCTATTCTCCCTTCAATGATTACACTGGTATCCAGAATACGGCCTTCATGAACAACTTTGGAGTCAACCCCATGAAAATTAAATTCTTCAATTTTTTTTGACCCTAAGACCAGACCCAGGTAACTAAATATTCCCGTTATAAATAAATAAATCCAGGGAATTACCTGTTGATTCTCTCTAATTTTACTGACAAAGTTCAAACCAAAGCCAAATACCAAAGCAATCAGCAGACCTACTATCATTCCTGCTACGCCGCCAACAATTACCTTTAAGGATAATTTACGAATGTCCTTTTCAATTCTTATAACTATTAATGCGATTAATAATCCAATAATAAAGCCGACAAATGATTTAAGAATCAAATAGGAATCTGACGTAGCGGTATAATAAGAAATAGCGTAACCGCTTATAGAACATGCCAAAATTAAAATTGTCCTGATAATCAACCGTTTCACCTCCTTTGCATTGATTTTGCATTAACTTTTTTACAAATTTGTTCTCTTCTTACCATTTCTAAATCAAAGATGATATTGAGGCGGCTAGGAGGAGGCGACGAGGCGTATTATAAATACGTTGAGGAAGCCGACGACGACGCCAACAAAAATAGTTCTTTGATCGGAAGCTCACTCCCGTTAGGGGAGCTCATAATAAACAGAACCTTACATTGTCGAGAATTTTCGCCAGAATGGCGGAAACTTCCTTTAGAATTGGTATTATAAGAATTTGGAGGTCATACTTACGGTTTCCCTAAAAAAGGAAAAGTAATCTGCCCATTTTCAATTTTCAAAGAGCTGTTGTTAATAATTACAAATAAGCAAATATGAAGTATTATTGAACTGTGAAAATCTTTTGAAGATTATTTTCGACTTCGGATTCCTGCGCATTGGTAGCCACAGATATTTCTTTTACCAGCAAATTCTTAGCTGTATCCATCATTTTTCTTTCCCCGAAAGAAAGATTTTTATCACTTTTTAAGATGAATAAATCACGTAAAACACTGGCGATTTCAAATACCGAGCCGGTTTTTATTCTTTCCAGGTACTCTCTATAGCGCTTATTCCATGTTTGCTTATCTATAGTAACGTCTTTATTACGCAGAATTTCATATACCTTAGGTATTTCCTTTTCTAAAATTATCTCACGTAATCCGACCGCTTTAACACTCATCATAGGAATCATTATTTTCATGCCATTACCCATAATTTTCATAACATAAAAAGACTGATTTTTTCCCATTACTTCTTTGTTTTCAATGGCTTCAATGACCCCGACACCATGTGCTGGATATACTGCCAAATCGCCTACTTTGAACATTTTTTTATTTGCCTACCTTTCCATATTAATAAAAGAATTATTTACCATAATTTAAACTATTAGTCAATGACCAATACATATTGCATCAATATTCATAAAATGAACGGAAAATATTTCCAGAGAGAGGATTAAAAATTTAACGCCAGATTTATAACTACTATAGATTATTATTTAAATAAAAAAGGAGCTACTTGCGCAAAAAATAAACTCCTTAATATATAATTGGAGGCGGCACCCGGACTTGAACCGGGGAATAACGGTTTTGCAGACCGCTGCCTTAGCCACTTGGCTATGCCGCCGTAAAATAAAATGGAGCGGGCGAACGGATTTGAACCGTCGACGTCTACCTTGGCAAGGTAGCACTCTACCACTGAGTTACGCCCGCTCATTGGAAACGGTGTTGAATATAACAAATAGATGTCTCTTGTCAATAAAAATAATAAAAACTGAACCGCAAATCAGTTATTTTTTTATCACCGTTAATTATCAGTCTGGTTATAAGTTTAAACTTGAAAAAAATCACCCTGCGAGTATTATTTTTCCATATTCCGGTATAATTTTATAAAATAATCAATTCCAGAATAAATCGTAAACACAAGAGCAATATAAAGAATTACCATTCCGACAACATGAGCATTAATGCCGCAAATAGTATAATTAATTATCAGCGCGGTCACTGCTATAATTTGAGCCAGAGTCTTTTGTTTCCCCAGGGTGCTGGCTTGAATATAAATACCTTCCGAAGAGGCAATGCTTCTTATTGCATCTACAATCAAATCACGAATAATCGTTATGGCCACAATCCACGCCGGTATGCGGCCGATAGGAATCAGCAGAATCATTGCCGTATTTATTAAAATTTTATCAGCAATAGGATCAAGAAATTTGCCTATTGTTGTAATCATCTGATATTTTCTGGCAATATAACCATCAAAGAAATCTGTAATTGAAGCGATAACAAATAATATCGCTATAATCAGGCTCCAGAATTCATCCGGTGATAAAAGAAGGAGAAAAAGGAATGGAACAACACTGATTCTCAATAATGTTATCGTATTGGGCAAATTGAAGGTTTCATGTTTTGAAATCATTATTTAAAGCCTGTTGAAAAAGCGGATGACTAAACTTATTTTTTGGGCACCTTTTTCCAATCATTAAAAAACGTCTCTATGCCTTTTTCCGTCAGTGGATGCTGCGCCATTTGAGCTATTACTTTAAAAGGAATGGTTGCTATGTCCGCGCCAATCAAAGCAGCGTCTAAGACATGCCGCGGATGGCGGATACTGGCAACAATGACTTCCGTTTCATAACAGTAATTTTCGTAGATAGTAATAATCTGCTCTACAAGTTCCATACCGTCATGAGCAATATCATCCAGACGGCCGACGAAAGGGCTTACATAACGGGCGCCGGCTTTGGCCGCCATCAGCGCCTGCAGGGGAGAAAATATTAAAGTCTGATTTACATCAATGCCGGCATCGGCAAACATTCTTGTCGCCTTCAATCCTTCAGTGGAAAGCGGAACTTTAATGACTACATTTTTTCCCAGCCGCGCCAATTTTTTCCCTTCGGAAAGCATGCTTTTGGCGTTACTGCTGAGAACTTCCAGACTTACCGGACCTTTTACAGTTTTCAGTATATCCTTAACTACAACGTCAAAATCTTTTTTCTCTTTGGCGATCAGGGATGGATTTGTAGTAACACCGTCAACCATCCCAAGAGCAAGTCCTTCCCTGATTTCTTCAATATTAGCGGTATCGATAAAAAATTTCATAAATTCTCCTGTAGGGGTTAATTATTTTTTTCTAAAATATATTTCTCACTGCATTGCTTACTGCAAAAGTAATAGTCTTTACCGGATATTTCTTTTTTATAGGCTTGACTGATAGGAACATAAGTATGACAGACAGGATCTTCAACCAAGTCTTCTTCGATAGCCGGCGCTGATTTATTTTGATTATTTTTACTTCTTTCCGGCTTTATTTGCCAAACGTTATTAACGATCTTATATATCAGATAAATTAATATTATAAATACAACGAAACGAAGCAAGATGACATCCTGTTATTTATTCTTATTCTTTAATAATTTCAACTATTTTACTATCACTTAGCCGGTCTTTCAATCCGCGAGCCGATACTCCGAAAGAAGGATGAATAAAATAAGAAGCTATTTCACAAAGCGGCTCAAGAACAAAACGTCTTTTCTGAATTTCCGGATGCGGCACTATCAAATCATGCTCCCTGATCACGTTTTGCCCGTAAAAAAGCAGATCAAGATCAATAATCCTCGGACCGCCTTTTACTTCTCTTTTGCGCCCCATGTCATTTTCGATGTTTTGCAAGGCCTGTATGAGTTTCCGCGCAGAAAGATCTGTCCTGATCTCTGCAACCGCATTTGTGAAAAAATTCTGGTTCTCCATTCCGATGGGCTCAGTTTTATAAAACGAAGAAACCATCGTCAGTTCAATTCCTTTTATCCGGGACATATTTTCCACGGCATATTTGCAGTTTTTCAAAGAGGTGCCCAAATTAGAGCCAATCCCGATATAACAGATAATGTCGTTCAAATAGTTAAAGACCTTTTTTAATTCTTATCCCATAATCCTAAAACATCCTGCATATCATACAGTCCGTTTTTCTGATTCACAATCCAAAGTGCCGCGCGAATTGCCCCTTTGGCAAAATTGTCGCGACTGTGGGCTCGATGAATAAACTCCAACCTTTCTCCGACCCCGCCAAAAATTACCGTATGATCGCCGATGATATCACCGGCGCGGATAGTTTGAATACCTATTTCTTGTTTGGTTCTCTCGCCGATCAAACCCCGTCGGGAATAAACCAGAGTCTCTTCCATATCCCGGCCTAATTTTTTGCAAATAGCGTTTGCTATTTGCATCGCCGTTCCGCTTGGAGCATCCTTTTTCAAATGATGATGAGCTTCAATAATTTCGACATCGTAATCATCTTTAAGAATTCCCGCGCAATATTCAAGAACTTTTAACATTACATTTACGCCGACACTCATGTTGGGCGTTAGGACACAACGTGTTTTTTGGGCCAATTCTCTTATTTCTTCCATTTCGTTGGCAATAAATCCGGTAGAACCGATAACAATGGCGCGATTTCTTTCGCTGGCAATTTTTAAATAATCAAGAGAGGCCTCATGATTTGTAAAGTCAATGACTACATCGGCCTCATCAATACAATCAGATAATTTATCGCAAGCCAGGATGCCCGTATTACCTAAGCCCAAACCTTGACCTATATCACGTCCAATAATCGGGTGTCTGGCTATTTCTACAGCTCCGACAACCTTGATATCTCCTGTTGTGGAAATGAGGCTGATAATTTTGCCGCCCATTTTCCCGGCGGCTCCGGTAACAACGGCTTTAACCATAAATTTATCTCCTTAAATATTTATCTGTGGCCTGATAATCAAATCAAGCCATAGTTAACCATGACGTTTTTCAGTTTTTCCATATTAGCATCAGCCATTTTACAAAGCGGCAATCTGTATTCACACTTTATTTTACCCATCAATGCCAGAGCCGCTTTAACCGGAACGGGATTAACCTCGATAAAAAGAGCATCAATCAAAGCGCTCATCTTATGATGAAGAGCTTCCGCCCTGACCATGTCACCGGCAGCAAAAGCATCAACCAATCCTGCCATATCCGCCGGCGCCACATTGGAAATAACGGAAATAACTCCGGCGCCGCCTATTGCCAGAAGCGGCAGGGTGAATATATCATCACCGGACAAAACGTCAAAATCCCTGCCGCACAGATTAATAACGTCGCTCATTTGCTTGATCGAGCCGGAAGCTTCTTTAATGCCGACTATATTTTTTATTTTCGCCAGTTTTGCGACCATTTCCGGCACAAGATTCACACCGGTACGGCTTGGTATATTATACGGTATTACCGGAATAGGAACGCTTTGGGCTATAGTTTTAAAATGCTGATAAAGCCCCTCCTGAGTCGGACGGTTATAATACGGACAAACGATAAGAGCTCCATCTGTTCCGGCTTCGTAAGCATGCTTGGTCAGCCGCAGAGCCTCGGCGGTGTTATTTGATCCTGTACCGGCAATGACCGGCACTCTCTTTTTTACAGCGTCAATGGTAATTTCAATAACCCGGTCGTGTTCTTCGTGTGTAAGAGTGGCTGACTCGCCGGTAGTGCCGCAGGGCACAATAGCGTCCGTTCCATTGGCAATTTGAAATTCTATGAGTTCGCGTAAAGCTTTCTCATCAACTTGATCATTCTTAAAAGGTGTGACAATAGCGACCATTGCGCCCTTAAACATAAAAAAAGGCCTCCTTAAATATTCATCATTTAAAATTTATTTCTGCTGTGGCACTCTTCAAACAAACATTAAAATCATCACACAGCATTAAACGGTAATTGTATATTTTCCCCTTTAAAACTTCTTTATCGGTGAAACTAAGGCTATTGCATTCTTTTTTTTGCTTCTCTTTTTTTACCGGCACAAGACCTACGCGTTTAAATGTTCTCGGACAATCTTTGCATTCATTTCCGGCGCTGCCGACTTCGCTTTTCTCTATGGCGATATAATTAATTTTGAGATCTCTATTACAGAAATCCCATTTCAATTCAACTGCATTACCGGAAGAAACGGCTTTCATATTCTGCACAATCTGCCCATGATCCGGCACAGCAGATAATCTAACCGGATTTCCTTTTATACCACAACCCGTAAAATTAATGAACATCATGACACAGGCAAATATGCTAATTTTTACCGAAACTCTTTTCAAGTTCTCCAATCCTTTTTAAAACGGCTGCCGTTGCTGTTCCGCCAGTGTGTTTACGTGAATTAACCGCCTTTTCCAGTTTGATTATTTTCCGGATATCATCAGTGAAACCTTTATAAAATTTCTGATATTCTTTTAAGGTTAAATCTTCCAGTTCTTTTTTATTCTTCAGGCAATAAGCTACTATTCTCCCCACAATTTCGTGCGCCCGGCGGAAAGGTATGCCCTTTCCAACCAGATACTCCGCGATATCAGTCGCAGTGGAAAATCCGCCTCGCGCCGCCTCATACATATTCCAAGCGTTAAATTTTGTATGATTAATCATTTTCGTAAATATTGCCAGACAATCTTTTACAGTATCCACAGCATCAAACAATGGTTCCTTATCTTCCTGCAAATCCCGGTTATAAGCCATCGGTAAACCTTTTAGAAGAGTCATTACCGCAAAAAGATCGCCATAAACTCTGGCTGTTTTTCCCCTGATCAACTCTGCCACATCGGGATTTTTCTTTTGCGGCATAATGCTGCTGCCGGTTGTATAAGCATCGGATATTTCGATAAAACCAAATTCATCCGAAGACCATAAAATCAGATCTTCGCAAAAGCGGCTCAGATGCATCATTAAAATCGAAGCCGCAAAAATAAATTCCGCAACAAAGTCCCTGTCCGCAACCGTATCCATACTGTTATTACTGACTGTCGGAAATTTTAATATTTTTGCCGTCTTGCTGCGATCAATAGGCAAACTCGTGCCGGCAAGCGCCGCAGCGCCTAAAGGCAAGACATTAAGCCTGTTTCCATAGTCATTTAATCTCTGAACATCGCGCGCAAACATTTCTCCAAAAGCGAGGAAATAATGGGAAAGCAATACCGGCTGAGCCTTCTGCATATGAGTGTAGCCGGGCATAATGGTCTTTATTTCCCTTCTGGCAAGTTTAATCAACTGCATCTGCAAAGCACTCGTAAGAGCAATCACAATTTTAATTTCCGCCCGCAGGAAGAGCCGGACATCCAAAACTATCTGATCGTTGCGGCTTCTTGCTGAATGAAGTTTTCCTCCTATTTCGCCGATACGGCTGATCAGTTCCCTTTCTATAGTCATGTGGATATCTTCATCGGCAGGGCTGAATTTAATTTTCCCTTTTTCCATATCTTTTAAAATATTTTTCAGAGCGGATATAATTTTTGCCGATTCATTCTTAGATATTATATTCTGCCCGGCAAGCATTGTAGCGTGGGCAATAGAACCTTCGATATCGTAAGGATAAAGTCTCCGGTCGTAATGAATGGAAGAAGTAAATTTTTCCACATTTCCGGCTGTAGGTTTTTGAAACCGGCCGCTCCAGGGTTTTTTACCGGTAGCCATGCGCACTCTCCGCCAAAGTTAACGTTTATTTTTTAAAATATTCTGAATTATCAAACGCAATCCATTGAGCCTGATAAATCCTGTCGCATCTTTTTGATTGTAAACCTGATCCTTTTCAAAAGTAGCGAATGAGTCGCTGTAAAGAGAATAAGGAGATTTTCGCCCGGCGACTATACAATTTCCCTTATACAGTTTTATCCGCGCGGTGCCGGTGACATTTTCCTGAGTCGCGTCGATGTATGTCTGGAGAGCTTTCATTTCAGGAGAATACCAAAAACCGTTATAAGCAAGCTGGGCATACTTCGGCGTCAGCGAATCTCTCATGAACATTACTTCGCGATCCATCGTAATGGATTCCACTGCGCGATGGGCAGCCCAGAGCACAGTGCCGCCGGGAGTTTCATACACGCCTCTTGATTTCATTCCGACAAAACGATTCTCCACCATATCCACGCGGCCGATGCCGTTTGCGCCGGCAACGGTATTCATATAATCCATGAGTTTTGCCGGCGACATCTTTTCCCCGTTTACAGCTACAGGATTCCCCTTTTTAAAATCAATTTCCAGATATGTCGGCTTATCCGGCGCATCTTCAGGAGATTTAGTCAGAACAAAAATATCTTCCGGCGCTTCCGCCCAGGGATCTTCCAGAATTCCTCCTTCATGCGAAATGTGCAAAAGATTGCGGTCAGAGCTATAGGGCTTGGCTTTAGTCAACGGAACGGGAATTTTATGTTTTTCGGCATAATCAAACATTGCTTCTCGTGAATTAAGCTTCCAGTTATCATCTTTCCATGCCGCGATAATCTTAATATCCGGATTCAGAGCATAGTAAGTAAGTTCGAACCGGACCTGATCATTGCCCTTGCCGGTCGCGCCGTGAGACACAGCATCCGCGCCCTCTTTTTTTGCTATCTCGATCTGTCTTTTGGCGATAAGTGGACGCGCCAGAGACGTGCCCAAAAGATATGTGCCTTCATAAATTGCATTGGCGCGAAGCGCTGGAAAGACGAAATCCCGCGCGAATTCTTCTCTTAAATCATCAATATATATTTTACTTGCCCCGGTATTAATCGCCTTTTCTTTCAGGCCTGTCAACTCCTCTTTCTGTCCCACATCGGCGGCAAAGCAAATAACCTCGCATTTGTAAGTTTCAATAAGCCACCGCACAATTACCGATGTATCCAGTCCTCCTGAATATGCCAAAACAACTTTCTTAACTCCTGCTGACACCGTTTGTTCCTCCTAAAGTAATATTTCCAGAATTGCTTTTTGCACATGCAGGCGGTTTTCCGCTTGATCAATAACCACTGACTGCGGACCGTCGATGACGTCTGAAGAAATCTCTTCTCCGCGATGCGCAGGCAAACAATGCATCACAATTGCGTCTTTTTTTGCTTCTTTTAAAAGTCTTTTGTTTATTTGATAATTTTTAAATATTTTTTTTCTCTTTTTCTGTTCTGACTCCTGCCCCATGCTCACCCAGACATCGGTGTACAAAACATCGGCATTTTTAGCGGCATCCATCGGCTCGCGATAAAGGGTTATGCCTTCTTTTGCCTCTTTCTTGCCTTTAGCCAATATTTCTCTGTCCGGATCATAACCTTCAGGACATGCCATTGACAATTCAAGCGGCAATCTGGCGGCAGCTTCAATCCACGAATTGGCAATATTGTTGCCATCGCCGATATAGGCTATCTTTAACTTATTGTAAGTTCCCTTTTTCTCCTTTATCGTAAACAAGTCGCTCAGTATCTGGCAGGGGTGCAAAAGGTCGGTCAAACCGCTAATTACCGGAATAGAAGCAAAGCGGGCAAAATCTTCTACACTTTTCTGGGAAAAAGTCCTGATCATAATTCCATCCAGATAACGCGACATCATCCGGGCTGAATCGGAAATAGATTCGCCACGGCCTATCTGCGTGTCCCGCGAATTTAAAAACAAGGCAATCCCGCCTAACTGATACATGCCGACTTCAAAAGATATTCTCGTCCGGGTGGAAGATTTATCAAAAATCATTCCCAGAGTTTTTCCTTTGAGAGAAGCATGGAGCTTTCCTTCTTTTAAAGACCTCTTGAGCTTTTCAGCCTTTTTCCAGATTTTGTCAAAATCGGCCGGTTCCAGATCGTAAATGTTTAATAAATCCTTTTTCATTTATCCTCCATCACTTCGTCAAGCGTCTTAATTGCGCAATCTACATCCTGATTAGTAATAATCAGCGGCGGCACAAAGCGCAGTGTTTTGCTTCCGGCAGAAATGATGAGCAATCCCCGCTGCCGGCATTCGTTGATAATATCACCCACTTCTATATTCAGCTCCGCCGCGAGCATCAGCCCCTTCCCCCTGACATCCCTGATGATCGCATGTTTTTGCTGCAGTTTCTTTAATTGAGATAAAAGGTAATCTCCGACTTCCCGGCAATTCTCTAATATGCCTTCCTGCAACATAATTTTTATTACAGCGCCGGCAGCAGCCATGGCATAAGGATTGCCGCCAAAAGTGGAAGCATGATTACCGGGAACAAAAGCTTTGGCAATCTTATCGGTCGCCAGCATCGCGCCCGCGGGAATACCGTTAGCAAGGGCTTTGGCCAAAGTCATAATATCGGGTTTGATTCCTGAATGCTCATAGGCAAAAAGTTTTCCTGTCCGGCCCATGCCGGTTTGAACTTCATCCATAATCAACAAAAGTCCATGCCGGTCACATATTTCCCGTACGCCAGCCAGATAATTGTCATCGGGAATTTTAACACCACCTTCACCCTGAATCGCCTCCAGCATTATACCGCATGTTTTATCGGATATCGCCGCTTCTAAAGCCTTTAAGTCATTAAAAGACACATAAGTAAAACCTTCCAAAAGCGGTGTAAATCCAAATTGAAATTTTTCCTGTCCGGTGGCCGTAATTGTGGCCATTGTCCTGCCGTGGAATGATTCCTTCATGGTGATCAATTCAAATTTATCCGGCCCCATATTTTCATGAGCATATTTCCGCGCGAGTTTTATTGCCGCTTCGTTTGCCTCTGCGCCGCTATTGCAGAAAAAAACCTTGTCCGCAAAAGAATTATCAACCAGCAGTTTTGCCAATAGGGTCTGCGGCTCCGTATAATATAAATTGGAAACATGAGTTAATTTTTCGAGCTGTTTACTCACAGCGGCAATAATCTGCGGATGGGAATGCCCAAGATTGCAAACGGCAATTCCGGCGGCAAAATCAAGATATTGCCTGCCATTGATATCCCATACCTTTGCGCCAGAACCCTTTGTAAGAACAATAGGGAATCGCTTATAAGTATTCATTATATTTTCATCGGACAGAGCCATTATTTCTTTTTCTGTCATTTCCTTCACCTTCAATTAATCGCTAAGGCTTCGTAAAAGGCTTCAGAGGCAAGGCGCGCAAGGCCTCCGGAATGAGGCGAATTTGTTCATACTCCGCAATGAAGAGAGGCTGCAGAGCAACGCAGCATATGGACTTTTTCCGAAGCCACTATAAAACTATTTCAGTGCCTATACCTTTATCCGTAAACACCTCAAGCAAAACAGCATGTTTCAGACGCCCGTCAATTATGTGAGTCTTGCCTACCCCTCCCTTGAGGGCCTTCAGGCAGCATTTAATTTTAGGAAACATACCACCCTCAATAGTGCTGTCGTCAATTAATTTTAAAGCGTCATTATTGGTCATTGTATGGATCAATCGCTTGTTTTTGTCCAGCACACCCGGCACATCTGTTAAAAGCAAAAGCTTTTCCGCATGCAAGGCTGCCGCTATTTCTCCGGCAACCACGTCTGCGTTGATATTATAGGTTTCGCCCTCATCGCCTGTTCCTGTAGGAGCGATGATCGGAATAAAGTTATTCTGCGTGAGCGTCATAATCAATTGCGAATTGATGCTTTTCACTTTACCGACCAAACCGATATCTATAATCTCCGGCGGCGTATGCTTCGCTTTTTCTTCATTTAAATAATACTTCTCCGCATTAATCAAATTGCCGTCTTTGCCGCTTAAACCCACGGCATTTCCGCCATGCCGGTTAATCAAACCGACTATTTCTTTATTAACCATGCCAACCAGAACCATTTCCACGATATCCATGGTTTCTTCATCAGTAACCCGCATACCCTGTATAAATTTCGATTCTTTGCCGACTTTTTTTAAAAGGTCTCCTATCTGCGGCCCCCCCCCGTGCACTACTACGGGATTAATGCCTATATATTTCATCATAACCACGTCTTTGGCGAATTTATCTTTTAAATCATTGTCAACCATGGCATGACCGCCATATTTGATAACAATTGTCTTATTATAAAACCGCCTGATATAGGGAAGAATTTCCAGAAGAATATCCGCCCTTTCTATTGAATTTGAAATATTTTCCATGGCAAGCTCCGTTTATAGAATGTACCTGCTTAAATCTTGATCCTCTATTATATCATTGAGTTTTTCTTCCACCTGTTGCGCATCTATCATTATTTCCTTTTTTTTCATATCCGGCGCATCAAAAGAAATATCATCCAGCAATTTTTCCATAATGGTGTAAAGCCGTCGCGCTCCGATATTTTCCGTCCTTTCGTTGACCAGTGTCGCTACTTCCGCAATGGCGGCAATAGCTTCCTCTGTAAATGATAACTTTAGTCCCTCCGTCGCCATCATTTCCGTATATTGTTTTACCAAAGCATTATTCGGCTCCGTTAAAATACGAATAAATTCTTCCTTTCCCAGCGAATCAAGCTCAACACGAATGGGAAAACGTCCCTGCAATTCCGGAATCAGATCGGAAGGCTTGGCGACGTTGAACGCTCCAGCGGCAATAAACAGGATGTGATCAGTTTTGACCATTCCATAGCGGGTATTAACGTTGGAACCTTCCACGATAGGCAGCAAATCTCTCTGCACACCTTCACGCGATACATCCGGTCCATGCGGCGCGTCGTTGCTTACAATTTTATCAATTTCATCCAGGAAAATTATACCTGATTGTTCAACCCTTTCCAGCGCTGTTTTTGTTACATTGTCCATATCAATTAACTTTTGCGCTTCTTCATCCTCAAGAATCTTCAAGGCCTCCGGCACCTTTACCGTTCTTGTTTTCTTTTTCTGCGGAAATACATCGCCTAAAACATCTCTGATATTGAGCCCCATATTCTCCATTCCCGCTGCGGAGAATATCTCTACCATTGGACCGCTTCTGGTTTCGGTAACTTCCAGATTTACTAACCGGTCGTTGAGTTTATCTTCCTTAAGCAGGCGTCTTAATTTCTCCCGCGTGCCATCAGATTTATGTTCCTGATCTTCGGCGGCTTGATCATTCTCAACTGTTTCACCGGAATTATTCAGCATATCGCCGACTTTTTTTTCTTTAAGCCTCGGAGGAGGAAGCAACATATCGAGTAACTTTTCTTCCGCGATTTCCGCCGCCCTCGCTCTAACATTTTCCTGCTCTTCGGATTTGACCATATTCAGGGACAAATCCACAAGATCCCTGATCATGGATTCGACATCCCGTCCGACATAACCAACTTCAGTAAATTTGGATGCTTCTATTTTTAAAAAAGGAGAATTATCCAGCTTTGCCAATCTGCGGGCAATTTCTGTTTTTCCCACACCGGTAGGACCGATCATAATAATATTCTTCGGCGATATTTCATCAGCCAGGTCTGTCGGCACATTTTGTCTGCGCCACCGATTGCGCAGCGCGATTGCTACGGCCCTTTTAGCGTCAACCTGGCCAATAATATGCCGATCAAGTTTTTCCACTATTTCCCGGGGTTTTAACCCATTACTAGACATACCTTATTTTTTCCCCTTATCTTTACTGTTTTTTCTTTCACTCGTCTCGATATCGACATCTATCTCTTCAATAGTTATATGGTCATTTGTATAAATACATATTTCCGCCGCTATTTTCATTGCTTCTCTGGCAATTTCCGTCGCCGTTAAATCTGAATGGCGTAAGAGCGCGCGCGCCGCAGTGAGCGCGTAAGGTCCTCCGGAGCCGATGGCCATAACATCATCATCAGCTTCAATAACATCGCCATTTCCGGAAATAATCAGAGAATTATCTTTATTCACGGCGATCATTAGCGCCTCTAAATGTCTTAGAACACGGTCTGTACGCCAGTCTTTCGTCAATTCCACTGCCGCCCGCAGCAAATTACCGTTGTATTGTTCCAGCTTTTGATCAAAGCGTTCAAATAGAGTAAAGGCGTCGGCTGTGGCGCCGGCAAAGCCAACAATAACTTCGTTATTATAAAGGCGGCGAACCTTGCGGGCGCCGTGCTTTAATATTGTAGTATCCAGAGTAACCTGACCGTCACCGGCTACGGTTATCTTGCCATTATGTCTGACTGATAATATTGTGGTGCCCCGTATATTCATTTTCTCTCTATAAAAAGTCCAGGTATAATTTATCTCTTTGTTCTTGTTCTCGGATGCGCTTTATCATAAACTTCCATCATGCGATTAACATTAACTGCCGTATATTTTTGAGTTGTGGAAAGGCTCTCATGACCGAGTAATTCCTGAATCGAACGCAAATCAGCCCCTGCATTCAAGAGGTGCGTGGCAAAACTGTGTCTCAACGCATGCGGACTTATCCTCCGCCCGATACCGCTTTTACAGGTTACCTCATTAACAATCCGGGCTATACTTCTTGTTGTTATTCTTTTACCTTTTGCATTTAAGAACAAAGGCTTTTTAAAAATATCAGCATCTGCGTCATCTCTTATTTGCACAACTTTTTCCAGATATTGCTTAACGGCTTTCAGGGCCGGTTCGCCAATGGGAACTATTCTTTCTTTTCTTCCTTTCCCTCTCACCTTAACCAACTTTTGATTAAAATCAAGGTCAATTAAATCCAAACCGGCTAATTCACTGAGGCGTAATCCGGAAGAATAAAAAACTTCCAGCATAGCACGGTTACGTAAACTCAAAACCGAATTATCATTTTGCGTTTTCAGAAGTTCAAACATTTCATCAACCGAAAGAAAAGCAGGCATGTGCTTTTCTATTTTCAATGTTTGAATCATTTCTGCAGGATTATTATCAATCCTTCCTGTGCGCAATACATATTTATAGAAAGCTCTCAGCGACGACACCTTGCGGTTGACCGTAACTTTTTTTACCTTACGGCGGTAAAGGCAGCTTAAATATTCCCGGATAGTTTCCGGCTCCATGTTAATTATCTCATCGGGGTTTTCTATAAAATTATTATCAAGCAGAAAGCTTGTAAATTCATGAATATCGGCAAGATAAGCCATGCTGGTATGAGCCGAAACATTTTTTTCCACTTCCAAATAAATTTGAAAATCCTGAATTATGTTTCCCATAATATTTACATCTTATATTTACCGAAATCTTCAGCCGAAAGATTTTCCAGAAATTCCTTAATTTTTTCATCCTTCAGTTTGTCCAAATCATTAAGTTTGATCCCAAAATCAACATTACGTGATTTTTCGATAACATCTTCATCCACGAATATCGGCGCATGCGCCCGCAGAGCTATAGCAATAGCGTCACTGGGACGCGCGTCAATCGTAAAATTATTCCCTTCAAAGTTTAAATAAATATTAGCAAAAAAAGTATTGCTGCGAATATCCACAATCTCAATTCTATCTACCACAACGTTAAAAGATTTTAAAAATTCGTTGAACAAATCATGGGTCATAGGACGTGGAAAGACAATTTTTTCCAGTTCCGTGGCAATGGCGCTTGCTTCAAACAAACCTATCCAGATCGGAATTGCCTTGTTGTTCTGCATATCTTTCAAAATTACTATGGGCGTATTAGTAATTGGATCTATGGTTAATCCTGTAACCTTCATTTCAATTAACACTACGGAGCCTCCTTAGTCAGTTATTCACTATTTTTCCTTTTAAGGAATGTAGATAAGCTTTCGATATTTTAACATCCACCAGTTTGCCAATCAAGTCTTCTTCTCCCTTAAAATTAACAATTTTCCAGGAGCTGGTTCGTCCCATTAAATCACTTTCAGAATTTTTGCTTTTTCCTTCAACTAACAACTCCTGTATACTTCCTTCCAGAGCCATGTTTCTTTCAAGTGTATGCTCATTCTGCAACACCTGCAACTGTTCGAGCCGCATCAACTTCTCACCTTCTTCAACTTTCCCTTTTAACTTTTGCGCCGCAGTCCCTTCCCTTTCAGAATACTTAAATGAAAACAGAGAATCAAACCTGATTTTTTCCATCATGTCAATTGTTTCTTGGTAATCTTTTTTAGTTTCTCCCGGAAATCCGACAATAATGTCCGAGGTGATACTAATCTGAGGAATCAATTTACGCAAGTGTTCAATTTTTTTTATGTATTCCTCGACATTGTAGCCTCTGTTCATTAATGCCAAGATCCGATTTGATCCTGATTGCACAGGAAGATGAATATGCCTGCATAATTTCTCTTCCCCAGCAAAACATTTAATCAATTCGACCGAGAGGTCCCGTGGATGTGAGGTGGTAAATCTGATTCTTTCGATACCGGGAATTTTTCCAATTTTTTTAATCAATAAAGTGAAATTCAATCCATTACCGAATGTTTTTCCATAGGAATTAACATTTTGTCCTAGAAGAGTAACCTCTTTGATTCCGCAAAGCGCCAGTTTTTTTATCTCCTCTATTATATCATCAGAAGGCCTGCTTATTTCTGGTCCGCGCAGATAAGGAACAACGCAATAGGCGCAGAAATTATTGCATCCCTGCATTATAGTAACAAAAGCACTGACCGCGCCTGTCTTCGGCGGAGCGAAAAAGCCTATGGAATTTAATGACTTATGAAAGTTAACTTCAGTAATCTTTTTCCTTTTCTTTTCAATTGATAAAACTATTTGAGGCAAAAGATGAATGTTATGAGTGCCATAAACAAAGTCCAGATGACCAGCTTTTTTATGGAATTTTGTCCCCAGCTGCTGCGCAAGACAACCGCCCACACCAATAATCAATTTATGATTTTGTTCTTTTAATTTTCCAAGTCTTCCCAGTTGACTGTAAGCTTTCTGCGCAGCCTTCTCTCTGATTGAGCATGTATTTAAGAGGATTAAATCGGCCATCATCATATTGTCTGTCAGTTTATAACCTATGCCAAAGAGCAATGCGGCCATTTGCTCCGAATCATGAACATTCATCTGGCAACCAAATGTTTGAATATACAAGTATTTATTTTTCATTTTCTCACTTCTTAAAATTGCGAATAGCCTTATTATTTCAACATAAATTAGTCAATAAGTTTTTCCGGACTAATCATAATAGTTTGAGAAAATGAAAAATAATATTAAAATTCTTTAAATTTACATAGCTTTCATATTTAACTGAAAAAAAATAGGTTTAGACAGATAAAACAGGTGATAATAATAAAAAAGGTAGTGACTCGTTTTGATTTTAATTAATGGCACAATTTATATTTATGCCCACAATTAGTTTAAGGTGATTTTATGTATCACTTCAAACTTAGTATTCTTATTTAATCTCACCTTTCAAAATATTACTCAAATATCCGAATTCCTCTATGGAAAGAGTTTCACCCCTTCGCTGAGAGTTAATTCCGGCCAATATAAGCGCTTCTTTCAACAAAGATTCCGGAACGCCTTCCAGCAATTTTGATTTCTCTAAATTGTTGATCAGCATTTTCCGGCGCTGGGCAAAGGCATCTCTAACCAATTTTATGAAGAACTCTTCATCATTAAGTTTAATTAAAGGCCTTTCCATCAAGAATCCTTTAATAACCGATGAATCTACTTTAGGACGGGGATAAAAACAAGATGCCGGAACATCAAGAACTTTTTCCACAGAGGCAAACATCTGTAAAATCACTGAGGGCACTCCATAGCTCTTGCCTCCGGGAGACGCTGCCAGACGCGCAATTACTTCCTTTTGCATCATCAATACAAATGAATCTATAATCTTCCGGCAAGATAATAAGTAAAATAATACCGGAGAAGAAATATTATAGGGAATATTGCCGATAACTTTAATTTTTTGCCGCTGAACCCCGGCAATTGCTCTAAAATCAAACCGCAGAATATTTCCGTGATAAATTTGAATATTATTATATCCGGATAATCTATCTTTTAACACTTCAACTAATTTATCATCCAGTTCAACGGCAATAAGTTTTTCGGCATCCTGCGCCAAATATTCTGTCAGGACGCCAATTCCCGCACCAATTTCCACGACAACATCATTTTTTGTCACATTCGCTATCGCGGCAATATTTCTGATAACATTTTGATCCATTAGAAACGATTGTCCCAGATTTTTGCGTGGTTTAATTGCGTAATGAGTGATTATTTCCATGGGTGAGGTCATGGTTATTTCGCCAGTAAAGACAAAAATTTAAAATTATGCTAAAGGCCAGCGCGAAACAGCATTTAAATCCAGTGAATCCCTGTGGCCATTTTTCAGCATAATTTCGCCGATTGCTGCAATCATTGCCGCATTATCCGTGCACAGAATAACCGGAGGAATAAATAATTCTATATTTCGTGCGAGGGTTTCCGTCGCGAACCTTTCGCGCAGCCTGCCATTGGCCGCCACTCCTCCGCAGACAACTACCTGGTTAACGCCATTATCTTTTGCCGCCTTAATTGTTTTTTCCGCCAGTACATCTACTATCGCCTCCTGATAACTTGCCACTATATCCGGCAATTCCTCCGCGCTGAAATCCCGGCCGCGTTTTTTCAGCATTGTCAGTAGTGAAGTTTTCAAACCACTAAAACTGAAATCCGGAGAATCCTTCATCGCCCGTGGAAAAGCTGCCGCTTGTGGATTGGCGCCTCTAGAGATTTTATCAATTACCACACCTCCCGGGTATCCAAGATTAAGAAGCTTTGCCGCCTTATCAAACGCCTCACCTGCGGCATCGTCGCGCGTCTGGCCGATTAACTTAAAATCATGATAATTCTTTGCCAGATAAATACTGGTATGACCGCCGGAAACAACCAGGGCCGCAAAAGGAATTGCAGGAACTTTTTCGGCAAGAAACGCGGCGGCAATGTGTCCTTCAAGATGATTAACACCGGCTAAAGGAATATTAAGGGCATAGGCCAGAGCCTTGGCTGCTGATAAACCGATCAAAAGAGATCCTATTAAACCGGGACCGCGGGTTACGGCAACACCTTCTATTTCCTGCATTGTCACATTGGCGTCACTTATTGCCTGTTTAATCACCGAATTGATCGCCTCAATGTGTTTTCGGGATGCAATTTCCGGTACAACACCGCCATACGGCGAATGAACCGCTATCTGCGAGGCAATAATATTGGAACATGTTTTTCCGTTGCTTACCACCGCCGCCGCTGTTTCATCACATGATGATTCAATCCCTAAAATTAACATTATATCCTTCTTTAATTTTTCCTTTTGCCAAATATTATAAATACGTATATAAAAGCAATGACGATTTGTAAACAAACTTTTGTCAGCATAATTTGACAGGAAAACGGCGATGGAATGTAAAACAGACTTTTTAATTTTGGGCAGCGGCATAGCGGGCCTGAGCCTGGCAATAAAAGCGTCTACTCTTGGCAGTGTCGCCATTGTAACGAAAAAAGAAAAGTTCGAATCAAATACAAATTACGCCCAGGGTGGAATTGCCGCCGTTACCGATAATACAGACAGCTTCGAAGATCACATCAACGATACCTTGATTTGCGGCGCCGGTCTCTGCAATAAAGAAGTGGTCGAATTTATCGTTAAAGAGGCCCCGCCTAGGATTCAGGAACTTATTGACTGGGGCGTAAATTTTACAAAATCGGAGACAAACCCCAACATGTACGATCTCGGACGTGAAGGTGGCCACAACCGCAGGCGTGTTTTACACGCCAAAGACTTCACGGGTCAGGAAATCGAGAGGGCTCTTAACGAAAAAGTTTCTCATCTGAAAAATGTCTGCATTTATGAAAACCACATCGGAATTGATCTGATCACGCACAGAGACGCTAAAGGCGTTACGATCAATTGCCTGGGAGCTTATGTCCTTGATATCAACAACTGTGAGATTCAAACTTATAGGGCAAAATATACAATCTTATGCACGGGAGGCGCGGGAAAGGTTTATCTGATTACAACAAATCCCGACATCGCCACAGGAGACGGTCTGGCAATGGCGTACCGCGCGGGCGCACAAATTGCCAATATGGAGTTCATTCAGTTCCATCCGACCTGCCTATATCATCCCGAAGCCAAAGCTTTTCTTATCAGTGAAGCCGTGCGTGGTGAGGGAGGAATTCTTAAATTAAAGAACGGATCAACTTTCATGGAAAAGTATCATCCCTTGAAAAGCCTGGCGCCGCGCGATGTTGTGGCCAAAGCCATTTATAATGAAATCAAACAGTCCGGCGATGAATATGTTCTGCTGGACATCACCCATCATGACCGCGATTCTCTGATCAAACGATTCCCCAATATTTACAATAAATGCCTAGAATACGGGATTGACATGGCGGTGCAACCCATTCCTATCGCCCCTGCCGCTCATTACATCTGCGGCGGTGTCGCGGTTGACCATTACGGCAAGACTTCCATTGATAATCTTTTCGCTTGCGGTGAAGTGTCGTGCACCGGATTACACGGCGCAAACCGTCTGGCCAGCAACTCTTTACTGGAAGCGCTTGTTTATTCACATCGCGTCTATTTAAAAATTGCTAAATCATTACGGCAGACGCCGCAAAGTGACATACCTATTCCTCCCTGGGATGCAAGCGGAACTACGAAAAGCGACGACAGCGTTGTCGTTACGCATAACTGGGACGAAATAAGAAGATGTATGTGGAATTACGTGGGCATTGTCCGCTCGGACAAAAGACTGGAGCGGGCCGAGCGCAGAATAGATATGATTCAGAGTGAAATCCACGAATATTACTGGAATTACAAAGTAACAAAAGATCTTGCCGAATTACGCAACATCACAACTGTGGCCAAACTGATCGTTCAGAGCGCACGCGCCAGAAAAGAAAGCCGCGGACTGCACTACAACATCGATTATCCCGACACCAGCGATGAATTCAAAAAAGATACGGTCATTATAAAAGAATAATCGTATGGCTCGCCTCAAGTTAGGTCGAGTCAAAAATAATCGACCTAACAAAGTGTAATTTTTATCGTAGAGCGTGTTTCCCCAAACACGCAGCCGCGGACTGCTCATTGTTCGGTCGAGTCTTTTCGGGCCTGACAGATCATTTTAAGACAAGTTATTTTTTATTTTTGAAGACACGGTTAAAGATAAAATCCAGATTCTTCAGAAAATTTTTCACATTGAAAATTGCCGCCAGTTCTTTTTTCTGAAGATACTTGGTTACGACGGAATCTTTTTCGAGCAAATCCCGGAACTCCAAACCTTCCTGCCATGACTTCATCGCGTTTCTTTGCACAATAGCGTAGGCATCTTCCCTGGTTGTCCCTTTTTCAATTAGCGCCAGCAACACCATTTGAGAAAAGATAACGCCGTGTGTCATGTTCAGATTGGCAAGCATCCTTTCAGGATAGACAACAAGTTTATCCATCAGGCCTGTAAACCTGCCCAGCATAAAATCAAGAGCAATTGTGGCATCCGGTCCAATGACCCTTTCCACGGAAGAATGGCTGATGTCACGCTCGTGCCACAGAGCGACATCTTCCAGCGCCGCGACAGCATAAGAACGCACAACCCTGGCCAAACCTGATATGTTTTCCGAAAGCACGGGATTTCGTTTATGCGGCATTGCCGAAGAACCTTTCTGACCGGGCGAAAAATATTCTTCAGCTTCTCTTACCTCTGTTCTTTGCAGAAGCCGTATTTCTTGAGCAAATTTATCCAGAGAGGACGCGATTATCGCCAGAGTGGTAAAAAATTCCGCGTGGCGGTCGCGTTGAACGATCTGGGAAGAAACAGGTGCCGGCTTTAAACCGAGCTTATCACAGACGTACTCCTCCACAAAAGGATCAATAAAAGAAAATGTGCCGACAGCGCCGGATATTTTACCGAAGCTTACAGATTCTTTCGCCTGCAGAAGACGCCGGTGATTGCGCTGCATTTCCTGATACCACAAGGCCAGCTTCATACCGAAGGTAATCGGTTCCGCGTGGATTCCATGCGACCTGCCAATCATTAAAGCGTTCTTATTTTCAAAGGCTCTCTTTTTTAAAACTGCCAGCAGCTTATCAATATCTTCCAATAAAATTTCAGCCGATTCCTTTAATTGAACAGCAAACGCTGTATCCAGCACATCGGATGAAGTCATACCCATATGAATAAAACGTCCGTCTTCACCGACTTTTTCCGTCATAGAAGTTAAAAAAGCGATCACATCATGTTTCGTGGTTTTTTCGATTTCATCAATACGCCCGACATCAATAGAAACCTTTTCTTTAATATTCTTTAGCGCCTTTTTGGGTATTTTGCGAAGCTTCTCCATTGCCTCGCAGGCGGATACTTCAACATCTAGCCATTTTTGATATTTGTTCTCCTGACTCCAGATTCCGGTCATTATTTCGCGGGAATATCTCGGTATCACAGTTTTTCTCCTTAATTATTTCATTTATTAGCAGTTACCGACTGGCTATAATCATTTTATAAATCTTATCCCTGCACTCTGATGTTTCCATGAAATTAAGTAAACAGGACTTCATCTAATCGAGAAATTAAAGATTGACAACTTATACACAAAAACCTATTAAATTGAAAGAAATTTGAAAGACGGGTAGTGTCTCAGTTTGAATTTATTACCCCTTGAAATACTTGACCGCTGATGTTATACTAGATTCATGAAAAAGATCAAGTATCCAAAACATGCAGATTTAAATCAAATGGCTTATGCTATCGTTCAAGCAGCAACGGATGAAAGTGAGCCTATAGAAGAACCTTCCACTAAAAATCCCCACGCTGTTGCTTTAGGACGTTTAGGAGGTCTTAAAGGTGGCAAGGCAAGGGCAGCAAAGCTTACACCTGAAAGACGTAAAGAGATTGCTAAAAAGGCAATAGCAGCACGTTGGAGTAAAAACATCAATAATAACAATAGTTAATCATAATTTCTGCTATTCATTATTAATCCTCTTTTTATAAATCTGTTTGTGCGAAAATATCTCTTGCAACTTATGGAGAATCGTGTTAGTGTTATTTTCATGATGGAACGACGCTTTATTATAATTGTTCTTGACAATATTATGATAATATTAGTAAGATCAATAACGGGAGGTGATGCAAATGGGATTTGAAGTTATTAGTCGTAAGACTCGAATGTTTGTTGGCACTCCGGCTATTTCTTTTACAAAGTTTGGACGACTATCCTTTAATACAGCAGCGTCTATACAACTCAAGGAGAATAAGGCGGGAAAGGTGCTTTTGTTGTGGGATAAGGAAACAAAACGTATTGGTGTGCAAATAATCACAGCAAAAGAAGATGATCGTGCTTACAAAATAAATTGGGATAAACGGGGAGACGGAGGTGGCTTTACTGCTTCGACTGTAATAAAGTATGTAGGACTTGATATATCTGAAACAAGGTCTATGCCTGTAAAATGGGATGGGCAGCAGCGAATGTTTATAATTGATGTGCCGGAAAAGTATTTAAAAAAAGATGGTTCAACCGTTGTAAAAACTAAGGAACCGTCAACAACATCTACAAATGCTTTAAAAGTTGAAGATGCAAAAAGTAATACAGACCTTGTTTGTAAAGTTTGTGGTAAGGCATGTAAGTCTCCATTTGGCTTACGTAACCACATGCGTTTAGGTCATCCTACAAAACCAACAAACATCTAATGTTATCGTAAGGAGTTATTTTGATAAAGGAGGTAAATGATTATGATTAGAAGAATAGTAGCCCTCGTTGGTCAACAGATTGCCGCCTACGGGGGCAGAAACCACAAGACCCCTAATCTCTGCACCTGCCAAGGATAAAGATTAGGGGCCATGGCGATCAATATAAGAGAGGTATGATCGGTATAGAGGATTATGTGCCCCCGTAGCTCAACTGGATGGAGCGTACGACTGCTAATCGTTTGGTTCCGGGTTCAACTCCCGGCGGGGGTGTTCCTCTTTGTTTTTTTATGATAGCAATAGTGTCCTCTTTTGTCAAGTAAAAAAGTAGTGGGCTAGTTTGCCAAGTGAAAATATTTTAATTAAACTGCATTTTTTACTTGACAAGTCAAGAATAAAATGTTATATTAAAGCCATGAAAAGGGAAAATCTTATTCATGGAGAGAGATTATGAATATATTAAGTATAGAAAAAAGGGTGCAAATAATTAATTGTCTTGTAGAAGGTAATAGCCTACGTTCAACTTCCCGCATGGCTGGAGTATCTATTAACACGGTTACAAAGCTCCTTGTGGATGTAGGAAAGGCGTGTGCTGAATATCAAGACAAGGCTTTTCAGAATCTTACCTGTAAGCGCATACAGTGTGATGAAATATGGAATTTTTGTTATTGCAAAGAAAAGAATATTCCCGAAGAACACAAAGGCGAATTTGGCTTTGGTGATGTTTATACATGGACGGCAATGTGCGCTGATTCTAAAATAGTGCCCTCTTTTCTTGTGGGGCGTAGGGATTCAGAATCCGCAAAGCTATTTGTAAATGATTTGGCAAGTCGCCTTAAAAACCGCATTCAGCTTACTACGGATGGGTATAAAATATATCTTGAAGCTGTTGAAAATGCCTTTGGTGGTGAAATTGATTATGCAATGTTGGTAAAGGTATATGAAGCAACGCCTACCAATGACCAGCGCAAATATAGTCCTATTGAATGTATAGGGGCAGAGAAGAAACGCGTTTCAGGCAATCCCGATAAAAAACATATTTCTACCAGTTTTATTGAACGGCAAAATCTTACCATGAGGATGTCAATGCGCCGGTTTACGCGCCTTACAAACGGATTCAGCAAAAAGGTTGAAAACTTATTTTATTCTATTGCTATTCACTATATGTATTATAATTTTGCGCGGATACATAAAAGTTTACGGGTAACTCCGGCAATGGAAGCGGGGATTGCAGATCATGTTTGGAGTTTGGAAGAAATTATTACACTGATTTCCTAAAAAATAATTTATTTCTATTGAAGAAGGTGCGACTGTTCAGTTCTTGGCATGTGCTGTTTAATCTTTTCTATTGAATATTCTTTGTTTATATATGTTTGTATTGTATTGTCATAAATCTGTGTAATATTTAGATCAACAATTAGTGTATCGCCTTTTGCAAATTTTGCCCCTTTGTCAATATCTTCATAAAATACTTCGTCTTTAATAGTTGCACTGATTTTATTTCCTTGATAGTAAAATTGCCACTTGTAACCTTTTTCAAAAACAACCTTAAAAATAGTTAAGATAGCCTCTTCTGGCTTTATACGTGTTTCATTCCCTAATGTTAAAGTAGGGATTGCCATTGCCTTAAAGTCATCCCTAGGAATGTTACACAGTTTGTTGTTCTTATCATCATACAGTTCAAAGCCATCAATAGACATATCTTCGTTAAGAGTGTCGAAACTTTTCCCTATTGCATTATTGATGATTTGATTTTCCTTGTATATTTTATATATTTTCGGCTTGACGATCAAGTTATTACCATCGCCATTGATTATAATAGTTTGATGTTTATCTTCTTTCACTTCTTTAGGGGAATTCCCTTTTAAAAATTGCCTAATAGTCAATAACCCAGAAAAAATAACGATTATATCAGCGGCTGCTGTTATTGGATTATTGGATACATGCATTATAAGAGTATCAAGAAAAGTTTCTTTTATAGTTAAGAAAATATCGTAACAACCGGGCTGAATGTATTTTATGGTAACTTTTAGTGATTTATTTGATTGTATATCATCGTTAATCTGATGAATAGCTAAGGACATATTCCCGATCATATCGACAAGAGTATTTGTATCAACTCCATCAAGATCACCTGAAAGTTTTATGCCAAAACCTGTATTTTCTACTTCATTCATCATAATTGCGTATATTGCTTTTTTTATCATTATTTGTCAATCTCAAACTGAGACACTACCGAAAGACGGATAAACCACACAATGGAAAAAATAGCGCAATATAGTTTTATAGAAGAAATTTTTAACAGCATAACTCACGGGGTCGAAATTGTAATCAGCATAACCGCCCTGGTTATTATGGTCTTTTTTTCCAGTCGGTACGGCAGCGCCATACACATTGTCAGTTCTATAATTTTTGGCGCAGCTCTGATTCTGCTCTACACCGCCTCAACCCTTTATCATAGTTTTCAAAAACCTGAGATAAAACAGACCTTTAAAATTATTGATCATTCCTGTATTTATGTTTTAATTGCCGGAACTTACACACCATTTCTGCTTGTAACTTTACGGGGGATTTTGGGCTGGAGCATGTTTGCTTTAGTTTGGTCTTTAACGGTAATCGGGGTTTTATTTAAAATATTTTTTATCCACCGCTTTAAGATTATCTCGACTATTGCTTATATTTTAATGGGCTGGCTGATTATATTTGCCATTAAACCACTTATGCAATTATTACCCGAAGGCGGCCTTCTCCTGCTTATCTACGGCGGTCTGGCCTATACGCTTGGAACTATTTTTTATGCATGGGAAAAACTTCCTTTTAATCACACTATCTGGCATTCATTTGTTCTTACCGGCAGCATCTGCCATTTTTTCGCAATCATGTTTTACATAGTGCCGCCTAAAGCCGCCTGAATTCGGTAGTGATCGCAAACACCTTCGCTTGCTGCGGAGAGCTTCAATAATAAACAAATTTAAATCAAACCGTTGCTTGTAGAACATGGACAAATCAGGAGATAAATATTTGCTTGCAAAATCATTCTTGAATAATACTTTTTAAAATGTTAGAACTCGCCGCCGATAAGAAACTAATCTTTTACAATGGAGAATAAAAAAACATGCGAAAAACTTTACGATATATATTTTGTTTAACAATAATTCTGATGGCTACCGCTTCCCTCTGGGCAAAGGATAAATACACCGTAACTATTTTACCTTTCACTTTACACAGCGCGGAAAATATCGATTATATTAAACAGGGGGTTGCGGAAATGCTCGCCTCACGCATTGGCTCATATGATAAAATCACTATTACTGATGAAAGTGTTGTTCAGGATGAGCTGAAAAAATCTAAAATAAAAAATATATCAACAAATAATGCATATAAGCTCGGCAAAAAATTAAATTCTGATTATGTGATTTGGGGAAGCATTACCAAGATTGGCAACAATATCAGCATTAACGCAAAACTGACGGATATTGCCAATAACAAATCCGATATAGGCGTTTCCATTCAATCCAAGACTCTTGATGATGTAATTCCCAGGATAAACGATTTTTCCGAAGATATTCTTAAACATATTGTCGGTGCGGTACTGCAGTCAAGTGCACCTACTGTTGCTGTTGCTGTTGCTGCTCCCACTCCCGCTACCGTTCCTGGAGTTACTACCCCGGCACAGACACCTGCGCCTCTGTCACGCGAATCTCAAATAATAGCCAGCATGAGAGCCGGCAACAAAAAAGGAGGCACATTAACATCTGTAATCAATTCAGAATATATTAACACGCCGGAACCCATTAACAGAAGAGATTTCTGGATGAGTCAAAAAATTAACACGGAATTCAAAGGAATGTCTATAGGAGACGTGAATAATGACGGTGTAAATGAAATTGTAGCCATTGATAAAAATAACGTTTATATATATCAAAAAACGGAAAAAGAATTGAAATTAATAGAGAAAATAAAGGGAAATGCTTATGATAATTATCTTGCCGTTGACGTTGCTAATATCAACGGGGATAGTGTTCCTCAAATAATTGTGACATCGGTAAACGATGCATTGCTTGATTCTTTTGTTTTAGAATTTAAAAATGGTAAATTTGTAAAAATAGCGTCGGATATACGTTGGTTTTTACGTGTAATTGATGCTTCGGGAACTCCTATGTTATTGGGCCAGGAATACGGCACGGATAAACCTTTTAACACCCCGATTTATGAAATGGTCTGGAGGGACGGCAAGTACGTTTCAGATCAAAAAATGAAAATACCTTTAGGTTTGTCTATCTATGGTCTTACTATTGATAATTTAGGTATTGGCGGAAGCGACAAAATATTTGCTCTAGATGATTTGGATTATTTATACATCACTGAAAAAACAAATAAACCTCTTGGCCGTCTCACTTCAATAGGTTTTAGCAGTGACGAACTTATATGGAAAAGTGATGACGCCTATGGCGGAAGCAATAACTACATTGAAAATATTGAAAATAAGGTAGAACCCAGCACTAGCGACAAAGAAAGAAATGCTTATCTTAATTTGCGCCTTCTCACTTTTGACGCTAAAAAAGGCGGTAAAAAACAACTTATTATAGTTAAAAATTTATCTTCCGTCGGCCGTATTTTCAAACATTATAAAGGTTTTTCTTCCAGTGAAATATACGATTTGGAATGGGATGGCATGGGAATGGCGGAAAACTGGCGAACGAAAAAAATTAACGGCTATGTAGCCGATTATTGTATTAAAGATTTAGGTAATGACGGCAAGCCGGAACTTGTGCTGGCATTAGTGCAATCAGTTGGCGCTACTCTGAGTGAAAGAAGTGTTATTGTAGTTTACAAACTGGATACAGCTCAATAATTTATTGACAAAGTCTTCGAGCTTAGATATAGCGTCCCCCAATTAATAATAAAAGCTCTTTGAGAAATTTTTATTATCAAAAAGGCGGTGTAGCTCAGATGGTTAGAGCATACGGCTCATATCCGTAGTGTCCGGGGTCCGATTCCCTGCACCGCCACCATAATAATTACAGGGACTTGGATCATTTTCCGAGTCCTTCTTTTCCGTGTCCGTGCCACTTTCCGTGCCATAAATTTCATCCAGAACGCTTACAGCTTTCATCCTTCTTTCCTTTATTGAATAGAGATATTTCTTTGTGGTTATCAAATTTGTATGCCCTAAAAGAGTCCAACAGTTTGAATATCAGGCCGATTAATTTCGCTACCCATAGCTATGGATTGTTTTTTTGTTATGTCCCTTTTGAGCTGACTATCTATAAATGCGTCAATATGAAGATGAGTTATATCTTTTATCCGTTTATCTCCAAAGAAAGGTATTAAAAATCTTTTATGATTCATCAGGAAGAAACTATTGCCATCTTAAAGGCAATCTTGATTCCGTCTCTTCGTGAAAGTGATGTCTGGGGATGGTACCATAACTATCACACCATCGGAATCATATTCACTGAAGTGCTCGTGGGGAAAGACACATTTGTTGATTTAATTGTCCATAAAATATATGACCGCATCTGCAAAAGGATAAACCCCGACTGGATAAACAAAATTGATATTTCATTCCACCTCTTCCCTGAAGCCGGAGGCAATTCATTTAAAGACTTTTCATTTAATGATAATCTTTACCCCGATCTGACTAAACGCAGTTCGGACAAGAATATTTCTGTGGCAGTAAAAAAAATTATTGATGTTCTCGGAAGTGGGATGGCGCTGTTTTTTTTTGCACCCCTTTTTCTCATTATTGCTGCAGCTATCAAAGTCACTTCCCCGGGACCCGTATTTTTCAGATAGGAAAGAGTCGGTCTCAACGGTAAAACATTTGCCCTGCTCAAGTTCCGGTCGATGAAAACAAACTGTGTCGGCCCAACATCAAAATTATATAAAAAAATTCATTTGCGACCAAAATAACGCGGTTGTTGAACCCTGCGTTTTCAAATTAACCAACGATCCACGCATAACGCCAATGGGCAGCTTTTTACGCAAGACAAGCTTGGATGAACTTCCTCAATTAATTAATGTTTTAAGGGGAGATATGTCCCTGGTCGGCCCTTGTCCCCCAATCTCTTATGAATGTGAACTCTATGATATCTGGCATCGTCGGCGTCTCTTGTCCTGCAAGCCCGGCATTACTGGATTATGGTAAGTTATAGGCAGAAGCCGGACAACTTTTGATGAAATGGTGCGCCTGGACCTCAAATATATTCATGAGTGGAGTCTTTTGTTAGACTTCAAGATTCTTTTTATGACTCCGAAAGTTGTCTTAAAAGGCTCTGGCGCATTATGAAAATCTATTTTGCACGATTAATAGAAAATATTTTAAAAAAACATTAATGTTGAAGCGGAGAATCTTCGATTCTTAAGGTAAATTATAATTCTTTATTCGCTCGCTTACCCCGCAGCAAGCTACGGGGAATGCGCTCGCTGCCGAATTCAACAGGAAATAATCGCCAAGTTCATATTATCGAAACTTCCTTGATCGCCGATGTAACAATAAAACAAGATTCGTTATTGGAGTTGTAATCAGCAGGAACGACAATAATTCCCGGAAGATCTTCTTGATATCCATTAGTTGTGCCGATCATTAATTCCCCATCATTGAAGATTGCCCTGATCTTATACCCAACTAAAGGTGTGTCGGAATCGAATTCCTTTTTTTCATGATAATGCTGGTTTCCCCAAAAATCCTTAACAAAAAATAATCCTTTCAGGCCGGTGGTGCTTAATTCCAGCGGTTTGCTTTCATCAATCGGTGTCAAATGAAAAAGATCTCTGCTGGGGAAAAAATCATTGGTGGTACCTTTAAACAATTGCCCGTTCTGATAATGAGCTACTACTTTTTTCTGAATCATTGTTTTCATCCCTGCTATTTATTTATTCAAAATATATATAATAAACCTCTCATATTGAAAGAACCAAACGACAATAACCTGAAAAAACCTACCCACTCTGATGCATAATTTATGCCGACACCTTAAGCATCAAATATCATTAACATTCGTATTTTTAAGCAATTTTTCAAGGCACAATATTGTAAATAATTCCGACACATTCTAGGTAATATTTTAGTGCTAAATGCAGGAATCATAGAATAGAATTGAATTAGAGAGCTATTTTGCAAATGTAAAAAAAACCGACAGGTACCTTCAACCTTTCATTTGGTAATCTTCTCCCTTCTCCGTCTGGTGGTTTCAAGGAATAGGTATAATGAATAACGGAGAAAAGACATTATTAAAGCCTTTCCTGAAAGTAAGTAAAAAAGGTCAATGTTTATAAGTTTGGGGATATATTTGGGGGTATGTGCAAAATTACTAATTGAATATACGTAATTATTAACGTTACTTATCTGATCTATCCGATTCCCTGCACCATTACAAAAGGACTGGGAAGTTTTTCCGAATCCTCATTTTTTTGTCTTCGCCCTTTTTCTATTCTGATCTTAATAAGAGCACTTAATCCGCAAATCATATCAACTTTAACTTTTAAAATTTCCTTCGTCTTCTCTTGGGGAAAAAATGGGTTGCGGACAAATCCGCAACCCATTTAGATGAACATGACTACTTATTTTAGATAGAGAAAGCTTCGTCAGCGATTTCCAACGGGCTCTTGTCGCCATCCTTGATGGCTTCGCAACGGGCCTTCACGGTGGTCAGAATTTCATTAGCGAAAAATTTCGCGGATGCGATTCTGCCGCTGTAAAAAGCCGCTTCTGAATCTGATTTCAACAGGGCTTTTTGCTTATCTGCTGAATCGGCGCCTTTGGCCTGATAGATGGCTTCAAGTTTATTGAAGGCAATTCCGCCTGCATCGAGCAGGAAGTGACCAACGATCACGTCTCCGAAGAGTTCCAGGAATTTACATGCATTTAGGACGGGCAGAAGGAAATCACCTGCTTTGCCGGCCTTGGCAAAAAACATGGTTAATTCGAGACAGGCATTGGATGCTTCTTCCAGAGCGGCGGCGGCCTTACCGAGTTCGGTATTGGTTTTCATCTTGACATAGTTAGCCTGAATCAGACCGGCCAGATTCATAATGTTGGCGCCTTTTCTCTGACCCAGCTTACGGCCGACAAGGTCAAGGGCCTGAATGCCGTTGGTTCCTTCATAGATGGTAGCAATCTTTTCATCACGCAGGTACTGCTCGACGGGATATTCCTGACAGTATCCATAACCGCCATAGACATCCATTGCCATGGAACAGATCAGGAGACCCTTATCCGTGGAGTAGGCTTTGACAACGGGTGTCATAAGGTCGAGGAATCCTTCCCACTTGGCCTTTTCTTCATCGGTTTTCGCCACTCTGGACATATCTATGCAATAAGCGGTGAAATAGCACATGCTCCGGATACCCTCGACATGGGATTTCATCCATAGCAATCTTCTGCGAACGTCGGGATGGTTGATAATGGTGACGGCCTTTGCATCGGGATTTCTCATTTCCCAGACGGGGACGCTCTGGACGCGTTCCTTGGCATAAGCCACGGCGTGCTCATAAGCGGCCGAGCCCAGATCGAGACCCTGCATGCCGGTTCCCAGTCTCGCCTCATTCATCATTTGAAACATGATCTTGATGCCTTCACGCTCATTACCCAGCAACTCGCCGATGCACTTTCCGTCCTCGCCGAAGTTCAGAGTAGCGGTGGCCGAGCCCTTGATTCCCATTTTGTGTTCGATGCCTCCGGTACTGACATCATTGAATTCGCCGATGGAGCCATCATCGCCAACCCTGCATTTGGGAACAATGAAAATGGAAATGCCTTTTGTTCCGGGAGGATCGCCTTCGATGCGGGCCAGGACGGGATGAATGATGTTCGGGGTAAGATCATGATCGCCCGCGGAAATGAAGCATTTGGTTCCGGTGATCAGATATTTTCCGTCGGGAAGACGTTTGGCCGTCGTTCTCAGTGCGCCGACGTCGCTGCCCGCACCGGGTTCGGTAAGGCACATGGTACCCGTCCATTCGCCGGAGAAAAGTCTATGCATGTATTTATTCTTCTGCTCCTCAGTGCCATAAGTATGGATAAGCCCCGCAGCGCCGTGGGTGAGGCCGGGATACATCATAAACGCGTAGCAGGCGGCGCCGAAAAGTTCCAAACTGGAAAAACCAACGGCAGCGGGGATGCCCTGACCGCCGACTTCCGGCGATTCCATGAGGTTGAGCCAGCCGCCGGCACAGAACGTCTTGTAGGGTTCCCGATAGCACTTGGGCACTGATACCTTACCGTCCTTAAGGTGACAGCCTGCTTCATCGCCTTCTTTGAGTGTCGGGGCAATGACGTTAACGGCCATCTTTTCGGCCTCTTTCATAATCATCAACAAGTCGTCTTTAGTAAAATCCTTGAATGTTTCCGATTCAAACAATTTCTCTATACCAAGCTGCTCAAAAAGAACGAATTGCTGATCCCGCGTGTTTACTAACAAATTGCTCATAATTTACTCCCTTTTTCTGTGTTGATATTTCAAACGTCAAAAACGTCCGTTAATGAATGTTTTGTTTTTTGCGGCGGAGAGTGTCGGAAACACTTCTTTGCATGTATTATTGATAAGAACTACCTTTTTTGGCATGAAGTATAGGAGACACCGTCTTGTGCGTCAAGGATATTCAGGCTACAAAATGAAAGTGCTTTTTTATAAACAAATATTTGTTTTATTTTAACCGTCAGCGGAGTATAATTTAAAAAAAAGAAAGGGGGCATTAATCTATGGCAGCAAATATAAGTTACGAAAGTAAACCTTGGTTGAAATCCTATCAAAAAGGTGTGCCGGAAAGTATTGACTACGAAGAAATTTGTATGCCCGATATTCTGGATAGAACGGCGCTTCAGTTTCCCCATCACGATGCCTTAATTTTTGAAGGATACAAACTCAATTTTGCCCGGCTAAAGGAAATGGTCGATAGATTTGCTGCCTGCCTGACGGATTTTGGAGTTAAGAAGGGCGACGCTGTGGCAATTTTGCTGCCTAATATGATCCCCTGCGTTGCTGCTTACTATGCCATTTTAAAAATAGGCGCAATCACTGTGATGAATAATCCTCTTTATTCCGATCGCGAATTGGAGCATCAATTTAATGATTCTGGTTCTAAGGTGTTAATTGCTATGGATCTTCTGGGCAATCGCATGATTGATCTGCGTCCCCGCACACCTGTCAAACAAATTGTTATTACGTCCATCGGCGATTATCTGCCCTTCCCTAAAAATCTTTTATTCCCCCTGGTGGCTAAAAAGAAGAAGCTGGCTGCCGATGTGAAAACGGCTGAGGATGTTTATCGTTGGAAAGACTGTATTGCCAGGTATCAGCCCAATCCGCCCAAGGTGAAAAATTCTTTTAGCGATGTGGCAATGTATCAATATACCGGCGGCACAACGGGTGTTTCCAAAGGCGTGGAGCTAACCCATTCCAATTTAAGCAAGCAGGTACAGCAATTACGCGCGTGGTTCCCCACTTTTGAAAATGGCACGGAAATAATGCTGGGAGCATTGCCCTATTTTCATGTATTCGGCATGTCGGTTTCCATGAATTTTTCTATTTTCCTGGGGTGGTCTCAAGTGCTTGTTCCCAGACCGCAACCGGAACCGCTGTTGGAAGCAATCAAACATTTTAGGCCGACCTTTGCGCCCCTTGTGCCCACAATGTATGTTGGTATGCTGCACCACCCTAATTTAAAAAATACGGATATGAGCTGCATTAAAGGCGCCTTTTCAGGCAGTGCGCCACTGCCAGTTGAAGTTATCAGTGATTTTGAGAAAATGACCGGCGCCACTATTGTAGAAGGATTTGGAATGACGGAAACAACACCTGTCACCCATGTTAATCCTTTTGCCGGCGGTGTCCGCAAAATCGGTTCAGTCGGTGTTCCCATTTCGGATACTTTTTGCCGGATAGTGGATTTGGAAAACGGCACACAGGATATGCCGGTTGGTGAACGCGGTGAATTAATTGTCAAAGGACCGCAGATTATGAGAGGTTATAAAGGCAAACCCGAAGAAACAGTAAATACTTTGAAAGACGGCTGGATCTATACCGGAGATATCGCGACGATGGATGATGACGGATATTTTTATATTGTCGACCGCAAGAAAGATATGATTATTACCAGTGGGTATAACGTTTATCCACGGGATATCGATGAGGTTTTTTACATGAATCCGAAAGTTCAGGAAGCCTGCGCCATAGGCATTCCCGATCCTAAGAGGGGTGAAAGTGCCAAGGTTTTCATTGTCCTGAAAGAAGGAGAAACGGCAACGGCTGAAGAAATGATTGAGTTCGCCAAAGCCCGTCTGGCGACTTATAAACTGCCCACAGAGATTGAATTTCGTAAAGAGCTTCCAAAAACCAACGTGGGAAAAATATTACGCAAAGAATTACGGGCGGAGGAATTAAAGAAAAGATAACAAGGGACTCTTAGAGATGCAATATTTTGTGTTTCTCTACTTCCATGGCTGTTTCCTAATGAAACCGTATGCTTGATAATTCGAATAATCGAAAATCGAAGGATATTGAAAGATTGGTTTCAGCGATAAAGGGGAAGCATAAAAAAAGCCCCATAACCTTACAGTAGTCATGGAGCTCTCTGATTTTCAATATTCTGAAACCGTTAACAGAATTATTTTGTTGTTACCGTTTTGCTGACAGCCTGAACTCTGCGGTTCTTCTGTCGCTCTTCCTTAGTGTCGTTGCTGGCGATAGGTTTAGTCATTCCATAACCAACAACTGATAGGCGGGATGCCTTAATTCCAAAGTGGTCGATCAGGTATAACCGGACACTTTTTGCGCGGGCTTCAGACAGCTTTTGATTGTATTCCCGTGTGAAGACATTGTCGGTATGGCCTTCGATCACTGCGGTAGTATCGGGATAGGCTTTCATGAAATCTGCTACTTTCTTGATTTCACTATTATATTTTTATTTAACAATGGCTCTGTCGGTGTCAAATTCCGCATTAAGAGCGATGATGACTGCGCAACCGGGACAGTCATTAATACGACTATCCATAGTC
This sequence comes from uncultured delta proteobacterium, assembly GCA_963811325.1. GTDB lineage: Bacteria > Desulfobacterota > Syntrophia > Syntrophales > Smithellaceae > Smithella. Next base: position 1,239,890 of record CAWEQT010000001.1, read on the forward strand.
AGTTCGGGTAAACCACCAGGTCTGGCTTCCGCCTGTATTGCCGTTACAACAGCCATTAACATCATTATTGCAACTAACACCCAAACTTTTTTCATAACATCCTCCTTCCATTCTGATTTTAAAGAAATTATTTGAAAAAACTTACACATTTTCAATACATCAGTTACAAGTTAATTTAGAATACTAAGATAAATCTATTGAATCAAAGGTATTCTTTATCTTTTATTAATTCCATATATAATTATCAAAACAATATATTCTTAAAATCGTTTATCCCAAAACAAAAGCCTCACAAGCTTGCAATAGTTGTGAGGCCTTAGTCTTGTGAAAATAAATTTGTTTTAAATTTACTTTATCCGCACCGCTTCCATAACTGCCACGACTCTGCGGTTCTTCTGTCGCCCTTCCTTAGTGTCATTGCTGGCGATAGGTTTAGTCATTCCATAACCAACAGCGGTAAGGCGAGATCCGTCTATACCGAATTTGTCAATCAGGTATTGACGTACATTATTAGCGCGTTCCTCAGACAACTTCTGATTGTACGCTGTTTTGCCGACATTATCGGTATGACCTTCAATTGTAGCATTTGTATCAGTAAACTCTTTCATGAAATCGGCTACTCTCTTAATTTCATCATTATATTTGTCTTTGACAATGGCCTTCGCAGTATCGAATTCCACATTAAGCGTTATGGTGACCTTCTCACGCACTGGCGCTGGAACAGGTGCAGGTTCTGGAGGAGGAGGTGGTGGAGGAGGAGCTGGCGCCTCTACTACTGGTGGTGGGGCTGGTGCCTCTACTACTGGTTTTGCACAGCATTCGGGGAAAAGTTTACAGTCACAGTTTTTAATACTATCATCCATCTTCAATTCCGGCAAACCACCAGGTCTGACGTCAGCATGTGCGGCCGTCACGAAAGCCATCAAAATTACTATTGCAACTAACATCCAAATTTTTCTCATAACATTCTCCTTTCGTTCTGATTTTAAAGAAATTATTTTAAAAAACTCAAATATTTTCAATACATCAGCTTCAAGTGAATGTATAATACTAAAATAAATCATTCATGTCAAAGGCATTATTCTTCCCGGATATATTTAACAGATGTATTAAGACGCGTTTCAATAATTCTTGATTAAATTACAAAACTTTGCTTTATCAAAACAAAGGTTATTGAAGCTCTCCACGGCAAGCCGCGGAGAATCTTCGATTCTTAAGGAACTATATATAATTCAGTATTCGCTCGCTTACCCCGTAGCAAACGAAGGTGTTTGCGCTCGCTGCCGAATTCACAAACATCATAATATTTGTAGAATCTCATGAAAAAAAACACAAATACTATTGATAAAATGTTTAAGCCATCATTCTTTTTTCGCAACACTCATTTCCAGTCTATTATGGCCAGTTCGCATCTGCGCCTGCGCAGAAAAAATTTAATGGCGGAAAACTCCCGTGAAATAATAGTTAAAACTTCCACTGGTTCCAGACTACAATCATTTCTTTCCCGTCATCCCGCATCCAGAGGATTGATTATTCTCTTGCATGGATGGGAAGGATCTTCTTCTTCTGCTTATCTTCTCGCAACGGGGGATTATTTTTACAATATTGGTTTTTCCATTTGCCGTCTGAATCTGCGGGATCACGGAGATTCACACCATCTCAATGAAGGTCTTTTTCATGGCGCTCTGCTGGAAGAAACATTTGAAGCGGTAAATTATTTATCGCAGCTTTCAGAAAACAAACCGGTATACCTGATAGGTTTTTCTCTGGGTGGGAATTTTGCCTTGCGTATAGCTATGAAGCACTACCGGATACCGATAGCAAATTTAAAACATGTTTTTGCCATCAGCCCGCCGCTGGATCCTTATAAGACTACCCTGGCTATTGATAACGGTTATTCTTTCTATCGGAAATATTTTTTAAAAAAATGGAAACGGTCTTTAATTAAAAAACAGCGGTTTTTCCCCGATAAATATGATTTCAGCAAAATGCTGAAATCAAAAACATGCATGGAACTAACAGAAAAAATTATGCCTTATTTTCATGAAATGCCAACACATCGTGACTATTTTAATCATTACACGCTGAAAAATGATTCTTTTCAAAAACTGAACATACCTGTTAGTGTATTTATCTCGGAAGATGATCCCGTAATTCCATATGAAGACTATTGCCAGTTACGGGAAAATGAATTTTTAAAAATATCAAGACAGAGATTTGGCGGACATTGCGGGTTTATTGATTTATTCCCGGTAAGATGCTGGTACAATCAAATAATTGCTGAAATTATAAAATAAATTTTCCGGATATTTATACTTATGGATTTAGCCCTGCTACAGGAAAGAGATTTTCTCTATGTTGTAACTGATAAATTAAACATGGTGGCTGTTGATTATAAAGAGAAAAATCTTCAGATGGAAAAGGCCAAACAAAGCGGCTCACTTATTCTTAAAGCCGGAGTAGTTTTATTACTTAATTATAAAGAATTTCAGGGCAAATCCGAATATGTTTTTCAACTGATTAAACGATCGGAAAAAGTATCTCAATCCGGAGATATCAGTTGCCCCGGAGGAATGCTGCAACCAAGGCTGGATAATATTTTAAGCTGTTTTCTAAAAACGGGAATGATCCCCGCCTTGCGGAACAAGACTCTAAACCACATCCAACGCGAGGACAAAGAGACAATCTCTTTGATTCGCCTTTTTTTATCTACCGCTTTGAGAGAAGCGTGGGAAGAAATCGGTTTAAATCCTTTAAATACAAGGTTTCTGGGCGCACTGCCATCTTATTCTCTGACTTTTTTAGCACGGACTATTTTTCCGGTTGTATGTTTTACTCACAAATATTTTGCATACAAGTTAAACTCGGAAGTAGAAAAGGTGCTGGAAATTCCTCTCAGCTTTTTCTTCAATAGCGATAATTATGCCGTTCTTGATATTAAAACATCATTGGGAAAAGATATCGAACCGCTGCAATATCAAACGCCCTGCCTTGTTATTCCCGATGGCCGCAAAGGCGAAGATATTCTTTGGGGCGCCACATTTAATATTATTACTAATTTTCTGCGCATTATTTCCGACAACGGTCTGCCCTCTTCCTCTTCATCCAGAATATTAAATAAAGTTCTGACCATTAATTACATCTCCGGGAAAAACTGACTTCATGACCAGCTTAAAAATTAATGAATCAACCATAAATATAAAAACCATCATTTTTGATTTTGATGGAACGCTGGCGAAATTAAATATTGATTTCCATCAAATGCGCGAAGCTGTCAGGGAACTTATTTTATCTTACCGTATTAACGGAAACGAATTATATACAGACTATGTTTTAGAAATGATTAACGACACTGAAAAAATACTAAATCAGCGCTGGGCCGAAAAGGCCAGAATATTTATTGAAGAGGCTAATGCTATAATCGAAAAAATTGAAATAGAAGCAGCTAACAATGGCGAATTGTTTGGCCGCACCAGAGAACTGCTCATATCTCTTAAGCTGCGGGAAATCTCCTGCGGAATAATAACCAGAAATTGCGCGAAAGCTGTAAAAACAGTATTTCCTGACATCTTATCCTATTGTCCGGTAGTTGTCTGCAGGGATGACGTAAAGAACGTTAAACCACACCCCCAACATATAAACACGGCTTTAAATAGACTGGGTAGTTCACCTCAAAATACACTGATGATTGGCGATCATCCTTTAGATATAAAAACCGGTCGCGGCGCCGGAACCTGGACCTGCGGCGTGCTCACCGGCCGCTGCCCCAAAAATGACTTTATAGAAGCGGGATCTGACCTGATTTTATCACAGGCCGCGGATATATTAAATATAATCAAATGATTCGTACAAGTAATTGTCTTTAATTGACAGGCAACATTATTTTACCTATAATAGCATCAAATCAAGACTGAATAATGCCAAAAGATTATTTCCCCCCGTGAACAAAATAATTTATGGAGGCTATTATGAAACCGGAAATTTTTCTAGAATACCTTGATGGCTTCAAAAAAGCATATCCGAAAAAATTCGCTTCGGAAGATGAAATTTTCAACCATATTCGCCGCGGTGATCATATTTTTGTTGCCTCCGGTTGCGGAGAGCCTCAATACGTTGTTCAGGCGATGGTCCGTTATGTAGAATCCCACCCCAAGGCTTTTTTTGACGCGGAAATTATCCATATATACTCGTTGGGACTTGCTCCTTATACCGAAGCTAAGTATAAACCAAATTTTCGCCATAATTCCTTTTTCATCGGCAATAACACGCGGGATTCCATTAACGCGGGAATGGCTGACTACACGCCTATTTCCCTTTCCCAGGTTCCTTCCCTGTTATCCAGCGGCGTTGTCCGGATTGATGTAGCGCTGATACAAACCTCACTGCCGGACGAACATCACTACTTGAGCCTTGGTGTCAGTGTGGACGTAGTAAAAGCAGCGACAGAAAAGGCAAACATTGTTATTGCACAAATAAATCCCAACATGCCGCGAATTCACGGCGATGGTTTCATCCACATTAAAGATGTCGATTTTATTATTCCTTACGATGAACCTCTTTTAGAAGTATCAAGCGCTCAAACAACTGAAGTTATTAATACCATCGGTAAAAATGTAGCCCGCCTAGTTCAGGATGGCGACACCATTCAAGTTGGCTGGGGCAGTTTGCCCAATGCCATCATGACCAGTTTGTACGACAAAAAAAATCTGGGGGTTCATACCGAACTTTTAAGTGACGGCCTGGTGGATTTAATTAAAGCCGGTGTTATCGATAATTCCAGAAAAACCATTGACCACGGAAGAACTGTTGCCTCTTTCAGCATGGGAAACAAATCCACTTATGCTTTTCTCGATAACAATCCTTCTATATCGTTCCGCACACTTGATTATACGAATAACCCGTTAATTATGGCTCAAATAGAAAACATGGTTGCTATTAATAGCGCGTTGGAAATAGACTTAAGCGGGCAATCAACATCGGAATCAATCGGCGGAGTTTTTTACAGCGGAATTGGCGGACATCAGGATTTTATGAGAGGCGCTTTATTTTCCAAAAACGGTAAAACTATCTTGACGCTTAAATCCACTTCTCATAACGATACCATTTCCCGCATTGTTCCCGCTCTGAAAGAACAGGCAGGAGTAACTCTCAATCGTGCTGATGTACGTTATGTAGTAACGGAATATGGCATTGTCTACCTGCATGGAAAAAACATCAGGGAAAGAGCCATGGCATTAATTTCTATAGCCCATCCCAAATTCCGGCCATGGCTGATCGAAGAAGCAAAAAAACGCGATTTAATTTTTAAAGATCAGGCCTTTATTCCCGGAAAAAGCGGCGAATATCCCGTAGATTTGGAAACATACGCCACAACCAAGACCGGAATGCAGATTTTTATCAGACCGGTCAAAATCAGCGATGAAACACTTTTAAAAGATTTCTTCTACTCTCTTTCCGACAGGAGCATCGAAAGACGATTCATGTCCGCCCGCAAAGATATGCCACACGAAAGGTTGCAGGATTTTGTAATCATTGATTATACGAAACAAGTTGTGCTGGTAGTTATAAAGGGTGATGAATATAACCAGTATATTGCCGCTGTTGGTCAATATGGAATCAATGAAGGCACGCATACTGCTGAAGTTGCCTTTGCCGTTCGTGACGATCAGCAAAACAACGGTATTGGTTTTGAATTGCTTAAATATCTGACTTATCTTGCCAAAAGACAGGGGTTGCTGGGTTTTGATGCCGATGTTCTTGTTGAAAATAAACCTATGCTCCATGTCTTCGAGAAAGGCGGATTTGATATAAAGAAGAAAATTGACAGCGGTGTTTACGAATTAACACTGAAGTTTAGAACATAACTTATATAAAAGGAGCTTTATAATTGATTAATCCCCACGTATTTAGAGAATATGACATAAGAGGTGTTGTAAACAAAGATCTAAATGAAGAATTTGTTTTCAACCTCGGCCGGACTATAGGAACCTATGCCGTCCGGCACAGAATAAAGAACATGACCATCGGGCGTGATTGCCGCGTGAGCTCTGAAGCGTATCACAATTCTTTAATCAAAGGCCTTAATTCCTCCGGCATTAACACAATTGATATCGGTCTTTGCGCCACTCCCATGCTTTACTTCTCTATTCGCCATCTGCACATAGGAGGAGGAGTTATGATTACAGGCAGCCATAATCCGCCTGAATTTAATGGTTTCAAGATCTGCATCGGCCACAGTACCATTTACGGTGAGAAGATTCAGGAATTAAAAAAAATAATGGAAAGCGGCAAATATTCCAAAGGCAGCGCTTCATCACGGTTCCAGGACATTTCCACGGATTATGAAAATTATCTTTTTGACAAAATTAAAATCAAAAGAAAAATTAAAGTCGTTGTTGACGCCGGCAATGGTGTCGGCGGACTGTTTATCCTTCCCCTTTTAAAACTTTACGGCTGCGAAGTTACCCCTATTTATTGCGAACCTGACGGCAATTTCCCTCATCATTTTCCGGATCCAACAGTGAAAGAAAATTTAGCCAGATTGATAAAATTAGTCGCCAATAAAAAAGCGGATTTGGGAATAGCCTTTGACGGCGATGCCGACCGTCTTGGCGTAATCAGCGACAAAGGCGAAATACTCTGGGGAGACAAACTGCTGCTGCTTTTTGCCCGTCAGATTCTCCTGAAGAAGCCCCATTCCACAATAATCGGCGAAGTTAAATGCTCACAGGTTTTATTTGATGATATAAAAAAACATTCCGGCAAACCTATAATGTGGAAGGCCGGACATTCGCTGATTAAAGCAAAAATGAAAGAAGAAAAGGCAGTGTTGGGCGGAGAAATGAGTGGGCATTTCTTCTTTGCCGACCGTTATTTCGGTTACGATGACGCTATTTACGCGGCGCTCAGATTATTGGAAATTCTTTCCCATACTGGCGAGAAAATAAGCACGTTGTTTTCTGATGTCCCTAAAACTTATGCCACACCGGAAATCAGAATTGATTGCGCGGACAATAAAAAAGCGGAAATTGTAAGAAGAATCAAAAGACATTTTCAAAACACACCCGGTATTGTTGATATTGATGGAATACGTATTCCTTTTGAGAACGGATGGGCGTTGGTGCGTTCTTCCAATACCCAGCCGATAATAGTTTTACGTTTTGAAGCAACATCGGAAGATGGTTTGCAGAAGATTCGCGACGAAGTGGAGCCCCTGCTTATTATTTAATAAATTCGGATTAAATCAATAACCTTGCGGATTGCGGAATTGCCAGCGCCATGTGTCAGCACACATATCCATAAGGCTGCGTTTGGCTTTCCACTTCAGAAGTTTTTGCGCAAGAGAAGGGTCTGCATAACATACCGCGATATCGCCGGGGAGGCGATTTGTAATGCGATAGGGTATCTTTTTCCCCGTTACTTCATTGAAGGCACGGAGCATCTCCATAACTGTATAACCCCGACCGGCACCAGGATTTATAATCAATGGTTTTGAGAATGATGACCATAAATCATCCTTTTCCATCTTTTTTAAAGCCGCTACATGACCTTCAACCAAATCCATAACGTGGATATAATCCCGCACTCCCGTACCGTCTGATGCAGGATAGTCCTTACCAAAAACATTAACTCTCTTGCAGCCTCACATCTCTTATTCTGCGAACCGGCAAACGGCAACAGTTAAAAATGTTCTGATGAGAATAAATTTTCATTTCATCATTATAATAAAACCGGAAAAGATCTTCTGCAATATCTTTGTCATCACGCGTATCGTTGATATAGGCCTCTATATTTTCAGCAGCTCTTCGGGCACAATTCGGAATGTCTTTCTAATATTTTATCTTAAAGATAAAATATTATTTAAAATCTTAACGATCGTATCTATCAGTTTTTTTGTTCTTATCGGTTTGGGCAGAATATAGTTATTGCCAATTTTGTTTTCTGAACCTTCAGCGATATCATCGTCTGTGGCAAGGGCTGTTACAAAAAGAATCGGAATTTTTGCTGTAATGATATTTCTTTTAAAAGCATCGGCGACATCCTCGCCGGACATATCCGGCATGAACAGATCTAGCAGAATGATGTCCGGTTTATTATTCACGGCCATTTTTATTCCGTCTTTGCCCTTGTTTGCCACAACAACATCAAACATGCCGTTCTGCATGAGATTTTTCTGAACGAAATAACAAAAATCAACTTCATCATCAATTACCAGCACCTTAATTTTTTCCTGCATGTTATTCCTCCTTTGTATCAAACACATTATTTTTGGGCTGAAGGTTTATAAAAAAAGCTGTTCCCTGATTTTCCTTGCTTTCGACATCAATGGTGCCGTTTAGACGCTCCATAATCATGTGGGCGATACTCAGCCCCAAACCCGTTCCCTCGTTTGCGGGTTTAGTCGTAAAAAAAGGTTCGAATATTTTCGATAATTTTTCATTTAAATATTTAAGTATTTTTAAACAAACAATTACACTGTTTCCATCATGTAAATTAAGCACGCGCCAAGACAAAGGACAAACCCTTCAATTATCATTCATCAATGGTGCTCACCGTTTTCTGGAATCAAAACTCCCAGGAGTCTTGAAATTTCCCATTCCCTTTATAATCGTTAGCAATGCATCCGTATCCCGGTGACCAGTATCGATTACCGTAAGTCATATACGGATGAATCACCTTATGGACAAGAAAACGTAAGATTAGTGAATATGAATTAGATGTTTTACCGATGAATCAAGATATATACAAAATCTTAAAGAACCGCTGGGGGAAAAAACAGAAATTGAAGGTAAATTTATTCCTGAAAATAAAAACCCTCTCACAACACCCTCTCACATTAAAGATAAAAAAGCGTGAAAGTTGGTCGGGGCGGAGTGATTTGAACACTCGGCATCCTGCTCCCAAAGCAGGCGCGCTACCAGGCTGCGCTACGCCCCGACTTTTAATTTTTTAATCTTTCACCAAGGACTTTTTTAAGCTGGGCAAAAGCCTGTCCCCGATGACTTACTTTATTTTTTATTTCCGCCGGCAATTCCGCGGCAGTCATTTTCAGCTCCGGCACGAAAAAAACAGGATCATAACCAAAGCCGTTATCGCCGCGGCGCTCATCTATGATCCGCCCTTTCCATTTTGATTCAAAGCTATCGTAACTGCCATCTACGCCATATAATACAAGAGCACAACAGAAAGAAGCATTTCTTTTCCCCTGCGGAATGCTTTTTAATTTAGCCAGAAGAAGATTTATATTGTCGTCATCCGTTGCCTTTTCTCCGGCATAACGCGCCGAATAAATGCCCGGCTCTCCTCCCAGTACGTCCACCTGTAATCCGGAATCATCCGCCAAAACGGTTTCACCGGTAAAGGCGGAAATTATCTTCGCTTTCTTTAAAGCGTTTTCCAGAAAACTTTTTCCATCTTCTTCAATTTCCGGCACGCAAGCGTAATCTTTTAAAGAAACTAATTGGATTCCCATTCCTTCAAGCATTTCTCTAATCTCTCTTATTTTTCCTTCGTTGCCGGAAGCAAAAACAATTTTCATCCCCGCAGATCACCCACAATTTCTTTCTGACATTCAATAATCTGCCGGATTCCGCTTGAGGCCAGATCCGTCATCTGCGCCATTTGCTCTTTGTTGAAAGGAACCCTCTCCGCGGTTCCCTGAACTTCAATAAAAAGTCCTGAACCGGTCATGACAAAATTCATATCCACGTCCGCACGGGAATCTTCTTCGTATTCCAAATCGAGTAAAACCTGATTATCTATTATACCGGCACTGATCGCTGATAAATAATCGCTTACAGGAATTTCCTGCACTATGCCATTCTGCCGCAATTTTTTAAATAAATCCACAAGGGCGACAAACGCTCCGGTTATTGACGCTGTTCTCGTTCCTCCATCAGCCTGGATAACATCGCAATCCAAATAAATTGTTTTCTCGCCAAAAGCGGTTAAATCCGTCACTGCCCGCAGAGACCGGCCAATCATTCTTTGAATTTCGTGCGTCCGGCCCCCCAATCGTCCCCGAACGGATTCCCGCACTGTCCGCGTTTGGGTAGACATGGGCAGCATAGAATATTCAGCTGTCAGCCAGCCTTTCCCTGTATTTCTTAAAAAAGGCGCCGGCTTATTATCCAGCGACGCCGCGCAAATTACTTTGGTGTTGCCAAATTCCACTAAAACGGAACCGGCATCATTGTTCAAGTAATTATTGGTTATCTTAATCGGTCTGAGTTCGCCGAATTTTCTGCCTGAATTTCTTTCAATCACAAATCACCTGAAAAATATTTTAATGCTTTTTGCCAGAGATTTAGAAATCTCCGCTTGTGTTTTTAAATCAAGCAATTTCTTTTTGTCTTCGGAATTTGTAGCAAAGCCCATTTCCACAACCAGAGCCGGTACAAGCAAACCATCCATTACCGGCAAATCGGCCCTCCTCAAACCCCTGCCCTTTCGCGGGAACAAAGCATTCAAGTTTTCCTGAACAATTTTTGCCATTGCCAGAGAATCATTCTGACATTTATTTTTCACCTGCAACTTACCGTCTTTTGCCGTCTTTTTTCCTTTAATTATATCTTCACTCAGTCCCTGGTAATAGAGTTCGAATCCAGACGCATTCTTGCCGAATCCTCCATTAACATGAAGACTTAAAAAAAAGTCCGGCTTATTTTTCTCGATACTTTTTTTCCGGTCTTCTTCAGTAACCGTCTTATCTGAATCACGGGTTAAAACAACTTCCAGATTACTTTCTTTAGATAGTTCTTTCTTGATGAACAGAGCAACTGCCAGCGTGATATCTTTTTCGGCAACATCATTTGTCAGCTTAATGCCTTGATCCTGCCCTCCGTGTGCCGGATCAATGAGGATGATATGCTTTTTTCCCATAGCGGATAGCTCACAAACCGCACAAATTAAAAAGCACACCAGGATGCTCAGCATTAACAATATCTTTTGCTTGTTTAGCATAATACTCCCCTGCGTGAATTCGCGCTTGCTTATAGCAGAGTCACTTTTTTTGTCAACTATCAAATGTTTTTTTATTAAATTTTAGAAATGGTGCAGCCACTCAACTGATTTAACAAACTTCAACTGTTTAATTGCTGAAATAATTTGATTAAGTTGATGTAAATTACTTATATCGATTACAAAATTGCAGGTAGCAATCAGATTGATTGTTTCTACCTGTGCGTAACTGATATTGACGTCAAAAGATGAAATTATGGAACTGACTTCAGTCAAAACACCCTTGATGTCGTCACAGATAACTTTAATGCCTACCGGATAAGTATGCTCCTCTCTGGAGTTCCATTGCACATTAACGATTCTCTCCTCGTCCATTCTTTTAATATAGGGACATTTGTTTGTATGCACTATAACGCCGCGTCCGCGGGATATATAACCCGATATCTCATCTCCGGGAATTGGATTGCAACATTTAGCAAAATTAACCATGATATCGTCTATATCATCAATACCGATAAGCAACACTCCCATTGACGGCGAAGCAGGCTTTTTCTTCTTTAATTTTTCTTTAGCCGGCTCATGGATTTCGGCATCCTCGCCGGCTAGAAAATAATTGACAATCCGTCTGGGTGAAATCCGGCCAAGACCTACCTGTGAAATTAAATCATCCAGATGAGTCACGGAACATCCGGCAAACACTTTTTTAATTTCTTCCGATTTAATATAATTATTAAATTTTAAATTATGCCTTTTAAATTCCTTTTCCAGCAAATCGCGCCCTAAAGCCATGCTGCTTTTCTTTTCTTCTAAATTAATCCAGTTTCTTATTTTGGAAATAGCTTTCGTTGTTACTACATTTTTCAACCAATCCTTGCTGGGATGGTGACCGGCCTGAGTTATAATTTCCACGCGATCTCCATTTTGTAGTTTATATCTCAACGGAACAATACTTCTATTAACCTTGGCACCTATGCACTGATTACCAACATCGGTATGAATACTGTATGCGAAATCAATGGGTGTGGCGCCTTTGGGAAAAGATTTAACATCGCCATGAGGCGTAAAAACATAAACTTCTTCCGGAAATAATGCCAATTTCAAATCGGACATAAATTCCTTGGGATTTTTTATATCCTGCTGTATTTCCAGCACTTCTCTGAGTTTTTTTATCTGGTTCTCTTCATCATCTTTATGAGCCCGGCCTTCCTTATATCGCCAGTGTGCGGCAATGCCCTTTTCAGCCCATTCGTGCATTGTTTTAGTTCTGATCTGGATTTCCACTCTTTCTCCGTAAGGTCCGATAACTGTAGTATGTAAGGACTGATAGTTATTGGCTTTAGGCATAGCTATATAATCCTTAAATCTTCCGGGGACAGGCTTCCAGAGGGCATGCACTATGCTCAGCACCTCATAGCAGGTTTTTTCCTTATCGGAATCAAGTATTACGCGAAACGCGATGATGTCATAAACTTCGTCAAAATTTATGTGCTGTTCGTGCATTTTTTTATAAATGCTGTAAAGATGTTTAGCCCTTCCTTCAACTTTGCATTTAATGGAATATTTCTCCAGTTCATTGAAAATAATACTCTTAACTTCTTCGGTATAACGATTGCGGGCTTCATTTGATTTAGCGATTTGCGCGGATAACTCTTCATAAGCTTCGGGAGCAATATATTGAAAAGACAAGTCTTCCAATTCCATCCTCATCGAGTTAATTCCGAGGCGATTGGCTAATGGCGCGTATATATCCATAGTCTCCCGAGCAATATATAATCTTCTCTCTTTCTGATGATACTGTAAAGTCCTCATGTTGTGAATCCGGTCAGCCAGACGCACCAGTAAAATACGGATATCGGCGGACATGGCCAAAATCATTTTGCGAAAATTTTCCGATTGTCTTTCTTCCTGAGAACCGAAAGAAATACGGCTGAGCTTGGTCAATCCTTCAACCAGAAAGGCCACGTCCTTACCAAACTCTTTTTCAAGCTGTTCCGCTGTAGTTAAAGTGTCTTCGATTGCGTCATGCAGCAATCCACTGATAATTGTCGCGGCATCCATTTTCATATCGGTCAGGATTCCCGCCACCTCCATTGGATGGGTCAGATATGGTTCCCCGGATAATCTTACCTGTCCCTGATGCACTGAAGCCGAGTAAATATAGGCTTTCTCAATCATTTCCAAATCTTCCGGCGGAAGATATTTCTGAGCTTTATCAATGATATCATTAATACGTAGCATTAAGCATCCAGCCTGCCTGGCTTACGGCTATAGCATATTAGGATCAGGATTTAATTCCTGCTTTGTAATTTGTTTAACTTTTTGCACTATCTCCTGCAGTGAGTATAACTTATTTTCGCCGGTCTTTCTAATTTTCAGTTCAACATTTCCTTGAGAAAGATTTTTCTGACCGATGATAATTCGGAGCGGAATTCCGAGCAAGTCCGCATCTTTAAATTTCACACCGGCCCGTTCATCGCGATCATCAAAAATAACATCGATACCCTCGGAAAGAATAGAATTATAAAGGTTCTCCGCGGCATCCATGATATCCTTTTCATTTACATTTACGGGCGTTATAATCACATGATATGGCGCCAGCGGCATCGGCCAGACAATTCCGTTTTCATCATGATTCTGTTCAATTCCGGCTGCAACTGTCCTTCCGATTCCAATTCCATAACAGCCCATTATCATGATTTTTTCCTGACCATCTTTATCAAGATATACGGCTTTCATCGCTTTACTATACTTTGTCCCCAGTTTAAAAACATGACCTACTTCGATACCCCGCGCAAATTTAATATCACCGCCGCAACGGGGGCATTTGTCCTGATCCGTGATAACGCGAAAATCAGCAAAGGCTTCAACTTTAAAATCCCTGCCTGGGTTTACATTCTTTATATGATAATCTTCTTTATTGGCGCCGGTAACAAAATTGACCATATTAATTACTGAATAATCGATCAGTACGGGTATTTTAATATTCACGGGACCGGCAAATCCACGCGGCGCACCGGTCGCCTGCATAATTATTTCATCAGAGGCAAGTTCCAACTCAGCAATACCTAAATAATTTTTTACTTTTATCTCGTTGACTTCCTGATCGCCTCTAATAAGCACGGCGCATGGTTTGCCATCGGCATTGAAAATCAATGTTTTTACAATATCGTGTGGATTCACTTTTAAAAAAGCGCTTACTTCTTCAATAGTACGCATATCCGGCGTATAAACATTTTCCAGAGGCAGCCAATCATCTTCAGATATTATTTTTTTTTCCGGGCACACCACTTCGGCTTTTTCAAGATTAGCCGCATATGAACATTTTTCACAAAACACCATACCGTCTTCGCCGGATTCGGCCATTACCATAAACTCATGCGAATATTTACCGCCGATGCTGCCGGAATCAGCTTCCACCGGACGGAATTGCAAACCGCAACGGCGGAAAATATTGTTATAAGCGGCAAACATCTTCTCATAACTTTTCTCCGCGCCCTCTTCATCAACATCAAAACTGTAAGCGTCTTTCATTCCAAATTCGCGGCAACGCATCACGCCAAAGCGCGGGCGAACTTCATCACGAAACTTTGTCTGAATTTGATAAAGATTGCGGGGCAATTGACGATAAGTTTTTATATCATTACGGACTAAACTGGTTATTACTTCTTCATGGGTTGGTCCCAGACAGTATTCATGGTCATGACGATCACGAAATCTCAAAAGTTCTTTTCCGTAATGCATCCATCGTCCCGATTCTTCCCATAGCTCCGCGGGCTGAACCATAGATAGATGAACTTCCTGCGCTCCGGCTTTATCCATTTCTTCCCTGATAATTTGTTCCAACTTGCGAATAACACGATAACCCAGCGGCAAGTATGAATATATGCCGCTGGTCAATTTTCTGATCATACCGGCTCTTACCATTAACTGGTGACTTATTACTTCGGCATCGGAAGGAACTTCTCTTCCCGTCGGCAAGAACATCTCTGAATAACGCATTAAATCTTTTTCCTTTCTTCCATCATCGAATTTATCTCTTTAAGTAAAACTTTCACAAAGTCTTTTTCGTTAACTTTTTTTAATACTTTTCCTTTTTTAAAAAGAATCCCCTGACCCTTGCCTCCGGCAATACCTATATCAGCGTCTGCTGCTTCACCCGGCCCGTTAACTACACAACCCATTAAAGCCACTTTCAAATAATCTTTTTTGCCGACAAGAGCTTTTTCAATTTTATCAGTTAAACTTAACAGATCAATTTCACAGCGCCCGCAAGTGGGACAGGAAACAATTTCGGGACCCACCTTTCTGATTTTCAGTGCGCGTAAAATCCCATAGGCAAGGGGAATCTCCAAAATAGGGTTGCCTGTAACGGACACTCTGATTGTATCGCCAATGCCTTCATAAAGAAGAGTGCCTATTCCCAGTGCGGATTTAATAGCGGCATTAACCAATGATCCCGCTTCCGTTACTCCCAAATGTAAGGGATAATCTGTTTTTACCGCTATAGCGCGATAAGCTTCAATCATGCTAGGTACATCTGATGATTTTAGCGACAATTTGATTAAGCCAAAATTCAGATCTTCAAATATCTCTATATTTTGCAAGGCACTTTCTACAAGAGCATCAGCCGTCGCGCCTCCATATTTTAACAATAAATCTTTTTGCAAAGACCCGGAGTTAACACCGATACGAATCACTATTCCCCGTTCTTTGGCCATTGTGACAATTTCGCGGATTTTATCCGGGGCGATATTTCCTGGATTGATCCTGATGCCGGCTACACCTTGCGTCATGGCGTCTATGGCCAAATGGTAATTAAAATGAATATCGGCTACCAGAGGAAGGCGAATTCTTTTTTTTATAGCCGGAATCGCTTGCACAGCTTCTTTATCGGGCAAGGCGATGCGGATGACTTCACAACCGGCTTCCGCAAGCGCGTTGATTTGCGCGACGGTGGCTTCCACATCCCGCGTATCTGTATTGGTCATTGATTGCACAACAATGGGCGAGCCCCCACCTATTGGCACAATATCAAGATTTATCTTTTTTGTTTTTCTTCTTCTAATCAAAGATAAATGTTCCACAGGCGCCAGTTTCCTGATGAATTTATTCAGAATAAATTTACAACATTTGAATTCATTTTCAACTAAAAGGTTACTTATTAGCGCGGAGATAAAGCAAAGATTATACTTAAGTGCCCAGCCAACAATGCAGACATAATTGGTCGCCGGAAATCGCCTCCACCTCCACCGCCGCTTTTTGTGAAAGCGTTTGATTTAGCTGTAATAGCTAAAGTTTCCGATGGATTAATTTTCGTTACAATGGATGACAATCGCACAAATTAACCCCTTATATTATTACTACTAAATTTTTCCATTAATTTCTGATTAACATTATCCGGCACTAAAGTTTTAACCGTTCCCCCCAAACTTGCCACTTCTTTTATTAACTTGGAACTGGTATAAAACCATTTGAACCCACTCATAAGAAACACGGTTTCGAGTTGTTTTGTTTGACGACGGTTCATCAGCGCCATTTGAAATTCATATTCAAAATCAGATAGAGCTCTCATTCCACGCAATATTATATTGGCGCCGGTAATTTTTAAATAATCAACCAGCAGACCGGAATAGCAATCCACCCTGACTTCTTTAGTATCCTTGAATATTTCCCGAATCATTTCCATTCTTTCTTCTACTGTAAAAAGATAAACCTTACTGGGATTGTATGCGATAAGAATGACGATTTCATCAAACATTCTTAATCCCCTCTTGATAATATCGACATGACCATTCGTAATTGGATCAAATGACCCCGGGTATATTGCAATTTTTTTAGTGAAATTTTCCTGCATTATTTATTCTCCATCTTTAAAAAAGTTAAGGCATTATCGCCATATTTTCTCTGATCTGCCACATAAATATTATTATGCGCAGTCTCGGTGAAACTTTCTTTTATCGAATGTTGAATTACAACCACACCATCTTCTTTGAAAATTTGATATTTATTTAAAAGATTCAGCGTTGTTCTGACCAGATTCCGATTATAGGGCGGATCGGCAAATATAACATCAATTTTATATTTTTTTTTAAAAAGATCGCCTAAACCATACTCGATATCTTTGGCAATTACACTACAGTTTTTATCTAAACAGCATGTTTGAATATTTTTTTTGATAATCGCAACAAGGTTTTTGTTTTTCTCTATAAAATAAACTTCTTGTGCTGCGCGGCTGGCAGCTTCTAAACCGACACTGCCCGACCCGGCAAAAAGATCAAGAAATGTTTTATCTTTCAAAGAACCCAATATGTTAAAAAGAGCTTCTCGTAAAAAATCAGAAGTTGGCCGTTCTTTGGATCCGGAAGGAAAATACAACGTCCTTCCTTTGGCTTTGCCTCCGATAATTCTCATAATTTTTCACGAAGAAATAAAATAATTATCCTGTTGTGACTATTTTATTTATTAATATTATTTTTCTTTTTTTTGGCTTCCTGCCATTTTTGCCGGTCAATTCTTATTATCCACCAAACCGGTCCGGAAATAGCGTAACCTAATATAATCACGAAAAACATTACTTCCGGCCAATGAAAAATTGTAATCAGTAAAATTGTTAACCCGAAAAAGATAGAGAAAGGTTTGCGTGTGAGGAGTTTCATGTCTTTAAAACTGTAATACTTAACATTGCTGACCATCAGGAAAGACAAAATGAAAACAGAAATCAGGACGAGAACATTATAGATCTTTCCTTCCAGACCGAAATAATCGAAAAATATTACTGTCATGGCCACAACCGCAGCCGCAGCGGGAATAGGCAGACCATTGAATACCTTGCTTTCAATTATACCTATCTGGATGTTGTATCTGGCTAATCTTAGCGCTCCGCAAAGAACAAACAAAAAAGATACTATCCAACCCAACTTCCCGTAAATATATAAAGACCAGTTATATGCCAAAAGCGATGGCGCAATACCGAAAGCTATAACATCAGCCAGAGAATCATATTCCGCGCCAAATTTACTGGTTGTATTTGTCCAACGGGCAACGCGGCCATCCAATCCATCAAAAATACCCGATACAAGAATAGCTATTGCCGCGGGAACAAAATTCTCTTTAATTGAAGCGATCATGGAATAGAATCCGCAAAATAAGCTGGCCGAAGTAAACAAATTCGGCAATACATAGATCCCTTTTCTAATGCGAGTTTTGGGGGGAGAATTTTCTATATTCACGATAAATATCCTAAAAGTGTCTGACCTGCTTTAACCTTGTCTCCGGACTTAGCTGAAATTTTGGAATCTTCAGGCAAATAAACATCTACTCGCGAACCAAAGCGAATTAATCCGAATCGTTCGCCTTTTTTAATGTTCGCCCCTGAGTTTACCCAGCAAACAATTCGGCGGGCGATAAGACCGGCAATCTGCACCATCCAGATAGTACGTCCATCTTCGGTACGAATCATAACTTCATTGCGTTCATTCTCTAGTGAAGCCTTATCTAAATTGGCAGAAAAGAATTTACCTTCGTGGTAATTAATAGTTTCAATTTTTCCCCCATAAGGAGCTCGATTAACGTGGACATTAAAGACATTCATAAAAATACTTATTTTTCTAAATCTTCCGGAAATTGTTCCATCTACTTCGACATTTTCAATTTTTATTACTTTACCATCGGCCGGAGAAATTAAGACTTTTTCCTGGTCTTGAAAATATCTCTCCGGATTGCGAAAGAACCAGATAATAAAAAATGTAATAAGAGAAAAAAGAATAATCAACCACCAGTTCCAGCCTAACAAGGCGATAAAAACCGTGACGACAAGAGAAAAAACGATAAAAGGATAACCTTCAGAAGCGATAATATTATCATGTTTCATAAAGCATTTATCTTTTCTTAATACCAGGTTGCATTTTACATGATACCGAGACTGCAAAAAAACATAAGCCGTCTGCTTAATATGGCTTAAGCATTAAATGATTTTTTTGATATATCAATTGAGTGTGCTTGTCAATAAATCTTTAATTTTTATACAAAACAAGTCCGAATAAGTATTTGTTTGCTATTGCATACACTGCATGTATCTTGTATAATACAAAAATGTATACTTACTGACTTTTCTTCGGTTTTTCCTCATATGCAAAAAATAAAATGGAACATAGTCTGGGGCATTTTAATAACACTTGTCTTTTTCTTGTTATTATTAATTCGTCTTGATTTTTTTCAGAAAAAAACAGAACCAGTCGCGACTTTAGAAATTTCAAAATCACCGCAGCCGCAAAACACATGGATGAATATATATCAAAACAATAATAAGATCGGGTTAATTCACCGAACTTTTACTAATGCAAATGGAAAGTTTCATTTTATTGAGAATGTTTTTATGCAAATCAATATAATGGGAGTAACTCAAGCGCTCAATATTTCAACAGATGGCGATTTGAACCCGGATATGACGCTTTCTTCGTTTAATTTTAATTTGGATTCCGGTATTTTTCGCTTTAATGCTCACGGCCATGTAATTAAAAATAAGCTGATTTTGTTCACCGGTTCGCCTGAATTGCAAGAAAAAAGCGAAATTCCGCTAACAGATATTCCTCATATCAGCGGCAACATTTACGAAACCGCATTTCATAATGATTTAGAAAGAGATTCAACCCGCAGCTTCAGTATTTTCGATCCCTCGACAATTTCAATTCGTGCGATAAAAGTTATCAGAAATGCCGATGAAATTATTACCATAATGGGTAAACGAATCTTAACAAAAAAATATTGCGCCGATTTCATGGGCGCCAAAAACTGCGCCTGGCTGAATAAAGAGGGAGATGTTGTGAAGGAAACTGGCATTCTGGGCATTTCTATGGAAAAGGTCAACCAGCAAGAAGCCATGGAAGGAATCGCTTCTGGAAAGAGCGTTGATTTTTCGCAAATTTCCTCCTTACCTTCTAATGTTGAAATTACGGAACCAGAAAAGCTCCGCGAAATTAAAATCAAAATTAGCGGTATCAGCAACACTTTATCTCTTAATAATGACAGGCAAAGCTTTCGCCACAACATTCTAACCATCACCAGGGAGCAGTTGCCATTATCTTTAACTTTAAATCATAATCTTCCCGGAGAAATTGCTGTCTTTTTAAAACCTACCGCGCTTATACAATCCGACGATCCGCAGATTAAGAGACAAGTGAATAATATTATCAAGCCAACTGATTCTACCCCGCAAAGAGCAAGAAAAATTGTCAACTGGGTTTACCGCAATATTGAGAAAAAACCGGTGCTGTCCGTGCCCAACGCCCTGGAAGTTCTGAAAAATAAGACCGGCGCTTGTAAAGAGCATTCCGTGCTGACCGTTTCTTTACTGCGGGCCGCCGGAATACCGGCGCAAATAGAAGCGGGATTGGTTTATCTGCAAGGCCGGTTTTACTATCACGAATGGTGCGTACTTTACCTTGATAAATGGATTACTGCCGACGCTGTTTTCAATCAGTTCCCGGCTGATGTAACCCACATCATGCTTGTACGCGGTGATATCAGTGAGCAAGTGAACTTAATTGGCGCCATAGGTAAAATTAAGCTGGAGGTATTGGAGCAAATAAAATGATTAAACTACAGGAACTAACCAAGGATTACGGTACTACCCTGGCGGTAAACAAGCTCAGTTTAAAAGTCGCCGCTGGTGAAATTTATGGTTTTATCGGCCCAAACGGCGCTGGTAAAACTACAACAATTCGTCTGATGGGAGGTATCCTTGCTCCCACCTCCGGTAAGATCATAATCGGCGGCTTTGATATGACCAAAAACCCCGTCGAAGGGAAAAAAATGATCGGCTTTGTCCCAGACAGGCCTTTTCTTTATGAAAAACTCACAGGTATGGAGTTTATGCGTTTTTCTGCTGATTTATACAACGTTAAATGCGACATGGTTTCGCAAAAATCTAAAGAACTCCTACGGCAATTTGCCCTTTGGAACTGGGCCGATGAACTGATTGAAGCTTACTCTCACGGCATGAAGCAAAGGCTGATCATAGCTTCAGCTTTGTTACATGATCCCAAAATATTGATTATTGATGAGCCAATGGTCGGCCTTGATCCGGAGGCAGTGCATATGGTTAAGGATATTTTTAAAGAACTGGCGGCCAATCAAACGACTATTTTTATTTCCACGCACACATTAAGCATTGCGGAGGATTTATGTCATCGAATAGGATTAATTCACAAAGGTACACTGTTAGCGCAGGGCAGCCTTGAAGAATTAAAGCTTATCGCGAAACTTGGTGAGGCCAGGCTCGAAGAAGTGTTTCTGACTATAATAAAAGAGAATACTTTTATATGAATACCATTATTTCTTTATTAAAACCGCGCATATTTTCCACCATCAACAGCTTGCGGCAGGGCAATAAAAAAAACAACTGGGCGCGCATTTTTATGTACAGTGCATTAGGTATTATTTTCTGGATGAGCACTTTTATTATTTTTTATCGCGTTTTGTTATATTTTCAAAGTGTGCAGGATTTTGGAAACATATTGGCAATGAAGCTTGTGTCCATGATCATTATGACCTTCTTTGCTCTTTTACTTTTCAGCAATATAATCAATTGTCTTTCTCATCTGTATTTGAGCTATGATTTGCCACTTCTGCATTCATTGCCAGTTCCCTCAAAAGATATCTTTCTCTCAAGGTGGATTATCAGCACCTTTGACAGTTCATGGATGATTGTCGCCTTCAGTCTTCCGATATTTTTATCTTATGGATTAACATATAAGGCGAACATCATTTATTACGTGATTTTTTTAATTGCGATGATTTTCATGTGCCTCATCACTTCAGCGTTGGGCAGCATTTTAGTTTTATTTGGCGCTATAATACTTCCAGCCGGAAGAATCAGAACAATTCTTATGCTTCTGGGAGTTATTATCGTAATGATTCTTGTTTTTATTTTACGTTTAACGCGACCGGAGCAATTAGTTAATCCTGACTGTTTTGCTTCTGTTGTTCTTTATTTAAATTCCATGCAGACACCCAACTCGCCGCTTCTGCCCACAACATGGATTACCGATGCCATTAGAGACGCCCTCAATAATGAAACAAAAACATATCTGTTCAATACAGCGCTTACCGGAACCTTTGCTTTCATGCTTATTTTTATCAATAACACTTCCGCTCAGATAACATACTTCACAGGTTTCTCTAGATCACAAACAACTCCCCGGCGCCTCTTTGCTCCGCTGAAATATAAGGGTTTCAATTGGGAAAGTTTATTAAATTTTCTTTCGCGCGAATCAAAAGCTTTTGCCGTAAAGGAAATCCGAACTTTTTTCAGAGATTCGTCACAATGGCCGCAATTATTTTTAATGGCCGCAATTATTACAATTTACCTCTACAATTTCTCTGTTTTACCTCTGGACATTTCGCCAATTAAAACTATTTACCTTCAAAATTTATTTTCTTTCCTCAACATAGGACTGGCGGCTTCTGTACTCGCGGCCATATCCGCCCGTTTCGTTTTCCCGGCAGTTAGCATGGAAGGCGAAGCCTTTTGGATTGTTCAGGCGGCGCCGGTATTGACAAAAAAATTTCTCTGGATTAAGTTTTTCTTATACTGCATACCTCTGGTAATTTTAGCGGAAATTCTGGTTATTTTTTCCAACTTATTGCTGCGAGTTTCTGCTTTCATGATGGTTCTTTCAGTCATAACAATGTTTTTTCTCGTTCCGGCCATGGTTGGCCTGGCCACCGGACTGGGAGCCATTTATGCAGATTTCAAATCGGAAAATCCAGCACAGGTTGTAACCGGCTTTGGCGGACTCCTTTTCATGATTCTCAGTTTTGGTTTAATCGCTCTGATTATAATTATGGAAGCTGGGCCAGTGTATTACACATTTATGGTCCAATTGCGAGGGCAGAGTCTTTCATTAATTCAGATAGTATGGATAATTTTTTCTTTTGGTCTTGCTCTTTTTCTTTGTCTTTTTTCCATGTTTTACACAATACATCTTGGGGAAAGAAGTCTTCTCATCAAGTAAGAACTTCCATTCGAATAACTTTCCGCACCACACAGCAATGGTTTTAACGTTTAAAGAATAAAATATTATCTTGATTTTACTTACTAAATAAGCTAATTTAATATATCTAAACCAAATTTTACAGCCCTGCATTATTGGCTTAAATTAGGTTTTTTTATTGGAAAAACTCTTTCAGTATCAGGTTTCTCCAATAATAATTGTTTTTTGTGTTCAGCAAAGATTATCAGGAGTAATATGGAAAAGATCTGCATTGTAAAAAGGCGTCAGCAATACGCCCAACCGGAAGTCAAACTTCCACAGCAGGAAAAGAGTGATACTATTCCTACTGAAATAGTTGTCAGCAGCATCGCCATAGATAATCGCATCGAATTCCCTGATATAAAAACAGAAGAAGTTGTTAGCAACACCGATATAGAGAACCCGGGCGAATTTCCAGATAAAAAAAAAGTAGAGGAATTCGTAAGAAGCTTCGCCATGGAGAACCGTATCGAAATTCTAGATAAAAAAATAGTAGAAAAATTCGGTAGCGACGTCGATATGGAGAATCGAAGCGAATTTCCGGACAAGAAAATAGTAGAAGAATTCATCGACAATTCCTCTTCTGTTATTTCCATCATTATGACTAAAGAACAATCCGCACTTTTACAACAATCAGAATATATAAAGGAATTATTGAGCGGAACAAAGAATAATCCGTCATTTGATATAAAACTTAATGCTGACGGACAACTTGCTATCAATTTTCATTTTAATGATTCTTTTCTTTTAAGAATGCTGGCTCCTAATCAAGTTTGTCAGATGCTCCAAGTCAGCCGTAGCTTTTTACAAAAACTTATCCATGAGAAGAAGATTAATAGTTACAAACTGGGAAGGATGAGACGCTTTTTACTGGAAGATATACTGGAATATTTGAGTAATGATGCCCTATTCGCTCAACTTAGCAATGAATAATAAAATTGTTTCATTGCTTAATACTGAAAGATAAGCTTTATATTTTATAATAGTTTATTAGGAGAAGAAAGATGTATAGTGACTATTGGAATTTAACTAAGCCACCTTTCGACAATGTTCCTGATGCTTCAATGTATGTGGACTGCCATGAATCCATGGAAAATGTTATTGCCGAAACAATTTATGCCATTAAAGAGGGCAATGAATGTCTTACTGTTATTGTTGGTGAAGTAGGTTTAGGTAAAACTCTGTCCCTGCGCGTAATCATTGATTCATTGGAGCCGGAAAGATACAAAGTCGCTTTAATCACCAATCCTGCTCTTTCTTTCGTACAGTTGTTAAAAGAAATTATCGGCCAGATAACAGGCAAACAATGTGAAATAAAAAATAAGGTCGATTTGCAGGAAAAGTTTAATCGTCTTCTTTTTGAAACAGCCGACCAGGGTAAAAAGATTGTAATTGTTATTGATGAAGCCAATGTCTTATCTCATACTAACTTAGATGATTTGCGACTTTTAACCAATATGCAGGATGACGATCGCAATCTTTTCACCTTGCTTCTTGTCGGGCAGATGGAATTTGCGCAGACATTAGAACATCCTAGACGGGCTAATTTATTTCAACGGATTGGCACTTATGGTCATTTAGAAAAATTGCCCTCAGAGGAAGCGGTTAAAACTTATATTGAAGCAAGACTCAAGATTGCCGGTACCCAAAGAAAAATATTCGACGATGACGCCATTCCTGTAATTTGGGAATTTTCCGAACATGGCGTACCTCGCCTGATTAACAAGATATGCAAACTTTGCATAAAAGCCGGTGAAACTAACGAATTTGAATCCATATCAGGTGAAGTTGCTTTGCAAATCGCCGATCGCTTTCAAAAATTAAGCAAAACCTCTTTGAAAAAACAAAAGCCGCAGATCCGTCCAGAGACAGAGCCATCCGGTAAAAGTATTGAAGAACTGGAAACTGAAAAAATACCCAGAGTTTCAGTTCCAAAGAAAGAGACACCTAAAATAGAAGCTCCCGCAGCGCCTATTCCGCCTCAATGGGAAGAAGCTAAAACTAAACCTGTTCAACCAAGAATGGAAATGCCTCAACAGCCGACTGAACTGCCTATTCCTCCTCAACGGGAAGAAGCCAGACCCATTAGGCCAAGAATGGAAATGCCGGAACAGGCTTTCGCGACGCCTATTACTCCTCAGCGGGAAGCTAAACCTGATCAACCCGAAACGGTGCCACTGGCAAAACCTTCTGCAAATTATGTTCCTGTTCAGGGTATACCCCTTGCTAGAACTTCTGCAAAGAATATTCCTTCTCAACAGGAAGCTAAACCTGTTCAACCAAGAATGGAAATCCCTCAACAGCCTCCTGCACCGCCTATTTCCCCTCACTGGAAAGCCAGACCTGTTGAGAGAAATCAAGAAGAAATGGAAGAACAACAAACACAAGAGGAGCAAGAAGTTTACGAAGATGTATTAATCGGCAAACAGAAGATCAAATTGACTATTCCTTCTAATATTATAAAACAAGCGCAATCGGCAAGTTCTGAAATCAAAAATAAATTAGCGGGATATTGGTCAGCACAAATCCTTAAAGGAAATCCGCAAATGATGCATGCATCGATTTCTGATCCGGTTGCTATTTGGTTTGAAGTCAAAAATGTTATTTTAAAAAAATTCAATAGCTCATCAAATACAAATTGAAGCTATGACATCATTATGAAAATCGGGTATAAAGAATCTTGGAAAAGATAACATCCGAAAAACAGTATAATGCTCGTCCAGATAACAAAAAGTTGATCATCGCTCGTCGCAGTAAATCTGTCGAAAAAGAAACTAATTCTTCCAATGATTACGCCAGACTAGGTCTTATTCATCTGGATAATAGAAATTATGATAAAGCCTTAGAATGTTTTCAAATAATAACGGAACTGGAACCAAACAATCCCGAAACTTTTATAAATCTTGGATATATCTATGAAAGAATGGATATGTTAGATTCTGCAAAAAAATGCTACGAAAAAACTTTGGAAATAGATACTCATAATATCGAAGCAATTATCAAAATTGGTCATATATTAGAGCTGCAAGGAGATTATCACAACGCCTTAGAACAATACTCAAGGGCTATTGAAATTGCTCCGCAGAATGTTGAACCTCGTTTTTGTTTAGCGACTCTGTATGATAAACATGATATGTATGATGAAGCGGAGGAAGAATATGAAAATATTATTGAGATTAATCCAAAACATGCAAAGGCTCTGCACAAATTAGGCAGAATTCATTTTCAAAACGGAGATTATGCCAAGGCTTCAAAAAGTTTCCATAATGTATTAAAATTGGACCCGGAGAACACTGATGCATGGAACGATTTGGGCTCTGTTTATGAAATAACTAACAATATTATACAAGCTATATCTGCTTATCGCAAAGCTCTTAAAATTAATCCATTAAACGAAGAAACCAACTATAATTTGGCTAATGCTTATTTTTCAGTATTCTTATCAAATCCTAATATTGTAAATATTGAAGATATTGTCGAACGTCTTCAATTTGTCCTTTCCCAAAATCCAAACAATAAAAAGGTTTGGGAACTTTTAAACAAAGTTAAAGCGTCTTAATATCAAATTGATTTCTTCGGCTAACTTTGTTGGCTTCCTCAACGTATTTGTGAGCTACGCCATCATGGCGTAGCTCACCGGTA
This sequence comes from uncultured delta proteobacterium, assembly GCA_963811325.1. GTDB lineage: Bacteria > Desulfobacterota > Syntrophia > Syntrophales > Smithellaceae > Smithella. The sequence continues at coordinate 1,266,523 of CAWEQT010000001.1, forward strand.
AGGAAACAATTTGTTTTTTATTGTTCTTCCTTTGGGTCGCACTACCGGAGCATATACGCCTGCTTAGCCATATCCTTGCCTCCTCGTTATCCTTTGACCGGAGGCGCGACTAAAAGGAGTGCAATAAAAATAGACGTTACATTACCTTACCGGGAAATGATGCTTACAAGGCGGCAGTTTCCAATTGAAATGGTATTATGGTGTATTATGTTTGTCCGTTATCAATTCGGAAATAAAGATTTCTTAATACGTGCATCCACCGAACGCAGATAGACAGGAACAAATGTTTCGGCATTAAGTAATTCGCCGTGATTATATTTTTCCATGCCTAAAATAGCCACAGATGAAGCCCGGATATATTGCTGTAATTCTGACGCGATACTAATCTTTTTATTATTTGTCTTGTTGCGTATGATGTCGGCATATTTGATGGCTCCGTCACCAATAAATATTATCTCTTGTTTAGAATCATGTATAATTTCCCCCGGATCAATTACTTCATCTACGCCGATTTGTTCTGGAAGGCGGTTTTTTTTATACCGGAAATATGCAATATAAACCTGCCCACGCCCCGCGTCCATTACAGAACAAATTATTTTTGAACTTTTTCCCGTGTTCAAAGCAAGGGCCGCAAGAGAAGAAACCCCGACGGCTGGTTTTCCTGTCGCCAGCATCAATCCTTTGAGCGTACTGGCTCCGATACGCAATCCCGTAAATGATCCGGGACCAATGGTGAAGGCAAATAAATCAATTTCTGCAATTTTTATTCTTGTTTGAAAGCAAGCTTGTTCAATCGCCGGCAAAAGAACTTCCGAATGATTTAAACCAATATTGATGACATTATCGCAGAGAACAACATTATCACGCAATATAGCAACCGCAGCAGTGTTGGAAGAGGTATCAAAAGATAAAGTCAACATAATTCACTTAAATATTTTCATAATATCATTGATAACTTTAAAGTTTAATCGTTCAACATCGACGAAAATCACAAAAAGCATTAGCATAAGTAAAAGGACAAATCCTATTTGTTGAGATATTTCCCGCACTTTGACGCTTACCTCTCTTCTGGTTACAATTTCTATCAGGTAAAAGAAAATGTGTCCGCCATCGAGAACAGGTATGGGAAACAAATTTATTACACCTAAATTAATAGAAAGAACTGCAATAAAAAGAATGAATGGTATGATTCCTTCTTTAGCCATAGCTCCGGATGCTTGCGCGATAAATATGGGGCCACCTAAATTTTTTGGAGATATGTCTCCTTTGAGCATTTTTATAAGAACAATTATAGTTAGCTTACTTACTTCCAGTGTTTTTTTGAGAGATGAAAAAACTGCGTCGAAAGGATTTTTTCTTTCAGCATTAAGCATATCACCGGCCGGTGATATCCCTATAAGATAATCTGATTTTTCCTCTCCAAAAATATTTTTTGTCTTGGATAACTTTGGCCTTAAATTAAAAGACTTAGCTTCATTTCCTCGTTGAACAGCTACTTTAACTTCAGTATTCTTACATTCTGTTATAATTGGTTTTATTTCATCCCAAGAGACAATTTTTTTATCGTTTATCGATATAATTTTATCTCCCACTCTGATTCCTGCTTCAAGTGCAACTGAGTCTTTTGGCATTTCTCCTATAACTGATGATATAGTAGGCCAACCATGCATGAAAACAATTGTAAAAATTACAATAGCCAGTAAAAAATTAAAAAAAGGACCGGCTAATACTATCAACATTCTTTTCCAAACCGGTTGTATAAAGAATGATCTTTTCTCATCTTCAGGCGGCAATTCTTCATTGCCCGATTCACCCAGAAGTTTGACAAATCCGCCTAAAGGAATCCAGGAAAGCACATACTCAGTTTCTCTTATTTTCTTACCAATTATCTTTGGTCCAAAACCAAGAGAAAACTTAAGAACGCCCACTCCTGCAATTCTGGCGGCAAGAAAGTGACCAAATTCATGGACAAAAATAAGAATACTAAGTAAAATTATAAAAGAAATTAAAGTAATCACGACATCATCCTTTCTATTATTTTTTGAGTTTCTCTCCTGGCCCATAAATCGGCATGTAGAATATCATCCAACGACGGGTTGTAAATTACGCTGTTAAGAGTAAGAACTTTTTCTATAATCTTCGGCAGATCAACAAAACGAATTTTCTTTTTCATAAACGCGGATACAACAACTTCATCGGCGGCATTCAGAACAACCGGAGCTGTGCCGCCACAAATACCAGCTCTATAAGCAATATCCAGACAGGGAAATTTCTTTATATCCGGTTTATAAAATTCCAGACTCCCTGTTTTTATAAGATTTAGAGATGGAAGATCATTAATAATCCTTTCCGGATAAGTCAACGCATAAGCAATAGGTATTTTCATATCTGGCACACCCATTTGCGCTAAAAAAGCGCCGTCAATAAATTCAACCATTGAGTGAACTATGCTTTGGGGATGAATTAAAACATCTATAGCGCTGATATCCACATTAAATAACCATTTAGCCTCGATTACTTCTAGTCCCTTATTCATCATGGAAGCGGAATCAATGGTTATTTTTTTTCCCATCTTCCAATTGGGATGACGCAATGTTTGAGCAAGATCAACTTTCTTCAATTGATTCCTGGTAAAATTTAAGAACGGACCTCCTGAAGCAGTCAAAATTATCCGCCGTAAATTTTCGCGCCTGCTTCCTTCCAGACACTGAAATATCGCGCTGTGCTCGCTATCAACAGGAATAATTTTCACTCCTTTTTTATTCGCTCTTTTCGTTACAATCTCTCCAGCCATAACCATTGTTTCTTTATTGGCCAATGCAATATCATTGCCCGCTTCAATTGCCGCAAGCGTTGGCACTAATCCGGCAGATCCTGATATGGCTGAAAGAACCATGGCGGACGGAAATGAAGCAATTTCTTTTAATCCTTCTTTACCGTAAAATATTTTAACTTTACTTTTGGCGATCAAAGCTTCGCTAAGTTTTAGAGCGTTATCTTTACCGCATACAGCAACCAGCTTTGGCTGAAATTTTTCTATTTGCTTTTTGAGTAATTTGATATTTTCCCCGGCGGCAAGAGCCACCACTTGAAAACGTTCCGGATTTTTCTCAATGACATTCAGCGTGCTGCATCCAATTGAACCTGTCGAACCTAAAATTGATATTTTTTTCATTTAATCAATCACAAATATTCGGTAATAATAAACAAAGGGAGCTATGAATAGCAGGCAATCCAAACGATCAAGGATGCCTCCGTGACCGGGCAAAATTGAACTTGCATCCTTAAGCCTGTAAGTTCTTTTAATAGCAGATTCACAAATATCTCCCAGTTGTCCGATAATACTGCCCGTAAAAGCAAGAATCGCTATTTGCGTAAGCGGTATTTCCGGCAACAAATAATAACTGAAAATCAGACAAGCCACTGTGCTTCCTGAAACCAGTCCTATCATACCTTCCACAGTTTTACCCGGGCTGACTAAAGGAATTAATTTATGTCTGCCAAAAGATTTACCCACATATAAAGCTGCTATATCGCCAACAAAGGCAAGCACAAGAACAAAGAATATCCATAAAACGCCTTTATTTAACATTCGCAATGAAATGAAATACGACATTAGAAAAGGTATATACATTATTCCAAAGATTACTTTTGCAACTGATAAAAAATCGAATTTTGATTCTTTAATTGACCAGAGAAATAATATGAAAACAATCAATACAGAAAAAGCCAGGGTCGTAAGTAAATACTGATTACTTCCAGACAAGACAATTAAAGGAATTACCATCGCAAAAATCAAACCTTCAATTTTCTCCTTTATAAAACCATTTCCAAAAACCATTTTATTGTATTCCCAAACTCCTCTCAAAATAAATATAATAACCAAAGCGGCAAAAATTGCTTCAGAACAGAAGAAAATAAGTATAAGTATTATAGGCGCCAGAATTAAACCAGTTAACCATCTCTTTATATTTGAATTATTTATTTTCGACATTAATTCCAACCTTTAATTTTAAAAATTAAGGGCTCAACCGAGATAATATTTTTCTGTCAACTGGTCACTGGTCAGTCCAAAACGTCTTTCCCGTTTCTGATAGCTGGCAATTGCTTTAAAAAGATCATCCTTTGTAAAGTCAGGCCAAAGGACTTTCGTAAAATATAATTCTGCATAGGCCATCTGCCAGAGTAAAAAATTACTGATGCGATACTCGCCACTGGTACGAATTAACAGATCGGGATCAGGCATTCCGTAAGTGTATAAATAACTGTTAAAAGTTTCTTTATTAATATTGTTTATATCAATTTTACCCTCTTGATTATCTTTAACTATTTTTTTTATAGCGGAGATAATTTCATCTTTGCCTCCGTAGCTTAAAGCGAGATTTAAAATCATCTTATTATTTTTTAATGTGCTTTCTTTTGCCAGCAAGAGTTTTTCCTTCACCGATGGATATAATCGATCTATTTCCCCAATAGTTGTTAATCTGATTTCCTGTTTTTGCAATTCTTTTATTTCTTTGATCAAATATTCTTCCAGTAATGACATTAAAGCCAGGACTTCTTTTGCCGGCCGTTCCCAGTTTTCTGTGGAAAATGCAAATAAAGTAAGATATTTTACGCCGATTTCACGGCATGTGCGTACTACCGTCCTTACAGCCTGAGATCCTTTTCTATGCCCCCTTATTCTACCAATTGCATGTTTTTCTGCCCAACGGCCATTGCCATCCATAATGATGGCTATGTGTTGAGGTAATTTATTCAAGTCAATTTTAATCACAAATTAAGCTCCAAATTGTTTTTACTCTAATCGACAAAACTATTTTTTTCAATAGGCAATGTGATGAATAACATCTTCAAGAATTGAAGCTCTCCGCGACGAGCCGCGGAGAATCTTCGATTCTTAAGGTAAATTATAATTCTTTATTCACTCGCTTACCCCGCAGTTAGCTATGGGGAATGCGCTTGCTGCCGAATTCATCAATTAGAAAACAATGCTCTTACGAAAATTATACATTTCGCTTGGAATCTGACGCCCGGTTGGCGTTAATTCCCGGTAAGGTTAAAACTGTTTTTATTGCGCTTCTTTTCAGTCGCGCCCCCGGTCAAAGGATAATGAGGCGAGGAGAAGGCTCCGCAGACGTATTGCTGATACGTTGAGGAAGCCGACGATGAAGCCAACAAAGTTAGCCGAAGAAAGCGAATTGATATAAGCCAAAAAAACAAATGGGGAGTTCTTTGACTCCCCATTTATACATTTATATAAAGTCTGGTTTAAACCTCCATTATTTCTTTTTCTTTTGCCACAAGTATTTTATCCGTTTTCTCAATGTACTGATCAACTAGTTTTTGAACTTCTTCTTGAGCAGTAAAAAGTTCATCTTCAGATATTTTATTATTCTTCTTTAGACTTTTTAATTCTTCGTTAGCGTCTCTACGAGCGTTACGCAATTTTATTTTTCCTTCTTCGGCCATTTTCTTCACTGTCTTAGCAATTTCTTTGCGCCGTTCTTCAGTTAATTGCGGAATGGAAAGACGCACTGCTTTCCCGTCGTTTGACGGAGTTAACCCTAAGTCCGACTTCTGGATTGCCTTCTCAATTGCACCAATTATGGAAACATCCCAGGGAACAATAAGAATTAAACGGCCTTCCGGAATAGAAATATTAGCTACCTGAGCAATGGGGGTAGGAACATCGTAATAATCAACTTTGATACCATCCAATAATGAAATTGACGCTCTGCCTGTTCTTACTCTGCCGAAAGATTTTGTTAAACTGTCAATTGTTTTTTCCATATCTTCTTTAAACTTCTGAAAAACGGCTTCTTTCATATCATTCTCCTACATAAGTACCGATTTTTTTACCACAAATTGCTCTGCGAATATTCCCTTTCTTTTGCAAATTAAAAATAATGATCGGCAATAAATTATCACGACAAAGCGATATTGCGGTTGCATCCATTACTTTAAGGTTTTTTGTTAACACATCAATATAACTTATTTTATTGAACATTACTGCTGTTTTATCTTTTATTGGATCGGTATTATAAACACCATCTACTTTTGTTGCTTTCATGATTACGCCGGCCCTTATTTCCACTGCTCTTAGCGCCGCCGCAGTATCCGTTGAAAAATAAGGATTACCTGTACCACCAGCAAAAATAACAATCCTGCCTTTTTCCAGATGACGAATAGCTCTCCGCTGAATAAATGGCTCAGCTATCTCTCTCATCTCAATAGAAGACTGGACACGGGTAGGCAAACCCCGTTCCTCCAGTGCGCTTTGAAGAGCAAGACTATTGATGACAGTTGCCAACATCCCCATATAATCTGCGGTTGTCCGATCCATTCCCTTGGCGCTGGCCTCTATGCCGCGAAAAATATTGCCCCCACCGATAACAATTCCTAATTGGATATTAAACTCGGACAGAGACTTTATTTCATCAGCTATGTAATTGGCTACACCCGGATCAACACCGGCAGACTGTTTTCCTAAAAGCGCTTCACCGCTTATCTTTAGGAGAATTCTTTTATAAGCAACTTTTTGCTTTTCAATCATGACTGCTTTATTTCCTCGCCAAGCTGGAAGCGGGCAAAACGGCGGATAATAATATTTTCTCCTGTTTTTGCAATCATATTGCTGATCAGAGTTCCTACAGTGATATCCTGATTCTTAACAAATTTCTGTTCAGTCAGGCAAATATCTTCGTAATATTTTTTAAGTTTTCCTTCAATAATCTTATCCCAAATCTTTTCCGGTTTCTTTTCTTCACGTAATTGACTGCGGTAAATTTCCTTTTCTCTTTCCATCGCAATCTCCGGAACCTCTTGCGAGCGAACATACAATGGATTGGATGCAGCAATGTGCATGGCAATATCTCTGGCCATTGTCTGGAAATCGGACGTTTTAGCAACAAAATCAGTTTCGCAATTTATCTCAACCATAACACCTATTCTTCCGCCCATATGAATGTATGAAGCTATAGTGCCGTCTTTAGCAGCTTTGGATGATCTTTTTGTTGCCGCGGAGAGTCCTTTTTTTCTTAAGAAATCAATTGCTTTTTCAAAATCACCATCCACCGTTGCAAGCGCTTCTTTGCAATCCATCATGCCTGCACCGGTTTTCGTTCTCAATTCTTTAACCATTGCTGAAGATATTTCCAATTTAATTTCCCTCCTTAATACTTTAATACTTTAATAAGTCCAAGACAGCTTGAAAGTTATTTGAATGATTCTCATGCAATTATTCCGGCTTCTCAATACTATCATCCATTTCTACACTTTCCGGAATATCCGATTCAACCGGCTTTGCTTCAACAACAGGCTCTGTCTCTTTATTTGATTCTGCTGATAATTTTTCTTCAAAGCGTTTTTTCCCTTCCAAAACCGCATCGGCAAATTTAGAGGTGAATAATTTAATTGCTCTGATGGCGTCATCATTTCCCGGTATAACATAATCAATATTGTCAGGATCACAATTAGTATCAACGATAGCCGCTATGGGAATCCTTAATTTTTTAGCTTCATTAACCGTTATATATTCTCTGCTGGGATCAACAATAAACACCGCCGCCGGCGCAGATTTCATACTTCTAATTCCGCCTAAAACATTTTCCAGTTTTTCCTTTTCTTTTTGCATTTTGGTTATTTCTTTTTTCGGAAAAGCATTAATGGAATCATCATTAAACATATCAGTTAAAGCGTTTAAACGGTCTATGCTTTTTTTAATGGTAATGAAATTAGTCAACATACCTCCGAGCCAGCGCTGATTGACATAAGGCATGCCGCAACGCATGGCTTCTTCTTTAATTGCTTCCTGTGATTGTTTTTTTGTTCCGACAAAAAGAACCTCTTTGCCTTGGCTGACAGTATCAATAACGAAGTTGTACGCCGCCTGAAATAGGCCGACTGTTTGCTGTAAATCAATAATGTAGATATTGTTTCTCGCCCCAAAAATGTATGGTTTCATTTTGGGATTCCATTTGTTTGTCTGATGCCCGAAATGGACACCAGCTTCCAGTAAAAGTTTCATTGAAATTGCTGACATATTTTTCTCCTTTTTTGTTTTTTCCTCCATTCTCTTCAACTTACATGGCAAACTTAAATTTTAAGCAACACGCCGGTAATCCAAGAATGTGTGAAATTTGTTTGGCGGCAATTAACATAAACAAACTAAATAATCAAGTTTAAATAACTGTAATCTAATATATTTTATTGGTGATTCACGTTGAGTATTCAGCGTTTATTTTTACATAATCATAAGAAAGGTCTGAAGTATAAACATAATACGATTTATCTCCCCCTCCCAAGTCAACCCGTACCTCGATTCGATCTTTCTGAAATATTTCTTTCAAGTTATTCACATTAAAATCGAGCGGTGAATTTTGGCAAAATACCAATATATCATCTATAGATAAGCTAATTTTTTCTTTTTCCATAGTTATTCCGGAAGAACCCAGGGCGGCAATTATTCTTCCCCAATTAGGGTCTTCTCCGAAAAAAGCCGTCTTTACTAAATTAGAGTTAGCAATAGAATAAGCGGCGCACCTTGCATCCGATTTTGATTTGGCGCCATTTACCATTATGGAAATAAGTTTTGTAGCCCCTTCTCCATCCTTAACAACTGCCTGGCAAAGTTCCATTAAAAGATCCGTCAGCATTTCACGAAAATGCTGCAGGCGGGCTTGCACTTTTTCCAGCGGGTTGTTGCCGGCCAAACCATTGGCTAAAATAATTGCCATATCATTAGTGCTCATACAGCCGTCAACACTGATTGAATTAAACGTAGAATTAATGGCCTGATGAAAAACCGTGTTGAGAGCTTTGGAATCAATTAAAGCGTCAGTTATTACATAAGTCAACAGGGTGGCCATATTTGGTTCAATCATGCCGGCACCTTTGGCTATGCCGCAAATTGTAATATCCTTTGCTCCGATTACTCCTTTGCGTATAGAAATCTTGGGATATTTATCTGTAGTCATCATCGCCGTTTCCGCGTCTTCAATACCGGCGTCATTTAATCCCTTGACCAGTTTGCCTATGCCGCTTTCTATCTTTCTTACGGGAAGCCTTTTTCCAATAACCCCTGTCGAACCCATCAATATAAGTTCATTCCTTATATTCAATTGCTTGGACAGAACATCTGAGATTACTAATGCGTCCCTGTAACCTTCTTTTCCCGTTGCAGCGTTGGCGCAACCGCTATTGGTGATTATTGCCTGAGCTATACCTTTTTTAACGCGTTCCTCATTGATTAATAATGACGGCGCTTTAAATGTATTTTTAGTAAATACAGCTGCTACTTTCGCGGGCGTAGTCGAGTAAATTAAGCCAAGGTCTTTCTGATCATGATTCTTAATTCCGACGGAAATTCCATTGGCCAAAAAACCAGGTACGCTAAATTTCGTTTTGTTTTTAACCATTGAAATCATCTCCTTTTAAAATAACTTATATAATTTCCGAATTAAAGCGCTATCTTTGTTGGCAGCGTCGTCGGCGTCCTCAACATATGTAAAGTACGCCTCGTCGCCTCCTCCTGGCCGCCTCGATATCATCTTTGATTTAGAAATTATGTTAAGCGCCGCAACATTTCTTATATTTCTTGCCGCTTCCACAGGGACAAGGGTCATTCCGTCCGGTCTTGGCGCCCTCATGCTTAATTGTTTTCGCTACCGGCACATCTTCTCCACGGCTCATGATGTAATCCTGTTTTTGTTTCTGCCGTATTTCTTCTACTTCTTCCTCCTTTTGTATTCTAATCAAACATAACTTTTCCAACACATCCATCTTAATATGGAAAATCATTTCCATGAACATTTCATAACCTTCACGCTGATATTCCCTCACAGGATCTTTTTGGGCATAGCCGCGCAAACCGATGCCTTCTCTTAAATGATCCATTGCCAGCAAATGTTCTTTCCATTGAGTGTCTATTGCCTGCAACATGATCACTTTTATCAAGTAATCCATGAGTTCCTTGCCAAATTGATTTTCTTTATCATGCAAAAGTTTCTGAACATTTTGAATTATAAACTCACGAATGGATAATTGAGCCGGAATATTTGTATCCGAATTATTTAAATCAAGTTTTAAATTAAATTGTTTGAATAACGCATCGTCAAGCCCTTTAAGGTTCCACTCTTCTTTATGTACTTTTTCATTAACAAATTCGGACAAAAGATCGTCAACAATTTCATCAACCATTTCTTCAATATCTGTCCATAAACTATCGCCACGTAATACTTTTTTACGCTGCTCATAGATCACTTTACGCTGTCTGTTCATTACGTCATCATAATCGAGCAGATGTTTACGGATATCAAAATTTTGTCCTTCAACACGTTTTTGAGCATTTTCTATAGCGCGGGAAATATACTTATGTTCAATGGGCTGATCTTCTTCTATGCCTATTTTGTCCATAATCCCCGATATTCTCTCTGCGCCGAATATGCGTAAAAGATCATCTTCCAAAGAAAGGTAAAATTGGGAAGAACCATTATCGCCCTGCCGGCCGGATCGTCCCCTTAACTGATTGTCAATTCGGCGGCTTTCATGACGTTCTGTGCCTAAAATATGCAGTCCTCCCAATTCCGCCACACCTTCTCCCAACTTAATATCAGTGCCACGCCCAGCCATGTTGGTGGATATTGTAACCATGCCCGGCTGACCTGCCTGAGCAACTATCTCCGCTTCTCTTTCATGATTTTTCGCATTCAGGACATGATGCTTCACGCCGGCACGGGTCAAATATTTGCTCAAGAGCTCCGACTTCTCGATAGAAATAGTTCCAATCAAAACCGGCCGTTTCTCCTTATTTAAAGATTTAACGTCACTAATTACAGCGTTGAATTTTTCTTTTTCTGTTTTATAGATTAAATCATTGCGGTCTTCACGTATCATCGGCATGTTGGTTGGAATAACTAAAACATCCAGATTATAAATTTTCTTGAATTCAGACGCTTCAGTATCGGCGGTTCCCGTCATACCGGCCAGCTTCTTATACATCCTGAAATAATTCTGGAATGTAATTGAAGCCAGCGTTTGATTTTCTCTTTCAATTTTTACTTTTTCTTTCGCTTCCAGGGCCTGATGCAGACCATCACTATAACGCCGGCCGGGCATGACTCTGCCGGTAAATTCATCTACAATTATAACTTCTCCTTCTTTGACAAGATAATCCACGTCCTTTTTAAATAGAGTATGGGCGCGGAGAGCCTGATTGACATGATGAACGATTTCTATATTGCGTGGTTCGTAAAGATTTTGAACATTCAAATATGATTCTACATGCGCCACACCTTCTTCCGTAAGGACAACAGTTTTGCTCTTTTCGTCTATCGAATAATCCTTATCTCTTTTTAATCTTGGAATTATTTGATTTATCTTATAATATTTATCTGTTGATTCTTCGGATGGACCGGAAATTATCAACGGAGTCCTAGCTTCATCAATTAAAATGCTGTCAACTTCGTCAACAATAGCGTAATTGAACTCGCGCTGAACGTAATCCTCCAGAGTAAATTTCATATTGTCACGGAGATAATCGAAACCAAATTCATTATTAGTTCCGTAAGTGATATCAGCATGGTAGGCCTCTCTGCGTTCAGGATCATCCATACCATGAATAATAACGCCAACGCTTAATCCCAAAAATTTATAAATCGGCCCCATCCATTCCGAATCTCTTCGGGCCAGATAATCATTTACAGTAACTACATGGCATCCTTTCTCTTCTAACGCATTAAGATAGAGAGGCATTGTCGCTGCCAGTGTTTTTCCTTCGCCCGTTTTCATTTCAGCAATCTTGCCCTCATGCAAAACTATTCCGCCGATTACCTGAACATCAAAGGGTCTCATCAATAAAGTCCGGCGCGAAACTTCCCGCACTACGGCAAAAGCTTCGGTTAAGATATCATCAACAGAAAAGCTATTTTTTAACTTTTCTTTAAAATATGGGGTTTTCGCCTGTAATTCTTCATCAGATAAGGACATCATCGTTGGTTCAAAATTATTGACTTCATTCAAAAGCAACGACAATCTTTTCAATTCACGATCATTTTTTGTGCCTACAATTTTTTTCAGTATACTTTCCAGCATTGATTACCTTTTAAAAAAAAACCGGCGAACTAACCGGTGAATTTGAATAACTTTATTTTATTAATAATAAAACCCCAATCTCCAACGTATATTTTTTTCACAAAGAAAACTGATCTTTAATTCTTTGTTCAGTAACTTTGCTTTTCATCCCCAATCATTTAATTCAAATATCTTTTGGGATTAACCGGAATATTATTAACAAAAACGGCGTAGTGGAGATGCGAACCTGTGCTGCGTCCGGTATCACCAACATAGCCTATTATTTCACCCCTTTTAACTCTAACTCCTTGTTTCACAGCCATCCTAGACAAATGTGCAAACCCGGTAGCCAAACCGTGACCATGGTCGATTTTTATAAAATTACCATCCTGCGGATCAAAAGTGCTCACAATTACAAGCCCATCCGCCGGCGCAACTACTTCTTTACCGAATCGGGTAGATATATCTAGCCCTTTATGAAATTCAAGTCCTGAACTGAAGGGTGATTGTCTTATGCCAAATTCCGATGTTACCCATCCTTTTACCGGCCATATAGAAGGCGTAGAAGCGATGATTGACTTTTGTTCATGTAAAAAAGTCAATAATTCATTAAAGCTATTTTCTCTGTCTTTAGCATCCTCATTAAGCTTCTCAATGCCCTTACGCATACCCGTTATTATTTTATCATTATCCTGATCTAATAAATCCTTAATTCTTATTTCATGATCAGATCCACCAATACCCAATGGAAGTTTTTTGTCACTACTTATTTCATATGCTAAGACTCTAATTTTTTTATCAATTTGTCTGAGCTCTTCCATTCGGCCAGAAAATTCATCTATTTTCAAAGCCAAATCCCGGAATTGCTGAGATTGTTCTTTGGTCTGTGCTCTTAGTCTCGCCAGTTCAGCTCTGTCTCTTTTAATACTGGCATAATCGTAAACAACATAAAGGGTTACGAGAATGATTACAACGGAAGCAATAAGAATATTACGAATAAAAGTTTTGGGAACAGATATTTTTTTGACTCCACTCTTCATGTTAGGAATAATCATCAATGTAAAATGATCAGACATTTATTCTTTCCCTTGAGATTTAATTTAAGATTTGCAAGTTTTTTAATTTTAGATTGTTTTAGCTACCATAGAAAATAAACTAAAGTCAAGGATAACTTGATTTATCGTTATTGCTTGAATTTTTTATGCTAATACCATATGTGTTTATCTGATTTATAAAAAGAATTGAATAATTTTATGAAGATAAATAAATATTACATATTTATCCGGTTATTTTTAATTATGCTGATGCCTTTGTCAGTGACGGCATGTTTCCTTGCCCCTACAGCTCATAAATTCGATACCTCAGCGTTTTTAAAATCACAAACAAATAAGATTGGTAAATCCACCCAGATTCTTTTAGCTGTGGATAATAGTTCATTTTTCTTTACCAGAACAACACTTTACGCGGTAGAAAAGCGCGAAGATAATTGGCAGATGGCTTTCGAACCATTCAACGCTGTGATCGGGAAAAAAGGTTTTGCGCCCCCTGGAGAAAAAAAAGAAGGCGATGGCAAAACACCTTCCGGCATCTATTCTCTCAAAACAACCTTTGGCTATAATGAATCTATAAAAACAAAAATGCCTTACCGTCAGACATTAGCTGATGACATCTGGGTTGATGATCCCAGCGCTAATGATTACAATCACTGGACAAAAAGACAGGAAACGAGCGCGGCTTCATACGAAATAATGAAACGGAATGATGATCTTTATAAGTACGGAATTGTCATAGAATATAATACCGACCCTGTTATCAAAGGAAATGGCAGCGCTATCTTTATGCATATCTGGAAGGGAGAAAATATATCTACGGCGGGATGTGTGGCGGTTTCCGAAGAAAACATTCTTAAAATTCTTGAATGGCTTGATCCCGCGGCATCGCCGCTCATTATTACCGGCATTAAAAATTGAACGGAGGCTCTTAAATGAAATCAAAATTTTTACTCATTCTGTTTATTTTTTCCTGTTTTTGTTTCCCTCAAATTGCTCATGCCGCCGATGCTGACAAAATGCCGGATAGCTTTATCGATATACAAAAAGTGATTCCAGAGATTGTTCTGGATATTCGTTATTACAGCCAGCACAACTTTGTCGGAGAAAGGGTTGAGGGTTATCTGGCACCTAAATGTTTTCTGACCAAAGAAGCAGCCCAGGCGCTTTCCAAAGTTCAGAAAGATCTTGAACCGTTTTCCCTGTCACTGAAGATTTATGATTGCTACAGGCCCCAAAGAGCTGTTAATCATTTTGTCCGTTGGGCAACTGAAATTGAAAATACCAAAACAATGAAAGAGTTCTATCCTACAGTAGATAAGCGTAATTTATTCAAGGACGGCTATATTGCCGATGAGTCCGGCCACAGCCGCGGCAGCACACTCGATCTGACCATTGTCCCCTTCCCTGCCCCCGCACAGCCACAATATACTCCGGGACAAAAACTATACGAATGCTATCTTCCCGCGGAAAAACGCTTCAAGGATAACAGCATTGATATGGGAACCGGCTTTGATTGTTTTCACGAACTCTCGCACACGGCAAATACAAATATCGGTTATCAGCAAAAAATAAACCGGCTTCTTCTCAAATCGCTGATGGAAAAGCACGGCTTTAAGAATTATGATATGGAGTGGTGGCATTATACGCTGAAAAACGAACCCTATCCCGATACTTATTTTGATTTTGTAATAGAGTGAAAATATGAAAATTAAATTACCGGCTTTTTTTAAATCCTATGGTTTTTCGCTAATTTTGATTATATCCATTATTATCGGCTCTGTACTGGGAATAATCTTTAAAAGGGATGCGGCCGTTTTCAAACCACTGGGAGATATATTTCTCAATCTTCTTTTTACAATCGTAATCCCCCTGGTTTTTTTCTCCATCTCTTCGGCCGTCGCCGGAATGTCCGACATGAAGCGCCTAGGAAAAATATTGACAGCCATGATAGTCGTCTTTACGCTCGCTGGTTTTATTGCCGCCTGTGTTATGATGATCGGCGTCAAGATATACCCTCCTGCACCCGATATGAAAATCAACTTAGGTGCATATCTGAAGATTGAGCATTTCAATACCGCCGAACAAATTGTGAAGGCGCTAACGGTGCCGGACTTTCGTGATATCATGAGCAAAAATAATATGCTGGCCCTGATTATTTTCGCTATTCTCACCGGCCTTGGCGCCTCCTCCGCGGGAGAAAAAGGAAAGGCTTTTGCCAGTTTCCTCAGCGCAGGAACTGAAGTTATGATGAAGGTTATCGGCTACATCATGCTCTATGCCCCCATCGGCTTATGTGCATATTTTGCATACATTACAGGAGCTTTCGGCACAGAGATGCTCGCTTCTTACGCCAGAGTTATAGTCTTGTATTTCCCTCTTTCCATCTTGTACTTTTTTGTGGCCTTTACACTTTATGTATATATAGCGGCAAAGGGTCCCGGCGTTAAGGCCTTCTGGAAAAACATTATTCCTCCATCTATCACCGCTCTGGCGACAGGCAGCAGCATGGTCACGATACCATCTAATCTGGATGCTGCTGATAGAATGGGCGTTCCACGGGAAATTAGTGAGATTGTTATTCCCATAGGCGCAACACTTCACATGGAGGGATCGTGCCTTGCGGCCATTTTAAAGATAGCTTTTCTTTTCGGTGTATTTCATATGGATTTTTCCGGTACCGGCACCATATTGACAGCAATCGGCATCGGCATGCTGACGGGAATGGTCGTAAGCGGTATACCGGGTGGCGGCACGATTGGCGAACTGCTGATTATCTCTCTTTATGGCTTTCCGCCTGAAGCTTTTCCATTGATCACGATAATTGGCACTTTGGTGGACGCTCCCGCGACAATGGTAAACGCCGTTGGCGATAATGTGGCCAGCATACTGGTTGCAAGAATTCTTGGCGGAAAGGATTGGATGAAAGAGATATAATTACAATATTTCTTTCTTCCTGTTAGTGTTAAAATTTATTTTTGTTGATGAATTGAAGATTACAAACGATAATCAATGAAATCAGAAATAAAAAAGGCAGAGCCAATAAGCCCTGCCTTTCTGTTCCATGGTAAGAACCACGGTTTAAGAAACCCGTCAAATCGGGGTTAGTTCTTAAACTTTCTCCTCACTCCTGCCAATCCAACCAGCCCAAGTCCAAGAAGCAACATGGTGGCGGGTTCGGGAACTGAAGAAGGGGTCATGCCTGTTTCTGTAAATGGTGTTGAAAAATAAGTATTTTTTTTGTTAGAAAATGTAGCAAAGCCAAACACGAAGGTCCCAGCAGGCAAATCCCCGCTAAATATAACACCAACAGGGACCTGACCACCCACGAGATCAGTATTCAACAGTTCATACTCAAATATTCCGAAAGAACCGGTACTGGGCATCGAAGCAACCAGACTGCTATAGACACCACTCCAATTCGACCAATTCTGAGAATTATTTGCGTGCGCGCCGAGTCCAAGCAGAGTATATGCATCGGCGGAACTGCTTGTAAGACTGGCTTCATAGGTACCTGTTACAGCAGGAATAATATCTATTGTTGTATTTGATTTCACTAACTCTGTGATATCAGGGACAACAAAACCACTTCCTTCATTAGCGATACCGACAAATAACTGGACATCACCAACCAAACTTCCCTCAGCAGCCCCTTGAATCTGGAATGCCGCTGCATCTGATGGAATAGGTCTTAGTTCACTATTCCACAAAAAAGAGCCAGCAACAAAGGCACCTGTATTGTCAAGATAACCGAAATGTAAATTACTATTTGCATTGGCCGTACCCATAACAAGAGCGACCTGCAGGACTAATAACATTAATATTACCATTACTTTTTTCATGTCTTATGCTCCTAAAAGTTAATTTTAATTTTAATAGGTTATTTCAGCAACCTTATAACTATATGTATAGCAAAAATTATGCCTAATATTTATGTACTTGATTATATAGCTTTTATTGGAAAGAGAACCATTCGCTTATATTGATATTGTAAACAATTCCGACACTTTTTAAGCGTCAATATTGGTCATAATTACCGATAGTATAATAAATACAATATATTACAATTATTTTTTGCAGAAATTTACTTTGTAAAGTATTTCGACAATGCTTTCAAATAGTAATAGTGACAGATAATAATAGAATGATAATGGCACTTTGTAGCGACTGTATTGAAAGTCAAGAATAATTAATGCCTAATTTAGGGTTATAAGTTTGATTATTCTTTAACACAGGTTTTAAGACAAGTTTTATTAATTTTTTCACTAACGCTTTCAAATGGTAATCCTCCTACCATGAATTAGCGTAAAATAATGTATAATAAGTATTAGAGTTGTAGCTAACGTTAATATAGTAATAAAACATGGAAAGGCAGGAGGACTTCGGTAATCCTGGGCGATAGAGCCCTTAATTGAGTTTGTCCCAAGCCTCTTTGAGCCATAATAGGTTGGTTGGATCATAGAATCCTTGTCACGATGGAGGATTGGTCAGGAGGCAATAATACCTGTTTTTTCCCACATGAGTCAGGAGGTTAAGTTATGTTGGAAACAAGAGGTGATTTTGATTATTTTGTTGGTATAGATATTTCTAAAGATAAATTTGATGCCTGTGGGACAAGGAAAGATGAGACCAGGCATTTTCAGATTTCCATGGCGATGGACCGCAAAGGTTTTGAGAAACTGAAGAAGCATCTTGTCGGTTTGAATTCATCTATTTTAATCGGGATGGAATCGACGGCGACTTATCATGTTAATCTTTTTTCTTATCTGGTTTCTGAAGGTTTTGATGTTATTCTCATCAATCCATTGCTGATATCCAATTATGTAAAGATGCCGTTGAGGAAGACCAAAACAGACAAGAAGGATGCTGCCTTAATTGCCCTATTTTTGCTTGCTAATGGGCATTCACTGATGCAACGGATAAGTTCATCTTCCCTTGCCGATCTTTGCGATCTTTCCCGTCAGCGGGAGAGTCTGATTGCCGAGATGACGGCATTGAAGATAAACATCAAAAGGCTCCTGAATATCATTTTTCCGGAACTGGAACATATGACGCCGGTATTTGCGAAGTCCATGTTGAAGTTAATACGTCAATATCCTTCAGCTGCCGCACTCAGAGATGCGGACATTGGCCGGATATCTGAGATGTTGATTTCCGATTCCTATGGACATAAAGGGGAAGCCTTTGCTGCGGGGTTAGTCAAGGCAGCACAGAAATCCATCGGCACAAGCAGTTCTGTCAAGGAAATGATTCTAAAGCAGAAGGCAGATTTGCTTCTCCATATGGAGGATTCCCTTCAGGAGATAACGGGCATGCTGATAGAGATAAGCCGTAAACTGATGGAAGATGACATCAATATCATGACCTCTATAAAAGGGATTGGAGACACGACGGCCGTGAATTTTCTCATGGAGATGGGTGGTGACCTCCATCAGTTTGAACGTTCCGGTAAAATCATTGCCCTGGCCGGATTGGATCCGGCTGTTTACCAATCCGGCAAACATGAAGGCAGGGGCAGAATAACAAAACGCGGGAATCGTCATTTACGAAAGATCATCTGGACGATGACAACCCGCGTAATCCAATACACCGATATTTTTAAAACCTATTATCAAAAGCGAAGAAAGGAGGGATTGCCCCATAAGAAGGCTGTGCTTGCTACGGCTCATAAGTTAATTCGTGTCATCTATGCTATGCTGACACATCGAACTACTTTTTGCCCAGAGGTAAATTCATGATAGTTGACTCAATTCTTCATGTGCCCACCAACTGTGGATTCGTAGGTGTAACAGTTAATCAAGACAATCTTTAAGATAGACATACAATAAATATATCCAAAGATTACATGTCAGATACCTTCTTGACAATTACCCTGCATAGCTTATATCTTGATTCCCATGAAAGTTTGCCACAAATGCAAAAAAGAAATCGCAGATGATTTTTTTGTCGTGCGGCGATCGCAATGCCCTTCCTGCGGCGCTGATTTGCATTGCTGCCTTAATTGCTCTTTTTATGATACCGGCACGTATAACGACTGCCGCGAACCTCAGGCCGAAAGAGTTCTGGACAAAACCCGTTCCAATTTTTGTGATTTTTTCAGATTTAAACAAAAAACTACCGGCACGGCCGACTCAGGAATGAAGGACAAGCTGGAAGATATATTTAAGAAAAGCTCATAATAATAGTTTTATAAATTATTTACACCGCGCATGCTGAGTGGCGGCCGGGAAGTAATTCCATTTTGTATTTTCTTACAGGCATGGTTTTAATATCGAGTTTATCTTTGATTACCTTCATGGGTACAACTTCTAGGTTCATGCTGAGCGCTTTTTTTAAAAGTTCTGTGAATTTATCTTGAAATATTCCCCCTTCAACTTCGGCATGAACCGGCAGAACATGGATAAGGCCATCTTTAATCAAATCGGTAATTATTGAGACACCTTTCTCAGCGTCAATTTCTTCAAAGCAAGGCAGGTCGGATGGTATTTCCATGAGATTGATTGCTTCGTGGATAAACGGAGCTTTAGCCCTTGTGCAGCTTACATAATCAAATTTGTATTCCTTAATTCTTTCCAGCACCCGGTCATCAATAAGCCATGAAGGAGCGCCAAACGCCTTAGGTTTGTTTCCCGTTAATTTTTCAAAACCGGTAATGCCTTTGGCAAACCAGTCTTTAATCCATTTTTCGGATTTGCGCGGCAGTTCATCCTGCCAGCGGCGGTGATCCCATGCGTGGAATTGGACTTCATGACCGGTGGCAATTATCTCTTTCACGATTTGCGGAAAAGAAAGAGCGATCATGGGCGCGGGAAACAGCGTACCGTATAGAACTGTTTTCCAACCATAAAGGGCAGCCGCATTTGTCCGCATCATTTTTTTTAAAAAAAGCGGATTCTTGATCAACTGCAATGCCGCCCTGCCGGAATTATCCGGCCCGATGCTTAGAAAAAATGTTCCTTTTAAATTGAATTCTTTTAATATATGTAAAAGAGAAGGCACTCCATTTTTCATGCCCCAGTAAGTATCAACATCAATTTTTAATCCGAGCATTCCCATTTTAATATTTCCGGAATAAAGATTGCCACGTTCACCATCGTGAAACTTGCAATGACAGAAAGGCTTGAGATTATATTTTAGCGTTTTTGTTTTCTTTCAGAAAAGAATTAAGCGTTAACCGCATTGATTCTTTCAATCCTATTTTCGGTTCCCAGTTCAAAAACTTTCTCGCCTTTTCGATACTGGGCTTACGCGTGTAAATATCCTGGTAACCTTTGCCGTAATAAGTATCCGCGGAAATATCAATTATTTTCGAATAACTTTTATCGTTCTTATGATCGGGATGTTCTTTAAACAGCTCCTTTAATATGTTAGCCAGTTCTTTTATCGAACATTCATTTTCAGGATTGCCGATATTGATAATCTGATTTTTACAAACATCATTTTTATTTTCCAATATTTTCATAAGCGCGGAAATTCCATCATCAACATAAGTAAAACAGCGCTTTTGTTTTCCGCCATCAACAAGATTTATCGGTCTTTTCATGAACAACTCGGCGATAAATTGCGTAACGACGCGCGAACTGCCTTCCTTTGCCGTGTAAAGCGAATCAAGCCTTGGGCCTATCCAGTTAAAAGGTCTAAACAAGGTAAATTCTAAATGTCCTCTTGTTCCATATCCATAAATCACGCGATCAAGAAGTTGCTTGCAGCAGGAATATATCCAGCGTTCCTTATTGATAGGACCTACGACCAGAAAGCTTTCATCTTCTTTGAATTCGGGATCAGCGCAGGCGCCATATACTTCCGAGGTCGAGGGAAACACTACCCGCTTATGATATTTGACGCATTTTTTGATAATATCCACGTTCATCTCAAAATCAAGATTATACACGGCAATGGGATCTTCCACGTAAAGCTTTGGAGTGGCAATAGCCACAAGAGGCATGATGACATCGCATTTTTTAATTTGCAGCTCAATCCATTCTCTGTTGATGGCAATATCGCCCTCATTAAAGTGAAAACGCGGATTATCAAGAGCCCTGCCCAGCCGGTCTGTTCCTAAATCCATGCCGTAAACTATCCAATCTTTCTTGTTCGCCAGTATTGTGTTGACCAAATGATGTCCTATGAATCCGTTCACACCAAGAATTAATATTTTCATTGTAGTTTGTTTACCTTCCTGTTTTTAAAATAGCTGTTGATCTCTTCGTCTTTGAGGCGCTTCCCCTTGATTTCAATATCTAAGAGCTTTATAGCATTTTTATCAGTCTGTACAAGAACTTCTTTATCTGTAATAATCAATTTACCCGGAATAGTGGCTTCTTTCGAAACTGCCGGCTGGGCCCACCAGATAATAATTTTTTCATTATCATCCAAAAACGCAAAAGCGCCGGGATAAGGATCAGTGACTCCGCGAATCAAATTGTAAATCTCATCGGCGGATTTTCCCCAATTAATGCGCCCGTCCTCCGGACGCCTTCCACCATAATAATTGCCCTGGCTTAAATCCTGCGTTTTTCGCGGAAATTGACCTCTTTTAATCAAAGGCAGCAGTTCGTCCAGAAGTTCTTTTGCCGCCCCGCATAGTTTATCATACAAAGTTTTCGCGGTATTTGATATGTCAATTACTACGGCTTTTTGACCGACAATGTCTCCGGCATCAGGTTTATCAATCATAAAATGCAGGGTAACACCTGTTTTTTTTTCACCGTTGATTATCACCCAGTTGACCGGGCATCGTCCTCTGTAAGCGGGCAGAAAAGAGCCGTGTAAATTAAAAGCTCCCACGCGGGGCAAATTAAGAATTTCACGGCTTATCATTTTACGATAATAAAAAGAAAATATTATATCAGGATTAATTTCCGCTATCCTCACAATCCACTGAGGTGAATTAATTTCCTCAGTCGTATATGCTACAATGTTTTTCTGTAGAGCCCAGTTTTTAACCGAACCGAACCAGCATTTTTCTTCGAGGTCGTCTTCATGAGTGAACACAGCCGCTATATCATAGCCATGCCGGGCCAATGCCTCCAGACCGACAAGCCCCATATTGTGATAGGCAAACACAACCGTTTTCAAGTTAATTATTTCTCCTTCAGACCGCAAGGATATAACGGGAATCTTTTAAATTAATCTATGATGATTTCACATGAACTTTTTCAATTACGTATTCCGGCCGTTTGCGAGCCTCGACATAAATACGGCCGATATATTCGCCGATAACTCCCAAGGCAAAAAATTGAAGACCGACAAACACAAACAATATGGCAAACAATGTAAATATTCCTTCCGCCGCCCATTGAGCGCCGTAAAACAGTCTGGCAACTGCTAAAAATATACCGAAACAAACTCCTAGAAAAGACATCAGAATTCCGCCATACATTATCAGCTTCATCGGGAAATCAGAAAATGACGCTATAAGATCAAACTGAAGATTAATCAATTTTCCCAGAGGATAACTGGACTTGCCGCCATGACGCTCTTCATGATTAACTTCGATTTCCGTGATCCGTTTGGCAAAGACTGTCGCTAACGCCGGAATAAAAGTAGCATGCTCGTGGCATTGAATCATGCGTTCAACAACAGGACGCCGGTATGCCCGCAACATACATCCCCAATCCCGTAAGCTGACTCCTGTAATCTTCCTGGCAACGATATTAATTATTTTTGACGGTAGAATACGCAGAAAAGAATCTCTGCGCCCCTTTCTTATCGAACCGACAACATCATAGTTGCCCTCTTCCATTACTTTAACCAGTTTCGGTATTTCTTCGGGAGGATTTTGTAAATCAGCATCCATCGTAATAATAATTTCGGCCTGTGTAATGGTAAAACCGGCCATAATGGCCGCGTGTTGGCCGTAATTGCGGGTTAATTCGACTACCTTTACCTGAGAATGCCCGGTAAAACCTTTAAGAATTTGAAGCGATTGATCACGGCTGCCGTCATCGATAAAAATTATCTCGAAGTTTTTTCCCAAACCCTGCATTACCGGCATAAGACGCTGCATCAATGCCGGCAGGTTTTCTTCTTCATTATAAACGGGGATTACTATTGCCACCTTCACGTTATCCATGTTTAATAATCTCCTTTATTGATGAACAAACATACTGTACGTCCTTTTCCTGCATATCCGGAAACAAAGGCAAAGATAGTATCTTCTCCCCCGCGCGTTCAGTTTCCGGAAGCAAGCCAACATTTTCCGCGTATTTCTTTTTTACATAACTTAAGGTATGAGCTGGAGGAAAATGCAGACCGTACCCAATATTATAATCTGATAACCTGTTCATGAATTCATCCCTATTTAAAGCCAGTATTTTAATCACAAAAAGATGCCATGCATGGGTGTGATCATATTCCGGAATTTCAGGCAAATCAATACCGGAAATATCTTTAAGTCCCTCTAAATAAAGCTCGGCCAGTCTTGCGCGGGACAGATTCAATTCCTGCCAACGCTCCGACTGCGCTAAACCAAGCGCCGCCAGAATATCCGGCATATTATATTTATAACCGGGCTCGACAATATCATACGACGGATTGCCGCCCTTGCCGTATCTTTTCCAGGCGTCTCTTTCGATTCCATGGAATCTCAGCAACTTTAACTTTTTCTCCAATGCGGTATTACTTAAAGTTATCATTCCGCCTTCACCGGTCGTAATATTTTTAATCGGGTGAAAAGAAAAAATCGCTGGGTGGCCAAAACCGCCGGCATGAATTCCTTTAAAATAAGTTCCCACAGCGTGAGCAGCATCTTCAATAGCAGCCAGATTATATTTTAGCGCCAGATTACTAATTTTGTCCATATCTACGGGAGCGCCCGCGAAATGCACGGGAATGATAGCTCTTGTCTTCTTTGTTATTTTCTCCTCTATCAAATCCGGATTAATATTGAGTGTGCCGTAATCAATGTCAACAAATACCGGCGCCGCGCCGCGCAGGGCAATCATATTTACCGTAGAGGCAAACGTCATGGATGGCGTTATTATTTCATCTCCCGGACCGATGTTCAGTGCTGACAGGGTAATGTGCATTCCGGCGGTAGCAGAATTAACAGATACTGCTTGTTGCGAACCTGTGAGCAAACAAATATTATCTTCAAATTCCTTACAAAGCGCACCTGTCGTAATCCATCCCGACTTTAAACAGGCTGTTACTCTATTTATTTCGTCCTTCCCGATGGAGGGACGGCTAAAGGGAAGAAACTCTTTTCTGATTTTCATTTATCATTCTTCTTTCTAATTTTTAACATGAAGCAGATAAAACGCCTTATTATCCCAGAGCACTTCTGTCCGGGGAAATCTTTGCGTAATTTGCCTCAATTTCTCATAGTGTTGAGTGATGCAATATATATCTTTTTTCTCCGCGCACAACTTAAAAAATTCAACAGCGGAAATGAAATAATGCTTTTTTTCATTTTCCGGCATCTTGACTATGCCCTCCGCTAATTCGCCGAAATCATCGACAATGGGAGTCCTTATTTTATTATAAAAGTCAATGCCATAAAAATTAACTTTGTATTGATATAAGTCCCGGTCCGGTGGCACATAGAGGGCGATTGCCTCCTTTGTCACTTTAGCACTGCGGTACGGCGCCAGAAAGTCATTCAGAGGGAAAAGTATACTGCCCAACAATACTGCGCAAAGAACATATATACTAAAAAACCAGCCCCTTTTGAATTTTTTATAAATTAAGTCCGGCAGGAAAGTCATAAGGAACAGAACTATTACCGGTAAAAAAATCAATAACCACCATCTGCAGGAAATCATAATAACCAAACCCTTTTCCGCATCGGAATATTTTTTCAATACCGGCGGCAGAATGAGGACAATAAATAATAATAAAGACTGGAAGATAATTGCCAGACGATAAATTATCTCTCTCAGATTACTTTGCTTCATTGATGTTTCTTCTTCATATCTTTTGAAAATACACCCCGCGAAAAGAGCTATCGGCAAAAAAAGTGGGGTGATGTAAGTCGCCAGTTTAGACGAAGAAACTGAATAAAAAATTAAAATTAATAAAAACCAGACAATCAGTAATTTATTTTCATCTCTGTCGAATAACGAGTCCGGAATATAATTATTTTTCCAGGCTTTTATTAAATAAAAAATCCACGGCACCATGCCGCCAATTATTATCGGCAGATAGAAATAAAAAGGTCCCGTCTTACCGTGCATGTTCGTGGTAAAACGGAGGAAATGCTCGCGAACAAAGAAAAACCACAAGAAATCTGAATTTTCCTTCTGTGCCAGAATCAGCCATGGACAAACGACCACTAAAAATATTAATATACCGAATGGCGAAAAAAGTATCCATATTTGCTGCCACCGTCGGGCCAAGATAAGCCAGACAATCAAGACGCTAAATGGGAATACAACGCCTATAACACCTTTTGTTAAAAAGGCAAGAGCACAGACAAGATAAAATAAATAAAGAAGATATTTTTTGTTTTGTTTCTGCAATGAGAGATAACCCAGCCAGATAGAAAGACATACGAAAAAAGCAAGAGGCATGTCTAATATATTCATATGGCCTATGATAAAAGGATAAAGAGAAACCGTCAACAACATTGCCGCGTAAAGTCCTGTCTTCTGATCGCGAAAATGCCTGCCCATGAAATAGGCAAGCAAAATACATCCCCAGGCGCATAAAGCCGCAAAAAGACGGGCGGAAAAATCGTTTTCACCAAACACTTTAAAAAATATTGCCGTCACCCAGGAGACCAGCGGAGGTTTTTCCAGATAAATAACATTTTTAATATGCGGCGTCACATAATTTCCAGATTGATTCATGGCGCTGGAAATCAGGCTATAGCGGGCCTCATCCGGTTCCATTTGAGGCATGACACAAAGCAAACCAATATAAAGAATAAAAGGTATTAAAAATAATATATATATTTTTTGCATGTCGATATCTTTATTTTCAGGTTAATTTGATCTGTTTACGGTCAAAAAAGTATTTTACTACAAGTGTTAATAATATGCCGATCCCTGCCCCGGCAATCACATCACTCAAGTAATGCGAAGTTATAATTATCCTGCTGATGCCAACTGCGCCCGCGACAATAAATAACGATATTCCCCAACGCGGGAAAAGTATTGTTAAAGCCGTGGCAAGCGTAAACGCGGTTTGAGCGTGGCCTGAAGGAAAGGATGCAAATTCATAACCGGTGCGGAAGAATTTAAATCCAAAATAGCCATGATTAATTAAATCAATCGGCCGATAACGTCCGGCAATTAATTTCAGCATATCGGCGAATATTCCGGCAATGCACAGCGAAAGAAAAATAAAAAGAGACCGGAAGGCATTCAGATTATTTTTGTAAATATAACGAAAAAAAATATATAAAATTATACTGGCAACTATATACCAGGTTGAAATTCCCAAACGCGTGATTACATCGGCAATATTTTTTACGACTGGACTTAATTCCCGGCAATACTTCGTCAGGGGAATGTCCCAAAATAAATAAGAAACAACTGTCATAATCAAGCAAATCAATAAAATATTAGCCGCGACCCATTTATTTTTCACTTTTTTACTCCCTGATAATTATGACACCACACAAATTCTACGGTATCTACTTTAGCGCCATTGAGCAATATATCAGTCCTCCCGGCAATATCAGTTCGTTCGCAGCGAACATTCTTTTCAATATCCAAATTATTAAAATGAGTGTTAATAAAAAGGAGATTATAGCCCCGAGGTGATTTCTTCTGCCAGACATCAAACTGATCCTGGCGGTTATCAATGACAAATACTTCATTTTTATATGGCAGGTTATAATACAAAGTCCGGCTGCCCATTGTCCAATTGCTCACCGCGATTGCCTTTGGCGCCGATGATGCATCTTTTTTTAAAATATTATCGGCCTGTCCGACAATTGCGGGGAATCCGTAAATATCACGAAATGGCGATTTGTAATCGGGGAAAACAAAAAATTTCCCGAAAACCTCCACGTATGCAAACAAAATTAAAACAAGGCTGAATCCGACGGAAAAATAAAGAAAGTTCCTTTTCCATTTATCCTGTGACCATACAAGAAAACATGTTCCCACGGGAATAAAAAGCAGATAAAAAATACTGGGCCAGTGTGGAAGAGTTCTTTCATAAAACGATGTAAGCAGAAAAAAAGCCATAATCGTCCCGCCGAATAATGCGGCCAGATGCAGATAAACGCTTTTTGAACGCAGCGCTTTGAAGAATCCGTAAAAGGCAATTATAAATAATAAGGGGTTGTAAGCGCCGAACTGCGCGGCCAGCGATTCGGCAAAATTCTTGAAACTCGAGGCAAAAGTTCCGAAAACATGCCCGCCCTGATAGCGGAAACTGATAAAGTCATGTGTACTGTTCCAGTAGATTACCGGCGTAATGAAAAGGAAGGCGATGAATGCCGCCAGAAACATATAAGGAGAATAAAGCACATCATATCTTTTTCTCTTCAGAAAAAATATTACAAACGGCGGAACAAGTAAGATCGAAGTGTATTTGGCCAATCCCATCAATCCGAGTAAAACACCCAGCAAAATGAAATCCAGCGGCTTTTTTTCACGGAGTATTTTCTCGGCAATAAAAATGAGCAGAAAAACAAATAACAGCAAAAAAGAATCCGGCAGAAGCATCAGACCCAAAGCATTGAGCATAAATGAACAATTTAACGCCAAAACCGACAGCAGCGACAACTGTATCGATTTAGTGATTCTTAATATAAATAAATAGGCGCAGTAAGAAGCGGCGGCAAAAATTAAAATCGCCGGCAGACGGGCAAGAAACTCATTGGTGCCGAAAATATAAAATAACGGCGCGTGCGTCCAACCCACCAGAGGCGAATGATCAACATAACTCCAGTCAAGATATTTCGCGTATAAAACATAGTGGGCTTCATCAACACCCAATCCGAATAATGGCGCGACAACAAGACGGATTAAAGTGAAGAAACCAATCAAGAAAAATATTTGTTTATTAGCTTTTAGCATTAATATTCTCTAAGTCAGGCTGGATAATTCTAAAGACCTGCGAAGGTTTTATAATTTTCAGGCAAACATTGTCCTTGCATGCTGTTTTACGGTGATTCGCCGCGCTTACACAGGGAGAGCACGCCAATCCTGCATAAATCGGCGTGGTTTTTCCCAATGATCCATAAAGTGCCGGCGTTTCCGGACCAAAAATTACAAATGTCGGCATATCTGTCACTGCGGCAAAATGCGGTGGACCTGAATCATTGGTGACCATGAACTCGGAAATGCTATAGAGCATTGGAAGCTGGGCAAATTTTACTTTCCCCGCAAAATTGACACATCTTTCATCCTGCACCTTCTCTTTGAGGCGCTCGGCTTCTTCTCTTTCGCGGGGATCGCCCGTAATTAAAACAATTGCCTTTGAACAATTATCCAGAATCATTTTTATTAATTGCGCAAAATTTTCCTGCGGCCAGCGGCGTTGTATTAGAAGTTCGCTGGCGTTGGGATTGATTAAAATTATTTTATGTTTTTCAGAATCAAATTCCTCCAGACAGCCGCGAACAATGTCTATAACTGTTCTTTTCTCGGCCGCGGAAAATTTAACTTTTGCTACACGGATTTCATCGTCGGAAATCATTGTCTTCGAATAGGGAATTTCTTCTTTCGACGACATCAAGGCATTTACCAGGGCGATAAAATTCTTTGATATATGGATATGAGGATTATAGGCGACTTTGTGCGACAAAAAATCTCCCCGGTAAAGGCCTTCATTGTAATAGGCATGAAAACCGACCTTAAAAGAAGCGCCGCTAAAACCGGTCAGCAAAGCTGTGACCCGTGAAAAAAGTTCCAGATCGATTACGGCATCGATTTTGCTTTTTCTAGTCCAGTAAAAAAATTTTATACCGTCCAGCGCCAATGAAAGCAAGCTGTCCTCACGGATTGTATAAATATTTTCCTGCGGAACAGTGCCCAATAAATCCAGACTGGGTTTATTTTTTTTGAAAATAGCAAAGTGAAGATTAACTCCTGCTTCTTTTTGCAGTTTTCTCATCGCCGGATCAACCAAAATGGCGCTGCCCATTTCCGATAATTCGATAAAAAGCACGTTTTTCGGAGCTTTTCTTTTACGCTTGATTAGCGACGTGGCAACTTTCTGACACAGAGAACCAAGGAAACAAAGAGGAACGCCAACGTAGTAATCAATATGGCGCATTGTGTCAACTTTCATAGGCTCATCCTTAAAAAGGGCAAATATAATATTATGTTAATATAGGGAAAATGCTTACAACTGTCAATAAATGAATGCTTTGGGGGCTAAAAGTAAATTTTCGCAATTATTTTTCTTAAAAATCAATAAGACAATATTTAAACCTGCATATAATTAAAATAACTTTTTTATAAGGACATTTATGTTTTACTTGAGAAAATTCATCAATACGTGTTATTTTTAAGAAAAAAGTTGATAATCAAATGCGTAAAATCATTAACCGGTATATATTCAAAGAAATTGCATCCCCTTTCATAATTATTTTATTCATCCTGACTTTTGTTCTGCTCATGGGGAAAATCCTCCAGATAATGGATTTAGTTATCAATAAGGGTGTCAGTGTTTTTTCCATAGCCAAAATTATTATTTTTTTGCTGCCTTCTTTCATGTTGTTCACCATTCCAATTGCCCTTCTGATATCCATCCTCATCGCCATGGGCAGATTATCCGCTGATAACGAAATTACGGCTCTCAAAACTTCAGGCATCAGTTTGTTGCAAATATACTATCCTGTAGCTATTGCTTCATTGATAACTTTTACATTAACTATCTTTATCAGTTATTTCCTCGTGCCGCAGTGCAATTTCGCTACCAAGCGTCTGCTTTTTAATATCGTGCAACAAAATGCCAGCATTGGGATTAAAGAAAAAGTCTTTAATTCCGATTTTAAGGGATTTCTTCTTTACGCGGAAAAAATTCCTGACAATAAGAATTACATGGAGGGCGTTATTGTTTCCGATAACCGCATAATTGGTGAACAGAATACAATCCTGGCCAAAAAGGCCTTTCTGGTTTCTGACCCCGAATCAATGAAGGTAAAGCTTACACTGGAAGACGGTTCCATTCACACAGTGAGTTCAGATTTAAAGAATTATCGCAAAATTGATTTTAAAAGCTACGACATTAATCTTGATTTATCCACCGCTTTAGCTAATCTTGATGAGTCTTCCAAATCCAGCACGGAAATGACTATGGGAGAGCTTTTGGAAAAGATGAAAAAGCCCGGCTTGGATCAGGCAACTATACGGGAATTGGCCATTGAAGTGCATAAAAAATTTTCCATACCTCTTTCCTGCATCTTTTTCGGCATGCTGGCGCTGCCTCTGGGCATAAGAAGTCATCGCTCCGTAAAATCGAGGGGCTTTGCCGTAGGCCTTATAGTTGTTTCTTTGTATTACTTATTGCGTATCGGCGGTGAAGCTCTGTCGGAAACAGGCTATATTTCACCGGCATTCGGTGTATGGGCGCCAATTTTTATATTTGCTTTTAAGGGAACTTGTTTCCTCTATATGGCCAATAAAGAAATTTCTTTTTTCCAAAGGGCAAATGATTTTTTAACGCGCGGGAACAAAAATAATTGAGGTTTATAAATTGAAACTTTTAGATAAATATATTCTGAAAGAGTTTTTAAGATTTTTAGTAATTATAGTTTTATCTTTTATCGCGCTTTTTTTAATAGTCGATTTTTTTGAAAAAATCAGAATGTTTCTGAGCAATAATGCCTCAATCGGTCAAATGATATCATATTTCGTTTATTCTATACCTATGATCATTTCCTATATTTTTCCGCCCGCCGTGCTTCTAGCTACATTAATGACATTCAGTTCACTATCAAAATTTAACGAAATTACGGCAATGAAAGCTAATGGCATAAATATTTACCGGATTTCTTTGCCCATCATAATATTCGCGGCAATAGCTGCTGTTTTTTTATTTTATTTCAGCGAATTAATCTCGCCTGCGTCAGTGCAAAAAATCGAACACATTGTGAAAGTCGAGATACAAAAACAAAAGACGCTGGGATACTTCAAACAAAATGAAATTTGGTATCATGGAGAAAATGCGGTTTATAATTTTAAAATGTTTGATGTTGATAAAAATATCATCCGGGGTGTAACTATTAATTATTTAAACCCCGACTTTACTCTAATGACTCGTATTGATGCCCAAAGAGCAGAATGGAAAAGCAATAAATGGGTTTTTTACAATTTGCTTACCACACGTTTTGACAACAATAACAATCCGGTCTTAGAATGGTCTAAAGAAAAAGTAATAAGTATTCCGGAAAAGCCAAGCGATTTTAAAGTAATGCAAAAAGATGCAGAAAAAATGGGTTATTTTGAACTTAGAAAATATATTAAAAAAATACAGTCGGAAGGATATGATGCAACTAAATATCTTGTGGAATTACAGGGAAAAATTGCCTTTCCAATGGTAATCCTGATCATGGTTTTTATCGCTGTACCTTTTTCTTTGCGTTCCGAACGCAGCGGCGGAGTAATGCAAAGCATAGGATTAGGTATTTTTATAGGATTTTCTTACTGGATAGTTCATGCTTTCAGCATGTCTTTGGGCAGGTCGGAAATACTACCGGTATTTCTTGCTGCCTGGGGTGCAAATATATTGTTCGGCGCCATCGCCGCAGTTCTTTTTTATAGAGTTCATACTTAAATGATATAATTAATATCTGTAGTAGTCCGGCTTAAACGGACCCTCTATGGAAATCCCCAGGTAATCTGCTTGTTTTTTCGTAAGTTTTGTTAACTTCGCATCCAATCTTTGCAAATGCAGACGCGCAACTTCTTCATCAAGCATTTTGGGAAGAGTAAACACTCCAACATTATGTTTTTTAGTGGCTAATTCAATTTGCGCCAGGCATTGATTGGTAAAGCTATTGCTCATGACAAAGCTGGGATGACCGGTGGCACAACCCAAATTAACCAGACGGCCTTCGGCTAAAATTATTATGGAGCGTCCTGATTTGAGCGTCCATTTATCAACCTGCGGTTTGATATTTTCTTTTTTACAAATTTCACTTGTTTCCAGATAGTGCATATCTATTTCGCTGTCAAAATGGCCGATATTGCAAACGATAGCTTCATTTTTCATTTTTTCCATATGCCTGCTTATAATGACATCACAACAGCCAGTCGCCGTAACAAAAATATCACCTGTAGACACAACGTCTTCAAGTGTTTTTACTTCATATCCTTCCATCGCCGCCTGAAGGGCGCAAATGGGATCAATTTCACTAATAATCACACGTGCGCCAAAACCTCTCATGGACTGGGCACAACCTTTACCAACATCTCCATAACCGCAAACTACAACAACTTTCCCTGAAATCATGATATCGGTCGCTCTCTTAATTCCATCAGCAAGAGATTCACGACATCCATACAGATTGTCGAACTTTGATTTGGTAACCGAATCGTTAACGTTTATTGCCGGAAATAAAAGCTCTCCTGTAGTCTGCATCTGGTAAAGACGATGCACGCCTGTGGTTGTCTCCTCAGAAACTCCACGAATATTAGCGGCTATTCTTTGCCATCTTTTCGGATTACGTTTTATTGATTTTTCCAAACGTGAAATAATGATTTTAAATTCTTTATTGTCAATTTTTTCTTTAATCAGTTTGGGATTTTTCTCAATTTTTACTCCCTGATGAATAAGTAATGTCGCGTCACCGCCATCATCTACGATTAAATCAGGACCCGAACCATCCGGCCAGATCAGAGCCTGTTCAGTACACCACCAGTATTCTTCCAGCGATTCTCCTTTCCACGCAAAAACCGCCGCCGAACCATTTTTTGCCACCGCCGCCGCCGCGTGATCCTGAGTGGAAAATATATTGCATGACGCCCAACGAATATCAGCGCCTAATGCCTTGAGTGTCTCAATAAGCATTGCCGTCTGAATTGTCATATGCAGACTGCCCATGATTTTCAATCCCTTTAACGGCTTCTTCTTTCCGTATTTTTTGCGTACAGCCATAAGACCGGGCATTTCATTTTCTGCCAATTGTATTTCTTTTCGTCCCCAAGAAGCCTGTGAAATATCCACAACTTTATATTTTAACGCCGGATTAATTTCCAGAAAAGCCATATTCCCTCCAGATCAATTTACCAATTAATTAATGCCGATAAAATTAAAATAAGCGTCTTCAATTATATTGGCAAGAAATATTTTTATTTTTTAATTGCCAACGCCGCTTTAAGTTCTTTAACCTTATCTGTTTTCTCCCAAGGATAACTCATATCCAAAAAAAATGTCTTGGGTAATTTTCTGAATCGTTCGCCGTTGAGCAAATCAAATTTTTTAATCATACCCTCGGGAGTTAAATTAAATATTTTGTTTATAACCGAAGCAATTTTTTCATCAGAAATTTTCCCCGTACCGAATGTGTTTATGTAAATAGAAATTGGTTTGGCAATACCAATCGCATAGGCAAGTTGCACGGAACACTTTGTCGCTAATCCCGCGGCAACAATATTTTTTGCCACATATCGTGATCCGAAAGCAGCGGAACAATCAACCTTCTCCGGTGTTTTATTGACTATCGCGCCTCCGCCCAGTTGAGCTCCCGGATAACCTCCATAGAGTTGTACAACAAGCTTGCGTCCCGTGACACCGGAATCCGCGGCCGAACACGAATTAATCGCCTGCCATTCGCCGGTCGGGTTAAAAAGGAATTTTGTTTTATTGTCTGTCCAATCGCTCAGGCAATTCATGGTGATTTTGCGTGCCTCTTTTTCAACCCCAGAACGGGATTTAGCGGAAACATGTCTGTAGTCAATAGCGTTAGACATGAGTACCGTCGCAACTCTTACGGGCCGCAAGTTGCTGTCATAATCCACGGTTACCTGCCCTTTTCCATCTGGCGCGAAAACAGGATTGCCGCAGTTTTCAAACGCGCGCATCATTCTATTTACCAAAACGTAAGGCAACGGCAACAATTCCGGAGTTTCATCACAAGCAAATCCGTAAATGATTCCCTGATCTCCCGCTCCGATTTCTTTGTGTTTTCCTAAATCAGCTCTACTTCCAATGTTGATATCAGGCGACTGCGGAATGATAGCATTGAGTACGCCCATTGAATTGCCGTTTAGACCAAGTGAATAATCGTTATAGCCTATATTTAAGACTGTCTGCCGCGCTATTTTTTCAACATCGATATAAACCCGTGTGGAAATTTCACCGCCAATAACGCAAAGACCTTTACCCAGAAATATTTCCAGGCCGCAGTGCGGCATGGAATTTATATCCATGCCTATTTTATGTTCTTCTTTCAATATTTCCGCAATAACGTTTGCGGCGATTGAATCGGAAACTATATCGGGATGTCCTACCTTTACACTTTCGGAAGTAATTTGCATTCGTTAATCTCCTCATTCTCGTTTCATATTAAAACAGTTTAAATTCGAATTGTGTGACTAACACATCTCCTTAAATGAGTCTAATCTTTTTATTTTTGCTGTAATTTTGATTGATAAAATGAAAATTACGGATATATATTTTTCGTTTACTTTGAAAAATATCAAGCGCTTATTTTATTATAAGCTATAATATCAGTTACTTTTTTAATTTTTTTATTTTATTATTACTGTCAACGAAAACACATTTAGGCGTCCATTTGGTAACTTCATCGTCTTGGGCAAGAACATAACAGGCAATTATGATTAAATCTCCTTTAGCCACTTTACGGGCTGCCGCCCCATTGAGACAAATTGTTCCGGAATTGCGTTTCCCTTTTATAGCGTAAGTTGTAAACCTTTCTCCATTATCGACATCGTATATCGCAACTTGTTCATAAGGAACTATTTGAGCTTCTTCCATGAGTCTTTCATCAATGGAAATACTTCCTTCATAATGCAAATCGGCATCCGTTACCGTGGCGCGATGAATTTTTGATTTTAACATAAATCTCTGCATAGTAATTTCTCCTTGCTAAATATTATCTATCCAGTTTTTCGCCAAAAACATGGTTATCGATCAGTCTGGTTTTACCAACTTTTACGGCCAACGCTATTACGGACTGATTTTTAATTTTATCAGTATCTTTAAGCGTTTTCGTGTCGCATATTTTAATATAATCGATTGCAGTATAAGGGGCTCTTTTAATTAATTTTTCCGATTCATTTATGACAACTGATGATTTTTTTTCTCCATTTAAATAAAGTTTTTGCGCTAATTTTATAGCCCGGTATAAAGTTAAAGCGGACTTTCTTTCATCTTTGTTAAGGTATTTGTTACGGGAACTCATTGCCAGTCCATCTGACTCGCGCACTGTGGGTGAACCTGTTATTTGAATGTCCATATTAAGATCGTCAACCATTCGTTTTATAGTGACGAATTGTTGAAAATCTTTCTTCCCGAAAACGGCAATATCAGGTTTAACGATATTAAATAATTTATTGCAGACAGTGGCAACGCCGCGAAAATGCCCCGGACGTGACATTCCACACAGGTTTTGAGTTACTTTTTCGACAATAACATAGGTTTGATAATTCGCAGAATACATTTCCTTATCCGGCGGATAAAAAATCACGTCAACATTTACACTTTCGGCCATTTTCAAATCACGATCTAAATCGCGGGGATATTTCGAGAAATCTTCCTTGGGACCAAATTGTGTAGGATTCACATAAATGCTGACAACGACGCAATCGGCCATTTTTCTCGCTTCCTTCATAAGAAAAAGATGACCTTCGTGAAAGTAACCCATGGTGGGAACAAATGCTATTTTTTTTCCTTCCATTCTGAGACTTGTGGAAAAAGACTGCATTTGTTTTACTGACTTAATAATTTTCATCTTTACATTAAAAAAGCCCTTCGTCGTATGACGAAAGGCTTAAAATATTTTCTAATTTTCCTTTCGTCTCAGTCCTTATCGGATCCAAGCGAATTTAATTCTTTTTACATAATTTTAACTAAATTGTCAAGAAAAATTAATATACCTGTTTCCAAAAAATGATTTATTCTCCTTAATGTTTATTTAACAACCAATATTTGCCCCGGAATGATTTTTTCACTAATGGATATCTTATTTAATTCCATTAGTTTAGTTATATTTATATTATTTTTTTTGGCAATACTTTGCAAATTATCATTTTTTGTAACAATATATTTGCTCGTTCCTAATTTATCCACATCACTCGCCGATAATACATGTTTCTTTATCTTGGCTTTTTTAGCTGATTTTTTTACATTCTTGTCGTTGTCATTCTCATCTTCTGAATTAACGCTGATTTTATTTTGTGAAAGTTTCAACATTTGGCCTGCATTGATTTTTCCGGTTTTTAAGTTGTTCCATTCTTTCAATTGATCCAATGGAATCGAAAAACGGCGAGAAATCATTGAAAGAGTCTCTCCTTTTTTAACCTTATACCGCCCTGAAGATGCGGTTTTCATTCGGTAATTTATTTGATGTGATTTGCTTTCCGCATAGTTCCTTTCCTTTGTTATTGGAATTGTAATCCTTCTTCCTTGAACCAGCTTCCTTTTAGAACCTAATCTGTTACATGATACTATCATGGAAACAGGGATATCATATTTTTTGGCAATCGAGTAAATCGTCTCACCCCTCTTTACCTTATGTTTTATAAAATCAGGACGGGCAGAAACAAAATGAGGCTTTTCAGCCAGGGGAATGTCATTGACAACCAAATTGAACTTATCCAGAGATTCTTCTGGGAGCTTTAAATTATATTCATGATCAGGAGTTATCTTATATCTCAAATCTGAATTAAGTAAATTTAACACGTCTTCCGATACTTCAATTTTTTCCGCAATATCTTTAAGTTTCATCATTTTATTGACCTTGACGGACTCAAAGGCAATTGGTTTTTCTGTATTGCTTAAATCATCAAATCCATACTTTTGAGGATTTTTGACTATATGCAATGTGGCGAGAAATCGGGGAACATAGCGAGCCGTTTCATTAGGCAGTTGTCTGTATAAATCCCAAAACCCATCCATGTAATTAATATTCTGCCTGGATATAACTCTGAGCACCCTTCCCTCTCCACAATTATAAGCAGCCAGAACTGTTAGCCAGTCACCAAACATGCTATGCAATTCTTTTAAATAAGCAATAGCCGCCTTAGTAGACTCTTGCACATCCATGCGCTCATCGACCCACTCATCGCGGCTGAGACCAAATTTATATCCTGTTGAAGGAATAAATTGCCATAAACCGAGTGCACGGGCGCGGGAATAAGCGTTAATTTTGAAAAAACTCTCAACTAGTGGAAGCCATAAAAGCTCTTCGGGGAGTCCTGCTTTTTTTAATTCTTTTAATATAGCAGAACGGTACATACCCGAACGTTGATAAGCAGCAATAAAGTTATCGCGTTCCGGACCTTGAAAAGATTTTATTTCTTTCTCTACATCAGCGTTCATGAGTAATGGCACTTCACTATTTTTACCGTTAATTACCGTATGCCTGGATGAATAAACAGCCAGAATGCGTCTGGAAATTAAAAGACGTAGATCATCTTTTTCTTGAGCAATGGTTACATCACCATTAGCGTCAAGGAGCAAAGAATAAGCTTCATCTAAGGTATCTAATGTTTTTTCTACATCTCCCTTATCCAAGAGTTTGTCGGCATCCTCCAGCAGTTCCAATGCTTTTTCCATTAAATCCTGCTTCTCTTCGCTGACCTGGCTTTGTTGTGTTGAGTTTGAATCCGAATTTGATTTGAAAGATTTATATTCTTCAAGTTGATCATTGTTTTCATCATCTGCATCTACAGGTTGATCTTGGTTTTTTATTGTTTCTTTTGCAATATCGCCGCTGGTGGCAATTACAATTTTTCCATCAGTTCTTCTTTCCGTGATATTTTGAGCGCAGCCAAATAAAGGAAGAGCAAAAATCAAACAAAATATGATAATATAAGCAACACAGTCGCCTTTGGTTCTAATCATTGAAACAACTCCTTTGTTTTTCAAAACATGCATTAAAGAAATATCTTTTCATAGCTGCATTAATGAATACTTACAGATATCATCATATAGCATAGTTTTATTTTTTCCCCAAATGAAATGATTACAAGTCTTCAAAGATAATCATTTCATAAATTAATATATTTATAAGTTCCCTTTGTCAGTTGAAGAATGATTTGTGGTATTCATGAGATAGGCCTGAATAAATTCATCAATATCTCCATCCAGTACTCTATTGGCATTGTTATTTTCCAGATTTGTCCTGTGATCTTTAACCATTTTATAAGGATGCAGAATATAAGATCTGATTTGACTTCCCCAAGCGATATCTTTTTTCAATTTATTTTCTTCATCAATCTTTTCGTTTTTCAACTGGAGTTCCCTTTCATAAAGCCTTGATTTTAAAAATTTCATG
Organism: uncultured delta proteobacterium; assembly: GCA_963811325.1. Taxonomy (GTDB): domain Bacteria; phylum Desulfobacterota; class Syntrophia; order Syntrophales; family Smithellaceae; genus Smithella. The sequence continues at coordinate 1,305,013 of CAWEQT010000001.1, forward strand.
GCCATTGCTTTATTTTGATACTGGGAACGCTCATTTTGACATTGCACAATTATACCCGTAGGCAAGTGGGTAATTCTTACCGCCGAATCAGTTTTATTTACATGCTGACCGCCTTTACCGCCTGCCCGAAAAGTGTCAATACGCAAATCATCTTCGTTAATTTCAATATTAATTTCATCATCTACTTCTGGATAAACAAAAACAGATGCGAATGATGTATGACGGCGGGCGTTGGCATCAAAAGGAGAAATACGGACCAACCGGTGGATGCCGATTTCCGCTTTAGCGTAACCGTAAGCATATTCACCTTCCAATGTAAATGATACGCTTTTAATACCAGCTTCATCTCCCGCGAGAGAATCGATTATTTTCGTAATAAATTTCTTTTTTTCCGCCCAGCGTAAGTACATGCGCAACAATATTTCAACCCAATCCTGCGCTTCTGTTCCACCTGCTCCGGCATGTATAGAAACAATGGCATTCATGGAATCCTGTTCACTGTTAAGCATCATATTAAGTTCTACCTGATTAACTGCCGAACTCAATTGCTCCAATTCAGCGGACAGATCCTCTAGAACCTGCTCATCTTTTTCCTGGATTGCGAGGCTCCCGATATTTTCAATATCGCTGATTTGGCTATTAAACTTTTCCCACCTATCCAACGTTTCCGCAAATTTTGCCTTCTTTTGCAGAACTTCACGGGCATTCTCCTGATCATTCCAAAAGTCTTTTTTTAAACATAAATCTTCTAAATCTTTTATTTTAAGTTTCATTTCTGAAACGTCAAAGACAGTCCCCTATGTACTTTATTCTTTTTTTCAAATTACTTACTGCTTCTTGCATGTTTTCGACCGGCATTTCGAATCCTCCCTTTAAAACTTATAAAAAAATAAAAGATGATCAACACAAAACAAATTATAACTAATATATCACCATATTCAGCGTAGAAGGTTGGTATATTGACAAATTTTATGTAACCTTTCAAGGCATCTTCTCGAAAAATTTTTGTTTCCGCAATTATCTTGCCGCCGGGATCAATAATTCCGCAAATACCGGTATTGGCGGCTCTTACCAGATAGAGTCGCGTCTCCACTGACCTGAAAACTGCCATGGAGAAATGCTGAAAAGGCGCTGAGGTTTTACCGAACCAGGCATCATTGGTAATATTAACCAATAAACCGGCAGAATTATTTTTATACATTCTGGCGGCAGATGGCAATATGCTTTCGTAACAAATCAAAATTCCAATTTTTTTATTATCCAAAGATAATGGATTAAATCCTGCTCCCAGGCCAAAATCACCGATGCCGGCAGTTAATTTCTTAACGAATGGGAAAACATCTCTTAACGGCACATATTCGCCATAGGGAACAAGATGAACTTTATCATACTTGCCTTTAACTTCACCGGATGGAGACAGCAGATACGCACTGTTGAAAAAATCATCACCGTATTCTGTTTGCGAACGACTCACAGAACCAAATAATAACCAGCTTTTCGTTTTAAGCGATAAATTTATAATCTGATCGTGCAAACTATTTATATTTTGAAACAAAAATGGAACAGCCGTTTCCGGCCAGATAATTAAACTTCCATTTCCCGGTGAGTTTTTTAAAGAAAGTTGCTCATATATGTTTAATGTTTCTCTCTGGTAATTTTCATTCCATTTTATAGACTGATCAATGTTGCCCTGTATTAACGATACTTCCATGCCTGGCGAATTTTGTACGGCTTTGTTAACTTGATCTATGCGGCAAATGCCGTAAATGTAAATTCCGGCCAAAACAATAAAAACAACGCAAGCCACTATATATTCTCTCTTAGATCTTTTATTTATAACTTCAAATATAGTTGCATTAATTAAAACTATTAGAAAAGACAAACCAAACACACCGGCTATATCGGCAAATTGAAGAAGATAAGTGTTTAGGTACTGGGAATAACCAAAATTTTCCCAAGGGAAACCTGTAAGCAGAAATGATTTACTATACTCAAAACAAATCCACAAAACTGGCGCAGTTAAATAAAGGGATATTTTCCCCCGGAAATATACAATGCATCCTGCAAACAAAGCGATATAAATGCTTAAATAGCAGGCAAGAAGCAACATTAAAGTAATACCTGCATATAAAGGCAGATAACCATAATTTATAATTACAAACGCAATCCAATAAATTATTCCAATATAGCTGACAATTCCAGCGATAAAACCTAAAAGTAATCCCTGAGTAAATGTCGTAGCTTTCTTTAGAGCGAAAAAAAGAGGAATAAGAGCTATCCAGGCAAGCCAGCCGGAGCCGTACTTGGGAAAAGATAAAAATAATAACACGCCACTTAAAAAAGCTAAAAAAATGGTATTGCGTGTGAAAAAAATGATTGAACTTGATTGTAGATCATTGATGGTTTTTATTTTATTCTTCATTTATACTATTAGATTTTATTTTTTTAATTTTAACTCTTTTAATACTGCGTTCATCGGCATTTTCAATTGTAATTTCCAAGTTTTCTATTTGAAATTTTTCTCCGGTCTGAGGAATCCTTTTAGTCGAATCCAGTATTAAGCCGCTTAGAGTCTCATATCTGCCTTTTTTCAAGTTAATATTTAAGTGCTCTTCAATTTTTTCTATTTCCATCCGGCCGTCGAATATTAATGATCCATCCGGCGATTGGGAAATTCCATTGGCAGCCGTATCAGTTTCATGTTCATCACGAATTTCTCCGACAATTTCCTCGAGAAGATTCTCCAATGTCACTAATCCGGCCGTCCCGCCATATTCATCAATAACTATCGCTATGTGTTTTTTATTTTCTTTTAATTCATAAAACAATAAATGCGTATTTTTTGTTTCAGGAATATAATATGGAGTGCTTAAACAAGATAATATATCTTCTTTGGTAATTTGCTTCGACCAGAATTTAAGGATGTCCTTAACATTTAAAATGCCGATAATATTATCAATAGTATCCCTGTATACAGGAATCCGCGTATGCCTTGACGCGATTACTTCATTGATAATTTCCTCAATTTCCGCCTCCGTGCTTACAGCAACAATCTCCGTACGTGGAATCATTATTTCACGAACTAAGGTATGGGTAAACTCTAAAATATTTTCAATTATTTCCTGCGAGGAAGGATCTATCAGACCACTTTTCTGCGCTCTGGACAATACGGCGTCAATCTTATTTTTAATATATTTATTTTCGCGCCAGAAAAAAAGTTTGAGAATGATTTTTGTGATATTCAAAAATATTTCCCCCTGAATTATAAGCCGCGCAAATATTCCGGCCTGATCTGGCTTAAGTCTTCTTCCTTGATTACCGAACCGATCATTTTTAAAATTTTTTCTTTTTCCCGGGGTAAATAGGCTTTTACTGATAAATAATTGGAAGCATGGTTTGAAGTAAAATAGCAACTAGTAAAATTTGATTCGGCGATCATTAAATAAAGCTCACGGATAAAACCAAACATATCCGGTAAAACAAAACAGCCGGCAAGATAATCTTCATATAATTCTGTTTCCGGCACGAACATCAAAGTAAGAGCGCCAACATAGTCCGGATCTATATCGCTTAAAATTTTTGCCGTATCATGCGCATGTTCAATGCTTTTCTCAACACCACCCAGTCCCAATATCACCGTTACAGAAAGTATAATGCCCGCTTCCTTGACGCGGCGTCCTGCTTCTACCATTTGTTCGTAAGTTACACCCTTGTTGATTTTTTTAAGTAGTTCGACGTTACCTGTTTCTACACCTAAATAAATTATCTTTAAGCCCAAGGCTCTGAACGTCTTTAATTCATCAACGCTTTTTCTTAATATACTTTTGGCATTGGCATAAATCCCTATTCTATTTATATTTGGCAGGTTATCATTAATTAATTTAAGTATTTCTTCAAGGAGTGGCTTTGGTATTATCAAAGCATCTCCATCGCATAAAAACACTCTGCTCATATCCTCATAAAAACTGGCTTCACGCAGATCTTTTTTTATTTGTTCCAAAGATTTAATCTTTAACTTTTTTTGCCGGTAAGTTCCGCAAAATGTACATTTATTATGTGAACAGCCAACAGTTACCTGCAAAAGCAAACTGTAAGCTTCGCTCGGTGGTCTTATTATTAATCCTTCATAATCCATAATTTGATCTTTTTTTCTTTTTAAAATTTATAATAATCTATAATATTCTCCTAACTTATTTTTTATATCAGAGATTGATAAAAAGCAAGGCTTAAGCTAAATAAAAAAGGGAACCATTATTAACATGGCTCCCTTAGATTTTCTGGCGGGGCCGATGGGACTTGAACCCACGCCCTCCGGCGTGACAGGCCGGCGTTATAACCAACTTAACTACGACCCCAAAAAATCATTTCAATTTTATTTTCGCTTTCTCAATTTAGCATAATGGTAGGCGGAACAGGGATCGAACCTGTGACATCCACGGTGTAAGCGTGGCGCTCTCCCAGCTGAGCTACCCGCCCATAACACATTTAAAAACACTTTGAGGTTTCTAGCAACATTGATATTGCTTGTCAAGTCATAAAAGCACTAAAAACCTTTTAATTCACTGCTTGGGAACTTATTGGAACATCTGTAGGAACTGTTGGTTTAATATCTTCTTCATCCTGAACAAATGCAATTTTAAGAACTTCATCAATATGTTCGGCAAAAATAATTTTCAGCGCATTCTGAACATTTTTTGGAACTTCCGCCAGATCTCTTTCATTATCTTTCGGAATAATCACTGTTTTAATATTACCCCTGTGAGCTGCAAGGATTTTTTCTTTGAGTCCGCCAATCGGCAAAATTCTGCCCCTTAATGTAATTTCACCGGTCATAGCAATATCCGCACGCACTTTTTTCTGCATAAGAACTGAAGCTATGGAAGTAGCCATAGCAATACCAGCAGAAGGACCATCTTTGGGAATCGCTCCTTCCGGAACATGCACATGAATATCAATTTTCTTATAAAAATTCTTTGCCAGGCCGAATTGATCGGCGCGAGCACGAATGTAACTCAATGCAGCTTGAACCGATTCCTGCATCACATCGCCTAACTTACCTGTCATTATCATCTTGCCGGTGCCTTCCATAATGGAGGCTTCGATAGATAAAAGTTCTCCGCCGACTTCCGTCCAGGCTAATCCAACTGTCAGACCAATTTTGCTTTTTTCTTCTATTTCACCATGATGGTATTTGGGCACGCCCAAATACTTGGATATGGACGTAGAACTGATAAACATTCTTTTCTTATTATCATTGCTCACTATCTCCCTGGCTACTTTCCGGCAAATGGAAGCAATCTCCCTGTCAAGATTACGCACACCGGCTTCCCGTGTGTATTGGCGGATAATTTTCAGCAAAGCTCCATTAGTAAATTCGATATTTTCAATCATCAGGCCATTAGCTTTCACTTGCTTAGTAATCAGAAATTTTTTCGCTATTTGCAGCTTCTCCGGTTCCGTGTATCCTGCAATCCTGATTACTTCCATTCTGTCCTGCAACGGAGCTGGTATTGTTTGCAAAACGTTTGCTGTAGTAATGAACATTATTTCCGACAAATCATAATCAATATCAAGATAGTTATCATTAAACGCAAAATTCTGTTCCGGATCCAGAACTTCTAACAGAGCGGATGAAGGATCTCCTCTAAAATCAGAGCTAAGCTTATCTACTTCATCCAGACAAAAAACTGGATTGTTGGAACCGGCTTTTTTTAACAACTGAATAATCTTCCCAGGCATAGCCCCAATATAAGTTCGACGATGGCCTCGAATTTCCGCTTCATCGTGAACGCCTCCAAGAGAGATACGAACAAATTTCCTGTTTGTGGCTCTGGCAACTGATTTAGCAATAGATGTCTTTCCTACGCCCGGTGGACCAACAAGACACAAAATCGAACCTTTATTTTTCTTAACCAGCGATTGTACGGCAAGGTATTCGATAATGCGTTCCTTAACACCCTTCAATCCAAAATGATCTTCATCCAGAATCGCTTCGGATTCCTTCAGCGTGTGTTTATTTTCTGTTTTTTCCGACCAGGGCATGTCCAGTATCCAGTCAATATAATTTCTGACTACTGTAGCTTCTGCAGACATAGGGGTCATCATTTGTAATTTTTTAATTTCCTGCCGGACCTTTTTCACCGCCTCTTCCGGCATTTTCTTTTGCTTTAAACGTTTTTCTAAATCGTTTATTTCGTTGCGGAAATCATCTTTATCTCCCATTTCCTTCTGAATAGCCCGCATTTGTTCGTTAAGATAATAATCCTTTTGCGTCTTTTCCATCTGCTTTTTAACGCGTCGCTTGATCTTTTCTTCAACCTGCAAAATTTCGATTTCGGAAAGCATCAGGGTATAAATTGCTTCCAGCCGTTCGCCAATGTCAAACACCTCTATAATTTTTTGTTTATCTTCCAATTTTACATTAAGGTGAGTAATAACGACATCGGCTAGCTTTGAACCATCTTCAATTGCGGCAATTGTTCCCAACATTTCAACATGGATTTTTTTGCTGAGTTTCAGATAAAGCTCGAAAGATTCTTTAATGCTTCTCATTAGGGCTTGCTTTTTCACATCATTTTTATCATCAATATCCTCAATCTCATTTACCTTAACCAGGAAGAAATCATTGTTAGGTAAATATTCTTTTATGGCACCGCGAGTTTTCCCTTCAACAAGCACCTTGACTGTCCCGTCAGGCAAGCGCAATAGTTGAATGATAATGCCTATTGTGCCAATATGATTGATATCTCCCGGCTTCGGGTCATCATCTTTGGCATTCTTCTGGGCTACCATGAAAATACTTTTTTCATATTTCATCGCTGATTCCAGAGCAGCAATGGATTTTTCGCGCCCGACAAAAAGAGGCACAATCATATGTGGAAACATAACAACATCCCTCAGCGGTAAGAGAGGAATCGTTATTGTTTTATCCTGATCATTGTTTTTATTTTCATCAAACATATTTTTCCCCGTTTATTCCTTTTATGCAGATTCAGATTTAGTTTCGTAAATCAAAATTGGTTTTTCTTTTTTTAACACGACATCTTCACTAATAACACATTCCTTAATATTGTTTTGAGACGGAATATCATACATAACTTCCAACATTGTGTTTTCCAGTATTGAGCGTAAACCGCGCGCTCCGGATTTTCTTTCGGTTGATAAACCGGCTATGGCTCTCAGAGCCCCGTCTGTAAATTTCAAAGATACATTTTCTAAAGCAAACAATTTTTTATATTGTTTTATTATGGCATCTTTCGGCTCAACCAGAATTTTGATTAAAGCCAATTCATCCAATTCATCCAAAGTGGCGATAACGGGCAACCGCCCGATAAATTCAGGTATTAATCCGAATTTTAATAAATCTTCCGATCTTACTTCAGCAAGCAATTCACCAACTCTTTTTTCTTTCTTACTTTTTATTTCGGCGCCGAAACCCATCGCATTAACTCCCAATCTTTTGGAAATGATGTTTTCCAGATCATTAAAAGCGCCACCGCAAATAAATAAAATATTTGTTGTATCTACCTGGATAAACTCCTGTTGAGGATGTTTACGACCACCTTTAGGAGGTATATTGGCCATCGTTCCCTCCATAATCTTCAACAGGGCCTGCTGGACTCCTTCACCGGAAACATCTCTGGTTATGGAAGGATTTCCTGATTTTTTCGCAATTTTATCTATCTCGTCAATATAAACAATTCCTTTTGACGCTTTGGCAACATCATAATCGGCATTTTGCAGTAAACTTAAAATAATATTTTCTACATCTTCGCCAACATATCCGGCTTCAGTTAAAGTTGTAGCATCAGCAATTGTAAAAGGAACATTGAGAAATTTTGCCAGAGTTTTAGCCAGTAATGTTTTACCAGAACCAGTAGGACCAATTAAAAGCACATTGCTTTTTTGAATTTCTACTCCGTCAGATTCAACGTGGGAAAATAATCTTTTATAATGATTATAAACGGCAACCGACAAAATTTTCTTGGTTTTTTCCTGACCAATTACATACTGGTCCAAGAATTTCTTAATTTCTTTCGGATAGGGCAACCCCTTGGACGAATCTTTTTCTATAAGCTTATCTTCTTCTTCCTCAACAATATACCGGCAAAGCTCAATACATTCATCGCAAATATAGGCCGTCGGACCGGCAACTAGTTTTCGCACCTCACTTTGCATTTTTCCACAAAAAGAACAAATAAGCATTCCATCATCCATTCTATTATTCTTGCCTTTTCTTATCACTTAATACTCCTTTTTTTTGTTAACTGAAGATTCCTGCTTGCGAACAATGATTTCATCGATCAAACCATATTCTTTAGCTTGTTCACTAGTCATGTAATAATCGCGTTCCGTGTCATTAATAATCTTGGGAAGCGGCTGTCCTGTTAAATCAGCCAGTATTTTATTTAACTCATCTTTTAATCTTAATATTTCTTTTGCCTGAATGTCAATGTCCGTCGCCTGTCCCTGAAAACCTCCCAAAGGTTGATGGATTAAAATTCTCGAATGAGGCAGGGCAAATCTTTTTTTCTTTTCTCCTGCAGCCAAAAGCAAAGCGGCCATGCTGGCTGATTGTCCCATGCAAACAGTCGAAATCGGTGATTTAATGTACCGCATTGTATCATAAATGGCCATCCCTGCACTTACACTTCCTCCGGGAGAATTTAAATAAAAAAAGATTTCCTTATCCGGATTTTCAGCTTCCAGATACAGCATCTGAGCAACAATTAAATTGGCCACATTATCATCAATAGCTGTGCCCAGAAAAACTATACGATCTTTCAACAAACGTGAATAAATATCGTACGCCCGTTCACCTCGCCCATCTTGCTCAACCACCATGGGAATCAAATTCACTATTTAACCTCCGCATCCGTACCATTTTTTTCAACGAGTTTAATATTTGCATTGTGCTCGATAAAGTCAAATGCCTTTTTTTGAATTAACTCCATTTTAAGACTATCTTTCCTTTCTTCATCATCGTACATTTTCTTCAATAATTCGTAATCCTGGCCTTTCTGAAGGGCTAATTCCTGAATATATTTCTCTATATCGTTCTCTTCGGCTACAAATGATTCTTTTTCGGCAATTTTTTTTAACAGTAAAAAAGATTTAACGATTTTCGCAGCGTCATCTTTGAATTTATCGTGCATTTTAAAGCTTAATTCCAGAGCATTTTTTTCATCCATACCAGCAGAAATCATCCTTTTTTGAGTATCAGCCATCATATAATAAATCTGTCTTTCAACAAGTGACGGCGGAACTTCAAAATCATTTTCTTTTATCAATATTTCTGTAATCCTGTTTTGCAAATTAAGTTCCGTCTGGCGCTGAAATTTTTCTTCCAAAGATTTACGCACATCGTTTTTTAAATCTTCTAAAGAATTGTATCTGTCAAAATTTTTAATAAAATTCTCATCTATTTCCGGCAATTTTTTCTCTTTTATATTTTTTACCTTAACATTGAAAATAATCTCTTTTCCGGCAAATTTATTTTCGTGATAGTCAGCAGGGAATTCTACTTTAACTTCCTTAATTTCCCCGTTTTTCATGCCAATTAATTGTTCTTCAAAACCCGGAACAAATCTTTGTGATCCGATTTCCAGTAAATAGTCTTCCGCTTTTAATTCCTTGTATATTTCTCCGTTTAAACTTCCGGCAAAGTCAATCACAACAAAATCAGCATTGACAACGGGGCGATCATCTTTAACCTCCTCCATCGTCGCAAACATTTCTCTTATTTCGTTAATTCTTTTTTCTACATCAGTATCTGTTACCTTAAGTTTTTCTTTTTCTAATTCAATTCCTTTATAACCTTTAGGTTCAAACTCCGGTTCGGTTTCAAACGAAGCAGAAAAAGAAAAGTCTGTGTTTTCCTTAAATCCTTCCTGATTTATTTCGGGCCGCGAAACCGCAACTATGCCCTTATCTTCTAAAGTCTGCCAATAATATTTGTTAACAATATTGGTTGCCGTCTCTCCTTCCGCCTGTTCTTTAAAATAAGTTTCCAGCACCTTGCGGGGAATTTTCCCCGGGCGAAAACCTTTAAGCTTGGCCTTTTTACCGACTTCGCGATATACAGCATCCAACTCATTTTTAACTTCGGTCCAGGGTATTTCCAATGATAATTTTTTCTTTACGGAGCTCAATTCTTCCATTTTTACTACCACTTGATTCACTATAATATCTCCTTCTTTATTGAAATATTTACAATTTTTTTTCATGACTGGTGCGAGAGAGGGGACTTGAACCCCTATTCCGCATATGCGGGCTGGATCCTAAGTCCAGTGCGTCTGCCAATTCCGCCACTCTCGCCTGGAAATTTTCTAAAATTATATAATCATTACGCATACAAATGTCAACGCGGATTATTTTTTGTGATTATAAATAAAACTAGCCCAATTAAGCTATTCTGTGAGTTCCTGTATTTGATTATCTGCTTTTATGCAAGGAAAATGTCTTCATAAACCGTCTGCTCGGGATGGGAAATAAATAGTAACTCTTTAATTATATTTATACCGGTAAATTAACATAATCAAATGGAGGTTTAATATGGACGCTCATTAATGATAAATATTGAGTGGTTACCTTGCTCAATAAAGAAGAGAAGGAAGCATTTCAGACTCTTGCCTGGTGTGGTGGCCGATCAATAGCGGGCTATTTTCGCTATCCACCGATTGAGGCAATAGCAATAACCAGTTCGTATTAATATGCCTGAGTAGTTGGATATAGCCTCCAAAAATATTTTTAAAGTTGAAGCAGTTCAAAGTAAAATGGACACATAAGGGATAAAACAAGAGACGGTTTGGGGATATAACGAATTCCGAGATAAGGAGAGAAGCAATGGAATCCAAAACCAGCGGCATCGGCGGTAATGGCCTCATCCGTTAGCAGTTGGATGATGTACTGAACCGTCTCTGTTCAAACCTCTCTCTGGGTATCGTTACTTTTCAGAACTTCAAATAATAATTAAAAAGGCAGAGCCAATTGACCCTGCCTTTCTATAATTAAACCTATTATGTGTTTCGTTACTTCTTTAACTTTCTCCTGGCTCCAGCCAATCCAATCAAACCAAGTCCAAGAAGCAGCATGGTGGCGGGTTCGGGAACGGGAACTTCACCAACCGCGATGTTGTCAACCTCAAATGCGTATTGCGTGCTGGTCAACACGAATTCATTGAAATTAGGCAGACCAAGGAAATTGACATAAAGATTGGTTGACGGAGCTGTTTGATTGCCGTTTGCGCTACTCGGGTTTATGGCTTGTGTGCCAGTAAAGGACGCAACTTCTATTCCAGCATTATAAAAGCTAATCGTGTTGTAGGAATCCACAGACCCCCACCAAAGGCCTAAGTAATTGTTAACCACATTTGGAAGAAATACTTTGACACTTCCTGATCCTTCGGTTGCGGGAACAGCCAAATAATTTGTAAGATCTTGACCCGATGGACCATACGGAGCGGCGTAAAGACCTGATTCGCTGCCATTTACCACTTGTCCATTGCCTAACCATAGCAAATTAGGTGTGCCATCAAAAGTATATACTGTCACACCACTGTAGGGGGATGTGTAACCACCGTCACCAAGAGCATAATTATAATTTATGATGGTAGCATTCGCAACACCGGACAGTCCCAGTAACAGGACAAAGATACTTAATAAATTCAAAAATCGTTTCATTTTTTTTCCTCCTTTTTTATTCTTTACTCTTTTCCTTAATAGTTGCAACAAATATGCCATTTTAATTCCCGTTTACCTAAATATTTTCAATATTTATTTCAAGTCCTTGATAAGTAAAGGTTTATATATGTTAATAATTTTTTCTGTTGAATTACATAAATTCTTTATTACCCAAGTCATGAACATGATTTGTAAAGGTATCCAACACTTTTTAAGCGTCAATATTAACCTTAATTGAAGATACGATAATAAATACAATGAATTACGATGAATTTTTACAGAAATTTACTTTGTAAAGGATTTCGACAATGCCTTTAAATAGTAATACTGACAGATAATATTAGATGGATGATAAAACTTTGTAGATGTTGGCGGTAATCGAGACAAAGCTTAATTGGGCACTGTATGTCAAGGCATGTATGGGTAAGTGATAAGACAAATAAAAACCCCTCGTGAAATATTTTATTTCTTGCGAGGGGTAAACGATAACCACTTATGTCGTCTCGTCTTTTACTGGAGTCATTCATTTTACACTTGATCTTTTAAGGGTGATAATCACCACGAAGACCCTGTGTTTTCTTTTTTATGTTAACATCCAGTAGAATAGACTCAATACGTGCATAGCAGTACCTCGTTTGCTTAGTTTATTTCTAGAAGAACGCTACAATGCATTATATTTATAATTTGATTTACTTTTTAAACTTTCTCCTGAATCCTGCCAACCCAACTAACCCAAGACCAAGAAGGAGCATTGTGGCTGGCTCGGGAACAATCTCCATAAACTCTTGATTACAAGTGCCCGTAGGCGTTAGGATTAAAACGTCAGAGTAGTTGCCCGATTTGTAATGTTCAATCGCGAAAGCTACCCATTTATTGTCATCCCCATACCCGTTACCATCTGATTTTGGATTCGCAATATACCATATCGCCGCCTGAATCTCTTGATTCTGAAGCAACTGAGAAGTCTTACCCCAGTTGGCCATGTTGTAAAGTATAAGATAAGCCATCTCCTCGTACTTTACGAGACCAGAGTTGCCTAGGTATGTATTGGTGAGGCCCGTAGTGTTGCTAAGAAAGGTTTCATTGACAGTCCAATGAGTGTGCAGATAGGATTCGTGCATGGGATCAACACAGAAGATATCGTTCATGGCTGTCGGACTATCGCCACCAAGATAAGGGTCTATGTAGACCTGGCCAGTAAGGTTTATTTGGCCATTTACGCCATTAAGATACAATGTGTCAGCCTTGACTGCCGGAGCAGCCATCATGAAAAAGACCACCATTAAAGTAAGAATCATTGTCAATTTTTTCATATATTTCACCTTACTGAAAATTATTTTCTTTATTTTGTAAAATATATAGCAATTAGCGTACCATATTGTATAACATTTTAACGTCTGATCTCGTAAGTTGTATAACATGATGTTTTTACATCATAAACATTTTTATTTTTAAAAACTTGATGATGAGTATAGATAAGATATTATTAAGACATGAAGAAAAGCGTAAATCATTTCGACACTTTTAATTGTTTATTGGGGTATATAGGGTCATATTTAGGCAGAAAACTATTATTTTACAATGTATTACAAGAGATTTCATTTTTGTAAAGAATTCCGACACATTAATTGTTTACTTGGGCATATATAGTCATATTTAGGCCTAAAACTATGATTTTATAATGTATTACAAGTGATTTCATTTTTGTAAAGTATTCCGACATATTAAAAGATTAACATCAAACATTTTAATAAATAGATAGATTAACATCATAATTATATTATAAATATTAATGATAGGGAAAGGTAATACAAGGCTTTACATCAGGTAGTTTTGAAGGGCTTTATAACTCTTAAAATCAGCATCCACAAAGAGAGCCCCGACATTAATGCTGTCTTCGGCGTCCATAACCCTGTTCGACTCACAGGACAACCTTATGGGCTTGTTCTCAATAGGCAAATTGAAAATGATCTCAAATCTTGAATTTTGCGAATCAATCCTGATCTGTTGCTTAAAATCCTTGGGAATTAAGACTTTTACACCGCCAAGAGAAATATCTGTAATGGATCCTACTCCCATTTGTCCAGGCTCCTGTTGATTAATCACAACCGGAACAGAAAGAGTCTTTCTCGGATATTGACGTTTTTCTTTTTCAACACCAGGAAAGGCTTTCCTCTCTTTAAGGTAATCGTTCAGAGCCATTTCAATCGTTGACGATAAAGACCGCCGGTCTTCTTTTGCAACTCGAGCCAGGGATTCATGCAAATCATTGCTGGCACGAAAACATATGAGGCTGTCTTTTTTCATGGGGACACCTTATATTCAATAAATATCTAATTCAACTCTAAAAAGCATAAACTGTGCCTGACAAGTCATTTCCGGCCGGTTATTGATGTTAAGTCTCTCAATCACTGTCTTTTTTTTTATTAAAAACTACAATAACAGGGATGAATGGTTTTCTTTATACAACGAATCAGTTGAATTGTAAAGAATTACGACGGCAAATACAAGTCTACATCGTATCTTATTACTTTTTTTAATAGATTTTGATAGCTTGTTAATATAGATAACACTGAACATCCAATAATGAGTGAGGCCTAATATGAAAAACAGAAAGTCAAAATGGATTTGGGGTAGCATTTGCCTTTTTATATTTATAATAGCAATTTTTATTTTCATATTTCGCGAGACAATTCTGTTTAAAGCAGGCAGCTTTATGGCTATGGCGCCAGCTGGCGATTATAAGGCGGACGTCGCCATTTTAGAAGGCGCTGAATTTATTACAACTGGTGCTATAACGAGCGGGATGGATTTATTATCATCAGGTAAAGTCAAGCGCATCGTTATCGTCTTGCAGAATATTGCCCCAACTGATAGGCCGTATGGCATTAATGGGAACTATCCGGATATCGTCTCGCAAGAACTTAAAAATCTCGGCCTGAAGGAAACGGAATCTAAAGTTATTGTAGTACCCATAAGACATCCAGTAACTTTAAAAGAGGCGAAAGTGGTATTAAAGGCTCTCTCGAGAGAGAATGTCAAGAGTGCCATCCTCCTATCACCGGGTTTTCATACCCGGCGAAGTTATCTGGCGTACCAACATGTAGGCCTACCCCTGCAAATTAAAATCTTCCCTTCAGCTTGCTTTACCAATTACCAACTCAACAACTGGTGGGTTCAAGAACCTGCAGTTCGCGAATTCACCGTCGAATTGCTTAAATTGGGTTATTATTTAGCCGGAGGTTACATCCCTTTTAAATTTTCTTACTAAATGTTTGCTTCTCCAAACTTTTTGAAAAAGTTTGGAGAAGCAAATGGAAATAAATTATTTAAGATTATTGAGCGTCGCCCTGGCTTCATCAGCGCCGGCGAAACTGGAATTTATCTTTAGAGCAGCACTGAGTTCTTTTTTAGCCAAGTCACGGTTGCCGTTTTTATAGTATGCCATGCCCAGGTGATATCTGACCACGGGTTGATCGGGCATTTTATCCGCCGCTTCTTTCAAATATGTAATGGCAGTTCCGGGAACATTTTTCTTATAATATATCCATCCCAGCGTATCTGAAATATGAGCCTCTTCCGGCATCTGTTCCTTGGCTTTTTGCGCTAGATTCAAAGCTACATCGATGTTGCCGCCGTGTTCTGCATAAAGAAAAGCAAGATTATTGGCCGCCGAAACAAAATTTGGATTTATCTTTAAAGCTTTTTCATAGTACTCCTGAGCCTTGCTGTAATTTTTTTCATTTTCATAGATCATCCCCAGCATCATTAATGCCGAGAGCGTATCCGGTGCTTTTTCGACAGAAGCAAGACATTGATTTTTTGCCTTATCGGTTAGATTATGCCTCATATAAAAACCTGCCAATAACATTTGCAGAGCGGGCAGGTTGGGATTGAGTTCAATTGCCTTCTTCATATTGCTTTCAGCGGAAGTCAAATCTTTTTTTGTCTCGTAGAGTGCTCCGAGCATGCTATAGAAAACAGGATTTTGCGGCACAATTTTAATTTGTTGCTGTACTCTTTCAATAGCTTTGTCCGTATTTTTTCTGCTCAAATAAACAGAAGCAATCAGTTGAAGCGCATTCACATTATCCGGCTGCAGAGATAATGCCTTTTCTAACCTTTCAAGCGCTTCTTTTTCCTTCTTTTGATATAGAAGAACTTTACTCGATTGGATATAGCCTGCCGGATTACCCGGCGAATACTTGATTACAGCATCATATTCTCTGGCCGCACCGAGTATATCTCTTTTTGATAAATAGGCATCACCCAGAAGAATACGTGCCTGGATATTGGAGGGATTGTCCTTTAATATAATATTGAGCTGGTCAATGGCTTCGGAAGAATTTCCTTCTCTAAAGTTAATGTCCGCCATAAGAAGTCTTGGCTGTTCCCATTTTGGATTAAGCTTTATGGCTTCTCCCAATTCAGCTTTCGCCTGCTGAATGTTATGCTTACCTGAGTGAGCAAGAGCAGTTAAATAATGCGCCATAGCCGATTGCGGATTATTTTTAACATACTCCTGAAACAAATTTAGTGCCTGATCAAATTCATTCCGGCTCAATAAAATTCTTCCCTTCAGGAGCAGGCCTTCCTGACTTTTGGGATTAATCTTCAGAATTTTTTCCGTCTGTTTCAAACCTTCGTCATATTTCTTTTCGTTTATATAGAAATCGGCCAGCCTTGCTATAACACTGATATTCTCCGAATCCTGACTCAATGCTTTTTTGAAATATGATTCTGCTTTATCTTTTTCCCCTTCGAGCAAATAGAAATCGCCAAGATGAATTTTTAAATTGGCATTTTGGGGTGTAATTTCAATTCCTTTCAAAAATTGTTTTTCCGCATCATCTCGTTTGTTGATGATTGTATAAAAATTACCAAGCTGCATAAAACTTCTTGCATCATTAGGGGCAATTTTTGTTGCTTCGATATATTCACGTTCAGCCAATTCTTTGTTTCCTGACCGTAAATAAAATTCAGCAAGGGCGAACCGTCCCCGCAATGACTTTTCATCAGCTTTTACGGCAGCTTTGAGCATTTCTTCGGCGCTGGATAAATCTTTTTTGATTATATAAAGGTTGGCAAGATGAAGATATGCCTCCGGTTTGTTTTCTCCTTCAACTGCCTTTTTACCCTCGTTGATCGCCTCATCCAGATTTTTTTCCATGAGATAAATGTTGCTCAAAAGCATATGACCCAGAGAATTTTTTGCATCTTTGGCTAAAATCAATTCGGCCTGTTCTCTGGCCTTCTTGGTATCTCCGGACATAAGGTACAACACGCCTAACTGATTACGGGCTTCCACCATATCAGGATTTATTTCTACTGCTTTGGTCAGAACGACATATCCTTCCCTCATCATCCCCATTTTCAAATAGGCCATTCCCAGTTTGTAGTAAGCTTTCGAATATTTGGGTTCCAACTTGATTATATTTTTATATTCAATAATAGCTTCTTTAAGCTTATTTTCTGAAAAGTATGTCTCCCCTTTCTTCCAGTGCCGCTCAATCCTTGACTCTTTGGAACATCCGGAAAACAAGATAAGAAAAGCGATAACCGATAAGGTGCAAATCGCGACATACATCCTTCTTTTTTCTAAATTCATGCCTGTTATCTCCTTTGGGGGTTAGGATAAGTTAGAGTATAATATCTTTTTACATTGTATCCTTTTGTTATTTCTTTTTCAAGGGATAAATGGTTTCCTTCTGAAAAAGCTGGACATTCTTATTTATATTTGCTAATATGCATAACAAAACATAGATTTAATATGTATAATAAATAGAATTTCCCCAAAAATGAGGTAACAAATTATGAAGAAAAGCCTGATTGCTTTTTTATCGGTAGTCTATGTATTTTGTTTTTTTATCTATGCACCGGATGTTGCAGCTGAAAGTCCTGCGGAAAAAATACAAAAAAGTGAGGCATCGACTAATAAACAGGCTAACGACGACAAAAAAGTTGCCGGCGCTGTTAATGTCGATATTGATAAATATGTGATCGGTCCTGAAGATGTGCTCGATATTTTTGTCTGGAAGGAAGAATCCCTTACCAAAACTGTTCCTGTGCGCATTGACGGTAAGATATCCCTTCCTCTGCTGGATGATATTCAGGCTTCCGGCCGAACCCCTCTGCAACTGAAAGAAGAAATAACCAAAAAACTGCGTGGATTCGTGGATAACCCTACAGTAACGGTAACAGTGAAAGAGGCCAACAGTTATAGAGTCTTTATTTCCGGTGAAGTTAAACAACCCGGAATTGTCCATATCCGCAGTGAAGTTACCTTGGTTAACCTGATCATCATGGCTGGCGGTTTTACAGAATGGGCAAACAAAAGAAAAATTCTAATCATAACAAAGGAAAACGGCAAAGAAAAAAGGATTACTGCTAATTATAATAAAATCATTGATGGAGACGTACCGGATATCGTAATCAAGCCCGGAGATACTGTAATTATTCGTTAACTCGATTCCCAGCTTGAAGTTTCTTAAAGATTAGAAACCCTGTTGTGAATTACTTAACATAGGCATTCATGAAAGACTTCATATTATGACTCTTCACCGCACTATACTGGCTATCATTATGTTTTTATGCATTCTAACAGCTCCTTATGTTTACGCAGCCGATATTCTCAGCCAAATTCATCCCTATATCAGTGTAAGTGGAGAATATGACGACAATATTAATCTGACAGCGAATAACAAAATAGATGACTTTATTACAACGATTCTGCCTGGAATTAAATTTTCCAATATGGATGCGGATGCCAAATCAGGCATTGATTTGAATGTATCTGCCGGTGCTGTTTTTTATGATAAAAATCCCGATTTAAATTACTTCTGCGGCAGTGGACTTTTGAATGCCAAGTACATGACTTCTGAACATGTTAATTTCTATCTTCAAGAATCTTACTTACGGTCAGACAGTTCCCGTGAGCCGGAATCTTTTACGTCAGCTGCAGACAATGAATATTACCTGTCAACGCTTTCACAGAGGTCCGTGTACTCACGAAATGTCGTTGCCCCAACTGTCGAATATCAGTTTGACAAAGAAAGCAGCATGGGTGTGAATTACCGAAACGATATCTATCAAACATCAGCTTCGGTCTCAGAAAATAGTATTGAGAATTATATCAATCCTTTCATAACCTATTGGTTCGATGAGCGAAACGGGATGCATCTTGACTACGCTTATACTAACGGTGATTTTGAAGCATCGCCTGATCTTAACGGCCAAAAAGTAACTGCTCGTTATATGAATCGTTTAAATCAGAATGCGACTGCTTTTGTGGAAGGTGCTTATACAAACGAATCTTTTGCCCTATCATCAGGGGACTATAACATTTATGAGCCCTCATTGGGACTGTCGTACGTCTTTACGCCCTCTTTAAAAGCGTCCGCCCAGATTGGTTACTATTGGATGGAATATTTGAACCAAGATCCCAAGTACAATGGATTAACTTTTAAAGCAGATTTAACAAATACAGATGCCCTGGCCCTGACAACGTATGCACTTCATATCCAGGGTGGTTACATTGAGGATTATTTTACTTCTCAAAATCTTGGTTTCCAGAAATATTACAGAGCCACCGGTTCAATAAATCACTATTTAGAAAAGAGATTTTCTGTGGGTTGTTCAGGCAGTGTCGAGAGAGTTGAGTATGTAGGTCAGGAACGTGTTGACACAATATGGGGTGTTGGCGCCTCTGCCTCATATCAACTGCTGAAATGGCTTACTCTATCATTGGAATTATCACATAATGCCGACGAATCAAACAGCTCAATAGATGAGTACATCGATAACAGAGGAATATTAAGATTAACCGCAACTTATTAAAGTGAATCAACAACTTGGTCTTCCATTATTCGGGTTGATCGCTTAATAGATATTTTATTTTACAGAACTAATTAAAACTGAATAGCTGAACCGGCATCACGAAAAATTATAAGGAGTAGAGAGATTTATGATTAACCCGGCAAAAGACTTTACACTTGATGAATATCTAGAAATCCTGCGACGCAGGATGTGGTACATCATTATTCCCTTTGTACTCGTTATGGCCGGAGCATCAATTTATGCAATAATTGCTCCCCGGGAATATAAGGCATCAACACTGGTGCTGGTATCTCCGCAAAGCGTTTCTGAAGATTTCGTACATGCTACAGTTACTTCCAAAGTTGAGGAACGGCTACAGTCGATAGCGCAGGAAGTAATGAGCCGTACCCGCCTGGAAACAATAATCACCGAATTCAGATTATATGAAAAGGAGCGTAAAGACCTTTCGAAAGAAGAAGTAGTTGAACTAATGCGCAAGAATATAAAAGTAGAATTGCCGACCAAGAAAGATGAAAAAGGTTCTTTCGCCATCAGTTTTATCAGCAATGATCCCAATACTGCGATGGCAGTCGCCAACAGGTTGTCTTCTTTATTTATTGAAGAAAACCTTAAAATCAGAGAAAACCAGGCATCCGGTACGACTGAATTCCTGACTAACGAGTTGGCTGCGGCAAAAGCAAAGCTAGATCAGATGGAAACAAGCGTTACCCGATATAAAAGACGTTTCATGGGTGGGCTTCCCGAACAGAGAGATACCAATTTAAAGATTCTTGATCAAATGCAGAGTCAAAATCAGCGGATCAGTGAAAGCCTTAGGGCAGCTCAGGACCGCAAGCTCTTTATCCAAAAACAACTGTCTGATATGGAAATGCCCGTAAGTATGCCGGTTGCAGCGGGGAGTGGAAAAGATAGTCAGTCCTCGATGAAACCCTCTTTAACCCCAAAAGATGCAAGCTCTGCCGTAACAGCCGATGCAGGCGGAACCTATGAAACCAAGAAGGACAACCTAAAAAGAGAACTCGAGGATCTGCGGTCAAAATATACAGAAAATCATCCCGATGTCATCGCCATGAAGAAAAAACTGGCTGACCTGGAAAAAAATAAAGATACTTACTATAATGATATAAAAAAAGATCCCCGCTTCAGAGAATTAAAAAATGAACTGACGGCAACATCATTAGAAATAAAACGTTTGCAGGATGAAAGTGCTTCCATTGAGGCTCAGATCAATAAATATTTGGGTAGAATTGAACAAACTCCCGCACGCGAACAGGATATGGCTTCCCTGTTAAGAGAGTATGAGAGCACCAAAAAAGATTATGAAACTTTGTTAAATAAAAACGAGGAAGCCCAGCAGGCTGAGAATCTTGAAATACGACAAAAAGGAGAGCAGTTCAGGGTAATTGATCCGGCAAGAGTTCCTGAGGAGCCCTTCTCTCCCGATGTTCCAAAAATTTTACTCATCAGCCTGTTTGCCGGACTGGCTGGTGGTTTGGCTCTGGCTTTTATACGCGAACAAATGGATAGATCATTTCACGATGCAGCTGATGTGGAAATTTCACTCGGAATCAAAGTTCTTGCAACGATACCTAAAATTGAAGCAAAAGCATCTTAATTATGTATAAGAAATTCTATGGTTTTAAAGAGAGACCATTTGAAATAGCGCCGGATCCTGCATTCGTATATCTGAGCGAAGTCCATAAGGAGGCCTTGGCCCACCTTCAATATGCCATTCAGGAGGGCAAGGGATTCAGCGTTATAACAGGTGAAGCCGGTACCGGAAAAACTACGCTTGTACGCAAACTGCTCAGCAATATTGATGGCACCCGTATACGAACCTGTTATATTTTTAACCCGATAATGGATAGTACAGATTTTCTCAACTATATATGTAATGATTTGGGCATTGAATCGGACGGCATCAAATCACGGGGCCAGAGCCTTATCGCGCTTCACAATTATCTGCTTCAATGTTTCACTAAAAATGAAAAGGTATTTTTGATTATTGATGAAGCTCAGAGCCTGGAAGCGAGTTTACTACAGGAGGTCCGCCTGTTGACTAATCTGGAGACCGCTAAATATAAACTGTTGCATGTTATCCTTCTGGGACAGCCGGAATTAAACAAAACTCTTTCAGAGCCTCAATTTCGGCCTCTCAAGCAGCGCATAACCATCCGTTATCATCTGCGCCCCCTGACACTGAAAGAATCAAAAGAGTATATCACTTACAGATTAAAACGCGCGGGGTCAAGAAACCTGGCCATATTTGATAACAGCGCAATAAAGGAGATTTTCCGTTACTCGAAAGGCATTCCACGACTGATAAATATTCTAGGCGATAACGCATTACTTACGGGATTTTCACGGGATAAAAACCGTATTGGGAAGAATATCATTCAAAGTGTTATCAGAGATATCGATATCAAAGAAAAATTTTCATGGAGTCAGAAGAGTAAGTCATTTCTGCAGGCTTTTATTATTTTGCTTCTTTTAGTCTGCGTTTCTTTTGGCCTACTGTATTTGTTTTTACCGGACTTATTTCATAATATATTGGGGATGCTAAGCTATGGGTAAAATGTTTGATGCACTGCAAAAAGTGCAGCGGGAAAAATATGTGGGAACTGAAGATGAAGTTCAAATATCTATTCCGGATGATCTTGTTATGAATGATAAAGTGGTATCTTATTTTGCTCCTTCATCCATGGTAACAGAGCAATTCAGAAGGTTGAGGACTCTTATTATTAAGCCCGGAGCGGTAAACACACCCAAACTCATTATGGTCGCCAGTTCGGTGTCCGGAGAAGGCAAAAGTCTCGTAGCAGTTAATTTAGCCAGTATTATCGCTTCTGAACTGCATAGCCACGCACTTTTGATCGATTGCGATCTTAGAAATCCTTCCCTCACTCGTTGGTTCGGTCTCCAGGAAAAAAAGGGGCTTTCCGACTATTTAACGGGAGGAGCTGAAGTGCAGGATCTTTTTATCAAGACCTCTATCGACAAACTGAGCATTCTTTGCGGCGGCAGCGTTCAGGAAAACCCGGTGGAGCTAATCGGTTCTAATAAAATGAAAACTCTGATTCAGGATTTAAAAGCGAGATATAAGGATAGATATATTATAATCGATTCCTCACCGATTTTAGCTACAACCGAGCCCAGTGTTTTAAACGAAATAGTCGACGGGATTATCCTGGTTATCAAATCGGGTGACACACCCCGGGAAACCATTCAACAGGCTGTGAAGTTGTTGAATAAAAATAAGATACTTGGCGTTGTATTAAACAATATGCAATTTAAAACAAAAGCATTGTTCCAAAGATATTTTGGCACTAATCATCAATACTACGATTACCGTTATGCCAAAACGCATCCCGAACCGGGATTTTGGAGAAAAATATGGTCATCAAAAAAATGATCTTTTTTTAGCTACAACCGAGCCCAGTGTTTTAAACGAAATAGTCGACGGGATTATACGGGTTGTCAAATATTCAAAAATGTGTCTTATGAATAGCTTTATAGGGAGATAATTTTATTTGGTTGACATCGGTCAAACATTGTTATACAATGTCACTATAAAATTATATTTGTTTGGATTGAGTTACATATAGTAAAATTTATCAATTATTAAAGCTAGAAAAAATAAAAAATTCTTTCTATCATGTGGGATAAATTTTTATGAATCTGTCAAAATTAATAACAGAAAAGCACGCATCCTCTCATTCGAAAAATTTATTGACATTCATGGATCCTGTTATTGAAGATGATCCCTCTTTTTTAAATCAGTCCCATTTCCGTCATATATTGCGTGTGGAACGTATGCGAACGGAACGATCAAAGAAACCCTTTCTGCTTTTACTGCTTGATATTTCACATTTGATTGAAACCACGAAAGACATAAACGCAGTTGATAAAATCAAAGCATCCTTAAATCCATCATTAAGAGAAGTCGATATCAGGGGGTGGTATCACAATAATAAAACCATCGGAGTGCTGTTTACCGAAATAAAATCTATTGATGAAATTTTTATTGATACAATAATTCATAAAATTTTTGATCGCTTTCGTGAGCGACTGAATCCCAACTGGATTAAGAAAATAAATATATCTTATCATATTTTTCCGGAAACAAATCACGGATCGTTGGCAGGTGAAACTTTTAACGTAAACCTCTACCCTGATATTGTAAGACAAGATTTAAGCAAGAAATTTTCTCTTCTTATAAAAAAGATTTTTTTTGATGCAGCAGGAAGTGCAATCGCCCTTTTGCTTTTTGCACCTCTTTTTTTGATCATTGCGGCGGCCATCAAGGCTACTTCGCCCGGTCCTGTTTTTTTCCGGCAAGAGCGTGTGGGATTAAATGGCAGAACATTTCTTTTCTATAAATTCAGAACAATGAAAACAAATAATGACCCGATCAAACACAAAGAATATATTACAAGGTTTATCAATCAGCAAGAAAAGGCGGCAATCGAACCAGGGATATTCAAATTGACTAATGATTACCGCATCACGAGGGTTGGTCACTTTCTACGCAAAACCAGTCTTGATGAACTTCCGCAATTAATAAACGTATTAAAAGGTGACATGTCTCTGGTTGGGCCGCGTCCGCCTATTTCATACGAATGTGATCTCTATGATATTTGGCACCGCAGGCGTTTACTCTCAGCCAGACCGGGAATTACAGGGCTATGGCAGGTTATGGGCCGAAGCCGCACAACTTTTGATGAAATGGTCCGGCTTGACCTTAAGTATTTGCGGGAATGGAACCTACTGCTCGATCTGAAAATTCTCCTTATGACTCCCCAGGCAGTGATAAGCGGCAGCGGTGCATTTTAATTTCTCAACTTATGCTACAATATCGTTTTCATGGGATAGGGAAATAAATTACATTTGGAAAGGGTCTATAGTTTATGTTACGCATCGGTGTGATCGGGTTTGGTTACTGGGGCCCGAATATTGTTAGAAACTTCAGTACAGCTAATGGTTCAGAGGTGACCATGATTTGCGATATGAATCAGCAAACCCTCAAAAAAGTCAAGAAAGCTTACCCCCAAATAAATGCCACTGATAATATCGATCAACTGATCAAAAATCCGGAAGTTGATGCCATTGCTATTGCCACCCCGGTTTTTACTCACCATGAGCTGGCTAAAAAAGCACTCGAAGAAGGAAAGAGTATTTTTCTGGAAAAACCTTTTACCTATACCGTTGCCGAAGCAGAAGACCTGGTAGAACTGGCCGCAAAGAAAAATTTGAAAATAATGGTGGATCACACCTTTCTTTATACGGGAGCAGTGCGCAAGATTCGCCAGTTAATTGATGACGGCATCCTCGGTAATCTCTATTATTTCGACTCCGTCAGGGTAAATCTGGGATTATTTCAACATGACGTAAACGTTGTCTGGGATCTTGCACCCCACGATATCTCCATTATGGATTACATCATCGGTGAGAAACCGCAGGCCGTTGTAGCAACCGGTGCCGGCCATTTTGGCCGCGGCCTGGAAGATATCGCCTATCTGACTTTTTATTACGACCATAACATCATCGCTCATATTAACGCTAATTGGCTTTCACCGGTTAAAGTCAGGACCACACTGATCGGCGGAGAGAAAAAAATGCTGGTCTGGAATGATCTTGAGCCGGATGAAAAAATTAAAATCTACGACAAAGGTGTTAAGGTAAAGACAAAGGAAGGACAATATAATCTGCTTGTTGACTACCGCTCGGGTGATATGTGGGCACCTAAAGTTGAGCAAACCGAAGCGCTTAAGCTAATGGCTGAAAAATTTGTTGACTATGTAAAAAATGGCGGAACCGTCATAAATGACGGCATTGCCGGTTTGAACAATGTTAAAATGCTGGAAGCAGCCAACAAATCTCTCCATAATAAAGGCAAAATTACTTACATATGAACCATGTATGCATATCAGATGACGTGAAGCTCGGAAAAGATGTAAAACTTTCCAAGTTTATCAATCTTTATGGCTGCTGTGTTGGTGATAATACAAAAATCGGGGCTTTTGTTGAGATTCAAAAGAACGCCTTCATTGGCAAAAACTGTAAAATATCGAGCCACACTTTCATCTGTGAAGGAGTAACCATTGAAGATAATGTTTTCATCGGACATAATGTAGCTTTTATTAATGATTCTTTTCCACGGGCCACTGCAAAAGACGGGAAATTGCAGACGGAAGCCGATTGGAAAGTAGAGCCGACTCTTGTAAAGAAAGGAGCATCAATAGGTTCCGGCTCAACTATTCTCCCCAATATAGTCATTGGCGAGAATGCTATCATCGGCGCCGGCAGTGTGGTCACAAAAAATGTGCCGCCCGATACGATTGTCGTCGGTAATCCGGCAAAAACACTAAGAAAGGTCGACAGATAAAAAATGAACGTTCCATTTCTGGATTTAAAGACTCAATACAAAAGTATCAAAGATGAAATTAATACGGCAATTAACGAAGTTATGGAAAACACAGCTTTTGCCGGAGGACCTTTTGTGGCCAAATTCGAACAGGAATTTGCCAAATTTTGTAATTGCAAGCATGCCGTGGGCGTCGGAAACGGCACGGATGCTCTGTGGCTGAGCCTGATTGCGCTAGGGGTCGGACGAGACGCAGAAGTCATTACCGTGCCTAATACTTTTATCGCCACCGCCGAAGCAATATCGCTTGTCGGCGCAATCCCGGTCTTTGTCGACATCGATGAAAAAACAAATAATATGAATCCTTCTTTGCTGGAAGCGGCAATAACTAAAAAGACCAGAGCCATCATCCCCGTTCATTTGTTCGGACAGTCTGCGGATATGGACACCATTATGGATATTGCCAAAAAGCACGGGCTGTATGTAATTGAAGACGCCTGCCAGGCGCATGGCTCCGAATATAAAGGAAAGAAAACAGGTTCCATGGGACATACCGGCTGTTTCAGTTTTTATCCCGGTAAAAATCTGGGTGCTTATGGTGAAGGCGGTGCAGTTGTGACCAATGACGATGCGCTGGCTGCAAATATGAGAATGTTCCGTGATCACGGCCAAGCTAAAAAGTATTATCATGGCATCATCGGCTGGAACGCCAGACTCGATGGCATCCAGGGTGCCATACTTAACGTTAAATTAAAATATCTGCCAGCCTGGAATGATTCCCGCCGGAAGCACGCCAAAGATTACACAAGAGGGCTTTCCGCAGTGAAGGAGGTTATCGTTCCGCAGGAAGCAGACTACGCCAGGCACATCTATCATATTTACGCTATTCGAGTGAAAGACAGGGACAAGCTCATGGCTTACCTGACTGAAAAAGGAATCGCCTGCGGCATTCATTATCCCGTGCCTATTCATCTGCAGGATGCGTATAACTTCCTCAAAAAAGGCAAAGGCAGTTTCCCCGTCGCCGAAAAATGCGCGGAACAATACCTCTCTCTGCCGATGTTTGCCGAACTGTCAGACGAACAGGTCACTTATGTCGTCGAACAAATCAAAGCATATTATGCATGAGCCGGAGCTCATCAATCCGTTAGAACAAGAAAACTGGAATAACCTGCTTATCTCCAAGCCGGGTTATTCCTTTTGTCATACCTCCAACTGGGCTGCCGTTCTGAGCAAATCATACAACTACAAGCCTTTCTACCTGTGTACCAGAAAAGAAAACACGTTTATCAGCCTTCTGCCGGTGATGGAAATCAATAGCGCCCTCACCGGTAGAAGAGGCGTTTGCCTGCCTTTCACTGACATGTGTGAACCGATTGCCAAAAATGCGCAACAGTTTCAGGAATTGTTTGATCAGGCGGTCGTTATGGGTAGAAAGCGAAAATGGAAGTATATGGAAATTCGCGGAGGAGAAAAATACTTATCTGCAGAAAAGCCGTCACAATCATTTTTTGGTCATACACTGGATTTGAGTTGCGGGCAGCAGCAGCTATTTTCCAATCTGCGCAATTCCACCAGACGAAACATAAAAAAAGCGCAAAATGAAAAGGTGGAAGTCAGCATATCCAATTCACTAACCGCTGTGAAGGACTTTTACCGGCTCAATGCCATGACCAGAAAAAAACACGGACTTCCGCCGCAGCCATACAAATTTTTTAAGCATCTATACGATCAAGTGATCGCCAGAGACATGGGTTTTGTCGCCACCGCATCACTGCACGGTCAAGCCATCGCCGCGAATGTTTATTTAAATTTTGGAAAGGAAGTCATTTACAAATATGGATCATCGGATAAAGCATTCCAGCATCTGAGAGCAAATAACCTGGTAATGTGGGAAGCCATCAAATGGAGTTGTGAGAGAAGATTCCAAAGCCTCTCTTTTGGCCGGACAGAACAGGGGAATGAAGGGTTAATGCAGTTCAAAGCAGGATGGGGCGTCAAACCATATCAGATTTATTATTACAGGTATGACTTACGGAAAAATGTTTTTACCTCAGATTCTTCAGATATCAATCCTTTGTTTAACAAAATATTTTCAAAACTACCCATCCCTCTTTTAAATATTCTGGGCAGAATACTTTATCGCCACATGGGATGATAAAAAGTGTTTTTGTCCTTATAATACTTGCAATTTATTAGACAATAGTCTAATAAATTCAGATTAATTGTCTATTATTGTTCCAAATTGTAAGTTATTTGCCCCCCTCGGATACCTCTATGTAACCGAGAGGGCGGAGCTGAATCTTGAACATTGCCCCTTTAGCCTTGAACCTTTACTTGAACTGCCCCCCGTTAGGGCGAAGTCGGAGCATTTCCGAGGGGACACGCAAAGTACATAATAACGGGAAAATTAATTGCGACACAGTCTCTTCGCCAGTATGACATAATTGCTGTTTTTATACAGTTATTTAAAGGTCCCAATAAAATATGAATTCAAGTAAAAACTATTACTATTTTTTAAAAACTTTTATGCCGCGTCAGCTACAGATTTATCTGCGTAGAAAGTTTATAAATCGAAAAATTTTACTAAATAAAAATATATGGCCAATTGATAAAAAAGCTGTAACGTCGCCGGAGGACTGGCAGGGCTGGCCTGATGGTAAAAAGTTTGCATTTGTTTTGACACACGATGTAGAAACAGAAAAAGGATTAAATAAATGTCGTGAATTGATGAATATCGATGAAAAATTTGGTTTCCGGTCTTCTTTTAACTTTGTCACCGGAGATTATCAAATCCCTGAAGAGCTGCTAAATGAACTTCAGACGCGCGGTTTTGAAATAGGTATTCATGGTCTGCATCACGACGGCAATATTTTCCGTTCAAGGAAAGTATTTGCAGAACACGCGGCACAGATCAACCAGACGCTGAAAAAATGGAATTCCGCTGGTTTCCGCAGCCCCAGCATGTATCATAACCTGGATTGGCTGCATGATCTGAATATTAAATATGACGCCTCCACCTTTGACACAGACCCGTTCGAGCCCCAGCCGGACGGCATGGGAACCATCTTCCCCTTCTGGATCGAGGGGAAAAACGGAAAGCGTGGTTATGTGGAACTGCCCTATACCCTTCCCCAGGATTTTTTGTTATTTATCTTAATGCAGCATGAAAATATCGACATTTGGAAAACAAAGCTTGATTGGATCGTCAAACAGAGCGGCATGGCCTTATTGATCACACATCCCGACTACATAAATTTCGCGAACAACAAATTAAAAGAAAACGAATATCCAGTAAAATATTACGCAGAATTTCTCCAGTACATTAAAACAAAATACGAAGGCCAGTATTGGCAATCCCTGCCAAGAGATATGGCTCATTTTTGGTCAACCAACTTCAGAAATAAAAAAAATATTACCAGAAAACCAAAACATATTTGTATGCTCGCTTATTCATTTTACGAATCAGACAACAGAATCATGCGTTACGCCGATGCACTGACCGAACGGGGCGACACGGTCGATATTATCGCATTAAAGAGTGAAGGTAACCCACCATATGAAAAGATCAGCAATGTCAACATTTATCGAGTACAAAAACGGATGATCAATGAAAAAAATCAATTAACATATCTGACGAAACTAGTGATATTTCTTATCAAGTCCTTTGCATTTATCACAAAAAAACATCTGCAACATCCATACGATATCGTCCACGTGCATTCCGTACCGGATTTTGAAGTTTTTGCGGCACTGATACCGAAACTACAAGGCAGCTCAATCATACTGGATGTTCACGATATCGTACCGGAGTTTTATGCCAGCAAATTTTCCGGTAATAAAGACAGCTTTTTTTTCAAAGCTTTGGTTAAAATTGAACGGCTTTCGATTAAATTCTCTGACCATGTTATTATTTCCAACCATCTGTGGCATAAAACGCTAACATCCCGCTCCCTAAATGAAAGTAAATGCACCACCATAATGAATTATCCCGATGAGGCCATTTTTTATCAGCGGCCAAGAACCAGACACGATGACAAATTTATCATGCTTTACCCCGGGACACTTGGTTGGCATCAAGGATTGGATATCGCCATTAAAGCATTCGCAAAAATAAAAGACCAGGCGCCACATGCTGAATTTCATATTTACGGTCGTGGATCCGAAAGAAATAAGCTGACCGGACTCATCGCAGAACTTCATCTGGATAACAAAGTTTTCATCAAAGATATAATGCCCATCAATGAAATAGCCGAAGTCATGGCCAATGCCGATCTGGGTATTGTGCCCAAGAAAAACGATCCTTTCGGCGGAGAAGCCTTCAGCACCAAAACACTTGAATTCATGTCTTTGGGCATACCCGTGATTGTCTCAAAAACGAAAATAGATAATTATTATTTTAACGATTCAGTCGTAAAATTCTTCAATCCGGATGATGTGAATGATTTAGCACAGTCCATGATCACAATGCTGAAGAACAAGGAACAACGGGACACACTCCGGGATAACGCGTTTTGCTTTGTCGAAGATTATCGCTGGTCGAAAAAGAAAAATGAATATTTTGATTTGGTTGATTCATTATAACCTTTAACCTTTTTTCTTTGTCCTCCGCTGGCGCGTTTAGTCCGGCGTATGTCTGGAAGGGTGTCACACAGTGACGGAGGTGGACAAAGGACTTCCGGCTTTCTTTCCTTTATCCTTGCTCCTTGAACCTTTAGCCTTTAACCTTGAGCATTTTTCAGTCATGATTAATTTTCGTCTGGATCGTTTCGTAACACTTTATCTTTTCAGGTATATCACAAAAAAGCAAACATCAGCCGGAGATAAGCGAATACCCATTCTCATGTATCATAGTGTTTCGGATGAGAAAGAAAAATCGCATTCTTATTACCATGTGAACACATCACCAGCAGTTTTTGACACGCACATGCGTTACCTTTATGAAAACAATTATTCAGTCATCAATCTTCAGGATTTAAAAAAAAATTTCGACACGAGAGATTCATCTAAATATGTTGTCATTACCTTTGATGATGGCTTTTATGATTTTTTTACAAACGCCGTCCCTATTTTAAAAAAATACAATTTTAGCGCCACTGTTTTTTTACCAACCGGATTTATTCATAATGAAAAATTATCTTTTAAAGGCAAAGAATGCATGACATGGAATGAAGTTCGGCATTTGCAGAGCAAAGGCATCAACTTTGGTTCACATACCGTCACGCACCCGCAATTGAACAATTTAAGCGCAAAAGAAATTGAAAATGAAATTAAGTTATCTAAGCAAAAGATTGAAGATGAAACAGGCATTATAGTAAAATCTTTTTCATACCCCTATGCCTTTCCCGAAGACAATGAATTTGGAATTACTTTGAGAGCGCTGCTTAAAAAATGCGGTTATACAAATGGCGTTACAACAAAAATCGGCACCGCGAATAAAGGCGGTGACACTTTTTTTCAACCCAGACTACCGGTAAACACGGCTGATGATATTTTATTCTTTCGTGCAAAACTGCAAGGCGCATATGATTGGTTAAGCGTACCGCAAACATTCATTAAAAGCATCAAAGGAAAATAAAGGTTTAGTCATGTTTAATGTATGTATCATGGGCGCTTCTCTGACTACCGGCAACATGGGCGTATCCGCATTGGCGGCATCACTGGTTAAACTCATCCTGACCGCCCGCCCGGACGCGTCATTTACTTTTTTCATTGCGGAACGTTCATCAAAACCACAGGAAATAGAATTATCAAGTAGAAAAATCAGCATCAAAATCGCCAATACAAGACTCTCACCTAAAGCCGCAGTTGGTGAGCATGTTTTTGTCATATTTCTTTTAGCATTGTTATATAAAATAAATGCCGCACAGTCTTTTAGAAACATGATCATAAAGTATAATTTGCAATTAAAAGCAATTGCCGAAGCCGATTTCATTGGTGATGTGCGCGGTGGAGATAGTTTTAGCGATATCTATGGCGTTAAGGGTTTTCTATTAGGATCAATACCAAGTATCATTACATTGCTCATAGGAAAAAAGCTTGTTCTTTTACCTCAAACATATGGGCCATATAAAAGCAGCATTTCTAAAATAATCGCCCGATACATTTTGACCCATGCGCATATTATACTGTCGCGCGACAGAGAAAGTATGGAACTTGTAAAAGACATACTTGGCAAGAAAAGCCACAATAAAAAGATTATATTTTGCCCTGATGTCGCCTTTGCTCTTGATTCCATTTCACCTAAGGATGATGACATTCAACCTTTTATCAATACCGGGAAAGACAATCCTATAATCGGATTGAATATTAATGGTCTTTTATACAATGGCGGATATACACGCAACAACATGTTTAATCTCAGGGTGGATTATAAGCTGTTTGTACATAAACTGTCTGAAGAAATTCTGAATAAAACCAACGCCAATCTTCTGCTCATACCACACACATTTGCAGCTCATGGCCACGTAGAAAGCGACCCTGATGCCTGCGCTGAAGTTTTTACGGCCTTAGCGCCAGTATATAAAGGCAGGATACAAATGATTGCCGGTGAATATGATCAGCATACTATCAAAGGTATTATCGGGCGTTGTGACTTTTTTATCGGATCGAGGATGCATGCCTGCATTGCTGCTTTATCACAGAAAATTCCTACTGCTGCCGTCGCTTACAGTAAAAAATTCAAGGGGGTGTTTGACTCCATTGATGTAGGCAATCTTGTCATTGATGCCAGAGAAATGGAAACACAGGAAGCCGTCGACATGATTGCAGCGATGTTTGATGACCGCGCGCAAATAGAAAAAATATTGCAGGTTCAGATTGACAACGCGCAAAGGCAGCAACTGGAAATCTTTTGGAAGATATTAACGCAGTGACTTTCTCCGGCTGTCATTGGAGGAACACCCTGCACACCGTGGCAATTTATCCTTTACCCTTGCACCTTGAGCTTTGTGCCTTTATCCTCATATGAGAAGCATTAAGACAATAAGAGACGTAGTTGGCTGGGGGTTGTGCGTCGGATGCGGTGCTTGCCAGTATTTTTGCGGCAAGGATTCTATAGAGTTAAAAAATATTGAAACAATAGGCATCCGGCCAATATTCAAAAGAGCACAAGACGTAAATTATTCAGAATGCCTTAAGTTCTGTCCCGGCTATTCAATTGGCGCAACAAGATATTTACAAGACAACGAGCACGTAATATCCGATCCGTTAATCGGACCTGTATTGGAAATCTGGCAGGGCTATGCTATCGACAAAGACATTCGTTATAAAGCTTCATCAGGAGGAGCGCTTTCTGCCCTTGCTTCATATTGTTTAGAAAAAGAAAATATGGAATTCGTATTACATGTCGGCATGGATCAGGATACACCTTGGTATAATAAAACAGTCCAAAGCAAAAGCAAAGCCGATTTATTAGCACGAGCAGGTTCGCGCTACGCCCCTTCCTCACCATGTGAAGCTATGGCGCTTATTGAGGCAAGCTCACGGCCTTGCGTATTTATCGGCAAACCATGTGATGCCGCAGCCGTTTCCGCTCTTCGGAAGTATCGGCCCAAATTAGATAAAAACCTGGGACTTGTTTTAACGTTTTTTTGCGCTGGGCCGCCCTGCACAGCCGGAACTCTTTCTTTACTGGAAGAACTCCGTATAGAAAAGCAAACAGTGAATGAGATACGTTACAGAGGGAAAGGTTGGCCGGGTCATTTTCAAGTGTCACTTAATAACTGTACTGAATATAAAAAACTAACGTATGAAGAATCGTGGGGGAAATTGGTAAAACACCACCGGTCATTTCGCTGTAATCTTTGCCCCGATGGTTTGGGAGAACTAGCGGATATATCGTGCGGTGACGCCTGGCATTTATATGACAAGCAGAAAGATGATTATGGGCAATCACTTGTACTGGCGCGCTCCGAACGGGGCCGCGAGATCCTGAATCGGGCGATGGAAAGTGGTTATTTGCAATTAGAACCTTCAAAGCCGGCAGATGTCATAAGAGCGCAACCAATGACTGGCAGGCGCGCCGAGATTTTTGGGAGACTATTGGCAATGAAAACCTTATTTATGCCTATACCCAAATTGGTAGGTTTCTCTCTTGTTAAAGCTTGGATGAAAAATCCAATAAAAATTAAAATTAAAACTTATCTAGGCACATTAAGACGTCTCCTTACTCGCGGCCTCTGGCATCAGAAACCGTTGAATCCGGCATAACATAATCGGACAAATGCT
Organism: uncultured delta proteobacterium; assembly: GCA_963811325.1. GTDB lineage: Bacteria > Desulfobacterota > Syntrophia > Syntrophales > Smithellaceae > Smithella. The sequence continues at coordinate 1,339,123 of CAWEQT010000001.1, forward strand.
TAAGAATATTAAACGTATCTTAAAAATGATCATCAGCCTGCTTGTTTTTGTTTTTGATTGCATTTCAGGACCGCTTCAATCATTATTCAATAAAGACAAGGCAACATGCGTCATCCTTTATTATCACACTGTATATCCTGAAGAAAAAGAAGCCTTCGCTAAACAAATGGATAATCTTCTGCGGTGGGCACAACCGATCACGACAAAGGATATCGGCTCATTAAAAACTAGCGGGCATTATTGCGCTGTTACGTTCGATGATGGGTTTAGCTGTGTTCTTGAAAACGCTTTTCCGGCAATGGCAAAAAGAAACATACCTGCTACACTTTTTGTCCCTTCAGCCTGCCTCGGCGAGCATCCACCCTGGCTTAGTGAAGGAAACTTAGACCATAAAAACGTCTTGATGACGACTGCGCAGTTAAATAGTCTGGATAAAAAGCAGGTTTTTATAGGTTCGCATGGCAGAACCCATCAAAACCTTCTTCAAATAAGCCCTGACGAAGCAAGAAAAGAAATTATTCAATCCAAAAAAGAGCTCGAAGATGTAATGAACACACCGATAGAAACGGTCAGTTTTCCTCATGGCAATTTTAATCAGACGCATATTGATATAGCTATTGAGGCAGGCTACAGGCATGCCTACTCTACTTTACCTGAACTGATATATGCCGGTTCCGCTGATTTTGTCAGGGGAAGAGTAAAAGTAGATCCATCCGATTGGCGCATTGAATTTCGATTGAAACTATTTGGCGCATATCGATGGCTCCCCAAAGCTTTTTTAATTAAACGGCGCTTGAACATCATTTTAAAGAAATTTTATTTTTAGTCTCACATTAGAAAAGACATAACGAATACCGGTTTATGATAATTGAACATTCACAATCCAAATACAATTTCAGTGTCGACCAAATATTAAAAAATGAATGGTCTAATGCTTTAAATAAATTTTTAGATGCAAACTTCTACCAAACATGGTCTTACGGAGAACTAAAATGGAAGATGGGTAATTTGAGCCATCTTGTTTTAAAAATGAACGGGGAAATAGTTGCTTTGGCGCAATTAAGGATTGTCAGTCTCCCAATCATAAGAAAAGGCATTGCTTATTTAGCGCGAGGACCAATCTGGAGACGGCGAGACAGAGAACAGAAATTTGATATTTTTCGCAATGTTATAAAGTCATTATTTAAGGTATATGTTGTTGAAAAAGGACTTTTATTAAGGATTCGTTCAAATGAAATTATGGACGGATGCGATACAATTCATGAAATATTGTGTGAAGAAGGCTTTGTAAAAAAATCATCATTTCCTGATAGAACATTAATAATAGATTTAACACCTACTATAGAAGAAATACGTCAAAACCTTGGTAGGAAATGGCGTCAAGCTTTAGCACGAGCAGAAAGATTGTCGTCACTTGATTTAGATTGCGGGAGTAGTGAAAAGCATTATAGGATTGCGTTGAACCTCTACAAGGAAATGCATGGGAGAAAACAATTTGCCGAATTTGTAGATATGGAGAGACAAGGTTTAATACAGCAAGACCTACCGGAATCACTTAAAATGAAGATAATGATATGCCGTTTAAATAATGAGCCAATTGCTGCTCTCGGTTGGTCATCAATTGGTGATACTGGATTGCCACTTATCGCAGCAACTGGTAATAAATCTGTAGCTTTATCGACGAATGCCAGCAATTTACTGTGGTGGAAGATGATTGAAGATCTGAAAGCTCAAGGTTGCAGTTTCTGCGATGTTGGTGGTGCAGACCCTGTATTAAATCCTGGTGGTTATAAATTTAAGTCCGGCTTACTTGGGAAGAATGGAAGAGATGTATGTTTTCTTGATCCCTACGAAGCATGCAATAACGCCGTAAGCTCCTTTTTAGTAAACTGTGGAAATCAAATTATACACAGTTCATATAAAATCAAAACGAAGCTCAGAAAAACAGAAGATTTAAAAGAAATTAATACACCTGAAGCCAGCGATTCGTAATGACTAAAATATGTGCAAATGCTATTTCAAGATCAGAAAGTAATTTTAGTTGAAATGTTTGATGACGTAGTAAGGAAGATAATTTATTTATCATCATTGCGAGGATTTGTTCCTTTATCGTTTGCTTAAAAATATTATCTTAGGAACACCACATGGATATATCCGTTATAATCGTGAATTGGAATACGAAGGACTTTCTGATTGAGTGTCTTCAGTCTCTTGACACACAAACAGGAAACTTTCAAAAGGAAGTAATAGTTGTCGATAATGGTTCGCGCGACGATTCACAGGAGGCTGTTAAATCCGCATTCCCAAAAGTACAGATTATTGAAAATAACTCAAATCTCGGATTCGCAAAAGCAAATAATATCGGGATTAAAGCTAGTAAAGGCAGATATCTCTGCGTAATAAACTCGGATGTTAAAGTTTTAGATGGATGTCTTGACCAATTAGTTCGACACATGGATCAGCATCCAAACGTCGGCATGGTTGGTCCGAAAGTTTATTGGTCTGACATGACGTTGCAGAGTTCATGTAGAATATTTCCGTCCTTGTGGAATAATTTCTTTACAGCAATAGGTTTCAATAAACTGTTTCCCAAATACCGAATATTTAGCGGTGAACATATGTTATTTTTTAGTTATGACAAGATTAGATCCGTTGATGTACTGGTTGGATGTTTCATGATGGCGCGTCGCGAAGCGGTTGATCAGGTGGGGATGCTCGATGAAAGATTCTTTATTTATGCTGAAGACATCGATTGGTGCAAGAGATTTTGGGAGAAGGGCTGGGAAATAATGTTTAATCCCGGTGCTGAAGTGATTCATTATGGTAGAAGCAGTTCTTCTAATGATCCGTTAAGATTTTCCATCGAACAAATGAGATCAGTTCTTCAATATTGGAAGAAGCATCATGGTATCATAAAGAGGACCATCTTTTTGATAATTTTATTTATTCATTATTCTAGCAGAATCATCATCAGTGTTTTCGCGGATTTGATAAAACCAAAGAACGACAAGGAAATCTTTTTTCGATCATCAAAACATATTGATTCATTACATTCACTAATTCATCTTTTAAAACAAGGCTGTTAGAACCATAATTATTTTAATTTTATAATGAGTAAATATTAAAGTGAGGACATAATGTCTTTGAGGTTCTATTTAATTAGATTCATTAGATATTACAATAGGCATGGCTTGCAAGAAACACTGAAGAGAATAAAAGAAAAAATGCGTCTGGCATTGTTGTATAGGGACGAGGTCATCTTTTATTCAGATTTAATTTTTATAAACAGTCCTCCATTGAGTAAACCTGATAACTATAAAATAGAAGCTAAATTAAAAGCGGAAGAAATAAACGGAAAAGATCTGGATTGTTTAAGAAATATCATTAGTGCGGAGATACTGGCTTATCAATTTCAAGAAAGGTTCCCTCAATCAGCCATTATGTGGATTATCAAAATTGATGATGATCTGGCCGGCTATGTTTGGAGCACAGGTAAATCAACGATGCTCCCTTCTTATCTTCAGCTTTGTAATAATGACGTATATCTTTTTGATGTTTTAGTTCTACCAAAGTATAGAGGTAAAAATATTTTTCCAATTTTGCTTGGAAACGTTTTATTTGAACTAAAAAAAATGGGTTTCGTTCGTGCCTTTTTGATTGCGCATCAATGGAATGAATCAGCTCAAAAGTCATTTTTAAAAGTTACTACTAAAATACTTGCTGTTGTGAGAAAGTACGGCTTTGGGAAACATGTTTTTTTTACGTGGCGAAATTCATAATGATGAGCACTCTATTGATGTCGCCAGCTCTATTTTTTAGACCTTATCTTTTCCAAGATAAGGTCTAAACGTTCTTTTTGATATGCGGTCCGAATTCTTCTACGATTTAGAATACAGCTGCTTCTGTTTATGTAGAATGGCTAATACATCGCTACCTTTGAAAAAGTCCACATTCCATCCATGATTAAAAAAATAAAGCAATCAGGAACAAAATATTGATTAAGAACAATTACGTCTTAATAACAGCAGCACGTAATGAAGAAAAGTATATAGAAAATACTATAAAGACGATTATCTCGCAAACTGTTTTACCGGTTAAGTGGATGATTGTCAGTGATGGTTCAACTGATAGAACGGAAGAAATAGTTTCACAATATGTAGCACAGTACAACTTTATAACGCTTGTTCATAAAACAGCAAACACAAACGTACAAGTTGATTTTGCTTCCAAGGTTCATGCAATCATGATAGGATACAAAATGCTTGCCGGTACTGATTATGACTTTATTGGCATACTCGATGGCGATGTCACCTTTGATTCTTTTTACTATGAAAATATTTTAAATAAATTTGCCGAAAATTCTAAGTTGGGCATTGCGGGGGGAATTATCCTTGATCAATACGATGATCATTATATAAGAAGATCGCCAAGTAATTCAAATTATGTTTCCGGCTGCATTCAACTTTTTCACCGGGCGTGTTACGAAGAGATAGGTGGCCTACTCCCCATCAAAGAAGGCGGGGAAGACACAATTGCCGCCATAACAGCTCAGATGAAGGGATGGGTGGTAGAAGCCTTTGAAGAACTTAAGGTGTATCACCACAAACTCAGCAAAACCACGCGGGGTAAATTAAAAGAAGCCTTCAGAGCAGGCCGAATGTTTTACGCGCTGGGTAGCCATCCGTTATTTGAGATATTTAAATGTATCAAAAGCCTCACCACCAAACCTTACTTATTGTTTGCTATGACAAGGATGTGTGGTTATCTTCTGCCGTTTTTCAAGAAACAAAGACGACCTGTAACGGAAGAATTTATTCAATTTTTGAGAAAAGAGCAACTTTCCAAATTAAAACAAATTTTATCCAAAGAGAGTGAAGGTCATGCTTAAGCACAACAAGATATTGTTTATACCATTGGTGCTGTTGTTAATGCTGGGCTATTCAACCACAATCTTTTCCGCCACTTACTATATAGATTATGCCAGCGGGTCAGATGCCAACAATGGAACGTCGATCACACAACCATGGAAACGCTGCCCGGGGATGAAAGGTTTTTCCGGCAGCTATTCCCATTCAGCAGGAGATGTATTCGTCTTCAAAGGCGGAGTAATCTGGCCTGTGGCAGCTTTGCGATTAACAATTGCCAAAAGTGGGGCTAACGGCAATCCTGATATTTACATAGGTGGACAAAGGTGTGACGTATCAGGTTTGGCGTCGTGTAATGGAGGAACTGCATGGGGTAGTGATTATCCGATATTTGATGGCGGGGCTGTTAATGGGATGCTTGCTATCTATAGTTCCGGTAAATCACATATTACGATTGACGGAATAAAAATAGTCAATGTTGGATATACCGATGGAAGTGGACAGGCGATCGCATTTAGTGGCGGGTCAGGTATAACAGTCAAAAACTGCTGGCTTCAGCCAAACGGTGTCAACGCCTTTGCTTACGGCGCATCATCGGGAACGTACTCCAAGGTTTACTTCCATGACAATATTATCAAGCAAGCCGGCAGGGTTCATGTGAGTGTGGGTGATGCGACCTGTGATGATTTCCAGTTTTATAATAATACAATGTATGGCAGCTATGATTATGATCGGAAGTCTTATCATACGGATGGTTTCATGATTGGGGCAGATGGAGTCGGTACATGGAAAGCCACCAATCTCAAAATATACAACAACAAGTTTGTGGGGGATTGGACACATGGCGCAACAGCGTTTATCTATATTAATGGAACACCAAAGACCTATTATGGATGGAAGTATGTCTATATCTATAATAATCAGTTAACATCTGAGAATGCCACGGGATGCACACTATCACCTGCCGCTATATTTTTTGCCGGTGGGCATAGCGATGTAAAGGTCTATAATAACACCATTGATGCAAGATCAAGTTCAGGAACTCCAACAAGTCATTGTATAGCTTTCGCATGGCGGATTAACAACATAGAGGTTAAAAATAACATATTAACAGGATGTGATAATGGCATCACAATCGGCTCGGATACCACTGGAACAGTTGACCTTGATTATAACCTTTATTACACACTAAGTAATAATCATCTGATATGGGATAGTAGATCTGCTGTGAACAAAAGATGTAATACGCTTTCCGGCTGTCAAGGTTCACCTGTTTATCAGGAAGCACATGGTAAAGTAGGCGAACCGAGGTTTATGGCATTACCGCATGGCGGAGTTGCTGGATCGGGTGATTGGCATTTACAGGCCGGTTCACCAGCGAGAACCGGCGGCGTTAATCTTGGCATACCTTATACAAGTGATATCGAAGGTGTAGTCGGAGGGAACAGGATTGGCGCTTATGCAAGAAAATAAATTCATTTTGATAGCTAATCAAACAACATAATTCCGGATACGTAAATCAATGGAAAATGCTTTAAACCTAACGCCTTTAGGCCTTGCTTTCCTCGTGACTATGGGACTATTAATTTTAGTCCTGCCGCGACGACTGGTTTTTCTGCCCTTTATCATGGCCGTCAGCTATACGACGTTGGGGCAGCGGGTTATGATCGCGGGACTAAATTTTGACATTATTCGAATCCTTCTACTGTTCGGCTGGGTACGACTGCTGATTCGCGGAGAGTTAAAAGCATTCGACTTCACTGTCATAGACAAACTTATTATTGCGTTTGTTCTGGCAAGCATTATTACGGCAACCATTCTGACACCAACTATGGATACGTTTATCAATCGAATGGGGCAGGCTTATAATACGATTTTAACTTTTTTTCTGTTTCGCTTTTTAATCAGAGACTTGGATGAAATGATTTCCGTGCTCAAAATAACGGCCATTGTCATCCTACCGCTTGCTCTTTCTATGATCATCGAAAAATCAACACAAAGGAATATCTTTTCCATGTTTGGCGGTGTTTCTGAATTTACAATGATTCGTGAGGGACATTTGCGCTGTCAGGGCCCTTTCAGGCATCCCATTCTTGCGGGAACTTTCGGTGCTACCCTTTTTCCACTGTTTCTTGCTCTCTGGAACCGACATACAAAGGGGCGAACCTTCGCTTACATCGGCATCATATCATCTACCATAATTACAGTGACGTCAGCTTCATCGGGACCGCTCATGGCTTACCTGGCATCACTTATCGGGCTTTGCTGCTGGCCTTTGCGCAATAAGATGCGTCAGGTCAGATGGCTGCTTCTGGCAGGCATTGCGATGCTAGCATTATTTATGAAAGCCCCGATCTGGTTTTTGATCGGCCGGTTAGGCTTTATAACAGGCGGTACAGGATGGTCACGTTCTGAACTAATAGACCAAGCCGTTAAACATTTTAATGAGTGGTGGTTACTTGGAACGACATACACTGCAGACTGGACATTCGGTGTAGGCAATGGTTTAGTTACTTTGCCAGATGACCCCAACATGGTTGATATTACAAACCAATACTTATTTATCGGAGTACAAGGCGGTATTTTACCACTCATATTATTTATATTGATCATTGCATACTGTTTTCAGAGTCTGGGCAAAACGCGCCGCATTCTGGCTGATCAGTCAAGCTATAAGCAAATTATTCCATGGGTTCTGGGCAGCGCTCTTTTTGCACATGCAGTAACCTTTATATCTGTAGCCTATTTTGATCAAATGAGACTAATGTGGGTTTGGCTGCTGTCTATTATCGCGCTTGTCGCAAGTCTGTCCCTCAAGAAAAAAGATAAACAAACATTTTCCTAATCAACAGGCACTAAGAACCTTTTTTAAAATAATCGGGCAACCAATTAATTTCATCTTTTTATTACATGTCCAGACATTTAACAAAAAATTAGGGGGTTTATTTTTCATGTCATCTACTAATAATCGTTTTTCGGTTTTAATTGATCATCTAACCGTTGATATTATTACATCAGTGGAACGATTTAATAGTTTAAAAGAAGAGTGGGGAAGTCTATTCAACTCTTGCAACAATCTAAATGCATTTCAAACTTTTTTCTGGAATTATGTATGGTGGAAACATTATGGCAAAGGAATGCAGTTGTCAATTTTTACAGTTCGCGAACATAACAACCTTGTGGGTATAGCTCCATTTATGGTGAAGTCGCGTCTTGGCATACAGGAGATTGAACCTATTGGTGGTGAACACCATTACAATTTTGCGTTGATCATGGACAACCAGCGTTATGATGTGGCCATGGCAATCGCAATGAAGCTCGCCGGGTGCTTTCCGAAAGGCCTTATTCATATCCCATACTTTGCGGCAGACACCATTTCCATTAACGTTTTTATGGCAGCGCTCAATACGTATGATTGGAAAGAGACGCGGTGGACCAGGAACATCTCTCATTACGTTTCTGAAGGCAATGGCTTCAGTAATTACATGGCACACAAATCAAAAAAGTCGCGAGCTACACTCAAACGTAAACGTGCGCGACTCGAGGAAACTGGTTTAGTTAATTTAATCCATATTTGCCTGGATGATTTAACCGAAAAGTCTGTGGAAAGAATAGCACAAATACAGAAACAAAGCTGGTTAGCAAGACGTGGTCAAGAATCTCTGTCTTCAGCATTCTATAAAGAAGTGATCTCCTCTCTAGCCCAAAACAATCACGCGGAAATTTTTCTTTACGAACAAAATGGCGAAGACATAGCGTATATTCTTAATTTTTATTCTGGAAATATTTGCTATTGTTTATTCCTTGGATTCAGTGAAACGAAAGCGCACTTGTCACCAGGGCAAATGCTCATGCTGGAGAATCTGCAAAAAGTTTTAGATAGTGGTATCACTGTTTATGATTTTTTATATGGTGAAGCTGAATATAAAAGATTTTGGGCTAATCGAACAAAGTATGTGTGTCGCGCCGTATGCTACAGAGGTTATTGTGCATCTATCGCGTCATGGCTCCCCCACAGACTGCATGGTACTTTTTCGAAATATCAGACACTTAAAATTATTTTGGTTAAAATGCGTAGATTTAAAACAAAAATATTTCAACATTTGAACTTTAATCCCACAAAATCGGATCACAATAGTTAAAATTTGAAAAACATGAAGGAAAGAAAATGAAGAAGCCGTCCGGATACGATATAAAAGTTATAAGATCATTGGAAGAAATTGAAGATGTTAGGAATTTCTGGGAAACACACCAATGCTACCCGGATGCGGATATTGATTTCTATATTGCGTTTTGCCGTGCCAATAAAGCAAATGTGAGCCCTCATATTACTGTTCTTATGAAGCAGGGTAAACCTGATACCATGATGATAGGTCGTCTTGACAATATAGATTTTAAATTTAGATTCGGCTATAAAATTTTATTCAGCACAAAAATAAAATCACTGAGTATCCTTTATGGTGGTATTATCGGTAACCTTACCGATCCGGCTTGTAATATGCTTTTTGAATCAATTATGGATTCGCTTTTAAAAGGTGATGCCGATATTGCATTTTTCAATCATCTGGCCTTAGATTCAAACATGTACAATCTTGCAACGAGGCTTCCTCATTATTTTCTGCGCGATCATTCGATTAAAGTCAATCAACACTGGCGGTCAATATTGCCGGATTCATTGGACGAGTTTGAAAAAACACGTCCCAAAAATTTCAGGAACAATTTTAAAAAATATACCAAAAGATTAAATGATCAATATGGGAAAGATAAAATTATTAAGATTTATCGGTCTATGACTGAATATGTAACTTTACTGAAGGATATAGAAACGATTGCATCCAAAACATTTCATCGTGGCTTGGGCGTTGGTTTTCTGAATGATCAAGCTACTGAAAACAGAATTTTGCTTGCGCTCAAGCAGCAACGTTTTAGAGCTTACATTATGTATATAGGCCAGCAACCATGCGCCTTTTTAACTGGTGTGAAATACGGGCATACTTTTTTCCCATGGGCCACGGGCTACGACCCGTCATTTAATCAGTATAGCCCGGGCACTCTAATTATCATGGAAATGTTTAAGGCACTATACGAGGAAGGCGATATTCAGACGGTTGATTTCGGTTTTGGTGAAGCTTTTTACAAACACAATTTTTGCAACGATAATTGGCAGGAAGCATCTGTATATGTTTATGCGCCAACTTTAAAGGGCGGATTGCTCAATGCAATTAAGTCACTGCTAGTTATCATTTCAACTCTTACTGAATACGCGTTAAAAAAACTCAATTTGACCGATAAAGTAAAAAAGATATGGCGGGACAAACTTGCACCGGGCAAAAACAATAATAATGAAAGTTCTGGATAAATTAAAATCATTAAGACATTCAGAAAGCCTTCTTGGGCGCAGCGTTCGCAGCGGCGGCATTTTAGCTGCAGGCAGCCTATCAGAAAATCTATTAAGATTTATCCGCAATATCATTTTAGCCAGATTACTTGCACCGGATGCATTTGGTCTTATGGCAACCATTATGGCAACAGTTGCCGCTGCTGAGGCATTTGCCGAGGTTGGCCTGACCAAATCGATTATTCAGAATAAGAAAGGTTCGGAAAAAGAATTTTTAAATGTCATCTGGTGGTTTTCAGCATTCAGAGCAATTATGTTATATATGATTGCTTTTTTTGCGGCGCCATTAATCGCTGATTTCCTTAATAAACCCGAGGCAACACTCATACTGCGCACTGCCCTTATTGTCATATTATTAAGAGGGTTAACCAGCCCCAACATTTTTTTGCTTCATAAAGAATTAAAGTTCAACAAATGGGTAATTTTCACACAAAGCGCGAGCATACTTGGTATACTTGCCGCTATAATATCGGCATTCTATCTTCATAATGTCTGGGCTTTGGTGCTGGGCTATGTTATTGAGGCCTTTTTAATTTTTTTATTTTCCTATATATTCTATCCTCTCATACCAAAGTTTCAAATCAACTTATCGCATGCCAAAAATATTATGAGCTTCTCAAGAAAATTCTTCGGTCTGCCGATCTTGATGGTGCTATATGGTCAAGCTGATAACTTTGTAATTGGTAAAGTGCTGTCACTAAGCGTATTGGGTTTGTATTTTTTGGCACGAGATCTGGCAGATATGCCCAATAAGATATTTTCAAGAATCAGCCCTGTATTTATGCCGGCTTTTTCTCTGATTCAGGATGACAGAGAAAAACTGAAAAATACTTTACTTAAAATTACGGAGATAATTGTGACTTTTGGGCTGCCCTTTTTTACATTTTTAATTGCCTTTTCCAGTCCGTTATTAGGAATCATCTACGCACCGGAGTATAGTATAGTGGCGATTCCTTTCAGTATTTTTTGTTTATCTGTTTTTCTTTATATCCTGTCGGTGCTGATGATGAACGTTGTTTTTGCCACAGGCAACCCTGATCAATTTCGAAACGCGTCACTTGCCAGAACATTTGTTTTCTTGATTTTACTATACCCCGCAACAAAGTATCTGGGACTGATAGGCGCGGCACTTTCCACGGTACTTTCCATGTGCCTGGCTTTTGCAATACAAATCCATTACCTAAAAGACTTGTTAAATATTAATATACATGAATATTTTGCCAAGTTTATCAAAGGAGTTAACTACTCTTTCATTGTATTAATTCCCGGCATCGTTTTCGTGATCGCATTGCCTTCACATAGAATTATAGCAATGGTAATCGGCTCTGTTTTTTGTATACTAGCATGGTGCTTCGGCGTTGTCTCTTTCAGCCGCCAGAAAATGAAAAAGTAGAAACATGTGTTTTTGATATTGATAAAATGGATGAAATAACTTTATGCTGCTGATAAAATCCCTCAATAAAATATTATATAGGCTGTATGCCTTAAACAACAGGCGATTGCGTGATATCATTCAAAGTATTATAAGTAATAATGAAGGTGGCGCTGTCCGCTCAAAAACCTTAAGAAAGATTTTTCATGACTATCATGATATCACAATCGGGATGTACAGCTATGGCGGCTGCTTCGATTTACACAACATCCCTGCAGGAACGGTGATTGGAAGATATTGCTCATTTGCACGTAATGTATACATCTTATCCGGCAATCATCCGTTTACCAATAAATCAATGCATCCTTTTTTCTATAGTCCCTATTTCGGTTATGTTGACGAATTATCAATCACCAGAACAAAGTTGGTCATCGAAAATGATATCTGGATAGGGCAAAACGCGATCATATTGCCGTCTGTCAATAGGATCGAAAATGGCGCAGTAATAGCTGCGGGTGCTGTTGTTTCTAAAAATGTGCCGCCATTTGCTATCGTGGCAGGTAATCCGGCAAAAATTATTAAATACCGCTTTTCTCAGCAGGTTATTGACCAAATAACGCAATCAGCCTGGTGGGAAAAGGACATTAATGAAATTAAAGAGAATCATGATGAGTTTAAAAGTTTTTTAAAACCAATTGAATAACTCAAAAAAATATCTTTATCGTTTTGTCCCCCGCTTGCTGGGGTGGCAAGTTTTTCTAAAACTATAAAAAAACGCATAACAGCTTGCGGCCAAAATTCAAACATGGCAATTGCCATTTGAAAGATTCAATAAACAATATTCACTTTTATAAAAGAATTAAATTGCTGATAGGGATGATAGTAATCAGGATAAAACTCAGAAATTAGATTGAATCATATAGTCAAAACAAAAGGCAGCGTCGAATTAGCCCTGCCTTTTGTTTTTCTTGAGGAAAGGGTTTTTGACTTGGACCAAATTGGCCTTGGTATAAGGCAGATACGTTATAAAAAAGGATGCTTTCTCAGTGGCCAATAATAATAGGGGCCAGAGTTGAAAATTACTCTACCCTCTATTGTTATTCTGTTTTCTTGCAACTATTAAAGTACTTTTACAAAAGTCTGTCTCTGTCCGCTCTGAAAGTAAGTGCCGCTAATTGCGCGTGTGCATGCTTTTCCATTTTCTTTCTGATGATGATGACCATAATCATTAGAAGCATGGTTAGCAGCAGCATCTCTGCAGCGTTTGGATAAGACATAGCGTAAACGATAGGTGTTAATGCCCATCTTGTTGCTATTTTTAAAAAGTCATTTGCTGCAATGACTTTTGCAACAGGTGGTGAATTTCTGTAATAAAATTCCACAAACTTTTTGCCAAAGTAATTGGTCAAAAGATAATGATCGCGGAAGTTTCTCAATATATATACATGCGGATCGAGATAAGAACCATAGGCAGCCGTGGCAATGAAGCATCCGCCCTTACCATTACCGCCATCATCATCAGTACCACTGTCTGCCGCAAAATCATACGCGCCCACATCCCACGGAGTTTGACGGGTATTATATAAATAATCAGTAGTGAATGTCCCAGAAAGATTATTTCCCATGTTGATAGCAGGAGAATTAGATTGTAATTGCCAGTTTCCCGACCCTGTAACACCACCACTTGGTAAAGCAACGAAACCTATATACGAACCGGAATAAGCAGTATTTGCTTTGCCTTGCGTTTCCTGTCCCTGTGCTTGACAAGCAGCAAGAGTATTACACCTGTTTTGTCCCGGTCTTTCATCGTATATTAGATGATCACCGTAAACCGTGTTATAGATATTATAATCAATGGTAATTGTTCCGATTGAGGATGCTGATATTATAATAGCATTGTCCGTTCCAGAGAGAATATTATTTTCAACCGTGGCACTCCCTATCACACTATCCAAGAATATCCCGGTAAACGCAACGGCCGGATTAGAGGCACAGTTATCGCCTGAAATAGTATTATTAAAAATATTGATATTTTCCTTATTGCCGTTGTATATTGATATCGCGCCAGGACAAAAGGCTTCAGAAGTACAAGTATTACTTTCGGGGGCTATAACATTGTCATATATCCATGCTCCATTTACACTATTATATCCAGGTGTGCCGTTCACATAAATGGCTGCTGTTCCTGTCATGTTTCCTCTAAACATATTATGATGGATATAAAGATTAGTCATCCAGGTATTATTAGCAGGAGTAGTATTCGCCCCGACCATAAAACCATCTGCATGATAAGTCTGAGGATTGTAAGTTCCTAGGCCGAGAAAGATATTATTATATAATTGAATATCATCCATATAAAAAGTAAGATCAGTAGTGTTAATAACTACCCTACCCGAATTTTCTATGAGATTATCGTGAAAGAGTAGATGGGCAGTATTATATCCAATGCCGTGGCTAAAAGCATTGACAGCATTTGTGTTGAGTATGTTATTCTTCACCTCCAGGCTTGAAGTAGTCCCAGCAGCTATTCCCTGTCCTGACCCGTCCGTATATCCTGCGTTATCTATCTCAATACCGTCTATGGTCACATAGGACAATCCGTTTTTAATAGATATCACTAATGCCCCATCAACAGCTCCACCATCAAAATGTGGATAACCTGTTCCCCATGCTACTCCGCCATTGCAGGAGACAGAAGCGTTTGAGCCGCAAGGATAGTTTATTCCGTTACAGGCAGAAGTACCGTTAAGAAGAAATGGCGAGGGTGGGGTATAGCCGCATTGCTGACCACCCATGTAAACATCAGTAGCTCCATTTGCACCGGAGTTTTTTATTGATAATACAGTACTGTATCCAGATTGCATAGGCCATGTCACTCCGCCTTTGAAGACAAAGACATCACCAGCGGAGTGAGAATATGTACCCGTAAATCCGGGCATTTCAGGTGCAAATTTCCACGGCGTTGAAGTGGTTGTCCCATTATTGGAATCCAAACCGTTGACATAGTCTATGTAGTACGTAGCGGCTATTGCTATTTTAGAAGATAAAAATATGAACAGACACGTTACAAAAATTACTCCTATTTGATTTAATATTCTGCTTCTTTTTATCATACTACCTCCATTTTTCTTAAATAACAAAGGCATCCATTGTTCTCTTACGCATACCATCCGGCGGTATGATCAACAAAAAAGAGCCTGTAAACTGATCTGTGCGAATAGAATAATTTCCATATAAATGCTAAAATGTGTTGGTGCATAACAGCAAATTTTGAAATTGTCAATGCCAGATTGGCTGAGGGACTCGTCCATTTATTTATCATATCCTGAACGACAGGCAATAATGGTTATGCCATAAAACAATGGTTGATAATTTGTGGACAACAGTAATAAGTGATTGTTAAAATATCTTGGGAGCCATTAAAAGTGTAAACTATGTATCCGTTCTAAAATGTGAACGCTGTTTCAGTTGCACAGTGGATGTATTAATGTAGCCGTAATTTTCATCGTAGGGCGAGTTTTCCAAACACGCCGCTTAGGACTTCGAACTGCTTGGGGAACGGAGTCTGCCCGTCGGCCGGAGGGTGACACCTCTCTTAAAATCTCTCGACTTCGCGCCAGTGGAGGATATGAAATGACATTTTTCCTATTGCGAAACAGCCTCCAAGTCCGGAATGATGAATAGCAGAGTTGTGCAGGTCTCTACTTGCCCAGTCCCCCAATAACATCGGGTGCTGAAGCAGCGAAAGGACTTCTTCCCTGTGTCAGTTCAGGAAGAAGTCCTTTCTATTTACCTGCGTTTTTTCGAATACAACATAGATCTGGCAAAAGTTGCTGCAACAGATTTTGCTACGGTCATAGTTACGGTGCAAGTGCCTGTACCGGAGCATCCTCCACCTGACCAACCGGACAAGGTGGATTCACTATTCGCCAAAGCGGTCAAGGCCACTGATTTCCCAGACTCATAATTTACTGAGCAGGTCGAGCCGCAATTGATGAGGCCATCACTGCCGGTAACAGTCCCTGTTCCCGTACCAGATTTTGTAACGGTTAAGTTATATGTAGTTATGGCAAAAGTTGCAGTAACTGATGTCGCTGCGGTCATAGATACAGTGCAAGTGCCTGTACCGGAGCATCCTCCTCCTAACCAACCGGTAAAAGTATATCCGCTAGTTGCTGAAGCGGTCAAGGTCTCTGATGTTCCCAGATCATAATTTGCTGAACAGGTCGAGCCGCAATTGATAGTACTATCACTGCTGGTGATAGTCCCCGCTCCCGTAACAGATTTTGTAACGGTTAAGTTGTATACAGGTATAAAAGTTGCTGCAACAGATGTCGCTGCGGTCATGGTTACGGTGCAAGTTCCTGTACCGGAACATCCACCTCCTGACCAACCAGAAAAAATAGATCCGTTATTCGCCAAAGCAGTCAAGGTCACTGATTTTCCAGACTCATAATTTACTGAACAGGTCGAGCCGCAATTGATGAGGCCATCACTGCCGGTGACAGTCCCAACTCCAGTACCAGATTTTGTAACGGTTAAGTTGTTTGTAGTTATGGCATAATTTGCTGTAACAGGTGTCGCTGCTGTCATGGTTACGGTGCAAATCCCTGTACCGGCGCATCCTCCTCCTGACCAGCCAGTAAACGTATATCCGTTATTGGCCGAAGCGGTTAAGGTCACAGATGTTTCTGGAGCATAATTTGCGGAGCAGGTTGAGCCGCAATTGATGCCTGATGGATTGCTTGTCACTATACCATTAGCTGATATAATTAATAGAGCGTATTGAGTTTTGCCACCCAGGTCTGCCTCATAATTATAAGCACCCATTCCCCATGTTGAGATTGTTTCATTAAGATAATCAGTCGTGAAAAGTGATGAGAGATTAACGCCAACATCTTTAGCTGGGGAAGATGATTGCAACTGCCAGTTTCCCGTATTGTCACCTGTAGGAATAGTTACAAAACCTATGTATTTACTGGAATAAGCAGATGAATTATTGATTCCGTGAGCTTCATATCCTGCGTTTTGACAAGCGGCAAGAGTATTGTATCTGTTCGATGTCCTATTGTCCCATATTAAATGTTCACTTAAAGCCGTATTATAGATGTCGTAATCGGCCACTATTGTGCCTGAACAGGTAGCCGTCATTATAATCGAATTATCAGTGGCAGAGAAGATATTGTTTTCAATCGTTGCATCATTTACCTGTTCTAAATAAATTCCCGTTGGAGGGTTAGCGATACAGGCATCCATAGCTATCGTGTTGTTATAAATGCTGATATTCTCGAACTGTCCACTTTGGGCTGCTATCGCAGCAGGAGAAAAGGGTATGCCATAGATACAAGTTTCGGGAGCTATAACATTATCGTATATTAACGCACCGTTTATACTGTTGAAATAATAAGTGGTGGGGGTCGTTGAAGACATGGTTACTTCTATTGTTCCCCCTGCGGAAGGAGTAAAACTCCCATTATATGTTTGTTCTTGTATTATTTCCCCTGGTATAAAAGACGCATGAGCTATAGTATTAAGAATAAGCGTTGTGCTTGTTACCTGTTGAATTTCTCCATACGCCCCCGATGTCAATCCTAACGCCCAATAAGTCTCTCTCGAAGCTGTAAATCCTGCTGTTATCGGATTGGATGTCGGGGTAACAATTTTAGCACTTGCACCGTTCATGTAAATAGCCGCTGATGCCCCCCAATCACCTCTGAAGATGTTATGGTGGATTTTAACATTAGTCATCCAGTTTCCGGTATTTTGAAAAGTATTAGTTCCAATCATAATGCCGTCTGTATGATAACTATGATTATTATAAGTACCTCTTCCCATGAAGATATTATTGTAAATTTGAGTATCATCGGAATAGGATACATTGTCGGATTGATTAATGACGACACGACCTGAATTTTCTATGAGATTATCGTAAAAACATAAGTGGGCTGTGTATCCGCCGTTTACAGTACTATTCCCAATATTATGATTAAAGGCATCTACAGCATTAGTATTTAAGACACAATTTTTCACTTCTAAACTGGATGTTGAATTGCCGTTTATTCCAAAACCAGTCCCATCGGTATAACCGACATTATAAACTCTTATTCCATCTATTGTTATGTAAGATAGACCGGCAGACATATTTATTCCGTAGCCAGCAGAAATAGAATTGTTAGAAGTAAATGTCGGATAACCTATCCCCCAAGGAGAACCGTCATTGCAGGAGACAGAAGCGTTTGAGCCGCAAGCCTGAGTTTGCGAATCCGACGAACACCGCACAAAAGGCGTTGCAGGAGTATAGCCGCATTGCTGACCACCCATGTAAACATCAGGAGTTCCATTTGCGCCGGAGTTTTTTATTGATAATACAGTACTGTATCCAGATTGCATAGGCCATGTCACTCCGCCTTTGAAGACAAAGACATCACCGGCGGAGTGAGAATATGTACCCGTAAATCCGGGCATTTCAGGTGCAAATTTCCACGGCGTTGAAGTGGTTGTCCCGTTATTGGAATCCAAACCTTTAACATAATCTATGTAGTACGTATCTGCTATTGCTATTTTAGAAGATAAAAATATGAGCAGGCAGGTTACAAAAAATACTCCTATTTGATTTAAATTTCTGTCTCTTTTCATGTTACTACCTCCATTTTATCTGTTTTGTTCTTCAGAATTGTTGGAGGGCTCTGAATTTGCCCGGTAGTTCAGCCACCTTATCCCCCTATGAAGACTTAGGTCTGTAACTTTGCGTCCCACCTTTTCAGATGGTTTGCCTTTTTCAAGCTTTGGTTGTTATTACACGCTCTTTTAAAATTTGTTATTTTGTATTGGCAGGATTGCTGGACGGATCTTTTCATGTTGCCCGGCAGTTCTGCCACCTTATCCACTTACGAAGACTTAGGTCAGTAACTTTGCGCCCCACCTTTTCAGATGGTTTGCCTTTTTCAAGCTTTGGTTGTTATTACACGCTCTTTTAAAATTTGTTATTTTGTATTGGCAGGATTGCTGGACGGATCTTTTGATGTTGCCCGGCAGTTCTGCCACCTTATCCACTTACGAAGACTTAGGTCAGTAACTTTGCGCCCCACCTTTTCAAGTGGTTTGCCTTTTTCAAGCTTCTTGGTTAAATAATGCAATAATTATTCCATAAAACAACATAATTAAATAGTGTATAATATCATTATCTTACACATAAATGTCGCTGTCGACTTTCTCAAAATATGGTCATTTTGCCCGTTTTGTAGGTTAAATTCACAAAAAGAACAAGGTTCAAGGGGCAAGGTTCAAAAAAAGAATCCAAGCCATTGTCGGAATACTTTACAAATATGAAAAAAGTTTTTTTATTACCCAAGCCAACACAAACAAAGAGAATGCTTTTTATAATTATTAATCGTGTATTATCTAATATTTATAGCTATATCTGACCCCACAAAGTTATAGTTACCATTTCTGGCATAACAATTGCAAAATTATAATCGAAAGAAAGAAGGGGAAAATAAAAAAATAGTAAAATAAAGAAAAGGGGATTTTTATGAAAATAAAATTAATTACGTTTTTTTTCACGGTTGTAATGCTTTGTGCATTCAGCACAGCAACAATGGCTCTTACTATTCCGTACAATGGTGAGGAGGTTTATATAACCCATGCCGGTTACCCTGGTAACGTTGGCGGGGGAATCTTTATGGTGCAGTCAGACCCGGGACACAACAATCTTTTCGAAACATTTTGTACCGAACTTGGTGTTGTACTTCAATATCCTCCTTATATTGTGGAGCTTGGTACATCTTCCCTACCTTCTGGTATCCCACTAACTCCCCAAGAAGCTTATTTATATTATAGTTTTAGAGCGGGAACTCTACCATTTTATGTTAACAATAACACTGATGCTGATGCCCTTCAGTTTGCATTCTGGATTCTTGAAGGTCAAATAAAGGGCGTTCCATCACCTGACGTTCCATTATTCGGAGCACAGACAGACGCTTACCTTGCATTCGCAAACTCTACAACATGGACTACTACCGGTGATGTTGGTGTTATGAATCTTATAAACACGCAGGGCCAATATACGCAAGCCATGTTGGCCTTGGTTCCTGAACCGCTGACGATATTATTGCTTGGTTTTGGTCTCCTCGGTCTGGGAATTACCAGAAGAAAGTTAAAGAAATAAGTTAGCTATCAATAATTTGAAAAAAACCAGCAGTTTAAACGCTGCTGGTTTTTTATTGTGAAACTCCAATTCTAATGAAACTCAGATATTACATATTACAAATGCAGTGCAGTAAT
This sequence comes from uncultured delta proteobacterium, assembly GCA_963811325.1. Taxonomy (GTDB): domain Bacteria; phylum Desulfobacterota; class Syntrophia; order Syntrophales; family Smithellaceae; genus Smithella. The sequence continues at coordinate 1,359,041 of CAWEQT010000001.1, forward strand.
ATCTGTAAGTTGTAATAAGGTTTAGACTTCAAAAGCAAAGCGCATTGAAGTTTTTTAGCCGAATTATCCAAAAGCCAAAGGCTATTGGAAACAATTCGGCAAAGCGGAAGGTACATACCCCGCAGCTTGCTTTGGGGGTGATACCCGTGATTGTCTTGATTTCTTTGATAAAAATTGCAGGTGTCGGAATACTTAACAACTTTTTTTACACATTATTTACGTTTAATTATTTGTTATTGTTAGCTAAATACGAATAAATTGCCTATTGGATGTGATTTGCCTGGCTTGATACGTCGGAATAGTTTACAGATTTGAAAAAGATTCAAGGGGCAAGCAACAAGGTTTAAGGCAATTGGGCAAGCCACTGCCAGGCCGGCGAGATCAAAATTTTATGTGTTCCATTGGGTATAATCCGATAACCATTGCCAGCCTCAATTAGCAAAACGGCGGGCACACCCAATCTGTTTTGAAATGCCAAAAGAGGTTTTGCAGGCTGTGAATCGGATAATTTTGCCTCAATAAGCAGAAAAGGTTCGCCGCTGTTAGCAATCAAAAAATCAACCTCCCTCTTCTCTTTATCCCTTATGAAATGAAGAGAAAAGACGCCTGATCCCATGTCGTTCCATATGGTTACTGCTCGCAATAACTCACAGGCCACCATGTTTTCGAAACGTGTAGCAGGATCCTTGATCCTCGGGTAGTCATAAAGATAGCATTTCCGTTCTTTCTGAATAGCCCGGGCAACTTTGCCCGTCCAAGTTGGAATACTGAATGTCAGATAAAATCTTTCCAGAATATCAAGCCAGCTCCGCACAGTATTGTAAGAAACCTTCAAGTTTTCCGCAAGTGAAGTCACGGAAAGCGGGCTGCCAATTTTTGACGGTAGAAGTGTATAAATTGTTTCTATATCCTGCACGGATTTGATATCTGTTAAATCACGGATGTCTTCTCTGACTAGTTGCCGCGTATAGGTGTTAGTCCAACGCCGGTAAGTGGTCTCACGACCGGAAAGGTAAGGCTCGGGAAATCCGGATAAAATGGCAAGCTGTTGCCAGATGACCTTCAGACGTTCACTTTTCTTCATATTCAAATGCAAGGGGTCGCTCATGAACTCTTCAAAAGGCCTGTTCATGCCGCCCAGTTCTGCAATGGTAAAAGGAAAAAGATGAAAAAGATAATACCTGCCTGCCAGTGAATCACCGCCTTTCTGATAGATGTCAAGGCGTCCACTGCCGGAAATGAGAAATTTGAATTCGTCACTAAATTCATCATAAATGCCCTTCAGATAATTTTTCCAGTCTTTGTATTTATGAAGTTCATCAAAAATGATCAGGGGCACGGAATTGTCTTTCCTGACAAGATGTGAAAAAAATCCAGGATCCTGAAGAAGATGCGTGCGGTTATTCGTTATATCCCAGTTCCAATAAAGACTATTGCTAAAAGATTCGGCAATAATCTTTGTAAGTGTCGTCTTACCTGACTGGCGGGGACCGGCCAAAAAAATCATCGCTTTGTCATGAGACAATTCTTTCCACACACTAATATAAGGGGTTCGCTTTTTCATATGGCTATTATTCAGTTAATTGAAAAATAGTCAAGACTATTTTTCAGTGAGCATAAAAAAGGACGAGGAACAGGGGCAAGGACAAAGGATAAAGGTTCAAGGATAAAGGATAAAGGAGAAAAGAAAATTCCATTAAAAAAGTGCTCGCTTTTTTCTATCTAATATATTAAATAATTACAATATCCTAAAGGTGAATATGAGCGAAAATTCTCTGGCTGAAAAAATCAAGGAACATCTTAACACTAGAAATATTGTTTTTCTTCTTTTTGCGGTTTTGGCATTGATCATGGCTTATACGTCGATCAAAGCGCTTTATTTCTCAAATAAAAGCGAATATTATTCGCATATCGCGCTTATTCCTCTGGTGAGCATTTATCTGATTTACATCAACCGCGAAGAAATTTTTGCAAAAGTAAATTATTTATTTGCTGTGGGAATTCTCGTTTTGCTTCTGGGCATAGCTCTGTTTCTGGGCGGAATTTTATGGGGTGCGCCGCTGGATCAAAACAATTACGCGTCTCTTATCGCCTTTTCTATCTTCATTTTCATAAACGGAGCTTTTATTCTTCTTTACGGTATGCAGGCTTACCGAAGCGCTTTGTTCCCTCTTCTCTTTTTGATTTTTATCGTTCCTATCCCCACGGTTCTCATGGATAATATCATCCATTTTTTACAGGTCGGTTCCACGGAGTTTGTAAATCTGTTATTTCTGGCCTCGGGAACGCCGTTTATAAGAGATGGCTTTGTCTTTCAATTACCAAATGTCAGTGTCGAAGTGGCTAAACAATGCAGTGGCATCCGGTCAGGCATGGCTATTTTTATTGTCGCCATTTTGGCCGGTTATATGTTTCTGAACTCCTACTGGAAAATAATTTTTCTTACTATCTGCGCAGTATTGATCGCCATGTTAAAAAATGGTATCCGGATTTTTACGCTCTCATTATTAGGAAATTATGTTGATCCGCGAATTCTTGCAAGCTCTCTGCACAGAGAAGGCGGCATACCTTTTTTTATTGTGGCGCTGCTGTTGTTGGCTCCAATACTGTTTTTTTTAAGAAGATCAGAAAAGAAGTAATATGATTTACTGATAGCGGATGGCCGGTTTTCGATTTACAGTTAACAATTAAAGTTAATAGTTAAACGGAAAAAAAGATGTTACAGATGAATCATGCCTTTTAATGTTGATCTTTCATTTGCGGCGGCGGGCGTTACTATTGCAGTGATTGTCATCGGCATTTACCGCGGGCCGCGTTCTTTTGTTCAGGGTATATTTGCCTTCGGCATGGTGCTTCTGTCTCTGGAGGCTGCACTCACTGGTCTTGTTTATCAGTCAAACTCACTTTCGGGATTCCTTTTCTGGCAGCGGTTGCGGTTTATTGTAGCCTCTCTTGTACCGGCTGCCTGGCTGTTCTTCAGCATCAGCTTTGCCCGCGCTAATTATTCCGAACAAATATCTAAATGGAAGTGGGTTTTGCTGCTGGCAGTTGTTGCGCCGCTTTCCCTGATTACTATTTTTAATAATGACTTTATTTCTTTAGTTCTGGCGCCGCAAAATTCGTCAACTCTGTTTATCCGGATAGGATGGTCCGGCTATCTATGGCACATAATCTCTATTATACTATCCATAGCCATTCTCATGAATCTGGAAAGAACTTTCCGTCATTCTACCGGGCACATTCGCTGGCAGACCAAATTCATGTTTCTGGGTATAGGCAGTATTTTTGGAATACGGCTTTTTACGGACAGTCAGGTTGTCCTCTTCAACGGCGTGGATACAGGTCTTTATTTAGTTGATCTGGGCGCTCTTCTGATAGCCGACTTTTTTATTTTCCGGTCGCTATTTCGCGGCAAGCCGCTGAATGTCAGCATTCAGCTTTCACACCAGTTTCTCTATACTTCCTTCACTATCCTGATTGTTGGCGCATATTTTATATCACTGGGAATGATTGCCTGGGTTTCGCTGCATTTCGAATGGCTCAGAAATATCAACCTGGCTATCTTCCTGACTTTTGTTGTAATAATTGGATTGGCCACTTTTCTGCTTTCCGATCGGCTGAGAACAAAACGAAAACGTTTCATCAGCCGGCATTTAAAGCGTCCGCAATACGATTATCAAAAAATATGGGAAGACTTCACCCAGAGAACTGCCTCTGTAACAAAAACTAACGAGTTATGTAATATTATCGTCAAGATGGTGTCGGATACACTGGGGATTCTTTCCGTCAGCATCTGGCTTGTTGACGAAAAGCAGGAACAATTATCTTTTGGCGGGTCAACGGTGTTTACCGCAGATCAGATCGAAGAAATGAACTTTTTCAAAGAAGGAGGAAAGGAGCTGATCCGCGCCATGATTAATCAAAAAATGCCGCTTGATTTGAAAGGGCGAGAAGATGACTGGGTTTCTGATCTGGCCCATACCTATAAATTGGAAACCAAGGAATCACGCATCCGCTACTGCGTTCCTCTTAATGCCGCCGGACAGCTAATTGGAATAATGACCTTAAGCGAAAAAGTATTTTATGAATCGCTTACCTTTGAAGAATCGGAACTGATTAAAACTATTTCCGATCAGGCCGCGGCCGCTTTATTGGGCCTGAGACTTTCCGAACGTCTGCGTCAGACAAAGGAACTGGAGGCATTTCAGACCATGTCTGCTTTTTTTATGCACGATTTGAAAAATCTGGCATCAAAACTGTCTCTGGTGACGCAAAATCTGCCCCTGCATATGGATAACCCGGAGTTCCGCACAGATGCGCTGAAAACTATTTCTCAGAGTGTATCCAAAATTAACAAGATGAGCAGCCGCCTTTCTCTCTTAAGCCAGAAAATTGATCTTTCCTTTCGCGAAACAAATATAAATGACCTGATAACCGCAACTATCTCCGATTTGAAAGAATATGTAAAGGTTCCGGTATCTCAGAATTTCGATCGGAACATGCCTCTGCTTCCCATAGATCAGGAACAAATGCACAAAGTACTTGAAAATCTGCTCATGAATGCATACGATGCGATGGGAAATGATGGCCAAATTTCTGTTGCTACAATTTTTCAGGATAACTGGGTGGAAATTTCCGTAAGCGATACCGGCTGCGGAATTTCTAAAGAATTTTTGGAGAAAAATATTTTCCGTCCTTTTCAGACAACAAAAAAGCAGGGGATGGGCATTGGCCTTTATCATTGTAAAACTATTGTAGATGCACATGGCGGTAAACTTTACGTGGAAAGCGAGGAAGGCAAGGGAACTGTATTCAAAATACTGCTGCCGCCTGGCAGAAACCGTGAATGACTGGAAGTGACGAGGTATTATTTTGCGAAAACAAAAACTATTAATCGTTGACGATGATGAAGATCTGCGCACTCAGATGAAATGGGCGTTAACGGCGGACTATGATGTTTATCTGGCTGAAGACCGGCAAAGCGCCATCGCCATTATAAATAAAGAGCAGCCGGCTGTAGTCACCCTGGATCTGGGTCTGCCGCCAAATCCCGTAGGTGTTGAAGAAGGTTTCGCTATCCTCGACCATATCCTTGATAACTATAGCCACACAAAAGTTATTATCATAACCGGGCGCGGTGAAAAAGAAAATGCCCTGCGCGCTGTCGAAAAAGGCGCATACGACTTCTTTTACAAACCGATTGAATTAGACGAGCTGAAAGTTGTGTTGCGGCGAGCATTCCATGTTTCTCAACTGGAGAAGGAACAACGTGAGTTGCGGCATCGTTTAAGCGGCGACACTTTTGAAGACATGATTGGAACTTCCCAAAAAATGCAGGATGTCTTTTCCACCATTCGCAAAGTGGCAACAACTGACGCACCTGTTTTAATAAGGGGCGAAAGCGGTACCGGCAAAGAACTGGTTGCCCGTGCCATTCACCGGCTGAGTATCCGCGAATCCAAGCCTTTTATTCCTATTAATTGCAGCGCCATTCCTGAAAATCTTATTGAAAGTGAACTTTTTGGGCATGAGAAAGGAACATTCACTGGCGCGCATGCTCAGCGTAAAGGAAGATTTGAAATGGCTGAGGGAGGAACTCTTTTTCTTGATGAAGTTGGTGATCTTCCACTGACACTTCAAGTAAAACTTCTTCGTTTTCTTCAAGAAAAAATAATAGAACGTGTAGGAGGCAGAGAACAAATAGAGGTGGACACTCGATTTTTGGCGGCTACCAATCGTGATCTTGAAGAAGCAATGAAAAATTCAACTTTCCGGGACGATTTATATTATCGTCTAAGCGTCATAAATATTTCTCTCCCGCCATTGAGGGAAAGAAATGTAGATGTCGTTATCTTGGCTAAAACTTTTCTGGATCGATATACAAGTGAAAATAGAAAAAAGATTAAAGGATTCACCCGTCAAGCTATCGAATCCATCGAACGCTACCCCTGGCCTGGAAATGTCCGAGAATTGGAGAACCGGATAAAACGAGCGGTAATTATGTCTGAGGGTAAAAAAATTTCACCGAAAGACTTAGGAATGGAGTCAACTGTAGGCAAGGAAGAGTACATTGTGCTCAAAGATGCTCGCGAAATATTGGAAAAGGAGCTCATTTTAAAAGCCATAGCGCGAAATGAACAGAATCTAACTAAAGCAGCATCGGATCTTGGAGTCAGCCGTCCTACTTTATATGATTTAATGGAAAAATTAGGTATTCCAAGGTAAACTTTTGTCATAACGGAACAAATACAATAGAATGTTTTCGTGAGGCGGTCATATGCAACTTGAAAACGATCTGTATGGCATTGATAAGAGGTTTATTATAGAAGCCGGACATATCATTAATAGGGGGACGCTAAAGAACATCGCCGGTTTATCTGAGCATATCCGCTATGTCTCAATAAAAGACACCCGGCTGATGAATGACCTGATCCAAGCCTTCAAAGATAAGCGGTATACAAATATCTTCTATCCTCCCGAAACTAACCTGAAGATAATTCGTCATATATGCCGCATAACTATGCCTAAAAATATATTGTCTGAGCTTGCGCATATGAAAAAGGTAATGCCGTATACTTATCACCATGTCCTGATAATCGCCCTTCTTGCTACAAAGACAGCCTTAGACAATTCACTAAAAATTAAATATGCACCGGATATAACCATACGCCTGAGCCTTTTTCACGATCTCGGCAAATCGCGTCTGCTGCTACGCATTCTGAATAAGCGTTCACCGCTCACAAGGGAAGAACGCCGCATATTAAAAACGCATCCATTGATAGGATATGTTCTTTTGCATTATTATTTCGGCAAATACCATAAAAGATATGACTTCTCTTCTTTCCAGCATCATGAAAGGCTTGATGGCTCGGGTTATCCAAAGGGGATAAAGAGGCTCAATAAATATTCTCATCTGTTAGGGGTAGTCGATACTTTGGATGCGCTGGTATCAGAGAGGCCATATAGAAAAAAACCTTTTACGCTTAGGTCAGCTATAGATTTCTTGCTCGATGAGTCAGAAAAAGGCAGGTTTGATAAGGATTTGGTACATACCCTTATCAGATACGCCCGTAAAGAAGCTCCCGGCACAAAACTTATCATCGCGGCTAAAGGACGCGACAAAGAGTCTGCTGGAAATTGCTACGGGAAAACCGCAGCATCTTAACAGACTATCCTCTCATATATCCTTAGAGATTAATCGTAACGCATATAACCGCAATGGGTTACATGATTAAAATCTTTCCCTCTGCTTGTTTTATAGAACATCAACTTGATAACTGGTGGGTTCAAGAATCAGCAGTTCGTGAATTTACAGTAGAATTTTAAAACTGGTTTATCATTTAGCCGGTTATATTCCCTTAATTAAAAAAGCATATAGGCTCTTTCACCTATTAAAATATTAACTTAAGATATTACGGATATCTTTGGGTTGAGTGACCGTTTCAGCACTAAATGACAATTTCAACAATGGAATCCCATCTTTATTTTTGTTGTGTGAAGCAAGGGCTTCCTTAAGTCGGACAAGAGCATTTTCTCCGATGGATTTATCCGAAAGGGGCAGGAGAGCTGCAAATCTATCGCCACTAATTCTAGCGACAATATCTTCAGCACGGAATATTTTCAAAATTTTTGCTGTTTGTCGTAACAAATTGTTTCCTGTTTCGATACCGTGACGGTCATTAACGGATTTCAAATCTTCTATCTTTATATTAATAAAAGTAATCGGAAATTGTCTGCTGTGTTCCAATCTTGATATTTCGTCTTCGAAATAAGCTCGGTTATAAAGACCGGTTAATACGTCGTAAAAGCTCAAGTAACGTAGTTTATCTTCCGTTTCTCTTAATTCACTGATATCAATAGCTAGACAGATTACGCCAATGATATTCCCCTGCTCGTCTCGATAGGGAATCCGGTCGTTTTGAATCCATCGTCTTCCTCGCACAGATGGAAAAACTTCAATAGATCCTCGGTTCGACTCGCCAGAGTTCATTATTTGATTATTGATTTCAAAAAGATGAAGAAGTTGCTCCTCCGGTAGATTTGGAAAAAGATCGAATAATGTCTTTCCGATGATTTGTTCCATCGGAAACCCAATGGATTTACAGAATGCTTTGTTTACTTGAATAAAACGATGATTCTTGTCCTGATAAAAAATGCTTGTTGGTATGGAATTCAATACAACCTGCAAATCACTGCGGCTTCTCTGAAGTTCTTCATCGATTCGCTTGCGTACAGTTATATTCCGGAGCATCCCGTGAATGGCAACCCCCCATTTATATGGAACAAACAAGACAAACGTTTCACAATCCATTTTTACGCCATCTTTATTTAGAGCGGTAAACTCATACTGATCAACCATAAATTCGCCGTGAGAACCGTGCCTGTATTTATCCCTTATAAAACTACGACTTTCTGAAGCGATCAACGTCATCGGATCAAATGTCGGGTTGCAAACCTCTTCCGGAGAATAACCAAACATAACGGCAAATTTTTCATTGACAAATTCGTACTTTCGATCAAAAATAACATAAATGGCCTCATCCATGTGTTGCATTTGTGGGAAGTATCCCCCTATTCTTTTACTAAATTCCTGCCTGGCTGCATTTAGACCAATTTCAAGAGCTTCGAGTTCTAAAACTCTTTCCTGCATAACTTCCAATTCATCAATGAGTTGTTTTTTAGTCTTATTTACTGATTTCATAATTTCCTTCTTTATGTGACTGTATTTTTTTAATAAGACATTGCTTCCGTTGAAATGGAGTATAGGAAAAACAGTATAATATGTCAATGAATATTGACGATATAAAATGCTACTTACTGATTATTATCAAAAATATATTCGGTTTTTGTTTCATTGTGAATTCAATGAAGAAGTGCTTGCTGAAATTGCTTACACCTCTGCAATTTTCAGTTTTGAATTGAGGTAAAAATTACCCATTTAAAAGCATGGTTTTACGGGATTCGTATCAACATTTCATGGAAGCTGTTAGCTTTTTCTCCCGAAATAACTTAAGGCAGGTATCGGCAACGGCACTGTCATAAAGAATTCCCTTATTTTGCTTGATTTCTTCAAGGGCTACATCAATACCTAAAGCCGGACGGTAGGGACGGAGGGCAGCCATGGATTCCACGACATCGGAAACGGCCAGAACACGTGCTTCCATGAGAATTTCATCCCCTTTCAGATTTCTTGGATAACCTGAACCATTCATCTGTTCATGATGCTGGTAAACAATTTGTGCCAACCAATTGAATTGTAGTATGCGGCATTGTTAATCAGCCAAGCTCATATTAAATTCCACACATTATTTAATGAATGACGAGAAAAGAAAAGGAACTTCGGCTACACTTAAAGGATGCCGCCCGAGTTCTTAATAATTTCAACGATTACTTACCAGAGTTTGATTACGTGGTAAACAGTATTATCCGCCACAATGGCGTAACGGTCGTTAAGCACATCAAATCCCCAACCACCTCCATTTGTCAAGGCAAAGGAAGTGATTTCTATCGGCACTGTCGGATCGGCGATATTGACGACGTAGAAATCATTGTCTCCAGCGATCAGCAGGTAATTACCGAGTATGCGGGCTTCATTGGAGTATGTACTTGTTCCACCTGTCAATGCTAACTTGGTGACCAAGGTCGGGTTGGTTTTGTCAGATACATTGTATACAAGTATTTCTACCTCACCGCCTGTTGTAGCGCCCATCGCGAAGACGTAATTACCGTTGACCGCTATCCCGTCGCCATCATACAAATCGGCATCGGATATCGAACCTGTTTTTGTCGGTGCTGCTGGATTGGAAATGTCCCAGATACTTAAGGTACCAGTTGAGATACCGTCAGCGTCATTGCCATACATGTAGTTATCGGACAGAGCCAACCAGTAGATACCGGTTGTACTGATATTTGTTACGGGGACGAGAGTGGAAGGGTCGTTGACAACACTGTAGATACCTATTATGCTTTGACTAGCGCTGTAGACATAGCCATTATAGTAGTACACCTGGAAGGCGGAGACATATCCAGAGTTGTTTTGCATGACCGGAACCGGATTGGTTGGATCAGTAATATTCATAACACCGACCGTGCCAGATGCGAAAATGCCGTCACCGCTACCGTCGGTCTGGATATAGGCGTAATTACCGTTGAGTGCAAGCCCGTAACCAAGCCCGATATTATAGCTCCCTGTGATTGCTGGTGTCGTCGGGTCCGACATGTCGACGATGCTGAAACTGTTGCTCGTTGCATCCCAGCCAACGGTATAGGCATAATTGCCGCTGCAGATGACGACATTTGCATCGCCGGTGTCGATCTGACCAACCTCAGTAAGACTTGTAATGGGTGGAATAACTACGGTCAGAGTAAAGCTCTGCGTCGCATCTGGGGAAACTCCATTGCTGGCGGTAATGATCAACGGATAGTTGCCGCTGCTACCTTCCGCCGGTGTGCCGCTCAAGACGCCGGTAGTAGCATCGAAGGTCACGCCTGACGGTAACGTTCCGGTAAGAACAAAAGTGGGGGTTGGCGTACCTGTTGCCGTGACGGTATAGGTTCCGGCTGTTCCTTCAGTCAAGGTAGTACTGTCCGCACTGGTGATGGCTGGAGCACAAGGATCACTTTGCGTCGAATTGCCGCCGCTACTTCTGCAACCTGATAGCACCAATGTTAACAAAACCGCAAATAATAAAAAAACTTTTTTCATTGCTTTTTGCGCCCCACTTTTTCAGGTGGTTTACCCTTTTCAAGCATTTGTTGATATTACACGTTCTTCTTAAATTTGTTATATTGTCTTATGGCAGGGTTGCTGGACGGATCTTCTGAGGTTGCCCGGCAGTTCTGCCACCTTATCCACTTACGAAGACTTAGGTCAGTAACTTTGCGCCCCACCTTTTCAAGTGGTTTGCCTTTTTCAAGCTTCTCCATATAACAATATTGCAATGGTTATGCCACAAAACAACATAATTAAATAGTGTATAAAATTATTATCTTACACATAAATGTCGTTGTCGACTTTCTCAGAATATGGTTATTTTGCCCGTTTTCTAGGTTAAATTCACCAAAGGAATAAGGAACGAGGGAAAGGTTCAAGGGGGAAAAAGGCTCTAGGCTAGATGAGAGCATATTTTCTCATCAGTTATAATATAAAAGGTTGTATTAACCTGTAGAATGAGAAAAACAACATTACGGGAAGAAGTGCTTGCTGAGTTGACTACTACTGTTCAGTAGTGGGCAGTTGTCAAAATTGAGGATTACGGATTGAAAGGTGCAGTTTTGGTTCGACAAGATGTAATCCGCAGGTTGCTAGATCATTTCTCTGGACGTATGGACGAATTCCAAACCCGCCTCAAAAAACTCATCCGCAAAGAGGCTTTTGATCCATTTTACTTTCCCCAGGGCAGTCATCATTTGGGGCGTATTCTTCAACCTAACTTTTATATTGAGGAGGGTGTCGACAGGCAAAAAACTATTGGACTGAATTTTGGCACCAGAAGCAGAAATATCCTTGCTGAGGGTATAGAAAATTTTTTCTTTAGGAAGATTTTCTCCTCCAGAGAGGACCGTTATGGTGAGCTCATCCTCCTCCTTCAGTCGTTTCACTTTCCTTCTTTCTTCCATAAAGATTCTTTCCTCACTTTTTTATTCCAGAATCCTTGTTTTTTATCCTTCACTCACAACCCTGATATTCATATTTAACTTATAAGATATTCAGCCTAGCCTGTCAATTATATTTTGACCATAAATGGGAAAGGTTTTGTACAACGTTCGTTGTTGGACATAAATAGTGTTTATTATGAATTGAAATGTTGTATGACTTGGTAAAAATAAGAAAAACAACATTAAGGAAGAAATGCTTGCTGACTGCATTTAGAAAGTTTCATCATCAATCTAATATTATCTGTTATTATTACTATTTGAAAGCATTGTCGAAATTCTTTACAATTTAGCGCAGGCATTGTATAAAGAAAACCATTCATCCCTGTTATTGTAGTTTTTAATAAAAAAAAAGACAGTGATTGAGAGACTTAACATCAATAACCGGCCGGAAATGACTTGTCAGGCACAGTTTATGCTTTTTAGAGTTGAATTAGATATTTATTGAATATAAGGTGTCCCCATGAAAAAAGACAGCCTCATATGTTTTCGTGCCAGCAATGATTTGCATGAATCCCTGGCTCGAGTTGCAAAAGAAGACCGGCGGTCTTTATCGTCAACGATTGAAATGGCTCTGAACGATTACCTTAAAGAGAGGAAAGCCTTTCCTGGTGTTGAAAAAGAAAAACGTCAATATCCGAGAAAGACTCTTTCTGTTCCGGTTGTGATTAATCAACAGGAGCCTGGACAAATGGGAGTAGGATCCATTACAGATATTTCTCTTGGCGGTGTAAAAGTCTTAATTCCCAAGGATTTTAAGCAACAGATCAGGATTGATTCGCAAAATTCAAGATTTGAGATCATTTTCAATTTGCCTATTGAGAACAAGCCCATAAGGTTGTCCTGTGAGTCGAACAGGGTTATGGACGCCGAAGACAGCATTAATGTCGGGGCTCTCTTTGTGGATGCTGATTTTAAGAGTTATAAAGCCCTTCAAAACTACCTGATGTAAAGCCTTGTATTACCTTTCCCTATCATTAATATTTATAATATAATTATGATGTTAATCTATCTATTTATTAAAATGTTTGATGTTAATCTTTTAATATGTCGGAATACTTTACAAAAATGAAATCACTTGTAATACATTATAAAATCATAGTTTTAGGCCTAAATATGACTATATATGCCCAAGTAAACAATTAATGTGTCGGAATTCTTTACAAAAATGAAATCTCTTGTAATACATTGTAAAATAATAGTTTTCTGCCTAAATATGACCCTATATACCCCAATAAACAATTAAAAGTGTCGAAATGATTTACGCTTTTCTTCATGTCTTAATAATATCTTATCTATACTCATCATCAAGTTTTTAAAAATAAAAATGTTTATGATGTAAAAACATCATATTATGCAATTTATGAGATTAAATGATAATTGCTTTACAAAATGGTATATTTATTGTATAATTTAGATAAAGAGAAACTAAATTATCCATGGAGGATAGTCCCATGTTAAATACATACAGAAAAATTTTTTTGATCGTCAGTAGCGTCCTTCTTTTTCTAGTAATGGCTACGGGGTTTGCCTTTGGCGATATGATCACCATCGATGCCATTGCAGATGCGGGGCAATATCCGGGGCAAAGTGCCTATATTGAATTTCAGCTTAACGGTGTTAACGTTGCCGGTGTTACCACTTCAGACGTGCCAACACAGTGGACTTCTTCAGCAGAGGTCAGTGCCTATGCATTAGCCAATGGCATTAGCTGGAATAGTATAGTGTCAGCCGGAAATATATGGTCTTCTAATACAGTCGGAGTTTCTCTGACAGAGCCGCCCGGGACCTACATAATAACTCCGATCAGCGGGGCCTTCGAGTACGATTCCTTTGGATGGAGCAACGAGCCGGGATGGTGGTGGCTACTGGATGTCACAGTCAATGGGAATCCTCCTATTCTCCTCGGTGGCCCTCCAAATGACACCCCAGATGGCGGATACGGTTCGTCGGGAGCTGCTTTAAGCTCAGTCCTTTCAGAATCTCTCCCCATCACCCTCCCAGAGGGAGGAACGCTTACTTTCTGGATCCAGGACAATCCCACCATCGACAATCGTGGAAGTTTAACCTTTGATGTAGAGCAAATTCCCGAACCCGCCACGATACTGCTCCTATGCCTCGGTTTGATCGGCATTCCGGGAATCAGGCGATTCATTAAGTAAATCCGGATTTATCATCAACAGCAGAAAAGCAGGATCATTTCTGATCCTGCTTTTCTGTAAACGGCCATTTAAAATTCGCAGAAGCAAAACCCTGGTTTTGATACATACACACAGCAGTAAGAATAATAACAAAAGCTAAAATCCCTTGTATAACTCCAATCCGCCATAGAAGCCGCCATCAAACGTCGAATCCTGCTTAAGTCCACCCCGTAAGGCAATGGAAATCTTCTGAGGAATATGAAATAACTCCACGTAAAGCCCACCTCCTGTTTGGTGAAAATCCGCATTACTACCGTAGAACTGTTCCACCCCGACATTGAGGGTATACGGTTTCTGGAAATCCAGATTGGTTATCTGCTGTTTGATCCGGCCCCTTTCATACGAAAAATCGCTTGTGCCACTGAAGCTCGCGAAGATATTCAGATTCGTTCTGGTAGGGAGCCAAGTATCGAATTCACCTTGAACCAATCCCGCTGAGGTGCTCCCTCTCACAGATGCGCTTTGATCATCCGGACTCAGCGTGGTATTCCTGAATTCTAACCCGCCCCAAATTCCCAGCATGGTCTTATCCCAGAACAGCTTGATTCCCGCAACGGTAGAAAGACCGGGAGAATTCGCTCTGATGGTATCGTTCCCAGAGTAATACTGATAGGTAAGATAATTGGGAATAAGCCTCGCGGACACAGCGATTGTTTTATCGATGTTTTGCGTCAGGTCCACGCCCAGGTACGAAAACCCCTGCCCGTGACCGTCAATTTCTCCGCCGGCAAATGTGGAGACGTCGGCTGCATAGCCGAAGGAACACAATATGAGCATAGAAATTAAGCATACGCATAATAGACCCCACCGGATATTCCGGGATTTTTTTACGTTCAAAGCGATCTCCTGTTTCATTTTACATGCTCCTTTGCCCCCATAAATTGACCTTAATATTGTCGCCAGCTTTTTTTAAAGGACGTTTCGCTCTCCCGTGAAGATTCAATACGCCAATCGCATTCTTTATCGATATTAAACCATACCAGCCCATTGACGTTAAGAAACCTCTTCCTTAAAACATCAAAGGCGGCCTCGATCCAGCTACCTTTGCTCCCGCCTGCTTCCGCACACCCCATCTCAGCGATCATGCAAGATTTATCAGGAGCCAGTTGCATCAGGTGGCTGTACCCATTCTCAAAAATCTCACCGAAACTCCGCCATTCGGACCATTCCCGACTCTTCCCCCAGTTATAACCATCCAAACCCATCCAATCGACTTCCTTATTTCCTGGGTAGAATTGATTCATTTCATTGTCCGGCTCATCAGGCACAGATTGCGCGTAAGGTGACCAAACCCACACTAATCCGTCATTTTGAGCCTCGCGAAAAATGGAACGGATATAACGCCAGGTCTCGGCATACTCTCCCGGTTTATTTCCATTAACTTTTTCACACCATGGATACCAGTTGCCGTTCATTTCATGCATAGGTCGAAAAAATATTGGGCCTTTCACCTTCTTTAGTTCGCGCGCCCAACTCCGGATATAATCCTCATACCTCCCGTTTAATATCGAGGAGAGCGAAAATTCAGGTTGCTCTACAGATCGTTCGTCGGACGGCCATTTCTGGAGATGCCAGGGTTCCCAGGTAATCATGGGCACAAACCCACTCTCTATGACATGATGAATGCCTGCAAGATCCGGTCCCTCTTTTCCAAACCCCCACGCTATGTAGAAAGAGAGGACATGGATCCGTTTATCCCAAGAAGAATGATACTCGCGGGCTCTACGAGGAGCGGAATAAAAATCCTCCGGCAGGTAAAGACCCAGCCATGGTTCAGCCATCTCATTTCCCAAATGATTACCCTTCTCTTCCGCCGATACTTTTGCAATTCAGTACTGGCCTTTAAAAATCGCTACAGTCCGCCATATTTTCTCACCGATCTCCCGAGATTTCCTTTTGCTTTTAAAAAAACGTGTGCGGACAGGAATCCAGCTAGTCCCTCGAACATAGGCAGGGATGGTATAGGTCGGAAATCCGGTAACCACCAACTGCTCTTTATGGATTGTCGCCCGTTTTTGAGTTTTAACGGCACTCACCTGCATCGCCAAACTGCCCGATTCAATCTTCCTCTTTTTTATTTTCGGGGGGTGTGACCTCTATTGCTCTTTGCTGAACCGGTCCGGTATGCCCAAGTCCCTGCTTGTCTCGAAAATTACATTACCTATGGGGACATTACCTATGGGGACGATAGGTTTTTCAAGTCTCAGCGTCTGCAGAACATCATGGCGTAGCCTATTCATGAACCGATTTATGTTTGACGCATCCTGACTGGTAAAAAACACCATGACAAGAATTGACACGAAAACCATTAGGGTTATCTCCCTCATTTTGGAAAAAAAAGATGTGGGGCGGGATAACTTCTCCGACACGCTTTCTGTGGGCCACTTATGTTTTGTGATCGCTGCAAGACAAATCCCGCTCATCGTCCAGATGGACCATACCGCCCAAATAAAGTTCAGGAGATAAAAATCCCAAGCGATGCACCCGACAATAAAAATGTAAATAATGGCAAACATGGCGAGAAGAATGATCCCAAGTTGCGGGGAAATCGATACCCAAGGGCTTTTAGCTTCAACTTGTCCGACATTTTTTACATTGACACGATATGGGGGTTTCTTTTTCCTGGAACGAAGCGCAATCCAGGTGGCCTGGATGAAGACGGGAAAGAGCCCCGACCACATCTGATAGGCCTTCATGTAAGGGGTTGGATAATTCAATATGAAATAGGCAACAGACATGCTGATGAAATATGGGAAACGATTAAGTACATAATCACGAACGGGAGCTGTAATAATGAAGTGTTCTGTAAGGAGAGCCCAGATCGGGGTTATGAAAAAGATTGGCATTACAAACGCTGAAACCAAGTACACAAAACCCAAATTAGAGTACTGCAGTTTCTGTTTAAAGGTCAAACCTATTTGCCTAAAAGGGTTGTCCCAGAATAGCATCCGTAAGGAATCGGCGGCCCATTGTCTGCGCTGCCTGTATACGTTCCGGATGTCGATCGGGGCAGTTCCTCTGGTCAAGGGATAATTGTAATAGACGGAGCGCCAGCCGCGCTCATGCAATAGCATGGAAGTATGAACATCTTCTACCAGATTCCAGGTACTGAATCCCCCGATTTCCTGCAAGGCTGCCCTCTGATAAACAACCCCTGATCCACATGAAAAAGCGGCATTATCGTTATCTTTTCCGCTTTGCATGGCATTATAAAAAATGCGATCGGCATTACCGAAGGGATCTCCCACAGGAAGTTTAAAGTCCTGCTTGGTTTGAACAAAGGCGATTTTCGGAAGCTTGAAATAGCCGATGAGCTTGTTGATAATTTGAGGGTGAGGAACTTGATCTGCATCCAAGACAAGGATTAGGTCCCCATCGGTCCGATGAAAAGCGTAATTCATGTTCCCTGCCTTGGCGTCACTGTGATCTTTTCTGGCAAAATAGCTGCAGCCGCTGTTTTCTGCCAACTTCTTAATTTCTTCATCCTCTTTATCATCGAGGATGTATACTCTTTTATTCTGGAAATCGATCCTGAGGGCTGCTTCAATCGTTTGCCTAACCAACTCCAAGGGTTCTCCAGCAACGGGAATGAATACATCCACAGAAAAGGTCCTTTCGAAAGCAATTCCTTCAGGGGCTTGATACCTGAGAGACCAGGAATCGAAGGCAAAGAAAGAAAACAGGACCAGACCGGTTAATTCGGCAAGAAAAAAAACAAAAGAATAATACCAGACATCCCAATTGATGTGCTGCCAATGCCATACAAGATAGATCATCCCCAGAATTATGGTGATCAAAGACAAAAATTGCCCGATTAAACGCCTCCACCGGTCATCTTTGTCATGATAACGACGATACTGCCGCGTTCCTAAAACGTCGGACCACCATTTCTTGATTGCCCCAAATATCTTGTTTGCCATTATTTCAACTACTCCATTTTGCAAACACCGCAACATCCCTTTAACTATAGTGTATTGTAGGGAAAATGGTTTATCTTGTCAACATAAGAATTAAGTTTTTTGTGTCAGTAGCACGTAAACTGTCCGGTCTTCTAGCACACGATCTGTCCGGTTTACAAATAGGTCATTAATCTTACCTTTCAACATAATATTTTTGTTATTGCACGCAAACGCTAAGTTTCTTACTAAGATAATCTATTGGATAAAGATGCCAATGTTCTTTGTAAAAGTGTAAGGGCTCTAGTAATGGTATGCTATATGCCGTTCCACAAAATTGGACGGTTTAGTCAGTATATTCAAACATGGCCAGGTCAAATGATATAAAATATTATTTTTTAAGATTTTCTTCTTTATAATATTTTTTCACCCGATTTCATTATTCATAAGTACATCCTGAACTTCCTTATCAGCAATTCCTAGATAGCGCATAGTCACGGCTGGACTAGTATGATTGAAACGTTTACATATGACCTCAAAACCGACGCCATAATTGGTCCTTTGAAAATAACCCCATGTTTTTCTCATTGAATGAGCCCCATAGTTACCCTTCAGGTTTATTGCTGAAGTCCATTTTTTCATAAAGGCATTGACAGCTTGAATTGTGAGCGCCTGATTACCTCTTTTACTCTTGAACAGATAATCTTCATCCGATAATTTGCCTTCATTAAGGTATTGGTTCAGAATCTTGTGAACTGTTTTATTGACGACCAGAATATTCTGTTTCCCTGTTTTTCCCTCTTTGATGTTGATGCTGTCACCTGGTTTCATCCCCGCCATTTGTTTGACACGCAGTTTGAGCAAATCTCCCGTTCGTAAACCATTGTTAATTCCCAAAACGAAAAGAAGGTGATTGCGAGGGTTATCGGAAATCATATTCCTGATTGCTATAATGTCTTTTTCTTCTCGAATAGGCTCAACAACAATAGAAGAACCTTTGGTGGGATGATTCCTATTATCCCTCTTTTTTGTGCCGTTGTTTTCCCCGTTTTCCATGGTTTTTACCTCGCAATTAACATCAAATAATTTTAGTTTTTTATACCATTTTTAGCTGAAAAAGTAAAGTAAAATTTAGTTTTATTTATTAATTAATACAAGTACTTACTGTTATTTTGCTGTTGCGGAAACAAGGGTTGAACTTTATAAAAACAGTTCATATTTATCCACGCGGAATAAAGTTTTTTTACAATACTTTTAAAGAATTTTTGGCCGCTTCATCTCCACTATCATCGGGAAAATACTTCCTATGGGTATTGGATATTTTGAAGAATATCATGACCTGTCAGGCAAAATTTCTACTCATTATTTTTTATCATTGCAGATAAATTATAAAGAACAAATTTATTGACATGACGCGGGAAAACGAAAATAAAATTGAAAAAAATCTTTATTTTAGGTTAGCTCCCAACTATAATTAATCTGGTTTTAATGTAATGAAGCCATGAACGACAAAGTCATTTAAGTCCTGACCATAAGCGTCGAGCAGCGGAACAATTATAGAAGACTTTCAAAAGAAGCGGAAAGGTGTAAATTGTCCTGACCTATTTTTGATTTGATAGATAGAGAATAAGGCTTTTAAATTTAATTCATATTAAGTATTATGGGATAGTTAATATTAGTCCGGCAGGTCCAATTCTAACTTATATTCTGGACTTGTTTTAGGTAGACAAATAACAGATTATTTACGGGAAATTTACTAACCAAATCAATAACGCTTTCCAGAAAGGACGGAGGCAAAGGCATCCCTCCGGGATGATTGTAAAGAGGAAAAAAATGAAAATTCGTGACGAATACTTCACAACTTACGTCAATTACCCGTTGACAAAAAAGAAAAACAAAAAGGAACATATAAAATTCTTTGAGAAGAATAGCGTTACTGAATTCTGGGGTTCCAGAATTAATGTGGGAGATTTGCTGAAGCAAAAGTTTGACGTGGAACCAAAGGAGACTGAAAATAAACACCATGAAATTTTTAAAATAGTTTTAACGCAAATAGTCAACCATACGTCGATGAATGAAATCGAAGGTTTAGGAAACATCAGCGATGAGGTCAAAAAAAACACTCCAAGAAAAATTTTCCGTGAAAAGACCGATAAAAAAGGGATGAATAAACTAGAAGAGAGCGACTTCTGGAATCCTCTTCCGCATAAAATCGCGGGCGACCGCCTTTATAATTTAGCCTGTCACTCCCTTATGCGTTTTTTAAAAATACCTGACAACATGAAGAGGTTAAAGCAATGCCGTTACTGCCCACAGTTTTTTATTGCCGGGAATATTAGAAAGACAACCTGTGATTCCGATGAATGTGAGCGAGAACGAAAAAAGCAAGAAATGAGGAAACAACGAGCTAAAAAAAAGAAGAAGAATTCTGTAAAAATCACCGAAGATGTATCCTGAATCTGCAATGCCTCCTCAAGGTTCATGATACGATAACTTATTGATAATATTATATATTTATCTTGACTAGCAGATTGTTTTCCTGTATAGAAAAGCTGTGGGCAGAAATAGTTCACGGCTTTTTTTGTTTTAGAAATAAATTTTTGAGGAGAAGATGGAATATGGACAATCAGAGATCAATCAAAAAAAGAGAAAAAATCATAATACCAAGACGCAGAGGGCGACCGCGAAACCCGGATAAGAAAATTTATGTTCCGAAAGGTACGCCGCACACAGGCAGGCCGTTAATTTATTCTCAAGAACTTGCCAGCCTAATTTGCGAGAAGCTGATGGATGGCTGCGGACTAAAAGAAATCTGCGCCGCTAAAAATATGCCCGCTTTCAGAACCGTCTTTGGTTGGTTGGATGCAGCGAGTCCAACATTTCAACGAGAATTTTTACAAGCATATATAGCTGCTCGAGAAATACAGGCCGAAATTTTGGCGGATGAAATCAAAGCCATCGCCGATAACGACAATACCCGCATCATTACAGATACAATGAGAGACAAAAATGGAAACATACTTTCACAAAGAATCTTAGAAAAGGATACTGTAGCTGCACGTGCACTTAAAATCGAAAGCAGGAAGTGGTTAGCCGCGCACCTTAAGCCGAGAAAATTCTCCGATAAATTACAACTCACCGGTGCCGACGGGAAAGACTTGATTCCTCAGAAAACAGAACTGATCGTGAATTTTATCAAGCCAGATCCAGAAATAATTAAAGAATGGGAGAAAGAAAAATGAGAAAGTCTTTTTTAGATTTATATCAAGGCAAACTAACAAAGCCATTACCACTTATTCCACATGCTTTCCAGTTTCTATGGGAACCGCACAGATACAAATCAGCATACGGTGGTCGTGGCAGCGGCAAGAGCTGGGCCGTTGCGGACACTTTGCTGATCATGGGTGTGCAAAAGAAACTCCGTATCCTGTGCACTAGAGAGCTGCAGTCTACAATTGCTGACTCGGTCCACAAATTACTATCTGACGAGATATCAAGGCTGGGATTACAAGAGAAATACGGAATCCAAAAAAACATCATCATTGGCACAACTGGAACTGAATTTATCTTCAAGGGTCTAAGATTCAACATACACGAAATCAAGTCACTGGAAGGTGTTGACATCTGCTGGGTGGAAGAAGCACAATCGGTGTCCGAAGAATCGTGGGAGATATTAATACCTACTATTCGCAAAGATGGTTCCGAAATATGGCTTTCTTGGAACACAGGAGAAATCACTGACGCTACTTATCAGAAGTTTGTGGTTCACCCTCCGCCGGATTGTGTCAGTGTCCTGGTCAACTGGAAAGACAATCCTTATTTTCCTAATACATTAAACAAAGAAAGATTATACTGCAAAAAAGTTGATCCGGATGTTTATGAAAATATTTGGGAGGGTAAACCCCTGTTCCTGTCTGATGCACTGGTGTTTAAGGGAAAGTTTACCATCGGTGAGTTTGAAGCGCCAAAAAATGCCCGTTTCTTGTACGGCGCTGACTGGGGTTTTAGTCAAGATCCGACCGTACTGCTACGATGCTATATTATCGAAAATAATCTATACATCGATCATGAGGCTTGTGGCATTGGTGTTGAACTTGAAGACATACCCGCGCTGTTCGATTCTGTACCCGACAGCCGGGATCATAAAATAATTGCTGACTCGTCAAGGCCGGAGACGATATCATTTATTAAAGGAAAGGGATTTATAATTAGACCCTGTACCAAGAAATCAAACACACAGGGAGGATATGTGAGGGACGGAATAGAGCACATCCGCAAGTTTGAAAAAATCTTTATCCACCCTAGATGCAAAAACGTCATCAATGAATTTCAACATTACTCATACAAAAAGGACAGAAACGGAAATATATTACCCGAACTGGAAGACAGGTTCAACCACACGATTGATGCACTGAGATATGCTCTGGAAGATAAAATTAGGGGAGCAATTGATTGGGTTAGAGTTGTCGGGTAAAAAGGGTTTACTTGAAAAATGTTTATTACAAAAGAATATTGGGAAAATGGTTTTACAAAATAATTTATATAGTAATATCAAATACTTACATAAATATTTTTGCCGGTAAAAAACTTGTTCATAGCTCTTTTTTCTGCTATATAGGAGTGCAAAAATTATTTTCAAAAATAGGTTTTTATACTAACTATTGTGAATTACTTAATATAAAATATGCTATATTAATGTTTCATAATAAAAATATAGTTTAATATAATCAAGACTTCCAAGATAAGATAATTTTGACAGACAAAAATTAAAAAGGTATTAATGTAAGCCATTTATTTCAATAATTTTTAGTAACGCAGAAGCTGAATCGAAAAAACAATCACAAGGAGTTGGGAATGTTTAAAAAAATTGTTTTAGCAGCTATAGTAATTGTCGTTCTATTAGTAATCACTTTTTTAATCGCTATAAAATCACCAATAGACCCTGTCGCCTATAATGCTCCAAAGAGACCGGAAATGACAGGCGTGCTGGAACCCAATGATCTTTTGCAAAAAGCGGATTTACTGGCCAAAGGAAAAGTCAACGGTCCCGTTGAAATTGCGGTGGATGATCAAGGCCGTATCTATTTCGGAACCCCGGACGGAACAATATCACGGCTCCTTTCTAACGGCGTTATCGAGACTTTTACTAATACAGGGGGCCGTCCTCTGGGCATGAAGTTTGACCAAAAAGGCAACCTTATTGTAGCTGACGCCAACAAGGGCCTTCTTTCTGTCAACCCCCAAGGCTCGATCATGATTCTGGCGACATCGGCGGATGGCGTGCCATTCAGGTGCGTTGACGGGCTCGATGTCGCAAAAAACGGGACTATTTATTTTACAGACGCTTCCGACAAATTCCCATTTAAAGATTATTTGTTTGATATGCTTGAGGCGCGACCACACGGGAGATTCATGCGATATGATCCCGCCACCGGCACAGTGACGGTGCTGCTGCGCGGACTTAATTTCGCCAATGGTGTGGCGTTGTCCATGAACGAGGATTTTGTGCTGATTAACGAAACCTATAAATACCGTATACACAGATACTGGCTTACCGGGCCAAAAGCCGGAATGAGCGATATGTTCATCGAAAATCTTCCCGGTTTCCCGGATAAAATATCGTCCAATGGAAAGGGGAAGTTCTGGCTTGCTCTTTTCACTGTCAGAAACGATATGCTCGATATGTTGCAAAAATATCCAAGAATTAAATCAATTCTGGGCAGGCTACCGGTATCGTGGTGGTCTAAATCCGAACGGTATGGATTTGTGGCAGCCCTCGATGAAAACGGGTTCATAACAGAAACATTGCAGGATCCGACAGGGCAACATATTTACGATGTAACATCAGCGAAGGAGAATGCGGGGCATTTGTATCTGGGCAGTCTTCACGCGGATAATATAAGCAAACTTAAGTTGGGTGAATGAACCGGCGAATTGGGAGTTGTTTACAGTAATAAAGTTAGTAAGACAATTTAAGGGGAATGTACCCTCTTGCTAAATAATAAGCCAGCTTAGGAAGTTCCGTAGCGAAGTCGCGTAATCCATCCTCTTGAGACCACCAATGGTCAAGTTGATATGAATTAACGAACGCATACGGGAAGATTTTAATTTGAAACGGAATGCATAGATATTGATATATGAGATAGCTCCGCCGGGTATGAAATCCTGATGATAGAAGGATAGCGCTCTTGATATTCTCTTTAGAAATAGTCTCCAATGCCCCTCTCGCCGCTGTTAAGGTTATTGGCTGATCAATATGGGCTACAATGATTCTGAAATCTTTTTTTTAGCCCAAGGGCTAGCATTTTTTTCTTGACGAGATACGGATAATCTTCATGGATAGCAAAAGGTCTGTCATATGGAGCAATTCGATGCAAGACGACAAATAATCGCTTTACCTTCCCTGTTGACAGCAAATTCATCCCACTTATTACTATATCCCTATTTATGAAGTCATTACCTTCCAGAATGGCAGCATCAGCAATACAATTACGCTGGGGAGCCATAAATTTACCTGCTCGCATCAGGATAGGAACCCGGAACAAAAAAACAAGAATAATTATTAAAAATAGGGAAAGAAAAATTCCTCTCTAAATCCATTTGATCTTATTTTTCATATCTTATTACACTCAAAATGATTGTTAACAGTTTTTTGATATTACTTTATATTCGTATAAAGTATATTTATTTTAAATGGAAACATTAATAAGGATTATTTTTTATTGTTCGTGTCATATCTTATATCACTCGTTAAGTGCAATATGAAAAGATGTCCAAATTATCGTGGCAGGTCAACTGCCGTTTTTTAAGATTGACAAGCATCCATTAACTATGTAAATTTAAAAAGTATCCTTTAAATACTAATCAGGAGCAGATTTATGAGACAAACTTTGACAGCTCAATCATTTTTTGCGGGAAAGAACAAAATTGCCATTATCGGATTGGGATATGTCGGTTTGCCTCTGGCAGCGCAATTATCGCGACATTTCAAAGTCATCGGATTTGATATCAGCAATATAACTGTGGCGGAATTAAAAAAAGGACACGATTATACAATGGAGTTGTCCTACGCTGAATTAAAAAAACTAAAAATCCGGTTTACTTCCAAGTCTACTGATCTTTCCGGATGCAAGTTTTTTATCGTAGCGGTTCCCACGCCGGTGGACCACTTTAATGTTCCTGATCTTTCCAACCTAGAAAATGCATCGGCAATTGTCGGCAAACATTTATCCGCCGGTTCCTGCGTGGTTTATGAATCCACCGTATATCCCGGCGTAACGGAAGATATTTGTATTCCGATTCTGGAACGATCTTCCGGGTTGAGTTTCGGCAAAGATTTTGAAATCGGCTATTCTCCCGAACGCATCAATCCCGGTGACAAAACACACACTGTCAGTAACACGGTTAAAATAATCTCCGCTTCCGATGCAGCCACGCTCGATTTAATTGAAGGAATATATAGTTCGGTCGTCAAGGTGGGATTGCACCGAGTATCGTCAATAAAAGTTGCTGAAGCGGCAAAAGTCATTGAAAATACGCAACGCGACATTAATATAGCGTTAATGAATGAGTTGGCTGTTATTTTTAACAAAATGAATATTGATACCCTGGAAGTCCTGGAGGCAGCCGGAACAAAATGGAACTTTTTGCCGTTCCGTCCGGGTCTTGTCGGTGGTCATTGTATCGGCGTTGACCCTTATTATCTAACTTATAAGGCAGAAAGTATTGGTTACCATCCGGAAGTAATCCTCTCCGGTCGGCGCATTAATGATAATATGGGCAAGTATGTCGCGGAACGAACAATCAAAATGCTGATTGCTGCCGATATACAGGTAAAAAAGGGCCGTGTGGCCATTCTGGGACTTTCCTTTAAAGAAGATGTCCCGGATCTGCGCAATACACGCGTTATTGATATTATCAATGAACTAAAGACTTATGGAGTAGAGGTTTTAGTTCACGATCCTCTGGCCGAACCTCAAGAAGCACGTCGCCTCTACAACATTGGACTTGTTCCGCTGAAATCTATAAAAGACGTTGATGCTGTCGTTCTAGCAGTAGCACACAGCACTTATAAATCAATGGGTGTTCAGCGTATTGCCGGCTTGTGCCGTAAGGGACAACCGATTTTATTAGATGTAAAGGCCGTTTTTGCACCGGAATCAGCCGTCTCCGATGGAATTAATTACTGGCGCTTATAATATTGAAGATTTCCTTTGTATAAAACATGTCTATTCCATGTTTACGCTTTTCATTGGCGGGGCAGAGTGAGCATATAAGAAAAAAGGGGCAAGCCAACCATTAGCTAACCCCTTTATTTTACTGGTCGGGGCGAGTGGATTTGAACCACCGGCCCTCTGAACCCCATTCAGATACGCTACCAGACTGCGCCACGCCCCGACATGATTTAAAGTGTGCAGGTCATTATCATTACAGCACAATCATGTCAAGAGTAAATGCATCCATGTTTTTACCGAAATCTCACAATTAGTTTTTTCAATGAAAAAACTAACGGTCATAAATTGAATATCGTTCATTTCCCGTAATAATCTTATTGACATTGAAGATTAATACATGTTAGTAAAACACGTTATAGGCATTAATTGAGACGACAAGTTTTTTAATATAATCAATTACTTTGTACATCCAAGACAATAAACGCCAAATTTATTGTCTATAAGGAGTTTTTTTGAAGTTAAGAGAAGTTAAGGAAATATTAGATGCCGATGTAATCGTCGGCGAGGAAAAATTAGATATGGAAGTTTCCACAGCTTTCGGAGCTGATTTGATGAGCGATGTCATGGCTTTCGCAAAAGCGGGAAGTCTTTTGTTAACCGGTTTAACTAATGCTCAAGTCGTTAAAACGGCTGCCACCAGACATATTGCCGCTATTATCCTGGTTAGAGGAAAGGAACCTTCTTCTGAAGCTATTGATCTGGCTAAAGAACTTCAAATTCCGATCTTAGCAACGAAATATATTTTATTTGAAACAGCGGGTATTCTTTATAGTAAAGGTATTGTTGGTTGCCTGAAAAAAGTCGAAAGTGACAGTTTGCACAACTGATAAATATGAGAAATGTTTTGATCAAGTAAGGATAAAGCAGGCAGGTTTAATTGGAAAATTACATTTTTGCTAAAGCCGCTAAAACATCCGTCAGCAATTTGACTTTAAATTCATTGAAAGTAGACAAACCTGACTATTAATTTATTAATGTATTGTCCAGTTACCAAAAATGATACCGTTGACAGTAAAGTTTAATATATGATAGTAAAAAAATAACATATTTTCTGTTTTTAAAAAAGAAATCGCCAATTTTTTTTGTGAGGAATGGATATTGAAACTTAGTGACGTTAAAAAAATATTAGATGCCAACGTTATTGTTGGTGAGGAAAAATTAGACATTGAAGTAACAACAGCGTTTGGAGCAGACTTGATGAGCGATGTCCTTTCCTTTGCCAAGGCGGGCTGTCTTCTATTGACCGGCCTGACTAATACGCAGGTAGTTAGAATCGCCAATGTTCTTGATATGGCAGCGATAATTTTAGTTCGCGGGAAAAAACCGCCGGCAGAAACCATATCTATGGCTAAGAATCTTCAAATTCCGATTTTAACGACAAAATACATTTTATTCGAAACAGCAGGCCGTCTTTACGCAAAAGGCATAGTCGGCTGCCTGGAAAAAGTTGAAGCCGTCGGTGAACAAACCTGAGAATTCTTTGAATGAATATAGTTTCAATATTGAGGGTGGTAATTTTAATGCCGCGGGAACAGTTTCCATGCGCATAAAATCTATCCTTAAAGAAAAAGGACTGCCGATCGATGTTGTTCGAAAGTCTGCCATTGTATGTTATGAAGCCGAAATTAATATCGTTTCTTACGCCAGGAAAGGAACTATAAATCTTGCAGTTACTCCGGAAACTGTCGAGATTAAAGTAATTGATGAAGGCCCCGGAATATCAGATATTGAATTAGCAATGGAGCCCGGTTATTCCACTGCAAGTCAACAAATAAGAGAAATGGGATTTGGCGCCGGAATGGGATTGCACAATATCAAAATCTACTCTGACACATTCGATATCTCATCGGAAGTGAACAAAGGAACTTTTTTAAAAATGATTATTAACACTCCTCCATTCATAAAGGATTTCTAATGAACATTGGAATCATAGCAAAAGAATTAAATTTAAAAGTAATATCTGCATCAGACAGAACGAATAATAATGTTACAGGAGGTTATACGGGAGATCTCTTAAGCGATGTAATGGCAAATTCTCACGCAGGAGATATCTGGATAACAAGACAGGTGCACCAAAATATCGTTGCCATAGCCACCTTGAAAGAGCACGCTGGTATTATTCTGGTTAATTCTTGCGAACCGGCTAAAGACACCCTGGAAAAGGCCATTCAGGAAAATGTCCCCCTATTGATTTCCAATTTGCCCGCATTCGAATTAACAGGTAGAATTTACAACTTGCTGAGTGTGGAAAAATAACAGAAATGTTTTTATAACTGCCGCGGGCTTTTGGCCATGTCCGGTTAATTCCCAAAAAGACGATGCTTAAAGTTTTTAATTGTGATCTTCACATTCACACTTGCCTCTCACCTTGCGCCGAATTGGATATGCATCCCAAAGCTCTGGTAGAAAGAGCCCTCGCCGCCGGGCTCGATATCCTCGCTATTTGCGATCACAACTCTTCCGAAAATGTTCCTTACGTAATCAGCGCTGCCAAGGGGAAAAATTTAAAGATATTTCCCGGAATGGAAATAACTACAAGCGAAGAAGTGCATTTTCTGGCTATCTTCGATTCTTTGTCGGATTTGGCCAGGCTGCAGGAAATTGTCTATCAGCACCTGGCGGGAAAAAATGATGAAGATCGTTTCGGTGTTCAGGCCATTGTTAATGAAAATGGCGAGGTTGAGGGACTAAACGATAAATTGTTAATCGGGGCTACGGATATTCCATTGAATGATTTATTGAACCATGTACATGAGCAAAACGGATTAGCTGTTGCCTCTCATATAGACAGAGAAAGTTTCAGTGTATTAAGCCAACTCGGCTTTATTGACGAAAGCATTCATTTTGACGCGCTGGAAATATCATCTTTAACAGGTCTTCAACAAGCACGAATTAAATACCCTGAGTTGAATAATTTTTCGTTTATAACTTCTTCCGATGCTCATTATTTAAAAGATATCGGAACGTCCCTGTCAAAAATTATGCTTGAAGAGCCAACTCTGGCGGAATTAAAAATGGCTTTCGCCGGGCAAAACTGCCGGCATATTCTGGAGTAGAAATGCTGGAGCTTGCCGCACATATTCTGGATATTGCTGAAAACTCTGTTCGCGCCGGCGCCAAAACAGTCGAGATTGTCATCAACGAAGATACGGCAAAAAATTTGCTCTCTATAGAAATAAATGATGACGGCAGTGGTATGACAAAAGAAGAAATCAAAAAAGCCTTTGACCCTTTTTATACAACAAAAAAAGTAAGGCGGTTCGGATTGGGTATTCCTCTTTCGGCTAATGCCGCTCAAATGGCCGGCGGCAATCTTGATTTGAAATCAATAAAAGGAAAAGGAACTAAACTTAGGGCAACTTTTCAACTTGACCATCTGGACAGACAACCCATGGGGAATATTTCAACAACTATTATCAGCCTTATCGCCGGAAATTCTTCTGTTGACTTTATTTACAAACACAGGCATAATGACCGACAGTTCTCACTGGATACCAGGGAAATACGTAGGGAAATCGGCGATTTACCGATAAATCACTTTGAAATATTAAAGTATATTCGGGGCGTTATTGACGAAGGCTTAAGTGAAATTCAACCGGAAGCATAACAAACCAGAAGATTATTAAGTAAGGAGGAATTTGATGAAGGTGGAAGATACTGAACTTTTACAAGATTTCACACAAGAACAAGTGGACAAACTAAACAAAATTATCAGCAAACACAAAGGCAAACCGGGAAGTTTAATTCCGGTGCTGGAAGAAGCGCAGGTGTGTCTGGAATACCTGCCGATAGCCGTGCAAAAAAAGATTGCCAAAGATTTGAATTTGCCTTTAAGCCGCGTTTACGGTGTTGTCACGTTTTACTCGTTTTTTACTATGACACCACGTGGCAAACATACTGTTCGCGTTTGTCTGGGAACGGCCTGCTATGTCCGGGGCGGAAAAGCAATTTCCGAAACCCTCCAGAAGGAATTCGGCATCAAGGAAGGCGAAACAACTCCCGACAGAATGTTTACTCTGGAAACTATTCGTTGCTTAGGAGCTTGCGGTCTGGGACCTGTCGTCGTTGTGAATGAAGACGTGCATGGCCGTGTTAAGCCATCAAAG
Organism: uncultured delta proteobacterium; assembly: GCA_963811325.1. Classification (GTDB taxonomy): domain Bacteria; phylum Desulfobacterota; class Syntrophia; order Syntrophales; family Smithellaceae; genus Smithella. The sequence continues at coordinate 1,389,133 of CAWEQT010000001.1, forward strand.
GTAAAGGAAATATTAGCTCAATATACATAAAATAATTTTAAAAGCCGGGAGGAAACGCCAATGGCGAAGTTGACAATAGATGATTTAAAAAAAATAAAAGAAAAAGTGCACAAGGAAATGTCCCTGAGGGACGGCAAACGCCGTGTTAAAGTTACTGTCCATATGGGAACTTGCGGTATCGCTTCAGGAGCAAAAGAAGTTATGGATACATTACTTAAGGAAATTGAAGCTGCCGGTATAAATGATGTTGTCGTAACCACTTCCGGTTGCATGGGATTATGCAGCCGCGAACCTCTGGTTACCGTGGAAGTACTAGATCAGGAACCGATAAAATATGAATATATGAATGCCAACAAAATGAGGCAGGTTTTCAAAAGACACATTTTGGAGGGGGAAATTCAGACGCCCTTTGTTCTGGCTAGAGGATCTGAAGTAATCAGATAATTTTTTTCGCTCGATCATGCTTATTGATGAACAGCATGATATTTCTTAAGGAGGATATAGGCTAAATGAAAGTTTTTCGTTCACATTTATTAATATGTGGTGGCACCGGCTGTCATGCTTCCGGCCAACCTGCAGTAAAAAAAGCTTTATTGGAAGAGCTTGACAAAAGAGGGTTGACCGAAGAAATAAAGGTTGTGGAAACAGGATGTAACGGATTTTGCGCCTTAGGGCCGATTATGGTTGTTTATCCTGAAGGCATAATTTACGTAACTTTGAAACCGCAAGATATACCGGAACTGGTTGAAGAACATTTAATCAAGGGAAGAACTTTAGGGAGGCTCTTATATCATGAACCCTCAACAGACGAAGTTATTCCCACTATGCAGGACATTCCCTTCTTCGCTCATCAGGAATTGAGAGTTTTGAAGAATCGCGGTCTTATTGATCCCGAAAAAATTGAAGAATATATCGCTCGTGACGGCTATGCCGGTATGGCTAAAGCTCTAACCGAAATGAAGCCGGAACACATCGTTCAGGAAGTTTTTGAATCAGGGTTACGAGGACGCGGCGGAGCAGGCTTCCCTACAGGTCTGAAATGGAAATTTGCCGCTCAATCCAAAGGTGATGTTAAATACGTTTTATGCAATGCCGATGAGGGAGATCCCGGCGCCTTCATGGACAGAAGCGTTCTGGAAGCGGATCCACACGCCGTTCTGGAAGGAATGGTTATAGCCGCCAAAGCCATAGGTTCTAAACAAGGTTACATTTATTGCCGTGCTGAGTATCCGCTGGCTATTCAACGTTTAAATATAGCTATAGATCAAGCCAAAAAATCCGGTTTGCTGGGCAAGGATATTCTGGGTACGGGTTTTGATTTCGATCTGGAAATTTACCAGGGTGCAGGCGCGTTTGTCTGCGGTGAAGAAACAGCCCTGATGACCTCCATTGAAGGGAAAAGAGGTATGCCCCGGCCAAGACCTCCCTTCCCCGCTGTTGCCGGTCTGTGGCAAAAACCGAGCATTCTGAATAACGTGGAAACTCTGGCTAACGTTGGTCAAATTCTTTTGCGTGGAGCCAAATGGTACGCCTCTATAGGCACGGAAAAGAGCAAGGGCACCAAAGTATTTGCGCTGACCGGCGATGTCAACAACGTCGGTCTTGTGGAAGTTCCCATGGGAACGAAACTGGGTACCATCGTTTATGATATCGGCGGCGGTATTCCCAAAGGTAAAAAATTCAAAGCTGCCCAGTTAGGCGGTCCATCCGGCGGCTGTATTCCCATTCAGCACTTAAATGCTCCCGTAGATTATGAAAAAGTAGTGGAACTCGGCGCCATTATGGGCTCCGGCGGTTTGATCGTCATGAATGAAGATAAATGCGCCGTGGATATGGCCAGATTCTTCATGGATTTCTGCCAGGATGAATCCTGCGGCAAATGCACACCCTGCCGTGAAGGCACGAAGCGCATGCTGGATATATTGACGAATATCACTCAGGGCAAAGGCAAGGAAGGCGATATTGAACTTCTGGAGGAAATGGCTGAAGTTATCAAAAACTCCGCCCTTTGCGGATTGGGACAAACAGCACCCAATCCTGTTTTGAGCACCATCCGTTATTTCCATAAAGAGTATGAACAACACATCCGCGATCATCGCTGCGTAGCAGCTGTATGCTCGGCCATGTTCAAATCACCCTGTCAGCATACTTGCCCGATCGAAATGGATATTCCTTCCTACATAGCGCTTATTCGGGCCGAACGGTTTGAAGACGCTTACAAAATATTGCTGCAGACCAACCCCTTCCCCTCTGTCTGCGGAAGAGTCTGCGATCACAAATGCCAGAGCAAGTGCCGCCGCAGCAATATGGATGAATCAATTGCCATTAAATTCCTGAAGCGTTTCATCACAGATATCGCGCCACGTCCGAAGATCGATGTTGTGCCTGTCACCCGTAAAGAAAAGATAGCCGTTGTCGGCGCGGGTCCCGCAGGGCTTACCGCAGCCAGAGATCTGGCTTTACGCGGTTACAAAGTAACAGTTTTTGAAGAACTCAATAAAGCCGGTGGAATGCTTTACTGGGGCATTCCCTCCTATCGTCTGCCCCGCAATATTTTAGATGGTGAAATTGACGATATTCGCGCGCTCGGCGTGGAAATTCGCTTAAACACTCGCGTGGGCAAGGATATTACATTTGCCAAACTGGAAAAAGATTTTAACTTTATCTATCTGGCAACAGGCGCGCATAAGAGCCAGAAAATGGGCGTGCCCGGCGAAGAATTTAAAAATGTTTTCGGCGGTGTCGAATTCCTGCGCGACTTCAACAACAACGAAGACAAGTGGCTCAAAGGCGAAAAGACACTGGGTAAAAAAGTGGCTGTCATCGGCGGCGGCAACTCAGCAATAGACGCGGCCCGCGTTGCCTTAAGGCTTGGTTCCGAAGTCACCATTCTGTATCGCCGTTTGAGACAGGATATGCCGGCAGCCGAAGAGGAAATCAAGGCAGCTGAAGAAGAAGGCATCAAGATTGAATACCTGGTCGCACCGCTTAAGATCGACGGCGCGAAAGGCAAGGTTACATCCATTACATGCCAGCGCATGAAACTGGGCGATTTTGACAACAGCGGGCGCAAGAGACCTGTTGCTGTTGCAGGTTCTGAATTTACTTTAAATGTTGACGCAGTTATCGCCGCAATCGGCCAGGTTCCGGATATGAGCTTCATCGATAATAAGACCGGCGTGGAAATCAACAAGTGGGATTGCTACAATGTCGGCAAGGACTATAAGACCCGTACTGCCAACCCCCGTTATTTCGCGGGCGGCGATGCCGTCACAGGGCCCGACACTGTTATCGCTGCTATCGGCACGGGACATCAGGCTGCCGATGACATCGATGCGTCCATCCGCAGAGCCAATGGTGAACCTGCTTACGAGAAACCGGCTAAAGAAAAAATAGATGTGCCTCTGATTATAGATGAGGAAACAGCGGAAGCGCCCCAGATGGCAATGCCGGAAATGCATCATGGCACCCGCAAGATGAGCTTTGCGGAAGTGGAACTGGGCTTCAAACGTGAAGATGCGATTAAGGAAGCCTATCGTTGTTTGCGTTGCGACGCGGTTGTTTAATTTATATTTTTTAACGATAAGGAGAAATATTTCATGTCAACAGTTAATTTGTCTATCGATAATCGTAAAGTGACGGCAGAGGCGGGCTCCACCATTCTGGAGGCTGCCCGCGGCGCCGATATTAAAATCCCCACTCTTTGCGCCTGGACGGAAAAAAATCACACTCCCGGCGCCTGCCGTGTATGTATGACGGAAGTTGAAGGTCAGCGCAGCCTGATCGCCTCATGTGTTTTCCCCGTGACCGAGGGCATGGTCGTTCACACCAATACGGAGAAAGTGCGCAAAGCCAGAAAAATGGTGGCAGAACTGCTGCTGGCCAATCATCCACAGGAGTGCAACTTTTGCGTGAGAAACGGCAGTTGCGAATTGCAGAAAGTCGCTGAATTTGTCGGTCTCAAGGAAGTCCGTTTTGACTATACCCAATTCCCCAAAGAAGGAATGATAGACCGTTCCAGCCCTTCTATCGTGCGGGACAGCCGTAAATGTATTGAATGTCATCGCTGCGTTACTGTCTGCGATCAAGTTCAGACTGTCAGCGTTTTAACGCCTGCTCATCGTGGTCACGACGTAAAAGTCGTTCCCGCTTTTGACCTGCCGTTGATTGAATCCAACTGCGTCACCTGTGGCCAGTGCATTCTGGTGTGTCCGGTAGGCGCTCTGTATGAAAAGGATGACGTTGATGCCGTCTGGAAAGCTCTGCAGGATCCGACCAAACATGTTATTGTGCAGGAAGCTCCGGCTATCCGCGCGGCACTCGGTGAAGAATTCGGCATGCCTCCGGGAAGCCTTGTCACTGGCAAGATGATTGCCGCTCTGCGCCGTCTTGGTTTTGATAAAGTTTTCGATACCAATTTTAGCGCAGACCTGACCATCATTGAGGAAGGAAACGAATTGCTCAAAAGAGTTAAAGAAGGGGGAACTCTGCCGATGATTACTTCGTGCAGCCCCGGCTGGATCAAGTTCTGCGAACATTTCTATCCTGATATGCTCGGTCATCTTTCCACCTGCAAATCGCCGCAGCAAATGTTCGGCGCTCTGGCCAAAACTTATTACGCGGAAACAGCTGGTATCGACCCGAAAGATATCGTTTCGGTTTCTATCATGCCCTGCACCGCCAAAAAGTTTGAAGCCCAGCGACCGGAAATGAACAGCAGCGGATATCGCGATGTTGATTATGTGCTCACAACCAGAGAATTAGGCCGTATGATTCATGAAGGCGGCATTGATTTCGTCAATCTGCCGGACGAAGATTACGACGCACCGATGGGTGAATATACTGGTGCAGCCACGATTTTCGGCGCGACAGGCGGCGTTATGGAAGCAGCCCTGCGCACTGTCTATGCGGTAGTAACCGGTGAAAACCTGCCCAGTCTGGATATTACCCCTGTGCGCGGCCTGGAAGGCGTCAAAGAGGCGACCGTCAAGGTAGGAGCGTTGGGAAATGTCAAGATTGCTGTTGCCCATGGTTTGGGAAATGCCCGTAAACTGATGGATCTGATTCGCGAAGGTAAAGGCGGTTACGCCTTCATTGAAGTGATGTGCTGTCCGGGCGGCTGCATCTCCGGCGGCGGCGAACCCATCCCCACCAACAATGAAATTAGAGTTTTGCGTTCATCCGCTCTTTATAAGGATGACGGAAAAGTTCAGAAACACCGTCAATCACATGAAAATGAATCTGTTAAAAAGCTGTATGAAAAATTCCTGAAGGAACCTTTGGGACATAAATCGCATAAGCTTCTGCATACCAAATATGTAAAAAGAGGCACGGATTTGCCTCATGGAAAAGATGAATAAGAAGCTTTGCGGTTAACTTCAAATCATGTATAAAGAGGTTTGTCCATTACGGGCAAACCTCTTTTTTGTTGATGCTTTCATGGTGGAAATGAGACGATGACCGGTCAAAGAACAGAAAATGATTTTTTAGGCGAGATGGAAGTCCCATGCGATGCCTATTGGGGCATCCACACTCAAAGAGCCATTAATAATTTCCACATCAGCGGCATAAATGTAAACAGTCGGATGATTCGGGGATTGGCGTTGGTCAAAAAAGCATCCTGCCTCGCTAATACTGAAAACGGCTATCTTCCAGCGGACAAAGCAAACGCCATTACCGCCGCCTGCGAAGAAATTATTGCGGGTAAACTCGCCGATCAATTTCCAGTTGATGCTCTTCAAGGCGGCGCGGGAACATCAACCAATATGAATCTCAATGAAGTGATCGCCAACCGCGCCATTGAACTTCTGGGCGGTCACAAGGGCGATTACACGATTGTTCATCCACTGGAAGATGTAAATCTGCATCAGTCCACCAATGATGTTTACCCTACAGCCATTAAAGTTGCCGGAACCATCGCATTGCGGGAACTTGCGCAAGTCATCGCCCATCTGCAAGGCGCATTTCAGGAAAAAGAAAAATCCTTCGGCGAAATAGTTAAGTTAGGGCGAACCGAGTGGCAGGAAGCGGTTCCCATTACATTGGGTGCGGAGTTTTCCACGTTTGCCGAGGCTTTTTCGCGCGACCGCTGGCGCACATTCAAATGCGAGGAACGCCTGCGCGTGGTCAACCTGGGCGGCACAGCCGTCGGCACCGGCCTCACCGCGCCGCGCGATTATATTTTTGCCGTCATTGAAAAATTAAGGGAAGTAACGGGTTTAGGGCTTTCCCGTGGCGAAAATATCATGGGCGAAACGGCCAATGCTGATGCTTATGTCGAAGTTTCCGGCATACTTAAAGCCCACGCCGTCAATCTGATTAAAATTGCCAATGATCTGCGCCTGATGAATCTTCTGGGAGAGATTCGCCTGCCGCAACTTCAAGCAGGGTCTTCCATCATGCCCGGTAAAGTAAATCCTGTTTTAGCGGAAGCAGCCATTCAAACCGGCATGAAAGTTATTGCCAATGACGGCATCATAACCGATGCCGCAGCCCATGGAACGCTTCAGATTAATGAATTTCTGCCTCTGTTAGCGCAGGCTCTGCTGGAATCACTGGATTTGCTGATCAACATTGACACGCTTCTGACAGAATATGTAAATGGCATAGCCGTTGATCAAAAAGTATGCGGGCTATACTTTAACCACAGTCCGATGATTATCACAGCGCTTCTGCCAGTAATCGGCTATGAAAGGGCAACGCAGCTGATCTCTGAATTCTCCTCAGGCCATGAAAAAAACATGCGGCTTTTTTTAGAACAAAAACTTGGTAAGGAAATCGTAGATAAATATTTATCCCCTTATCAATTAACAGCGCTGGGTTATAAAAAATAATGGATAATACACCTAAAGGAAACCGTCTGCACATCGCGCTGATGGGGCGCACCAACGTTGGCAAATCCAGCCTGCTGAATTTAATGCTCGGTCAGGATATCGCCATTACATCGCCCGTGGCCGGAACAACAACCGATGTTGTGGAAAGGGCCATGGAATTATTGCCATTGGGTCCTGTTCTATTTTTGGATACGGCAGGCCTCGATGATGATTCGGAACTCTCCGGCGCCAGACTCAAGAAAACGGCTAAAATATTCGACCGCGCTGACGTCATCATTCTGGTCATTGAACCCGATACATGGACAAAATACGAAGACACAGTTCTGGCTAAATCTCAAAGACGCAAAATACCCATCTTGATTGTGGTCAATAAAATTGATTTGCATCAGCCCTCCCCTGACTGGTTAAAAATGCTTACCGAAAAAACAGGGATGGTTCTGACGGTTTCCTGTAGTGATGAAACACAACGCCAAACTTATCTGGATGCGTTAAAACAGCAATTGCTGGAAAAAGCGCCTGCTGATTTTATCGGCACGCCATCGCTGATCGGCGATCTGATTCCGGCGGGCGGTCTTGCCGTTTTAGTCGTGCCGATAGATTTAGAAGCGCCGAAAGGACGGCTGATTCTACCGCAGGTGCAGACGATCCGCGACATTCTGGATAATGACGCAACTGCCATTGTTGTCAAGGAAAGAGAACTTGCCGCCGCACTGGCCAACCTGAAAAATCCACCGGCAATTGTTGTGACGGATTCTCAGGCTATTCTTAAAGTCACTGCCGATGTTCCGATAAATATCCCCGTCACTACTTTTTCCATATTATTTGCCAGACAAAAATCTGATCTGTCCGTCATGGCCGCGGGCGCAGCAGCGATTGAAAACCTTCAGCCCGGCGACAGGATATTGATAGCCGAAGCCTGCTCCCATCACGCCCTTGAAGACGATATCGGCAGGGTGAAAATTCCCCGCTGGCTGCGGCAGTATGTCGGCGGAGATCTGCAAATGGATATATCTTCGGGATGCGATTATCCCAGTGATCTGAAAAACTATAAGCTGATTCTGCATTGCGGCGGCTGCATGATGAATCGCCGGGAAATGCTCAACCGTTTGCGTAAAGCGCAAGATGCAGGTGTTCCCGTCACCAATTACGGCGTAGCCATTTCTTTTTTGCAGGGCGTGATCAAACGAAGCCTTGCGCCCTTCCCTTCCGCGCTTCTCGCCTTCGAAAAACGGATGAAAGAAAAATAGTCGGCAGCAATGTAACACTTTTTAATTCTATTCTAAAATAACCACTAAATTATTAGCATGATTTTACTTTTCAGTTACTTTCTGGGATTAATTTCTGTTTAAATTTAGCAAAAAGTAATGTTATTTCAAATTGATACTTTATTTTATGTCCAAGTTGTTTTTTTATTAATTTTTTATTTACAGATATCGTTTTTTCTGATAATGAACGTCAGTCATTATTTAAAAGGCTTTTATAACGAAGTTATCTCCAAAATAAGAGCAAATTGACTCAACATTTTTTAACTGAGGTTCTTTTTAATCGTGATCGAATTGGCGTGTTTCACCAGAGTGAACAGCCTAAAATATTGAAAGGGGGAAGTATGGCAAAAGGAAATAATTCCGACTACAAGAAAATGATTGACAAGCAATACAAGGATCTTATGAAGCATTGTCAACTTCACATGGAACAGGTTGAAAAAAATCTGCCTGAACCAAAGGAAGATCTCCACGAACTATTAAAAGAGCGAGGCTTCAGCCGAAGAGATTTTGTTAAATGGACATCGGCGATGACTGCGGCTTTAATGCTGCCGCCAATTTTTAGACCTATGGTCGCCAAAGCGGCGGAAAATTTCAGCCGTCTTCCCGTCGTCTGGCTGCATTTTGCCGAATGCACCGGTTGCTCTGAAGCATTCCTGCGTTCATCGTATCCGAATGTCGATGATATCCTGTTGGAAACCATATCGCTGGAATATCATGAAACACTGATGGCCGCTTCCGGTTATCAGGCGGAAAAGAACCTGGAAGATGCCGTAAAAACTTTTGACGGCAAGTTTATTTGCGTTATTGAAGGCGGTTTACCCCGCGGACTTAATGGCAAGTATCTTACTCTTGGTCCCAAAGGAAAAACAGGCATTCAGGTCGCCAAAGAAGTCGCCACTAAAGCGGCCGCTGTTGTGTGCATCGGATCCTGCTCGGCATATGGAAATATTCAAGCCGCCAAGCCCAACCCAACAGACGCAGTCGGCATCAGCAAAGCTATCGGCGTTTCAACTGTAAACATCGCCGGTTGTCCTCCTAATGCCGTAAACTTTACCGGAACACTATTGCATTTCCTGATGTTCGGCTCCCTACCTCCGCTGGATTCCTTGGGAAGACCAGTTTGGGCTTACGGAAAACGCATTCACGACTATTGTGAAAGAAGAGCTCATTACGACGCTTCTGAATTCGTTGAAGAATGGGGGGATAAAGACGCTCTCAAAGGATGGTGTCTTTACAAAATGGGTTGCAAAGGGCCTTATACATACGCGAATTGCGCGAAAGTCCGTTTCAATGACGGCATTTCCTGGCCGATTATGGCTGGTCACGGTTGTATCGGCTGCACCGAGCCCGGATTCTGGGATACCATGGCGCCGCTGGAAAAACCACTGGACGAAAAAACACTCGGCGGCGGCGAAAGAACCGTTGACAATATAGGCATCGCTCTGACCGGTGTAGCTGTAGCTGGAGTTGCCGCCCATGCGGTTGCTAGCCGAATCCGACATAAAGGAGATAAATAACCATGACTAAACGAATCATTGTCGATCCAATCACCAGGATTGAGGGACATTTAAGAATTGAAGTGGAGGTTGATAACAACAACGTTATCAAAGACGCCTGGAGCAGCATAACTCTCTGGCGCGGTATTGAAACGATATTGAAAGGACGCGATCCACGCGATGCCGGTTTGATGGTTCAGCGTTTCTGCGGCGTTTGTACGTACGTGCATTATGAAGCCAGCATTCTGGCCTGCGAAGACGCCTTCGGCATCAAGCCACCGCCTAATGCCAGAATTGCCCGTAATTTGATTAACTCATCTCTCTTTCTGACCGACCACATCATGCATTTTTATCATCTGCACGGTCTGGATTGGGTGGATGTAGTCAGTGCTCTTTCTGCCAATCCCGCAAAGGCTGTGGAAATGGCTCGCGCATACAGCCCCAATCCTTACAATTGTTCAGCAACACACTACAAAGCAGTTCAGGAACGCATCACCAAATTCGTCAAATCAGGCCGTCTGGGACCATTTGCCAATGCTTACTGGGGAAATCCTTCCTACAAGCTGCCGCCGGAAGCCAACTTAATCATCCTGTCACATTATCTGGACGCACTGGCCGTTTCCAAAGTCGGCGCGCAGATGATGGCTATTTTAGGCGGAAAGAATCCTCATCCGCAAAGTCTGGTTGTCGGCGGTATAACATCCGGCATGGATTTATTCGACGCCGAACGGATGGGACAATATCTGTTCCGCTTCAAGCAGATGAAGAATTTCTTGGAAACCGCTTATATACCTGATGTTCTTCTGGCCGCACATTATTATAAAGATGAAGGCCTGAAAGGCATCGGTGGCGGCGTTAAGAATTACCTCGCTTACGGCGGTTTCCCGCTTGATGACGACTGGAACAAACTGCTCTTTCCTCGCGGTATTGTCAACAACAGAAATCTGGCAAAACCGATGAAGCTTAATGAGGAAAAAATCACGGAAGATGCAACGCATTCCTGGTATAAGGCCAAAGAACCCCAGCATCCTTATGTGGGCACTACTGACCCCGATTATACCGGCTATGATAAAAGCGGTAATCTTAAAGGCAATGAAAAATATACCTGGTGTAAAGCTCCCCGTTACGACAACAAGCCTTACGAAGTAGGCCCGCTGGCCCGTATGGTTGTCGGTTATGCTCAGGGAGACAAAGCTATTAAGGGACTTGTTGATTCCACTTTGAAAGCAACAGGACTGCCCGCTACCGTTTTGTTCTCCACGCTCGGCAGAACAGCTGCCCGCGCACTGGAAACCCAGCTGATCGCGGACAATACCGAAGGTTGGATCGATGAATTGATCGCTAACATCAAGAAAGGTGACACCCGCACGTGGACCCGTTGCGATGTTCCCAAAAAACCGGCTAGAGGACGCGGCATGACGGAACCACCGCGCGGCGCTCTGGGACACTGGATTAATATCGAAAAGGGAGTGATTTCAAACTATCAGGCTGTTGTTCCTTCTACATGGAACTGTTCGCCTCGGGACAAGGCAGGCGCTCGCGGTCCCTATGAGGAGTCATTGATCGGCACGAAACTGGCGAAAGTCGATCAGCCGCTGGAAATTATCAGAACCATTCATTCTTTCGATCCTTGTATGGCCTGCGCTGTGCATATTATTGATCCGAAGACTAAAGAGATCAAAAAATTTAAAGTAGCTTAAGGGGGCGACCATGCAAAAAGCGACTGTGCAAAAATATGAAGGTGTCAAGGAATGGTCTGCTTCCATGCGGATCAACCACTGGTGTGTGGCGATCTCCATATTCGTCCTGATTGTAACTGGTTACTATATCGCCCATCCTTTCACGATTTCTTCCGGAGAGACTGTGAATAAATTCCTCATGGGCAATGTGCGCTTTGTTCATATCCTGTTCGGCACGTTTCTCGTCTTTCTATCCATCTGGCGGCTCTATTTGGCCTTTTTCTCCCGCTTTCATGCGGACTGGAGAGACTTCCTGGCTTGGACTGATTTGAAAGCTTTGGTCGAGCAAATTAAATTCTATCTGCTGATCAGCGAACATCCGGAAAAGAAGTACCTGTATGGACCCATGCAGGCCTTGGCGTATACCGGCTGCTGGGCTATGGTCGTCGTTATTATAGTCACAGGACTGATCCTGATGGGGGCCGGATACCATGCCGGTCTGACATCGGTGGCATCCTTCGTGCTGAAACCGATCGAGAATCTGCTGGGAGGATTGGCCATGATTCGCTTCATTCACCACGTATTCACCTGGCTGTTCATCTTGTTTATCATCGTTCATATCTACATGGCCTTCTGGTATGACGCCGTTCTGAAAGAGGGCACGGTTTCGTCGATGATCGGAGGAAGAGTGTACAAAAAGATAAAGGATTAACATCGCACAAATTTTTAAAATATAAATCGCCGGAAAGGGGAGAGAAATCATTCTCCCCTTTTTTGGTTATGTGATATGTGAAAGGTAATATGTCAGAAAGAAATCTCATTACTATACTAGGCATCGGCAATACTTTATTAGCCGATGAGGGCTTTGGCGTTCATTTTGTAAACTGGTTTTCCAGGCGCTATCGCGCAACGGATGATGTGCGAATGATCGATGGAGGTACCCTGGGTTATGCTCTGCTGGATATCATTTGCAGTTGCGACAACCTGATCGTTGTTGATGTTTTAAAAGTGCAGGATACTCCTGGTTCCATCTATCGTTTCAATAAAGAGGAGATGGAAATTCATATGCCGCCGCCGACTTCAGCCCATGAGGTCACGTTTTCCGATGTCCTTTTTAAAACGGAGATAATGGACGAATCTCCTGAAACGATATTTCTTTGCATCGTGCCCAAGGAATATGGCGATATGAATCTGAAAATGACTCCTTTGATTCACGATAAATTTCCGGTGATGGAAAAGTTATTACTTAAAGAACTAGAAAAATTGAACGTGAAACTGGAAAAGATAGAAAATGCATGAGCTGTATCTGGCCGAATCTATTTTAAATATCGTTCACGATTATGCCAAGCGCGATGGTTTTAAAAAAGTGAACAGTGTGGTGCTTTCCTATGGCCGTTTTTCCTGCATTGAGCCTAAGGCGCTGCAATTTGCTTTTGAAGTGCAGGCCAAAGATACCAAGGCCCAAGGCGCTGTGCTGGAATTTAAAATAATGCCCGCAGTCATTCATTGCTTTTCCTGCCAAAAAGATTTAGAAGTTAAAACACACACGGGAATATGTCCCGGCTGCGGTGGTCAGGAAGTCATTTTAACCGCCGGAACGGAAGAACTTCAAATATTAGAGATGGATGTAGACTAGGAACTTTTTATGTGCATTGGATTTCCCGGAAAAATAATTTCTATCGATAAAGATAACTATGCGGTTATCGATATCAGCGGCACGCGCCGTGAGGTTTGCCTCGATATAGTCGACGAACCGGCGGGCGTGGGCGATTATGTTATCAGCCATGCGGGCTATGCCATTCACAAGATCGATGTGGCTACAGCCCAGGAAAAACTCAAATTTTTGCAAGAGCTCATCGACAATGAAATATATTGATGAATATCGCGATCCTTCTCTGGTTACGGGATTATTGACTAAAATTGAAAGCACAGCCAGACAAATTTCCCGTTTCGTGACTATTATGGAAATTTGCGGCAGCCATACCTATGCCATTGGCCGTTTCGGCATCCGCAAGCTTCTGCCGGAAAAGATCAGGCTCATTTCTGGCCCCGGCTGCCCGGTTTGTGTCACATCAACACATGATGTCGATATTGCTCTTTATCTTTCAGGCCTAAAAAATGTCATTTTCACCACTTTTGGCGATATGCTAAGGGTTCCCGGCACAGGAAGCAATAGCTTGCAGAAGAAAAGAGCTGCCGGCGCTGATGTCCGCGTCATTTCTTCTGCTGATGAATGTATCGCACTTGCCGAGTCCAATCCCCGGAAAGAAATCATCATGATGGGCATTGGTTTCGAAACAACCGCTCCTACAATTGCCGCAACTGTAGCGAGCTGCTGCAAAAAAGGGATTAACAATTTTTCCGTTTTTCCCGTGCATAAGATTGTTCCTCCAGCTATACAAGCGTTAATTGCCGACCCACTCCTGAAAATTGACGCTTTTCTTTGTCCGGGGCATGTCAGTACAATGATTGGAAGCGCCGCTTATCAAATGATTCCCGATGCCGGATGCGCCGCTGTAATTACCGGATTCGAACCCGTGGATATTCTGGAAGGCATCTGGATGATTCTGGAACAGATCGAAAGCGGGAAAAAGGAAGTCGCCATCCAATACAGCCGTGGAGTCAGGCCCGAAGGAAACACAAGAGCAATGACTTTTCTGAAATCGATCTTCCAAACTGCCGATGCCGAGTGGCGCGGCCTGGGAATAATTCCCGCAAGCGGGCTTGTTTTCCGCAGCGACTATGAAGCATTTAACACTCTGGCTAAATTTTCTGTACCGGAAATCAGCTCCGCTGAAATCAAAGGCTGCGGCTGCGGCGATATTTTACGCGGCATTAAAGCGCCTCAGGATTGCCCATTATTTAAAAAAATCTGTACTCCGATGAATCCGGTCGGCCCCTGCATGGTTTCTTCGGAAGGCTCTTGTTCCACTCATTACAAATATTATTAACGGAGGTATAAACTGTGAAAGTAACAGTCGTAAAAAACGTGCTTGACGCCAACGATCGCATTGCAGCGGAAAACAGAGAGCTCTTTGACCGTCATAAGGTATATGTCATCAATCTCATGAGTTCGCCGGGCGCAGGAAAAACAACGCTGGTGGAAAAAACTATTGCGGCGCTTAAAGATAAATACAGAATCGGCGTGATTGAAGGAGATATTCAGGATACCTATGATGCCGACCGCATCGCCAAACTCGGTATTCCCGTTGTGCAAATAAATACCGGCGGGGCCTGCCATATAGACGGCAACATGATCCGGGAAGCTCTGCCCACTTTTGATTTGAGCAAAACCGATTTGCTGATTATTGAAAATGTCGGCAATCTGGTGTGTCCCGCGGAATTTAAAATCGGCGAGAACGTTAAAATCATGCTTTTGAGCACACCGGAAGGCGCAGATAAACCGGCAAAATATCCTTTGATGTTTCAGGAGTCGTCGGCGCTTTTGATCAATAAAATGGATCTGATTCCCTATGTAGATTTTGATCTGGCCAAGGCCAGGCGTGACGCGCTGGCTTTGCACAAGGATTTAAAAATATTTGAAGTGTCCTGTAAGACCGCAGCCGGTCTCGAGACTTGGATTGCGTGGCTTACCCAACGCATCGATGCATTCAAAAAATAAAAAAGTGAACAAAAAAAGAGTTCGTTATTTTTTTTCCGGTATTGTGCAGGGGGTCGGTTTCCGGCCCTTTGTTTACAGGCTGGCCGTGAAAAACGGCCTGACCGGTTTTGTGCAGAATCGCCCGGAAGGTGTAATTGCGGAAGTTGAAGGGAATCCGGAAACACTCGACACTTTTTTAAAAAGCATCAGGCAGGAGTCTCCGCCGCTGGCCCACATCACTAATATATCGTCTTCTGAGATTGAAAATCTGAATGACGATATTTTTCAAATTATCGGAAGTGATAAGCAAGGTCATGCCGATGTGCACATAACACCCGATGCGGCCATTTGCGCCGATTGTTTAGAAGAACTTTTCGATTCCGCCAACAGGCGTTTCCGCTATCCGTTCATTAACTGTACAAATTGCGGCCCTCGTTTGACCATTATCAACGCTATTCCTTATGACCGGGCCAATACATCCATGTCCTGTTTTCCGCAGTGCCCGCAATGCCTTGCTGAATATGAAAATCCGGCAGACCGTCGATTTCACGCTGAACCCAATGCCTGCCCAGTTTGCGGCCCGCAGATGACATTGCTTGACGCGAAAGGAACAATCATTAAAACAGACGATACGGTCAAAGCCGCGATTGACTTGCTGTCTTCCGGCCGAATACTCGCCATCAAGGGGTTGGGAGGATTTCATCTGAGTGTAGATGCCGCAAGCGACGAAGCTGTAAAAAAACTCCGATCGCGTAAATACCGCGAAGAAAAACCATTGGCAATTATGACGCGCAATATTGATCAGGCAAAACGCATTGCTGAGGTTAGTGAGAAAGAAAAGATTTTGCTTACATCTCCACAGCGGCCGATTGTTTTGCTGAAGAAGATAAAAAATAATTTCCTTTCGCATTTTGTTGCGCCAGCCGTTCCTAATCTCGGCATCATGCTGCCCTACGCGCCACTTCATTATTTACTACTGGAAAATAATTTTACAGCTCTAGTGATGACCAGCGCCAATCAGGTGGACGAACCGATCTGCACCAGCAATCGTGAGGCTATTGCCCGACTGCACGGTATTGCCGATTATTTTCTGGTACATAACCGCGATATTCTTGTGCGCTGCGACGATTCCATCACTTTTGTTGCCGCAGGGAAAGATCAATTGATGAGGCGTTCACGCGGTTATGTTCCTCAGCCTCTTGCCCTGAAAGATTCAATGCCTGCCGTACTGGCACTGGGACCACAACTCAAAACAACTCAATGTATTCTAAAAGGCAATTTTGCCTATCTTAGTCCCCATATCGGAGATTTGGAAACACCGCAGGCTCGAGACTTTTTTTCCGAGAGCCTGACGCTGATGAAAAGAATCACCGAATCAGACCCGCAAATTATCGCCTGCGATTATCATCCTGCGTATTATTCCACACAGGTGGCGCAGGAACTCCCGGCTGTAAAAGTGATCCATGTTCAGCATCATCATGCCCATATCGTCAGTTGTATGGCGGATAATCAAATACAGGGCGATGTGATCGGGCTCGCGATGGACGGCACCGGCTATGGCATGGACGGCAACGCCTGGGGTGGAGAATTTCTGATTGCCAATGAAACCATCTTCAAACGTTTCGGACATCTGCAATATCTCGTTTTACCCGGCGGTGAAAAGGCTATACACGAACCCTGGCGCATAGCCGTAAGTCTACTCAAAACCGCCTTTGGCCAATCCTGGCAAGAAATAGCACTGCGTCTGAATATGACGCTCGAGGAAAGATACTTTGAAACGTTGGACAGGATCATCGAAAGGAGAATCAATTCACCTCTGGCTTCAGGATTAGGCAGGTTATTTGATGGTGTCGCTGCTCTCACCGGTTTGCGCAGCACAGTCAGCTTCGAAGGTCAGGCCGCAATGGATTTGGAAGCGCAGGCGGTTGAATCATTCGGCTCGCCCTACCCTTTTGCTATCTTGCAAGATAACGATGAATCGAATATTGTCGATATTACCGCCATGATCAGGGCTATTGTTGCCGATCTGGACGCCAAAAAAAGCAAAGCGCATATAGCAGCATCGTTCCATCAGACCATATCGGATGCTTTTGCCGCCATGGCTTGCGAAATTAATAAAGCAGCTGGTCTCAAACGCGTGGTGTTAAGCGGCGGTTGTTTTCAAAACAAGATATTGCTGAAAGGCAGTATAGAAAAACTTAAGAGAGCCGGTTTTGAAGTTTATTGCCACAGGCAAGTTCCGGCCAATGACGGCGGTGTTTCTTTAGGGCAGGCAATTGTTGCCGCCTCCCTGATAAAAAAAGGAATGGCTTAATACTTTTATTATAACGTTGAAAGGTTGCTTAAATGAAATACGATAAAATACTTCTGGAACACGGCGGTGGCGGGCTCTTATCCAACGAACTCATTGCCGAATATTTTCTACCCCATTTTAAAAATCAATATCTGGAACGTCTGGAAGACAGCGCCGTGCTGACAATAGGAAACCAGAAATTTTGCTTTACGACCGATTCGTATGTCGTTAGCCCTGTCTTCTTTCCCGGCGGCAACATCGGCTCGCTGGCTGTCCATGGCACCGTCAACGATCTTTCCGTCTGCGGGGGCAAACCGCTCTATCTGAGTTGCGGCTTCATTCTGGAAGAAGGCTTCTCCTTCGATTCACTGGAAACCATTATTCAAACAATGGCTAAAGCGGCCGCCGAGGCCAATGTAGATATCGTCACCGGCGACACCAAAGTGGTGACTCGCGGCGCGGTGGATGGAATCTTCATAAACACATCCGGCATTGGCCTAGTGGAATATCCGGGTTTACTGGCAGTAAAAAATATTCAACCGGGCGACGCAATTATTTTAAACGGCACAATCGGTGATCATGGCGCGGCTATCATGAAGACAAGAGAAAATCTTGGTCTGACCGCGGAAATCATTTCTGATTCAGCTCCGCTTAATGATTTAATCGCCGGTGTGTTGAAGGCCAGCTCCACTATTCACTGCATGCGCGACGCCACGCGTGGGGGCTTAGGCGCTATTCTGGCGGAAATAGCCAAAAGCGCGCAAGTGCGCATTGATGTCAATGAAAACAGTATTCCCGTGCATGATAATGTCCGGGGCGTATGCGAAATCCTGGGACTCGATCCGCTCTTTTTAGCCAACGAAGGCAAAATGATTTTGTTTTGCCCGGCGTCAGACGCGGAAGCAGTACTTGCGACCATGCGCAGTCACAAATATGGCCGTAATGCTGCGATCATCGGCAGCGTGAGCAAAGCTTCACAGGGACGAGTAGTGCTCAAAACATCCATCGGCGGCGAACGCATTGTTGATCTGCCCACAGGAGAACTGGTGCCAAGAATCTGTTAGCAGAAAACTAATGGCAGGTTTTACTACCGGACAAAGAAAACAAAATCGGATATCTCTAATCTGAAATAATCCGCCTGCAACCTGCAGTGTTTCCCTGTGTTATGAATATATGCAGATAATGCCGGTCACTTTGCGAAGGATTGGGATTAAGAGTAACAGGTCCTATTAATAATAACCTTCTTTAAATCATCGGAAATATGATTAAAGTACGCGCAGTATCCGGCGACACGCACAAGGAGATATGGGTATTTCTCCGGATTGTTATATGCGTCCAGTAATATTTCTCTATTGATAACGTTTGGCTGAAACTGCATACCGCCTTTTTTGAAAAATGTGCTGAATATGCCTGAGAGGTTTCTTACTCCGTCGCGACCCTGAAACAATGCGGAATCAACAGTGAAAGTAACGGTTGTGCCGTTGGGGGCATATTTTTCAAAATCAACACCGGCCACGGAATTCAGTGATGATAACAAATCAGGCATCTGCATTCCATAATGGGGAGTGACACTGTTGGCCAGAGGCACACCTTTGAGCCTCCCTGAAGGCAGGGAAGGCGTTTTCTTTCCGTAAACATCGCTGACATTCAGGGCGTAATAACCCGAGGTGTATATGCCGCCTCGAGGACAGTTCGGCACCTGCTTCAGGGCGTTACAATAAATCTCCAATGTTTTATTGACCCATGTGATTGCTTCACTGGATTCATCCTGTCCGAGTTTCGGCACGGCAAGCAGCGCATCCCTGATTTTCTGGTTATAATCTCCCTCGAAATCGTTGTCTATGGCGTTGATTATATCATTGATCAAATACATTTTTTTCTTGTAGACAACCTCATTGATGGCGTGCAGTGAATCCGCGGCATCCGTAATGCCGACCGCCTGAATGCCGCTACTGTTAAACTTGGTGCCGCCTTCGTTCACGTCTTTCCCGCTTTCGATACAACCCCTGGAAAGTGAAGACGCCAGGGGAGTTGTGAAGTTTTCGCAAATTGCCTTTTCAATTTTCTGGTGGTCAGCCAATATGGAGGACGCCAGATGATTCAGGCGTATCTGATAGCGCTCCAGCAGTTCATCCATGTTCGCGGGCGGTTTATAGACAGCGAGGCCTCTTTTCTTTTTAAACCTCTTCCGGGCGTTGCTATATTTTGCAGCCACGAGTCTGGAAAATTTATTGTCCCCGTAAAAGTTGTATTCGATCACTTTAGTGATTATTTTCTCCAGTTGATCAGTAACACCGAAGTTCCATAAATCATCTTCTTCGCCTTTCAAGGCCTGCAGTAATGGCAGAACAACGTTCATGTTGGCGCAGTCGGTATTGCCAAAATGATCATCTGAAGCTTTGGGCTCGACGCATCCCACTATCGCATAATCCCTTGCATTCTGCACACTGGTCGGATAATGCCTTTGCAAGGTTTTAATGTAAATATCATCATTGAACAATTCCGGCATGGGCGCCCCATTGATATATACTTCCGCGAGCCTGTCCAAATATTGCGCGGGACTGTCTTGATGAATTCTTGCCGTCATATTTACAGCCAGAGGCTGGAGTTCGCAAATATCCACAAGCATATAAGTTAAATCATTTGTGGCATCCCGACCATCTCTGTCAACGCCGCCGAATGTCAAAGCCTGATCTGTAGACTGCGTCTCAAAAAGTCTTCCCATTCTCAGAAAGGTATCGCCATCATTTACCAGAATTGCCTCGTCCATTTTGAGAATAAATAAAGCCAGCAGTTCTTTCGCTTTCTCATAATCAATCAATCCGGCTTCTTTATCCCTTTTATAGTATGGATACAATATTTGATCGACACGACCAAAAGATACCGCGTTTTCAAAGGACTCTATACAAAGCGCAATTTGTAAAAACATCATGGATTGAAGCGCTTCATGATATGTGCGGGCGGGGAATTTAGGAACATGTCTGCATATCCGGGCCATTTCTTCCAGTTCTTTACGGCGCACCGAGCCTGTTTCTTTTCCGCTTAAGTCTGACAGTTTATCCGCATATCTTTCAGCAAAAGCCTCTAACGCTTTGAGGGCGATAATGGCGCCATTATAGAAGTCTTTATTATTTTCAGGCTTTTGTATTTTCTTTGCTTCAATTTCTTTTATGATTCCGGTAGTGCCAAGTTCAAGCATGCGTTCAAAATTGACAATAAAATGAGCTATTGCCCCCATGTCATTATTAAACCCTGTATTCATTTCAGAGCATCGTGATATATCCAGCATCAAATCTTTCAAGGATGGTCTTACTTTCGTTAAAAGGCAGTGTTTTTGCCAGAAGGGAAATATTTTAAAATAAAAAATAAGCTTGTCCTTCCAGGAACTCTTAAAGGAAACCGGCGTCTGGCGATTCATTTGATGAAGAATTGAAACAAAAAGAATGCCGTAGTGTTCCTCCCATACCTGACCACCGACTCTTTTGGAAGTAAAATTACCGACGAGCAGCTCATGCGGATAGATGATGATTTCCTTATTTTTTATTACATACGAAAGACGTTCTGCTCTGTGAATATGAGTCGGTTTATTGAATCCGTTCTTCTTGTAAAAATCCGTTTTTAGTTTGGATACTTCCAAACAGAGATGATAGTCACTTTCCCTAATGTCTTTTTGTATATCATAAACGCGTCTGGTAAAGATGGCTTTATGCCTGGAAGAGTCCAGATCATAACATTCTGTTTTGATACCAAAAGATTTGAATAATTCGACTGCGTTTTTAACTGAGGCAAGGCTTTGCTCCGGCGTGATATTCAATGATTCCCGCACCAGACCCAGCCGCCTTGCTTTGTCTTCATACATGTTGTGATATTTTAGTAATTCAATTGAATCGTAATTGATAGACTCTAAAAAATCCGCGGTTGCTTTAATATTGCCTTCCATATCATTGTACCCCGGCACCATCACCATGCGGAATTTTATATTGGCATTTGAATCAATCAGCTTTTTAATATTGCTGTGTATTAAAAAGCTGTCTTGTTTTGTGTACTTCTTATGGAGATTATCATCGCCGACAAACTTCAGATCAACTAAAAACAGATCTATATACGGCGCCATTCTGCCTATATTTTCCCAGGGCACATGAAGAGAAGTTTCAACGGCAACATGAATATTTTCTTTTAATAATAATTCCAATAAAAGTATAAGACTATACGGGTCTTGCAATAGAGGATCGCCGCCGCTGAGAGTCACCCCACCGCCGGTTTTGAAGTAATAATCTTTATCTCGCAAAACAACTTCCATTATATCGGAGATCGAATAACTGCTTTCAGGAGTTATGTCGTGCTTTAATGATAACGCTTCAGGATTCTGGCACCATAAACATCTCAGTTTGCAGCCCTGAAAGAAAATCGTCGAACGGATACCAGGGCCGTCATGAACACAAGTACGTTGTATTTTTAAAACGTTCAGTTTTTCAGCGTGGTCGATTGGGTAATCATCAAATTTTCGGGCGGTCTGCATTCTTTACTCCTTTGAATTTGGTAGTGAGCGCATTCTCCGCTATTTCCCATTCTAATTTTGATAATACCATTAAACCAATTATGCTTCAATGATAATTTAAAATAAAGTATTTTTTTATTATTATTTGCCAAAATAATCAGAAAAAGAAGAAGGACAGAGCCAAGTTTACCCTGCCGTTGATATTCAAATACATTTTATGTAAGAGTATATGAAAAAAATGAATAATTCGCTTGACAGGATATAGACAATCAGGTAAAGGCCAACCATTCCTCGTTAGTGTGAGGCGTTTGCACAAACACAGGCTGCTGCCCGGAAACGTCGAAAGACGCCAATGGGTAGACCAGGTATTGCCGGTTTAAGGCTTTACCCGAAGTAGCTGGTCACACAAGGACCTACGTTGTGCACTGTCGAAAATCAACGAGAGGGGATTAGAGTCGTATTTTATATCGGCCATGGTATCCCCATGGCTTTTTTTTTGCCTAAATTATAAACCAAAAAGGTGGTGGTTTTGTTCAATGGACAGCGACGGTAGTAGCAACGGTGTCTATAATTTTATAATCAACCCTCTCTCCGGGCGGTAATCAGATCTAAGCCCTTTCATCTTTTTTCTTGCTTTGGCTGATTCCCCCGACCTATTGAGCGGGGCAACCAAAAGCAGGGAATGTTCTAAGCATCTCTAAATTTTCCCTGTAAATATATATGACCGACTGCCTTATTTGCGGCGCAGTCGTTTCGGAGGTTTTATTATGTACTGGATATCGAAAAGCATTCATTACTTGAATCGTTTTCGTCACCAGTTGATGATCTTTCTCTCGGTATTGGGCCCTGGAATTATTGTCATGGTGGCCGATAATGATGCAGGCGGCATTACCACCTATGCCGTAACCGGATCCAAATACGGTTTTTCCCTGCTGTGGATGTTTATTATTCTTCTGCCAATGGCCTATTACGTCCAGGAGATGACTGTTCGTCTGGGAGCAGTCACCAAACGTGGACACGCAGAAGCCATCTTTGACGGATTCGGTCCTTTTTGGGGCTGGTTTTCGCTCACGGATCTTGCCATCACGGACTGGCTCACCCTGGTTACGGAATACGTTGGAATGACGGAAGCAATGAGCCTTTTTGGTATCCCCGCATGGATTACAGTTGTCGCGGTCACAGCAATTCTTTTTGCCATAGTGGTTACCGGGAAGTATTGGACTTTTGAAAAACTTACCTTGTTTTTCTGTTGCTTCAATCTGGTCTATATTCCCGCTGCCCTTTGGGCAATGGACATGCCGGCATCGCCGTCCTGGGGAGAAGCAATGAAAGGTTTTTACTGGCCACACATGGGGGTTCTTAATACGGACATGGTATTTATCATTCTGGCCAATATCGGAACAACTATTGCCCCGTGGATGCTGTTTTTCCAACAAAGCGCCGTTGTCGATAAGAAGCTGGATATTTATGACGTCAAGTACGGAAAGCTGGAGACCTTTATTGGATCATTTTCAACCTGTCTTGTTGCCGTGTTTATCATCATTACAACAGCGGCAGTTTTCTATTTCCATAAGCCTCCGATAGCTATAGAAGACGCCAAGCAAACGGCTGAAGCCATTGTTCCTCTCCTTTCGCACGGAAAAGGGGACATGGCCCGCAGATTATTCGCTATCGGTCTCTTTGATGCAGGATTTCTTGGAGCACTCTGTATTTCACTGGCCACATCCTGGGCTGTAGGAGAAGTCTTCGGCTGGGCCCATTCACTGAACAAAAGGGTCAAGGATGCCCCCTGGTTTTACACGATTTATCTTCTCATGCTGTTGACAGCCGGCGCCGTTGTCTTGATCCCCGGTGCTCCTTTGGTCGCCATTACCATGTTCGTTCAGGTCGTGGCCGTAACACTTCTGCCGGCAGCACTCGTATTCCTGCTTCTGCTCTTGAATGACAAGCCCCTTATGGGAGAGCATGTCAATACGAGAAGGCAAAACATTATAAATTGGATCATTGTCGCTATTGTTGTAGTGATGTCCACATTATTGGGCGTAACCACTCTTTTCCCTGACCTGCTTAAGTAATCAAGGAGGATGAACCTTATGGCACGAATACAAATGACCAGAACGACCAGAATCGCTCTCTACTTTCTGAGAATTTACCTCATTGTTCTTTTTGTTCTCGTTCTCGTGAAGTTCATAAGAATATTTTCGTGAACCTCACAACGTAAAGAATATGGAATCTGCGGTTTCTGATAGGAGAAATAAGATGAAAATATTTAAAAGATATTTCCTGGCAATATTCTTTGCCATATCTATAAGTTTATTTACCTGTATTGCTTATGCCGGTACAGACCCGGCGGAGCAACATGTTGGAGGCACAGTGGTACAAGCTGAACCGGAAACATCACCTAATACTACTCCGGCCACCACTGTTCAGACTATTAAAGAATCTTTGCCCGGCTGGTTTCCCCAAGTGTTGGGAATGCAGTTTGATGGCATATATCAAAAGATGCCTGATTTCCACAGCCCCTATCAAGGACGGAACTCCCTGAGTTTTCAACATGATCTTGGGGAAGCTATCAGCCAGGTATATGGTGTATATTTAGGCTCGCAATTGACTCCAAGACTGCAGGCCTATTTAGATATTGAATGGTTCCGTGGAAATGGGATTAGTGACGGAACGGGACTGGGCGGGTATGTCAACGGGGATGCCATCAGGTCCGGCTCATCCAACCTTCCTAAAGACCCCTATGTGGCGCGGTTGTATTTCAGGTACTCCCTGCCGTTATCTTCTGAGACTGAAAAGGTGGAACGAGGAATGGATCAATTACTTGGAGATCAGCCTGTCAGCAGATGGGAAGTGAAAGCCGGAAAGATTTCAGTTGCTGACGATTTTGACCAAAACCACTATGCCAATAACAATCGGACGCAGTTTCTCAACTTCGACTTTCTGTACAACCCTGCCTGGGATTACGCAGCTGACACGCGGGGCTACAGTTACGGGTTAGTCACAGCCCTTTTACAGCCAAAGTGGAGACTGGCTTGGGGGGTCTATATGATGCCTAATACGGCCAACGGCGCTGACTTCGATTTTGTTGACACCAGAGAACTTGAATATAACCTCGAACTAACTCTGAAGCCATACGCCTTAGGAACGGTCATCCGATTGCTTGCTTATTTCAATGAAGGGCGAATGGGCAGCTACGACGCGGCATTGGCCCTAAGTCGCGAAACCGCCACAACACCCAATCTAATCCTCGTTAATGAGCACGGCGGCACAAAGTACGGTTTTGGATTGAATTTTGAGCAACCGCTAGTCGATGATGGAGAAACCGGTATTTTTGGACGCATAGGATGGAATGACGGAAATAATGAGACATGGAACTACGCGGAATCCGACCTGCATGCAAGCCTAGGGGTTCAGGTGAACGGAATGCACTGGGGGAGAAAAAAAGATAATCTTGGCATTGCCTATGGGGTAAACGGTCTGTCGGCACCTCATCAGAATTATCTGGCAGCCGGCGGCATGGGTATGATTTTGGGAGATGGCAGGTTGAATTACGGTTACGAACAGGTTCTCGAAGTCTATTATAGCATTGGGTTTGGCCATTATATTCAGCTCAGCCCTGATTTCCAATTTGTCCAGAACCCCGGCTACAACAGGGATCGGGGACCTGTAGAAGTCTATGGTTTGAGGTTACATGCGAGTTTCTGAAACAATGTTGGCGCTTAATACGGAAAATCGTAAGTGCCTCATGAATGCAAATATGGGGGGGGAAATAGATCAAGGCTTTGGGTTGTAAAAGGAATTTCACTTTGGATATCCTTTATGGTAATACAACCCCAAAATGCAAGAAATGTTTGGAGAAAGAAATCCATCGCTTTGGAGAGAGGGCATGTTAAAAAATTCCCCCTTCAAATTTTTTGATCATACTTCATTAAAACAATCCCCTATAGCTTGTCTTATACCTCCTGATTTCATTATTAACCAGTATAGTCGTTACACTCATTTTGGACAGCATTGATAACATCTCCATCGAAAAAAATACATAAGGATTTAAAGCAAGTAAAGTATCTTGACATATCAGTATTTATTAACTATACATTCACAAATTATAATTGAGGAAGTGAATAAGATTAATAAAAAAATAGAAAAGTTGATTTTTCTAAAACAAAACCATAAAAAAATAGTTTTATTTTTTGCGGCTATTTGCCTTGTTTCTACCTTGACAGTCGCATTTCACCACCATCATGATGAATGCCGGCACTCCGATTGTCCATTATGCATTGTGGGAATTTCACTTTCCAACAGCAGTATTGAAAATAATAATACTTCTTTCGTTTTCCATTCAACAATATCTTATTTTCGGCAGCCTGAAGAAGCCTTTCACATAACTTTATCTGTATTTTCCACATATCCCAACAAAGCTCCCCCCTTATCCGACCTAACTGCGTAATTCATCAAGATTACTTAAATTTAAATAGTTAATGCTAATATTCTTACTGAAGATAAGAGGGGTGTATTCATGAAAAAAATATTTATTTTGTTTGGTATTCTTTGTCTCCTCTCAATATCAAGCCGGGCATTTGCGGAAAGTGATATTGAATCAAGAATTCAAACATTAGAGGATGCATTAAAAAAACAGGAAGAAACAATCAAAGCACAACAAATAATGATAAATGAATTGAAAAAACAAATTAAAGAAGCTGAAACTGCAACCACGGCAAAGAGTGGAGAGAAACCCGCAGTGGCTCAAACACCTTCAAATCCTACCGGTTTACCTGGCGGCTCAGTAATGTCCAATTCCAACGAAGAACTTCAAAAGAAGGTCGATGAGTTGAACGACAAGGTGGGGCAAGTGGTTGAGGCGCAAAAAAAGGAAATTTTAAGTGAATTCAATCCTGCCATTGGACTCGTGGGTGAGACGATCTTCTCCTATCGTAGCAAAGGATCAGATGAGACAGGGAGCGACCGGCCTGGCGGGTGGGATGTGTACCAACGTTCAGTGGAATTAAACATAGCAGCATCGGTTGATCCTTTTGTTAAGGCTTATGCGGTGATCAATGCCTCTGCCAATGCTCAAACCGGCGAAGCGATTTTAGATGTTGAAGAGGCCGCGCTGCAAACAACTTCACTGCCGGATAATCTGGCGTTGAAGGCCGGACGGTTCTTCGGGGAATTCGGCCGATTGAGTTATATTCACGATCATGAACTGCCATTCGTCAACCGACCACTGGTGCTTGAGCAATACATAGGTGGCGAATCGAGGACGGACGGGTTACAGCTCAACTGGCTGATGCCGGTCGATCATTACGTAAGCCTGACACTGGGCGCTGGTGATCAATTCGGCGGAGATAACCCTCCCAACAATCCCGGCACTTTTCGCGAACCCAGCGGGTTGAACTACTGGGGCCGCTTATCCTCATATTTTGATTTGACACCAGATGTCTCACTCGAACCGGGCATTTCAGGCCTCTGGAACCCTGATACAAAAGGTCAATGGTCCGACCCTGGCGGAGTTAATCCTCCGTTTCCTACAGATATAAACAACAATACGTTCACCGAACGCGAGCGTCGCCTGGTGGGAGCTGACCTGGTGCTTAGCTACAAGCCATTGCGAAATAATCAGTTTCAAAGTCTTATCTGGGGCACGGAAGTGCTCTATAGCGATAACCGCTATGACGTAACTGATCATTCACTGGAGAAACCGCTTTACAGCACTTTCGTCGGCTCTTTGGGCATGTATTCGTATCTCACGTATAAATTTAGTCGGGAGTGGTCAGCCGGATTCCTTTTTGAACGGATGGAAAATGTGGTGAACAATCAAGACGTAACTTATGCATACTCTCCGTACATCACGTGGTATTTAAGCCACTGGAATGAACTGCGCCTTCAATACACGCACACCGAACACAATGCCTCATCCAGCTTAAGCTCCGATGATGCCTTTTATCTGCAATGGGCATGGATCATAGGCGCACACTCGCATGGGTGGCAAGAACGCTAAGGAGGAATCGAACATGAAATCCAAATTATTCAACAAGGAGAAATCAAACGTGAAAAATAAATCGTTCATTTTATTAACTATCATCGCTCTTGCCATGGTAGTGTTTGGTTGGACAATGCCTGCACATGCGGCCAAAATTCGCATCGTTACAACTCTTACCGACCTGGCGGATTTCGCGCGTGCTGTCGGCGGCAACCAGGTCGAGGTTCACAGTCTGGCAACTGGTATCGAAGACACGCACGGGGTACCGATGAAACCGAGCTTTGTGCCGATGATGAATCGGGCGGACCTGCTGATTCTGGTAGGGTTCGATTGCGAGCATGCCTTTCTGCCTGCATTACTGGAAGCGAGCAAGAATCCCCGCATTCAGAAAGGTACACCCGGCTATGTGGACTGCTCGATTGGCATCATCCCGCGCGATGTACCCAAATCGACCGATCACTATCAGGGAGATGTTCATCCCTATGGAAATCCGCACTATATGCTCGATCCGGTTTTGGCAAAGACCGCGATCGAAAATATATACAACGCATTGGTTACTTTTGCCCCGAAGTACCAGTCGGAATTTACGCGCAACCGCAACGCTTATCTCGCCAAGCTGGATGCCAAGATTACCGATTGGCGAAAAGAAGCCAGACAGCTCAAGGGAGTGAAGTTTGTATCCTATCACGAGCATTGGCCATACTTCGCGGAGCGCTTTGGCATGGACTATTTCGGCACGATTGAACTGAAGCCGGGCATAGATCCGACCCCACGTCACATTGAGGAATTGATCACCACTATGAAGGACGAACATGTAGCCATCGTCGTACGTGAACCGCAGTTTCCCGAGAAGGTACCTAAACGCATATCCGAACAGACGGGAGCAACTTTAATAACGCTTCCCATCATGCCGGGCGCCGTACCGAATACGGAGACATACATTAAGATGATGGACTATATTATTCACACTATGGTTACAGCCATACAAGACAGGAAATAACTACAAGGGGAGAATGAGTGATAGACAGAGGCAATGTCTGATCTGACCACTTTAACAAACATGAATGAAGCGCTTATCACACTGGACGGACTGAGTATAGGCTACAGCGGCCAACCTGTGCTGTCGGGGATTTCACTATCGATTGCCCGCAACAGCCTTTCCGCTGTTCTCGGCGAGAATGGGTCTGGTAAATCGACTCTGCTTAAGACGCTGCTTGGCCTGCTTCCGCCGGTTTCGGGCCGCATCGAAACAAAATCAACTACAGGCAAACCGCTAATCTTTGGATATGTCCCGCAATCCACTCAATTCGACCAGCTTTATCTGCTGACAAGTTTCGACGTTACCCTGATGGGTACCTACGGGCGCGTCCGACCAGGGCGGATCATCCCACCAGCCGAACGTACTTTCACGCATGAATGTCTGTGTGCAGCAGGCGCCGAGGAGTTTGCCTACAAGCGGTTTGCCGAACTTTCCGGGGGTCAAAAACAACGAGTACTCATTGCCCGTGCATTAGCGGCACGTCCAGACGTCTTGATGCTCGACGAACCTACCGCAGGAGTGGATCATGCGGCAACGCATGCGGTGATGGAATTCATTTCACAGCTTCGCACTGAAAGGCGGATTACTGTTCTGCTCGTCACGCACGATTTTGCGGTGGTACGCCATTATGCCGAGCAAATAATCTGGCTACATCAGGGGAAAGTGCTCCAAGGCACCTCGGATGAACTGCTTACACCCAAACGGATGGCGGAAATTCTTGAAATGGAGGCCGATTGATATGGAAACACTGCAACAAATTCTCTCTCCCGATTTTCTCTTGCGCAACTCGGTTTATACCAGCGTGCTTATCGGCTTTTGCTGCCCGCTTGTCGGGGTGTATCTGGTATTGCGACGGCTGGTGTTCATGGGGGTGGCTTTGCCGCAGATTTCCTCTACGGGAGTTGCCCTCGCTCTCTCACTCCCATTATGGCTGGGACATATGACTGCTCATAGTTCTCAGAGTGAACATGCACTTGCCTTTGCCGGTTCGATGGTTTTCTCGATCACGGCAATCCTGATGCTGGCGTTCTTGGAACGGCGTGGCCGCGGCTTCCCTGAAGGCCGGCTTGGCGTTGCCTATGTTGTCTCCTCAGCATTGAGCATTTTGCTCCTGGCAAAAAACCCTTACGGCGAAATTGGATTGCTCGATCTACTTAAAGGAGAGATAATAACCGTCTCCAATTTCGATCTCATGCTAACGGCAGCAGCGCTCGCGCTTGTTATTGCGGCGCTGGCACTGTTCCACAAGGAGATACTTCTTGTTTCATTTGACCGCGATATGGCAATTACACTAGGCAAAAACGTAGTTTTCTGGGATGTGCTGCTCTATCTGCTTATCGGCGTGACCGTTTCGATGGCAGTGCTCAGTGTAGGCCCGCTGATAGCGTTCGGATTTCTGCTGATTCCCGCGCTAACGGCACACATGTTCGCACGCAATATGCGTCAGTTCACAATTCTAGCCTCATTATTAGGTGGAGCAACTGCGTTCATTGGGTTCTGGATAGCCTATCAATGGGATTTGCCGGTAGGACCTACGGATATTGTTTTCCTTGGCGTATTATACGCAACAGGTTGGATAATAACCAGGCTTCTCCACGGAAGTATCGCCCAAAATCAAGCGTGAGGTGCCTATGATGTTCTGCAAACCATTCCAGACCAGGTTCAATATCTATCAATATTCATGACCTCCGGCAGAACCGGAGGCTTATGTATGTGAACCGCATTCAAAGCGGTCTGATTATGAACCACCTAAAGTTTGCTATTCCTCAAATATTTCCATTTGATCGAGACTATAATCTTCCTTTTCCTGTCGCCTTATATAGTCACGGATTGTTTTCTCATCCGCACCTATCAAAGAGAACTTTTTGATCCATACACTCCAGCTTTCGATCTCAATTGTGTAAGAGTAATCCATGTCCCATGTTTTTGTTGCAAAAAAATATGTCCGGTATATGCATGATTCTATTAAAAACCATGCTCTTTAGGGTAAATCCATTCCTGTAGTGGCCATCATAAAACCAGCATGTTTTACGTTTTTAATCGCTTTTAAATTCATGTAGAGAACTTCGATCTCCTTTGATTTTCCTTTGGTCACAATAATTTCAAAACAATTATAATGGTCAAGGTGAATATGTTGTGTCGAGAGGATACAATCATGATAATTATGCTGAACATCAAGCACTTTAGTGACCAGTTCTCTGGTATGGTGATCATAAACCAATGTAATTGCACCGGTTACTTCCGCATTTTCCGTTCATTCCTTTTTGACCAGTTCCTCACGAATCATATCGCGAAGAACTTCGGAGCGGTTGGTGTATTTCTTTTTCTTAATCAGGCGGTCGAATTTAATCAGCAAATCTTCTTCCAGAGAAACACCGAAACGAACCAGATTGGACGTAAAATATTCTCCTTTTCGTAGTGATAGCATAAATACATAAAAAAAGTATTACGGTGACGTCAAGGTATTTTTTGATTATTATAAACATGGTTGACAAAACTATGTAAATGGAGATACACATGTTAAGTATAAGGTTGTTACCTGAGAGGGAGGAAATTTCTGATCTTGAGGGGAGTCTGAAGTCTTTTAATATTAAAGGTTTGATTCTTCCGGGATCAAACCTTTTTTGTTTTTGGAGGTGAAAAATGGATAAGCGAATTGGAACCATTACAATTATCATTACAAACAGGGCCAGTCAGTCGGGAGATGTAAACAGAATCTTGAGTGAATTCGGCGATGCCATTATCGGCCGGATGGGCATTCCCTATTCGCCCGAAAGTCTTCATATAATTGCTCTTATTGTACATGCATCCACTGATGAAATCGGCGCTCTGACAGGCAAACTCGGAACATTAGCAGGGGTTCAGGTTAAATCGGCCCTGACAAAAGCATAAGGATTATTCAAATGATTAAAGATTTTATTGATGACACAAAAATTGAAAACATGCTTATCAAAGCAAAAAATCCCTCATCCCAAAGAGTCCGGGAAATTATAGCCAAGGCTTTGGAACTCAAAGGTCTTTCCCCTGAAGAAGTCGCCATATTGCTCCAAACAGAGGACGACGAACTCATCGGCATGATCTGGCAGGCGGCGCATAAGATCAAGGAAGATATTTACGGCAATCGTCTTGTCTTGTTTGCACCCCTTTATATCGCCAATCTTTGCGCCAACAATTGCCTGTACTGCGGTTTCCGCCACGACAACAAAGAACTCAACCGTGTGGCTTTGACGATGGAACAAATCGCCAAAGAAGTGCAGGTTCTGGAGCGCGAAGGCCACAAACGTCTGCTGATGCTTTGCGGCGAGCACCCTACCCGCTCTTCTCTGGAATATTTTATGGAGGCTATTGAAACGGCTTATTCCGTCAAAACAGAAAAAGGCGGCGAGATAAGGAGAATTAATGTGGAAATCGCTCCGCTTGAAGCCGCTGAATATAAAGAATTGAAGAAAACGGGCATCGGGACTGTTGTTTTATTTCAGGAAACATACCATCACGAGACTTACAAAATAATGCACCCCAGCGGACCGAAAAAAGATTTTACCTGGCGGCTTACCGCGATGCACCGTGCTCAGGAAGGCGGCATTAATGATGTGGGCATCGGCGCGCTCTTCGGACTTCATGATTACAAATATGAAGTTCTTGGACTGCTTTTGCATGCCCTGCAATTGGAGAAAGACTGCGGTGTCGGGCCGCATACAATGTCCGTCCCCCGACTGGAACCGGCTTTCAACGCGCCGGCGGCCATTGCCCCGCCCCATCCGGTAAGCGATCATGACTTCAAAAAGCTTGTAGCCATTATACGCATGGCTGTTCCTTACACCGGTATGATCTTAAGTACCAGAGAAAATCCCGCATTGCGTTCTGAAGTTTTTGCACTGGGTATCTCCCAGATCAGCGCTGGTTCGCGCACTAATCCCGGCGGTTATCAGGAAAACACAAGCGAAGCCTTTCGCGCCGCGCAGTTTAATCTTGGCGACACGCGCACGCTCGATGAAGTCATTCTGGATATTACTGAACGCGGCCATATACCCAGTTTCTGCACAGCTTGCTACAGGCTGGGACGCACAGGCAAGGATTTTATGGATCTGGCAAAACCGGGACTAATTCAGAAGTTCTGCCAGACCAATGCCGTCTTTTCTTTTAAGGAATATCTGCTCGATTACGCTACCACCGCTACCCGCATGGCCGGAGAAAAACTGATCCAGAAGATGCTTGCTGAAACATTCAAGCCGCAGCGCAAGAAATCCGTACTGAACAAACTCCAGAAAATTGAAGATGGAACAAGAGATGTCTATATCTAAACGGACGGAAAACTTGCTGATCAAAGCCGAAGCCGGCAAAAATATAACCCGTGAGGATATTATTGCTCTCCTCAAAATCCCGGGCGACTACGCACCGAATCTTTTCGCGGCTGCCGACCGGGTGAGACATGAACAGGTTGGCGATGAAATCTATCTGCGCGGCATCATTGAATTTTCCAACTACTGCGAACGCAATTGTTTATACTGCGGCCTGCGCAAGAGCAACTCCAACCTCAGCCGCTATCGTATGACTGAAGATGAGATACTAGCCACAGCAAAACAAATTAAAAAAACAGGCGTTCCCACATTGGTGTTGCAATCAGGAGAAGATTTTTTTTATTCGCAGGATATCGTCTGCCGCCTTATCAAACGAATCAAAAATGAAACAGATTTGATCATTACTTTATCCATTGGCGAACGTGCTTTAAATGATTATAAAGCATTTCAGCAGGCGGGCGCCAATCGTTATCTGCTCAAGCATGAAACGGCCTCGCGGGAACTATACAAATATCTGCGTCCCGGATGCAATTGGGAAAACCGTCTGCAATGCCTGCGCCGGCTGAAGGAACTGGGTTTTGAAACCGGCACCGGAAACATGGTGGGATTACCGGGTCAGACACCGGAAATACTGGCCGATGATCTGCTGGTGATGAAACTATTGGATGCTGATATGCTTGGTATCGGCCCGTTTATTGCTCATCCCGAAACACCGCTTGCCGGAATTGAAAATGACGATCTGGAACTCACCTTTCGCGTTTTAGCGATCGCGCGATTGATCACGCGCAATACCAATATTCCGGCAACAACTGCTCTGGCCACTCTTCATCCACAGGGATGCCTTTTGGCGCTGCAGACTGGAGCTAACGTAGTCATGCCGGATTTTACGCCGGAAATTTTCAAAACACGCTATGATATTTATCCGGGCAGAAAAGATGTTGGTTCGGCAATGGAGATTATCAGCCGTCTGGAAAAAGATTTCCGTAGCATCGGCAGAACATTGCTATATTCCGTTGGCAATCGCCCGATCCAACACTATAATGGAATCATGCATTAACTATCAGACTGACTAGAACTCAAAAGCCATTTTCTTAACTATAAGCCCTTTGATCTTTCTTAGCTTCTTTTCCATTTCAAGAACTTCAGCATCGTCACCGAATGTATCAAGGATAACAAGACCCTGAGGTGAACACGATTTTTTTGAAACTCCATGAAGCCCCAGACGTGTCCTGATGTTGCAACCGTAATCTGTCAGAATTTTCTGTACATCGGGAACTTTTTCCACGCGATTGGTCACCTGAATACCCAGAACAATTCTTTTAGACATCTCAACATATCTTCCTTCCGAATAAAAATTAATCAATGTTGTAGTTTAACATGAAATAATAATTCTCATAAATGATAATTTTTATTTGACTTAAAAATTAAAGTTTAATATGAGAAAATAAAAAACATTTAGGAGGTTCTTTTTATGTCTGATAATCTTGCGAATCCGGCACCACTTGGTTTGATGGGTTTCGGAATGACCACTGTTCTTTTAAACGTTCATAATGCTGGCCTGTTTGAAATTAGCGCTATTATTATGGCAATGGGTATTTTCTATGGAGGAATTGCCCAGATTATAGCAGGGTGTATGGAATTTAAAAAAGGCAATACATTTGGCACCACAGCCTTTACATCCTATGGATCGTTCTGGTTGACGCTTGTATTCCTCATTTATTTCAACGGGAAATTCGGCTTACCGGCAAACCCAGTTGGATTTCTCGCCTGCTATCTCTTCATGTGGGGTCTGTTTACATTTTTTATGTGGATTGGCACATGGAAGGCCAACCGTGGGCTTCAGGTGGTCTTTCTGTCACTGACCATATTATTCTGGATGCTTGCCGCGCGTGACGCTTTCGGCTGGACCGGAACATGGGCGGTTGTGACCGGCTGGGAAGGTATATTCTGTGGCGCTTCTGCTATTTACTGTGCCATGGCTCAAGTAATCAATGAGAACTTTAAAAAAGTTATCTTACCGCTCGGACAGAAATAGCTCCTATACTCATTCATTTTGGATATACTGCATTAGATGTGGAAATTAACGGTATGATCAAATGATATACGGCCCCCCGTGTTGCCTGACGCGAAGGACAAGGGGGCCGTATATCTTTATCCTTAATATTTCACAACTTAAGATAACTGCTTTCAAATTAAATCAGTATCAACACTAGTTAAACAGCCTTAATTGGCTGATTTATAATCATAGTTTTCAAACCGGCAAAGAACAAAAACTCTTAAAGCTTCATATATCAAATCTAAAGCCCCTTTGATTTCATCAAGGAATCGTTGAAGATATTATGGATCGTATTAAAAAAAAGCGGAATACCTGAAAACAAGCGCAGGGAAAGAGTCGTTTTATAAATACCTAGGATTGGAACGTTTCTTTCAATTGCTTCACAAGGGCAATGTCCGGCCTATCAAAATAAACTCCGTTAATTCCAGCGGCATTTGAATTTATTCCGCGCAGAAAGATATAATAAACGCCACCGAAATCATTTTCGTAAGAATAATTTTTAATTTTTGTCTGCAAATATTTATCCAGGGCAACCACATAAATCAAATATTGAAGAACGTAAGAAGATTTACTCATATAATTTTTCAATAAGCATGGAGAATAGTCGACATAATTGGCGCCTAAATAATTTGATTTCCAGTCAAGCAGATAAAAACGATTTTCATATTCAAAAACCATGTCAATAAAACCTTTAAAAAAGCCGCGTAAATCGGAGAAATTAAAACTGCCGGATAAATCGCTATTTTGCTGACCGCGGTTTGTAACTTTCGACATCTCCAGAATTTTAATAATTTTTCGCATGGATAAATATTTTAGCGGGAAATAAAATTCCATTTCTTTCAGATATTTTCCCTGCGGAATACGCGCCAGACTGAAATTATCCATATTGCCAATGGAAGATGATTCTTCGGTAGTCAAATTCAAGTGCGCTATTTCCGACACCATGCGGGATATTGCCGGTTCCCATTTTTCATCATAATTGTATTTGCGTAATTTTTCTGAAATGACCAATTTTATTTCACCGGCATCAATCTTATCGAAACGAACGCTCTCCAGTATCTCATGCAACAGGCTGCCTGCCGTCGCTCCACGAGGGAAGGAAAACATATCTTCCTGATTCATTTGTTCATCATTGGATAAATTCCCGTAGTATTCTTCTTCAGCAATTGGCAGCATCTCTTCCGGCTGAACTTTTTTAGCGCTTGTCAAATAAGTGAAACTGGCAATTTTCCATGACTGATCTATTTTTCCATTAAACTGCCTACCGCTAAGTTTTGCCGCAGTTTCAACCGGCACAGACGAAAGAATCCCGGCATTGTCGTCTATCAACGATATTTCTATATCCTGAGGCGCAAGCACGGATAAATATTTTATTCGTTCCAGCATTGATTCGTTGGTCTGATTTTCATTATCGATGTAATTATCAGCCGCCGGATAAAGCAAATAATAAAGGGCCGATTTTTTAACATTTTTGATATTGCCCCAGACAAAATAACAGCGGTTTTTTGCCCGTGTCAAAGCAACATAAAGCAGCCGACTCTCTTCCGCCAGCGACTCCCTTTGCCGCTGAATCCGGTAATTATTATCTTCAGAGTAATCCAGATCGCATGTTAGCCGCCGGTCATTTTGTTCATCGTGAAAACAAAACAATTCAGTTTTTTTCGTATCGTCAGCTCCTTCCCAGATAAAAGGACAAAAGACAACCGGATATTCCAGACCTTTACTTTTATGTATTGTTACCAGCCTTACCGCGTTTTTATCATCTTCCAAGCGCAGTTGCTCACGTTCACCGACAATACCTTCACTGTTTCTCATTGAATCAAACCAGCGCAATACCTCAGCCATGCTTAATTTTTCTTCCACCTGCGCTAGATGAATTTCTTCCGCCAGATGAAGATAATTGGTCATCTTTCTCATCCCTTCCTGATAAGCCATTATTTGCGGACGGATATGTTCCCGTTCTAAAAACAAATAAAACATCGTAAGAAAGCCGCTCTGGCAATAATAATCATGATAGTATCTAAACTTGTTCCGCCATAGTTCTAAAACATTATCATCATTCAAACACCTATTGACAGCCGCGGCATTAAGGCCCACTAGAGGCATTGCCAACGCAGCCAGCAGCAGACCGTCATTTTCATACTCTGCTACACCTGACAAAAATCTTTTCAATTCCTGAGCTTCAGCTGTTTTAAAAACGCTCTGCGTACTTTGCAGGGTTGAAGGAATGCCAGCGTTATTTAGGATATTCTGAAAGTCCGAGGCTTGTGAATTTTTCCTTACTAAAATGGCAATGTCGCTCTCTTTCAGCGGTTCATTCCCTATAAAAGCTTTTCCGTCACGACTTAAATTCAGCAGTCTTGCTACTTCCGCCACAACTGTATGGATTATTTTTCCTCTGGCATTTGTCAAATTTAAAGGAATACGTTTCTCCGCACTTTCATCTGCCGACAAGAACAATATGCGCATGGGAGCGTCACTTTCTCCAGCAATGAGCATTTTTTCTGTATCAGCGGCCAGAGGCTTTGCCACCCTTACATATTCAATTTCTTCATAAACAAATGGATTATTCGATAATTCGAAAATAGTATTGACAGCGCTTATAAGCGATTCTTCCGACCGCCAATTATTCATCATCGTGTATTTATGCTCTGCACATTTGACCGCTTTCAGGTAAGCGAAAACATCAGCGCCGCGGAAGCTGTAAATGGCCTGCTTAGGATCGCCAATATAAAATACCGGTGCATTTGTTTCTTTATTATCGTTAATGAAGATAGATTCTAAAATGGCAAATTGAATCGGATCTGTATCCTGAAACTCATCAACCAGGACAGCCTTATATTTGCTGCGTAGTATTTCGGCAAGTTTCATGCCGGCATCTCCACCCAAGGCACATCTTGCCTGAAAAAGCAAATCGTCATAATAAAGGACGTTTCTCTCCTGTTTAATTTGCGGCAGTTTATTTTTTAGCTCTTCTAAAAACTCCTTCTGTAAAAAAAACAGATGATTATTTAATTTTTTTTCTATTGCTATCGCCTGGTTGAATAAATCATCGCTTATTAAGAAAACTGCATGTTGAGGAGGCGTAGATCCTTTTTTTGTTTCTTTATTAATTTTTTGCCTGGTCACTTTCTCCAGAATGGAAGGCAAAGGTAAGGAGGGTTCGGCCAGAGAAATAACACTATCTACCGCGAACACGATATCTCCTACATGTTTTCCGAAACATGATTTTTTCAAGGCATCATTTTGCAGCAGGGCAATTATTTCTTCCCTTTTATTTTTCCATGCCTTCCGAAAATCGTTAAATATTTGCAAAAAACGCTTATAATCTGTTTCCAGATCATTAATATTAAGCGGCTCCACGTCAGGGATTATCAGTAAATCCGGTTTGGCGGAGGCTTCTCTCATCATCTTTAATAATTTTTCTTTATTGAAGCCGCGATCAAGGGCGTATTTAATTATCAGAGGATGATTTTCATAAAAGTTTCTGCGCCAGTAATCAGCGACAAACTCCTCTTCAATGTGCTGCTGGTTTGTGATGATTTCGGCGTCAAACATGATGCCGCTTTCAAAAGCGTTTTCTTTTAAAAGACAGTCGCAGAAACCATGAATCGTGTAAATTGCTGTTTCATCATAATTGGCCAGTACTCGCGTAAGTTGACGCACAATGAATTTCCTTTGTTCCCTGGCGGAATATTTTTCTAATAAACCTTGAAACAATTCATCAGCGGCACCACCTGTTTGAAATGCCTGCCTTGCCAAATTCAGCATTTTCCGAATACGATTTCTAAGTTCCGCGGTCGCCGCGTTTGTGAAAGTAATGACCAATATCTGTTGCGGCGTTAATTTATTTTCAATAATCAGCCGTAAATACAGCCCCGCCAACGCGTGGGTTTTGCCTGTTCCAGCGCTGGCTTCAATCAAATTCACACCGTGTAACGGACATTGAAAAAGATTAAATGGCTGCATTTAGCGTTCCTCCCCGGATTCCAATTTTTCCTGGTGTTCAAAAAGCACATTAAAAATCCATGCGGCATTTTTCACAAATTCTTCATCAAATGGAATGTTCCGGCCAAAACATATTATATTTTCTATCTCGTTGGCTTCCCCTGCCTGTCCGAAATTATCGCCCAACCATGCCTGGCTGGCTTTCCTCAGAGCTTCCTCCTGTGCTTGTCCTTTATATAAAGCTTCAGCATAAGCAAAAGAAGCATGCGGGAACAATTTCAGCGGCCACGTTTGTCCATGGATGAACAAATCCACCAAACTATTGAGTATGGCCTCGGCGTTTTCCAGTTCTTTAAATTGAAATGCCTCGTCTTCACAGATAACAATCGCAGTTCGGGGATAATTTTTATCTTTTATATGATTTAGAAGAAGATGGTTAAGCCATGCTTTCAAATAGTCGTTTGTCTTAATCTTTGCAGGGCGGCAACTTAGTGAGTACCGATCATAGATATCATCAATTTCTCCAACAATTCTATACCCGGCAATAACAATATCAACTTTCAGCGGTGCCAATTTCTTATAATTAAAGTAAGAAGAATATTTTCTGATAAAATCATTTGCTTCTTTTCTTTCCACTTGAAAATAATAATCACCGGCAGCGCCCACAGGTATTGAACCCTGCGCCCGTTTAATTTGAAAAATATTTTCGGCGACTGATTCGCTTCGCTCCGCAATTAATTCCTGCTTAATTTGATAAGCTTGTAGATTCTCTATGGCAAAAGGTTCAGAATCACCATCAGCCTCTTTATCCTCAGGTAGTTTTAGCAATAATCTTCTTTCCAGATAATATTTTACCGGTTTTTTAAAAAAATTGTTTAAGTCGTTGACGGTTATTATTTTATCGACTATCTTTGAATTTCCGGCAGTTTCAACACAGAATCGCGGCTCATCATAGAGTTTATTATTTATTACCGCAGCGGCATAATTTTCCTGTGAATAAGTGAATAAATTATTATTCCCCTGATAATAATCCGGATGAAAAGCGTGCAAATGATGCCGACGGGTTAAGCTATCGGCCGCCGAAAGGCCGCCACCAGTACAAAACTCCTGATCAATATAGTCGGTAAGCTCACTTACTAACACGGATGGCAAGACAGCTGAATTGTCCTGCAGATCCCGTCCGACATAACTGATAATGAGATTATTTCGCGCGGACAAGATCGATTCGAGAAACAAATACCTGTCATCATTACGGAGTGATTTGTCTCCAATTCTTTTTTTTGATTCCATCAGATCAAATCCAGTTTTTTTATCTTGTCTTGGATAGGCATCATTACTCATGCCAATAAGGGCAATAACCGCAAAGGGGATGCTGCGCATGGGCAGGAGAGCGCAGAATGTTACTGAGCCTGCCAGAAAGTGGGCTGAACCTGAATTTTTATCCAGATTCATTTCCAGATAATTTTTAATGACTCTTAATTCCACACCCTCTTCGTCTCGTAAATATTTTTGCCCATCCTGAATTTTCGGCAGCATCTTATTCAAGACAAATATATCCTGCTGATAGTCTTCACCTGCGACAAAGTAATCATCGACTATATTTTTCAGCACTGCCGCCCAATCGCCAAGGTTTCTTCTGGAGTTCAATATTTTTTTGGTTCTCATCAGGGATTCAAAGAAATCGAGGAATCTGCCGAAAAGTTCGGTTTGTTCTCCTTCAATTTCATCATAAGGAAGAATGCCGCCAAATAATTTTTTATTTTGACCGGCCATGGCATAACCAAGCTTAATTCTGTCCAGCCCCGCGCTCCAGGTATTCTGATCAAATTCCGGCAAACCAAACTCTTGACGATGAGCGGCATCCAGACCCCACTTGATATTTGTTTCTCCTATCCAGTGACGAATTAAATTAAGATTAAAACCGCTAATTCCGAATTTAGCGCTGATAGCCGGATTTTCCAAGAGAGACAAAACCTCCGCCACGGTAAAACGGCTCGCGACGATACTCAAAAGGGCAAAAAAATCTTTGAAAATGACGCTGCCGGAAGAAATGCCGCGATCGGCAATAGTATAGGGAATTGCAGGCAGACGTGATTCAAACACGGCTTCAATATAAGGTGTATATGCTTCAATAGAAGGAGTCATAACCAGAATATCTTTAGGCAAAAGCTTACTGTTTTCTTCAAACAGAGAAAGCAGTGTATCATGCAAGGCTTCAACTTCCCGCAATGGACTATGGCATGAATGAATCTGAATGGATCTGTCATCTCCCGCAATCGTTATTGGCGGCAGGTTATCTTTGCCCCTATCATGCAAATAATAAATATCGGATTGAATGGCTGTAAGGACATTTTCAGTTTTCGGTTCAACAAACAAATCTTCGCTTTGGGCCGACAGATTGGCAATAAGACGGAAAAAATCTCGTCCGGCCGTTCCCAACGAAGCCAGAAGAGCATTGCCCTTATCCAGATGAAACCATTTTTCTTCGATATTTTCAACTGATGGCGGCATCTGCCGCATTGCCCAGCTTATTTCGCGTTCTGATTTTATATCCGCCCAGAATTCCTGTGAAGGATTTAAATAAAACAAATTAACTTCTATTTGCCGTGAAAGTTCGTGAAATATTTGTAAATGATAATTTGGCAGATAAGAAATACCGAATATTGTTACCCGTTGCGGCAGGATAGAATCAGATAGCGGCCCGTTTTCAGCCTTTTCCACAAATAGCTGTTGTAGTCTCGCCTTGTGCATTTTGCTCTGATTCGCGTTAATTTCTAACCAGAGTTGCGCCTGCCATTTTTCCTGTTTGTTGATCTTCCCATTTTCCCAGGCCAAAATCATTTCCGGACGGAAAATCAGATACTGGTCATAAAGATTAGCAATCCGCCTCGATAGCTGGTAAAGTTTTAATTGATCCGGTTTCTCGCCTAAATAATTACGGACGGTGTCAAAATCTTTTTTACCTTTAAGCGAAGGCAGGATTTCCATTATCTTCCAGGCAAGGACATCCTCTTCATAAAACAAATCGGGCTTGTATTCCGGTACAAACGCGCTAAATACTTCTTCAATAAAATTATTGGGAAAAGGGAAACGGCAATTGGCGCAAATACCCATAATTTGCGCCAATTGCAGAGACAGCCATTTTTCCATGCCCTTGCTTTGTACAATTATTGTTTCAGTCGTGAGCGGCGAGCGCAGAGGCGATTTTAATTTTTCCGCCAATCGCGC
Organism: uncultured delta proteobacterium; assembly: GCA_963811325.1. Taxonomy (GTDB): domain Bacteria; phylum Desulfobacterota; class Syntrophia; order Syntrophales; family Smithellaceae; genus Smithella. The sequence continues at coordinate 1,431,350 of CAWEQT010000001.1, forward strand.
CGCTAGAACTTCTAATTTATTGCTGACAAAAAGCTTCATTCTCAATTACCCGATTTGTTTTAAAATGTTTAAAATTAATAGCATAATTTTTAAAATATGGTAACAAGGAGAAAAAATATTTTTCTTTAAGTCAATTATGAAATATTTTATTAATTCAACCGCAGATTATCATCAACACGACTTAAATTCGTTGGGATGGGAACTTACTGTCTGTAATTCTCTGGAACCAGTCAATAGCCCCTGTCGCCGAGCGCTGACTTCGCCCTATTCTTTTGGTCAACATCTTTATAATTTTCTAAAGGAAATAATTCCCTTTGATGAAATCCGGGACATCCTGGAAATAGGCGGCGGCATGGGTTATTTAATGCGCGATCTTCTTGTCTTAAACCCGCAATTGCGGGCACAGATGATTGATATTTCCCCTTATCTTCTTGCTAAACAAAAAGAAACACTACAGTCATTTGATGTTGATTTCGAACTTACTGACATTCTGGAGGTTCCATCAAAAGCATTGTCTGACTTCGATCTGGTTATCATGAACGAAAATCTGGGCGACCTGCCGACTCTTGTAGCCGAGCGAGGGAAGAAAAATAATTCCGCCTCCAATATCGCCTGTATTCCGGAAAGATTGGAATGTTTCAATAAGAAATATAATTTGCCGCTGGGATTAAATGAAAATGAACACATCAATATCGGCTCTATAGAAATAGTGGAAAGACTCTGTTTAGCCGGAATCAAATATATTTATTTAAGCGAACATAGTTGCGAAGCGTTTGTTCCTGAACAGATTAAGCCTTATGTATCCTTTCGATCTTGCGGCATTCCGGAAATAATTTCTCTGAAAGGCCATAAAGAATTTACTGTTAAATTCTCTTATTTGCAGAAAATTGCTGAAAAGTTAAATTATAAAACACGACGCGGCGCTTTTGCCGATTTTCTTCCTTTGAATTTTAACGACAAAGTAAAGACCGCACTGAGACTCATAACGCCGTTTAATGATGAGCAGGAAATTATCCGTCAGTTTGTTTATGATCTTTACAAATACGAATATTTAATTTTAATCAAGTATGATGAAAAATGAAAACGAACGACAAATCAAATTGCAAGGGGAAATAAATTACCTGCATTGCGCAGGTATAGCCGTGGCCTACAGCATGGCGTTAATTTGATTAATTGTCTTGGCCAACGCCGCAATCATGTGTTAACTTCTTTCTAACCGTTATGGGCTGGAGTCAGCATTTGACATAAACCGCCGGAAAGAGTAGATTACCTTTCATAACGAATTGCCTCGAATAAAACGTTACCGAAGGAGATAAATAAAAGTGACGGTTGAGAAAGTTTAACGTTAGTTGTTAATTGTAATAACAAAGAAAAAAATATGAGGGGTATCCATCATGTTTGAGGGTTTATTAAGACCAATGCATATTTTGGTGATTTTGGGGATAGTTTTGATCATTTTCGGTCCTGGCAAACTTTCTGAGATTGGAAGTTCTCTGGGTAAGTCTATTCGTGGCTTTAAGAACGCCATGAAAGAGCCGGAAGATGCAATAAAAAACGTTGCGGATAAAGTAAAAAGCGAAATTAAGAATATAGATAAGAAGTAACAAAGTCTATAATCATTAACTGTCCGAAACTATATTTGAGATGACAGTGGCCGCTCTGTAACTTCCTGTTATTAATAGGGATCAAATTATCGCAGATAACGATGTTCAGCTATTTATTGATAGATGATAAAAGGAGATACGTAAGTGAAAATTCGCTATAGCTTGTTGATATTCATTTTGTCGGTATTACTAATAATAGCCGGTTGTGCTGATAATAAAACCATAAACCGCCTCAATGCTAATAAATGGTTTGAAACAGGCCGACAGGCTGGCATCGCTAATCGCTGGAACGAAGCAATAGATGCATTTAATAAAGCCATTGAACTCAACCCTAAATATGCAGCAGCCTACTATAACCGTGGGTTTGCTTATGGTAGTCTTAGCAACTACAAACAGGCGATTTCAGATTACAACAAGACCATTGAGCTAAACCCCAGGCATGCACTTGCCTATTATAACCGTGGAGCCGCTTATTATTATCTTGGCAGCTACAATCAGGCAATTGCGGATTACGACAAAGCCATTGAACTAAACCTAAAAGATGCAGCGGTATATTATAACCGCGGAGCTGCCTATTATTCTCTTGGCAAACATAATCTGGCAATTGAGGATTATAATAAAGCCATTGAACTAAATCCAAAATCTGCAGCGGTATATGTTAACAGGGGAGTTACCTATTATAAACTGGGTAATATGCAACAGGCATTAAACGATTACAAGGTAGCTGCAAGATTAGGCGATAAAAATGCACAGGATTATTTAAGAAACAAAGGGATTGTTTGGTAAATCATTTTTTCTCTTGGCAATCCTTAATTTTATAAATATTAAAAAATATATATTCGTAAGAGTTTTCAACAAACAGGACAATACTTAATTGGGTTCTGTGGAGTTTTTAAAAAACTCTTAATGAATGTTTTCAATTATGATTGCGCCTCTCTTGTGGGAATGCGCATCCGGTCAACAGCTCCACTGTTTTTTCTCTATTTACCGTTTTTTATCAACATTGTCGCCGGATCAAGGAGCAAACTGTCTTGCGTGGAATCCGTTGATTTTCCCTTGAGAGATTTAATATACACTTCATCGCCTTTTACCGCCAACTGAACAATAACATCGAATAAATCCGCCACGTGCAGAAAAGAAAGAGGCAAGCCGTTTTCCTGCGGCGGTTCATGGCGATGCGTATGGACGGTAAACCAGACGCTCATTGAATATTTCCGCGCCAGTTCTTTTAATTGCACGAGCTGTCCGCGGCCCGCATCATCAAATTTAAACCCGTCAATAATTACCATATGCGGCTTGAAAATATTCTGTTGCAGTAAATCGGTTAAACGCTCTTCCAGCTTCGGCGCGCTGAAACCTTCCACCTTGAAAGTCATTATAAAACGATAAGGCTGTATTTTTTCCCAATAATCATTAACTTCAGCAATACCGCAATTCGCGGCAATATCATGAAACAGTTCCTGATACCAGACGTCAACTTTGCTCACCGCATCGTTCAGACTTACATGCAGTACGGAATTTTCGCGCAACATCATATTCAAGGAAACCTGCACAAGCAATGCTGTTTTGCCTACTCCGGCATAAGCCAGAACTGCGCCAAAACCTCCGTTGGGCAAAATATCCTCGTTTTCATAACCAAGATTGATGAGCGGATTACGATAAATCATTTCTTTTTTTATCATGATAATATCCTTATAAGTTAAATGAATAACATTTTTTCTCTTTTTACGAACAACGCATCTCGTTAACTAGGCGGCTGATTTCTTATTTTCAGCCGCTTCCAGCGCGATCTTTTCCGCGATTGACTGCGGAACCTGCCGGTAAATGGCAAATTCCATTGTGAACTGCGCTTTCCCCTGAGTGGCTGAACGCAGGATGGTTGAAAATCCAAACATTTCCGCCAGCGGCACCTGCGCTTCGATCACGCACATGACATCTTCATCCTGGGAACCGATAATCATGCCACGGCGCTGATTTAAAAGCCCCATTACCGGACCTTGAAACTCCACAGGAGTTTCCACAACTACCTTCATTATTGGTTCATGAATAACCGGCTTTGCCCGCAGATATGCTTCCTTGAACGCGCCGCGAGCCGCCGCCTGAAAGGCCATATCTGAAGAATCCACAGCGTGTGAAGCGCCATCATTAATGACTACCTTAACGCCGGTAACCGGAAACTCCAGCTTCGGCCCCTTGGCCATGCTTTGCTTAAATCCCTTTTCGCAGGCGGAAATATATTGAGTGGGAATTGCGCCGCCGAAAATTTTATTTTCAAAAATAAATTCGGTATCACTGATTGGCTCAAGATAACCGGCAATGCGGCCGAACTGACCGGCGCCACCGGTTTGTTTTTTATGGGTATAATTGAAATCGGCGCGCTGTGTAATCGTTTCGCGATAAGCGACACGCGGTTTTCCTGTCGTAACATCAGCGCCATATTCCCGTCGCATTCTTTCCACATAAATATCCAGATGCAGCTCGCCCATGCCTTCAATAATCGTGTCATTGGTTTCGGCATCAACAAAAGTTTTAAAAGTCGGATCTTCCTTGGAAAATCTATTCAAAGCTTTGGCCATAGCCAACTGCGATTTGTTGTCTATAGGTACGATCGCGAGCGATATGACCGGTTTGGGCACATACATTGAAATCATTGTCAAATTTATTCCCGGAGAGGTGAACGTATCTCCGGAAGAACATTCAATTCCAAATAATGCACCTATGTACCCGGCTCTCAGATATTCGACATCTTCCATTTGCTCGGCGTGCATTCGCACAACACGGCCAACCTTAACTTTTTTACCATTGCGAATATTGACAATTGTTGAACCCTTCGCCAGCGTTCCCTGATAAACGCGAATATAGGTTAATTGCCCGTACTGGCCATCTTCCAATTTAAAGACCAAAGCGACAATTGGTTTTTCCGGATCACTGTCCAGCACAACTATTTCCTCGTTCTTGTCCATATCCATCGCCACATTTTCTATCTCGGAAGGACAGGGCAAAAGATAATTTACACCATCGAGCAATGGCTGTATGCCTTTGTTTTTATACGCTGAGCCCATATAAACAGGCGTTATTTCTCTTTCCAATGTACCTTTGCGTAGCGCCGCGTAAATTAATTCAGAAGTTATTTCGCGTTCATTGAGAATTGCATCCGTCAACTCATCGGAAAATAACGAAGCGGCATCAATCAATTCCTCCCTTTTCGCTTTGGCTTCTGCCAGAAGGTTTTGCGGAATTTCCGCCTCGCGGACAATTTCACCATTATCGCCATCAAAATAAAGCGCCTTCATGCCAACTAAATCAACAACACCTTCGGCTTCATTTTCCAGACCAATGGGAATCTGCATGGCCACGGCATTGTGTCCCAGCTTTGTTCTTAACTGGCTGATTACACGTAAAGGATTGGCGCCACTGCGGTCGCATTTATTAATAAAGGCGATGCACGGAACTTTATATCTTTTCATCTGCCGGTCAACTGTGATGGATTGCGACTGAACGCCGCCCACGGAGCATAAAACGAGAATAGCGCCGTCCAGAACACGGAGCGATCTTTCCACTTCTATGGTAAAATCAACATGTCCCGGAGTGTCTATTATATTTATCTCATGGCCTTCCCATTCACAATATGTGGCTGCCGAAGCTATGGTAATCCCACGTTCCTTTTCCAGTTCCATGGAATCCATAGTGGCTCCGACGCCATCTTTTCCCTTTACATCATGAATGGCATGAATTCTTTTCGTATAGTAAAGAATTCTCTCAGTAAGCGTTGTTTTTCCGGAATCTATATGGGCGCTTATACCGATGTTGCGTAGTTTTTGATCTTCAATCTTCATTACCTTTTCCCTTTTTTCTATTTCTTATATAAAACAGAAAACCCCACACTTGTTAGAATCTCTGCAAGATGGGGTATCCACCGTAAATCAGCATTTTTGTGAGGTGGGCTTAATACATGTTGCTTTGCAAGATGTCAAGTTAATATTTCATTACAAGAGTGCTTGTTTCTTACAGTTAAACGTGCTAATCATAAACGCAGCATAATTATTTGAATTATAAAGGAGTTTTAATTTTGGAAGAAATAATGCCCGGTCTGTGCCGGATTATAATACCACTGCCCAACAGTCCGCTGAAAGACCTCAACTCGTACGTTATCAAATCCGACGACCGGAACCTGATTATTGACACTGGATTCAACCGCAGTGTCTGTTTTGAGGCCATGCAGGAAGGTCTGCATGCTCTTGACATTAATTTATCCAAAACAGATTTCATGCTTACCCATATGCATTCTGACCACATCGGGCTTGTTTCCAGACTGGCTACAGATACCAGCGCCGTCTACTTCAGCAGAATTGACGCCAGAATCTTCGACAGAAACATTAACTGGCAGCCAATGATAGATTACGCGGTAAGCAACGGCTTCCAACTGGAAGAAATTATGAAGGCCATGAAAAATCACCCCGGAATAAAGTACAGCCCGAAGACAATCCCCGAATTCAGCCTGCTTGACGACGGCGACATTATTCAGATCGGCGACTACCGCCTTAAATGCCTGCTGACACCCGGACATACAGAAGGACATATCTGCCTTTACGATGAAAAGAAAAAAATACTGTTTTCCGGCGACCATGTTCTTTATGACATAACACCGCATATCGAATCATGGTCGTATGAGGTCAATTCTCTTAAAAACTATCTGGAGAGTCTGGACCAGATCAGAAATTTACCCGTCAACATTGTCCTTCCCGGACACCGCAATTTCTTCATCGATCTTGCGGGAAGAATCGATGAATTAAAAAAACATCATGAAATTAGAGCTAATGAAGTTCTTGAAGTTTTAGACAAAAAAACAATGAGCGCTTATGATATTGCCGCGGGAATGACCTGGGATATTGATTGTGAAAATTGGGAGCAATTCCCCATCGCCCAGAAATGGTTTGCCACCGGCGAAGCCATCGCCCATCTGCGCTACCTTGAAGGAGAAGAAAGAATTAAAAGACATAAAGGAGAGAAAACCGACACCTTCTCGGCGCAATAAAACGGAAAATTAGAATACAAAATCGTCATTTTCGAATCTATTTTGTTTTGCCCCTGAGATAGTCAATCATCGGCTGTGTGACCAGCGGCACAACATCAACAATCATGTGCGGCATCAGGTTGTCCATCACTTTAGGCATCAGCTCCGGCATCTGTTCTCGCATGTAATCGGGCATGGCAATCTGCGCGGTAACTCTTTCGAGCATAACCGGCATGACCTTCGGCATCATCAGAGGCAACAGTATCGGAAATAAAACCGGAAACATGGGTTTCATTACGGTCAGTGCACCGGGTATTTTCCCCATGGCTTTCATCATCGGCCCCATACCGAAAGGCATAGCGTCAATCAACTGCGGCCACATGGTACCCATCAGATTGGCAAAACCCTGTGGTGTCATCAAAGATATAAAAGCATCAAAAACTCCCCATTGGCTGTGCACATCCGGATTGGGATCGGGAAAATCATAACCCAGTGCGTTTCCGGCAAAGTGCGCCAGATCGACAATCTCCAGCGGCATATTTTTCTTTTTTGCCGTGATGCGCAATTGCACCTGACAGCAAGGACAAAGGGCAAGAACTTTTTGAGCTCCGTTTTCTATTGCATCATCGAGCCTGGTTTTGCCAATATCGGCGGCGACAGGCGGATCTTTAATCAAGGTCAGCACACTGCCGCAGCAGTGCCCTTTTTCCCTGTTATGTTCCATTTCCACAAAATTGACATTGGGAATCGCCTTGATCATATCACGCGGTGGTTCATATACACCGGAGGCCCTTCCGATATGGCAGGAGTCATGCCACGTTACTGTAACCGGTTTCATATTATTCGCTGGAAATACAAATTCACCTGACTTGATTTTCTCGGCAACCACTTCCGAATAATGTCTGGCTTTTATATTGTATTCTATGCCCAGCTTTTTCGCCCATTCTGGATAAACATTACGCCACATCATATCGCAGGCCGGACATGACGAAATGACCGTGTCGGCGCCGGAGTGTTTTACCACCTCGATATTTTTCCGCATGACGTCGGCAAAAAGATCCCACTTCCCTGCCACAAGCATCGGCGTGCCGCAGCAGTTCTCGGGGTTTCCGGCATAAGTAAAATCCACACCCGCTTTATCGAGCAAGCGGACAGCGGCTATGGCAATATCGTACTCCACATAGCTTGCCGTGCATCCGGCAAAATAAACTGCCGGCGCTTTATGGCCGGGACCATGTTTTTCCTTAAGGTCTTTCGGAAACCACTCTGCCCTGTTTTTGCGGTAACCGGCCCAGATGTTGCCTTCAGAACGCAGCGCTTCGGCCATCATTTCAAAAGGCGGGAAGGTCATCCGCTTTTCCTGATTAATCAGCTTGCCTCTAAGTTTCATCCAGGCTGGCTCTATGGGAAGAGCCGCGGAACAACGCAAATTACATAGCTCGCAGGTTGTACAAACAAGGAAAGTATCAATCTGCGCCTGAGTCCATTTCGCTCTTCCTTCCAAATATTCCCGCAGCCAGTACCATTTGCCTCGCGGACTCTGACTTTCCCAGCCGCGGCCATAAAACTGATCGCATTCTTCCACGCAATAACCGCACTGCGAGCAGCTATAGGCGTACCAGACAACATCCGCCGGAATATCATTCAATGGATAACTTTTTCTCTCCCCGATATGCGTGATAACATAATTACCGAAGGGCCTGATAAGTGGTTCCATAACGGCGCCGATACTAACGGCGCTGTCCATGACACTGTATCCGATTACTTTTCCGGGATTGAATATGCCCTTGTCGTCTATTTGATTCTTAAAAGCTTTCATCCTGGCTAAGCGATCTTTACCCAGTACTTTCTTGGCTTTGGACTTAAAGTATAAGCCTGTAGAATAAGCGCGTCCGCCATTGGATTCGGCAATTTTCATGACAGACAAAGAAAGGCTGAACACAAGATTGTAGCTGAACTTGCGTTGATCGGCGGGAATAAAGCCCAGAATAACGACTTCCGGTTTCCCGTCTTTCCCCTTGCGGATAACGGTTCCTTCCTTAACTATTGGCTGGTTGATTTTGTTTTCAATTTCTGCCATAAAACGGCCTAACTTCGATAAAGGTATAACAACTTCAGCCGGTACAAGGCTCGGGCCAAGACGTTTTACGACCATGATCTTAAAACGGTTTTTCCATTCATGTTCCGCAATGCGTTCGCTGAGTATTTCTCCCTGGCAACGGCGCAATATCTCCGTCAGCTTTTGCATAATTTGGGGCTTATCTTTTTTCCAAAAAGCCAAAGTGGCAATGTACGCGGCGGGAAGGAGAACCCTTTCTTCTATCGGATGTCCGTTATGTTCCATTAATGGTGAACGGTTTTTCATTTCCGCCATACGCGGGTTGATAAACACCAATGACCATAAAGGCAGATCCGCTTTGATTATGTCTTCTACTATCCTTTGAAGGTCATTCGCGTCCGGACATCCGATGGCAACAATCTGCAGATCTCCTTTCGGCTGTATTTTCATGGTCAGATCAATAATAAAACCTGTTGTTCCTTCAGCATCAGCAATTAAATCCAGATTGGAGGTAATGAAAACACGAATGGAACCATCAGGTAGAATTACACGCGCAGAAACTACATTTTCACGAAACCATCCGTATTGATAAGACCCAAAACCGGCACCGCCTTGAGCCAACCATCCGCCTATGGTTGAACCGGGATAACTGGACGGATAAAGATTAACGGTGAGTCCATCTTTGGCCAGTGCTGCGTCAACTTTCTCCCATACAGCCCCAGCCTGGCATGTAACCGTTTGATTCTGCGGATCTATGGACAGGATGTGATTCATCCGGAAGAAATCAACAACGATGCCCTGCTTAACCGGAAGAACACCACCATAACCGGAAGAAGCTTTTGCCCTCGGCGTTAGAGCAATATTATTCTGCCTTGCCCAATTCACGAGATCAACCAGTTCCTCTTCATTTTGCGGCTGAACAACCGCGTCGGGAACCGTTTTACCGATCAGCGGCGCAATCAGGGATGGTATTGCCGCGATATCATGGCTATACAATACACGTTCCATCTCGTTAAAATTAACGCGATTCCCAAATCTTTTTTCCAGAAATTCTTTGTGCTTCCCGTCCATTGAATAACCCCCTGTTTCTGTACTCTTATCAGGTTATATTAACTTTATATATTCAGTATGTTTTGATGCGGCATTTCAATTGACGCGGCAGACTGGTCTGCCGCGCGAATTAACAAAATTTAAAAAGTATACGCCAGTCCCATATCAATGGAATATTGAGACATTTCTGTCTCATAATTGGCGATAGCCTGGCCCGCAGGCGGATATCCCGCATTGGAACCGTTAAGTTTTACTGTTGGTGAATACATTCCACCTATATTGAGCGTCAGATTTTTGGTGATGTTTAGTCCGAGACCCGCTGTAAAGTGTTGCTCCGAAACAGCGGGGAATGCGATATTCTCGAAAGCCCGACCACTATCGAGCGGCATTTTCCCGTAGTTATACCCGGCCCGTAAGACCAGCATCGAATTAACTGTATACTGAACTCCGAGCTTGTAGACAAACTGGTTAGACCAATCAAGATTCCATGGCAGGGCCCCGCTGGAATTTTGATCATACTTGGGCAAGTCCGTTCCATTTGTTTCCGACCAATTTATCCACTCAACATCGAAGCCGATTAAAAGGTCTTTGATTGGCTTTACGCCAAATCCTACAGTGGCTATTTCCGGCTGATCAAATTCTATCTTATCCTCACCGGAACTGGTGTTAAAGTCAAAATCCTGGAAATAACTTCTTGTTTCATAAGCAAGTCCGATCTGAATCATATCGATTGGTTTTATCAACACGCCAAATGTAGCCCCGTATCCGAAAGAAGATGCTCCCATATGAGGCTGTTGATCAGGTAAACCGCTGGCTGCATCAAATTCCATAGTGGCGTACATAATATTAACAACAGCCCCTACAGATATCATATCGTTGATTTTATAAGAGAGACCCGGCGCAAACCGCATCTGTGAGTAGGATGTATAAGTGACACCGCCGTAAAGATTACTTTTATAATCCACACCCATGCCGGCAACGCCATAAGCGCCTATGCCGAACTTGATCCTGTCCGTTAATGGAACGATCAATCCAAAAGCCGGAACCGGTGAGGCACCGCGATCAGAATCCATTTTGGCGCCATCATTCATAATCGCCCCGGAACCGGCGGCGCCAGTTGCCGTATATGAAACTGAAGGTTTAAAATATGACGCGCCAAAATCAATTCTTCCTGTTAAGAAACTCATTCCTGCCGGATTTGTCAAGACCGAAGCGGCATCCAGCGGAACTCCAACACTGACGCCGCCCATGGAATCCTGCACCGGACCGAAGCCGATCATCCGCATGCCGTTGGTCGCGTAAGCATTACCGGCAATCATGATCACTGCGACAACACTCATTAATGTAATGATTTTTTTCATAACTCTTCCTCCCCCTCTTCTTTCCTTTAAAATTTTTGATTTATTGATATTATAAGGCATTGTTTCATGAAGACCTCCAACGCCCCCTTCCCTTAAGTAATATTTAGATTACTTCGCCATACTTGCCCACATAACGAACAATTAAAAACTTATTTCCTTGGTGCGGTAACTTTGCGTTTTACAGATTTATTGTTCGATATATCATTTGATGCTTCAATCATACGGGAAATTACCCTTTCTCTTACCTGATGTTGTTCCACTAATACTTCCCGCATTAAAGTGCAGGCCTGAATGATTTTGGGATTGGCTATTTTGTACAATAATTGTTGCCCTTCACGCCGGGATACAATAACCCCTTTTGATTTCAGCACATTTATATGTTGCGATATATTCACTTTGCTTAAACCCGTTTTGTGCATAATTTCATGGGTGGATGTTTCTTTGTCTTTAAGTAAATTAATAATTTCCAGACGTGTCTCATTGGCAAAAACTTTACAAATATCAGCCTGAAGCTTAAAAATATTTTCCATGTTTACTCCATCAGTGGGCAAAGTATTGGCAGTCATAATAGAATTGCAATATTATCTTCCCTTTTATCTATAGTTTACAAGTTAAGATGTTTGTATTTTATATAATTTACATTATTATAAATGTCAACATAAAAATAATAAGAAATATATTTCCTGAATTATACTTTAGTTGATAGCCGTTTCTATGTAATTTCCCCCTTAAAACAGTAAATTGTTATCCTCAATTGAATTAAGATGTTGCAAATAATGATCATTGGTTATGTTTCCCAAATTGTTTGTCTAAACATTTAAAAAACAATTATAACTCTTGACAAGTAATGAGCATATGCTTATAATAACTTAAAAGGAGTAATTAAATCGAATGCCACGACCTAAATGTCTTCGTAATATCTGTGGGATCCCTGACAAAAATTATTTCAAGCCAAGGGGTATACCCACAGTTGATCTGGAAGAAGTGGTTTTAACCCTTGATGAATTCGAAGCCGTTCGTCTGGCTGATTATGAACAATTGTATCAGGAGGAAGCGGCGACCAGTATGAGCATATCCCGCCAGACATTCGGCAGGATAATTGAAAAGGCGCACAAAAAAATAGCTGACGTTTTGCTTAACGGCAAAGCATTAAAAATCGAAGGCGGAGAAGTTAATTTGGAAGAAATGAAGCCGCACTGCCGGGCAAAAAGGCACATGGCGGGAAAAAATAAATAATATTTTAAAGGAGAAATTTATGAAAATCGCATTACCGTCAAACCAAAATCAGATTGATGAACACTTTGGACACTGTGAATATTTCACTGTATTCACCATTGATGATCAGAAAAAAATTCTGTCGGAGGAAAAGATTTCATCGCCAGCCGGATGTGGCTGCAAATCGAATATCGCCTCTACTCTTGCTCAGATGGGTGTAAAAATGATGTTAGCGGGAAATATGGGACAAGGCGCCGTAAACGTTCTGAACAATCAGGGCATCGATGTTCTGCGCGGATGTTCGGGCAATGTTAAAGATATAACCGTAAGCTGGCTCGCTGGTAAACTCAACGATTCCGGTATTTCCTGTAGTCAGCATGAACACGCTTGTCATGAGGACTAGTACCCGGACTTTAACTGTTTAATTGTGACTCTGTTCAGAGAACTTGCTACTCATCGTTGCAGGATATTTATAATGTGTGGTGCAAAACATGATTTTGATAAAGACGCTGCTTCCTGGGATGACAAACCCGGGCGGGTCAAGTTAGTTAAAGATATAGCGAATGCAATAACCAGAGAAATAAATTTGACCCCATCTATGGATGTTCTGGACTTCGGCTGTGGTACGGGTTTGTTAACCACGCAGTTACAGCCATTTGTTCGCTCCATCACAGGTGTAGACAGCTCTCGGGGAATGTTGGATGTTCTCAAACGTAAGATTAAAGATCAGAAGTTGAAAAATGTGCAGACTCGTTACCTGGATATTGAGAAAGACGGCATTTTGGAAGGCAGTTATAATATGATTGCAAGCAGCATGACTTTTCATCACATCAGGAACATCAGGTTTGTTCTGGATCAATTCTACAACATTTTGCTTTCCGCAGGTAATCTTTGCATTGCCGACCTGGATGTTGATGGCGGTCAGTTTCACGAAAACAATGATGGTGTTTTTCACTCCGGTTTTGACCGGGAAAGTCTGAGCCATGTTATCAAGGAAGCAGGATTTCAAGATATCAGATGTCAGACGGCAGCCAAAATAACGAAACCGGTTCAAGGTGAAAGAAACAGAGAATTTACAATATTTCTCATTACAGGTTGTAAATGATAGAAATATAAACTGTTATTTGCATTCTTGTTGGAGGACATTGGCTATGAACATATGTGATATCATTTATTGGCCCATCGGAATCATCCACAGCGGACATAAAATCGCGAAAAAAACGCCCATTCAGCCCGTTTATGCAAAAGGTTGCAAAGGACATGTCGAACTGTGTCCCGAGTTTTCTGAAGGTCTGTGTGATCTGAATGGTTTTTCACACATTTACTTGATTTATCATTTTCATAAAGAGAGAACCGTCAGTCTGCTTGTTAAGCCCTTTCTTCAAGATGAGGAACATGGAATATTCGCAACAAGGGCACCCTGCCGTCCCAACGCTATCGGTCTGAGTGTGGTGAAACTGACCGGTATTAAAGGAAATATTCTGTATCTGGATAACGTGGATATTCTTGATAGCACACCGCTTCTGGATATCAAGCCCTATACGGCCAAGTTCGACCTGCACAATATTAAGAAAAATGGCTGGCAGGACAAGGTGGATAAACAAACAGCAACAAAAAGAGGAAAACGAGGGTATCGTTCATAAAAATGTCTTTGGATTGCACTCCATGTTTTTCCTTCAGTCAGGGACACGGTCAGAATATCTGCCTCATTGGATGCAGACTGGAAACTTTTGATGCACAATGTTTTGCAATGGAGAAAATAAAGTATGCCGACCTACGAATATAAATGCAGCCGCTGCGGTCTATATTTTGAGAGACAACAAAGCATAAATGACGCGCCTGTCTCAATTTGTCCCGAATGTCAAGGGGAAGTTCGGCGGCAAATAAGCGGCGGAAGCGGTTTTATCATGAAATCAGCAGGTGTCGGTCGACGCGATCAAATGAAGGGCTGTTCCCTCGAAGAAACGGGAAAAACATGCTGTGGCGCGGATAGAAAGTGTGGAGAATCACATTGCGGAAATTGAACAGGAGGATTAAAATATTAAATGGAAATGGAAAAAGATAAAAAGACCTGCGATACATGCAGTGATACCAGTTGTTCCGCTGCCAAACAACAACAGGGGGAAAGCACAGAAGACTATGCCGACCGACGTAAACTGGAGGCGACATTATGCCGCATCCAGAAAAAAATTGTAGTGCTCTCCGGTAAAGGAGGCGTCGGTAAAAGCACCGTTGCCATCAATCTGGCCTGTTCTCTAATGCTTTCCGGCCTGCGCGTGGGACTGCTGGATGTGGATATTCACGGTCCCAGTGTGCCGACCATGCTGGGCTTGGAAAACGAAACTATAACCGGCGGTCCAGACGAAATCTTTCCCGTTGAATTGGGAAATATGAAGGTTATGTCTTTGGGTTTTCTTTTGCAAAACCCCGATGATGCTATCATCTGGCGGGGACCGATGAAAATGGGTGTCATAAAGCAGTTTCTGACAGATGTACACTGGGGAGGCCTGGATTATCTCATTGTGGATGCCCCTCCCGGAACCGGAGATGAACCTCTTTCGTTATGCCAGTTGATTCAACCGTTGGATGGAGCGGTGATCGTTACCACACCACAGAGGGTAGCCGCAGTTGATGTGCGCAAATCGATAAGCTTTTGCAAACGGGTTGATGTGCCTGTTTTAGGTGTTATTGAAAACATGAGCGGATTTGTCTGCCCGAAATGCGGTGAAATCACACAAATTTTACCCGCAGGCGGTGGAAAGATAATTGCCAGGGATATGAATGTACCCTATCTTGGTGCTATTCCCATAGATCCGGCTATTGCTCAGTCCAGTGACGAGGGCCGCGCATTCATCCATCATTATGCATCAAGTCCGACGGCAAAAATTATGCAGGATATCATCAATAGGATTATGGTCTTAAATAAAACAAATTAGTCGGCGCGCCAACGGAACAACAATGGAAACTGATTGCGGACTTTTTGCAGACACGTTACAGGTTGGAGAAAACGTCTGCTACAACTAAAAAATAAAGAGGAATCATTGTGACTCAAACCCAGTTGAGAGCGGTTGATAGGGTTGAGGTGCTGACGTTGCAAGACAACTACATCGAAATGACTGCGATGGACGACAACGCAGTCATTTCACGAGCCATGCCTCTCAAGGCCGGAGAAATCCGTACCTCCGTTTTAGCGGAACATGGTTTTTCCGCCTTGGTCAAAACCACCATCATCAACAAAACCCATACACTGCTTTTTGATTTTGGTTTTTCCGAAGACGGAGCTGCACAAAACGCCAAAACCCTTGGTGTCGATATGACCGAAGTCGAAGCTGTGGCGCTTTCGCATGGACATAGCGACCACACAAGTGGCATGGCAAAGCTGGCTGTTTTAATTGGCAGGAAAAACGTTCCCTTTGTTACGCATCCGTCTGTATTCAAGTCACCTCGTTATCTGAAATACGGCGAAGAATTCAAAATAAACTTCCCAAAATTTACGCGTGATATGGTTCAATCCGCAGGACTTACCGTTGTTGAAGCGGAAAACCCATACGCTCTACTGGACAATACCATTTTATTTCTGGGAGAAATTCCGCGTTCAACAGACTTTGAAAAAGGCTTTTCCATCGCCCATTGTCAAAGAGATGGCAAGGAAGTTTGGGATGCAATTGAAGACGATACGTCCATTGTTATGAATCTGAAAAATAAAGGCCTGATCATTCTTTCCGGCTGTGCCCACTCGGGCATTGTCAACACAGTATTACACGCAATAGAAATGACTGGTATCAATCAGATTCACGTTGTGATGGGCGGATTTCACTTGTCCGGTCCATTTTTCGAACCGATTATTGACCGCACTACGCAGGAGCTTCAGAAATTTCATCCAGTCTATATAATTCCAACACATTGCACAGGCCGCAAAGCAATCATGACTATGGAAAAACAAATGCCTGATCAGTTTATTTTGAATATGGCGGGAACAAAACTCACTTTTACATAAAAGAAGTACAATGACGAAGGAGATGACATGACAGAAAAGGCATTTCAGGATTATTACCCGGACTATTTCAGCCATTGTTACGGTTGCGGCCGACTCAATGAACAGGGCATGCAGATCAAAAGCTACTGGGAAGGAGAGGAGACTGTCTGCATCCATGAACCTAAAGATTACCACTCTGCCGTTCCCGGGTATGTGTATGGCGGCCTCATCGCCTCGCTGATTGATTGCCACTCCATGGGCACTGCTGCCGCGGCCAAGTACCGTGCCGAAAATCGGGAGATGGGCACTGAACCCGCCCTGCGTTTTATGACAGCTTCTCTACAGGTGAATTATTTACGTCCAACGCCATTGGGCGGGCCATTGGAAATCCGCAGCACAGTCAAGGAAATTAAAGGACGTAAGGTTATTGTGGAATCACGACTTCTTGCCAGCGGGAAAATCTGCGCGACAGGCGAAGTTGTCGCTGTGCAGGTACCCGAACATATGACGCCGGCCAACACAAAAATATAACAGTGGGGCTGAATAAATATCTATTGTGTTTACTTAGATCAATGCAATCGAATTTACAGATTGTTAATTGAAGAAGAGATAAGGTACCACTTGCATGCACGAACTATCAAAAAATTGTCCATTTTACTTTTAAACAGGAGAAAAATACTATGACAATGAGAAAAAGAATCGTAATAATCGGCGGATCGGCGGCAGGCCCCAAAGCTGCAGCAAAGGCCAGACGAATCGATAATGATGCCGAAGTCATTATCTTGCAAAAAGACTCTGATCTTTCCATGGCGTCCTGCGGTTATCCCTATTACATCGGCGGATATTTTGATGACCGCAATATGCTTTTGTGTACTCCCACCGGAGTTGTACGAACCCCGATGTTCTATCTAAACGCCAAGGATATCGAGGCTAAAGTGAACACTGAAGTAACGGTTATTGATCGCAAAAACCATTCAGTCTCGTTTCGTAACCTTACCACAGGAGAAACCGGCACACATACCTATGACAAACTAGTTATGGCCACTGGTTCGTATCCGCAGATGCCTCTTGTGCCAGGTCTGGATCTGGATGGTATTACAACATTGCAATCCATGAAAGACGCCGATTTTATGCGTAAAGTTCGGGACGAAAAGAAAATCAAGAAAGCCGTCATAGTCGGAGGTGGCTTGATAGGCATTGAAACCTGTGAAGCCCTGCAATTGGCCGGGATTGAAATCACAGTTATTGAACTTCTGCCTCAACTGCTCACTTTTCTGGATTGGGAACTGGCGAAACTTGTGGAGAATCACGTACGCAGTAAAGGAGCAAATGTAATCACCGATAACGGCATTGCCGAATTTCTGGGCGAAAACGGCAAACTGACGACGGTTAAACTGCAAAATGGTACGGAATTGCCCTGCGAATTGGCTGTTGTAGCTATTGGTGTTCGTCCTAACGTTAAACTGGCGAAAGAAGCGGGTCTTAAAATCGGCAGGTTGGGCGGCCTAAAAGTTAATAAATATATGCAGACATCCGATCCGGACATCTACGCGGTGGGCGACTGTATTGAAACTGTCAATCGCATTACCGGCAAGAAGGTGCTCGCCCCTTATGGTGACTTAGCCAATCTTCAGGGACGCGTGGCAGGTGAAAATGCCGCTTCGGAAAATTGCGTTACATTCCCTGGAACAATTCAAACCGGCATATGTAAGGTTTTTGATTATGCAGCTGGCTCTACCGGACTATCCGAAAAGGCAGCGAGAAAATCCGGCCATTCAGATATTATTACCGTGATTAATGCCAGCCCGGATAAGCCCGGATATATGGATGCGAAACTGATAGTGACCAAACTTGTCGCTGATAAGAAAACAGGTAAAGTGCTCGGTGCGCAATGCATCGGTCCCGGTAATGTCGGGAAGCAAATTGCCCAGTGGGCCATGGCCATTCATGGGAAATTAACTGTGGAAGATCTAATCAATGCTGATCTACCTTACGCGCCTCCTTTTTCACTGCCTATCGATCACTTTATCGCCACAGCGCATATAATGCAAAACAAAATGAAAGGCAGGATGAAGGGCATTAGCTGCAAGGAGGTCAAAGAAAAATTATCATCCAAGGAAAAACCTTTTATTATCGATGTGCGGGGATCCGATGAATTTGAGCAAATGCGACTCGGTATAGGTGAAACTCTCATTCCATTGGGAGCGCTGCGCAAACGGATCAAGGAACTGCCTGAAGACAAAAACAGGGAAATCATCTGCTACTGTAAGATTTCACTGCGCGGCTATGAGGCGGCATTGGTACTGGAAGGAAATGGTTGGAAGAATGTGAAAGTTATGGAAGGCGGCGTCATGGCCTGGCCATATCCGAGGGAAAAATAAACACTAAAAAGAAAGGAGGCATTGATGTATGGCTGAGGAAATCAAGGCCGGATGTGCCAGACCCACAGGCGGACCGGTCGGAGAAAAAATCGACGTCAAAAAAGAAACCAGTCAGCAAACATCGATCAAGGAGGTCAAAACAATGGTTACTGTCGGTAAAAAGGCACCGGATTTCACTGCTCCGGCATATCACAAGGGGAAATTTATCTCTGTTCAATTGTCAGAATTTCTTGGCAAATGGGTTGTTTTATGTTTCTATCCCGGAGATTTTACATTCGTCTGAGCTACCGAAATCTCGGCGGTCGCCGAGAAATATCCCGAATTTAAAAAACTGGGCGTTGAAGTTTTATCCATGAGTGTCGACAGCGTCTTTGTTCATAAAATGTGGAATGACCATGAATTGTCCAAGATGGTCAAAGGCGGGATACCATATCCCATGCTTTCTGACGGTGGCGGTAAAGTTGGAAGCATCTATGGAGTTTATCTGGAAGAAGCTGGCGTGGAAGCAAGAGGAAGATTTCTGATTGACCCCGACGGTATTATTCAGGGTTTTGAAGTGCTCACTCCGCCGGTCGGACGTAATGTCAGCGAAACTTTCCGGCAGCTACACGCCTTTCAGCATGTGCGCAACAGCAAAGGAACCGAGGCCACACCATCCGGCTGGAAACCGGGCAAACCCACGCTAAAACCAGGTCCCGATTTGGTGGGCAAGGTTTGGGAAGTCTGGAAAACTTCCATGGCTTTTGATTAAAAATATGAAACAATCGGCGGGCGTTATAAAACTATGCTTCCGTCGACTGCATTAAAACATTTTAGTCGCCTTGAGCAAGCTCTTCTATTGCTTTTCTGTTAAGAATAGTGATCACACGACCATCCACGGCAAGGATTCCGTCGTTGCTCATTTTTCTAAAGGAACGGGAAAGAGCCTCGGGAGTAGCACCAAGAATTTTGGAAAGCTCTCTATGAGAGATAGTCAATTCCAGTTTATTTTTCTTTTCACCCGCATCATTGCGAAGAGCATGGAGAAGAAAAGCTGAAAGCCGTTCGGGTACTTCCTTCAATGCCAGAGATTCTATAAGCGTCATGAAATCCTTGAGACGCTGTGAAAGTATCTGAATGATATTGAGAAGCAACGCCGGTTCTTTTTTGGCAATGGCTTCCATAAACTCTCCGGGGATGATCAATACCGCGCTTTCTTCAATGGCCATGGCACTGGCGGGAAAGGAATCCGTAGCAAAGGCTGTGCACAAGCCGAAAGGATCACCCTGACCTAAAAGAGATAAAGTCTGCTCCCTGCCTTCGGCAGAACTCTTGGAGAGTTTTAGCTGGCCGGAAATCACGACATAAAATGACCGGATCGGATCTGCCTCGCCGATTACTAATTCGCCAGGCTTGAATTTTTTATATATCGCCCGTGATGCCAACAGCTTTAAATTTTCTGCTGATATGCCTCTAAACAGGGAGACATCTTGTATTTGTTTAATAATGTCCATGGTAAATTTTTCTCTTAAGCATTGATCTAGATCAATGACATCTTGAAAAATAAAATATAGTTATAGAATTAAAAGAGGAAAACAATTAACACATAGAGAAAAGAAATAAAACAATTTTATCAGGAGGAAAGAAAAATGAGTAAGCAGGAATTAGTAAAACATGCAGATGATAGTAATTTTGAGACAATGGTTTTAAAGGCCGATAAACCCGTTCTGGTAGATTTCTGGGCTCCGTGGTGTGGACCTTGCCGTGCTATTGGTCCAATATTGGAAGAAGTGGCAGACGTTTATGGTGATCGGGTGAATATTGTGAAGGTTAATGTAGATGATAATCCTCAGATATCAGGGAGATACGGTGTTAGAAGTATTCCCACATTACTGATTATCAAGGATGGAAAGGTAACAGATACCACGGTTGGTTTGGCATCGAAGGACCAATTGACCGATCTTATCAATCGGAATCTTAATTAGTTGGAATAAGGTGAATAAAAATGAGTGACATTCTTGTTTTTGTTATTATAATAGCGGTATGGTTTTTCTTGCAGGTATGGCTTTTACTCAGGATGGGAGTTTCTACCTGAGTAAAACCTGCCTGTCCGGTCGAGGATAGGAAGAAAAGGAAAGATTTGCCAGAATCTAAAAGTGATCGGTAAACTTTTAACAAGTTTTAATTGTCTCATTAACCAGAAAGGAGATGTATATGAAAAAAAATATGGGAACCATCGACAGAACTGTAAGAGTATTGTTGGCCATTGTTGTTGGTATTCTTTATCTGACTGGTAACATTTCCGGCATGGCGGCGATTATTCTGGGCATACTGGCGGTCGTATTCATTTTGACAAGTGCAATCGGCTTCTGCCCTCTATATTTCCCCTTTAAAATTTCCACTATCGGTAAAAGCGACGGCATAGAAATAAAAAAATTAAATAATTAAAATTCAACCATAAAGACTTGAGAGGGATATAATGGATTCGCGCCAATATGGCAGGTGTTATAAAAAAGCATATGGTCGGCGACTGCGTCATGCCCTGCGAGGATATATTTGCGAAAGTTTTCACGAGATAATATGATATATTATTAAAAAATATCACTCTTGTGAAATTTTTCTCTCTGAAAAATGTTTTATGGACTTTATAAGAAATTATTATTGAAGTAAAAGTTCATAATCTCCGATAAAGGTTATCTATGCGTTTAACCTTACTTTGTAAATGGACAATCAAAACATAGAGGTCGAAGGCATGAAAGTTATTGTTGACCGTGATTTATGCGAAGGTATCGGAAATTGCGTGGCCATTGCCCCCGGCGTTTTTGCACTGGATAAACAAAACAAAGCAGTTGCAACACATATTGAATCCATCAGCCAGGAAAAAATCAGAGAAGCGGCTGAAAGCTGCCCACTGGATGCTATTATTCTTCAGGACGATCAGGGCGAGCAGATTTATCCTTGAATTCAAATCTTAATCCCTATATTGACAAATGTCAATCCTCACTTATATTATAATAACTATAGAAATAACCTGGATTATTAAAATTTAAATAAAAAGGCGTTTCCCCGCAATGTCAAATCGAAAGAGAGGTGTTAAAGATGACAAAAGTTTATCTGGACCATTCTGCCGCGGCTCCCTTATTGCCGGAAGTCAGAGGAGCCATGATGCCGTATCTGGGTATGGATTTTGGCAATCCTTTATCTTTACATGACTGGGGCGATGCTCCCAGAGATGCACTGGAGGAGGCACGGGGGCAAGTGGCGGAGTTAATCGGAGCGGCAAATCCTGAGGAAATAATTTTCACCGCCAGCGGAACGGAAAGCAATAACTTTGCCATCAAGGGATTGGCTCTGGCCCAACAAAATAAAGGAAAGCACATCGTTATCTCAGCGATCGAACATTTCTCAGTAATGAATTCGGCGAGGTTTATGGAAAAGCTGGGATATGAAATCAGCGAGGTACCGGTAGACAAAAAAGGTCTGGTAGACCCGGAAAACGTCAGAAAAGCTATTCGTCCTGATACCGTCCTGGTTTCGATTATGCATGCCAACGGCGAGGTTGGAACGATCCAACCGCTAGCTGAAATATCCGGAATTACCAA
The DNA here is from genome assembly GCA_963811325.1 of uncultured delta proteobacterium. Taxonomy (GTDB): domain Bacteria; phylum Desulfobacterota; class Syntrophia; order Syntrophales; family Smithellaceae; genus Smithella. The sequence goes on from CAWEQT010000001.1 coordinate 1,453,591, forward strand.
AGAAAAGAAAGTGGTATTGCATACCGACGCGGTGGCCACATGCGGTACAATTCCAGTCAATGTAAAAGAATTGGGCGTCGACGCATTGAGTTTGGCGGGGAATCCGTTTTACGGACCGAAAGGCAGTGCGGCGTTGTGGATCAGGCGGGGCATACGGATACTGCCGCTTTTGGACGGCGGAATTCAGGAAGGAGGACGCAGAGCAGGAACAGAGGACATTGCGGCGATCATTGGAATGGGTAAAGCCGCCCAAATAGCGGCACGTGAGGTGGCGGCAAGAGGGTTGAAATTGACACAGATCAGAGATAGTTTAATTAATGGTCTGCCGGCAAAAATTCTGCATGTGGTAGTGACCGGAGATCTGGTAAAAAGATTGCCCGGACATGCCAGTTTCTGTATTGAATTTATTGAAGGCGAGGCGATGCTGATGCTGTTAAACAGCCAGGGAGTGGCGGTTTCCAGCGGCTCTTCCTGCACATCAAGAGCACTGAAAGCATCTCATGTCCTGCTGGCAATGGGTTACAACCATGAAATAGCGCAAGGTTCGCTGTTATTTACAATGGGAATTCAAAATAAGCCAGAGGACATCGACCACGTTCTAAATGTGATGCCGCCTATCGTGGAAAGGCTCAGAGAGATGTCACCCGTTTATTCAAAATTTATTAAAGCCAATAAAGGAGGTCAGTGAGATGCCGGTATATAGCGAAAAAGTGATGGATCATTTTATGCATCCGCGCAACGTGGGTGAGATCGAAAATGCCGATGGCATCGGAGAAGTCGGCAACCCGGTCTGCGGAGATATGATGACTTTTTACATCAAGGTCAAAGACAATCGTCTGGAAGATGTCAAATATAAGACTTTCGGCTGCGGCGCTGCTATTGCCGTTTCCAGTATGGTGAGTGAAATGGCCAAGGGCGCGACTATAGAAGAAGCTCAAAAAATCACTCCTGAATCAGTCGCCAAGATGCTGGAAGGCCTGCCTAAACAGAAATTCCATTGCTCGAATCTGGGCGCCCAGGCTTTGAATAAGGCTATTGACGATTATTTAGTTAAAACCGGAAAACTCAAGGCAGAGGATAGTAAATGCTGTCCGTTCTGTGATCATGAAGATAGTGAAAATGATCCAGTCTGTAAACAGGGATGTCAGGTCAATCTTACGGAAAAAGTTTCCTGATATGAAATGTAATCACCGGAGACAGTTTTATTGTACAGAATGAAGGAGGAATCACTATGGAGGAAAAAGAAAAATTTACTTTGGTATTATTTAGCGGGGACTTGGATAAAGCCCTGGCAGCCTTTATTCTGGCTACCACAGCCGCCAGCATGGGTATGGAAGTAACCATGTTTTTTACCTTCTGGGGATTGAATGTAATTAAACGTAATGAGGGTCCGATAAAAAGCAAGGGACTCATGCGTAAGATGCTGAATATCTTGAACCGGGGCGGGTACAGCCGTTTGAAGTTATCTAAATTTAACATGTTGGGAATGGGCACATTGATGATGAAAAAGCTGATGAAGGAATCCAAATATCCTTCCATTGATGAATTTATTGAGATGGCGAAAGAGATGGGTATTAAAATGGTGCCTTGTTCAACTTCTTGTGGAATCCTGGGCCTGCCTGATGACGCGTTTACCGATGGAGTGATGAGTCAGGCCGGAGCAGCCTTTTTCCTGGCACAAGCCAGAGAGTCCAGGACAACTCTGTTTATATAATAAGGAGTAATATATGCAAGCTGATGAATCATTGGATTGTTTTGGATTGATGTGTCCGATGCCGATCATAAAAACGGCCCAGGTTTTCAAGAAGATGAAGGTAGGTCAGGTACTGGAAATAGTTGCGACCGATAAGGGCATCAAACAGGATATGCCGGCATGGTGCAAAACCACTGGAAATGAGTGTCTGGCCATCGAAGATAAAGGCGAAGAAATTAAGGTTTACGTCAAAAAAACAAAAGAATAGCGGAGTGTTCCAGTTTAAAATTGCATTAACACCATTTCTAAACCAAAGCGCTATTTTTATTGGCGGCAAAGTCCGGCGTATGCCTGGGTCGTTGTTGGCTTCCTCAACGTATTAACAATACGTCTCGTCACATACGCCTAACCTCCTCAATATCATCTTTGATTTAGAATTGTATAACATAAAAAAAAAGCACTCCAGTATGATTTCTCATAAACGGAGTGCTTAAATTTTCAGTTTTCAACAAAACTAGACGGGTTTGACGTTTTCTGCTTCCTGGCCTTTTTTGCCCTGGACAACATCAAAACTAACAAGCTGGCCCTCATTTAGCGTCTTGAAGCCGCTGGCCTGAATTGCACTGAAATGCACAAAAACATCGCCGCCGTCTTCTTTTTCGATGAAGCCGAAACCCTTGCGTTCGTTGAACCACTTTACTTTACCTTGTGACATAATGCTTATCCTCCTTTCTTAGAATTTCCAAAAGTCGAACTAGCACGATGACAGAACTAAAAAAAACCACCAAGACCCTAAAGTACCTGGTGGCTAACCTATGTGCTTCAAAATGTCTAAATTCAACTCTTTCCTTCGCATCTTTATTTCTAAATAACCGAAGTTGAAAACATTCTACGTTAATTGCGGATAAGAGTCAAGCTATATTTTTATGGATAATGGTTTGTGCAAACAGTATTGAGAAGACATATTCGGCTTCCTTATAGAAAACATGAGGTTACAACGTTTTTGGTCATTGAAAAATATTTTTTTGTTTGAAAAATCAAGCGTTTTTACCACCATTACTATGACGTTGTCTTATTTAAATAGTAGAACTTGAGAATCACATTATTTAACTCTTTGTTCTTCTCGCTTTAGTTTACGCTTATATATCCAGTTTTGAAAAATTGATTTCGGTTCGATACCAAAATAATACGACATCCATAACACGCCCGACTGGAGACTGTCGGAAAGCATACGCAAACGGGATATTCTAAAAGGATATCGTTCACGGATTTTCAGGGCATCCTCAAAATCCTTCACCACAACAGTTCTGCCGTCCTTTCCTGAAACGACGATTCCTCCTTCGCGCAGAAACCTCAATCTTTTCGCTGATTCTTTGATATCCGGCCCACAGACAAGCGCGCACTGCCCACACGTGAGTACGTTCGGATCTTTAATAGAAATCCCAAGGTATTTTTTTATAAGACCGGCCTGCACTTTACGCCGTTCCAGTTCGTCTTGGGGAAGGTCTTCATACCGCTTTACGATCTTCCATTCATCTATCCATTCCTCGGGATGCAATTCACAACCAATGCTGCGAATGAGTTTATAACGTACTGTTGAATCGCCCACCGATCCCCCTTTTATGAGGAGTTTTTTTCTGATGTTCTCCTTCCCGGGATCAGGCTCCCTTCCCACCCAGGAACTTATCCAGTGCCGGCCCCAGCTGGAAAATTTTTTGTCCGGAGACAGACTGTGAAGACCGAAGCAGGAAGCGTTGCATAAATCTATACTCCTGCGTTTTCCCCGCGGATGAAGTTCGCCATTTAGACTAACGTACTCTTCTTTTTCCATCTCAAACATTTTTGCCGGGCACGCCTTGTCGCAAATAAGACATTTCCTGCAGTATTGATCGATGAAATATCTCGGCTCAAGCATGGAGTCGCTTTTGAGAACCGCATCGGTCACAACTGTGGAGAGATACACGGCCGCTCCATATTCTTTTGTCATGACATTGCCGGACATCCCCTGCCCCCCTATGCCGCTGACAATAGCCCCGAAGCGATGAGAAAAACTCGGATGCGTGGAATAAACATCCAGAGAACGACGATAGGTGTTATTTGTCGGAACCGCGCGCGCCTTGTGGCCCAGTTTATTCAGATAATCCGCAAGTCGCCCGGCAATATGGTGGATTTTCTGATTCATAATCAGTTGGTTGGTATTATGAGTAACCGGAGTTTTTTTGGATAAAAAATCATATATGGCATCCACATTCATAGGCATGGCGAAAGATACTATGGATTTTGCCCCGCGCATCGTATAGGTAGGATCAAGAGAAGGAGGGCCATCAAATCGTTCAGGGCCGGCTATACCGATTACCCCAACACCCTGATTTTTTAAAAAACTTCTGATATTTTCTTCTATGCCGCTCATAGAAAATCACCTGTCATAAATTTAAATCAATTTGGCCTGCATGATGAAAAAATGGTGTTATGATGTCCTCATGAAAACATCATATTTCAAATCAGATCTTTGCTCAAATCTTTCCCGACAGTGGTGCTCTTCAATTTTAATCCCGACAGAGCCGCCGCTGTAACACCCAGATCCGCAATACGGATATGTCTTTCCTGCGTGCCCTTCTTCCCGCCGGGTATCGATATCGCGGCAACAATGGGAAGCGTATCAATCGATCCATGGCCGCCATTATAGACACGCCACGGAGGAGCCCATGTGGGAGCCTTAATGCCAACATTGGGAATCTGCCCGTTATAGACCGGGATTTGCCAGCCGTTTTTCGCCAAAATAATGAGATCGGGCCAGATGAGGGTCTTTTCCTTATCAATATCTACATAGTAGTTATGATAGAGTTCACCGGGCAGACACACTTCTGAAACACCGTTTTTCATATCTGACCGGTCCAGAACCCACCATGGACATTCTTCTTTTCCGGTCTGGGGATTAAGCGTCCTGTGAGTCAATAAAACTTCCTTCGCCTTTGCGACATTTTCCTTATTTTCCCGCCAGTACAACACCCCGTAGCTGCTCACGCTGAAGGCATACATCTCCTTCTTTTCCGGTATTCCGCCCTTTTCGATTATCCCCGCCTTCTTCAGAATACCCACGCAATCAGTGGAGGAAAAATCTTCGGTATAAAGATGATTCGTCGAGGAGTGGTCGCTCAAGAGAATAACATTCGCATTATCGAGCACACCCTGTTGCTTCAATCCGTCTATAAGATGTCCGAACTGTATGTCCACATCGCGGATCGCATCCATGATCGCTTCTTTGAAAAGGAGCTTGTTCCTGCTGCTGACCAGCTGATATTCGGGCTTGTTTTCACATCCACACGGCGGTTCAAACGGCGGATTGACATTGATAAACTCCGACGGATCCCATGCAGACCCGATGGCATGCCCCGCGTCGTCGCACTGGGCAAGGAGAATATATGCCATCTCGGGCTTTTCACGCTTAAATATTTCCAAAGCTGAATCTACGATCCATCTGTCATGCGGAAAATGATCGGGAAAATTTTCCATTTGCCAGGTCAGCATGCTGCCTTGACCCGTATAGAGCCGCGTCATGACGCTGTTCGGACTCATGGATTTCCCGAAAAATCCGAGATGCCCCGATTCCGGCTCACAGGCCGCATCCGTGTCTGTGTCAGGATGCGCAAAGCTTTCCTTTTGCGGAGCTTTCAAATAGTCGGGATATTCAGGACCTGTTACCAGAATATCAATGCCTGATGATGTATTCCCGCTTTCACGGAACATCTCACCCACCCATTCCTTGCCCGTAATGAACATGGTTTTGGATTCGGGCCACCGCCGCTTCCACGCCCTGAAGAGAGTATCTACTGGCCTGCCTTTGTCATCTCTGACAAAAGACATGTTGGTGCGGGTGATTACAGCATCTCCATTCTCATCCCATCCAGTGGGTTGTGCCCATACGCCGATAATACCGCTCTGCCCGGAAGATGTTCCTGCCAGCACGTTTAAATGATTCATGTCCGTTGCGGCAGGAAGAAATGACTTGGCATTTTTGTACCATAATGAATTTTTAAGGAAGGTGTTGATATTGGGCATCAGCCAGTTGCCTTCGCTGCCTCCCGGCAGACCCCTGGCATCAAGCCCTAAGTATTTCGGGTGAAGGCCGTCAATGGCAATGAAGATGAGCTTTCGTTGATTATTATTTCCAAGTATCGAGGCCATAGCGCTTTTAAATGGAAATAAGCTCCAATTCATTACGGCCATGCCGCTAAGAAATGCAGTAACTTTTTTTAGAAATGATCTCCGGCCTATCTGATTCTTTATGAAATTATTACCTTTGATATTATCTTCTCCCATAATTCCTTTACAACCTCCCGTCAGTGAATTCTAAAATGTCTTTTGAGCGCCGCTGTCAGGCGTGTTTATTCAGCCAGGCAATTACGTTCTGAAAAACTTCATCACGATTAATCTCATTGAGAGACTCATGCCGCCCGTCTTCGTAGAACTTGAGAGTCAAATCACTGATGCCCGCGTTTTCCAGCGCGTTATATACCTGATTCACGCCTTTTGTGTTACTACCCACGGGATCTTTCGCGCCAGAGAAGAGATAAATGGGCAGATTTTTCGGTATCTTCGCAATATTCTCCTTTTTGTTGATATAGGCAATGCCTCCCAGCATGTCACAGAAAAAACCTGCTGTAAAAACTGCTCCGCACCATGGATCATTGATGTATTTATCAACCTCGGCGTTATCTCTGGAGAGCCAGTCATATTCAGTCCTGTTGGGTTTGAAAGCGCTGTTGAAAGCGCCGAATGAGAGCTTGTTCATAATTTCGCTTTTTGCTTTTTTCCCGTGCATGCTGGCGTCCATTTTCGCGATAAAAAGACCTATCTTCCCGATAGCGCCCGGATCACCACCCGTGCCGGAAAGAATAAGCCCGGAAAGCTCACTTGCGTAAAGCATGGAATAGTGACGTGAAAGGAACGAACCCATGCTGTGGCCGAAAAGAAAAAAAGGCTTATTCGGATTTTCTTTTTTTATGATGCCGGTCAGTGTGTGCATATCCTCCACAACTTTTTCCCAGCCATGTTCGTCGGCAAAATAACCGACTGCATCCTGTGAACCTGCGGTCTTCCCGTGTCCCCTGTGATCATTCGCGTACACGGCATATCCAGCTTTTGTCAACGAGCCGGCAAAACGCTCGTATCGTGCCGCATGTTCCGCCATTCCATGTGCTACCTGAACGGTGCCCTTAACAGCGGAAGCTTCATCCGGCATCCATCTGTAAGTAAATATCTGAATCCCATCCGATGTTTTAAAGGTAAAAGTATCGCTTTTCATATTTATCCCCCCACCCTCAGTATGTTCGGGAATTATAAGAAGAACGGATTTGTATGTCAAGGAAACATTGACAGCCGAATTGCATCATAAAAAGGTACTTTGACTCATAAAACTCCATGAGCGATCATAAGTGTTCGAGCCGAAAATGAGTTATGTAATCGCCTTAAGCGAGTCTTAGATTTATTAAAAAACGGCTTTCTGGATAAGCGAAAAGAATATTTGAGCAACACTCTGATGGATAATATATGTGAAATTTTGTTGTTCTGATTTTTCATATCCATACAACCTTTCGACTGGAAATGAGTGAAGGACAAGGATATAATCCTCATTATAAACAAAATGACAAAATTCAAACTTGACATGCGACGCTTTTTGAGCGGCGTGCGATACAGGGGCTTTTCAAAATGTTGTTTAAGAAAATGAAAGGACGCAGACTTCTGATATTATTAGCCGGTTGCGTCCTTATTATTGCGCTTTTCTTGTGTCTTTGGGAATGTAATAGAATGCCGGAGATTGTTGAGCAATTGCATAGCTATAAAGAACTTTCTACACAGTGGCGGAAAATAAAAGCTTTTAAAAAGAGAAAAGGAGTGGCGCTTGTTGTCCACGGCCTCAATCTGAAACCGGAAAGAATGGACGATATCATCATATGCCTCAACAAGATCGGGATAGATGTTTTGAATGTATCGTTGAGAGGCCACGGCAGCAATTACAGGGCAAACAAAAACATTCCGGAGGCCGAGGCCAGGCTCGATTCGTTCAGAACGGTTGATTATAAATTATGGCTGCAAGAGGTTCGCAACGGCTATGATATAGCAAAGAAAAGGGCCCGGCGGAAGAATGTACCTCTTTATTTCGCAGGTTATTCCCTGGGAGGACTGCTCGGGTGCGACCTTTTTCTTTCCAATCCTGAAAATTCCTTTGACGGCATGATTCTTTTTGCGCCCGCTCTGAGCGTAAAGACTGAAGCTTATTTATTGAAGACAATGATGCCTTTCCCGAATCTGGTGATTGACAGCCTTTCTCCGCCTTACTACCGCTCCAATAATGGAACACCTATGGCCGCTTACAAAGCTTTATTCGAAGCCATTGATTATTTTGAAAAAAATATAAATCAGCAATTGAACAGGCCGACTCTTCTATTCATAGATGAAGATGATGAATTTATATCCGCTGACAGCATCAGAGATATGATCACGAAATACAAACTTGATCAATGGCGGCTTTGCCATGTGCGAAAAGATCCTGAAACAGGTGGCAACATTTCCCATCACCTGATTATCGACCCCGATAGTGTGGGAAAGAAAATGTGGAAACAAATCACAGACGGGATTGCCCATAATCTCCGGGAATAATCTCTGCGCCTCTGTTCCGGATTATTTCCTGTAGCCCTATTTTTCTGTTTTACCTGGACGTATTTTAATCATAATGTATTGTAACATTTCATTGAATATGGGGCGATGAGGCGCACATCCCGTCAACGCTAACCTTCTTGCTGTTTCCTTTTCATATATTCCAGCGCGCGTTCGGCGGCATATTTAACTTCTTTTGAATATGACCCGATACCCAGAATAGATTTTGATTCGGCAATTTCCGAAAGAGTTTTTATCGCCTCAGGCGAACCGATAGCCACAAGAGCTTTGCATATTTTTTCCGTCATGGATACTTGATCATTCTTAGCCATCGAGGAAATGCCCTTGAGCATATTCTGCAGATCAGTAACCGCTTCCGTGCATTTTATTTTACCGAGCACTTCAATAATATTAACTCGCAATTCATGATCTACCAGAAGCAGAACAGACAGGAGCAATTGTCCCCGCATATTTCCTCCGGTCTGGACAATGCTTTTGAAGGCCTCCTTGCGTACCCGGTTTTCTTTGTGCAGCAAAAGAGGTTTGAGCGTATCGACGCTGGTTTCATTGCCGATATGTCCCAGTACGTAGGCCAGGTTACGCAGGTAATACCATGGGCCATTCAGATTAATGCTTGTTCTGATGGCTGGTATTGCCGCGGGCCCAATTTCTTCAATAATATGGATAATGTTTATACGTGTTTTGCTGTCGCTGGCCGTCTTCAGGTCACCGAGTAATTTGTTTATTATAATGTTGCCAAATCCAGCAAATACATGACAAGCTTCATTTTTTTTATTCCTTTCGTTGGTATTGATTTCTTTAAACAGGATGTTAAAGTTATTATCTGATGCGAGATTTCGGAGAATTTTCAAAGAGACATCCCGCACTTTATCATCTTTTTTTAATGTGCCGTTATTAATCTTGCTAAAAACATTTATAATTGAAGCCGCTTCGGCAAAAAATCCATTGCTAATAAAATCCTGCAGAAGTGTTTCCAAACGCTGGCATATTTCTTTGTATTCAGTGGTGTACGTTTCTTCATTTTCTATCCATTGGGCTGTCTTTATTGATAATTTTCTGAGCATACCCATTTTTTCTTCGGAAGGAAAAGATTCAATGGTTCCTTCCAGCGCTTTTATGCGGGTGAATACTGTTTCCATTCTGGTAATACTTTCAGAAATTTGATCTTCCACATTATCAGGTACTGAAACGATTTCCTGATCCTTCTCCATGGTAACAAATGCTTTATTATCAGGAGTAGTGTGCCCTGTATTATTTGTCGCCATGAGCATTGTCAGGTCAATTTCATCCTGTGCCGGTTTCCTGTTTTTCGCAAGAAGGTTTATAGAAATATGTAGTTCTTCCTTTTCCAAGTCTCTATCGAAAGAAAAGCTCTTGAAGTCCAAAACGTGAAGGATATCCAGCAGAGATGAAATGTGAATTGTTTTGTCTTCTTTTTGATCTGAAATATTTTCGCCATAAAGGGCTTTTTTTTCTAATTCCGCAAAGGTCAAAGGCGCATCCTGCCATAATGAGTCTGCCAGATAAAGATAAAGCGTTTCAATGAAATTCGTAATCGCGGGATTGGCAGAGAGATATTGTTGATCGTTTTTTATTGCCGAGTGAATATGAACAAGCGCTTCAATCGATTTTAGTTTAAAATCTACGTCTGCCATTATTTTCTCACGATAAAAGTGCAGTTCCCGTATTTTTAAGTAATTCTAGAAATATTTTATTAGATTGTGATTTTACAATTAATTCGTTTCATCCAACAATCTATATGTAATTATATCATTTTGAGGTAAGGAACGCAACCAGCCAATTTGGTTTGTGCAGAAGATTCTGGCAGTAAACTGAATTTCGATTGCAGGTTCCGTGAAGTATCTTATCCGGAGAGAAAACTGATCAAGCGGTTTGAAGTTATATAGCCAATTATCGACTCAGACGGCGTTTTTAATCTATGTAAGATAAAGACACACCTGTTTATGAGGATGACCGGGGTAGTTAAAAACAAATTTGGCGTTATTCCGGGTTTAACCAAGCCCGGCTACCATGCGAAGCTCAACGATACCATTCATTTTGCCGACATGCTGCTGGACCTGGCTCAATATGTTTTGCCGCGTCTGACTATTATGGACGCGGTTGTGGGAATGGAAGGTAATGGGCCCAATTCGGGCACGCCTAAAAAAGTTGGTTTGCTTATTGCGTCAAACAACCAACTGGTGCTGGATATAGTCGCAGGTGAGACCATGGGCTTAAGCAGGGGAAACAACCCTGTCCTTCTGGCTGCGGAACGAAGAGGATTGGATCCGATATATATTAAAGATATAGAAATTATCGGTGAAAGCCTTTCCTGGATAAAAATTCCGGACTATAAATTACCGGCCAATATTTTTGAAGGTGCAGGGATGGGACCGTTGCCTCTGGTTCAGAATAGGCTGAAATTTCTTTTCAAAGATGCTTTTTCGGCAAAACCGGTTATTAATAAAAAAGCCTGTATCGCCTGCAGGGCATGTTATGAAGCATGTCCGGTTAAAGCGATTTCAATACACGAACAAGTAAAGGCCGCGGTTATTGATGAAAAAAAATGCATTCACTGTTATTGCTGTCACGAGATGTGTCCCGAAAATGCCATGGATCTTTTAAAATATCTTTTTTTCGGGAAATATTTGTATTATACTATATCAAGTTTTCATACCTTCCCAAGGTTCTAATATTGATTTAGCTATCAATCAATTTAAGTTGCGGGATCATAGCTGTGAAAAAGCTGTTACGAACAATGGATTTATAGATTCTTAAGTAGAGCATTAATCTGGCAGCACCTGAAAAGCGTAATATTTGTTTTGCATGATTTTGATTATTTTTTAAAACTACTAGAATCAACAATAGAGTATTATGATTTGAAGGAGAGACTTGGCAAATTAATGATCTTTATTTTAAAGCTAGACAACATAAAAGCGAGGGGAAACTTTTTCTATGAGCAATGAAATTGAAGATGATGTTACAGAACTGGAGATGGAAGATGATGCCTTGGAATTGAAAATGAAAAAGTTAGAGAATGAAGCTGCACGATTGTTAAATCACTCAAATGAACTGCTGCAAGTTCTTAATAAAGGAACATTAAAACCAGAAGAAACGAAACAAGAAGAGAGTGAATTAAAAGATATAAGAGAAAAATAAAGTAATCATATGACAACGGAAAATATCACTGATAGAATTCCAACCAGAGCAGAATGCGATGAACTAATGGCAAGATATTCCATGTTGCCGCACATCGTTGCGCACTCACAGAAGGTTATGCGCGTTTCCCTGGCGGTTACAGATCATCTGAAAGACGGTGTGTCAGTGAACAGGGATCTTGTGATTGCTGCCGCGTTGCTGCACGACATTACGAAAACAAGGTCGCTTGAAACAAAGGAACGGCATGCTGCTTCCGGCGGAGTCCTTTTGAGAGAATTGGGATTTCCGCGCATTGCCGAAATTGTGGAGCAGCACATAATCCTTCAGAATCTGAATCTTGAGGGGAGACTTGAAGAACGGGAGATCGTCTACTATGCCGACAAGCGGGTAATGCACGATACAATCGTGACCATCGATGAACGGGTACATGACTTGATACAGCGATATGGCACCGGAGAGGAGATACGCAATCTGATTCTCCAAAACAAGGAACAGGTGCTTACGGTTGAACGGAAGATTGCCGGTTTTATGAAAATTGACATCCATCATGCTATACAGAAAATAGTTTTATAAGACATTGCTTTCTGATAGTCGAGATTTATTAAATGTGTATCGCAAATAACAGCGTTTTTAATAACAACTGGCAAGGTGCTTCAACCGGATGATAAATGACGAAATCCTTTTAAGTCAACTCGAAGAACTGGCCCAGAAGCTTGGAATATTAGTTCGTGATGAAAATATAAATATGGAGGAATCTTCCAGTACCGGCGGTCTCTGTTTTGTTGAAGGGAAACACATTCTGATTCTTAATTCCAAGGCTACAGTAAAAGAAAAAAATCAAGTTATGATCAAAGCGCTGCAGCAGTTTAACCTTGATGAGATTTATATAAAACCAGCTATCCGCGAATTATTGGAAGAATATAAGAAAAGGATACTGCCGTTAGACAAGTTCTAGGTTCTATGTTCCAGATTCGACGTTAAACATAGAACGTCGATAAATGTTTTTTTGCATTAACAAGATTATTTTTAACGGATAGCCCGGCTTGTGGATAACAAATATAAATATTTTATCGTAATATTTTTAATGGTTTCTTCTTTTGCTGCTTTTGGTGGCATCTCGGGCAATGGTTTTATTAATCTTGATGACGACGAATACATTACCGGAAACAATTATATAAAATCAGATATTAATCCGGAAAGTATTAAATGGGCGTTTACGGCTGTTGTCTGCAGTAACTGGCATCCCTTGACTTTACTTTCCCATATGCTGGACTGGCGTCTTTTCGGAGAAAACGCTTCCGGCCATCACCTTGTCAGTCTGCTTCTGCATATCGGCGCTGTTATCTTTTTGTTCCTCTTTTTAAACAGGACAACAAAGAATCTATGGCCTTCTGCTTTTGCCGCGGCTTTTTTCGCCCTCCATCCCCTGCGGGTGGAATCCGTGGCCTGGGCAGCCGAGCGCAAAGACGTTTTAAGTATGTTTTTCGGATTAGCAAGTATTTACACTTATGCCCTTTATTCAGAAAATTATAAACTTTCCCGGTATTTTCTGTGTTTAACGTTATTCGCTCTAAGTTTGATGGCCAAACCCATGCTGGTTTCATTGCCTTTTGTTCTGTTTCTTCTTGATTACTGGCCGCTGGGTCGTTGGACAAAAGCTTCATCTCCAGCTAATATACAAATATCTGCTAATAAAAAAACGGACAAGAAAAATCACAAACAGCACAAAGTCGGTCATACTAAAGATAAGAAGATTTCCGTATTGCTGACAAGCCGCACACTTTTATTGGAAAAAGCTCCCTTTATTTTTTTAACCATCATTTCGAGCATCGTAACTTTCTGGGCTCAAAATAAATCCGGTGCGGTTACTTCCACGGAACAGATACCCTTTTTCACACGTATTGCCAATGCGATTATTTCTTATGTATCCTATTTAGGAAAAACTTTCTGGCCGGTTGATCTGGCCGTATTTTATCCCTATGAGCATTCCTTTTCGTTCTGGCAGGTATCAGCTTCCCTCCTCATCCTGACCGGAGTTACTATCGTCGTTATTTATATTATGAAGAAATTGCCTTTTTTATTTGTGGGCTGGTTCTGGTACGTGGGAACTTTAATTCCTGTGATAGGTTTGGTGCAGGTCGGCTTACAAGCAATGGCTGACCGCTATACCTATCTTCCTTCTATAGGTATTGATTTCATGCTGGCCTGGGGCATCCCGCTTTTGTTTCACCGCAAAAACATATACAAAAAGATTTTATTCCCGGCAGGAACAATTGTCCTCGCTATATTGGCAGTATTAACATGGAAACAATGCAGCTACTGGAAAAACGATATCGAGCTTTTTAATCAGGCCCTACAGGTAACAAAGAATAACGATCTGGCGCATAACAATCGCGGATCTGCTTACGCTGAACTCGGTCAATATCAGCTGGCCATCAAAGATTTTAATAAGGCCCTTGGCCTAAACCGTAATTATATAAAAGCCTATAATAACAGGGGGATTATTTATGGCAAACTTGGCCAGTATCAACCAGCCATTGAGGACTTCAATAAGGCCATTAACCTGAAACGGGATTACGTCGATGCCTACTACAACAGGGGAACTATCTATGGCGAACTCGGCCAATATCAATTGGCAATTGAGGACTTCAATAAGGCCATTAACCTGAAACAAAATTATGCTGCCGCCTACAACAATAGGGGGCATTCTTATTTAGTACTGGGCAACGATAAGCTTGGTTGCCATGATGCGCAAAAAGCATGCGCATTGGGGGGTTGCAAAGTATTGGAATGGGCACAAAGCAATGGACTTTGCCATTAGACAAGTTCTATGTTCTATGTGCAATGTTGAACCCAGAATTTCGATTATGGTTGCAACCGGCAATTCCGGCGGTTCGGGCTTCGGCGATTTTGAAAAATTTTCTTGTGCATATTTTATTAAATATTTCCTGTGATTCTTGTTTCACCATTTTGTCATTTTATGCTACATTATAAACGATAATCATTTTTGCGATGTTTAGGTTTTTATATGGATACCTATAAATAATGTTATACGGCTTCGGAAAACCACCGAAATGGAGTAGGAGTAAAGAAGCAACGAAAGGAGATAAACAATAAAGAAGTCATTTTTATGGATTGTATTGTTGGCGTTCGTTTTAGTTGTCAATGTGGTGTACGCACAGGCGCCGGTGAGGAATGTGAGCCCAAGACTGCATCCGAATCTTGCAGAGGCACAAGAGCTGTGCTTTCAAGCCTATCAGAAGATCGAAGCGGCTCAAAAAGCTAACAATGGGGATATGGGTGGTCATGCACTGAGAGCGAAGGAGCTACTCGAGCAGGTCAATTCTGAGTTGAAACTTGCTGCGGAGGCGGCCAACGTTAACAGGGGCAAGTAGTCAGCAAATTAGCATAGGTAAGGTGATTGAGAAGTCCGTGCGGAATCTCACGGCGATAAAGTTTTTGTCCTCACAATGCTGTCGCATAACCGATCGCTTAAGCGATCAGTAGCCAATCGAGAGTCTGAGAAAACTTGTTTCTAATTTTTGTTTTGTCCTGGGTATTGAGAACTGGTTTAATGACAAGATGTTGCCGATTTTGGATGGATTTAAAGGGCGAAGGCAGTATATGAAGGTTTCCCTGTTCATTCCGTGTACAGTAGACATTATGATGCCGGAAATCGGTGTTGCCGGGCATACGCTGCTTTCCGGACTGGGAGTGCAGACGATATATCACAAAGAGCAGACGTGTTGCGGACAACCGCTTTTCAATGCGGGTTACTGCGATCAGGCAAAGCGGGTGGCGAAACATTTCATCGAAGTTTTTGGTGAGGATGAATGTGTCGTAAGCCCCGCGGGCTCCTGTGTCTGCATGGTCAAATTTCATTACCCGGAGCTGCTGAAAGATGAACCTTCCTGGCATTCGCGAGCTTGCGACCTTGCAGGGAGAATTTATGAGTTGAGCCAGTACATCGTCGATGTCCTTAAAGTGACCGATGTCGGCGCAAAATATACAGGAAAGGTTTCCTACCACGAGTCGTGCCATATTTTACGGGGGCTTAATATCTCCGACCAGCCCAAAAAGCTTATTGCCGGGGTCGAGGGCGCGCAGTTCGTGGAACTTAACAATTCAACTGCGTGTTGCGGTTTCGGCGGGGAGTTCGCAATTGGTTATCCCGAGATATCAGAGGCCATGGTCAAGGATAAGGTCACAAACTTTATAAACTCAGGCACAGACATACTGCTATTGTGTGAACCCGGATGTCTTGCGAATATCAGCGGATATCTGCATCGGAATCATCCGGAAAAGACGGCTATGCATCTGGCAAGTTTTCTGGCAAAAAACTTAAAGAAGGTCTGATATGCACTCACATGTCAAAAAATTCATAGAAACAGCACGGGAAGAATTAAAAAACGAACAGAGCCAAATGTTCCTGATGATGGTGTCACTTGGCGCTCCCATTTTGCGCCAGATAGGCATGTCTTCCTTTCCCGATACTGTGGCAGCCGAGTCATACTCACGCGCGATTCGGGCTGATGCGATTACCAGAATGCCCGAATTACTGGAAGAGTTCGAAAAAAATGCTGTGGCAAAGGGCGCCAATGTGTTGTGGGCTCGAGATGCCGCCGAGGCAAATAATATTATTCTGAACATTGCCAATCGCAGGGGCGTTTCTTATGTTATGAAAGGCAAGTCCATGATCACCGAAGAAATCGGGCTCAACGAACACCTTATCAAGAACGGTGTTGATGTGTGGGAGACAGACCTCGGCGAGGTGATCACCCAAAATCTTTCTCTCACTCCCTTCCATTTAGTGGGGCCTGCAATCAACGTTCCCCCAGAGAAAATATCGGAGGCTTTCTTGAAGAAAGGTATTATCAAAAAAGCCTCAACAGATCCGGTTGAACTGGGCAGTGGCGCACGTAAATATTTACGCGACAAGTTTCGGAATCTGCAAATGGGCATCGTCGGTATCAACATGGCGGTGGCGCAAACCGGCACAATTATAAATGTTGAAAACGAAGGAAACATCCGGCTGATTAAATCCTCGCCGAAGACATTGGTTGCGATCATGAGCCTGGAAAAAGTGGTTCCTACCATTACAGACGCCATCTACATGACACGAATGCTTACAAGGAACTGCACAGGACAGAAAATCACCAGCTATGTCTCCATGGACACAGGCCCCAGGAAACCGGATGAACAAGACGGCCCCGAAGAACTATTTATTATTATCCTGGATAACGGACGTTCAGCCATTTACAATAATTATCAGACCAGGGAAATCCTCAAGTGCATCCGTTGCGGCGCATGTCTGAATACGTGTCCGATTTATACCAAGATAGGCGGCTATCCCTATGGCGCCACCTATTGCGGCCCCATCGGCCAAGTGCTCACACCTATGCTCGCGGGCATCGAGAACACCGCGGATCTTTACCGGGCATGTACGCTCTGCGGAATGTGTAAAAAAATCTGTCCGGCCGGTATCGACCATCCTTCTCTTCTGCTTTCATACCGTGCCCTGGAAATCGATATAAATAAACAGAAAGGAAAGAAGACTTTACAGTCCCGCAGGAATAACGCAATGGCAAATCTGATTTCCTTAGGTATGAGCTATGGATGGTTATGGAATCTCGGTTTAAAAATTACAAGGCCTCTTATGAACAGTTTAGCTAAAGATGGCTATATCGGGAACATTCCGATGGATGTGCAGGGCTGGTTTGGATGCCGCGATCTACGGGCTATCCCGGCAAAGACATTCCACGAAACATGGAATGACCTTCAATCCCATCCTGAACTTTCAGGCAATACTTCGAAAAAGGAGGATCCCTGAACATGCAGGCAAGAGAAGAGATACTCGGACGATTGAAATCGGCAGTGAAAAACGAAAACATTGACCGGCCGGCGAAACCAATACTCTCTGAAATTACACTGAAACGTGAGCAGATGATCCAGCGCTTTCAAAGTGAATTAAGCGCGAAGACTGGGGTCTTATATAAGGCCGGGGACCAGGAAGATGCGCTACGAATCCTGCTGGATATTGTAAAAGAGGAAGGGTTGAAATCTTTTGCCGCCTCATCAGAAAAGATTCACGGCGTCGATATTAAGTCCCTTGACTCCAAAAACGGATTTTCCGTAACTTTCCCGGAGGATCTTGCAGACCGGGAAACCTTGCGTGAAGCCGCATTCGCTGCAGATGCCGGGATTACATCTGCCGATTTTGCGGTTGCCGAAACGGGAACTATCGGCATCATCTTCAATCAGAAACACCCCCGGCTTCTCTCCATTGCTCCGCCTCTCCACATTGCCATCATGTCCATAAAAGATCTTTATCCAGTCTATGAAAATGTTATGGAGATGGTTTTCAAAAATACGAAAGAAATTCCCAGTCAATTCAGCTTTATCACGGGGCCTAGCGCCACAGCGGACATTCAGGGCATAGAATTTAAAGGTATGCACGGACCGAAGAAAATATTTGTCATCATGATCATGGATGAATCATGATCATCTGAGTTAGAAGGTTCATGCTCGGAAATTTGTGAGAATAAGACATGATGGAAAAAATGTCCCATGTGAAATTAGTCATTAATCGAGAACAGATCAAAGCTATCAAGGAAGTTACGATACTTGGGATGGCTCGGTAGATTGGCATCGGTATTTCGATTTTTATTTAAAGCGAAGGAGGATAAACAATGAAGATATGCCGGATTATATCAATCAGAGATGAAATTTTGTCAGGAATTTATAACCCATCCTGCCCTGATGAGGCCATTGTCGTCAAAGGATATCCTTTCGGAACATTGCAGGTAACAGAGCGTAAAGAAAAAATAAAAAGCTTTCTGCCTCCGATTGAATCATGCGCCATCTTTGCATTAGGATTCAATTACGGAAAACACGCTGTCGAAACAGGCATCAAGATGCCTGAGACACCGGTTGTCTTTATGAAGGCACCCTCAAGCACCATCGGCCATGGCGGGACGATTCTCTTGCCTTTGGCTGGGCCGGATAAGGTGGATTATGAGGGGGAACTGGCGATCATCATCGGCAAAAAAAGGAAAAACATCCCGGTGTCCCAGGCCATGGACCATATCCTGGGTTACACATGTGCCAACGATGTCAGCGCGAGGGATTGGCAACTTGATCAAGCGATGGGGCAGAATGGCCAGTTTGTACGTGGAAAAAGTTTTGACACCTTTTGTCCCCTGGGACCCGCCCTCGTAACCAAAGACTATGTCCCCGATCCGAACGATCTTTGCCTCCGCACCATCTTGAACGGCCAGGTTGTCCAGGAGGGCCGGACTGACAACATGATTTTCGATATCCCGACAATTGTCAGCAATCTGAGCCGGTCCGTAACGTTGCTGCCGGGAACAGTTATCTTGACGGGCACCCCTGAAGGCGTCGGATTTATCAGACAACCGCCCCTATTTTTAAAGGAAGGTGATAAGGTTACTGTGGAGATTGAGGCTGTCGGCACTCTATCCAATCCAGTAATGTGCGAGCACGATTAGGAAACATAATTAACATAAGGGCGATTTCCCATCAATTTTAGGCTCTTATATACACTTGTAGCGGTTCAAAGGAAAGTGGACAGATGAGGTTTTAGAATAAGAGACGGTTTTAGGTTATAATCAATTTATAGGAAAGGAGAGAGGTTATGATACCTAAGACCAAACAAGACCCTGAATCAGTAGTAAAAGAGATCAAGAGAAATACCCGCCGTAAGTTCAATTCAGAAGAGAAAATCCGGATCATATTGGAAGGTTTGCGAGGAGAAGACAGCATAGCTAATATCTGTCGCAAAGAAGGTATAGCTCCGGGCATTTACTACAAGTGGAGCAAAGCATTTCTGGAGGCGGGCAAACGGCAACTCAATGGTGATACCATCCGGGAAGCCAGTAGTAACGAGGTATCAGATCTGCGGAGTGAGAATGAGCAGTTAAAGCAGTTGGTGGCGGATTTAAGCCTGAAGAACCGTGTTCTTAAAAAAAGTTTGAGTGGTCTGGAGTAAAGTTGGAGCGATATATGCGACACAGCCAGGCCGAGAAGATGGAAATCATCAGGATTGTGGAAGGCTCGCCACTGAGTGTGCGGCAGACGCTTGCGGAACTCAACATAAACCGCAGCACATTTTACACCTGGTATAAACGATACTATGAGCATGGTTATGATGGCCTGGCCAACGCATACCATCCGCCCAAACAATTTTGGAATAAGATTCCGCCATGGGAGAAGCAGCTAGTAGTAAAAACGGCATTGGATCATCCCGAAAAATCATCCAGAGAACTCGCGTGCTATATCACTGATAAAATGGGTTATTATATCTCGGAATCAACGGTTTATCGTATTTTAAAAGCCCATGATCTGGTTACCAGTCCGCTCTATACGGTAATAACGGCTTATGAGAAGTTCCCTCAACCGACAAAGGGAGTTAATGAGCTGTGGCAGACTGATTTCACTTTTTTCAAAGTGATGCGTTGGGGGTGGTATTACTTGTCCACTATTCTGGATGACTACAGCCGCTTTATTCTGGCATGGCGGTTGTGTGAGGGTATGTCGACCGATGATGTAAAGCTGACCCTCGATGATGCTATTTTATTTACAGGTATAAGGAAAGTAAGGGTTATAAGTAGACCACGGCTCCTATCCGACAACGGTCCCTGCTATGTTTCAAAAGCTTTAAGTAACTATCTGGAGGAAGAAGGGATCGGCCATACCAGAGGCAAGTCGAATCATCCAATGACTCAAGGCAAGATAGAGAGGTACCACCGTTCCATGAAAAATCTCATTCTGCTGGAACATTATTACAGCCCCTCTGATCTTGAGGACCAGATCCGTATTTTTGTAGATTACTACAACAATTATCGGTACCACGAGGCCTTGGGAAATGTTACGCCTGCGGACGTGTATTATGGACGCGACCGCGAAGTTCTTGAAAGACGCAAACAGATTAAGCAGAAAACCATGCTTTTACGAAGAAAGCAAAAAAGTTCTTGGAGACTTGCTGAAATTTCAGGAAAGGTATATATGAGTCCTGAAACCATCTCTTAACTTTTAACACAATGTGTCCATAACCATTTGAAGATATACCAGTTGTTCCAAGGGCTAAGCCACCATTTTTGAATTGGGATAATTATGTCAACACCTTAACAACGAACTACCTTCATGAAAGTTTTGAGAAGAAAAATACATTGTTAATACGTCCAGATGATATTCAATATTTAATTGTTCCCGATGACGACCATATTCTTGAATTGCATGAGCACCTCAAGAAGCTTTATATTCTAGAGGATGCAATACTGGTGACAACTGCGATTATGACGACTGACTGTATATGTGAGGATGTTTGAGGAGAAAGCTCAACAAATAACTAGAGCAACAACATACAAAATCAGCAGGCAAAGCTAGAACAAAAAACCCAACGATAGGTAAAATCAGACTGAAATAAAGTAATTTAGATTTCTTTCATCAATATTTGAAAGGAGACCAAAATGAAGTCTATATTTTATGTCTTGATATTAAGCATTCTATTAGCAGCGAGCATCGCATTTTCTACGGATTCCATTTCACCTGAAGACGCAATAAACCACATCGGTCAACAAGCAATTGTATGCGGAACTGTTTCCAGCACGCATTTTTCTTCTCGAACTAAGGGTCAACCTACTTTTATACACCTTAACAGACTTCATCCAAATCAAATATTTACGATCTTAATTTGGGGATCAGATAGAAGTAAATTCTCCGGTGCTCCTGAAACTTATTACAACAATAAAAGAATATGCGTATCAGGCAAGATTCAGCAATTTAAAGGAACGCCTGAAATCATAGTGAGAAACGCTAATCAAATAAGTGAAGAAAAATGAGATCATTACTTTTTAAACGAAGTTCAGGGTGTAGAATTTAAAGGCATGCACGGGCCGAAGAAAATTTTTGTCATCATTATCATGCATGAATGAATCATTACAAAAAATTAAAACTGAAGAGGAATGCCGTGAATCCTGTTAAAGACCTGGCTAGTATATACTGGGATGCTGTCCGTGAGGTTGATCCAACAAGTCTCATTCACTCACGGGTGAAAAAGGACGGCCGGACACTGGTCATTCACGGCCAGGACACAAGGATTTCGGAAGACCTCTTGCGCTATAAACGGATAATTATCCTCGGCATAGGTAAGGCATCGGCCAGCATGGCATCGGCCATGGAGAGCATTATCGGGAATGATCTATCAAAGGGATTAATCATTACAAAATACGGACACGGTCTGAATCTCCGGAAAATTAAAGTCATGGAAGCAGGCCACCCTATCCCCGATGAAAACAGCATGGAAGGCGCCCGCCTACTTGTACAGATGGCGAGCATCGCTGACGAACACACCCTCATCATTAACCTCATCTCAGGCGGAGGCTCATCCCTGTTCTGCCTGCCCATAGACGGAATCAGCCTTGAAGACAAGAGGAAGACAACCAGGATTCTGCTTTTATCGGGCGCTGCTATTGATGAGATAAACTGCATCAGGAAACATATCTCAAAAGTAAAGGGCGGAGGCCTTGCACAGATCGCCCACCCGGCAAGACTCATCAACCTCATTTTATCGGACGTGATAGGCGACAGAATCGACACCATCGCTTCAGGTATTACTGCCCCTGATCCGACGACATTTAACGACGCCCTATTGATCCTGCAAAAATACCATCTTGAGGATAAGTTGCCAAAGACCGTGATAAATCATCTCCGTCTGGGGGCACAGGGGAGCGTTCCCGAGACGCTCAAAGCAGGCAACCCGGTATTTGGCAATACCGTGAATATCATCCTGGGCAACAATGCACTCGCATGCAGCGCAGCTTGCAGGTCTGCGCAGAAACTGGGTTATGACGCATGCATCCTCAACACAACCCTGGCAGGAGAGGCATCTCAGGCAGGAGCATGTTTCTCCCTGCTTGCAAAAGAAATTGACGCGGACAGATCCGGAAAGGCAAAACCTGCCGCTATCATCACCGGAGGCGAGACTACCGTAACGATTCGGGGAAAAGGAAAGGGTGGAAGAAACCAGGAGATGGCCCTTGCCTTTGCAAGCCAGTTGCACCGCATATGTCCCGGTTCTCAGAACATCTTCTTCCTCTCCGCAGGCACCGATGGGAGTGACGGGCCCACGGACGCGGCAGGCGCCTTTGTTACCGCGGAACTCATGGAGAAGATGAAAGATATTTCAGCCCTGGCCTCAGCTTGCCTGAAAGAAAACGATGCATATCATTTCTTTTGGGATACGGGTCATCTTTTCACGACAGGCCCAACCTATACTAATGTGTGCGATATCCAGATCCTTATAGTTGTATGAAAAATTGTCTCATCACAGGAGGTTTTTATGTGCGATACTTTAGGAATCGGTACGGAACTCACTGGATCCGGCATCAGCATTTTTGGAAAGAACTCAGACAGGGAGTCTGACGAAACCCAGCTAGTCCTTTCAGTGCCGTCAAAGAGTTATCCGGAAAAAGAAGACCTGCAATGCACCTATATTACTATTCCTCAGGCGGGTTCAACGTATGCCATGGTCATATCCAAGCCTTTCTGGATATGGGGCGCAGAGATGGGAGTGAACGAAAAGGGCGTGGCCATCGGGAACGAGGCCCTGTTCACCAAGGTCAAACAGGAAAAAAATCATGGACTCATCGGCATGGATCTTTTACGGCTAGCCCTGGAGAGGGGCGCCGATGCCGAAGAAGCGGCACAGGTTATAATCGAGCTCCTGAAAAGATACGGGCAGGCAGGACCATGCGGATATCGCGACAAGAAGTTTGAATACATGAACTCGTTCATCATCATGGACAGGCATGCCATAATCAAACTGGAGACAGCGGGCAGGGATTATGCGCTCAAGCGTTTCACCGGTCATGCCGTGATTTCAAATGGAATAACCATTGCTAAGGACTGGGACTCATCTTCGCTGGCAGCGGGAACTGATTTCAGTGCATTGAGCAATCCCTTGATTACATTCTTTTCAGGAAGCGCCTTTCGGAGGGACCGGAATCAGGCTTCCATACTCAAGGTAAAAGGCCATATCAGCATAACCGATGTCTTTGCAATGTTTCGGGATCATTACGCTTCTTCGCCTGAAAAGGGATTTAATCGTGATGTCTGCATGCATGCGTCTGACCCGTTGATCAGGAAGTCGCAGACAACCGGGTCCATGGTGGTTGAATTGCACCCGGATGACAAGTTCAGGATATTTGTAACCGGAGGTTCCGCGCCGTGTCTCACTGCATTTAAGCCGTTCATGCCTGCTGCGCCTTTCATAGACATCAGAGATGGCGCCGGATATTACTCTGATCATTCATACTGGTGGAGACATGAGGTCTATCACATCAGTGCAGTCTTGCGCTATGAAGCCGTCAGACCTCTGGCGCAGGGATACATTCTGGACAAGGAGGCACAATGGACTGCCCGCCTTCCTGTTTATGAATGGAACGATGCGGGAAAGTTATTGGTTGAAACTTCCCACGGTGCGTTCAGGGAGTCGGAGAGTTGGGAAAAGACTATGATTGAGCGGATGAGAGAAATGAAAAAAACTTCCCTGGGCCTATCTTCCTTGTTCTGGAAGCGTATGGCCCGGCGTTCAGGAGTCCCTGTGGTATGATCCACTGATGCAATGATTTATTTTCACATGAACGTTGAAAGAAATATTTGAATATAATTTTCATTCAATCAACAAATGGAGTGTTGCCCAAAAGGATATTTGGGCAACACTCCAAAAAAGACTCGATGGAACGGGGGAGAAAGCTTATAAACCGCTTTTTAAGAACTTGATCAAATTTTAATGTCGCCCGCTTTCATTGTTTTTGTCGCCACGAATATATTAATAGGAAATTTACTGTGTATTTCCTCTATTTTCTTCAATAGCACCGGATAACCGATCATCTTCGCCAGTGCGAACGGCCCAAAAGGAGTGCCGCCGACACTGGTCATAGCCAGATCAATCTCTTTCGGATCATCGCACACGCCTTCTTCCAGAAGTCTGGTCGCCTCATTGACCTGAAGCGCTATCATATGATTCAGATCATATTCCCTGGTAGCTTTCGAAAGATCGATAACGGGACGTCCCTGTGACCAGTCATAAATCCCCTTCCCGCTTTTTTTACCGAGTTTGTTCGATTTCAGATACGAAAGTATGGCTTCGGAGGGCTTATAGTCTTCAGAAAGGACCTTGGCAAAATATTCCAGCCCGTGAACAGCAACATCGATCCCTGTATAATCTGTCAGTTCAAAGGGGGCCATAGGCATATGCGGTTTGAAGACCGCATCAAATTCTTCCGGCGCAGGATGCCCGGCTTCCAGTATCTTGGAGAGAAGCACCAAGGTCGTTTCATTGATGCGATTGTAAATAAACCCCGGAGAATCTTTCTTCACGATGACGGGAACCTTATTTATTTTTTTCGCAATTGCATATCCAACCTGGATGGACTCATCAGAGGTTTTCTTGCCTTTAATGACTTCCACAAGTTTCATAAGGATAGCCGGGTTGAAAAAATGGTAGCCGATAACCTTTTCCTGCCGGCTGGTAGCTGTGGAAATTTCTGTAATGCTCATTGTGGACGTATTGGAGGCAAGGATAGCATGCCTGGGAGCATACTTGTCCAAATCGGCAAAGACTTTCTTTTTAATTTCCATATTCTCCGGAACAGCCTCGATAATAAAATCGGCATTTTGGGCCGCCTCTTTAATATCAATTGTGGGAGTCAGACGCGCCAGGGCGTCATCGTAAGCCTCAGGAGAAAGTTTCCCTCTTTCTTTGAATCTGCCTAAACTGTTTTTGATACCGGCCATGCCGCGATCAACAAATTTCTGATCAATGTCGAACAGATACACATTGTACCCACCGAGAAGGCAGCATGCGGCAATACCATGTCCCATATCGCCCGCTCCTATTACTGTAATATTTTTCACTGTTTCAGCTTGCATTATACTTCTCCTTTTTCTACTAAATTATTTTAATCTAAATAACGTTTCACGATTCTAACAGTTCTTAGTTGGTTATATACTTCATTTATATACTTTGATCTATAAATAATATATCCAAGCGGATCTACTTGTTCTCTTATAATTTCTAATTCGTCTGTCTCGGCAACTCTGTCTCTGTTATCTTTACGGCCTTAAGTAATTCAAAACCGCCGTGTTCGCTGAGGATGGTTCAACCTTGCAGATTGAACTGAAATATTTTTCCCCATTAGAAGTGTTCGCACTTCTAATGGGGTCAGCATGATTGCTCCAGCCCAGATCAAAAACAAGCGCCTTTGATTTGGCCAGATCAAAAAATAAGGGCGGGTGATTTATGACCACCTGCCCTTATTCCCGGTTTCTAATCGTTTTTGAAAGCCTGTTAATCTTTCGGCAACAGGATAATAGCTATACGGCGGTTTTTTGCCCTGCCTTCAGGTGTCTCGTTATCAGCAAGCGGCTGATATTCGCCAAACGCTGTCGATGAAAGAATTTTCGGATCAATCCCCTGTTGCTGCAAATATTTTACGACGTTGATCGCCCGCGCCGCGGATAGCTCCCAATTGGTCGGATAAACTTTGATCAGTTTGCTGGCGATTGGAACATTATCCGTGTGTCCTTCAATGCGGATATTTTTATCTTTTACATTTTTTAAAATATCAACGACTCTCTTCAGCACGTCCAGTCCTTCTTTTTTCACCTCAGCTTTACCGGAGTCAAAAAGAATTTTATCAACAACATCCATCGTCAGTTTTCCCTTAAGTTCCGTAATGGTAATTTGTCCCTGCGCGATTTCTCCTTTCATCTCATGGAGAAGATCTTTGTAAGTATCGCTTTGTTTTTCAACCTCTTTTGATTTTTCCATTAACTGAGCAACATTATCTTTAATCTTGGTATTTTCAGCTTCCAGATCGGCAACCTTCTGGCGGTTTTCAGCAATATTTTTTGACAAATCATCCGTTTTGGCTTGTAAAATTTTATTCAACTCGTCCCGGTCACTGGTTACTTTTGCTATTTGCTTCTTGAGGGAAGCATTATCGTCGGTTAGCGCAGACACCTGCTTGGACAAAGTGTCCGCTTCATTAACTTTCTCCAGGTATTTGCTTTGCTCGACCATGCAGCCATTGCAGAGTAGAGCCATTATAAAAATGCCGAAAAATACAGATGCAGTTCTTTTCATAAAATCCTCCTTATTAAATTAGGCAAGTCAATCTTCTTCAAAAAAGATTAATGAACTTTGATAAAACTTCTCTATCTTTCTCTTGAAAGATAGAGAAGTTTCGTTTGTATGTCAATCGTTTTAAAGATGATCATTACCAAATAAAACATAGCATGGATGGGCAGAATTCGAAAAAACAACATTAGGGGATAAATCCGTTATTTATTTCACTATTATTGTTTAACGATGACAGTCTTCAGAATTAAGAATACAGCATGTAATCCTCAAAGATTCTATTGACGGCTGTGTGTTGGTATTATGCCTTTTAGCTTTTTTGTTATTCGGCTCCCACTGCTGCCGGCCAAAGATAATAGAAGCCCGTGCGTAAATGCATACTTTCCGGAAGCTCAAGATTGACTAGCGGCAGATTCGATTTTCCCGCTGATACCCCGGCGATGTTGTAATAATTATCTTCAGGAACCTCGACGCGCCGGTAAACGACAACGCGCGTATCCGCCGCCGGCACATTGGCTATTTTCCCTGCTTCATTGACAGCATCGTCGAGATAACCGATTTTGTCCACAAGCCCCAGTTTCAGTGCTTCATCCGCTGTAAACACACGCGCCGTTGATACTTCGGCCAGTGATTTTGCATCAAGATGGCGATGCTTCTTCACCAATTGGACAAAACGATCACCAAAATCATCCACCATTTTTTGCATAAGTTTTTGTTCTTCTTCGGTGCTTTCCCGAAATGGAGAACCCATATCCTTATCCCGGCCAAACTTTTTGACATCCACGCCCACGCCGATTTTATCCATCAGGCCAAAAAATTTCGGCCGCAGGAAAATCACGCCTACCGAACCGGTAACCGTTGTCGGATGAGCAATAATTTCATCAGCCGGTAGAGAGATATAATAGCCACCCGACGCCGCATAATCCATCATCACAACTGCCACCTTCTTTCCTGTTTTCTCTTTGAAAGATAAAATTTCATGATATAAGAAATCGCTGGCAGTAATAGTGCCTCCGGGAGAATTTATTTCCAATAATACCGATTTAACTTTCTCGTCATTTGCCGCCTTGTTCAACTGCGCAACAATCAGTTCAATCATGCTGGGCTCTGTTTGAAATAACACCTTATCCGGAGCATCGGAAATTGTGCCGTTGATGGGAATCAGCAGAATTTTATTTTTGCCGCTGCCATAAAGCGTGTATTCACGGAGCGGTTCCCGCGATACGTTGAATATATTAAGATTTGGTCCGGAACAGGCTATTATCACCACACAAAAAATTACAGCTGAAATTAAATTAATTATCCGCATGCCTTTACCTCCCATTAATTAACCTGCATTCTAACAAACCTTGTCAAGGACGTCAATTATTACCGGAGCATTATTGTAGCGTTTTAAAAGAAGTGGTGAGAGTCGAATAGAACTCCTAAATATTCTTAATCATTACATTTCCTTATGATGTAATTTTACACACACCCCCAAATGTACCCCCATAAATAAAAATTTACTTTTGTTGTTTGTATCTCTCTACTGTTTTTTTACTTTGTAATATATTCTAACGTTTAAGTTCAGACGCTATCTAAGGCGGTCCCCTGGAGCGAAGGGTTATGCTGCCGGTGGTAAACCGGCACGAGCTTTGATCGCAAGTCCCTCAAGCCATAACTGATGAAACTTATACATTCGATTGGGCATGAACAGATTGCTTAATCTTGCAAGCAAACCGTGCTGCGATTCTTCAGTGATCACATAACACCCTTGGGCGGATGGCTGCAAAACCCACGCATTATAAGCGTCTATACCAAAAGCGTGAGCGTCCCACGCAATGCGCTCGCCAGGAACATATTCAAGTACTGTAGAAGTGATGATTACACCAAATGTCTTCCAGCGAAATCGTGTTCCTTTTTGGAGGCTTGGCCCCGTACCTTCAATGATTTTTATATTTGCGGAATTAGCATACCAAGTTGGCCACAGGATTGCGCGAGTCAACCATGCCCATACGCGTTCTTGCGGGGCAGCCATATCCAATTCATTTCGAACATGAACGGGACAATTGCGAGGTTGGTAATGATCAGGCCATTTAATTTCAAGAGACTTTGTCATCTTAGCTCCTCTCCCTAACTGAACCTATTGGTTAGATCATTTTTACTTTGAAGATAATTCTTTTTCTGTTTTTTCGCCACTTCTTTCTATCCAGGACAAGTCATATCAGTTTGGCATTGTTTTTCCTTTGTCCTTTCCGCGATCCTTGTCTTACGTCTCCTTTTAGCCTCATGGTTTCGGCGATTCTCCTCATCTGTTTCTACAATCAGAGGAGGTAGTGGCATGGGACGTCCATTAGTATCAAGGGCAACAAAAGTTAAATAGGCGGATGCCGTATGACGTCTGTTACCGGTTATTACATTTTCCGATTCTACCCGAACACCGAGTTCCATTGACGTTTTTCCGACAAAGTTTATAGTGGCCCACAAAGTCACAAGATCTCCCACAAAAACGGGATTGTGAAAATCTAGCCGGTCAATAGAGGCTGTAACGACATTACTCCTTGAGTGACGGGCAGCCGCGCAGCCGGCCGCATTATCAATAAGCCTCATTATAACACCGCCGTGAACGTTTCCGGCAGGATTTGCATCCTGAGGATTCATAAGTTGCGCCATAATGATTCTGCTCTCGCTGACTTTCTTACCTTCCATATTTTTCTCCCTTGTTAAAAATTATTTCTCCGGTTAGTTCAACAAAATGTTCAGTATATTGTTACAAAAAATAATTGAATGATGGTTAGTTGAGCTTAACATGTTTGGTCTTTCAATGTTCCAATTTCAACAAGAACCTTCCGATCGTCCATTTGTTCTTTCGTTCCGTTATGGAATTTCTATAAATCCTCTGGCATTGATTTCCGTCCGGCAATATTGCTCGGAATCATATCAATCAATTTACATCCATACTTTGAGATTTGTTTTGCATGGTATAACTTCCCGAGCGCTTGATTTTGGCCGCGGTTTAAACGCAGTCGTGTTTTGTTGAGTTAAGATACAATAATACATGGGCAAAAACAATAATGATTAATTGGGAGTTTATTGGTAGGTAATTGCTACTCTACGACATGCCGACTGGACCGCGGAGGGTTTGCTTGTCAAGCTGTAGTCGTTTTGTTCTCATGACAATTTCCGGGGCGTACTTTAATCGGAGAGCGAATGCCTTGCACGCCGATTCTCATTTGGCAGATATTTTTGCCCTGTGGTGAGCAAAATATCAAGCATTCTTGTGCTTTATTATTGTGCCGACAGCGAAAGTAAAAATGATCGCAGATTGGTTTTATTATTTTTTATTCCAAGCTTTAAACGAATATTTTTTCTATGAAAATCGACAGCGGTCGCAGATATATTCAACAGTTCCGTTATTTCTTTAGTCGTTTTACCTTCCTTCACCAGACTGGCAATTTGTATTTCACGGGGTGTTAAATCAAAATGTTCCGTAGTCAGCTTTCGTAAAAATGGTGATATAATATCTTTAAGATGTGCCTCTATGATTTCAAGATGAGTTGCCTGATTTTCATTTAGCCTGAGTCCTTTTAATTTCTCGATATAAGGCAAAACAAGTTTTTTAACGTTGTCGATAACTTTTTGCTCCATTACATTTTGATCTTCTTCTCTATGCCTGAGCAAAACCCGAAGAGCGGTATTTATTTCTTCCAAACTAAGAGTTTTAAGGCGCAACTCATTGTCACTATTTTTCAGTTCCGACTCAGCTTTTTTCCGTTCGGTTATGTCCAGAAAAGAAACAATATATTCACCGGTGTTTGATATTGGAGCGGAATTGACAATAACGTCCTTAACTTCGTTGTTGCGGTTGATAAAACGAACTTCCCGATGATCAGATGTATTACGCGAATGTTTTTTGGGGCTTTTTTTCAATTCTATGGTTTTCTTTTGATCATCAATCTGAATGAAATCTATCCAGCTTTTTTTATTTTCAATCTCTTTTTTTGCGTATCCTGTGAGTTTTTCAAATTCACGATTCGTTAAAATAATAGTGCCGTCATCTTCAACAATAATCATGGCTGTACCTGTATTATCAAAAATAGTCCTGTACTTATTTTCCGATTCTTTTAAAGCATTTTCAGCCCTTTGGCGCTCCTGCCGGTCATTGAGTTCCTCCATGGCTCTTTTGACGGATGGAACCAACCTCGCCAGTCTGTTTTTTAATACATAGTCAGTTGCTCCTTTTTTAAGAAGTTCAATAGCCAATTCTTCACCTAACGCGCCGGAGACAAAAATAAAGGGGATTTCCGGATATTTTTCTCCGGCAATTTTTAATGCCGTTTTTCCATCAAACCCCGGCAGGTTATAGTCAGCCAAAATAATATCCGGTTTAAAACCCTCCAGTGCACTGATAAAAGCTTGTCGCGCAGCAACTCTTTTAGAGACAAACATGAGGCCTGTCTCCCTTAGTTCGTCTTCCATTAATTCTGCATCTGAGGCTACATCTTCGAGAATTAATATACGTAATTCTTTATCCATAGTCGCCTCCTGAATTAAAATAATTAATATATAATTCGCAATATTTTTTAGATATTGCCTGTTTGAGGAGCATTTCTGTTCATTATAGCCCAATAGTTAACAATTTGCTTAATATAATCAGAAAACATATCAGCATCCAAAGGTTTTACCAAATAGCTATTAGCACCCAGAGCATAACTTTCTATCCGGTCCCGCAATTCATTAGAGGATGTAAAAACAACGGTCGGAATATCTTTTGTTCTTTCGTTAGATTTGAGCTTTCTTAAAATTTCCAGACCGTTAATCTTCGGAAGTTTTAAATCCAACAGCACCAACCGCGGTTGCATTTTTTCCGTAATAAATTCGCCTGCCGGATTAAAAAAATAGTCCACGGCTTCCGCTCCGTCTCTGAGTATATGTGCCTTGACATTCATTTTTAATTCTTGAAGAGTATCTAAAATCATCTCCACATCATTACGGTTATCTTCAACGATAAACACGTTTATACCATCCATATCCCGATCAGTCCTTCCTTAATAATGTGAAATAAAAGGTCGCACCCTTACCTTCTTCGCTTTGGGCCCAAACACGGCCGCCATGCCGATGGATTATGCGCTGCACAATAGCCAGACCGACTCCTGTTCCTTCATACTCATCAGCAGCGTGTAAACGCTGAAACACTCCAAACAACTTATCATAATAATCCATATTGAAACCTATGCCGTTATCCTTTACATAATAAATATCTTCACAGCCTTGCTTGTAACTAC
This sequence comes from uncultured delta proteobacterium, assembly GCA_963811325.1. GTDB lineage: Bacteria > Desulfobacterota > Syntrophia > Syntrophales > Smithellaceae > Smithella. The sequence continues at coordinate 1,485,548 of CAWEQT010000001.1, forward strand.
CGGTCTCAATACCGGCCTCTTTACTGAGTTTTGTATATTTAACTGCATTGGACAGCAGATTGGAATATACTTGCCTTATTAATGACCGGTCACCACGGCCTCGCTGAATATTATTAACTTTTAACACTAGCTTGCGGTCCGGATTAATAATCTGTATCTCTTTCCAGACATCATTGATTAAACCTTCCATATCCAGTATGGTCATGCTGATTTCCATGCGACCCAGCCTGGAGAATGAAAGCAAGTCATCAATCATTTTACCCATCATCTGACTACTGCTTCGGATTACATTAAATTTCTCTTTTGTATCTTCGTTAAAATTATCGCCCTGTCTTTTAAGTATCATCCGCGCATATCCGTCGATAGCCCGCAGCGGAGCACGCAGATCATGGGAAACGGAATAACTGAAGCTTTCCAGTTCCGTGTTGATGTCTTCCAGTTGCGTGGTGCGCTCCTGAAGCTTAGCCGCCTGATCCGCTAATGCCTCCTCTATCTTGGCGTGCGCGACGCGTCGTCTGAGATTGGTAATCCCGTAAGCAAGGTCGGTAGCCAACTCCGAAAACAATTTTATTTCATCCTCCTGAAAAGCATCCGGCTCGGCGGAATAGATGGTCAACGCGCCAAAAGCTCTGCCTTCAGACATTAACGGAAGAGATATTGAAGATGCGTACCCCCTTTTTTTTGCTTCTTCCAGCCATGGACTAAATTGCGGGTCTATCAACATATTCCGGCAGCCTGTTGGCTTGCCTGTACGTATAGCCGTTCCCGTTGGTCCACGTCCGCGTTCCGTATCCGCCCAGGTAATTTTCAATGTTTCGATATATCCTTCTTCAAAACCGGCATAAGCCGCGGGGCGAACAGACTTATCTTCATTATCTTCGGCAAAACCTATCCATACCATAGCATGGCCGCAGTCTTCCCTGATAACTCGGCATATTTCTTTCATATATGTTGATTCATCATCGGCATGCAGTAGGGCCTGATTGCTGCTGCTCAATGCCATAAACGTCCGGTTAAGCCGGTGTAAATTTGCTTCTTTTTTCCTGTATTCGGTAATGTCTCGAAAGACCAGGACGACGCCAGTGATATTGCCCTGTTGATCTTTTATGGGAGCAGCACTATTAGCAATGGCCACTTCCGTTTTGTCGTTACGCACCATGATTGTATGGCTTGACAGACCGACTGTCATCCCGGTTTCCAGCACTCTTTTAACAGGGCTTTCCTCTTCCCGGCGGGTTTGTTCATTAATGATATGGAATACTACTTCTATGGGTTTTAATCGCGCTTCTTTAAGTTTCCAGCCGGTTATTTCTTCGGCCACTGCGTTCATAAAGGTAATCTTTCCTTCAATATCAGCAGCTATTACTGCGTCACCAATGCTGGCCAGTGTGATGGCAAAGTGCTCATCGCTTTTGTGCAAAGCTTCTTCGGCTTGCTTGTGCAAAGTAACATCGCGTAAGTAGACATCTACTCCGTGAGCAGACGGATAAGCGTGCGTTTCAAACCATTTACCGAAAACCGACATAGCTTCGAAATGAATGGGAGTGTTATCGGCTATTGCTTTTTGGAATTGACGGGTAAATTCTCCATTTTTCATTTCCGGAAAGACTTCCCATAATACTTTACCAATCAGTCCATCCCTGCTCAGACCAAGTAGTTTTTCCATTTTGATATTCATATCGCTGATACGCAATTGCCGATCGTATGCTATATAGGTATCGGCAATTGAATCCAGAATAGAGCTAATCTTCTTTTTTGATTCTAGCAATTCATCTTCCGCAATCTTGCGTTTGGTTATATCCAATCCGTAGATTCTGATGCTTTGGAAATCAGCCACAAAACTAAATTCCAGCAGATACCATTTCCCTTTGAAATGCACTTCGCTGCTGAATTCTTTTTCCCTGCCTTGTTGAAGAGTCCTGATAATTTCCGCCCATCCTTCCAGCAAGGGATGTTCTACGCCTTCCTTCAGGAGACCGGAAAATAATTCTTCTGAGGCGGGGTTGGCAAAAATAATCTGCGAGGCCATATCCACTTCGATAACCGGATTGGGGTTGAGCATTGGGAATGATGCCATACGCTTGATTGCAGCTTCTATCTTTTTATTTTCGGAAATATCGCGGCTAAAACTCACAACGCCAATAATTTTTCCCGCTGTGTTCCGCGCCGGGTAAAAATGATGATGGAATATAATGCCCTCCCTCTCATCTTCATAATCAACAGGCTTTCCCGTATTTACAACTTCCTCGAATACTCGTTGGCGTGACTGCGCCAGATCGGGAGATAAAAAATCTGTCCATTTTTTTCCCATAACATCAGAGACAGTAAGATTAAAACGCCGGGCAACCGTATCATTAGCAGCCAGGATATCGCCATTAACCCCAAACATCCAGATCGATTCAGTAGCCGAGTTTAATAATGTATTCGTATTAAATTGGCTCTCCCGCAGGGCTTTTTCGATCTTTTTCCGCTCCTTTATTTCTTCCAGCAGTTTAGCGGTTCTTTTTTTGACTTTGCCTTCCAGCATTTTGTGTGCTTTCCGAAGTTCCTCCTGCGCGGTCTTCCGGGCATTGATTTCCTCAGATTCTTTCAGGACTCTCCGAATCGCAGGCGCCAGTCTACTGAGGCGGCTTTTCATCACATAATCCTTGGCTCCGGAGGTCAAAGTATCTATTGCCCTGTCTTCACTAATCGCACCGGTAACAAGGATAAAAGGGATATCAGGATAGTTTTTTCTGATTTCGGCAAGTGCCAAAGCACCGTTATACTGAGGCAGATCATAGTCGGAAAGGATAAGATCGGGCAATGATTCTTTGAGAGCGCGGGTAAAATCATTTTCAGTCATGACCCGCTTCAATGTAAAATTGATTCCGGCTTCCCGCAGCTCAAATTCTATCAAATCGGCATCGGCGGCATTATCTTCCAGAAGAAGGATGTGAATAGTTTTTTCCATAATCTAACTCTTAAATAGTTTATCCATTTATAGATACACTAAAATAAATTAATGCCCAGTAATTATCAAGAAATTTCAGTAACTGCAGATTAATATCTTTAAGTCTCAATTTTTGCATGCCTTTATTTTCTTTCAGAAACTTCTTTATATAAGCTTTTTTTCAAGTTGTACTCTTAAATATTTGAAATTTATTTAGTGCTTTATCGCTGAAGCGACTTGTAAAGTGAACATTCTTTAGCGCAAAGATGCTTTATGATCCTCTATTCCTTTTTCAAAGGTCCGAAACCAAACGGTCCAAAGGTGAATTGATAACCAACGTAAACAGACAAATAATTAGGCCCATTAATATCCTGTCCCGCAGAAAGTAATAAGTGATGGTTTTCGGTAAAGTTGATAATAGCACCGACTGTATATCCGGTAGTGTCATTTCTATCGGTTGTGCCGGCTGTCTCGTAATAGAGTTCCGCTCCCAATGTAAGATGCTTATTGATATCCCTCGAAAGTTGCCATCCAAACTGCAACCAGTCCTTGTTTCCAAAACCTGGATTAATCCAGTATCCTCCGCCGCCATAGGTTGTCCATGACCCAAAACTTTTTTGGAGCCAGATGGGCAGGAAATATTGAGTTCTGCCGTTTCCCAAACCCCTTCCGACATCACCGGTTGCAAGTTCAACCAGGGGAAATATTCCTACCTGAGGCATATAGTCAGTTTCTTTTATAAAGCGAAATTTGATTCCCAGCTCCGTATCTCCATATCCATATTGAGAAGATTGTCCTTCCGGTTTCTCATAGACAAGGGGAGCAAGCAAATGGATTTGAACATTCGGTATAACGCCATAGTTTATTTCCAGATGTGGAAGAGTGGAGGAATCCTGATCTCGATCATGCATATATAGCACTGCAAGGTACATCTCCCAGTGCTGATATTCCACCGGTTCCGGATCGTCTGTTAAAAAAGGCGGACCAGCCTGCGAAATTTGGGGAACAAAAGCGGAAAACAACAAAATGAAAACGAGAATAAAAAAGAATGACATCACACCTTTTAAATGACCCCATTTTAAACCGCCACGATATGTTATTAAATTATTCCCGGAGAGATTTACTGATTTCATTGCCAAGACTTAAATAGGATTTCATGGTACCCGGTTGCTCCAAAATTTGACCAAAAATGCAAGAATAGTCAGCACGAGATCAAGATGAAGTTATAGCAATTCATTTTTCATTCGATCAAATCTTTGCCATCGCTTTAAGGACAATCCTTGTCTTTAGCTTCTGACAAGCAGAACGGGGCATTTTGCTCTTTTGGCAATCTTATCAACAACACTACCCATCATATTTTTTAGAATTCCGGTTCTCCCGTGCGAAGCAATCACAATCAGATCAATTTCTTTTTCTTCCTGTTCTTCGAGTATCTTTTCGTAAGGAATGCCTCGTTTTGCATCATATACAATTTCGATATCAGAGTTATTGTCAGTGATCTTTTTAACTTCCTGATTGAGCTTATCTAGCGAATTCTCTATACTTTCTTTAATTATTTTCTGGATACTTCCCTCATCTAAACAATAGTCAATGGCACACTGTTGAAACCCATCATCAATGACATGAATGAGAAAAATCTTTGATTTGTTTTGTCTGGCAATATCTATGGCCTGCTTTAGTGCATTATTCGAATAAACTGAAAAATCAGTCGGGACTAAAATTTTCTTTGGCGCGAACATAATCATGCCCTCCTTTTCTCTTATAATATATGAGATCACTAAACTTACAATATGGGTTATTCGATAGGTTAGTAGTAGGATAAACCTATAGCGGATAACGGCCACTATCGTCTGAACTTGTTTGGCTAAGTTGCAGGGTAAGGCATCTGTAAAGGCGATCGACAGCGTTCTGCGTAACATACTGTTTCGCCAATTAACATAATTTTTGATGATAGATTAGACCTCCGATTATCCTCCTATTTGTTCCTTATTGTCATTGACAGATAAATATAATAAGTTTGAATAAATCACCAAATCACCGGTGTTGTCGCAAAGCATTTACAAAAGTTTTAGTGGAGGGTCTTTTCAGTGAACATCATCGTCTGCATAAAACAAGTTCCGGGTACGGCTGAAGTCAAAATAGATCCGGCTGACAACACTCTTATCCGCGAAGATATTCCCAACATAATTAACCCGTTTGATATGTATGCGATCGAGGAAGGGCTGCTCCTCAAAGAAAGTTTCGGCGGTAAGGTGACCGTCATTTCCATGGGCCCGCCTCAGGCCATAAATGCACTCAAAGAAGCGATGGGCATGGGCGCAGATGAGGCCGTATTGCTTGCAGACCGCGCCTTTGCCGGTTCTGATTCCTGGGCAACCGCCTATACACTGAGCCTGGCCATTAAGGTTATTGGCGCATTTGATATCATCCTTTGCGGCAGGCAGGCGATTGACGGAGATACCGGACAAGTTGGCCCCGGCCTCGCCCGCCAACTGGGCGTCACCCCGTTAACTTATGTTTTTAAAATCCAAAATGTTGATCCTGACCGGAAAATCATCATAGTGGAGAGACTGCTTGAGGAGGGTCATGAAATTGTGGAAGCAGCTTTACCCGCTCTGCTCACCGTCGTGAAGGATATCAACCAGCCGCGCTCACCCTCTATTGCTAATATACGCCGTTCCGCCAAACTAAAAACAAGAATAATTACTGCCCGTGATTTAACCGGAGTGGACATGACCAGGCTGGGCCTGGATGGAAGCCCCACAAAGGTCATTAAAATGTTCAGCCCGCCGCAACGGGAAGGCATACTGGATATGATTCAGTCTGATACTGTCGAACAGGCGGCAAATCAATTAGTGGACAAAATTCTGGCTAAAAAAATTATTTAGAGGAAACCCATGCCCCTTTTAGAAATAGATAAAAGCAAGTGCATCGGCTGTGGAAATTGCATTGATGTCTGTCCTTTCGGAGCGTTATCACTGGAAGGTGACACCATTGTTGTTAATGAAAAATGCACAGGTTGCGGGGCGTGCCTTGAGACCTGCCCCGAAATGGCGCTTAGTCTGCCTGCAGGACTGAAGGCGGGAAATGGGGATATTAACCAATATAGCGGCGTCTGGGTTTGGATAGAACAATACAAGGGACAGATGGGTGATGTTGCCATAGAGATTCTGGGCCAGGGCCGCAGACTGGCCGATCTGCGTCATACATCCCTTACCGCCTGCGTGCTGGGATATAATGTTGAGCATATAACGAAAGCGGCGATTTCCTACGGGGCGGACCGTGTATTTTGGGCTGATGATCCCTCTCTTGCTGATTATCGGACAGCGCCATATGCCGCCACTCTCATTGATCTGGTTCGTCAGTATAGGCCGGAAATATTTTTACTGGGCGCCAGTTCCCGTGGCCGCGATCTGGCCGGATCCGTGGCAACCGATCTTTACACGGGGCTTACAGCAGACTGCACAGGGTTGGACATCGATCCGGAAAAGGGCCTGTTAATCCAAACCCGCCCGGCTTTTGGCGGCAACATCATGGCGATGATTATCTGTCCCAATCATCGACCGCAAATGGCCACCGTGCGTCATCGGGTATTTGAGAAGCCGCCTGCTGATTCTCAGCGTCAAGGCGAGGTAGTTGCCATTTCGCCTGCTCTGACCGAAGAGCAGATATCAACTCGTGTAACGGGCTTTATTGCGGAAATAGATAAAATCAATCTAGCTTACGCGCATATCATAGTTTCCGGCGGACGAGGCGTTAATGGTCCGGAAGGATTTGAACCACTTAGAAAACTTGCCGATGTCTTGGGCGGCACGATAGGAGCGTCGCGCTCCGCAGTAGACGCCGGCTGGATATCTTACGCCCATCAGGTAGGACAAACAGGCCGCACCGTGCGTCCCGATCTCTATATTGCCTGCGGCATCTCCGGCGCCATACAACATCTGGCCGGCATGAAAACATCGAAGGTAATTGTCGCCATAAACAAAAATCCCAACGCGCCCATCTTCAGCGTGGCTCACTACGGAATTGTGGGCGACTTATTTCAGATTGTCCCGGCATTGACCGAGCAGTTTAAAAAGAGACTGAACAAATAAGAGTGGAGGTAATCTGAAGCATTTTCCTAAAAACACCCGCATGTTTTTCCTCTTCTGCTGCAAGAAAAGAAAATACGTCCTTTGCCTGGGTTGATTTAAGCCGGCCAGATAACTTGTTGTACAAATCAGCCCCTTGCCTTTCAATGCGCACCGCTACCTCAAGAACATCGGCAAATTTTTTAAATTCAAGCATAATGAATACCTCCTCAGATTTATTCACACACTATGCAGTAAAATACCGACGAACATCTCAATAGCTTGTTTTATTTCAACATCTTTTTCAACCTATTCCCGGCTTCTTTCCAATTGACAATCTTCCAAAATGCATCGATATATTTTGCTCTTTCATTTTTATAATCGATATAATAAGCATGCTCGAAAACATCAATGATCAGCAAAATTCTGAACATCGGATAAACATTCATGTTATGCTTTTCAATTTGCATGATGATCAGTCTTTCTGTTTGACGGCAATAAGTCAGAGCCGCCCAACCAGAACCCTCAACACTTGATGCGGCCTGGGTAAATTCTTTTTTAAATCTATCCAAACTGCCGAATTCGGCATTGATCTTATTGGCCAGAGTTTCTTTTGGTTCTGCGTATTTTGCAGGAGGCAATAAATTGCCCCAGAAAAGAGTATGAAGAACATGACCGCCAATGTTGAAGGAAAGTTCCTTGAGTGTTGATTTCATATCCAGATCAATCTGCTCCTTACGTGCGTTATCGAGTTTTTCCAGGATGCTGTTTGCGCCCTTAACGTAGGCTTGATGATGTTTCTCTACATGGATTTTCAATTGTTCTTCGGAAATAAACGGCGCCAAATCGCCATATAGATATGGCGAAGAAGGCATTTTATAAAATTTAGTTTCTTGCATAATGTTGTCCTCCTTATAATTAATGTTTTTTTATATCAGGCATTTTTAAAATCTTAACAGAATCTCTTCCTTATGCCGCGTCTTCAGAATTATGATCGTTATAATCGGACGAAGTTGGTAATTCATCCGCGGAACGAGACCTGTCTTCTATAGAAGAATAATCGTCTTTGAGATACCTGCCAACAAGTTGATTGATACGCGATTGCATCTGCTGCCATTCTTGATCCATTTTTTCTTGATTCATTATGTTCACTCCTTTGAAATAATATTTTATCCTGTTCTCAGTAATTATTTTGAGTTTTTAATATCGAACATAGGATTCAATAACAATACTGATTAAATGAGAGGATAATAGTAGGCAATGCCTACCATTGTTCTATAAAGATTAACTGAATTATTGAATTGACAGGGAAGAAAAAATGCCAATTGTCCAAGGTGCGTATATTTGATTAGACCCAATGAAGCCGGCCTTTGTAGATCTGTCGCCTATACTTGTACCATATATTAATTTAGTACAGTTTTTAATTATTACTTGAAATTTTGTACCGGCTGTCTGAATCAGAAAAACAACATTTAATGAAAGCTTAGGTCTGACTATTGAGAACGTGATCAGTGACGGAGCGCGAAGCAAGCACATCGCCAAGTTTAACGCGCATAAACGCGTTGGTGGTGTAGCGGGTCACCTTATAGTAATACCGGCTAACCACCTCATTTACCATGGCCGTATATGGCTCGATTAGTTCGGGAACGATAGAAAAATTGTCGTAATTGACAATGGTCTGTACTCTTTTCCCAAGAGGTTTACAAATGCGCTCCACGTGATCGCGGATATCTTCTATATCTTTGCGCGAGCGAATGCTTAATCCCTCGAAATTGATGAAGAGCAGGTTCTCTTTTGGCTGATAGGTAAAACGCTCATTCATGGGGAGGGTTAAAAGGTCTTTTATGAGCCCCATCGGCTCAGGCTTGAAAATACGCGCATCCATCTGAATTAAAGTCTCCGCGATAACAGGCATAAACTCCATTTTTTGCAGAATATCTCTTTGAAGATCTATTCCGGGAGCTATTTCGATTAATACAAGTCCTTTGGGGCTAAGTTCAAAGACACATCGCTCGGTAACGTAAAGCACGGGCCGTCCGCTTTCTGCGCCGACCGTTCCGCTAAAGGTAATTTGATCGACAGTTTGGACAAATTTGAGAAGTTCTCCCTCGTGGATAATCCTTGGTTTTTTGTCCTCGATCACGACCTGCAACTCTCCAGCCGTAAAGGTGCCGGTAAAGACAACTTTTTTGGCATTCTGGCTGATATTGATAAAGCCGCCGGCGCCCGCCAGGCGGGGACCGAAACGACTTACGTTGAGATTGCCCGCTTTGTCGGCTTGAGCCAGACCCAGGAAGGCCAGGTCCAGTCCGCCGCCATCATAAAAATCAAACTGGTAGGGCTGGTCGACAATCGCTTCTACGTTGGCAGCCGCGCCAAAACTCAATCCACCGGCCGGGATACCTCCTATGACGCCTGGTTCCGCTGTCAGCGTTATATATTCAAGTAAACCCTCTTCAGCCGCAACGCGCGCAATAGTTTCTGGCATGCCTATACCAAGATTAATAACGGAGTTAACCCGCAGCTCCATAGCAGCGCGGCGCGCAATGATTTTTCGCATGTTCAGTGGCAGAGGTTCTAGGGATGTTACCGGCATTTTGATTTCGGACGAATAAGAGGGATTATAGCGTTCCGAAAATGTCATCCAATGATCTTCCGGGTCGGCGACAACCACGCAATCGACCATAATATTCGGTATTTTTACATCTCGCGCGCGCAACGACCCCCGTTCCGCTATTCGTTCGACCTGTACAATCACCACTCCGCCTGAGTTTCTCGCGGCCATGGCAAGCGACAGTACTTCCAGTGTTAGCGCCTCGCGCTCCATAGTTACGTTGCCGTCTAAATCAGCGGTCGTGCCTCGCAGCACCGCAACTTGAATCGGCCGTGGCTTAAAAGCGAGGCACTCCTTTCCATCGAACTCGATGAGTTCGACGATATCGTCCTTGGTGCGTTGGTTAATTTTACCGCCTCCCTGACGAGGATCAACAAAAGTGCCCAGTCCCACTTTGGATAATGTCCTCGGATTGTGAGCAGCGATATCGCGATACATGTGAGAAATGATGCCTTGCGGTAAGTTATACGCGTCAATTTTATTTTCAATAGCGAGTTTCTGAAGCTTGGGCACAAGCCCCCAATGGCCGCCGATTACGCGGCCGACCAATCCCTCGTGCGCGAGATGGTTCAAACCCCTATTTTTGCCGTCTCCCATGCCCGCAGAATAGATAATCGTCAGGTCTTGCGGCTCGCCTTGCAAGACAAAGCGTGCCTCGAGAGCTTTGGCTACACCCTCGGCAAAGCCGCTGCCAATAAAGCCGCTGAAAGCCACTGTGTCGCCACTATGGATTACGCGTACTGCCTCGTCCACAGAAACCACCTTGCCACGCTTCATGCGCCTTGCCAGATCAGCAATGATCGGATGACGTTCTTGAACTATATCGGCCATTGAATGCTCCATATTAAAATTTAGGAGGTTCTTTGTACGTTATCTCAAAGAGCACTTCCAGCAAGGTATCACGTTCGTCGCGGAAGGCATCAAGCGCAGTAGCGATAAAGTCGGATGTACGCCGTTCCATATAGCGGAAAGTGTTGTGTTCCTCTGTTTTACTTCGATTATCCTTAACCCACTTTGCCATTTCCTCAAAGCCTTTCATCCATGGATTCAGTCGATCGGACCAGATATAGCGACTAACGCGCGCCGGATGAAACCAACGCAATATGGCTGCTTGCTGGGGATGCCACATGAGGGCTTTGACGATCGGTCGACCAAAAGAGAGGTAAAGTTTTTCATTTGCTTCCGACACCTGGCACATTTTCTCAAACTCAGCCTCAGGCACGGAAAAGGTGACGTTTTTGATGTCGCGGGGTTCAAAATGCACGCGAGACTGTTCTTTTGCGGGATCGGTATCACCGGTATCGGCATCGATGATCATCTGATAGAGGCCTGGCGTGAGTTTCTGCATCACCTCTATATGTTCGATAATCGCATGGTGTTCACGCCTGGCCACTGCCGCCGAAACGAATATGCCCAGGTGGCCGATGTGACTGTTTAACAAATAGATGATGCGTTGACCGGCTTTAATGAGGTCTTCAGTTTTTGGATATATTGCGGATATCCAATGCAGGGCTTGTTGAGGGGGTGTAATGTTATCGCCGCTCGAAGCGAATATCACCAGTGGATCGTTTATCTTCGTCATGTCGATGCGGTGATTGGCTCCGATTTCCAGTACGCCCTGCTCGAGTTTGTTGCCGATAAAGAGATTTCTCACAATCCAGATAATTTCCTTTTCATCGAGGAGGTTAAAACCGGTCCACCAGCGTTCGAAATCTAGGTAACGCTCCTGCTCGGTGTCGATTTTTGCGAACAAAGCGTAGTCTTTTTTCCACAGGGTGTTAGCCGGGTTGAGCCTTTCGAAGTTTTCAACCAGATAAGCGCCGTCAAAAAGACCGACGCCCATGTCACATAGGAAACGAGTCATCCAGGAGCCGCCCGATAATCCGCCACCGAGGCGCATGGGATTAATTCCTTCGCCACCCGCCCAATAAGACATTGGCGCGCCGTTAATCACTATCGGGCCTGTGATATCGGGCCTGTCTGCCCCGAGCATCGCTATTGCCCATCCCGCTTGGCAATTTCCGTACACCAGGGGTAAGTCCCGATCGGGGTGGCGTTTACAAATCTCTTCCAGAAAATGGATCTCTGCTTCCTCAACATCTTCTAATGTCTGTCCAGGACAGGGCTCCGGTGTAAAAGAGACCGTGTACACGGGATGTCCCTCCAAAAGGCCCATACCGATCTCGGAATCGCTCTTAAAGCCGCCAATTCCCGGTCCATGTCCCGCCCGCGGGTCGATTACCAGTAAAGGACGCTTGCCCGGAACCGGCAGCTTTCCCTTGGGGTGTTTGATGAACAGCAGCGAGTAGTTTACCGGCCTGACGAAGGTGCTCGCATCAAGCACAACTTCATATTCGTAATCCAATAACGGCGGCATGCCATTTTCGAAATGATCAAGCATATTGTTGCCGCGCTGCCGCATGGTATCCATAAAAAGCATACAACGCTGCCAGTAATCTCTGGAATATTCCCACGCATCCTGCACAAAGCGTTCCCATGTGGAATGAGACAATCTGGCACCCAAATCCAACCACGAGGTCATGGCCTCAAACGGTTCAATCGCGCCAATGTACTTGGCGCTTTTCCCACAAATTGTCTCTGTAGTTTTAGTAACCATTTGTTGCCATGGTTTAAAAACGTCGAAGTATTGCCTTCTTTCTGTGGAAGTTGTCTGTGTAACTTTATCAAATAGCTGTTGCCAAGATTTGAAAATGTCCCATGGATCCATACTTTTTCTCCTTAAATAAATGTTTGTTACTGTCCACCTCCACAGCTATATAATCTCACGGAACCGTTCGTCGCGATGGCTGCATTTTGGGTGTTATCCAGTCTGTACTTATCGCAGATCTTTGCTCCGGATAGCGGACCACCCCGTAAAGCCCTGATACAGGAAATGTCAAACACTCCAGCGTTAAACGGGAAAACACTTAAAACCATGTATATTACGCCGAGCGTTCTGTAATACGTAAAGCGTTATTAATGTATTATTCCTGCTGACCGACTTTTGTAAATGCGTGATTAGGGTAAGTACAAAATGGGCATTCATCCAGCGGTTCATCACCATAATGAATGTGTCCGCACGCCTCGCAGCGCCAGCCAGTTTTACCGGAAACCTTCTTCTTAGAATTCTTCTCTTTCTGTACTGCGGAAGCTTTATGTTTCATTTTTAATCTCCTTTCTAATTTTGTTTTAGTCTCCAGCTGTCTAACTTACAAAGACGAACTGTTATGAGTAATGATCAGAACTTATCCCCTAATGATAGACTGACTTAGAATCTAATCTCGATAAAAGTCTTCGACCAGTTCCAGATATTCAGCAAGCAGTCTGCGACTGACGACAAAGATATGACCGATATTCTTCTCAATAGACCGGTTAAGACCTTCGCCGGTTAATTTGACATTTCCTTTGCCCACCTGCCCCCATGTTTCACCGGCCATGCAGGAACCAGCAGGCGCTATTGGATCTCTGGAACCTTTGTAATCAAAAATCCTGACTCCCGCTTTTTTCAGGATAGACATATTAACTGGTTTGCCGTCGAATTTAGGATTGGAAGAAGGAAGACAATATTTGCCTTCGTATATCTGATTGCCGAGAAAAATATCTTGGATCCACTGAATATGAGCACTAACAGGAAACTTAGTTCCGTGCGTCAGCCAGTAAAGAAATGGCGCCGCATCGGCAATTGATTCTTTTGTTTCCGCGCGTCCGTAAAAACCCAGAACAACCGTATATTGCACTCCGGGTTGTATTTCATTCATGCCAGATTCAATAACCTGCGGCGGTATATTGACCGCGCCGAAAAGTTCCTTCATCAGATAGGGATCATAATCGCGGCGGATAAGTGAACGGATCGGTTTGTGTCCGCTGTCTTCGTCATCAAACTTCACCGGTGAAGCCATCAGGGCCACTTTCTTTATATCCATCTTTTTGCCGGCGGCTAAAAGTTCCTCCGCCCGTCTGGCCAGATAAGGCAGTATGAGCGTGCCGCCCATGCAATATGCCATTATGTATATTTCATTCTGCGGATGTTTTTTCTTGATTATGTCCAGATAAAGATCGGGAATTGTTTTTCCATAGAAATCCAGACCAAGTTCGGTTTCTTCCCATCCCGGATCACCGTGATCAACCACATAAATAATATAACCTTTTTTAAGTAAAGCTTCAATCACGGATTTTCCCGTAGCCAGATCGAAAAGTTCGGGTTTGTTTATGAGCGGAGTCATCATGTATATAATTTTGCCAATGGGTTTAATGCCTCGAGGAATTAAATAATTACGTAAACTCACGTTATGAATTTTTGACCCTTCCACATATTCATAAGAGGAACAGCCGATATTGCCATGTGTCGCTCTTTCGGAATACTCTTTAATGTCAAAAGCATTAGCCTCATATAGATTTTCCAGACGGACGCGGTTTTCCGCGAGATATTGTTCGAAAGAAGTCTTTAGGGTCTCATTAGGGATTGTCTTGGCAAACGGCAGAGAGCCGTCGGTAAAAGGTTTTTCCGTAATTAAAATCAGCAGGCATTTTAAGAGCTCTTTCATGGCTTTGAGGCGCGTCAACCCGACGTTACTGTATTGATTTTCCAATTCAGCGAACTCATCCATATAGTTTTTCAGATACTCCTTACCCTTTGGCGTTGTACAAATCATTTGAGCTTTTTCCCTGTTGAATTTTCCTTCTTTAATGAAAAAACCTGTCAGGGTATAAAGAAGCCGGGAGTAGCTTTTGTATATCCAACCGTTCATATCGGCAATCACGTCGGGATTTCTGGAGGACCCGACGGAAATCCGGGCGCTGGCCTTGATCGGCTGTAATATAGTATCGAGTACCGCGCTTTGCCAGGAGGCGGCAATCGCCCATGTTCCAAAAAGAACTATATCCTCGCTGACGGCGTCAAGAATTCTCTGATAATCGAACAAACTCCTGACTTGCTGACCGACCAGTTTGCTCTTCCAGGGCAGGGTTGTAGAAAGATCTTCCAGATTATCGGCGGGAGAAAAACCGATTACGTTTAAAAGCTCATCCGGTGTTATCTTCTCTATCTTAACCTTTTCCTCTTTATCCATATGTCCTCTTTAAATCGCTTTACCACAAATAAATTTTGTTAGCTTCCCTCCGGTTAAGAAACTAACATTTTTTGTCATACGATGAACAAAAACGCTGAACGAAGCGAATCAGGAATTTAAAAATCTTATAAACATTGACATAATAAGATTACATCCCTTTATATACCTGGCAAACTGCCGCTTTTCTCCCCATAATAACAGGAGAAGTTGTTTCCCAAAGGTTTCGAATGGAATTTTCTTTTCCCCGTTAAATGTTTAATAACGGAAGATCAATGTTATTTAGATCTGTTGAAAAATCTTCCACTTTTTTTAAAATTTTCATCCATGGTGCTTTCGAAGTAATTGCTGCCTTTTTTAAAGGCAGTTTTATTAAAAACATCATTGGATTGGCAATTTGCTATGGATCCATTCCAACCTTTTCAATATCTTGAAATTATCTTTACCGGCTCGGGTTATTGCCTATTTCTTGGCATCGGCAAAGAAACTGGCTACTTTTTTATAGCTTTCATCGGCAGAGGCTTTAAAATCTTCCCTGCCTTTTTTATAGGTATTTATCCATTCATTAATTGCTTTTTTTCCTTCTTCCGGAAACCAAGGCGCTTTTTCCAGAAAACTGGCAACCAGTTTTTCGGCCTGATCCTGCATTACAACCAAAGCGCTGAAAGTGTTGTCAAAAGCATTCTTATTGAATTCCATCATTTGTTTGGCAATTTGTTTCTGATCCATGACTAAACCTCCTTAAATAATTTTGGTTACTGGTTTTAAATCTTTACGACATATTGAATTAGAATATGCCGCTCCTGTAAACTAACATTATTCAACTTTCGAGCTTAAAATATAGAACATAGGATTTAATAACAATACTGATTAAATGAGAGGATAATGGTAGGCAATGCCTACCATTGCTCTATAAAGATGAACTGAATTGTTGAAGGGGAAAAGTAAATATTATTCCCCCCGACTGCGATGGATACCGGGAGATGAAACGAAAAATGGGCACTGCTAAAAAGGATCACTGGTCTTGAACAGATATTGGCGGATATGAAAAATAGATTTTCACGACAGACAAACAAGGTTGAAACAGTGATAGGTTTATCCTACTGCTAACCTATTGAATAACCCATATTGTAAGTTTAGTATTCTCATATACCATATAAGCCAAAAATGAGGACACGATTATGTTCGCACCGAAGAAAATTTTAGTTCCGACGGATTTTTCATTTGATAAAGATAGCGTATTAAAGCAGGCGATTGATATTGCCAAACAAAAAACTCTGCGATTATTTCTTCATTCTATTCATAGTTTTTTAATGAGAGGTGCAAAATGACCGAGGAAGATAAACAATTTCAATTTAATGAATATTCAATTTTTCCGTGGTTGCAAACCATCGCTGACATGTGGATCAATCTGGCGAAGACAATACCGGCCAACTCTAATACAGACCTCAATACACAGCCCTATGAGCAGAATCGCTTTATGCGGCAATTGGACACAAATTTTAATCTGCTCAAATCTTTTTCCCTGATGCTGGAACAGCCGGAATCGGAATCGGCGGCGGCAAATGCCGTCAATGCCTTGCCGGAAATTTTTCTGAAAATTGCCAAGTCCGGTTTTGACGCAGCGATTCAAATACAAAACCATTTGCTGGAAAAAGCCGGCAATATCGGTAAACATACGGAAGCCTATCATTTTGAAAATCTGGATCAGAATATATTTAAAGCCTTCAGCGAAGTTTATGAAAAGGAGATCCAGCAATACTTTAAAATTCCTCAGTTGGGACTTACCCGTTTTTATCAGGAACGTTTGAATGAACTGCTGGACAAGCACAATGTTTTTGAAACAACGCTGGCTGAATTTCTTTCCATCCTTTATTTGCCACTGGAAAAGTCTTTCAATGTTTTTCAGGAGAAACTGCAGCAACTGGCGGAAGAAGGCAATTTCCCCACGGCGATAAAAGAAAATTACGCTATGTGGCTTAAAATTTTGGAAGGCCATTATATGAACCTTTTCAAATCTTCTGATTACACGGAATCGTTGCATCGGATGCTCAACAATCTGGAGGAATTCATTATTGTCAGAAATGAAACCGTGCAGGATTTTCTCAAGATGCTTCCTATAGTTACGCACAAAGACATTGATGCCTTATACAGGGAATTCCATCTGCTGAAAAAGAGAGTAAAAGAATTGGAAAGGCGACAGGGTATTTCTCCGAACGCCTTAAAAGTGGAAAAATAGCCGCCATCCCTTGAATCCGGAGGGTAATGGCCGGAAACTTTCGAAAGGAAAACTTCTTCATGAGTTCAACAAAAATTCCCCTAGACCTGATTCTGGAAAGAATGGCCGAAGACGCGGAAAAGGCGCAGCAGCGTGTTTCCAAAGCGTCCGAAGTTTTACAGGGCCAGCTGAATACTGAACTTGCTTCGACGCCTTATGAAATTGTTTATGAAGAAGACAGGGTAAGGGTTAAGCATTATTTCCGTGATGAGAATAAGGAAGATAAATTAAAAGTTCCGCTACTGGTGGTTTACGCACTGATTAACCGGGAAACCATGCTAGATTTACAGCCGGACAGAAGCGTTGTCAAGACCTTTCTGGAGGGCGGCATTGACCTTTACATGGTGGACTGGGGTTATCCTAAGCGCAAGGACTGCTTTTTAACCATTGACGATCACGTCAACGGTTATATGAACAACATCGTTGATTTCATCCGCGAAAAGCACAATGTTCCGAAAATCAATCTTATGGGTATATGCATGGGCGGAAGTTTTTGTGTAATGTATTCGGCATTACACCCGGACAAGGTAAAAAATCTGATCACCACTGTTACGCCGTCGAACTTTGACACGGACAAGGGACTTTTGCATATATGGATGAAAGACATTGACGTGGACCGGATGCTTCGGACATTCGGCAATATACCCGGCGATCTTATGAATTTAGGATTTCTCCTACTCAATCCCGCGCGTCTTGTGATAGACAAATACGTCAGTTTTATGGAAAATATGGACAACAAGGAATTCGTGGAAAACTTCGTACGGATGGAGCGATGGATTTTTGACAGTCCCGATGTCCCCGGAGAAACTTTCCGCCAGTTTGTTGAGGACTGCTACAAGAAAAATTTGCTAATTCAAAGCAAAATGTTTCTGGACGGCGAAAGAGTCGATTTGAAAAAACTGACCATGCCCCTTTTGAATTTTTTCGGCAAATATGATCATCTGGTGCCGCCGGAAGCTTGTAATCAACTTACTAAAGCGGTAGGCAGCAGCGATGTGGAGGATGTCAGTCTAGAGACGGGACATATCGGCATTTATGTCAGTTCCAAATTTCAGAGAATGTTCGCTCCAAAAATCGTCCGCTGGCTGAAAGATCGCGACAAGGAAGATATTGTTGCGCCTCAAAAGGCGCCAGCCAGGTCAGTTGGTAAGAGACAGCCGCAGATCAAACGGCAGGTTTCGGGCGTTCGAAAGAAAGCGCCTGCAGGTTGAAAAAAGTCTATTTGAGAGGCCGCTTCTGAAAAGAAATCGCCGGATATGGCGACAATCAGCAAAAGCGGGTAATTTTAGAAAAGATAAAATATTGTAATCCGAAAATTGCTGAAGCCATATAAGAAGGGAGACTGAATATGTCAACAAAAGAAATATATTTTCACAGCTTGATTAAATTGAGCCGGGAACTCGCCGCGACGGATGATCAGAATAAGATGCTTAATTTAATTGTGTCCGCCGCCGTGGAAACACTAAAAGCGAAGGCAGCCGTCATCTTCCTTATGGATGAAGATTCTGATAATTCCATTCGCAGTACCGCGGTGGCTCAGGTCGGACTTTCCGAAAAGTACATCCACGCAGGAACGGCTCACGCCATCAAAATCAGCCCCCAGTTACTGAAAGATGGCTATATGTATTTTCGTGACGCCACGACGGATAAACGTCTGAAGAATCATCAAGCGAAAAAAGCGGAAGGCATCGGTTCAATTCTTTCCGTGCCGGTTATGGATAAAGGCAGAATGCTGGGCATCTTGAGTCTTTATACCAAAGATATCCGTAATTTCACCAAAGACGAAATTGATTTTCTTTCCATTTTGGCCGAGCACGGTGGCTTTGCCATTAAAAACGCGAATCTCATCAGAAAATTGCGTAATCATTCACAGATATTTCTAAATCTGGCCGCAAGCATGTCGTCAAGTCTTGATGTTAAAAAAATCCTCCAGGCCATGACTCAGGATCTGGTAAAAGCGCTGCAAATAAAAGCCTCTTCAGTCAGACTGCTGGATGAAGAAACACGCACGGTAAAACTGGTTGCCAGTTTTGGTTTGAGCGAAAAGTATCTCAACAAGGGGCCGGTTATGGCGGATAGAAACATCGCCCGGGCCCTTAAAGGGGAAACCATCGCTATCAAAAATGTTTCCGCAGATCCGGGAATCCAATACAAAAAAGAAAAGGAGGAAGAAGGCATCATCTCCATGCTGTATGTTCCGATTAAATCCAAAGACAAAATCATCGGCGTGCTCAATGTCTATAGCAACCGTCCGAAAGAATTCACGGAAGATGAAATCCTGCTGGTAACCGCTCTGGCCTATCAGGGAGGGCTGGCCATTGACAATGCTTGCCAGTATATGGTGATTCAAGACGATATTAAGGATTTGAAGGAGAATATCTGGAGCTACAAATGCTGGTTCTAAGGCTATCTCTTAAAAGTTACGTTTTAATTGCCGGCATCATCTATGCCTATAAGGAGGACAAATCGTAATGATCACTGGAAAAAGTATTGATAAGCTCCATATCGGAGACGCAGCGGAATTCGCCAAAACAGTGACAGAAACTGATATTTACTTATATGCGGGCATTACCGGCGATTTTAATCCGGCGCATGTTAATGAGGAGTATGCAAAAAACACCTTTTTCAAGACGCGAATCGCGCACGGCATGCTCACGGCGGGATTTATTTCCGCTATCATCGCTAATCAGTTGCCCGGTCCGGGAACTATTTACTTGAAACAGGATTTGAGTTTTATTGCACCAGTGCACATCGGCGACACCATTACCGGACGGGTCGAAATTCTGGAATTGAATATGGAGAAAAACCGCGTCAGGTTGAAAACCACCTGCAGCAATCAGGACGGCATGACTGTGCTTACGGGTGAAGGACTCGTTAGCCCACCGAAAATGCCAAAAACATAAGCCAATTGAAGCCTCTCCCCGACAAGCCGCGGAGAGGCTTCGATTCTCAAGGAATATTATAATTTTATATTCGCTCGCTTATCCCGTAGCACGTTACTGGAATGCGTTCGCTGCCGAATTCAAAATCAAAATGCCATCTTTGTTGGCAGATCCCGTCTGGCGTAGCAAGACAGTCATCTTCCTCAAAGAATTATTCCATGAAATGCATCCCCAAAGCGGCATAATAAAAAAGATGCTTTCTTTCCCGCTATTTAAAAAGCAACTGCGATGTATCGCAGTTGCTTTTTAAATTATTGCTTTACTTTGACCCAAAAAAATCTTCAACCTTCTTGAAATTTTCATCGGAGGTCGCCTTCAATTCTTCAAGACCCTTTTTATAGTTTTTTATCCATTCATAGACTAGTTTTTTTCCCTCTTCCGGAAAAAAAGTAGTCTGCTCCATCGCGGTTCTGAACATTTTTTCAGATTGCTCCTGAATTACGGACATTGCGTTAAATGAATTATCAAAAGCTGTTTTGTTAAAATCCACAATTTGTTTGGCAATTTGTTTTGGTTCCATATTTCCCTCCATTATTTTTGTTTAATTGTTATTTAACCGCGGTTATCTTTTGCGTTCTTTTTGTTCTTCTGGTTGGAATTTTTCACACTTGGTGTTAAGGCCTCCTTTATTTTTGAATAGTTCTGATCTACAGATTCTTTAAAGTCAAAAGTAACATTTTTATAGATGGCGATCCATTCATTAATAAATGATTTTGTTTGCTCCGGAATCCAGGTAGTTTGCTTGAGCATGTTATCAAGAGCTTTGTTCATTTGTTCCTGCAACATAACTACGGAATTAAAATATGTTTCGAAGATCTCCTTGTTGTAATCAATCATTAATTTGGCTTTGTTTTCCATAATTAAAACTCCTTCATGTTTTTGTTTTCAGCTTTATAATAAGCAGTATTTTTTATTTGTCAACAAAATATTGTTGCGATGCAATATATTTTTACTGATCTCTTACATGCATGATAATTACATTTATTCTAATATTAACAAGTAATTACATTTATAACCAATCATTTTTCATATTTCCAATAGCATTTTATGTTGCAATTATTTTTATAATATTGTAAGAGAAGCCTCGAGGAATATAAATATGGAAAATACGCTTTTACTGAAAAAATACACTAACCGCCGGCTTTATGACACAGGAAAAAGCATTTATGTTACGCTGGATTACGTGACGGATGCTATTCGACAGGGACAAAAAATTCAGGTTACGGATGCCAAAACAAGCGAAGATGTAACTTCGGCCATCCTTACGCAAATCGTTTTGGAAGAGGCCCGCAAAAAGAAATATCTTCTTCCTGCTCCGCTGCTCTATCTTATTATTCAGTATGGCGAAAATGTGCTGATGGATTTTTTTGAAAAGTATCTGGAGCAAACCATCAGGAATTATCTTTTATTTCGCAATATGGCTGATGATCAGTTCCAAAAGTGGCTTGAATATGGTGAAAATTACTCTCAAATAAATCCACAGGCTATGGAAGGCCTTTCATCATTTAAATCTCTTTTTGATTTATTTGCCGCGCCATCTAAAAACAATCAGCAGAAAAGTGACAAATCCTGAAAATCTCGGCAGTGGGAGTCGAACATATTCAATAATTATTTATAATAATTACGTTTGTTCAAAGCGTAATTTTACGCATACCCCCAATATACCCCCAAAATTCTAAATATTGCCCCTTTTTATCCCCTGTGAGATAAAGAATAAAGTATTTTCCCGGCCTCTTTTCAAGCGTGTGTCCCGGAAACAGTCTTCTCCAGCGCGTCTTTAATGAAACTGTTTAAGGTCTTCCCTTCATTTGCAGCATGGCTAACAAGCTGTTGATGCAGTGAAGGATCAAGACGGATATTGAAGGTACCTTTAAAAGGTTTTTCCGGATCTTTGCCGTTCTCTTTACAGAAATCCAGGTAATCATCAACAGCTTCCTTAAAGGCTTTTTGCAGGGATTTAACGTCAGTGCCTTCATAACTCACCAAGGCACGTATGAATTCCAATTTTCCGTAGAATACTTTATCATCGTCGCTATAGTGGACAAACCCAAAATAGTCTTTATATTTCATCATGTCTTTCATATAAAATTTCCTTTCTTTAAAACGACTTCTATTTGCTCCATCTGGGATCGGTAATCCCTTGTGATAACATCATCGACGCCTGAACTCTTTTCATCCAACAATTCTTGTTAATGACTATTGAAGCGATCTATGAGTTTGCGGAGTTTGCGGCCTTTGCGATCTTTGAGCCACTTGTTACAGACCTGACAGCCACCGACATGAAATTCCCAAACTTCTTTTGAAACTCCGTCAAAATACTGTGTGGCATTAATCCAGACGCGCCCGCCGGTTTCGCACTGCAGTTCTTTATAACACACTTTTTCTATAGTACTGTCACCGGTAATAGGATAGCCGGTAATATTTTTACCATGTTTTTCCATCAAATGCAGACCAATCAACTCATCACCTAACGCACAAAGGTTTCTGAAAAATTATGGATTAGAAGTTAATGGCAAACGCGGAAAATCCATTTTCAGAAATTCGGCATAACGGCTGCAGTAGGTCGGTGAATGAAATACTGCATACATATAATTAAAGATGTCTTCCGCCCCGAAAGTCTTTTTTCTATCACCCTTGCCGTCAGGGATAAATTTCATTTTCAGATTTACGGCAAAGTCTTCAATGAATTTGGGAGATAAATTAGGTTTGCGGCATTCCGTGGTATCTTTAAAAAATGTATTTTTTGTTGTATTTGAATGATAGATATATATTGGTAGTTGAAAACTATTACCGCCACCAGCGGATTTATTCGCCGCTACGCATTGGTCACCTATCATTTTCGTACAATATGCGAATGTAAAATCGCCCGGAGATTGCGGCCTATGAGTTAACAATGCAATATTGCCTTGCTCCATATGACTCATTACTTCAGTTCGCAATCGTTCAAATATAGCTTTATGGTAAAAAACGTATCTAAAATCAAACGGGCTACACACGTCTTTGCACTAAAAGCAATAAAAAACCCGCTATTTCTAACGGGTTTTTGTACTTCTTTAAACTGTGTTGTATTCCCTATTGGTGTGGCGGCGGGAGTCGAACCCGCTGCATAACACTTTATTTTATTACACTTTTTTAAGTTAAAATTTGTAAGTTATTGATTTTACTTCTACCGCATTTCTACCGCAAGAAATGGGGAGTAGAACCGCCGTCCGATGCACACATGATTACGAATTATGTGTTCTAAGCAATTTCTTTTATAAAACTGTTATTTACACTTGATAACTTCCTTGAACGTGTTAAATAGAATAATTTAACGGAATTGTTTACATGGCAAACCACGGTTATTTAGTAAAATTCAACAGTCCATTAATCTGTTCAATAAAGTATTCTTGAGGCGATTGCCCGTTCAAATCAACCGTAAAGCCTTGATAAAGATGTTCCTCATATTCTTCACATTTTTTATCATATGTGGCAATATCTCTGCTACTACTAATGATAAAAAATCTGAATTTGCAAAGTTCAGTTGCGTGACAATTAACAAAAGAATCATACAGGTATTCCCGTGTTTCTTCAGTCCCGCCATTGGAACCTTCAGTGCTTTTCAAACTTCTAAGGTAGAACAGTTGGGGAGCAAAGGAAGCTCTCAAATCACTAGCGGCCTTGTTGAACTCTTGTCGTTGCATAATTTTAAGAGCGTTTCTATATGCAATCCAGACACCGAGAAGGGTGCCAACGATGCCAAAGCCTCCAGCAATATCTGCTATTTCAAGGGCAGTAAGTTCCAATTTTACCTTTACTCCTTTATAGGTGGTTTTAGTGGTATAGGCATTGGATTACTCATAGGAAAAATTTTCCTTATCCCATTTCTCGCACAACGCAGTAATTGAGCCGCTTGTCGGCTCGAATGAATTGTTGTGGGAGGTTTATAATTTAGGTTTTGCATACTCAAGAAGGTTGTTAATATGAGACAAATAAATATTTCCAAGTTTTTTACCATATTCCGGGTCAATTGGATTACAATTTATTTTATTTATCTCGCCGGGATTTTTGTATTTCTCCCAAGCGGCGTTGAAGCCAACGAGTTCCTTTTGGGGCAAATAGACTTCAAAAATGATTTTAGCTTTTTCGTTGGTGATAGCAATTTCTTCAGGCCGTTCGCCGAATCTCCCGTGAAGTATATCGACCCCTCTTCGCATCCGGAAAATTTCATCTACGAAAGTGGCGCGAAAAGCGGCTGCGGCTTTGTTAAATCTTTCTTTGCTTTTATGTTTTCTGGTAATAACACTGGTGAGCAAAGCACCGAGCAAAACAGGAAGAGCCCAGAACAAATTTTCAGTGATCATGTACTAATCCTAATTTCTTTATTGTGTTCATTGTGGCTTGTTATCGGACTACCTTTTTATTTATTATCAGATGATGATAGTGTCAAGAAAAATTATACACTTAACAAAAACAGCAAAATTAAATAATAATGGTTTATTTTATTATCTAAAATAATTTAAATTATCCACTTGACAAACCGAATAAAGGTGTATATATTATGATTAACAAAAAACAGAAAGGAGTAAAAATCATGAAATATATACCACCTAAATTTGAGAGAATTTCAGAGATGTCAGCTATTGATGTAGGGCGATTAACAGAGGATGAAGCGAGGAGCATCCTTGAACATATTCGTTGGCCTAAAGGTATTAAATGTCCTCATTGCGAAAGCACCAATATTGTCAGGATTGAAGGCAAGGCAAAGAAAGTAAGAGATGGTTTACTTCGCTGTAAAGATTGCCGGAAACAATTTACCGTAACAGTAGGCACTCTTCTACAGGGTTCGCATATCACTTTAAGGCAATGGGTTCAAGCGTTTCATTCAATGTGCGCCCACAAAAAAGGCGTTTCTTCACTTCAATTAAAGAGAGACCTCGGCCTCGGTTCTTACAGATCAGCTTGGCATTTAACGCACCGTATAAGATTAGCAATGAATGAAGACCCTCTCGCAAGCCTGTTAAAGGGTGTTGTTGAAGTGGATGAAACCTACATAGGCGGAAAGCCAAGAAAAGGTAGTAATAACGGTATACACCTTAAACGTGGGCGGGGAACTAAAAAAGCTCCAGTAATGGCAATGGTAGAACGTGACGGAAATGTTATTTCTAAACCCATTAAGAACGTGACAGGAAAAACCTTAAAATCAGCAATCAGAGAAGCGGTAAACGAAGAAGCAAAAATAATGACCGATGAATTTAAAAGTTATAAAGGCATAGAGAAGGATTTTAAAGGTGGTCATGGAGTAGTAAATCACGGCTTAGGAGAATACGCCAAAGGCGATATTAATACCAATACGGCGGAGTCTTTTTTTGCGTTATTAAAGCGTGGTGTTAATGGAACTTTTCACCATATCTCAAAGAAACATTTATCAAGATATTGCAATGAGTTTTCTTTTAGGTGGGATAACCGTAAGGTTACTGACGGAGAGAGAACGGAAAATGCAATCAGTGGTTTTGTAGGCAAAAGACTAATGCTTAAAGAGGTTATGGGATGACAAAACAGAAAGAAAAAAAAGAACAGTATAATAAACCAGTTTCGCTTTATCCGTTAAAACCGGAGAAAGCACTAGCGGCTTTTATGAAAGTAAAGCCGGAAAAAGTAATGAAAAATAAACGAAATAAAAAAGGGGGGAATCATGAAGAATCAAAAAAAACAACCTAAATTAATCACTTGCAAAGATATTATTACAACATCCGATGCTATTATGAGCATTATCAAGAATAAACTTGATGGCACGATGGACATTGCCGAAATTGTAATAGAGGAATGCAAACACCGTATTTACATAGAGAAAAAATTACGAGATAGCAATTCCTCTAACTTCTAGGTAAGTGGGATAACCAATGCATTAATCCTGCTAAATCTCGGGATAATATTTGCGGTATTGCTGCAAAGGCGCAAGTAAAATTTTTATCGTTAGTGGGAACCCATAATTGGCATTGTTTTTCTCGACATTCTTTTTGAAAAAAGGGGCAATCTTTAGCCATGAGTGTTCTCCTTACTGAAAGATTTTTTAGATTATTAATTATAGGAAAATGAGCTATGGTTTGTCAAGTAAACAATTCCGTAATTTAATTACTGTAGTAGATTTCAAATGTAAATCGTGATAAATAAAAACACAATTTACAGAAATAAAAATACATGCATCTTTTCGTAACCAGATTAATAGGGGAGATAAAGATGAAACAAATAGTTTTAACATTGTGCATCTTTTTCACTTTCATAAGTGCGGAAATAGTCTAACGAGTTATGTTAAAATGGGAGGAGTATGCTATGGAAGAAAATATTTTTATGGTCATAATTGGATGTCTATTGGTGTTGGTGCTAGGCCTTCAAATCCAAATCCGTAACATCAATAAAAAAACAGGTGAACTATTACAAAAAAAACCGTAATCTAAAATTACGCAACACATAATTTTAGATTCTTCGCACCTACGAAAGAACTGGCGGATATACGTTCAGCAAATAGTCAGACTTTCTTGATTCTGAATCATCCTTCGTCAGTGGCAAACACTGTGGCAACGCGTAATTGTAAGCCTTAGTGGCATAGTTGCACCTTTCAACTCTCGCTCCTATTAAGAGTGCACCTTCGTAGGTGAAAGAAACATTTTTCATCACAACTAAATGGAAAAATTAGGTATTCCAAGGTAAACTTTTGTCATAACGGAACAAATACAATAGAATGTTTTCGTGAGGCGGTCATATGCAACTTGAAAACGATCTGTATGGCATTGATAAGAGGTTTATTATAGAAGCCGGACATATCATTAATAGGGGGACGCTAAAGAACATCGCCGGTTTATCTGAGCATATCCGCTATGTCTCAATAAAAGACACCCGGCTGATGAATGACCTGATCCAAGCCTTCAAAGATAAGCGGTATACAAATATCTTCTATCCTCCCGAAACTAACCTGAAGATAATTCGTCATATATGCCGCATAACTATGCCTAAAAATATATTGTCTGAGCTTGCGCATATGAAAAAGGTAATGCCGTATACTTATCACCATGTCCTGATAATCGCCCTTCTTGCTACAAAGACAGCCTTAGACAATTCACTAAAAATTAAATATGCACCGGATATAACCATACGCCTGAGCCTTTTTCACGATCTCGGCAAATCGCGTCTGCCGCTACGCATTCTGAATAAGCGTTCACCGCTCACAAGGGAAGAACGCCGCATATTAAAAACGCATCCATTGATAGGATATGTTCTTTTGCATTATTATTTCGGCAAATACCATAAAAGATATGACTTCTCTTCTTTCCAGCATCATGAAAGGCTTGATGGCTCGGGTTATCCAAAGGGGATAAAGAGGCTCAATAAATATTCTCATCTGTTAGGGGTAGTCGATACTTTGGATGCGCTGGTATCAGAGAGGCCATATAGAAAAAAACCTTTTACGCTTAGGTCAGCTATAGATTTCTTGCTCGATGAGTCAGAAAAAGGCAGGTTTGATAAGGATTTGGTACATACCCTTATCAGATACGCCCGTAAAGAAGCTCCCGGCACAAAACTTATCATCGCGGCTAAAGGACGCGACAAAGAGCCTGCTGGAAATTGCTACGGGAAAACCGCAGCATCTTAACAGATTATCATATCAGAAATATTTGATGAAAGAAATTATCCACCCATTCCATAACCTTACCAAACAAGTTCATCACTCATGGTAAATACCCAGAACAGCGAAAATCGCCATCAATATCGGAATAATTCTAAACCAATAAAAACCTAAATTAGAGATTCCCAAAAACTTTTCAATTAGAAAATAATTGGTCATGAACTAATAAAAAAAGCCGTTCCACCTAAGCATGAAACGGCTCAATGAACATGATGAATAGTTGGTCTACTTTACTGCGTCTTTCAGACCCTTCCCAGCTTTAAATACGGGAACCTTCTTTGCAGCTATTTTAATGGCCCTACCTGTTTGGGGATTCCTGCCTGTGCGGGCTTTTCTTTTTTTAACACCGAATGTACCAAATCCCACAAGTGTGACAGCATCACCTTTCTTGAGTGCTTTCTTGATTGCTGCCAGTGTTGCGCCTAATGCCAATTCCGCTTCTTTCTTGCTACACGTAACCTTTGCCACTTCTTCGATCAAATCAGCTTTGTTCATTTAGTGCCTCCTTTTTTTATTTGAAAATTATTGGTTCAATATACCTTATAAAGATTATCAATAATACTTCTTAGACAAAACGGCTTACTAAAAAAGTAAAAGCAACGCCCAAAATTGTCAAACCAATTACTTTATAAGAGCTATGCTTGCTATGGGCTTCCGGCAAAATATCACTCGCGCCGATATAAAGCAAAAAACCAGCGAAAACTCCAAGGTATAAAACAAGGAAATGAGGCGAAAACTTAAAAAACAAAGTAAAAAACGCTCCAAGCACCGGTGCCATCGCATCTAAAAATAAAAAGGTTTTAGCCTTCTTAACGCTACTTTTATTAGCCAGTATTAAAGCAACTGTATTCATACCATCGGTAAAATCGTGAGAAATAACCGCGATGGCAATAAGAACCCCAACAGTCGAGTTTACTTGAAAACCAAGGCCGATGCCAACTCCGTCCATGAAACTGTGGCCGACCAAAGCAAAAGCGGAAAGCACACCGACTTGCGGATGTTTATGATCGGCATATTCAGCTTCGTGGGCATGATGAATAAGAAGGGCCTTTTCCAGAATATGAAAAAATAAAAAACCGACGACTAACGCAATCATCGGCTCAATCGCTTTTAAATTGTTATCATTAACTTGCGAAATTATTTCTGGGAAAATGTCAAAACTGACCACACCCAAAAGTACCCCAGCAATAAAACCCATTATCAAATGAATCTTATCCTTGAATCTTACCGCGAATAACCCGCCAAAAAGAGTGGAAAAAAATGTCGCTATGGAAAAAATAATCACTTCCAGATTCATAATTAGCCCAATCTTTTTAGTTCCATCCTTCTATATATTAGCTGTTACTTCCTTTGATATAGTCTTTTAAATTCGTAAAAACACAATTCACGCCCGACAAATATCATCTTCTGCCCCTAATATTTTGCGGTCCTTATTTCCTGCTCTCGAAGGATCGCAGTATGTCGTCCATTTTGCGGAGCTCTTCGCCATAGGCTCCCCAATCCCCTTTGCGCAGAAAGTCCAGCGCCTTCCGGTAATGGGAGAGCGCTTCCAGGGCCAGCTGCCTGTCGGTATTTCCCCCTACGGACATTGTTGCGGTGGTCTTGCTGATTTCCTTCTCCCGCATCATTTCTCCACCGAACAGCTGCTGCAAGGCCAGCTCCAGATTCTCCTCCATGACAATGGAGTTTCCGTAAGCCAAAATTACACGCTTGAGTTCCGGAAGCTGTCCTTTTTCGGCGGCAAGGTATAGCGA
This sequence comes from uncultured delta proteobacterium, assembly GCA_963811325.1. Taxonomy (GTDB): domain Bacteria; phylum Desulfobacterota; class Syntrophia; order Syntrophales; family Smithellaceae; genus Smithella. The sequence continues at coordinate 1,514,867 of CAWEQT010000001.1, forward strand.
TTCGACATAGAGAATGGCTTTCTCGATGGGAATGGCCAGAAGACCTCCCCGGATGACTTGCGAACCCCGCTGATTCCATAAAGAAAGCTCTTTCGATATCGCCGTATCCTGATTAATCCGAGCCTCTATTTGCTGCGGCCCATAAACAAGCTTATCCTTTGAAAAAAGATAGACAATAACCTTACCATAGTTGGGTGCATCACAACGGGCACCCATCCAGGCGGACATGTTATCTCTCTTGCTGGGTGTAAAGGGTAGCAGGAGGATAAATTCCTCTTTCTTCTCTTCGGGTAGTTTCATGATTGTATAGTATGGTTCCATCTCCTGATCGACGCCTTGGACAGGACCTGCCGGAGTGGCCCAGAGATCTTCCTTGTTGTAAAAGACCTGGGCATCCTGCATGTGATAAGCTCTATACATCTTGGCCTGGATGGAAAGCATCTCCGACGGATAGCGGATGTGTTTCTGAAGCTCAGGCTGCATATCTCCCAGTTTTTTGAATACCCCCGGAAAAATCCGGGCATAAGTTTGAATTATGGGATCCTTTTCGTCACTGATGTAAAGCTTTACCGATCCGTCATAAGCATCCACAACGGCCTTGAATGAATTGCGGATGTAATTGCCCATTGAGGGCGTCGGTTCCGAATAGGGAAACCAACTGGTCATAGTATATCCGTCCAAAAACCATAAAAGTCTTCCTTCAGGAGAAATCACTAAATAGGGATCACTGTCCAGCGTTGCAAAGGGAACGATCTGCGCGACCCGATCCTTTATCTGACGATAGTACATAATCCGGCTTGAGGGGGTAATATCATCGGAAAGGAGCATGGTGAAGGAACCAAAGCGAACAGCAAAAAGCAATTTTCTCAGAAAGGACAGAGGAACGCCGCCCTTGCCTTCATAGCGGGAGTAAACGTTCTGGTTTCCCACCGGATAGTCGAATTCCGGCCGATTTGTGCGCACGAAGACGTAGTCATTGGAATTCTCGCCATAATAAATCTCGGGGCGGGAAATCTTGATATTGGTCGTGGAAGCAGGCGGAATATCCTTGATGAAAAATTCCGGGAGCCCTTCCTTTGAAACACGGTTTACAGGACCCAGAACGGCTCCGTAGCCGTGGGTGTATTCTATATGCTCATTGATCCAGGAACGCGAGGGCAGCGACGCATAGGAGAGTTCCCGAGGGGAGAGCATTACCTGGCGGTACTCCCCGTCTATCTGGTAACGGTCATTATCCACGCCGCCGAACTTGTAATAGGTGCGGATTTCCTGCAGCTGGCTATATGTCTGCAGAAGAGGGTCATGGTTCCACAGGCGGATGTTTTTGATGGTCAGGTCATTGCGTTTTAAGTCTTCCCGGGTCAGGTTCTCCTCTACCGGAAATTGTTTGTCTTCAATATCGTTGAGCCGATAGGCCAGTCGGGTAAACTGGATATTTTTTTCAATATAGGGTTTTTCCAGAACGATTTCATTGGGAACGACTTTGAAGCTCTGAACCATAGAAGGGTAGATCCCGCGACCGATGACGAGAAAGGCCACAAAGAAAAGCATGGCAAATACAGGGTATCGCCAGCTCATCTTGAAGGCGAAACCCAGGAAGGCGACGCCGCATAAAAAAGCAAGCCCCATCAATCCTTTCAAAACCCATAACTGGGTGGTTACATCGGTATAACCGGGGCCAAAGACAACTCCCCGTTTGACGAACAGGATTCCGCTCAGTGCAAGCCATAGCCCGAAAATCGCGACGAAGAAAATAAGAGCTAAAAGAATAGAGAGGTGAACTCGGGCGGCAGGTGCCACCTGCAAAGTGCGTGGCAGTGCGAAATGGAAAGCCCGGCGGACAAAATAAAGAAAGGCTGTAGAGATGGTCGTGAATATCAATACCATCATCAGCCAGGCGTAAAGATGATTTAGAAACGGCAGGCGGAAAACATAAAAGCCGATATCACGATGAAAAAGGGGATCGGTAACTCCAAAGGACGAAACGTTAAGAAACCTCAGAAAATTTTCCCATTGACTTGAACCGATCAGGGCCGCAAAGAGGCTGAAAAGAAGAGATCCGATTAAAATCAAAAGTTGCAGGGGCCTGTTGGCTATTTCCAGTTTTGAAATTTGGATCCAGCCTTCTTGATCAATCACAGGTAGCCGAGAAGTCAGTCGCAGGGATGCAAAGAGGTTTCCGAAAAAGATGGCAAAGAAGGCAAGCCCGAAGAGCAGTGCCATTTTCAGTTGAGCCCACAGCGTTATGGTAAATACATTTTCATACCCCACTTCCTGAAACCATAGCCAGTCCGTGATCAGCTCCACAACCTGGCTGGAAAACAGTATTATCAGAAAGAGAACTACGGCTAAAATGATCCATGTCCTTTTGCCCGACATCAGAACGCTGTCCGGTCCTGTAGCATTTGTCATCCGCCTTTCTCCTTTGCGATCAAAACTTTTTTGTATTTAACCGATATTCCCCATATCAAAATCATTTAGGCTAATCCCCCCTCCATGATTTAGCTGTAAAACTCATATTAAATAAAATCTACTCGTAAACTATTCTTATATCAAGATATTTATAATAGGTGCGATACAATTTTCTTTGAGAGTTGCAAGAGTTGATATATCCAACTGGTCACCTTGGCGGACCGGTTATAAATCAGGATTACCGCCTTTATTTTTCTCCATATACTTCAGGATTTTATTGAGCTTTATTTCTGTGGCTATTTCGATTGTGTTGGCATAGCTGACCGTTTCTGTCACCCAATTTATGTTTCTTGGAGATTTCGCGTAATGTGTGACGTAATGTGGCACCTACCCACCATTGGTGGTGATTTCCATGTGATGGGCAGATACGCTCTTTCAATTCATAATTCTCAATTCCACGACTGCCCTCTACTGAAACTTCGTAGCAACTGTGTTTAGATCAAGTAGTATTTTTTAACAGCCTGATTCATTCCAGGCTGCTAACGGTTTCACTGTCTTTGGCATTGGTATAACTCATTCCCGTTGTGTCGGTATAACAAGTCAGTTACGCTATTAATTATACCAAAACAAATGGATTTAGCAAGATATATTTGGACTAATGAAGACAACAAAAAAAGAAATATCATTGACTTCTCAAGGGATTTTATACTTATTTGGACTTTACTGCACAACCTATTGGTGGAGGCGGCGGGAGTCGAACCCGCTGCACAACACTTGATTTTATTATACTTTTTTAAGTTAAAATTTGTAAGTTATTGATTTTACTTCTACAGCATTTCTACCGCAAGAAATGGGGAGTAGAACCGCTGTCCGATGCACGCACACATGATTACGAATTATGGCTCTTCAAAGTTGGCTTTTCTTATGGACAGTGTAATGCTTTTCAATGAATCGTATAGTGTTCTCATATTTTACTTTTTCTTTTATTGGTGCTCGATGCCTCATTTCTTCCAGAGCTGGTAGTAATGGACATTTATAATTGGTGCTACCATTAATAAATTTGTATGCGTATACTCGTTCATCAAATATTGAATACTTCCGCAAAGGAATGTCTTGATTTACGAACCCATGATGTATTGGGTCTAAACCTTCTTCTTTTAATTTTATTGATGCTGATGGCGTCAAAATCAAACCTAACCAATTTTGATCTTCACCATAGACATAACTTTCCAAAAAAGCCTTTCCCATTACAATTTTGTTGTCATGACCCAGTGTTATTTCACCAAATGCAACAGCCCCTCTAATTGGCAATTTCTTGTAAATACATTTTACAATAAAATTCTTAGCTATTCTAATGAATCCTGGGTAATCATTAACTTTATCTGATTTTGAATAGATTACGAAAGTGTCAGCATAAAACAGATAATTAACGTCCTCTTGAAATACAGAAACATTTTTATTGAGATCTGAAAGGACTTCGCTAATTGTTACTTGTAAGATTTTCAGCGTAAGATAATTTTTAGTATCAATTATTGACTTAAATCCAAGAACGTCAAAATGTGCAATCCAAGCCTGATAATTATTCCATTCCTTAGTCATAGTATCATAGCCTCCTTTAGCAGCTTTTGGAAAATATTTTCTTAATTTTTATAAACGTCTTTCAATATAAAAACTATCCTCATCTTGCTTAAAAGAAATAAATTCCAAATATCATGCTCTATAGCCACAAAATTATATTTTCCATATATGTCTAATATGCCATTCATTAATTCCTCAATTTTTTCATTCATAATGATATGATGGATAAATTTTGTAAATTCATCTTCAGTTGTTTTATTACTGTATCCATCATCTAATTCAATAGAAAAGAGAGGTTTAAAAATATTCTTTTTAGGGAAAATGGCTGCCTCAAAAATAATATTATCGAAGCTCATCGATTTCAGTCCCATCGAGTGCCAATACTCTTTTGGAATTGTTTTTCTTAAGGGGTCTGGAATTGATGCACGCTTTCGCACAGGTACTATTGAAACCCGATAGTCGTTACCATCAAATTTATTCTTTAAGGTTGAAACAGAACTCATATTGAATGATTTGCCTCCGATGTGTTAAATAATTCTTCTTTATTGGGTTTCCACCTCCACGCTCTCCGAAAGCCAAAACTTTCTGCTTCCTTAATTGTCTTTGCCCATCGTTCTCCTCTGTTTGTGTCAATCATCGTGTTGTCGTATTGTTGGTCAAATGGCAAATGATATATATATTCGTTAGTTTGAAAATTGATGTTGCACTTTATGCAGGGATAGTTATTATCCATTGATATTTTATTGACTCTAATTCCTAAAACTGTTGCAAATTCCTGTGCAGTATTTGAAAGTTCTGCCGTCGTAGCCAATACTGGAACAATATTGCTTTGCTTCAAAAGTTCGGGAAACAGATCAACATAGATTCTCTTGTTATTTCTTTCATGGTCTAAAAAATATTTTATTGTTGTGCCGTAAAGTTGAGTGATGTGATTTTCTCTAACTGGAATACCTTTTTGACTGCTCCAATATTTACATTGCACAATTTCAATTTGAGTTCCTTTCGAGCAAATTAAATCTCTACCCAAATCTTCTTTGACTTTTTCTATTCCATGATATTGAACTTTAAAACCTTTGATTTCATAAAGATACCCTATATATCTTTCATAGTCTCTCCCAATTTGCCACGGGTTCTTGTCTCTGTTCCAATATCTGTCGAGTGCTCTTTGATTTCTTTCTGTAACAGAAAGATTTTTAAATTCAGACTGAGTAATATAGAATGAAACTGGGTCTTCTTCTGAAAGATTTTCAGAATAAATGGCTTCAATTAATTCATCAGAACTAAAACCAACATATTCTCTCAGCCAAGGGAAAAGGGTTTCATAGTATTCAATGATATATTTGGTTGTCAAAAATTCTTTCTTGAAAAGTTTTTTTTCTTTTGCGATTTCCTTAATTCTTTCAGCTTGAATTAAAGCAGGTCGTTTTTTTGTCTCCAAATAGTTTGCAAATATTTTGTCATAGTTTTCGTAATAATCAGATATTGCCGTAGCCAGCCATGGAAATCCTTGTGATTTCTCTTTGAGCAAGGTATCTAAAGACTCTTTTACTTCTTGCTTGTATTTGATGAAAAGTTCTCTCTCTTCAAGTTGTGTTTTTTGTTGTTCTAGAATTGCCTTTTCCTTTTCAAGCTTTCTCTTTTTTATATCGGCAAGATGTTCCAGAGTGTTGTTAACCAACAGCCAAATTCCTGCTATAATAATACCGAGTACAATCCAAAAATTCATATTTCGTTATGGTCTTTCATATTTGATAAAAAATTATTTAATTCTATAAAATATAAAGAAGTTATGTTTGTATGTCAATTATTTTAAAAGTAATCATTACCTATTGAACTATCGCATAGAATAGCAAAACAAGAAAAACAACATTACAGAAAAAAATAATTATCCCAAGCAACGGCGAGAATGGGCTTCTGCTAAAAATAATTAGACGCGCTTTGCGCCTCCGTCGATCAGCCGTTTTTCAAATCCTGCGGCTTCCATATTTCAAAGTGATTTCTTTGTAAGACTCCTCTCCCTGTGCCTGCCTTACAGACCCTCTTTTAAAAAAGCAATTGAATAGTCCACACACACACAACACGAGGCAACGCAGAGCTGGCCGCTGTGTTTGTGTGTGTATGTGTGTGTGGTGTGAAGTGTTGATGTTTGCCTGTGGATGTGCCTATGAGTGAAAGAGTTGCGCAAGGCTATGCTGAATTAATAGCTAAGTTTGATGATATGTGGAACTAGTAAGGACATTTTACTTTTCTTCTTGAAAATACAAAGCATTGATATTCATTAGTATTTTTTCAGCTATTAATTTTATTTAAGAAAAAGCTTGACAAGTAATTCAAAACATAATATGATTTAATTATAAGCAGTTAAATAAAATTTACTTTAGGAGGAATCATGGTTAGACCGAAAGAAAAAGAACCGAAACATCAATTTTCAGTAATGCTAAAACCAAGCACAGTTGATGAAATCGACAAATATGCTGACAAGTATAATCTGACAAGAAGTCAGCTTATGGCAAATTTTGTCGATTCAGGTTTGGACGAAATGAGGATGCTGGATAAAATAGGAATTGTTCCCCTTGTCTATCAGGGAAGCAATCTAATGAAGAAATTCAAAGAAAAATTATTTAGCGGTAAAGTTTCATTAACGGAAGAAGGAGATATAAAAATTAATAAATAATTGAACTGCGGGGCCTAGGACGCGACAACGTCCGAAGCCCCTAACCACGTTCCATAGAGCAATTAGCTTCGACGGCATAATGCACAGGACAGTGATCTTTATTTACTATAGCATCACTGGTTATTCTGTCAACAAGCCTCTTATGGAACATTAAAAGGGAGGTATTAAGACAAAAGACAAAATCAAAGTTTATGAAGCATTAAGGATTATTGACCAGGCATTTCCAGACGCCGAAATTGTAAAGCCTAACGGCTTAAGGCAGAAATTAAGCGTCTATATGGGTATTGCTTTTGACGCGAAGACGCGTCAAGCGGCTGAACGTCAAAGCAAGAAAACATACCCACAACTAAGCTTTGAATTTATGGAAGACTTTGCCGTTAAACAAAGGGGTGGCATATGACTATCAGCCACCCCTATCAGCCACCCCTCAAACGTGAATAATATATTAGCATCAGGGATAGATTCTCTTGTAATATCAACTAATACCGTGTGGAAAGATACGTCTATTTTCACTATTCTTGATGAGTTAAAGGTAAAGGCTCAACAAAATAGTGTTGATTATCAAGGACAATTTAAACATTTTAATCCTGATGAAGTCTGGCCTTTCACCATAAAGCCAAATGGAACAACTGGATTTTCGTGGATTTTAAAAGGATGCGACTTCACCTATAAAATAGCCAACTCAGCAGAACCTAATTCCAGACCTAATGTTATGATTGAAATTCGATCAGAAGCATTATGGCGGTTAGGTCCCGAAGAAATAACAAAAATAGCCTTAAGTATTATTGAAGCGAATGGCGGACATATAATTGAAGCAAAGCCAAGCCGTGTTGATCTATGTGTTGATTTTTTAATGTCTGAAAAAAAATGGTCTTACGATTTGATGGACTATGCCGTAACCAGAGCGACTGATTTCTCACCCTATTACCGATATAGGAAACTCACAGGCATAAGAATTGGAAAAGGTGTTATTTCAGCAAGACTCTATGACAAGCCTTTAGAAATTAAACAGCAATCAAAAAAATATTGGATGTTTGATATTTGGGGAATCGATGAAATTCCCGAAGGGGAAAAAATAATCAGAATAGAATTTCAGCTGCGGCGAGAAATTTTAAAAGAAATTGGTATTAATGTTCTTGATGATCTATTTCAGAAAATAGATGGTGCCTGGGCTTACTGCACAAAAAAATGGCTAAAATTTCAAGATTACCCGAAGTCGCATCATACACAACAATCAACCTTGAAATGGTATGAAGAAATACAAAACGGTTTTAAAGGTGTTCAAGGTGCTGAACCTCTTGTTAGAAAAAAAGCTGTCAGTATGGATAAAAAACGATTGGTGCAACAGGCTAATGGCTTAATTATAGCCATACACGCCATTGATCAGGAAGAAAATAAAACAGACATACGAAAACCTGTAAAAATAGAAGACTGCATTAATTCATACAACAATGAACTTAAGAAACATCGTCCTGATCCGGATAAAGTAAAAGAAAAAGTTACAAGAAAGCGTGCAAAATTTCATAGAGAAAAACCGGTAATTGAAAAAGGTCAGATGGTGTATCGGTTAAGGCGGTATGAAAAATGATGTTGACCGCCTCAATAAATGTGCTAACCTGCCCTCAACAAAACCTTGGGGGAGGTTCAGTTATGGGCTTCAATGGTGGAAGTGTCCAGCAACATGGGAACCGTTTCTATGTCCAATTATACTGGAACGGTTCAACGGAAAAGTTTTGGTCTGTACTGATTCAAAATCAATGGTATCCTATCAAAAGTAAGGAAAACGGTGATAAATTATTATATGCGATCAGGGAGGAAATAGACCGAGATCGGGAGGGATTTGATCCGCGCTCATTCCGACCTTCAAACCCTCTTTCCATTGGTGAATATCACAAAACATGGCTTAGTCAAATAAACGCGGGAAAGAAAACAAAACGAGATTATAAGGGTCAGATCAATAATTACGCCATTCCTTTTTTTGGCTATGATAAAGACATTCGCAAATTAAGAAAAGCAGAGTTGACATCATTTCAAAAGTCTCTTAATCTTTCCGAAAAGGGCAAATACAATGTCATGGGAGCTTTAAAGGCAATGGTACGGTGGGCATATTCCAATGAAGAAATAAAACATGTTCCACCATTTCCGAAAATGAGCATGGGAGAATCCCCGGAAATTGAATATCTGACTATTGAACAACAGGATAAAGTTCTGGCAGAAATTCCCGCCCAGGATACGCCTGTTTTTCGTTTTGCCATGGAATACGGCTTACGAGTAGGAGAAGTCAGAGCGATTAAAAGAGACGCAATAAAAGGAGAAAAAATATACATCAAACGAGCTTTTTCGGATAATGATTTAAAAGAATCAACAAAGACCGGTGAGATTAGAAGTTACGATCTAACGCCCAAAGCGAAAGAGATCATCGAAGGACAAAAACACTTTGGAGAATACATTTTTATCCGAACAGACGGAAAACCTTACACAGATAAAAATCTTAACAGAATATGGCACGAAGCCGAAGAAAAGGCCGGAATAAAGATAAAACTTTATAACGCTATCCGGCATAGTCTGGGCTGTCAATTATTGGACGAGGGACATGATTTGTCACTGGTTCAGGAAGTTTTAGGACATAAGAGCGCAAGCATGACGCGCCGATATGCAAAGAGAACTGCAAAGAAAATCGGACAAGTTTTATCAATGCGCCGTTGCGGTAGAGTTGCGGTAGAAAATAAAGATGTAAGTAATCAAAATCATTAATGTTATTGGTGGAGGCGGCGGGAGTCGAACCCGCGTCCGAAAACCTTCCGCTGGAGCTTCTACGTACGTAGCCTTCGTTTTATATCCTTCACGCTGGATTGCTCCCTAAGGCCGGATCTCACCGCGCTATCCTGTAAGTATTCGCCGCCCTTCCCCAGGAAAGAAGTTTGGCTATCCTGTCTTAATGACGTTCTAACCAAGCCAACAGGCAAACCGGGCAGAACGTTAGCCGACTAAGCGGCTAATGCGTAATCGTAGTTGTCTGCGATTATATGTTTCCTACCTGTTTAACGAGGCCTGTAGGAACCTCGGTACGCTTCTACAACTTCAAATGTCCCCGTCGAAACCGTGACGCCCCCTTTGTTATTTATTTATATTATATACACTTACAATCGTTTTGTCAAAGTATAGAATTAACAATATGTTGTAAGATATCTAAAATAGTTATTGTTTTTCAATTACTTCTCAAACTTTTATTAACTTTGACTTGAAGTTGCGGGCAAGGTCGCGGCGTTCTTCGCGCTGTTTGATATCCTGGCGGCGGTCATAGAGTTTCTTGCCTTTGCCGATGCCGATTTCCACTTTTACTTTGCCGTTTTTGAAATAAAGTTTGAGAGGAACCAAGGCCAGCCCTTTTTCTCTCGATTTGCCATAGAGTTTTCTAATTTCGCGTTTATGCAGAAGCAGTTTGCGCGGCCTCAGCGGCTCATGATTAAACCTGTTGCCGTGATCGTAATGGCTGATATGCATCTCGCGCAGGTAAACTTCATCGTCTTTGACAACGGCATAACTGTCTTTAAGATTGGCCTTGCCGGCACGCAGGGCTTTAACTTCCGTTCCGGTCAGAACCATACCGGCTTCGTAAATATCGCCGATCTCATAGTTCATCCGCGCCGTTTTATTGGATGCAATCAGTTTTTGTGCTGTATTTTCTTTTGCCATATTTTAATTTTACATTAATTTAATAGTATTGCTATCACTTTTTATCATTGTCATTACGAAACACCTCTCAGGCGACGTGGTAATCTCATGTGTTCACTATCTTACGAGATTGCCACGTTCACTGTCGTGAACTTGCAATGACAATCGAGGTCGTCATTTTTTTGTCTGTGACAGCAGATAGTCCGGTTTTACGTGGCTCATAGCCTTGTAAATATTATCGCGGATTTCTTTATTGTCCCGTTCCAATTCTTTCAAAAGATTTTTAATATAAACCCGCTTCGATGTAAGATTTGTCGGGCAGTCGTTTTTCAATACAGGAAATTGACGTTCTTTGCTGTATTTTTTTACAAGGTCTTCTCGCAAATATGCCAGCGGACGGATGATATGCAGCGAGCCTCCGAAAATTGGCTGATTCGGCATCATTGTGCTTATTTCCCGTCCGTAAAACATATTAATCAGCAGCGTTTCGATGATGTCATCGCGGTGATGCGCGAAGGCGATTTTGTTGCAGCCATAGGCTGCGGCAATTTCAAATATTCTTTTGCGGCGCAAACGCGAACATAGAAAACAGGGATTCTTTTTATTGAATTCAGAGTGCGCCAGATTGCCGATATCTGTTTTTTCCATCACATAGCGGTAATTATTTTCCTGAAAATATTTTTCCAGCGCGTCATAGGATAGATATGATGGATCAAAACCCATGTCAATATTGACGGTGATAAAAGAAAAGCGGGGAACAAATATCATCGGTGAATCGAGCAAATCAAGCAAGGCAAGGCTATCCGCCCCGCCGGAAACGCCGATTAGAACCCGGTCTTCTTCTTCGATCATTTTGTAATCCATTATTGCTTTTTCCAGCCATTTTTTTAAATGGCGAAACAATCTGGTATCTTTATCAGTTGTATTCATACGCAAACCAATTACCGGTTGAAAATTTCATTGTGATAAAATCATACTTATATGACTTGTCCGGGAGAATCAAGACACTTCAAATATCGTCTTGAAATAGCGTGTGCTTTGCTATAAAATTGCCCGAAACAAAAAGGAGTTATTTATGCCGGAAATTATTACCGTACACGCTAGAGAAATTCTTGATTCCCGCGGCAAACCAACCGTCGAGGCCGAAGTAACAACAATATCAGGATTTAAAGGAAGAGCGGCTGTGCCTTCCGGCGCATCCACCGGTGAACATGAAATGCTGGAATTACGTGACGGCAATAAAAAAAGATATAACGGGCTGGGCGTAGAAACCGCGGTAAAAAATATTATTTTAAAAATCGGACCGGAAATAATCGGCATGGATTGCCGTCATCAGCGCGAAATTGATTTCGCCATGATTGAACTCGATGGAACAGCCAATAAAGGCAAACTTGGCGCCAATGCCATTCTGGCCGTTTCACTTGCCTGCGCCAAAGCGGCGGCGGAAATATCCGGTTTGTCCCTTTATAGATATTTGGGCGGCGTTAATGCCAAAGATTTGCCGGTGCCGCAGTCCAATATTTTAAACGGCGGACAGCATGCCGACAACAATGTTGATATTCAGGAATTTATGATTATGCCGGTGGGCGCTCCTAATTTTAAAGAAGGCATTCGAATGAACTCGGAAGTTTTTTATTCTTTAAAAGCAGTGCTCAAGGACAAAGGTTATAATACTTCCGTCGGCGATGAAGGCGGATTTGCTCCCAATTTAAAATCAAATGAAGAAGCTCTGTCGCTCATCATGATGGCTATTGAAAAAGCAAATTACCGCCCCGGACATGACATCATGATCGCGCTGGATTCGGCGGCCAGTTCTTTTTTCTCCAGAGGAAGATATATTTTGTCCGCGGAAAAAAAGCCGCAAAAATCCGCGCAGGAAATGGTCAGGTTCTATGCTGATCTGGTCGGGAAATACCCGGTTATTTCCATTGAAGACGGGTTGGCGGAAGATGACTGGGACAGCTGGAAATATTTAACCGATGAGCTTGGCGGCAAAATCCAGATTGTCGGCGATGACCTTTTTGTCACCAATGTTAAGCGCCTTGAAAAAGGAATTTCCCTTGGTGTGGCCAATTCCATTCTAATCAAATTAAATCAGATCGGAACACTGACGGAAACACTCCAAACGATCCAACGCGCGAAAGAAGCGGGTTACACTTGCGTGGTATCACATCGTTCGGGGGAAACGGAAGATACCTTCATGGCCGATGTGGCTGTCGCCGCCAATTGCGGCCAAATCAAAAGCGGCTCGGTTTCCCGCTCGGAAAGACTGGCCAAATACAATCAATTGATTCGCATTGAAGAAGAACTGGGAGACGCTGCAAATTACCGGGGCATGGACGCTTTTTACAGCATCAAACGCGTTAAGCCGGCCCGAAAGAAACAGGCAAAATAATCATTGGAACAACGGGATAATTTCCTCCGGAAATTTTTACAATAATCTGAAAAGGCGGCGGCGCAGAACTTCCATCTCCGCCTTGTTTTCGGTTAGAGTGTAAAAAACTTCTTTCTTTTCCTTTTTCCCTTTTTTCTCGTATTGTGTTACGGCACTTATAAGTTTCGAGTCCTCAAGAAATATAATTACATTAAGATAATTGGATTGCGAAAGCGCTTCCGGACGTAAAATTTCGCCTTTACGATACATCCTGTCTCCAAGTATCCTGATTTTCTTTAACCAATCCCTTTTTGATTGCGGATTTTTCTTTAAATACTGGCAACTTCTGATCACGATCCAGAATGATTCCAGATAATTGTGAATTAAATCGGCAAAAGGTTTAAGCTTTTTACTTCCTTTGCCTTTTATTTCTATGCAAGTCTGATCTTCGCGCTCTGTGGATATGATCATTTTTCTATCATATAAATAGGCAAGCACTTCATTAACTTCCTGGGCGTCATCCTTGTGTTCATCAAAAATAAATTCATTCCATAAAAGCTTCTTGAGAAATTTATAATCTCCCATGATCCGGTTTAGCGATGTCATATCTTCATTGCTTTTGATCATGGAAGTAGCAACGAAACATAAAGGAACGAAGAAATGTAAAAAGTTGTTTTTATAATATTCCAAGTTGAGTCTTTTTTCTTCTTTCAACGAATAAACCACTTCCTGCATCTCTTCATCTTCATCTTCTTCAGCTTCAATTTTGGAGATAAATCCCTGCTGCACGAATATATTGAGAGCATCAGTTATAGCTTTTTCACGATGAGAGAATGTTTCAGCAAACTTTACCTTCTTCACGGATAGGTATTCATAAAATTCATTTAAAATATCCAGTAAATCATTGTAAGATATTCCTCTGCGGTCATGACTTAAAATAACCGCGGCAACCAGAGAAAAAGGCGTGACTACGGAAACTTTGTTAATTTCCAGAACTATTTCATAGCCGATTTTCCGGTAAAAACTTTGCCGTTCATCCACAGCCATTTGTTCTATCGGCTTTTCCTGCGTCTCCAGATAAGACTTCATGATAATCGGCTCGCCGACGTTTACATAAACGCGGCCATATCTTTTACTCAATATTTTACTGGATTTAATTATCTCCGCGGTATTTTCCGGAGTTTTGGTCGCTCCAGAAAGTTCTTTAAGATACGATTTTTCCTCAATCACACGGTCATAGCCAATGTAAACCGGGATAGCGGCAAAATTATCACAATATTTTTCCTGATAAGCCTGAATAATCATGGAAAGAAGACCATACTTGGGCATTACCATTTTCCCCGTCCGGCTGCGTCCCCCTTCAATAAAAAATTCCAGAGGAAGCCCTTCCTTCAATAGTGTCGCCAGATACTTGGTAAATACTTCGGAATAAAGTTTATTGCCTCTAAAACTTCTTCTCAGGAAAAAAGCGCCGGAGTTGCGGAAAATATAACCCATGGGGAAAAAAGATAAATTGCTTCCGGCGGCAATAAATGGAAGTTGAATATTGTTTTTGTAAAAAACGTAATGAATCAAAAGATAATCAATATGACTACGATGGCAGGGAATAATCACAAAAGGCATTTTTTTAGAAATATTTCTTATTTTGGCCATGCCTTCAAGATCGATTGATAAACCATCGTAAATGTCGTTCCACAGCCAGGTTAGCACTTTTAGCCAGATGGCTATAAAGGTTTCACTATAATCGGCGGCAATTTCATCAAGGTAACGACGTGCTTCTTTTTTAACCGCTATCATATCCTTTTTTTCTTTTTCCGCATAATCCGCTATGAATTTCTTCAGCGACGCGTCGCTCAAAACCATGCCAATCATCTCTTCCCGCGATTTTAAGGCCGGTCCGACTACAGTGTTTTTTTCCTTTTCGATGCGGTCTATTAATTCTCCGCGCAGTTCGTGAACAGCCGTTTCCTGAGAAAGATTTTTATTTGTATTTAAATATTCAGACAAATTAACCGGCTCCGCGGTAATAACAAAGGCATTGCTGGAATAACGTATAAATGTAATTAAACGGCGTAAAGCGCCCGTGTGTTCGGTTTGCCCGAAAAGAATATTAATCAGACTTTCATCCTCTTTTTCACGCCTTCGCCCGTAAGAAACTAAAACCGGCACAATAAAAATGGGAAAATCAACTTTCTTCTGCACATTAATCAAGCTTATTATCGCGCTTTCCGCAGATCTGTTTTCAATGAATTCCGATTCGCCTAAATGAATTACGATGCTCTTTTTTTCATTAATTGTTCTCTCGATATAAGCTAATTTGCCCAGCCACGCTTTCTGTTCTTTTCTCAAACGGCGCAAAAAAGAATGCCAGAGAAATTTAAGCATTTTCGGCAGGGGCTGCCAGAAGGACATATTCATTCCATGACCATATACGGGGATAGGCATTCCTTTTCGTTTAAAAAGCTCATAAATGATGAGGCTGTTAAGTTCACTCCTCTGATTTAAAGCGTAAACCACAACTCCCTGGGTGGAAAGTTTTCTAATGGCTTCAACATATTCATCGGCAATGGAAACGCGTGAAAGAAATGTCTTGACTAACCGGAACTGGAAAAATTTTTGGTCATCATAAAGATGTCCGGAATAATATTCTTTATACTGATCTGGATTATTATTTTCTATCATTATTGAAGTTCTCCGCTGGAAATAACGAGAAGATGCCAAAGTTTGTATCTAAATTTCTTGATTATAAATAATGCAAAAAGATTTGCGCCATCATTATACTATTACCATAAATTTTATCCGGCTTTTTAAAAAAAGGCTAATCTTCTTCAATTTGAAATTCATCAGGGAAGCGCTTTGTCATATAATCACACACATAAGCCCGCACTTCGGAAGCTGTATTAAAAGAAAGGGCTTTTTTCAACAATGTTTTTGATTCTTCCAAAGTTGATTCCCTTATAATTTTTTTAATCCGTGGAATAGCCAGATGGTTCATGCTTAATTCGTCTAATTCCATTCCCAGAAGAATCAATATGCAAAGGGGATCACCGGCCATCTCCCCACACATAGCCGTACGAATATTTGCTTTTCGGCCTACGTCCACTATTTTCTTTATCAATCTCAAAACAGCTGGATGCAAAGGTTCATACAAATATGTCAAGCGTTCGTTGGCCCTGTCAATGGCAAGGGAATACTGAATTAAATCATTTGTGCCGATGCTGAAAAAATCCACCTCACGCGCAAGTTTATCGGCAATCACAACAGCGGCAGGCACTTCAATCATCGCGCCTATTTCTATTTTAGAAGCAATTTCGACGCCTCGCGCCAAAAGCTCCTGACGGGCTTCTTCCAGTAATTTCTTTGCTTCACGAATTTCCTCCACGCTGGAAATCATCGGAAAAAGAATTTTTGTCTTTCCTAAAGCGCTGGCCCGCCAGATGGCTCTGAGTTGCGTCTTGAATATTTCAACTTCCTTCAGACAAAAACGAATCGCTCTTAATCCCATCTGCGGATTCAATTCTTTTCCCTGCTTCTGGTAGTTGGGAAATTTATCACCACCTAAATCAAACGTCCGAATGGTTGACCACGATAAATTTTTCTCGGTAACCACCTGACGGTAATTATCGAAATGATCATCTTCCGTCGGCAAATTTTCACGATATATATATAAGAATTCTGTGCGGTAAAGCCCGATGTTTTCCGCGCCGTGAACGATTGCCGAGGGAATTTCTTCAACAAATTCGATGTTGCAGCCTATTTGTAAATGGTAATTATCAAGTGTCACGGCGGGTAGTTTCCCATATTTAAGATACTCGTCTTTGGCAGCGTCATAATGGCGCTTCTTTTCTTCGTATCTTTTGAGCATATCACTATAGGGATTTATCACCACCAGGCCGGACGTGCCGTCGACGATTATTTCATCGCCGGTGTGAACAAAACGGGTTACATTATCCAGACCGACAACAGCCGGTAATTCCAGAGACCGGGCGACAATGGCCGTGTGCGATGTGCGACCGCCGCTGTCAGTGGCAAAAGCGAATACCTTATCCAGTTTCATCTGGGCGGTATCGGCCGGGGATAGATCGTGTGAAACAATAATCAGGCCGTCATAGCCTTCATCCCAGACAATTTCATTCTTTTGACCGGACAGATTGCGCAATATCCTCTGGACGACATATTGAACGTCGCTAACGCGGCTGCTTATATAAGCGTCTTTGACGCCTTCAAATATCTGTTTGTAATGATCCAGCGTCATACGCAACGCCCATTCCGCGTTGACTCCTAATCTGCGTATATATTTAATAGTGCGGTTGGTAAATATTTTATCTTTTAAAATAAGAATGTGAACGTCAATAACGTAAACAGGTTCGGTAACTTTTTCTTTTTTGAGGTTTTTTTGAATCTCCAGCAGTTGCTGTTCCGATTCTTTTAAGGCTTTTTTAAAGCGGAGAACTTCTCCGGGAATCAAAGAAGCTTCGTTAAGTTTATAAAAAGAAATCTGGCTGTCTAACGGATCAAAACGGTAACACCTGCCGATAGCAATACCGGGAGAAACACCGACACCTTTGAGAACCAATGTCTTCATTGTCTGATCAGCGCTCATTTTATCGTTTAATCTTCTCCAAATTTATTTTTAACAAGTTTTTCCAATTCTTTTATGGCTTCAGGAGCATCGATGCCTTCAGCTCTTATAGTTAACATTTCACCATAGGGACAAGCCAGTGTAAGTATATCCAGAATGCTTTCACCATCAACAGTTTGCCCTTTATGTTCTATCTGAATCTTTGATTTAAACTGCTGAGCTACTCTTACAAAAGATGCCGCTGCCCGCGCATGAAGTCCCAATTTATTTTTTAATCTTAAAGTTCTTATTTCTTCTGTCAATTCAAAAATCCTTTCCAGGAAATAAGAATAAACATTACGGCAGCCCCATAAATAATATAAACTTGCGATAAGCCTATTTTAATCAATAGAAGGCAAAGCATAACTGTTGCCAGCGCCGTTAATTTCATAACAACGCCGGATGTTTTTATAAAAGGCCAATATCCATAATCGCTCGATAGCCAGATAAGCAAAAATGATAATATAATCAAAGAAATCCAGCGTATCTTTACGGCAACACTGGGTAAATCCAGAGAGCGAATAAATTCAAATCCTTTTTTTCCCCTCCGGTAACCTTCAATAAAACCCTTCAACCTTATCCAAAAATGAGCCGGTGAATAAATTAAAAGAAAAGCAACAGGTGCAATTTTTAACCCCGTAAATATTAATAAAACGGCAATAATCGAGGCAAAAGGCCTCAAGGCGCCCCAAAAAAAAATGTCGCCTATCGCGGCATAGGATGCCATGAAACTCCGTTTAATCGCAGGAGCATCGAAGGCATCACCATTACTGGCCTGTTCTTCTTCCAAACGAGTAATGGAACCGATTATCGGGGCGGAAAAGTAGGGATGGGTATTAAACATCTGTAAGTGCGTAGTCAACATTCGCTCCGATTCCTTTTGTTGTAACCGCAATTCCCGAATAACGGGAATTATCGCCATAGTAAATCCCAAGTTTTGCATTCGTCGGAAATTAAGCGTTGTCTGGATAAAAAAAGACCTTAAAAATATTTTCATTAAAGTCGTCTTTTTCACGCTTTTAAGGCCTCAAAATAAATAACTATATATTTTAAATGACGATATTCATAACATAAACGGCCAATCAAGTCAATTTAATCAAAGAATAAGGAAACACCTTGTAAATTGTACTTATCCATCGGCTGGCTTTTGCATAGAATCAGATTCGGATAAATATAATCGATTGATTATTTATAGCCGGTTTTCGGAGTCAGTTTTACCTTGCCTTTAACAAAAACACCGCTGCCTCTGGCAATTTCCCTGCCCTCCGCGTCGTAGAGAATAGATTCCGCTAAATATTGAGTCTTTGTGGAATTAACGACTTTACCGCTGGCTTTTATAATACCCTGATTGACAGGCCGGAGAAGATAGATATTAAAACTTACGGTCAACACAAAAACATCTTCGACCAGAGAATTGACGGCAAAAAAAGCCGCGTTGTCCAGCGCCAGAAAATACATGGCACCGTGCAGAGCGCCTGCCACATGAAAAAGTTCCCTATTTACGGGTAACATGATATCGGCCTGACCGTGACTGATTTGGACATGGGCGCCGACCAGTTTTACAATCGGCGCTGAATGCATCATATTCTCCAGCTTCCGGTAATGCTCATTTTCCATAATTAAATTATCTCTTGTTTAAGTTAAAATAATTTTGCATTTTGGTCAATGTTATTTAAGCATCAATTTTATGCCGGACATATTGAGTAAAAACTTTGCCGGAAATTATTTTGTGATGGCGCTGATTATTATCAACAGCGATGTAATTTAAACTTTGTTATTCTTTAAATATGCCGGCAAGAAATTTATCCAACTCAGCCCATGATTTTTTATCAGCGTCGGCGTTATATCCTATCGGCATATTAAATTTTTTCGCGTACACATCGGCATCAGGATTCGTAAAAGCGTGCATCGCTTGCGGATAGGAAATAAACTGAAAATCAGCCCCGGCGTTTTTCATTTCCAGCTTAAACGACTCGATTTGTTCGGGTGTTGTGAACTTATCCGCATCCCCGTTGAGAACCAGAATTTTTGCTTTAATTACGCCTGGCTCGGCAGGCTTTGCCGTAGCAAGGCTTCCATGAAAGCTCGCTACCCCTTTGAGATCAACGCCCTGCCTCGCCATATGCAGCACAACACCACCCCCAAAGCAATAACCGATGGCGGCTATCCTTTCAGGATCGACGTTTTTTTGCTTTTTCAGGAATTCCAGAGCCGCCATAAATCTGCCCTCCTCTATAGCAGTGTTTTTCATAACCTCAGTGGCGAACTTCCCGGCATCTTCAGGGTGTTTGGCAATCCTGCCGCCCCCATACATATCAAGAGCAAGGGTTGTATAACCTAATCCGGCTATCATCCTGGCACGTTTATGGACATATTCGTTCTGTCCCCACCATTCATGAACAATAAGCACTCCCGGCCGTTTGCCTTTAATATTTTTGTCGAAAGCCAGATAACCTTTCATAATCACGTTTCCGGCCCTATAAGTTACAACCTTTCCTTTAATCTTTGTTGCGGCAAAGGCTGGAAAGCAAATGACCAATACCAGTGCGGCGGTCAATACGATAAGTGTTCTTTTCATAACTACCTCCCTTAATAATTTATTAATGAATTATCAGTTAAAGTATTTCTTGAAAAGAAATACAGGAAAATCCCTGAAATTGTTTAATGCTTTATCTGGAAAGGTCAATTATTGAATTGTTAATGTTGAAGTTTTATGCCCCCAGAGATTACAGGTCGCCGTGACTTCGAGAATATCTCCTTTTGCAATCGCTACCTTATAAGTATAAGTGAAGATCGGACCCTTGGGCTGAGTATCATATTCGTTTTTGCTGATGACTACCCCATTTTTCTTGATTTCAACATATTTGATATGATGGGTGCTGGGGGATAACGTGTAGTGATTTATTGTAACAGACAATGTTTGCGTATTCATATCATAACCCAAGTCTACAGATTTCGGTGCAGTTGCATAAGATGGCTGCGGAATAAAACTCAAGAAGAAAAAAATTAAAAGAACTGCTTGCAATAATTTTGATTTAACCATAATTTTTTTCATAGTTTACCTCTTGTTAATTAGTATTCCTGTTTTACATTAGGAATTTAATGTTCTATATTTTACAGACTTTAGTTCCAAAAAGCAATTGTGGTTAAATCAATGTAAATTGGCAGGTGAATACTACCGGTGAGAAAATCATATCCATAGAATCACTTACAATATCCTGCCTTTCTTATATAATATTTCTGATAATTTAAATTTTACTAGCCGATTATATCGTCTTAAAGCTGAAAGTCAATAATAAATACGCTCATTCGTCTTTTTAAATACTGGATTTTTTATTACTTTTGTAAATTATCGGTCTCTGTGATAAACAATCAGTGATGAGTAAAAAGATTCTTTTGATTAACCCCTGGATTTACGATTTTGCGGCATACGATTTTTGGTTAAAACCTCTTGGTTTGTTGTATTTAGGCGGTCTTTTGCGCCAAAACGGCCACCAGATTCATTTTATCGATTGCCTTGACCCTTATCACCCGGCCATGCCTGAAGGAAATCATAAAAGGCCACTGCGCCATTCTTACGGAGACGGCAAATTCTTCCGGCAGGTTATTCCCGCCCCCGACCCACTAAAATTGATTGACAGAAATTACTGCCGCTATGGGATATTGCCGGAAATATTTACAGACGAGCTCAAAAAACATAAAGATGCTGATATTATTTTGATAACTTCCATGATGACGTACTGGTATCCCGGAGTTTTTGAAGCAATTAAAATAATAAAAGAAGTATTGCCTTGTGTACCCATTGTACTTGGCGGCAAATACGCGACTCTCTGTTATGACCATGCCGTTAATTTTTCCGGTGCTGATTATGTAATCGCCGGCCGTGGAGAAAAACAAGTTCTACTATTACTTCAAGATATATTTTATGAAAAACCAATTTTTATACCCGATGAAGAAAATCTTGATTCGCTGCCCTACCCTGTTTTCGATTTAATACGTAAAATAGAACAATTACCATTAATCACTTCCCGCGGTTGTCCTTATCGATGCAGTTACTGCTCTTCACATATTCTTAATGATAAATTTCAGCGCCGCAATCCGGTAAAAGTAGTTGACGAAATTGAATACTGGCAAATAAAATCCGGCGTGATTAATTTCAGCTTTTATGACGATGCCTTGCTTGTTAACCCGGGGGAAATGATTATACCCCTGCTCAAAGAAATAAAAAAAAGAAAATTATCCTGCCAGTTCCATTGTCCTAATGGATTGCATCTGCGGGAAATCAACAAAGAACTTAGTGAATTGCTCTACAGTTCCGGATTCAAGACCATTCGCTTTGGTTTTGAAACATCGGACTTAAACAGACAGATTCAAACAGGCGGTAAGGTTAAAAACAAAGAACTCCGTCTTGCAGTAAGATACTTAAAAAACGCCGGTTATAAAACCGGGGAAATAGGCATATACCTGCTTTGCGGCACACCCGGTCAAAACGCCGAAGAGGTCAAAAATAGCATAGAATTTGTTCGGGAATGCGGCGCCAAACCGGTGTTGGCTGAATATTCGCCTATTCCAGGCACAAAAATGTGGGATGACGCTGTGGCATGTTCATCCTTTGACATTCAAAGAGAACCATTATATCATAATAACTCATTGCTCCCTTGCTGGAACACTGACTTCTGTTTTGCAGCTTACGCAGATTTGAAGAAGAAACTTAAAAGTAATTTTGGACCAAAGCAGGCAGCCTTACATGAATGCTCTAATATGGATTAAAAATATTATTATCCTGTTATTCTCCGTGTTTTTTTTAATTATAGGCGTCAATACGTTATTAGGTTCATACAGCGTAAAGAATCCTTTTGAATTTGTCATGTATTTTTTTTCTGCTTGTCTTCTAATTTTAGTTTGTTCTGTAGGAATCATATATTTTTTCTTCCGTTTATTACCCCAAAAACAAGTTGGAGCAGATAATAATGAAAAACAATAACATTTTTAAACCAGTCTTTATTTTCGCGGTTATTTTTTTAATGTACGGCCATTGTTACGGCTTTGATCTTGAAAATAAAGTAATTAAAACGAAACTGAAAAACGGTTTAACGATACTGATGCTGGAACGTCATTTAAGCCCGATTGTTTCTCTCTATATCCGGCATCGCGTCGGAGCTATTGATGAGGAGTCAGGAGAAAGCGGCGCCGCCCACCTTTTGGAACATATGATGTTTAAAGGAACTACCACAATCGGCGCCAAAAATTATCCCGTCGAGAAAAATATTCTGAATGAGATCGAAAAAACCGGAACAGCCCTGGATAAAGAAAAACTAAAAGGTCCAAAAGCTGATCCGGAAATTATTAAGAGACTTACCGCCCGTTTGAAAAAATTACAGGATCAGAGCAGGAAATACTTTATACCCAATGAAATTGACCGGCTGTATACCAAAAACGGCGGTTTGAATATGAATGCTTCCACCGGACAGGATGTAACAACATATCAGGTCAGCCTGCCTGCCAACAAAATCGAGCTCTGGGCAAGAGTTGAAGCGGATCGCCTGTTCAACCCCGTTTTTCGTGACTTTTACTCGGAACGCGACGTTGTCATGGAAGAAAGAAGGCAGCGTGTGGAAGCCGATCCGGAAGGCAAGTTATACGAAGAATTCCTGAGTGCCGCTTATAAAACACATTCCTACGGAAGGCCTGTGCTGGGCTGGACTCAGGATATAATGAATTTAAGCCCGGCGGCAGTAAGAGATATTTATTCAAAATATAGTGCGCCGGAAAGTATCGTAATCGCTGTTGTCGGTGATATCAAGCCTAAAGACACGCTAAAATTGATCGAAAAATATTTCGGTGGGATTCCCGCGAGCAAGGTAAAGAAAAAAGTGATTCCCGCGGAACCGGCACAAACCGAAGAAAGAAGAGTGGAAGTTCCGTTCGACGCCAATCCCATGATGATTATCGGATTTCACAAACCCAACGCTCCCGCCTATGATGACTACGTTTTCGACGTTCTGGAAACAATCATGACTACAGGAAGAACAAGCAGACTATATAATTTACTGGTAACGAAAATGGGGATCGCGGAGGGCGTCAGCGCATCCAATGGCATACCGGCAACAATGTGTCCCAACCTTTTTACGATCTTCGCCCAGCCCCGTTATCCCCATACGAATGCAGAACTGGAAGAAGTAATCCTGCGGGAGATAGAAAAGTTTAAATCTGAACCGGTAACGGATATTGAATTAAACAAAGCCAAAAATCAGTTAAAAATGGAATATATTAAAAGTCTTGATTCCAACGACGAACTCGCCTCGATGTTGTCTTATTATGAAGTATTGTTTGGCGACTATAGTTATATATCCAATTATTTAAAAATCATTGACAGGGTTTCGGCAAAAGACATTCAAAACGCGGCCAAACTTTATCTGAATAAAGAAAACTGTACTATAGCCTTTTTAAATAAAAAGAAAGATTAAGGACTGACCTATATGACAAAAATAATAATGAACACATCCATTAAATTTCTCTCTTTCTCGCTGCTGATCATCTTAATAAATACATTAGGCGCCCTCCCCGCAGCGGCAGTGTCGAATTTTGCATTGACCCCGCCGGACAAAATTATTTATCCGCTGCTGCGATTTAATCTTCCGCCGGTCCAACGCGTGGTTCTGGAAAATGGTATCGTCCTTTATCTCCTTGAAGATCACGAACTGCCTTTAGTCAACGTCGATGCTCTGATTAAAACCGGAACAATGTATGATCCGAAAGGACAGGAAGGTATTGCCGAATTAACAGCCAATGTAATGAGAACCGGTGGAACAGCAAAATTAAACAGCGCAGAAATGGACAGGCAACTTGATTTTATGGCCGCATCGGCGTCAATTAACATGTCCATGGAATCGGCTCATGTTGATTTTTCTGTTTTAAACAATGACCTTGACCACGGACTTGATCTTCTGGCCCAAATACTTATTTGCCCTGCTTTTGAACAGGAGAAATTTGAGTTGGCCCGGCGATTAAAGAACGAAGAATTAAGAAGACTCAAGGATGACCCGCAAAAGCTGGCTTTCCGGGAATTTAACCGTCTTATCTATCATAACGATTTGCGCGGCCGTTTCCCCTCATATAAATCACTGACAAATATTGAACGTGATGATTTAATCAAATTTCACGACAGGTTTTTTCTGCCCGGTAATATTATATTTGCCGTAAGCGGAGATATATCAAAAGAGGAAGCTGTGAAAAAATTCAACTGGTACTTCGGCGATTGGAAGGCAAAGGATATTTCTACTGCTGTTTTGCCGCCTCCTCAAAAACCAGATGCCGGTGTTTATTTCATTAATAAAGAAATCGCTCAATCTATAATTATCAGCGGCAAGTTTGCCCCGAGTAAAAATGATCCTGATTTTTATGCTTTTACCGTTCTTGATTTTATTATCGGCAGCGGCGGTTTCCCTTCCCGGATTGTCAGCATTGTGCGTAATAATGAAGGTCTGGCTTACAGCTCCGGAAGCTTTTACCACGCAAAACCTGCTTACGGGGTTTTTGGCACTTATGCCTTTACGAAAACAGCCTCAACTCTGAAAGCTCTCTCTCTTATTGATTCTGTTTTGGAAAATATTCCGGTAAGCAAGATTACGGCCAAAGAAATCGATTGGGCCAAAGATTCCATCAACAATGGATTTATCTTTTCTTTTTCAACCGCCGAACAAATTGCTTGGCAGCAGATGAATATTGAATATGAAAAATTACCCGCTGATTTTCTGGTTAATTACCGGAATAAAATAGATAACGTCACTATCAATGATTTGAATAACACCACCGCTAAATATTTGAATAAAACAGAAAACGTCATCTTAATTCTGGGCGACGGCAAAAAATTTGATAAGCCACTATCAACAATCGGCCCCTATATTTCCATAACTCCTGAAGAGTAAATGATTTTTTAAGGAAAATTTTTATGATTGATGCAGACAAGTTCAAACATATATCTCAAAGAATAGATTTCTATCGTGAAGCAATGATTGAATTACAAATTGCTCTTAGCGCCGTTCCCGCTGTAGGACCGGAAAACGGCGGCGACGGGGAACTGTTGAAGGCCAATCTATTGAAGGAGCGCCTGCTCCTGCTTGGTTTTAAAAATTTCCGGCATTTTGATGCGCATGATAAAAGAGTTTCCTCCGGCATTCGTCCCAACTTCGTTACAACAATAGAAGGCAAAAATAAAAACAGGTTTATCTGGATTATTACTCATATGGATATTGTTCCGCCTGGTGAATTGCGTCTTTGGAGTTATGACCCTTACAAGGCTTATGTGAGGGACGGCCATATTTTCGGCCGCGGCATCGAAGATAATCAGCAGGATATGGTGGCTTCCATTTTTGCCGCTAAAGCTATTATTGATGAGGGATTAATACCGGATAATTCGATTAACCTTGCCTTTGTTTCCGATGAAGAAACATCAAGCAGCATGGGACTCTTTTACATGATAGATTCCATACCTGATCTTTTTAATCGTGACGATTTGATTGTCGTTCCTGATTCGGGAAATCCGCAAGGTTCGTTAATTGAAGTCGCTGAAAAGAGTATGCTGTGGCTATGTTTTAAAACAAAAGGAAAGCAATGCCACGGCAGTAAACCGCAATTAGGCAATAATGCTTTTGTTGCGGCGTCGCATCTGGTAACAAAATTAGTTAAGTTGAAAAAACTGTTTCCAAAATACGATCCCTTTTTTGATCCTCCGGAAAGTACCTTTGAACCGACAAAAAAAGAAGCGAACGTGGGCAATATCAACACAATTCCCGGCGAAGATATTTTTTGCATGGATTGCCGCGTTCTGCCGGTCTATGATTTAAAGGACGTTCTGGCGGCAATTCAAAAAATGGTTCACGCAATCGAAAAGAAATTCAAGGTTCAGATAGAAATATCAACCGCGCAATACATACAATCAGTAAAACCGAGCTCACCTGATGCTCCGGTCGTTCAGGCGCTCAAAGAAGCTATTAAAACGGTTTACAATATAGAAGCATTTGCCGGCGGTGTGGGGGCGGGAACTGTTGCTTCCTATATCCGCAAAAACGATTACCCGGTAGCCGTTTGGTCCAAAACCGGCCAGACAGCTCATAAGCCGGATGAAAACTGTCCCATTGACAACATGCTTGGTGACGCAAAAGTTTTCGCCCATTTATTTCTGCAAGAGTAAATTATCATGATTTCTTTTAAAATACACATGTTATATCAAATACTTACTATCACAATCAATCGTCTTACGGCTTTTAAAGAACTCATCAATATGTATTGCATTGGATAAATCAACGTGATAGAAATCGACTCAAAATTGACAGGTCATTTCACAATTGGAAATAAAGCATTTATAATATATACTCTAATTTTAAAGGCTGATAATTATTTTGAAGCAGGCAACTAAAAGTATAAATGTAGAGAAGATTTCCTTTGCCGACCACAATTTACTGAAGAATCTCTGCGGCGAACATGATAAGCATTTAAAACTTATCGAAAAGCTGGAACCGGTCAAGGTAAAAGCCTGGGGAAATAACATCACTATTTCCGGCAATAATGGCAACGTTCGCAAAATCAGTGCTATGTTGCAGCAGCTTTATTCAATAATGGAAAAAGGCTGGCATATTCATTCATCGGATATTGACTATGCTCACCGTATTCTCTCGGAAGATATAACCTTCGAATTAGCAAGAATATTCCTCGACACTGTTTTTATTTCTTCTCAAAAGCATATAATTACTCCTAAAAGTATCTCTCAGAGGCTTTATATTGAATACATGAGAAATTTTGATATGGTTTTTTCGATAGGCCCTGCCGGAACGGGAAAAACATATCTGGCTATGGCCATGGCCGTATCATATTTGCTGGAGAAAAAAGTTCATAGAATAATTCTGGCGCGTCCGGCTGTGGAGGCAGGGGAAAGATTAGGATTTTTACCGGGAGACCTCGCCGATAAAGTAAATCCTTATCTTCGCCCCCTGTATGATGCGCTTTATGATATGATAGATATGGAAAGGGCCTCTGCTCTCATCAGTAAAGGGCTTATTGAAGTTGCCCCCCTCGCTTTTATGCGGGGCAGAACGCTTAACGATTCTTTTATCATTTTAGATGAAGCGCAAAATACCACATCTGAACAAATGAAAATGTTCTTAACCAGGCTCGGTTTTGGTTCCAAAGCGGTGATTACCGGCGATATTACCCAGGTTGATTTACCCGCTGGAAAAGTTTCCGGTTTAATTGAAGCGGAAAAAATCTTAAAAAGAATTGAAAGTGTCCGCTTTGTTTATTTTTCGGAAATCGACGTGATCCGGCACCCGTTGGTTCAGCATGTCATTAAAGCTTATGCGCGTTTAGATAAAGAAAAAAAAACTGATCCCGATAAATAAATTTTATGAATTTAATCGAAGCATATCAAAATAAAGCAAGAAATATTTTCAAGAAGCTACTGAAAAGCAGGAACATATCCTTTGGTTTTTTGAAAAACAGCCCTTTCCAGAGATGGGCCATTGCCATTACCTTTTGCCTGATTTTAGCCATAATTATGGCGCCGGACATTCGTTTTTCCAAACCGGAATTTACACTGGGAATGATCGCTCCCAGGAATATTAAAGCCGACTATCCTTTCCTGGTGGAAGACAAACAGGCAACCGAACAAAAAAAGCTTGAGGACGCGGAAAATATCAAACCGATTTATGACTATGACAGCAAAACCGCGGACAACATTAAAACAAAATTAGTTAAAGCTTTTTCACACGCTGCCCCAATATACGGAAATTCCTCTAATGAAAAGACATCAGAAAACGAAAATGTTGATATAAGCAAATTGCAAAAGGAGAAAAAACTTCTGGATGCTTATTTAGGTGTTTATTTAAGTTCAGAAGAATTTTATGTTTTAAAAGAGTACAGATTCTCCAATGATCTGCAGCAGAAATTTTCCCGACTTATTACATCTTTTTATCAGAATAAATTTATTACAAAAGATATCTTCAGCAATTCAGAAAAACAAAAAGGCATTATCGTTCAAAATTTAAAAACCCGGACTTTAGAAGAAATTCAGGATTCTCCTTTACTATTTAATACTTCGGAAATTGACGCGCCGCTCTTAAAAAAAGTCAACATTATTTTTAACGGTGAAGAAAATGTTCTGAAAAAAGTGGCGTTTTCCCTGACTAAAAAACTGATTGAACCTAATTTGACATTTGATAAAGAGGCAACTGAAAAGAAAAGACTGGCTATTATCGAAAATACAAATCCCGCATTTTTCCAGGTGCAGAAAAATGAAATGATCGTTCGGGAAGGAGAAAAAATCGGCTACATGGAATTAGCAAAGTTAAATGCTTTCTTTAAATCTTCCCAAGACAATATTTCTACCAGATTTACAATCATGATGGGATTTTTCTTCACAGCCCTGTTTCTTTCTATTATCCTGTATCTCTGGCGGACAAGAAACTGGAGTAAAACTTCCAGTCGTTCCAACGTTGATTTACTTGTTTTCGGTATTATTGCCCTATTACAAATATTATTTATTAAAGCGGGGATCTTCATTGCCCTAGCCGTTAACAGATCATTTCCCTTCATACCGGTCGATGCCTGTTATTTCGCTATACCTTTTGCGCTGGGAGCAATGACTATCGCCATTTTAATTAATAGAAACGTCGCCCTGATTATAAGCGCACTCACATCTTTCCTGATTGGATTCATCTTTGATGAAAAAATTGTTTTCCCTCTCTTCTCCTTTTTGGGATCAATTGCCGCTTCTTATCAAATTGTACGCATCCGCCGGCGTTCCGTTTTTCTGAGAATCGGCCTCTTTCTGGGAATTGTGAATATGGCGGCGATTATTTGCCTGAATCTTATAACGGGAAATTTATTCAATGATTTATTGTTACGGCTGATAATGGGTTTCATCGGAGGAATTTTTACCGGTATACTTGTCGCGGGAATCACTCCTGTTTTTGAAAGTCTTTTTGATTTCATCACTGATATCAAACTGCTGGAGCTGGCCAACCTCAATCAACCTCTTTTCCAGAGAATGATCATTGAGGCGCCCGGAACTTATCATCATAGCATAATTGTTTCTTCTCTGGTGGAAGCCGCAGCCGAAGCTATAGGAGCCAATTCTTTACTGGTAAAAGTAAGCTCTTATTATCACGATATAGGGAAACTGAAAAAACCTCAGTACTTTATTGAAAACCAGCAGAGTACTGATAACAAACATGACAAATTATCTCCTAAAATGAGCGGGTTGATCATAATTTCTCATGTAAAAGATGGCTGTGAACTGGCCTCTCAGGCAAAACTTGGCAAACAGATTATTAACATAATCCGGCAGCATCACGGCACCACTATTGTCAGTTACTTCTATGATAAGGCTAAAAAAGATAAAGATGAATCCATCCGTTCTTTATCGGAAAGTGATTTCCGGTATCCGGGACCAAAACCACAGACTAAAGAAGCCGGACTGATAATGCTTGGAGACGTTATCGAAGCGTCTTCGCGCACCCTCTCCAATCCGACTCCGGCTAGAATCCGTTCACTGGTAAGAGAAAGAATTGAAAGTATCTATATGGATGGACAACTTGATGAGTGTGAATTAACATTAAGAAACTTAAACACAATAGCGGAAACATTCACGAAAATTCTTACGGGAATTTTTCACCATCGTGTTGACTATCCGGAAACGGCGCAAAAAGAAACTAACGGCAAAAAAGATAGTCATGAAAATACAAATCGAAAACAGGCAAACCCACATCAAAATCCAGCGGCATAAAATTCGCAACACGGTTTTAAGAATACTGAGGATTCTTGATTGCCCGGACAAAGAAATCAGCATCTCGTTTGTTGATGATGAAAATATTAAACAATTAAACAAACAATATCTGGGAAGAAACAGGGATACTAACGTTCTTTCTTTTTCTTTGCAAGAAGGCGAATGCAGTGATATAAATCCTCAAATCCTAGGTGACATCATTATTTCCGCCCAAACGGCTCAAAGGGATGCTATTAAAGGCAAACTCACTATCGAACAGGAAATTGATTTCCTCATAATTCATGGAATTTTACATCTGCTGGGTTATAATCACGAAAATACAACTATAAAAGAAACAAACAAGATGAGACAAAAAGAAAAAAAATTATTTGATAAAATTAATTGTTGTAATAAAATGTTAATTTAAAATATGATAATCTCAAAGATCACAGGAGGAAATCAAAATGGATTTATCTTTTGACAATAAAGTTGCTCTCGTCACGGGAGCCAGCAGAGGTATTGGACAGGCCATAGCGATGGGACTGGCCGAATCAGGCTCTGACGTTGTCATTGCCAGCCGTAAAATAGCCGACCTGGAAAAGGTGGCGGCAGAAATAAAGAAAATGGGAAGAAAATGCCTGCCGGTGGCCGCGCACATAGGAAGAATGGAAGATGTAAAGAATCTTGTCGGGAAAGTCATGGAGGAGTTCGGTAAAATAGACATTCTGGTAAACAATGCTGCCACAAATCCCTCAATGGCATCAGCTATCGACATAGATGAACGAGCCTGGGATTCGATTATGAACCTTAATCTTAAGGGTCTGTATTTTTTGAGTCAGGCAGTGGGGCGTGTGATGAAAGAAAAAGGCGGAGGAAAAATTATCAATGTTGCATCCATCGCCGGCATCACTCCCGACATATTACCCGTTTATTCCATAAGTAAAGCCGCTGTGATTATGGCCACAAAAGTTATGGCTCAACAATGGGCTATATATAAAATCCGGGTAAACGCAATCGCTCCAGGACTTACCAAAACCCGCTTCAGCGAAGCCCTTTGGAAGAATCAGGATATTCTTAATATAGCAATGAGTAGAACTCCGCTGGCACGTCCTGCAGAACCGGAAGAAATGGTCGGCGCTGTTCTTTATCTGGCTTCGGATGCTTCAAGTTATGTAACAGGACAGGTTATTGCGTTAGATGGCGGAATGACAATTTAGCGTGAAACCTTATCTTCCTGCGGCTTTTTTAAAATGTTTTAGTTTTGCATTATTGCAATATATCAAGTGTTTATTTTGTTTTTTAAAACAAAGTATTGATTTATAATGACTTATACTGTATCATGTAATTATGAGAACAAATTTAAACATATCACTTATTAAAATAAGTGGACATTCATTTTTATTAGCTGCAACTGCGGTTTTATTTATCTTCATAACTATGACAGAAAGTACTGCCTGTGCCGACATTTACAAGCACATAGATAAAGATGGCGTTCTGCATCTGACCAACGTCCCTTCTGATCCTAACGTGAAATATGTTATGATTATGAGAGAAAAACGAATTCTTTTCCAGCCCGATATTGACGTAAATAAATATGATAATATTATTAGTAAAGCCGCCAATAAATTCGGTCTTGATTCTGCGCTTATTAAAGCAGTAATCAAAGCGGAATCCAACTTCAATCATAGGGCTGTTTCGTCGATGGGAGCCCAGGGCTTGATGCAGCTAATGCCCAAAACGGCATACGCCCTCAGTGTTGATGACAGCTTTCATCCGGAAAAAAATATTGAAGGAGGAGCGCGTTATCTGAATTATCTCATAAAAACCTATAGGGGAGATTTAAGTCTTGCCCTTGCCGCTTACAATGCCGGAGAAAAGGCTGTCGCCAAATACCATTATAGCATTCCTCCATACAGGGAAACTCAAAATTATGTAAGGCGAGTGCTCAGTTTCTACAGGTCATACAGTAATTTATAAATTTATTCCCCTTGATCAGACCTGACAGTAAGTATCAACACGATCGGTAATTTCCTGTGTTTCTTATTTTTCAAAAGTTTAATTTTATGCTTCTAGGTTAAAATAGAAATCTTCCAACAATCATTCTTTATTTAATTAATTAAGATAAATTAAACATTGTTAAGGCTATAAGCGGCCATCGAAGGGAAAAGTGAAAGAAAAGACAATGGCGGATATTTTCAAGAACGCGCGTGATCTGAGCAGGCCATTCCGTGTGACGGATGGCAGCGGATTCCGCTTAAAAGATATCAACCCGAAAGATACACTGGACTTTAAATCCGAGGACAGGCCTCGCGAGTAGGAAGCGTTGGTTACCGGCGTTCAGGCGCTCTCCACCCTGCAGGACATACTCTATGCCCAGCAGCGCTGGGGGGTGTTGCTTATCTTCCAGGGGATGGACGCAGCCGGTAAGGACAGCGCCATCAAACACGTCATGTTTGGTGTCAACCCGCAGGGGGTTGGGGTCTTTTCCTTTAAATTGCCCTCTGCTGAGGAATTGGACCACGATTACCTCTGGCGATGTATGAAGTGTATGCCGGAGCGCGGACAAATCGGTATCTTCAATCGGAGTTACTATGAGGCAACGCTGATCGTGCGCGTGCACCCGGAGTCTCTGGCAAAGGAAAAGATTCCGCCCGAACTAGTCACTAAGGACATCTGGACGGATCGGTTCCATGACATTCGCGGTTTCGAGCGCTATCTGGTTCGCAACGGCATTGTCATTCTCAAGTTCTTCCTTCACGTGTCGAAGAAGGAGCAGAAGAAGCGTTTCCTCGAAAGGGTTGAAAATCCGGCTAAGAACTGGAAGTTCTCATCGAGCGACATCAAGGAGCGCACGTGCTGGGACCAGTATATGAATGCCTACGAAGAGATGATCCACCACACGGCAACCGAAGAGGTGCCGTGGTTTGTGGTGCCTGCCGACAACAAGTGGTTCACCCGCATGATCGTCGCAGACGCAGTGATCGACGCGCTGGCATCCTTGAACTTAAGCTACCCGCAAGTGGGCAAGGAAAAGCAGAAGGAACTAGCTGCCGCCAAACTGGCGCTGATGAAGAAATGACCTTCAAGTTAGGTCGAGTCTTTTTGACTCGACCTTTCATTAATACACTATATTTTTACTATCTTCATCCATGTCAAAAAGGCTTGGCTGAACAGAGACCACATATAAATATTGATATCACCAAGTATAAGCATTATGGTTTTAGTGAAGAGAATGAAGTTAGAATGGTTTCTCTGCCCACCGTTCTAAAACTAGCAAGTGAAGGTGATACATTAAAACCTGAAAAAGAGAGAAAATATCGTAACATAAATGGCCAGTTCATACCTTATATCGAAATATTCAAATCAATTGATATTGAACTTCCTATAGAAAAAATTATCGTTGGGCCTCACAACGACAAGGAAACCCGCGCAGCTGCATTACGTGTTATGTTTAGAAACACAAACATTGAAATAACATATTCTGATATTCCTTTTGTTGACTAGCCATAATTTAGAGAAAGAGTATTGGGCATGTGACCACGATTAGTAGCGTATTTCAGGGGGCTTTCACTAAAACCCAATATTACACTTTCCAAATCGTAATTCACAAAATCAAGACTTTTCAAAGTCGTTTGTTTGTAGGTATAACAATTGTCAAGACACATCTTGATTTGACACTCTATCTGTCAAGTCAAAAATAGGCCAAGACGGGATATTATTTCAAATTATCAACGTATAAATATTTCTCTATTTCCGAGAGTCTCTTTTCTTTAATTCCTTTTATCTCCATCAATTGCCTGATATCCCGAAAGCGGCTTAATTGCTTACGTAAATCCAATATTTTTTGAGCGGTTGCCGGACCAATCCCTTTTATTAAAAGCAAATCGTCTTCTGTGGCTTGATTAATATCAATCGGCATTCCGAGGGACAATCTGTCGGCGGCCGGTATTTCAGTAATAACAATTTCTTTATTTTTCGAGACTGAATCAATTATTAATTTCATTCCCGTCTCGAGCCGGAAGTCGTTTTTTGCCTGCCCTTCAATAGCGGCTGATTTCAATAACTGATTTACGGTAGTTCCCGGAGAAATAAAATAAACTCCGGCGCTCTGATCGCCCTTTACAATTTCTATCGCCAGGCAATCATCGCATTGATTGGTAAAATCAGGGATTTTATATTTATGCAACGATTGATAAAAGAAACTAATAAAGGGAATAATCGCTATAATCAAACAAACAGCAATCAGTCCCTTTATTTTACTTTCAGAAATTGTCATTAAACTATTTTTTCTTCGCCAGATCGAAAGCTTCATGAAGCACAGATACCGCCAGCTCCATGTACTTTCGTTGAATGACGCAAGATATTTTAATTTCCGACGTGCTGATCATCATGATATTCACGCCTTCTTGAGCCAGTGTTTTAAACATCTTTGCCGCCACACCCGAATGACTGGCCATCCCCACGCCTATAATAGAAACCTTGGCTACCTGATCGTCAATTTCGACTTTCTTGGCTCCTACTTTTTTGGCAGTGCTCTCGACTATCTTTTGAGCTTCCTTCAAATCTTTTTTGGAAACGGTAAAGGTAAGATCGGTGTGCCCTTCCAGACTGGCGTTTTGAATAATCATATCAACGAAGATATTTTTATCCGACAAAGGCGTAAATAAGTCGGCGGCCACACCCGGCTTATCTGGAATACGAACTACCGTAATTTTAACTTGATCGCGGTCATAAGTTACGCCTGATATTATTTCTCTCTCCATATCTTTATCTTCTCTGGTCACAAGAGTTCCTCCTTTATCAGAAAAAGTTGATTTAACATAAACGGGTACATTATATTTTTTAGCCATTTCCACTGAACGTGGATGCAGTACCTTGGCCCCTGTCATGGCCATTTCCAGCATTTCATCGTAGGAAATTTTATCCAGTCTCCTCGCCTTATTGCAAACATTTGGATCGGTCGTGTAAACGCCGTCCACATCCGTAAAAATGTCGCATTGATCTGCTTTTAATGCCGCAGCAAGAGCTACGGCACTGGTATCGGAACCGCCGCGCCCCAGAGTTGTAATATTATTTTTCTCATCAACGCCCTGAAAACCAGCCACTATAATAATGATCCCTTTTTTGAGTTCCTTTTTAATTGTTTCCGTATCAATAAGTGAGATTCTTGCTTTTTTATGTGATTTATCCGTTAATACCTTAACCTGAAATCCTAAAAATGATTTTGCCCTATAACCCAGGGAATTTAAAACTATGGACAGGAGCGTTACCGTAACCTGTTCCCCTGTGGAAATTAAGGAATCATATTCTCTTTCATCGGGTGTTTCCGCTGCCTCATGGGCCATGGCTATGAGCCTGTCGGTTTCCCCCGCCATTGCCGACAGAACTACAACTACTTTATTGCCGGCCTTTTTCACATTGATTACTTTCTCGGCTACGTTTTTTATCTTATTAATATCCGCAACCGATGTTCCGCCGAACTTCTGAACGATTAAAGCCATCTTAAACAACCTCCATTTTTATATCTTTTGTTATTTCTTGCAACCTGTTTTTCGGTCCTTTTATAATGATTCTTCTTTTATTTTCATCAAGATATTCAAAATTTATAAATAAAATATCCTCGGGTAGAAGTTGAGCAATCTTTTCCGCCCATTCGATGACAACAATTCCTTTTGCGCAAAAATATTCTTCGTAACCTAAATCTTCGAATTCAGAATAATCTTTCAGCCGATAGACATCAAAATGATAAAGTTTATACCGGGCAGGATATTCATTAATCAATGTAAAAGTCGGGCTCGTAATCTGATATTTTTCATCTACTCCTAGGCCGCGGGCTAAACCTCCGGTAAAACAAGTTTTGCCGGAACCGAGTTCTCCAGATAACGCCAAAACATCACCTTCCCTTAACTTTTCGCCAATGAAACGTGCTACTCTCCAAGTCTGCTTTGCGCTTACAGATATTATCTCAATCTTTGTCTTTTTATAATTCATTTAAAATAGCAGCAACCGGCTTATAATTTATTTTATCTCTAATAAAACAAGAGCAGTAGCGTATTTTTTCGTATGCGTCAAACTTAAGTGAATTTTTGTAATCTTTCTTTTTTCAATTTGAGCTTTTGCTTCCCCACAAAGCGCAAGAACCGGTTTACCGTTT
The DNA here is from genome assembly GCA_963811325.1 of uncultured delta proteobacterium. Classification (GTDB taxonomy): domain Bacteria; phylum Desulfobacterota; class Syntrophia; order Syntrophales; family Smithellaceae; genus Smithella. The sequence goes on from CAWEQT010000001.1 coordinate 1,551,115, forward strand.
TTATCATGTACAACTTCAATATCTCTTAAATTAACGCCCATGCCCATGCCAATGCCCAGTGCTTTTAAAAAAGATTCCTTGGCCGCAAATCTGGCTCCGTAATGAGTTGTTGATTGAACGTGCTTACCGCAGTATTGTATCTCACTGGCGGAAAAAATTCTGTTTAAAAATTTCGTGCCCCATTTTTCAATGATTTTTTCCAAACGGCTATTTTCAACCAAGTCTATTCCGATACCGTAAATCATTGTCCCACCTGCTATACGTGAACAATAGCGTCTGTAACCGCGGCAACTTTTTTCATTGCCGCAACATCGTGTACCCGGATGATATGGCATCCATTCATTATTGCCGCGGCGACAGTTGCCCCGGTGCCTTCCGTTCTTTCATCCGGCTCACCTCCGGTTATCTTTCCAATAAAAGATTTCCGTGATGTTCCGATCATTACCGGCATTCCCAGCACTTTTAATTCGGAAAGATTTTTGATAATTTTATAATTGTCTTCGGCAGTTTTTCCAAAACCGATTCCCGGATCTATAACAATACAGTCTTTTTCTATACCTGCTTTTAAGGCCTTTTCACTGCTGATTTTCAAGTAATCCGTAATTTCTCGCATCAGATTATCATAAGCCAGATTGGCTTTTTGCATGTTTCGGGGTTTGCCCCGCATATGCATAAGTATCGCCGCAGCATGCGTTTTACTGATGATTTCAGCCATTTTTTTGTCACCATTTAAGGCGCTTATATCGTTGATTATTTCTGCGCCGGCATCAACGGCAAGCCTGGCAACTTCTGCCTTCTTTGTGTCAACCGATATTGGTATCCTGGTTTTCCTAATCAAACCTTCAATTACGGGAAGCACTCTTTTTAATTCAGTATTAACCGCAACTGAGCGTGAACCCGGCCGCGTTGATTCTCCACCAATGTCAATAATATCCGCTCCTTCGTCCACCATTCGCAATCCATGTTCAATTGCTTTTTGAGGAGAGTAAAAAAGTCCGCTATCGGAAAACGAATCAGGCGTAACATTTAAAATTCCCATAACCATGGTTTTTTTGCCTAAGATAATTTTACGGCGGCATGTCTTCAAAACATATTCGTTCTGGTTAATGTTGTATAATATGCCGGCTGTATTACGAGCAATTAATTTCAATCCAAAAGGCTGTTTTTCAATTTTTTTTACGAGAGTCAATATCTGCTTTATCGTGCCCATAATTAAAATATCGCTTGCAGGAATACTGCATGACACGCTGCCTCTGGCAACGGCGGCATCACCGCCGATTGACAGCATCTCCTGCTTAATGATATTCGCTATTTTACAGGGTTGTTTTTCCAGTAGAATATTGACATTAATCGTTTTTTGCGCCATGGCGTCAATACCATAAGGATCAACGCCTATTTTTCTGAATATCGCCGCGGCTTCTTCCACGCTTTTTATTTTGATTGTTCTCACAAAACAATTCCGATATTTAAGTGAACCTAAATGTTTTATCCAGACAGGAAATAAAGTAAAAAGCAACTTCATTAAGTTGTTGTTTTTGAATAAACCTGCTTAACTTCGGGCAAAGCATCACCAATGAGAGCGTCTATTTCCACTCCGTTTAAGACTTCTTTTTCGAGAAGTTGTCCGGCTATCTTATGCAGTATTTCAATGTGGTCATTGAGAAGTTTTTTCGCTTTTTCATAGTTTGTCTTAACGATTAAAACAACTTCCACATCAATATTTTTTGCCGTATCTTCACTGTAATCCTTGTGAGTGGCAAATTCACGACCTAGGAAAATCTGTTCTTCTTTTTTGCCGTAACTCAGCGGCCCCATTTTATCGCTCATGCCCCATTCACAGACCATTTTTCTGGCTAAATTGGTTGCCCGTTCAATATCATTGCCCGCGCCAGTAGTAAAATCATGCAAAACTATTTCTTCGGCGGCACGTCCGCCCAACAAAATAGCGATGCTGTTCTCCAGATATTCACGTGGATAGGTATGTTTTTCATCAATTGGCAGCTGCTGGGTCAGCCCCAGAGCCCTGCCTCTGGGAATAATGGTCACCTTGTGAATCGGATCGGTTCCCGGCATTAAACGCGCCACCAGAGCATGGCCTGTTTCATGATAAGAGGTATTGCGTTTTTCTTCATCGCTGATCACCATACTTTTTCTTTCCGTGCCCATTAAAATCTTATCTTTGGCAAACTCAAAATCGCTCATATTGACCTTTTCTTTATTTGCCCGGGCAGCGTTGAGCACTGCTTCGTTAATAAGGTTCTCTATGTCGGCTCCGGAAGTTCCCGGTGTTCCCCTCGCCAAAACCGAAAAATCAACATCACCGTCAATCGGCGCTTTGCGCGCATGAACTTCAAATATTTTTTCCCTTCCCTTTACATCAGGCAGCGGCACGATAACCTGCCTGTCAAACCGGCCCGGGCGCAAAAGCGCCGGATCAAGAACATCGGGACGGTTAGTTGCGGAAATAAGAATCACGCCTTCATTAGATTCAAATCCATCCATTTCCACAAGCAACTGATTGAGCGTTTGTTCTCTTTCATCGTGACCTCCGCCAAGGCCGGCACCGCGATGACGGCCAACAGCGTCAATCTCGTCAATAAAAACTATGCAGGGAGCGTTCTTTTTAGCCTGACTGAACAAATCCCGCACACGGGAAGCTCCGACACCGACAAACATTTCCACAAAATCGGAACCGCTGATGCTCAGGAAAGGAACTTCCGCTTCACCGGCTATGGCACGGGCTAAAAGTGTTTTACCAGTACCGGGAGGGCCGACAAGCAGCAATCCTTTGGGAATTCTCCCTCCAAGTTTTGTGTATTTTTTAGGATCCTTTAAAAAATCAATAATCTCTTCCAACTCGGCTTTGGCTTCATCAATACCGGCAACGTCGGCAAAAGTAACCTTCTTCGAATTGTCGGTCATCAAACGCGCCCTGCTCTTGCCAAAGGCCATTGCTTTACCGCCACCGGATTGCATCTGGCGCATAAAAAATATCCAAACACCGATAAGAAGAATCATCGGAACCCAAGAAATCAAGACAGTCAACCAGGGCGAATCTTCCGTTGGTTTGGCCGTAATCTTGACGCCTTTTTCTCTAAATTGCGCCACCAGCTTATCATCCTTGGGAGCGAATGTTTTAAAAATGCTGCCATTGGTAAATTTACCGGTAATACTATCGCCCTGAATAGTTACTTCACTTATATCGCCTTTATCCAGAAGGGCTATCATCTCGCTGTAAATTATTTCTTTGGTCCCAGCTTTAGGCTGATTATAGAGTTGCCAGACAAGTAAACCAACGAGCGCCACAGTAAGGACAAGAGCTATATTTTTTTGAACCTGATTCAATATTTTTCTCCTTAATATAAATTATACATCATGATATACTATCTTGCGTTCAACAGATAACGAGGCGGCAAAGAGGAGGCTCCGCAGACGTATTTTCCTTACGTTCTGGGAAGCCCGTCTACGCTGCCAACAAGCTTAGCCAAAGACCGGTAGCGCATTCCGCTGGGGAGCGCATAGTAAACAAGTTTCTTATCTTACCAGTAATTACCACCCCAAAGGTGGTAACTTACAAGCGAACTGATGTTATAATCTTTATAATAATATCTATTATAACTCAATTAATTTTTGATGACATCAGAAAAGACTGGTTTGGGGGAAATTTGCCGATATGTATGAATTTGTAATTTCCAGTTTCAAGACGTTTTTTGTTTCTGCGGTTATTTTGACCCGGTCATTTAAATGCATATTTTCTATCCATATTACAGAAAGACGATCCACAAGCAACATGATTTCATTGCGCTCACAATAAGGTATCTTATGGTCAATGAAGAAATTTTTAATTTTTTGCCGACCCGGCATGCCGAGGGGCTGAAATCTGTCTCCGTCCCTTCTATTGCGTATTGCCACAGGTTGCTGAATTTTATCTAAATCCAGATAAACTTTGCTTTTGCTTCCCAAATCAATACTTTCTTTTGTTGTAAGTTCCGCGCGGAGGGTAACCTTTCTTTCTTTAATGTAAACAGATCCCGGAATATTCATGGGATATTCATATTTGGCTTGTGCTAAACGGGTTTTTTTACACTCCAGAATCAAATTATCATATTCGCGTCTTATTTCAATCCCCAGAGGAAGAACAATTTTTTTCCCCGATTCGCACTTTAGCGATAAATTATCGAGTGATTTTATATGGATAAAGGAGAATCCGTTTTTTGCGGGACTGAAATCTTCTAAAATAGTTTTAAATAATCGCAACCGGATTGCCGCGGGCAATTTATTTATATACGCTATTTTCAATAAAACACTATTTTGCTGTCTTTGAATAAACGATGATTGCAAGGCTTGCGCTGTATACTGCCGGATAAATTCATCTTCCGCGCGCAATATTTCCGCCATTTGCGCCAGATTTTCTTCAATTTTCGGATTATACTTTTCTTTTAGATGCGGAATCAACTCGGTTCTGATTTGATTCCGCAGGTACATCTTGTTTTTGTTGGAACTATCCTGACGATATGAAATACCGGCCTTATTTAAGTAAGAAATAATCTCCCGCCGGGATATTTCAATAAGCGGACGGATAATATTACCATCCCGTTTGGGCAAAATACCTTTGAGGCCTTCCAGACCGCTGCCGCGTAAAAGATTGAGCAATACAGTTTCCGCCTGATCTTGCAGATTATGCCCTAACGTGATTTTCCGTGCCTGATAATCAGCGGCAACTTTGTTCAGAAAAACGTATCTTCCCCGCCTGTAAAAATCTTCAGGCGAAACTCCTTTTTTATTATTATTCTGATCCATTTTCGCGGCACAGAAAACCAATCCCATCCTATCGGATAAGTCGCGGCAGAATTTTTCATCCTCATCCGATTCCTGGCCGCGTAATCCATGGTTGAAATGGGCGACGATCAGGCTCAAATCCAGCTCCTGAGCTATGGAGACAAGAACTGCCAGAAGCGCCGTGGAATCAGGCCCACCGGAAAGAGCCACAACCACTCGCTCACCCTTTTCCAGCAGATTGTATTTTTCGATAGTCTTACTAACTTTTTTTATCATATCCAACCCCGCTTCGCTTCGCTCCCAGGATAATTTACCTAACGCTTTAAACTTCGCTACGCTCGTTTTCAACGAGTTTCATTAATTAAATAAAGATTTAATTTCCAGGAGATCTTCACAATAATAATCGGCATTAAGATTCAATAAATCCTTCCTGTTACCTAATCCGTTTAAATAAGCACAGCTCAATATTCCGGAATTTTTGGCAGTAATAATATCATTCATGCCATCACCTGTGATAAGAATTTTTTCTTTAGCTGCTCCGTATTTATCTAGCAAATAGTTTATTATACGGCGATCCGGTTTTGTAAATGGCATGGAATCAATACCTATTATCTCCGAGAAGTATTTTTCTATACTCAATCCCCGGGCTATGGCCAAAGTAAAATTATAGCTTTTGTTTGTTAGAATAATTTTTGTTTTATTTTTAAAATTTTTCAAGACGTCTTCCACGTGCGGATAGAGTCTGGTATTATCCATAAGATGTTTCCCATAATAATCCGCAAAGATTCTCATTGCTTCTTCATGGAATCTTACATCATCCTGTTCCAGAGCTCTTTGAATCAACTTACTTATACCATCGCCAACAAAACTGATAATCTCTTTTTCCGGTTTTTTTTCAAGTTTCAGCTCATTCAAAGTATAATTTATACTCTGGGCTAAATCAGCGCCCGTGGAAACAAGGGTGCCGTCAAAATCAAATATCATGAAATCCAATTCTTTCATTAATTCGCCTTTGCCATACCAGTTTAAAATTAAAGCGCTGTCTTTGCCGGCAGCGTCGCCACCCCTATGTTACCTTTAATTTAGAACTGATATTATATAATTGAGTGCGGCCATAAACACAAGTTTGTTTCTTCAAAAAGTGTTTGACTAAGTTCCCTGTCAGTGTTAAATATAAATAAACCGCTTGGATCCCTTTTCTCGACTGAGACGGTATTTATATTTAATTAAAATGTCGAACAAAGGTCTTCTATTTTTTGCGGAAGGCCTTTTTTATTTTTAAGGCTTAAATATTATAAACACAGGCGGTAATATTTGTAAGTCGAACTCTATTGTTGCAGGCGGAGGGTACCAAAGATACCCGTGGTTTGAATATGAAAAAACGGCGCTTAAATAATCTTGCCATAATTGGCACCGGTATGGTGGGGACAGCTATCGGATTCCTCTTGAAAAAAGCCGGTTATAAAGTTATTTCTATTTACGATAAATCTCCCGCCGCGATGAAAAGAGCTCTTCCCTATACCGGAGGAGAAGCATTCCTGAAACCCCAAGATGCGGTGGAAAAAACTGATTGTGTTCTAATTACTACTCCCGATGATGCCATTTTGTCTGCTTGCAGGGAGATTGCTATTTGTCCGGTAATAAAAGGCAAATTGGTTTTCCATATGAGCGGCGCAGGAGGTCTGGACCTTCTAACACCAGCAAAAAAAGCAGGCGCATCAGTTGCCAGTATCCATCCATTACAAAGTTTTTCTTCTATTGATCAGGCTATACAAAATATCCCCGGAAGTTATTTTGGAATTACGGCGGATAAAGAATCTCAGGCACCGGCAAAAAGTATTGTTCGTGATTTAAGAGGGATTCCTCTTGTCGTTTCCCCCGACCAAAAACCGCTTTATCACGCAGCCGCGTGCTTCGCTTCCAATTATCTGGTGTCTTTAATGAATGTGGCTGAATCCATTTATCATGTTATCGGACTAAATGAAAAAGATGCAAAAAAAGCGTTTTTGCCTTTGGTTTATGGCAGCCTGAAAAATATTGAAAATTCCGGTTCAATTTCATCCCTTACCGGTCCTATTGCCCGCGGTGATTTCGGCACGATAAAAAAACACATAATGGCAATTAATGAAAATCTGCCGCAATATTCTTCTTTGTATTCTTCCCTGGGATTAATAACAGTTAAGGTCGCACAGCAAAAAGGAACGCTGAACGCCGGAGGAGCAAAAAAAATTAACACTATTTTGAAAGGAATAAAAAATGAGCACACAAAATAAGATTACCCGGAAAACCATTCTCGACATCAAAAAAATGAAAATTCAGGGAGAGAAAATCACTGTGCTTACGGCTTATGATTACGGGATGGCCTCCATCCTGGACGAAAGCGACATCGACATAATCCTTATCGGCGATTCATTGGGCATGGTTGTTTTAGGTTATGACACTACCCTGCCTGTCACCATGGAAGATATGCTACATCATACAAAAGCCGTGGCTCGCGGCGCTCGAAAATCGCTAATTGTCGTGGATATGCCGTTTTTATCGTCTCAACTATCCCCAGAGATTGCGCTGGCCAATGCCGGACGCTTTTTAAAAGAAGCCGATGTCCAGGCGGTTAAGCTCGAGGGCGGCAGGGAACATGCCGAAACAGTCCGTAAAATTACCTGTGCGGGAATTCCCGTCATGGCACATTTGGGGTTAACGCCACAATCGATTCACCAGTTAGGCGGTTATAAAGTCCAGGGCAAAAAGGAAGACGCGGCTGAAAAGATAATGCAGGACGCTAAAATCCTGGAAGAAGCGGGCGCTTTTTCCTTGGTACTTGAATGCGTGCCGGAGAAACTGGCCGCGGAGATTACCAGTGCCCTGTCTATTCCAACCATAGGTATCGGCGCCGGTGTTCACTGTGATGGACAAGTTCTGGTAGTCAACGACATGCTGGGAATGTATGACAGAATGACTCCGAAGTTTGTAAAAAAATACGCCAATTTGAATCTGGATATCAGAAACGCCGTCAAGAGTTATATACAGGATGTAAAAACAAGCGCTTTCCCGGATGCTGAGCACAGTTTCAAATAAGAGAACGAAACTTAACCGGTTTTATTTAATAAATTATTATTTTTGCTTTTTCCTGTAAATTTTTCAGAATAGCATCTAAATCTTGTGATTTTTTTTGCTGCTCCAAATAAGCAGAAATTTTGCTTTTAGCTTGATTGAAATCAGCTTTCTTCCCGGGTTTATGATCTAATACTTGAATAATATTATAACCAGATTCCGTCTTAATTACCGGGCCAATAACATTCTTCTTCTGTGAAAACGCGGCATCTTCAAAAGGTTTTACTCTTTGCCCTCTTGTTATATAACTCAAATCTCCGCCAACTTCTTTGTCGGGAGAATCGGAATATTTACGGGCCAGTTCTGCAAAGTCAGCACCATTTAATAATTGCTTGCGCAAATCTTCTATTTCTTCCTTCTTCTGTGCTTTGACTTTATCACTGTCATCCTTGCCAATGGCCACAAGAATTTGACGGACATGCACGCTTTCCGGTTCTGTGAACAATTTTTCACGATTTTCGTTGTAAAATTTGCTTATTTCTTTTTGAGTCGGCTTTTCTTTATCACCAATTTCCATGTTAATGTATTTATTAGCCTTAATTGCAAATATAATATCTTCTTGAGATATTCTATTTTCTTTGAAGAAATCATCTATTTTTTTACCCGGAGGAAGGTTGGCCGCTTCCTTATCTATTACCATTTTAACTTCCTGGTTGCTTGCTTCAATTTTTCTTTTCGCAAATTCATTATTTAAAAGGGTTCGTATTACGAATCCTTTCACCAACTGCTTTCTTAGGTTTTCCTGAAATTCTTTTTGTTTATCGGCTGGTATTTTATCCTTGAGCATTTTCATTCTTTCTTTAAGATTACTTTCCAATTCCGATTTTTTCAAAATTTTTCCGTCAACACTGGCTGCGATATCACTTGTTTCGGCTTGTTCAACTTTAACTGCCGGCGCAACGTTGGAAGCCGGAATCCCGGGAACCGCATTCTGAATCTGGTTTGCGCCGGCTGCCGGCTCTGAAGATACTTCCTTCTTTTTTTCGTTATCTGAACAACCTGAAACCAAAATAAAAACAAATACAACGAAAATAGCTATCCAACTTTTATTGATTTTATTTTTCATGAATTTTCTCCCGAAAATATTTGGCATTCTTTTTATTGTTTTGTGACTTATATGTAAAATACACATAGGCGTCAAGAAAATTATCCCAATGGGGGATGTTGAACAAAACTTAACCATTAAGTTATCGTGCGTAAATATTGAAGAATTTTTAATTGTTTTGCAAGCGGGGGAATTCCTGTTTCCGCATTTAATTTCACTCCCCTTCCCGACATGGAAAGAATACGCTCCAGAGCTTCGAACATATTAATTTGCGGATAAACTTCCGCGGTAAAATAATTAATTAATTTTAAGGTTTTAAACCCGTCAAACCAATCATTATACTGTCGCGCCAGCGTTTTTTCGTCTTTTACATTGCGGCATATTCTTGACCAGACCGCGGAAAAGCCGCTATCTTTCAAAAAAGATTTTAAACGGGGATGGATCCGTTGCGCTTTCATTAAAATTTCATCTTCACCGCAAATAAACTGGTTTTTCATAAGTTGCAGCCAATCGGCTAATACCTTAAATACTCGCGGATCGTATAAACGATATTCTTCTTTGTAATGGCCGGAAAGAAATCTTTGTATTCTTTTCCCCGTTCCAAAGGGAACACGGTTGGAAGAACGCGCCGACGGATAAACACAGGTGTTTTTAATATAATCAATTTTACCCGTCTTGGCGAGTTTGCTTAAGAAATAAAAATCTTCGCCCGCCGCGCGCTTATTCATTCCTCTTACGTCCAGGTATGTTTCGGTTGAAGTGACAATCGTTGATCCTATGGAATGAAACGCCCAGGGAGATTTTGCGTATTCCAGCCCCAGTACCCAGTAACGCAGGAAAATTTCATAACAGCAAATCGCGGCCCGTTGCGCATCATCCAAAGGCATTTGATGTTCATAAGCCACAATGGCAGTTTTGACTCCGTGCGTAAAATAATGTTTTATCGCGGACAGATAATTATTCCGGACCAGAGTATCGGCATCAAGACTTAAAATCAGATTGCGCGGAGAGGAACTTTTTTTCAGAAGGCGCAAGGCCATATCCATGCCGATTTTTCGCGCCATCCCCACTCCTCCGGCATTTTGCGGCATTTCACATCCTTCGGACGAGGCATCGATGTAGCCGAGTTTCAACCTCGCGCCGGACAGACTGACTAAAAGAGGATATAATTCCTTATCGGCACTGAATTTTTTTAAAGGTTTTTTTTTCACGAGCGCGTCAAGACAATCAATTGTTTGCAGGTTATCTTCTTTCGCCGCTAGAGATGAATCATCCTTATTATTAATAATGCACATTATAAGAGAATATTCCAGAGACGAAGGCGGATTTTGCGCCAAAGAAGCCAGAGTGGAAAAAAGCATTTCTTTTTCCGCGTAAGCCGGTATTACAACAACCTGAGAAATATTATCAGTATCATTAGCGATTAATTCCCATTTTTCCCCGACTGAATAATTTTGCAGATAAGTGTTAATTAAAGAATTTCTTTTCATCGCAGAAATTTTATCACTCTTTCTTTTAATAAAGGATAATCGTTGATCTGAAGCCAGTTTATCATTATCCCTTTTTTCTCCATACGCCGAAACCAGGTTTCCTGTCTTTTGGCAAACTGGCCGATAGCAATGTTTAATCTGTTTTTCATTTCAGCAAAGGTAATTTTTTCTTGCAGATACTGAGAAACAAATCGATATTCCAGCCCGAAACTCTCAAGTTTTGTAAAGCTTAATCCCGCGGAAGTCAGATTCACTACCTCCTGGACCATTCCCCCTTCCAGCCTTTCCTCCAATCTCTTTCTAATACGCTGCCGCAGGACGGATCTTTCCCATCTGATACCGAAAACCAAAGCATCAATCTGAGGTTTTTCCCGTTGGTTCCGATTTTTTATATTTCTGGCCATTTCAATTTCTATTGCCCGGATTAATCTCCCGGAATCTTCGAGGTCTGTCCTGTTATGCAAACGCGGTTTTAACACAAAAAGAATTTCCTGTAGTTCATCCTTCGATTTCCGGTTCAATTTTTTCCTGAATTCTTCATTTATCGGGGCTTGGGGCATATCATACCCTCTCAGCACGGATTCCAGATAAAGACCCGTCCCTCCGGCCAAAACAGGCAGACTTTTCTTTTCCGTTAAATGGCTGAATATTTTGTAAAATCTGCTTTGAAATTCAAATAAGTTAAATTCGCTCTCCGGCCCTGCTATATCTATCAGATGATAAGGAATCTGCCGGCCATTGATAATATATTGATTTAAATCCTTACCGGTGCCGATATCCATGTTTTTATAAACTTGACGGGAGTCGGCGGAAATTATTTCGCCCTGCAGATCATAGGCAAGCTGCGCTGCCAAATGCGTTTTACCTGATGCTGTCGGCCCCAAAATCACTATCAGTTTTTCTGCCATATTTTACCTTAAAATTATCTATCTTTGCATGAAAAGACGCTATCCACTCCATATTATAAAAATTGATTAATGCCAATTCTAAAGGAATTATTCGCCATTTTTGGCGAAAATTCTTGGCAATGCAGGATTCTATCCATTATGCGCATCCCTAAAGGGAACGCGCTTCCGATCAAAGCGCTATTTTTGTTGGCGTCGTTGTCGGCTTCCTCAACGTATGTAAATACAGGAGTGTCTCCGAAGGGGACACAATATAAATAGATCATTTCCTTACCGGTGATCTGCGCCATAATGGCGCAGATCACATACGTCTCGTCGCCTACGCCTAGCCGCCTCAATATCATCTTTGATTTAGAATTGGTATAAAAGACCGGATTTAGGGAAAGAAGCATTCATCCCGCTGATTTTGAATTCGGTAACGAGTTCAAACACCTTCGCGTGCTGAGGGGTAAGAGAGCGAATACTGAATAATATTGTTCCCTAAGAGTCGAAGCTTCTCCGTGGCTTGCCGCGGAGAAGCTTCGATTTGTGTTTCATTAATAAAAATGCCCCATTATGCGGGGCATTTTTAGTTAAAGTAATTTTGATTAATTGAGATTATTATAGCGGCTGAACATTTGTTGCGCTGGGACCCTTGTTCCCCTGTTCAATATCGAAACGAATCTTCTGACCCTCATAAAGAGTCTTAAATCCCGTTCCTGCAATAGCACTATAATGAACAAAAACATCTCCACCTTCATCGTTTTCAATGAAACCAAACCCCTTTTTCTCGTTGAACCACTTTACTTTTCCTTCTGCCAAAGCTAAAACCCTCCTTTAAAAAGTATTTGTTCCTTGCCCTATAAGAGAACACAAGGAACAAAAAAAACCGCATGAATTCTATATTTTAATAGAATAATTCTTTGCGGTTAATTTCATATTTTGTAAAACTCAGCACTAACTACTTCCTGATAAACACCGCTCTTTTCTTGCCTGAGAACACACAATAAATCTGCGGTTTTTTAACGCCATTTTAATTATTATCACTTTTTTTTTCAAAATCAAGCTTTTTTTATAATTATTTTTGTAATTATTGCAATGCTATAATTATTACAATTTTATATTTATGTAAAATAACAATGAGTTCTTTTTCTTTCCCCAGATAAAAATGATCCGCGCCGGAAATTATTTCCATCGGAGAATTTATTTTTTTCGCTTTTGGAATTAAAGCATCTAAGGTACAGAACTGGTCACAATCTCCGCAAATGAATAAATTAATCCTGTTTTTCAAATTATCCCATTCGAAATTAAAATAGTCAACAGGTGGCGAAACACAGATACTGAAGGAAAAAGGATTGTTGCTTTCTTCGAGAATTCTTGAGCCAACCCACGCGCCAAACGAGTAACCCGCAAAAAATAATTCTTTCAGCCCGAGTTTTTTCAGATATTCGCAAATGGCGAGAATATCTTCCTTTTCGCCCATCCCTTCATCGTAGGTACCGGTGCTCCCGCCTACTCCCCGGAAATTAAATCTTAAAGTTGAAAAATTTTCAGCGGCAAACGCTTTCTGGAGGACTTCAACAACATTATTATACATCGAACCCCCCATCAGGGAATGCGGATGGCAAATTACAACGCCTTTTTTCCCCGAAGATTTGCATAACAAACCTTCAATTATTTCAGAGCCATTTTTTATATATATCTTTTCTTCAGGCATTATAATCCCTCTAGATCGTTCCAGCCATGTGACAAGCGCAAAAGCTTTGTTCATCGAATTTTTCCAGCCGCGGTTCTACCTTCCCGCAAATTTCGGCTCTATAAGAGCAGCGGTTTTGAAAAGGACAGCCCTGATCATTTTCAAATCCGGCCTCTCCTTTTATTTTTATTATTCTTTCTTTCTTGCGGGGATCACAGGACGGCACAGCCGAAAGCAACATGCGCGTATAGGGATGAAGCGGACGATTATAGATATCCTGATTTAACGCAAGTTCGACAATTTTACCCAGGTACATTACGGCAACGCGATCGGAAATAAATCGAATAACGTTAAGATCATGAGAAATAAACAAATATGTTAAATTATAATCGTTTTTTAAATCCTTGAGTAGATTAAGAATCTGCGCCTGAATGGAAACATCAAGAGACGAAACCGGCTCATCGGCAATGATTAATTCCGGATTTAACACAAGCGCACGCGCGATTCCAATACGCTGGCGCTGCCCACCGCTGAACTCATGAGAATAACGATTAGCCTGCTGGCGACTTAAACCGACTTTTGCCATTATTTCCAGCGCCATTTCACAACGCTTCTTCTTGTCACCAAGGCGATGTATTATCAGAGGTTCTTTAATTATACTCAACGCGGACGTTCTGGGATTGAGCGATGAATAAGTATCCTGAAAAATTATCTGGACATTACGGCGATAAGACTTTAGGGCTTCTTTATCGTACGAAAAAATATTTTCACCTTTAAAATTCACATACCCAGAGGAAGGCTTTTCCAGTCTGGTTATCAGGCGTGCCAGCGTGGATTTGCCGCAGCCAGATTCGCCTACCAGCCCCAGAGTCTCGCCTTCAAAAATCAGCAGGTCAACGTTGTTAACAGCATAAATAACTCTTTTTACGGAATTAAAGAAACCGCCGTCTAATGTAAATTTTTTATTCAACTTCCGAATTTCAGCAAGGACACTGGGCATCATCTACTCTCTAATCTGATTATTATTCTCTGGGCTGTATTTCCAGCAGGAAACAAAATGCCCTGTTTCAATTTCCAAAAGCGGCGGCTCTTTTTGCGCACAAACTTCTGCGGCGTAAGAACACCTATCATGAAAACGGCAGCCCGCAGTAAGATTATATAAACTGGGAACAGAGCCCGGAATAGTTTTGAGGTAATCTTCTCTTTCCAGCGATTTCACGCATCGGGCCGGTATTGATTCCAGCAGGCCTTGGGTATACGGATGCAGGGGATTGGCAAAGATCACTTCCACTGCTGAACTTTCCACTAGTTTGCCCGCGTACATTACAGCAACTTTCTGAGCGGCCTGAGCAACCACACCTAAATCATGCGTGATTAAAATAACAGCCATATTATTTTTCTGCTTCAGACCGGAAATCAAATCCAGAATTTGCGCCTGAATTGTAACATCCAGCGCTGTTGTGGGTTCATCGGCAAGAAGAAGCTTAGGGTTACAGGACATGGCCATGGCGATCATTACCCGCTGGCGCATACCGCCGCTGAGATTGTGCGGATAATCCCGCACCCGTTTTTGCGGATTGGCAATTCCCACCTCATTAAACAGTTCAACGCTTTTTTCCATAGCCTGTTTTGCCGGAAGCTTTTGATGCAGCCTAATGGCCTCGGCGATTTGTTCACCGACGCGAAAAACAGGATTGAGTGAAGTCATCGGCTCCTGAAAAATCATGGAGATTTCGCTACCGCGACGGGCGCGCATTTCTTCCTCTGATATTTTTAATAAATCAAGGCCGGAAAATAATATTTCACCATTAATAATTTTGCCGTTTGCAGGCACAAGACGCATAATCGAAAGGGCAAGCATTGTTTTTCCGCAGCCGGATTCGCCGACAATTCCCAGAGTCTCGCCGGAATCGATTTTTAATGAAATTCCGTCAACGGCTTTAATTCTTCCCCTGACAGTATCAAATACTGTCATCAAATCTTTTATTTCCAGAAGTAGCGGCATATTCTATTTTCGGACACGATTGCGCAAAAATTCCACAAGCAGCCGAACACCAACTCCCGATGCCCCTTTGGGAATATAAGCTTTGTCTTTGCTTGTCCAGGCAGGTCCCGCAATATCCAGATGCACCCAGGGATAATCTCCGGCAAATTTGCTTAGAAAAGCGGCTGCGGTAATTGTGCCGGCTGCCCTGCCGCCGCTATTTTTATAATCGGCAATATCGCTTTTGATCAATTCGAAATAGCTTTCCCACAAAGGCAGTTCCCAGACAAGTTCCCCGGTATTTTGGGCGGCCTTATCTATTTCTTTTTTTAGTTTATCGTCCGTTCCCAGCATTCCGGTCACATCATCTCCCAGAGCGACAATGCAGGCGCCGGTAAGGGTTGCCAGATCAATAACCACTTCCGGATTGTATTCGGAAGCGTAAGCAAGGGCGTCGGCCAGAATCAAGCGGCCTTCGGCGTCCGTATTAAGAACTTCAACGGTTTTTCCGGAATATGATTTTAAAATATCCCCCGGTTTTAAGGCGGAACCGCCCGGCAGATTTTCCGTGGCGGGAATCAGTCCGGTAATGTTTAGAGGAAGCTGCAAGTCCGCGGCCGCCATTATGGCTCCCATAACTGCCGCTCCGCCGGACATATCTGTTTTCATTTCATCCATCTTATCGGCTGGTTTGATGGAAATTCCACCGCTGTCGAAAGTCAATCCTTTGCCCACCAGCACAATCGGCGCCGTGTTTTTTTTGCCGCCCGCATATTCCAGAATAATAAACTTCGGCTCTTCGTGGCTTCCCGAAGCAACGCCCAGCAAAGCATTCATCCCCATTTCCTTCATCTTGTTCTTATTCAGAATTTTACAGGACACATTTTTTCTGCAGGCAATTTCACGCGCTTTTTGCGCCATAATAGACGGCGTCATTTCGTTGGCGGGAGCGGAAATAAGATCGCGCGTGAAATAAACGGCACCGGCAATTATCCACGCTTTTTTTACCGCCGATTCAATCAAAGAATAATCTTTTCCGTCAGCAATAATATTTAATTCTTCCATATCTTTTAAATCTTCACGGCCAACTGTTTTGAATGTCGTATATTGATAAAGCCCCAGCAAAGAGCCTTCCGCCGCTGCTTGAGCTACCTGATCTTTTTTTCCGGGAACAAGATTTAGATTAATTGAAGTTGCCGCTTCTTTTATATTTATATTCCGCAGATGCTGACAGACTCTGGCAAAAGCGGCGCGAAGCTTCTCCAGTTTAAATTCACTTTGTTTTCCTAAGCCCACTACGGCTATTCTTTTTGCCGCAAGCGTTCCTCTGGTATAAATTACGGATATTTGAGAAGGCTTTGCTTCGAAATCGCGGCTGGCGATCAATTCGCTGATTAATCCGCCGCTTTTTTTATCAATCTCCAGCGCATTTCCCTTCAATTTCTTGCTGTCTTCAAACAACGTCAGAATAATTGCCTCGCTTTTTGTATCGGCAAGAATTCCTTTTTTGACAAATATGTTCACGCCATCATCCCCCTTTTAAAAAAATCGCCTTTATCAGGCTCAATTTATTTTAAATATCATATAAACAAAAAAGTCAATTGTTAAGCAGCAATTATTTTTCACATGTCCTCCACAGGCTATGCTGTCCGTGGCGGCGGACGGAGGTGGATATTGCAGGGACACCTATAGGTTATCCCTGATCCGTCCGCAAGGGTTTCCCCTAACGCGCCCTACAGAAATATTATTTGGGCAACAGACCAAAAAAAACTGGGCTGAACTTAGGGTCCCCCTCCAAAAGAGTATGGAGGGGGACTTATAGATTGAGAAGAAACGATCACTAATGATTTTCTGTTATTGTACAGCTTGTTTGTTTTGTGTTTCCCATAGTGCCAGAAACTGTTACTGTTCCGGATCGTGGCGTATTCCCGCCATTACCTCCGCTTACGTTAATTGTTACTGATCCTGAACCACTTGACGATGTCGGCGATGTTGAAATCCAAGTCGCATTATCGGAAGATGTCCACGTACAGCCGGTATTAGTTGTAACCGAAACAGATCCGGTGCCGCCAGCACGTGGAAACGCCGCAGGACAGGCGCCAAATGCATAAGGGCAGCCGTTGGCCTGAGTAACAGTAAAGGTCTGTCCGGCGATGGTCATTGTGCCGGTCTGGGCGATGCCGGTATTGGCAGAAACGTTATACGTAACGGTTCCATTGCCTGTACCACTCGCGCCTGATGTAATCGTAATCCAAGAGTTGTTACTTACAGCCGTCCACGCACATGTTGAACCAGCAAGAACATTTATAGTATTACCTGAAGATGCAGCGTTAGTGTATGAGGCGCTTTGCGGATTAATACCATAGACGCAACTACTTTGCGGGAAATAAATGCTAAAATTCTGAATTCCAAGGGTCTGGGTAGCGGCGCCTGTAGCTTCTGTCCAGCCAAAGAGCATTGTATTAAATGCCTGATGGTCGGCTGGTATAAGCGAAAAAGTGCGGTTGATTTGCGGTGTTAAATTAGTATACGGAACGGTTAATTTTTGAAAAGTACTTGTTGGGCTGGAAGTGCAACCGGGGCAATCTACCCATGCCTGAACATTGTATGTATAGTTACCGCTTGCCGCCGTGACGGTTGCTCTGGTAATTTCTATCCTGAATCTGTGCAACTGGCCATCCTCCAGCCAATTATATGTATTTGAACCTTTTGCAACGCTATAAAATCCACCAGTTCCATCACCATTATATGAATTTACAGGAGAATAACCGCTGACGCCACCGGCGCCGTGCCTGTTATCTTCGAATCTAGCCATAGGATAATTAATGCCGGAAATTGTGCAAGTTCCGGGTAGATTATCACCCCAAAACATCAGCGCGATGTGGTTATTATCATTAGCATCAATTCTGCTGTTTGAATTACAGACAGTGCCACTTCCCAAATTAGGATATACATCAAACTCTATAGCCATTTTGGGAGGCTGCAAACCTAAGCCATTAGTTTCTCCCGGTCCAGCATAACCAAGCAATTCGCCCTCCGATATACCTATAGGTGCTCCACCCGAGCTGTTATTATTATTCGAGCCGTTAACAATGGCAAAAGTAAAACCGTCTCCACGAGCTGTGCTATCAGATGATGAATCGGTTTGGCTGAATGTGAATTCAAAATAAGCACGCAACCCTATGCCAAAATTACACACCGGCAACACAATAGGCAACATCACTGTCGCCGCCATAAAAATAAGAACCGGAAGAATTCAGATTATTATTACCAAAGCTTAAGGTATTATTAGCTAAACTGCCCGTTATCGCACCTGTGGTGCCATTCGGAACAAAATCTGAAGTACTGAGTGGTGGTATCGGGGTCCCATATTTCCGGCTGTCATATACGTAGTGATAGTTGTTTGCGCGGCAAATGAAAAACCTGTGCAAACTAGAAATATAATGGCTGTCAATATTATTATCTTTTTCATTATTATCTCCTTTTGTCACTTTTTTATGACAAATTAATTTCAATAGGTGGATATACTTTGAATCCCCAGCGTTTTTCCTAAATATATTTGTGTTGTTTGATTAACATCATAGAGACAGGCACTATTATATGTAATCACTATCGGAGACGATTGATAAGGAACTCCTGACGGCGGTTGGATATTGTGTAATGTAAAGCTTGCAGGCGGTGAACTGGGATTTATTATCTGCGGAATTCTGCTTTGATAAGTGTATGTATAAATGCCACCCGTCCTCCCCACCTGCGTCGTAATATTAATAGTTCCATTTGCAGGCGGGTATATCCCTGCTGTCTGGTTCGGATCATTTAAAATCAAATCACCTCTCGGACTGATCGCCTGTGGTGAATTATATACATAACCAAAATAAAGCTCTTTTCCTGAACTTACTAAATTTGCTGGATTTAACGCATAAGGAAAACCGCTATAAGGAGCTGATGAACAGGGGGCATTGGAAACTAAATTAAATGTTACAGTTATGCCATAATTTGTATTAAAAGATCCGACTGACGGCGCAGAGGTAAAAACGCCTTCCTGGGTATAATATTTTAATTTCAAGATGCCGGGGCTAGGAATAGTTATTGGAGTTGGACTACCGCTGTTAATAGGCGGCAATGTACCGGGTAGATAGAGTGTAATTGACGTGGCATTAGCGTTGTATGATGTACCGGAAGGGATATAAAACCAACAGGGATAGATTTACAGGGCAAAATTGCCGCCGGTATGCGGGAAGTTGAAGGTTTTATTCTGAAGACTGATGAGCGTTGCATTTTGATTAGTAGATGAATAATACTCACCGGCAACTACCCGTATCCCTGATTCAGCTAGATAATAAGCCTTGGCCGTTTTCTGGGCTTCCACCTGGTTAAATAAGGATGTTGAAAACAGAGCGAACAACCCTGCCCCGAGAATAGCCATAACAACAATCGCGATAATGATAATCAGCAGGGTTACTCCTGTTTGAGATATTAAGCCTGAAAAATATTTTCTAAAATGATTCATTGATCTTCACCATCTTCTTCACTAAAGTGAGGGTGCATTTAAGCTGGAACCCTGCCGTGGATTTATAGATGTGTTAAAAGTTAAAGTTTGGTCGGAGCCATAAGTCAGAATGAGTAAAACGTTTATTTGCGCTAAATTGTTTACGGTATTACCTGTCTCCAGATTCCAATTCGTGCCGGAAAAATTTATAAAAGTAAAAAGTTGCTACCCGCGGAATATGCAGCAGCGTTACTAATCAAAATCTGCAGGGAAATTACCGGATTGGTTCCCTGAAGAATGATTTGGTTGTTTTGCATTGTAATCCTATACTGACATCCCGCCGATTGCTGGCAGGACGGCGGTGAATAGGGATTTGTATAATCAACCTCTGAGGAGGAAATATAAGATATGGCCGTGACATTAATTAATTCCTTATCAATTCTCGCCAGTGCGACCTGCGCCCTCTGAGATAGCTGGCCTGCATTACTCGCGAAAACATAATTCTGAACGCCCTCTACCAGACCAACACTCAAGCCCGCAGCCAGAATTCCCATGATAACTAAAACGGCAATGGCTTCAATAAGAGTAAAACCGGACTGATTCTGATTTTTCAACGTTTTCATAGTGCGCCTACTGTGTAAATATGCTCATCACTATTTGCGTGCCATCGGTCAAGGTTACTTGCAGGACATTCGCCGTTGTATAAGATCCATCGGAACTGGCCAGTGTAATCAAGCCTGTATGAGTGCTATCTACATATTGTTGGCCTGTAACGTAAGTGCTTTCAAATGTTGTGAGGTTAAATGTAGTAGGGTTGCTAGTTATTTGATTGCGATATTGACTGGTGATGGTTTCCATCTGCTTGATCATATTGTACTGGCTTAGGACCTGACCGGCCGGAATTCCGCTGCTGGTAAATGCTTTGCCAATAATTGCCACAATACACGCCGCAGCAATCGCCATGATAACGATGGTAACGATAACTTTAATGAGCGTAAAACCTTTGCTGAATCTCATGGTATAAATCCTGTCAGTGGTGTTATTGTTATAAACTCTGATAAAATCAAGCAGATAAATTTATAAACAAACATTTTGTTTTACAACCGGGGGATATATCCATTTTACAAGGAAGGTAATAACGCCGTTATTATTTTTGACCAAATCTTTGCCTTCAACGACAATAATTTTCAGGATTTTATAATAAACTGATTTTGGAAAGAACTGACAACAAATGGTATGTCATTGATGACACAATAACATCCAGCGTCACCGGAACACAGTTATCCAGGGATTCTTTCATTTAGATTTATATATTATGAACATGACAGACAGGGCAAATTAAATTCCCCAGTCAACATGACAAGTAATTAACTTGACAATTTTAATGATATTTGCTTTATTTTCTTATACTTTCTCAGAATATCAATGAATTTTAAATTTAAAGAAAGGAAATAATTATGAAAAAATTTTTATTTACCTTATTGCTAATATTTTTATTGTTCACACCATCAATTTTTGCTGAAACTGTTCCCGACATCCCGGCCGGGACGGCAGAAGAATATTACAATCGCGGCAACTCTTTTGAAAAACAAGGCAACTTGGCCCAGGCTATCTCTGATTATACCAACGCGATCAGAGTATCTTCCAAGCATGCAAGGATCTATTACAACCGTGGAAAAGCTTATGGAAAACAGGGCAACCTCTCTCAAGCCATTGCCGACTATAACAAAGCTGCCGAGATCAATCCCAAATATACAGAAGCTTATTATAACCTTGGAAATGCCTATGAAAAACAAGGAAGCCTCTCTCAAGCCATCGCCAGTTATACCAAAGCTATTGCAAACAATCCCAAATATGCGGCAGCCTATTGCAACCGCGGGAATGTCTATCAAGCTCAGGGTAATCTTCAGAAAGCTATCGCCGATTACAATAAAGCTATAGAAATAAATCCCCACTTTGCCGGAGCCTATTCCAATAAAGGAAATGTCTATCAAACTCAGGGCGATTTTCTGCAGGCTCTTGCCGATTACAATAAGGCTATAGAAATAAAACCTGAATTTGCCGGATTCTATTCCAATAGAGGGTATATCTATCAACTTCAAGGCAATCTTCAAAATGCTATCGCCGATTACAATAAGGCTATGGAAAAAAATCCGAATGACATTTCATCTATGTACAACCGGGGCCTTGCTTATTATGGTGTGGAACAATACGGAAAATCTTTAGCGGATTACGCAACGGCTATAAGCCAAAATCCCAGCAAGGAAGCTTATGAAGATTTTGTTAAATATTTCCCCGCGAAGAAAGAATCTGACACAGGAAATGTCAGGAATGAAATCATACAGGCATTCGAAGAAAAAATAGGCAAGAAAATAGCAGCGCCCGTTGCTTCCGCTCCACCTGCTGCTGTTACCGCTCCTTAACCTCTTGTTGATGTTGCCGCCTCTGCCGCTGACACGAATTTAGCTCAGACAAACAGCAAACAAGACAAGACAAAATCAATGCCTGAAGATGAGGTCCGGAATCTGATAACTAAATGACTGACCAGTTGGAGATCAGGCGATATGAAAACTTACCGCAGTTGTTATGATGAATCAAATTTCCAGCCAAAAGGGATGAACTTGGACGCCTGGATAACCTATAAAACCAATATATACAAAAACAGTAAAAATATAGAAATCAGTATTGATAATTTGCAAATATCAGCAGACGAAAATATTGCCACGGCGGTATTTACACAAGAGTACAAGTCCTCTATATTAAAAGATAAAGGTAAAAAGATATTGAAACTGAGAAAAATAGGCAACGAATGGAAAATATATAAAGAATTCATGCAGTCGTCGTCATGATAAACAGGTTGCATAAATATTGACTAATCCATATTTTAAAAAAACCCCTTAATGGCAATTGCTTCTAAAAGCAATTGCCATTTTCATTTATGCTACTACTTCTAGATCAAAGCGCTATCTTTGTTGGCTTCGTCGTTGGCATCCTCAACGTATGTAAAAATAGCTCGTCGCCTCCTCCTAGCCGCCTCGATATCATCTTTGATTTAAGAAGTGATATAAGAACTTAAGTTCATATCCCTTGCTTTTTACCGCAATGAGGTCTATGGAATGATAAACAGATTTTGTAAGGTTTTCAAGATGAAATTAGACAAAGCAAAAATTGATCAGGTAAAAGGTTTTTTAGATGAACATGAGGCAAATTGTATTTACAAACTGGCCTTAAAAGCCGGTAAAAATGGTCCCTGCCTGGAAATCGGCAGTTACTGCGGCAAATCATCAGTTTATCTTGGTATGGCCTGTAAAGAAAACTCCACGGTTATTTTTTCTATCGATCATCACGGCGGTTCAGAAGAACAGCAACCGGGAGAGGCCTATTTTGATTCCGAATTATTTGATAAAGAAACACGAAAGATAGATACCTTAAAACATTTCCGAAAAACAATAGCTGATTTTGATCTGGAAGATATAGTAATTCCTGTTATTGGCCGTTCGGCAATAATAGGAAGCGTATGGAAAACGCCTCTTAGTTTGATTTTTATTGACGGCAGTCACGCTTACGAATCAGTCTTGAACGATTATAATATCTGGGCAAAAAATTTGATCCCTGGCGGTTATCTTTTATTCCACGATATTTTTCCCGATTCGGCAAAGGGCGGACAAGCGCCTTATCTTGTTTACAAGAAAGCGGTTGCTTCCGGACTTTACGAAGAGGAGCCCATGCGTGAATCATTGGGAATATTGATCCGCAAAAAATAACGATACCATTTAAAGTAATTTTCGCCAATATGGCGAAAATTACTTTAAATGGTATCGAGACAAGACTAAGACCATGACCAGACACAACCCATACCGGAAATATCCGCGCGAAGATAACCGCGACCGGAAAAATCAGTGATAGTATTGATAACCACTCGTGAATCTGCTTTGGTGCAATTTATTATTTTCCGGCAGAGTTCCTGTAAAGCGCTGTCTTTAGTGCCCTGAAATGAAGCAGGTTCTATAAATCCACATTTTTCTATTATGTCGTCTTTTAAAATCTGATAGGTTAAATTCATGCGCCAGTGGCCTTCAACATGCATATTATCTTCTGCTGTACCTGTGCCTTCCTGGTATCTTTTGAACATTTTATTCCAATGGGCTTCCATTTCTTCATCATAACGGGCGCCAAATTCCCGCATATCCTGCGGCAGCAAAGATGAAGTTTTTACAATAGCGTCATTGGCATCATAACTAGTCCAATTATCTGTTAAGATTTCCAGATCATAATCCTGAATTTTTTCCCGGACTGTTGTGCCGGGAAACGGCGCCAAATAATGGTAGCCGTAAATAGCTTTTGTACTTTTGGCGAACTTTTCTGTTTCCTCTAAAGTATCTTTTGTTTCTCCCGGCAAACCGATAATAAAAGACTCGTGAGCTATCATGCCCGCCTGCTGGCACATTTTAACTGCCACCTCGACCTGCTCCAGTTTTATTCCTTTCTTTATTCGCTTGAGCATCTCCGGATTACCGGTTTCCACCCCGAAGCTGACACTATCACAACCTGCCTCAGCCATTAGATCAAATATCTCCTGATTTACAGTATCCACACGGGCGAAGGCGCTCCACGGGAACTTTAAAGAACGTTCCTTTATTCCTCTACAAATTTCGCGAACCCGTTCTTTGTCGGCAGTGAAAAGGTCATCGGCGATATTAATACGTTCAAAACCATAACCAATGATTTCTTCGATTTCGTCCAAAACCAGATTTGATTTTCTTTTGCGGATCTTGGAACCGACCATCTTGCGCCCTAAACAAAAAATGCAAGAATAGGGACAACCTCTGCCGGTAATCAGGCTGACTGGAAATCCCAGTGCCCGGTAACGTGAAATGGGTAATAAATGACGCGCCGGTGAGGGGATTCCATCAATATCGGCTATAAAATCCCTTTTATCAGTAATGATGATTTCATCATCATGCCGGTAAGCGATTCCGCGGATATCGCGCCACTTGCTCTTCTGCTTTAATACAGGAGTCAGTTCGGCAATGGTATCCTCCCCTTCCCCTATGGCAATCAGGTCTATTTCCGGATACCGCCTTAAAGTGTCGGTTGCGGTGAAGGACACATGAGGTCCGCCCATCATTGTGAGTATTTCCGGATCGTAATGTTTAACATCACGAAGAATCTTCTGCGCTTCATAAAAATTCATCGTTACGGAAGTGGCGCCTACCGCGTCAGGCTTAAAAGATTCCAGTTGTTTTTGCAGATTTTCTTTAGTGTAACTCGAAACAATGTAATCCAATATTTTTACTTCTGCGCCTGCGGCTTGAAATGCTGCGGCTACATAAGTTACACCAAGCGGCGGTGAAGGAATTTCCTCCAATGGATATGGTGGGGCAATAATAGCTATACGCA
Organism: uncultured delta proteobacterium; assembly: GCA_963811325.1. Lineage (GTDB taxonomy): Bacteria > Desulfobacterota > Syntrophia > Syntrophales > Smithellaceae > Smithella. The sequence goes on from CAWEQT010000001.1 coordinate 1,575,993, forward strand.
TTTTTTAATCTCCACTACGAGGGAAAAGCAATGATCTGAACCAGCCTGCCAGAGTGTTGCCTTTCATCACCGCGCGATCAATGATCTCAAAATCTGCGGCCAGTTTGGCGGGATCAGAAAGCCACTGGGTTCTGGTCTTTAAGGGTTTAGCCTGATCAAGATATTTTATAACCGCTGCCGGATTTCCGGCGGCAATGGCGTTTGCCGGAATGTCCTTAACAACTATAGAACCGGCGCCGATAATGGAGTTATCTCCTATAGTCACTCCCTTGCATACAATAGCGCTGTCTCCAATCCAGACATTATTGCCAATCGTAACTGCCTGCGTGTTGCCTACCGGCAAACTGCGATCGTACAAATCATGCCAGTCGGAATCGCTAATGCTGACATTTTGAGCCGTCATACAGCCGTCACCAAGAGTTACTGCGGTAGCAGACATTATTCTTGTGCCCGGACAAATCAAACAGCACCGGCCTATTTCAATTTTTCCCGAACCCTGCCATACAGGCCAGACGGTAAATCTTACTTTTCTATCGGGAGTGCCGATAACAGTTGAATAATCTCCTAAAAAAACCGGTCCGCCGAATACTTCCACCTGCCAGGGTTTCATAAAAACCAACCCGCGGCCAAAATATTCGAATTGAGGAGCCAGAAAATATCGCGCATACCACTTCTGAAACTTATTGTAGAAGCGCTTAACGTAATATGGACGATAATCCTTTCTCACTACCTTACCCTTTTTATTAAAGTGGATTTTTTAAAAGCCGAGTCAACTTTTGTTGCAGAAATTGATCGTGAGCGCAATCCGAAAACACCGTCACATCAGAGGGATCTTCACTTAGCCCATGAATCCCAAAATTTATGATTAAAAAGTTTCCCCGCCGGAGTTATTTCATTCAAAGCGTCCCAGGCCAGCATTGCCGCCGCCGCCGTCCAACCTGTTTTTTCTTCCGGCCATATAACTCCATCCGGAAATGTTACTCCCATCCAGAAAGAACCGTCGGAAAATCTTTTATCATTTAACCAGCTGAATATCGCTTTAGCCCGGGCAATATCTTCAACTGCCGACAGAGTTAAAATAAACTCCGCTGTTTCCGCCATTGTTACCCATGGCTGGTCGCTGACGCAACGCACTCCCCATTCAGGAACGACAAATTTTTCCCATAAATGGGCTATCCGCTTTTTAGCCTCTTCACCGGTTATCGCCCCGCATAAAACAGGATAATACCAATCCATCGAATATCGTGATTTAATCATGTTGAAAAGATCGGGTCTGCTTTTTATTGCCATACCCAGCGCATCCATAGCTTTGCGCCAGCTCGGGCGTTTCTTGCCCAGCAGTCCGGCGATAGCCAAAGCGCATTTAATGCTCATGTAGACAGAACTGGAACCTGTAAGCAAAGCCATCTTATCGATTGCTCCATTTTTATTTCTTGCCCAGTAAATCCCCCCATCGGGAGCCTGCAAATCAACCGCGTACTGAACGCCCAGGGAAATTGTAGGCCACATCGTTTTTAAAAATTGTATATCGCTGGTAATAAGATAATGATGGAACGCGCCTACAGCGACATAGGATGAAAAATTCGATTCCTTAATAAAATTAACAATCTTTCCATCAAGAGTTTCAGACCACCAACTGCCATCGGATAGTTGAGTACTGGCAAGCCATTCATAAGCATTTCTCGCTTCGGCATAAAAACCGCCTATACTCAGGCCCATCGCGCTCTCAACATGATCCCAAGGATCGGTCTTCCCTCCCGCCGACCACGGAATTTCGCCATTTTCTTTTTGAATTGAAGCAATGAAAGCGGCAATTTTTTCCATTGAAATCGGATTCAACTCTTCACTTATGGAAAGTTTCAGTTCCATTAAAATTATCCTTTTTTAAGATAATAGACGATGCTTTTGCCCATTATTGGATTTAGAAATTCTTCCATCATCCGCACTAAACGCGGTTTTTTCATAATATCCCATTCCAGAAATTTTCTGTAATATTTGACCAGAGGGTGCTCTTCTTTTTTCAGGCCAACCAGACACTTGAGCCACCAGTATGGCGAATGAAGCGCATGCTTGTAATTAATCTTCCAGCACTTAAACCCCTGCCTCGTTAACATTTCCTGGAGTTGTTTCTTTTTGTAAATGCGTATATGACCGCCTTCTTCATTATGATAATCCCATGAAATAAACCAGCATATTCTCTCCGTAAAAAAACGCGGCACACTGACCACAAGAGTGCCCTGCGGCTTCAATATCCGATCCAGCTCTTTCAGGGCTTTTTCATGATCGGGAATATGTTCCATAACTTCCGAACAAATCACGCAATCAAACGAAGAATCGGCAAAAGGCAGTCTGGTGATATCGGCAATGGAAAACAGATAATCTTTCGATTGCGCGTCGGGCATTGTTCCGAGAGATTTAGCCGTTTCAGTAAGCGCCCAGGCGTTTTTATCTATGCCGAAAATTTTGAGTTCCGGCATCCTGGCCAGATGACGCAAGTGTCTGCCCAGTCCGCAACCCGCATCGAGTACAACGTCATGCGGCTTTAAGTTTAACTCATGCAGATCTATGGTAACCATCAATTGCCTCCCGGTACACTTCCACCATGTCTTTTGCGGCTTTTGGCCAATTAAAGATAGATTCAACCCTCTTGATGCCAGCCTGAGCCATTTTTTTTCTCTGATCAGGATTATTTAACAAAAATGTTATTTCTTTAGTCAGAGCGCTGGCATCTGCCGGGGGCACTATGATTCCCGTATCGCCGACAACTTCCGGCAGCGCTCCGCCGCTGGTGCTGATTACGGGAACACCGCAAGCCATCGCTTCGGACGCGGGCATGCCAAAACCTTCATATAAAGACGGAACAACGGCAATGGTGGCTCTCGAATAATAACCGGCAAATTCCTCATTATCGATGCGTCCTGTGAAATTGACAATATCCCCTATTCCCAGATCCTCCACCAGTGTTTTTATTATTCCGTTCTTTTTGGGCTCGCCGATGACTGTTAATTTTACGGATTGTTTCTTTCTTACCTGAGCCACAGCTTCCAGCAAATAACGCAGGCCTTTCAGCGGTGTATCCGCACTGTTGGTTACGATAATGGAATCCCCCGGCCGTGATTCATTGTGGAGGGGATAAAATATTTCCTTATTGACGCCATTGGGTACAACGCGAAATTTCGATAAATTTATGGAAAACTCCTCGGCAATATCTACCTTGGAGCATTCTGATACAGTAACAATATGCGACAACTGCCTGGCTACTTTCTTTTGCATTTTAATAAAAGAATACCAGCGTTTGATTTTTCTTATTTTTCTGCGAGTGGTCGCTGCTTTAAATTCTTCTGTTCGATCGATTGTTATAGGATGATGAATTGTCGCTATAGTCGGACCCACGTTTTGCGCGATTTTTCCGATACCATAAGCAAGACACTGATTATCATGAACAATGTCAAATTTCATTTTATGCTTCTGCAAATAGTTATAAGCCCGCACACCGAAAGTAAAAGGTTCAGGAAATCTACCCAGACACATATTTACAAACTCATACATGTTTAGAGGATCAGCCAGAGAGCTTACCTTTTTTAGGTGAAAGGGTCTTTCTGAGTTATAAAGATCGAGACTGGGAAGTTTATGCAGACGCACCTTCGCATCGAGATGCGGATAAGGCGGCCCCGATACGACATCAACCTGATTTCCAAGATCACTTAGCGCTTTGCTCAAATATTTAATGTAGACGCCCTGTCCACCACAGGTAGGGTTGCCCCTGTAAGTCAGCAGACAAATTTTTAACGGCTGTGAATTGGATTTGCTTTTCATAACTACAACTTTTGTACCATCCTTCGCGAATTTTCAAACATCGTGGATATTTCGTCACCGGTCAGTCCGGCGCCGCGGGCAATGCTGTTTGCCCTTTCGCCGCTCACGAAGTCGGCCGGAGAATGGGCATCGTTATTGAGAATCAGATTGGCTTTGAATTTTTTTACTATCTGCGCGACATGTCCGTTACTGAAGCTGTGACCCCTCCGCGTTGTAATTTCCATATAAATTCCCCTGTCCGCTGCCAGACGAGCTTCCTCTTCCGTCAGCAACCCGGGATGAGCTAAAATATCTACGGATGATTTAAGCGCGGCCAGATTTGTTCCGGCGGGAACAGGTTCAATAATCGTCTCCCCGTGCACAATTATTATCTTTGCTCCCAATTTTCTTGCTTGGCTAGCTATATCAGCTATTTGAGCGGGAGCGACATGTGTAATTTCAACGCCGGGAAGAACCCTTATCTTTCCGTTTTCCGTTATTTTTGAACAAACCTTGATAATCCTTGGAATAATAAAATCAATATTGGAATGATCAACGTGATCGGTAATCGCTATAACTTTATAACCGGCGGCAAAGGCCCGCTGGGCCAATTCAGCCGGTATCAATTCACCATCACTGAAAATGGAATGAGTATGCAGATCTATCACTTATAATATCCTGATTATAAATTATTCCAAATTTGTTGGAAACAATGGAGTCATTTAACAAATTTACGAATGAGAGTCAATAAGGATATACATGCTTCCAAATACAGAATTATTTTTACTTTTTTCTCAATAATAAGAAAGTCGCCGAAACACGGCAGACATTTCTTTCTTTATTATCAGTAACGAAGCAATCTCCGATAATCAGACTTTGTCCTTTTTTAAATACAGTGGCGGTGGAAATAAGTTCTCCCTCGCTGACCCCAGCCAAAAAATTACTCTTTAATTCTATTGTAGTTAAACCTTCTTCTGGACATAATTGAGTCATGATCGCATGTGCGATAGTCTCGTCAGCCAGCGCAACAATAAGTCCGCCCTGCATAGTTTTCGCCCCCTGCAGATATTCTGGGCGCACCAACATCCGAAATCGGGCGTAACCGTCTTTTAACTCAACTAAACTTATTCCAAGATAATCCAGGAAAGGATTTATTCCCTTTTGACCAGCTTTTACTTTTTCCAGATAAAGATTGTAATTAAAAATATCAGTTCTCCTGGGGCAGATTAATTGCGGAAACTTTATAGTTTATTTTGATAAATTTTCCAACCTTTTTCACCGACTTCGATCAAATCTTCGGTCATATCCACTTGAGGATTCCCGCAAACACGATCAGAGCGATAGCGTTAATGGAGAAAAGAGTACCGATGAAAAGCTTTTGTGCGCGAGGCTGCCAGTCATGCACGTAACAGGCGGCGGCGAAAAACGGGATGTATACGGTCACAAAAACCGGGAAAGCACCCCACCATCCATAAACCCACACAAAAGTCGGCGTATGCACCAGGAATATTTCCAGAATAGAGGCTAAAGCGGCATTGGAAATCGTAAAGGCTAGGCGATTATTGATACCCATAATTTTCTGCGAGGGATCTTTCGGCATTAACTTGCAAACCGCTATTCCTGCTATAGCAAACATCAGATTAATTTCGATTCCGACCCCCACCATGATTTCAAAGGCTGTTCCTGAAGGCACCGTCCACAGAGCATGACCGAAAAAGTGTTGTATGAGCGCGTTGACAATTTCCACAAACCAGTGAACCATGTAAAGGGCCAGCCCTCCGGCGATAGCGCGATAATTGCCCTTTTCGAATTCGTTGGCATAGATGTAAATGACAATCACTAGGAGAGTAATGACATACCACTGGAACGGGTTGCCGCTCCTTAAAATGTTCAAGGCCTGTTGGGTCGCTTCCGGGTTGTTTAAATTCATCGAAATATCTCCTTTTTTGTATTCAGAATAAAAATTTCTCGTTAATTATATGTGATACACTAAACTTCAGCCGAAACTTCAATTGACAGATTATCTTTTTCACTGGAGATAATACGGGCAGTTGCCTTCCCCTTCGCTGCACTTCTGTAGGGATTGCTCCCCGAGTAATCCGAAGCGGCGAGTTTGGGGAAACGCGCCCTACATGGATGTTATTTTGGCAACAGGCCGTAAATTATCTGTGACGCGTGCCGGAAAAATTCGTTATGTTTTTTCCCCGAGCATACTGTATTATGGAGCTATATTATAGGCGACCGGATCAAGCGGTGATCCCGCTGTAAAGACACGTGTGGCCAATTCCCTATCCAGCATCAGAATACCTTCTTTTGATTTTTCCACCATCGCCAGTTCGTGGGAAACTTTTTCTGTATTTTTTTCTTCTTCAATCTGCTCATTGAGAAACCAAGAGAGCAGCGGTTCAGAGGTATAATCGTTCTCTTCACGTGACATTTTGGTTAAATTATTAATTTTGTCGGTAATGAATTTTTCATGTTCATAGGCATCCCGCCAGGCTTCCAGAGGTTTCTTCCATGATGTTTTGATCTGTTTTAAATCCTGCAGTGTGACTGTACCGCCCCGGTCGATAATATGATCATAAAATTTCATAGCATGAATCATCTCCTCGTGAGCCTGACAGCGCATCCAGTGCGCCATACCATCAAGTCCCTCTTCGTGAAAATAGGCAACCATCGATAAATAAATATAAAAAGATTCGAGTTCATGCTTAATCTGATCATTCATTGCACCTCTAATTTTTTCTCCAATCATTTTGTCATCCTCCTTTCTGATTAGGTTAAATTGTTGTTTTATGATACTTAAACGATTGATTTAGTAACGCTATAACCATCAAAAATGCCCGTTTGGTTTATAATCCAATTTTTAAAATATGCCAACAATTTTTATAGAGCGGGAGGTAGTAATTCTTACCGGTACTGCCGTGCAGGTCAATTACCGGACACGTCTTTTTTTCTTTTATCGAAAAAAATGACTCGGGTGATCTCGATCTGCCTTTATAGCCTCTATCTTTAAAATTACTACGAAAGGGCCTCTCGGCATAATCAATCTGTATCCTTCTATTTTGGAATTTTTCTTTTTTGAATTTGGCAATGAGAATTCCCACAAATTGAGCACCTACATCAAAATAAGAATTGCAGCGCGTCACTTCAATAGTGAAACTCCCCGCGGCAAGCCGAGGGGAGTTTCACTTCTTAAAATGTCATCTCTTTGGTCTTCATTATTTATCCTGTTCTTTTATTAATCAGAAACATACGTAATTACAGCCATGCTGAATCTAAATATCTTCTCCCCGAAACGCTTTTTAAATGAAGTGTATTAAATCACGTGATGGTTTTAAGTATGAGAATTAATAATTGACGTTCTATAGAATTTAGTTCATTTTCTATCAATAAGCAAGCTCAACAATTTCGCATTGTTTTAAAATATCATTATTGACAAAAGCATTCCAATTTGCTAAATAAAAGGCATCGTAAAGATTTTTTTATCGAGCGGGTGATGGAGTTCACCTTTAATTGCCTTTGCTGCTAATAACTCCTGCAAAATACAATATCAGGAGTTATCAAATGGAAACTATTTATCTTGTCGCGGCATTCTGGTTTTTCGCCGCCGTCTTGTCTACCGTTTTAGCCAATCGTCTGAAAGTCTCTATCGCCCTGATGGAAATCATCGTGGGCTCTATTATCGGCTTTGCCGCTTTCCAACTCGGTTACTTTGACAAACTAACCCTCAATGCCGACTGGTTGAAATTCTGCACAGGCGTCGGCGCCATGTTGCTGACGTTTCTGGCGGGAGCTGAGTTGAATCCCGACGTCATGAAATCCAAAATCAAGGAAGTGTCGGTTATCGGATTGGTCGGATTTGCCGCTCCCTTCATCGGCTGCTCTTTGATTGCCTATTATCTAATTGGATGGAACTTGCAGGCCAGTTTGTTGTGCGGCATCGCGCTGTCCACAACCTCCATGGCCGTGGTCTATGCGGTCATGCTTGAATATGGATTTAATAAAACCGATTATGGAAAAGGCATACTGGGGTCGTGTTTCGTCAATGACTTGGGAACCGTTATCGGATTGGGATTAATCTTTGCTCCTTTCACCTATAGAACATTGATCTTTATTTCCGTGACAATCGCTTTAATTTTTATTTTGCCATGGCTTACTGATTATCTCATCAAACATTTCGCGCATAAAACAGCAGCAATTCGTGCAAAATGGATACTTTTTGTCTTATTAGCAATGGGCGTTCTTGCTTTATGGTCCGGTAGCGAACCGGTGCTACCTGCTTATGTTATAGGTATGTTATTAGCAAATACCATGGAAAAAGATGGGCATTTTGTTCGAAGGTTAAGAACATTGACCATCGGCTTTTTAACCCCCCTGTATTTTCTTCGAGCCGGCGCTCTGGTGTCCATACCCGCGCTGGTCGCTGCGCCTGTTATCTTTCTTGTACTTTTTGGCGGCAAAATTATTACTAAGATATTCGGTTTATTTCCGTTCATTTATAAGTTTCGGGAGAATAAAGGGGGAAGATGGTACTATACGTTGTTGATGTCCACAGGCCTTACGTTCGGAACAATCTCCGCCCTATTCGGATTATCACATAATATCATTTCGCAAGCTCAGTATTCCTTTATCGTAGGCGCAGTTATCGCCAGTGCCGTAATACCAACTTTGATAGCCAATAAATTTTTCTTGCCTAAGCATCTGCTGGAGAAGCCTGTTCTGGATGATCAGGTACCCGATGAAAACGATATTATAAACAAACTGTAAATCCATTTTTTAGAGTAGACTATCCGATTATTCTGAAAAGCCATTTCAATATTCCGACGTTGTTTTTATATGGAGGATATAGCAATTCCATATCGAATAAGTTAGACCTCGTTAAAATGCTTCTGGGGTGAGAAAATGCATCAAAGCTCGATCGTCTGTAATAAGCCCCCATACCGCTGTCTCCAATGCCTCCGAAGGACAGAGTCTGGCTTCCCACATGGGATAATGTATCATTTGTCAGCGGCTTTTCTCAGGTCGATATGGCAGTAACCGTGAGGGTTTTTCTTCAAATAGTCCTGGTGGTATTCCTCCGCCATATAAAATTCCTTTGCCGGTAAGATTTCCGTAACTATTTTTTGAGAATACTTGCCCGATTTTACCAATTTCTCCAAAGAAGACCGGGCCTGCATCTCCTGCTTTGGATTAGTGTAAAATATAGCGGATCGGTATTGGCTGCCTATATCATTGCCCTGTTTATTGAGACTAGTAGGATCATGTAATTCCCAAAAATGCTGAAGCAGCCTCTCGTAACTTACCACCCTTGGATCAAAAATAACCCGAACGGATTCCGCATGCCCTGTCTTGCCTGTACAGACTTCCTCGTAGGTAGGGTTTTTCTTAGTTCCCCCGGTATAGCCAGACTCGCTTTTTATTACCCCTTTTACTCGGCTGAAATATTCCTGCACTCCCCAGAAACAACCAGCCGCGAATATCGCTGTTTCCATATTAGGAGGGATCGTATTTTTATTAGCCTCTTCCACTATTGTTTTTTTATCCATAACCTTTCCTCCTTGTACCCGCCCGGTCTCGACTCTGGCGAGTAAAAAAACCCATACAAATCCGAAAACCAGGATGATTATCAAAACCGGGGAATATTTGTTTTTCATAATCTCACCTCTGGTTAGAAGATAATAACTATCCACAAATATGGCAAGAGCAAGTATTCAGGAAAATTAAATTTTGTTTTTACCTCTGTTTTGGCCAAATCTTTTGACTTTGCTGAAGATAATATTTATGAAAGACCGCGTTCAAAAGACGCGACCGGACTTGAAGAGCGGGTCTGGAAAAACTGGACGGGTGCATAAGTGAGGAAGTTGCTCTACAATGAACCCTAGGAGGATCAGAATATGAGCAAGAGGCCAAGACGAAATCATGCACCGGGATTCATGGCAAAAGTGGCATTGGATGCCCTGAAAGGAGATCAGATGATTGTAGAGATTGCCGAGCGTTACCGAGTGCATCCAAACCATATTACAGTTTCTGCGCGGGAATGACAACGGGAATACAAATCTGGGATTATTAATAATGTCTATCCCTTTCTAATATAATTACCTCTTTGCAAAGTGGTAATTACAACGAAACGGCATCATAATTATATTGACCTTGTTTTCCAATTAGGGTATTAATTCAAAACTGGTTTATCAATAAAAAAATTAATATCCCTCTGTAAAATAAATATAAAGGACTTAAAAAGGAGATTCACAAAGATGAGTACAGAAATAAAAGCCCCGATGACCGGTAAAATCTTAAGTATCGTTGTTAATCCCGGTGATAAGGTTAATGCAGATGACGAAGTTATCATCATGGATGCCATGAAAATGGAAATTCCCGTATGCGCTCCCGTTGATGGGACGATTAAGGAAATAAATGTCAAAGAAGGCGACTCCGTAAAAACGGATCAGCTTCTGATGACTCTTGATTAAAAAACATATATCCTGTTTTCCATAAATCGTAGGCTTCGAAGAAAATTTAAAAACTTCAATCCGCAATCAACACCATTGAAATTCTTTGTATCAGTCCGCAGATAATCTTCGATTCACAGGAATTTGCATCATCCTATATTCGCCGTCCTATTCCCCAGTAAACTCTATGCCTGCTGCCTGATTCACGCCTGACGGCAAACATTTACATTACTATTTATATTTTACGGTCAATATTTAATTGACATACAAAACTTAAATTCTTATAGTTCCATCACGAATAAACAGGTTTTGAAATATAGAACGGCTCTGAGGGAATAGACATCCACGGCTATGGAGAAATCTGTAAAAAACACAATCCAGAAAGACGCGATAAGGTGTTAGATGAAACTGGCGGCAAAGCTTATATCTATCATTATTTTAGGAATAATCATTATTCTGGCTGTTGACGGTTATTTTACAGCCAGACAGAGTATTGCCTTATTTGAAACAGATATGCAGCAAAGGGCTCACCTTTTGGGACGCGCGATGAAAGGTCTTGTCACCGATGTATGGCTTACCAAGGGCGAGCAACGCGCCCTGCAGCTCATTTCGGAAGTAAACGAGGAGGAAAGTCAAAGATTTTACATTCGTTGGGTCTGGTTGAACGCGACGCCCGATGACCCATATAGCCCGCGTGTATCACGAAGCAACCTAGATAAGGTGATACAAGGGAACGAAGCGTCTTTCAAGGAACGGTATAAAAACGGCGCCGGATATCTTTATACATATGTTCCCGTTAAAGTCGGCGGGAATAAACAGGGAGCGCTTGAACTTTCTATATCATTGGATAGGCTGGATAATTATACCCGTTCAACTGTTATCGGAATATTTATTTTGATGGGTGAACTTATTTTGGCCGGCGGATTCGCTGTTTTGTTGCTTGGTTTCGGGATGATTGGCCAGCCGCTGAATCAATTGATTGAAAAAGTACAACGAGTGGCAAAAGGCGACCTCTCAGGACCGTTAAACATTCGCGGGAATAATGAGTTTTCCAGGCTCGCCACGGCTTTGAATATCATGTGCGAACAACTTAATAACGCCCAGGAAAAAGTACGCAGGGAAACTACCGCCCGGATAGAAGCTATGGAGCAATTGCGTCATGCGGACCGGCTGAAAACGATTGGCGGACTGGCTTCCGGTATTGCCCATGAACTCGGCACTCCTTTAAACGTTGTCTCCGGCAGAGCGGGTCTTATTACCAGGGGAGATCTCACGAATGTGGAACTTCGGGAAAGCGCGGAGATTATCAAAACGCAGTCTGAACGCATGACGGCGATCATACGACAGCTTCTCAACTTTGCCAGGCGCGACTTGCCTAAAAAGGCGATATTTGATTTAAAACAGATCGTGCTTCAAACCATAAACCTTATGCTCCCCGTTGCCCAGAAGCAAAAAGTCAGTCTGTATTTTGCAGACGATGACATTCTGGCTATGGCAAAAGTTGATGCCATGCAGATTCAGCAGGTTTTGACAAATCTTATTGTCAATGCCCTGCATGCCATGATCAAGGAAGGCAAAGTACAGGTGGGTATTCGTAAGGAAAATGCCCGACATACGGAAGATGGCAATGATTCAGAGAAGGATTACTTCTGTGTTTATGTTCAGGATGAGGGAATAGGAATTCAGGAAAAAGATATAAAAAATATCTTCGATCCTTTTTTCACGACAAAAGACACTGGCCATGGCACAGGACTTGGACTTTCCATCGCTTATGGTATAATCCAAGAACACGGCGGTTGGATAGAGGTCAAAAGTACACCAGGGGAAGGCAGCTGTTTTTCTGTTTATCTGCCGAGTGAGGTTTAAAAATGAGTGGACAAATTCTGATTGTTGATGATGATCAAAGCATGTGTGAACTTCTTGAGGCGGACTTAAGCCGGCGCGGTTTTCAGATATCATGCTTCACCTCCGCGGATGAAGCGTTTCACGCATTGCAGGATAAAGAATTCGATGTAGTGTTGACCGATCTGCAAATGCCGGGCATGGACGGACTTGATCTTTGTAACCGTATAGTATTGAACAGGCCGGACATACCTGTCATCGTCATTACAGCATTCGGCAGCATGGAAACCGTCATCGGAGCAATGCGGGCGGGAGCCTACGATTTTGTCACAAAACCTGTCGAAATGGATATTCTCGCTTTAGTTCTGAAACGCGCCTTGAAACAACGTTCCTTGCAGGAACAGGTAAAAACCCTGAGTAAAGTTGTGGAGACTGCCAAAAAGTATGATGAATTGATCGGGGCAAGTATGCCCATGCAAAATATCTATCATCAGCTTTCAAAAATAGCAAATGCCGAATCCACGGTTTTGATAACCGGTGAAAGCGGCACCGGCAAAGAACTTGTCGCCAGGGCCCTGCACAGACAAAGCAGCCGGAGCACCGGCCCATTTATCGCTGTCAATTGCGCCGCCTTAACCGATACGCTTCTGGAAAGTGAACTTTTCGGGCACACGCGCGGCGCATTTACCGATGCCCGATCAGCCCGCAAAGGTCTTTTCCTGCAGGCCGAAGGAGGGACGCTTCTTCTGGATGAGATCGGCGACTTTCCCTTGACTTTGCAGCCCAAGCTTCTTCGAGCGATGGAAGAACGATCTCTGCGTCCGGTCGGCGGCGATACGGAAATCCCTTTTAATGTAAGGGTAATCTCAACGACGAATCGCGACCTCGAATCGGCTATAGAAGAAAAATTGTTTCGCGAAGATCTCTACTTTCGTATTAATGTTATACAGATCGAACTTCCTCCGCTTCGTGAACGGGGAACGGATATTCTGCTTTTGGCGCAGCATTTCATCGAACAGTTTGCAATCCGTACGGATAAATGCGTATTAGGCATATCAAACGCGGCGGCGGAAAAGCTTCTTGACTATGGATGGCCTGGGAACGTGCGGGAACTGCGGAATGTCATGGAACGGGCTGTAGCACTGACAAAATACGAAAAGCTTGTCATTGAGGACCTGCCGGAAAAAATTCGTTCTTATCGCGGCACGGAAATGATCATCGGCAGCAATGCTTCCGAACTTGTTTCCATGGAAGAAACGGAACGGCGTTATATCCTGCACGTTCTGAAGGCCGTCGGAGGGAATAAAACTCATGCGGCGCGAGTGCTTGCTTTTGACAGGAAAACTTTATATCGCAAATTGCAATTTTATAAAATTACTGAAAACGAAGATAAATGATATAATAGATTTATAAAGAACAATAAAATCTTGCTATATGGAATACGTGTGTAGATTGTAACGGATTTCAGGAACCAGAGGGGCAATTGTCTACGGTGTAGCGTTATGCCCCCTTAAAAGCTTTCCTCTGGAAGCAGTTACCGGGAGTCGAAAAAAGCGTCAATTTATCTTTCCTGTCTTGCATGTATTCTTGATTCTTACAGATTTTAAAATTCAAACGATCTTTCTTTCAGGTTGGCACTATCCTTGCGTTTCAATCGGATAAAACCATGTCAGCCATAAAAATTGATGTTTTTATTGAGAGTAGAACTGGAGAAACTACAGTGCAAAAGAAATGGTTTGCTATGATTGTTGTTATGCTTTTCCTTGTGCTATTTACAGCCGCTTCGGGAAAATCAGAAGCTACCATGGGGTGGGGAAAGATCAAGACTGACGAAGAAGTGACAAAGTCTTTTGAAAAGTACGAAGTTAAACCCTCTGTCAACTACTATATCAGCGGTTCCGATGCTTATCCTTCGGCAATACTGGGACTAAACAAGTCCTATACTTTGGATACTAATTTATGGAAAAAGGTGGAACTGACACCGGAGTTATTACGTTCGCTCGTTTCCAATATGCAAAAATTGGCCGAGGACTATGATCAAAGTCAATTTGGATTCGTTGTTCTCGATAACAAAGGACAACAAATCGGCATCTGGTATTCTCTCGTATCTGCAAACACATTCGTGAAAATGAAAGAAGACAAAAAAGTGGTGATCTGGCAGCCATTCGGATCTCTATTATCACCGGTAAATGGATGGGAAGTAACTGGATGGCAACACAACTAACCGGTTGTGGCATGGAAGGCGTTAGAAGATTTCTATCTGTAATGACAAACGTAATTAAAGATGTGAAGCAAAATAACGGAAAGCCCCGGTTGATAGAGATTATTTACATCACCCTGCCGGCGCTTTTCCATGCCCCGATTATTTGTACACCATCGGTAACTTAACCAGCGAGGGCAAACTGGTGGTTGAACAGGAGATTATATGCCGGCTATTGTTAGCTATGTTCTCAAGCGGCCTTATACGGTCGCCGCACTTATGATACTGATATGCTTATTGGGCATCGGCGCCGGACTGCGTATGCCGGTTGACATTTTCCCGGAAATAAACATTCCTGTCGTCAGCGTCGTTTGGACGTATAACGGAATGAACGCGAATGATATCCAGAACCGCATCCTGACGCTTCACGAACGGCAGATGGCCTCGCTGGTCGATGATATTTCGCGTATTGAAGCTACCAGTTACGATGGCGTTGGTATTGAGAAGGTCTATCTGCATGAAGGCGCGGATGTGACCCGCGCCGTTTCGCAATTGGCGAGCAGTGCGTTGGTTGTGCTGAAGTATATGCCGCCCAATATCACGCCGCCACTGGTCATACGCTATGGCGCGACGGATGTTCCGATTATCCAATTGAGCCTGTCCAGCAGTTCCCTGCCGGATACAAAACTAAATGATTTGGGTCAAAATATCATTCGGCCTTACCTCGCCGTCGTTCACGGGGCGGAAGTGCCTTATCCCTACGGTGGAAAGCCACGCGTCATAATGGCCGATCTCGATCAGCAGGCGCTGGAATCACGCGGCATGTCGCCATCCGATGTCAGTCAGGCCCTGCAAAACCAGAACGTCATTCTGCCGGCAGGCGATGTCAAAATAGGTTCCAAAGACTACACACTTAAAATGAATAATAGCGTCGATATTATCGAGGCAATCAACGCGTTTCCGATCAAGGAAATGGATGGCAAAACGGTGTTCATGCGTGATATTGCGCATGTCCATGATGGTTTTCAGGTGCAAACTAATTCAGTTTCGGTAAATGGAACACCGGGCGCTCTTATGACAATTAGGAAGACCGGAGGCGTATCCACTCTGGCGGTTATTGATGGCGTTCGTAAGGCACTGCCGGATATCGAAAAAGTCCTTCCCGGCGGGGTTTCCATCAAGGCGATTTTTGATCAATCGCTTTTCGTCAAGGCAGCTCTCAACAGTGTCATTATGGGCGGCCTGATGGCGGCGGTGCTGACGGCCATCATGATCCTGTTGTTTCTCGGTAATTGGCGGCTTACACTCATTATTCTTGCTTCCATTCCCTTGTCGATCATCACAGCCATTCTGGTGATGTATATCGGCGGGCAGACGCTTAACACTATGACGCTTGGGGGTTTCGCGCTTGCGGTCGGCATTCTTGTCGATAATGGAACGGTTGTTATCGAAAATGTCGAACGTCATATGCGTTCGGGTCAGCCATTTGAAAAGGCGATTATCAATGGGGCCAGTGAAGTCGGTATTCCGACATTCCTGTCGACATTGTGCATCTGTATCGTTTTCGTGCCGGTTTTTCTGCTTCATGGAACTGCTAAATATCTGTTCTCACCGCTTTCACTATCGGTTTGCATATCGCTAATTGCCAGTTTGGCGCTGTCATTCACGCTTGTGCCAGTACTGTTCAAGTACCTGATGCGCTCGTCGGTTACGGTGCATGACGAATCCGACTGGCTTTCTACACCGTCGAGCCATAAACGGAATTTTTTCAGCACCATTCATCAAAAATTTGAACAGAGTTTTAATTCGTTCCGCGAAACTTATCGTCACAGCCTTTCGTGGACTTTATCGCGACCCAAAATAACCATTACCTTTTTTCTCGTTCTTATGGCGGTTTCATTGCTCCTGTTTCCGCACTTGGGACGCGATTTTTTCCCGCAAGTCGACGGAGGCCAGATGCGGCTGCATGTCCGGTCAGCACCGGGAACAAGGATTGAGAAAACGCAGGAGGATTTCGCGAGGGTTGAAACTGCCATTCGTCAGATCGTCGGAAATAACCAGATCGATGTCATTCTGGACAATATCGGTTTGCCCTACAGCGGCATCAATATTGCCTTGAGTGATTCAGCCACCATCGGGCCCATGGACGGAGAAATATTAATTTCTCTCAAATCAAAGCATACACCGACTGCCACCCTGATGGCAAAACTCCGGCGCAAACTGCCGAGGCAATTTGCCGGAATGCAGTTTTTCTTTCAACCTGCAGACATTATAGATCAGGTGCTGAATTTCGGCCAGCCATCCCCGATTGATATCCGGGTTTCCGGCCCAGACAATGATGAAACTTACGCGCTGGCTGCAAAACTGGCGCACGATCTTGGGCGTGTGCCGGGAGTCGTCGACTCGCACGTTTTTCAAGTGCCGGATACTCCGGCATTAGCTGTTAATATTGACAGAACGCTTGCCACAGAACTTGGAATTAATCAGCAAAATACCGCTAATAATGTTCTGATAACGACCAATTCCAGCGCTCAAACAACGCCGAATTTCTGGGTCGATCCGCGAAACGGCGTCAGTTACCCGCTTGTTGTGCAAATGCCGGCCTATCGCATCAATTCAACGCAGGACTTATGGACGATGCCGGTAACTGCCGGACAAAGCAACAACCAAGGCGAGCTTTTAATGAATGTCGCCAAATTCAACCGAGACACTGTGCCTATGGTCTTGTCGCAATACAACATCAGGCCGGTCTTCGATGTCAATGCCGATGTGCAGGGGCGCGATCTTAATTCGGTGGCCAACGATATCGATAAAGTGCTTGCGGCCAATCGACCCGATCCGGGAAAAGCCATTTCGGTGACTCTGGCAGGACAAGTCAAAACCATGCGTGAAAGTTATACTGGCTTATTCGGCGGCATGGCTCTGGCCGTGGTTCTTGTTTATCTGTTTCTGGCTATCAATTTTCAAAGCTGGATCGATCCCCTTATCGTCCTGATGGCAGTGCCGTTTGCCCTGGGCGGCGTTATGTGGATGCTCTATCTGACACAAACGCATCTCAGTGTTCCGGCGCTTCTGGGTTCGCTGATGTGTATGGGGCTTTCGACAGCCAATAGTATTCTCGTCGTGACTTTTGCCAATCAGCGCATGAAAGATAATAAAGATTCCTGGGTTGCCGCTGAAATAGCCGGATATACGCGATTGCGTCCGGTGCTCATGACGGCGGGCGCGATGATCCTGGGCATGATTCCCATGGCATTGGGTATCGGTGAAGGCGGCGAACAAAACGCGCCGCTTGCCCGTGCCGTCATTGGCGGGTTGATGTTCTCTACCGTTGCGACGCTTGTATTCGTTCCGGCTATGTACCGGCTTCTGCGGAAAACAAAAGAAATCCATCATGCAACAGAACGGCCGTAAAGCCCATAAACTCAATGTGAGAGAGGTAAATATTATGAATACAACACAGCCTGACAGCCAAAATTCTTCCGTTGATCACAAAATATTGCTGGCTACCGGACGAAAATTAAAAAAGTATGCGGTTATAGCTGCCGCACTTCTTGCTTTTGGTTTTTTCGGTGTTCATCAAATGAAATCGGTCCATGAAAGAAATTTGGCCAGCTCAACATTAAAAGAGGCTTCAAGACCGCCAATAGTCGACGTTGTTACGGTTCAAAACGCGCCGTTATCCTTACCATTGACACTGCCGGGCGAAACCTCCGCGTGGTATGAAAGTATAATTTACGCACGGGTTAACGGCTATGTCGCCAATTGGAACGCCGATATCGGTGACCATGTGCGTAAAGGACAGGTTCTTGCATCTATTGAAACCCCTGATCTGGATGCCGAACTTGTTGCGGCTCAAGCCAAACAAAAAGCCGCCCAGGCGCTGGTGGTAGCCAGGCAGGCCGAGGCTGCATTCGCCAAGACGACCTATCAGCGCTGGAAGGGAGCGCCGAGGGGCGTTGTATCCGACCAGGAACGTGACGCCAAGAAAGCCGATTACGACAGCGCTGTTGCCCGGTTAAACGACGCGCAGGCGCAAGTTGATCTCGCTTTGGCGGATGTTGAACGTTTTACAGTTTTGAAACAATTCAAACAGGTTAAAGCTCCTTATGACGGTATAATTACCGAGCGCCATATTGATATCGGCAATCTGGTGACCGCCGGCAGCACCGCCAGTACGACGCCGCTCTATCGCATGGAGCAGGATGATCCTATCCGCGTTTTTGTCGATGTGCCGCAGAGCGCGGCAAATGATATCAAGATCGGAGCACAGGTGCAGACCAGCGCCAGCAACATTCCTGATCGCGCGTTTTACGGAAAGGTAACCCGCACTGCCAATGCCATAAATCCGCAGACGCGTACTTTGCAGGTTGAAGTCGATATTCCCAATGCCGGCCATGTGCTGGTGCCCGGAATGTATGTCAATGTTAATTTTCAGGTTTCAATCAAAGGGCTGGTGGAGGTTCCCGCTGCCGCCCTGATGTTTCGTTCGGACGGGCTACGAATTGCTGTGATCGACAAGAATAACCGCATAGCCTTTCACAAGATAACCATTGCCCGCGATAACGGAAATACGGTGGAACTGGGATCGGGTGTTTCGTCCGGCGACAGGGTTGCCTTGAATATCAGCAGCCAGATTGCCGAGGGCGATAAGGTCGAAGTACATGAATCCAAGGAGGGTAACGCGAATGCTCCGATATCTAAATAATAACCTCTGCAAAGCCGGTAAGCCGCTGACGCGCAGATTCTTATTCGGCGCGATGGCCTTTTTTTGCCTTGCCGGCTGTATGGTTGGCCCTGATTATCGTTCCCCGAACATGAAAATGCCAGTTGATTTCATTACCTCATCGCAAGGCGGACAAAAACCAATAGAGAACAGCATAAATAAGCCTGTTATAGATGCCGTCAAATGGTGGCAATCATGTAATGATCAGGAACTAAATTCTTTGATTGAACAAGCAATCAGGAGCAATCCCAATATTGAAATCGCTTTATACCGCATTCAGGAAGCGCGGACGAAAGAAGCCTTGATTATAGGCACGGCGCTGCCTGAAATAGGCGTTGGCGGTGGCGGCGGTGGTGGCACCGGAAGCGACATTTCCCGCGGCCGTGCGGCTGCGCCGCTGGTTGCCGCTGATAATACTAAAGGACTGACGAAGATTACGCATGTCTTTGGTTTTGATGCCGAATGGGAGCTTGATCTGTTCGGTAAATACCGGCGTGAGATGGAAGCATCCGCGTATGATACCGAAGCCGCTATTGCCGCCCGTAACACGGTATTGATTTCTATCGTAGCCGATGTTGCCCGCGCCTATATCGATATGCGTGCTTTACAAATGCAGTTTATGGTTCTGCAGAGAAACACGGTTGTCGCGCAAAAGTATCTTCATGTGACGCAGGCGCGATTTAACGCCGGCATTACCAATGAGCTTGATTTAATTCTGGCTCAAAGGCAACTGGCGGCCCTGCAGGCCGAAAAAATGCCTCTGGCGGCACAAGTCCATGCGGCACAATATGTGATTGCCGTTCTTCTGGGAAAATTTCCGGAAGATTTAGCTAACGAACTGGAAAATCCGGGAATGGTTCCATCATTACCTGAAAAGATTGATGCCGGACTACCGCTTGATCTGCTGCGCCGCCGTCCTGACATACGGGAAGCCGAACGTGAACTGGCCGCTGATACGGCTCGTGTTGGTGTGGCGACAGCGAATTTGTTTCCGCATGTGTCGCTGACGGGAGGGGTCGGGTATCAGGGACAAGGGCTTGGCGTTACTCCTGATGAAACCAGTTTTATCTGGTCGGTGGGGCCGTCGGTCAGCTGGTCTTTGCTGGATTTCGGTACCTTGGACGCTCTGGTTACTATCGCTGATCTGCGTACCCGCGAGAAGTTGGTGAATTACAAGCAGACAGTGCTTGATGCTGTTCGTGAAGTCGATACATCCATCGGCTCTTACGCTGGCCAGCAGGATCGGTTGCGTAATTTAGGCAATGCCATGATAGCAAGCCAGCGGGCCGTAAGCATTGCGACGCAGCGTTATGACTGGGGACTGACGGATGCATTAAATGTCATTGATGCCGAGCGGCAAGAGTATGATTTGGAAAAACAATATGTTTCTTCGTTGCAAACAGCCACGGAACAATTTATAGTGCTTTATAAAGCGCTTGGCGGAGGCTGGGAACAATATCAGTCATTTCCCGCCATAAGCCAGCCGCAACCCGCTGTTCTGGCAATATTCACACAATTATTAAATTCATACGATTTGCCGAAAGATTCGCCGCCGGTGAAGGAAATCCCCGAAAGCACAAGCACCGGATTTCTGCCGGCCAAATAAGAAAATACCACTCAAAGGGTAAAAAGCATGAAGAAAACGTTTATTTTAATTGCCGCATTAATAATGAGCTTACGACCACTGCCGTAAGCTGCAGCGTTATTTTGCCGCTGATTTCGAAACAATTGAATCTGCAGGTCAGTGATGGAAGTTCTTTCAGGGCAAGTTTGGGAATACGCAGGCCTGTTTGCAATATTCCTATACGGAAAACAAATACTTTAGTCGTACTACAGGAGCTCCCCATGCAAGCGACAATATGATTTTATCAAGTCTTCGCTTCTATTGGCAATGAGCTTCTTGCGTGTTTGAAGAGACGTAAATGATATTGAAGATACTCCACGGCTTGCCTTTGAGTATCTTCATTTCTTAAAGAACAATATTATTTAGTAGTAGATACTCACGAGCTTACGCCCGTGGCACTTAAAGTGGAAAATTATTATGTCCTTCTGAGGGTTTTCGCACCCTCAGACTCCCGCGCAAGGAACGCTTTCACCTGCAGGCTCACGCACGTAGTCCTCAGCGTTAAATTTGATAGATTTCTTTTTCCTCTTCCCCAAAGCTTGCTATATGGAATGTGTGTGTAGATTGTAACGGATTTCTAAAATCATAAGGGGCAATTGTCTACGGTGTAGCATTATGCCCCTTAATAATTTTCCTGCTAGCTGTTATTTTAAATTAAAAAAGGTTTTAATTTATCTTTTCTGTCTCGCATGTATTCTTGATTCTTACAGATTTTAAAATTCAACCATTTTTCCTTCATTTTGGCATTATCTTTGCGATTTAATCCAGACAAATAAGCAGTAATTAAAAGCCGGTTAAACAGGTAAAGGAGCGATAGCAATTACAATTACGGTGAATCGTTATATGAAGAAAGAAGATCAGTTTTTGAATAAATCTCCTATAAAAAAGAAAATCCCGCATATTCTTCTGGCGGAAGATAACCATGAGATGCGTAAACTATTGTCAATGTCGCTGCGTAAAAACGGTTATGAAGTTACCGAATTTTCCGATGGCCGTGGCATGCTTGACTACTATTTTTCGACCGATCCCGCCCAAAAAGAAGCTGTCCTTGATTTAATCATTTCGGATATCAGAATGCCCTTCCTTACCGGTATGGAGATTCTTGAAGGTTTGCATAACTGCGAAGGCTTTCCGCCTGTAATTTTGATTACGGCATTTGGCGATGAGGAAACACATAAACAGGCATATCTGCTTGGGGCCGCCGCTGTATTTGATAAACCTTTTGATATCGAAGAACTGATAGCCAAAGTGCAGGAAATAGCACCATCTTACTAGTTGCCCAGAAGGATAAGTCGCACAACTGAAAGGTCAAAGAATATGAATAAGGAATATAATTCTGGAAAAACAAATAAAATTAAAATGCAAATCCGGCCGCTCATGACAATTTACATCTTCATATTGGCAGCTCTCTATTCTCTGATCATTTGCACCCCTTACCTGATATCAAAGACTGCCTTTCTGAAAAGTTATATCTTTATCGGAGAGGAATTTGTTGAAGGATTATTGATAAGTGTGCTTCTGGCGATAAGTTTTTTTGTATTATCCCGCTATAGGAAACAACTTGGCAGGTACCGTAACATGATTAAAGAATTGGCAGTTAGAAAAAAAGATGCGGAAAACAAACTTAGCGATGCCTTCAAGTATATCGGCGCTGTGAATGTTCAGGTTAAGGAAGTTCAATCTCTGTTTTCATCTATCGAAAAGTATCCCAAAAACAAGAAAGATTTTAAAGACAGTTTAAGTATCCTGGCACAAAAGGTTTTATGTGTTTCCAACACAGACTGGGTTATATTCAGGATCATTAATATAGACAGTCTCAGGACATTGCGCGAGTATAGCGAAACAAGAGGAGATGTTATTTTGCTGAAACACAATATCAGCAACAGTTCCCTTGTCAGCGATGAAACTGCGGACAAATACATTATCGTGAGTTCTGATCAAAAAAATTTAGCAGTAAAAGTGTTTTGCATCATCCCCTATGAAGAACTTACGGAAACCCAGAATAATCTCATCAAGACCATCGTCAACTCGCTGGAAATGCTTTTCATTGTTTTTACGTCACAACGCCTTCAAAAGAATTATCTGACTAAAGAAACTCCTCATCATACGAGGTTATTGATGCAATGATTGTTTAAAGCCGATGGATTTATTAGTTAAGGAGGATATTATCATGAAAAGAAATGTTTTGAGAATTGTTTTCGCCGCATCAATCGTATTGATCTTGACGGTGGTTTCCGGCTTGATCTTCGCCTCATACAGCAGTGTTAAAGATTCTGAGGCAATGGCCGGTTTCCCTCAATCTTTTGCCCAACTCGCCAAACAGGTTAAACCCGCAGTCGTCAACATCAGCACGACATCGACTGTCACGATTCCCGAAAATCCTTTCAAACAATTTTTTGGACAACATGATGACCTTTTTGGAAATTTCTACGGACAGTTTTTCAATAACATGCCAGACAGGAAAATGAAACGACATAGCCTTGGATCGGGATTCATCATTGATAAAGAGGGCTACATTATCACGAACAATCATGTCGTTGACAGCGCTGATAAAATCATTGTTAAACTCTCCGATGGCAGAGAATGTTTGGCAAAGCTGATTGGAAGAGATGATAAAACGGATTTGGCGCTCATTAAAGTTTCATCATTTTTAACGGACATGCCCACCCTTACACTTGGTAATTCGGATAACATGCAGGTAGGAGACTGGGTGCTGGCCACAGGAAATCCCTTTGGGCTGGAACATACGGTGACACAGGGCATTATCAGCGCATCCGGAAGGGTTATCGGATCGGGCCCTTATGACAACTTCCTGCAAACCGATGCGCCCATTAATCCGGGAAACAGCGGAGGCCCCCTGGTCAATATGAAGGGAGAGGTGATAGGAATCAATACGGCTATTGTTTCTTCAGGACAGGGTATCGGATTTGCAATTCCCAGCAATACGGCAAAGGCAGTCATTGCCCAACTTCGCGATAAGGGTAAGGTAGTCCGGGGATGGATAGGAGTATCCATCCAATCGGTGACGCCTGATCTCGCATCCGCTTTTGGACTTAAAGAACCGACGGGAGCTCTTGTTGCCGATGTCGTTTCCGGCGGACCGGCTGAAAAGGGCGGCATCAAGCAGGGAGATATTATAACTTTCTTTGATGAAAAAGCCGTGAAATCCTCCTCGGACATTCCCTGGATTGTCGCTGAAACGCCGGTCGGGAAGACAGTCGAAGTGAAAGTCCTGCGTCAGGGCAAGGAAGTGGATTTCAAGATAAAAGTGGAAGAAATGAAGGGCCAAGGGGCAGATTTACAGACAGAAAATTCCAAAAATGACTATGGTCTTGCCGTCGATAATATAAAACCCGAATGGAAAAACAGATTTAACATCACGGCATCTTCGGGAGTTGTCGTAACTGATATAGTTTCAGGAAGTTTGTCAGAGGATGCCGGAATACAGCCGGGTGACGTTATTCGGGAAGTAAATAAAGAACCTGTCAAAAATCTAAGCGACTACCAAAAGGAAATGGAAAAATCCGGTCGTGGCAAGGCTGTTCTTTTCCTGATTAATCGCGGTGACCAGGTCTTTTATGTTTCGATCAAGGTGTCGTAAATCTTATAAAAAATTGCATTGGTTAAATGAAGTCAGTTGACCAAATGAAACACTTAACGAATGCATGTAATTTAAATATTTAGGAAAAGGAGGAAATTATGAAAAGAATAAATTTGTTTTTTGTAATTATTATGGTTGCGCTTGGTTTGACCTTCATTTTGCTTGAAGGATGTGCGAAAAAGGAACTGGTAAAAGAAAGTTCGGAACAGCCGCAAAATGCGGTGAAACAAGAAATGGCAAAACCCAATGTCCCGGTAGCGCAACAAGAAGTGGCAAAACCCAATGTCCCTATAACTGAACAAGAAGCAGCAAAACCGGCAAGTGAAAGTGAACAGGAAATGACGGCAACTTCGAAATTAAAAGATATTCATTTTGATTTCGATAAATACAGCCTGCGGCCGGAGGATAGAAAGATTTTAACGGCTAACGCCAAATGGTTGTTAAAAAATACTAAATACGCTGTGAAAATTGAGGGTAACTGCGACGAAAGAGGGACGGATGAATATAATATGGCGCTTGGCCAGAAAAGAGCCGATACGGCAAAGAAATACCTGATCGACATGGGCATTAATAAAAATAGAATTTCGACGATCAGTTACGGCAAGGAACGTCCTCTTGACCCTGCCCACAATGAAGAAGCCTGGGCAAAGAACAGAAGGGATCATTTTGTCACCAGCAAATAAACGATTCACAATATTGCCGGAAATAATTTCAGCTGGTGCATAACCCATTAACGAAGACGGGCTATGCACCAGCTAATAGATACTGTCCATTATGAAATGGAAAAACTGACGGCACCGTTTCTTATCATTAAATAAAGATTAAGGAGGTAAAATATGAAAAGTCCCATATTAGTTTTTTTTGTAGCGGGTTTGCTTTTATCAGGAATGATTTACTCAGGTACTGTTCAGGCCAGCGGCCTTGAGGAGGAAGTAACCGTCACTGGCGGCAGAACCATAACACCTAGAGAAGAATCTATCATATCCTCGGCAGCTATCAAAGCGTTGCGCCATATAGCTCAGGCAAGGGCGGACATTCATGAAAAAAATATGACAGGTGCCCAGAATGAGTTGAAACAGGTCCACATACTGCTTGACATCATTAAGGCAATGGAGCCGACAGAAAATATTAAGGACCGCATCTGGATTGCGAAAAAACATCTGTCCTATGAAAACACGGAAACCGTCATGGATGATCTGGTACCGATCTATGCTTCTCTGGATGATATCGAAGACCTTGTTCCTGTGGATAAGGCCAAAGAACATATAAACAATGCCAAGAAATCTCTTGAAAACGGGAACAAGAAAGGCGCAGGAGAAGAGTTGACCTTAGCGGACGAGTCTTTAGTTTACAACGAGATTGCCCTGCCCCGTGGAAATACCAAAAAACATATAATAAATGCCCAGCTTCTTTTAAGTAAAAAAGATGCCAAAGGGGCGGATGCTGCATTAAAGTCCGCAGAGGATGACATCCAATTCATTAGTGTCATGACTTCGTTTCCTGTTGTACAGGCCAAGAAAGGTCTCTGGCATGCTTACAAGAACTACGTTGCAGGAGAATTGGCTGCTACCAAAGGAGATTTGAAAAAAGCAAAGACATCTTTGGAAAAGGTCATCAAGAGCGGGGATGATAAATCCAGAGCCGCGGCTGAAAAACTTATGAAAGATATTGAAGCAGTTGGAGGCAAAGTAGATAACGGCGCAAAAGAAACCGGGGATGATATAAAGAATCTCTATGAACGAGCCAAGGCACTCACACACGAAGCAGTGAATTCATCTCAGACCAAAGGGAGTCAGGCTGCTGAGGGCATGGAGAAATAACAAAATGGAAAATCTGGTAAGGGAATTACCCCGCCGGCACGCCGGGGCACCTTTCCATTCCTGCGGTATGGGGCACTCCCTCATGCTCCCTATCCGCATCAATCGGAGGCCTTCCGACCATACCCCAATGAATGAAGAAGACCGGATACAAAAAGAATGGATAATTTTGTCTTGACCTAATATTAACAATTCATTTAATTATTGACAATAATTCAGCAAGACCATACGATTATGCTGATAAATAATGTCCATTCAATAAACGGGAGGTATTGATACATGGGGTCAGGTAATGCGTTTTTGTTCATTTTCACCGGTTTGCTGGCCGGATTGTTAAGCGGTCTCATCGGCATTGGCGGCGGGACTATTATCATTCCGATTCTTGTAATGTTTTTCGGCCTTTCTCAGAAGATGGCACAGGGAACAACGCTGGCTTTGTTAGTTCCCCCAATAGGAATCCTTGCCGCGTGGACATACTATAAACAGGGATACGTTGATTTATCAATCGCCGCGTTGATGTGTGCCGGTTTCATATTCGGCGGATTAATCGGCGCGAAATTTGCCATCAATTTATCCAATCAGACATTAGAAAGAATATTCGGGATAGCATTACTGATCATCTCTCTAAAAATGATTTTCGCGAAGTAAAGATTAGTAAAAAAATTATTGATGTACAGTTGGTTAAATAAAGGTTTTGCATTATAAAAGAAAGTAAATATGGAATCGGGTTTTTCAACTCTGGCTACAGTAGCCGCGACATTATTCGGGCTTGTCTTGATAGCCCTTGTTTTCGCTTATACAACCGCCATTCCCAGAATAAACAGCATCGGTGATTTTTCGCATTTTGCTTCCTGGGTCTGGTCCGCGGGATTTTCCTGTTTTCTTTATTTTTCCTGCTGTTTTCTTGTCGCTTTCAGGTTGCTTGAAGATGAAACCTGGCTTCCTGCCATAGTGGGAATGGTCATGGCGATTACCATTGCTTTGATCTTCTCCCACTACAAAGAGATCCACTGGCCCTGTATAATGGTTCGCGAAGACCGTGAGATATTCAAGAGCCTTTTCTGGACACAAACAATACTGCCAATTTCTTTTTTTCTTTTCTTTGAAGTTATGATTTGGAGAGGCATACTGCGGCTATCAATAAGATCATCCTTTGAGTTTGCGATGTATACCGCATTGACGTACACGCTTTTCTTCGCGGCATTAAGAGCTGTTATACTGGTCGGCGCTTCTTTTTCTGCTATCGTCGCGCTACACAATTGTAAAAATAAACAAGCGGAGCAAGCATCAGAGACGCAATAAAAAATGAAATTCCGGTCTTGACATGCAGAACCGGAATTCCTATATTTCGTTCCGTCAAAACCATTTAATCAAATGGCCGTTCAAACAATAAATCTATCTTCTTTCAAGGAGGAAACATATAGTGGATAATGAAATAAAAATCATTGATGAAAAAGTGAAAGCCAAAAGTGAATTTATTGATAAAATCAATAAAACTATGGCCGGTATAATTATCGGCCAGAAAAATATTATTGACCGGCTGTTGATTGCCATGCTCTGCAACGGTCATGTTTTAGTTGAAGGCGTTCCGGGTTTAGCCAAGACCTTAATCGTCAAGACTCTGGCTGCGGCAATCGACGCCCATTTTTCTCGCATCCAGTTCACCCCGGATATTCTTCCCTCCGATCTGATCGGCACCATGGTGCTCAATCCCAAAACAGGTGAATTCACCCCCCGTCAGGGACCGATTTTCGCCAATATAATTCTGGCTGACGAGATCAACCGTTCCCCTTCCAAGGTTCAGAGCGCTTTGCTGGAGGCTATGCAGGAGCATCATGTAACCATTTCCAAGGAAACATATCGTTTACCTGAGCCTTTTATGGTCATGGCAACGCAAAACCCGATTGAGCAGGAAGGAACCTATCCCCTGCCGGAAGCGGCCATTGACCGCTTCATGTTAAAGGTTACGATAAATTATCCCAACAAAGAGGAAGAAATCCAAATCATAGATGCGGCCCTGATCGGCGAAGAACCAAAGGTGGAGAAAATAATCAGTCCGCAGGAGATAATGGAAACCCGAAGCCTGATCAATCAGATATATATTGATGAAAAATTAAAACATTATATCGTTTCCCTTGTGATTGCCACCCGCCAGCCGGAAGACTTCGGACTTAACGAAATAAAAGGTTTGATCCAGTATGGCGCCTCGCCGCGAGCCTCGATATATCTGGCCCAGGCAGCCAAAGGCCACGCCTTTATCCGCCGCCGCGGTTATGTTACACCGGATGATATCAAGAGTATTGGAATGGATGTGCTGAGGCACCGGATTATCCTGACCTACGAAGCCGAAGCCGAGGAACAGAGAGCGGAAACAATAATTCAAAAAGTTTTTGACACCATTGAGGTGCCTTGAGAACATGCTTGACCAGTCCATTTACAGGAAGATCAAACAAATCGAAATCCGTTCGCGCAAGTCTGTCAATCAGCTTTTTGCCGGAGAATACCGCAGCGTTTTTAAAGGACAGGGGCTGGAGTTTCACGAAGTCCGCGAGTACGTTCAGGGAGACGATATACGCCTGATTGACTGGAATGTAAGCGCCCGCCTCGGCTATCCCTACGTCAAGAAATTCATCGAGGAAAGGCAGCAGAGCATAATCCTTTGCGTGGATGTAAGCGCTTCTCAGGATTTCGGCTCCCAGAAATTGAACAAGAACGAGGCTGCTGCCGAGATCGCGGCGGTGCTGGCTTTTTCTGCCATCAAGAACAATGATCTGGTCGGCCTGCTCATGTTCTCCGATCAAATCGAAAAATATATTCCACCCAAAAAGGGAAGGCGCCATTTCCTCCAGGTTATCAGGGAGATTCTTTCCTTTAAACGTCAGGGGACAAAGACAGACATGGCGCAGGCGCTACGCTACTTAAGCAGGGTCAATAAAAAAAGTTCCGTGTTATTTGTGATTTCCGATTTTCTGACAAAAGGATACGAACAGCCCATCAGGATACTGGCGAAAAAACACGATCTCATTCCGATTATCATCAAAGACAAGCTGGAAAAATATCTGCCCGAGTTGCCGCTGGTCTGTTTTGATGATCCCGAGTCTGGAGAATTTGTCCAGGTTGATTTGCGGAATGAAAAATTGCGCCGGGATTATGAAGAAGCCGCCGCCGGAGAACTGACGGAGTTACGGAAATTTTTCCGGTCGCTGGAGATTGATCATCTGGAACTGGCGGCCGATGGTGAATATGTCGCCGCGCTGAATCGTTTCTTTAAAGCACGGGAAAAAAGGATAGCTCACTGATGCCGGAACAATTAAAAGATATAAAAGGAGTATTTTATATTTTTGATTGGGGAACATTTCTGTTCTTTTCGCTGATTCTGCTTGTATTGATCGTCGCGGTGTATTTTCTTTTTAAATATTTACTGCGCTGGCGGCGAAATAGAAAAACTGTAGCTAAAGACGCTGCCACTCCCGCCCGACCTTTCGATGAGATCGCCCTGGAAGCGCTGATGAAGATCGATCCAGTGGAATATTTTGAAAAAAGAAAAATTAAGGAATTCTATTTTGAAATAACTGAAATCGTGCGCCAGTTCCTGACCGGTAATTATCATATTGATACTATGGATAAAACTTCGCTGGAAATTATAGAGGAACTGGAACGGGTAGAGCGCGATTTTGCCAAAGTTAAAAATTTAGATCGTTATTTCAGCGATTGCGATCTGGTAAAATTTGCGAAACTTCGTCCGGGCATTACCGAAATGAAGCAAAAGAAAGCTGAATCGGAAAATATCATCAGGGAATATTTGAGAAGGATATAGGTCATGCGTTTCCAGAGTTTCTGGTTAATACTTTTATTAATCGCTTTGCCTTTTTTATACAGGATTGTTGCGGCGAAAAAACCGGCAAGTTTCCCTCATCCCGATCTGTTGAGCAAACTCAAGGGCAAGTTTCCTGATATAAGGATTAAGATACGGCTGCCGCTTTTTCTTCGCCTGGCCGCCTTGACTCTCCTAATCTTCGCTCTGATGCGTCCCCAGCAGGGATTTGTGGCCGACACCAGCAGCCATAACGGCGCCGATATTATGGTGGCTCTGGATGTCAGCTCCAGCATGAACGCCGAAGACTTGAAACCGAACCGTATCACAGCAGCCAAGAATATTCTGGTCCAATTTATCGAAGGGCGGCCTCAGGACCGCATAGGCTTGGTGGTATTTGCCGGGAATAGTTATCTCCAATGTCCGTTGACCACGGATCACAATACGGTTTTGAATTATCTGGATCAGGTCCATATCGGCATGATAGAAGACAGCACCGCAATCGGCATGGGGCTGGCAACCTGCATCAACCGGCTTAAGGATTCAGAGACCAAAACCAAAATAATTCTTCTCCTGACCGATGGAGATAACAATGCCGGCGAGATCGATCCTGTAACCGCAGCCAAAATGGCGCAGGCTCTGGGCATAAAAATATACGCCGTCGGCATCGGCGATCCCAACGGAGCGCCGATAAAAATTCAGGATCCCTGGGGCAGATTGGTCTATGCCCACAACCCTGACGGCTCGCTTTTCCTGACCAAAATGAACGAAGACGGCCTGCGCCAGATCAGCGCTGTCAGCGAAGGCGGTTATTTTATGGCGGGAGATGATAATAAACTTAAAGCGATTTTTTCCAGTATAGATAAAATGGAAAAAACTAAATTTGAAACAAAAGATGTTTTTATCTTTGATGAACATTTTGCCTGGTTTGTCTGGCCGGCTTTAATGCTGCTTATTCTGGAGTGGTTATATCGCCGGTTTTATTTAAGGAGTCTGCCGTGATTTTTGGAGAACCACTATATCTTTGGCTGTTGCTGATCTTGATTGGACTGATTGTTCTGGAGATTCTGCTCTGGAACAAAAAGAAAAAGCTGATATCCAAATTGTTCCCCGGAGATTTGGCGAAATTGATGCTGGACCATTGGAACAGGAAGAATCATTTGATCAAACGGACGCTTTTTGTTTTGGCAATTTTCTTTCTGGTCACTGCCCTCGCGAGGCCGCAGTGGGGACAAAAGACGGAAGCTTCCCGTCGGATGGGAATCGACGTGATGATCGCCATTGATGTTTCCAAAAGTATGCTGGCGAAAGACATTTCGCCCAGCCGTCTGGAAAATGCCAAGAATTCTCTTAATTTGATCATTGATGAACTGGCCGGCAACCGCATCGGTCTTGTCGCATTTGCCGGATCAAGTTTTGTTAATTGTCCCCTGACAACGGATATCGGCGCGGTGAAAATATTTTTAAAATCCATCGACACGGAACTGATTCCCGATCCCGGAACTGATATAGGCGGCGCCATTCAAACATGCGTTAAGGCTTTTGGTAAATCAAACAACAGTAAGGTTATCATTCTATTGACAGACGGGGAAGAGCTCAGCGGCTCGGCTGCGGCTGCTGCTGATACGGCTCAAAAAGAAGGCATCCGAATATTTGCCGTGGGAATAGGATCGCTTGAGGGAGCGCCAATCCCAGCTGAGAGCGGTTTTAAAAAGGACAAGGAAGGAAACGTCATTTTGACCCGCACTAATCCGGAACTGCTGAAGGTTCTGGCCCAGAAAACCGGCGGCCAGTCGTTTATGGTGAGCCGGGATCAAACCGGATTTCAAAAACTATATGCGGCAGTTTCAGCCCTGCCCAAGCAAAGGCTTAAACAGAGCATGGTCTATCAGTATCAGGACCGTTTCCAGATATTTATTTTCCTGAGTCTGTTGTGTTTAGTCGCAGAAATGCTGATTTCGGAGCGAAAGGCATGAGAAAATTAATTTTAGAATTAAATAAAAAATCAGTAACCTGTTTGTTTCTGATGTCCGGGTTATTTTTTCTTTCACAGAATGCTTTTGCCCTCCCCTTCCGCTCGGAATTAAATCGCGGTAACGACCTCTATAAAAAAGGAGGCTATTCACAAGCCGGACAGATTTATGGTAATATTCTGGAAAAGAAAAAGAATGACCGGAAAGCAAGATTCAATTTGGGGGATTCATTATATAAAGAAGGAAGGTATAAGGAAAGCGAGGCCGTTTTTAAAAGCCTCACCGATAAATCCGTGGCTAAAGATTTACGTCAAAAAGTATTCTATAATCTGGGCAATTCCTTCTTCAGGCAGGAAGACTATAAAAGCGCGATTGACGCCTATGAAGAGTCTCTGAAGATTGACCCCAAGGATAAGGACGCGCAGTTCAATCTCGATCTGGCCAAAAAAATGCTGGCCATGCCCAAGCAGGATAAAGAAAAACAAAGGAAAGATGAGGAACAAAAGAAAAAGGATCGATCTCAGGATAAAAATCAAAACAAGAATAAAGACCAGGATAAAAACCGTGATAAAGACAACAACAAAAGCAACAATAAGGAAGAAAAACAACTTAAACCTGGCCAGATGAGTAAGGAAGATGCTATGCGTATTTTATACGCTCTTGAGGATAAGGAAAAGCATAAAGATCAAAAACTGAAGGCCGGACGAGGTAGGGGCGATGTTAAAGATTGGTAGAACAATTTTATTTATTGGTTTTGCGCTTTGCATGTACAACTGCGCGTTTGCGGCTGATTCGACCTTTAACGGCAGTGTAGACAAAACCACCGTGGCGTTGGATGACATTGTACAGTACAACCTGACAATATCGGGAAACTCGGCCGGCAGTGTGCCCAACCCGGAACTGCCAAAATTCAGCAACCTGAGCGTTGTTAGCCAGTCCCAGTCTTCCAATTTTTCCATAATCAACGGCCAGATGAGTTCTTCCAAATCTTTTACCTATGCGCTTCAGCCGGAAAAGACAGGCCAGGCGCACATCGGCCCGGCTTCTATCACCATCAGCGGAAAAACTTACACAATAGACCCGATTAATATCACCGTCGTCAAAGCCGAAGGCAGAAAAACGCAGCCTAAATCTCAGGCAGGCATGCGTTCAAGATTCCCCGGCATCTTGGACGATTTTGACGAATTCTTCAATTCGCATTTACAGCATAGCCAACCACAGATGGTTAAAGATCCTGTCAAAGCCGAACTGAAGGCCTCGCAAACAACTGTTTACGTCAATCAGCAGATAATGTTGACCTTTACTTTCTACAGAAAACCAAATGTTTACCGAGTCGAGTATTCGCACCCGGATACAAAGGAATTCCTGACGATCAATCTGCCTGAAGAAAAAAAGGACCGCGAAGCAACTATCAACGGCATCAGATATTTGGCTCACGATTTAAAGACCATTATTTTCCCGACAACGGTCGGAAATTTTACTATTGGTTCGGCAACTCTGAATGTGCAGACCGATCCGTTTGCCCCTGCGCAGCCGATAAAAACCGTTCCGCTGAAAATCAAGGTTCTGCCGCTGCCCAAAGAGGGAAAGCTGGATAATTTTTCCGGCGCGGTGGGAGATTATCAAATAGACGTCTCGCTCAAGAAAAATGAAGTCGAAAGGGGTCAGCCTGTCCAGATAACAGCCAAAATCTGGGGAAAGGGAAATATTCAGACGATTTCCGAACCAGTCAGTTCTTTGCCCAAAGAGTTCAAAAAACTTTCCGCGAGCGGCAAAGAGGATATTGTTAAGGACAATTCGGGCGTTTCCGGCAGCAAGAGCTTTGATATAATTCTTATCCCTTTGAAAGAGGGCACTTTCACTCTTCCGCCTTTTGAGTTTTCTTATTTTGATCCGG
Organism: uncultured delta proteobacterium; assembly: GCA_963811325.1. Taxonomy (GTDB): domain Bacteria; phylum Desulfobacterota; class Syntrophia; order Syntrophales; family Smithellaceae; genus Smithella. The sequence goes on from CAWEQT010000001.1 coordinate 1,609,734, forward strand.
TCAAAAAGGAATACCGCATACTAAAGAGCCGCGAATTGAGCCTTAATATTTTGCCTTCCACCGCGCCGCTGCCTCAGGAATATGAAAAAGGCCTGGCCGGTGAAACATCTAAAAATCAGTTGGCCATTGTCATCCCCTGGGGAAAAATCGGTGTTGTAATCTTTAAAATAGTAACTTCAATTTTCTTCTGGTTGCCGGTTCTTGTGATCACTGCATTTATAACAATCTTCGCCTTGTATAGAAGATATCAGGAAAGATTAGTTGCAAACCCATTGAGACTTCGGCAGAAGCAGGCGCTAAAGGTCGCTAAAACAAGATTGAAAAAGTCTTATCGTCTTTTGAAGCACAACGAACTGAAGGAATTCTTAAGTGAAATATTTAATGCCACGGCAAAATATCTGGGCGATAAATACGGTTTTTCAGCCGCCGGAATAACTACGGAGGGATTAAGGGATATTTTAAACAGTAAAGGTCTCGCGCTGGAGGCGCAAAAGCAACTGGAGAACTTTATTTCCGAGTGCGATATGCTACGCTTTACTCCGTCATCCCTGAGCAGGGAAAAAGCCGTTGAATTATCGCGGGTAGCGGAAGATTTGATCATCACGATTGAAAAGCTTACTTAATACGATTCCTCAAGGAATTGTCGACCTGCTGGCGAAAATTCCCGGCAATGTAGGGTTCTATTTATTATGCGCTCCCTAACAGGGATGCTTTTCCGATCAAAGCGCTATTTTTGGTACGGCGCTCTGCATTATCCGGTTAAGATTTTCTTGACATACTAGACCGAGTTTTTTATAGACCACGGGAACAACATAAATATTCCCACTCAATTCAATGCCACTTCTAAATCAAAAATGATATTGAGGCGGCAAGGAGGAGGCTCCGCAGGCGTATATTAACATACGTCGAGGAAGCTGACGACGACGCCAACAAAAATAGCGCTTTGATTTAGGAATGGTAAAAGGATTAAACTATGAAAGGTCTATTTGCTCGCAAACCACTTCAGCTTATCATGCAGGAAACTGATGTCGAGCAGCATAAGCTCAAAAGGGTCCTCGGACCATGGGGACTGATTAGCCTTGGAATAGGCGTTGTAATCGGCGCGGGAATATTTGTTCTGTCCGGTCATGCCGCGGCAGCTTATGCCGGTCCGGCAATCGTGCTTTCCTTTATCATTTCAGCAATCGGCTGCGCATTGGCCGGCCTCTGCTACGCGGAATTCGCTTCCATGATTCCAATTTCAGGCAGCGCCTATACTTACGCTTACGCCACACTGGGAGAACTTCTGGCATGGATCATTGGCTGGGACCTTGTGCTCGAATATCTTTTCGGTGCTTCAACAGTCGCAGTCGGCTGGTCAGGTTACGTCGTCAGTTTTTTAAAAGATTTTAATATCAACATACCGGCTGCTTTATGTCAGGCGCCCCTTTCCTATTCCGCCTCCTCCGGCTGGCAGGCAACCGGCGCTATTCTTAATTTTCCGGCCATCTTTATAGTCGCACTGATGACGACACTTCTGGTTATAGGCATCAAAGAATCGGCAAGCATCAACAATCTCATCGTCATTATCAAGCTTATCGTCATTGCTCTCTTTATCGGCGTAGGCGTGTTTTTCATCAAGTTTGCCAACTGGTCGCCTTTTTTACCGCCAAATACCGGTCAGTTTGGGGAATTCGGCTGGAGCGGAGTGGTGCGGGGCGCGGGCGTTATCTTTTTCGCCTACATCGGCTTTGACGCGGTTTCCACCGCGGCCCAGGAAGCACGCAATCCTCAGCGTGACATGCCTATAGGGATTCTTGGTTCACTTGCCATCTGCACGGTCGTTTTTATCCTCATGTCCGGAGTGCTTACCGGAATCATGAAATATACAAATCTGTCCGTTCCCGATCCCATTGCCGTAGCTGTCAATGCCGCAGGCCCAGGCATAGCGTGGCTCCGGCCGTTCATCAAGCTCGGCGCCATCGCGGGACTTAGTTCCGTTGTGCTCGTGCTGCTCATGGCCCAACCACGCGTATTTTTTTCTATGGCATGCGACGGTTTGCTACCAGCCGGTTTTGCCCGCGTGCATCCGCGCTTCAAGACGCCTTATATACCGACGATTCTCACCGGGTGTGTCGCGATAGCTGTGTCCGGCGTATTTCCTATCAATATCCTCGGCGAACTGGTTTCCATAGGTACACTGCTGGCATTTGTCATCGTGTGCATCGGCGTTCTTGTACTGCGCTATTGCCATCCGGAAATTCCGCGCGTGTTCCGCACACCATGGGTCCCATTTGTCCCCATAGCCGGCGCCCTCGTGACCATGCTCCAAATGGTTTTTTTACCGCTGGACACGTGGATACGTCTCCTTGTATGGATGGCTATAGGCATAGTGATTTATCTTTTCTATAGCAGAAAGCACAGCAAACTAAGAATTTTATCACCTAAAGAGTGAGCTTCAAACTCCTCAATAAAAAATTAAATGATCTGAGAATTATTTTGCTTTTCTCGATCCGCAAGTTTAAGAAAACAGTCTAATTAAACGTACTGAACGGACATAAGTGAAATATTTTATACCAGTTCTAAATCAAAGCACTATTTTTGTTGGCTGCGTCGTCGGCTTCCTCAACGTATATATAATACGCCTCGTCGCCTCCGCCTAGCCGCCTCAATATCATCTTTGATTTAAAATTGATAAAACACTGCTAGTGAAAGCCGGAGACACCATCAGCAGAAAAACACTTAAAGACATTGCCGATTTATCTGCAAAAATCCATTACACGCCGTTAAAAGAGACATGGCTGATGAAGGATTTAATCCAGACTTTCAAAGACAAACGGTATTCAAATATCCCCTATGGGCCCAAGCTTTTCCGCTACTAGATCTATTTCGCGAGCTTTGTTCTTTGTTTGATCCATATAGTAAGGACTCCCAACAACGTGCCAACCATTTCCCAACAACCATCGTGCCACTTTTGTATGGAAATTATGGCCACTACTAAGAACTAGTTTGGATACTTCGTCAGTTACACTTTCAATTTTGTCTTTCTTCATATGTGCCCTTAAATATTGACGATATTATAGTTGACATACCCAAGAGGAGGGAGTAAGATGAAAACAATTAAATATAAATACTATTTAATTATGCCTAGTATACACGAAGGCAAAATTATTATATGGGGATTTAATATGGAAAAAGTTAATGGGACACCAATTTATTGGCTAGGCAACGCCATTGGTCTTTTGTTGTCAATTATTGATTATCCTATAGTACAAGGTATTTTAACAAGTCCAGCAATGAATGCAAGAGATCAATTAAATTTATTTTTTAATCAAACTATTACACTTCCATTAAGCAAGAATGCAGCAGTTCAAGTGGTAAATCACCTTAATAAAATGCTTGCGAAAGAACCACAGAGTTATGGAACATCTGGATATCACGTTTTGTCTGTTGATGATAAGAGTCAATTAATAGGTTCTATCCTTCATTTTCAGTCTGTTTTTTCTGCGGAATTGCCACAAATGAATATATTTTTTGTAAATCCAAACAGAGCTTACGATATGACCATGTTGATAAATAATGGAGAATTATTATTATCTCAATCAACTTTAAACTCCCTTGGAACATCAAGAAAAGAGGTTGTAAATGATATAAAAGAAGCCGCGAGATGTTTAGCTTTTGGTTTTGCTACCGCCGTTGGATTTCATCTTTATAGAGCGATTGAAGCAATTATAATGGATGATTATTTTTCTGTTCTTAAAGTCCCATCTACTGATTATATTGATAATCGAAATCTTGGTAATTATATAAAGATTCTTATTGATAAAGGTGTAGATGTAAAAATTACTGCAATGTTAAAACATTTGAAAGATCACTATCGTAATCCGATAATGCACCCTAATGAATTTTGGGATATTGATAAAGCAAACGGAGCTGTTGGCCTTGCTATTAGCGTAATAGAAATAATGATTCAAGACATTGATGAAATAAAAAAGAAAACAACTACAGTGCCATAATAGTTATTTTTTGATTATTTTTGTCTTGATGATTTTATTACAAGCCTTTTCAAACTCTTCCTTATCGTTTTCAGATTTAATCCGCTCGGCTGTTTTTACGAACCGAGCGGATTGTTCTTTATTATCGGGTTTAGATTTTTTTTCTTTACCCATAAAAACTCCTTTATTTCTTACTTTTCTTAATTAGCCGTTTGATAGGTAAGTCGTTTACCAGTTACTCCTTTCAATAATATTTCTGCACGAGTAACATCATCAATTCCTTTCTTTAGCCGCATATTATAGCGATAATCAAATTCTGCCAAATAGCGATGAAGATGATGTTTTTTGCAATGCTGATATACGCCCTTCATACCTCTTTTGAATATCGAAAAATAACCTTCAATAGTATTAGTATGAATAGTGTGATCTTTCATTGATACATATTCTCCGATACTATGACGAACAACATTGTGCTGTGAAAAATGTTTTTTCAAGGAATTATATTGCTTTGCATCGTCGGTCATAATCCAGGCTTCATGGTCAATATTTTCTTTGAGTATGGGTATTATTTCTTTAGCTTTTAAGCTATCAATAACCATGCTGCGAGTGCACCCAGTTGATCTATCAAGTAATGATAGAACTTTATTTTTGTGAGCGTACCCACGCTTTTTTGGAATTTCAGGGTCATTGCCGATAAAAGTTTCATCAGATTCAACTATCCCACCATTAACACCAAAAGGAGTTAAGTTGCCTTCTCTCATAACTTCACGGATACGATGACTCATAAACCAAGCAGTTTTAAGAGTAACCCCTAGAGTTCGGTGCAGTTGATTTGAGCTACACCCTTTTTTTGAAGCACAAATCAAATATATAGCTTGAAGCCATAAATGTAATTTGACGTGACTATCTTCAAATATAGTTCCTATCTTTACAGTAAAAGGTTTGCGGCATGCATAACATTTATATAATCCAATACGAGTAGTTTTTCCGTTCATCTTACTGATACGTTCATGGCTTCCGCAATGAGGACACACCGGCTTACCCTCTGGCCAAACTACGGATTCCACGTATTTATATGCAGCTTCTTCTTGATGAAAGCGCAATGCTGAAATAATTGATTCACTCATAATAGCTCTCCTTTTTATTTTCTCTTAATTATAATATAACAACTATTGGTGGGTATGTCAAGTATAATATTGCGTAAATATTACTTTTGTTCTTTAAAAATTAAATTTACCGGTTAGTTTGGAGTATAGCCATGTTCAAATAGCAGGTCGTTATTTGGAAATTCCATTGAGTTATAGATGGTTTTGCTGGTGATGCCGGTTACTATATCGTTCTCGTCAAAGCTTATTGTCACCTTTTGCGTTTCATAATTTATGCTGCTGTAAGCACCGGTTCCCGTACTTGGTTGTGAGATCGTGTGAGTATATACAAATGTTATTATGTCATTATTTTTTGATATTTTATCAGGATCCCCTAGCAACTTAATGACCTGTGCTTTTGTGGTTACGCCGCGTTCTATTTTATCAAGGTCAGCCTGATCTATCGGACGTCCAAATGAAACGCAACCGGCAATAAAAATTACCAACAACAATGTTAATGTTTCTTTCATAATTATTTCCTTTTTAATCTGCATAAATATTAAAATATCACTAATGCCCCAGAAGGACGTCTCCAGTATTCGTGATGAGTTTTCCCGGCAAATGAAAAAGGCGCAGGAAGATGTCTTCAGTTCCTTTGGCAATTGAATGCACCGGTATGAGACTTACCTTCGGGTCATCCAGTTTTCCTTCAACCTTAAAATGGACTGTGATCAGATTGCCCTTGTCGTCGGTAACAAGCCATCCGGCGATGGGAATTTTCGACACGATTTTATCAATGGTATGCAGCGGATGAATAGCGATGGTATTATCTATTTCTTTTTTGACCAGATCTATTTTACCTATGCCGGAAATCTGCATGGCATCGCTATCGATGAAGAAATCGTCCCAGGACAGGATGCCATCCCTTAGAGACATATCGGCATTAATAGAATTATATGGCATTCCGTTCGAGGCCATATCGGGGAGCTGAAATTTAAACAATTGATAGATATTGAGAATGGAAAATATCTTGGAAAGAACGGAAAACTTCTTCAGGACTCCCTTTTCCGCCCGGAGTTTAAATGTTCCCACTGCCGTCTTTTTGAAATCGTCGGCATTACTGCCAATAACGGCTATATCTCCCGCAAGAAACAGGTTTCCGGTAAAAATGCGGTTCCCAAATTTGATATAATTCTGAAGCTTTTCGAGCGATAGCCTGTCCATGGAGAAATTGAACACATATCGGTTTGGAGCCTCGGGACGAATATCCACCCTGCCTTTTGTTTTGAGATTACCGTCAAACACATTGGCTTCCAGCGTTTCGATATTCAGGATTCCTCTATTATACTTCAAAGCGGCGTTGAGTTTTTTGAAATCGATATCATTGAACACACCCGCATCTACGCGCATAGTAGCGTTCAGTTCCATATTGGAATTGGAAGTGGATTTTTCGCCCGCCCCCAGCTTTGGATACTTCTTCATGGCTATAAGACTGGCAAGATCATCCCATCTTATATACGGCGAAATCAGGGTCATATTGATCTTCGAATTTGTAAAACCGCGGATATCCGCCGCTATGTTAAAAACAGACCTTTTCGAGCGAAGCGACAGCCTGTCCACGCTTATATGTTTATCTTCGATGTAAACCTGTCCTTTTATGTCACGGAAAATTTCCTTGCTCTGCAATCCGATATCGGCAGGTTTTAACGACGCGGCATTAAACTGACAATAGGTTTTCAACTGATGGAAATCATCGATCCTGCATTTGGCCTGAAAGGGACTTTCTCCGATGGTTGCCTTGAAAAGCGATGTTGCCATTTTGCTGCCCTGGAAGACGGCATTTCCCGTCAATCCCTTCACTGGCCTGACACCACCCGGCGGCTTCAATAAGACATTGGTCAGAGACAAATTTCCCTTCCATTGAAGAGAACCGGGATTTTCCAGATATCCCCGGCCTGTCAGAGCGACTATACTCGTTCCCGTGGGATCAAGCTTCCTCAGACCCGGCAGAACTCCGACTGCTTCGCGGATATTAAACGCCTTTGACCCGACATTAATTGTCAGAGGACTTTTGCCTTTGAAAGGAATCATGGCCTTTCCGCTAACCTCGAAAGGCGCCAAATCATACTTAAAGGAAGGGATTAAAAAACCTTTTTTATTAATTATAATTTCAGCATAAATCTCATTGGGTCTCCACTGCGGTTTTTCCAGAAGATCACCGAAGGTATAATTGTTATTCGCCAGATCCCATTTAGCCTTTATATTAAAATTATCATCCGGACCCCGCGCCGATAAATAAAGCACAGAAGAGGGGTTATATTTCAAATCGCGTAATCTTTCTTTTCCGAAAAGCCACAGAAGTTCATCCCGCATTGGTATAATATTCATATTCGCGGCGTAGACAGACGACCCCGGCAGGGCAAAATCGGAAATGCCTCCTTCCAGCGTGCAGGGCGAAGCGCCGAAACGCGCCTTCACACCCTTGAGTATAAACTGCCTGTTTATCAGTTCCAGCTTGCCGTTGATATTGTTAAAGACAGGCGACGATCCGCCAGGTGCGAAAACGGCATTGTCGGCCACGCCACGGATAGTAAGAATACCGGCATTTTCCGGTTTCAACATATTTTCTACCTGGCTCAATCGTCCGATTAGCTTCCCTTCAACCAGCCGGAAATTGCCGTCCTTAATGTGCTCCTCGATAAAATCGCCGACACCGCCTGGAATGATTCCCCATGGAACATAAGACCGGACTTCTTTAAAAGCAAAAGTAGACGTAATGGCGTTTGCTTCCAGCAGGGGATCTTCCTTGTCCATATCACGCAGGAAAAAATTACCGGACGCCGTGAAATGATCGAGCGCTAGACGGGCGATATCAATTCTGATATCGCCATTATTGCGCGTTAAAGCGTAATCGGCAGATACCGTCCGGGATCGCACGGGAGCGTGAAAAACCTTCGAATAATTAAGCACGACATCCTTGAATGTGACGTTTCCCTGAGATGTGAAATTCGCGAACGTTCCCGATAATTTTGCTTCCACCTTCAGGCGACCGTCCAACCGTTCAAAAGACAAATATTTGATAAAGTAAGGACGATAATGATTTAAATTCGATTCCTCCAAATGGACGGAAGCATTAACTATACTGTCCGCTACCGGTTTCCCGGTAGGGGCAGGATTAAAAGTTCCCTCCATCATAAGATCCGATTTGCTTTTATCCTCCATGATATGGGTAGTAATCAGGAAATGCGACGTGTCGCCCCAGACCGGCGAATCAATCCGGCAATAAAGATTCTCCAACGCTGTTACAAGAGATCCCTCGCAAGCGGCATGGTCGGCAAAAATTACCAGCCCGTTCCTTATGGTGAGCCGGCGAAATTCTATGCCTATTTCTTTCTTTTCGCTCGTTAAAATATCGGCAATATTCAGCGCACCGTTACTGTCGCGTTTTATCGACAGGCGTGGCTGATCGAAAATTATTTCTCTTAAGACCAAACGATTTCTTAAAAGAGGAAGAAGATTAACTCGGAAAAAAGCGGTTTTGATGTTAATAAAAGATGACTGATCTTTATCCCGAACCACTACATTAGTAAATCGTACAGCTAGCCCTTCGCGAAATGTCAGTATGGCTTTCCCCGTTTCATAGGTAACATCACGATTCAATGCCTTTCCCAGGGATTGCGTGATTGATTCTTTGTAGTTCTCCAAACGATATAGTTGATAGGAAGCAAAAAACCATCCAGACGCTAAAAGCGCGATGATCGTAATAAATGATATTATAACTATTGTAATGGTCCGTTTTTTAACAGTCAATTTCCGGCGTCTTCCTTATTGGACAATTAATTTTGTATTTTAACAATAACACTCCGTAACTGTCAATTTTTAAGATTAAAAAAATATGAAAAGTGAAATAAGGAAATTACACTTAGAAGATAGAATGTTGAACGTTTAATCCGTGTTTTATATCGCCATCCTGATTAGCTATCAATCAGGATGGCGATGTTGTTACCGGTAGGATTAATACACTAATTTATACAGCGCTGCAATTTCACCGGGGTCTCCCACAGGCTTGGCATTGAAAAGTGCTGCCGTATCACAGATGGCATGAAAAGCAGCCATATCGAGACCGTCTTCGGGCACCTTTACGTCACGCAGCCGCATTGGATGGCCTGCGTCTTTCATCAGTTTTTCGATGGCATCCGCAGCTGCCGCGGCAGCCGTTTTGTCATCGATACCGTTGATGTCGACACCCATGGCCTGGGCAACCATCGCCAGTTTATCGGCGGCAAAATCTACATTGAAGCGCATAACTGCGGGCAGGACTATGCCGCAGGCCGCTCCGTGAGGCACATTGTATAGAATCCCCAGAGTGTGAGCCATGGCGTGAGCCAGACCGACCTGGGCAATGGTGAAGGCCCATCCGGCCATGGTCGCGGCGATCTGAAGCTGGTTTCTAGCCTTTTCGTCTTTGGGGTTGGCCATAACTTTGGGCAGATTTTCCCTGATCAGGCGGATGGCTTGAAGAGCCTGTCCATCGCAGATAGGCTGTGCCAATATGCTTGTCAGGGCTTCCACCGCGTGAGTCATGGCGTCCATTGCCGTTGTCACTGTTAATCCCCGAGGCAGGGTCAGGGTAAACTGAGGATCAAGGATCGCCGTATTAGGAATAATCCGGGGATCAACCAGGAAGACCTTTCGCCCTGCTGTTTTGCTCTTGATGACGGCCACGTTGGTAACCTCGCTTCCCGTTCCGGAGGTGGTGGGAATGACAATGTGGGGTGTCTGCGGCTCCTGGAGACGGTTGAGGGCGATGTGATCATTGGCTTTGCCCCCGTTTTTCAGGGCGACACAAACCGCTTTTGCCGTGTCAATAACACTTCCGCCGCCGACGCTGACGATGCAATCCGCTTTGAGATCACGCGCCTTTGCCGTTGCGGCATCCACAATATCCAGATCAGTATCTTGAGCGATTTCATCAAAAACACCCACGCAGAATTCAACCAGTGCATCCTTAACTTTCTGGGCAAGTCCTGCTTTCACCACACCGGGATCAGTCATGATCATGGCACGTTTGCAGCCCAGATTGACGATCTCTTTATAAATGGCGGAGATTGTTCCATGTCCGGAAATGACGTTCGTCGGGCAGTTATACTGGACAAGGGCTACCTTGATATCATCGGAGAGACAGGACATGGTGAAGTTGCCCTCTACCGAGGCGAAGGAATTCACATGAATGCGCTTGATCTGAGTATATTCGGCAAGTCCCGCCGCTCCCAGTTCGCGACCCACGCCTGATTGCTTGTAACCGCCGAAGGGACAGAAGTCGGCAAATATATGATAGTTGTTGATCCAGACAGTTCCAGTCCTGATTTTTTCCGCAACACGCACTGCCCGGGCATTGCTGCGCGAGAAGACGCCGCCGCCCAGACCGTAAATAGAATCGTTGGCAATCGCCACTGCTTCTTCATCACTGTCGTATTTGATGACGCAGACAACCGGTCCGAAGATTTCTTCCTGGGCGATCCTCATGGAGTTCTTTACATTGGTGAAGATTGTGGGGGCGTAATAGTAACCGCCTTCCAGGCCTTCCATCACGACTCGCTTGCCGCCTGTCAGCAGCGTTGCCCCTTCTTTCTGTCCCAGTTTAACATACTTTTCCACCGTGGCAAGCTGGGCTGAATTAGCCAGAGGACCCATATGGCTTGTCGGTAAAAGCTGATAACCGACGCGAATATCCTCCGCTCGCTTCTTCATCTTTTCAATGAATTCATCATAAATTTTTGCCGGAACCAGCACACGGGTTCCCGATTCACAAACCTGCCCCTGATGGAAGAAGGTTCCGAAACAGGCGCCGTTCACCGCTAGATCCATATCGGAATCATCCAGAATGATGTTGGCCGATTTTCCACCAAGTTCCAAAGTGACCTTCTTCACGGTATCGGAGGCCATTTTCATGATTTGACTGCCGACTTCGGTGCTGCCGGTAATAGCGATTTTATCGACATCCGGATGGGTGCACAGAATCTTGCCCAGCTCTCCGCCCGGACCGGGAAGAACGTTGATAACGCCATTGGGGATACCCGCCGCCTTTGCCGCTTCAGCAATGATCAGCGCCGTCAGCGGAGTGGAAGTGGCCGGCTTCAAGATGATGCTGTTTCCCATGATAATCGCCAGGCCGATCTTCCAGAAGGCCATGCTGGCGGGGAAGTTCCAGGGAACAATACCGACGCAAACGCCAATGGGTTCGCGTCGGATCCATTCTCTGGCGGGGGCGAAGACGTTGCCTGAATAGGGAATTTCTTCCTGCCAAGGGAAATCCTTACTGGCGTAATAGCCCAGGTTGCGAAGCATCATCGAACCCAGCATGCCCCAGAACTTGGAGAGTTTTATAACATGGCCGGCATCCTGCGATTCCATTACAGCCATACGCAGTGTCTGCTGGCCGACCTGATCGGCAAAATCATAAACCTTGTCCGCCCGGGCAGCCGGACTGAGATTGCTCCAGATTCCGCTGTCAAAGGAACACCGGGCCGCGGCGATGGCCGCTTCGGCATCCGCCTTGCCTGCTTTTGCCACCGTAGCAAAAGGGGCGCCTGTCCCCGGATCGATGGTTTCAAAAACATCACCGTTTGCCGCCTCAACAAACTCCCCGTTAATAAATAGCTTGTAATGCTCCATTTTAAACCCTCCCTTATTTTTATGATTTGTGATTCTGATTTTTAACCGGCAACGGCAGCAAACATACAAGTCAACCAATTGCCGGATATTTTCTTGACTAACAAAAACAGATATGTCTTTATATGCCGTACTAAAACAACTGTCAACTTTATATAGTGTTTTATTTAAAGTACTGTTTTAGTATAAAACACTGCTCTGTTTCAAATGATGTTAGCTGTTCCCGAAACGATAATGTAAATTCTGATAACAATTAATTAACTAATTTATACGAGGTCATACAGTTATGACAAAAAAAGAAAAAGCAGTATCTGCACACATGAAAGTTTCGAGAATCTGCCTGTTATTTTTGAATAATGTTATCTATTTCTTCCTTCCTGTAAGAGAGCATCTTAATATTTTGACGGCTATGCTTTGTTTCTATTGGTAATGTATATACTATTATTACCAGTTGCCTTATTAAGAAATGTTACTGAGAAAGATGCCACACATCCTTATGGATGTTCTCAAGGCAGGCTGCTATTTCCGAGGACCTTGCAAGGCAAAACGTGAGGTATTTGCCTTCAGGTATTAATTTCTCAAGATTCTCGAAAACGGATAGATTGGGGTCTGCTATAGCCACGGCCACTCCCCTGTCATTGTTCTTTAAAACGACAATGCGTTCTCTCCATGCATACTTTTCACCTACTGCTTTTTGCAGTTCCGAGGACACCTTAAAACCTTTCAGTGAAACTAGAGGCATGCTGAAGTGCGCAGAAAGCGCTGTGAGATAATTTTCCTCGCTGATAATTCCTTTATAAGCCAGTATACTTCCCAGATTTTGTGGATTTCCTAATTGTTTTTGATGCGTCTGGTGCGAGAAAAGATCGTGTAGCTGAGTTGCTGTTATAATATTTAGTTCTACAAGAATTTCTCCGAGTTTTTTTCTTTTGTTGCTATAGTAAATCGCTTTCATGATCTTGGATTGAGGACAACCCATTTCAGACAGGATTTGTCCAAGATACTTGTTCGGTTCCAGTTTTTTCCTTTCCATTGCAACGCCCAAATCGAATTCCGTGATCACTTTTTTCTTAACCAGAATTTGGCCGATCATATTAGATGCGGAAAAGGTCTCTATGCTTTTGGATTCTATTTTATTTTCGGAAGCATTCAGATTATTTAATGCATTAATAGTTGGCTCAGATAGAGTTTGGGGAGTTATCGTAGATATTTTTTTAAGGTCGTAACCGCACTCGTTGCAGAATTTACTGCCGGCTGGATTTGCTTTGTTACACTTCGTGCATCGAATTGGATACTTAAAACCACATTCATTACAGAGCCTGACTCCGTCTATGTCCTGAAACTGAAACTTGGAACGTTGCATAGATAATATCCTCCAATAAGTGAACAGATACTGGTTTTTAGAATTATGAAAGAATATTTTATTTCTTAATTAGTTAAAAATCTAAAGTCAATCTAATTTATGGATAATTCAGTGAGGGTTACAAAAGGTAATCTGCCGTCTTGCTAACACAAACAGGTTGAGACTTTGTAGCAACTGTGTTTAGGTCAAGTAGTATTTTTTAACAGCCTGATTCATTCCGACAGGTACCATTTTTGATCATTGTATTGAGGATAATCACAAGCTTCCTCATGCAGGCAGTAATGGCAACTTTGTGTTTCTTGCCAGAGCTGATCAACCTGTTGTAAAAGGCTTTTATCTTGGGGTTGTGACAAATGCCTGATATGACACACCTGTATAATACGGAACGGATTCTTGCCCTGCCGCCCCGGATGGTACGCCTGCCTTTGTATTTGCCACTATCCCGATTCAGAGGTGCAACTCCAACAAGGGCCGCTATCTGCCTTCGGTTCATTGTTCCAATCTCCGGCAGATCGGCAAGGAGGGTCAATGACATAACAGGCCCAACACCGGAAACACTTTGCAGGATCTTGTCCATCTGCCGCCAATGCGGGCTTTTTTTGATAAGATTTTCAACCTCACGGTTGATTTTGGCAAGTGCCTTCTCCAGCCCTTTAATGCTTTTTTCAATATCTTTTTTTGTCCACTTCGAAGCTGTGGTCAAACGGTTTTTCTCAGCCGTCAACATTATGATGAGCTGGCTACGCCTGGTATTAAGAGCATCAAGCATTTCCGTTTCCTCGGTCTTTAATGGCCTTATCTCCGGCCTCACCGAATCTGCAAATCGTGCAATAACATGGGCGTCAATTTTATCCGTCTTGGCCAGAACACCCATAGCTTTGGCAAAATCTCTCACCTGTCTGGGATTGACACAAACTGTGGGAATCCTTGCAACAACCAGGGATCTGAGAGCTGCCATTTCCAATCCCCCTGTGGCTTCAAGAACGATTAGCTCCGGCTGTTTTGACTTTACGAAATCCGTCATCAGAGATATGCCGTCTTCCGTATTGGCAAATGTCATAAAATCCACCTGAGGCCTTACACCTACATCAAGTTTCTCCTTCGAAACATCGATACCGATAAATGTTTTCTCCTCTTTCATGTTTTGTTCTCCTTTTCCCTTCCTTGCGAAAGATGCGGGATCTGTTTATGTCCCTGGCAACTGTTCGGGTTTAATTTGGAGAAGGTCGCAGCGACCCAAGCTACAAAACTGGCTCTGCCCCAAGGTGCAAACGGTCTGCTGCGATCAACACAACACATATTTATATTATCCTTGTTTAACATATGCTATTATATTTTTATGCATCTGCTAAACGATTTTGATTATACAAGGTGAAAGCGATAATCGAGACAAAGCTTAATTGGGCACTGTATGTCAAGGCATGTATGGGTAAGTGATAAGACAAATAAAAACCCCTCGTGAAATATTTTATTTCTTGCGAGGGGTAAACGATAACCACTTATGTCGTCTCGTCTTTTACTGGAGTCATTCATTTTACACTTGATCTTTTAAGGGTGATAATCACCACGAAGACCCTGTGTTTTCTTTTTTATGTTAACATCCAGTAGAATAGACTCAATACGTGCATAGCAGTACCTCGTTTGCTTAGTTTATTTCTAGAAGAACGCTACAATGCATTATATTTATAATTTGATTTACTTTTTAAACTTTCTCCTGAATCCTGCCAACCTAACTGACCCAAGACCAAGAAGGAGCATTGTGGCTGGCTCGGGAACCGCAGAAGTGCCAAGAGAGTCAACAGCATTCAGGTTTTGATCTCCTATTGTTGTTACCTTCTTCCATATGTGATTTCTTTGTTTAATCGTAGTCTTTCGTCCCATAGTTTGCTGATTACGCTATCCAAATAATTCTTAATGCGATCCAGTACCCATAATACTCGACCTATTATTTTGATTTTTATCTTTTTCACATCGCCCTCCTAAAATATAGACGACATCGTTACCGAAACTGAACAGAACAGTTATGGGTTTAGTCTGCACTTCGGTAATGTATCTTTGACTTTTCCAATGGCTTGACAAGTCCCATATCTCTGCCCCTCCCGTTTCCAGGAGTATCGGATCTTGCAGACTTCACCAATGGGCAATCCCGTCATACTCTCTAAGTCCTTAATGCGAATATCGGGGTTTTTGTCAAGCTTCCGCACGATGATTTCCTCTTGCTAACTCATCTTTTCACCCCCTGTATTTCTCACCCATGGTAAGAACCATGGTTTTAAAAAAAACAGCCGAATCGGGTTTAGTCGGAAAGCTCATGCATGCCGGTTCTACAAAGCGATGGAGACACAATGACCGCCCATATCAGGAAGATAAAACCTGTGAGAAAAATGCCGATCTTTCGTGAAGCTGTTTTATGCATCCTTAGATCCTCTCCCACATTATTTAAATTTAACTTTTGTTCTATATTATCTAAAAGAAGCGGAACTGTAAATACCACCAAAAGAGTATTTGAAGGATTATTCGGTAAAATACTCCTTTAGTATTACATATTTGGATCATGAAATTGAAAAGATCAGAAAACAAATTGACGATCTCATAAAACAAAATCCTCATCTTAAACAGAAGAAGGATTTGTTGGATTTTATTCCCGGGCTGGGTAAGGCAACCATTCCTCACCTTCTGGCAAAATTGGATAATCTTGATAAATTTACCCATGTTCGAGAGATGGTGGCTTTTATCGAACTTGCACCATCGGACTTGCACCAAAGGAAATGATCTCAGGATCATCGATTAAAGACAAACCCAAATTGTGCAAAATCGGACATGCCAGGCTTAGAAAAGCGCTGTCTATGTCGGCGTTGGTCTCGATTCAGTGCAATCCTGTTATGATTGCTTTTCATAATCGTCTGAAAGAAAGAGGCAAAAATGGCAAAGTTATTGTCTGTGCTATTATGCGAAAACTGGTTCATGTCATCTTTGGAGTCCTGAAGTCAAGCAAAAAGTATGACCCAAATTATAAACCGGTTTTAGATTGACAAGAACGGTACCTTCCCCCTGAAAATAGAAGTCTGATATATTGATATTATTCAACTCACAATAAAAGGTATCAATAAGGCTATTTTCATTCTCCTTTGTGACAGAATATTGTCATGTATGTTTCAATCCGTAATATTCAATATATGGCTCTAACTTAACTTGTGGTAAAGTATTTGACATAAATCAATATGGGGATGATATAATGTGAAAAATGGAGAAGTCAGCCGAACCGCCGAGTTCAACGCTCTATTCCGTGCCATTGAGTCGTCCCGCAAACCCGGTAGACGTCTTTTTGATGACCATCTCGCTGCCGGATTTCTAGGACGCCTGAAGTACGCCTACCTTTTGTCGCGAGTACCTTTAATAGGCCGGTTCATACCTTTTTATATAGACATGAAATGGCCGGGAGTCAGAGCCGCTCACATAGGCCGTACCTGTTGGATAGACGAGAAGATTTGCAATGCGCTCAAGGAAGGTATTACCCAAGTAGTTATCTTGGGGGCCGGGTTTGACTGCAGGGCATATAGACTGCCCGGAATTAAGCTAACCCGTGTATTCGAGCTAGATCATCCAGGCACTCAAACCGTTAAGATCAAGCGTTTAAATCATCTTATAAATTCAATTCCGGATAACATAACCATGGTGGAGGTGGATTTTAATCGGCAGGACTTCTTGACGCCGCTGAAAAACTCAGGATTCGACCACTTAAAACCAGCATTTTTTCTCTGGGAAGGGGTGATGCACTATCTTTCAAAGGAGGCCGTAGACACTATCTTGAAATCCATAGCGTCACTATCAGCTCCCGGAAGCAAACTCTTGTTTACTTACATTCACAGCGGTCTGCTTGACGGGTCGGTAAATTTCGG
The DNA here is from genome assembly GCA_963811325.1 of uncultured delta proteobacterium. GTDB lineage: Bacteria > Desulfobacterota > Syntrophia > Syntrophales > Smithellaceae > Smithella. The sequence continues at coordinate 1,626,727 of CAWEQT010000001.1, forward strand.
GGAGATGGGACGCGTACCCATCACTCTGCGAAAATCCGGCGAGGAATGGACATTTGGCCTATATCCCGAAGAGCTTCCCGGTTATTTGATTAAGCGCGGATTTATGCTCCTTGAGGATTTAGGCTCAACCGAGTACAGAGCACTTTACATGGGGGCTTCAGGACGTCACTTGAGGGGTTTTGAGTTTTACAGGGTTGCGCTTACCGGGGTCAATGAGCGGCAAATAGCAAATAAACACTATTCACGCCCGACCAACAATGTATTAATATGATGGTTAATAAGATAACAAAAAATAAAAATTGATATGGATAGGTTATCTTTCCTTTTGACTTATTTATGAGTTAGGCGAAAATACTAACGCGGCATAAGGGCATGACGCGTATACAGAAGCGCAGCTTCGACTCGATTTTTGATATCGGCCTTCAGGAAGATGTTGCGCAGATGAGTCTTGACAGTCTTGGAGCTTATGAAAAGCTTATCGGCGATCTCTTCATTGGTCATGCTGTGGCTGATTAGTTCCAGAATCTCCATCTCCCGCGAAGTAAGCGTGTCCAGTTTTGCCGAATCCAGTTCAGTGAGAGGTTGAATAACATCTCTTCTCTGTCTGAATTTTTTGAAGACTTCCTCGAAAACCAGTGTGGTCATCTCAGCTTCGAGCCAAATCTCTCCCCGAGCCACCAAGCGAATGCATTTAATAAGTAGATCTACACCCTGTGCGAATCGGAAAAAACCACGCACACCCCCCAGCATCATCGCCATAACGTTTTCCTCGTTGAAGCGTATACCGATGATGATGGTCTTCATGGTAGGCAATTCATCTTTATAATAGAGGATTTTTTCCAAATTCACGGCTACCACATCTCGCAAAATGGCCTGCTCAAAGAGGAAAACATCCGGCTTCTGCTCGATCATTTGGTTCATGAAGGCAAGAAACTGTTCCTCCTCGCTATCGAAATCTTTGATGATGATGGTGCTTAGGAGACTGATATCTTTCTCCCTGTGCAGGTGATTTATAAGTTGCTGCAAATACTTTTCATCATGAGTGACTACGGCCAGCTTGATCATCTTATACCTCATGGTAATATTCATTTTGCCGGCATGCCGTCGGCAAAACTCAATCCAAAAAAAAACGCTATAACTTAAAATAGATCGTCTTATATACGCATAAAGTAGTATTTGCAGAATGTCAATTATTAATTGCTTGACGAATCGTAAACCTGTAGGATGCATTCTACTCTGCTAAGGGCTACGAGGCTAAGTTTCAAACGGTTATCAATGATCAAAAATGGTACCTGCTGGAATGAATCAGGCTGTTAAAAAATATTACTTGACCTAAACACAGTTGCTATAAATAATATACGTAAAGTATATTACCGACAGGGAAGTATATTATTTTAAAAAGAATGCAAAAAATTAATGGGCATTCGTCTGCCTCTGCTTTCCCATTGTTCTTCTACTTCGTAGCACTCTTCTTACCGAACATTTCATAATCAGACAGAAACAACATGGGCGCCTAATTGAGGGCAAGAAAATAAAAAAGCGGGACTATAGCGGGACAAAGTGACCTGAAAAAATATTGCAAAATGCCTGTATATAGTTTTATTATTGTATGTATTTGATTTCATTGGTGCTGGGGCGGGAATTGAACCCGCACAGCCTCAAGGACCGAGGGATTTTAAGTCCCAATTGCAAACTGTTCACTACTCTAAACATTAATGACTTTCAACCCATAATGAACATAAGTCAAGATCGACAGCCGCAGAAACAACTTGACACTAGATCAAAAGAGATTGCTTAACGAACCGCAGACCTCAAGTATTCTTTGATTAAGATGGAAATAAATAATTCGCAACTCTTGAACTATAAAAGAAGCCATTAGGGTAGCATACAGGGTAGCACATAAAAATAAAGGGATCAGACGATTCGCCTAACCCCTTGATTTGTTTGGTGAGCCCTGTCGGAATCGAACCGACAACCTAATGATTAAGAGTTATCAGGGCTTCGCTAATCCTTTTTACTTCCATATATTTACAAGAACAAAAAGTTGAACACTTAGCTTTTTAAAAATAACATGCTTTATATGTAAACCACATCATGATACAAATACCTAACAATGGGAAAAAAATTCTTTTGGGGGGTTCACGATGTGTGATTGTATTAGTATATTCCTTGCAAGAGCAGATTGGGCGGCTATTGGCACGATGATTATTGCCGCATTCACTATTTGTTTGTGGTGGTCTACTAAAAAATTGTGGGAATCCACTAATATAGCTGCCAAAGCTACTGAAAACGCCGCCAATGCTGCTAAAGACAGTGCCGATGTCGCTAAAAAAAGTGCTGAAGTTATCCCTGCAATTGAAAGAGCTTATCTTTATGTCTCTTCTGTTAATATCGAAACGGAGAGTTGGATGCATGCCAAGTCCAACCAGATTCTCCCAATTAAGGTTAAAGTTAGTAATTATGGAAGAACCCCAGCCAAAGTGAAGGAGATTATCGCTATAATAACAATCGGCAAACCGGATGGTTTGGTCGTAAAACAAGAAATTTTCGACAATAATAAAGAAATTAGTGATGCTGCTGGCCGCTTCATAGCAAGAGATGCCGCTGAAGTGTTTTATCGCCCCGTCAATGATATTTTGCGTCTTATTAATGAAGGTTTTGAAAAAGGATATCCCGTTAGTCTTATCGGAGAAGTTAGGTATCAAGATATCTTCAAAAAAGATCAGACTGCTTTTTTCGACTGGTATTTTGTATCCATTCATGGAGGCTTCTACATCATTAACCCAGATGGTAACTATACAACATAAAATAAGAAAAGGAATTAAGCGTTTCACTTTATCCCCCCTTTAACAAAGAGGGAGTAAAGTATATAATTCCCATTTTTTAATATCTATAATAGTCTCTCTTTATATGTTTTTAAGTCATCATCAGTCATTTCTTCAGGTGGAACAAGATGATAATGTTTTTCTGTTGCAATCCCAACTCCATTTTCTGTTTCTTCAAAAGAGAACATAGCGATTAGATTTTTTTCGATAAATTGCGTCGCTATTGGTCGGCAAATCAATAGAGGAAATTTAACTGCACACAAAGCAAAGTCTTGTTCTATCTGGACAATGCCAAGTTGATCTTTCCCACCTTTTGCTTGAACCGGAAAAATATATTGAGCACCACGCTGATCAACGCCAACATATATTTCATCGGTTTCAACCTGTCCCATGCCTGGAACGGTCGTTCTTAAATGATTTTGAAGAGAGTAACAAGTAACACCTGAAAATATATCTATAAGACGATTATATCGAAGTTTTGCAAGCAATCCTTGTTCATCAGTCATGGCATATTTTGCTATTATTCCTGGAGTTGAATCCGGAATTTTTGTTTCGACTAAAGAAGTGTTTGGAAGAATTCTCGGCATCGACGATAGAGCAAATTTATATTTTGCCTTTCCAACAGGTCTGATTATCCATTCTAATCCTTCAGGCGCATGTTGTTTTATGGCTTCCGGCAATGCGGCGCGATAGCGAAAACTGTAAACAACATCACCAAGATTTTTTGGTAACACTATCCCCAATTTTTCTGCTGTTCGCGTAATATCAGTTCTTTCAAAAACAAATTCTCTTTTCTCCTTTCTATAATATTGATTGAAAATATCTTCGATAAGTTGAGCGTAACGCCTTTTGTCATTTGCCATATTCTCTCCTATAATTAATGCGTTTAACCTGGCCAACGCAAAATAACTACTTCTTCTCGCATTTGCATTCTTGTGGTCGTAGATAATCTTGTTCTGAATAAATCTATATTGATAATTTCATAGCCTAGTGATTTGGCGATGTCAGCCAGTAACTCGCCAGTTTTAATTAATATTTGCAAATATGAAGCTTGGTCTCCTACAACGTATCCAAGATATGCTCCGGTTTTTAAGAATGGTCTTAAATTAGACAAATGCCTTGCCATGCCACCAAAATAAAGTTTCGTAACTTTCCCATATAATTTTTCAAATCCAGATGTTTTTCCTAATTTGATTCTTTTTTTCTCGATATCATCAGCTATACGTTGAATTTCAACATTTTTTTCTATCCAAATATCGTCATCATCACCTTTATAAACGTTCCTGGTGTTTGATCGCAATAAGCCTCTTTTTAAAAGCTGTAATTCTTTCTTGTTATGGATAAAGTCAAGCATGACCGATTCTAATCTTGTTGTTCTGGTGTAATCTTTTTCGTTTGGATAGGGCGGGGAAGTGAAAACTGCATCAATACTATTCGGTTTTAATATAGTAGATAAGTCCCTTGAATCATTATTATATATTATAGAATCAGTTTTATTATTAGACGCATTAGAAATGTCTTGTGCTATTGATTTTATTTCCGAAAGCCAACTTTCTATAACAGGAGCATCAATCTTTTTTTTACGTCGAACTCCCACTTCCGGACCGAAATGAAGATTGCTGATTGAAAATACAAGACATTTAGCAAATGCCAGAAGTTCATGATTATAAAAGGGAGAACTACTTTGTTTATCTATTTGTTCTTTTAGAAGAAGAGATTTATGTAAAGGTAGAGGGCTAATTGATTCTTTCAATAATAATTTATTTTGTTCTATTGGTAATGATTTTAGATTGTCGTAATTTAATTTGTTTTTATTTTTTTTGTTTGCATAATCTGCTATCTGTGTTGCATGCCTGATCAATTCATCTGCATCTAAATCCCAGTTAATTTTCACATTGCTTGCAAAATATGCCATCATATTTTGTTCAACTCCAATACCGTTAATACCGTGTAATTTTGCTTCTACAATCGTTGTGCCAGTCCCGCAAAATGGATCTAATATAGTTTGTCCATGCTTTAATCCGAATTTATTAATATAATCTCTAACAAGATGGGGAGGGAATGAAAGAACAAATCTATACCAATCATGGAATTGCCTATCATTATTATCAAGTTTATTAGCAACTCCATTTGATCTTGGAATTTTAAACATATTAAAAATTTCAAGTAATGATGTTTGAACAGATGGATTCATTGATATCTATTCGATGCCTTTTTCCATATTTATTTCAACTTTGATAACATAAAATAAAGAAATTAACAAAGCAATCTTAAAGGAATAAATTATTAAAGCGGTTCCGGCGAGAATGGGCTTCTGCTAAAAAGTAATTAGACGCGCTTTGCGCCTCCGTCGATCAGCCGTTTTTCAAATCCTGCGGCTTCCATATTTCGAAGTGATTTCTTTGTAAGTATCCTCTCCCTGTGCCTGCCTTACAGACCCTCTTTTAAAAAATTATCAATGTGCCAACACACACACACAACACGAGGTGGCGTAGAGCCAGCCGCTGTGATTGTGTGTGGGTGTGTGTGGTGTGAAGTGTTGATGTTTGCCTGTGGATGTTCCTATGAGTGAAAGAGTTGCACAAGGCTATGCTGAATTAATAACTAGGTTTGATGATATGTGGAACTAGTAAGGACATTTTAATTTCGTCTTGAAAATACAAAGCATTGATATTCATTAGTATTTTTTCAGCTATTAATTTTATTTTAAAAAAAGCTTGACAAGTAATTCAAAACCTAATATGATTTACTTGCATTTAAATTAATGTAATTTACCAAAGGGGGATTAAAGTTATGGTTAGACCAAAAGAAAAAGAACCGAAACATCAATTTTCAGTAATGCTGAAACCAAGCACAGTAGATGAAATCGACAAATTTGCCGATAAATATAATCTGACAAGAAGTCAGCTTATGGCAAATCTTATGGAAACAGGTTTGGACGAAATGAGGACTTTGGATAAAATAGGAATTGTTCCCCTTGTCTATCAGGGAAGCAATCTAATGAAAAAATTCAAAGAAAAATTGTTTAACGGTAAAGTTTCTGTAGATGAAAAAGGTGATATTAAAATTAATAAATAATTGAACTGCGGGGCTTAGGACGCGCCAACGTCCGAAGCCCCTAACCACGTTCCATAGAGCAATTAGCTTCAAAGGCATAATGCACAGGACAGTGATCTTTGTTTACTATAGCATCACTGGTTATTCTGTCAACAAGCCTCTTATGGAACATTCAAAGGGGCTTTTTTATGACAAAAGACAAAATCAAAATTTATGAAGCATTAAGGATTATTAACAAGGCATTTCCAGACGCCGAAATTGTAAAGCCTAACGGCTTACGGCAGAAATTAAGCGTCTATATGAGTATTGCTTTTGACGCGAAAACGCGTCAAGCGGCTGAACGTCAAAGCAAGAAAACATACCCACAACTAAGCTTTGAATTTATGGAAGACTTTGCCGTTAAACAAAGGGGTGGCATATGACTATCAGCCACCCCTCAAACGTGAATAATATATTAGCATCAGGGATAGATTCTCTTGTAATATCAACTAATACCGTGTGGAAAGATACGTCTATTTTCACTATTCTTGATGAGTTAAAGGTAAAGGCTCAACAAAATAGTGTTGATTATCAAGGACAATTTAAACATTTTAATCCTGATGAAGTCTGGCCTTTCACCATAAAGCCAAATGGAACAACTGGATTTTCGTGGATTTTAAAAGGATGCGACTTCACCTATAAAATAGCCAACTCAGCAGAACCTAATTCCAGACCTAATGTTATGATTGAAATTCGATCAGAAGCATTATGGCGGTTAGGTCCCGAAGAAATAACAAAAATAGCCTTAAGTATTATTGAAGCGAATGGCGGACATATAATTGAAGCAAAGCCAAGCCGTGTTGATCTATGTGTTGATTTTTTAATGTCTGAAAAAAAATGGTCTTACGATTTGATGGACTATGCCGTAACCAGAGCGACTGATTTCTCACCCTATTACCGATATAGGAAACTCACAGGCATAAGAATTGGAAAAGGTGTTATTTCAGCAATACTCTATGACAAGCCTTTAGAAATTAAACAGCAATCAAAAAAATATTGGATGTTTGATATTTGGGGAATCGATGAAATTCCCGAAGGGGAAAAAATAATCAGAATAGAATTTCAGCTGCGGCGAGAAATTTTAAAAGATATTGGTATTAATGTTCTTGATGATCTATTTCAGAAAATAGATGGTGCCTGGGCTTACTGCACAAAAAAATGGCTAAAATTTCAAGACAAGCCGGAGTTGCATCATACACAACAATCAACCTTGAGATGGTATGAAGAAATACAAAACGGTTTTAAAGGTGTTCAAGGTGCTGAACCTCTTGTTAGAAAAAAAGCTGTCAGTATGGATAAAAAACGATTGATGCAACAGGCTAATGGCTTAATTATAGCCTTGCATGCCATTGATCAGGAAGAAAATAAAACAGACATACGAAAACCTGTAAAAATAGAAGACTGCATTAATTCATACAACAATGAACTTAACAAACATCGTCCTGATCCCAATGAAGTAGAAGAAAAAGTTACAAGAAAGCGTGCAAAATTTCATCGAGAAAAACCGATTATTAAAGAAGGTCAAATACCATACAGGCTTAAAAGATGTTAACAGACGCTGAAGAACAAAAATTATTTAATATGATAACGGAAATTTATCATCATCTAGGATTAGATGGTCAGAAGCCTATTTCTATCATTCAAGTCAGAGTTGACGCTCAAAAAGACGTATTGAAATTTCAAGAAAAACGGCGTAAGAGAGGACATGGCTTTGAAGAAACTAGACCGTGATCGTTGGCAAATCTGTATAAGCCTTCCTAATCGGGAAAGGTTTTATAAAAACATTCACGCCAGTTCTAAACTTGAAGCTGTTCTGATTGAGCAAGAATATAGAAAGCAATTAGGGCGCGTGATCGGTGATGTTTATTCAATAAACTCTATCGCTCCGCAATACCTTGAAAACGTAAAAAACAATCAATCCCCTTTGACCTACCGTGATAAATTCAGAATGATTAACGCAGAAATACTTCCCTTTTTTGGTAACTTCATGCCGGATTATATAACGCCGATGATGTTAGAAGGGTATAAAAAGAAACGCATTAAGCAACATTATTTAAAAGTGGTTGAACATTGCAAACAGAACAATAAACCGATTCCCGAAGAAAACGAAGTTAAGCAAATTAACCGGATGATTAATCTTGAAATCCTTTGTCTGTCCTCTCTAATCGCTTTCGCCAAAGATATGGGAATGTGCAATAATAAACTGCCAAAGACCAAACCATTAAAATATAAACGTCCAGTGCCAGAGTATATCCGAAAAGAAGAACTCATGGCGATAATAAACGAAATGGATATTAAGCACCGTATTTTATTTCTTTGTCTTTATCATGCCGGATTGAGAAAGTCAGAGGCTTGCAATCTTACCGCTTCAGATATTCACTTTGACCCTGATTATATTAAGGTCAGAGGCAAAGGGGATAAAGTAAGGTCTGTTGTAATGTCTGATCTAGTGGCAAGTGAAATGAAGAACTATCTACAATCAGTTACAGGCAGTCTTTTGTTCCCTTCTAGGATCAGAGGTGGGGCGATAACGGATATACGTTCTCCGCTTAAAACTGCTATGAAAAAAGTCGGAATTGAACGGAGAATTACACCTCATTGTTTAAGACATTCTTTTGCTACTCATATGCTAGAGGGTAAAGCTGATTTAAGGACGATTCAAGAGCAAATGGGGCACGAGGATATAGGAACTACCCAAATTTATACCAAGGTCACTTTTGATCACGCCATTAATACGGTTAAGGGAGTTTTTAAGGGAGTTTTTAAATGATAGGGTGTGCGGTTTTGTTCGACTATTTGTCACTTTTTGCCACTTTTAATAAAAAAGGCACTTCGTTTAACTATGCGAAATGCCTATGTTATTTGGTGAGCCCTGTCGGAATCGAACCGACAACCTAATGATTAAGAGTCATTTGCTCTGCCAGTTGAGCTAAGGGCCCTTGAGCGCTTTTGAAAAAAACGCTTCAATATTTTTCTATTCTGGTACGCCCGGTAGGATTCGAACCTACGACACCGGGCAAATTCCTTAATAAAATCAATATCAAAAAACCTGTTAGAAGGTCGTTAGAAGTTTTGATGAACAGCTTCTACTCAACTTTTAACCAAAAGTCAAGGATGATTGATAAATGATAATAATAGAAAAATCGACAGGAATTGAACCTATGATATTTCTCTTGACAAGCGTAACCTTATCGGTTACAGTATAGCCAATGATAAAATCTTTTATCCATAAAGGTCTGGAAGATTTTTTTTACGATGGAACCATTAAAGGTATACAGGCCAAGCACGCTTCAAAGTTAGGAGCGATATTGGATAGGCTTGATGCGGCAAATGAAATTAAGGATATGAACTACCCCGGCTCCGGCCTTCATTTGCTACTTCCCAAAAAGAAGGGGCGCTGGGCAATAAAGGTTTCCGGCAACTGGCGATTGACATTTGAATTTAAGGATGGAGACGCACTTAATATAAACATCGAAGATTATCATTAAAGAGGATTATTTATGAGAACACGAAAAAGACCACCATCTCATCCGGGATTGATTCTCAAGCTTCATTACTTGGAACCATCAGGAATTAACGTTACAGACCTTGCGAAAGAGTTGAGACTATCGAGAAAGACGGTATCTAAAATATTGAATGAACGAGGTGCTGTAACAACAGATGTTGCCTTACGGTTATCCAGAGCGTTTGATACTACTCCTGAATTATGGTTGAACCTTCAGACAAATTACGATCTCTGGCATACGGCTAATGAAACGACTGATTGGCGGGCAATAAGAACCATATTGAAACTTGCACATGTAAGCGCGTAATAGATTTCTATGTCTTAAAGTTACTGGTATGTGTATTCGGATCGAAAAAGTAATTATTTTGGTGAAAGAATTACCATTATATCGGTCTCATCAAGATCCTTGCAACCAGCCGTCATAAGGCCTATTACAGGCACTAGGAATAAGACTGTTCCAATTACATCAAGTACAAATGTGCCATTCCAATGATAGCTTATAGACCGTTTATATGGTAAATATCCATCCTTATAACCCTCAACTGATAATTCTCTGTTTCGTGGCGCGTCTATTGTAACAGGGCAGGTTTGACGCTGTCCATTTACAACCAAAACAACTCCTTCTTTTGGTTCACAAGTGAATTTTACTGGCATAGTTGATGATCGTAATGCAGAACAAGCGATGATTTGGTTTAGTAAAACAATACATAATCCGAATCTTATAATCTTCATTTCTTGCCCTCCATAAAATGATATTAAATTAAATAGGACTGTTGTACTAGTTCGATAATATCATTAAATTATAAGATGCTCCGTATTATCTGTCAATTAAATAGTGATCACAAAACAAATACGTACATAATTTTATGGTTGTGTTAATGAAGTGCGTTGTAAATTAAGACAACGAGTTGACAGATTGAAGTAATAGCCAAAACGTAAGTTGCTAAAGTTAAACGCTTTGTGGATCTGCTATTGAGTTCTCCTGCCTTATACGCAAGCCACCCTGATCCTATAATTTGGTAATTTTCATTACCACCAAGGTTAGCCTCCATTAATTTCAAGACTTCGTCTGGTTTTTGCTCTATTCCGAAATCGCGTTTCACAATATTATCTCTCCTTTTCATGCGGAATGAATATTATTCTTATATCCTCAAGCGGATAAAACTTATAATTTTGAAAGATGATATTTGTAGGGACCAGTCTGTCTCCAAATGATTTTATCTCCTGGCCTTACACCAGCTTTTTCATAAAAATCACGAGTTTTCCCCCTTGCCTTTAACATATTACCTGTCATGCCTGTTTGAAAAGAGAATCCTACCGAAGTTTCGACAAGAAATAATTTCCCATCGGTGGGAAGGAGATTATTCTTTTTCATTTTAGTCAATGGTAAATAATTCTGGCTTAGGGCGCCATCGGTTATTTCCACTTCTACTGATTTGCTGTCCAAAGAAAGAACTTCAGGTGATGAAATAGCTTGTTCAATTCGTTGTATCTCCTCTTTTACTTTTTTCAATGCCTGGCCTAGATTACCAAGATTCGTTACCTTCGCCCAATCTTTTTCTTCCTGAGCTGATTTAATTTGCAGGCTGATTTCTCTCTCAAGCTCATCGATTTTTTTCATGCTAAAAACCTCCTATTTGTATATATTACCAACTTAAGTAGTTTATACACGCACATCTTAACATTTGTCAAGAGAAAAATTACAAATCCTTACAAAGTGAAATTTTGAATTTATGAACCACTTCATATTAGTTAATCAAAAATAATTCTTGACACAATAATAAACATATGTTATAAACCTTTCAAAACTGTTATAAAACTATATCTATTGGAGGTAATATTATGGGACGTCCGCCAGTAAAAGAAGCTAAGCAACAATATACAATAATGTTGAGGCCAAGCCTTATAGAAGAAATTGATAAATATGCAAATAAATATAACCTTACTCGCAGCCAGTTAATGGGCAATCTAGTTGAGTCAGGACTCGATGATATGAAAATGTTAGATAAATCTGGAGTTATCCCCCTTATCTACCAGGGAAGCAATATATTGAAAGCGTTTAAAGAGAAATTATTTAAAGGTAAAGTTTCTATGAATGACAAAGGAGACATACAAATTAAAAAATAAGTAAAAAAACGGGAGAAAAGACGAGCGGCCAGCAAGTCCAATCTCCCTAAACCAGTCTTAGAAATGGCTTGCGGCTCATGCTCCAAAACAGGTCTGTTTGTTTTATAACATCAGATCAAAGTATATTCAAGAAGCCTTTCTGGGACAAAATCCTGGAGGGCTTTTTTTATGATTGAAAACGATTCTACAAGAAACACCCCGTCTGCGGCGGGGGGCGGTAGAGCCGCCTCAAGCCAGCAGTCGGGCGGAGATGCTTGGGGGATTGGGAGTGTTCCTGTTTGTTTGAGAAAATCAGAATACCTAACTGTCGATATTACGAATGGCCAGGAACCAAACTTAGAAGAACTAAGGCAACGGTTCCCCCGCATTGCAATATTTAGACTTCCAGATCTTGTTTTATTTGGAAATCATATTTCCCTTTACAGGCTTGACCGAAAACTGGGGGTGAAGAAATGAAAAATACTTCACCATCAAAAGGTCAAGAAAAAGATGGCTCTACTGCTTGTATAAGAGACATATTTTTACATAGGAAAAAAAGTTTAAAGAAATTAAAGCTTTATATAAGTGGTAAAAGTGCTTTAAAGACAGATTTAAAGGAAAAACTGCTTATATATCCTAATATGGTTGAAATCAGACAGACTAATCCCTTGAAACAATCAGTCAATAACGCAGGGGAAAAAGGCGAAATCATAGAATTTAGTAAGAAATCCAGAAGAGAATTCATAAAGTTTCTTTGCAAGATAAAAGATAAACTTAATCTGTGGCAGGATTTAACTTTTGCTGACGATGTTATGCAAATCAAATCGGAAAGGAAAGAAGCTTCAAACAAGGCATTAAACCGATTTAGACGTATAGTGCTTGATAAGTATCCATCAATTAAAATCGTTTATAAAAGAGAATGGGAAGCAAGAAAATCGGGTAATTTAAAAGGTGAGTATGTTCCTCATTTTCATATGTTCATGAGTGTCCCTAATGTGGATGAAGATTATGAACTTTTTAATTTGGCATCTCAATTAGCAAATAGATGGGTTGACTGCACCAGAACAAAAGAAATCCACAAAGCCCTTAGCGTTGCTCTAAACTCTAATAGTTATCGAATTATAAAATCCCAAAAACAAGCACTAAAGTATGCAACAAAATATATAACCAAGCCTGGTGAAAATTGGGCAGACGATAGCATTGGTCGAAGTTGGGGAACGATTGGCAAATTTGATATAGCAAAGCCTCAAGAAATAGAAATGACACCGGCAGAGATGGTGCATGTTAGAAGAAGATTAAGGAAAATAGCACCCAAAAAACACTTCATTCAAAAAGCTTTGAAGCAAAAAGAAACACCAACATTTGTAATCGTAAAAGACAAAACAGTAAATCGAATAATAGAAAATACTCAAGACCAATTAGAAAATGAATGCCGTGATTTCTTTAAGGCGAAGGGAGGTCAAAATTGAATTCCCTTCAAAGATATGATAAACCCCTGACCATAGGGGGTGACTATATGAAAGGACATGTATTTTTTCATGCACCGGCGAAGCGTTGCTATGTTTCAATTCCTTTTAATGGCGTTCAAGAAAAGTTTTGGTCGTATAAGGGTGAACCTATTTGGGATGAAAGAACAGGTCGTAAATTTCTGTCAGTAATGCAAGCAGAAATTGATAAAGGGACTTTCGATCCTAGAACATATCGCCCAAATTCTCCGCTATCAGTAAAAGAATTTTCCAAGGTCTGGTTGGATTCTACTGGTGCCGGGAAGAACACAAAGAAGGTTTACCGAAACGCCATAAGTAAAGTCATGAACTACTTTGGTGAAGATCAGGACATTCGGGAATTTACACACTCAAGACTTCTATTATTCAAGCAATCATTAAATCTATCCGAAGCAGCAAAATACAATATCTTAACAGCATTGAAAACTATGCTTCGCTTTCACAAGAAAGATGTGCCGACTTTTATTATGCCTGAATTTCCTGCCCTCACAAAGCCCGAACCGGAAACGACTGAATATCTGACCTTCGAAGAACAACAAAATGTCTTACAGGCAATCCCTGAAAGACATCGCCCTATATTTATCATCATGATGGAATACGGTTGCAGACCACAGGAAGCAACAGCTTTAATGCGAGATTGCATTACTAAAGATAAAATTATTTTTCGAAGATCACACAGTGAATATGAATTAAGAGAAACAACAAAGACCGGAACCAAAGGTATTCGAATTGAGGATATTACAACAAGAGCAAGACAGGCTTTACAGGATGCCTCACAATGGACTTCATTTAAGGGATGGGTATTCTGCCATAATCAAAGAGGCTCGCACTATGACAATAAGATTTTGAATCGAATATGGAGCAATGCTTGTGAAACGTTAGGAATTAAAATTGGCTTATATGAAGCTGTCCGGCATTCGCTCGGTTGCCAGTTAGCAGATGAAGGTTACTCGATTGACTTCATCCAAGATGTTTACAAACATACTTCGATAAGGACGACTAGAAGGTATGCAAAGAGGCAACGCGGCATGATTTCGAAGGCTCTGGAAAACAGAGGCAAAGTTGTTGAGTTTAGAAGTTCGTTAGAAGGTGGAAATTTATAAAAAATGACTTAAATATCAATTAGTTATTGGCGCGCCCGGTAGGATTCGAACCTACGACCAACAGATTCGAAGTCTGCGACTCTATCCAGCTGAGCTACGGGCGCCTGATTTCCAAATGGGGTGAGTGAAGGGATTCGAACCCTCGGCCTCCGGGGCCACAACCCGGCACTCTAACCAGCTGAGCTACACCCACCATTTTCGCCTTGGTGCGCCTGGAGGGATTCGAACTCTCGGCCCACGGATTAGAAGTCCGTTGCTCTATCCAACTGAGCTACAGGCGCATATCTTTAACTTTCACGGCTTGGTTAAAAACCGCTTTATTTCAACCGCTTTTTTAAACTATTTCTAAACCCGTAAATCTTGTACCAAAAAGAGATAGGCTAATATCCCCTCTTCCAATTTTTGTCAAGGTTAAAAGCTGTCAAATATTGTTTTTTTGTGTAGTTGCCATCTCTGAAAATTAAGTCTCTCCGCTATATGCCACGGAGAATCTTTGATTCTTAATGAAAAATATTATTCCGCATTCTCTCGTTTACCGCAAAGCTCGATGCGGGGAATGCACTTGCTTACGAATTCATTTGTTATTTTACATAACCGGCAATGCCGTCGAACCGGTATTTTTTTTTATTAATCTTTCCTCTCTGAATGTCCGTTGAATAGAAATAACCGCCTGTTTTAGAATTATACCAGCGGTAAAGTTCTCTGGTATTGGTCAACCTTGATGTCGCAATGTTGCCGATCGAACCTTCAAATATATATCCCCGCAGGTCTTTTTTCCCTCCCGCAAGATCATAATGGTAGAAATGGCTTTTTCTTTGCGGATTATACCAACGGTAAAAACTTGTCGTTCCCGGAGTATCCGCATTAAAAAGCCGGAAAGCTATGCCTTCTTTTACGTAATTATTTTGCATTAATCTTTTTGCTTCTGACTGAGGATTAGCCGAGTAGAGATAATCCGTTCCATTGAAATATCTGAAGATATCAATTGCCTTTGCTATGCTGTCAGGAACCACTTCGGCAAATACTTCAACAACTGCTACACCGCCGTTTGTATTAAATATAATGTTATTCAGGTAATATCCCGGCGGCATTTGTGCCGTATTTAAAGAAACATTGATATAATTTGTTTGTCTGGTAATTGCGCCGGAATTAGGCATAATTTTTATACTGCCTTCAGGGAAATAAGACATGTTTTCTCCCAGTATTTTTACACCTTCAAATCCCAGACGGTTATCTCTGCTGATTATCGTAAGTACATGGGGACCGTAAGCAATATCTCTGGCAATGAGCAATTCCTCTTTATGCTCTTTTAAATCTTTAAATAAATCATTATTATCAATCAGACGTTTATCAAGGGATATGGACAGGTTGTCTTCTTCATGACCATTTAATAAATACAGAATTATTCCTGTCCCGTTGAAATGAATCTTAATAAAATTTTCGCCCTCCGCGCCTGTCGGATAACCATCACTTTCCGTCCATTTACCCATTAATTCAAATGTTTCTTTTAAACGCCCGGGCACAATATAAACTCCTCTTCCCCGTGCTTCCCCATTGGCAAATGATATGTATCTGCCCAGATTGAAGGGTTTGTCTTCAGCTACATGTTTTTGCACAGCAACCGACCATGTCAGCATTTCCTTACCGCTGTTGGTTGCTATTATTTTTTTAGAAACAGTTTTATCCGGCAAGATACTGCCCATATCCAGCCTTACGGGATATAAATTAATCAAAGGAGATTTTTGCGTATAACCTATTATAAACGTGACAAATATTATTTTTTCTCCGTCCATGGAGTTAATTTTAACCGCTTCTTTATATATGCCGGGATGAAGTTCCTTGCGGCATGTAATTTTTCCTGCTCCGGTATCCAGTTTCATTTCCACATAATTATTTTGGGCATTTTTTTGTTTATCTTCATTCGGTGATATTTCTTTAGGCAGTAAAAGAATTTCCACATGCAGGTAATCAGCATTATTTTTTAAAACACCCGATAGTTTCTGTTTATCTAAGTTTTCCCAGCCTTCCGGTCCGTCTGTCGACCAGTTAACGGCTTCGGCGCTGGTATTTTTAAACATGAAGCTTCCTTCACTGGAGGAGTTGTCGATGTTGATTGTTCCCAAATCAAGTTCCAGAGGAGTTATTGACTGTATATTCTTTGGTTTTCCTGTATCCTTGCTTGCTGATTTTTTAGCAATTATATTAACAACAGTTTGATTCTGTTCCGGATTTATACTATTTTCAGCGAAAGTGATAAAAGGATAAATAATCAGCGCGATAATAATAAAGATAAAATAATTCTTTATCTTCGACATAAACACCCCTTAAAAATATTGATGGATTCCTATCTCAAAGCTTTGAATTAAGCAACTATTTAAATCTCTTTTTTCTGTGCAACAGCGAACTGTCTCGTTTAAAAAACTTGACACGCTCCGCAAACAATATATAGCTTCTCCCTAATTTTTCGTAAAAACCAAATACCTTGGTCTGAGTTTACTGATTTAGCTACTCATAATGTAATTATGAATTACGATGTTTTAAAATACTGGATCGCGCTAAAATCTATCCCGGGCATCGGAAATGTTAATTTTCCGGCCTTAGTAGATAAGTTTGGTTCTCTACCCGCTATTTTTGCAGCGCCCGTTTTACATTTAAAAGAAACAGCGGGAATTTCCAAAAAAATTGCCACATTAATTACAAGTTTTAAAGATTGGGATAAAGTTAAAAAAGAACTTGAACTTCTTGATAAAAACAAAGTTAATATAATTACTTATCAAGATGAGCTTTATCCCCATAAGCTCCTGAATATTTACGATCGTCCTCCTTTTATTTATGTTCGGGGTAATCTGAATAAAAATGACATAAATATTGCCATAGTCGGTTCCAGACTGGCCAGCACTTATGGCAAATATACAACCGAAAGAATCAGCCGCGAACTTGCCCTTAAAGGTTTAACTGTAGTCAGCGGCATGGCCAGGGGTATTGATTCCGCGGCACACCGTGGAGCCATAGCCGCGCATGGCAAGACTATCGCCATTCTGGGCAGTGGACTGGACGTTATTTATCCTCCGGAAAACAAAAAATTGTTTGCCGATATTATTCAAAATGGCTCCGTTATTTCTGAATTTCCTTTAGGCACCCCGCCACGCTCAGCTAATTTTCCAACGCGTAATCGCATTATCAGTGGTCTGTCCTATGGGGTTGTAATAGTGGAAGCAGGAGAAAAAAGCGGCTCGCTGATTACAGCCAGACTCGCTTTGGAACAGGGGCGGGAAGTCTTCGCTGTGCCCGGAAGTATTGATGCCGCAGGTTCGCGCGGCACAAACAAGTTGATTAAACAGGGTGCGAAATTAATAGAGAATATCGATGATATCCTGGAAGAAATTTTACCCCAGATAGAAATAAACACCTCATTAAAGCCTGTTTTTATATCAAACACCGAAGAGATTGTAAAGGAACATACCGAAATATTAAATGGGGTTGATCAAAAAATAATTGATTTTGTTTCCAAAAGCCGCATTCATGTTGATGATTTGATTTTTTCTACCGGCTTATCATCCACCGATATTCTAAGCGCATTAACGACAATGGAATTAAAAGGAATTGTTCAGCAGTATCCGGGAAAATTTTTCTCCTTGAAGAAATGATTGATATAAATAAATGTTAGGTGAAGCACAACGCAATATATTGCGAATTTTTTACGGTGTCATTAATAAATATATTCTTACAAAATCAGGCTCGTAGGCTTCATAGACTACCCCGGCGAAGGCCGGTGAAAGATGAAGCCTAACGCAGCATATTGTGAATTTTTACGGCGTCATTAATAAAATAAATCTTTACAAATTGATTTCTTCCCTTTATAGGGGCAAAAAATTAACCTTATCTTTAAATGCATAGGAAGTGTTTATGGCGAGTTCATTGATTATTGTTGAATCTCCAACAAAAGTTAAAACTATTAAAAAATTTCTCGGAGCTGATTTTAATGCTGTGGCTTCGGTAGGACATATTAAAGATTTGCCGAAAAGCACATTGGGTATTGATCTGGGAAAAGATTTCGAACCAACTTATATTGTAATCGAAACAAAAAAGAAAACTATTGATGATCTGAAAAAAGCGGCGAAAAACGCGAAAAATATTTATCTTGCTCCCGATCCTGATCGCGAAGGCGAAGCAATTGCCTGGCATATCTCGGAAGTGATCGACACCAAAAACAAAAATATTTATCGTGTTCTGTTTAACGATTTAACTAAAAATACCGTAATAGAAGCTATCAAAAATCCTCTTAAACTGGATTTCAACAAATATGAGGCACAGCAGACAAGGCGTATTCTTGATCGTCTGGTCGGCTATCAGATCAGCCCTGTTTTGTGGGATAAAGTCAAAAGAGGCCTGAGCGCCGGACGCGTGCAGTCAGTAGCCGTACGGATGATTTGTGACAGGGAAGAAGAGATAAACAAATTCGTACCAGAAGAATACTGGAATCTGGTGGCGCAATTTGAAGGCAGTCATCCGCCCCCCTTCGAAGCGAAACTTATTAAGGTAGACGGCAAAAAAGCAAAAGTGATAAACGGTGAACAGGCTCAGAGACTTGTCGCTAAAATCAGGGAAGCCGGTTTCATAGTTGAGAAACTGGACAAAAAAGAAGTGAAACGCACGGCGCCGCCGCCCTTTACCACAAGTAAATTGCAGCAGGAAGCCTCTCGCTGGCTTAGATTTTCGGCAAAGAAAACCATGAGCGTCGCCCAAAAACTCTATGAAGGCATTGAACTGGGTAAAGAAGGTTCCGTTGGTCTTATCACATATATGAGAACCGATTCTTACCGGATAGCCGAAGAAGCCCTCAACGAGGTGCGGGATTACATCAAGGAAAATTATTCATCAGATTATCTGCCACATAGGTCTCATTTTTACAAAAACGCGCAAAAAACGCAAGATGCCCATGAAGCGGTTCGTCCCTCGAAAATGGCTTACAGACCGCAGGATATCAAACAATACCTGTCCGCCGATGAATTCAAACTTTACCAGCTCATCTGGAATCGCTTTGTCGCCAGCCAGATGAATCCGGCAATTCTTGATCAAACTACCATTGACATAGCAGGCGCTGATTGCCTGTTCCGCGCTCAGGGGCAGGTAATGAAATTCCCCGGCTTTACGATTGTCTACACCGAAGGCAAAGACGATAAAGAAGAAGAAAACGGTGACGATAAGCTTCTGCCGGAAGTCAGGGAGAAAGAAAAATTAAAACTCCTCAAACTGAATACTGAACAAAAATTCACGCAGCCACCGCCGCGTTTTTCGGAAGCGTCACTGGTACGCGAACTCGAGGAAAAAGGCATCGGCCGCCCCAGCACTTATGCCGCCATTATCTCCACTATTCAGGATCGTGAATACGTCCGCATGGAGAAGGCTAAATTTTATCCTTCTGAATTGGGAATGATTGTTACCCAACTTCTGGTAAAAAGTTTCCCGACTATTCTGGACCTCACTTTTACCGCGGATATGGAGAACAAACTTGACGCTATCGAAAACGGCGAGCGTAAAAGGGTGGATACTCTAAGGGAGTTCTACGTGCCTTTCTCCGAAGAACTAAAAAAAGCCAAGACCGAAATGAAAGATATAAAACGGGAAGCAGAACCGACAGACCTTACGTGCGAAAAATGCGGCTCTCCCATGATCATCAAGTGGGGACGCAATGGAAAATTTGTTGCCTGTTCCAATTATCCCGAATGTAAAAATACCATGAATATCAAACGGGACGAGAACGGCGAACTGGCCAAAGAAGAAATGGAATACTCCGATCAGGTCTGCGAAAAATGCGGCAAGCGGATGGTTTACAAATGGGGACGTTTCGGCAGGTTTCTCGGCTGTGAATCTTATCCTGCATGCAAGAGCACCAAAGCGATTACGATGGGTGTGAAATGTCCGGAGAAAGGATGCGAAGGTTCTTTAACCGAAAAAAGAACAAAAAAAGGAAAAGCCTTCTATGGCTGCACTAATTATCCAACGTGCACTTTTGCCAGCTGGGATAAACCGCTTCAGGAAGCCTGTCCGAATTGCGGCTACCCGTTCCTTGTGGAAAAATATTCCCGCGGAAAAGGAGCTTACAGGTCTTGCCCCAATAAAGAATGCGGATATAAGAGCGATATTATAACCCCGTCAACACCGGTTCCCGAAAAAGATTGACAAATAATGCTTAAAAACAATCCCGTAATTATCGTTGGCGGCGGACTTGCCGGCTGTGAAGCGGCATGGCAACTCTTGCGGCGAGGCCACGCAGTTCATCTATATGAAATGAAGCCGCAAAAATTTTCTCCCGCCCATAAAATGGAAAATCTGGCGGAACTGGTTTGCAGCAATTCTCTCAAATCCAACAGCCTCGACAATGCTCCCGGATTACTTAAAGCAGAAATGCGTCGCCTCCACTCATTGATCATAATGGCGGCGGATAACACGCAGGTTGCCGCGGGTTCTGCTCTGGCCGTTGATCGCATTGAATTTGCCCGGAAAGTGGAAGCTCAACTACAATCTCAAAAGAACTTTACTCTTAACCGGGTTGAAGTTACAGAGATTCCGAAAGATCCATTAACAATAATCGCTACAGGGCCGCTCACTTCCGACGCAATAGCTAAAGAAATAGCCCGGATGCTAAACAACTCTTATTTATATTTTTATGATGCCATAGCTCCTATAATAGAAGCTGACTCCATTGATATGGACAAGGTCTTTTGGGCGTCACGATATGACAGGGGAACGCCCGATTATCTAAACTGTCCGCTTAGTCGGGAAGAATATGAACTCTTCCGTAAGGAATTGCTCTCTGGAGAAAAGGTTGCAGCCAAAGCTTTTGAAGAAGTCCATCATTTTGAAAGCTGTCTACCTATAGAAGTGCTGGCCTCGCGCGGCAAAAATAGTCTGGCTTTCGGACCCATGAAACCGGTAGGTCTTATCAATCCCAAAACAGGATCTATTGCTTATGCTGTAGTTCAATTGCGCCGGGAAAATTCGGTCGGCACTCTTTTTAATCTGGTCGGATTTCAAACAAAACTGACATGGCCGGAGCAGCGGCGCATCTTTCGTCTTATTCCCGGTCTCGAAAACGCTCAATTTGCCCGTTTCGGCAGCATCCATCGCAATACCTATATTCATTCCCCTTCCCTGCTACTGCCTTCCCTGCAACTTAAAAATAATAAAAATATTTTCTTTGCTGGTCAGATTACCGGTGTTGAAGGATACACTGAATCGGCAGCAATGGGATGCTTGGCCGGATTAAATGCCGCCTTTATTATGGAAGAAAAGAAACTACAACCTCCGCCCGTCAAAACCGCCATCGGGGCGCTACTCCATTATATTGTTTCCGCTGAATCTGCTGATCGCTTTCAGCCTATGAATATTAATTTTGGTTTACTGGAAACATTTCCCGCGAAAAAAATGAAAAAGAAAGAAAAGAATATTATTATTGTAAATCAAGCGTTGAAATATTTGAACGACTGGACTGAAAGTCAAAATCTGGATTAATACCCTGCATATATATTCTATTGACACAAAAAATTACTTCTCTTATACTTCAATCATTTAAAAGAAAGTTTTTATCAAATGACAGCTTTGTTAAACTATTACATATTTCAAGAATAAGGAGAATTTAAATGGTAGAACAAATAATAGAGGATTCGCTTGTACTCATAAAACCGGATGCTCTCAAGAATTCATTAACCGGATATATACTTTCGCAATTGTCTGAATTCCATACGGGACTGCGTTTCGCGGCTCTGAAAGTTGTTTGTGTGAATCTGGCACTGGCCGAAGAACACTATGCGGAGCATAAAGGCAAATTTTTCTACCCATCACTTCTGGAATATATCAGGGGTTATCTTCATTATCCCGATCAACCTCAGAAACGCAGGGTTATCGCAATATTGTATAGGGGACCCAACGCCATCAAACTTATTCGGGAAATCTGCGGGAATACTAATCCGCACGAGGCAAGGCAGCAAAGGCCCGGTTGCATTCGTGCGTTGGGAACAGTAATTCCACTGTATGATAAAAAAGGGAAATTTATTGGAGAAAGATCAGATAATCTTATTCACGCCTCCGCCAATCCCTCGGACGCGTACAGGGAAGTCAAACTCTGGTTCCTTCCCGCTGATATCCCGCCACTTATGCGCAGTTTTCCCACGGTAATAAGCAAAGATTATTTTTATTATAAAAACAATGCCATAAGCTCAACCTATACATCGGGAAGTTTCTGCTTCATCTCGCCTGGGAATATAGTCTGGAAATCTGACATGAAAGTTCTGCGGCAATTAGAAAAAGGCAAAAAGCAGGACTACTCGACAAATGCAGTAATTGCCAAATACTTAATTAACAATGAAAAGGAGAAAAGTTAATTTTTTTCTCATAGAAAATTAACTCCTTCATTCAATATTCGCGTTATATTTTCACTACCGGAAACTCAAATACTGCATAAACATACTCATCAATATTTTAAATTACAAATACTAAAAACAAACAAATTTATATTCGTTAAGAATTATTTGTTAAGGCGATCCTGCTATATTTTATTTTAATAATTTTTTTGGCCTGGTGTAAGATTAACCAAAACATAAAATCACCCCTATGTATCAATTTTCACTCTGGCAATGCAGCTAGTCTCAAAAATTAAACAATTTGCTTTTTGCTTGCTAATGTAATAAATTTTTACTTAAAGCACTAATGTAAAATGGAGTTATACTGTTTAAGACTCCAATTATGTAAAGTAATTTTGTATCAGTATTTTTTAGTTTAGGAAAACTCTTGTGTGTCAAAAAATAATCATAGTAAGCGGCGGCGGCTTGGATGACCCTGTATTTTTTCATAAAAAAATTAAGGAGATGGAAGACGTCATGATAATCTGCTGTGACGGAGGAGCGCGTCACTTCCGGAATTCAGCAATTAAGCCGGATGTAATCATCGGCGATATGGATTCCATTGATACCGATCAACTGGCGGATTATTCCGCCCAAAACATAAAAATCATAAAACATCCGCCGAACAAGGATTTTTCCGATACGGAACTGGCGCTCGATTACGCGCTGAATTTAAAACCACAGGAAATATTTATCTGGTGTGCTCTGGGCGGAAGAATCGATCACACCCTGGCCAATGTTTTCCTGCTTTGCAGGGGACAGGAAAAGGGGATCAGGATATTTATGGTTGACGAGTATTGTGAGGCTTTTGTACTGGATAAAAAAGCTTCCTTTATGAATGAAAAAGGGAAAACGGTTTCTCTTCTGGCGCTGACTCATGAAGTTAAGGGAATAACTCTCGCGGGATTTCTTTATCCCCTGAAAAACAGCACCCTGAAAATGGGCGAATCCCGCGGCCTAAGCAATGTCATTAATGATGCCCGCGCCGTTATCAGTGCCGCCAACGGAAAACTTCTTGTCGTCAGATACCGTCAGAAGAATTCTTTTCCCGAGGCGGAGTGATTGCGGAGTGATTATGGAACCGTTTAAAGTAATATGTATAGGAGGTTCTGATTCAAGCGGCGGCGCTGGAATTCAGGCGGACTTGAAAACTGTAAGCTTTTGCGGCTGCTGGGGATTGAACGTGATTACGGCGGTAACGGCGCAAAACACGAAAGGCGTTTCGGGCATTTATCCGGTTTCTCCGGAATTTGTCGGCAGGCAACTGGATACTGTTTTGAAGGACATAGGCGTTGACGCATTAAAAACCGGCATGCTCCCGACTGAAGAAACCGTTCAGGTAGTGGCAAAGAAAATTAAAAAATATAAAATTACGAAAGTTGTCGTTGATCCGGTGATGATTGCCAAAGGCGGAAAAGTTTTAATGAGCAGCAAGGCGCGAACGCTTCTGGTGAAAAATCTTCTGCCTGTGGCGTTTGCCGTTGCTCCGAACATACCCGAAGCGGAAATACTGACAAAGATGAAAATTACATCAATTGCCCTGATGAAGGAAGCGGCCGTTAGAATTTACGAAACGGGTGTCAGGAATGTGCTGATTAAGGGCGGACATTTGCCGGGCAATAAGCGGTTAGACGCTATTGATATTCTTTACGACGGCAACTTCTATGAATTTTCTTCTCCCTGGATTAATTCGCGCGATACTCACGGCACCGGCTGCACTTACGCGTCAGCGCTGGCGGCGGGAATTGCCAGGGGAGAAAATATCGTTGAAGCGGCATGGGAGGCCAAAATTTTGATAACCGCCGCTATCGAAAATGCTGTAAATCTTGGAAAAGGATACGGCTCTGTGAACGTATTCGGGAAGAATATTTCAACTAAAAAGAAACAAGTTTAAAGTTGTAGCTCTCCGCGGCAAGCCACGGATAATTTTCGATTCTTAAGGAACTATATGATTCAGCATTCGCTAGCTTATCCCGCAGCAAGCTATGGGAATTGCGCTCGCTGCCGAATTCAGCGATTTAAAATGTTGCTTTATTTTGGAGGAATAAATGACACAATTAGAAAAAGCCCGTAAAGGCTTGATTACTAAAGAAATGAAGATCGCAGCAAGAGTTGAGAAAGTCGCGCCAGAATACATCCGCCAGGGTCTTGTGGACGGAACAATTGTAATTTGCCGCAACGTCAAACATTCAGCTATCAAACCTCTGTCTATAGGCAAAGGTCTGCGTACTAAAGTGAATGCCAATATCGGCACGTCCAAAGATCATATGGATTTGAGTCTGGAACTCCAAAAACTAAAAACTGCCATTGATGCCGGCGCTGACGCGGTTATGGATCTTTCCACCGGAGGAAATCTGGCCGCCATCAGAAAAAAAGTAATGAAAAAATCAACCGTGGCTATCGGAACCGTGCCGATTTATCAGGCGGCGGTAAAAATGATAGTAAACGGCAAAGCCATATCGGAGATGACTGCAGACGATATATTTTCCGCCATCGAAGAAAACGGCAAAGACGGCGTAGATTTTATCACCGTCCACTGTGGCGTGACCCGACTTAGCGTCGCCGCACTGAAATCGCAAAAAAGAATTCTGGGAATTGTCAGCCGCGGCGGCTCCATGACTGCCAACTGGATGGATTGCAATAAAAAAGAAAATCCTCTTTATGAAGAGTATGAGCGGCTTCTGGAAATAGCCCATCGCTACGATATGGTTCTGAGCCTCGGCGACGGACTGCGGCCGGGAGCGATAGATGACGCCACGGATCAGGCGCAACTGCAGGAATTGATAATTCTGGGCGAGCTGGCAGGCCGCGCTCGCGCCGCAGGAGTGCAGGTGATGATTGAAGGTCCCGGACATGTTCCCTTCACAGAAATCGTAACCAACATTAAGCTCCAGAAGGAAATCTGCAATAACGCTCCTTTTTATGTTCTGGGGCCTCTGCCTACCGATATCGCGCCGGGTTATGATCACATTACTTCCGCTATCGGCGGAGCAATTGCCGGAGCCGCCGGAGCTGATTTCCTCTGCTACGTCACGCCCGCGGAACACCTGCGCCTGCCTACTCTGGCCGATGTCCGTGAAGGAGTTATCGCCGCGCGTATCGCCGCGCATATTGCCGATATCGCCAAGGGAGTGAAGAATGCCCGTGAAAGAGACAGAAAAATGTCGCAGTGTCGGAAGAACTTCGACTGGCAGGGACAGATGGATTTATCCATTGATCCTCATAAAACGGTTTCTCTTCTGGAAAAAAGCAAAAGCGCCAAAGATGAGGGCTGTACCATGTGCGGCGATCTCTGCGCCATTAAACTAGGCAGGAAAAAATCGTAGGAGGAAGAATCCTTGCCTGATAATAACAATCGACAGCATGCTGAGGAAATCATCCATCGGCTGAAACAGTCAGGTTATGAAGCGTATTTTGTCGGCGGTTGCGTGCGGGATTTCGTTCTCGGAAATGCCTCCAGTGATTATGACATTGTGACTTCGGCGCGTCCCGATCAGGTAATGGAACTGTTTTCCAATACCATATCTATTGGCGCGAAGTTCGGCGTTATCGCCGTCATTGTGCAAAGCCATCCTTATGAAGTCGCTACGTTCCGCAGCGATGATATTTATGAAGACGGCAGGCATCCTTCCCATGTTCATTTTTCTTCCGTTAAAGAAGATGTGTTCAGGCGTGATTTCACTATCAACGGACTTTTAATTAATCCGTCAACCAATGAGATAACCGATTATGTAAACGGACGGTCCGATATCGAGAAAAAAATAATCCGCACTATTGGCAATCCCGACAGCCGCTTCAATGAAGATTTCCTGAGAATGCTTAGGGCGATCCGTTTCGCTGCCAATCTCGGTTTTGTCATAGAAACCGAAACGATTAAAGCTATCGAAAGAAATGCCCCAAAAATAAACCAGATTAGCGCTGAACGGGTACGTGAAGAATTGAACAAAATCCTCACGCGCGGTGGGAGCCGACGTGGCTTTGAATTAATGTCTCAAACGAATATCCTGAAAGAAATATTGCCCGAAATAGATAAATTAAAGGGCGTGGAACAACCGCCGCGTTTTCATCCTGAAGGAGATGTGTGGCAGCATACTTTAAACATGTTGGAGATGCTGCCTCAAAACGGAGAAACAGATAAAAACCTAAATCTGGCGTGGGGGACGCTCTTACATGATATCGGCAAAGCTTTCACCCGCAGCGAAGACGAAAAAGGTGTGCATTTTTACGGGCATGTTCAGAAAGGAGAAGAAATCGCCGATGATATAATGCAAAGGCTTCGATTTTCCCGCATTCAGAGAGAAACAGCGCTCAATCTTATCCGCCAGCATATGGTTTTTATGAATACTCAAAAAATGCGTCCGGGACGCCTTAAACGATTCTTGCGTATGCCTGATTTTGATTTGCATATGGAATTGCACCGTCTCGATTGTATCGCCAGTCACGGCATGCTGGACAATTATGAATTCTGCCGCGGCCAGCTTCAGAGTCTGGCTGTAGATGATTTGCATCCGCCACGATTACTCACCGGCGACGATTTGATTTCTCTTGGATTTACCAGGGGAAAAATTATCGGAGAAATTCTAAATGCGTTAGAAGATGAACAACTGGAAGGAAAAATTACAACGCCGCAAGAAGCCCAAGATTTTGTTCTCGCTAACTGGAAGATAAAGTAATGAGAAATTGCCGCCTGATAATTTTTTTATTTTTTATTCTCCTGATTTCATTGTCATGTGCTCATGCTCATCGAACTTCGCGTTCGGCGTCAGTGTCGCTGTCGGAACAAAACAAACCGGCGCTGGAACCCCAGCCGATCCAACACAAACAGTCCCTCGAACTGATGGGATACACGATCCAGGCCGGTGCTTTCAAAAAAGTGGAAAATGCTGTGCGTTTGACGGAGGTATTGAAGAATCGCGGACTGGATGCCACATATTTTCTGGCATCCGATAAGTTCTTTAAGGTTCGCTTTGGTAATTTCACAACAAAGGAAATGGCCAGACAAAGAGCCGATAGCCTGAAAGAAGCAAAGGTCATCAAAGAATTTTACATTGTCCAGCCGGAAGATTACTCTGTCGCCAGGCAGAAGAAATACGGCACTGATTATCTCAGAGAAGCTTTAGTCAAGTCCGCGAAAGATTTTATCGGAGTCCCTTACCTTTGGGGCGGCGCTTCTGTTGATGATGGATTTGATTGCAGCGGACTTACAATGACCGTCTATCAATTAAACGGACTGAACCTTCCACGCCATTCAATGAGGCAATTTGACGCGGGAACATCAATAAGTAAAAACAATCTGCAAAAGGGCGACCTGGTATTTTTTGCCAAGAAAGGAACAAGTCGTGTTTCGCACGTGGGAATTTACATAGGAAACAACAGATTCATCCACGCTTCATCGCAGGGTAAAAAAATCCGCATTGATTCTCTGTCCACTGCTTATTTCACAAGACAATTTGTAGGCGCTAAGACTTATCTATAATTTAACACCGCGTATACCGAGCTGCCTGCAATTTACCATCTTGCGAATAGTAAATTACCGGTAAGGCAAAAACTTTATTTGCTATGTGCTTCCCTACAGGATTCGCTTCCGGTCTTTGACTAACTTTGCTGGCTGCGTCGTCATCCTTTGACGACAACTTGATATATATTGTTTAACTGATTTCTCAAAAAAATATTTAAAAATAATTTTTATTTTGCATTTTTCTTTTTTTTATTAGCGGAACTATTTTTTCAAATAAACAAATTGAAGCTCCATTCATTGACGAGTTTATCATAATTATTTCAAAGTGTTTATTTTTGATTATCTTGAAATGCAGAAAAGACGGGGCTTACAGCGTTTTATAAATAAGTAAAAATAATCTGACGTTTCGCTTTCTATTATCTGATGAACTTAAAATTCATATGCTGTAAAATATAAATAAAAAAAATTATTATTTTGTAGTTTTTGTTGACGTGATAATAAAAATAAAGTAAAATTAAATTATAAGAAGTTATTGGCAGCATTTTAAACAAACAATTTTGATAAAGGAGGCTCCACCCAATGGCAACAGCAAAGAAAAAAGTAGTTAAGAAAGCAGCAGCAAAAAAAGTAGTTAAAAAGGCAGCTCCAAAAAAGAAAGTGGAAGCAAAGAAAGTTGTAAAGAAAGCTGTGGCAAAAAAGAAAGTAGCAAAAAAGAAATAAGAAAATATTTTTTAGCCGTTTAAATTTTAATCAGTCAATTTGAAGGGGACGCAGTAGTATCGTTTTCATGGACTTGTTTTTGTATAGAAGGTGGAAAGCTTTCGTTAATCGGATTTTGTATTGCTAATCTCGATACCATAGTTGTTTTAGTTGCGTTTCAAACATCGACGAACTGGCGGTAATTGTTATATATAACGGTTACCGCCATTATTTTATGTATGCCTGTCATATTATGACGCTGTCCTGCCCTATCTTTCACCGTTGCTTTTTGATTAAATTCATGTATACATATCTCAATATAGTCAGAGGTAAATCAGTTATCAACTGATGATTTTCATACATTTTAAAGATAGGGGTAAATTAAACTAATGCTGGATTTAAAAAATTTGTTTTTTACCACCCAGGGAAATGGTGACGGAAACGGCGCTCCCCGCAATATCATTGACGGCATCAATTTCAATTTCGAAAAAGGGAAATTTTACGTCATTACCGGTCCGAACGGCAGCGGGAAAACGACTCTGGCTAAACTTATAATGGGAATCTATCCGATATCCAGTGGCTCTATATTTTTCGAGGGCAGGGATATATCCGGTCTTTCCATTACCGAACGCGCCAAATTAGGCATCGCCTATAGTTTTCAGCAACCTGCGCGTTTCAAAGGAATTACTTTTCGGGATTTACTGGCTATGGCCACTGGAGTTGATGATGAGAAAAAGTTTCTGGAAATGCTAGGCCGGGTGGGAATCTGTCCGCTTTCTTTTCTGGATAAAGAAGTTGATGCCACACTTTCGGGTGGAGAAATTAAAAAAATAGAACTGGCTACGACTATTGCCGCCAATCCGAAACTGGCCATTTACGATGAGCCGGACACAGGCATTGATTTATGGACAATCGGTCCGATGGTCAGCCTTTTGAAAAATGAACTCAACAAAAAAACAACAACAATTGTCGTCAGCCATAACAAAGCTTTTTTGGATGTAGCGGATGTAATCATAATTATCGATAAGGGCTATATTGCTTATACCGGAGATTTGAAAAAAGCTTTGCCGCTGTTAACCGATTTGAGTATTTGCGCTTATCATCACAAATGCGAGGAAGATCAAGATGCTGGATGCCTTAGATAAAAAATTATTAAAAACAGTAGCCGATCTGGAAGGATTGCCCAAAGGTGCCTACAATATCAGGAAAAACGGTAAGCTTCTTCAAAGGCAGGTATCGGCCAATATTAATATTGAAACCAATGCCGAAGGAACTGGCATTATTGTGACTATAAAACCGGGCACAAAAAACGAATCCGTTCACATTCCCGTTATCTTAAGCCAGGCCGGTCTTTTTGATGTCGTTTACAATTCGTTTATTATCGGCGAAGAAGCCGAAGTGACAATAATTGCCGGCTGCGGTATCCATTGCGGATCGTCCGAGTCCGAAGGCCATGCCGGCATCCACGATTTTCAAGTGGGTAAAAAGGCAAAGGTGACCTACGTGGAAAAGCATTTCGCCACGGGAGAAGGCAGGGGCCGCCGCACTCTCAATCCGACGACAAAAGTATTTCTGGACGAGGGAGCGACGGCGGAAATGGAATTAACCCAAATCAGCGGCGTTGATGAAGCCGACCGTTTAAACGAAGCGACTCTCGGACACGGCAGTCTTTTATTGATTACGGAAAGAGTTCTGACTGAAGGCGAACAGAAAGCGGTTTCTACTAATAACATCATCCTTCAGGGCTCCGGAAGCAGAGCCAACATGATCTCCCGTTCGGTAATGAAAGGCAATTCCAAACAGATCTTTCACGCTTCGATGGAAGCCAGGAACAAGTGCTTCGGGCATATCGAATGCGACGCCATTATTATGGATAACGGCACCAATGAAACCATGCCTGCGCTCAAGGCTCTCCATCCCGATGCCGAACTCACCCATGAAGCCTCGATCGGGAAAATCACCAACGATCAACTTACCAAACTCATGAGCCTAGGGCTTACTTACGATGAGGCAGTCAACAGGATTATTCAGGGATTCCTTAAATAAAATTACAAATCCACGAAAACGAGAAAATAAAAATGAAAACAAAAAACAAAAGCAAGGTTGAATTCAAGAATTTGCTGGTTACAGGCGGTTGCGGATTTATCGGCAGTAATTTTATACGCTATTTAATTAACAATAATGATTTCTCCGGCAGAATAATTAATGTAGATAAATTAACTTACGCGGGAAATCCGGAAAATCTCGCAGGCATTGCCTCTGATTTCGCGTCAAGATATATTTTCCAAAAAGTCGATATTTGCGACGACGCTAAATTGGAAGAGGTATTTTCGCAATATGATGTTGACGCCGTCTGTCACTTTGCCGCCGAATCACACGTTGACCGCTCCATAAAAACCCCCGGTGATTTTATCCAAACCAACATTATCGGAACCTTTAACCTTCTGGAAACAGCAAAAGCCCGCGGAGATGAATTCAAGCTGTTTCATCATGTCAGCACCGACGAAGTTTACGGCAGTCTAGGAGCCGAAGGCCTTTTCCGCGAAGATATGCCGTATCGTCCCAACAGCCCGTATTCCGCATCCAAAGCGGCTTCCGATCATCTGGTACGCGCTTATTACAAAACGTTTGCCCTGCCCTCAACAATTTCCAACTGTTCTAATAACTACGGCCCTTATCAGTTTCCGGAAAAACTCATTCCTTTGATTGTTCTCAATGCCCTTGAGGGAAAACCGCTTCCGGTTTACGGTGACGGGAAAAATGTCCGTGACTGGCTTTATGTCGAAGACCACTGCGAAGCCATCTGGACAATTATGACATCGGGAAAACATGGAGAAACATACAATGTCGGCGGCAAAGCGGAAATGGAAAACATTTTAATAGTGCAAATGATTTGCAATATTCTCGACGAAATCAAACCAGCGGCAGATGGGAAGCCGAGACACCAGTTGATTACTTTTGTCAAGGACCGGCCCGGCCACGACCGCCGTTACGCCATTGATTTTTCCAAAATCAAAAATGAATTGAACTGGTCTCCCAGGGAATCATTTGATTCCGGAATGCGAAAAACGGTCAATTGGTACTTGAACCAGAAAAAGTGGGTGGAAAATATCAAAACCGGCGCTTACCAAAAGTGGATTGAAGAGCAATACGGTTCGTAGCATTGTTCTGGAGATTAAACATTATTTTATTACTTGAAGCGGCATTGTGATATCGATATGTTCAATGGATGCATAGAATATGATCAGATAAATATTTTGCCATGAATTTGCTGGCTGGCAATATTTTATTCAGCATTTGCACGTATTATATTTATTAACAGGCAATGGTGCCATAGAACCAGCTCAGTAAATTTCGGGAAAGAGCGTCTCTATATTTTCCTGTCCTTTCCGCACGATTTTTTGTTCTTGGCGATGGTGTTAATATTTGTTGTTTTTTCAGTTTGGAAGTATAAATTTAAGTCATATTAATAATCGGGATAAGATGAATTATGATGACACGTTTTGAAAGCATTATCAATACCGCAATCAAAGAATCCATGTCGGATATCCATATCACCGGTGAACATCCCGTGGTCTTACGAAAACAAGGCGATATTCAATTTCACACTTCCCTGAGGTGGACTCATCAGGAAATCGATGATTTCACAAGAAAGCTCCTGATCTGGATTCTTCCGGGTAGTATACCGACAATCGAAGAACTCAACCTTCATTCCTCTCTCCATGATATTTCCAGGATCGAGTCCGGCCTGGTACTCATCTGCGGCGCTACAGGGGTAGGCAAGACAACGACAATTGCGGCAATTATTAACGACATCAATAAATCCCGTCAGACACATATTATCACGCTGGAAGATCCCATCGAGTACCGCTTTCAATCCAAAAACTCATTCATCGAACAGCGTGAACTCGGTTCCCATATGCCTTCTTTTAAACAGGGTCTCATTGATGTGCTGCGCGAAGATCCGGATGTGATTGTTGTTGACGAACTGCGGGAAGGGGAAACTATGCAGCTCGCTCTCAATGCCGCAGAGTCGGGTCACCTAGTTATTGCCATTATGCACGCAGCCTCTCCCGAAGAGGCCGTCTATCGCATGTGCAATGCTGTGCCAGTAGAGGCCCAAAACGAGGTGCGCAATCAACTGGCGTCCACTCTGGCATGGATTGTTGTTCTGCAACTGATTCACCTGGAAAAAGCCGGCCAGCGTGTTCCCGTTCTGACAATTGTTCATGGCACCCAACCTATAAAGAACATCATCCGCGACAACAAACTTCATCAACTCAGTAACACCATAGAAATATCGAAAAATGAGGGTATGTTCCTGGCCGAACGTTATTTTACAGAATATCTGAAGACCCGCTCCGACTTCACATCCTGTAGGAAAATCTTTCGCCCCTCCACAGAATTGTCGCAGGATAGTTTTTACCAGTCGCCGCTGACAGAAGATCCTCCACAGATTAAGCATGAGGCAAAACACCAGGCCACAACGGCGTCACAGCCAATCATAGACGTGACTGGATACAGCGACGAAAATATCGACAGTATATTAAATATTAATGACGATATAACGTTGAATAATATTGCCGAAAAGTTGAATAAGAATAACGTGTAAATTTTTTAGTCACTTTTTGACATGAATCTATCACACATTTCTGACAGTTTTTTTTAAATTGTTACTGACGGCAGGATGCTGAACTTGTGCGTATAATACCAATTCTCAATCAAAGATGATATTGAAGCGGCCAGGCGGAGGCAACGATACGTATTATTCATACGTTGAGGACGCCGACAACGACGCCAACAAAAATAGCCCTTTGATTTAGAATTGGTATAACCATAAGAGAGGCAGGCAGAACTTATTCTTCTTGAGGCATCATGAATAATTTGTTAATTAACATCAATCAAAGTGATGTTGATTAACTTAATAAAAATAAACAAAGGAGAAGAATCATGTCTAAATCAGAAGACGCTTTGAAAGATGCTTTTGCCGGAGAATCACAGGCAAACCGTAAATATCTGGCCTTTGCCGCTAAAGCAGATCAGGAGGGATTTTCGCAGACGGCAAGGTTGTTTCGGGCGGCTGCGGGAGCCGAAACGGTTCACGCCCACGTCCACTTGCGGGCATTGAAAGGAATCAAATCCACAAAGGAAAACCTGCAAGAAGCGATAGCCGGAGAAACTCATGAGTTCAAAAGCATGTATCCGGCAATGATTGAAACGGCTAAAAACGAAGGGAATAAAGAGGCCCAACGATCTTTTACTTTTGCCAACGAAGTGGAGAAAATTCATGCCGGACTTTATCAGCAGATGCTTGATAATCTGGAAGGCTCGAAAGAATCTTATAGCTATTACGTTTGCCCCGTGTGCGGCTATACTTCAGAAAAAGAAGCACCGGAAACTTGTCCGATATGCGGCGCTAAGGGGAAGATGTTTAAAAAAGTTGATTGATATCAAGCAGCATTCAATGGCTAACTTTGTTGGCTGCATCGTCGACGTCCTCAGCGTATTAGAATACGAGAGTGTATCCCCAAAGGGGGACACACTATAAATAGATCATTTCCATACCGGTGAGCTACGCCATAATGGCGCGGCTCACATACGTCTGCGGAGCTTCCTCTTTGCCGCCTCGTTATTCATTAAATGCTTCTCGATATATAAATATATCAACACAGTCATATCGGCTCGGCAAACTCCGGCCGGTGCAGTACGGGTCTTCTGACCCTTTAAACCGGCGAACCTAAAGGTTCGTACTACAATTAAGGCTTAATAGTGAAAGAAATACTAATTATTATCAGCGGCGTCGTTTTATTTTTGGTCGGCATGGTCAATCTCGCTGCTGCCGTCCGTAAAATAATTGATGTCCGCATAAAAGAATACATTAAATATGCTGTGGAAAAACCATTTTACGGACTTTTCACCGGTATAATTTCGACTATTATTTTGCAAAGCTCTTCCGCTTCCACAGCTCTCACCGTCGGATTGGTAAGCGCGGGATTGATCAGCTTTTACAGTTCCCTGGCTATTATCCTGGGCGCCGATATCGGCACTACTTTGACTGTGCAATTTGTTGTTTGGCATTTTACGGAAATTTCGCCTCTTTTTATTTCCATAGGAGGGCTTTTATGGTTAATTGATCGAAGCAAGTGGAAAATCGCCGGCCAGATAATTTTTTACTTTGGCTTGATATTCTTTGGTTTGGGATTAATCAGTCAGGCAATAGAGCCTTTAAAGAATTCTCCGGCTTTTCTGAACTTGTTCAGGCAGACTCAAAATCCATTATTAGGCATTGGTCTGGGCATTGCGGTCACCGCAATCATTCATGCTTCGGCTATACCTATCAGCATTATGGCTCTTTTAGCACAGCAGGATTTAATTTCACTGGATAATGCGCTGCCCGTGATTATGGGTGCCAATATTGGCACAACTGTCACAGCGCTGCTGGCCGGAACGGTGGCAACGGTAAGCGGTAAAAGAAGCGCCCTCTCCCACTTGATCTTCAAGTGCATTGGCGTTTCTCTATGCTTTCTTTTTATGCCGTATTTTCTGGTCATCTTGAGAAGCCTATCTTCGAGCGTTGCTCAGCAAATTGTACTGGGGCACTTTTTAATTAATCTTTTTATTGTGGTTATCTTTATTTTTTTCCTGCGTCCATTTGCCAGTTTAATGCAAAAAGTTCTAAGGGGGGAAGATGAAACCTTGCCTATCTGGCCGGAATATCTTGATCGTAAGTATTTATCCAACTCGGGGAAAGCGCTTGATAATGTGCAAAAGGAACTGCAGAGAGAAATTAATCTTACGCTGAAAATGTTTTTAAGTTCTGTAAATTTAATTAACTGCTCCCAGCCGGGCAAGAAAAGAGACATTTCTTATATCGAGATGGTCGTTAATAATTTATACGCTCAAATAGTTAAGTTCTTATGGAGAGTAACGGCCAAACATACTTCGACTCAACTTTCGAAAAAGGTTTTTGCTTTTACGGCAATAGCCGGAGATATTGAAAGCATCGGCAATCATATAGTGTGGATAGCCAAGTTAGCCGCACAAAAAGACGAGGGGAAAATCAAGTTTACCGAAAGTGGCATGAAAGAATTACAGGAAATAATCACTTTGGTTAGACATAATCTTGACGATGCCATGTCTCTGGTCGAAGCTCCTCATAACGAAAAAATAAGCGCTCTTATCCGGCGGGAGGAAGATATAGATGTTAAAGTAAAGGAAGCGCGAAATAAACATCTCAAAAGATTTCATAACCGTCTTTGCAGCACCGAGGCGGGAATTATTTTTGTCGAGATGCTCATCCATCTGGAACGCATTTCCGATCATTGCACAAACATTGCCGAATATGTTTCAGATATTAAGGAAAAGAATTTGCCTCATATAGATTAAGTGACGCTGCATATGCAAAATCAGCATTATTTTGTTCGTGTTACTTAGAAATACGTGTTGAACTAATCAAAAATATCCACTATAATCAATATTAGATTAATTTTATTTATTTATATCGAGTTGTACTCAAAGGATAACGAGGCGGCGAGGAAGAGGCGACGCAGTCGTATACCATTTTATACGTCGAGGAGCCGATGACGATGCCAACAAAGTTAGCCAGAGAGGACAACTTGGTATTACTTGAACATCCGAGTAAGGGAGGGATCAAGATGAATAAAAGATTGAACGCCTTGAAATTTGCTTTAGAAAACGAACAGAAAGAAAGAGATTTCTATCTGGCTAATGCGCGTAGAACAAAGAATTTAGCCGGTAAAAACATGTTCAAACAAATTGCCGAAGAAGAAAAAGAACATTATGAAGTTTTAAAAAAATTGTATGACCAATGGGAAATGAAAAGAAAGTGGCCGGCGACAGTTCCGTTGAAAGTAAGAAAATCTTTGGCTGGCAGCATTTTAAAATCTATGCCGAATAAAAAATCTGCCCGTTTCAAAGGCAATGAAGACGATTTGAAAGCGATTCGCACGGCGATTGATTTCGAAGCAAGGGGCATGGCGCTTTATACTAAGCTGGAAAAGGAAAGTACCGATCCTAAAGAAGAAAAATTTTTTAATTTAATTGCCAGTATTGAACGGGAACATTTTCTTTCCCTGCGTGAAACAGAATTATTCCTGACCGATCCGGCCACCTGGTACCAGAATATGGAAAAGCCAATGCTGGATGGGGCTTGATATAGAGCATCCTACCAATTCGTTTTTAAGCGAATTGGTATCCGTGCTGTCAAGTATTCGTTACCTTTAGCTCCTCCAGTTTTGCATGCAGTTCCGTCCAGATTTTATAGGAATTCTCCAATTCCGCGTTAATTTTTTTCAAATCCAGATTAATGGTTTTAATTTTAACTGAATCCCTGTGTGTTTGCGGATCACACAATGCCGTTTCATGCACGGATTTTTCCGCTTCCAGCAATGATATCTTTTTCTCCACTGCTGAAAGATCTTTTTCCAACGCGGCCATGACTTTATAAGTTTTATTTCTTTCCTCTGCTTCAAGACGTTTTTTTTCTTTGGTTTTAAACGCCTGATCCCTAGGCAATGGCTGCGAAGTTTTTTCATTTCCGGCTGGAATGACTGCCTGGCTCCGTTTTTCTATAAAATATGTGTAATTGCCATGGTACTCGTTGATTGTTCCATCTTTCAATTCAAATACTTTATTGACGAGATTATCCAGAAAATAGCGGTCATGCGAAACGATGGCTACAGTGCCGTGATAATTGATCAGCGCGTTTTGAAATATATCTTTGGTCTTGAGATCAAGATGATTGGTCGGTTCATCAAGTATGAGAAAATTTGTGTCGAGAAGCATAATTTTCAAAAGAGCAAGGCGTGATTTTTCACCACCGGAGAGTACGGATATCGATTTGAAAATATCATCTCCCGAAAACAAAAAAGCGCCCAGCAGATTGCGTTTTTCCTGATCAGACGCATGCGTCGGCACGGAATCTATTTCTTCCCTGATTGTATTTTCGTAATTTAAATTTTGCAAACTTTCCTGAGAAAAGAATGCCATATTCACGCCATCGCCATATTTTACTGATCCACGAGAAGGTTGTTCCGACAAACTCAGCAGGCGGGATAAAGTTGATTTGCCGGAGCCGTTAATACCGACAAAAGCCACCTTGTCACCGCGAAACAAAGTAAAATTCAAATCGTTAAACACATTTAAGCTGCCATAACTATGCCCAAGATCAATTGTTTTAACTACTTCTTTCGCGCTTTTTTTGCCTTCAGGAAATTTCATGGTGACACTTTTATTTTTTGCTTCAAGCGTTACCGCGGAAAATTTTTCCAGCATCTTGATGCGGCTCTGAACCTGAGCGGCTTTGGTTGCTTTGTAACGGAATCGTTCCACAAACTCTTCAATTTTTTTAATTTGCGCCTTTTGCAACTCCATCTCTTTTTTCAAAGCAGCATAACGTATTTCTTTCTGGATTAAATAGTGAGAATAGTTGCCTTTGTAAATATGAATATGGCAGGCGGAAAGCTCAGCAATTTGCAGGGCTATTTTGTCAAGAAAGAACCTGTCATGAGATATAACTATAATTGTTCCCGGATAGTCTTTAAGATAAGACTCCAGCCACTCCATGCTTTCCGTATCCAGATGATT
Source organism: uncultured delta proteobacterium (assembly GCA_963811325.1). Classification (GTDB taxonomy): domain Bacteria; phylum Desulfobacterota; class Syntrophia; order Syntrophales; family Smithellaceae; genus Smithella. Next base: position 1,665,032 of record CAWEQT010000001.1, read on the forward strand.
TGTCGGTTCATCCAAAAGCATGATATCCGACTTTGCCAAAAGAATCGATGTAAGCAAAATACGCATTTTCCAGCCGCCGGAAAACAATGCACAGTCTCTTGCAAAATCATCTTCTTTAAAACCAAAACCTTTAAGCACCTGTTTTGCTCTGGCTTCAAAAGCATAGCCGTCCATGGCGCTAAAGTGAGCCAGGGCATCGGAATATTGTTCGGAAAGTTTGCTGTATTCAGATGTATTTTGTTTGACCTGGGATATTTTGTGTTCCAGCTCTTTTATGAATTCTTCCAGAGCGGCAATACCGCTTTTCTGCTTTAGAAACTCAATTAGATTGACAGATTCCAGCTCCACCAAATCCTGCGGCAGATAACCGATGGTCTTGTGTTTTCTGTTGGGAATCTCGATAATGCCGGAATCAAGATGAACTTGATCCAGTATTGCGCGAAACAGTGTTGTTTTGCCAGTGCCGTTTTCGCCAACCAGGCCGATACGGCTTCTGGGATGAATTGTCCAGTTGATGTTGTCGAACAGTTTTTTATCTAAGAAAGAAAGATTAACGTTTCGGAAATAGATCAATAACCAACCCTCCAATAATTTATATACTGGCAAATTTATTTTAATACCACAAGAGCAATAATTAATAAAGGATAAGCGGTGGGTACAGTGGTATGCAGGCAGAGCGCAGATATCATCACTTCATCTGCTACTGTTTGGTGAAAAGCAATCATTAAATAGGCAAGCTGTTGTGCGCCCCTGAATTCAGATGTCCTGTCCTATGCTTGACCTTATAGACAACGTCCAATTAAGTTTTGTGCCGGTAATTGACTACACCTACCTAGCTTCAGTATCGGGCAGTCGTCCGAGTTGAGTCAACTATCATGAATTTACCTCTGGGCAAAAAGTAGTTCGATGTGTCAGCATAGCATAGATGACACGAATTAACTTATGAGCCGTAGCAAGCACAGCCTTCTTATGGGGCAATCCCTCCTTTCTTCGCTTTTGATAATAGGTTTTAAAAATATCGGTGTATTGGATTACGCGGGTTGTCATCGTCCAGATGATCTTTCGTAAATGACGATTCCCGCGTTTTGTTATTCTGCCCCTGCCTTCATGTTTGCCGGATTGGTAAACAGCCGGATCCAATCCGGCCAGGGCAATGATTTTACCGGAACGTTCAAACTGATGGAGGTCACCACCCATCTCCATGAGAAAATTCACGGCCGTCGTGTCTCCAATCCCTTTTATAGAGGTCATGATATTGATGTCATCTTCCATCAGTTTACGGCTTATCTCTATCAGCATGCCCGTTATCTCCTGAAGGGAATCCTCCATATGGAGAAGCAAATCTGCCTTCTGCTTTAGAATCATTTCCTTGACAGAACTGCTTGTGCCGATGGATTTCTGTGCTGCCTTGACTAACCCCGCAGCAAAGGCTTCCCCTTTATGTCCATAGGAATCGGAAATCAACATCTCAGATATCCGGCCAATGTCCGCATCTCTGAGTGCGGCAGCTGAAGGATATTGACGTATTAACTTCAACATGGACTTCGCAAATACCGGCGTCATATGTTCCAGTTCCGGAAAAATGATATTCAGGAGCCTTTTGATGTTTATCTTCAATGCCGTCATCTCGGCAATCAGACTCTCCCGCTGACGGGAAAGATCGCAAAGATCGGCAAGGGAAGATGAACTTATCCGTTGCATCAGTGAATGCCCATTAGCAAGCAAAAATAGGGCAATTAAGGCAGCATCCTTCTTGTCTGTTTTGGTCTTCCTCAACGGCATCTTTACATAATTGGATATCAGCAATGGATTGATGAGAATAACATCAAAACCTTCAGAAACCAGATAAGAAAAAAGATTAACATGATAAGTCGCCGTCGATTCCATCCCGATTAAAATAGATGAATTCAAACCGACAAGATGCTTCTTCAGTTTCTCAAAACCTTTGCGGTCCATCGCCATGGAAATCTGAAAATGCCTGGTCTCATCTTTCCTTGTCCCACAGGCATCAAATTTATCTTTAGAAATATCTATACCAACAAAATAATCAAAATCACCTCTTGTTTCCAACATAACTTAACCTCCTGACTCATGTGGGAAAAAACAGGTATTATTGCCTCCTGACCAATCCTCCATCGTGACAAGGATTCTATGATCCAACCAACCTATTATGGCTCAAAGAGGCTTGGGACAAACTCAATTAAGGGCTCTATCGCCCAGGATTACCGAAGTCCTCCTGCCTTTCCATGTTTTATTACTATATTAACGTTAGCTACAACTCTAATACTTATTATACATTATTTTACGCTAATTCATGGTAGGAGGATTACGGATGGAAAGGTGCACCATAAAAAACTACTCTCTTACAGCCGTTCTGATAAGGGAGTAGTTGCAATGACCTGACTAAACAGATTAAATTTTGATGCCCTTAATAAAATCTATATATTATGTTGCCGTTTCCTGCGGTTTTTCCATCATGGGAACATGGCCACCATCCTTGATGATTACCGTTTTGTGATTTATTAGTCCCTTTTCAAAAACAGGTACGCTTGAAACATCAATGACTTTATCCTGATCGCCCCAAAGGATTAAAGTTGGTGCTTTTATTTTCGGCAGGTCTTTTTCGAGAGAGTACAAATCAGGAGCGAATTCTTTGCGTTCTTTTTCATAAAACTGGCGATTGGCTAAAGCAGTTTTGATCATTACTTTTTTAATCGGATAAGGTAAACTTGGTTCTTTAAAACAAACGAGTGCCACCCAGCGTGGCACATCGTTGCTGTCTTTTAATAAAAGCGGATTTTCGCCTTTTTCTGCCATTTTAAATACTAAACTTTTTTCCGAGGACGTAACCCCTGCGGCGTCAAAAAGTCCCACGCTGATAATTTCATCAGGATAGCGCACGGCATAAGTTCCTGCAAATAAACCGCCCATGGAATTACCGGCGATATGAAATTTTTTCAACTCAAGTGCCTGGACGAATTTATGCAAACGCGACATTTGATTGGATAAGTCGTGGGAGTCCTTCTCGATCATTGAGCTTTCTCCATAGCCAGGGATATCGGGGATCACCACATGGTAATTCTTAGTTAAATAGGGGGCTAGCATTATCCAGTTGTCTTTGCTTCCAGTATAACCGTGTAATAATAAAATTGTAGGTCCCTTGCCCCCATCAAGATAAACAATATTATGGTCATCGATCTTGATTTCTTTTTTGGTCAGACCAGCCTTGCTTCTGGCTGCATCCATCACATAACCGGCTACTTTTTCCGGAAAAGCATAATAACAGGCCACTAACGCAACGATAATAACTAATACAGCAATTAAAAAATTTTTCATTTTTCCCTCCTCATTCATCAATCGTACAGCTTCTATCTTGAACTCCTTGTCAAAATACCGATGCCCTTCTCTCTTTGCCATTACACACCTCCTTGTTCTTTTTTATAATTGAAACTCTTCGGTGTGTCCACTAAATCGGGGAAAGACCAGGCTGAAAGGTTCTATTTAAGTCAGGATTGATGATTTGAGGAGGAAGCAAGAAATAAAAATTTGATAACCGGACCGTCAGAATTATTTCTTACACCTCCTAAGAAACAAGAATACGAAGTTATGCAATTTCAGGAAGTTAGATTGCTACTGCTTCTGAACGTCTCCTCGCAATTACACTATGTGTTTCTTTCATCAATAACCCGTTTGATGAACTGGTTAAAATGCTACAAACAAATGGTTTTATAAAAAAAGAAATTTGAGGATTACGATTAGAAATGGCCAATAAAAATTGATTAGATTACTTTATTATTCTTAAAATCATTCATTGCTTTGTCCACAACACGGTGGACATCATCAATACATCATGTCCCTTTAGGATTCTTTACAGCGCACTGGCAAGTTCCTTGTTTTCTTGCCAAGGTAATCCTGTCTAACAATGGAGACTGACCATTGTTTTGAAATATTTCATTTCTTATATCCATTTCAGTGTATTGAAAACAGTAACAGATCATAACGCACCCAATTTCTTTTATTGCCCTGGCACTAAGCTGCAAGTAACAAAACACTCGTCAGCTTAAATGGCTTTTTATGCGGCAGGATCTTTACGCTCACCTTTGAGGCGCTTCACGCTATGTTCCACCCTATCCAAGGGTGTCCAGATCGGTCATATGCAATGAACCTGCTTTTTTTTGGAGAGAAACAGGTTGGGAATCGCTGTGATTTCGCATCCAGGATTCCGCACGATTGCCCCAATAATAAGGGAAGCACCCAAGATCACCAAGACAGCTACGCCTATCAGTGTCAACGTGTCCACGCCGATGCCCCAAATCAAAATGAAGCAACCGATACCACAAAGTATCCGCATGACTCGTCCAACAAACAACGGCTCAAGCGTTGCCAAAAATCGTTTCTCTGGTCTTGTCATTTGTATATTCCTGTCCATTTGATTTTTTTATAAGAACTTCCTTTTTGTAGGGGAAGAATAATAAATCCGGTCTTGTATGTCAAGACAATTTTGTGGCGTAAACGCTGTTTATTACGGATTGAAATCTAGCATTTTAGTCACGATTAACGATTTGTTGACTTCAGGAAGTTATCGATTGTCTTGACACTCATTGCAAGATCAGGTTTTGTTCATGGCAATTTAAGGTTATGATTAACCTTTGTAAACATGACTTCTGATGAAAGCCGCAAGTTCTTCTTGCGCTTTCCGTGCCTCGGGCAGGCTTACCACGGTGTGGAAAACGTGAAACAGGTCTTCCCATTCTTTGAGTACGCAATCAACGCCGGCACGCTTGAGGGCTTTGGCCATTCGTTTTGAGTCATCAAGCAGCATTTCGCTTGTTCCTACGTGAATCAGCACCGGAGGCAGACCGCTTAAATCCGCGTACAAAGGAGAAATAAACGGCGAGCGCAAGTCCGCATCCTGCACGTATAGAGAAGCCATATAATTCAACCCCGATTTGGTTATAATGGGATCAACTTCATCTTTTGTCACAACTGTATCGCCGGTATTGGCGAGATCAACCCATGGAGATAGGGCAAAGGCTGCCGCGGGGAGAGGATCGCCCTTCCCTTTGAGTTCCAGCATCGTCGCAAATGTAAGACCCCCTCCGGCTGAATCTCCGCCGATAACAATGGACTTCGAGGGCACGCCCTGTTTCAATAACCAGCGATATGCGTCGGCAGCGTCCTCAACAGCGGCGGGATGCGGGTCTTCCGGAGCAAGACGGTAGTCCACCGATAAAACTCTGATTTGGGATGAATCGCTCAACGCGCCGGCAAACGCCGCGTGCGTCTGAGCAGAACCCATTGTGTAACCTCCGCCATGAAGATACAAAATGGTTGTTTTGTTTTTATTTTTAGAAGCATCCACCCACAACGCCTTCGGGCCTCCGGCATTGACTTTTTCGATTTTGCATCCCGCGGGCGGCCTGGAAAAAGACATCATATCTGCCAGCCCCCGGCGGCAAATCTCGATAGGAAGTTCTTGGATATTCGGCACTTTCATTTTGGCCATAAAGGCCATGACATTTTTCACATCCTGACTTATCATTATTGTACCTCTTTTTTCGGTATAAGATGAAGATTTCAACGAAAGGGAACTATAACATGAAGGGTTGCATGTCAATTAAATATTGACATGCAACATATGATGCGTGGTGATGATAGCGATGGCAACAAAATTATTCTTCTAAAGATTTAATAATTAAATATGCAGTAGCTGTATTTGTCGCCAACGGAACATTATGCACATCACATATACGCATCAGCATAAAAATATCAGGATCATGCGGATGGTTTCCTAATGGGTCGCGTAAGAATATAACCGCCTGAATTTTTCCATCAACTACATCAGCGGCAATCTGAGCATCGCCGCCAAGAGGGCCTGATTGTTTTTTCTCAACTTTCAACCCTGCCTTTTCAATATGACTGCCGGTAGAACCTGTGGCAATTAAGTTATATCTTTTTAGTATATCAAAATTGTCTTTGACGAAGGCAACCATTTCCGCTTTTTTTCCATCATGCGCTATTATAGCTATAGTTTTCATTGCAACTATTTTAACCTCTATAATTACAGAATAATCTTAACCAAACGACCTCAAATATATAGATCATCCTAAATATTTATCTATTTTTTCCAATAATTCCTCTATTTTATACGGTTTAGATAAAAAATAATGCCCGCCGATAATATTTTTACGCTTTGTCTCTTCATCTTTAGATAATAATGCCGTAACAAAGATTATAGGAATACCCTGTGTCTGGAGGTTCTCCTGCAACATCTCCACCACTTCTCCTCCTTCAATATTTGGCATATGAATATCAAGCAATATTAAATCAGGATTTTCCGTTTTTGCCAATAAGATACCCTCTTCTCCGCTTTGAGCTGTCATAACGGAAAACCCGTTTTTTGTTAAATCATGATCTACTATTCTGAGAAAAATTCTGTCGTCATCTACTACCAGAATTCTTTTTGCTTCAGCCACCGAAAACCTCCTTTTTAACTTCCTCAAAAGCAGCTCTTAGTTTTCCTATATTGCTTTTTATAATATTAATGTCTTGTTTTTCCGTTGATCCTATTTCTATCTCTTTTGCTATTGACTGAATTCCTACTATGCGCAGATTTCCGGCCGAGCCATGAATCAGATGCGCACTTTTCCGGATTTCTTCATAATTTTTATTATCTACGATTTCTTCCAATGTTTTCAAGACCGGTTCTGTTTGTTCGATAAACATGTCCAACAATTCATTGAACAGATCTTCCGGCATATCCAGCTCCCGAAAAGCTTTTTCTCTGTCTATCAGCATTATAAGCCTCCCTTCTATCCATAAGGATTTGCCATCAACCTTCAGAATAGTTTTGGCCGCTTATATATAAATGATGGCTGACAGCATACAAATCTTTTTTAATCATACGCTAAGCTGGACCAATAGTATATTCTTTCTTTTGGCTTCGAATTGCCTCTTATAAAGTATTTTCGTCTCTACTTCGCAGACGCTAAGTGCTGTACGGCTTTTTCCAAACCATCGAGAGTAAGCTCGAACATGGGAAAAACCTGCCGGATTATCTCCGTCGTCCTGCTGTAAGACCATTCCTGAAGCGACATAGGATTTAACCAGACGCTATGATGGAAAGTTCTGGACAGAGATTTCAGACGTTCCAGACTCACGCCTGTTTGTTTCGCGTCTATGTAAATAGATCCGTTGGGATGAATCAATTCATAAGGAGCCATGTTGGCGTCTCCCACAATTATCAAACGGGTTTCCGGATCCAAGCGAACAAAATCGTCAACTTCCTGCGGTTTGTAGTATCTCTGCGGATCTGCCCAAACGCGGTTATAAATTGTGTTGTGGAAAAAATAAATTTTTAAATCCTTGAACTGAGAGCTGGCGTAATGAAAAAGAGTCTGAACAACATCAATGTATGGATCCATAGACCAGCCGCCGTTATCAATCAACAGTATAACCTTCAGGCGATCAGCCAGACGACGGTCGAAGATAATCTCGATTTCCCCTGCATTGCGCATGGTTTCATAGACGGTGCTGTCAACGTTCACGATATCTTTTGGCCCCGTAGGCGCCATGCGGCGCAGTCTTTTCAGCGCCTCTCCCATTTGAGACTGAGTCAGGGGGCCGTCCTGGGAATAATCCCGGTAGCGCCGCTCCAGGGCCACTTTGATGGCCGAATGGTTTCTCGATTCTCCGCCAACACGCATCCCGCCCGGATGTGTTCCGGAGTGTCCCGTGGGTGAAGTTCCTTTCGTTCCAATCCATTTATTGCCACCGTGATGCGCTTCAGTCTGCTCCTTCAGGCGGTCAAGAAAATATTGAATCAGCTCTTCCGGCGTCATCTTTTTCAGTTTCTCTTGATCAATTCCCAGAGCGTCAGCCATTCCTTCAGGATTTTGCAGCCATTCCTCAAGCATGGCGCGGGCGATTGCCGTCAATTCCACGGCAGTGGGATCTTCCAGGAAAGCGTTTTCGAAATGGTGAGCAAATATCTGATCGTAAGTATCGAAATAACGTTCGCTCTTCACAAGAATGGTTCTGGCGACGGTGTAAAAATCATCGAGAGAATGAACAAGTCCTGCATTCATCGCTTTCTGCAGACGCAGAAAAGACGTTGGCGTGACAGGAATTCCACGGTCTCTCAAAGTATAGAAGAAATTGACAAACACAAATCAAACCTCAACCACGTGATTTAACAACCTGCTGGATTGCCTGTTGAAGGTCAGCGCTTTTCTTGAACAGAACTCCCAGGAAAGGCACCCTTCCTTGAAGAAGTGTTTTGGGTCTAAAGTCCGGATCGCTTTTCAGAGCTCGAATCCAGTTGATCAATTCCCGCGTGGCCGGTTTTTTCTCGATTCCCCGCAGCTCCCGCAAACGGTAAAACGTACTGATGCAGATGCTCATCAATTCTTCATCCAGTTTGGGAAAATGCACTTCCACTATCAGGCGCATCATATCGGGATCGGGAAAAGCTATATGATGAAAATTGCAGCGTCCGAGAAATGGATCGGAGAGATCCTTCTTGGCATTGGAAGTTATGACAATCACAGGACGGTGTTTGGCCTTGATGGTTTTGTCTATTTCTATAATATCAAACTGCATCTGGTCGAGCACGTCGAGCATATCGTCCTGAAAATCGGTGTCGGCCTTGTCAATCTCATCAATAAGTAGAATGGTTTTTTTATCTGCCGTAAAAGCCTGACCAACCTTGCCCATTTTAATATATGATTCGATATTGCTCACATCACGCTTGGAATCGCCGAAACGGCTGTCGTTGAGGCGTGTGAGTGTGTCGTACTGATAAAGCGCCTCAATAAGCTTCATGCTTGACTTGACGTTCAAAACAATCAGAGGCATTTGCAGACTTTCCGCAATGGCATGAGCCAGCATGGTCTTTCCAGTGCCGGGTTCGCCCTTGAGTAAAAGAGGCATTTCCAAAGTCATGGAAACATTTACGATTTTCGCCAGTTCATTATCTAAAACATATTTAGATGCGCCACTGAACCTGGTATTATTTTTTTCTGAAGACATGATAAACTCCTGTTACCCTTGTTTTATAACATTTTAATCAAAGCGCTATTTTTGTTGGCTTCGTTGTCGGCTTCCTCAACGTATCAGCATATACGCCTCGTCGCCTTAAGCCTAGACGCCTCAATATCATCTTTGATTAAAAATGTTATTGAAACTCAATGCTTCCGCAAAGGGTCAATTTGTAATTTTACAACTTTTTTTCATTATCCGATTCTGCTGAAAAATACCAGCCGTTTTTGATTGGGTTTTGACAACGAATTCCCCTAATACCCTTTTGCTGTCAAAGGATAACGAGGCGGCAAGGCGGAGGCTCCGCAGACGAATATGTTCCCGTAGTGCGACCCAAAGGGAGCACAATAAAAAACAAACCTTTTCCTTACCGGTCAGCTACGCCGCAATGGCGTAGCTGACACATACGTTGAGGAAGCCGACGACGAAGCTAACAAAGTTAGCCACTGACCGGGAACGCATCTCGCAGAGAAGCTCATAATAAATAAGCAATCTTACCTTACCGGCGAAAGTGTATCAGACTATCAGTGACGGGCGTTTATCAAACCACGGCTTTGCTTTTTCCAACTGAAACGCAAGCCTAAACAGAGTGGATTCATTGCCGAAAGGCGCGATAAACTGGACGCCGCAGGGCATGCCGTTTTTATCCCAGTGCAACGGCATATTCATCGCGGGCTGGCCGGTAAAATTGCCTATCTGGGTGAACGGTGTTTTGGCAAGAGTTTGTATGGCTATTTGATTTATCATTCCGGTTGCTTTAGCTAGAGAGCCAAGTTTCAGGAAACTTAATATTTCCATAGCGGTCTTTTCGTATGATTTCGGCTGAAGCTCTCCTATTTTTGCCGCAGGGAAAGCTACCGTCGGAGTGAGATATAAATCGTACTTCAAATGAAATTGTCCCATCACTCTTGCGGCGGTATCCCATTCACGCATGGCACTCACGAAATCTGACGCGCTGTAACAATGGCCAAGTTCACCGAAAAACCATGTCGTTATTTCAAAATCTTCCCGTCCGACCTTTTTCTTTAGCACAGATTCCGCCAATTCTATATCAGCCGCAGTTTCTCCAAAATAAAGAGTGAAATAAGAGTTAGCCAGTTTTACGCCGTCAAGTTCCGGTTTGGCCTCTTCCACTTTGTGCCCTAATTCTTCCAGCAGTCTGACGGTTTCATAAACGGCCTGTTTACAATACTCATGCGTTCCCGTGCCCAGCGGAGATTCTGTGTTAAAGGCGATTTTCAACGAACCGAGTTCCTGGTTTATTTCTTCGCTGTAACGTATTTCCGGAGGTTTGAGAATATAAGGCGCACCCGGATCGGCTCCCTGAGTCGCATCGAGCATCGCGGCGCTATCCCGCACCGACCGTGTCAGCACATGCTCCGCCGTCGCACCCTGCCATAGCTTGCCATATTTCGGCCCTGTCGGAGTGCGTCCCCGTGACGGTTTCAGGCCGAACAGACCGCAATAACACGAAGGAATGCGAATAGAACCGCCTCCATCGCCGCCTGATGCCAGAGGCACCATGCCGGAAGCCACTGCCGCGGCGGAGCCTCCGCTTGATCCGCCGGGAGTATGCTCTATATTCCAGGGATTGCGCGTCGGGCCGAACAACTCCGGTTCAGTTATGCCCATCAAACCGAATTCGGGAGTGTTTGTTTTTCCCAACGCGATCAGACCCGCTCTTTTGAAGCGTATTACAAGCTCGCTATCATAATCGGGAACATAATCTTTGTATGCGCGGCAGCCCCATGTTAATTTGACTCCGGCGTAAGAACTGATTAAATCTTTCAAAAGAAAAGGAACGCCGCTAAACGGCCCGTCAGGCAGAGGGTTTTTGGCTGTATCGCGTCCGATATCGAACATCGGAGTTACCACCGCGTTGATAATAGGGTTGATTTTTTCCACGCGGCTTATTGCTTCTTCGCAAAGTTCGGCAGGAGAAATTTTTTTCTCCCGTACAAGTTTCGCCAATCCTAGTCCGTCATATTTATCGTACTCAACAAAACCAGCCATGATCTAAGCCTCCCTTTCCGATAAAAAATAATTACAAAGAATATATTAGGCCAAAATCGTTTTAAAATCCAATAGAATTTTCAGGATAATAAATGACGACAAAGCCAACAAAGTTAGCTTTTGTAGGCAATTTGTATAAATTAATCCTTCGGCGGATACCCCGTTATATCCCTGATCTCCTTAAACAGAGGCCTCAAACGCCCGTACATTTTAAGGTAAACTCTTCTGTAGAGCTCATCGTAGATCTTTTGATTATCCTGAATCGGCTCAAACACCCTTCCCGTTTTAGTCATGGCCTTAACAGCGGCTGGAAAATCAGGATAAAGTTTGAGCCCGATAACCGCGTCGATTGCCGCGCCGAGAGCGGATGTCTCAAAGGTGTTCGGCCGTTCCGCCGCCATCCCGAAAATATCGGCCGTAATCTGCATTGCTGCGTCGCTTTGCGAACCTCCTCCGGAAACCTTCAATCTGGTTACCGGCACTTTTGTCTTGCGCTGCGTCAGTTCTCCCCCTTCCCTTAAACCGTAGACCAGTCCCTCCAGTATGGCGCGGTACAGATGCGCCCTGTTATGGACATCGCCGAAACCGATAACCGATCCCTTGGCGTAGGACTCGATGTCTCTGCCCGGAGTCCAGTACGGCTGAAGCATTAATCCCATAGAACCGGCCGGCACATTCTGAATCAGTGAATCAAAAAGCGTTTCCGGCGCCTGATCCTTTTGCTGGGCAATCATGCACTCCTGCAGGCCGAACTCTTCCTTGAACCAGCTTACCATCCAAAAACCGCGGAATATCGAAATTTCAGTATAATAAGTGTCCGGAACGCACGCGGGATATGGCGACATCATCGGACGCAGTTCGACATACTTTGGAGTGGCCACGTCAAAAGTTGCGATAGTCCCGAAGCTTAGACAACCGATTTCGGGAGTTAGACAACCGGAGCCGAGTATTTCGCAGCCCTTGTCCGATCCCGCCGCGAAGACCGGTAACCCTTCCGGTATGCCTGTTTCTAAAGACGCCTTTTTTGTAATCTGCCCCATAATTTCCGAAGGCTTCACAAGTTTGGGCAGTTTTTCCCGCTCAACCTTAAACAGCAGCCATTTAAAATCGTATTTCCCCGCCCATTGATATGTCTTATTGTTGAACGGCAGATATCCGATATTGTTGCCCACGGAATCAACAAACTCGCCGGTTAGCCTGTGCGTGAAGAACCCTGACAGATATAAATACTTATGCGTCTTTTTCCATATGTCCGGCTGCTGTTGGCATATCCAGTTAGCCTCACAATCCTTTATCACACCTTCCACAGTATCAAGTAGATTTACCGCTTTAAGCACGGGCCGCAGAGCGCTGGACATAATTTCCCGTGAGTCCGCCTTTCTCTGGTCAAGCCAGACAATCGCTGGCCGGAGCGCTTTTCCGTTTTCGTCCACATTTATTATGGTGGCCCGCTGTGTCGTAAGTGTAACTCCTACTATATCTTTTTTAAGGGTTTCATGATTGAGAAGCAGTTGACCGGTTGTTTTGCAGAGCACATCCCAATAATAATCAGGCTGCTGCTCCGCCCAGCCGGGATGCTCTGAAAAATAAGGCTGGATCGGTGTTTTAACGATATGCAGTATATTTCCGTTCAGATCAATAAGGGCAGCCCTTATCGATTGAGTTCCCGCGTCTATGGACAGGATTAATTCTTTCGATTGATTATTTAATTGTGGCATATGCACCTCGCTATGTTTTTTATAAAGACTTCTAAGTTTAAATTAATGGCACAATACTGGCCTGTGAGCCTTTGATTTTAGCAGTAACGAACAGTGCGGCGGTATGCGCCAAATCAACATTCGACAACTGGACCGGATGAATCCCCATATGTTTGCACAGACCATAGGTAGTCAGCGCCAGGTTATTGCATCCCGGACTCATGGTTACATTGCGTTTTCCCAGGCGCGTCTGGAGCGCTACGCCGTAATCCTGAATGGCGCAGCTGCCGGCGATATGCACCCGGCCTTTGATTTGATCGACCGCGGCTTTGTCGATGCCCTTTCCCATAAGGATGGTAAAATCGCCCTTGCCGTCATGATCGCGGTAGAGCATTTCGACCACCGTCTTGGTATTGCGGCGGCAGCCCTCCTTGCAGCAGCGTTCCTGTCCCCTAAGAAAAGTTATATCCGGCGGATAATCATCGAGTAGTTCGCAGGTGAAGTGCTGCCGGCGCTCATCGAACAGGTTCTTGTTGATTATATCGATACGGTTCATATCACTGATGCCGATGCCCGTGGCGGCGCAGCGATCAAGATGTTTGACTTCGGCCAGATCAAAACCTAACAGGGCCGCACCCACAACGTCAGTAGCAAGCGGGTCAGATCCGCCAATGAGCAGATCCACGGGCACTACGCATTTGGAAGCATTATAAGTCGTGGGGTAATGGCCATGATTGGTGGCAATAAGGCCGTCGATCAGGGCGAAGTCCGGCCTCAACACACGGTAGATGTCCGCGAATTTCTGATGGATGCGATAGTTGTGATCCGCAATGCGGCTTGACTGATGCACGAGACCGAACTGATTCTTAATGGAGAGTGTCACCTGCGACATAGAGTGGGTCTTGAGTTTGGGCAGTGACAGATAAAAATTTTCGGCGCGCTTTTCAATGAGCCGTTCGAAGACAAAATGCGAGATATCGATGAATTCCTCGATGCCTTCTAAAAAGATCGGAACAGACGCGGTTTCGTCAAGATACACCGGAACAGCGCCTGTTTCCTTGCAGACTTTCAGATACCCGATGGCATGGAACACTAGGCGCGTAAAGTTGGCCTGAGTGCAGTTCTCAATCACGTAGATCGTGCGCGCCTCGCAGGAGCGGAAGTAAAGAATTGTTTCGCGCAAGACTTCCGGGTCTGTATAAACATAGGGCTCAAGACCCACCGCATTGACCTTAATATAAACGTCCCGGCTGGTACGCAGCATACTGCCTCCGCCGCCGAAATGTTCGAAGACCGCGCTTACCGCTTTTGCAATGCCTGTTTTTGTGTCTGCCAGAATGACTTGAGCCCTTGCTTTGTCCATTTCTCCCGCTTTCTGCATGCCTTCCTCCTTGTCGTGATCGTTAAGGGTTTGTGGGGCAATTCGGGTTATCTCCGGTTGCCTATAATCAATCCAGGCCCATTTGACCGCCGGGATTCATGATATTGCACGGATCGAAATGCTTCTTTAACGCGCGCAGAACAGCCATCTGTTCTTTTCCCAGGTGTGTTTCCATCCATGGGCCGATCATCCGGCCGACACCGTGGTGGTGGCTCAGCGATCCGCCGTATTTCTGAATATTGTCGATGATGCCTCGCTTGAATTTTTGGAATTCTTCGAGATCATTCATGTGCGCGATGAAAATAAAATAGAGATTTGTTCCCTGCGGGTAAAAGTGCGAGGCATGCGTCATGCACATCGTATCCGGCCGACTCTTGACATACGCGCGGACGCCCTCATGCACACGGTGGAGATTATCCCAGGTAACAGCGGCCTCCAGTGTATCGATCAAAATGTCGTAGTCGCCCAGATCCTCGCGCATGTACGGTTCGGTGTAGCGGGTGTGCTCCCATTTACGCGCGGCATAACCGCCCAGCGACATGGCGCCGTGCCTGCGGGCAATAGTTTTAATCTTTCGTGCTACCAGACATGTGTAGTCTTTGTCTCCTTCGACATTGCCTAAAGACAAACAACGCTGCATAGGCTTAAACCCTCGCAGCATAAGAAACTTATCCACAAAGCCCGGCATGCCGTAGAGTTTCAATCCTCTGTCGGTTTCTTCAGGATCGGAGATTCGATAGATGGCAGGTTTGCCGAATTCGGATTGCATGATTTCGCGGCTGGCGTTTACAGCAGCTTCCCAGGTGGGATACATGAAGCTGAAGCGGGCGCGGTTTTCGGGCATATAGCGGAAAATTTTCATAGTGACTTCAACCAGAATGCCGAAACAACCTTCCGAACCTTTCATAATATCGTTTACTTTCGGGCCGGTAGCCGTGGCCGGATAATCCAGGGTTTTAAATGTTCCGACAGGTGTAACATATTCCTGACTAAATACAATATCGTAAGCGTCGCCGTAATAAGTTGAAGCCTGTCCGGAACCTAATGTCACTATCCAGCCGCCCACCGTGGAATATTCAAAAGACTGCGGAAAGTGTCCGCAGCTATAGCGATGTATTGTATGGAAAATATCGGGAGCACGGTTGAGGGCATCTTCATAGGCCGGCCCGAACATCCCCGGTTGTATGCGCGCGGTCTGATTGAGTTCATTTATTTCCAGAAGCTTGTTCATGTGACTGCTGACCACCAGGGAAACGCCGCCCTTAGCCGGAAGGCAGCCGAAGTTGACGGATGAACCTCCGCTGAAGACCGTAATAGGGATTTGCTCCTTATTACAGTAGGCCACTATTTGCTGTACATCATTCTTGTCGCGGGGATGCACAACCACATCCGCCACTTCATGGATAATGCCCTGGCGAAGTTCCATCATCTCTTCTGTAGTTTTTCCGGAAGCGAATTTTACGCGGCTGTAATTATCCAGCGCAACATTTTCTTTGCCAACAATAGCTTGCAGGGCCTCAATCTGATGCGATTTAAACGCCGCTGGACGATTCAACACAACCGGTTCACGTCCTTCCTTACCTTTGCGGGCGAAGTCAGCGTCGCTTAGATGGAAATCCTGTTTCATCATGCTGTACCAGGTGGCGCTGGGATGTTTAAAATGCTGAGGATCGCCGTATTTAAAGATAGATCTGTATGTGCCTGAAGCCGGAGCTTTTTCTGTCCAATCCGGTTGGAAATTTTTGGATATCATCAGCATGCCCTCCTTTTAGTTTGCCACGAACACTTGCATAAACTTCGCAATGACGAATAACACAAAATCCGTCTTTTAACTACACCGGCAGTGTGAGCAGGTTACGTGTGTCTGAAATTTCCTGCTCAACTCTATTTTCGTCCCAATGCAATTCCATGGCGGCAATAGCCGCCACTTTGCGCAACACATCCTCGCCGGGATTGCCCAGAGTGCCGATGCCTGTTCGGCGCATAACAATATCGGATAAGGTGCGGGCCATTTCCTGACGTATGGCATAAACCACCTCAGCCAGCAACTCGCCGTCGGCATTGAGTGTCTCGGCCAGAGCTTTATCCTCACGGACCAGCTTGAGGATTTCGGCATATTCAGCGCCGTAGTTGTGGCTCAGATAATTCATGGTAGGCGCGCCGAAATCTTTGTTTTTCTGCTCGACTTCTGCAAAAAAGGAACATAAATCCTTTATTTCGCATCCTGTCAGATAATGTTCTTTGGTAATACTCTTACCCAGAGAACGTCCCATTTTTCCGGCCACAACCTTGAGGCAGTTCTCAGCCAGATTACGACTGGTCGTATACTTACCACCCTCACAAGTGATCAGACCGTCGAGCCCGTCTATCTTGTTATCGTAAATCTCATACTTGCGCGAAGATGTATAAGTCTCCCCCGTATCCTGTTCCACCAGCGGGCGCAGGCCGCCGTATGTATGCTTAACATCGGCATAAGAAAGCTTGCCATCGCCGAAGGAGGAATTGACATCGTCGATCAGTTCCATGATGCTTGTCTTGGTCACTTTATAATCATCGGGATTGCCGATGAAGGGCTTATCCGTGGTGCCGATAAGGGTATGATTGCGCCAGGGAATGAGGAAAAAATGACGTCCATCCGGAGTCATGGAACCAACCGTGTAATTACCGGAAAGCAGTTGTTTGGAAGTAATGATATGAATGCCCTCCGACCTGCGCAATGTTCCGCTGACGTTGCCGTTTGATTTGGCAAGTCCTAAAACGATATCCGCCCATGGTCCGCCGCAGTTGACGGTTACAGTGGCTGACACCCAATGCATTTTATTTTCCAGAAGATCTTTTACCAAAACGCCGGTTACGTTATTATCAGCGCCCATTAAAAAACCTTCCACCTTGGAATAATTGGCAACTTTGGCGCCATAGGCTACGGCGGATTTGATAAAGGCCAGCGTCAGCCGCTCCGGAAAAATGCTGTTGCAGTCATAGAAAACCGATGCTCCGGTGAGTTCTTTAGTGCGCACATGAGGTTCGCTTTGCATGACCTTTTCTTTGGATATAGTTCTGTGCATGGGGATTTTTTTACATCTATCCCAGGTAAAATTCTTGTCATAGGACAATAAATCGTACATCATCATACCGATTTTTGCGACCCATTTATTGTTCTTGAACGGCGTCTTGTAATGTACCATCATCATTGGCCACGGATAGACGAAATTGGGAGCTATATTCTCCAGCACCCGGCGTTCACGCAGCGACTCGCGCACCAGCCCCACTTCACCGTTTACCAAATATCTCAGGCCTCCGTGTATCATCTTGGAGGTGACGGCGGATGTTGCCCAGGAGAAATCCTTCTTCTCCAGCAGCGCCACTTTCAATCCTCTTGTGGCCGCTTCATAAGCAACCGAGGCGCCGGTAATGCCGCCACCGATTACGAGAACATCAAAATGTTCGTTAGTATGATTTTCTATAAATCGTTCCATATTCATTGCTCCTTTTATCGCTTGTTATACAGATTGGCCTTTACGGCTTCTTCCGCATAAATGAGCACATCATGCATGATCCGATGGGCGGCCTGGGGCTTTCTCGCTTTGATGGCTTCATAGATTTCCTTGTGGAAGACGCGGGAACGCTCAACGTTTTGCTCGTCATCAAAATAAAGATAACCGTAATCCCGGAAAACCTGATTGAAGAAATTAAGGCTTATCGTGCAAACCAGGTTATGAGTAGCGCGGGCGATGATCTGGTGCACCCTGATATCCCGTTCCAGCATGTTCAGGTCTGCTTTGGAGATAACCTGCTTTAGCTCCTTAAGGTCGGCTGTGGTGCGTCTCTGCGCGGCCATATAAGCCATCTGAGGCACCACATATCTACGCGTCTCTAAAATATTAGAAATTATTTCCTTGCCCTCATCCATATTCAGAGCGGCCTTGATAAGATCAAAATTGCCGCTTTCCAGATAGTTCTTTGCATACAATCCGTCACCGTGACGGATTTCAACCAGATCGATGTTCTCGAGTTTGCGCAATGCCTCGCGCACTGTAGCGCGGTTGACATTAAAAGTCTGAGCCATTTCCCGTTCGGGAGGAAGTTTGCTCCCCGGAGGGATTGTGCCATTCATGATCTGTTTCTGAATAACGGTTACAATTTCTTCGTGGAGTCTTGAACGTGTAATTGGCTGAGCAAAAACCTTTTTAGCCGTCATTATGTTTATCCTTCCTTGCCCCATCCTTATTGGTTGGGTGGTTCAACCAATATACAATTATTAAACAAATGTCAAGGAGTTTTATTTGGGAGAATTCAGACCATTACACCCATTGCGAGCCGTCTCTTAGACGGCGTGGAATCCCGACGCATAGACTTTGTAGTAATTAACTTTCCTGTAATGGCTGCTTTTGTGTCCCTCGCTGGCGGGGTTTTAAGAGGAATGTTACGGTAATTTCATCGTAGAAAGCGTTTTCCCAAATGTGCCGCGCTTTGGAGAGGATCTGGAAGCAGTCCCTAAAATACCCACCTCCGTCACATTGTGACACCTAGGCATGCGGAGGTTATGTACTGTCATTATCTGATATTGCGGCACAGTCTTGAAGGCGGCAATCCGGAAACATTAAACTAAATACGATCGCCTCTGATTATTCCACTATTTATATGCGGGGAATCTCAATACAAAGGCAACCAGCAAACTCTGGGATTTTTCTTCCTTTCCTGCATACGCAGTTGACCCGCCGCGAACTCCTGCCTTTCCGCCTCGTTTTGCAAATCAAGCTGCGGGATTGGTTTAGGCGTCATCGTTGTTTGGTCCAGAGCTACCAATATAAAGTAGGCGGTCATACAGCATTGCCGGGTGCCCTGTAGCATGTCCTCCGCGTCAATATTTACCGCTATCTCCATAGAACGGTTAGATACACAGGTAAGATGGGCATGACAGATGACCAAATTGCCCAAGAATACAGGGGCGTAAAAATTTACGTTGTCAACGCCGGCGGTAACAACGATGGAACGCGAATATTTAACGGCACAGGCGCCGGCCGCGCTATCCATTATTTTCAGCAATTCTCCGCCGTGGGCGTTTCCGAGAGCGTTAGTATGGGCAGGCAAAATAATTTCACTTAGAATAACGGCTGACTCCGCAATTGTTTTGGGCGCTAATTCCGTCATAATCACCTCCATATATATTTATTTTATCCCAGATATTTGTTTTGAGCAATAATAACTAAAAAGCAGATTGGCCGTGTCATAAATTTGCGGAACCTTTCTGCAATCAACGCCATGCAATAAGGGGCTCGTTGCGCATGGGTATCCGATGATAGCTGTATTGGGGATATCCCAGCATCACCCCTCCAAAGCATTTATGACCTACAGGCAAATCTAATGCTTTGATCAGTGGTTCGTGCAAACCGGCAACTGTTGTGAAATAACCGGCCCAGCAGGTTCCCAGGCCTTTAGCATGGGCATAGAGTTCCAGATAAGTGAGCGCAATTGCGCAATCCGCCGCGGGAAAAGACAGATCAGTAGGGCAATGAGCCACAATTAAGTGCGGCGCTCCTCGCAAAACGCGATCTCTGCCGTTATCCCAGGCATCGACGAGTCGCCGAAAACGCCGGGCGCTTGCTTCATCCGTTGTAATGGGAAGCATAATCTTCATGAAATCAACGACCATCTCAGCCAGTTTGTGGACATCTTCGGGATTCCGAAAAACAGTCCAATGCACTTGCTGCTTGTTGCTGCCGGTGTGCGCATATCGTGCCGTGTTAATCAACTCGGCAAGGAGTTTACGGGAGACGACTTTCCCCTTATACTGGCGGATAGAACGCCATGCCCGAAGAAATTGCTTCAATGTATCGGCGTCCGGAAAAAGGTATTTTTGAATTGGCGGACAGGCGTCAAGGGGCATTGTGGATAGCGTAAGCGCCCCATAAGGACACACAGCCACGCAATGTCCGCAGTTAATGCAGAATTCCTCGCCATTTTCTATCAGAGTCGGAAAGGATTTCTTGTCAGACTGGACAATGATTTGTGACGGACATTCCGCCGCGCAGATACCGTCCCGTTTACATTTTTCTTGATCAATATTGAATAGCGACATGTTGACTCCCCTTTCATCAAAAGTTTTTAATTCGGCGGCGAGCAAACGCCTTCGCGAGCTTCGGGGTATATGTACCCTTACATGTTGTCGGTGCTTCTTAAAATGCTTAATACCTGAACGTTCGCAGCCGTCATTTTTCATTCTCCCCATTAATAAGATATTACTTAGTTATAGCTATCATTCCCGAACAGTCTCAATGACCGGGGGATTTTAATCCAGACCACAGGATTTCTGATTTTATTCGCAACAAGTTAATTCTTAATGATAAATAAAGACATAAACGATATTTCATATATATTCGAGGGAAAGCATAATGTCAAACATTTCTAAAGCTGAAATGTTTTTCTCTAATCAAGGTTAGAAATGCAACATTTTATCCCGGAATGATCAAAAAAATCTTTAAAATTGAGACTTAAACTATGATAAGTTACATGACCATGTCATAATTATATGCCAGCGACAAAAAGGAAAGGAAACGGAAAATGAGTTCAACCGACAACCAACACAAATCTATACTACAGCGTATCGCCAGGAGAATAATGATTGAGAAAGGATTGCTTCCGGACTTTTCCGCTGAATTACTTGCTGAACTTACCATGATTCAAAATCCGTCAACACAAGATGATGGAAAGGTTCGAGACCTGAGGAATCTTTTATGGGCTTCCATTGATAATGATGACTCTCTTGACCTGGATCAGCTTACAGTTGCCGAGGCGATGCCCGGAGAGACAGTAAAGATTCTTGTTGGCGTGGCTGACGTGGACTCAATCGCCAAGAAAAGCTCAGCAATTGATAATCATGCTTACCATAATACTACCTCTGTATATACGGCTGCCGAGATATTCCCGATGCTCCCCGAAAAACTTTCCACCAACCTCACCTCATTGAACTTCAATGAGGATCGACCGGCTATTGTCGTCGAAATGGTGATTGGCGGAGATGGATCTATCCAGGCCTCTGATATCTACAGAGCGCATGTCCGCAATCATGCAAAGCTTGCATATAACAGCGTGGCAGCATGGCTGGAAGGTAAAGGAACTATACCTAATGCCATTACTGCCGTAAATGGACTCGCCGATAATCTACGGATACAAGATACGGTAGCACAAAGCATGAAGAATCTCCGGCACGTTCACGGAGCCCTTAGTCTTGAAACTATTGAGGTGAAACCGATATTCGAAGGCGATGAAATCCGTGATTTCGAAACGGAAAAAAAGAATCGCGCAAAGGACATTATTGAGAATTTTATGATAGCGGCCAATGGCGTGGCTGCCCAGTATCTCTCTTCAAAAAAATTACCTTCCCTTCGTCGAGTTGTTCGCATTCCGAAACGATGGGAACGGATTGTCGATCTTGCCGCTGAACATGGGTCAAATCTTCCTCATAATCCAGATGCAAAAGCGTTGGACAAGTTTCTGATGAAGGAAAAAGAAAGTGATCCGATAAGATTTCCCGATCTCTCGCTTTCAATCATCAAACTTATGGGAGCTGGTGAATACGTTGCAGAAATTCCGGGAAACGCTATCCCCCCCGGGCACTTTGGTCTTGCTGTCAGGGACTATACTCATTCCACAGCTCCTAATCGCCGATATATTGATCTTATCACACAACGCTTATTGAAAGCTGCCATAGAAGGAGAAACTTTGTCATATAGCAATAATGAACTGGAATCTTTGGCTCAACATTGCACAGAAGGAGAAGATTCCGCTAATAAAGTGGAAAGGCAGGTCAGCAAGTCGGCAGCAGCAATGTTGCTTGAGTCAAGAATTGGGGAACAATTCGATGCTATCGTTACTGGTGCAGCACCCAAAGGTACTTGGGTTCGTATTTTTCATCCTCCTATTGAAGGAAAGCTGGTACAGGGCTTCGAAGATATTGACGTGGGTCATAGAATTCGCGTGCAACTGATTCATGCGGATGTGGAGCATGGATTCATTGATTTTAAGCGAATTATCTGATTGATTCATAGAGCGTCCGGTTTAGAAAATTAATTTTATGAACTAAATAGTCTATTGAAATTACATAGACACAAAACTATGTGACCATATTTCCAGGTTGGAATAAATACTGTATACTGGCCTTTGTAATCTAAATAACCGCATAACGGGGTGAAATCTTTATACTTGAGGGATAACCGGCGCTAGAATATTTTCATCATTTCTTTGCGGGTAAAAACGGCCTGAATCCATTTTTAATGATTTCGCTGGAGTTTAGAGTTAAATCTTCGAGCGACATTTTTATTTTGTGATTAAACCAATCCTGATACAGGCCGACCAACCCTGAAGTATACAAATTGACACAAATTATAAACTGCTCTTTGTTCTTAATAGTCGACATCTTCTTTTCATCACTTAATATTTTATTTATAAGGAGTGTCTTTAGTGTATTCGAAAAAGCCATGGAACGTTGCGAATTAATCAACACGCGATAAAATTCCAAATCGTCTTCCAGAAAGCGCGCGATATGCGTAAAAAACGGCAAAGGATTTTCAATCATCCATGTGCTTTTAAATTCATCAAGAAATTTAAGTAAAGATGACAAGATCTCGTTTACGATTTGTTCTGATACATCCATTATACTTTTATAGTGGGCATAAAAGGTCCCTCTGTTAATATCAGCCCTGGTGACAACGTCTATTATGGTAATTTTGTCGACATCCTTTTCCTGTATCAACTCCACATAAGCCTGCTTGATCAATTTTCTGGATCGAACAGCGCTGCGGTATTCTGCCTTTACTTGCATTGCCTTTCCGCTCATTTTTATTCTCCTGTAAAAATTTTTACCCAAAGCCAGACACAAATATCAATATGTGTTCAATATTGAACAATATCGCAAAATATTGACTATTGACTTTGACACAAGTGCACTATATTATACTTACGTTGAAAAGTCAACGTTTGTTTTATTTTGATAAACTTTTTTCAACACTTTCTATTTGAGGGAGGGAGAATTTAATAAGAGAGTAAATTCTCCCTCCCTCACTCCTCTGCCTTGAATAACCTATGCCGCGGACAATTTTTTGTCAGCAGGTGAATTCATGGTAGTTGACTGTTATCAATAACAATTGGGTTATTGGAAAAATTGAAGATCTCCGCTACAAGCTGCGGAGAGGCTTCGATTTTTAAGGAATTATATAATTTAGTATTCGCTCGCTGCCAAATTAAACCTTTCTTCTGAAATACACATCTAATATGTTGATATTATTAAAGACTGTTATAGGCATAACGCTATTTTTATCATCCCTTGTGACAGGATCCTGTCATGTCTGTTTCAAACGGGAATAAACACATTTTCCTGCAACCTGCATTATGAAAATAATAATTGACATACAAGAGAATCTTGCATATGTTTCTTTACCTTCAAAGCAAGTTCTTATCAAAACTCTGTTTGTTCTGACAATTATTCTGGGCTGGATCAGTATGAGGCAATAAGAACAAATTAGCATATTCCACTCTTTAATAAGAGTGTTTATATAGAGGAGCTACGGGTAGGCAAAGGTAGCCATAACCCAATCTGTGCAAAAGAGTGATTTTACTCTTTTCAACACAAGGAGGTAATTATGACAAGAATAAACCTATTAGTAGCAAAAGTAGTGCTTTTAGGAATTTGTATTCTGTGTATTTCTTCTGGTAGTGTATGGGCAGAAGAAATCAAAATATCAGTTACAGCATACACGCTAAAGGAGTGTTACCATAATAAAGGGAAGACAGCTTCTGGAGAGATGGTTAGAGATGGAATAGTAGCTGTCTCCCGGGACTTGGAACGAAAAGGACTAAAATTAGGAACCAAAATCAAAATAAGTGATCTTGGTACTTTCATAGTCAAGGATCGTACTAGTCGCAGAAATCGTGGTAATTTAGACATTTTTATGAAGTCGTACACAAAAGCTTTGCAATTAGGGAGACATCGAACCACCCTGGTATTGAACCGGTATCAACCAATTCCAATGACGTTTGGCGCTGTAGATTTTCTTCATGGAATATTTCCAGAGATAAAACGACATAAAGAATTGTTCTGGGCTTATGAGAATACTAACCATAATCTTGAAAGATTAAATGGTAAAAGGTATGTTTATATTCTCAACTAATTTGTGTATGTTTTAAGAAAATTACCATCCAGGGGTATATGCTCCTCACCCCTGGATGGTAAAAACCATCAAACAATTGACTCCTTCCCGAAATGTTGTTTTTCTAATTTCCCCCATTCATACAATATTTATTAGTAATGTTTATTTAACGATAATGAATATACAAATGTCAGGCGCGGGAAAAGAATTTTTTCCTTATATAACTTGACACATAAAATTACTCTGAATATATTCTTGCACAAAAATAATTTGCTCACATCATGGAGGAGAATATGAATCATGAATTTCATCATCTCAGGCGCAGGGATTTTATTAAATACTCTCTTCTAATGGCGGCAGCCATGTCCATGCCCTCCCTTCAGGGCTGCGCGATACCCAGGAAAAACGTGCCTTCTCTTGATTACAAAACTTTCCTGATAAAGAACGCTCATCTGGTGGATGTGAACTCCGGACAGGTTGTCGAAAACTCGTGGCTGCTTGTGGATAAAGGAAATATAGCGGCTCAGGGAACAGGCGAAGCCAAGCCCAATCGGCAATGCCTTGTCTTTGATCTGAAAGGCCGGTACCTGATACCAGGGCTTATTGACGCCCATTGCCACAGCACCACATCTCCGGTTTTTTCCATGAGAATGATAGATATCATGAATCACGCCCGTCAGCAGAAACAGAATTATGTATCTTCCATCGAATCCGGCGTGACCACGATAAGAGATATGGGCGCATTCCCTGGTCTTCTTCATATGTTTATCCGGGATATTGAAAAAGGAAATATGCCCGGCCCGCGTGTCGTGTACTGCAATTCCATGCTTAACATCATGGGAAGTCATCCCGAAATTCCGCCTTCGGACGTGAGTATTTTCGCCAAGCCCGCCTCTTTCTTTGTCGGATTGATAATGAACAATTTCAGGGATACCGCCGAAATGAAAAAATGCCTTGAAGAAAACGCCAAAGGCGCTTCTCTGGTCAAATTGACAATAGACAACCAGACTATCTTCTGCAAGAAAAAGAAGGAGATTCCTGTTTACACAAAAGAACAACTGGATATAATCTTCCGCTTTGCCGAAAAAACCGGTCTGCCTGTTTCGGCACATCACCAGTTCAAATTCGGTTTTGATCGCGCGATGGAATATCCCTTTAATTCGATCGAACATATCGTTACCGACACGGTTCTGTCCGATGATGACATTATGAAGATGGCCAAACGACACATTGCCATTGTGCCAACACTGACAGTCGGCCAGTCTTTCCTGATGGAAGAAGCTTTCGATGAAATCCCAGAACAGTACAGGACGCCGGAAATTACAAAAGAGATGGCGATCAGGAAGGATTATTTCGCAAACGAAGCCGTAAAACACTGCGATCCCCTGCTTCATAAACAGAATCTTGCCGCCCTGAAAGACTACAAAAAATACAGAATAGACAATCTCTGGGGGAAAAAGAAGTTTCTCGTCAATCCGCATGTTTTTTTCAACATGATCCGCAACGGCTATGTCAATATCAGAAAAATGAATCAGGCAGGTATTCTGATAGGCTGCGGCATTGACGCGGGCATGCCTTTAAATTATTTTGGCGGTAACTACAGAGAATATGAAATTATGCAGCGCGTGGGTTTCTCCAACATTGAAATTATCCGGTGCGCGACCATAAACAACGCGAAGATTCTTCACGTGGCGGATAATACTGGCTCTCTGGAAACCGGAAAATACGCGGACATGGTGGTGCTGAATGATAATCCGCTGGATGATATTCGGATCTTAAGAAAACCCCAAATGGTTTTCAAACAGGGCGATTTGATGTTCTCCGCCGGAAATATTCGCGTAGACGGAACCATTCCTGCATAACCGGGGTCACAAACCCGATAACTATCCCCGTTATCAGGGTTCATAATTAACGGCATCTTTTGCCGATGCCGGTATCCTGTTATAGTGTTGCAAAACAGCCCTTAACAGCGAGGCGCTGTGTCCCAGTTGAATGTAGGCTTCCTGCTTAGCCATATCTCTCTTTTCCGCTCGCATTTTGTAGCCCAACTTGCGGCTGAGATTGGCTATTCGCGCGATCTCGCGGGCAAGATCGGCCTCAAAATCTTTTTTGCTCAAGTTAATGGGGTACATGCGTCTGGCTATTTTTTCCGGCTCTTTAAGAATCGTGGCCTCTACTATGCCGTCATTGATACTATGATGCTTTTTATTGAAATCATCATAGGCTGTGTTATGCAGGGGCATGGAGAGGTCGCCAATGTAGTGGGCACAATAAACGAGATTATACATAGCGTACTTATCGGCTCTAATATCTTTTTCGTAATCGCGTAAAGAAGCGATAATCGCCCCCAGCAAATGCCCTTCCGTATCATTGTCTTTATTATAACGCTTAATTTGATCCAGAACCATCTGCCGCGTGATTTCAACTTCGGCGTTGTTGTTAAACCAGTGATTACGGGCTTCGACATCGCCCGCTTTAAGTTTGGCAATGTCCGGTCCGGCGCAGTTATACCACATGTCAAATCCCGCCGCTTTGCAAATCGCAAGATGAGTCTGGTCATGCCAGGCAGGCGCTTGCGATGCAAATAACAGCAGGAAGCATGAAACTATCAGCATTTTTAATGTTACGTGTTTCATTTCTGAACCTACCACCCTTTTTTCCACATATCATCATCGTCATAGATCTTTTCTTCATCGGATGCTTCCTGCGCGTCGAGCTCCAAATCGCGGGTCTTTTGTTTCGCCTTCTCCGCGAAATATTCACGATACCATTCATGAGCGGTAATCATGGACATGACTTCGCTGGTTCCTGTCCATATCGAGGCAAGCCGCACATCGCGGTAGATTCTTTCGATGGGGAAAACGTTGGTATAGGCTATGCCGCCCATCACCTGCATGGAATTATGAACAACCTTCTGGCATGATTCGGTGATAAACTTTTTGCTTTCCGAAACCATCCGCCGTATCCTGTTCATATCCGCGCCCGCATCCACCGCCCGCGCTGTCACATAGGCCATGGCCCTCGCGGCGTCTAGCAGTATCGCGGCCTCCGCGACCTGAAAGCTCACGCCTTCGAACTGAGCGATTACCTGGCCAAACGCCTTGCGTCTTGCCGTATAGTTTGTAGCTATTTCCAGAGCGGGACGCGCCGCACCGATAGTCATCGTGGCCGTTCCCAGACGCTCCGGTATCATCATGGTATTGAATACGTCATAGGCGCCCTGAACTTTTCCCACAATATTTTTCTTGGGAACTTTCACATCGCGGAAAATCAGACGTCCCGTTCCGCCGCCGCGGCAGCCCATCAGGCCGTACAGATACTTGACTTCCACGCCTTCGATGCGATCGACAATGAAACAGGTTATGGATTGCTGAGGTTTGGCGTCGGGATGCGTTTTGGCATAGACAAGAAAATAATCAGCGCCTTCCGCGCCAACGATGAATCTCTTCTGACCGTTTAAAAGATAATAATCGCCTTTGTCTTCCGCTTTGGTCGTCGCGCCGAAAAAGTCCGAACCGCCGCGCGGCTCGGTAAGGCATTCCGCCGCGAAAATATCGCCACGCAAAAGCGGCTTCACATATTTTTCTTTCTGTTCATCAGTGCCATGCAGGATAATCGCGTCGCAGACAAGCTCCGCGCCCACACCGAAGACACAGGCCATTTCATAACCCAGAGTGCCTATCTCTTCCATAATTATGCCGGTGGTCACCCAATCCATATCCCTGCCACCCCATTTCTTCGGATAGCGGCAGCCCAACAAATTACGCCTGCCCGCCTCCTGCAGAAACTCCTTCGGGAACTTGATCTTGTCCGTATCCATATCCAGGATCATCTGGCGCGGCACCCATTTCACCAAATCCCTCGCTTCGTCCCTTATTTTTATTTGCTCTTTGGTCATCATGTAATCGAACATAGTATTCTCCTTTTCTGTTTTATACCATATTGCATTTAAAGGCTAACTTTGTTGGCTGCGTCGTCAGCTTCCTCGACGTATATTCATATACGACTGCGGAGCCTCCTCCTTGCCGCCTCGTTATCCTTTAAATGCAATATGGTATTATTGTACCGTAAAATAAATTTGGGGGATTATAGCAGAAAAAAAGATTAAATGAAAAAATACTTATATGGATGTGAAATTAAACATTTTTTCTTTTATCGACGGAAACGAATAAAGCGAAGTTTGAAGAGTTGAAGGGTTCACACTTTAATACGTTCCACGTCGCCAGTGATGCAGCCTATATCCATGATAAATCTGCCATGCGGCATAAGAAATCCTATCAATGTTGTAGAAATTAATTCAGATACAATGCCGCATTGTTTGACTGTATCGAGATAAGCATATCTGGTTATGGCGGAGCCTTTTGTGGTGATGACGCCGGACTGAATTACCTCAACGCCGTTTGATTTCATTTCCTCATGCTTCTTTTCGTAACCTGATATCATAAACCCCAGATGATGGATGCCGCCGCCGCATTTTGCGAGTATATCGGAATAAACGTTTTCCACATTGCCTTTGTCCTGAATAAGCTCTATTTCCACACCGCCCTGAAAGGCTATCACGATATCCAGGTCAGGATTAATGAACTTACCAATATAGCCTCATGCTTCACGGTATTCGCGCGGTACCACGGCCTGATGTCGAGGAGTTTTGAATAATACGCGGCTGCTTTGCGGCATTTATGATATCCGCGGCTATCTTCAAGTCGGCATCATCAGGGTGAACAGTATATTTCCTCGTGGGCCGCATGGGCATCGGCACGAGGGACTCGTCAATCTTAACATTCAGGATATCGGGCGGCAATTCCAAAAAGACAGGGCCGGGCCTGCCCTCCATAGCCTGCCGGAAGGCGATGGACAGATATTCAGGTATCCTCTTTATATCGTAACAGGTAGCGGCCCATTTGGTAATAGGTTTAACTACATCCATCTGATTCATTTCCTGAAGCGCTCCCTTCAGGTCATCCCTCAGCGGGTGCCTGCCGCAAAGCACCACCAGCGGCGCATTATCAAGATAGGCATTCGCAATACCGGTAAGTCCGTTGGTAAATCAGGGACCGGCAGTCAGGAAACATACGCCCGGTTTTCCCGTATAAACATGCCACGCATGCGCCATCATCGCCGCAGCCTGCTCGTGCCGGACGTCAATGGTGCGTATTTTGTATTCTGTAAAACTGTCCAGAATTGATTCCAGATGTCCGCCGGAAAGGCCGAAGACAACTTCAATCTTTTCCACCTCTTTTAAATATTTACCGACAAGATGACCGCCCTTAATCATTCCCATGTTAGTTCTCCTTATTAAATAATATTGATAATCAGGAATACGATTCCTTGTTCATCATTATTTCATAACCGGTTTTACACTATCACCGGGAAAAAACATTTCATGCGGCTATGTGCCTTGCCTGTGTGCTGAAGCAGCTTAACCAAAATAAAGAAAATTGACAATGAAAAGAGAAGATATTTATGTTGTCACATACGCAAGTGTTAATGCTCAGTTTTTTAAAGCTGCTTTCAGAGGATGGATTCTCTTTATTTCAGTTTGATGCAACTGCTGTGCCTCCCAGAGATCATGGGTGCGTTGTGCGTTTAGCCAAAATTCAGCCATATTACCGAACAAACGGCTCAGACGCAGCGCCATAAGCGGTGTCAACGCGCGGTTCTCCCTTAACAATTCATTTACTGTCTGACGCGAAACGCCAAGCGCTTTGGCCAGACCAGCGACATTGAGATTGTAATCAGGCATAAAATCTTCTTTAAGTATTTCACCCGGATGCGTCGGCTTTACTTTTCTTTTTCCCTTATATTTTATGCTCATATTTTCACCTTTATTAATGATAATCAGTTATTTCAACATCGTATGCATCACCATCAACAAATCTGAAGCATATCCTCCATTGGTCATTGACTGATATTGCATATTGACTATCTCTATTATCCTTCAGCGCATGCAGATGATTACTCGGCGGCACTTTTAAATCTTCGAGGCACGTTGCCAAATCTATATATTCCAGACGCCTTATCGCTCTTTTAAGAATATCAGGCTGAAACTTCTTCGATTTACCGGTAATGAATAAATTATGTGTATGCTTATCGGCAAACGTTTTTATCATAAGTTTCTTGTAACGTGTCTCGTGACATTTGTCGAGAAAAATTTATCCCCAAAGCGTAGCATAGCGGGATATCCCCTGAACTCATAAAAAAAGAACGCCACTCTTGAAAACCGTAAAATGATGATTACGTTATAATTAAAAAGTAACTATATTGGAAGGTCACGTAGCATTTGGCATGATTATTTAGTTAACAAAGTCAAAAAGACGAAATGAGGAAATATATTATGTCAGTCATCTCCCCTAAGACACGCTGTTTAGACTCCGATTTGTTTCGTATAATGATTATGTTATCGGCCTGGGGATTTGCACTGGTCATTACTTCTTTTCTGTTCCTCTGGCTGGGTCACCTTTTGGATGAATTGTTGGGCACTGCCCCTAAATTTATGCTGGGTTTATTTTTTCTTGCCATTATAGGCTGTTTTATAGAAATATATCAGGAAGTCTCGACGATAATTCGTCTCAATCTTTAGAAACGTAGTGCATAACCTAAAGGTTATCTACGACTGAAATTTGCCGATTTATACAAACTGTATAAATATTGTCAGGCGCAAGCAATATCTTCTCTCTCAGGAGTGCCATCATGAAACCTAGAATTGACGGTACCAAATTTGGCTCCATCACTATAGATGGGGCTGATATCGAACACGATGTTCTCATCCGGCTTTCAGGTGAGATTAATAAGCGAAAGAAGAAGCTATCAAAGGCAGTGTTCGGAACATCCCATACAATCTCACTCGAAGAGGCTAAGTACATATTCGAAAAGGGGGCTAAACGACTTATCATTGGCTCAGGCCAAAACGGCATGGCAACGCTCTCGAAAGAGGCATCTGAGTATTTCAAGGAAGAGAAAGTCCGAATTGATCTCTCGCCCACTCCCAAAGCCATTCACCAGTGGAACAAGGCTAAAGGCTTAACCATCGGGCTGTTTCATGTGACTTGCTGAGCTCCGGCAATCGAATATAAAGAAGAGTTTATATATATGAACCATCATCCAAGATTGATCCCAAATGCCACCATGCACCGTTTTCGCCATATCTTTGTAATAATATTAGGGTGCTGTTGTTTCGAGGTAATTCGTTACTTTAAAAACAATTGACATTGAAGACAATTTTTCTTATATTCACACTAATTCAAAGCACTTTTTAATAAAATTATTTTAAAAAACATGGCAGATTCTCTTTTCAAGGAAAAAGTCATATAAAAAACGAGTTAAAATAAGGAGTTAAACATGAGGAAATCCAGCTACAGACTTTTACAAATGATTTTGTTTTTGGCAATTGTGACACTAATCGGGTGCGCAACTAATCAGGGGTATCAGAAGGCTTTTCATAGTGAGCAGTCACTCACCCAAAATCAAAGCACCTTCAAACAGCCATCCGATACTATTTTTACGATATCAAAACAAGTCTTTATTCGGCAGGGTTTCACTATTGAAAGCGCAGATTTGAAGTCCGGTATAATTAAAGCTGTAAGGAATATGCAAGATAAGGAAGACAAAGAAATATCTTACAATATTAATGTCTCAGCAGATATTTCAGAAATGCCAGATAGCCAATCAACTGTTTCATTAGCTGGAAGCCAACAGACAATTCTCCATCGTGCCACTACTACCTGGTGGCATCTTCTTTGGATACTACCTATTATTCCCACAGGCACAGAATATCAGACCCTGGTTATTAAGGAAGGAAATGTTACTGAACCAAGTTTTTATTCAGATTTTTTCAATGATTTAAAAGTCGCCGTGACGAAGTATGATATGGACGTCAAAGCCGCTACTGCAAAGGTTCCTGAAAAGGCAGAAGCTGAAAAAGCAGGGGCGAATGCAACAACCACAGAAAAGACTAATACTGAGAAACCGATAGCTGAAAAACCGATAAGCAGTCCATAAACTATATTAAAACAAGATGGCACATGTGTTAAGGTGGCACGTTTTTATAGAGAAAATATTATTTTCACGTATCAATATTAAGTCTTTGATATACTTAAAGGAATGAGTAATATTTTTAGCATTCATAATTGAGTTTAGAGTTGGTTTGTCAAGATTAAATCAGGGCGTCGCATTAATTATTAATGCGACGCCTTTTTATTGACACGCTATCACAAACACACTACACTGACAAAGTGGCTTTGTTGGAAATGGCACAAACTAATCGTGGCACTGCAATAAACTGATGTGGACACACATGAGCTTTCGTATAATAATTTGTCTAATTATAATTTTGATTAATTATATTGTTTATCGGGCAATGCATCGCACCGTAATAGTCTTTCTCAGTCCCACCCGCTGGCGTCCGATTCTCAATGATGTTCGCGCCGTTATCCTGCTGTTTAATCTTCCTCTCCTGTTCTTGTTCCAGCGGAAGTCCGGCCTTCTGTACAGTGCTTCGCCGGAAGCGCTAAGGATTATTTTTTTTCCAACTTCAGTATGGTTGGCGACACTGATGTTATTCCTGATACTGGGTGGTCCAATTTGCATTGTCTCGTTTTTGATAAACATCCTTGGGCGAGTCATCAATAAAACTACAAAACGTGCCATTTCATCTCCAATATCTCAACCTGCATCCCCAGCTAACCCCCACATTTTATCCCGACGGAACTTTCTTGCCGGTAGCGCCGGATTGCTGGTTCCCGGGATTTTCGCGGTGACGGGTTATGAGGCTTTTGACAGCATGAATAAGATTGATATCCCTCCCGAACGTTCTATCCAAATTCCTCATCTACCCAAGTCTCTGGAAGGGCTGAAGGTTGTCCAAATTTCGGATCTTCATGTTGGTCCTTACCTTGGAGAAAAGGTATTGCGTCACGTCGTCAAGCTAGTCAATGAACTGGCGCCTGATCTTGTCTTCATCACTGGCGATGTGATCGATCGAAGCCTGTCGGATCTTCCGGAAGCTGTGCGCGGCCTTACAGGCATACACTGTACTCTGGGAACATATTCGGTCCTAGGTAATCATGACATTTCCTCAGACGCCTACAGTCGTTCAGGAAACCTCTATGGAGGGACTAACATTGTTCAAGGGCTTGACTCCATAGGCATTCAAACCTTGCGAAACGAGTTAATTTATCTCGGCTCCGGACGGGATCGTCTGGCACTGCTCGGATTGGACTGGTTCGCGCGACCTGGTGACCAGCGTTTTTATAGCTATCGCCAGTCCGAAACCCATAGCCAGTTGCACCGCATGATGGAACAAATCGATCCGGAAACCCCCACTGTTTTATTGGCGCATCATCCGGATACGTTTGGTGACGCTGCATCGCTAGGGATTGGTTTTACACTTGCTGGTCATACCCACGGAGGTCAGGTCGTTCTGGCTAATATCGGTGGCGTCCCCATCGGGATTGGGCCATTGCGCTTCCGATATGTTAGTGGATTTTATCAGGTAAATGACAGCTCACTTTATGTGAACCGTGGCATCGGATATTTTGGAGTCCCGATTCGTACAAATTGTCATCCGGAGATCAGCCGCTTCCGGCTTGTGGTAAGCAATAATGAGACAAATAATCATAAGTCTGGATAGCCAGATTGGACGCGAATCAAACAATAATAACAAGAAGCGACGCGGGATAATGAAAGCGAATTACGATTTATAAATTATAATGGAAATAGGGCGCTGTTGTTCCCTCGTTTTGTATAATCGTTATTAGCTCTTGCATTGGAAAATCTAATCTTATAATTAGTTTATTTGATATTATGTGGTAGTTTCAAAAAATAAACAATTGAGGTGACACGATGAGCGGCTTAAAAAAATATTGCGGGGTTTACCCTGTTGTTCCCACACTTTTAAAAGAAGATGAAAGTCTCGATCTCGCCGGAATTGAACATCTTGTCGAGTATTATATAACCGAAGGTTGTCACGGGCTTCTGATTCTCGGCAGCGGAGGCGAATCGCCATATTTTTCACTCGATGAAAAATACAGTGTTGTCAAAACGGTCGCCCAAAAGGTAAAAAGCCGGATACCGGTCATTGTCGGCTGCACGTTCTTTAGTCTTGCCGAAATCCTGCTCTTTATGCAAAAAGTTAACACTCTTCCCTTCGACGGCTATCTGGTCGCGCTGCCCAATTATTATCCGCTGCTCTACGATGACGTTTTTGCTTTCTATTCCCGCGTAGTTCAACATACCAAAAAATTGATCATGTATTATCATTTCCCGCAGATAACCGGATTGTTTTTCAACGCAACCCAAATGAGAGGGCTATACAATATCAAGGGTATAACGGGGGCCAAAGAGAGTTCCGTGTGCGCGGCCGAGATGAAACGGGATATCCGGGCGGCAGCCAGTAAAGATTTTTTATTATTCAGCGGGACAAGTCAGCTTCTTTTGACAAATTTAAAATCGGGCGGAGCCGGCGTCATGTGTTCCATACCATCGGTAGCTCCCCGCGCGGTTATTGAATGCTATAATAACTGGAAGTCCGGCAATTATACCGAAGCACATCGGCTGGAAGACGCCATTTACAGCCACATCGGATTAATGAATACTTTCAGCATTCCCGCCGTTATTCAAGAGTTAGCGTTTAAGGCTTCAAGCCGTTTGCCTTCTCCCACAATGATCGGCAGGAAATCCCGGCAGGCTGTCTTTAAAGAAACATTGCGTCAACTTGGTCACCCGATTACGGCAGAGGTCAGAAGCCCGCTTCCGCAGATTACAGACGATGATCAAAAAGATATAGCGGCGTTGATCCAGCGTTCTGAAATAATGCATCATATATGAAAACGCGGATCATCAAGATATATTATATAGTCGCCCTTTTCAGGTTAAACCGTGGCGGGCCAGCCAGAGAAAAAGCTTTTCACCGAATTTATTCTTCATTGTAGAGGCAATGACACGATAAAACAACTCCGGCGCCATGCGCTTTTCAAACCAGAAAAATCTGGCATTGAATCCGGGAACCACATAGAGTCTTTTCTTATCCATGGCTTTCATAACATGCGCGGCTATATCCGCGGCGCTTAAACGGCCATGTTTAAAAGTTGTCTCAGCAAGTTCTTTCTGGAAGTCGTTCTGATAACGCATTGTTTTGAGAAGATTGGTTTTGAAAAAAGAAGGGCAGACCACCGTGACACCTATGTTATGAGGGGCCAGTTCGGTTTTGATGGTCTCGGATAACGCCACTACGCCGGCTTTGGCGACATTATACGGACCCATTTCAGGCAGGCAGACAAGTCCCGCTTCAGAGGCAACATTAATCATATAACCTCCGCCGCCCTGCGCCTTCATGAACGGAATAAAATAGTGACAACCGTAAATCATTCCCCACATGTCTATATTTATACACCAGTGCCAGTCCTCAAGGGGCGCTTCACCGGTAAAGCCCGCGCCGGCCACACCGGCGTTATTTATTAAAATATCCACTCTTTTAAATTTGTCGAAAGCATAACGGGCCATCTGTTCGACAGCTTCCATTTTCGTGACATCGCATTGATAGGCCTCGCCGTCACCTCCGGCCATCTTCACCATCTCAAGGGTTTCCCGAGTTCCGTCCATGTTGACATCCGCCAGAAGAATTCTGCATTTGCGCTGGGCCAGTTTGAGACACAATGCTCTGCCCAGTCCTGAACCCGCTCCGGTAACCACTGCGTTTTTCATCAATTCTCTCCTTTGACACTGAAATATCCGTGTTTAATTTTATAGAATTTATCTTCTTCCGTGAACATTGATCTTCGCGCCGGGTGAAGAAATATTTCCAGTTATCCCTTCCGTGCATCTCGCGCCTGAAAGTGACCGTCGCTATTATCTATCACGGAACATTACATATTTGTAAAACAATCTGCACAGCGCCTGATATACCGTAGGCGACAGCCGTTTCAGGAAATACACCGGCCACATTTGAAAACCGGGAGAAACTTTTATCCCCGTATCACGGCGCAGGGCGCTTATTCCCTGTCTGGCGACAATTGCCGGAGAAACGCCGAACGCGCTGTAAAACTTCTCCACCTTGGATTGGACGGTTTGGCCGGATTTGTCCGCGAAAAGTATTTTGCCGTCCCTGATGATGTTGGTATTGATTATTCCCGGACAAAGCGCGCTTACTTTTATATTGTGTTTATACAGTTCGCCCCGCAGAGATTCGGCAAGACCCACCATGGCGAATTTGCTGGTACAATAGGGCGCCATTCCGGGGATGCCGATGAGACCGGCGGCGCTTGCCGTAATAAGCACACTACCGCTTTTTCGATCGATCATCGAAGGAACAAAGAGATGAACCATGTAGATTGCTCCCCACAGGTTGATGCCCATCACCCATTCCCAGTCCTTAAGTTGAAGTTCCTTTAAATTGCTGCCTACACCGATGCCGGCATTGCAGCACAGAATGTCGACATGACCCCATTTGGAAAGAAAGTTGCGCGAAAATTTCTCTACCTCTTCAAATTTGGAGTGATCTACGAGATATCCCTCCGCATGCACACCCTTGCCCGTGAGTTCAGAGACCACTTGATCAATTCGTTCCCGGACGATATCAGTAATAACGACATCCGAACCTTTGGCCGCAAGCTGCAGGGCCAGTTCCCTGCCAATGCCGGAACCGGCTCCGGTAACAATGGCAATCCTGTTTTTAA
Source organism: uncultured delta proteobacterium (assembly GCA_963811325.1). Classification (GTDB taxonomy): domain Bacteria; phylum Desulfobacterota; class Syntrophia; order Syntrophales; family Smithellaceae; genus Smithella. Next base: position 1,701,978 of record CAWEQT010000001.1, read on the forward strand.
AATCCTGTATTCCCAGCATAATTCATCTCCTATCCTGTCGCTGAAACTAATTCAGCCGTTTGATATTTTAGTTTTACATTCGCCTTTTCACGCGCGGGCGCAATGACAAGAGCCGCTATCTTCCCGGCAACGCGGGCAGGTATCCAGTAATATTTATAAGGGTATTGTCCCTTATTTCAATAGGCCTGGTCTGGAAATATCAGTTTTACTTTGCTTTTTTTGCTAATATTGTATTAATTGAAAATGATTTTTGAATTGTGCGAATATATAAAGAAGCGTTTCTTATGTCAATAGTAATTAATCTAAACTATAGAAATATAGTACATAACTTAAAGGTCATCTACGACTGAAATTTGCTGAATGAATTATCCCAGGAGCGAAGCGAAGTGGAATAATGAAAGTGAATTACGATTTATAAATTGTAATGAGAAATTCAGGCTTGTTATTCACTTCTTCCGGCAGCCGGCAAATCTGCCTTTCGGGCATAAATACAATAGCTTAACATGCAATATCTGCATAACCATTGACGGATCAGCCCCTGCCCTTTCTATTTGACAATGATCTATTTATAATTAAATTAATATTTACAAAAAGCAATGGAAAGGTCATAATGGTTTTTTGACTGAATATGTTGATGAGTCGCTTAAGATTTAATATAAAAGAGGTATGGTTATGGAAGCAAGAAGAAAAAAAACATAATACTGAAAATACCGAGGAGTCAATGGGTTAGCCGGGTAAACAAACTGGTGAATGAAAAGGTAAAAGCAACCCTTAAAAGGCTTAAAATCAAATAACGTCCGCTTCATATTATATACCAGGTCGTTTGCAACGGATAAGGGTTATCTTAAATAGGGTTATCAAGACAAAATAAGAGAGGAGACCGTTCTATGCCTATATTTATGATGTTCGGGAAATATACCCGGGATTCTTTAAAGAATGTCTCTGAACAGCGGACGAAAAAGGCCATCAGGATCATTGAAAAAAATGGCGGCAAGGTAATTTCCATGTATGCCGTGCTAGGAGAACACGATTTGGTCTTTACACTGGATTTCCCCGATGTGGAAAAAGCGCTGTCCGCTTCGATGGTGTTAAACAGTTTGACGGGCATTTTCTTTTCTACCTCGCCGGTTGTCGATGTGGAAAAATTCGACAAATTGGTGTCCGAAGTTAAAGACATGTAAAATCAATATATTTAAGTAATGCAATTGAAGATTCTTATAGCATTATCCAATAATAGTTTGCTTGCCCCGCTGCAAAAGAAGATGTTCGCACCCGCTGCCGGATTTAAAAGTTAATAATCAATTACGTGGAATTGTAATTTAACATATGGTATATGTTTCACAATAGGTCAACCAGAGAAAATATTGTACTATTTTAAATTAAGAGAATTCAGGAGAAAACCAGTGATGAAAAAAATGATGTTGAGTGTGATGGTATGTGCCATTATTATCTTTTGCGCGGGCACTTCAATTGCGGGAACTGATATTGAACAAAAATTGAAAGCTGCTTTTCCCGATCTCGTCTTTGATTCTATTACTCAGTCACCGGTAAAAGGAATATATGAAGTTGTGGGGGGAAATAGAATCTACTATTTTGCGCCTAAAGAAGGCATTCTCATCGTAGGACAGATGTACGATAAAACCAAGCGGAATCTAACCGCCGACCGGATGCAAGTGATCACGGCCAAGTTCAATGAAAATATAGCCTCGAAGGCGAAGAGCTTGCCTCTGAATAAGGCAGTTAAGACCGGCAACGGGAAACATATGGTGTTAGAGTTCACCGATCCCGATTGCCCTTTCTGCCGCCAGGCAGCCAAGTTCTTCGAATCGCGGACAGATATCACTAAATATACCTTCTTCACACCTCTTCCAATGCATCCTGATGCCCCCAATAAGGTGCGGTATATACTCTGTCAAAAAGATAGAGACAAGGCATTCGATGAAGTGATGAAAGGTAAAATAGACGGCCAGAAATATGAGACCTGTGCAAATGCCGAAGTTGATGACCTTATCAAGGTTCATCAGTCTGTTGGCGCAAAGATGGGTATCTCAAGCACGCCCTTTTTCATCATCGACGGCAAAGTAGTTTCCGGCGCAGACATTCCCAAGATACAAAGTTTGCTGAGCGATAAAGTTACCGAAAAGAAATAGTGATTATTATCAAATTAGTTTAAAACAGCCCGCCTCCCTGATTTTAACAAGAGAGGCGGGCTTTGTATTAAGCGGTCTTTATGGGAATCTTAGTTTTTTTGCTTTGGCACTCACAGGTTTGTGAAAAATGCAATATCCAAACATTAAACATCTGTATAAATACTGCTTACAATGAGGATTCCCTTTTTATTCTCAGAAACAGAAAAATATGGCTGTCAGACCCGGAAGATTTCAACGACCCTTTTGATTGTAGATATAAATTCAAAGATGAAATTGATCGTGTTGAATTTGAAGAATACGGCAACAGGTATAACCATGAAAAGATGGCCGAGTTGAAAAGTATAACCGAAAATGGTGAAAACGAGGGCATTTATAACGCAATTTATACGAAGCTCTTAAAAGATGTTGCAGAAGATTTAAAAAATACAGGCGTATTTTGTTTAAACCATCATAACGGTAATATTTTGATGTGGTAGCATTATTCAGACAAACATAAAGGGGTTTGTATCGAATTTGAAAGAAGTCCTGACAACAACTTGGGAAAATGCGCATCTCCGATTAAATATGTGCCTTTCAAATATAAAAAGGTAACGGCATTTAGCAATAAAGCTTATGATATGAAATTTTTAACCAAAGCCCATGACTGGAAATATGAAGGAGAATGGAGATTAATTGACGACAGGAAGAATAATCCAGCCGATCTGTCTGGAAATATTACAGCAATAATATTTGGCCTTAGAATGCCGGATCATCAGCGGGAAACAATAAGAGAAATTTTGTCCGGCTTACCCCATATAAGGTATTACAAGGCTGAAGAATCGCCTGATCAATATAAAATAAAAATTATAAACGAATAGCCTGATAATTCCTTTAATTCTTTTAATTCTTTTTTCCATTCTGCTGTTTTATGCTATATTGCAATTGTAACGGCTGAAAATAAATTAAATGATAAATTGAAACAGTTCCGCCTGATTGTTATTTTTAGTCTGGAAAGGTCATAACCATGGATAGAAAACAACTTATGCAACAAATTGAGGATTTGCGTGAATCGCGGGTAATCACTTATATGACAAGTGACCGGCAGGGACCATTTAATGCACGTATTGCGATGGATGTGATCCCCTTCATAAGCAAACAAATGCAGACTATCGGTAAAATCAAGAACATTGACTTGTTTCTCTATAGCGCGGGAGGAGACACAATGGTCCCGTGGAGGCTTGTCTCCATGATCCGTGAATATTGCTATAAGTTTTCCGTGCTGGTTCCTTATAAAGCCCACAGTTCCGCAACAATGATTGCGCTTGGCGCCGACGAAATTGTGATGAGCAATCTATCTGAAATTTCACCCATCGATCCTTCAACCGCGAATGTATTTAATCCTCTTGATCCGGTGAATCCACAAAACAGAATCCCTATAAGCGTCGAAGACGTGATGGCATATTTTGATATGGCTAAAAACAAATTCAGAATCAAAGGCGATGAGGAGCTTTCAAGGATATTTACGAAATTTGTAGAAGCGAATCCACAAATCCATCAATTAGCGCTGGGGAACGTAAATCGTATACACAACCTTATCCGCGTTCTCGCAAAGCGGCTTCTTAAAAGCCACGCTGTTCAACTTAAAGAAGAAGAAATCGAAAAGATTGTAGATTATTTTACGGAGAAGCTTTATTCCCATCAATATCTTATCGGAAGGAAAGAGGCGAAAGAAGATTTGGGCATAAAAACAATTGTAGCTGCGGGCGATGACCTCTCGAAAGCGATGACTGATTTATATGAGGAATATAATAAAGAATTGGATTTCGGAAAAATGTGGAATCCTGAGAATGAACTTGGATTAAATACCGTACAAAATAAAAAAGATTACAAAATCGCTTTCGTTGAAAGTTTGTGTTTTTTAAATTTCTTTGAGATTTCCGTAAACTATTTGAAACAGCAGGTAAATGTGTTACAGCAGACACCGCAGGGGCCGGTTCAAATTCCGCAGGAACAAGTCGGATTTAAGATCATCAGCCAGGGCTGGAAATAATTTGACAAGATGTTTTCAGCAGGCACTCCTCCTTGAACTTTTGTTTTTCTAATCCTGTCCTTCCATACAACATTTCAACTGGAAACCAATGAGCGACAAGGATACAAATCTATTACACACAAAACTATTTATTGTGGAACGTGGCATGATTAATCTACGATCAATTACAGCAGAAGATATTGTCCAAATAAAAAACTGGCCGGCCCATGTTGACGGATTTGAGCAAATGGATTATGCATTGAGAGAACATGGGTGGCTTGATGAATACAGGGATCAGCCTGAAGCATGGATATATATCGCCGAAGCAAACGAGCAGATCATAGGATTTTGCCTGCTCAATGTTACGGCGGAAGGCCAGGCAGAATTCCGTAGCGCCATCCATCCGCACAAGATGGGCAAAGGGCTGGGCAAAAAAGTCGCTATTGCAACTCTGAAAAAAGGTTTTCAGCAACTCAACATGGATAGGATTCATTTGATTGTAAGAAAAAATAATCATCCGGCGATTAAGCTTTACCAGAGCATTGGATTTATAAAATCAGGTGAAAGCACACATACGATACAGAAAAAATGTATTGAATTTGAAGGTATGGCACTGACCAAAGAGAAATTTAAGAATCTCAACATTGAGGAGGTAAGATGAATACTGCATTGGTGTTGGTTGATATACAGCAAGACTATTTCCCAAAAGGCAGGATGGAAGTTGTCGGGTCTGTCGAGGCGAGCAAAGCCGCTAAAAGATTGCTGGGCTATTTTAGACAGGAGAGTTTACCAATTGTCCATATACAGCATATTTCTATGCGAGCGGGCGCGACATTTTTTCTGCCGAATACGGAAGGAATAAATTTTCATGAAAACGTCAGGCCTGTGTCTGATGAAATTATAATCAAGAAATATTTCCCAAATAGTTTCCGGGATACGGATTTGCAAAAATATCTTGAGTCTAAAGCAGTGAATGAGCTTGTAATTTGTGGTATGATGTCGCATATGTGTATTGATGCAACAGTGAGAGCGGCCTTCGATGAAGGTTACTCCTGTATTGTCGCTCACGACGCTTGTGCGGCGAGAAATCTGGTTTTTAATGGTATTGATATTCCGGCACTTCATATTCATGGGGCGTACATGGCTGCGCTGGGCTCAGTTTATGCGAAGGTGTCAAGCGCCGAAGAAATAATCGCGACTCTACGAAACACCTGATAAATCAGGCATGAGGGACGCTGAGTAAAGCCCCAAGTCAGGCCAATTCTTTTGGACTCGATCGATTTTCAAAACTGGTTATGCGGGGCAAAGCGCGTTTCCCTAAACACGCCGCTAAAGGATTGTCAAGGCGAGCAATCCCTACAGAAAAGCGAACAGGTTAACAGTTCACGGTAAAATAATTATCGTGTACTGAAAATGACAAAGCCGTATCACTTTTTCAAATATAACCCCCGCGATGAGCGATGATTTTACCATCATCGCTCATCGCGGGGGTATTGGCTTGTCATCCCCCAAAAACTCTTCCTGCTATTTTGTTGCTTTGACAATTTTGAATTCGGCAGCGAGCGAATAAAGAATTATAATTTACCTTGAGTATTTGAAGCTCTCCGCGGCAAGCCACGAAAAGCTTCAAATACTTTAATTCGGTTTTCTTCATTGAAAACTTGCTGTTATCGATAAAACGTCAATCTCGATAAAAAATGCAAGACTTCACCCAAAATAAACACTATTCACGTCATAAGATTCCCTTGACATGCAAGATCAGGCTTCCTATAATTTAATCAGTTAGGAGTAATGTCTTATCAAACCGGTAACATTGCTCCATTGATCAGATACACACCTTATTCGGTTACGGAGGTTGACTAATGCCAAATGAACGGTACGAAAGGGTTGTGGTGGAAACGGGCAACTACCGTGTGGAAGGTGATATTGCACTTCCTCGGGAGGGCTATCGTAAAGCGCTCTTCGACTACCTGAACCGCAGCGATAAAGAGTTTCTTGATATCGTAGACGCGGAGCTGACTGCGCTCGATGGATCAGGCCGCGACTGGCATGCTCCATTCATCACGCTTGCGAAAAAATACGTCCGCCTGGTCGTACCTAAAGGCCATCCTGAGAGTGAATAGTTATTCTGCCGGTAAATTTATAATAAACGTATAATGAGAGTTAATTCCATAAATTAGTATACTGCTGAGGGATAAAATACACAGGATATGTTATGTGTTATTATGAAAGATTTGTTTAACGGAAGGTATGGAACTCATGAAGACTTTCAGCGTTAGTAAACGGATACAAAAGTTATTTGATACTGATCCGAATCGTTTTATCGAACAGGCAATCACGGATTTTGTGCGCACAAGTCCCGCGAACCGTCTGGATTCTTTCGAGGGAACACAGATATTCGAAAAACCTCTGGTAGGATTTGCCAATGGCGATGATCCGCTGTTTGTTGAATATAAAAAAGTTGTCCACGAAAGTCATTTTCTGCCGCGCGAAATCCTCGGGCTTAGCCTTGGTGAAAATCCAAAACCGGAAACGCCTAACTTGGAGAACGTCAGCGTTATTTCTTTTGTTTTTCCGATAAACAAAGACACCATCAAGACTAATGCCCGGCAGAAAGAAGGACCATCTCTGCGCTGGAATCACACGCGCTGGAAGGGTCAGGATTTTATCAATGAATTATCATTGCATCTGATATCGATTCTGGAAAAAATGGGCGCTAACGCTGTAGCGCCGGAGTTATCACCTTTATTTAAAATTCTGTTGCTGCCTGACGGCTTTGCATCCAACTGGTCGCAGCGGCATGCGGCTTATGCGGCAGGCCTGGGAACCTTCAGCCTCAATGATGGCTTCATTACTGCTAAAGGCCTGGCCATGCGTTGCGCGAGTGTGGTTACTAATCTGAAACTAAAACCATCGGCAAGACCCTATGCAAATTATCGGGCGAACTGCCTTTTTTATGCTACGGGAAAGTGCGGGAAATGTATTCTCCGTTGTCCTGGCGGCGCAATCAATGAAAAAGGGCATGATAAACTAAAGTGCTTCGCGGTATTGTTTGATAAGCAAAAACCATGGATCGAAGGCGCCCATGGTCCGGGATTTATCGGAAAGTATGCGGGGTGTGGTTTATGCCAGAGCGGCGTTCCCTGCTCCGTGCGCATTCCTGTAAATAAAGAACAGACTTTATAAACAGACGTTCCAACTGATCGCCGGTAAATCAGGCTGACGGTTAATTCTTTGTTAACATCATCAAACAGTAATCTATAATTTTATTTTTTCAACGAGGCTGAGGTGTTGCAGGTGCAGCCAACGATTTCGCCGGTTCGGGAATGTTGCAAAATTTTAATGCAGCTTTTTTATTGACAACTTCCTTAAAGTCTTATTTTTCTATTCTGTGGTTTTATGTTATATTACAAAAGGTAATGGTTAATGCCTGAAAAATAAACAGGTATATCCAACTCTAATAATCTTTGCCTGTATCATCCTGATAAAGAGTTTGGATAAACCATTAAGATAGGATATTTTAATGCACGCGCTGTTGCTGCACATCATTCAATATAGTTACTTGGGAATATTTTTCTCAATGGGACTCGGCATTTTAGGTTTACCCATTCCGAATGAAACTCTGATGGTTTTTGCTGGTTTCCTCATCTTTCAAAATAAACTGAACTACGCGCTGACTATTTTTATTTCATTTATCGGAACTTCCTGCGGCATTACTATTAGTTATTTTATTGGAACACTTTCTGATAAGTTATTACTTCAGAAATATTCCGGCAAGATGCGTATTAATCCGGAGCATTTTCAAAACGTAGAAGAATTTTATAGAAAGTACGGAAAATCGGTGCTGTTTATTGGTTATTTTATTCCAGGAGTAAAACATTTGACGGCAATTTTCGCAGGCATTTCCGAGATGCCTTATCGAACATTTGCCATCTACGCTTATGGGGGAGCATTATTATGGACAATTGTTTTTATAAATTTAGGTTATTTCCTCGAAGACGGCTGGCTTCATTTTGCCCATTATTCCTATAGATTCATTATACCTCTTGCGGTTGTTGCACTTGTGGTGATTGTATTAGCAATGTATTTAAAACCAAACAAAAGCAAATAAATGGAGGAGTGACATTTTTATGAAAAAAGTTCTTGTTTTAATCATGGCCTTGTTTTTCGCCTTCGGCTGGGCAATTTCGGGCTTCGCGGAAAATGAATTCCAAATAAAGGGAGTGGTCGCCAAAATCAACGGCAACCAGATAACAATCAAGGATGATAAAGGTAAGGAGATAAGCCTTGAGGGCAGTCTCAGCGACATCAATGTTGGCGATCCGATTCTGCTGAATGTGCAAATATCCAAAGAAGTAAAGATGCGAACCCAACTCACCGCGCAAGAAATTGAGTTCCTCACGAAACAATGCCTCATCGAACAGGCTGACGTCAACATCATTCCCCTGCTCAAAGATAAGGATCGGGGAAAACTGATTTCGTGGATTGATAAGAGAGACTGCCGTTCGCTGGATGCATTCAAGGCATCAAGAGCGTATTACAGGAAGCTGAAGCCCAACAGTGCGATACCACTGGCGCCGGCCGGATGGAATATCGACTATATAACAGACGCTGAATTTCAGAATTACGTTAATATCCTGAACGGTGCGCCCTGGTGACGGATGGCTGTTAGTAAAAAATACGGACATTTGGCAAAGATAACTTACCGGATTGACCTGTAAAAAAGGAGGAATAATGAAAACTTCGCAAAACTTTGATGAAACGATTCTGGATAATAAGGACTTGTTCACGAGCGATTTTTACAAGCGCTTCCAGCTCCGGCACGCGCCAAAACCCATCGGGCTTACAGACAAAATCGTGAAGGATTATCTGTTCCCCACTTTTTACGGAAATGTCACCTGTGCGCAGGCCATATTCCTCTGCAACTATGAGAAGATTGTCAAAATGATGCTTCACCCGGCTATCAAACCGGTAAAATTCCCCAGGGGACGCGCGGTAGTGGCTTTTGCATGCTACATTTACCGTCAGGTATTGGGCGTGCTTCCTTACAATGAAATAGCCATGACCATTCCGGTGCTGGTGGATTCTCCAATTAACCTGCCGGTGCTGCCAATCCTGATGAGCTCTTATCCCGGTTTCGGCTACTATTTGTTTTCCATGCCCGTCACCTCAAAAGAAAACATGCTGCGCGGCCACAAGATTTGGGGTTTGCCCAAGGTTACGCAGGAGATAGATATTTTTGACGATGATCATGACTGCGTCACGATTGCAATGGAGGAAAGCGGCGAAAAATACTTTGAACTTCGCGTGCCGCGTGATGGCAATCCTACCCCAATGGATGTCGAAGGATTCCTCTACAGCAAGCTTAACAATGAGCTTAAGAAATCCCAGACCAACTTCCGGGCCACTTTCAACATTCAAAAAAACATGAAGGTTCTGCTTAACGCCGGTCTGAAGGCAGAAAAGCCTTTAATCAAGTTATATGATACACCTTCCGGCAGAGCGCTCAAAGATTTGGAACTGGAGGAGCAGCCACTGCAGACCAGATACGCGGCCACCATGGAAGCATGCTTTGACCTGCCCAGGCCAGATTATAAGTCGAAGACCGTAAATTTCAGAGGGTAAATCGGTTATGGAGATTTTGAACTTCAAGGGGTGAGCGCTAGCAATGCGGAAGCGCAAAAAATACATAAATCAATCATTTACTTTCGGTAAACTTTGGTCCAATTCCAACTTTATAATCCATCTTATGATAAGGGTATGGATTCAGGACTGAAAGTAAAACAGTTTTATCTTCAATCTCATTGCCAAGCCATGTTTGCTCCTGTTCTTCGGGAACAATTACCGGCCTTGCTTTGAGCATCGCATTTGTTGATAAATTTTATTAAACGAGTTTCTGTCTCAAGTCTAATCGGTAATGGTTGACACTTTTTGGAAAATCTTTTGAGATTCATTCTTTTAAAGAATGAATGGAGATGTGTCTGATGAAGAAAGAGCATGAGAAACCTGAACTTATAGTGTACGAAAATATTTCAGATGTTACTGCATAAGTCACCACTGCCAATCCGAGTACTGAGTGAATTGAAAAAAGCGATAATAAAAGAACTGAAGAATATTTATCGTTTCCTTAAAAGATTGAACGCTACCTTAGAGTTCAATAAGCGATTAAATATCATATATAAAAACACTTCTGCAATTCTGGATCATAAGCATCCATCATGAAATTTAATTTAGTGTAATTTCTAAGAGTTATATGTTATAAGAAAAAGAAAATAGATTCAGGAGGTGAATCAATGTTTGAAGGAATTTTTCAACCGATGCATCTCATCATAATTTTGATTATCGTCCTGATTATCTTCGGGCCCGGAAAGCTTCCTGAATTGGGAGGAAGCATTGGCAAGGCCATCAGGGGTTTCAAAAAAGCGATGGAAGAGCCGGAGAAGAAGCCCGAAGAAGCGGCAGAGGCAAAGAAAATAGAAGATCCGGAGAAAAAACCTGCAGAGGTGGTAGAGGCTAAGAAAATGGAAGATAAAAAAGAGTAAATTAAGCAAGACAGGACTTGATTGGTTATAAGAATGTCCAGTCAAGTCCATTCGGGGATAAATAAGATCACAGAATCATAACTTAAAATGTGATACATTCAGGAGACAGGCCAATGGACGAAAAAATAGATGCTAAACAGCTGAAGGATAGAAAACAAAAGAAGATTAGACTATCAAAGAAGGTCACAAGGGAGCCTGAACGGCTCAGGGAACAGAATGATATAACCATAACTATCCTTTCCGAAATAGCAGATCTTCCTAAAGAGGAAATCATCTATAACCACAGCGAGGATATTTCTATATCCGGCACGAGAATTCAAGGCAATGTTCTTTTGCCCGTCGATACCAATCTTAAAATAGATTTAACATTAAAGAATTCTAAAGAAAATGTAACCGTTTTCGGAAAAGTACTATGGAGCAAAGCCATCATTGAGGGTCAATCTTATGAGGCGGGCGTGGAGTTTGTGGATACGCCCGGCGAATCAATCAAGAAGCTTGGGAATTACATTTTGTCGATAAAAGATTATACAAATCTTAATCCGGTCGGCGTTCCATATTGGATTTTTGCGAAATTCAACAAACCGACATCTTACTAGACGAAAAGGAGTATTTATAAAATATATATACCCTTTCTCAAAAATATTTTTAAACCCATTCCCGGACTACTTATCATAACAAATTACTATCCGGCCGTTACTTTCTTTCCATCGGTATTCAACCACAAGTTTGGTCGAGTCTTTGCGGCCTGTTGTCCAAATATCCTTTTCGCTGCCAGAAAGTGTCTTTTAATAAATCTAAGGCTCGCTTCAGACGATTACAAAACTCGCCTTCGACTCAAACACTTGTAATCGCTGATCTGGAGTTTATCCCGCACTTGATGCGGGGATTCGCCAATATGGAATTCATGGTGAATGGCAAGCTTGCCGCAACGGCTGCGCAAGGCGGAGTATTTATCAATATCGGGACTATGAAACCCGCCAATCCGCCAGATGGTCTGCAAAAGAAATTTGATGAGGAACTGCAACGGACATAGGAAAACAGGCGAAATATGCCCGGTGTACTGAACTCAACAAGCACTTCTTCCTAAAATCAATGTCTTCCAAAATTTTAATTCTATGCTGCATTTCAACAGGAAGGAACTATTGCTTAGTTGACACCTTGTTGCCTACTACTGCTAGTCCGCATCTTCCGGCGCCGGTGATATCCGGAAACCGAGGCGATAGCACGCAGGGCATTTTTTACATCGTCAAAAACCGGCATACCTGCCTCGGTGAACAGACGGCGGGTCTCGCGGATGACTTCCTCAATCTCGATGGCATCTTCCTCTTGCTTGAAGTTAGGAAGGACGAGCATAATGGGTTTCTTACCGATCTCCACTGTATCGCTGCAAGCTTTGGCCAACTCCCGGCAGGGCGTAATGTCTTTGAGTCTTACATTGCTGAGCGACGATTGAACTGATTTGTAATGGTACAGAAGCTGTATAAGAATGTGTATGTCCACGTTCTCATCTCTTGCCGCGTAAATCAGGATATCTTTGATGGCATCCGGGCTTACAAAGGGATTGGCGATGTCGATCGGATCGGCCGGGCTCGAACCGGGTTTGGGCAGAACCTCCAGGATTGCCGCCTGAAGGTCTTCCCTTAGACGCGGTATCGCAAGTCCAAAGGGTTCCGCGGCATCCGCCGCCGCTATTCCCAACGCGCCGCCTCCGCCTGCGACGGAACAGCCCCGATAAACTCCGGCCGGTAACAGCGAAAAGGCCAGTGCGGCATCGGTCATTTCTTCGAGATTTTCCACCTGAACGGCATTGCACTGTCTTAGTGCGGCTTTCCAGATAGCTCTCTTCCCTCCGAGCGATGCCGTATGACTGGCTGCGGCTCTGCATCCGGAATCGGAGAGACCTCCCTTAATTACGATGACAGGTTTCTCCGCCGCCGTTTCCTTCAGGACGAAAAGAAACTCGCGGCCATCGTCAACTCCTTCTATATACAGGCAGATCACCTTCGTTTCGGGATCATGCCGAAGATAGCGAAGCATTTCCGTTTCCCTGAGATCACAGCCGTTTCCAAAGCTGACAACCTTGGAAAAATTTATTCCCCGCCACTTGCCTATATGAGCAAAATCCACCGAAAGGCCGCCGCTTTGCGAAAGCAACGCCACACCTCCGGGTTTTCGCGAAAGGTCGGGTCCCGGCAGCATGGTGAGCCCCGATTTCGGACAGTATATCCCGAAACAATTGGGGCCAATCACCCTGATACCGCGTCTGGCAATGGTCTGCAACTCCTCTTCAAGGGCAATACCTTCGGGAGTGCCGGTCTCCCTGAAACCGGATGAAAGGATTTCCGCACCCACAGCGCCTTTTCGCCGGCAGGCTTCCACGGCCAAAGGGACTTGGTGCGCCGGCACGGCGATAATGGCAAAATCTATGGTATCGGGAATGGCCTCGATGGAAGGATAGATGGTCATACCCTTAATTGAGCCACCTCGTTTATTGACAGGATATAATTTGCATTTACAGCCGATGGCAAGGTGCGAAAGCAGAATGCCGCGGCCGAAGCCGAATCCTTCGGATGAAACTCCGACAATAGCAATGCTTGCGGGTGCAAACATCCGGTCAATGTCTGCAAATCTCCCTGATTCATTTTGTATTGTCACGAGATATAACTCTTTACCATTTTTAAGCCTCCCTATCAAAGCTGCCGGAGGTTACAGGCATTCGACACGCTTATTTCCGGCAGGGCATTTAAGTACTCAGGAAAAATGATATAATGATGCACACCGATGCGATACGGTTTATCAGGCACGTTTTCACCTTTCCATACTTGTTTAAACTTATAGCAGATCAAAAGCTTTTAAGAAAGATAATATTGATCTTTGATCGAAATATTTACAATAGGAACACGGTATAAGAGTGATATTAGCACTACGGTAAATGGCACAGTTATCATTTCTACCCATTAATAGTAGTGTAAAAAGGTGGATAAAACGGCGTTTATTCAGTCGTTATGAATGTGCAAAAAGAGGCACGGAGAAGTTGCCCGTGCCTCTTGCGGGTTGCGAATATCAGGACCCAATCTTTTTTGCCTCGGGAAAGACAATTTTAAAGGGATCTATAAAAACCGCAGCCAGAGGCTTCACAAGCGAAAGATCAGGAAAGAAATCCTAATCCACTTCAATCCTGCAAATCGAGGCGAAACGTCCCCATCCCGAACCGCTGAAACTCGTATTCAGATAGGAACCCTTTTCTCCCTGCATAAGGGGAAAGGGAAGGAGTTTTGTGCTCAGGGGAAAGCGCGGCCCCCAAACCTTCATGCTTGCGCGGAAAAAAGTCCAGCCACCCGTTGAAACCTCAACTTCCTCAATGTTTCCCTTTCTGGAAAAATTAAAATCAGCCAATTCCTTGGGTATAGACCAATTCTTTCTTCCATTCAGAACACTATCCATTGTGGAAACATAGATTTTTGTAATCCTGTGCCATCGGCCCCCATGGATATGAAGCTTTCCCGGAATAAAGAGTAATTCCGAATAGGGACCGGCATCGGAACTTTCGTAATCAACAATCATCAATGTTCCCAGGCCTCCGGCTGTATCGATTCCTTCCTTTTTTGGAAGAAATGCTCTCTTTCGCAGAAATTCCCTTTTGAATTTATAAAGGACAATGCAGCCTCTGCCTACCAGATTCCATGGCGCGGGAACCGCAGGTACGCGAATGGAGCTGTTATCCGGATCTATCAGATATGAAGCGTCACTTGGATACGCTTTACTCATTTTATTCTTCCTTTTCCTATTGATATTTGCCGATGATAAAAACAAGTAATGTAAAAATAATCAAAAATTAATTAACAAGTCAATTAATTTTCATTTTCTTTAACCTGTTCATTGGAGATTATCTCTTTTTCCGGAAGACAAGCTTGAGCGGCACGCTGTCAAAGCCGAATGTTTCGCGGATTTGATTCATCAGGTAGCGTTCGTAAGAAAAATGAATTCCTTTGACATTGCTGACAAAGAAGACAAAAGTCGGCGGTTTGATATCCGTCTGTGTGGCATAAGATATGTGCATCTGTTTGTTTTGATAACGCGCCATCGGATTTTTCCGCACTGATTTTTCCAGCATATCATTTAGTCCGGCTGTGCCTATCCTCTTTGTGTACTGGCTGTAAACTTCATCAATCAGGTCGAAAATCTTCGGCGCCCGTTGCCCTGTAACCGCGGAAACAAAAATTATGGGAGCAAAATCCATGAATTTGATTTTATCTTTGATGTCTTCCACAAATTTACCCACGGTGGAATTATCTTTTTCAATTTTATCCCATTTATTTACAGCGATGATGCAGGCTTTGCCCCGCTCATAGGCAAGCCCAATAATCTTTGTGTCCTGATCAGTCAGTCCTTCCTCGGCGTCAATTAATACCAGCGCGATATCACAGCGATTGATTGATTTGAGAGCCTGAACAACGCTGTATTTTTCCAAAGTCTGGCTGATTTTACTTTTCCGGCGGATTCCTGCCGTATCAATAAGCAGATATTTCTTGCCTTGCACCTTTACTGGCATGTCAAGGGCATCGCGTGTTGTGCCGGGAGTAGGATTGGCAATGCTTCTTTCCTTGCCTAAGATTCGGTTGACCAGCGATGATTTGCCCACATTGGGTTTGCCGACTATGGCCACTTTTATTTGATCATTCTGATCATCTTTATCTTCTGATGATTCAGGAAAATTATAAGTAACGGCAGTCAGGAGTTCATCGACGCCAAGACCGTGCTGCGCGGAAATCGGATAGAATTGATCGATACCGAGCCGGTAAAAATCAGTGATCACATCTTGATGACGGTCTCCATCCACTTTATTGACAACATAGAAAATATGCTTGCTCCTGCCGCGCAACTGCTTGGCAATTTCCATGTCCGATGAAGTAAGCCCGTCTTTTCCGTCCATTAAAAAAATAATTACATCCGCTTCTTCTATGGCCAGATTGCTCTGCTCGCGCATTTGCACGAGGATTCCTTCTTCAGACGCCGGCTCAAATCCACCGGTATCAATTAAAGTAAAAGCTTTATCCTGAAAAACACAGTCCATATAATTGCGGTCACGTGTGGCGCCGGGTTCGTCAATTACAATAGCCTTTTGCTTTCCGGCAATCCTGTTGAAAAGCGTCGATTTGCCCACATTGGGTCGACCGACAATTGCTATCACGGGTTTTATCTGCATAAAATTATGTAACCTCAAAATTTTACGAATAGAAAATCATATATTGGTCATACCATGTTGCATTTAATGGATAACGAGGCGGCAAGGTGGAGGCTCCGCAGGCGTATATGAATATACGTTGAGGAAGCCGACGACGAAGCCAACAAAGTTAGGCATTAAATGCGGCATGGTATCAATGTTTTAACAAACCGAATCCCTTCAGCATTTTGTCTGAGCTTGTCCATTCCTTTTTCACCCGCACAAATAGTTCCAGATAAACTCTGGCGCCGAAGAGTTTTTCCATACGCAGTCTGGATTGTGTGCCGATGTTTTTCAGCATAGCGCCTTTTCTCCCGATCACAATTGCTTTTTGTGATTCCTTTTCGACGTTAATTGTTGCGTTAATGTGTATTAATTTTTTTTCCTCATCCTCCTTGAATGAATCAACCATTACCGCGCTGACATAAGGAATTTCCTGTGAGGTTAGCAGCATTATCTGTTCGCGGATAAACTCGGCGGCAATAAACCTTTCGGTCGCATCGGTGAAAATATCTTGGGGAAATAATTGCGGCCCCTCCGGCAGAATTTCTTTAATTGCTGTCAGTAAATCGTCCATGCCATCGCCTTTAAGCGCCGAAACCGGAAAAATCTCACGATATTGGTAGAATAAGTGGAATTTATCTATCAGCGGCAAAAGATATTTCTTTTCGACAAGATCAATTTTGTTGATGACTAGAAAAACGGGGACTTTGACCCCGGTAAGTGATTCAATTAAAAAAATATCATTATGATGAACATCCGAATTGGCCTCGACCAGCATGAGTAGAACATCGGCATTGCAGATTGTTTCCTGTGCTGTTTGTACCATGGCACGATTTAGCGGCGTTTTGGGGTTGTGTATCCCCGGAGTATCCAGAAAAATAAGCTGTGCGTCCGGGAAATTTTTTATGCCCGTAATTTTATTTCTTGTCGTTTGCGGTTTGTCGGCGACTATTGAAATCTTATCGCCGATGACAGTATTGAAAAATGTGGATTTGCCCACATTAGGACGGCCAATGATTCCTATGAATCCTGATTTAAACACTTCGTTAATCTCCGTGTGTCAATATATTATATGAGGATTACCAAATTGCTGGCGGAAATTACCGGCTGAATCCCGGAATTTCTATGGTAAAAGATTTCATCGAATCGGCGCTCACGGAAATCGCACCGCGTTTTTGCCCCTCAAATGATCTTACAATTATCTTTGTGCGGGGGTAAAGCTTTTTTATTGCCAATATGTTCATATTATTTAAACCACGAAAATTAGAAATATCACGCTCAGATAAGTTAAAGTGAAGTTCTTTGATATCTGAAGAAATCTTGTCCAGAAATTTAATTGTGTAATCATAAAAAACAGATGAAAGAACAAGACTTCCCAGTGCCGGATGAATTGGCCCTGCCAGTATGGCGCCATCTTTTCCCATTTCCGGAGTTAATTGCAGGCCAATTCTGATTACTCGAATCCCCGCCAGGGATAACTTTTGCCACGCAAGTCCGCATAATTCGATGGTGTCGGAAAATTCCAGCGGTTTATATTTCCCATTCCTGAATTCTTCCGCGAGAGATGTACCTCTAAAAACAATAACCGGATTAATTCTTACAGTATCAGGCGCGAGTTCAACTGTTTTATCCAGAGAATAAACGAATCCTTCCTTTGTGTCTTGGGGCAAGCCAACCATAAGGTGCAAGCCCGTTCGAAAACCATGGTCTTTCAAAATTGTCATAGCCTTGACTATAGCGATAGAGTCATGACCCCTTTGAGCAAATTGCAGCACTTCATCAATAAAAGACTGTGCGCCGATTTCTATTGTAGTAACATTGTATTTTTTTAGAAGCGATAAGTTATTTTCGGAAATGTAATCCGGCCTTGTCGAAATTCTAATGGAATTAACAAGTCCTTTTTGAATAAAAGAATATGCCCAGGAAAGAAGTTCCTCCTGATAAGCTGATTTAATTCCCGTAAAGCTTCCGCCATAAAAAGCAATTTCCACATTCCTGGATTTATCTTTATTCCGGGACAGATAAGAATTAACTTCAGAATCGAAAAATTTCTTTGTTATTTCCGGCGGAAAATTTCCGGCAGTAATTTTTTGATTGCAGAAGATACAACGATGCGGACAACCGTTGTTCATGATGAAGATGGGGATAATTAAGGGGTGGCTGTTGGCTTCAGATCCATGATTATTTTTCTTCATCTTGCAGTATTTCCCAAGCTCTTTGTGCAGCTTGTTTTTCGGCTTCTTTTTTGCTTTTGCCACTGCCGAATTCTGTTAGTTTGTTCACTATAATTACTTTTATTGTAAAAATTTTATCGTGATCCGGACCGGTAGAATCAGTGACCATATATATAGGAATTGTTTTATATTTTTTTTGACAATATTCTTGCAGGGCAGTTTTATAGTCGAAATATTCGGAAGACAAGTTATCATCTTCCAGGAGCGGTTCGATCAATTTTATTATAATATTCTTTACGTTGTTAAAATCGGAATCAAGATATATGGCGGCTACAACGGCTTCAAAAGAATCAGCCAAAAAAGAATCTTTGGTGCGGCTCCCGGAATTATCCTCGCCGCGACCGATTAGAAGGTAATCACCAATTTGTAAATCACGCGCGAGCTGAGCCAGATTTTTTTCGCCAACCAGAGCGGCCCGGATTTTGGTAAGGTCACCCTCGGGAGAATCAACATATCTTTTAACGATCAAGTCGCTTACACATAATCCTAAAACCGAGTCCCCTAAAAATTCAAATCTTTCATTATCGGAAACAGACAGTTGCTGATTCTCATTGACATAAGAGCGATGAGTAAGGGCTGTGGAAAGAAGATTTATGTCGTGAAAACTATACGCAAGTCTTTTTTCTAAATCATGCAGAATTTCCAGTCTATTTTTACCCATGGACGATCTTTTCATAAAAGTTGCCTGAAATATTTTAGTTCGCGATTATCATTGTACTCCGGCATCTTACAGTACTAAAATACGAAAAAAAAATGAGATAAGCAACTGATAAATTCTCAAACAATTAAAGCACATTTTTAATAAAGAGTTTAATTGTCTGAAAAACAGTGATAATTTAATAAAATCAAGTCAGAGAAACAATTTTTTTACTATTAAATAATAATATTTCATGATAAAAAAAATAGGTTAAATTTGTTTTTAAAGGAGATTGCATAATGGACGCAATTACAGGTTATCTATCAGCGCACCCGGCAGTGTTTGTAATAGGCGTTTTTTTGATCATAATATTACTCCTGACGTCCTTCTTTAAAAATTTGATTAAATTAATGCTGATAATATTGTTTATTGTGCTGGCTGCTTTCGGTTATTACTATTTTAAAGATCCGAGTACAATGCCGGAAAAAGTTAAAGAATCAATTGAAACTATGAGGTCCGGCATCAATGAAATAAAGGACAAAAGCAAGAGCTTTTATAAAGACAGTAAGGATCTATACAAAAAAACCAAAGAAGCTCCCGGAGATGTTAATAAATTACTTAAAGATTCCGAGAAAGAGACGGAAAAGGAGTATAAATAGATAATGCTCCGGTTTTTTCCTGTTTTAAGAAGATGCTTAATCATAGAAAAATAATCACAACTATTTTCTTTGCTGTTCGTTTTGTAAAAAAACAATTATTATTTAAAGCTGATTATTATAATAGATTGATTTCCATTGCACGAACGGGACAAGCGGAGACACAAAGTTCGCATCCATTGCATTTTTCCGGATCAAATAAAATTTTTAGTGATTTTTTTTCAAAAGTTAGCGCTCCTGTGGGGCAAAAAGCTGTACAGGCGCCACAGTGAACACATTTATCGGCGTTTTGGCTTACGCTCTTGGACAGGGGTTCTACCTTGAGCCCCATTTCTTTTAAGAAACGAATGCCGTTATCGAAATTTTCTTTTAAACCGCTTAATTCCAGAACAATAACACCCTCGCGGCGCGGAAAAACCCTCGCTTTTAAGATATTGAATACGAGGTTGTATTGCTTAACAAGCTCGTAAATTACGGGCTGTTGAACTATCTCCGGAGTATAGCGAATGACGATTTTTTTCGAATACATAATATTATTAATCCAGTAAAATTTATGAAAGACTAAAATATCGAAAGAAGATTGTCAAGGTAATTTACGGTAAATTGCTGTAGTCATTATGAGATATCCGCAACCATTAATCTGCTGCAAGAAGTTTTTTCCAATCAAGAACAGGAAAAGTCTTATGCAGAGGATGGTTATCTTCAACCAGATGATGTTCCAAAGCGCTGAAACATTTTAAGGCAATATTTTTTACAATGTAAGGATTAACCACATCATCGTCTGTTCCGTGATAGATAATGACTGGAATCCCTAATGTTTTACAAGAATCAGAATCAAATTCGGGAAGATTCAAAGCCGGCGCGAGCAGAATCAATTTTTTCATCCGGCTTTCATTTTCCATTGCATATTGAACAGCCATTAAACCTCCATAACTTGATCCCACTATAATCAGGTCAGTTTTTCCGGCTAGAACATCGCCCAATTTATGCATCCGCCTAGTAAAATCTCCCATATAATCCTCAATAATCATCCGTGGAAAATTTTGAGAAAAAAATTGTCCCTTGGCGCCTTTTGCTGTACTTTCCAAACCATGAATAAAAACTAAAGTGTTTCCCATTTGTTTTTTTAAATTTTCCACTTTTAAGTATTTTTGTGTTGTATAGATTATGACAGTATGTTATCCATCCCGCAAGAGGATATTTAATTTTGGAGATTTGATTATGGCGCAAGTTTTACCCTTTAAGGCAATCCGGCCTCAACGGAAATTTGTTTCTCAGGTAGCGGCTCTTCCTTATGATGTTATGACCAAGGAAGAAGCCCAAAAAGCCGTTTCCGGCAACGTTTTGAGTTTCATGCACGTGGAAAAATCAGAGATTGACGTGCCCGACGGAACAAAAAGCGATGATAATCTGATTTACCAGACAGCAAAGCATAACTTTGTTCAAATGCAGGCAAAAAAAATACTTCTACAGGATGAATCTCCTTGTTTTTATATTTACAGGCAGCAAATGGGCGCTCAGGGACAAACCGGAATAGTTGGTTTGATGAGCGCAGCCGAATATGACGCCGGAAAGATCAAAAAACATGAATTAACCAGAAAGGACAAGGAAGAAGACCGTATTCGGCATGTAGACACGGTCAACGCGCAAACCGGCCCTGTATTTATAAGTTACAGGGAACGGCAAAACTTAAATAAGATCGTCGTTGAAATCACGGCCAACGCCCCTGAATATGATTTCACTGCAGAAGATGGCGTTAAACATACAGCCTGGGTTGTAGCCGACGCTGGACAAATTGATAAAATCAAAAAAGAATTTTCCGAGGTTGATTCCCTCTATATTGCCGACGGACATCACCGTGCCGCGGCAGCCGCTAACATCGCCAGAAGCAGACGCGGCCAGAATAAATCCGCTTGTTATGTGAACGAATACGAATCGGTGCTGGCTGTATTTTTTCCCCACACTCAACTTAAGGTCATGGATTATAACCGCGCCGTTAAAGATTTAAACGGCCTAACTTCGGAAAAATTTATTGAGAAGATCAGTTCTAGCTTTACAATCACTAAAAACTTCACGGAAAGATCACCGCAGCATCTTCATGATTTCGGAATGTACCTCGGTGGGCAGTGGTATAAAATAACAATTAAAAACGGTATATTTAACGAAAATGATCCCGTAGCCAGCCTGGACGCTGCTATATTGCAGGAGCATTTGCTGTATCCTGTTTTGGGGATTAAAGATCCGCGTGTAGATGACCGAATCAAATTCATCGGCGGCATAAGAGGGATGGATGAATTGGAAAAGCTGGCGAACAAAGACGGATTTGCTGTTGCGTTTTCTCTTTATCCCACTACTATGGAGCAAATAATAAAAGTTGCGGACGCCGGAGCGATAATGCCTCCGAAGTCAACCTGGTTTGAACCGAAATTGCGCAGTGGTATCTTTACTCATAAACTGGACTAGAACATAAATATATTTCGACTTTGATACCAAGTCGCGGTCAAAAGTATACTGCGGCGTCCAGGAAGAGGCAACGCGGTCGTATACCATCCATAAGTCGAGGAACCGAAGAAACCCCAGGCATGCGCCGGCTGCGTTGCCAACAAAGGTGAACGAACGACCGCAACTTTGTATGAATAATGGAAGCAGAAACCCTTGATACAATCCTTAACGGGCGTTTACGGGTTTTCCAGAGCAAAAAGGGATACCGGTTTACTCTGGATTCGATTCTACTTGCCTATTTTGTTTCTTTAAAGCCGCATACCCGCGCTATGGATCTGGGATGCGGTAACGCTATTATTCTTCTTATTGTAGCAAAACGTTTCCCACACGTTAATTGCGTTGGTTTAGAAATTCAGGAAAATCTTGCGGCGCTTGCGCGAAAAAACACACAACTCAATGATTTGGATAGAAGCATCGAAATATTCTCCGGCGACGCACGCAATATAAAAAATATTTTTCCGGCACGTTCATTTGACACGGTGATATTTAATCCTCCTTATCGAAAATTAAATTCCGGCAGAATCAACCCATATCAGGAAAAAGCCATCGCCCGCCATGAAATAAACGGTTCTTTAAAAGATTTTTTAACCGCGGCGAAATATTTACTTAAACCGGCGGGCAGAGTGTTTACTATTTATCCGACAAAAAGATTAGTTGAACTCGTTTATCTTTTTAGAAACAGCAATATTGAACCAAAAAAAATGAAGTTGGTTTTTTCTAATAATTTTTCTGAAGCCCAGTTCGTTCTGGTAGAAGGAAAAAGCGGCTCCCGCGAAGAGCTGAAAATTGAACCACCGCTTTTTATTTATGATCAAAACAAAAATTATTCAGAGGAAATGACCGGCATCTTTAATGAACTTTCTTGGTTTCCCGCTGACGGCGGCGGCTGATTTCCGTTTGCATAACACGCTTTAATATAGCGGCCAATTCATGGTCAGTCAAAGCATCTATGCACTGGGCTATCATTTCTTTGTCTCTTTTCTTCAGCATTGTTTTTTTTGGTGCAGAAACATTTTCTTCTTCTTTTTCCTTAACAAGAGAGTATCCCACTAAAAAACGTATTTCCTTTATGGCGGATTTTCCAGAAAGTTGATTTAATTTGTCACGAATTTCTTCTTTTATAAAATGAAGCTGTTGCACCCAAACCGATGAAATTGTTTTAACAAACAGGGTGCCATTTCTCAAACAATCAGGTTTTGTTTTCGAGGCAATTTGTGGACCAACAGCTTTGGGCCAGAGTTTCAGCAGAGTGTTCTCTTCTATTTTTGAGGTCATGCCTCTTTTTTTCAAAACAGAAAATAACACTTCGCCTATTGATTGCAATTGAGTCTGCTGTCTTCTTCTACGCATGATTTTCTTTTGGCATAAATCAGAAAATAGGTCAAGAAGCCGGAAAATAATAAATATTCTTGATGATATCGAGGCGGCAAGAAGGAGGCTTGGGCAGGCGTATATTATAATACATCGAGGAAGCCAACGACGATGCCAAAAAAGATAGCGCTTTGTATTTATAAACGAAATAAAAAAAAGCGGGGAGGTTTTAACAACTCCCCGCCTGTAATTACTCTTTGAAAAATATTTTTCTTAAACAGCAAATGCTTCTTCAGGAATATTCATCGCGCTCTGTTCATCTTTCTTCAGGTTTTCCAGATGGGGAACGACCAGTCCTGTAATGCGATTAATGAAGAACCTGGCGCCTTCAATCTTTCCACGGTAGAAGGCTTTCTCCTGTTCAGGAGTATCGGCTGCAAAGAACTTCGGAATAGCGACCAAGGCCATTTTGAGGTGCAGCCAGCCGACAATCGCATCACCCAGGCAGTTAAGATAATCGCAAGCGCCAATCAGCGGAACGAAAGGTGTGGTCTTCATCATCTTGGCGAAGACCATAGCTGTTTCGGCGCAAGCATTCAATGCGTTTTCCACGATTTCTGCTTCCTTTTTGAAAGCTTCGAACTTCTTGCCTTCGGCAACGGCTTCTTGAGTTATGGCTATCAGGTTCATGAAATAAAGGCCTTTCTTCATGCCCAGTTTGCGTCCCAGCAGGTCAAGAGCCTGAATACCGTT
Organism: uncultured delta proteobacterium; assembly: GCA_963811325.1. Classification (GTDB taxonomy): domain Bacteria; phylum Desulfobacterota; class Syntrophia; order Syntrophales; family Smithellaceae; genus Smithella. Next base: position 1,725,998 of record CAWEQT010000001.1, read on the forward strand.
GGTACCTTCATATATCTGATTGATCTTCTGATCTCTCATCATCTGCTCAACCGGGTATTCACGGCAGAAACCGTAACCGCCGTATGTCTGCACGGCAAGTTCGGTACATTCCATGCCCTTGTCTGTGCAGTAAGCCTTTACTATCGGAGTAAGAATTTCAATAAATCCATGCCAGTATGCTTGTTGTTCCTCATTTTTGTCTATCGTGGCGTTCATTTCATTGTCCATGCAGAAGTAACAGAACAGAGCCAACATGCGAAGACCTTCGGAAGTAGATTTCATTTTAAGAAGCATTCTGCGAACATCTGGATGCTTAATGATAGGTACGGCCGGAGAATCTTCAATCTTCATAGCCTGGGCGATAACGTCTTGTGACTGGACTCTCTGCTTGGCATAATCAAGAGCATGGAGATAGGCCGCTCCACCAAGTGACACACCCATCATACCTACGCCCTGACGCTCTTCGTTCATCATGTGGAACATTATCGGCATGCCCTGACGTTCTTCACCCATCAGATAACCAATGCATTTTCCGTCGGTGCCGAAGTTAAGAGTACATGTCGCATTGCCATGGATACCCATCTTGCTTTCAATGCCGCCGCATTGAACATCGTTCGATTCTCCCAGTTCGCCCTTCTCGTTGAATCTTACTTTAGGCACCATGAAAATGGAAATGCCTTTCGTTCCTTTGGGATCGCCCTCGACTCTGGCTAGAACAGGGTGAATGATATTGGGGGCAAGGTCATGATCGCCCGCCGAGATGAAGCACTTGGTGCCTACGATTGAGTAGGTGCCATCGGCATTTTTCTTAGCGGTTGTCTTTAAAGCTCCGACGTCGGAACCGGCACCCGGTTCAGTCAGACACATGGTTCCAGCCCATTCGCCAGTATACATTTTTTCAAGAATGATATCACGCAGTGGATGCTGGAAGAAATCCTCCATCAGTCTTGCCGCGCCATGGGTAAGACCCGGATACATAATGAATGCCTGATTGCATGACAGAAACATATTTGCGCAGGCTGCCGCGATGGAAGCCGGAAAGCCTTGGCCACCTACTTCCGGCCTGTCACCCGTGGCCATATACCCGGCTTCACAATAAAGTTTCCACAGTCTTTTGTAAGCTTCAGGTGTTGTGACTTTTCCATCTTTCCATGTTGCCTCAACAGGTTTACGATGAACCTCGTCAGGATAGGTAGGTGCAATCTCCAACTCTGCGAATTTTGCCGCCTGGTCAACAACCATGTTGCAGGTATCAAAATCATAATCCACATACTGGCCCTTGCCCAGTAATGTTTCTTGTATTTTTAAGACCTCAAACAATTGGAATTTAATATCCCTTACATCAACCCACAGACTAGCCATATAATCCTCCTTACTTTTTCTATTTGTTATATTTTTTGCTCGATATTAATGAGCGCAAACTTCCGAAAATTTTTACATACCCTCTTATAGAGAGCTTTTACTGTTAATTACTTAAAAATAGCACCGGAATTTACGAATTTCTAAGCTATAAACCAGAACTTATTTTTTAATGACCGAAAGTCACTCTTTGAATCTTATACATCTCTATATTAACTCTGTCAATACATTATATAAAATTTGAATATTTTCTTTGTTTGTTTTTACAAGGAGTTACTATAGTCGCATAAAAATCATATATTTGCAGTGATAAATGATTATTTTAAATACATTGACTAAAAGTCATTTTAAAGGAAATTACATCCTAACCGCAAATCTACACTATACCTTATAATTTTTGTTGCTTTAATATACAAAACAGAAACATTTATGATCCGATTAGGGAAGATTTTTTTATCAAAATACCTGCACATATCGGATATATTTCTTCGGGCAATATTATTTTAAAAATTGCGTCTGTCTGAAAATTATACCCGGAATCACTGTCTGTCCATGTCAAGATAATACTGCGTGATCTCATATACAGCGTAGTCCATCATAAGCATAATCCTCATAATGCTGTCAATCGCCTGATTGTGCTCCAAGGCGTTAATAAAAATTGCTTGAAAATCGGCATAAAGCCACATGTGGCGACGCATCAGGACTAACCCATAAATGGATTCATGCAAAGGGATTCCATTTTCATAGCAGTTTTTAGCGTATTTCTTAAAATATTCCAGGGTAATTTCAGCCCTATTGGGAGTTGTTAATAATTCTCTTAAATTGCGGTAAAAATCAACGGCTTGCGCTATTAATTGTTCTTTCTTTAAAATTTGATAATGTGTAGTTCTTTTATTTTTCTGGACTTCTATCGTCCAATGTTTTGCAATTTCCTCGGCGTTTTGTTCAGTGACATCAAGCAGTTTAATAGAGTCCACCATAATATTCTCCTTTCTCTGAGCTTAAATGTAGTCCAACAAATTATGGATACTTTATAATATAATAATTCAAATACACACGTAAAAATTAATTTATTTATAAACCATCGCAATATAACTTTAGGCTGTTATTATTTTTTACTTTTTTCCTTCTTCATGAGTTCCTGATATTCTTTGGTAACCTCATAAGACGCATAGTCGAACAATAAAATTGTACGGCCGAGAGTATCAAGAGCTTGCCTTTGATCGATACCGGAACTGAATATCGCCTGAAACTCCGCGTATAACCAGATATGCCGTCTCATCAATATCAGCGCATAAATAGTTTCGTTTGCAGGGATACCCATCGCATAACTTTCCTGAGCATAACTTCGGAAATACCTCAATACATCATCCGTAATCTTTTCATCAATGAACATCTTGCTGAAATTTTGATAAAACCTGACACATTGACAGATGATAGCTTCTTCATCCAAACTTTTATATATTGGTGTTTTGACGTTATTCTTAACATCTTTGGCCCATCTTGCCGCTATTTTCTCCGCATGTTTCTCTGCCAGTTCTAAATATTTAATAGCGTATGTCTTCATTACTAATCTCCTTTCCACCATAAATTAGTTTGAATGTTTGATATTAATATAAGACATGATATCCAAATTGACAATATATTTTTGGAAATAATTACTAATCAAGATCATAAATGTCAAGCACGGTCATTAGTATTATTTATATTGTGGTTAAGATTTCCTTAACATACAAGACCAAAATTCTTATTGTCCAACAACTGAAAAAACTATGTCTTATCACTATCAAAAAATAAAAAATCATAAGGAGAAAGCTGAAATAATGAATATCAAAAATCTCATTTATTAATTTAAAAAGGGAGCTCTTTTAAAAGAGCTCCCTTTTTAAATTAATATTAGCTAAAAAATTAATTACGCTTTGCTGAACATAATAGCGCCGGCATTGCCGAACGCACCGCAAAGTGTAGCCACACAGTATTTGGCATCTTTATAATCAGTCTTCATGATGGAGTTTATTGTAACAACCAAACGGCATCCGCTTTCACCCAACGGATGACCAAGTGCCAAAGCGCCGCCCCATACGTTCACATTGTCGAAAGGCACGTTCTGGGCAATTCCCAGGTCTCTCACACAGGCCAGAGACTGGCTGGCAAATGCCTCATTGAATTCCCAGATAGCAATATCACTGACCTTCAGACCTTTGCGGCCAAGAAGTCTCTTGACAGCATGAACCGGACCTATGCCCATGATTGTTGGATCGCAACCGGCCAGGGCGCCACCTTCATATTTGAGGTGATAAGAAAGGCCAAGCTTGTCAGCTTTGGAGCGCTCCATCAAAAGAACTGCAGCCGCGCCAATGGTAAGCGGTGAAGATGTAGCGGCCGTCAAAAGCCCGTCTGGTTTGAAACTGGGTTTCATATTAGCCATCTGCTCTCTGGAAATGTCATCACGAATCCACTGATCCTTATCAACAATAAAAGGAGTGCCATCATCATTCAATCCTTCGATAGGAATTATTTCCTGTTTGAATTTTCCGGCCTTAGTCGCGGCATCGGCTTTTTTATGGCTCCAGAAGGCCATATTTTCCATATCGTCACGGGTGATCTTCCACTGTTCAGCCACTTTTTCAGCGGTGGCACCCATGGGGATATCCGCTATGTTGTATCGTTCCATCAGACGCGGCGAAAAATCCATGTGCATGGCCATGAAAACTTTCTGCATGTCTTCCACTCCGGCAGCAATATAAGTATCGCCTTCACCGCACATAATTGCACGTGCGGCATGTTGAGTGGCCGCCATACCGGAAGGACACTGCATAGTCAGAGTATTGGTAGGAACTGATTCCGGGAAACCACCGGCCAGCCAGGAAAGACGGCCGATATCATTCTGCATGCCGGTAATATTGGCGCAACCGACAAATACAGATTCGATATCTTCAGGCTTCACTTTGGGATTGCGGGCGAATAACCCATCATAAACTTTTGTCAGAACCTCATCGGGTCTTATGGCTCTAAACCATCCTTTGTCGGCGTGCGCCCGGGAATTGGCCGACCGCACACCATCAATAATTACACACTCACGCATTGTATAGCCTCCGATAAATCATTGTTTTATATTTTATCAAAAAATCGCATGAATTTATCGACTGATCAAATAATCCGTACGTCTCATATTTTCATAGACTTTAACAACGAAGGGCTGAGTTTGTTATTGTTCTCCACGTCTTAATGAGCCGAAAAAATATTCAGGCTATGTTAATGTTTAAAATAAATCGTCTAAAATCAATAGAAGACACGGTGCAAACAGCCGATTATCTAATATTCGATAAAACATTACTTTTTGATGGCGGAAGTATAAGCAGAAAGAACTTGTATGTCAATAAAATATTTACTGGCAGTCAGAATAGCAGTCATAATAAATGAAGGGAAAAGAAAAATGGGGGTGAGGGGGGTGAGAACGCGTGTTCTCACCTATATGATTTATTAATATCTATATGTAATTATTCATTGTTCTAATAATATCTTCTTCAAGGTTTCCACCTTCTGTGGCGTAATGATCAATCACAGATTTTAATCTCAGATATGTTTCTTTATCGCCAAGATCATCCAGCTTTCTAAATGAGCCGCTACGCCGGCCCAATCGAAAAATAAGCCTATCCTGGGACGAAAGTTTAAAATATCTTTCAATCGCCGATAAAATTGTCTGTTTATCCTTAGGAAATCTCCCTTCCAATTCTTCCAGTAAATTTAAAATGTGATCACTGGCCAGATAAGTTCCCTGAACATCCAATGCCTCAATAAACAATTTTATTTCTCCAAGAATTTCTTCATCATTCAGTGGCTTAAATTCGCCCTTTTTCATTAGCTCATCCACTTCCGTGCCCGGAACGACATGCAGCGTGCGCAGGCGAATAAAATCAGGATTTATGGCATTGATGACTCTGGCGGTATCCAAAGCATGCTGACCAGTCCATTTCTCTCCGCCTAATCCGGGCATTACGTATTCGCTGAGTTCGATCCCTGCTTGTTTAATATTCAGCCCAGCTTTAACATGATCTTGGGCAGTAACACCTTTATGAATGATAGATAGAACCTCGTCACAACCGCTTTCCATGCCAATATGGATTCGGGAGAGCCCTGCCCTTTTCAATTGTTCAAACTCAGTTGTTGTCTTTCTCGCCGCCGTCTGTGAACGGCAATAAGAAGTGATTCTTTTTATTTGGGGGAATTTTTTCCTTAAAAAATCAAGAATAGCTACAAGATCGGTTGTTTTTAAAATCAGCGAATTGGCATCTTGCAAAAATACATTTTCGCCGCCGAAGTAAAGCCACGCTGCCACTGTATAAATAAAGTCATTATAAAAATCTTTACTGTTATAAATTTGTCTCAAAACATCTCTATTAACATGGCCGTCTTCGCCCCATTTCCAGGAAAGATCGATAATTTCATCGGCAATATCTTTCATTGCCTGAATATCTTTTTTAACTTCTTCTACACTTCTTAATTCAAATTTGCTTCCACGGTATGTATGGCAGAATGCGCATCTGTTCCATGGACAATTTCTTGTTACTCGAATTAAAAGGCTTGTCGCCTCGCTGGGCGGACGAATAGGTCCCTGTTCAAAATAATTATTCATTTTTACCTCTTCTAAAAATGCCGGATTTAATATAGCTACTAATTATTTTCTGGCAAGAGCGCGGGGAATATTAAATCAAGGCAGGAAAAATAGAGGATTGCGAGCTTTTCCCTGTAAGCGGACTTCAAAATTTATATATGCAAGGCCGACATCATCGGTTTCTCCCAAAATAGCAATTGTTTCCGCTCTTTTTACATCCTGATCTATCCGGACATATCTTTTTTTAAGATGTGTATAGACAGTGGCAAATTTGTCTTTATGACGGATAATAATTGTTTCCCCGTAATTTTTTAAATGAGAAGAAAAAATAATTGTGCCGGAGGCCGCCGCTTTTACCTTTGTACCAGCAGTGGATACAATTTTAATCCAGTTGTGGTAAGTTTTGTTGGGCTGAATACCGAATTTATCCTTTACGCTGCCGCGCACCGGCCAAATAAATCTATTTTTATCTATGAATATTTTTTCTCCAGGCTTTTGTATCCTGGATCTAGGTTCAATTTTTTCATCAGGAATTTCCTCCCCCGGAATAGTCACAGCCTGCGCAGTTTCTTCACGAACTGCAATTTTTGACTGTTGTGTTTTTAAATCTTGCACAGCGGGAAGAGCATCTTTCTTATACGCCACAGCCGGCGCTTCCGTCATGGTCTTTACTTCTTTTACATCTTTATTTTTCACAATGTCATTAACATTATCGGAGTTATATTTTTGAGCCTTGACATTGGCCGCAGTGTTTTTAGTTTTTACATTTGCCATAACATCATCTATTACCTGATTTGCAGCGGGAATGAATATAACCGAGCCTTCTTTTACTGAGTTAATATCCGTTATATTGTTGATCTCGACTAAATCTTGTAATCGGATATTATAAGCTTGCGCAATCATCTGAACCGTTTCATTCTTTTTTACCAGATGATAAACGCCCATTGCCTGAGTATTTTGTATCTGAGGTCTATAACAGGAAACAACTAAATATAACGACAGTAAAATTAAAATGGCTGACCTAAATGGAGAATTTATTTTCCCCATCCGCTCTCCCCTATCAGGCTGACAAAGCGGCATCCACCTAAATCCTCTTTTTTTAACTCCTGCGGATTTTCTACAGAACGGGTAAGTTTATATAATGTTTGCACGTCGCGACTGCCTATAGGAACGACTATCCTTCCGCCGACAGCAAGCTGTTCGACCAGATATTGAGGAATTTCCGGCGCTGCGGCTGTAGTAATAATTGCGTCAAAAGGAGCTTCTTCCTTCCAGCCGTAAGAGCCATCACCTACCCTGATGGCTACATTGTATAAATTGAGCTTATCAAGAATTTTTCGCGCGTTTGCCGCCAATGAAGCAATGCGTTCAACAGAAAAAACACGATCCGCCAGACACGCCAAGACTGCCGTTTGATAACCGGAACCGGTGCCGATTTCCAAAACTCTTTCCTTTCCTTTTAACTCCAGAGCTTCTGTCATTAGCGCTACTATATAGGGTTGTGAGATGGTCTGGTGTTCGCCAATAGGCAATGGACTGTCATTGTATGCCTGATCAATCAGCCCTTCATCAACAAAAAGATGGCGCGGAACAGCAGCCATGGCTTTCAATACACGTACGTCGCATACACCGCGATCTTGTATTTGAGTTTCAACCATCCGCGTCCGCTTTTTCTTGTATCTATCAATTAAATTGTCCATATTTTTTCTTTTTTTCCGGAATCCGGTAAATTTCCCGAATTGTCTCATGCCGTCGCAAACCAAGAGCTTCCCGTGTAACAATCAAATAATAATATTGCAGTTCGACTTTTTGATGGATAGCATTGAATTTATCAATATTGAAATTCATTTCTTCACATATTAATTGCTTTTTCTGCGATGTTTCCGATGTATGATCATTCCAGTCAAGGGAGTTTAAGAGAGATATCTTAACTTCTATTTCCCTGTCTATTTTTTTCAACTGTCCAATCGCTTCATCAACAGCAAAGCCTGCGCGACTCAATACTGCGGCTTTTTCCCGCAATAATTCTTCAAGTAAAATATCTTGTTGGTCGTTTTTTCTTTTCTGCGATATCTGCATTATTTTTTCTCTTATTGAAGCTCTCCGCGGCCATCCACGGAGAATCTTCTATTCTTAAGGAACAAATATCATTCAGAATTCGCTTGCTTTTTCCCAAAGCCCGCTATGGGCTTTGCGCTCGCTACCGAATTCAAACATCATGAACTTCTATCATTTAAGAGCATATTTTTCAACTAAAAAGGCCTGTTTTGTATTTCATTAGACAATTAATTTATCGCTTTTAAAAACATTAAACGATATCAGGAACTCTTTGATTTTCAGCGATATCTGTTTCCCTGATAAAGTAAAGCATCACCTAAATTTATATCGGCATCAACAGCAGTATCCCTTGCCTTTAGCAACTTCCAATGTCTTACAATCGCCCAACTTACAAGCTTTTTGCGCGTCAAGACAGCCAAGTCTTTCATTGCCATGATTAAAATAAATTTTCGCTCTGTTATTGCAGGCCATGGTATCCCCAAACGTCAAACTTGTGGATATTGTAATTAATGGCAAACGTCAATATGCTCAGATGACGGTCGGCAAAAAGATGAATCCGGTCACCGATAGTTGCGGAATCTTTCGTAACACTGCTGTTGAAAATGTTTCTGTCGTCAAAATGAAGTGAGCAGTCAAAAGAATCATGATATACGATAAAGCCAGCTATTTAGATAGCAAAGATAAATAAAAGATTATATTTTTTATCAATATTAAGACTTCTTTTTCCTATATAAACAGCTTAATATAGTTATTTGTAAAATTAGGGAAAACAAACCTTCTATTTTTCACCCCGATATATGCAGCCTGATTCCGGACTTTCTTGGATAACAATCTTGCTAAGTTGCGGCAACTTCAAATGAAGATGTTTCCATATCCATTTGGCTATATTCTCCGATGTGGGATTATACAGTCCCTCAATGTCATTCAAATATTTATGATCCAATTGACAGTACAGAGGTTGGAACACTTCGTCAATATCAGCGAAATCCATTACCCAGCCGGAATGCGGGTCAATTAATCCCTTGATATGGATTTCAACACGAAAGGAATGTCCATGTAATTCTGAGCACTTGTGTCCCTTACCAACATTGGGCAGACGATGAGCTGCGTCAATTTTAAACACCTTAAAAATTTCCATTCAACGTACCCTACTTTATACCAAGAATTTTATGAGTCTGTATGCCCAACCGCCACTGCGGGTGGGCGAGAACATATTCTAATGCCAAACGCATACTAATTTCACGATCAGGCGAATCCATGGGCTGCAGGAAGAAATACTGAAAATCCAGCATCGCGTATTTTTCCGGTTCCGCTCCCGGCTGCGGGAACACCAGTTTCAACTCCTGCCCTGAACATAACAATAATTGAGCGCCGGCTTTGGGACTAACGCAAATCCAATCAATGCCTTCCGGCGGCAGGATTGTGCCGTTTGTTTCGACGGCTACTTCAAAGCCCTTTTCATGCAAAGCCGATATCAACCCAGAATCAAGTTGCAATAATGGTTCCCCGCCTGTGCAAACAACCATGGCCTTGGCTGATTTTATATTTTCCTTAGGCCATAATTCTTCAATTCTTCCGGACAATTCTTCCTGTGTTCTGAATAACCCACCTTTCGGTTCATCGTAGCCGACAAAATCCGTATCACAAATTTTACAAACGGCTTTTTCACGATCAGCTTGTTTTCCCGACCATAAATTACAACCGGCAAAGCGGCAAAAAACCGCCGGACGACCGGAATAAAATCCTTCACCCTGAATAGAATAAAATATCTCTTTGACGAAATAGCTCAAAGACATTCCTTCATTTTTTATATCTTACAGGATCTTTTATTCCTGCTTCCCAGAAACCTTTCAAACGTAAAAGACAGGAATCACATTCGCCGCAGGCTTCACCTGAAACTGAAGGGTCATAGCAACTATGCGTCAGACTATAATCTATGCCCAGTTCAATACCTTTTTGGATAATTTGTGACTTACTCATCTTGATGAGCGGAGTGTGAATTTTTAGTTTCTTCCCTCCTTCCACACCGGCTTTTGTTGCGAGATTGGCCATTTGTTCATAAGCGGCAATATACTCGGGACGGCAGTCAGGATAACCACTGTAATCCAGGACATTCACTCCGATAAAAATATCGTTTGCTCCCATCACTTCCGCCCAGGCCAACGCATATGAAAGGAATATGGTATTGCGTGCCGGAACATAAGTTGCCGGAATATCTTTTTTCATTTCTTCCGCGCCTCTGTTCTTAGGCACATTGATATCCGCGGTTAACGCGGAACCGCCTATCTTACGCAAATCAATATCTACTATCAGATGCTGGGCAACGTTAAAGCGCTCCGCAATATGCCTGGCTGCCTCCAATTCCATAGCATGTCGCTGCCCATAGCTAAAGCTCAATGCGTAGATATCAAATCCCATTTTTTTAGCAATAGCCAGCGCCGTGGCGGAATCAATCCCGCCACTTAGAAGAATAACAGCTTTTAAGTCATTTTTCATCATTTTGACACTCAGAAGAACATGCCGTTAATTGATACAGGAAGTTTTAATACCAAAGAGGTTCATAGTATTGAAGGCTGTTACCTGCGCCACTTCTTCCCAGGGAATTTTTTTTATTTCCGCAACTTTTTCTGTCGTATGTATAATAAAAGAAGGTTCATTTCTTTTGCCGCGGTGTGGAACGGGCGTAAGATAAGGCGCGTCTGTTTCCAGTAATATTGAAGAAAGTGGCGCACGTTGCACGACATTTTGAATTGTTTTGGCGTTATCAAATGTCACTAAGCCGGGAATGGATATATAAAACCCAAGGTCTATACATTGTTTAGCCATTTCATAATCGCCGGAAAAGCAATGAAATACTCCACGCCGCACACCTGATGCTTTAACTGTTTTCAGCATTTGTTCATGCGCTTCACGATCATGGATAACAACAGGCAGATTAAGTTCCTGCGCTAATTCCAATTGCAGGCTAAATACTTCTAATTGTTTTTCCTGAGGTGAAATATTGCGGAAAAAATCCAGACCGATTTCACCATAAGCAACGACCTTTTGCCTGTGTGCGCAAGCCAGCTCTTTAATGGTTTCTAATGTATTTTTATCTATTTTTGCTGCATCATGGGGATGTATGCCGACTGTCGCGTAAATATTTTCATATTTATAAGCAAGGGCAACCGCTTTGATGCTCAATTTTAGATTTGTACCCACAGTGACAATAAAATCAACTCCTTCGTTTCCGGCGCGTTTTATCACTTCCTCACGATCGGAATCGAACTCTTTCATTTCCAAATGAGCATGGGAATCAATAAGCATAAGAAACTATTTTTCGTTTTCATTCAGATTAACTTCCTCGGCATTATCAGAAACGTCAGGAAGTTTTTTCAATAAATTCTGTAAATCTTTTTCGAAAAGCTCTCCTTTTGAAAGCTTGCGCGCAATAATGCGTTTATCGTGGCTGATTGATTCCGCGTTAACTTTATTGGACATGTTACTTTTTTCTCCTTACATAAATTGAACGAAGATGGGGTTGCTGAACAAACCCATCTTCCGGGACTGTTCAAAAATGCTCAGATGCAATGCGCGCAAAAACCGGATCGCGAGGCGTATGTTAATATACGTTGAGCGGTGCGGTTTGCAGCGCAACACCGCAGATGAGCGTTTTTCATCAGTCCCGCTGACTACTATTATATTTTTATAACTTAATCAAGTACTAACAATTTAATAAAGTTTCCTTTTATCCTTATAAAATATCATTTTTTTGTTTTTTGAAATAATACCTGGAATTATTTTTTCAGACGAGGATCAAGCAAATCCCTTATACCCTCACCCAGAAGATTGTAACCGACAACCGTAATCAATATAGCCAGCCCCGGATAAAGGGAGAGCCACCAGGCGATATCAATATAAGAATAACCGGCGGTTAAAATGTTACCCCAACTGGGCGTAGGCGGCTGCACGCCAATGCCTAAAAAGCTTAAGGCCGATTCGGTGAGTATCGCCCCGGCGATACCTAAAGTCGCCGCAACTAAAATAGAAGCCATGGAATTCGGAAGTATATGAAGAAAAATAATCCGCATATCGCCTGCTCCTATTGCCCTTGCCGCCTGAACAAAATCCCTTTCCCGCAGGGAAATAAAATCAGCTCGTACCAATCTTGTCACGCCCATCCAACTTGTCAGCCCTATAACTATCATAATATTCCATATAGAAGGCCCCAGAAAAGCTATTACCGCCAGAATCAGGAAAAAAGTCGGGAAGCAAAGCATTATATCTACAAATCGCATTATCACTGAATCAACCCAGCCTCCATAATATCCAGATAAGGATCCAAGAATAATTCCGATAATTATAGCAACCCCTGTCGCCGCAAAACCAACTTTTAACGAAATCCTCGCGCCCCAGATCATCCGGGAAAGCACATCCCTGCCCAGAGGGTCAGTTCCACATAAATGCTTCATCGAAGGAGACGCCAGAACATTGGTTAAATCTATTTGCCCAGAGTCATAAGGGGCCAGCCATGGCGCCAGAAATGAAATAATTAACAACAACATAATAAGTCCGCCACCGGCAAGCATCAATTTATTTTTATAAAATGTTCCCCAAAAATTCATTTCTCAAAAACCTGACTAATTTAATTCTTTCCGAAACCTTTTATGCTGATTTCAGATGGCTTTGTCCGCCGCAACAAGCTTGCCCCGTGCCGAACACTGGGAAGACCGCCGCGTAACAAAGCAGATGGACTTTTTACAAAGCCATCAAGATATTCTAATGCGTGGATCCGCAAGCGCATACGACACATCCGCAATTAAGTTGCCCAAAAGTGTTAATATCGCGCCAATCAGCAAAATGCCCATAACTGTAGGATAATCTCTGGCCATAACGGCCATATAAAAAAGCTGTCCCATGCCGGGAATAGCGAAAATTGTCTCGAAGATAACACTTCCTCCGATAAGGCCGGGAATGGAAAGTCCCAAAATAGTTATGGCCGGTAAAAGCGCGTTGCGCAGTGCGTGCTTGTAAATGACATCCCTCTCACTTAATCCCTTCGCGCGGGCAGTCATAATGTAGTCCTGCCTGATAACTTCCAGCATGTTCGCCCTCATATAGCGGGAAAGTCCGGCCAGTCCGCCGAAAGAGGAAACAAACACAGGTAAAACCAGATGTTTCGCCAGATCAATAAACTGATCCCAGACGCCAAGGTATTCATAATTCAATGAACGCAATCCTGAAATCGGCAGCCATCCCAGATTGATGCCGAAAAATATCATTAATAATAAAGCCAGCCAAAAAAGAGGAATCGCAAATCCAATAAAGACAAATACTCCGGCTATCTTATCGAAGAGCGAATCCTGATGGACGGCGGAAAGTACTCCCAACGGTATGGCGACAGCAATAATAATTAAAAGAGATAGAAATTCTATCATGATGGTTATGGGCAGCCGTTCTAAAATTTTAGAGGCAACAGGACGGTGGTCGGTAGAAAAAGATGTTCCCAAATCTCCGCGGCTGATCTTTTTCAGCCACGACCAGTATTGCAGGTGAATCGGCTTATCCAGTTCATATAAAGTTTTAAGCCGTTCCTTCATCTCCACTGTAGACTTTGGATTCATTTCGGTCTGCAAATCAATGGGAGATCCTGGTGCCAGGCGCATAACGAAAAAACAAATAACAGTAATTCCCAGCAAAAGAGGAATCATAAATAATATTCTTTTTACGATATACCTTAACACTTAATTTCCCCACAAAGATTTAACCAATCTTATTTTAGAAATATAAAAGTTCCATACTTTTGATATTATTCATCGACTGCCACAGCCCAGTCTCGTTGTGGGCCTCTAATGTTATAGTTGGTCTCGCCCCCATTGTACGGAAATATTGAAAAAGCTCAGCAAAAGGAAAAGTGCCGCATCCTACCGGAAGATGCTCATCACTCTTTCCGTGATTATCATGCAAATGCAGATGTCTCAAATATTTTCCCAGTTCCTTCAACCAGATATTAAGCGGCGTGTAAGAAAACGCGTTAAAGTGCCCCGTATCGAAACAAAAGCAAATACTATCAGAAGACAGAGCTTCGAAAAGACGGCTTAAAATATCAGGGGTTTTTTCATAGATATTTTCCAGGGCGATAATTGTATTATTATCTTTAGCCAACGCTATTAATTCTGTCCATGTTTTAACGCTAGCATCCAGCCATAAATCATCGCCGAAAACGTAATAGCGGTCATCAAAAGATGGATGGCATACGATTTTTAAGGGATGAAAAAAAGGCGCCAAATCAAATACTTGTTTAATCCTGTCAACACTCGTCTGCCTGATTTTATCATCCATGGCTCCCGGACGTAAATCCATGAAAGGAGCGTGAAAATTTATTTTCAACCCTGCATCGGTAAGAATCTTCGCTGTTTTGATACACCGCAATTTATCCAAACTCTGCAAAGCCCCATGATGGAAATATATCTCTAGATTGATTTTATGCTGAAGAACCATTTCCTGATATTCAGGCAAAAGATGAAACGGCATATGCGCGTGGACTTTGCTTATAATATCCTGCATTACGAAATCCTTTATATAATTTAATCAATTGAACAGAGCATGTTTATTTACCATAGCTGTTTTTTTTTCACAACAGCCAAAAACCTTTTATTAACAATAATAATCCTTAAATCGCACTCTATCTGCCTAAACGGCGCACCCATAAACTGAAGCTGGCAGTTTTAATTGGAAGAATAGACGCAAATGCGACATTGTCAACTTTTGTTATTTGTGGCATATATTGTCAAAATCCAACATTTAACAGGAGGTTTATTTGCCAATACAGAAAAATGAATCCAGAAATCGCCTTCTTTTGTGCATCAACGCTACTTTACAAAAAAAAGCAAAAGAAATCGTTGTTTTAAATTTAAAAGAAATTTCCGCTTTCACAGACTACATGATTATTTGCAGCGGCACATCCGAGAGAGAAGTCCAGGCTATCTCTGCCGCAATTCAGCAATTTTTAAAAAAAGCGAAAATTAAACCTATAGGTGTCGAAGGCGAAGCCTATGGTCAATGGATTTTGCTTGATTACGATGATATCGTAATTTCTGTCTTTTATGAACCTATAAGAGCTTTTTACAATATAGAAAACCTGTGGGATGCCCCCCGAATGAATATTGATGAAAACAAAAAGGGAATAAAGAAGTTAAATAAGGAAATGGCATGATCTTGAGCGAAGCTTTAAATGATATAAGCGAAGTTATCTTCCCGCCTCAGTGTCTGGGCTGCGCTGAAATTTTGCATCCTTTTACCGGTCAAATATTTTGTCCCGCCTGCAACGATAAAATTAAATTCATAACCGGCAGTATCTGCTTTATTTGCGGCACAACTTTTCCCGACAGCCATGCAGAGGGTCATTTATGCGGAGATTGCCTGGAAAATAAGACATATTTTTCTTATGCACGCGCTGTATTTTGTTACGAAAACTTTATTCTGAATGCGATTCATCAATTCAAATACAAACGCAATATATCAATCGGTGAAATGCTTGCTTCTTTTATGGCCGATTTTTCTTTCCCTGATATTGACTTTACCGATTATTCCTTGATTATACCGGTGCCTTTGCACATAAAAAGGCTTCGCGAACGGGGTTTTAATCAATCCCTTATTCTGGCGCACGCTATAGGGAAAAAACGGCAAATTCCCGTTGACTTTTCCCTGCTGAAACGGCATAAATTTACTTTAACCCAAACCGGTTCGAACAGAAACGAAAGAAAACGAAATATTAAAGGAGCCTTTGAAGTCACTGATAAGAAAAAAATTGCCGGTAAAAATATCATTCTTATTGACGATGTTTACACAACCGGAGCCACTATAAACGAATGCGCTAAAACATTAATCAAAGCGAAAGCTCAAAAAGTTGTTATTATAACACTCGCCAGAGTTATCCATAATTAATATTTCAATATAAAAAATCAAGGAGCAGGAATGAACAATAAAATTCTAGAAAGAAACGCTCTCCAAAACAAACTGGAAGAACTGCACAAGAAAGGGAAAAAAATCGCTTTTACCAATGGCTGTTTTGATATCCTGCATGTCGGTCATGTCCGTTATTTGCGTGAAGCAAAAAAAACCGCCGATGTGCTGGTACTTGCTCTCAACAGTGATTCTTCCGTTCGATTAATCAAGGGAGAAAAAAGGCCGCTAATGAATGAAAAAGAAAGAGCTGAAATTCTTTCCGCTCTTGAATTTGTTGATTTTATTACAATATTCACGGAATTAACGCCATTGGAACTAATTGATTGCCTAAAGCCGGATATTCTTATCAAGGGGGGCGACTGGCCGGAAGAAAAGGTTGTCGGACGGGAAGAAGTAAAAAAATGGGGAGGCCGGGTAGCAATAATTCCAGAAATCGAAGGAAAATCTACAACCAACATTGTGGAAAAGATAAAAAAACTGTATTGCTCCAATAAATGAAGTTGATGATTTTACTTAAAATTATTTCTTTTTTAGATAATATGGTTAAAAAATATTATTAATGAAAATTTCTCTTTACAAATAAATTCCCATTATATAATAAGGACAACTAAGTTATTATACAAGGGGTGACTATTTTGGACAAACAGACAATTTTGAAACAGGACAAAATGAAAGCGTACAAATTAATGCTCAATCAAAAAATAAATGAGTTACTGAGCGAAGCTGGTAAAACTGTTACCGAAATGACCAACGGTAAAGAAACCTATCCTGATCCTAATGACAGGGCGTCTCTGGAATCCGATAGAAATTTTGAATTGCGCATCCGGGATAGAGAACGCAAACTTATCCTGAAAATGCAAGAAGCCATTAAGAGAATTGATGACGGCACTTTTGGTATCTGTGAAGTTTGCGGCGGTCATATCTCCGAAAAAAGACTGATGGCCAGGCCTGTTACCACTCTCTGCATTGATTGCAAAACCAAACAGGAAAAAAACGAAAAGCTAAAAGGCGAATAACCTTCATAAAATAAATTTTCTAAAAAGCCTCGATATCGGGGCTTTCTTATTTTTATCATCTTTGATTTTTTGTACCATTTCTAAATCAAAAATGATATTGAGGCGACAAGGCCTCAGGCGAAGAGGCATATTTTACAAACGTTCTGGGAAGCCTGCAACGACACAGGCATGCGCCGGACTTCACTGCCAACAAAAATAGCGCTTTGATTGGAAGTGCATTTCCATAGAAAAGTGCATAATAAAATAAAAAGAATCTTACATTGCCAAAAATTTAGCCACCATGGCGAAAACTTCTTTAAGAATTGGTACTATGTTTGTAAATGTCGCCCTAAACATTCCAACAGATAATCTCTTTACTTATGAAGTTCCCGCGAATTTACAACAGGATATTGAAATTGGCAAACGCGTATTTGTCCCCTTTGGCAACAGAAAACGTACCGGTTTTATTATCAAAATAATTTCATCCTGCGATCTAAAAAACATAAAATCTATTGTCGAGATACTCGATGATGAACCACTGTTTGGTTTAAGTGATCTCCATTTTTACCAATGGATTGCCAATTATTTTATGTATCCGCTGGGAAAGGCGCTGGCCGAAATGATTCCCTCCGGTTCTGAAAAAAAAGATTTCCTCTGGATAACTGCGTTAACATTGGAAGATGAATTTCCTCTTTCCCCAGAGCAAGAAAAACTGCTGTCATTATTGCTGCAATATCCTCAAGGCACAGCCCTAAACAACATAACTAAACTAAGCGGTCTGAAAAATGCAGCTTCAGCAGTGCGAAAGCTGCATCTGGCGGGATTTCTGAAAATTGAAAAAAAACAAAATAAACAACTTTCTCCATACAGCGAACTAATAGTGACTCTGAAGGAAAGTAAAATCGCTGAAACAAAACTAACGGATAAGCAGAAAGAACTCATCAATTTTATTCAAACAAAAGGGCTTATATCCTTAACCGATTTGATTGAAGAATCCGGTATCTCCAACTCCGTAGTCAAAAAATTGCAGGACAAAGGAATCATTAAATTTACTGCCAGTGAAAAGATGCGTACCGCCTCTTTTGATTTAGCAATTCGTCAAAACAAAAACACGATTATTCTCAATAACCAGCAAAACAGGGCAATGGAAGAAATTTCGCTCTATCTGGAGAAGAATATTTTTACTCCGATTCTGCTTCATGGAGTTACAGGCAGCGGGAAAACGGAAATCTATTTAAAAACCATCGAAAAAGTTTTGAATAGCGGAGCGTCCGCTATTTACCTCGTGCCGGAAATAGCCTTAACTCCACAACTGATATCTCGTGTTGCCGGAAGGTTTGATGAGCGGCAAATAGCCGTTCTGCATAGCAATATTGCCGAATCCGTCCGCTATGACCAGTGGAGGCAGATAAAACGCGGCCGGATTAATCTGGTTATCGGCACACGTTCCGCTGTATTTGCTCCGTTGCCGAACTTAAAATTAATTATTGTTGATGAGGAACATGATGCGTCCTACAAACAGGATGAACGGCTCTGCTATAATGCCCGCGATCTGGCGGTTCTGAAAGCGAAGATGGCTTCTGCTATTGTAATTACCGGTTCCGCCACACCCGGCGTCCGCACTTACTTTAACGCACGGACAAAAAAGTACCATCTTCTGGAATTATCACAGCGCGTGGAGGATAAACCCATGCCTATAGTCGAAATCATTGACATGAAAGCGCAACAGGAAGAGTCAGGAAAAGTCCCTATTCTTTCCGACGCTTTGATTGCCGGTGTAGAGCAAACTCTCAACAAAAAAGAGCAGGTTCTTCTTTTTCTCAACAAGCGTGGATTTGATACCTTTCTTGTCTGTGCTGATTGCGGTTATAATTTTCGCTGCCCCAATTGCGCCGTCTCACTAAAGAATCACATTGCGGAAGGAGTGGTCAAATGTCATTATTGCGATTACACGATTAAATCTTTACCACTTTGTCCATCCTGCAAAAGCAATCGCATTTTAAGTTATGGAGTTGGAACGCAAAAACTGGAAAAAGAAATAGCGAGGATTTTTACGGAAGCCCGGATTCAAAGAATGGATTCCGATACCACTTCACGAAAGGGAACCCAGGAAAAAATACTTCGGGCTCTGGAGATGAGGGATATTGACATTCTTATAGGAACACAAATGATTACCAAAGGTCATGACTTCCCTTTTATAACACTGGTAGGTGTTATTTCCGCCGATACGTCTCTGAATATGCCTGATTTTCGAGCCGCGGAAAAAACTTTCCAACTGATAACGCAAGTTGCCGGACGCGGCGGACGCGGAAATTCTCCGGGCAAAGTAATTATACAGACTTTCAATCCTAATCATTACGCGTTAAAACATGCGCAAAATCATGACTACAAAGCATTTTACGAAGAAGAAATTGATTTTCGCAAGGCTCTGCAATACCCGCCATTTGGCCGAATAATCAACTTACGTTTATCTTCCATAAAGAAAGACTCGTTAATTGAAGAGGCCCGTCTATTGGGTAAATTGGCAAAAAAACTGAGCGCGTTGCAAGGAAATATCGCGGAAATTATCGGCCCTGCGGAATCGCCACTGGCCAAAATCAGAGGACGCTTTCGTTGGCAGATGCTGATTAAAGGCAAAGATATAAATGCGCTGCATCAAATCGCACGAGAACTTATCAATAAACACAAAAACAGCCATGTAAAGATTACAGCGGATGTTGATCCGGAAAACTTCATGTAGTATGGCTGTTGAAAAACGCTCATCTGCAGCGTTGCGTTGCAAACATCACCGCTCAACGTATAGTAAATATACGCCTCGCGGTTCTGTCCTTTACGCGCCTTGCATCTAAACATTTTTGAACAGCCATCTAATCTTATTACTTATTATCTAGATCTTCGATATCTTCATAAACATTCTGTAGAAAACGAGGCGAGCAAATAGCAAGGAAGACTAAATCGTCTTTACCAATGTTGGTAATGCGTTGACGGCACATTTGCGGAATAAGCACAATATCACCGGCAGTTACTTCCTGCGGCCGCATTTTCCCGACCTCGGCTAGCCCTCTGCCGCTGATAATGAAATAATGTTCGGATGTCCCTTTAAGGCGGTGCCAGCGGGTTGTTACTCCGGGTTCAACACTCGCCAGGTTAATTGACACATGCGGATCGTCCGGTGTGTTAGACAATTCGGTAACATAACTTTTTTCGGGAGTATAGAATTCGTCTTTGAGATTTTTCTTTTTAACGGTTTCCTTCATCTTATTTCTCTATTCGCATAACGTAGTGCAGGCAATAGTGATTCGATTATTTCTTTGCCTATGGGCGCCACAAAGCGGCGTCCTAAAACGCAACTCCTGCGCTTTAAACGCCTTGTTATTCCTATAACCACCGGCGTACATGTAAAACATATTCATCGTACGCATTGCCAAATATACCTTTTAGAGCTCTCTCTTCCGGTTCAATTTGAAATTTGTTCATATAGAAGACAAAAGCTGCCGCTAAAAAAAGAGAGTATGCACTTTCGAGAAAAAATCCCCAAGCTATCAAAAGAGACAAAAGACCTACATACATTGGATTTCTGGTTATAGAGTATATCCCTGAAGTGACTAAAGACGTAGATGAATTGGGTTTCATTGGATCAAAGGTTGTTTTGGCTATTGAAAAACTCATCAAGCCCGTAATGCCGAACGCGGCTCCAATTACCGCAAAGATGATAACCATTGTTTCATTAAAACCATCATCAAAATTCATCTTTGTCAACACGATTGAAACAAACCACATTGCAGCACCAACGATTGCCACCACTGCAACAGGAGGTATTTTCAGTTCCAGATTTTTCATGTTTTTTGCCATGATATAATGACCAAGCTCATCAGCTCATCTCTATAGCTGCCGGTGGAGTCATCAGGTTGCCGATTTATTCATAATGCGTCCATATCCTTATCACCTAAAAAGTCTTGATATAATGAAGGACATGATGGATAAGACGAAGCCGAATATCTATTTCTCGGGAAATTTCTCTTACAAATTTACCGTAAAAGTATCTGTAAATCCTGAACAGGCTTAACTTGTTCGTCAATTATCATAATAAAGATGAGCCGCCTCACTTATGAAAGAGAGGCGGCTCATCTTGTATACATTGGTAGTGAACGTTATTGACTTACTTCACTGCGTCTTTCAGGCCTTTCCCAGCTTTAAATACGGGAACCTTCTTGGCGGCTATTTTAATGGCCTTGCCAGTCTGAGGATTCCTGCCAGTGCGGGCTTTCCTTTTTTTAACCCCAAATGTGCCAAAACCCACAAGTGTAACGGCATCACTTTTTTTAAGTGCTTTTTTAATTGCCGCAAGTGCTGCATCTACTGCCAAACCTGCTTCTTTCTTACTACACGTAACCTTTGCCACCTCATCGATCAATTGTGTTTTGTTCATTAATCACCTCCTGTTTTATTTTAAGCATACTTCTTGAAATAAAGATAAAAAAAATATTCAAGAATGTCAACACAATAAGTATGAAATAATCAAATTATTTGGAACTTTGAAATTATTTTCTTCCCTGAATGTCAATGCCCCTAATCACGCAAAATGACATTATCATCCTTTTTACGTCCGCTGTGAAGGCAATTTCGCTTCCAGCCAGCGTTTTATACGGTTGGCATCGCCGATACGGGTCATCTTGCCTTGAGAATCGAGCAGCACAATAAGCACGGGACGCTGAGCCACATTGGCTTGCATCACCAAGCATCGGCCTGCCTCGTCGATAAAGCCTGTCTTGGAAAGACCGATCTGCCAGCCGGATTTTCTAACCAGCTGATTGGTGTTACTAAATTTCATTACGCGCCATCCTGTATTAATAAGGGCTTTTTTACAGGTAGTAAATTCGCGGATAAGACCATACTGATAAGCGGTATCCACGAGCCGCACCAGGTCTCTGGCTGAAGAAACATTGTGGCACGAAAGTCCGATGGTATCCTCAAAGCGTGTCTCTAACAGTCCCATTGATTGTGCTTTCTCATTCATTGCAGCAACACAATCTTCGAAGCCGCCGGGGTAAGTTCTCCCCAATGCATGAGCGCAGCGATTATCGGATGACATTAACGCAAGAAGCAGCGCTTCTCTGCGTGTAAGTTTAGCGCCTACCGGAATGCGCGAATGACTATGTCTAATCATATCCACATCTTCATTTTCGATGGTCAGCGATTCTTCAAGATTCAAGCCGGCATCAAGCACCACCATGGCAGTCATAAGTTTAGTGATGGAAGCGATGGGTAATACAGCCCCTGCCTTTTTCTGAACCAGACACTCACCCGTCTGTTGATCTTCCACCAGCGCGGAGGCGGAACGCAGAATCAGATTCCCGGAAATCCGTTCCATTTTAGCGCTTGAATGTTTTCTATGAGAATAATCTTTTTTTGAATATTTTGAAAATCCGGTGGACACGGAAAACAGCAACATACCAACACACAAAACAATCACCAGAGCCGCCTTGCTGTATTTACTTCGCATTCTCACTCCTTAATTAAAGATATAAGATCTCATGTCTCGTTCCATTATTATGACATATATTACATAATTTTACAAATCAGTCAATTCCAGATTTATCTTTTCGGCAAATATTATTACATCCGGTCAAACTATATCTTCCTTTCTGAAACGCTGAAATAACAACGCGCCTATAATAAGGCAGTATATAATAATGTTGATCAACGGATAAACGGAGCAGGGTTCGCCGAATCTTTCACTGCCGATAAACGAAGACGCAAAATGTTGTGCACCTGAAAGTTTCGGCCATAAATAATAAATGACTTTCCAGAATGTAAAGTCTGACTGCGAGGCCTGTTGCTGCATCATCGCCTGTGCCATTGGATTATTGCTTACAGCGTACATACCGTCGGCCACAACACCAGCGATGCCAATACCCATAACAGAAAGAAAAGCGGCCACGTCAGACATCATCAGCGATAAAAGAAGCACGGTAACAACCACAAAAAGCAGATTGAAAGAGCATAGCAGTGAAGCAATGAGGTATTCTGGCATGATTACTCTAAAATTTATGGACGTAATGATGAAGACAATCCCATGCAGGACGAACATGAAAATAACCAATAAAACCCATAAACCAAGAATCTTACCAGTAACGTACTGCCATCGGGTTATCGGTTTTGACAGAATGCACGATTGCGTTCCATCATCCCGGTCGCGTCTGAATACGCGCATCGACAGCAGAGCCGCCAGAAATATCACGCCAACAGCAATGACATGGAAAGTTATTTTTGACACCATAATGACAATTTTTCCGGCATCGAGTTCCTGCCCGTTCACCATGTAATCACCATGATAACAACCGCGAACGAGAAATATAAACACGGCGCAAATAACAGACATAACGACAAAGCTCCTCTGACGAGCTTCATCGGTAATGGTATATTTTGCAATTCTGATGACGGGTGGAAGCGTTTTCGGCATTTTCATGTCAACCTTTCACAAACCTTACAAACACATCTTCCAGTGTATCACCATCTTTGACGAGGGCGGAAATGGTGTCCTTAACCAAAAGCCTCCCGTTATTGATGATTGCGGCGTTGTCGCATATTTTTTCAACTTCCGATAGCAGGTGCGAATTCAGGAAAATAGTCATCCCTTGCTTTTTAAGTGATTCTAAAAGCTGGCGTATTTCTCTTATTCCAATGGGATCAAGACCGGATGTGGGCTCATCTAGAATTAACAGCTTCGGACTTCCGATAAGCGCAGCGCCGAGTCCGAACCGTTGAATCATGCCCTTGGAATAGGTTTCCGCTTTTGTGTGTTCCTTTCCCTGCATACCGATAAGTCCGACAATGCGCCTGCATTGATCCAACACATCGGATTGGCCTATATCCAAAAGTTCCGCGCAGCGTTCCAGATATTGCCATCCGGAAAGATATGGAGGGATATGATGGTTCTCAGCCAGATAACCGACTGCGGCGCGGCTTGCTGCATTTGTGCTGGGAAGACCGTTTAACGACAAGCTTCCCGATGATGGCTGTGTAAAGTCAAGCAGCATCTTGACGATTGTCGTTTTTCCCGCACCATTTGGCCCAAGGAGAGCAAAATACTCACCAGAACGGACGGAAAACGAAACATTGTCGACAGCGGCAAGGGAACTATATCGTTTGGTTGCGGCGTTCAATTCAATCATGTAAAAAAGTATATGTTCCCCGGTCTGTTATGTCAATAAAATATTGGCCACAAACGGCGCGGGCTGTAAACCTTGTCCGCCTGAGTGTCTTGATTGGTTTCATTTATTCGGCAGAATGCACACCTTTAAACATACTGATTTTTAAAGCCGGCATAAAATCAAATCTCTTTTCCAACAAATTTTTTATTCTTCGAGTCTGGCATCCATTGTGATTTTCGCATTCAGCAGGCGCGATACCGGACAACCGGCTTTGGCGTTGTTAGCTGCCGTTTCAAAAGCTTTTGTATCTGCACCAGGGACTTTTGCCCTCACGTCTAAATGCACTGCCGTTATTGCAAATCCGGCATCTATTTTCTCGATTGTAACAGCCGCTGTTGTATTAATGCTCTCCGCCGTCAGTCCTGCAGTACCCAATATCAGGGAAAGAGCCATAGAGAAACAACCCGCATGAGCAGCGGCAATCAATTCTTCGGGATTAGTGCCTTTGCCTTCCTCAAAGCGAGAGCTAAAAGAGTATTGGGTATTTGAAAGAACACCACTTTCGGTTGAGACAGTTCCTTGTCCGTCTTTTATACTGCCTTTCCAAACAGCTGATCCTTTACGTTTCATGATTTCCTCCTTTATGAAAAAAATCGTTTTCCTTATTCCCCCATAGCTATCTAACGCATGCCATAAGCAGTTTACACATAACAACGTTTATATGTATCCTTGACAATAATCAAAACGCCGCAGAACTTAAGGAATAACACCACAAGAAAATACTTTATGTTCAGCAACTGTCAATTAAATTTTACTTGTATTAATACCAAGTCAATATTTTTCTATATTCGATGCTTCGATACCAGTTCAGCAAAATATTCAAACGATCTGTTATATGTTTTCTCCGCGTCTTTAGGAAACAGCAAGCGGGCAGTGCCCTGCTCTTCAAATGATATGTAAGGCAGTCGCAACATATTCCTTTTCTACTGCAAGGATCATAAGTGCAATTGCATTTATTAAGATTTATTTCCTTTTGCATCCCATGGTTTTTCCCTATACAAACACATTTTGTCATTATATCAGCAATGACTCTTTTTCTCCTGTTATTTTCCCTTGAATACCGCCGTGCGGCGTTCGATAAAAGATTGCAGGCCTTCCTTCATATCATCGCTTTGCATAACTTTGGACACATCCTGGTAAATAGTCTCTTTCGCGGTCTCCTCGCCCTGCGCTTCCGCTATACGACCATTGCGCAGGATATTGCGCACACCCAGCGGCGCGGCGCTTGCCACTTTCCGTGCCAACTCCATTGCCTTCTCCAGTTGTTTGCCCGGCTCGGTCACATATTGCACCAGCCCCATGCGATAAGCATCATCGGCGGTCCACTGGTCGCCGGTTAAAAGATAACGCATCGCGTTGGACCAGCCGATATCTCTTGGTAATCTAAATGTCGCTCCTCCGCAGGGAAAAAATCCGCGGCGCACTTCCAGCATGGCAAAACGCGTATCGGAAGCCGCTACGCGAATATCTGCATTGAGCAGCACCTCTACGCCCCATGTAAAGCAATATCCCTGTACGGCATAAATAATCGGCTTACGGCAGCGCGTCTCGTTCATCATGTAAAACGGATCAATTTCATTTTCTTCGCCCAGAGGAAATCCCTCTCCGTTACCAAACGAACCCGACCAGTCGGTCAACTCCAGACCCGATGTAAAATGCGGGCCGTTGGCGTAAACAACACCTACCCATAAATTATCGTCCTGATCCAGTTGGTAATAAGCCCGCGCTAGTTGTGTATACATTTCGCGCGTCATGGCGTTGTATTTTTTAGGCCGGTCGATTTCAATAAGCATAATATGGTCTTCGGTTTTAAGGTTGATAGTCATAATAGTTTCCTTTTTTAAGATATTTTATTGACAGGAAGTATAAGAGAAGGGACATTCCATGTCAACGAAAGAAATTTAATTGATGACGCGTTGTTTTTTGACACAAAGACTGGCATCATCAGCGCTTACAACAGCCATCTTTCGTCTAGATGTTATTGTTAAGCACCCTGGCACTATTTCATCTTCGATTTTAACTTGATCTTATCACCGGCAACCATGAAGTTGCCTTTTCCCAGATGATGAATCGTCCACGGATTTTTCACTGTGGGATCGATCCATGCCTTGATCACTTCCAGAACAAAAAAGCAGTACTTGTTCACCATCTTTGTGTCAACTACCCGGCATTCGAGATTTGCGTAGCACTCCTCTATAAGCGGTGCTCCGACGTGTAAAGCAGGTTTGGGTGTGAGACGAAATTTCCGGAACTTATCTATATTCGCACCTGACGAATTGCCGCAACCAACAACTTTTTGGGCTATCTCCACGGTGGGAATGTTAATCGCACATTCTTTGGTTGCCTTCAACAAGTCGAAAGAATAGTTGCGATTACTGATAACGCAACCCACCAGCGGCGGCTCAAACTCCATCATCGTATGCCATGACATAGTCATGATGTTTGCATGTCCACCACGAACGGTCGTAACCATGACAACCGGCCCCGGTTCAAGCAGACTATAAACTTTGGATAGCGGAAAAGATTTTTTAGTCATGTGGATTTCTCCTTTCAAAAATTGTTTGTATCATGATTTTTTTCTTCTAAAAACCGAACAACACAGCTGACTAACACTAGAAACCACAAAGAGTCGTATTCGGTCGGCCCGACATAATTCTCACCGGCGCAGCGCATTGTTTTGCCGTGTATGGTTACGTTGCTCATCAGCTTTTTTTAAAATCATTGCCTTGCTAAAAAACACTTTTGGTCTTTCAACAGGCGTAGGACCAGATTTCTTGGCTGTTCTAATAGTTTCTTCAAACGCATTTTTAGAGACATGGAATGTTGGCTCTACAACAAGAACCTGCCCATTCTGTTTGACAATAGTTTCTATCTCATTAAAAAACGTTTCTTGATCGGGGATTTCATGAACCCTGTAAAAGGCGAGAATAAAATCAACTTTCGCTGAAACACCTATTCTGTCCTTTTGGCACTGATGCAGCGTGATACGCTCCTCAAATTCCGTTCCACGAATTTTGCTTTTTGTTTTCTCAAGCATTCCTTCCTGCAAATCAGAAGCAATGACCCGCCCGGTTCTGCCGACCATTTGTGCAATATCAATAGTGAAAAAACCAGGACCGCAACCGAGATCCAGCACTGTCATTCCCTCTTTAATATAAGGGCTGAGTATTTTCCAAGGATTCTGCAACCATCTTCGGAATCTGTTATCAAGACGGCCTGCTTTTTCAACCGGGCATACACGATTTTTCTTACAGATCATTATGTCTTCTTTCCTTTCAAAGGCAAACATCGCGGATCACCGAAAGCGAGTCATTTGGGCGATCCGCCGAATGACATCATCATGCGACAGATTAATTCTCTATTCAATCTCAAAATTCTCAGGTTTTAAATTGCTGTAATACCTGCCATTTTGAGCGATGAACATAAGCACGCCGTAATCAGGATCAGTAACGCCCTTCGGATAATACATTTCATCGCCAGCCTTCCATATCATTTCCTTCGATGCACTATCTTGAAGGAATTCCATTGTGCCCCTGAGCATAACGCCCTTGAAGAAACGCTTGCTTTATCGATCAGATTGCCAATTGTTTTAGTCGCATCTCTTATGGTCTTTATTACCTCCTTCACATCATACAAAAACTGGAGTTTATATCAATAAGCTGATCTGCACTCGATTCCCCATTTAGCACAATCTTTCACTATCTTGCTTCCAATGGCCCTAAAGTATTCGTATGTATTTTTATCTTTCCACCCGTATCTTTCATATATCTTGTCAGCATGGAAATAGTTCATCCGGTCGATAATTATATAGTCAACTTTGCCTGCCAGTATTTTGATAAGATTCTCGGCCTCGGGAAGAATCGGCGCAATCATTACATAAGTCTTTATGCCGTTTTGATGCAATGCTTCGATGGCTTTCAGCCTTTCCTCAACAGGCGGCGCGTAGGGTTCAAATATTTTCCTTATTTCATCGTTCGCGGTGGTGATGGAAAGCCCAGCTTCGATATCTTTCGATTCTTTTAATATATCCAAATCCCGGCAAACCAGCGGAGAGCGCGTCTGAATTACTACCGGCCAGTTATTGCACACAAGTATGTTAAGACATTGTCTCGTGAGTTTGTATTTTGCCTCCAGTGGCTGATATGGATCACAAACGCCGCTCACCCATACGGTCCCCATTTTTTTCTTCTTTATTTCTTTACTCAACAAATCGGGCGCGTTGATTTTTATATCTACAAAATCACCCCAGGGTTCTTTGTGTCCGGTGAACCTCTTCATAAATCTGGCATAACAATAAGAGCACGCATGTTGACACCCGACATATGGATTGATGACATAGTCATAAATCTTTGATGGTGAAAGAATGGACTTAGAGCGTATTTTTTTTATTTTCTTATTATAATATGACATGCCTTTTCTGCATCAGGCATCGCCAAGCTCTGGGCGGATTGGGACTATTAGATCCGAAATGGCTGGACATCAGTGACAAAATGTTAAAATAAGGCTCCACTGCCAGGACTATATCTGTCGCAGTCCGTTGCGGCGGACCGGGACTTTGGCGATGCTCATCAGCATTGCCAACGATTGTCAGCCACAGGCCATCTTCTTCCAAATGATCGACAACATTTTGGACAAACCTTCTCCGATCATCTTGCGAACCAAAGACGTGAAAACAACCTCTGTCAAATACAAAACCAAAGGGAGCGCCTTCAACTTTGTTCTTAAAAAAATCAGCGAGCAAGAAATCGCATTTGACGCTTGCGTGAGAGGCTTTTTCTTTTGCCTTCTCTATCGCAATATCTGAAGTATCAGTACCGGTAACCTGAAAATGGTTTTGGGCAAGCCATATGGAATTGTCTCCGGTTCCACAACCAAGATCTAAGACTTTGCAGCTCAAAATAGGCTTTTGGGTCACAACTTCGATAAGATTAAAATCCGGCTGGCCGATGTCCCAGGGAGTGTTTCCTGATTCATATCTTTCTCTGAAGCGATCTTCGACTGTCATCCCTTTATCCTTAAAGAAATTTTATCTAACTTAGCCGCGGCCAAACGAAAAAATCAACCGAAACATCAGCAATCGGCCATATTGATATTTTTGAGCTTTATTTTTT
Organism: uncultured delta proteobacterium; assembly: GCA_963811325.1. GTDB lineage: Bacteria > Desulfobacterota > Syntrophia > Syntrophales > Smithellaceae > Smithella. Next base: position 1,755,297 of record CAWEQT010000001.1, read on the forward strand.
GGGGAAATACTTCACTTTGTTTATATTTTTAAAATCTGAATCCTGAGTCCATATAACGGCTTTGAATTCTTGCGCTGTCGCAAGAATGATGCTGTCTGTCATTGGAAGTTGATGCTCCAGATTCAGTTTTGAAGCCGCGATTGCCAGCGGTGAGTTTAAATCCACAACCGTTCCTTTCTGCATGGCAACAACAGCCTGCAATGCCTCATTCTCACCGGACTCCCGCAGAATGACCTTAAAGACCTCGTATATCGTGACCGCAGGGACAACAAGTAAATCCGAATCTCTCAGCGGGGGCAGAAAATACCTGGCATTAGGCTCATCGGCAAAGAACGCAAGCCAGCCGGAGGAATCTACAATATTCATACTCTATCTTTCTCTCTTTTGAATTCAGTGTTGATACCCTTGAGGAATCCACGGAGTTCTTTAATGTCACGTTCCGGTACAAGTTCAATCCGGCCGGCATATTCAACAATTTGCATTTTCTGGCCAGGATGAAGCTTCAAAGTATCCCTTACATTTTTAGGTATAACGACCTGATATTTTGGTGATACGGTTACTGATTGCATGTCAATATCTCCATCGATCAATTTTGTGCTACGATATCATGATCGATATGGTTTTGTCAATTATATTAATGTTAAACGGAGCCGCGGCTGAATGATAAATTCAGCGGGAGTGCAGTGATCTGTTGAATTGCCTAATTAAGAATTTTATTTTTGGTGTTTCTTGTATTCGGTTTCTGCTATTTTGTCCGCCCTTTTAGCAAATTCGGATTCTCTTGAATGGTGATAACAATTAATAATGGCAAATCTTTGATAAAGTGTAGTAGCTCGATCGTAGAATGGTTTAATATGTGACTGATGCAATTTGTATTCTTAATTCATCCATTTTACTACTAACTCACTATCCATCCATATTTCCACCTCTTGGTTTCTTTTCAAAACCTCGCTTGCCTTATCAAGAGCAAATATCAAACCTTCGAATTCAGCCTCTGGTACTGTTTTGTCTCCTAAATATTTTGAAAATTCATACTCTTTATTTTTATCATCTAAAATTAAAACGCCACATGCTGATTTTCCGTATCTAATCCTATCCTTCAAATGAGCATTTGGTATATGACAACATGCATCAACATAAATTCGTGAACAATTAGGCATATACTTACTCATTAACTTCTTTATAAATAAAAGCTTTGAGTCTGAAAAATGAAAAGAGTTTTATTTATAAAAACACAAGAATTGATAAAATGTCAATGATTTTAATGAGTGACGAGAAAGAAATTGCTTCGGTCGTTGCACTCCCTCTCGATTACGTGACGGGCTAGAAATTTCGGACTTGTGTTTTGATTTGCGACGCGGAGAAGAAATTAACCACGGCGATAACCGCGCCCATCATAAAGACATATTGATAGCCCCATTTAATCCAGATAAAACCGCCCAGTACCGCAATACTGACGGAGAAGACATGATCAATGCTCACTCCCATTGTCAGCGTCTGCGAGACATCTTCCGGCGCCATTGTTATTTTTTGCAGATAAGTCGCCCGCGCCATACTCACAGCCATCAGCATCTGATCTAGAATATAACAGGAAAAGACAATGAACATGGCTGTGGTCTCCGCAAAAACATTTTTGGCAAAACCGTAACCAAGGCAGACAAAAACCAGCATTACCGCCTCGGATGTGAGAATGAGTCTCTCGCCTAATTTGTCAATCGCCTTCCCCAGCATGGGTATGAAAAATATGCCGATGGCTCCGCCGATAGTCAGCAAAGTTGCCAGAACCTGCGTCTTTTGCTTAAAGACAGTCACCAGCACCCAGGGAGCAAAGGTAAGGAATAACTGTTTGCGTGTTCCATATAAAACGGTCAGCCAGTAATACAGTTTGTATTCCCGGCGGAATTGAAATTTCATTTTTACCGGAACCGGTTCGTCCTTTTTCATCATTAATAGTAAAGCCGCAACCGCAATGAATCCCAGAAAAGCCGCAAGATATGACATCTTGAAATTCAGATTGAAAAATTTGAATCCGATTAAGATGGAAAAGCTGCCGATAATCATGGCGACATTGGCTACGGCGCTGAACTGCCCCAGCCGTTTGCCGGTTTGCCCTTCAACGGCCAGTTCCATGCCGATGCTCTGATTCAGAGGCAGAAACAAATGCTGTCCAATGCTTAAAATAAAAAGCCAGATAAGCATGACGGAAAAACTCGGTGAATAAAATCCGATAAGAAGTATCCCTATGGCACACAGGATGTTGGCCAGAGCGGCCTGCCTTCGGGAACACATAAAAAATAAAATCGCGGATACAACGATAGTCAAAATACCCGGCAGTTCGCGGGGAACTTCCAGAATTCCCCTCTCAAAATTATTGATCAGGAAAGTTTCATTTAGAAAATTATTAAAAGTTGAACCGACAATGCTCTGCGAAAACCCGGAGACAAACGTGACCACCAGAAATAGTTGGATGTCCCGCGGTAATTTTAAGAGTTTATTTTTAGTTTGCTTAAGAATAGGTTTAACCTCATTTTGTTATTTGTGAATGTGAAATTATTTAACAATGTCATTGTGAGGAAATATAACGGCCGAAGCAATCCCGTATATTACTGTATACATGAGATTACCACGACGTCTGAGAGACGTCTCGTCATGACGTGAATAAAGCGGATATTTGTTATCCTTGACACATTTTCCTTATTTCCATAATATGTTTTTCCAGAAAAAAAATAAAGGACATTTTCCCATGGCTAAACCTCGCATTCTATTTATGGGCACGCCCGCTTTTGCCATTCCCGCATTGCGGCTGCTGCATGAGCAAAACTATCCGGTAATCGGCGTCGTCTCTCAGCCTGACCGGCCTCAGGGAAGAGGTTTAAAAGAAGTAGCTCCGCCGGTTAAAATTCTGGCGCAGGAATTAGACCTGCCTGTTTTTCAACCCGAAAAGGTTAAAGATCATTTTTTTATGGATGTTTTTCAAATACTTAATCCGGAAATGGTTGTAGTAGCGGCTTTCGGGCAGATTCTGCCCAAAGATATTATTGAATATCCGCCGCTTAAATGTCTGAATATTCACCCGTCGCTCCTGCCGAAATACCGCGGCGCGGCGCCTCTTAACTGGCAGATTATACGAGGGGAAACAATGACCGGCGTCACCATCATGCTGATGGATGAAGGAATGGATTCCGGCGATATCCTTATGCAGGAAGAAACTCCGCTCGGAGAAGAAGAAACTTACGGCGATTTGCACGACCGCCTTGCTCAACTCGGCGCGGCGTTGCTTATCAAAACCATAGAGCGGGTGGTAGACAAAACAGCAAAGAGACAGCCGCAGGATGCAGCCGCAATGACATTCGCGCCGCGCCTGAAAAAAGAGACAGGAAAAATCGACTGGTGCAATAGCACCTCCGGCATTGTAAATCTTATTCGCGGCTTGAGCCCTTCGCCCGCGGCCTATACTTTATTAGAAGGTCAGGTTCTGAAAATATTCAATGCTGAGGGTAATCAAAGCAAAATATCAGAAGCGCCCGGTACAATCGGTATGAACACGGCAAGAGGAATAACGGTTGCCGCGGCTGATGGCTGCGTAATTTTAAAAGAAGTGCAGCTTGCCGGTAAAAAAAAGATGTCAGCAAAAGATTTTCTGCGCGGTTATCGCCTGAAGCCGGGAACTATTCTTGACTGAACAAATCATCAAGCAGGGAGCCTGCCGGGTTTTTTCTCCGGTTATTGAAGATATGACAAAAACCATCCGCCATCTCGCCGTTGACATATTAAATCAGATAAGCGCAAGCCAGGCTTTCGCAAGCCCCTTGATCAACGAATGTCTGGACAAAAATGCTTTATCGGGAACGCCGGACGGACGTCTGCTTACCCATCTTGTTTACGGAGTATTGCGCTTTCAGGGTCATCTTGACTGGATATTAACAAAATTCTATCGCGGCGATTTTGAAAAAATGGACGAAGGCATAAAAAATGTTTTACGACTCGGTATCTATCAACTCAAATTCAACGACCGGCTGCCCGCTTTTGCTGTCGTGGATGAAGCGGTTAAGGTTGCCAAAATAATTAGCACGGATAAAAGCGCTCTGGTCAATGCCATTTTAAGAAACTATCTGCGTCGTGGCCAGAAGATATCTTTCCCTTCTTTGAAAAATAATCCTGCTGAATATATAGCCTTATTTCATTCGCATCCGCTCTGGCTCGTAAAAGTTTGGATTAAATTTTTCGGTCCAGAAGAAACAATGTCTTTATGTTCAGCCAATAACGAATTGCCGTCGCTGACTCTTCGCGTCAACACTTTGAAAATATCCCGCGAAGAAATAAAACAAAAACTCGCCTCCGCCGGATTCGCGCCGGAAGAAACCAAATTTTCTCCTGACGGTATTGTCCTGAACTCTTCCGCGAATCCAATTCAGAAAACTTATTTTTTTAAAGATGGATTCCTGCGTATTCAGGATGAAGCGGCGCAACTTATTTCTTATCTGATTAACCCGGAGCCCGCACAATTATTATTGGATGTCTGCGCGGGTTCCGGAGGAAAGGCAACACATCTGGCGGCAATTCTCAAAAACAAAGGAAGAATCTTAGCGATTGACCGCAACGAGGAAAGAATTGCCGAATTAAAACGAGAAGTGATACGACTGGGAATAAATATCATCGAAGCGCAAACAGGTGATCTGAACGCCGGCCTGCCGGAAATATTCAGGGAAAAGTTTGATTGTATTCTAGTGGATGCGCCCTGCTCCGGCCTGGGAACATTGCGCCGCAATCCTGAAATAAAGTGGCGCACCACTGAGAAAGATCTGCGTAATTTTGCCGCCGCTCAAAAAATAATCCTCCAAAACGCCTCTATGGCTGTGAAAAAAGGCGGCCACTTAATATACTGCACATGTTCGCTTTTGCCACAGGAAAATGAAAATATTGTTGACGCTTTCTTAACATACAACCCCAGCTTCTGTTTATGCCGGCCACCCGCGTCAATAAATAACAAACTGGTTGACAGTCGCGGATTTTTTCATACTTATCCGCACAGGCATAATATGGACGGATTCTTTGGGGCAATACTTAGATACCAATTATAAATTAAAGCGCTATCTTTGTTGGCAGCGCTGTCGGCTTCCTCAACGTATTAATAATACGCCTCGTCGCCTCCACCTTGCCGCCTCGATATCATCTTTAATTTAAAATGATATAATATTCACAACTTATATGTTTGATTTAATTTGACGTTTTGAACAAAAAAATGTTATTAAATAAAGAATTTATCAAGGGAGAAAGATAATGTTTGTAAAACAAATGCAGGTTGGTAATATGGCCGTATTCGCCTATCTGGTCGGGGATCCGATCACGGGAGATGCTCTGGTTATTGATCCAGCGGATGATGTAAAAAGAATTATCAATGAAGCAAAGAAAAATAATTTACGGATTAATTACATAGTAAATACTCATGGCCATGTTGACCACATTAGCGGCAATTTAGAAATGCAAAAAGCTACAGGAGCTAAAATAATTGTTCACGAAGATGATGCCATTATGCTTACTTCAACGCCGGACATGATTTTAAAAATGTTTGGAGCAAAGGCGTCTCCACCTGCTGATATTTTAGTAAAAGATGGCGATGTAATTTCTGTGGGCAACGTTGAACTAAAAGTTATTCATACTCCGGGACACTCTCCCGGCGGAATCAGTTTATATTCTCCCGGATATGTCTTTACAGGAGATACTCTGTTTGTGGAAGCTGTAGGCAGGAGCGATTTACCGGGCGGGTCGTGGCAGACAATGTATAAATCCATAAAAGAAAAACTTTTTCCCCTGCCCGATGATACCAAAGTGATGCCCGGACATAATTATGGCCGTACGCCGACTTCCACCATAGGCTATGAAAAAAGCCACAATCCATTTATCCACTAAAGGAGCATGTTCTTATGAAAAAAAGCATACAGACAACAGAATTTAAAGATCTGAATCTTATTGGCCGTGGAAAAGTTCGCGATATCTATTCCGTAAAGAATTATTTGCTCATTGTAACCACCGATCGTATTTCCGCTTTTGATGTTATCATGCCCAATCCGGTGCCGGAAAAGGGCATTATTCTAAATCGCATGTCCGCCTTCTGGTTTGATAAAATGAAGGATATTATCGGCAATCACATTGTTTCTACTAATCCCGCCGAGTTTCCCGAAGAATGCGCACCCTACCGTAAAATTCTGGAAGGAAGAAGCATGTTAGTCAAAAAAACCTCTCCGCTGCCGGTTGAGTGTATTGTTCGCGGTTATCTGAGCGGCTCCGGCTGGAAAGATTATCAGAAAAATAAAACGGTTTCCGGTATTAAATTGCCGGATGGATTGAAAGAATCGTCCAGATTGCCCCACCCTATTTTCACACCGACAACTAAAGCGCCGGAAGGCGAACACGATTCCCCTATTAACAGAAAAGAAATGGAGGATATTATCGGCGCGGAATTAACTGACAAAGTTATAAAAACTTCCCTGACTATTTACGAAAGGGCGGCGGCAATAGCGCTTAAGGCTGGAATTATCATAGCCGACACGAAAATGGAGTTTGGCCTGATAGGCAAAGAATTAATCCTGATTGATGAATTGCTGACTTCAGATTCTTCCCGTTTCTGGCCTGCAGATGATTATGAAGAAGGCCGGGCGCAAAAAAGTTTTGACAAACAATTTTTGAGGGACTATCTTCTTTCCATTAAATGGAATCAAAAGCCCCCCGCGCCGGAGTTGCCTCCGGAAATTATAGAAAATACCAGGAAAAAATATGAAGAAGCCCTGAAACGTCTAGTTGAGTAAATCCATTTCTAAATCAAAGATGATATTGATGCGACCAGGAGGATGCGACGAGACGTATTTTACATACGTTGAGGAAGCCGACAACGACGCCAACAAAAATAGCGCTTTGATTTAGAAATGGTATATTGACTATAAGCAAATCATTATTATATTACACTCAAATTCCTGTTTAGACTATTGACTATTTTTTCCCCGAAAGGAGATGTTGTATTTTGAGCAATTTAAGATTGCCTGATTACCGTTTGAAACAAAAACTATTATATGTAGACAAAGTTAATCCCAACGCTCTTCAGAATTATGGCGATTTGTTTTTAGAGGAAGGCCTCCTTTCCGATGCCCTCGATTTCTACCAAAAATCAAATAATAACATCTGTTTGCAAAAAATAAAGGAAATCGCGTTTAACACTGGCGATGTTATGCTCTTCCAGCAAGCTGCCAAAACACTTAATCTGGAAGTGAAATCTGCCGATTGGGAAGGCATCGGACAGAAAGCTATCGAATCAAAAAAGTATGTCTTCGCCCAACACGCTCTGGAAAAAGCAAATAATGAGGAAGTGTTCAATTCCCTCAAAAAAATAATGCAGAAAGAGGTTAAGTCAAAAAGCGCATGACAAAAAATGATTATTATGAAATTTTGAATGTTATAAGAACTGCTTCAGACGAAGAGATAAAAAAAAGTTACCGCACAATAGCGATGCAATGCCATCCGGATAAGAACCCGGGCAACAAAAAAGCGGAGGAAAGATTCAAAGAAGCGGCTGAGGCTTATGAAGTATTAAGTGACAAACAAAAGAGGGAAATATATGATAACTATGGCCATGAGGGCTTAAACAGCACCGGTTTTAGAGGTTTCAATGGTTTCGATGATATTTTTTCTCATTTCAGCAATATTTTTGATGATGTTTTCGGATATGGCAATGTGCGGGGTCAATCGCGTTCCTCTGCGAGCGCAGGCTCCGATCTGCGCTATGATCTGAAAATTTCTTTCCTTGATGCCGCCTTCGGACTTACCACCGAAGTTGAACTGGAAAAATTAGCCACCTGCCATAAATGCCATGGCACGGGAGCCGCTCCGGGATCATCTCCCGAAACATGCCGCACCTGTAAAGGACGCGGTCAGATAATACAATCCAGCGGTTTTTTTACCATTAGTTCCACCTGTCCGCACTGCAATGGACATGGCAAATTCATTTCCAAGCCCTGTGACAATTGTCGCGGCACGAGCAAAGAACAGATATCCAAAACGGTGCAACTGAAAATTCCCGCCGGAGTGGAAACAGGATCGCGTCTGCGCCTGCGTGGAGAGGGTGAAGCCGGAAACATGGGCGGGCATGACGGCGACTTGTACGTGTTCATCTATGTCGAAGAACATGAATTTTTCGTAAGATCTGGCGATGATATAATCTGCCGCGTTCCCATTTCTTTTGTTAATGCCGCATTGGGCGGCACAATCGAAGTGCCGACTCTTCAAGGCAAAGAAAAATTAAAAATCCCCAGGGGCACGCAAAACGGAAAAACTTTCAGGCTCAGAGGTAAAGGAATCGCTCACATCCGTGGTTTCAGATGCGGTGATCAGATCATTGAAGTTTATGTGGAGATCCCTACTGTACTGAACAAGAGACAGGAAGAACTTCTTGCTGAATTTGAAAAACTGAGCAAGAGTGTCAACTGATTTTTCAACAGCAATACTATTCCAAAATGGAAGTCTCCGCCACACCGGTGAAAATTCCCGGCATTGGATATTGCTTATCGAAATATGACCGGCTATTGCTTATATCTACAAGTTCGTAATTTCACTGAATCAATAAAATTGATGATTACTGGATGAGTTCGATTGATAATTGCAATCAACCAACCACGCAATTCCGCATTCCAATTTTTATTTATCACTGCTTCCTATGGGGCAGGAGTTATAGCATTTAAAACAAAAGTACTGGAAGCCAATAAAGCTGGCTTGGTAAGTCATGAAGAAATCTTTGGTAAGGAGCATGTTTATCTGTTCCTGTGGCGACCTACCCACCCATTCCATCCAAAATCCGATGATTTTCGGCAAACCATATGGTTGCGAAACCGTGATACATTTCCCGAAATCGGTTTTTCCTGCTATATCCAGAGCACTAGCCGGACAACTTTCCACGCAGATATTGCATTGAGTGCAGAGTTCCTCTGTAACCTTCGGATCGGAAGGAAGAGCCAGATCAGTAAGCACAGCCATGAAAAGTACGCGCGGTCCCAAACGCGGATGAATTATCAGATTGTGGCGTCCAAAGACGCCAAGTCCTGCCGCCAATGCCGCGTGACGTAGCGAGACATCGGCGACGCTCAGCGAATTGTGCGGACTAAGCTCCAATGGATAAGAAGGTGGAACGCTCATGGCACGCGCGCCACACTCTTTTTCTAAAAACCGTGCTATTTTATAATTAGATGATCGTACAAATTCCTGTAAGTCAAGCCGTCCATTCATAGCAATCTGCGGATTGGGACTATCCACGTGTGACATCTCTTTGATGCAGGCTACGACTATTGATTTTGCTTCAGGGAAGAGCGTCTCTATTTTCGGAGACAGCGGACTTTGGTAGTCCGATACAGCCGCAAAGCCGACATCGTCCAATCCCTGATCCAATACAAATTTTCTGATTTTATCTTTCATGATTTATACTCCTAGCACTTTTAAAGGAACATGGGAGTTCCCTAAACACCCTTAAGGGCAACATGGGGGCACTTCGCCGGCCCCGGTAACCTAGATAATCTGAGGCGGGCATAGTCTATAGCATCATGGTTCCGGAGCAAGATATCGTTTTGTAAAAAATTCATTAATATCAGGTGGTGGTTTAATGGTTCCCCGCTGAACAAGAGTAACTGCCGCAGATGGACATGTGGGGACACAGATACCACAGCCGATACAGTGTTTAGGATCGACATGAGTTTTCTCATCTTCCCCTATGGCAATCGCATTCATAGGGCACCGCTCTTCACAGGTGCTACAGCCGATGCACAACTCTTCATCGACACATGAGACATAGCTGGAGGAAGATATCATATTCAAGTTAAGCAGTTTCTGTGTCTGAAGGAAAACACAACAACATCCGCAGCAGTTGCAAATCATAGATAAATATCCATTAAGATTTTCAATTGAATGGACCAGCCCTTCATTATCCGCCGCTTCCAGTATCGCTATGGCCTCTTCTTTTGTGATCTCTCTTCCCATACCCTGCTCGACGACGAAACGCCCCATATCGTTGAAGTGCAGGCAGTTGTCAATGGAGTGATCACACCCTTTTCCCTCGTAGGTCATCATTTGCCGGCAAGGGCATTTGCTCACCGCAAAATACTTCAGGGTATTCATCTTCTCTTTGAGTTGATCGAACGGGAGGATCTCCGACTTGTTATTCAGCGCATGATCAATAGGAATTACTCTCACAGTCGGAATGTTCCTGGCCAGTTCTTCACCGAAACCTTCATTTCGGTATTGTATCCAAAGCGGTGCAAGTTTTCGGGCCTTATCAGTATCCATACCTGCCCAATAAGGCGCTTCCGCAAATCCTACAACTGTGGGTAAAAGTCGATATATCCTGTCTTTTCCCGGTTTCTGCTGGGTAAACACCGTTCCGTTTTTAGCCATGGCAGTTAGAATGGATTCCAGAGATTCAGCCTTTTCCGGTATTAATCCCTTAAGGCCTTCAAGTGTCTTGTTGTCAAAGGGGAGCTGGCACGCAATAACTGCTTCCTCCTCTGGAAACATGATCTCCAAAATTCCGATGAGAGACGGAGACATGGGCGCTCCAATGATGCCCTGGTTCAAATGCCTGGCTAAATTTTCATATAATTTCTTTCTGTCCATACCCACTCCTTTCAGGTGAAATGAATTCATTACCCTCTCATAATAAGGAGAAGACTATTTTCTTTTAAGAGCATTTCGCCTTATCCTAAGCTGACTCCATCATGCCTTTAAAATGTAGTCAAAAACGAACTTTGCATGATTCACAAGTGGCTTTGTATTCTTTACTACCTTCATGAGCATCAGCGCGCCTTCCCAACTGGATACAATGAAATAGGCCGTTTCTTTTACATCAATGGTGCGGGAAAGGTGACCGGACTCCTGGGCTTCTTGAAGAACCATGAAAAACTGGTTAGCTATCATATCAAGGGATGTCTTGAGTTTTTTCCTGAAGGCAGGATTGATATCACTCATCTCCTGGGCAAAGTTTCCCAGTGGACACCCCAAGGTGTAATCCGTTGATTTGAAAAAATTCATAAACCACTTGAACAAAAGCCTTATTCTTTTCAGCGGCGGCTGTGATTTGTCGCCGAAGAATTTATTTGCAGTCTGAATAAAGAACTCAACGAAATAATCAATAATCTGAAGGCCAAAGTCTTCCTTGCTCTTAAAAAAATTATAGAAGGATCCTTTGGGAACTCCTGCCGTATCGAGGATTTCCTGTATGCCTGTATTGTTGAAACCCTTCAGGTGCATGATCTCAGCGCCTGTCACGATCAGTTTTTGTTTGGTGTCCTGTTTCATAACTTGTCCGATTAACAAATTTGGGATAATATTAGACCGGTCGTCTTAAGATGTAAAGTTAAATTATTTCTCTTCATAAAAAAACAATAAGCATTAATTGTTATGATCAAAATAAGAATAATGGCAAGTTATTTTATGAGCGTAAGTGATAGGAAATGCTGTTTTGTATATCATGAATGAAACGACCACCGAATGGGATATTGTGGAATATTGGGGATGGATATTTTTTTCTTCCTTTTTCGTTTCCGACCCATCAATTAATATACCAAGTTTGTTTTTTCCGATTATTGAATGCCATCCTACACTATCTACGCAAGAATGAAAATAGAATAATCATCGTAATATCAGGCATGATGAAATTTTGACACCTGGCTTTTGGTCTTTATTACAGGGAAATGCTAAGTTGGTATATTATAGAAAATTTGTCCAACGTAAAGAAAGCCGACATTAATGAATACCGTTTGAAAGAGCGTATAAATTTGAAAATTCTCCAATACTCATTTAGAGGAAAAAATACTCAAAAATAACTGAATTAAAGGATGCTATATCAATACTTCGAGGATGCCAACGACGAAGCCAACAAAGATAGCGCTGAACCGGAAACACATTCCCGTGAGAGAAGCGCATAATTAATAGAATTTTTCATCACCGAGAATTTTCGCCGGTACGGCAGAAACTTCCATTTAGGAATGGTACACATATTTACAATTGCAATCCCAAACAATATGTGCTTTAAATACTTAAAATAATTATCCGGGAGGAGAAACATGAAAAGAAACAATTTTTGGCTCTTTATCTTATCATCAGTTGCTCTCTTTCTTTTTTCCGGTTGCGTGCCATTGGTTGTCGGAGGCGCTGCCGCCGGAGCGGGCACGGCGGGTACTTTCTTTTATATCGACGGCGAACTTAAAACTGATTATCATGCGTCCTTTAATGACGTCTGGACAGCTTGCGAAAAGACGGTGGCCAACATGCACGGCACTGAAGTAGTTCCCGAAAAAGAAATTGCCAGGGGCACAATTAACGCATTGATAAATGATGAAAAAGTTAAATTCGATATCACATACAAATCTAAGAATACAACCACAGTTGCTGTTCGCGTTGGCTTAATCGGCAACAAACTATCTTCCCAACTCTTGCATGATAAAATTGCCGATAACCTGGTCAAAGAATAAATACGCGCAAATAAAATGGCCAGGCTAAAATAGATGAACAAAAAAATTATCTTAGGCATCCTGATTAGTGTTGTCCTTATCTATTTGTCTGTAAGAGGAATTAATCTTCAGGATGTTTTAAGCGATTTGAAAAAAATTCAATTAAGTTACGTTATTCTTTTCATCATCCTTATAATTTTAATGCAATATCTGAGATCCTACCGCTGGGGTGTTATTTTACAACCGATGGAAAAAATAGACCAAATTTCTCTTTTTTCTGTTACCTCGGTAGGATTTTTAGCTATTGCCGCAATTCCCGCTCGCATTGGCGAACTGGCAAGACCATATCTAATTTCTAAAAGAAGTTCGATAAAAATGTCTTCCGCGCTGGGAACTATCATCATTGAAAGAATTTTGGATAGTTTTACTGTATTGACAATTGCTGTAATTGTTCTTTTTTTTACTAATCTGCCTTCCTGGATGATTAAATCGAGTATTATTTTCTTCCTGCTCGCGCTGGCTATGTTTTGTTTTATTTTGTTTTTAATTCTGCGCAGAGACCAAGCGCTGAAACTCATGAATATAATCTTAAATAAGCTTCCAGGAAAATTCGCTAATAAAATAGATGAATTAATCCATCATTTTATCGATGGTCTTCAAATTGTCACTAATATTAACTTGCTTTTGTATTTGTTTTTTCTTTCAGCCTTAATCTGGCTTGTGGATGTCCTGGCGATTTATATGTTACTTTTATCTTTCGGCTTTACCCTGCCGGTAATGGCGTCGTTTGTTTTAATGATTATTCTTATTGTAGGGATAGCTATTCCCACAGCTCCGGGTTATATCGGCAACTGGCATTATGCCTGCGTTCTGGCCTTAAGCTTTTTTAGTTTAGCTAAAGCTGAGGTGCTTTCTTTTGCCGTTGTTTACCATTTCTTATCAATGGCTATAGTGCTCGCGCTGGGGATTGCCTTTCTCCCTTTTAACAAATTTTCTATTTCTGAAATGAGAAAACAAATGAACAATGACAGAGAAAATTAAGAATCATTTTTTATCACGACTTTAAGATTCTTTAATTTCTTTTGCAGGTGGCTGCGTTCCAAACCAATCGCCTCAGCCGTTTTGGAAATATTACCTTCATTTTCTTCCAGCTTCTTTAAAATAAATTGTCTTTCAAAGTCCATCTTGGCATCTTTCAGAGAATCATCCTTGACATTTAAGAGCGGAATATCTTTGGCTGTTATTTCATTAGAAGGAGTCAGAATAATCAATCTTTCAATAATATTTTTTAATTCCCGGACATTCCCCGGCCAATCATGTTTCATCAGTAAAGCCAACGCGTCATCAGTTAATATTTTCGGTTCCAGGCCTTCTTTAATGGTGAAATCGAGCAGAAAGCGCTCCGCCAGAGGTTTAATATCTTCCTTTCTTTCCTGCAGCGCCGGAACACTCAAGGGAATTACATGCAAACGATAATAGAGGTCCTGCCGGAAACGTCCCTCCTTCATTTCCTCTTCCAGATCCTTATTGGTCGCGGCTAAAACCCGCACATCCATATCAATTAATTTATTGCCACCGACTCGTTCAAACTTTTTTTCCTGCAGGATACGTAGAATCTTTGCCTGCGCTTTGAGGCTCATGTCTGCAACTTCATCAAGAAAGATCGTTCCTTCATGGGCCAGATCAAATTTACCGCGCTTTTTCTCTGTCGCTCCGGTAAAAGCTCCTTTTTCGTGACCAAACAATTCGCTTTCAATAAGCTCTTCAGGTATCGCTGCGCAATTGACTTCCACAATATCTTTATGCGATCTTAAGCTTAAATGATGAATAGAACGCGCCACCAACTCCTTACCCGTTCCGTTTTCCCCCATAATCAAAATCCACGCATTCGTTGGCGCGACAATACTTATCATTTCTTTAAGTTCGGTTATCAAGGGGCTTTGTCCGGTTAGTTCGTACTGATGAGAAACTTTTTGTTTTAATAAAACGTTTTCTTCATTTAGATGAATTAAATTGATGGCATTGTTCACCAATATTATAATTTTATCCAGTGATAGAGGTTTCTCAATAAAATCAAACGCTCCAAGTTTCGTGGCTTTTACGGCTGTTTCAATCGTGCCATGACCCGACATTATAATTACCAGAACTTCGGGATTTATTTTTTTAATGGCCTTGAGAGTATCCAGGCCATCCATCCCCGGCAACCAGATATCGAGCAGCACAAGTTGCGGCATTTCTTCCTCGACAATTTTAACAGCATCTTCACCGCTGCCGGCTACCAGAACCTGATAGCCCTCATCGCTTAAGATTGCCTTTAAAGACTGGCAAATACTCTCTTCATCATCAACTACAAGGATTGTATCTTTCATATTTACTCTTTTAACTAATTAAATTGCTTTTGTATAATATATAATTTAAACTGTAGAAACCGGCAACTGAAAAGAAACAACCGTTCCTGTAGGATTGTTGTCGGCAACGCTTACCTGACCATGATGATCGGAAATGATTGAACTGACGATTGCCAGACCAAGACCGCTTCCTGATTTCTTGGTGGAAAAATATGGCTCAAAAACTTTTCTTTTATAACTTGAAGGAACTCCCGCGCCGTCGTCGGCCACTGATACAGTAGCTTTGTGATGTTGCTCATCATAACTTACGTTAATTTCAATGCGGCCGCTTTTCTTATTAATGGCCGCTACTGCGTTATCCAGCAGATTAATCATTACCCTGTTGATTTGCTCCGCATCTAAATCAAATTTCGGCAATCCTTCCGCGGGCATGAATTCAAAGACGATATCTTTATGAGCATCCTGAAAAAGTGAAACTGTTTCGGCAACTACCGTATTTAAGTCATTAGACGCGAGGGCTGTAACGGGCATTCGCGCGTAACGGGAAAATTCATTGACCAGATTCTTTAAAACTTCCACCTGGTCAATAATCGTCTGAGTGCATTCCTTAAATACTGATCCTTCTTCTCCCAATTTATCTCCATATTTCCGCTGTAATCTCTGCGCGGAAAGCTGAACCGGCGTCAGCGGGTTTTTAATTTCATGTGCCATGCGGCGGGCAACCTCACGCCAGGCAGCAGCACGTTCCGCCTTTTGAAGTTGAGTCAAATCTTCAAAAACAATAACTATACCGGAATCATTGCCTTCTTCATCTTGAATAGTTGTAATCGTCAGAAGAACAGTAAGAGCTTTATCCTTAAGCATGACTTCCAGTTGTTTTTCCAATAAGTCCTCATTTTTTTCCTTCATTTCCTGCAAAAATTCGTCAGCAAGAGAAAGATGTTCCGGTATCATTAAATCGCGATAATTCTGAAAAAGAACCTTTTCCGCCTTGATATCGAACATTTTCTCCGCGGCATGATTAATGGTAGTGATCATTCCGGCTTTATCAACGGAAATAACACCCGCGGAGACGTTGCGTAAAACAGTTTCCATATATTTACGCCGCTGCTCCAAGTGTATATTAGCATCTTCCAGACTATTTTTGCTTTTCTTTAAATCCCTGGTCATTTGATTAAATGACTTGACCAAAAGTCCAATTTCGTCATCTGCTTCAATGTTAATGTGACTATCCAGATCTCCCTGCGTAATTCTATTAGTGGCCAAAACAAGATCCTGAATAGGAACGGTAATTTCCTTTGCCAGAGTCAGCCCGAACCATGTCGCCAAAAATATAATCACCAAAGTCACTATGGACAAGGTAATAATATAATTAGATTTGATTGGATTTTTCAGAAGCTTGATCCGGCCATACTGTCCCGAAGCGTCGGCAATACTTCGGAGTTTGTCCACGAATCCTTTAGGGATAACGTAACTAACTGAAATACGCCCGATTACTTCCGAAGGCACCGCGTAAGAGAAAACCGGCACAATCCCGACAACCGCGTCCCCGATATTAGTTGCCTGAACCGTGGATTTTTCTTTGCCGGAATAAATATCCTCTATCGTTTGAGGGTCGAGGGTTACCGGAATAAGGTCAGGATGCTCAACGTCAGGAAAAACCAGCCTTTCTTTCTGGGAATCGAAATAAGTTTCGACCGTACCCACCTTGGAATCCTTCTGGCGCTGACCGATAAAGCTCTTCAGATATTCCGTGCGCTCTTTTTCGTAGAGGCGGTCTTTGGTGATGTCCGCGCTGATCTGACGGGCATTGAATTTTGCTTGTCCCTCCATCTGCTGGTAATAAACCTGAGCCACTTCCAGCGACCGGTTTAAAGCGTCGCCAATCTTGAGATTGAACCAAGACTCAATACCGGAAGAAAGAAAATTAATAGCAAATAAGAAAAGCAAAATTGTCGGAACAAGGGACAAACCGACAAAAGTAGCCACCAGTTTCGTCCTTAATTTGGAGCCAATAATTCCGCGGCGGTGCTCATAAAATAGTTTTACAATATTCCTGATAATCAGGAAGAGCAGGAGTAGTATTAAAATAACATTTATACTGGTAAGTCCATAGACGAAAATGTTTGTTGACAGAGGCAAATCATCTTTATTGAAAATCTGACTGGCTATCAAGGTAAAGGCAATAGCTAAAACACCAACGACCACCATGATAATCCATTCTCGGCGGCGCTTTCTTTTTTCCTTTTCATCAATGCTGCTTGTTTTCTGTTTTTCTTCCATTGCCTAATAAATGCGGTTCAAATAATTATTTTGGGGAGGAAATTTATCACTAACTAATAGGAAAATTTCTGCCGGTAAAAAGATGTTTCAAAATCCCAATAGGAAACAAAGAAAAAGACATATTCCATGTGCAAAGGCAAATGCATTTTATCCATTTTAACTTTGATCATAGCGTAATAATTTTTCCCTTTCGTTAGCAATGACAGCGGAGCGGCGACAATCCCATTAAAATCAGACATTGCCTTCTGCGCACTTTCAAAATCGGAAAAAATAACCGGCTCTTTTTTATTGCTGGAGAAAACACTAAATGTTTTTTTAAGATTATCATATTTTATAGTGCGTTTAATTTCTTGACTGAATATTTTCTTATCCCATGAAAAAGACCGTTCCTGATAAACTTCAACCTGCATGGAAAATGTTGCGGGAATCCCGTTTAATACGGCTAATTCCATATCCGGTTTAAAGCCGTTGAGCAGACGCGCATACAAAAGCACGTTTTCCATGTCGTTTGTAATTAAAATATCCTTTATTTCCGGCTCGATAGCATGGGTCTTAGCAGGAAAACCAATAAGACTAATAACAAAAAACAAGAAGATTAAAACTACACCGTAATAATTTTTTTTTACTTTTTTCATAAAACGCTATTTCCTGATTTCAGGTAAATAGAATTTACTTTCCCTGCCACCAGGTTCCATTATAATAGTTGCGCTAATATTGCTGTATAATTAATACCTTAAGAAATCGTCATAATTTCCAAAGAGACTCAATCGCTAAGTATAAATTTTTAAAATCATATACTAGGCAACCCGGCGATAAAAATCAAGATTATTTTGGATTAAACAGGAACTGCGTCAAGAGTTTTAAAGGAAGGAATTCTAAAAGAATGAAGCTTATAGGCTTCTTCTTTATTGGTACAAGTAACAATTTCCCAACAATCTTTCTTGCTCATTAACTCCTTAAGCAATAGATTATTTAAACGGTGGCCTGATTTGTGGGCAATAAAATGACCGATAATCGGCATCCCCAGTAAAAACAAATCTCCGATCGCGTCAAGAATCTTATGTTTAACAAAGACATTCTCAATACGCTGCCCCTCTTTATTGATGATTTTATTATCATCTAGAACAATCGCATTTTTCAGTGATCCGCCCAAAGCCAAACCTTTTGCCTGCAAAAATTCCAGGTCTTTCAAAAAACCAAAAGTCTGAGCAGCACAAATATCTTTTTCATATTTTTCATCAGAAAAAGTCATGCTGTATGACTGCTTGCCGATAACAGGATGTTTGAAATCTATTTCGTAAGTTATTTTAAATTCATCTGCCGGCAACAACATAGCGCTGGCATCACCATAAGTTACAGAAACCGGTTTTCTGATTATCAGCAGTTTTTTATTTTTCCTCTGCACATGAGTTCCCACTTCTTTGAGCATATTCACAAAAGGAAGCGCACTGCCATCCATGACAGGAACCTCAAAAGAGTTCAGTTCGATAATTGCGTTATCAACACCCATACCACTGAATGCCGATAAAAGATGCTCTACAGTAGAAACAGTAACTCCATTAGAACCCAGCGTTGTAGCCAGCGTGGTATCACAAACATTGTCGTAATGCGCATGAATCGGCGCGGCATCAGGCAAATCCTTACGAATAAAAACTATACCCGTGTCCGCTGGCGCCGATTTTATCTTCATATTAATCTTACGACCGGTATGTAACCCAATACTTGCACAATTTATTTCTTTCTTTAGTGAACGCTGTAAATGCATAATCTCTCGCCTTAACAAAATACAATTTTTCTAATATAAATAGCAAGTATTATACCATATTTCATAGTATTTTCATAAAATACAAGTTATTGTAATTATTATGTTATCAATAAATAAGAATTTGGCTGGACAGGCATTTTTTATTTGACTGTGTCTAAAAAGACACAGTAAATCATCCTGAAAAATAAATTATATATAAGATATTAATTTTACTTGTAAAATCGTTCCTTCTCGCTGTATATACAACCGCAATAAGGTTGACGGTACATTTCCAGTTCTTTAGATATTTTCACACCTTCCGCCCACCCCGTACGAAAATCATGATAATGAAAAAATATTCCCAATTGCTGACTTACGCTTTTCCCTATTTCCCGAATCAAGTCATGCTTTTGATATTTGCTGTACAGCAAGGTGGTCGTAAAACAATCGTATTTGTCCCGAATCGCCAGTTCCGCAGCGTACGCCAGGCGATCCCTCAGGCAGAAGGCGCATCTTTCTTCTTTATTAAATGTAGCAACCGCCCGCAAAAATTCTTCCAACGGATAATCTTCCTGCCAGATAACATTTAAAAATGTTTTTTCCGCGTAATCGCTGAGCGTCTGGCGGCGCCTCTGGTATTCCTGGTAAGGATGAATGTTCGGATTGTAAAAAACACCGGTGACCTGATGCCCCTGAGTTCTTAATTCTTTCAAGGGATAGATAGTGCATGGGCCGCAGCAGATGTGCATTAAAATTTTCATATAACAATCAACCACAAGGCTGTTGAAAAACCAATTTTCGGGGCTGTTTAAAAATGCTCAGATGTAAGGCTCCCGAGTCCTGAGAAGTGAGGCGTATTTTTTCATACGCCGCAACGACGAAGGGCGAGGGAAACGCAGCAGATGGGCGTTTTTTAGCAGTCCCGCTAGAACATTTCTCCTTGACGCGTGCCTGTCGCCTTTATACCAAAGTGCTCGTAAGCTCTGGCACAGGCAATTCTACCTCTCGCTGTTCTTTGCAGATAGCCTTCCTGAATCAAATACGGTTCATAGACATCTTCAATGGTCACCCTTTCTTCACCGATTGCCGCGGCCAGGCTCTCCACTCCGACAGGCCCGCCGTTAAATTTTTCAATCAGTGTCAGAAGCAGTTTTCTATCCATCTGGTCAAAGCCCTTCTGGTCAACTTCAAAAGCATCTAGCGCCTCCCTGGCGATTTTTCCGTCTATTGTCCCGTCTGCTTTAACTTCGGCATAGTCGCGTACTCGTTTGAGCAACCGATTGGCAATACGCGGTGTGCCGCGAGCGCGACCGGCGAGTTCTTCCGCTCCATCGGCGGCAAGTTTTACCCCCAGAATAGAGGCTGATCTTTTTATAATTATGGCCAGTTCCTGCGGCGAGTAAAATTCCAAACGGAAATGCATGCCAAAACGATCACGTAAAGGCGAAGTCAGCGATCCCGCACGGGTCGTCGCCCCCACCAGGGTGAATTGGGGAATATCGAGCTTCATTGATCTGGCCGATGGTCCCTGTCCGATTAGAATATCAATGTGAAAATCCTCCATGGCCGGATACAAAATTTCTTCAACCACATGGGAAAGCCGATGAATTTCGTCAATAAAGAGAACCTCATGCTCCTGCATATTCGTTAAAATCGCCGCCAGGTCTCCCGGCCGCTCGATTACAGGCCCGGAAGTAACCTTGATATCAACACCCATTTCTCTGGCAATAATATAAGCCAGAGTAGTTTTTCCCAAACCCGGCGGGCCATATAAGAGAACATGATCAAGCGCCTCGCGGCGTTTCTTTGCCGCTTCAATAAAGATAGCCAGATTACTCTTAACCTTTTCCTGGCCGATATAATCGGTTAACTTTGCCGGCCGCAAAGTAACTTCAAAATCACTTTCTTCTTCAGTGATCAAAGGACTAATTAAAGAATTTTTTATGGGCTTATCCATTAATATCCCTCACAGACTCATTACCCGGCAAGTATTTTCAAGGTTTCTTTCAAAAGTTTGTCCATCACCATTTCCCCGTCCGATGAGCGTATAGCCCTATCTAGAGCGTCTTTGGCAATATTGTTTTTATAGCCCAGATTCACCAGAGCGGAAAGAACGTCTTCGGCGATAATATCATCCGGACGATTCTGAACACCGGCGCCCGGCGATTCCTCCATCATCATTTTCTTAACAACTTTTTCTTTTAACTCCAAAACCAGACGCTCGGCCATTTTTTTGCCCACTCCCGGGATCTTGATCAGCTTCCCCACATTGCCGCCGGAGATAGCGCCGAGCAGTTCCTGCGCGGAAATGCCGGAAAGGATATTCATGGACATTTTCGGTCCGATGCCGCTTACGGAAATCATTAACTGGAAAAGATCCCTTTCCTGAATCGTATAAAAACCAAATAGATTTATGGCGTCCTGTTTGACGTTGGTATGGACATGCAGGGTTATTATTTGTCCGGTTTCCGGCAACTCATAAAAAGTGGTTAAAGGAATAAAAACACGGTAACCGACGCCTTGAACGTCAACAATAACATGAGAAATACCTTTATAAACAATTTTACCGCTGATTAAAGCAATCATCAGATTGGGCTTCCCTTTAAAAAATTAGCATGGCATATTGCGGTCGCCAGCGCATCTGCTGCGTCTGCCGGAGGCAGTTCGGGCAGTTTTAAAATAGCTTTAACCATTATCTGCACCTGTCTTTTCTCTGCCCTTCCATAACCCACCACGGCTTTTTTGATTTCCAATGGTGAATATTCAAAAACATCTAAACCTTTATCGGCGCCTGCATAAATTACCACGCCCCTTACTTGAGCCTGTTTAATTAAGCTGCGAACATTTTTCCCGTAAAAAATATTTTCCAGCGCGATAGCCTGAGGAGCGGTCTGCGAGATCACCGCGGAAAGTTGCTGATAAATAGAGATTAACATTGCGGATAACAGCGAATCTTTTTTCGACTTGATTTCGCCGTGGATAACATGTCGCAAATAATTCCCCTTCTTTTCAATGATGCCATAACCGGTGATATGACTGCCTGGATCAATTCCTAGGATTCGCAATTTATTTATTTCCGCAAATAATTAAAAATCTCTACCAGGTAACATTCATAAGGAGAATACCTGAAAGCATGAAAACGGCCTGATACTCGTTAACTTAACTTCTCCATGACATCTTCATCTATATCGAAATTAGCGTAAACATTCTGCACATCATCATTATCTTCGAGCTTTTCCATCATCTTCAGCATTTGTTCTGCTTTGTTTGCTCCCAATTTGACGGTATTGGATGGGATCATACTGATTCTTGCTTCCAGATGTTTTATTCCTTTGGCATCAAGCACTTTCTTTATCGATTCAAATGAAGCGGGATCGGTAATCACCTCATATTCATCATCTTCACTTTTCACGTCTTCCGCCCCAGCTTCCAGAGCCAGTTCCATCAGGGTATCTTCATCAATAACTTTTTTATCAATAACTATGCTTCCCTTTTTCGCAAACATCCACGCAACGCAGCCGTTTTCACCAAGATTGCCTCCATGCTTGGAAAAGATATGTCTTATTTCCGCCACCGTTCTATTTTTGTTGTCGGTCATAATTTCTACCAGAACAGCGGCCCCTCCGGGGCCATAACCCTCATAAGTTACTTCTTCATAAGCCGCCGCGCCTTCCCCACCGCCGGTACCTTTTTTAATCGCCCTATCAATGTTGTCCTTGGGCATGTTTTCTTCTTTAGCGAGCAGAACAGCCTGCCTGAGCCGGGAATTTCCTTCAATATCGCCGCCGCCAAGCCTGGCCGCTAGAGTAATTTCCTTGATAATCTTGGTAAATATCTTGCCGCGCTTGGCGTCAATCGCGCCTTTCTTTCTTTTAATCGTGCTCCATTTTGAATGGCCGGACATGTTCCTTCTCCTTGATTGTTTTTCAACGTGTATACCTAATAACACAAGGCAATAAACTTGTAAAGTTTATTGCCTTGTCATTTTTAACTGACCGTCATATTACAACTTTCAAAATACAATTAAAGCTCTCCGCGGCGAGCCGCGGAGAATCTTCGATTCTTAAGGTAAATTATAATTCTTTATTCGCTCGCTTACCCCGCAGCAAGCGAAGGTGTTTGCGCTCGCTGCCGAATTCAAATACAAAATATCCAATATGATAATTATTTATCACTCATTGTTAGTTTAATATAACTTTGGCAACTTATTAAGTGAGGCGGGAATTGAACCCGCATAGCCTCAAGTACCGAGGGATTTTAAGACGCTAATTTAAATCAGGCGATTTCCCATCAATTTTAATGCCTTATACATTGACCAGTTACAAAGGGTAAGTTGGTTTATGTTTGGTTATGTTGGTTTATTTTAGGTTAAGACGGTTACATTTTAGTTACACTCTTCTTTTTGTGGTACTGTTGTTTTTCTAATTCTACCAGTCCATGCAATATTTCAATGGGTAATGTTCACTTTAAAGATAATTGATATACAGACGGAGCGCCTTATATTTCCTTCAAAGAAAGCAATATCTTATAAAAATACGTCATAGTTTCGAATTTCTCGATAATAATTATTTCTAATTATCGTTATATTTCATCATGAAAATATTTAATGCTTGTCGGACAAAGACCTACACTGTGTAGGCTCATTTCTCACTTCTAATTCAGACTGACGCTGATATTCAAATCCTTCTTCTTGTAGTATAAAATATTTGCTTTTCAGGGGGTACATGTATTGCATCCGCCATATGTAATACGCTCCTACGTTGCGGCAGGTTAATCAGAGTACGCGAGTCTGACAAACAGGAACGAAGCCCGACGTGGGAGCGTACCCCTCCTGAAAAGATTTTGCAAGGTCATATATCTCTAAAAAGAGCGGGTAAAGAGACGTATGGCTAAAATGGCTTATTTACAAGAACAAACATCGTGCCTTTTTGGCGGAATTTGGCGGAAATAGAAGGCATAAAAAATAATTTTAAGGAGAATATTATGGCTGAAATTAATGAAACAGATTTTTACGACAAGGTCTTTCCTGTGCCTGAAAGAGTAAGAGAGAAATCTTATGTCAAGAGCAGGAAGGAGTATGATAAGCTCTACAAAGAGTCTATCGATGATCCGGATGCTTTCTGGGCGAAAATGGCGTCTACAAGACTGAGTTGGTTTAAACCGTTTGACAAAAAGAAAGTGTCGGACTGGTCATTTGATGAGGGAAAAGTTCATTCCAAATGGTTTGAAGGCGGCAAGCTCAACGTTAGTTACAACTGCCTGGATCGACATCTGGCAACCAAGAAAAACAAGGCAGCGATCATTTTTGAAGGCAACGACCCCAATGACTGGAAGGTTTATACCTATCAGGATATATATCGCGAAGTCAATAAGTTCGCCAACGTTTTGAAAACCCTTGGTGTTAAAAAGGGTGATCGTGTTTCCATCTATTTGCCCATGATCGCGGAACTGGCCATTATCATGCTGGCCTGCACCCGCATCGGCGCAATACATTCAATCGTTTTCGGCGGATTCTCGGCGGAAGCCCTGAGAGATCGCATCATAAACTGCGGCGCTAAAGTTGTTATTACCTGCGACGGTACTTACCGCGGCTCCAAGGCTGTTCCTCAGAAATCCAACGCCGACAAAGCAGTGGAACAGTGCCCATCAGTGAAAACCATGGTTGTTGTGAAACGCACCGGCACGGAAGTTCCCATGAAAGAAGGCCGCGACATCTGGTATGAAAAATTGATGGCTGACGCCGCGCCTTACTGCAAACCGGAAGAAATGGACGCGGAAGATCCTCTGTTCATTCTTTATACCTCCGGTTCTACCGGACAACCCAAGGGCGTTGTGCACACCACAGCCGGTTATCTGCTTTATGCGTCCATGACTCAGCAGTATGCTTTTGATGTTCGCGATGAAGATACTTACTGGTGCACGGCCGATATCGGCTGGGTCACCGGTCACAGCTACGTTGTCTACGGACCGCTTTGCAACGGTTTCACCAGTATCCTTTTCGAAGGCGTTCCCAACTATCCTAATTTCGACCGGTTCTGGGCTGTCGTCGAAAAATACAGCGTTAATAACTTCTATACTGCGCCCACTGCTATCCGCTCCATCGCCAAGGAAGGTGACAAATGGGTCGATATGCATGATCTTTCCTCGCTGCGCGTTCTGGGTTCAGTCGGTGAACCGCTCAACCCCGAAGCCTGGTGGTGGTATTACAATAAAATCGGCGGCGGCCGCTGCACGATCGCCGATACCTGGTGGCAGACAGAAAATGGCGGTCACATGATCCTGCCTCTGCCCGGCGCGATTGATATAAAGCCGGCCAAAGCCATGGTCCCCTTCTTCGGTGTAGTTCCTGCCTTGATGGATGAAGAAGGGAAAGAAATAAAAGGACCAGGAAAAGGCGCACTCTGCATTAAGAAAGGATGGCCCGGAATAACTCGCGGTTTATGGGATGATAAGGAAGGGTTGTTTGAAGCGAATTATTTCTCCCAGTTCCCCGGTTACTACTTCTCTGGTGACGGCGCCGAACGCGATGCGGACGGCGATTACAAGATCACCGGTCGCGTTGACGATGTTATCAATGTATCCGGTCACAGAATGGGTACCGCGGAAGTTGAGGCGGCTCTCACGTCTCATCCCGATGTCGCCGAAGCGGCGGTTGTAGGCTTCCCGCATGACATTAAAGGTCAGGGCATCTTCGCCTATGTTACATTGAACAATAATGTAGCCAAAACGGAAGAACTGAAGAAGGCTCTTATTGCGCATGTCCGCAAGGAGATCGGCCCGATTGCAACACCCGATCAGATTCAATGGGCGGATGGTCTTCCCAAAACGAGATCCGGCAAGATAATGCGCCGCGTATTGAGAAATGTCGCCGCCAAAGAGTACGGCAACTTCGGTGATACATCAACTCTGGCTGATCCAACTGTAGTTGATGATCTTGTCAACAACAGAAAGAAAATAGGTTAGCCCCACATTGAAGTCCCTCCCAAAATTGCCGTTCCCTTATTTGCAGGGAACGGCAATTTCTTGTTTAAGACCAAAATCGAAAGAAACAAGGTATAAATAATGTACTTTTTTAGAGACAAATATTTATTTTTTCCGTCAATTGTGATTAAATAAGATTTATTCTTAGTGATGAATCTTTCACGTGGTGGAGTAGCCCATGAACCTGGTGAAAAAGTCAAAAAAAGATTTGATTGATCTGGTTAACCATCTGCAGACGCAATTGTCGAACAGCGACCATACGCAGTCCAAGGGAGCGTCTGAAGAAGATTTATATAAAATCCTGGCACAGAGTTCCCAGGTAGGATTTTATATCATGCAGAATAAACGATTTCAGTTTATCAATCATCACTTCCGGGATTATGCCGGTTATGGTGAAAGCGAAATGCTTAAAATGGATCCCTCCAGTATTATCCTGCCTGAAGACCGGCGCAAAACGGCTAAGTACGCGATCATGATGCTCAAAGAGCAGCGTTTTTCGCCCTATGAATTTCGCATTGTCACCAAGGATGACCGGATCAAGTGGATCATGGAAACCGTCATGTCGATTACGTTCAAAGGGAAACGGGCCATCCTTGGTAATTCCATGGATATAACCGAACGTAAGGAGGCAGGCAGACGGCTTGAAGAGCTGGAAGCTCTGGAATCATCCATTCTCGACGCGATCCCTCAGGCCGTGCTAGGCCTCCATGAACGACGCATTAATTTTGCCAATCACGCAGTCAAGGTTATCTTCGGCTGGCACCGCGAGGAACTTATCGGCAAGAGCATCACCATGATTTATCGCAACATAGAAGAGGCTGATAAAATCGGCGGAAAGTTTTACTCCACCCTTGAGCATCTGCGAACGTATGAAACGGAATTTCCCTGTCTGCGCAAGGACGGGCGGGAAATTATCTGCCGGATGAAAGCTTCACGCATCGGGGAGAAACTGCGCGAAAAACGTATCGTGGTCACTTATGAAGATATTACGGCGGAGAAAAAAGCGCAGGAAGATCTGGAACGCTCGCGTCAGGAATTGCGAAATCTGTCCGTTCATCTTCAGTCAGTGCGCGAGAAAGAAAGCACGCGCATTGCACGCAAAATCCATGATGAACTGGGACAATCGCTCACCGCGCTGCAAATGGACATGTCCTGGCTTATAAACCGGCTTCCAGCCAAAAATAAAAGCATCCGTGAAAAAACGCAAAACATGTCGAGTCTGGTCGACGCGACCATTGAAAGCGTGCACAACATTACTACAGAACTGCGTCCCAGTCTGCTCGATGATCTGGGACTGCCGGCGGCCATTGAATGGCAGGTGGGGGATTTTCAGAAGCACTCCGGCATTCGCTGCCAAGCACATATTGATTGCGGCAATAGTGTGATCGATAAGGAACAGGCCACGGCCATCTTCCGCATTTTTCAAGAAACGCTCACCAATATTGTCCGGCACGCCAAGGCCACGTTCTGTAAGGTGAACCTTATGGTAAACGAAAAAGAACTGTGTTTGGAAGTGACGGACAACGGAATAGGCATCACACAGTGGCAGATTGATGATACCCGGTCCTTCGGCATGATCGGCATGCGCGAGCGCGCCCATCTCTGGGGCGGCACTGTTCATGTCCGAAACGTAGAACCGTCCGGAACAATGGTTAGAGTTTTAATTCCACTGAGCAAAGGAGAACGACTGTCATGATACGCATACTAGTTGCTGACGACCACGCCGTTGTGCGTCAGGGTGTCAAGCAGATTCTGGCGGATGTGAAGGATATGGCCATCAAGGATGAATCGCAAAACGGTTCAGAAACACTGGAAAAAGTTCTGCAACATGATTTTGATGTTGTTCTGCTGGATATTTCCATGCCCGGCCGCAGCGGTCTTGAAGTTCTGGAAGACATTAAAAACCAGCGTCCGAAACTCGCCGTATTGATCTTAAGTATGCACCCAGAAGAGCAATACGCGGTGCGTGCACTCCGCGCTGGCGCATCTGGTTATCTCACCAAAGCCAGCGCGCCGCAGGAACTCATCGGAGCCATCCGCAAGGTGGCTGGCGGAGGGAAATATGTCACTGCGTCGCTGGCGGAAAAGCTGGCTGACGAACTAGAAATAGACACTCAAAAGCTTCCCCACGAGCGGCTCTCCAACCGCGAACACCAGGTGATGCTGATGCTGGCAGGAGGAAAGTCCGTTTCCGATATCGCCGATGAACTTTGTTTGAGCGTCAAAACAATCAGCACTTACCGTACCCGTATCATGTCCAAGATGGCCATGAAAAAAAATGCCGAGCTCACACTGTACGCAGTCCACAATAAACTTATCAATTAGAATATTCCACTGCATTTCCAAATCAAAGATAGTGCTTTGACCGGAAGCTCATTCCCTTCGGAAGAGCGCATAATAAACAGAACTTCATATTGCCGGGATTTTCGCCGGCATGACGAGGACTATCTTTAAGATGACTTTGCCATGTCAGACAAAAACCGTCATAACATATGGTATTGTTCTGACGCATAAATAAGACCTCATCTGATATCATCTTTTAAATGGCTGTGTTACTTTATTATCGTGTTCAAGTTCCGTATCTTTTTGATGCCTAACAAAAAAGGAAGCCGATAATTATGTCATGAGA
Organism: uncultured delta proteobacterium; assembly: GCA_963811325.1. Taxonomy (GTDB): domain Bacteria; phylum Desulfobacterota; class Syntrophia; order Syntrophales; family Smithellaceae; genus Smithella. The sequence continues at coordinate 1,783,764 of CAWEQT010000001.1, forward strand.
GGACATTATGGACAAAGAAATTTCAGGATCACAGAAGGTGGCGTCAGATAAAGGTATCACATCTTCTGGGCAATTCAGACTGCTGAAAGATGAATTATCAGAAATTATCCATCAGGCTGTCCGGGACAACCGCAGCTATCTTATGGAACACGAAAGCAAGGAAATCCTTGAAGGTATAGGCATTGCGACCACAGGCTTTCTGGTTGCCCGCTCCGAAGATGAAGCGCTTGCTATCAGTGAAAAAGTCGGCTTCCCCGTGGTGTTGAAGATTGTCTCCCCGGATGTTGTACACAAAACAGATGCCGGCGGCGTCAAGCTTAATCTGCTAAGCAACGATGATGTGCACAGAGCATACCGTGAAATTATCGAGACATTCAAATATCAGCATATCGAAGGCGTCGCTGTGCAGCGCATGGCCAGGCAGGGCATTGAAGCCATCATCGGCGTGACGCGCAATCCCAGTTTTGGTCCGCTGATCATGTTCGGTCTTGGCGGCGTATTTGTGGAAGTCCTGCGTGATGTTTCTTTTCGCATTCTGCCAATTACTGAAAAAGACGCCGTGCAAATGATCGAAGACATCCGCGGCTCAGACATCCTGAAAGGATATCGGGGCCAGGCTGTCGATCTGGCTTCGCTTCAGCAACTGCTTTTAAAAATATCTCAACTGGTTATTGAAAATCCGGAAATTCATGAACTGGATCTCAATCCTCTGTTTCTCTATCCGGATGGTTATGTGACCGTGGACGCACGGATGTTTGTCAGTGAGACTTCACCCGGAGAAAATATAACGCCGACGGGCAGTGAGAGCCTGCGGGATTTTTTCTATCCAAAAAGCATCGCGGTAATCGGTGCTTCCGACATTAAGGGGAAACTCGGCTATAATGTCTTCTGGAATCTCATAAATCATGATTTCCCCGGCAGACTCTACCCGATTAATCCGGGAAAAGATTCCATCAAGGGAATCAAAGCCTACAAATCTATTTTGGATGTACAGGAGCCGGTTGACATGGCCATCATTATTGTTCCGGCCAAAGCAGTGGAGGCAGCCATTGCCGATTGCTGCGCGAAAGGAATAAAGTATGTGGTTGTGGAGGCTGCGGGATTTGCCGAAAGCGGCGAAGAAGGTAAACAGGCGCAGGAAAGGATTGAAAAGATCATTCGTGAGCATGGCTGCCGCGTTCTTGGTCCTAATTGTTCCGGCGTAATCAACACTCATCACAATATGGTACAATCTATCGGATTACTTTCCGATTTACGCAGGGGTAATGTCGGCATGGTCGCGCAGGCCGGAGTTTATGCTGCCGGTATTCTTACCGGATTGAGTAATATTCTGGATTTCGGAATCGTGGCTACCATCGGCAATAAAATGGATATCAATGAAACAGATATTCTGGAATACTTAAGTGACGATGATTATATCTCTGTCATTGTAATGTATATGGAAGACATCCGCAGCGGCAAGCACTTTGTGGACGTAGCCAGCCGGGCGGCAGTCCGCAAACCCGTCATTGTTCTGAAATCGGGAAGGACGGAAGCCGGCAAAAAAGCCGTTTCTTCACATACTGCGTCACTGGCCGGCAATGACGAAGTCAACAGCGCGGCCTTTAAACAAAGCGGCTTGATCCGGGCAAGGGACAATGAACATCTGTTCGCGCTGACGCGCGCTTTTTCCAAACAGCCTGTCCCGAAAGGCAACGGCGTTTTGGTGATTACCTATACCGGATCGATGGGCGTGGCGGCTACCGATATGCTTTATCTCTCCGATATGCGGCTGGCCACACTTGAACCTTATTTTCAAAAACGTCTGAAAAATGTTCTGCCCGATTATGCCAATGCCGGCAATCCCATTGACTGTTCTTTCTCTATGACGCCGCAACAGGTAAAAAATCTGATTGAAATAGGCATTGAAAGCAATGACGTGCACAGTTTCATAGTGATTATTCAGGGCGAGATGCTGAATTCCTTTGTGGATATCATGAAGAACATAGATTACAAGGGGAAACCGGTCGTGTGCTGTGTGGCTTGTATGGAATTTATGATAGATGATGTGGTTAAGATGGAACAGGCTGGCATTCCCGTTTATTCAACAGCGGAAATGGCGGCGGAAGTCTTAGGCCAGATGTATCATTACGGTGTAAGACGTCAGAGCGCCATTGCCGATTCCATCGCCCGTCACCTTACTAAGGATTCAATCTCCGTCGATAATATGCCCGTGCGTCTGCGCCTTATCAATCCCAAGGATATCGGTCTGTGGACAGATTTCGTTAACGGTTGTTCGCAAAAGTCTCTGTGGCTGAGGTTCTTATCGCTTTTCTCGGCCACACCGGAACGTGCTCAGCGTTTCTGCAATCTCGATCCGGAGAATGAAATCGCCGTCGTCGCGGAAATGAAGGATGGTGATAAGTATAAATTCCTGGGTATTGCCCGTTTAATCAAAAACAAACGCTTTGAGGGCGAAGCGGAATACGCGATCATTATTTCTGATCCATGGCAGAATAAGAGCCTGGGGCATTTATTATCGGAACAATGCATTGAACTGGCCAAAAAGGAAGGCTACAAGACCATTCGCGCCGAAACACTTCAGGAAAATTACGCCATGATAAGAATTTTCCGGCACTGCGATTTTACATTAGATTCCAAGGATGAAAACATGGTTTCAATGTCTTTGAGTCTCTCGTGATTAGGAACAAAGGCTGAAAGCTAAAAGTGTAAATTGGAGGATTTCCCATTATGAAAGAAAATGATATTATAGAACTTATTGAAAAGTTCGATACAGATCGGGAGTTCCTTGTTTCCCGAAAGTTCCCCGACAGAGGGTACGATCCTATGTCAACACTACTGCATCGCGCAGCGTACAGTCAATTCTGTGGAGATGAAGCAACGGTAAAACTATACGGTATGTGGGCGAGTACCATACGGGACAATATCCGACAGACTGATGTCGAAATTGAGAACGACAACTCTAAGGAAACGCACCGCCTTCTCCGCCGTGCGGCCAATTCCTTATTGGCTTTTGCGGAACTGCAAGCGCATTTTGACAACATATAAATTGGCAGGAACGTCAAGTTCTTGTTTTCCTGGATAGATAAAAATGCCGCAAATTTTTAACAAAGGCTACCCCGCTCAATATGAAGGTTGGCTTACTCTTAAGAACGGAAAAACTGTGTTTATCAGGCCTATTTTGCAGACAGATGAACGTCTTATCGTAGATTTATTCAACAAGCTTCATGATGATTCTATATATCTGCGTTTTTTGACGCCCCTTAATGCGCTTCCCAAAGATTTGCTCTTTCGATCAACGCACATCGATTACAATAAAAATTTTGCCCTTGCCGCTGTGATCCGGGAAGATGGAAAAGATGCCATTATTGCTGTGGGTCGTTATGGTTATGATCCTAAAGATAACGTTACGGACTTTGCTATTGTAGTCCGTGACGACTGGCAGCATAATGGCCTTGGCAAATCATTATTGGGGGAAATATTAGCCATTGGCAAGGAACATGGCATTTCCAGTTTCGTATCCGTAATTGATTCAACAAACAAAATCATAAAACATATCATTCGGGAACTCGGTTATGATGTAAAGTATTCTTACATAAATGGCTCCACTAAAGTAAATGTTTTAGTCTGAATAATGTGCTAATCCTAATCACATTAAAATCGCGTGTTCATGCTAGAAATGCAGATACATTTGTGGCAATAAATTCATTGACACACAATGATGGAGCTTCTATAAACAATTTGCCAGAATGTAAATTCTCAGCAAGCAATATTTATTCTGGAGGATATCATGGAAAAGCTGTTCTACCCTAAATCCATTGCCATCATCGGCTTATCGTCAAGACCTAACAATATCCCACGCCTCGTTCTGGAAAACCTTATCCGTTGGGGATATATTGGGCGTATCTTCGGAGTAAACTTCCGCTCAAGCGATCTTCATGTGGACGGCATCAAGATGTATAAGGACGTTGGAGAATTGCCGGTAATTCCGGATCTGGCTTTTGTTCTGATTCCCGCACGATTCATGCCCGATACCATCGATTCATGCGGAAAAGCCGGTGTAAAATGGATGGCCATTCCTTCAGGCGGATTCAGTGAAATGGGGGGAGAAGGGAAAAAACTCTCCGACCTGGTTTTACAAAAGGCCAGACAATATGGCATCCGGTTTGTAGGGCCCAACGGAGTGACTGTTGCCAACACAGCCAACGGGCTATGTCTCCCCTTCGTTCCCTCATTCAGCCCTCCCAAGGGCGGTCTGTCGATCATTACTCAGAGTGGCGGCGTAGGCCTCATGCTTTGGAACCTCATGGCTGATGAAAATGTCGGCATGGCCAAATTTGCCAGTATTGGAAACAAGCTGGATCTGGACGAGGTAGATTTTCTGGAATATTTTGGCCGCGATCCGGATACTAAGGTCATCGGCTTGTATCTGGAGAGCATTCCGCGGGGAGACCGCCTTATTGAGGCTGTATCACGGATCGACAAGCCCGTAATTATCCTGAAATCCAACACGACCGACGCTGGCCAGAAGGCTGCCATGAGTCACACGGCGGCTATTTCCAATAACGAAGCGATCATTGACGCGGCCTTTGAACGGGTGGGCATCACTCGCATTTATAATTTCAATGATTTCATCTCCATGGCCAAGGTCTTTGACCTACCCCCCATGCGGGGGAAACGAATCATGATTATGTCTCCCGCGGGTGGATTCACGGTCATGATGGCTGACCTCTGTGAAGAGGCAGGCTTTGAGTTTGCTGATCCCGGCGCCGCTTTTTACGACGACCTTAAAAATTCTTCCAACGCCGGCGTCATTAATTTCTCTAACCCTCTCGACATGGGGGACATCTATGACGCCAAGGCCTATCCCAATATTTTCTACTCTGTCATGCACAACAACAATGTTGACGGCGCTGTTTTTGTCACGCAATGGCCGGAAATGCCGCGGGGCGAGGATGTCTTTTATAAAATGTTCCATACAGACCTCTCCAAAGAAGTTACGGGAACGATTCTTTCATCGGGAAAACCATTGGGAATCTGCATCTTCGGTCTTTCTTCGACAATTTCCCGAATCAAGCAAAACCTCGATATACCCATCTTCAATAATGCGAGCGAAATGATCCGCGCCTTTAGAAAACAGTACGACTATTATGCCCAAAAAGCGGAAGGGTCACCCATTTGCACTTTGCCCGATGGCATTGATATCGAAGCCGCGAAGACTTGGATCAATGACAATACAGGAATAAAAGGAGAGGAATCTCTGGATCTACTCTATCACTTCGGCATCACCGTTGCCAAATCCGCTCTAGCCATAGACGGCAACGAGGCCACCGCTGTGGCCGACCATATCGGTTATCCTGTGGTTATGAAAATCGTCTCGCCCGATGCCATCCATAAATCCGAAGCCGGCGGTGTTATCACGGGCATTCAAAATGCTGAAGGTGTTCACAATGCCTTTGACAATATTAGGGAGAACCTTTATCGATACAAAGCCGATGCCAGGTTTCAAGGAGTGCGAGTCATGAAACAGGCGGGTGAAGGCTACGACATGTTCATCGGCGGGCGGTTCGATGACTCATTCGGCCCCGTTGTTTTTTTCGGTTATGGCGGCATCTACATTGAGGTCTTCCATGACACAGCCAACGTCCTGTGTCCGGAAAATTACAGGGAAATTGAAAACAAGGTTCAAAAACTTAAATCCTACAAGATACTGCTGGGGGCAAGGGGAAAAGGCAAGGGGAACATTCCCGGCTATGTGGCCATGATCGAGCGGGTTACTCATCTTCTATACCAGTTTCCCCATATCAGGGAACTGGATATCAACCCGGTCCGCATTCTTGCCGATGGCTCCGGTGTTGTTGCACTTGATGCGAGGCTGAGAATCGAAGCCTGAAGTCTAAGACCAAGTCGCATGTAAATTACCGCCTTGCATATGTGAGTAAGCGGTTGATGCTGATCAACAGTTGGCATCCAAAACTGACCCAGTTAAAATTCTATGTTTCGTTATGGAATCCAGTCCTTCTCTTTTATCAGCCTGGGTCAAAATTGCATGCCGATTTACAGAATTTATATAAACTAAGGGTTACGGGTAGAAATATGCATAAAAAGGCAGCGCTGTTTCTGACACTGCCTTTCTTGTAATGAATCTATGGATGATCGTTTAACTCTTGAACTTCCATCTCAACCCTGCCAATCGAGTCAGACCGGAACCCAAGAGCCATATAGCAGCAGGGATTGGAGTAGGCATGGCATCTCCATCGTGAACCAGAAAGATGTACGCCTCACCATAAATCGGAACATTTGGGTCAAGCATGTAGTCTGTTGTTCCTGTTGCGAAGTCAAAGACACCTGTCGAGACGCACAGCGCCGCGCCTCCACCGCAAACATTCCAGATGTCACTGTCTGTCCATGTCTCGCCAGTTGGAAGATTCAAAAATGGCCCTATGTTGGTAAGTAGTCCATCGGCCTTGTTTCTAAGTTCTATATAATACAGATATTCCATCTCTCCATCAGTGGTATACGGAGAAGAATAGAGTTGTCCTGCAGGAATAGGTAGGTCGGGAAGCCGCCAGCCGGTGACCCCTCATATCTGTTGGTTTGGATCAGGCACTCGATGATACCAATCCACAACCGTGGATGGACTATCACACCAAGTAATATTCTGGTCTGTGTCGTAGATCAACCCACCCCCATTGTCAACAAATGAGGCCTGTGTTGTGCCAAATGAAATCGCCAACACAATCAAGATTAAAAATAACCGTTGCATCAGTGTCCCTCCTTTATTTGCAGCATTATTAATAAATGAGATCCCTTTTGTAGATGTAAACCGACGCTTAAACCAGAAACAACTATTGAGAAAGTAATAATGGTTTTCTTCTTTGTTAACCGATATTAAGGATATCGTTGAATACATATTTTTTTCTGGAATAACTTTTTTTACTATTGGATATTCAGACATTCTAAAAGAAACAGTCTCAACAATTGAACCGATCAGAAAGATCTTAGTTTTAATAGAAGCAGGTATAGGGATAATACTGACATCAACAATTCTTATTTCTTTTATGAATAAGTATTTATCCCACAAGTAAAAAGTACAATATGATATTAACTTATTGGAGAATGGTTTCCTAAGCAGCTGCAGCCGATCGCTTCGCTCCGGGTGAGCTCTTCGTTACACCTTTCTAGTGGTAATCCTTAAATTTGATGACTAATAAAAACTGTGGCAGTGTAACTAATATCAATTGTCAAGAAAAAGCTTGATTGGACACTTTTTATCAAGTGAAATATATTAGGATATATTATTGAATTAACCTTCTTGGCTGGCCTTGATCAAACCAGACCGCTTCGTTAAGCCGGTAAAAATTTATGAAATTCAGGTAAAGAAAATCTTTGGGAACTGATTTAACAAAGCGATTAAATTGTTTGTTGTTAATCTGTATTCTGCTTTCTATTGTGGGATTTAATTTATATTCTTGCGGTCTCAATAAAGGGTCATGATAGAGGTAAGATAGAACAAAGAGGCATTTAGTTCCGAAAGGAAGTTTGCTTTTTACTTTGTTGAAAATCTCGGCCTTTCTATTCACTTCTTTGTAGCGCTCAGTTTTTCGTTCAATCTCAACCCAATAATAAAGGATTGTTTCACCTTTTCTTGCTTTAATAAAAACATCACATCTCTTTCCGCCAAATTCCTTTTCATATTCAAATTCAAATTTCCATTTAGGGTATAATCTCACTAAAGATAGAGCAACGTCATATTTCATGCTGTCATTTCTTATAGTGGAAGTTGCTCTGATTTCTTTATATTTATATTCAGCTTCCCGGCCAACATATTTTGCTCCTTTCAAGGTCGGAGTATGGAATATTTCTTTTCGCCTGTTTCGCGGTGTTAGGTCATAAGCTAGAGGCCGGATATAGCCGTGTTTGACAAAATCATTAAAATATTTTGTTGCCTGAAGGAGTGAGCCTTTGGGATCTTTAGCTTTGACTGAAAAGAAGTTATTTATTGAACCGTATTTGATGGTCATTAATTGGTCAATGATTTGTTCTCTTGGGGTCATAGATATTAGGTGGAACATTGGCGCTAAACGACAGCTCATTCGGTAATGCGCCGTGCTTTTTTATTAGCCAAGCTGTCGGTTTTGCTGCGCAATTGCGAAGTAAAGCGACAATGTTTCCGCCACTATTAGTTTTTGCAAGGAAATCCGGTCAAAAATATTATTAACAAGTTTTTATTGATTATATTTAAGTGCAAATTAGATAAGGTATCCTATATTTTTATTATAGCATATAATTTATTATTGTCATAATCGTAGCCAATAAAAAAGAGCTTCAACATATAAAAATGCTGAAGCCCTTACCCTTACTGGTGCCTGGGGCGGGAATTGAACCCGCACAGCCTCAAGGACCGAGGGATTTTAAGTCCTATTTGTATAGCTTATATAACCTTATATGATATAATAGTAATCAATATAATCCTTGACAGCATTGCCTTGTACCACTATATTAATCCCTACGGTACATAATGACATTATAAATAATTTGATTACTATGTGATTACTATTTCAAAACGGGGGATTTATGAAACTAACAAAAAAGATTGTTGAAGAACTGCCTTTTCCTGCCGTCGGCCAAACTCTGGTTTGGGATGATGAGATACCACTCTTCGGTTTAAGAATTTCCGCAGCGAAAAAAACTTATATAGTCCAGGGACGGGTGCGTGGTGAAGGAACGCTCCGGCGTGTGTCATTGGGTTCCCACGGCGTTATCACATTACAGCAGGCAAGACAGAAGGCAAGAAAGGCGCTTGCCGCAATGGGTGAAGGTAAAGACCCGATTGAAGAAAAAAAACGCTCTGAGGCCTATGCGCTGACGTTAAACGATATTACTAAGAAGTATCTCGAAGACCGGATTGAGTTAAAACAATCCTCACGGGCCGACATTGAAAAACACCTTAAAAAAAGTTTCCACGATTGGGCTAAACGTCCGGCGGTTGAAATCACTCGTGATAGGGTTGCAAAAAGATTCACCCAGTTGACAGATAAAAGTCCGGCGCAGGCAAATCAGGCCTTCAGAATATTAAGAGCGTTGCTGAATTACGCCCGTGGAGCCTATCATCACGGCGGCATGCCCGTAATTGTCGAAAATCCCGTCAGCGTATTATCCGAAACAAAGCGATGGAATACCGTAAGGCCGCGCTCCGGTCGGATTCCAACAGATAAAATTGGCGTTGCCTGGAATGTCCTAAAATCACTTCGAGAGGCACCAGAGCAAACAGTTGTTGGCCTAACACTTGCGGATGCTGTGTCGTTTCTGCTTTTAACCGGCGCACGCTGGTCTGAAATGGCAACCTTAACATGGGCGCAAGTAAACTTTGATGACTCGTCATGGAGCCTTCCAGACCCGAAAAACCGACAGCCTGTCACCTTCCCGCTTTCCGGTGTTGCTTTTAAAATCCTGAACGCAAGGCCAAAAGATGGAAATTATGTTTTCCCATCGAGGATTGCCGATGGGCATATCAAGGACGCACGAAGCGTGATGGATAAAGTATCGGAAGCGGCAGGCGTTCGAGTTTCGCCTCACGATTTGCGCCGGACATTCAGGGCCATTGCTGGTAAATGTCAAATTGAACTTTACAAAACCAAGCTTCTTATGAACCATAAAATGAGCGGTGACGTTACAATCAAACATTACACGGAAACGTCAGACTTGAGAGATTTATCGCCGGAAATAAATGCAATTGACAATTGGATTGTTAGGCAAGGACGAATTGCGGCGGCGGGCAACGTCTTGAATTTCCCTGCTCAAAGGAGCAAACGATGAAAGCAAAACAACCAATTTTATTTTCCTGTAAGAATGCCACCGATGAATTTATTGCGACCGATGAATGGGATGCAAGGCATTACGATATTAAAAGACAGCTCGATGCCTTCCAAAAAAAAGATTTATTTGAGGCGTGCAAGGAGCAAAACTTCGCCCATGAATTTATAGACCACGCTGAGAAGTTAATCAAAAAAACAGGCTATGCCGGCGACCTAAGGTCATTGCTCAAAGAGTTACGAACGGCAATCAAGAATTATGATTCATGGCGTATTTTTATGCAGACTCTCAGGCTCGTTACCCTTGCTTACCGCGCTGGAACCATTCCTGATTTGGTGCAGGCTGGTGCCAAGGTTATGGGCGGCGGCAAAAAATCCGCCAAGGTCAGGCAAGAAAAATCAAAACTAAAAAAAGAACTGTGGCAAGCCGAGGCTGACAAAATATTAAAAAGACGTCCTACATGGAGCAGGCGACACGCTGGAAACAGCATTTCGAAAAAAATCGGCGGAAACCCAGACACCATAAGGAAATCCATTAAAAAAACCCTTCCCTAAGTTGGCAACGAACCCTTCAATGCAAACTATCTTAATAAAATCATATATTTACAATTGACATAATGCAATATGGTGTGCTATCATACGGCCAACTTAAAATTTACAGGAGGCATTGTATGACTTTATATAGAACCAAAGAAGCGGCCAGCTATCTTACCACCAAGCCGGTGACGTTGGAACTTTGGCGCACTATCGGTTCAGGGCCGGAATTTATTAAATTGGGAAAAGCCGTCAGGTACTCTAAGGAAGCTTTAGACTCGTTTATCGAATCCAAGAAACGCACCAATACAAGTCAGACCGGTTTACCGGCAAGGTGATGAAATGGCAGAAGGACGAATGCTTAAAAAGAAAATCGCCACTTCAAGACGCTTGGCTGAACTAAAAACCGATTCCGCACGATTGTTGTGGACTTGGTTATTACCATTTTTGGATGTCGAAGGGCGTTATCATGCCAGTCCTGAAATAATAAAAGGCACAATTTTTCCACGAATTTCATTTTTTACAACACGAAAAATAAAAACTTGCTTAGAAAATCTTGAACAAGTTGGATTGATTTCGATTTATTCCGTTAATGGTGACCAGTTCCTTGAGTTTAGTAATTTCAAGGATAATCAAACGCTTAGACTTGACAGAGAGAAGCCGTCTTCCATACCGGCAAAGCCACAAATCCCGGAACAACTCCCGGATAACTCCCGGAGTACTCCTGCTGAAGTTAAGTTAAATCAAGTTAAGGTAAATCAAGCTAAGGTTCCATTGAAAAAAGAAAGGGGTGTTTTTTTACCATCGGATGTCGGGGAAGGAAAAGAACGCCTGATGGAAAAAGACATTAGTTGCACGAACAGTTTGGCCGCCGACATTGATGCAAACGCCAAGTTTATTTTAAACCACATGAATAAATTGAGCGGCCAGAATTTCACCGATTATTTGAATATCCGGAATCGATTAAGTGAAGGCGCACCAACTGAAACGGTTATCGAAATGATAAATAATCTTTGGAAGCAAGAAATTTATCAAGAACTGCCATGGAATTTAAATCCAGATAAAATTTTTAATAAGTTTGAATTCCGTGTGCATTTACGGGAAGTTGACGAAAAGTTATGGGACAAATTATATTAAAAAAAGTAACGGCAATAAAAAAGAGATGGCTGAGCCATAGACACCCCCAGGGCGGTCTCAATCTTAAAAACCTAAAGCCAAAATACCGTGTGTCGTAACCTCACGCTTGATTCCGCAATATCGAAGACTAGATAAAAAAAACTAAAAAGTGGCAAGGGGGTGAAGTATGACAAAAGAAAATAAAAATGAGAGATGGCCTGAATGCCCTGATTATTTGAGTGAAAAAGCAAAAGCTTTATTTTTCTTTTATGTTGGACGAACAGTAAAAGCGCCGGGGCAGATTGCACTTTTTATTGTTGGGCTTGAAGCGCTGGACACATTTACTGAGTGTGGTGTCTTGATAAGACAACAGGGATTATCCCAATCATCCCAGCGCTCAAAAATGATACGGCAACACCCCTTGTTGAATACTCAGCGGGAAGCGGTAACACAAGTGTTGAAAGTTTGGAAAGAGTTGGGATTGAATCTCAATATTCAAAGGTCATCGAATGTATTCGGCTTCGAAGAAATATGTTAAATGGTCTTTTCCCTTTAACAGAAAAAAGTTCTTTTAAAATTTAGATTAGGTGAGATAACAACCAGCCCGAAGTCGGTTGTAATTCACGAGAGAAAACAAATCCCGCAAGGGAGGGATGAAACAGAGTGCCCTGTCAAAACAGGTAGGTTTTACCATTCCGAAAAAATGGGATTTAAATTTGTTTCTTTCACTAAGGTTCAGTAATGGGTAGCTTCCAGAATTGATTACGGATTGAAAGAGAGTAACGCACCAGTTCAGCCTTGTTGGACGGATACACACTAGCTACTTGGGACTCTGCTGCGACTCAATTGGCGTTACGGCATTCACGTGAATAACCTTATCCAAAGGCTTACCGTCTCGGACAAAATGAAATTTTGGATCACGCCCTTCATATTTGGTCAGAAGCTTTAAATAGCTGTCAGGGCTTGTAACCGGATCATCGTCGATACCGACAAGAAAGTCTCCGGGAAAGACGTTAGCTATGAAGGCTGGTGTGTCCTCGACAACGTAGTCAACTTTAACGGCGGAATTGGTATTAAGCGCTTTACGTTCCTCGTCGCTGAGAGCTTTCGGGTACATGCCAACACGCTGTTTGGACTTTGCGAGGAAGACGGCAAGAAAATCTGATCTGCTCACCGAGTACGGAATCATTGTTGTCTGTGTCCCATACGTCGTAGTGGTTGAAGACCCGTATGCAGTCGCACTGCCTCCCGTTCCGTAGGCACTAGCTGTACCAGTTGTATAGGAGGTAGAGTTTTTGGGAAGTACCAAAGGGACTGCACCGCTCACTGTGTCTTTGTAGTGTGATTTTAAGAGGATTACGTGCGCGCCGATCTTTTGCCCCATGCTTTGTGCCTGATCCAACGTGACCTTTTTATCCGGAGCGTAGAAGGACGACACCCCGATGATGTCAAAGCCTTTAATGCGCAGCGCTCGTAGATCTTTGTCTGGATCCTCAGTCGTGTATATCGGAATGTGACCGCCTGGAACTACATACGAGGTGTCATATCTCGGAACGACACGTGCATCTGTTGTTCCATTATAATACTTCTCAAATGGGTTCACACAGCCTGCTAGCAGCGACGAGGCGAGCACCAGCGAAATGAACTTGATTACCTGATTCGACACGTTCCCCTCCAATCCGCCCTAACAGTGTTTATATGGATCGGTGTTAATATTGCAAACACCGACAACGGTGTCGGCGTAACACCCCTCATCAAAAACTGCATTTTCAAGTATAATAACCGAATATTAAACAATAATCAACCTATTTCCTGTTTATTCACTAGGGATATTATACGGATCGGCATAATATCCCAACTCACTTACTGAAAAGTATACATTACGTTCATATCAAGGATTACTGATTGAAACCTTGCATAGAACGGCAAAATAGAAAGTTGAGGAAGTTATCATTAAAGATGAAACAGAGTGTCCGCTCAAGGGCGGTAGGGTGCCTAACCGGAAGATTGCGATTTTTTTTGTTACAAGTCCTCAGTTTTTGATAACGTATAGAATTGAATAATCCTCGCCGAATGATCTATAATTTAGATTGACTTTAGATTGTTAAGTCATTAGAGATAGATCATTCATTCCATTTAATTCTATAAACCTGTATCTGTTCACTTATTTAGAGGATATTAGCTATGCAATGTCCCAAGTGTCAGTTCCAGAACAGAGAAGAAGCCTTATTCTGTAAGAAATGTGGCCACACATTAGAGATAACCTGCCCAAAGTGTGGTAGCATGCATCCAGCTGATAGTATTTTCTGCGACAAATGCGGCCACAATCTGATAGACGCACCTACTGAAAAGCCTGATCTTCATAAAATATCTTCACCCCTATCCATTTCTGACAGCGAACGCAAATATGTGACTGTGCTCTTCTCCGATATGTCCGGCTATACCGCCATGACGGAGAAGCTCGATCCTGAAGAAGTGAAGGAGATCATGGGCCAGGTCTTCGGTGAGATCGCCCAGATCGTCGTCAGGTATGAGGGCTTCATTGAGAAATTCGTCGGCGATGCGGTCATGGCCTTATTTGGAGTTCCCAAATCGCATGAAGATGACACTATCAGGGCTATTAAGGCAGCCAGAGAGATCCATGACATCGTTTCCTCAATCAGTTCCCGGTATGAAAAAAGGATTGGAAAGCCTCTCGCCATGCACTCGGGCATCTGCACGGGTCTTGTGGTTACCGGGGAGGTAAATCTTGAAAAAGGAACCCATGGTGTTCTTGGGGACACGATCAACACGGCATCACGGCTTTCAGGTTTGGCGAAGCCCGGTGAGATTGTCATCTGTTTTGACACCCATCATCAGGCGGAAGGGTATTTCACGTTTGAGAAACTTGATCCGACCAAAGTAAAAGGCAAGGAAGAGCTTATCCAAATCTACAAAGTCTTATCCCCCAAAGAGGAGCCCACCAAGACCCACAGATTATCCGGATTAAGAGCAGAGCTGATCGGGAGAAAGGTGGAGATGGCCCAGCTGCAGGAGGCCGTCACCAACCTCAGGCAGGGCAAAGGCTCCATATTCTCTATTGTGGGTGATGCCGGCACGGGCAAGAGCCGGCTCATAGAAGATTTCAAGGCAACCATCAATCTGGAGGAGGTGCAGTGGCGGGAGGGACACACTTATCCCTATACCCAGAACATTCCGTATTTTCCTCTTATAGATCTTCTTAGCAGGGCATGGCAGATACAGGAGGGGGATTCTCCTGAACAGGTTAGAAAAAAAGTAGAAACCGGAGCGGGATTGCTTATCAGCGACAGGAGCGATCTCATCCCCTATCTGGGAAGCCTTTTCTCTCTCCAGTATCCGGAGATTGAAAATGTCAGCCCGGAATACTGGAAGACAAGGCTCCATGAGGCAGTCCAGATGATCCTCTCATCCCTGACCAGGAGAGGCCCGGCAGTCATCTGCCTGGAGGATCTCCACTGGGCGGATCCCTCTTCCATAGAACTTATTCGTTTAATCCTGAATGACTTACGGCTTCCTGCACTGTTCCTCTGTGCCTATAGACCCCCCTTCAATCTCTTCACCGCCCATCAGCTGGCCGGCCTGGGTCAGGGATACCAGGAGATCAGGCTTCAGGATCTTTCTTGCTCCGATGCCCAGACCATGGTGGAATCGCTTCTCAAGGCGGATAATATTCCATCGGAACTTCAGCGTTTCATCCAGACGAAGGTGGAAGGGAACCCCTTTTATCTGGAAGAGGTCATCAATGCCCTGATTGAATCAGAAATCCTCATCAAGGATAACGGCAACTGGAGGCTCACCAAGTCTATCCATGAAGCGAACATCCCTTCCACGGTCCAAGGGGTCATTGCTGCCAGGTTAGATGGCCTGGAACGGGATATGAAACTGGTCATTCAGGAGGCCTCCGTCATCGGCAGAACCTTCCTCTATGAGATTCTCAAAAAGGTTACAGTATTAAGAGACGTGATTGATAAATCCCTGAGTGGTCTGGAACGGCTGGAGTTCATTCGGACCAGAACCATTCAGCCCGATCTGGAGTATATTTTCAAACACGCATTAACACAGGAGGTAGTTTACAACGGGCTCCTCAAGAAAGAACGCCAGGCGCTGCACGAGCGCATCGGGCTCATCATGGAGCAACTATTCCAAGACCGCCTTCCGGAATTTTATGAGACGTTGGCTTTTCATTATAAACAGGGACAGTCCATATCCAAAGCGGTGGACTACCTCATAAAGTGCGGTGAGAAGAGTCTTAACCGGTATTCACTTGACGAGGCTCACCGGTATTACCAGGAAGCCTTTGACCTCCTCACACACAAGGAAAACAAATCCAAGGAAGATGACAAACTGGTCATCGATCTGCTCTGTAAATGGTTTCTGGTCTATTATTACTATGGAAATTGGAAGGGATTGACTGAACTGCTTTTTGCCCACAAAGACCTGGCCGAGTCACTCGACGATAAAGCGACGCTCGGTACGTTCTATGCCTGCCTTGGTCTTACCCTTTTTTGCCGGTTTAGGGAGAGAGAATCTTATGACTATCTCCAGAAGGCCCTTCTCCTGGGGGAAGAGGCCAATGACCGGCAGGTCATCGGTTATGCAGCTGCTTGGATAAGCTGGACCTGTGGCATTTTAGGAATGATGGATCAGGGCATTGCGTTTGGGCAAAAGGCACAGGAGATGGCCCGGTTTTTCCCAGCGGATCATTATCTATATTTGAAGTCCCTTGGAGGTATTGCATTCAATTATTGGGGCAAAGGTGAAGGAAAGAAGGCATATGCGACTGCAAATGAACTCCTGGAGTATGGGCGCCGGCACTCGAATGTTCGTTGCATGGTCATGGGCCATGTCTGCATGGCGATGAGTGGTCTGGCATCAGGTAATTTTCAACTGGCAATTCAATCCGGGCAGATGGGCGCAAAGATTGCCTTAGACCGCTTTTATAGATACTTTTCCCTTGCATGGGAGTCTATAGGTTACACTTTGGCTGGTCAACTTCCTGAGGCACAAAAAGTTTTAGAGAAAGTATCGTCTTATTGCCATGAATACGGTTGTGAAAATATTTCTGCATTGGGGGACCAATTTTTAGGGGCTGTTTATGTTGCACAGGGGCATATGAGTCGAGGTCTAACTATGATTGAGGAAGCAAAGGACCTCTGCGAGGAAAGCGGGGTAACATATATGGTTATATCGGGAGAGTATATTCTCGGGAGGATCTACAAGCAGATAGCGGAAGGGGCGGGTCCCCTGAGCCCGGCCATAGTAGCAAAAAACATCGGGTTCTTAGTAAAGAATGTGCCCTTCGCAGCAAAAAAGGCAGAAAGTCATTTTCGGAAGGCAATAAAGCTCGCTCAGGAGATTGGAGCCAAAGGTCTTCTGGGGCAAGTGACACTTGAGTTAGGCCTCCTGCATAAGATCAAAGGAAGATCCGATGAAGCCAGAAAATGCATTTCCGATGCTGTTCGGCTTTTTGAGGAATGCGAGGCCGATGTATTTCTGAAACAAGCCCAGGAGGAACTGGCTTCCTTAAAATAACAAGAACAAACCATACTAACTGAAAGAATGGTTTACAGCTATGAAATGTACCCGGTGCGGTTTCGACAATACTGTAGATGCCAGATTTTGTAATAAGTGCGGCAGTAAAATGGGAATGCCCTGTCCAGTTTGCAGCAAAATCAATCCACCAGAAAGCAGTTTCTGCAACGACTGTGGTTATAATCTTTTAAAGGCACCTTCGGAAACTCTTCAAACTCCATCTAAACCAACTATTACAGATCAAGAGCGCAAGCATGTCACCGTCATGTTCAGCGACCTGTCCGGCTACACTGCCATGACCGAGAAACTTGATCCTGAAGAAGTTAAGGAGATCATGGACAGGATCTTCGGGAAGATTTCCCAGGTAGTGGTCAAGTATGAAGGTTTCATTGAAAAGTTTGTAGGGGATGCCGTCATGGCGATCTTCGGTGTTCCAAAAACACATGAGGATGATCCGATAAGGGCAATACGGGCAGCACGGGAGATTCACAACCTGGTAAAAGAAATCAGTCCAACTCTCACGAAAACCATTGGCAGACCTCTCTATATGCATACGGGAATCAATACGGGCCTGGTAGTGGCAAAGGAAATAGATTTTGATAAGGGCACTCATGGAGTCCTTGGGGACACCATTAACGTAACATCCCGTATTTCCGGATTGGCAAAGACCGATGAAATTATCGTTGGACTCGAAACATATCATCAGGCAGAAGGATATTTTAACTTCGAGAAACTCGATCCGACCAAGGTAAAAGGCAAAGAAGAACCTATCCAAATCTACAAAGTCTTATCACCCAAGGAAACTGTTTCCAAAACCCATCGTTTATCTGGCTTGAGGGCTGAGCTTATTGGCCGACGAGTGGAGATGGACCAACTCAAAGAAGCAGTGGACAATCTCCAACAGGGTAAATCCTCCAGCTTCTCCATTATTGGAGATGCCGGTACCGGCAAGAGCCGTTTGGTGGAAGAGTTCAGGAACTCTCTGGACATGAACGCCATCCAGTGGAGAGAAGGTCATTCCTATGGCTACTCCCAGAACATCCCCTATTTCCCGGTCATTGATCTTCTTTCCAGGGCCTGGCAAATCAAGGAAGGAGATCCCCCGGATCAGGTGAGGCAGAAAGTGGAAAAGGGAGCACAAGCTACCCTGGGCGAAAGAAAAGACCTAATACCCTACATAGGTAATCTTTATTCTCTCTCCTACCCGGAAATAGAAAAGATCCCTCCGGAACAATGGAAGGCAAAGCTTCATGAGGCTATTCATCTGATACTGGCCAACCTCTGCAAATATGCACCAACCGTCATCTGTATTGAAGACCTTCATTGGGCAGACCCATCCTCAATTGAACTCCTGCGGAATATCCTGATCGACCTCAAATATCCTGTTATTTTTCTCTGTATATATCGTCCCAGCTTCAGCCTGTTTACCAGCCATCAGGCGGGTAGTATGAAGTCCTATCATGAGATCAGACTCCAGCAGTTATCTCCTACCGATGCTCAGAGTATGGTGGAGTCTCTCCTGAAGACCAAAACCATACCCCGGCAGTTGCAGATGTTTGTCCGGGACAAGGCGGAGGGGAATCCCTTCTACCTGGAGGAAGTCATCAACTCGCTGATTGAAACGGACACCCTTGTTAAAGAAAATGATTCCTGGAAACTCACCAGAGCCCTTACCGAAAAGGATATTCCTTCCACGGTGCAGGGGGTTATCTCGGCAAGACTCGACCGTTTGGAGCGGGAGAGCAAGCGGATTCTCCAGGAAGCCTCCGTTATCGGCAGGGCGTTCCTCTATGAGATCCTGAGAAGGATCAGTGACCTGAAGGAATATATTGATAAAAGCCTTATAAACCTGGAGCGGCTTGACCTCATCAAGACCATATCCCTTCAGCCGGAACTGGAGTATATCTTCAAGCATGCCCTCACCCAGGAGGTCGTCTACAACGGCTTACTCATAAAAGAACGACGTTCCATCCACGAAAAGATCGGTCTGGTCATGGAAGAACTCCTTCATGACCACCTTCCCGAATTTTATGAGACCCTGGCCTACCATTACTCACAGAGCGATAACTACCAGAAGGCCTATGAGTACCTGAAACTCTCCGGGGACAAGGCGGCAAGGAACTACGCCAACCAGGAGGCCATCCGCTTTTACCGGGAAGCGATCCGGATGCTGGATGCCCAGCCGGAGAGCCTGGAGAATAAAAAGGAAAAACTGAAAGTACACCTCATGATGATAACCCCGCTCATGTTCTTGAGTTACCCGGAGGGCAGCCTTGAAATCCTTCAAGATGGGGAAAATCTCGCTCAGGAGTTGGGGGGTGAAGATAGCCTTCTCAAAATTCTTGTTAGTTTGAGTATATATCATTCAGCTACTGGCAACCCATCCCTCGGGCTGGAATATGCCGAGAAGTGTTTCAACTCGGCAGACAAGATTAAGGACTTTGGACTGATGGTACAAAGCGCAAATCAGATTTGTCTTGCATACTGGTTTACAGGTGATTATGCGAAAGTTGTGGATATCGGAGGCAAGGTAATTCATCTCTACGAGGAACACCATTTGGAAAAGAACATTGGAAGAGGAATTAGCGATTACTCAACATTCTGTGCGCTTTACGGTACTTCTCTAGGATGGGTGGGAAAATTCAAGGAAGGGACCGATGTTTTAGAGAAGGGATTCCTGAACGCCTGTGAAGTCAATGATAAATTTAATATGGGGTGGACAAAATGCATGCATTCCACCGTACCGTACTTGGTAGGAGACGGGGATAAGACAATCGCTCTTGCACAGGAAGCCATTAAAATTTTTGAGGAGGCAGAAATTTCTATTACCCTCGATGCTGCATGGCTTATGCTCGGGGGAGGTCATTATCTTCGTGGAGAGTATGATAAGGCTATAGATGCTGGAGAGAAGTCACTAAGGCTTGCGAAAGAGTTTGGTGTGCCCTTTTTTGTATCGTGGAGTTATTGGTTCCTGGCTATGACTCTAAGGGCTATAGGTAATTTGGGATTTGCCAGGGAGTACACAGGAGAGGCTTTAAGAATTTCACAGAAGTGTAATTCAAAGGGATGTGAAGGCATGGCACATGTACTCCTTGGGTGTATGGTGGAGGAAACGATCCCGGCAACTATCGAAGAGGCACAGCAACAGATCAGACATGGTATTTCAATCCTGGAGGAAATCAAATCAAAAGCACAGAGCGCTATCGGGTATCTTCACCTAGGTGAGTTCCTCGCCAGTGCTGGCCGGAAGGAAGAAGCTTTACAAAGCCTGAAGAAAGCAGAAACTCTATATGAAGAAATGGAGATCTCTTCCCAAAGCTATTGGCTCGCCCGCACGAAGGAAGCATTGAAGAAACTTGGATCAGCAGCAAGTGCAACTTAGCATGATGAATGCTTCTGGTTGAGATACTCCTAACAACATAGGCGTATCGGCAATCTTGATAATTCAGTAACAGACAAAGCAGGTAAGTGCATGAACGAATCATGGTCAACTGTCCTCACTTTTGATGCTCTTCGCGATGCCGATCTCGATCAGGTATACGAGCAAGGCAAGGAGGAAGTATTGCGCGACCATGCTTTCAGAATACTACTGGCATGCACTAATACGATCGAAAAGCTGGAAAAACTGGCTTATGCAAAAGAACGATGGGTGAGCGAATGGTCAGTCAAAGAGCTTATCGAAATTACCAACCACTTTCGCCTGCTCAGTTCGCCGGAGAACGAAATCCGGCTCTACCGTGAATGCCGGAATGAGACTTTTCGCAATACGCCGCGGGTACGTGAGTTCTATCTGCTGGCCTTGAATAAGGCTAACCGGCCTACGGAAGCCATTCAGGAAGGCTCAAGGATCATTGCCGAGGGCGGGCATAACGCCCTTGTCTGGGCAACGCTTGGAGAATCATACACGGCAAAAATGCTCTTTGCCGAGCAATTGATCCAGGCATTGACAGCGTCGGGCAATAACACCGACACCATCAATGGTGAGTTGATCAATTTATTTCCCAACTATTTTTCTGAAGAAGATCTGAACGATATGACTGTTGCCTGTGCCCGGGCGCTGCGCAACAAGAATCTTCGATTAGCTACCAGAATCTTCCGCCGTGGTTTCCGTGAGAGCGGCTCCTCCTTCCCCGGTCTTGGCTGGATGTTGCGTACCTTGGATTATCTGGCTGACCTGCTTGTCGAACGTGACCAACTCCTAAAAAATCGCGGGGCCTACCGATTAAGGATCAGTGAGGAAACTCGTCTCAGGGTCATCGAAGAAGAGATGAAAGTCGTTGAGAAGGAACTAAAGAGCCAGGACATCCTCATCAAAACTGCCCTGGAACTACAGGGCGGCAGCGAATCCCTCGATTATTGGACGCATGCGGGCAGACTGCTGTTGGCTGTAATTCAGGGTGCTGGCTTATCAACAATCCGTAATTTACTCGCCAATCTCTTTGCCACCGTAGACGCAGAGTTTGAGCTTGCCATTACTATTTCCGAATTGCAGCGCATTAAAAACAATTTCGCAGCTATGAGGAGCGTCATATACGAACATAAAAATGACGTCGTTTCGCTGGAGTCACAGATTGAATGTGCTCAGCTTGCCATTACCGAATGTAATGCGGCATATAGACGTTTCAGAGAAGCAGGACGTGATAAAGTAGACTCAATTAAAGAGGAATACCGCAAAGCAATCACTTGCGACTCACCCGATCCCCTCACTGCATTTCTTTGCAAGACAGTCAATTTTCGGGCTTTGATCTCTAATCTCAAACCACTATACATCAGCGGCGGTCTTGGCCGTGCGGGTTCGCGTGTACCGGATTTGCTGATCAACCGCAGGGTCCAGGATGATCTTGCCGATCTGGTGGAGACCAGGATTATACAGTCATTACCTTTGGAGGACAGAGAAAATCCAAAGGCAGTGATCGCACGCATACAGCAGGTTGTCGGCGATGGTCTTAAACTGAGCAAACTCCAGGATCTCCAGTCACCCTCCCATTCTGCTTTCGACATCCGATCCGATGGATTGATCACGCTATCGGGTATTGACTCTGATATGCGTCTAAAAACAAGGTCAGGAACCGATTTAACCGCTGCACTTCTAATGCAGAATGGCGATTGCAGGGAGACCATGTACCTCAATGGCGTACTTTTCGCCTGCTGGCAGCAGATGCAGGTGAAAAAGCGCATCGCTGACGCTATGCTCTGCCTTGAGCTGGACCTCCAGGAGGGATTCAATTCAATCGTTCATGACGAAATCCCAAAACTCATGCGCTATCAGTTACGCGGCGGGCAGTTCCTGATCTATGTCGATTCCATTGCTATGCGTGATAAATACCAGTGTGAACGGGTATGTGCCAGTGATGCAACTGCCGTCAATAGGCCTTATGGTGTTGCTGAACTACGCTCCGGGCAGCCATGGACCCGCTACGAGTTAGAAAACTCAAAGATAGAAGTGACATATGCCGACGGATCCACTGCCTGGATCGAACCCAAAGATCCAGTTACCGGAAAGTGGCAGCCTATCAGCCATACACCTGCTCCAGGAGGTGGAATACCTCAAATTCCCAACGCTGGCGCCAGTTATGAAAATATCCGCTCCATACGTTTGCTGAACCTCGTCGAAGCGCATGCATTGACGTTTCTTTATGATGAACAACAGAAGACCATGGAGTTTTGTGATGGCTTCTATAATGAAAGACTCTTTGACAGTCCTTACAGGTTTGGCTCAGGCCCCGTTAAAATGGAAGAAATATACTCCAACAATGGACTGATTTATGCTGGAAATCGCACGGTGATTCATTCAGATGAGTCGCGGCAGCCGCATAAGGTATATCTTGAATTCCTGCGGTATTCTCAAACTGAGTACGAAACGACTTTGGTGGAAGGTGACATTCCGGGCACGATCCAACTCATGGGGAGAACGTTCAGTGGCGATCTCAAGCGGGAAAGGCAGCGCCTGGAGGAAGGAACTTCTCCCATTCCTGAATTACTCGAAAAGGTGCTGGCATGGCAGACCAACAAACAGCAATCAACCACAATAGATTGCAAGGCTGCTGAAAGAAAACTCGCCAGATTTATGTTGGACCTCGCAAGGAATATCCCTGAACAGATGCAGCTGCAGAAAGTTAGTTCTGAGCAACCGCTGATTATCGAGGAAACAAAGAATCCAAACGTCTACCTGGTGTTGAGCGGACAATTAAGTATCTATCTCCGTGGTAAGCGTTTGCATGATCGGAATAATACTCCTATTGTATCATCAGCCGGAAGCATTCTTGGAGAAATATCTGCACTGAGCGAAGGCATAGCCAGTGCAACAGTCGTGGGTAACGCATTTGTGCTTGGCATACCAATAGTTTTCGTTCAGCAGCATTTTGCCTGCAATCCGGAATTCAGGCGTTGTATGGATGATTTGGCCAGCTATCGGGTACTTTAGCTTATCGGAGGAGATAGAATATGCAATATTCCGGATCTTAAACATTAATCTGCATTTACCGGAGTTATTCCAGTTGATTTACAGCAAAGTAAAATGTATATTAAATAAATAATTATAAAACCAGGAGGCACCAAATGAACAAAGGCAATTTAATCGAAGAAGTGGCAAAGGTTACATGCAGCAAGAAAGAAGCCGGTTTGGCAGTGGACGCAACGCTGGCAGCAATCCAGAAAGCACTCAAAAAAGGTAATGCCGTTACACTTGTGGGCTTTGGAACATTTGGTGTTAAAAAAAGAAAAGCCCGCACCGGCAGGAATCCCCAGACAGGTAAAGCCATTAAAATAGCCGCAAAGAAGGTTCCCGTATTTAAAGCCGGAAAGGGTCTGAAAAACGCAGTAAAGTAGACCAACTATTCATCATGTTCATTGAGCCGTTTCATGATTAGGTGGGACGGCTTTTTTTAAGAGGAACCAAACATAGACCATTTATCGCGATATTCTTCTACATCTTTCAGATATATAGCCCACCACTCAGAGTTTTTGTTTTTTGAATAGATCATTTTATCGGAAATAACCTTGCTAGGAACGACAAAATATTCAATTGTTTCTCTCAACTTATTTTGCCGCAGATTGACTAAAACATAAATATGGTTCTTTGATACTTGTTCTTTCGCTTTACTCGTCAGAAGCCAGAAATTGAATGTGCTAGCATTGGTCTTAACCTAAACTGAAAAAGTATTTTGACATTTTTGATCTGTTGCCAGAATATCAGCTCCCATTGCACTCCTTGAAGTTGGAGATGCTATGAAGTCCAACCTTGAGAGCTCAGCCGCAACTAGGTAAACACCTCGCATTCCTGTCAACTGCTGTTTTGATGCCATATTATTGAGTCTCCTTTTTATAGGAATTCACTTTTAGGTCATTTAATTACATCCTCTACAAAGTTAAAATTTATGTCAAGATTATATGGGATAAGGGGATCATTTCTTTCACAAAGCCACAAACATATTGGCTAAATTTATAACTCCATTAATTCTCCATCTGCCGGGATCATTACTTTACCGGATAACCCTGCTTTTGATACAGCATCTCTCAGCATATCACGATTTGTTAAACAATGATTGAAGGCTTCCAGATGCACGGCAATGACTATACCGGGTGCGGCTCTTATGAAATCCAACTGCTCATTTATAGGCATAAGAATAGGTCTGCCAAAATCAAGGATTGCTGTTCCTGCATTTAATATTGAAATATCAGGTTGAAGGTCTTTAAGGACATGGCTGACAGTTTGAGTCATAACAGTATCACCACTGATGTAAATAGTTTTATCTCCTACCAATTCAATGAAATATCCTGCTCCATGTCTCATGAGCATACCGGCAAAACCGTGTCCATGCGCGGTAGGAAAGGCGGTAATGCTCCCTGTCAGAAATTCACTTTTCTGATTAATATTAAGGGGGATTGTATTAATGCGGCGTCGTTTCAGATACGGTTCATCAGGATAGTTACAATATACAGGAACATGTTTCTGCGCCAACAGGCGAATTCCAGATTTATCAAGATGATCAAAATGTCCATAACGACAATGTGTAATAAGTCCGTATGTTATTTGACTTAACATGGATTCCGAGTTCGGAGGTAAATCAACGATAGGATTAAGCTTAGGCTTCTTGCGGAAAAGTGTATATGGTGGCAAACTGCCTTTTGGGTTCAGACAGGGATCTACTAAAATTCTATGCGTATTGTAATGAATAATCATGCATGCGTTTCGGATATGCTGTATCTTCATAAATCAACCTCCTGAGTTATGACTAATTCCCAGAGCAAAAAAATAATTTTATTTTTTATATCCTTCCAGTAATTCCCTAATAACCGGTTTTATATAAATGTCATGGAGATTAAACTGATTTAATGCTTCAATCATAACTTGAATTTTTTCTTTGACTGTAGACTTGGAATTAAGAATTATAATATATTTCTCTTCAACACAACAGAGTCCTCCGGTGCTCGATGATTCCTCAATGTTTATATTTTCATCACGAACCAATATTTCAAGCTTCTCCGCCAGTTCTTCGAGCTGACTTAACAGGATTTCTTCATTCATAAGTGTATTGTCTGAAAACAAATAGGGAATTATATATTTTTATATTTCTTATTCCCAATTTTTACCAAAGCACTTTAACACCCCAGCTATTATTCTCAGATCACTTATCTACTTTTCAATATTGGCTTTTTCCATATTATGAAGGATTTTTAATATAAGTTCATTCTGATGCTCTAAATGCAGAAGTATTACCTTAATCTCTTTTTCTGCTCTAACATTAATCTCAAAATCTGATTCCGCTCTGTACTCAGCATGACGGCCTTGAAGATTTTGACCAACGATTATCAATGGCATCAATAATATTTGAATCACGTTCGAAATAAAAAGCCATAAAACAAAAGCGGGAAATGGATCAAAGCTTAATTTATTTGGTGCGAGTGTGTTCCAGCCTAACCATAGTAAAGTCCAAACAAATATAACTAAGAAAAATCCCATGGAACCTACATACTCTGTAATATTGACAGCAATTTTTTCTAATCCACTGAAACTTTCCTTATGAACTGCATTGACATTGTATATTGGCTTTCGCAACTCTTCCAATTCTTCATGGGCAGACTTTAATTTATTATTGTCCAATTTCCCTCCTAGTTAATGCATCAATTTTCATTAAAATGTCGTTCACCTTTTTATTCTAAAATTTCCAGGACTGCCCGTTTATGTACTTTGGCGGACGCGGCACTCAAAATTGTGCGGATAGCATAGGCGATTCTGCCATGCTTCCCAATAACTTTTCCAATATCTTCTTTTGCAACACGCAATTCAATTACAGATGCTCGTTGGCCGATGATTTCATTTACTTCCACTTTGTCGGGATTATCAACTAAAGATTGAATAATACACTTAATCAATTCCTTCATCGTCAGCTCCTCCATTGGCTTTAGTTAACACTGCTTGAAAATCCGCTACAATATTAGCACTGCTTGTAACTTTTTATTTGCCATCCGCCATCTTCTTTAATTCAGCTCCCACCTTGAAAAACGGCAATCTCTTCGGTTTCACCTCTACATGTTCCCCATTTTTAGGATTCCTTCCTTTATAAGCTTTATATTTACGAACAGTAAAGCTCCCAAATCCCCTGATCTCAATCCTGCCGTCATTCTTAAGTTCATTTGTAAAACCTTCAAACATTAAATCAACTATCTCCGCCGCCTGTTTTCCCGTTAGATTTTTCTTGTCAGCAAGAGCTATTATCAAATCCGATTTTTTCATGCCAAACTCCTTATATGAATGCTTCACAATGTTTATTTTTCCAACTAATCAAACCTTCCCTTTATGCACACCACCAGAGTTTCCAAATCGCTTTCCGGCAAATTCAACAAAAAGTCCAGATTGGTTTCCGTCTTAAGTAATTTTTTGATGATCTCTAGCAACTCTGTTTTGTCCATCATAGTAGTTTCGTATTTAAACACTTCCTTTTTATCATAGACCACAGTGGGATGTAATTATTATCAGATATCCCTAAAATATTCACGTCATAAATCCCTTATAAAACCCCTCTCGATATATATTAATAATTGATAACGATTTATCAAATCACTATTTCACCGCAGATAAACCCCACATCCCTTACTGAACAACAACCCCTTATACCCCTTCAAAAACGGAGGAAACACGCATGGAATCAGGATTACAAGAGATCCGCAGAGAAAAAGTATTTGTCCCTGTCAATATGAATATCAAGGAAATAATGCAAAAATACGGAGTAGCGGAAACAACCGCTCGCAACTCAAAGAAGAAAGGGTGGTTGGTCAAGAATTACAGAATTAATCAAATTATAATTGATCGTGAGAATTTCAATCCAAAGCTTTCATACTCTATTGCAAAACAGGTCTTCTGGAAAAGGTTCAGGAAAAATCCGGTAGCAGTGGAGATCAAGGAAGATCTAATCCAAGAAGCTGTATCGCTAATGTTCATGCAGTCCGGTAAAGTCAAGGAAGGAGCTAACGAAAAATATAATGAACGTTACGGATACTGGTGGGTAGCCTATAATGCGATGATGACCTATCTGAACAAGTGGATTCGTCAGACACAAGACAATGTTGAGCTGCAGGATGATATATACCCAATGATGTTTCACGCGAACAGAAGATGGTCACCGGAATATGGTTGGATGTATTGCTAACAAGGATAAAGGGAATGGGAATATTGACCGGATGTCCAGCTGACACTGTATGAGATTGATGATTGAAGAGGTTGTCTTTCCTTACGGTTTTGGTTGGATATGCGGCTCAATAACGACTGAAATTTTTTTCTATAATGATTTGAAATAAAAGCAGAAAATCGTATGGTCATGTATGCCAAACTCGTGTATGATATGAAGCATGAAAAGAGGAAGCGGCATACTACTGGGAATATCTTCGTTGCCAGGCCGATTTGGAATCGGAACTCTAGGGGCAGGTGCGCGTGAATTTGTCGATAAGCTGCAGATGAGTGCTCAAACTTACTGGCAGATTCTGCCCATCTCGCCAACGGGATTTGGAGATTCACCGTATCAGACTTTCAGTACATTTGCGGGTAACCCATATTTTATCGATTTTGAAGATCTGTATCATGAAGGCCTACTGCCCCGAGACGCACTGGACATTTGTGACCGTCTTTTCGGAGGCGATCCGTATTCGGTGGATTATTACGCGCAATATATAGGCAAGTCTCAAGTGCTGCATCTTGCATATCATCACGGCTCCGAGCGTCTTACGGAAGAGATAGAAAAGTTTAAACAACAGCACGTCGGCTGGATACACGACTATGCGCTGTATATGGCGCTGAAGAGCGCCTATGCAATGAAAGCTTTCCATGATTGGCCGGAAGAACTCATCAAACGATGGGACGAAACTCTTAAAGCGGCTACGTTAGGTTTGGGAAAAGATGTCAATTATCATATATTTGTTCAATACCTTTTCTTTCGGCAGTGGGACGCGCTACGGAAGTACTCAACCGGAAAAGGGATAAGTATTATTGGAGATATGCCAATCTACATGGCGCCTGACAGCGCGGATACCTGGATGGGCGGCGATATACTTGATAAACAAGGAAGAGTTGCAGGTTGTCCGCCAGACTACTTTTCGGAAACAGGACAACTTTGGGGAAATCCACTCTATGACTGGGATGTGCTGAAGAAAACTGGTTATGCATGGTGGATCAAGCGCATAGCGCATCACATGTCCCTGTATGATTACCTACGTATTGACCACTTCCGCGCGTTTGAATCTTACTATGCGATACCTGATGATGCAAAGACCGCGGCAACAGGAAAATGGATTCCAGGTCCAGGTATCGACTTTTTTTGTCAGCTCAAAAATACTCTTGGTGAATTGCCACTTGTTGCCGAGGATTTGGGATATCTAACGCCAGAAGTTTTTGAATTGCTCCGAATGACGGGCTTCCCGGGCCTGAAAGTGCTTCATTTCGCTTTCGCGCCAGATGGTCACAGCATCTATCTACCACACAGGTACGAAAGAAACTGCGTGGTTTATACAGGTACGCATGATAACGACACAACGATTGGCTGGTATAGCGGACTCGGTGCAGCTGAACGTAATTTTTTGGATGACTACATCGATGGTGTAGATGATAAGCACGTGCATTGGCAGCTGATTAGATTGGCCATGGGTTCAGTTGCGGATGTCTGTATCATACCGATGCAAGATATATTAGGATTGCCCTCGTCTTCCCGCATGAATCGGCCACAGACTTCGCAGGGCAACTGGCGCTGGCGGCTTCTTCCCAGCCAATTTGATGACGCAACCATACAGAAACTGGCCAAAGTGACAAGATTGTTTGGCCGTTAGCGATGAAATGACAATAAAGCAAAAATTTAGAACCAATAAATATGAATGATTTTGAGCAATATATAAATAAGGACGAGATTTACCTATTCAACATCGGCGAGGCGCAGCAAGCCTATGCTACCTTTGGGTGTCATCGTATCGATGACCTTGGCATGCACCGCTTTTTGGTGTGGGCACCTAACGCCAGACAGATTAGTATCGTCGGTGACTTCAATAGTTGGGATGCTGCTAAAAACAGGATGAGACGACTCGATACCGGTGTATTTGTCGCTTTTGTCTTGGGTTTGAAGGACGGCGACTGCTACAAGTATCAGATTGACGGCTACGAGGGCCAAACTGTGCTTAAGTCCGACCCGTTTGCCTTTCATGCCGAGGTTCGTCCGAAGACCGCCTCGAAGGTATGGAGCCTCGGCGGTTATCATTGGCGCGATGAGGAATTAATGAAGTGTCGCCCCAAACAAAACATTTTAGAAAAACCAATAACTATATATGAAATGCACATCGGATCATGGCGAAAGCGTCAGAATTATTACTTCGCGAATTTGCGGGAGGTGGCCGATGAACTCTCCGATTATCTTGTGGAGATGGGCTTTACACATGTGGAGATAATGCCCGTTACTGAATATCCGCTCGATGATTCCTGGGGATACCAGGTTACCGGCTTTTACGCAGTGACGAGCCGTTATGGCACGCCGCAGGACTTTATGTATTTTGTGGACACGATGCACGCCAAGGGCATCGGTGTGATTATGGACTGGGTGCCCGCACATTTTCCCCGGGATACGCACGGCTTGGCCCGCTTCGACGGCACCTGCCTTTATGAACATGAAAACCCCATGCAAGGTCATCATCCGCAATGGGGCACGTTGATCTTCAACTACGGTCGTCCCGAGGTGGTCAGTTTTCTGGTTTCCAGCGCGATGTTTTTCTTTGACATCTACCACATAGACGGCATCCGCGTCGACGCGGTCTCCTCGATGC
Organism: uncultured delta proteobacterium; assembly: GCA_963811325.1. Classification (GTDB taxonomy): domain Bacteria; phylum Desulfobacterota; class Syntrophia; order Syntrophales; family Smithellaceae; genus Smithella. The sequence continues at coordinate 1,814,078 of CAWEQT010000001.1, forward strand.
TCTATCTGAATTATGCCCGCAATCAGGGCGAGTATGTGCCCAACGAGGACGGAGGAAACATTGATAAATCCGCGGTGGCTTTTCTGCAGAAACTCAATTCCGTAATCCTGACGAGACATCCCGACACCATCACCGTAGCGGAGGAATCGACGGCGTATCCGATGATTACGAAGCCACCCTATGACGGGGGCCTCGGTTTTGTATTCAAGTGGAACATGGGCTTTATGCACGATACGCTCAAATACATGTCCATGGATCATTTATTCCGGAAACATCATCATGATAAAATTACCTTTTCGATATGTTATGCTTTTTCCGAAAACTTCATTTTGCCGTACTCCCACGACGAGGTGGTCCACGGGAAAAGATCCCTGCTCGATAAGATGTATGGTTCGTATGATGAAAAATTCGCGTCACTGAGGGTGCTGCTTGGTTTTATGTACTCACATCCCGGAAAAAAGCTGCTGTTTATGGGTGACGAATTCGGACAATTTATTGAATGGGATTACCGGAAACAGTTGGACTGGTTTCTGCTGGAATATGAGAAACATCGCCAGCTGCAGCAGTATGTGAAGGCACTCAATACTTTTTACACAAGCTGTCCTGCTTTTTATGAAATTGATGACAACGGGGAAGGATTTACGTGGCTCAATGTCGACAATGCCATGCAAAGCTCTCTATGCTTTATGCGCCGAGCCAGCAGCAGGAATCAAACCTACGTCTGTGCTTTCAACTTCACGCCGGTGTCAGTACAACAATTCGTAATTGGGTTACCCTGCAAAGGCACGCTGCAGGAAAAATTCAACAGTGATGATGTCTTGTTTGGTGGTGGCGGTCGCCCTAACAATTTGACCATAGCAACCTCTCTTTTGGAATTTGCGGGACAGCCATACAGAGCAGAAATCGATCTGCCGCCGCTTTCAGCTATATATTTTGAATATAATGAAGAGGAAACTGAGTTGTGAAGTGAACACGGTATTGCAAAAAATCATGAAAGAAAAAAACAGCGAAGTCCTGCCCCGGATACTGATGACCGGCGCGGAATGTGCTCCATTTGCCAAAACCGGAGGACTGGCGGATGTAATCGGGACGCTGGCAAGAGAGCTGAAAAATCTTGGATGCGATATCCGTCTAATGCTACCGTTTCATCGGGTCATCAAGGATAAGTACCGCGATCATGTAAAACATATCGTCAGCTTCAGCATCGATATCGGCCGTCATTCTCAGTACGTCGGTGTTGAACTTTATGACTGGGATGGTCTCCCGGTCTATTTTATTGATAATGAACATTACTTCGGTCACGCCATTTACTGCGGCGGCAATTTTGAGGGCGAACAGTATGCCTTCTTTTCGCGCGCGGTTATCGATGCCCTGCCGGTGATGGGTTTTGAACCGGAGATTATCCATGTCAACGACTGGCATACGGCGATTATTCCCATGCTGTTAAAGATCCAGTATGATTTACATTCGCAGGCGAAGAGTAAGACAGTTCTTACCATTCACAACCTCGGTTATCAGGGGCGTTTCAATTTTGGTTATGCGTCGCACCTGTTAAGTATTGATAACAGATATTTTCATCCGGACTATATCGAATTTCATGGCGACGCCAATTTTCTGAAAGCAGGTATCGTTTTTGCGGATAAGCTGGTTACCGTCAGCCCAACCTATGCACATGAAATCAAGATGTCTTATTATGGAGAGGGACTGGACGGTATACTCCGGACACGTGCTGATGATCTGATTGGTATTCTTAACGGTATCGACACGAAGGTCTTTAATCCGGCATCAGACCCACTGATTCCTTATCCTTATGATGTCTCGTCGCTTGATCAAAAGCAGAAAAACAAGGAGGCTCTGATTGCTGAACTCGGGCTGGAAATTAAACCGCAAACACCATTCATCGGGATGGTGACAAGGCTGACGAAACAAAAGGGGATCGATCTGGTGATGCGTGTTTTTGATGAGATCATCCATGCTGGAGCTGGTTTTGTGCTGATCGGTACTGGGGAGAGGGGGTATGAGCATTTCTTCCGCGGTGTTGCCCACCGCACCGGTAATCGGGCTAAGGGAATAACCATGTTCGACGATCAGCTGGCCCACCGCATCTACGCGGGCAGTGATCTTTTCCTGATGCCCTCCATGTTTGAGCCATGCGGCCTAGCGCAGATGATTGCGCTGCGTTATGGGACGCTGCCCATTGTCCGTTCCACCGGTGGACTCAAGGACACGGTCTGGCCTTATAACGAACACACGGATGAAGGAAACGGATTTTCTTTTGATAACTTTAATGCGCATGACATGCTTCATACTATGCGTTACGCGTTGAGTATTTATCAGCAAAAAACTCGTCTGGAATCACTCCGGAAACGAGCAATGGAACGAGACTGGAGTTTCCAGAAGAGCGCTCTGGCTTATACAAAACTTTATGTGGTCACGGCTACACAATAACTTTCGTGATTTTAGTTGACAGGTGCTTAGTCGTTCAATAAAAATAATACAAAAATTGTAATGGAGGCTGTTGAAATTATCATTCAGCAAGCAAAAAAGTAATGGCGGAAAACAGAATTCAAAAAATCAAGGCAACTATAGAGGGTAAATTAAAAAAGAATTATGGACGTACATTCGAGAACGCCTCGGATGAGGAGCTTTTCCAGACAGTAGCGCTGAGTATACGGGACATGATCGTCGAGCAGTGGGCAAATGCCAATGAAGAAATTGAGACCAAGGGACTCAAGAAGCTCTGTTACCTGTCGGTTGAATTTTTGATGGGTCGGGCACTTGTCAACAACATGATCAACCTTGGCATGCTGGAAGACTACAAGGCTGTTATGAAAGAGATCGGCTATCCCTTTGAAAAACTCGAGGAACAGGAAAATGAAGCGGCTCTCGGCAGTGGCGGACTTGGCCGGTTGGCTGCCTGCTTTCTTGATTCGCTCTCGACGCTGAATCTGCCCGTGACTGGCTACGGCATCCGTTATGAATATGGTATGTTCTGCCAGCAGATCGTCAACAGCGAGCAGACAGAGGTGCCGGACAACTGGATGTGCAAAGGCGATGTCTGGGAAATCGAGCGGCGTGAAGAACAGATTGAAGTGCGTTTTGAGGGCACGGCTGAGGAACTCTGGACAGAAGAAGGCCTGACCGTTGTACAGAAAAATTTTCAGAAGGTGACCGCGGTGCCTTACGATATGATTGTCATCGGTTATGATAGTCATTTACCAGTAACGCTGCGTCTGTGGCGAGCAGAGTATCCTGCCGGTTTTGATTTTAATGCTTTCAACAAGGGTGATTTCGTCTATATGCTGCAGCAAAAAGAGATCGCCGAATCAATATCCAAAGTATTGTACCCAAAGGATGACCATATTGCCGGCAGAATGCTGCGCCTGAGGCAGTATTACTTCCTGGCTTCCGCAACGATGCAGTGCATCGTGCGTGAGCACAAGAAACTCTATGGCGATGTGCGCACGTTGCCCGAAAAAATAGTAATTCAGATTAATGACATCCATCCGTCTCTGGCGATACCGGAATTGATGCGCATCCTGCTTGATGAAGAGGAATTGGGCTGGGACGAAGCATATAGTATTGTAAATCGGGTATTCAACTACACCAACCACACAGTCATGCATGAAGCGCTGGAGTCCTGGCCAGAACAGTTGTTCAAGTCGATGCTGCCGCGTGTTTACGCGATTATCTCCGAGATCAACGAGCGTTTCAGCAAGAAGCTCTGGAAACGATTTCCGGAAGACCGGGACAAGATATCGCACATGTCCATCATCGCTTGCGATGAAATCCGCATGGCCAACATGTGCATCGCGGTGTGTAATGTCGTCAACGGAGTTTCACAACTGCACGGAAGAATATTGAAGACCAGAACCTTCCGCGATTTCTATGTAATGTTCCCGAAGAAGTTTACGGCCATTACCAACGGCATTACCCCGCGACGCTGGCTGGCGGCAGCCAATCCGGAGTTATATAAGTTGATTTGCGATTCAATCGGTAAAAAGTTTATTCGCGACTATCGCGAACTGGAGAAATTAAAGCCACTGGTGGAAAAAAAGAAGTTTCTGGATGATTTTGCAAGCGTCAAAGAAAAAAATAAACAGCGACTGGCCGACCATATTAAGAAAAGTCAGGGGATTGAACTGGATGTAAATTCGGTCTTTGATGTCCAGGCCAAGCGTCTGCACGAATATAAACGCCAGCTCTTGAAGGTGCTGCACATTTTACATCTCTACAATTGCTTTACGGGCGATGAAGGTTTTTCTCTGCTCCGACCGGTAACGTTTCTTTTTGCAGCCAAAGCGTCTCCCGTTTACCGCAGAGCCAAGGATATCATCCAGCTTATTCATAATGTTGCAGCTCTGGTGGAATCACATCCGCGCACGAAGGACAGGATAAGGGTTGTTTTTCTGGAGAACTACAATGTGTCTCTGGCCGAAGTCCTGATTCCCGCAGCGGATATCAGCGAACAGATATCGACGGCGGGTTGCGAGGCCTCGGGTACCGGCAACATGAAGTTTATGCTCAACGGTGCCGTGATATTGGGGACGATGGATGGTGCCAATGTGGAGATTTTCGAAAAAGTGGGCAAAGACAACATTTTCATTTTTGGCGCCCGCGCCGAGGAGGTTGCTCGGATGGAAAATGAAAACACGTACAATCCGAAGGAATTATTTGACCGGAATGCGGATATTCGTAACGCAGTTTCACGTCTGGTGGATGGCTCGCTCAAGGGTGGTTCTGACAAGTTTCAGGACCTCTACCAATCGCTCCTTTATGGTTACTATGACCGTGCCGACAAATACTTCCTGCTGTACGATTTTGATGCCTACCGTGCAGCGTTTGAAAATGTGCTGGCTACTTACATGGATAGAACAAACTGGATAAGGAAGGCTGCCTTAAACACCGCGTCCGCGGGATATTTCAGCGTTGACCGAACCATAGAAGAGTATAACCGTATTATCTGGAACTTGGATTCGATCTAAGGGCAGGAAAGGAGGTTGACGATGCTGATTAACTACCGCAATGAAATGCTGCACGATTCATCGCTTGATTTGTTTCGCAATCCGGTTGGTGCAATGATTACCGGCACACCAGTTACCATGCGTTTCCGTGCACGTCTGCAGAACGTAAGCAGTGTTTATTTGTGCTTGTTTCGAAAAGATTTTCGGGAAGAACACCCTTTACAGCATAAAGGCGAGTACTGGGAAGTTGAAATCAAAACACCCTCGATTCCAGAAGTTTACTGGTATTATTTTACGATCAATATTGGCGGAAAAGTCTGCTATTACGGTGTTCAGGGTAGTCGCACGGCCGGCATCGGTTGTGTTTACAGCGCACATCCTCCTTCCTATCAGCTTACCGTCTATGATCCGGCTTTTGATGTCCCACAGTGGTTTCAGAAGAGTGTGATGTACCAGATTTTTCCCGATCGTTTTCGACGCAGCAATGACCAGACAGCAAAAAAAGGAATCGAGTATCACCGCGCCAAGGGTCGAAAAGTCCATTATCATGAAAAGTGGCAGGATAAGCCGCTTTTCGGGCCACTGCCAGGCGAGAAGGACTACAATCCCTGTGATTATTTTGGAGGTACGCTCAAGGGTATCGAAGAATCTCTCGAGTACCTGCAGAGTATGGGCGTGGGTGTGATCTATTTGAATCCAGTATTTGAAGCAGCCTCCAATCACCGTTACAACACTGCCGACTATCACAACATCGATCCGGTACTGGGTTCGGAAGCCGACTTGCAATCGCTTTGCCGCGAGGCGGCCGAGATGGGTATCCGCATCATCATCGACGGTGTGTTTTCACACACAGGCTCCGACAGTATCTATTTCAACCGGGAAGGTAATTATAACGTTCTGGGTGCCGCCAATAGTCCTGAATCAGATTATTACCCATGGTACACTTTTGAACACTATCCTGATAAGTACCGCTGTTGGTGGGGATTTTCTTCACTACCGGAAGTCAATGAATTCGAGAAAAACTGGCAAAAATTTATTATAACAGATGAGAACAGTGTCATCAAGCACTGGCTGAAAGCGGGCACAAAAGGTTACCGACTGGATGTGGCCGACGAGTTGCCGGACGAAGTGCTGGAGATGATTTACAAAGCTACGCGGCAGACGGATCCGGAAGCCGTGCTGTTGGGTGAGGTCTGGGAAGACGCGACCACGAAATACAGCTACGGTGCCCAGCGCCATTATGCGCTGGGGGGCATGCTCGACTCGGTCACCAATTACCCGCTGCGCAACGCTCTGATCGGTTTTCTAAACGGCCGGGCCGACGCCGAAGACCTGAAGAACTTTTTGGTGGATCAAGCCGCCAATTACCCACGGCCAATGTACTATGCGCTGACAAACCTGCTTTCGTCTCATGATGTTGAGAGGGTACGGACCGCCCTGAGCGCACGTGTTGATCCGCATGAGCTTTCGCGGGAACAGCAGGCCTCGTTTGTGATCAGCGACAAACAAAACAAAAAAGGTTCAGAGCGCCAACGCCTGGCGGCAATACTGCAATACTGCCTTCCCGGCGTACCCTGTATCTATTACGGGGATGAAAGGGGCATGCTCGGATTTCTTGATCCCTTCAACAGGGAGCCCTTCCATGAAACGTCTTATGATCTTACAGAGGATTACCGCCTACTAGCTAAGTTGCGCAAGTCGGTAGATGCTTTGCAGACGGGCCATGTTGTGTTCTTTGCTCCCGATCCCGACTGCATCGGTGTTCTGCGCCATGTGATTGAAGGTCATGATGCACTGGGACGGTCAGCACAGAATGGCGTTTATTTTGTAGCGGCCAACCGCTCGGATACTGCGCGGACAGTTGTATTCGATTTTTTGAGTAGAAATCAGCTTTTTGCTTCTGGACACCAAAGGATATTACGTCCGGTGTTCAATGGCACGGTCGCCTGCCAGTTGACAAAAAAGCAGTACTTAGTTGTCGATGGCTTGTTGGAAATTACACTGGAGGGTTTGAGTGCCGTGTGGCTAAAGATTGTTTAATAAGCGAAAGAAGACACGGAACCGGAGTGCTAAGTAAAATTTTGATGAGGAATTGATTATGGGTTATCAGGAAAAATATCTGCGCTGGAGAAACTCAGTCAGAGAAGAGAATCTTTCGCGCGAACTGGAATCCATCAGCGATGATGATGCTCAGATTAAGGAAAGATTTAATGGAGACCTGCCGTTTGGAACAGCGGGCCTGCGCGGTGTCATCGGCGCTGGCACAATGCGTATGAACCGCTATGTCGTCGGCCGGGCAACGCAGGGGCTTGCCGACTACGTTATTGCTGATGGTAAAAAAGGGAAGTGCTTGGTTATAGCGTATGATTCAAGACAGTTTTCGAAGGAATTTGCTGCAGAAGCGGCCTGTGTATTTGCGGCCAATAGCATCAAGGCCTGTATCTTCAACGAACTAACCAGCGTTCCCGAATTATCCTTTGCGGTGCGGCATTTAAAAGCAGATGGCGGCATCGTGATCACGGCCAGTCATAATCCTAAGGAATATAATGGATACAAAGTCTATACCGCATACGGAGGTCAATTAGGTACTGCGGAGAGTCGTGCGGTAATGCATTGTATACAAAAGTTGGATCCGTTTCAGGATGTTCGGAGAATCAATTATCGGGAGAGCGTGGCCAAAGGACTGATCCAAGAGATTGGTGAGGAGATTGACCGGCTTTATTATGAGCGCATTGTTACCCTGTGCCAGACGGAAAGTGTCGGTGACTTGAAGGTTGTCTATACACCTTTGCATGGGACGGGGTTGCGCACAGCCAAGAATGTATTTCCGGCAGCTGGAATCAAAAATCTTTTTATTGTTGAAGAACAGAAAGCGCCGGATGGCCTTTTCCCGACGGTGAGTTCCCCGAATCCCGAGGATCAGGGCGCGATGAAGATGGCTATTGATCTAGCCGGCCGTTTGGAGGCGGAAATTGCCATCGGTACGGATCCGGATGCGGACCGCATGGGTGCGGCAGTGCGCAAGCCCGATTGCACATACGCGATGCTGACAGGAAACCAGATTGGATGTCTATTGATTAATTATCTGTTGGAGAAACGCCAATCATCCGGCAAGCTCCGCCCGTCTGATTACGTCGTCAAGTCTTTTGTCTCAACCGACATGGCCGATGCGATCGCCCGGCACTATGGTGTCACTTCTCATACAGTAATAACGGGGTTTCGTTTCATTTCTGAGCTCATTACCAAAAATGAGCAGACGGGTGCCCAGTTCATATTTGGCTTTGAGGAAAGCTACGGATTTCTCACCGGCACCTTCACCCTCGATAAAGACGGAGTGCTTGCGGCACTTCTTTTGTGTAAGGCAGCACAGCATTACAAAAATCTTGGCCAAAGCCTGCTTGATGTATTAGAGAGACTTTATAAGACACATGGCTACTACCTTGAAAGCGTGAGAAACATCTCCTTTGAAGAACTCGACGGCATGGATAAGATGAAGGAGATCATGGCTGTGCTGCGCTCAAAACCGATTGCTTCAGTAAGTGGTCTGACTGTGCAATATACCGAAGATTATCTAACGCGTAGGCGCATAGCTGCCGACGATACAGTGTCGGATATCGAACTGCCCGCAAGCGATGCAGTCAAGCTTATACTTGAAGGATCTTCGTGGATCTGCATCCGCCCATCCGGGACAGAACCGAAGATTAAAATATACTATGCAGTGCGAGAAGCAACCCGGGAAGCGGCGGAAAGCAAGCTCAAAAACATCGCCGTCAGTTTTGAAAAGATGATCTAGGATTGCAGTCTGCTTTTACATGCGGATAATTTAACGGATGCTGCTTCCAGGAGTAAATCAATAGATTGGTGTGCCGTCCAGCATGACATTCTGCCCCATCATCTCCGGTGTCACCAGAACGACTCCCTCATCACTGATTTGGAAACGTGCGGCATCTTCGGCATGGTCTTCACCAATGACGGTATTATCGGGAATGTGGGTTCCCTTGTCGATAATGGCATTGGTTATGCGGCAGTTATTGCCGATATAAACCCCGGGCAAAACCACGCTGTTTCTTACCAGACTGTGGGTCTCAATACGGGTTGCAAAAAAGATGACCGAGTTCTTTACAAGTGCCCCGGCGATGATGCAACCGCCACTGACCAGTGAATTGATGGCCTCGCCGCGACAGCCTTCATCGTCAAAGACAAACTTCGCCGGCGGAAGCTGTGCCTGGTAAGTCCAGATCGGCCAGTGTGCATCATACAGGTTGAGTTCTGGGTTAATGGAACACAACTCCATGTTTGCCTTCCAGTACGCATCTATGGTTCCCACGTCGCGCCAGTATGCTATCTCGCCCTTATCGTTGAGGTAAGGATAGGCCATCGCCACACTGTTGTGAATTATTTGCGGAATAATGCTTTTGCCGAAATCATGGGCGGAAACTTCATTTTTAGCATCTGCAATTAAGGTGTCGTACAGGAAACTGGTCGAGAAGACATAAATGCCCATAGAGGCCAGTGCTTTATCCGGCTTGCCGGGCATGGCTTCCGGATCAGCCGGTTTCTCGGTGAAGCGGGAAATTCGCATGTTTTCATCGACCGACATGACACCTAATTCGCGTGCTTCCATACGCGGTACCTCGATGCAGGCGACGGTCATGTCTGCTTTGGAATTGACGTGCTGCATCAGCATTTTCGAGTAATCCATGGTGTAGATGTGATCGCCCCCCAGTATCAGCAAATATTGCGGGGCGTGGCGGTGAATGATGTCGATGTTCTGGTAAAGTGCATCGGCCGTTCCGCGGTACCAGTCCTTGCTCATGCGCTGCTGGGCCGGAATTATTTCTACAAACTCACCGATCTCGGCACGCATGAAGTTCCAAGCCTGCTGCAAATGACGGATCAGTGAATGCGATTTATACTGCGTGAGCACGCCGATGCGACGCAGGCCGGAGTTGACGCAGTTCGACAGGGTAAAATCGATCATCCGGTATTTGCCGCCGAAAGGGACCGCCGGCTTGGCGCGCCATTTGGTCAATTCCCCCAGTCGGGAGCCCTCACCACCTGCCAAAATCAGCACCAGTGTCCTGCGTGTCACTTCGGTCGCAAGCTTGATTTCAATGTAGTTATAATGACCCAGGAGATTCGGTGGTCTTTCATTGCTGCTCATCATTATTCTTCACCTCCTGGCAAGATTTGATAAGAACATGATTTTACTTGGGTTAAGTATAGAGCAACGCTTTGTTTAATGTCAAGCACAATCAGAACAAAATGCGTTCGTCTGCACGACAAGATAAAAATACTTGCGCAACACTGATGAAATGCAGATGATGGACAATCTGCCCAAAGAGGGCTGCGGAAAAACGGATAGACAAAATTTATTCGTGAGACTCCAATTCCGAAAGCGAAGCAAAACAGAGTTATAAAGTTGAACAATCCCGAGTTGCGGAGAATATAATACCCAGAAGCTTGCTTTGGTGTTCATACCCGTGATCCTGATCAGAAAACTGGCACAAAGCTACAATTTATATTTTTCTTTGATTTCCTTTTCGGCCTGAAACCAGTCGGCAATATCATCGATGGGAGCGCATGATTTTAATCTTTCTTGATAGAGGTCGTAAGCCCTTTTTTCAACCTCATCTAAAAATTCCTTCAGATCGGGCGTTGATGTTTTCTTTGCAGCTGATGCCTCTTTTTTTACAGTGCTTTTTCTGGTGGTACCTTTTTTTACTGGCATAATATACTCCTTATTTATTTTTTTAATAAAATTAATTTTTATTACTTGTCCGGCTAATTTAAAAAACAATTCCATCCATGCTCAAGATAGTGGAAATAATCCATCCGAGCATACTTTTTATAGTTTAAATGTAATATATTTTATAAATAACATTTTTAAGTTTAACTAGTCAATGTCTTTTACATCTTGTTATTGATTGCCTTTATATAGTATATACTTAGGGCAGTATTGAAAATGATGGGGGCAGGATAGTTGTTCCCATTAATGAGTAAATTTTAGGAAATGGCAAATGATTAAGGCAGTAGTGGGAATTGATATCGGAGGCACTTCCACAAAATTTGGAATTGTTGATAGAGAAGGACAATGCTTGGGAGTAAATTCTATCAATACAGGCCAATACCGTGATTTTGATAAATTTTTAAAACATCTGTACAACGAAATTCAAGCGTTAATTGATACGCTGGGTAAAGATATAAAGATCAAAGGTATCGGTGTCGGTGCACCAAACGCAAATTACTATCGGGGTACCATTGAACATGCACCGAATCTGAACTGGAAAGGAATTGAGCCATTTGTCAAAAAATTTAGGAAATATTTCCTTGGGCTGCCTGTAGTGTTGACCAATGACGCCAAGGCGGCAGCCATCGGCGAAATGGTCTACGGCGGAGCGAAGAATATGAAGAACTTTGTTGTCGTTACCCTTGGAACAGGCTTGGGGAGTGCTTTTATCGTGAATGGACGTTTGGTAAATGGAAATGATGGATGGGCTGGAGAACTTGGACATGTGAACTTTAAACAAAACGGACGTACATGCCGGTGTGGCAATCGAGGCTGCCTGGAAACCTATGTTTCAGCAACAGGCATCAAACGAACATTGTTTAGACTCATCCGTGCAGGATCACGGAAAAGTGCATTACGTGATGTTGGTTTTAGCAATCTTACTTCCAAAATGATATATGATGCGGCAAAGAAAGGTGATACTTTTGCGTTAGAGGCCTTTTCCATAACCGGGGAAATATTGGGGATGAAATTAGCCGATGTGGTGGCAATAACCAATCCGGAAGTAATATTTATACTTGGTGGTCTTGCCCGAGCCGGTGATTTGATCTTTAAGCCAACTCGTAAGTCCATGGGAAAAAATCTTTTCCCTATTTTTCGGGGAAAAGTAAAAATTCTGCCTTCAAAGTTAAAGAGGGAAAATGCCGCAATTCTTGGTGCCAGTGCTCTTGCCTGGAAGGAATTGAATATTCCATAAACAAAGAGCATGACCAGCTACTTCGCGGATTTGTGGAAACGATTATTTTCATTTATTATTTAAAAATGTTTTTTAAGTCGTGATTTGAATATAAAAAGGACAATGTGTGTGATATTAATGAATCTCTATCGACTCATGATGTCCTGTATCATGTCAGGCTTCCTCAAGAAACGAGGGGGAAAACAGCCGTTGTAGTCCGTAAGATTCCAGAGCTGCAAGTTAACCTTCCGTATAATGACAGACCCGTTTCAATCGTTCCATTGTATCATCCAGCGGCGAGACCGAGAAATCGTACACTAAAGGGGCAGGAAGTTGACTATCAGCGTCTGCGAATGATCCTTGACTCCTGCTGATGTGATTATGTGCTATTTAGTCAGTGGGATAGAGGCTATATTCTTAATAAAGAAAATAATATGGTGAATTCATCAAGCACTTCTTTCTAATATCTGATAATTTATGTTGACTTTTCCTGATAGTTTGATAATATATTTACAACAGCGGTGATTTACATATAAAGTTACTTGCAGCCGCTATAAAAATTTTGCTAAAGGCTGGCGACCCGTGTCCTTTGGCGCGGGTTTTTTGTTTTACGGCATTCAGGAGGACAGAACTATCAGAAGAAAGAAATAAAACAGTAAGCGGTGAGTTGAAAGGTTGCTTGCTCCGCTATAAAAATGTGCTAAAGGCCGGTGTGGTTTTGTTGATGAGCCCGTTGCCTTTTGGTGCGGGCTTTTTGTTTTTAACAACTTAATAGGAAACGGCGGGATGATTTAGGAAATTGCAGCCGCCTCATCAAGGTGCTAAACGTCCAAGAAGACCCTACGGTTGCGTTTAGCCGTGGGGTTTTTTGATATTAGGTTTTGAGAACGGCTGTGATTTTAAATTAACAATGAAACTTAAGGAAAGGAGGTTTTGATCATGGCTGTATTAATTGAAGCGATTACCGTTGTAGTACGAAAAGAAACAATAAATGAAAAATACCCCGGCGGCTTGGCTCAATATATTCAAGATTGTCCCAACAGGACCCTCTGCATGGATAAGGACATTGTCCGAGTGGGGTTTATGACCACCGAAGATGCCAGGAAGTTCGTGGACAATCTGGAGGATCTCGGATTCACACTTTTTACAAATGGACATTTTGGTGAGATTGCTCTGGTTGACCAGTTTGAGGGATTTGCTCTATCCTGTGACTGGCTTGAGTTTACAAATTCCGCAGGATGTAAAGGTATCAGAAGAATATCGGCCTGCAAAATCAAAGGCGCTCCCGTTGATACAGTTTCCATACCTGCAGGCTGGGATTATGAAACCTCTCTGAGCAAACGCACCTGCGTCTTTAACCCCAATGATATTGACAATCACATGATATTCCTTCGGCACGAGGATGGCGTTGATTTCTATCTGGATACGATTACCGGCGAAGAACTATGGGTTCGGAGAACTGCAAAACGAAATCTTAACTCTTAGAAAGGAGGTGATTACGTTGGACGAGAAGACGAAAGCGGAATACAAGGAGATGGGTATCGAAGTAAGCTCAGGGACGCAGGAGGAAGCGGACTCTTTGGGGATCTTGATACACCCCGTGAGGCCGTTCGAAGCATCAAATCCGAGTACGCCGGACAACCAGAACCAGCCGGACAAAGAGAAGATGAGATTGCACCGGCTAAACGAAAAGTAGTTGAAGGAAATGCTGCAGTAGGGATTCATTTAATATAAGAGGCTGCTAATTTATGCGTCTCTTTATATTCAGGAATATAATTGTTTTCAGTAAGCACTTCTTCCTGTTAGTCACAGATCGTCAACCTCAACAAAGATGCTAGACTTCAATCAGTAATCAACACAATTAACACCATACAAATATAGACACCGTACCACACTTTCTATGGCCAAGATTTTATTGACATAGAACCATGTTTCCTATATCCCCCAATACGGGAAGGAGGTGTTCGAAGATGTATCAGGAATACTTTACGGAAGAACACAACATCTTCCGAGCAACAGTTAGGAAGTTCATTGAGAAGGAGATCAAACCCAACATTGAACATTGGGATGAGGAAGGCGAATTTCCCGTCGGGCTCTACAAAAAGTTCGCTAACCAAGGATTTATGGGGCTCATGTACCCCGCCGAGTACGGCGGGACGCCTTGCGATATTTTCATGTCTATTATCTACACCGAGGAGATGGTTCGGGGGACCGGTTCTGTTGGTCTCGTATCGGGTCTTGGAAGTAATGCCATCGCCATGCCCCCCGTCTTGAACCTAGGGACAGAGGAACAGAAGCAGAAATTTCTTGTCCCTGTTCTGGCAGGTGACAAGATCTCCGCTCTGGGCATCACGGAACCTAATGCCGGATCTGATGTGGCGAACATTAAAACACGGGCTGTCCGCGACGGGGATTATTACATCGTCAACGGCTCGAAGACATTCATCACCAGCGGCTGCCGGGCGAACTTCATCACCACAGCCGTCCGCACGGGAGGACCGGGATACAAGGGAGTTAGTCTTCTCATGATCGACTCTTCCACGCCGGGTTTTTCCGTATCAAAGAAGATTAAAAAGATGGGTTGGTGGTGCTCTGACACAGCGGAGCTGAGTTTCGTTGACTGCCGCGTCCCCGTGGAGAACATTCTTGGTGTCGAAGGCATGGGGTTCACAGGTATCATGATCAATTTCCAGAAAGAGCGCTTGGCACTCTCTGTCATGGCGGCATCTGTAGCAGAACTAGCCCTAGATGAATCCATCAAGTACGCAAAGGCCCGGGAGGTCTTTGGCAAACCCATATCAGGTTTCCAGGTGACAAGGCACAAACTTGTCGATATGGCGACAAAGGTGAAGATTGCCAAGGAATATAACTACCGAGTCGCTGCAAAGATGGCCTCGGGTCAAGACGCGACTGTCGATGTTTCCATGGCCAAGAACTTTGCCTGTGAGGTATGCGATAAGGTCGTCTACGATGCCGTCCAGATCCACGGTGGCTATGGTTATGCTCGGGAATACGTCGTAGAGCGGCTCTACCGCGATTCCAGAATTCTAAGCATCGGTGGTGGTACCACAGAGATTATGAAGGAGATCATTAGCAAAATGATCCAACTGTAACAAATGAACATCTCTGGCGTTTCCGATACTTACAACAATCAATAGAACAAGGGGGCTTTCTGAAAAGAAGGTCTCTTTTTTATTGTCACTCATTGCATTGTACGTTTCAATTGGTAATGCACAGTTTGTTTGATCATCATTATGTATGGACTTGAAGGTGAAAGAAATAATCACTTTCTTCCTTATGTTGTTTTTCTTGTTTTCCCAATTCATACAACATTTCAGTCCGTAACAAACATAATTTACACCCGAAAACAAATATCAACAATCTCCCTTCCCTTTCCCAGCCGCATCGCCAACCCATGTTTTTCGATGCATAATATCCATTGACAAGCAAAAACAGCCCCCCTATACTTTGACTCGGCGAAAGCAATGCCTTATTAAAAAAGGAGGTAATGGTTCTATGTCTACATTACCGAACTTCATGCCGACTATGGCTTCGGGTGCGTTAATCCCCGGTGAAGGTTTTATCACCCCCACTTCCCGCATAGCCGACATCAGGGTTGAGCTGCTGTCCACACCGTATTCAATCTGTCTGGAAAGGCCGAAGCTTCTGGAGGAATTCTGGAGTTCAGCGGAAGGACGCCGTAGCGCCAAGACGGAGCATCCCCTTGTCCATCGAGCCCTGGCCCTGCAATATATTTTCTCTCACCGTAAGCCCCGCATTTATGAGGGGGAACTTATTATCGGCAACATGACTTCCAAGCGTATTGCTGCCAACTACTACATTGAGGGTGGATCAATCAACATACTGGAGGATATAGCCCGTCTGAGGAAGCGGACCATTCCCCTGAAATTGACCGGCATGGAGACTGCGGAGCTTCTTCGTATCGGACTCAAAAACGCCTTCAAGAGCGTGGCCGCCAAGGCACTCCTCAAACCCACCCGCTTTTCTTACTTTCTCGATTTCTTCCGGGCCAAGCGCCATTTCGTGACAGAGGAGGCGGGCGTAGGCCACCAGGTGGGGAATTATTGGATGGTTGTTCATGAAGGGCTGCACCGCCCCTATGAAGAGGCCAAACAGAGGTTGAAAGAGGGGAAGCTTGCCAACGGAGCCCCTTTGAATGCGGATCAGGTGGCTTTCTTCCGTTCCGTGGTTATCACTATCGAGGGTATCAGGAAGATGGCCGAGAATCTGGCCATTGAGGCAGAGAGAAAGGCCTCCCAGTCGGGAGTGACTGAGAAGAGGAGGGCAGAGCTCCTGGAATCGGCCCTGTCCTGCCGACGGGTTCCCTTTGAACCGGCCCAGACCTATCTGGAGGGATTGCAGGCCACTTGGCTTGTTCATGTGGCCATGAACCTGGAAGACTTCGAACAAGGTCTTTCCTTCGGCCGGATGGATCAGATCCTTTTGCCCCTATATAGCAGCGATATAGCACAAGGCAGGCTGACTCCCGAGCGGGCTACGGAAATAACGGCCAGTTTCTGTCTAAAGACCTGCGAGACCATGCCGCTCTACTCCCAGCGGGTCGACAAGTTCTTTAGCGGCAACGGAGTTGCCCAAGCTTTCACTCTGGGAGGCACCGATGCCGAGGGAAATGATGTAACCAACGAGCTCTCTGGCCTTATCCTGAACGCCTATGCACAGATCCTGACCCGTGAGCCTGCAGTTCACGTTCGCATCCATCCCGGGACGCCGGAGTGGTTTTTCCACAAAAGTGTCGAACTACTCCAGCAAGGCACCAGCCGCCCCTCCTTCTTCGGAGATACAGCCGTCGTAAGAGCACTGGAGGAAGCAGGCATGACCAAGGTCCACGCCAGGGATTACTCTGTCATCGGATGCGTTGAGATGGCAAGTCAAGGTCGCACGTACAACTCGTCGGACGCCGCACTTTTTAACCTGCCACTCTGTCTGGAGTTGGCGCTGAACCAGGGCAGGCGGTTCCACGGCAAGGCGAGGATCGGGGGTCCACGTCGCTTCGGCGCTCCCACGCAGCCAGCCTCCGCACTGAAGACATTCGAAGACGTCTTGGAGGCCTTCCGGGCTCAGGTTCGTCACGGGGTTGACGACTTGGTAAAAGTGATCAGCTGGCTGGAGGAAGTCTATCGAACTCTCCGGCCGACACCGGTGAATTCGATCCTTACACAGGGCTGCCTTGACAAGGGGAAGGACGTAACTTGGGGAGGCGGCCTCTATGATTACACCTCCATCCAGGCGGCGGGTCTGGCCGATGCGGGCGATTCCCTCTATGCTCTGAATAAGGTGATCTTTGAGGAAAAGCGCTTTAGTCTGGAAGAGTTTGTTCAAATCCTGAAAGACAATTTCCGCGGCCGGGATGATCTGAGGGTCGAACTGGCCACTAAATTCCCTCATTACGGAAATGGTAATCCAGCGGTAGACCGGATGACCCAACTCGCTGCCGATGCTTTTGCCGATGCGCTGTGGGCGCACAAGAACACGCGCGGCGGGCAGTACGTACCGGGATTTTACTCCATGACTTGCCATATCGGCTTTGGCAAGGTAACCGGTGCCCTACCTAATGGTCGGGCTGGCGGCACTCGTCTCTCTAACGGTCTCGCTCCAGTAGACGGGTCAGAGCGTCTGGGTCCCACTGCTGTTTTGCGTTCGGCAGCCTTCCTGGACAGCAGGAAATGGACGAACTGCCATGCCCTGAACCTAAAGTTCGACAAGCATATAGTCCAGGGGGAGACGGGGCGCAACGCCTTGGTGAACCTCTTCAAACATTATTTCGCCCAAGGAGGGATGCAGGTTCAGGTCAACATACTCGATGCCCAAACGTTGAAGGCAGCGAAGAAGGATCCCTTATCCTACCCGGGGATTGTTGTACGCGTGGCTGGTTATTGCGCCTACTTCAACGATCTACAGCCCGATGTACAGGACGAGATCATTGAGCGGACGGCCCATGGGATCAGCTGAGCCACTCATCTTCTCCCTGCAGCATTTCTGTCTTCATGACGGTCCGGGGATACGAAGCCTGGTTTTTTTCAAAGGTTGTCCCTTACGCTGTCTCTGGTGCCAGAACATCGAATCCTGGAAGGTAGAACCCGAAATAGCCTTCAAAGCCCATCTTTGCATCAACTGCGGGAGGTGTGTAGAAAAATGCCCGGAGCACGCCTTGCCAGAAGTGGGGAAAAGGGATGCGGAACGTTGCCGTTACTGCTTTACCTGTACCGATAATTGTCCCTCAGGTGCCATGATGCGCTTCGGCGTTTTCCGGTCTGTGGAAGAACTTGTGGAGGAGTTGCGTCCCGAGTTCTCTCTATACAGGACCTCTGGAGGAGGCGTGACCTTCACCGGCGGTGAACCCACACTCTATCCTGAATTTATGGCCAGACTGAGCAAGTCTCTACGCGACGAAGGAATTGATGTCGCCCTGGAGACCTGCGGGTTCTTCAACCTGGAGATGTTGCAACCTCTTCTCCAAGAACTTCAGCTGGTGCTCTTCGATATCAAAGTCTTTGACGAAGCGCAGCACCGGCGGTTATGCGGTGTGGAAAACGCGGTGATCAAGAAGAACCTGAAGTCCCTTGTGGAGGCCTGGAACAGAAAGGAGGGCCCTTTTATCTGGCCGCGCCTTCCTGTTGTGCCGGGAATTACCGATGGGCACGATAATATAAAAGGCTGGGCCAGCTTTCTTCGCGGGCTGGGAATCTCTTTTCTTACCATAGTGCCCTATCACACCATGGGAGTGAACAAACGCCGATGGCTGGGGCTCCCGGCGAGTCTTGACTTGCGTGTGCCCATGGATGCGGAGCTTGAGTTAATAGAACAGTTGTTTTTCGCCCAGGGGATCAGGGTGTATAGACCCGGTGAGGAAAACATGCAAGAACATTACGATGGTGCCTAAAAGCCGGATTCTTTTAGTTTATGCAATCAAAATAGACATACGCATTATAAACACATTTCAACTTTTAGAAGATGCTAGCTAAAAAAGGAGGAGATATGAATACGAGAGAAAAGTCGATAGTATATACTCCGGCATGGATCGGGCCGCTCCAAGTGAAAAATCGTTTGGTCCGTTCAGCAACATACGAGAACGCAGCGACAACAGGAGGTGAGGTATCCGAATTTCTGGTTGAGCTCTATCGTAACTTGGCCAAAGGGGGAGTGGGTTTGGTAATTACCAGTCTTGCTGGTGTTTACTCCAAGGCTCTGCCCTATCATTTGTCGATAAGAGCGGATGAAGACTCTTTCATTCCAAGTCTCAAAAAGATCCCACGAACAGTGAGGGAAGTTGATTCGGACTGCAAGGTAATCCTGCAATTGGCGCATCCTGGAAGACAGGTAATCAATCCAAAAGATGCCGTAAAATTATTTCCTATGCTTCCGCCAGCTATGCTTGCCTATATTCAAAAGCATCCTGAAATACTAACTCCCACAGAAGCAGTCCATGAGGTAGAGCCAACTGCTCCATCCGCTGTCTACGACGTGACCTATGATCGTACGCCGAGAGCGCTGACCACAGACGAAATTGGAGAAATCATCGATGCCTTTGCTGAAGGTATACGGCGGGCTCAAGAGGCTGGTTTCGACGGCGTTCAGCTTCATGCTGCTCACGGTTACCTTATGAGTTCTTTTCTGTCACCGCGGACTAACCAGCGTGAAGACCAATATGGTGGTTCAACTGAGAATAGAACCCGGATCATTAAGGAGATCTATCAGCTGGCCAGAAAAAAGGTCGGGGATCGTTTTCCCATACTGATCAAAATGAACACGACCGACTTCCTTCCTGGTGGTATCGATCTTGATGAAGCTGTCTGTGTAGGAGAAATTGTGTCGGAGGCAGGTTTCGCCGCTATTGAAACCAGTGGAGGTATGTCGGAGTCATTGACTCGCACAAAAGAGGAACTAGGCTGGCCTCCATTGTTGCTCGCCGAATCGCGGACCGGCATCAAGACCAAAGATCAGGAAGGCTATTTTCTCCCGGGTGCAAAAGCGATCAAAGAAAAAACGAACGCGACAATCATCGCGGTGGGAGGATTCAGATCATTCAGTAAAATCGAGGAAGTATTGACTTCAAAGGCGGCGGATTTTATCTCTCTTTGCAGGCCCCTTATCCAGCAGCCCGATCTTCCCAACCTATGGCGTTCTGGGGAGGGACCGGACAAAGCGGAATGTATTTCCTGCAATGCCTGCATTCCGGTGGGCTCTGATCGTTTGGGTTGTCGGGTCAAAAACCCATAGGAGTAGTCGCACCAAGTCCCCTAGATTTCAGCAATAGCTAGAAGATTACAGTCGTTAATCAGTAATCGGAAAAATAAAAAAGGTAGGGCAGAAATGGCTCTGCTTTTTTTATTGATTCTTTCATCTGAAAATGTGCCTTAAAGAAACTAATATTGTTAACTTTTTTAAAGAGCTATATGATCAACAGGAAGCCAGGCAGAGTGTAAAAATTTCATCTGCGTGCTCGTGGCAACATTCTTTTGTTCTTACGCCTGACCAGGTCAGTTTCAACCACGGGGTTGTAACCACCAGTAAGGTTCGACCTTTACCCTGTTGAATCATTCGTTATTCTATTGTGACAGAATGCTGTCATGTATGTTTCAATCGGTAATCTTCAATTTTATTTATTCTATGAGGTTGAGGACTTGTAATCAGCAAATCCGCCTTTTTATAAATTTTGAAAAATCGGTAATTGAAATTTTTTGTTTCTTTCTTCCTTAAGTAACAAATCATCAACCTCAACAAAAAGGCTAGACTTAAATCCGTAATAAATACAGCTCATACCCAACAAACATCGGCACCGCTATTGCATTAATGATAAGTAGTGCTTATCTTAAAAAATAAGAGATACTGCGATGCTCGTATTGAGTCTATTCTACTGGAAGTTAACAAATAATATTTTGCAGAGTCTTTGTGGTGATTATCACCCGTAAAAGACAAAGAATTAGAATGATGGACTCCAGTTCAAAGACGAGACGGCATATGCGGGTCTCTTTTTTTTATTGCCAAAGGAATCACAAATGGAAAAGAAAGCAGAATATCAACTCACAACATCTGTGAATGAAGGGATGTTTGAAATTATAATGACAGGCAAAGTAACAGCGAGCAGCATTGAAAAGCTGTATAATGAAGTTACTGCTGTCATAAAAGCAAATGGCGTACAGAATCTGTTAGTGGATATCCATGCCGTAGAGGGACGTTTCAGGATTGCAGAAACCTATTTGTATGTCATCCGTTCCTTTTCCGATAGGCCGAAAGTAAATAATGCCGTTGTAGATATCCCTGATAATGCGAACTTTCTATCGTTTTATGAGGATACAGCAATCAATGCCGGTTTGTCAGTCAAAGGTTTCACCGATATAGATGCCGCAAGAGATTGGCTAAAGAGCAAGCGGTGGGAACTGCCATCCAGAATCAGGTTTAACGCATGGTGCTGAAAAAGCATAAAAACATAAAGGAGAATTGTACAAAATGAAAGCATTAACGTCTTTTGAACTCAATGTCATGAAGCGTGTCAGTGTGGGCGATCTTCTCGTAAGAACGGCGGCAAGATATCCGAATAAATTGATGCTGCGATACAAAGACAAACGCTTCACCTATCGTCAATTCAACGACGAGGTCAACAGATGCACCCACAGTCTCATGTCTCTGGGAATCCGTAAGGGAAATAGTGCCGCCATTCTGTCCCACAACTGTTACCAGTATGTCATTTACTGGTGGGCTCTCTTGAAAATCGGCGCCGTTATCACACCCATGAATTTCATGCTCAAAGGCGAAGAGATCAAATATATCATCAATCATGCAGAAGCCAAGATGTTCCTTGTTGAAGACGCCCTGGTCGCTAATGTTCTTCCCATCAAGGATGAATTGACCAGCGTCAAGACCTTTGCATGTATCAAACTGGCCAACGGGTCCATTCCCGATGGATGGATGAACGTTGAAGACCTATGGAGAAACGATCTGCCTACGAAGGAGCCGGAGGTCGAGATTGATGGCCACGACCCTGCATCCCTGATTTATACGTCGGGAACGGAAGCGGCGCCCAAAGGCGTCCTGACATCCCATACCAATTTCTACATGACTCTCTTGAGCGCCCTCTGCGATCTCAAGCTCGAACACGAAGACGTTCTGATCACGGGCATACCGTTGTATCATGTTGCGGCCATGTACCTTTTCATCGCCTGTACAGCAATGGGCAACACAAACCATATGGAGTACGCCCCCGATCCGATTGAAATCCTTAAGTTTACGTCAGAGGAGAAGGTAACCTGCTGGGTATGGCCTCCGACACTTTATCTCTATCTTCCAGAGATGCCCGGCTTCGACACCTATGATCTGAGTTCCTTGCGTCGCTGCATCATCTTTGGTGCCCTTGCCGCACCGGCGCTGCTTGAGCGATGGAGAAAGATCCTGCCAAATGCGAAATTAATGAATTATTACGGTCAGACCGAAATGAGCCCCCTGGGGACCAGTCTCCAGGATCAAGACATGCAGAAGCGGCCCGATTCCATTGGCATGTCTCACCTCCCCATGGAAATGAAAGTTTTCGGTTTCGACGACAAGGAAGTTCCACGCGGAGAAGTGGGAGAACTGGTGGCCCGCGGTCCGGCCATCATGATGGGCTACTATAAGGAAGAGGAAAAGACGGCGCAGACGTTCCGCGGCGGATGGCACCATACGGGCGACATGGTGCGGATGGATGAGGAAGGGTTTGTTTTCTTTACGGACCGTGCGAAGGACATCATCAAAACAGGGGGAGAAAATGTATCCTCCCAGGAAGTGGAGGCAACACTGTTCAAACATCCGAAGGTCGTCGATGTGGCCGTGATCGGCCTTTCCGATCCGCGCTGGTCGGAAGTCGTCACCGCCGTCATCGTTCCAAGACCGGGACAGGAGGCAACGGAAGAAGACATCATCGAATTCTGCAAAAAGGAAATAGCCGGATACAAAGTACCGAAACGGATCATCTTCACGGATGTCCTGCCCCGCAATCCGAGCGGCAAGATCCTCAAGAAGGTGCTGCGAAAGATGTACGAACAGTCGGCCTGAATAAAGGGCGTAATCCCTCCTCCGGGGGGACTTCGCCGAAATCACGGGGAGGAAAACACCATATCAAAGAATGGGAAGACCTGTTTCACGTGTTCCACTCGGTGCTAACCCTTCCCGAAGCGAGAATGGCGAATCAAGAACTTGCGGCTTTCATCAAGACCCATATTCCCCAAGGTTAGCCATCGACACCTCACCCCAAATTTTTATGGCCAATTTTCATTGACATGGAAGACCGTCTTTCTCTATACTTCCTCCATAAAAAAAAGTAACACCTTATTAAAGAGCTAATCCATGATCAAAGAGTTCAATGGCAAGAATCCCAAAATAGCATCTTCTGCGTTCGTGAGTGAGACTGCCTATATCGTCGGCGATGTTGAAATTGGTGAAAATGTTAACATTTGGCCCGGAGCAATCATCCGGGGAGATATTGCCAAGATAACCATAGGTAAAAACACCAGCATCGAAGATAATTGCGTAGTGCACAGTGCCACAGGTATTATCATCGGAGACAATACGATCGTGGGACACGGAGCTGTCCTCCACTGCAAGAAAATCGGCGATAACGTTCTGATAGGTAACAACGCCACTGTCCTAGATAATGCTGAAATCGGAGACTATTGCATTATTGCCGCGGGCTCTGTAGTTGCTCCAGAGACGAAATTTCCAGCAGAATCATTGGCCGTGGGTGTGCCTGCCAAAGTGAAAGGCAATCTATCTCAGAATCAAAAAGACTATATAACCATGGGTTCTGCATTCAATGTTAAACTAGCCCAGAAATATAAGAAACAAGGACTTTGAGATATTTAATTTTTCCCCACCATAAATTGTTGATTCTATCATGATATAAATTGTATTTAAGCTTTATTGTTTATAAATAGGAAGATTATCAATATGCTAGACTACATTGAAGAAGTAAGGAAACGCAGTCCTTTCGTTAATCTATTGGGCCTGGCCATCGAAAAGCTGGGAAACGGGTATTGTAAGAGCAGTTTGGAAATCAAAAACAGTTTTTTAAATGGACACAAATTTGTACATGGCGGCGTCATCTATTCCATGGCCGACATTAGCATGGGGGTGGCCGTTTATTCCACACTGAAAAAAGACGAAGAAACAGCTACTATTGAAATCAAAATAAACTACCTCAAACCAGCAGATATGAAGATCCTTATTTGTGATGCGAGAGTAATTCAGAAAGGAAAAAACATCGCTGTCTTGGATGCGGAAATTAAATGTGATGACAATTTAGTCGCTATAGCTCAAGGCACTTTTTCAATATACAAAAGCAAAGGATGATATCGCCTAAAGCTTGTTTAATGTGTCGACAAGGCTACTTTTATTCTCCTTTGTGACACAGAATAATGTGATGTATGTTTCAATCCGTAATTCTCAATCTTAACAACTGTCATCTCTGAACAGTTTAAGGTAAACTCATCAAGCACGTCTTCCTTGTAAGTGTCAAAATCAAATATCAGTAGCATATTGAAGATTACAAATGTAATCCACAAAAATGGCTTAACTTGTTGTATAAGTATTTGAGACAGGTCACCTGAAAGGAGTACTTTTAAATGATGAGCAAAATGGGCAAAGTTTTATTGCGCAGGACTTTACTTATTGTAATTTGTGTTGGGATTATTACTGGTTGTGCAAGTTTTGAGAGATTCGGTAATCCAGGCTACATGCCAGGAATTTGGTCTCAGGGATATCTTTCGAAAGAAGCACTGCCTGACAGCGCAGCTCTACTTCCCCCTCCTCCGACAATCGGCTCGGCAGCTTCAGCACTCGACGAAGATGTCAGTAAAAAAAGTCTTGCTTTGCGTGACACGCCACGCTGGGAGCTGGCTAAGGAGGACGCAAATTTGAACTTCCCACAAGCAGCAGAAATCTTTTCTTGCGTATTGAACGCCCCAATCACTGAAGAGGGGACACCGCATCTTTTCAAATTATTGAGTCTTATCAAAACAGATGCCGGTGATTCTTCCAATAGAGCTAAGAAAAAATATAAGCGTCTTCGTCCTTTTCAGATAAACAATCAACCCATATGCACACCAAATAAAGAGGAAAAAGATTTTTTGGAGAAAAATGGTTCTTACCCCTCTGGCCATGCGGCAATAGGATGGGCATGGGCTCTTCTTCTTACTGAAATTTCTCCCGACCAAACTAATGCAATACTTGCCCGCGGCTTAGCTTTTGGAGAAAGCCGTATGATATGCAACGTACATTGGCAGAGTGATGTAATTGAGGGACGTTTAATGGGAGCATCTGTTATTGCTCGATTGCATGCTAATCCTACATTCCGCGCTGATGTTGAGGCCGCCAAAGCTGAGCTTGCAACAGTTCGTTCCAAGGGACTCAAACCAATGCGTGACTGCAAGACTGAAACCCAAGAACTGGTCCGTTAAATGAGGTATCAATGATTCCAAATCGAATAAGGACGATGAGTCTTACTCT
Organism: uncultured delta proteobacterium; assembly: GCA_963811325.1. Taxonomy (GTDB): domain Bacteria; phylum Desulfobacterota; class Syntrophia; order Syntrophales; family Smithellaceae; genus Smithella. The sequence continues at coordinate 1,839,522 of CAWEQT010000001.1, forward strand.
CTTTCAATTGGTATCCTTCATCTTTTCCTACTTTAAGAATAGCGCTGCCCATTATAGACATTATCATTAGAGGAGCTAAATTTTTCGGAGCGCCATTATCGGCTTAACCCGATAATCTTTGTCCCTATCGAAAAATTAATCATCAACAATTTCAGGAAAATTCGTAAAAATGAATGATACATTACCAAAATATTCCAAAGTTGTGTTAGAGGATCAAATCCTTTTCTGGATGCGTCAGTCTCATAATTCTCATATCTGTTGCATCATTACGCTGGACTGCCGGATTGATGAAAAGCGATTGGCAAAAGCGGTCAGGCTGACCATGGATGTGGAGCCAGTCCTTGGTTCTATGTTTGTAAAAGGATTATTTCGTCAATACTGGAAGCGTTGTGACGACCTAGACAAAATGGAATTTTGCAGGCTTGTTATCTTACCTGACGAAGAGACAGATGTTGCCATGTTTCTTTCCACAACTGAACCTATTGATCTGTGGAACGGCCCGCAGGTGCGAGTCTTGATTCTTCGTTCAAAGACAGATACGCTTTGTATCAAAATCAACCATGTCGTATCAGATGTTGGCGGCATGAAAGATTATGCCTATTTGCTCGCTTCTATCTATAAAAAACTATCTGAAGATGAGACTTATTCCCCAAGGCTTAATGTGACTGGCAGCCGTAGTTTAAAGCAGATAAGCCGGCAATTTAATTTAGTAGATAAATTAAAGATCATACGCAGGGGCTTAAGGGACTTAAGCTGTTTTATGTTTCCCTTAAAGTATTGGCTTTTAAAACTGCCAGAGCATGATACTTCAGGCCAGATGTTAATTTTCCGAAAGGTAGATCCAAAGCTTTTCAATGCAATCAAGGCATATTCCATCCTTCATAAAGCAACGATCAATGATATTATGGTCACCGCACTACTTCATGCGTTTTATGGACTCATCAACACGTCTCCAGATGCTCTCTTACGACTCGTTATGACGGCAGACCTCAGGCGTTATCTTCCAGAAAAAAAAGCAGAAGCGATTTGCAATCTCTCCGGCTTTATCTATTTAGATATTGGCCACAATTTAGGAGATAATTTTGAGGATACGTTATCCCGCGTTCACAAACAGATGAATTTTTTCAAAAGCGACTATATCGGTTTAGGTAATTTTACTGCTACCCTTCCGGTTTTTAAATTGCTTCCATTCCCATTTGCCTTATGGATACATGATCAGATGGGTAATATGCAGATGAAGGAAGCGATGAATACCGGAAAAATTGCCCCGCTATTGACAAATGTGGGGATCATTGATCCGCAAAAGCTTCTTTTTGGTAATTCTCATGTTTTAAATGCATTTATAACACCCCCTATTACTTTTCCGCCTATTCTTATCATTTGCGCAAATGCGTTTGATCAGAATTTAAACCTTATTGCGGGTTTCTGCGAGACCATGATCCGTAAAGATGCCCTTGAAGAGCTTTTTGATAAGATGGAAACTGAACTTGTTCGGTGTATCGCAAGAAAGATATCATAATTCGGGGGACAGAATTCGGACGGTTCGGAAATCAAAAAATATTTCTTTCTTCCTGTAAGTGAGCATTTATGATTTTTTATATATATACTTTCTTTCAATCCGTAATAAACACAATTTACGCTCCACATTTTGTGGTCAAAATTTCCTTGACATGCAAGGCCGCGTTTGCTAGCTTTCAAAAGCAATTTCTTATCAAAAAATCAAACAAAGCATGGTTTCTGCATTCTGAAATCAATGTTGATGGTCAACGCTTTCATTGTTCTGGATGAAAACATTTCTTTCGATTTGATTAAACGCTTTGTCTTGGGGCAAAGATCAATTTTAAAATTTAAAAAGAAAAGAAGGGATCATTATGCGTAAATTAATGTTTATTGTTTTTGTTGCTTTGTTGTTTATTTCAGCTTGTTCCTCTGAACCGAAAACGGAAGACCAGAAGGCCTTCTACGCCTTAGGCGTTAGTATTAACAAACAACTGTCAGTTTTCAACATGTCTCCAGAAGAATTGAAATATGTTCAGCAGGGCATGTCCGACGCGTCTGCCGGCAAGAAGTTGGCGGTAGATCCAGATGCCAGTATGAAGAAAATAGGCGAACTGGCTAAGGCCCGTATGGCTGAAGCCACTGAAAAACAAAAAGCGCTGGCCAAGCCGTTTTTAGAAAAAGCCGCTGCTGAAAAGGGCGCACAAAAAACAGCTTCCGGCTTGATCTATAAAGAAATTAAAGCGGGCACAGGAGCTCAGCCTAAAGCCACAGACATAGTTAAAGTTCACGTCACCGGCACTTTTGCTGACGGCAAGGAATTTAATAGCACCATCAAGCGCGGCCAGCCCATTGAAATTCCGCTGAATCGAATCTGTCCGTGCTTTACGGAAGGAATCAGCAAGATGAAAGTGGGCGGCAAGGCCAAATTGGTGTGTCCGTCGGATTTAGCTTTCGGTGACAGAGGGCGTCCGCCCATTATTCCCGGTGGTGCGGCATTGGTCTTTGAAGTGGAACTGCTGGATGTGAAGGCTGGAAATGCACCCATGTTTGTGGCTCCTCCGGTTTCCGTGCCAAAACCACAAGCGAAGAAATAGCTTTTTTAACAAACACAATCATTACTATCAAGGGGGGGGTGGACTATAAACACACCCCCTCAGTTTTTTCCTTATCAAAGTATATCGAATGTTTCGACTATTAATCTTCAATTCTAAAAATTGCCCATCACTGAACCTTTGTAGATAACAAACAATTCATCTGGTTTGATAATCGAATTTTTATTTCTTTCTTCCGGCTATCCTTATTTTTCAATTTTCATTTCTATGCTATCTTACAACCAGTAATTGTTAAAATCATTCTTCATTAAAAGAGGTAAAGTTATGCTGAAAACTACCTTTAAAATATCAAAGATGGACTACCCTTCCGAAGAACAAATGATACGGATAAAATTGGAGGGATTCACTAATATCCAATCCTTGCAGTTTGACATACCAAACCACAAGCTAGATGTGTACCATATGGATAGCTATGATGGCATCCTTGCAGCCCTCAATACTCTACAGTTTGATACTAAGTTTGTTTCCTCCGAACCAACAGACATGGAGAACACAAATGACAACCAGAGCAAGGAAAGAAAAGTCCTGTGGCAAGCTCTAGCCATCAATTTTTTCTTTTTTGCCCTTGAAATGCTGACAGGTTTTATCGCTGATTCTATGGGGCTTGTTGCTGACAGTCTGGATATGCTGGCAGACAGCATTGTATATGCACTTTCGCTTTTTGCTGTCGGGGGAACGCTATTACGGAAGAAGAATATTGCCAAAGTTGCAGGCTACTTCCAACTGACACTTGCTGTTTTGGGGTTTGCAGAGGTTATCAGGCGTTTTGTGGGGCATGGAGAGATGCCTGATTTTCACCTAATGATTATTATCTCTCTTTTTGCTCTTATAGGTAATACGATTTGTCTATATCTGCTTCAGAAGTCCAAGAGAAAAGAAGCTCATATGCGAGCGAGCATGATTTTCACTTCTACTGATGTTATTGTCAACATTGGTGTTATCATAGCGGGTATAATGGTGTCTCTGACCGCATCCAAAATACCTGACCTGACGGTTGGAGCAATTGTTTTCGTGCTTGTTGGAAGAGGTGCGTATAGAATAATGCAACTATCGAAATAGTAATTTCTTTCAATCGGTAATAATCAAAATGGCTGAACTCTAACTTAACTTATGGTACAAGTTTTTGGGGCAGGTCAAAACTCTAAGACGAAAAGCTCAGGAGGAACAACTCAGGAAACGCCTTCGGATATTTTAAATAAGCGTTATGCCAAAGAAGAAATCACAAAGGAAGAATATGAAAGAATGAAAAAAGATGTTGAAGGGTAGTCCATGCTTACTTTCAACGCAGTTCATGCCGTAAGTAGAGGATCATAGGACTTTGAAAGAAGGCACGAGTCATCAGAGCTGGCTCACGTAATACGCTCACCGGAGATCTGAGACGTTAGCCATGCATACAGGAGATGGAAATATGCGTACAACTCCAAATACAGAAAAGAATCAGCACAGAGATCCCGTCTGTAATATGATGGTGTCGGGTGACTCGCAATACCAACACCGTTATGCAGACAAAGATTATTATTTCTGCAGTGAACATTGCCTACACAAATTTAAAGAACACCCAGAGCAATATTTGGATGAGCGGATCTCACAGTCCTTTGAAAAACATGGCGAGTTAATGATCTACATATGCCCCATGCACCATGAAATTCAGCAGCAAGGACCCGGTAATTGCCCGAAATGTGGCATGTCTCTGGAACCAAAAACTCCTATGCCGGCAACTGGAAAGATAGAATATGCCTGCCCGATGCATCCGGAAATCATCCGGTATAAGCCGGGAAGCTGTCCGAAATGCGGCATGGCATTGGAACCGAGAACAGTCATGTTGAAAGAAGAAAGCAACCCGGAATATGAAGACATGCACAAGCGTTTCATTGTGGGTGCCATCCTGACACTCCCTCTGCTGATTATTGCTATGCGCGGTATGATTCCGGGCGGAAGGTTACTCGATACTCTGGTTACCGCCAAGACCTATGAATGGCTGGAACTCCTGCTCGCAACGCCGGTAGTCCTCTGGGCGGGATGGCCCTTCTTCGTTCGGGGCGTCCAGTCCGTCATCAACAGAAGTCTTAACATGTTTACCTTGATCGGCCTTGGGGTTTCGGTGGCCTACCTTTACAGCTTGATAGGCGTGTTGTTTCCTTATCTTTTCCCTGCGACGATGCGGACGGCAAAAGGTACCGTTGGGGTCTATTTTGAGGCCGCGAGTGTCATAGTTATCTTGATATTGCTGGGTCAGGTGCTGGAACTGCGGGCCAGAAGCCGGACCGGTACAGCTATAAAGAAACTGTTGGGCCTAGCGCCGAAGACTGCTCGGAAAATAGACACTGAAGGGAATGAAAACGATATTCCTTTGGCGCATGTCATGAAGGGCGATCGTTTGCGTGTCCGGCCGGGAGAAAAGATTCCCGTGGATGGCGTCGTTCTGGAAGGATTAAGCAGTATCGATGAATCGATGATCTCGGGCGAACCGATACCGGTTCAGAAACAAGTTGGGGACAAACTAATCGGTGCTACGGTCAACGGTACCGGATCATTAATTATGGAGGCCCAGAAGGTAGGCACTGAAACAGTTCTGTCACAAATAGTCAAGATGGCGGCCGAGGCCCAGCGAAGTCGGGCGCCAATTCAGAAGCTTGCCGATGTTGTAGCTGGATATTTTGTGCCAGCTGTGATCGCTATCGCACTAATTGCTTTTGTCATCTGGTACTTTTTCGGTCCTGAGCCCCAGTTAGCTTATGCACTAATAACCGCTGTCTCCGTGTTGATCATTGCCTGTCCTTGTGCTTTGGGTTTGGCAACGCCGATGTCGATTATGGTAGCAACAGGGAAAGGAGCAACTATGGGGGTCTTGTTTAAGAATGCCGAGGCGATCGAGACCTTGAGGAAAGTGACAACGCTCGTGGTTGACAAAACCGGAACTCTGACCGAGGGCAAGCCGAAACTAATGCAGGTTGTCACGGTTCCGGGCATGGATAAAGATAGAGTATTGTTACTGGCGGCTTCGCTGGAGAAAGGCAGCGAACATCCATTGGCGGCAGCCATTATCGAAGGGGCTGTCCATCAAGGGATCCATCTGACCGATACGAATAAATTTGTCTCCCATACCGGCAAGGGTGTTTCTGGCGAGATTGACGGCAAAAAGGTATTGCTTGGCAACAGTTCGCTGTTGGAAGAGTTCAAGATTGACGCCGGTCCTTTGGCTGAGCATGCCCAGGCTATGAGGTCCGAAGGACAGACGGTCATGTTTGTGGGGATTGGCGGTGAAATTGGTGGTTTGCTAGCGGTTGCCGATCCAATCAAGGAGACCACGCTCGAGGCAATCAAACAACTACACGCCGAAGGCATCTGGATTGTGATGTTGACCGGTGATAATACGATAACGGCAGAGGCCGTTGCGAAAAAGCTTAATCTGGACGAAGTGGTAGCCGAGGTTCTGCCGGATCAAAAGGCAACGGCGATTAAAAAGTTTCAACAGGACGGGCATGTTGTCGCCATGGCCGGTGACGGGATCAATGATGCCCCCGCTCTGGCTCAGGCACAAGTGGGTATAGCTATGGGAACGGGCACTGATGTTGCCATGGAAAGCGCCGGTGTTACCTTAGTGAAGGGCGACCTTACCGGCATCGTCCGCGCGAGACGTTTGAGCAACGCCACAATAGCCAATATCAAGCAAAACCTGTTCTTTGCCTTTATTTACAACACTATCGGCGTACCTATCGCAGCGGGCATCCTTTATCCCAACTTTGGCATTCTTCTCAACCCGATCATTGCTGCGGCGGCTATGAGCCTTTCCTCCGTTTCCGTGGTCGGAAATGCCCTCAGGCTGCGGAGAGTAAAGATATAGGACAAAGTGAAATTATTACCGGGGGGATCTTAGCTAAAGATTAATAGTTTATCCGAATGAATATTTCCATCCGTAATCCTCACTTCTGATAAATGCTCTCCATCAAACCTTTGTAGCGAAATCAACAATTATGCCGGTTCGGAAATCGGGATTTTATTTCTTTCTTCCTTCCTGTTATCCACAAATCGTCAACCTTAATTAAACACTATTTCAAACGCTAATCCTTGGCTGCATTTCCCCAATAATTATGACCGTTATAATTTAGCGCTGTGGGAAGCCTGACAGCAATTAGACAAATTACCGATGGGTTAAAAACATTGTTTTTTATTAAACCTTATAAGAAACACGACAATATCCTGGTTGTAAAATATTCAAATATTGTAAAGTAATTTGTTGGTTGTTTGACAAAGAGAGGATAGATTATTAAATTACGGTAAAAGAAGAGCTAGTTATGTTATTTGTTGAGTGTATAAGAGCAAAAGGTACTTTTACCGTTGATTGAGAAAGGCGTATTAAAGCTAAATAGGTCATCCGGAACGATGACCTGGAAAGGGGTGAAAGTATATGAAGAAAATTTATTTGTTTATTATTTTAGCATTGGTGCCACTCATAAGTATGTGTTCTGGACCTTGTGGACTCATGAGGGACGGATATGGTGGTTATGGTATGGGGCCTGGCATGATGGGCGGATACGGCTATGGATATGGAGGTATGTTTATGGGGATACTTTTTTTAATTTTAGCAGGTGTAGCTATTTACTTTATTGTTCAAAGTGTAAGGTCTAAGAATGGAATCGGGCAGATACAGGAGTCGCCCATAGACATTCTCAAGAAACGTTATGCCAAGGGTGAAATAACAAAAGAAGACTTTGATAGAATGAAAAACGAGTTGCAATAAAATCAAATCAATCTTTATTACTAACTACTGCATTTCAATTCAAGAAAGATATTTAAAGTTCATAAGTCGGTAAGTTGAAGACCTGAAGAAAAAAGAAAGGCATGCTTTCTTCAGAGTAAAAGATTTTAAATCAGACAAACAGGAGAAGATTATGAAAAAAACATTACTTTTGTTGTTGTTGACAGTTGTTTTTGCAGTGCCCGCTTTTTCACAGATGTCGGATATGCCCATGAGATGGCATGGAGAAGGGCATGGACAAATGATGGAAATGGACCATATGGACATGATGGGCGGTGACATGATGTTCATGGAGCATGCAAATAAGATGGGGCTTACCGATGAACAGATGGCGAAGATGAAACCACTGCACACTGAACTGCAGAAAAAGCAGATAAGATCCAAAGCCGACCTGAAGATTGCCGAAATCGAACTTATGGAAATTATGGAAGTGAAAGATTTTGATCTGGATAAGGCAACATCCGCGGTTAAGAAAATTGAAGATATAAAAACCGCCCAACATCTGGAAATGTTAAAAGCCATGAAAGATATGCGGGCTATTTTGACGGATGAGCAGTTTAAGAATATGCAGAAGATGTGCATGATGAAGATGGGTGAGAAAAAACACGAAAAGAAGATGAATAAAACAGATCATAAAAAAATAAAGCCCTAAAAAAACAGCGGATGAAATAAAGGGTATGAAACACTGAAGGGACCGAAAACATTAATGCTAGATTTCCGCCTTTGCGGAAAGTAACTTTGAGGCAGGGTCAGAAATGGTCCTGCCTTTTATTTATGCACCTTTCAACCAGTAATCCTCAATTTATACGACTGCCCGATACTGTTGATTAGTAGGTGTTAGAAACAGAATCAAACAACCGGAGCGGGTGTGAAAGCATCCGCTTTTTTTTTCGCCATGTTGTGGCTAAAATGTCGGCCTTAAATTATTTTTCCAGTCTGATTACTATGTGATTACTATTCCATTTTCAATAAAAAATGCTTCTGACGAAATCGTAAAAAGCTTTTTAATATCTGGTGCCTGGGGCGGGAATTGAACCCGCACAGCCTCAAGGACCGAGGGATTTTAAGTCCCTTGCGTCTACCAATTCCGCCACCCAGGCATGAGAATTAAAAATACGAGAACTGTTGGGCTTATATTATTTTTGAATTGTACTGTCAAGGGCTTACTGATTAACTTTTTCCCCGATATTTTTTTGTTTCTTGAAGACTTGATAACTTATATGGTAAACATCATTTATCTTCGAAAGGAAACAGGATATGCAGGAAATTGATTTAATCATCAATGGAGGACAAGCGCTGTTGCTCGATTCCCAAAACACGTGTCTTGATCACGCCGCCATCGCGATCAACGCGGGCGATATAGTTGCTGTCGGTCACGCCGATAAAATAGCAAAACAATATCGGGCCAAAAAAACCATTACGGCCGGTGATTCTCTGATTATGCCCGGCTTTGTCAACTGTCACACGCATGCGGCGATGACTTGTTTCCGCGGTATCGCTGATGATCTTGAACTGATGAATTGGCTCAATAATTACATCTTTCCCGCTGAAGCTAAAAATGTAAATAAAGAGCTGGCTTACTGGGGATCGCTTCTTGCCGCCGCCGAAATGATCAAATCCGGCGCCACCACCTTTTGCGATATGTATATTTTTGAAGATGAAACAGCCCGCGCGGCCAGAGCCGCCGGCATTAGATGTCTTATCGGTGAAGTGCTCTTTGATTTCCCCTCGCCTAACTTCAAAACTACCGCAGAAGGTATTGCCTACGCAAAAATGCTTATCGAAAAATGGTACAATGATCCTTTGGTCAATATAATTATTGAGCCGCACGCGCTTTACACCTGTTCCACGCCGCTGCTTAAAGAGGTGAAAGAACTTGCCGAAGATTATCATCTGCCGATAGGAATTCATCTTCTGGAAAACGCCGCCGAAAAAAAACTGCTTGAAGAAAAGTTCGGGAAAAGCGCTGTCTCTTTTCTTAAAGACATCGGTTATCTTGATGAACATCTGATAGCTTTTCATTGTGTCAGTTTTACAGAAGAAGACATTGATTTATTTGCTTCTCACAGCTGTAAAATCTCCCATAATCCGTCCAGCAACATGAAACTCGCCAGCGGCGTGGCTCCGGTGCCGGAAATGCTCAAGGCCGGAATTACGGTCGGTCTGGGAACCGACGGCTGCGCCAGCAACAACAATCTGGACATAATCAAGGAAATGTCCATGGCCGCCAAGCTCCACAAAGTAGCCCGGCTTGATCCGACGGTTATGGACGCTCAAACAGTCGTGCGCATGGCTACTATCGAAGGCGCGAAAGCTCTCGGCATGGGGGGAAAAATCGGTTCTCTGGAGGCTGGCAAAAAAGCCGATATTATCATTATCGGCCTGAATGAACCTCACTTGACGCCTCTTTATAATGAGTATTCGCATCTGGTTTACGCGATGAGCGGCGCTGATGTTGATACCGTTTTAATTAACGGAAAGATAGTCATGGAAAATCGCCAACTGTTGACTATTAACGAAACGGAAGTCATGCAGAAGGTAAGAGAAATTGCTGTGAAGATAAAACAAAGCCTCAGGAAATAAAGGAGATGTGAAAATTTATGAAAGCGCGTAATTACTATATCCACCACAAGTTGATTATTGTTTTAATTTTGATGCTTCCCGTATGTTCCATGGCGGCTGTGAAGGAAGTCACTCTTTTTCCCGATTCCGCCAAAATATCGGAAATAACAAAAATTCATCTTCAATGTTCCGATAAATGCAGGGCCGTTATCACTCTGCCCCCGCAGGCTGATCCGGAATCGCTTGTTGTTTCACTTCCGCCGCAGAGCCACGTAAAAATAGAAGATTTGCAGACAAAACCAATCCAGGTTCAGGATGAGGCCAGAATCGCCGATTTGCGCAAACAGATAGCCGGAGCCGAAAGTGAAAAAAAAGAGACGCAGGCAAAATTGCAGGCTCTCGAAGCACAGCTTCAATTCTGGCAGGCGCAAACAAAAGCAAAAACAAAAACAGTCGCCGATTCATATAAATTAGCCAATGCCATTGGAAGAAATGTCAAGAAAACCAGTCAGGAAAAATTCGACAACGAAACTCAGTTGGAAAAAATCGAAAAAAACATTATAAAACTTCAGGAAGAATTAAATCAAGCCGCAGGCCGTAAAGAAACAGTGTGGGAAATAACTTTAACGATATCAGGGGCCAATCAAAAAGAAATATCATTCCCCTACACTTACTCGCTCGCGGGTTGCGGCTGGCTTCCCCTTTATCGTGTTGAGGCCTTGCCCGCAGATAAAAGCGTTTCTTTCGCCTGGGAGACGGAAGTTTGGCAATCTTCCGGTGAAGACTGGAAACAAGTGCAATTAAATTTAGCTACATTACAGCCAATAATAAACGTTAATCCACCCGAAATGCCGGATTGGATTATCAAGCCCCGTAAACTTTATAAAAAAATGCTAACTGGTAATATTGCTGCAGAGCAATTAATGCGGAAGGAAGATGCAAAGCAAGATTCAGGCGAAGATGAAACTATGGGCGCTGCACCAACTGAAACCAGAAATACAACTTATTCTATCTGGTCGCTGGGCAAAAAGAATATTGCGGCCGGAAGCCGTCAACGCCTGAAAATCAAGGATGAATCATGGCCTGCCGAATTTCTTTTCATGGCGCGTCCCAGTATAAATCCGCAAGCTTTTGTCCGCGCCCAGGTCAAACTGGACAAGCCCGTAGAAATACCTTCCGGGCAGGCAATTTTTGTTATTGATGGAGCCGTATTGGGCAAACGCGAATTCTCCTTTGCCGGTTCCGAGGGAACGCTTTTCTTTGGAACAAGCCCTCTGATTTCCGTCACCAGTTCGACTATTGTCGACAAATCCGATGAAAAAACTATTTTTCAGGACAAACAAACCAGAAGCTGGCAATGGCTGATTGAGGCAAAGAATTCCAGCACTGCCGATATTAAACTGTGTATCGAAGAGCCGGTGCCTCAGGCGCGTGACAAAAGAATCCACCTGAAATTCAAGCAGAATCCCGAACCGGCGGAAAAAGACCACGCTAAATTTGTATGGCTTCTGGATGTGCCCGCCGGGCAGAAAAAAACAATACAGAACAATATTGAATTGGAAGCGCCGAATGATATGAATATTGATTTCGGCTGGCGTTAAAATTAAACAAATGTTATCATTGCGGTAGCAGATAACCTTCAGGTTATGATGACCCGGAAATCCAGCAGGGCGAACCTTTGGGTTCGCCTGCCTTGAAGTTTAATACACTTCATCATGACTGCCAAGATCGATTGGAATTATTTTATCATCCTCGATCAGGAAAATAATTGTAATGCGATAAGAAATGTTTATGGAAACTGAATATAGTTCAGATAATTTCCCGTGAAGTTTATTTATCCGTAATGAAGGATGGTATGGATTGATTTCTAATATTTTTAACGTTTTTCATATTGAGATATTAAATCGGGATGTTTTTTGATAAATTTCCTCGCTCGTTCTAAATAATTGTCGGTATATAAGATTTCAGCCACGAGTTATTCTCTTGATGTGTTTTTCCGCTGACTCTTTAATAAATTTTCCTTCTTTAATGTCTCTTTTTGATTCCAGTAAAGCCGCTTCCAATTCGCATTCTCTCAAATAATTATATTTTTCGATAGGCAGAACGACAAATTTATTTTTCCCCCGTACAGTAATTATAACTTCCGTTCCATCAGCGGTTTCATCGTTAAGGATGGTCACGCCCTTAGTTTTTAATTCATTTGCTGTAATTGTTTGTGCCATATTAAATAGTCCTTATTTTAGTGCTGTTATTAGTACTATAAACAGGTTTATTTGTCATCATTTTTATAGGCAGGCAGCACAATAATCATTTTGATCACTCGTATTCTTCTAGATACCTTTCTATATATTCGCGAACTTTCTTTTTAGGTTGAAATATTCCGAAATGACCCTCGCAAAGAATGTCGGCGTTGAGACTAAGCAATACCTGCATGGATTTTTTCCATGCTTCAATATCGGAACCAAAAGCGGCGTGAAACGGCCCATGAATGTCCTGCCCAAAAAGAACCCGCTTCCCTCCCCTGTCCAGATAAAGAGAAATTGAACCGGGGGTATGGCCGGGCGTGTGCAGACAATGCAATTCTTCCTGACCGAATGTTAATGTTTCATGGACGCCCTTTAGTTTCCGGTCTACCGCCGTCGGCGGAAATGTCGTGCCATACCAGTTTGCCGCCGTCTTGAGAGAATCGCCACTTTCCATAGCCTTCGCGTCCAACTCGTGAATCAGTATTTTTGTACCGTATTGCTTTATAAAGAAAGGCGCAGAACCAATATGGTCTATGTGGCAATGCGTTAATATCAAATGGGAAATATTGGCGGGATTCAGGTCAAGCATTTCAATATTGCGAACAATCTGAGAAAAACTTTTTCCGGCTCCTGAGTCAATCAAAACCAGAGTTCCCGCGAAACCTATCAGATAAATCGCCGCGTCATCGGCTGATGTTATATCGGGGCCGCCAATTAAATAAACACCTCTCATTATTTCCTCAGTGTTTTGTCTCATGAGAGTAATCTTTATGTAATCCAAATATTTTCATGTCACTTCTAAAGGAAGTTTTCGCCATGCTGGCGAAAATTCTCGACAATGAAAGTTTCTGTTCTTAATGCGCTCCCATGATGGGGATGCGCTTTCGATCAGAGACAATATCGAGGCGACAGGAAGAAGCCGGCGACACTGCCATCAAAAATGGCACTTTGATTTAGAATCGGCACTATGGTTGGAAAGTGCCGATGATTTCATTAACATCTTTTATTTTATTAACGGCAAGATAATTTTTTATCCCTTCGATCACATCCAACGTTACATGAGGATTGACAAAATTTGCCGTGCCGATTTGCACCGCTTTCGCTCCCAGAATTAAAAACTCCAGTGCATCTTCAGCTGTCATTATGCCGCCGATACCGATAACAGGCACGGAAACTCTTTGGACAACCTGCCAGACCATGCCCAGCGCCACCGGTTTTATTGCCGGGCCGGATAAACCGCCGGTAATATTTTTTAAATGAGGTCTTCTTGTTTTTAAATCAACGGACATTCCCGTCAGAGTGTTGATTAATGATACCGCGTCCGCACCTGCTTTTTCCACCGTTTGGGCGATAACCGCGATATCCGTAACATTGGGGGTAAGCTTGACGATAACGGGCAGACCGGTTTCATCCTTTACTGTATGCGTAACTCTTGCGGCAATTTTCGGATCGCAGCCGAAACTTACTCCGCCTTTTTTTACATTAGGGCAGGAAATATTTACTTCCAGAGCATGCACACCTTTTGCCAAACTCAGTTTTTTTGCCACTTTTCTAAATTCATCGTAAGTTTCGCCGTAGATGTTGGCAATAACCGCCGCTTCATATTTACGCAAAAAGGGAAGTTTCTCCTCAATAAACGCATCTACTCCGATATTCTGCAAACCTATGGAGTTGAGCATGCCACCAGCCGTTTCCATGATGCGTGGCGGCGGATTTCCCAACTGGGGTTTCAGCGACAATCCTTTGACAACAATGGCGCCAAGCCTGTTTAAATCAACATAACCGGCGTATTCTTCTCCATAACCGAAAGTGCCTGACGCCGTCATTACCGGATTATTCAACTTCAGCGGCCCCAGATTTACGGCCATTCGCGGAGATGTTTTTGATTTCATTTTATCCCCAAATTATTCCCAGATAATATCCGGCAGATTAAATACCGGACCATCAGCGCATACCCGCTTATAACCGATAGCACCTTTTGTATCTTTTATAGCCACCGCGCAACCCATGCAGGCGCCAACACCGCAAGCCATCCGCTCTTCCAGCGATACCTGACAATTGAATTTACTTTTATTTAATATTTTTGCCAATGTCCTTAGCATTGCTTTGGGACCACAGGCGTATATGGAAGTATTATCCGGCGGAAAATTTTTTATATCCTTTTGAAAAGTTTGCGTTACCAGACCTTTTTCCCCCAGAGTTCCATCATCAGTGCAAAGGGTAATATTGTGACAAAGTTTTTGTAGTTTATCAAGGCCTACAACGGCAGAGGCGCTCTGAAATCCCTTGTATACAATCATTTTTGATGAAGGGCGTGACCGGTGCAAATTTTCAGTGAGCATCGACAGAGGAGCTATGCCGATTCCTCCGGCAATAATAACAATATTTTCTTTAACAGACTGCATGTTGAATCCATTGCCCAACGGTCCGTTGATTTCCACCTGAGAATCTTCAATCAATCCCGCCATAATCTGCGTTCCTTTGCCCACAACACGGTAGAGTAACTCAATTATGCAATAATTCTCGTTGCGGGAAAAAGAATAAATGCTGATTGGACGGGACAGAAACGGATCATTCAAGCCGGCAATGCGAATCATGATAAATTGTCCCGGCAGCGGATTTTGGAAGGAAGGGGCCGTCTTCACCTTCATCAGAAAGCAATCTTCCTGAATCTCTTCGTTTTCTAAAATTTCCCCGATGTAAATATTTGCTGCCATTTTAACCCTATAAATATAATTCATTTAATTGGATTGCTACCCCCGATCAGGTCGAGGGCAGGCTATGCGCGAGGTGCTCCCCGCTATAACACATTACAAAATCACTTCTCTACATCTTCCGCCCACATGATTAAGGCATTTTCATAGGTGTCTGTGTAATAAAGCGGTCTGATTCCTTTTACTACAAAACCGCATTTCCGGTAAAGCTTTATTGCTTCGGTGTTTGATTCTCTGACTTCCAATGTCCGGGCAATAATTTCATTTCCCCTTGAGATTTCTTTCATTGCGTCCATAAGTTTAAAAGCAAGGCCTTGCCTTCTATATTCTTTTTTTACCGCCAGATTGTGCAAATGAGCTTCATCGGCAACCAGCCAGAAAATAATGTACCCGCCAACGACGCTTTTATCTTCCGAATTTATCCGAGCGCAAAGACATCGGGCATGCGCGCTATCAAGCTCTCTTGTAAACATACCTGCCGTCCAGGGTGATGTAAATGATTCCCGCTCAATTGCCAGTATTTCCGGCAGGTCAGTTTTATCCATCAGATCAATTGTCGCCTGTGGAAAGATTTTTTTATAAGACATGGAAAATTTCCAAAAATACGGCCACAACTAAAAATATCGCGCAAAAAACAGGAATCGCTTTCCGGAGTTTCAGCATATTAATGGCCACGGCAATCCCCAACAGTGGCAGAAAATAATATGTAAAAGAAAGAGCTGTCAAGACAGTCACATTAAATTTATGATATGCCCAGATCACAAAAGGAATAAAGATCGCCTGAAATGCTAAAAGAAAAAAGATATAAAATAAAAATATCTTAATTAACCCCAAATAATTTTTTTGTTCTATGGCCCGAATGTTATTTTCTTTCGCGTCTGACAAAGCTCTATCGGAAAGGACATCGTTGGACTTAATAACCAAAACATCCATCTGCTGGGCCAGGATTCCGCAGGGGATGGCCATAAGCACAGAAAGTGAAATTAATTCCGGCGACACGCCTCCTGATTTTGATCCTGCGATCACCGCAGTCGAAGTTGCCACAACAGCAGTTAAGGAATCGTTGGGAGGGATATAAGTTCCTATCGGCAGGCGATCAATCCAAATGAGTTCAATAAATGCTCCGATTATCAATCCCGCATAAAGATTATGTAGAAGCAGTCCGATAATCGGAGCGATTACCACAGGTCTGGAAATCATGGCTTGAATAAAAACACGGTCCAAACACAGCAGGCTGCCGCAAAAAGATACTAAAATAATGTCAGTAAACAATTTAATGCCAACCTTGATGATTTCGCAAAATGATTAATTCTAAACTGATGCCGCAAAACAATCCACAAGAAATACTATTTGAAGGGACGGGACGCGCATAATTTGAAGATGAAATTTTCGTGGTCATATGAACTTCTCTATTTTTCTATCTTCCAGTAATCCTTAAGAGCTTCTTTAATGTTAATAGCCCTTCCTTTCGGCACCCTTTGCAGTTCAACAAAAACGCCCGTCTCTTTCAGCAGGTTTTCAAGATTTTTAATTTCTTCATCACATAAAAAAACGGAGGTGGAACAACAAATCTTGTATTCATTATTATAAATATTGCCTATATTTAATCTATCAAAACGAAATCCCCGCCCAAAAGCATTGAATGCGTCGGCAATATTGCTGAATAAAACTATTGTTTTCTTTCCACCACCATGAGTGTAAGTATAGTTCAGGACAAAATCATCTACAGAACTGATAATTACTTCGATCTCGCTCGGCACGGCCATTCTGATTACTGTCTCAAAAAAAGAATCAGCGGCTACTTTGTCATCAACAACAATAATGCATTTCGCCTTAACGAAGGGCACCCATGCTTCTAATATTTGACCATGGACAAGTCTGCTGTCAACTCGGACTAATACTATATTCAAATCTTTTGCCAATTAATTACCTATTAGCTTTCTTGTTTAAAATTTCGCTGGCTAACATAATATTTTTTTCGCCGTAATTTTTAATAAGGCAGGCAAATTCCCTCAAAGTCATATCTTCTTTAGCTTCCGATAATTTGAGCACCATGGGTAAATTAACTCCGGTAAGAACTTCAACTTTTCCTTCTTTTATAAAAGAAAGCGAAATGTTTGAAGGCGTCCCTCCAAAAAGATCCGTCAAAATCAACACACCCTTGCCTTTATCCAGTTTTTTTATGGCATTGCTGATTTCTTTTTTTAAATCTTCAACATCTTTCGTCTGGTCAATGCAAATATGTAACGTATCTTCTAATGGTCCCTTAATTAACTCTGCGGACTTTATCAATTCATCTCCCAGGTTGCCATGCGTAGTAATAAGCGTACCTATCATCATTATCCCCCTTTTAAACGCATTTAAACAATTATACCGCCCTTGCCTCTGCCTTCAAATTTAGTTTTGTAGGCTAATGGATTGCACTATAATTGTCAAGATTTATGGGAAGATTATTTTAAAGTAAATTTTAAAACAGTTCCTGACTAGTAACCTGTTGTATTAAGGCCATTATCGCCGGAAACCTTCGCAAGTATTCATTGAATGCTAGAACAATCCCGACGACCAGCGCTTCATCTATATTCACTAAACCACGAAGAGCAATGCACCAAGTGATAATGCGGCAGCGCTCAAACTTACGGACAGTCAGCATGTCCGAGTAATAACTCAAACGAGCAGTGAAGAGATCGAACTGGAAATCCCGGATACAACGCGCAGGGGACATGTGGTCATTCCGCACGGTTTCGGACTTGTATATAAAGGTGTTAAATAGGAAGGTCAACATTAATTGGCTGACCAAAAACACGCACCGTGATCAGTCCGGAACTCCCATACACCTCTATGTTCTTTTGCCGGGTCGAGAGAATATGATCAAAAAGAAGCTAACTTATTCTATCTTCCTCAGGTGAATTCATGATAGTCGACTGTTTACGGCAATAATTATATCCGTGTCATCAATAAAAATATAACGACTTAGCATATCGGACAATTCGGCAATTAGGTCTTCCGATTCGATTTCATCCAAAGGCAGGAGGATGTAATCGTGAACCACTGCTTGTACTGTCGCCCAGATAATATGCACGCCAATTTTAGAATTCCCAATGCGAACATTGGCAACATCACGAAAGATCGCTTCCGTGACTGACTCTATATAGAGACCAAGTTCCCTGCGTTTTTGGAGAATGATATCGGGCAAGCCGATGGAACTGACAAACAACTGGTTCTGCACATTCTCATAACTGACAAGTTCCAAAATTAGGCGCAATACTACAGGGACAATTCCGCGATCAACAAAACCCTGCCACCGAATATCCTGATCCACCTGTTGTACTATTGTTTTGATATCATCCATGTGTTCCTCCCACAGACCATACAATATGGCCTCTTTGCCGGGGAAATAATGGTAGAGGGTTCCTATTGAAACCCCTGCCCGTTCAGCTACCTGATCCGTAGTAGCTTCCGTGTATCCGATTTCGGCAAAAATATGAGCCGCGGCTTCATAAATAGCGGCCATTGTTTTGCGTGAGCGTTCCTGAGAAGGTATCTTACGAGGTTCAAGCAATTTTTTTTCTGACATAAACAGTCCCTTTCAAATGAGAGACAATATAACTTAATAACATTATTTTATAATAAAAAAATGTTTGAACAATCAAGCGAAAAACACGTATGCGGGTTTTTTGCCGGATGAAACCGGCAATATCGGGAAATGGTAATCATAGTTGTCTATGAACGTCTTTTACTATTTCTCATTATATTTTCTTGATTGAAGCAGAGCATCAGCCAGTCCGGATTGACGGGAAATACGTCTTAAAATTGCTCTCGTCAACAAATCTTCCCCGGCCCATATATCCACATCTTTGCTGGCACGTGTAATTCCTGTATAAATAAGCTCTCTTGTGATGAGCGGGACATCGCCGTCGGATAAAACAAGCAGGACTTTTTTAAATTCCGACCCCTGGCTTTTATGGACAGTCATAGCCCAGGCTGTTTCATATTGAGGCAACCTTGACGGTAAATATTTTCTCACCGTATTTTGCTCATCAAGGAAAAAAGCCCGCAGCTGATTATTTTCTTCAGGGTCCTTCAGGACAATGCCTACATCGCCGTTAAATAAACGCAACCGGTAATCATTCTGCAAAATCATAACGGGCATTCCCTCATAAAAAATATCCAGCGATTTAATAAGTCCGGCATCCCGGAGAATTTTCTCAACGTAAAAATTTATTCTTTCCATACCCCAAATTCCAACGCGCAAAGCGCATAGAATACGGAATCTTCCAAAAAAATTAAAAATGTTTTCCGGAATAACTTCACTGGAAGTTGCTGCTTCTAGGTATTTTTTATAATTTTCTACAACAACTTTGCCAAATTGTTTCAACAATTTTACACTTTTGGTTAATTCAGTCCAATGAATATCCGTATATTTTCCCATGCGCAGTAATTCCAAGGATTCCCTGCATTTGCCGTTTTTAACAGCCTGACTCAAAAGGCCAATGCCGCTTTCTCCAGAAAAACGGTAATTTTTTTGCAGATGAATAATATTATCCCTAATGCCGGAAGAGAGATCATCTGACTCAATTTCCTCACCTGATAATAAATAAATCTGCCGGGCAAATCCGGCAGAAAAAACATTAAGAACTGTTTGAGAGCATATATCTCCCAGAAACGCTCCGACTTCAACCGATGCTAACTGATCCTTGTCTCCCAGCAAAATTAAACAGGCATCCGGCGGCAAAGCGGCAATCAATTTTGCCAGAAGAGGCAAATCCACCATCGAGGCCTCATCAATTACAATAAGATCGTAAGGCAAATGATTCTTTCTATTGAACCGGAAATAAGGCGAATTACTGATAGGGCCTAAAAGGCGATGAATTGTTTGCGCCCCGCCGGGCATCATCTCTTTTATTGACGCCTGGCAATTTAATTTTTCCTTCATTTTATTGACAGATTCCTGGAGGCGTGCGGCAGCCTTTCCGGTAGGCGCAGCCAGAGCAATCAGCAAAGGCCTGTCACTAACATCCAGAATCAAGGCCATAATTTTTGTAATTGCCGTTGTTTTTCCTGTCCCGGGACTGCCGCTGATCACAAGAAATTTTTTCAATAGCGCGGCAACGGCGGCGACTTTCTGCCAGTTGGTCTTCTCTTCAGAATTTTCATTAAAATACAATTGCAGTTTTTTTTGAAGTTCGTACCTATCTATTTTTATTTCATTATTCCTTGAAATACTGATGGAAATATATTCAGCCACATCTTTTTCATATTGCCAGTAGCGCTGCAAATAAAGACGTCCATTTTCGCCCAGGATTAAAGGTTTAAAATCACCTGGCTCTCCCACGCAGGGTGATGATCTCAGAGAAATAAGCCATGAGTTCAATTGCGGACATTCGATGATATTTTTTCCATCTTCACTTCTGAATATAATCTTCCCGGCAAGATCGTTCAAATCCAGAAAGATATGTCCTTCTTTTACGCATCTGCTAACTAGTGAAGCCGCCAGAAACAATTCTTTTTTGTTCTCTTGACAAAAAGATGAAATAAAATTTCCGAAATGAATATCCATTGGGGAAAAATAATTGTTTAAAGAATTTTTCATCTTTCCTACAACCAACATTCTATTTCAATTCTTTCTTGTGATTTTGTCCTTCTTTCCCACGTTGCAAATCACAATATTACATCCCTTATTCTTTTTTTAAATCATGTAATTCTATTTTCAGGGACAACAACGCAAGCATATCCTTCAAAGAGATAATGCCCTCAAGTTGATCGCCGTTAACAACCAGCAAACGACTGTTGCCTGTGCGATTCATGATCTCCAGCGCTTTATTGGCATCTTCCTCCGGCCCTATCGTTATTTCCTCATTACAGGGCAGAGCAACCGCTCCCACAGTGTATCGCGTCCATTCTTCGCGAGGAATTGTTGCTATCTGTTTCACAAAAATGCAGCCCGTTAACCTGCCAAAAGAAAGCACGGGATACGCCTGAAAATGGTGTTTATACACATAGTCACTGATAAATTCTTCCAGCGATATGGAACGCGGCACGGTCACGGGATTTTTGACCATAAGATCTTTTACTTTTTTTGTATTAAAAAGACTATGAACCAAAAGCTGTTTGTAATAAATTTGCGCTGTCGAGCGGATAAACAGACCTATCAAAAACCACCACAAGCCACCAACAAAATTGCCTCTGACGATATAAATGACTCCCATAATAATTAATAGAAGTCCAAAACCGGAACCTATATGCGCGGAGATATCAGTTGACCAGCGTATATCTTTTTTCCATTTCCACAGCACGGAACGCAATATTCTTCCGCCATCCAGAGGAAAAGCGGGAATCAAATTAAAAACCGCCAGAATAATATTCCCCCAGGACAAATAATCTATAACGCCGTTGACTGTCACCAGCCAGCCGCTTTTTTCTCCCAACCTGGAAAATAAAAACAATAAGAACCCCAGCAAAAAACTGGCAAGCGGACCAACAATAGCAGTCATGAATTCGGCCCTGGGATGAGAAGGTTCTCCTTCCATCTGGGCAACACCGCCAAAAATAAAGAGCGTTATTCCCTTTATGGACAGCCCGTAATGTCTGGCCACCAGAGAATGAGCCAGTTCATGAGCAACTATGGATAAAAAAAGTCCGGCAGCACCGGCGACGCCCATCCACCAGTATGCATCAGAAGAAAGGCCTTTGTAATATTGTGGAAAAAGACCGCTTGCCAATGACCAGGTTATTAAAGCCGCCAAAAGCAACCAACTCATGTCAATTCTTATTTCAAATCCAAAAACTTTAAAAAGACTTACTGTCCGGCCAAACATAAATTCTCCTAATCACTGCTTTTCTTTATATTATAAGTTTTGCATGATGAAAATCGATAATTTGAATTCGTAATTAAGCTATTACTGAATTCGGCAGCGAGAGAATATAAAATTATAATATTCCTTAAAAATCGAAGATACTCTGCAGCTTGTCGCGGAGAGCTCCAATTATAATTTTCCTTAAGAATTGAAGATACTCCGCAGCTTGCTGCGGAAATTTTCAATCATATAATTCCTCAGGAATCTTCAATAACAAATTATGTAAAAAAAGTTTACTAAAATAAAAAGATAACATATTTAGAACATTTGATGATTATTAAGATTTCAACTTTACTTTTGATAAGTTTCTTGATTTTTCACCAGGCAAATTGTATATTTCTAATATGAAAAGAGTTTGATCCTTTATTTAATTCATGTTATTATTATTTCATAAAGTTTCTTACACAGTAACAAAGAAAAATATTATTTTTTCAATATTTCTACTGAAGGAACAATTATGAAAAAGTATCTTATATTCTTTGTGTTGTTATCCGTCTTTATTTGTCAAACGGCAATGGCTGATCTTTATAAATGGAAAGATGAAAATGGAGAAATCCAGATTACAGATTATCCGCCTCCAGAGAACAGAAATGTAAAAGGTATCCAGGTTTATAAATCCCCATCAGAAGATCTTACAAATTCACAAAATGAGGCCGATCAGAAATCATCTCCGGGAGATAAATCCAAAAAAGAAAAAGAAGTTGTTCTCTATACCAAGAACGATTGCAAGGATTGCGACAAGGCACGGGAATTTTTAAAATCCAAAAATATCCCCTTTACTGAATATAATATGGATACAGACAAAAACGCAGCCATCCAAAGGAAAAAAATAGATGATGGTGAAGATGTTCCCTTTGCTATTATCGATAGAAATCAAGTATTTGGATTCTCGGAAAGTATTTATAACAAAGTATTGAAATAAAACCCCTGATTAATAAAAATGGGAACTATAATCTATTTCTATACGGGAACCGGAAATTCTCTTTGGACAGCAAAAAAACTATCTGCGGTGCTTAAAAATACTGAGCTTATTCCGATAACAATAGCCGGCAAGGACCGAATTAATCCTGATTCAAATAACGTTGGCTTTATCTTTCCTGTTCACATTTGGGGAATACCTTCACGGATTGTTGATTTTTTAAATCAGTTGGAAGCTGACTCTGCGAAATACTACTTCGCGGTTGCCGTTAACGCCGGTCAGGTTGCCGCTACCCTGATTCAATTGAAAAATCTGTTGCAAGAGAAGAACATAAAACTTTCTTCAGGATTTTCTGTCTGTATGCCCAGCAACTATATCCCCTGGGGCGGCGCGATTACGTTGGAAAAGCAACAGAAAAAATTCAACGAAACGTTGGATAAAATCGACTGTATTGCATCATCTATCCGCGCAAAAGAAGAAAAAGCGCCCGAAAAAGGACCTGCGTGGAAAAATATTTTCTTTTCAGCGATTTACCGCTTATCTTATCCTCGAGTTCCCAAAATGGATAAATCATTTTTAGTTGATGCAAAATGCACAAGCTGTGGAATCTGCAAAAATATTTGTTCAGCGCTAAATATATTGTTAATCGACGGGAAACCAACATGGCAACATCATTGCGAACAATGTTTTGCATGCCTTCAGTGGTGTCCTGAAGAAGCTATTCAATATGGCAGAGGCACCGCGAAGAAAAAACGCTATCACCATCCAGAAATAACATTAACAGATATGCTGGCCTGCGTTTCAAAAAATAATATGTAAAATTTCCCCATAAAAGTACTGGTGACCTTCGCACAACTAGCGGTGGTAACTTACAAGCGAATGGTATTAATTAAATAACCGGCTTCATCATGGCAATATACTTTTTGCAGAGGTCGCGATAATAGTCAATACCGGCTTTGGCCATCATCTTCTGGTCATCGGTAACATCATGAGTAATTTTTGCCGGGTTGCCAGCAACGATTTTTCCAGCGGGAATTCGCTCTTTTTTGGATACAACCGAACCCACGGAAACAAAAACGTCCTCTTCACACACTACATTAAAAAGCAAAATAGCGCCTATACCGATCACGCACCTTGATTTGATATGTACATCATGAAGAATTACTCCGTGAGCGATAGTAACGTCTTCTTCAATGACTACCTTGGAGCCGGGATAAACATGAATAACGGAATTATCCTGAGCATTGGAGCGATTGCCGATAGCAACCGGCCCAAAATCAGCGCGGATGGAAACACCGGGAGCAATTAAACATTCATGGCCGACTTCTATATCGCCTATCAAAACGGCATGGGGATGCACAAAAGAATCAGCCGGCACCCGCGGCCTTTTGCCGTCAAATTCATAAAGCGCCATAATTTCCTGCCTCCTGAATAACTATTAATCAAGAGAAATACTGACAGATCCGCCCCTGCCTAAAATATCATGCAGATGCACATATCCCTGGAGCTCCTTTTTCTCATTAACCACGGCAAAAGAAGTTATTTCTCTTTGTTGCATCAGTTCCATAGCATGTGCCAGAGATATTTTTTCATTTATTGTCTTAGGATCGCGGGTCATTATCTCGTCTATAATTTTTCCTTTAAAAGATATTCCTTTGCTGATCATGCGGCGTACATCGCCGTCAGTTAAAATTCCCAGCAGTTTATTTTTCTTATCGGTAATTAAAACAAACCCGACATTTTTACGATTAATTTCTTCAATCGCCTTTTGGGCTGAAGCTCCAGTGAGTACTTTGGGAATTTTTTTCCCGACAATCATAGCATCTCCCACTGTTTCCCTTAATCTAACGCCCAGATTCCCCCCCGGATGAAACTTGTAGAAATCTTTTTCCTTAAATTGCTTTTCCGCGAGCAGGGCAATGGCCAGAGCGTCGCCAATCGCCAAAGTGGCTGTGGAACTGGAAGTAGGAACAAGACCAAAAGGACAGGCTTCTTTCTCTACGGAAACATCAATGACGATATCGCTTGTCCGGGCAAGAGTTGACGACATGCCGCCGGTGAAAGCGATTATAGGAGCGCCAATATGGCGAACGGAATTTATGACGGGCATAAGTTCTCTGGTTTCGCCACTGTTGGAAATGGCCAGCAATATGTCTTCTTTTGTGACAATGCCCAGGTCACCATGAAGACCCTCAACAGGATGAAGAAAAAGAGCCGGCGTTCCCGTGCTGGTTAAAGTGGCTACTATTTTTCGTCCAATCAAACCCGATTTGCCGATTCCGGTAATAATCACTCTACCCTTGGATTTGCAAATCAAATTAACGGCACGGGTAAAATTACTGTCGATTTTATCAATCAACTGCAAAATACTCTGCGCTTCTATTCTTAATACATCTTTCGCCCGCTTAATTATATTTTGTTTTTTTATCATTTTTTGCCTTTTACTTAAATTGTGAATTTTAATATTGTTCCAATCACGTAAATTTAAACTAGCAAAAAAAAACATACAAAACAAGAATCAATTATTCTCTCTTCGCCGGAACAATTGCTTATCCATCGAAAAGTTTACTTTAATATGTCCCTAATTTTATGAACGCCGCAGGTGTTTATTGACCTGGCGAAGGGTATCTGCTAAAGCATATTTGTATTAAATATATAGGATTAAAATATGAAGGCCATTTTCGTTTCCGATGCTCATTTAAGGAAATCCAATGATGAAAGATACAAAAAACTCATGAATTTCTTTAATATTATTAAAGAAGGAAATGTCCGCACTCTGGTCAATCCTGATGAGGCCGATATAGTACCGGCATATGTTGATGACATTTATATTGTAGGCGATTTGTTTGATTTCTGGTTTTGCCGCAAAGAAAAAATTCATCCGGAATTTATACCGGTAATCAATAAATTAATTGAATTACAAAAAACGGGAATACGCATCCATCTGGGCGAAGGAAACCATGATTTCTTCATGGGAGAATACTTTCGAGATGTTTTAGGAATGGAAGTGTTCGAGGAAATGGAGGATGCGAGGTTGGATAATTCGCGTATCCTGATTGCTCACGGCGATACTGCGGACAGAACTAATATTAAATACATTTTGTTTCGTAAATTTTTGCGCAGTCAGGCTTTTTATAATTTTCAGCGTTTTATTCCGGCTTCAATCCGCTGGGCATTGGCCGGACTTTCTTCCACCGCCAGCAAAGAACTAACTATAGAAGACGGCGACACGCTTGTTAAAAAATTGTCTTCTTTTGCTTTGGTTAAATTTCAGGGAAATTATGATGCCGTTATTCTCGGACATTGTCATGTGCCCACTTTAAATCATTATACTATCGCTGGCAAGAAGAGAACTTTTATTACACTGGGTGACTGGATCAATCATTACTCTTTTTTATTCTATGAGGATGATAATTTTTTTCTCCGGTATTACCGGCTGTAATTTTTGAACGCTGTACAGATATTCTAACATTAATTATTAGTGAGGATTTAACTTATGAACTTTGGAGGATTTTATCCGGTGCATTCACTGCGCGATTCTTTGTTTGTCGTCGTTCCCGTTCCATATGATCTGACTTCCACTTATCAGCCAGGAAGCCGCCGGGGACCTACAGCAATTATCGAAGCTTCGACCAATATGGAACTCTATGATGAAGAATTAAAAAAAGAAACATTTAAGGCCGGAATTCATACGACTTCACCGGTTACCGTTGATGCCCGCGGACCAAAAAACATGATTAATGTTGTGCGTAAAAAAATTTCCAAAATCGTCGCCGCAAATAAAATACCGGTTATGCTGGGTGGAGAGCACAGCATAAGCTTAGGCGTCGTGCAGACGCTTAAAGAAAAATATTCGAAACTTTCCGTTCTGCAATTGGATGCCCACGCCGATTTACGGGCAAGCTATCAGGAAAGCGCTTACAGCCATGCCTCTGTAGCCAGAAGAATTTCGGAGATATGTCCGTTAGTTCAGGTGGGTATCAGAAGCATGAGCAAAGAAGAAGCGGATTTTTTACCGCAAAGCAAGGTTAAATCCTATAGCGCTGATTTTGTTTTAGAAAATAATGACTGGTGTGAAAAAATATGTAAAAGCTTGAAAGGCGATGTATTTGTAACTATCGATCTGGATGTTTTTGATCCTTCCATAATGCCTTCAACCGGCACGCCCGAGCCAGGCGGTCTTTATTGGAGAGATATCTTACACTTGCTGAAATATGTTTCTCGTTCATGTAAAATTCGCGGGTTTGATGTGGTAGAGCTGGCGCCGATTCCCGGCATTATTGCTCCTGATTTTATGACGGCTAAACTTATTTACCGTTTCATGGGATACATAACAAAATAGGAACTTGCTGCCAAACCTGCTTCAAGCCACAAAAAAACAACGTATTGAAGATTTTACAAAAAGAACTCCTTGACAAATACTGGAGATAATGGTGTAAAGTCACCGGTTTTAATATCGCGGGGTGGAGCAGTCCGGTAGCTCGTTGGGCTCATAACCCAAAGGTCAGAGGTTCGAATCCTCTCCCCGCTACCAAGTAATATTAAGAGGTTAGAATAGTTTCTTGCCTCTTTTTTTTCTGAAATATTCACTCCCAACACTATTCCCAACACAAACCAACAAAATCAGAATTTTTTGAGCATTAACAACAAGCCTTAATCACTGTAGCTAAATAAAAAGGTGATGGATTGAAACATGCAGATTTTTAATCATAATTATTCTCGGCTGGCGTCGTATGAAAAACTTCCTCAAACCGTCAGCCACGACAAAAATACAAGAATTCAATCCGTAATAAACACAATCCGCATCCAACATTTTGTGGCCAGGTTATTGGCTGGGCAAGCTGGCCGTTTCCTCCAATCTGATATTGTAAACTCTCCCTGGCGCATTCTCTCACCAGCGCTCCAGTATTTCTTTCGTGAGTTCCGAGCGGATGGCCTGGTCCAGATACACGCTTCCGAAAAGGTGGCTACCGATCATTTTGGCGTTGAGCACGGAAAGACCATTAGAACGCTCGTCGAGCCACGGTACATCGATCTGATCATAGGAAAAATCGCCGGTGAAGACCATCTTGGTACCTTCGCCGCCGCGTGTCGCAATAGCTTTGACATGCGATGGCGGCAAATTCTGAATCTCATCGACAATCACAAAACATTTCTGGATGGATCGCCCTCTGATTTTATCCAAATCCATCATTTCAATCTTTCCGTTGTTCAACCATTCGTTAATTTTATCTTTCATTTTCTCGTCAACCAGTTCCCTGATGGCGTTGATATTGTCAAAAATCGGATGCATCCAGGGTTTCATTTTCGCGTCTATGTCGCCCGGAGAGTAACCCAAGCGGTCTTTGTTGCCCAACTGGATCGTTGCGCGGCTGACCAGAATCTGGCGATAGTGGGAAGACTGTTCGAAAGCAGCTAAAAGCGCCAAAAAGGTCTTGGCGGTTCCTGCCTTGCCGGTTAATGCGACCAAGGGGACTGACGTATCGCGCAGCAAATCCATGGCGATGAATTGCCCCCAGTTGATTTCTCCGTTGTTCGATCTGGGCCTAACGCCCAGTAGATGAATGTTTTTTTCGACGATGCGGAAATAGTCGCCCTTGCGCACCGCGGCAAACGCCGGTCCCCAGACGCCGTCGAAGTCGCAGTAGCAGACGATTCCCTCGTTTAGCCGGACCTGTCCCAGTTGTTTAGCGAGTTTGATTTCAGGAAGATTCAGAGGAAACGTTTTGTCGGAAATCCAACTGCGTTGGAGGTTGATAGTTTTGCGGGAGGTGTATTGTTGTTTGACTTCTGTCTGGTCCATCTTGACGGACTGAACATCGATGCCAAAATTAAGGGCAAGCGTTTCCAGCGCCGCATCCTGGGTAACTAGGATGACTTTTTCATTGCGCAGTATTTTCTTGGCGTTGAGTGCGGTGGCAATAATACAATGATCGTTTTTGTCCGTTTTGAAATCGGCGTCTTTGGCCAGTTTGAAATCATAATGAAAGAAGCGGACGGAATTATCTTTTGTCCTAAACAGGTTGCGCACATTGCGAATAACGCTACGTGCGATGTCCGCCTTGAAGTCGTTGCCAGTTTTATGACTATCCAATTCCTCCCACGTCGCGTAGGGCATCAGGACGCAGTTGCGTCCGGCCTGACGCAATTTTTCAAATACATCCATGCCGTATTCTAGAGCGCTGGTATCCACTACAAAATATTTTTCCGGGACTCTACCAGATGCCTTTACCGTTTCTGTTACGACAGTTTGTGCTTTGCCTTTTTTCACATTCGCCATGAGATCGCTCCTCTGCTTATAGGGTCTCAATTATGGAATTTAGAATTTGTAAAAGCGCACCTCCTTCGTTTTTGACAATAAACTTTAGAATGCCTTGATGGTTATTCTATCAGATTTATTGTATTCGACAAGAGGATATTTGCTACTAACAGATGAGCTTTTTTTGTCCTGATAATTGTTGCAACTCGGTTGCATTTTTGATAGTAATTAAAAATGGTCACAAATACAGAGAGTAGAGATGCCCTGCTTACTTTGCAAGAAGCCGGTATTTCTAAAACATCACAACGCCTTGCTGTTTTAAATATATTGCTAAAAGCAACAGCACCGCTTAGCGCAAAGACTATACGCCAATCGCTGAAAACCAAGGCAAGCATTGATAAAGTAACCATTTATCGCATCTTATCTTTTTTCAGACAACGCGGGATTATTCGGGAAATCGCGTCAGCAGGCGGAGCCAGTTATTTTGAAATGGTTGTTTTAGAAAATCCGATGCACCCTCACTTCAACTGTCGAAATTGCGGTGCATTTATTTGTATGGTGCCACAGCCTTTTATAAAGATGCCGGAGTTAATTTTATCAAAAAATGATTATAGCATTGAGCACATCGAAATTAATATATCAGGTCTTTGCTCCGACTGCCGCTATACAACAAAACCCGAATCACAAAAGCAATATCATAAGGATGAGAAATAATTATGTATTCAAAAAGGATAATGTTGCTTTTACTACTTTTTTTAACCTTTCTTTTGGCCTGTCAACAGGGAAAAGAATCGAACAGGGAAGATCAAAAACTAAAAGTAATTGCCACAATTTTCCCAATCTATGATTTTGCACGCAATATTGGCGGAGATAAAATTAAAGTAACTATGCTTTTGCCACCGGGAACAGATGCTCATCATTACGA
The DNA here is from genome assembly GCA_963811325.1 of uncultured delta proteobacterium. Classification (GTDB taxonomy): domain Bacteria; phylum Desulfobacterota; class Syntrophia; order Syntrophales; family Smithellaceae; genus Smithella. The sequence goes on from CAWEQT010000001.1 coordinate 1,869,372, forward strand.
ATTGAGACCCGAAGATATAGTAAAGGTCAGCAAATCAGATGTTTTCCTTTTTACCAACTTCGAGATGGAGCATTGGGCTTATAAAATCATTAACGCCGCCGCCCAAAAAACCAATATGATGGCCGTAGAGACCGGAAAAGGGGCAGTTTTATTGCCGTTCAATGGAGAGGAAGGGAAACCGGAAGAAAATGTTTCCCAATTTGACCCGCACATCTGGCTGGATATGGATAACGCCCAAAAAATGGTAGATAATATTACGGAAGCATTTATTAAAAAGGATTCGCGAAACAGTGATTATTATTTAAAAAATGCTCATAACTATAAACTTAAATTAATGGATATGGATCAGCGATACCGTACAGAATTAGCCGGGTGTAAGACAAAAATAATTTTGCATGCCGGTCACTGGGCTTTTGCTTATCTGGCCAAAAGATATAACTTAAAATACATTGCGGCTTACAATGTACTGGCCGACGCGGAACCTTCACCGCAAAAGATATTCGATCTTATTAAACAAATAAAAAGTGAAAATGTGCATTACGTTTATTATGAAAGCATGATTGATCCCCGTTTGGCCAAAATGATTGCCAAAGAAACAGGCGCCGGTTTACTGAAACTCAATAATGGACATGATATCAGTAAGGCGGATATGAAAAACGGTGAATCATTTATTTCGTTAATGGAGAAAAACCTGATTAATTTAAAGAAAGGAATGAAATGTCCGAAAACATAATCAACGTTGATCATTTAACTTTTTGCTATAACGGAATGGAAGTTATCAGTAATATTTCCTTTGCCGTAAAAAAGGGCGATTATCTGGGTCTTGCCGGACCCAACGGATCCGGCAAGAGTACCCTTATTAAAAATATTCTTGGTATTTTGCAGCCGCAAAAGGGATGTGTCAATATTTTTAGTCAACCGCTGACTTCTTTTCAACAGCGGAACAGAATCGGTTATTTACCTCAGCGGATAAACGCATTGAATAATCACTTTCCCGGCACCGTCGAAGAGATTGTTCAATTAGGGGTAACAAAAAGAAATTCAACAACTTTAAAACGCACTCTCGAGTCGATGGGAATCGCGCATCTTTCCAACCGCCTGATCGGCGAACTCTCTTACGGTGAACAACAGAGAATAATGCTGGCTCGTGCTTTAATCAGTCAACCGGATTTGCTCATCTTCGATGAACCCACAACGGCTCTTGATCCCGAAACAAGAGATATTTTCTATTCTCTTACCGGTAAGATGAATCACGGCAATGGTACGACTATTGTTCTTGTCACGCATGATACGGGGATTATAGGTCAATACGCCCATAATCTTCTTTATCTCGACAAGAAATTAATCTTTTACGGAACATTCGAAAATTTCTGCTCTTCACCAGATATGGCCGGTTTTTTCGGATCAACCAGTCAGCATATGATTTGTCATCAACATGAAAAAACGGAGATCAATATTTAATGAGATTGACTGAAATATTTAATTATGAATTTGTTCAACGAGCCTTTGTAGCGGGTATATTAATAGCAATAATTTCTTCTATACTGGGAGTTTTTCTTGTCCTACGCCGTTTCTCTCTGATTGGTGATGGACTTGCTCACACTACCTTCGGCAGTGTTGCCTTCGTAATGTTTCTAGGTGTCAGCCCTCTATATATTACATTGGCCGCGCTGCCTATAGTTATGCTTTCATCTCTGGCCATTTTAAAATTAACTCATTCCAAACGTATCCAGGGAGACGCGGCTATCGGTGTTGTTTCTTCAATCGGCATCGCTATGGGTATTATTCTGGCAAGTTTATCCAACGGGTATAATCTTGATTTATTCAGCTATCTTTTCGGCAATATCCTCACAGTTACCCGAACTGAACTCTTTCTCTCTTTTATTGTTTTTATTACCGTAGCAGCCACAGTAATCATTTTCTATGATGATCTTTTTGCTGTAACTTTCGATGAAGAATTAGCCCGGACAATGGGTATTAAAACAAAACAAATTAATACGATTCTTTTTTTGCTGACGGCAATAGCCGCGGTTTTAGCCATGAAAGTCGCAGGTATCATGCTCGTTTCCGCGATGCTGATTTTGCCTCCGCTGACTGCTCTACAGCTATCCTTCAGTTTTAGAATGACCATCATTGCTGCAGTATTTTTTTCAATTTTATCAGTGATTTGCGGAATTATTGCGGCTTTTCTGTTGAATTTGCCGGCCGGAGGATCTATAGTAATTTTTAATATCGGATTTCTCTTATTCATTTTCGGAGCTAAAAAAATCCTGCCTTCCCAGAGGTAAAAAATATGGCTCAATCCTCTTATGCTTTTTATCGTTCTAACATAGTTTTTCTGATTGCGTTGATTAGCGGTATAATTTTACCGCAAGGCTTTCAGGCAGGCAAAGCTCTTATCCTGCCGGCATTGATGGTAATTATAACCATTACGTTAATGAGATTTCCCCGCGGGTTCTTCCGCCATCCAGGTTCACTTCTGTATTCATCCATCCAAAGCAACGTAATGAATTATCTCGTTTTGGGAAATTTCATTATTCTGGCAGGTGTCTTTCTAATTCACAAACAAGAGCTTTGGGTTGGTATGGTGTTGATTGCCGCCATGCCATCATCTTTAGAAATAATACTTCTGGGGAATTTATCACACATTGAGAAAAATTCTATTTTTACAGCTCTGGCAGGTACATATTTAGGGGCATTGTTTATTATACCGCTTCTGGGTTTATGTTTTCTCAAATATATTCATCTAAATCATTGGAATATTATTGTACTGATATTAGGTTTAATTTTTCTGCCACTTATAGTTTCCCGAATGGCCATAGAAAAAGAATGGGACAAAATTATTAATAAATATGAAGAAACAGCGATAGATTACAGCTCCTTTATTGTATTCTACGCCATAACAGCAAACAGCATAAATTTTCTTATGAACTGGTCTCCCGATCTTTTTATTATCTCCTTAATTGCTTTTGTCAGCACTTTTTTATTTTACTTCGCAATTAGAAAAGTCGGATTTTATTTTCATGGACAGGAAAATAAAATTAATTTGTTTATTCTCCTCGGCACTATGAAAGACTGCGGACTGGCCGGCGGTATAGCGCTTACTGTCTTTGATCAAGAAGCTACCATTCCACCATTGATTTTCGCCATTTTCTCTTTCATTTATATGAATTGGCTCAAATATAGGATGAGACATATTACTAACAACTCAAATAATAATTAAAAAATATGCAATATAAATTTGACAAACTAAAAACACTAACTATTATAAAAAGAAAAAAAGGAGAAAGGAGAATTAACATGGCCATATCATTACCGGAACTACCCTATGGGAAAGATGCGTTAGCGCCTATCATAAGCGCCAATACTTTGGATTTCCATTATGGCAAGCATCACAAAGCCTATGTGGATAATTTGAACAAATTAATAACTGGCACCGATCTTGAGAAAAAAACATTAGAAGAAATTATTAAGACTTCCGCTAAAGATTCAGCCCAAGCCGGCATCTTCAACAATGCCGCGCAGATTTGGAATCACTCCTTTTACTGGCAGTGCCTGAAAAAATCAGGAGGAGGGATACCCGGCGGTGCAATCTCGGTAAAAATAAATGACACATGGGGAAATTACGATAAGTTTGCCGAAGAATTGAAAAACGCTGGCATGACTCAGTTTGGCAGTGGCTGGGCCTGGTTGGTTTTAGATGGAAGTCATCTAAAAATAACTAAAACAGCTAATGCCGATATGCCTTTGGCCCATGGCCAAAAACCGCTCTTAACAATAGATGTCTGGGAACATGCTTATTATCTGGATTATCAAAACCGAAGGCCGGATTATCTTTCCGCTGTGATTCAAAATCTGATTAACTGGGATTTCGTCAATGCCAACTTAGGTTGATTTAACCTTATAACGTCTAATAAAAAAGGAGGCTTTAATAAAGCCTCCTTTTTTATTATTTTATAGAAACAGGCAATTATTGTTATTTCTTTTTATCAACTCTAACCTTAAGTTCTTTTCCTACTTTAAAGAAGGGTAATTTCTTCGGTTCAACCTGGATTTTAGTACCGGTTTTAGGATTTCTTCCTGTATATGATCCGTATTCTTTTACTACAAAGCTGCCAAAGCCTCTGATTTCAATACGACCGTTTTTTTTTAGCTCGTCGGTAAATCCTTTAAAGATAAGATTAACAACATCAATTGCCTTTTTTTCCGTCAAGTTTAACTTACTACTTAAAGTTTCAATAAGACCGGATTTGTTCATATACCCTCCTTATACTAATTACAACCATGAATAGCCATGGTGGTAATATATGTTTGTTTTCTCTATGTTAGAGTTTATTATTTATTTTTTGGCGAATGTCAAGAAAATTTTACCTTTTCAATTGCTTTATTATCAAGCAATTGACTTATTTCTTTTTTAGTTAAATGCCGCCACATACCTTCCTTCAAATTACCCAGTTGGAGATCACCTATTGCTTCACGCATAAGATGTGCTACCCTGTGACCAATAGCCTCAAACCCTCTCCTGATGATTCTATTCTTTCCCTCTCTCAGAGTAAGCCGCAACCAGCAACTTTTATCATTGATCTTCTCCACTTTAAGGTTTTCCGGTTTAAAAACATCGTCTTGTAATTTAATTCCCATTCCCACTTGTTTTAATTCATCTTTAGATAAACGTCCTTGAATTTTGACCATGTATATTTTAGGTTTTTGGAAACGTGGATGTTGTATTTTCTGAGCAAAATCACCATCATTAGTCAAAAGAAGGAGCCCTCTGGAATCATAATCCAGTCTTCCCACCGGATAGATCCTTTCTTGAACATCGCTTAGCAAATCTACAACAGTCGGTCTATTTTGAGGATCATGAAGCGTAGTGACAAATCCAGCTGGCTTGTTTAGAACTATATAATACTTTGTTTTTTCTAAAGAAAAAGATCTGCTGTCAATACGAATAATATCCTTTTCGGCATCTGCTTTTATTCCCGGCTGGGTTACCACAACATTATTAACGCTAACGCGCCCTTCTGCTATCAATTTTTCCGCGTGGCGCCGTGAGGTAATGCCGGCGGTCGCAATAATTTTTTGTAAACGCTCTTTCATAGATCGGGAAACTCTTCTATGACTTCCTGTTGCTCTTGAAGTTCTTTCAATTCCCGTAAATTCGGCAAATCCTGGATATCTTTAAGATTGAAAACCTCCAGAAATTTTCTGGTTGTCCCGTAAATAATTGGTTTTCCAGGCACATTTTTACGCCCGACAATACGAATAAGCTTTTTTTCCAAAAGCCCTTTAAGTGGAGCTCCTGCATCCACCCCGCGAATACTTTCAATTTCAGATTTTACGACGGGCTGCTTGTAAGCAATGATTGCCAGAGTTTCCATTGCTGCCGGAGATATGGAATGATGTTTTGTGCTTTTTAGTTTTTTTACCCATTGGCCAAGTTCAGGACGGGTTCGAAATTGAAAGCCGCCGGCAACTTCCTGCAGATAAATTCCACCCTGCCATTCATTATATTCAATTACAAGCTTATCGAGAACTTCTTTAATTTCAGTTTTTTCAACTTCCGAAAGAATGACGCTGATCTTTTCGAGCATCAATGGTGTATCGGAAGCAAAAATCAAAGCTTCTATTACTGCTTTAACATTTTCCATTTACGACTCCACGGCCGGAAATATCCGGATAACCCCAAAAATCGAAGTTTGATAAGCTTTAACCATTCTCAGTTTAATTAATTCCAGTAAGGCTAAAAAAGTATAGATAATGCGGCGGCGATCTTTTCTTTCCCCAAGCAAATCCTCAAAATTTAAATTTTTTGTTAAGGTTAACTTATCCATAATTTCGTTAATTATATCAGTAAGAGATAATTTCTCCAAATCAATTTCCATAAGTTCTTTCTTATCTATATGGGAAACAATTCGATGGAAAGCCTCAATAAGTTCGAAAACACTTATCTCCATAAGCACTTCTTCATCCCCTGCTGATTCTACAATCTCTTCCGGCAAAACAGCTGCGCGGGTAAACACATCTCTCTCTAGAAGAGGTCTGCTTCCCAGATTTGTCGCTATCTCCTTGAAGGTCTTGTGCTCCAATAGTTGCCTGACCAGTTCGGCACGGGGGTCTTCTTCCTCTTCGTCCGGTTCCTCAGGCGGAGGTAAAAGCATTCTGGATTTTATATGAATAAGAGTTGAGGCCATAACCAAATACTCTCCGGCCAAATCGAGATTAAGCGCTTTTATCATTTTGAGGTACTGAAGATATTGCTCAATAACAAGGGCTATTGGAATATTATAGATGTCAATTTCATTTTTTTTAATCAGGTAAAGCAGCAGGTCCAGCGGACCTTCAAAGATATCCAGCTTAATGGCGTAATTTGTTGTTTGTTCGTAATCTGTTGTCTGTTCGTTATCCATAATTTATTAATAGCACAACCCGCTCATACGAAATCAGATTTTAACGGCAGCGCGAACTTCATCCATTGTTTTACGGGCTATTTTTTTCGCTTTGTTATTGCCCTCTTCTATGATGTTGTTAATTTCATCTAAATGATTTACATAGTAATCCATGCGTTCGTGAACAGGACTCAGCTCTTCGGCAACATGCTTGGCCAGCATCTTTTTACAGTCTGTACACCCGATTTCCGCTTTTCTGCAGGCGGCGTCAATTTCCTTAACTTGATCCGGTGAAGAGTATAAACCATGTAAAGTGAAGACATTGCATATTTCAGGATTTCCCGGATCATTTTTTCTCATCCGCTGCGGATCGGTAAACATGGATGAAACTTTATTCTGTAGTACTTTTCCGCGATCACCGATACAAATGGAATTATCGTAGGATTTGCTCATCTTTCGTCCGTCAATTCCCAACAGCTTGGGCACGCTGGTCAAAAGCGGCTCCGGAACAGGAAATATTTCCTTATAAAGGAAATTAAAGCGACGGGCTATTTCTCGGGTAAGTTCAACATGAGGAAGCTGATCAACACCAATAGGCACGCCGTAAGCCTTATACATAATGATGTCGGCAGCCTGCAGCACCGGATATCCTAAAAAACCGAAAGTGGACAAATCCTTGTTGGCCAGTTCGGTCTTCATTTCCTTATAGGTAGGATTGCGTTCAAGCCATGCCAGCGGGGTAATCATGGAAAGAAGTAAAAACAACTCGGCATGCTCCTTGACTGCCGACTGCACAAAGAGGGTGCTCTTTTGCGGATCGAGACCGACGCTGAGCCAGTCTATTACCATATTGACGGCATTGTCTTTAATCCCTTCCGTGGAACTGTATTCGCTGGTAATGGCGTGCCAGTCTGCCACAAAATAAAAACAGTCATATTTGCCGCTTTCCTGCAAATCCACCCAGTTTTTCAAAGCGCCGTGTAAATGTCCCAAGTGCAGTTTGCCAGTTGGCCTCATCCCGCTGAGAATTCTCTTGTGTTCCAAAACAAAAACTCCTTAATAAATTAAAACGCACTAAAGCCTCCGGCATATTACGCTGAGAAATACGGAGGCCTTAGTTGTACTAGAACCAAATGATATATTATTTTACTTTACTGGCCAGATCTTTGCCTGCTTTAAATTTGACAACTTTCTTCGCGGGAATCTTGATTGCTTTACCGGTCTGAGGATTCCTGCCTTCTCTTGCTTTTCTCTTTACCACTGAGAATGTGCCAAATCCCACCAGAACAAGTTTTCCGCTCTTTTTGAGCTCTTTGGCAACTGACGTTTCATACGCATCCAATGCCTTTGCCGCTTTGTCTTTGGTAATACTTGCTGCTTTTGCTATAACCCCGACTAATTCTGCCTTCGTCATTTTCTAAAATCCCCCTTTCATTAAATCAGATTTAAAAAATTTTATTATCTACCGTCTCCGCGGTAATAACCAGAGTTGCTAACAATAAACAGACGAATTGCTTATAAGACCATTATTGGGAAAGCACAATATTCTTCCGCACATCTTGAGAACAAATTTTATTAATCTTGCTCAAACCTGCTTGTTTTCTAGCTTAGAAACGTACTTAACCCCTTAAATTGTTGCTATGACTAGCATAACAAATATTAACAATCAAGAAAAAAATGATTATTTTGTTGATAATGTTCTTACATCTTCTAAAATTTTTTCCGCGTCAAGATTTCCGCTCTTAATGATTTTATTTAAGAGTTTGATGCTCATTTCCGCAATAATATCCTCATTAGAAGAATTGAAGCTCTCCGCGACAGGCCACGGAGAATCTTCGATTCTTAAGGAAGAACATTGTTCAGTATTCGCTCGCTTACGAATTCATTATCAACTGAACTCAAGTTTGCTTTACAAAAAATAACCTCTATGTTAGTAAGGCCACCTCAACAAATTAAGGTGTTTTATGCAGAGTTCCAATATAGAAAAAATAAAAGGATGGTTTGCTTTGTCCCGCCCGCCTTTTCATACCGTCGGCATCCTTCCTTTTGTATTGGGAACAATTCTGGCATACAAAATCAATTCTGCCATCAGCATTGAAATTTTTATTCTCGGTGTCTCAGGGGTTATCCTGATTATGCTATCCACCTACCACTCAGGAGAATACTTTGATTATAAAGGCGATGTTATATCCAATCGATTACACAACAACCAGTTTGCCGGTGGCACCAGAATACTGCCGCAAGGGAAAATATCACCCATGGTCCCGTTTTGGACAAGTATTGTCACACTGATCATTGCCAGCGTTATTGGAATTGTCCTACAATTTTTTTTAAAAACAGGTCCCTATACGTTGCTTTTAGGTTTTCTTGGCGCTTTTTCCGGTTTCTTTTATTCCACCAAACCGGTCAGGCTTGTGCAAAGAGGCGTGGGTGAAATTTTCATCGGCTTCTGTTATGGCTGGCTTCCGGTTGCTTCTGCCTTTTACATACAAACCGGTACCATTCATCCGATTATCCACTGGATGGCAATCCCAATCGGCCTGTCGATATTTAATGTAATTTTACTCAATGAGCTTCCCGATTACGAAGCTGATAAGGCCACCGGCAAAAAAAATCTGCTTTATCGCATTGGGAAACAAAAAGGGATGCTACTGTACGTGGTCTTTAACTTATTGACTTCGCTCACCATGCTTGCATCGCCATTATTGGGCACCCCTTTTAAAGTTGTATATTTTTATCTGCCTTTCTTGATTGTTTCCCTATATATTATTGTCATGATGTTGCGTGGCGAGTATGAAGATAAGAGAAAGTTGGAAATTTTATGCGGTTTGAATATCGCTCTTAATTTGGGAACATCTCTGTCTTATATTCTTGCTTATATGTAAAACTTGAACATGAAAATCAAAAACAAAGTAAAAGCATTTTATAATCCGCCTTCGCTGTTGTTTAAACAATTGGGCAGTTCCATGCTCATGGGTTATTTAAACAATTGGCGGAATTTCCCCGGATGGGTATTTAAGTATGGTTTTAAATCCATATCAGTGGCCAACGGCGCCTGGGGTATGGGTTGTATCGGTTATCCGGGACACCCGGTATGGGAAGTTACCGGCGCCTGTAATTTAAGATGCATCCATTGTCACGCGGTAAGCGGCAAAGCCGATCCCAATGAACTCTCAACAGAGGAAGGTAAAAAACTCATTGACATGCTCGCTGCAACAAGCGAATTCCGCACTTTGATTTATACCGGTGGTGAACCTCTGGTAAGACCGGATATTTTTACTTTGCTAAAGCACTCACAAAAGGCCGGTCTGGCCAATATTATTGCTTCAAATGGCACACTAATTGATGAAGAGATGGCCTTTAAACTGAAGGATCATGGTGTTGTCTGCAATGCCATCAGCATTGACGCCGCCAATCCCGATATTCACGATATGGTGCGCAATAAACCTGGTTCCTTTGATCTGGCTATTAGAGCGATTGAAGCTACGAAGAAAGCCGGTATACTTCTGCAAATCAACACAACGGCTATGGAATACAATATGTCGCACCTGCCTGAGCTGACTGATTTTGCCGATAATTGCGGCGCAGGCATTATGCTTATGTATCAGCTGGTCGCTATAGGCCGCGGAGAAAAAATTGAAAAAGCCACCTTAAAGAAAAGTGCTAACAAATATTTATGCGAGCTTATTGCCAACAAGCAAAAAAATTCTAAAACTGTCATCGAGCCGGTGGCCGGGCCGCAGTATTGGCCATATATATTGGGGAAAAAAGGGATCAGAGATGGCATCAGGCTTAAGCTTGCAGGGAAAGTTTTCCATGGCTGCGCGGCAGGACGCGGCTTTGTTTACGTTAAGGCCAATGGCGACGTCTGGCCATGCCCCTTTGTAGAAATCAATGCCGGAAATATCAGGAATATGAGCTTTCAGCAAATATACTCGGAAGCGCCGGTATTTCAAAAATTACGCCGACGGGAAGAAAATTTAAAAGGTGTTTGCAGTGAATGCAATTATAAAACAGTCTGCGGCGGCTGTCGAGGACGCGCCCTGGCCTACAGCGGAGATTATCTGGCGGAAGACCCCCGCTGTTTTATTCATGAAACTACAACTCCCCATAAGAAGTGAATCGAGATTCCTAAATAGTAATATCCCCTGCTACTTGGCACATTACTTCTTTATTAATAAATACAACTCACCTTTTTCTTTCAGAGTACCAGCAGTGTATTCCGCGTTTGTGCCGAACCCGCAGAAAAGATCTACCCTGCCCGGTCCCTCTATGGCGGAACCCTTGTCCTGACTGAGCACAAAGCGGGAGAAATCAACTCTTTCTTTAACATTACCTTCCGAGTCAAAAACCGGTTTGCTTAAATGGATAAATGCTAAAGCTCCTTCCGGGAAAAAGTCCGGATCGGTTGCGATTGACCTGCCAGGAGTTACCGGTTCGCCTAAAGAGCCCATCGGTTCCTTATCCAAAAAGCGAAAAAATGTGTATCTTTCATTATAGCTTAAAATATCATATATTTCTCGATCACTCTTCCCCTTTAAAAATAAATAACGATAAGAAGCTTCACTGCCGTTTATTTTGCCACTGTCCAGCATGAATTTGGTTATGCTGCGGAAAGGTCTGCCGTTAGTTTGCGCGTAACCAACAGTTAAAATCGTCCCATCTTCCAGTTTAATTTTGCCGGAACCCTGTATCTGCAAGGAAAACAATTCCATCGGATCAGCAACCCAGATAAGCTCCAAATTCTTTCCCTGCAAAACTCCTTCAACATCGATTTCATAGCGACTATAGTATGGAACAAATCTACCGTTTTTCATCCGGCCGATCTTGTTTTCATTTTTAATTAAATCAGGCGGCAACTGATAAAGAGGGTACTTGTATTTAGCGGTACGTTCAAGGGAACCTTCAAGCAGAGGTTCATAATAACCGGTAAAAAGCACACTCCCGGCAGCACCAGAACCAGTAACACGATAGACATTAAATTCCGCAGCAACTTTTTTCCTTAAATCGGCATCATTGTCCGTTCCATGCAGAATCTTGCGAAATGCTGTTAACGTTTCCTTTAATTGTTGAGCGCCAATCAACCTGCCTGCGATTCGGTAAACCTTATCCCGGCCAGCGTTTTCATAATAATTAATGCTGTGATCTATCGCCAAATCCAGCGATACAGAATCAAGATCATCTTGGAAATCAATATCCGCAACGAGAACGGGAGTAAACGATTCGAGAGTCCTTACAGAGGATATCGGAACAAAACATGTGCACCCGCTGAAGAAAACAACCATAATTAAGGGAAGAGTTTTAAACCATGATTTCATAGTTCCACATCATCGCTACTTCATCACAATAATCGGGATATTTAGAACAGCGGAAACAATCAGACCAGATCTTTTCCGGCAGCAAACCCCTGTCAATTTCCTGGAAACCTAATTGAACAAAAAAATCTTTTTTATAAGTAAGTGTGAATACTTTAAAAAGTCCCAAGGTAATAGCTTCGGAAATACAGGCTTCAACAAGTTTTCGGCCGATACCTTTCCCGCGATGATTTTCATCAACAAAAAGCGATCGTATTTCCGAAAGATTTTCCCAGATTACGTTCATTGCGCAAACACCGATAATCTGTGTTTCGTCTTCATCATAGTAAACAAAAAAATCTCGTAAAGAACTATAAATATCCATTAGGGAGCGCGGCAGCATCTCACCTTTCCCCGACGATGAATTTATCATGCGGTGAATAGTTTTAACATCATCAATGCGCGCCTTTCTCAGCATTTTCTCTCTCCCGAATTACTGAATTTGTATGATTTAGAACTATTAATCATCTCTCGAGCATGTTCTCTTGTTTTTTGAGTTACGTTTACTCCACCAAGCATACGGCTGATTTCTTCAATTTTCTGTTCACTGTCAAGTTCTTCCAAAGAAGTGACCGTTCTGCCCTTCACAACTTTTTTGGAAACATACATGTGTTTATCTCCAAAACAAGCGATTTGAGGTAAATGGGTAATACAGACGATCTGATGGTTGGCAGAAACCTCTTTTAACTTTCTTCCGACAATCTCTGCCACGGCCCCTCCTATACCATTATCTACCTCATCAAAAATAATTGATGACACAGAACCGGTGCGCGACAAAACATTTTTTAATGCAAGAATTATTCGTGATAATTCACCGCCCGAAGCAACCTTACTTAAAGGTCTGGACTCTTCTCCTTTATTAGCCGTTAGATAAAATTCAATCTCATCGCTTCCTTTTAGCCCGAAAGATTCAGCGACATCATCAACACCTTTTTTAAAATTCACAGAAAAAGAAGCGTGCGGCATATTTAGAGCATGTATTTCTTGATCTACCGCATCCTGTAATTTTTTCGCCGCCTGCCCTCTGATTTGAAAAAGTTTGAGCGCGTTTTGCCGCAGGTTTTCTTTAACTTTTTCTTCCTCTTTGGTCAGCTTTTCCAATTCTTCATCCACAGAAAAAATCGTTTTCAGATATTCCTCTATTTCCTGTTTCCTGCGAAAAACACATTCCAGAGAACCACCATGCTTTCGCTTGAGACGGTTTAGCAATTCAAGGCGTTCATCTATGGCCGCAAGCCGCTCGGAATCAAAGAAAAGATTCTTGCTATAATCACGCAGTTGTAAAGCTGTTTCCTGAAGAGTAATAAAACTACTCTCGATATCCACATCGGAAATTTGCAAATTCGAATCTATTTTTTTTATTTCTTTTACCTGATTCTGAACTTCCTTTAACTTAACTATTACGGAATCTTTTTCACTATAGAGTAAATCGTATGCATTGTATGCCCAACCAGATAGCTTTTGAAAATTAACTAAAACTTTCTTTTCATCTGCCAACGCAGTATCTTCGGCCGGCTGCGGATTAATATCCTGAATATCTTTTAATTGAAATTTAAACAAATCAGTTTTTTCTTCCCTGCTTTGACTCAAATTTTTTAATTTCTCTATCTGAGTTCTGATCTGCTGATACTGATTATAAATTTCTGCATACTCTGCTCTGGCAGGAAGGCAGCCGCCAAATTCATCCAGAATATCGATATGATTTTCGGCATTAAGAATTACTTGATGTTCATGTTGTCCGCAAATATTAATCAATAATTCGCTGACGGTGGTTAAATTGACCAAAGTCGCCATTTGCCCGTTGATAAACGCTTTGTTTTTACCCGTATGTGAAATCACCCGGCGAACAAGCAATTCATCTGCGGCTGAAAAACCCATGGCTGCAATTTTATCCTGTAACGGTTTATTTCCGGAAATGTCAAAGATAGCTTCCACAATTGCCGAATCGGCTTGAGTTCTGATCATATCAGATGCCGCCCTATCGCCCAGAAGCAGACTGACCGCGCCGATAATTATTGATTTCCCCGCGCCGGTTTCACCGGAAATAACATTCAGACCTTCACCAAAACAGACATGGAGTTCATCAATAATGGCAAAATTTTTAATGCTCAATTCATTAAGCATTTTTCTTTTTCTTAGCTCCTGGAGGCAAATCGCCCCAACCTAACTTAGAACGCAGGATTTCCCCATGGCTGCGGTATGGAGAAAGAATCAGTATTGTTGCATGTTTCGATTTTTTTATTGTCACTATATCGCCAGAGGTTACCCTGTAAGCTTCCTGTCCGTCCAAAGTCAACATAGCGCCATTATCCTTGGACCAGAGAGTTATTTTCAGATTAGAATCATCGGGAAAAATTATCGGACGATTAGTCAGGGTATGTGGACAAATGGGATTAACAATAATCAAATCTTTCCCCGGGAAAACGATGGGACCTCCTGCGGAAAGCGAATAGGCGGTGGAACCTGTGGGAGTGGCAACAATAAGACCATCTCCTTTATAAGTTGTTAGATACGTGCCGTTAACTTCCATTTCCAGTTCATTCATGCGGGACAAACTGCCGCGATTTATCACGACATCGTTTAAAACACTGCCGACATTGGTAACAGTTTTCCCATGTTTAATGCTCGCATCAAGCATCATCCTCTTTTCCGCCACGAATTTTCCGGAGATAACTAATTCCAGCGTCGGGTGTATTTCGTTTAAATTGACTTCGGTAAGGTAACCAAAACTGCCCATATTGATTCCAAGAATAGGGATTTTGTGCCTGGCCACGTAACGCGCTGTATGAAGCATTGTGCCATCGCCCCCCAAAACAACAACCAGTTGTGATTTTCTCGCCAGTTCGTTCCATTTAAGTCCGCCGCCAAGAGCAATTTTTTGGGAAATTTCCATTCCCAGAAATACTTCCACGCCCTTTTCTTCCAGCCACTTTTTTAATGATTTTACGTGATCGGCAATCTTTTCTTTTTCAATGTTGGCAACAATGCCTATTCTTTTTATTTTCATTGACTTAAACCTCAAAATATGGAGTTCACTAACACAAAAAAAAACCTCTGTCTATGGATAAATATTTCGTGGAAATATTTATAAAATTATTGAATTTTCAGAACAGTCTCCAACATAAATTCTTGACACATTTAGATCGGTATAATATACGGTGCAACCCTGATGAGGTGTTAATTATGAGTCTACTTAAAGGCAGTTTTACTTTCGCGCGTTTTCATGTAGAAGGCCAATTACCACAGGCCTTTTTAAATTTTATCAATAGCCGGATTAAAGCCAATTCCTATACGGATGCATTCAAATCAATGGAAGAAAAACGGCTGGGATGGGTATCTCTTAACAATGTATTGGATACCACTTTCGAAAATGCCAATTACGCGCTAAGCGATTACCTCATTTTTTCTCTGCGCATTGATCGTAAGCTTATCTCTCCTAAACTAATGAAGATCAAACTGATAGAAGAGGAAAGACGTTTCCTCGCCGAAAGCGGCAAAAACAGGATAAACAAGTCAATGTCCACTGCTATTAAAGACAAGGTAAAACTTGAACTTCTAAACAAACTTGACGCCATACCTTCTTTTTACGATGTCTGCTGGGCTGTGGGAAAGAAAACCATTTATTTTTCTTCACTTACCGACAAAGTGGCTGACGATTTTGTTGATTTGTTCAAAAAAACTTTTTCGCTGAATCTCCGGCGTTTTTTGCCACAGGAAAATAATCTGATATCGACAAAATCTGAATCCACAGAACCCGTCTCTTTAATTGGCCGTGAATTTTTAACCTGGCTCTGGTTTAAATCAGAAGAACGCAATGGCAGGATAGCTCTGCTAAACAAAGAAGAAGTCGTGCTTCATTTTTTAAAAAGAATTGTTCTGGAAGCTGGAGAGGGCGAATATTCCCAAGGCGTTGTCTGCCATGGACTTCATGCCGAACTCAAAGAAGGAAAAGAGGCAATCCGCCAGGGGAAAAAAGTTAAAGAAACAGGAATCAAACTAATTCATGATAAAAACGAGTGGGAATTTACTTTCAAATCTGATTACTTCCATTTTCAATCTCTGAAAATGCCCGCAGCAGATTGGCATGAAACTCAGGAAGATCCTTCCGGAGCCCTTCTTGAACGGATTTATCTTATTGAGAACGCGGTAAAAACAATTGATAGCCTTTACGAATCTTTTTTACAAATCCGTTTTTCGTCTCAATGGAAGGAAAAGGAAACTAAGCTTCTGACTAAATGGTTAGAACGCAAATAATGCCAATTCAAAATCAGAGATTATGATATCGAGGCGATCAGGCACGGCATGCCATATTATATGCACGATTTCATTGTGAAACCGTCATTTTTATTCCTTATCTTTTTCTTCTCCGGATAACCGCTTTATTATACGACCGGAAATCTCATTTAGAGGCAAGACCTCGCAGGCCGCCCCCAGTTTAACTGCCTCCCCGGGCATTCCATAGACCACTGAACTGGCCTCATCCTGGGCTATGGTATAAGCTTTGCTTTGCCTCATGGACAGAAGCCCATCGGCTCCATCGGACCCCATTCCGGTCAGCAACACCCCCATGGCGTTGGCCCCGGCCTCTTTGGCAACCGAATGAAACAGGACGTCGACGCTGGGCCTCTGGTGATGGACCATGGGGCCGCCTTTGATTCTGACCTGGTAAAAGGCTCCGCTACGCTCTAACAGCATGTGGTGACCGCCGGGAGCTATCAGAGCCAGTCCCGGAGTCACAGCATCGCATTCCTTGGCCTCCCTGACTTCTATTTTGCAGACGGTATTCAGGCGGCCGGCGAAACTTGCGGTGAAATATTCAGGCATATGCTGCACCACCAGAATGCCAGGAACGTTCAAGGGCATTCTGGTCAGAAGGTTTTCTATGGCCATTGTCCCACCGGTGGAAGCGCCTATGGCAATAACTTTGTGAGTGGTTTTAAGCGGAATTCTATATGCCAAATTGCTTTCTTCATCACTGGGTTCTATCACTACCGTCCTGACAACCCTAGCACGGGACGCCGTCCGAATAGCTTTAACCAAGCTTTGGGATATATCTGGAGCCGACAAACTGGATCCAGGCTTGCAGATCACTTCCACAGCCCCCAGTTCCAATGCCCTGATGGCATTCTGGCTATTTCGGGGGGTCAAAGAACTTACCACTACCACTGGCAATGGATGGAATTTCATCAGTTTGGATAAAAATGAAAGCCCGTCCATCCGCGGCATTTCCAGATCCAGGGTGACCACATCGGGTTTAAGTCTGACTATCTTGTCGCGAGCCACGTAGGGATCAATAGCCCCTCCCACTACCTCTATGTCGCTATATCGAGAAAGTTCCTCTGTCAACAATTTGCGAACCAGAGCCGAATCGTCAACCACCAAAACCTTGATCACCTTTTTTTCTCCTTGGCGACAAAGTCGCCATCCACAAAGAATTTAATATCGGCTCGTCCCTCATTAAAATTCATAGCAATCTCAACCAGAAATTTACCCTGCCTTTTGTCTTTTAGCAGCTCATCTTTTTTCAAAGCATTGGGGCTTTCAATTTTATACCCCAGCCTGCTCCGGCCCAGTGAAGCTACAACATTTCCACAGATTATATTAGCGATTTCCCCCAAGGCATCCCTTTTCTGTTGGGAACTGGGACTGTCAATGCTTAAAATATTGGCGGCAATGGCCGAAAACAGACCGCCTCGGGTCTCGATGAGCAGCTTACCGGTATAATCACCCCGATATTTTACTTCGGCAGCGGCTTCTAGTGTCAAATTTTTCTGGACATCCTTCAGTTCCGGCACCTGATACATGAAGCAGATGTCCTCAAAAGTGTTGACCGCAGCTTCTTCTAGTGCCTTCTTAATCTTTGCCTTCATTGCTTACCCCCGTAATGGCTATTATTACTTCCCTCAATATTTCCGGTTTAAAGGGCTTGTGGATGAAGGTGGCGCCTTGTTTGAGCACCATCTCTATCTTGCTGGGATCGCTCTCCGAACTGATTACGATCACTGGCATGTTTTCATATTGATCGTTCTCCCTTAAATGCCTGATCATTTCCTCTCCGTCCATTACCGGCATATGGATATCGATCAGAGCCAGATCTATCCATTTATCCTGCAAAAGACGAAGGCCTTTCTCACCGTTTGCTGCCTCCCAGATATCACCCAAGGGCAAGTCGGTCAGTTTTAGGGTTTTTATGATGATCGAACGCATCACTGAACTATCGTCAACCACCAGAATATTCAAAGCCATTTTATTTTCTCCCCTTTTTTTATTATTAAGTTCTTTATGTTTTCTTAAAAAGCAGCGGTTGCTTACAGCTCTTTAAGAGAACCTTTGGATTTGATGAGCATCTTTCCGTTTTCTACTTCCATGGTTACTGTGCGTGCGCCATAACCCCCTACGTCATAAGCTTTAAGCATCAGGCCCTCGTTCCACAAATATTTGCGCAGGCTTACAAAATTGCGGCGACCGATCTGAAAAAAGTCTTCTTCGTTCTCTTTTGAACTGGATCCTCCGGCCACACGGATAATCAAGTCATTTTTACGGGAACCTTTTCTGTAAAAATCGTCCAGTAGAACTTTCATCCCGCTATCCACATACAAGCAGGGGTTTCCGGCCGCCTTGTTCCGGTCAATGCTGGAGTCCGGCAACATACAGTGCAGCAGGCCCGCCTTTTTCAGCCTGATGTCGTAAACCGTTATTCCCAGGCAACTGCCCAAAGCATATGTAATCAATAAGTCCTTAACATCCCAGGATGTTTTGAGATCGGCTACGCCCACTGTGTAAACCATAAGCAATTACTTCCCTTTGGACTCGGCCGGCTTTCTATAGGACGTGGCCGGTGATTTAACCTTTTGATAAACGGCCGGCTTCAGGTAGCGATAATCATGGGCCAAAAACGTCAGGCTCTCCGAGTGCCCCACCAGCAGGTAGCCGCCCTCCCGTAGCATGGACCAGAACCTCCTGACCAAGTTCTCCTGGGTCGGCTTGTCAAAGTATATCATCACATTACGGCAGAATATGACATCAAACGCCCCCCTCATTGGCCATTCCTCCATCAGGTTAAGCTTGGCAAAACAGACCATGGACTGCAATATGGGAACTACTCGGTATTTTCGAACGCCCCCAACCTCAGCATTCTTAAAATACTTATGCTTCAATTGAGGCGACACAGACCTGAGAGATTCCCCATCATACAAGCCTTGGCGGGCCTGCTCCATCATCCGGTCCGAGATATCAGTGGCCAGTATCCTGACGTCGCGTTTCTCGATCTCGGGAATGGACTGGCTTAAGACAATAGCTATTGAATATGGTTCCTCGCCAGAGGAGCAACCAGCGCTCCATATCCTGATCGGGCCCTTTGATAATCCTGGGACAATTTCATCCCGCAAAAAATCCAGATGATCGGATTCCCTAAAAAAATTTGTCTTATTGGTGGTCAGAACATCCACCATCGCCCCGACCTCGATTTTGCTTTTGTCGTTGGCCAGATATTTAAGATAATGATCGAAATCGGAGATTCTCAAATGTCTGAGCCGCTTTAAAAGTCGGGCCTTGACCAGTTCTTCCTTGCCCTCGTGCAGATCTATTCCTGAAACCTGATAGACAAGTCTGCTTATTTTATCAAACTGTTGAGAAGAAAGTTTTAAAGAATAAAAATCTGCCGAAAGATTTTTTAATTCTGAATCCATCATATTTTTTTATTGTTACCTTCTGTATTCAGCAGATATGCCGATTGGCTGGATCGCAGGGCCTGGGTATATTCGCCTGAGCCGGTAAGCTTAAAGCTTGCCACCATGCTGCGCATCTCCTCGGACTGAGAGGACATCTCCTCGGCCGCACTGGCCGACTCCTCGGCATTGGCCGCGTTGTGCTGAGTCACCTGATTCAACTGCTCCACCGCCTTGTTCAACTGGCTTATTCCCTCATCCTGCTGCTCCGATGCCGCTGCTATCTCCGCCACTACATGGCTGACCTTGTTGGTCTTCTCGGCAATCTCATGGAAGTTCTTTAAAACCTCGGCGTTAATGGCTACGCCGTTCTCCGAATTTCTCACAGATTCCTCGATTAAATTGGCCGTGTTCTTGGCCGCCTCGGCACTCCGCATGGCCAGGTTCCTTACTTCTTCGGCCACCACTGCAAAACCCTTGCCGGCGTCTCCGGCACGGGCCGCTTCCACTGCGGCATTTAACGCCAGCAGATTGGTCTGGAAGGCAATCTCGTCTATGGTCTTCATTATCTTGGCCGTGGAATCCGACGACGCTTTGATCTGGTTGATGGCCAAAGACATCCGGCTCATGCTCTCCACTCCCTTATCAGCGCTGCCCCGGGCCTGCTCCGCAACCCCCTTGGCCTCCCTGGCGTTAAGTGTGTTCTGCTTGGTCATGGCGGATATCTCCTGCAGACTGCTGGACACTTCCTCCAACGAACTGGCCTGCTCGCTGGCGCCCTGCGACAGTGACTGACTGCTGGTGCTTATCTGTATGCTGGCCGATGCCACCTGGTCTGCCCCGATCGCCACCTGCTGCAGGGCCTTATCCAGATTCTTACCGACCGCATTGATAGTTTTTTTGATTTCGTTGTAAAACCCTTTATAATCGCGCACTAACCGAGCGGACAGGTCTTGGTGAGCCAGTTTTACTAAAACGTCCGATGCTTCTTCGAGCGGAGCCATCAACGCGTCCAACATTTCATTTACGCCGTGGATGATATCTTTATAGGCCCCATTAAATGTTTCGGCATTACCTCTGACATTGAGAATGCCATCTGTGGAACTCTTGGTTAATACATTCATTTCATTGATCAGATTCTTGATTGTCCCAGTCATCTTTTTCAGCGCCGGGCCAATCTCATCCTTGTCGTCCATTATTACCGGTTCAATGTTGATATTGCCTTCGGATATCTGCTGCATACTGAATATGACATTTTTCTGAAGGTAATCGGCAAACTGATCCATGGCTTTGGCCAATATCCCCATCTCATCCTTACGTTTAAAGCCCATCCTTTTGGAAAGGTGGCCTCGACCCAATTCCTGCATCATTTCCACCCCCTTCTTTAGCGGTTTGGTGACAGATTCAGTCAGCATTATCGCCATGCCTATTAAAAGAACTGCGCCAAAAAATGATAATAACCACAGTATGCCCGACCACCCCTCGGTGTCCTTGACGGTTGCCTTGATTGCTGCTTCATTACTGCTGGTGTTATAATCATTAAGGTCACGGACAGCAGCAAGGGTTTTCTTCTGGGCTTCGACTACATAGCTTCCGTCGGCCAACAAGCGGTCAGCCTCATCATTTTTGCTGTCATCCACTCCCTTAATTATTTCCTTATAACCGCGCTGCATTTCCGGCCAGGCTGCTTCAAAATCGGAGAGAAGCTTCTTTTCTTCGGCAGTCAGCTCTTTGTTCTTATATGCCTGAACAATTTGATCTATTGAATTTGTTTCCTTCTTAATGTTCTCCAGAGTATTATTACGTTCCGAGGGCACTTCAATATAATGAGAAAGATATCCCTCCATTTTTTCGATGTTGATCTTCAAATCTCCAATTTCCCGTATGTCCATTACATACTTAATGTACATTGAATCCACCTTATGCACCGCGTTCATCCTCACTTTAGCTCCAGACAGCATCATCGCCGTAACAATTACAAAGATCACTATTAAGCACCCTATGATTTTGACGCCTATTTTGATATTATCAATCATGATCCCATCCCTTTTATTGTTGGTTTAGTCATTTATTTCAATTTTTGCTTATTTGGATTCGACCACAGTCTCTTTGTCTTCTCCGCCGGCGATCTTCTTTAAATTGATGATGTCTGAGGAGCTTATTACCTTTTCGATGTCTAAAAGCAGGTAAATCCGCCCTCCGGTCTTGCCCACGCCCAAAAGATATTCAGGGTTCACATCCGCCCCGAAGGACGGGGTATCCTCGATATCCACGGATGCCAATTTGATCACCTCCGAGACCTTGTCCACCAAAATCCCCATCATTAAGCTGGAGGTTTTAATAACGATGATGCAGGTTTCGTCGGTTATGACGGTCTGCTCCATGCCAAACTTTACCCTTAGGTCCGTAATGGGATGGATCTTGCCCCGCAGGTTGATGACTCCCCGAATATACTTGGAGGTCAGAGGTACCGGTGTGATCGGCATCCGGCCGATGATCTCCTGAACCTTAAGGATCTCCACCCCATATTCCTCGCTAGCCAGGAAAAAAGTCAGGTATTTACCGGATCGGGAATCAACATTGATGGACTGATTTTCCTTAACTGCAGTTGCGTTGTTCATGCTTTTGCCTCCTATATGGCCTATATGTTACGTTTTTATATTTAATCACGGGCCATGTTTATTATTCCAGAAGTGTCCAAGATCAAACCTACGGTACCATCACTCATGATCGCTCCTCCTGCCACTCCCGGCACATCATTGAATCCCTTGCCTAGTAATTTGGTCACCACCTGAGTCTGATTCAAAAGGTCATCTACAAAAAGAGCGCACCGCTGCTTTCCCTCGCCTATCACCACCAATAGACCGGAGGTGAGCTTGGTCTGGGCATCCGATATATCGAATAATCGGTGCAGCCTGAAAACCGGCAGCACTTCATCCCTGAAAAGAAGCATCTCGGCTCTTTGGTTGACCGTGTGGATATCGGACTCCTCTGGTCTGACCGCTTTTTGGATGTTGGCTATGGGCAGGATGTATCTTTGAGATCCCACTTTAACCACCATTCCGTCGGTAATAGCCATGGTCAGAGGCAATCTCATAATGAAGGAACAGCCCTCACCTTCTGTGCTTTGAACCTCTATCCGGCCCCTCAGTGCCTCTACCGCTTGGTGCACCACATCCAGACCCACCCCCCGACCAGAAACGTCAGTTACCTGTTCGGCGGTAGAGAAACCCGGCTGGAATATCATTTGCCAAACCTCCCGGTCAGTTATCCGTTCAGCCGAATCTATCAAGCCCCGTGCCATCGCCTTATCTAATATCTTCTGGCGATTCAGCCCTCGGCCGTCGTCCAAAACCGTCAACATTATGCTGCCCTCGGCATGGCAGGCTGTCAGATAAATGTAGGCGTCTCCGGATTTCCCTATTCGGAGGCGTTCCTCAGGCGTTTCAATGCCGTGGTCAATTGCGTTCCGAATAAGATGGACCAAAGGATCGGCCACCATGTCAACCATGTTACGGTCGATTTCAATCTCATCACCTTCAATGATAAATTTCACTATTTTACCATTCTTCTGGGAAAGATCACGTGCTAGCCGGGCCATTTTCTGGAAGGTGCCCTTCAAGGGAACCATACGTAGGACCATACTCAGATCCTGAAGTTCGCGTACTATCTTTCCGGCGTGGGATATTTTTTTATTAAGTTCTCGATTCTTCCCGCCCACGATCATTTCATCCTGTCCCACCATAGTCTGGGCGATCACCAGTTCGCCCACCGTATCCAGCAGCTTATCTAGCCGGTCGATCTTTACCCTGACGGTGGACTCGGTTGCCTGGTCCGGAGCCACGTTTACGGCCAAGGGCTGCACTGCCGAAGCTTTTTCGTCTTTCCGAGCCAGCAATTCCTCGGATAGCGGCTTGGTAGCCGGCTCGGCTGACAGTTGATTGACTTTTTTATCCCGGGTACCTGGGATAAAATTCCTTAATTCTTCCAGCAGTTCTTCATGGCCCAAAGGCAGTTCTATTTGCTGGCCAGGACCGGACGATTTCATCCGTTCCAAAATACTCTTGATCAGATCCAGCGATTTGAGGGACAGATCGGCATGGCCTCTGGTAAAATTTTCCCGGCCATCCCTTACTCGGACCAGCATCGATTCCGCCTTGTGAGTCAGATCCTTAACGCAGTCAAGATTAATGAAGGAAGAGGTTCCTTTGATGGTGTGGAAACCTCTAAATATAGTATTCAGCAATTCCTGATTGTTCGGATCCTTCTCCCAGCCTAAAATGGCAGACTCGGCCATGTTAGCGCATTCCATGCTTTCAACAATAAACTCATTTAACAGATCCGCGTCAAACTCTTCAGACAGAGTAAATTTCAGCAATTTCTTTTTTTCCGGCTCGACGGCCTGGGGTTTTTTCGGTTTTAAGCTATAGGAATTTTCCCAGCTAAATTCCATTGCCTGCTCCAATAATTCTCCCAAACGAATTACCCCCGCGCGGCGCGATTCCGAGTCATGGCCCAACCAAGTCTCTATCTCTGCGCAAGCCTGCCCCAAAATATCTTTAAGATGTCCCCTAGCCTCACTTTTGGCAAGAACCAGGCTTTTTTTGAACTCGTCCAAATCTGAAAGATTCTCTGGATCGAGTTCGATCAACGATATAGCCAGATGATTTAGGTTCATTTTTTATCTTTTTCCACTCAAATATTTATTCTATCGAACACCACAGATTAAGAAATTATTCGATATATAATACAGTCTATCTTCTTAAAATTATTATACTTGGGATTATGGCAGAATTACGGACTACTATGAGTTTACATGGCAGTCCTACCACCCTATCCCCCAACACGAAGACTTAGGTCCGTGACTTTGCGTCCCGTCTTTTCATGCGGTTTGCCTTATCAAGTTTAATCTTTTCATATGTCAAATATATCAACAAAATATATTACCAAAGTCAAGAGATAATAAAAATCCGAATTAGAATATAATCAATTTATTTTTCATCGCCAACTTATTAATATTAATAAAAAATAAGGTGTTCATCACATCATACAGCCAATCATTTTTACAAAATATTGACTGCAAAATATTTGTATATATTAAGAAATATATAAGAAATTTTTCATTTATTTTTTTCATTTATTACTAAGATAAATGATAGAAATTAGAGGGGTTTGCAGCCCTAAGTATTATATGTACAACAGCACCATGTGTTCAATGATTTTTTCCCAGGCATTTGACATGGTTGATACCCGCCTTGTCATTTTGGAAAAATATTTACACGTCCGCCACTAGAACCGATGGATGCAACTGCATAGCGGTATTGATCCTGATAAAATAATAGGATCAAACTCTTTCAATACTTTCTCCCATTTAAAACATTCACACTTTATGAACAAATGGAAAACAGTCCTTACTTTTGGTAGGTTTTTTCTCAAAAAATTATATCATTATTTATTCCCTTTTAAACCGATAAGTTATTTTGATTTCAAATTTTATTTCCGGCAAAAAATTAAGGAGATGAGTAGGAAAGATGCTCTTACTGGAGTACGCAATCGCCGTAGTCTGGATATGCGTCTAAAAAAAGAAGTCGAAAAATAACGCTGCCGGCAGCCGCTAAGCATAATCATGTTCGACGTTGATTATTTCAATAAGGTCAACGATACTTATGGCCATCAATGCGGTGATTTTATTTTACAACAAATTGCCGGAACAATTGAAAAGATCATCGAAGACCAGGACATTTTAGCGCGTTATGGAAGAAAAAAATTCTGTTGCTTATTACCAGAAACTCCTATAGAAGAAACAACGTTTCTTGCGGAATGGTTCCGAAAGAAAATTCCCGATAGAACAACTGCTATCGGGACCGGAGCATTGACATAATATCAGCCCGGAGCATCAACTTTGAATGAAGAAACGAATATGCCAGAAATGCTCTTGAAAAAAACGGATACGGCACTATATACCGACAAGAATGCGGAACGTATCTGATTTTAGTTGAAAAATGAAGCAATATTGTCAAGAAAATAAAGTGAAGTAATTTTACTTTTTTCGATAAACTATTACATGTGCACAAAGCGAACAAGATATTCCTTGAAAAGAGGTTTTTATGATTAAAAAAATATTAATTGTTGACGATTCTCTCATATCTGTAAAGATAATGAAAAGTTGTATACCTAAAGATAAAGACTACGAATTGTTTGATGCTTCTGATGGTCAAAGCGGTGTGGAAAAATACAAGGAAATTAAACCAGATCTCACTTTTATGGATTTAACTATGCCGGTCATGGATGGTTTCCAGGCTTTGGAAGAAATTTTGAAATTCGATCAAAAGGCAATAGTTATAATTTGTACTGCTGATGTACAGATCAAGGCAATTGCAAAAGCACATGATTTGGGTGCTTTTTCGGTAGTAAAAAAGCCACCGGCAAAGGAATCAATAACAGCGGCCATCAAAGAAGCAGACTATGCCCTGGCGGAGCGTGGATAAATTATGTTGAAAGATGATAATGCCAAAGAGATGATTACTAGCGAAGAAACGGATCTCTTGCAGGAGATCATGAATATCGCGTTCGGCCGTGCCTCTGCAGATCTCGCCGAATACATAGATATTTTTGTTCTCCTCAGTCCTCCTGATGTAATGCTGCTGCAAGCCTCTGATCTTCCAAGATACATTAACAGGGAGCTCAGAGACTGCGATAAAGTATCCGTTGTGGAACAAAGTTTCTGGGGTAAATTTAAGGGAAACGCTTATTTGTTTTTCCCCTCCGGAACTGGAAAAAAAATATTTTCTATACTGGGCAATGGAGATGAATTGTTTCTCTCAGATCCCGCTAATGAAATGGAGAAAGAAACATTTTTGGAAATTGGCAATATCCTGATCGGAGCATGCATCGGGAAAATTTCTGAACTTTTAGGCGATTTTTCCACTTATTCACCACCCCGCGTTATCGTTGAAAAAAGTAGTCGCGATATAGTGTCCGGCAGCCTGATTGCTCCTGGCAACGTAGTCATTGTTTTAAGGACAGACTTTGAGTTTAACGAGAAAAATATCAATGGATACCTATTTGTTGTAACCAAACAGGAATCTTTTGCCTGGTTAAAGACTGCTTTACACAAGTTCCTCGATCAGTACGCATAGCGTTCTGAACAATATTGACTTTAAAAAACACAATCAAATCAAGTCTTATACAACAATTTGCTTGAAAGCTGCCGCCTGTTCGGCGTCACTTCCCGATAAGGTAAAGACCGTTTTATATTGCGCTCCTTTTCAAGCGCATCCGCTCAAAGGATAACGAGACGGCAAAAAGTAGGCTTGGGGAGGCGTATGTGAGCCACGCAATTATGGAGTAGCTCACCGGTAAGAAAATGATTTATTTATAGTGTGTTCCCTTCGGGGATACACTCCCGTATCCTAATAAGTCGAGGAATCGACCACGCCCAAGACATACGCCGTACTTTGCTGCCAACAAAGATAGCGCTTTGATAGGAAGCGCATTCTTTTTAGGAGAGCGCATAATAAATAGAACCTTACATCGCAGAGAACAGGTATTTAAATACGCAGATACGGCTGCATTATAACTTCCAGCTTTTTTCTTTGATTTTCAAATTCAGCTTTGTCCATTGCCGAGGGCAATTCCATCTTAGGACAAAATTTTATGGTAACGCGGGAGAAAGGTTTCGGAATCATAAATCTATCCCAGCTATGTAAATACCAGGCACTATTAGCAATTGCGACTGCGGGAACAATCACGGCACCGGCTCCGTGAGCGATAGCAATGGCACCGGACTTAACTAATCCCGCAGGACCACGTGGTCCATCAAGAACATGCGCCGCCAGACGATGATCTCTTAACCTGTGAATCATTCCTCTAAGGGCGGCACTTGCACTGTTGGAGGAAGAACCCCACACTGTATAACACCCAGCCCGCCCGGCAATACCGCCTGCAATCTGCCCGTCCAGACTTTTGGAAGACATCAAGGCAGGCTGATATTTTCTGTATTTTTTAAAAAGGCGAATCCCGACAAAAAACTGTTGATGCCAACCGCAAAGAAGGATTCTTCCGCCTTGCTCCAGATAATCGAACCATTCATTTTCATTTTCTATTTTCAGCCGCAATGTCGCGCTATAAATCCGTACTATCCAGTAAATTACAGCTCCGACAAGTCTGGTTCTGGCTATTTTACGCAGTTTTTTAAACATCTTTGCTTCTCCATGTTACATATATTAAAATTAATCATGAATAGCCCATGAGTGCAAGCGCGAATTTTATTTTTGACTTGAATATAGACTTATGATTGTTTAGATAATCTAAATAAGCATATATTTGCCGGAAATAATATTTTGAGGAATCTTTATGACTCATCCTCAATTAATTGAAACCATGAAAAAGGCTGATTTTTATCCTCACAATCCGGTGAAGGTTGAATTCATCCAGACACATATTTCTTATATTTTTATTGCCGGAGATATTGTTTACAAAGTAAAGAAACCTGTCAACTTTGATTTTCTTGATTTCACCAATCTGGAAAAACGAAAATTTTACTGTGAGGAAGAGCTGAGATTAAATAAACGTCTTGCCCCTGACACCTATCTGGATGTTGTGGCTATATCGCAAGACTCTCAGGGAAACATTACTTCAGGCAAGGGAGTCGAGATTATTGACTATGCCGTGCGGATGAAAAAGCTCCCTCCGGACAGAATGCTTAAAACACTTCTTTTAAAAGGACTGGCCGATAAAAAAATAATGGATGCCGTGGCCGAGAAAATTGCGGCTTTTCATCAGCAGGCTCAAACCGGCAAACATATTGATGAAATGGGCAGCATGGAAAACATTCGTCACAATAATGAGGAAAATTTCGCCGAAACAATAAATTATATCAATGTCACCATTCCCGAATACCAGTATAAATTAATCAAAGATTATGTGGAAAAATTTCTGGTCGAAAAAAAAACTCTCTTTAAAAAAAGGGTGACCGATCATAAGATCAGGGATTGTCACGGCGATTTGCATCTGGAGCATATTTGCGTAACTGATGACATAATTATTTTCGACTGTATTGAATTTAACGAGCGTTTCCGTTATGGCGATGTTACGGAAGATGTGGCTTTTTTAACGATGGATATTGATTTCAATGGCTATTCGCGGCTCGCTGATGCTTTCATACAATCCTACGTTAAATATTCTGATGATACCGATATACTCACCTTGCTGAATTTTTACCGGTGCTATTATGCTTACGTGCGCGGGAAAGTAACCGGTTTTCGTCGTGATCAAAAGGGAATTACTCCAAGCGAACGCGTGGAAATTACAAAAACCGCGGCGCGTTACTTTGATCTTGCCTATACCTACGCCACCCGACTAGACAAACCAGTATTAATTTTAACATCGGGGCTGATGGGTTCGGGAAAAAGTTATCAGGCACGCGCACTCGCGTCCCGTTTCGGCGCGAAAATTATTCGCACCGATACACTACGCAAAGAGTTATTCCATATTCACCCGACGAGCCGGCATTATGAAGATTTTGGACAGGGTATTTATTCCGACGATATTTCCCGTCTTACATACGACAAGGCTTACGATCTGGCCACGCAGAAAATTAAACAGGGGAAATCGGTAATTATTGACGCTTCTTTCAAGAGACGTACAGAGCGCCAGAAGGCGTTGGATTTGGCACGAAATTTCGGTGTTCGTTTTTATATCCTGGAATGCGTTTGTCCCGACGAAATTACAAAGAAACGCCTGGAAAAAAGAATCCTGGAAAACAACAATACCTCGGATGGACGATGGGAACTGTTTCAGAAGCAAAAAGACGACTTTGACGCGATTGACGAAGTGCCTGCGGATCGTCATTTTAAAATTGACACTTCCGTTAATCCGGAAAGTGCGCGGCAGGAAATTATCAGAAGAATCAAACTGGAAGAATAAATTGGGAATTAATCAGGCTTGTATATGTATTATTTCTTTGCGTCTTTTTTTGTCTTTTCCGCTTCTTTTTTTAATTTCAGT
The DNA here is from genome assembly GCA_963811325.1 of uncultured delta proteobacterium. Classification (GTDB taxonomy): domain Bacteria; phylum Desulfobacterota; class Syntrophia; order Syntrophales; family Smithellaceae; genus Smithella. Next base: position 1,898,787 of record CAWEQT010000001.1, read on the forward strand.
TTTTCTTCCTCAGCTATTTTTGCTTTGGCTTCTCTAATGTAATATTCTGTCTTGTAATCAAGGCCAACGTTGGCATAATCACGAGCCACCTTCTCAAAACGCGCAAGGGCTGCCTGATACTTGTTTTGTCTGAGATAAAATTTCCCCACATAAAATTCCCGTTCTGCGAGTTTTTGTTTGCATTCCCGCAGCATTTTTTCAGACATAGTGGAGAATTTACTTTCAGGATATCGCGCTATCAGCTTTTCCCATTCCTTCTTAGCGGAAATCGTTTCTGCCTGATCACGATCAACAGCTTCTATTTGATTATAATGGCACAGTCCCAACTGGTAGATGGCATAAGGAACATTTTCGTTGACGGGATGAAGAGAAATAAAGTCCGCATAAGCATTTTCCGCTTTCACGTATTCTTTATCACTATATAAGGAATCTGCAACCCCTATCTCCGCTAAAACTGCCATATCGTGCAATGGATATTCTTCCTTGAGGCGCTGGAAATATTCCTGTGCTTTTTGATAATGGCCGTCCCTGTATTCAGCGGATGCACGGGCATAAAGTCCTTCAGGAGTATATTTAACCGTATCATTTTTTTTACCAAATAAATCTGAAAACGAAAATCCGCTGATAATTAATAACAGCGATAAAGCTATGCTTAATCTAATTATCTTTTTGAATATTTCTGAATACATCAAATCACAACCTTCTTTATATAAAATAATTTTATAAGGATTTTTTTACGAAATCTTCAAGCCTTTTCTGGGGAACAAGGCCAATGAGAGTATCTAAAACTTTGCCGTCTTTAAAAAGAATAAGGGTCGGGATACTGCGGACGGCGTAATTAAGCGCTGTTTTCTGATTTTCATCAACATTTAACTTCATAAATTTAACAGTATCTTTAAACTGTCCCGCAAGTTCTTCAACAATAGGGCCGATGGCTTTACAGGGACCGCACCAGGGCGCCCAGAAATCAATTAGTACCGGTTTTGCGCTTTTCAAAACTTCATTTTCAAAGTTATCATCAGTGACAACACCCAGGAATTGGCTGCTCATTAATCAAATCTCCTGTAGATTTTTTATTATAAGTTTATATGTCATAATAGAACCAAGAAAGTCAAATGCTATCTGGCGGCATAAAAATAAGCTCATTGGGTTGTTAAAAACCCCGGGGTTCAGTAACTGTTTATTTTGACTGCGTTAAATTAATTTGCTATACAAATAAACATTGAAGGAGATTCTTATGGGTATTTTGGGCGTTATTTCCACAAGACTAGTAATGGAAAGATGCGATTTGTATAAAAACAGCTCTCTAAAATTTGTGGAAAATGAATTCGGGAAGGCTTCTGTCTTTACTACCGATAAATTCGCCTTGATTCTAAGGCACAGCAATGACCCCCATAATCATATCTTACCTCATTTAATTAACTATCGCGCCAACCTCAAAGCGCTGCAAGACATAGGGGTTACCGAAATAGTGAGCATCAATTCCACCGGTTCATTAAAGAAAGATTTACGCCCAGGAATGATTGTTGTCCCCGATGATTTTATTACACTTACCGCCACTCCCACAATTTATAAAAACAGACCTGTGCATATCACTCCTTCATTAAATGAAAAGGTGCGACAAAAAATAATCAAAGCAGCATTAAAAAACGATTTACCGGTAATTGAAAAAGGAACCTACTGGCAAACGCAGGGACCACGGCTGGAGACAAAAGCTGAAATTAAAATGATGGCCAATTTTGCCGATATTGTCGGCATGACTATGGCAAATGAAGCGGTAGTTGCCCTGGAACTGGATATGCCCTATGCTTGCGCCTGTTCTATTGATAATTTCGGAAATGGTCTTGTGGATGAACCTTTGGGTATGGAAGAAATTCTTGAAGGCACCCGTAAAAATGCCGATTTAATGATTCAATTGCTTAAAAGCTACCTGAAAATTTATTCTTAGAAAAAAATAATTAATTTATAAAGGCTTTATACCAAGCTGCAATGCGGCTTGGTATCAGAAAGCGCCGAGTTGACACGGCTTAATCTTTATCTGCAAAGCTTCACAAGCGGAAGCTACCTTCATGCGGGAAATATTTAATTTACCGGCAATTTCCCAGGCAGCAATACAGGGAAGCCTTTCGTCTTTCACAGCTGCTGTAATACTTTCTTTTAGCTCTGGCGTGATCTCTTTCGCGGGCTGAACAATTTTCTTAGCCTCTCCATAACCGAAAAGCCCTAACTGGCATTTAGTGATGCTAATATTTAAAATATCCATGGCCTTGCCGGTTTCTTCAAGCATGAATCCGAGTTCCCCTGAAATTTCCTCCGCTTTCTTGCAGGAGATATTATTATTCTTGACCTGCTCGCAAATTTCTTTTTTCAGTTCTTCGTCTATTTTAGAATCATGAGGATGTTTCTTAAAATATTTTCCTTTATCTTCATGTGCCATAATTTTCTCTCCTGTTTAATTTTATCTCTATATCCTTCTGCTTTCAAAGGATAACTCGGCGGCAAGGAGGAGGCTCCACAGGCGTATTATTAACACGTCGAGGAAGCTGACGATGCATCTAACAAGGTTAGTCACAGACCGGAAGCGCATCCCGCAGGGAAGCGCACAATAAATTAAAATTTACCTTACCGGTAATTACCAGCCGAAAGGTGGTAATTATAAGCAGAAGAATATTACATAGAGGAAAGCGATTGCGTATCCAGCGTTTTAAAACCTTTATCTTCCAGAAGTTTTTCCGTCTTCTGCATCTGAACTACATCAACCACAAACACAGCTTTTTTCGAGCTCTCCAGCACAAAACCATAGGCGTTATTAATGTTGATACCTTCCTGATAAAGCAGTTGCATCAAATTGTCCAGTCCACCAGGGGTATCAGGAATAAGAACAGCCAGTACCTCGCGCAGATGCACTGTCATTCCTGCTTTGGACAGGACCGCTTCAGCGCGTTTGGGATCGTCCACAATCAAATTTATAATGCCGAATGTATCTGCTGTAGCTATCGTCGTCGCGCGAATATTGATTTTTTCTTTAGCCAGAACGCCGGTAACTTTAGCAAGTTTTCCTGATTTATTTTCCGCGAAAATGGAAAGCTGATAAGCAATCATACTTTTCTCCTTTATTTGTTTAATGACTTTCTGTCTGCGCCTCGACAAGGCTGCCGCCGCAATACTTTTCGCGGAGTTTCGGCTTTTCGATTTTTCCGGTTGGATTGCGCGGCACTTTCTCAAAAAAGATTCTATGCGGACGCTTGTAACGCGGCAGCGCGGTGCAAAACTGCGCGATCTCGGCTTCAGAACAGAAACAGCCAGGCTTCAACTCAATTATCGCCGCGACAATTTCGCCCAAACGGTGGTCGGGGAGTCCGATCACTGCCGCATCCTTGATCGCGTCGTTTGTACGCAGAAAATCCTCAATCTGTACAGGATAAATGTTCTCGCCACCTGTGATAATAACGTCTTTCTTGCGATCTACAAGATAGATAAATCCATCTTCATCCATTCGCGCCATATCACCCGTATAGAGCCAGCCGCCTTTGAGAATCTCGGCGGTGGCTTCGGGATTGTTGTAATAGCATTTCATTACGCCCGGGCCTTTTACACAAAGCTCACCTACCCCGCCCTGTTTTACAGGGCGGCCGTTTTCATCCACAATCTGCACTTCCCACTTGTAGCCAGCCTTTCCGATAGCGCCAACTTTGTGGATGTTTTCTATGCCGAGATGAACACAGCCGGGACCGATAGATTCCGACAGGCCGTAATTAGTGTCGTAATCGTGGTTTGGGAAATATTTTTTCCAGCGTTTGATCAGGCTGGGCGGAACCGGCTGCGCGCCGATGTGCATCAGCCACCATTGATCGAGTTTATATTCCTCAAGTTTTATATCACCGCGTTCGATGGCGTCCAGAATATCCTGCACCCAGGGAACCAGCAGCCAGACGATTGTTATCTGCTCCTCGGATACCGCTCTCATTATCCATTCCGGTTTGACGCCGCGCAGCAGAACGGCTTTGCTGCCGGAAAGAAAGCTGCCGAACCAGTGCATTTTCGCGCCGGTGTGGTAGAGCGGCGGAATACAGAGAAAATTATCCTCGCGCGTCTGTTTATGGTGATTCATTTCCGATTCACAGGATAGCATCAGGCTGCGGTGTGCATGGAGAATAGCCTTGGGGAAACCGGTGGTGCCGGATGAAAAATATATAGCGGCGTCATCATTATCGGAAAGGGTGATTTTCGGAGCTATTGAGGAACAGCACGCAGTGAGCGCGTAATAACTTTCGGCAAACGCAGGGCAATCCATTCCCAGAAACAGCCGTATTTTTATATTCGGAAGCTGCTCACGGATCGCAGCGACTCTTTCAGTAAATTCCGGCCCGAAGATTAAAACGTCACATTCGGCCAGATCGAGACAGTATTTGATTTCATCCTCCGTATAGCGGTAGTTAAGCGGCACCGCGACGGCGCCGGTTTTCAGAATACCGAAATAGATCGGCAGCCACTCTAAGCAGTTCATAAGCAGAATCCCAACCTTGTGCCCTTTCTCCAGACCCCTTTCCAGCAAAAAGTTGGCCAAACGGTTGGCTTTATCGTCGAACTCGCGCCATGTCATCTCCCGCCGGTATCTTTTTTCGGGATTGGTTTCGACAAGTTCGTAATCCTTCCAGCTTGCTTTAATTTCTTTGATTTGGGGATTGATTTCAATCAGGCTGATATCTTCACCGTACAGGGCTGCGTTGCGGGCAAGAATTTCTGTGATAGGCATTTTTCATTCCTTCTGATTTTCTACTATTTTGCGCCGGCATTACGCGGGCAATATTTATGATTAACAAGTTTAATAGGAACTTGCTTTTTATGAGTGACAAGATACGAATTTCAGGCTTGTATGTCAAGAATGTTTTGGCCGTGAAATGTGAGGCATGGTAACAATTTTTATTGTGTTAGAGGACGGAATAAGACCAGCACGTTTAGCCATAATGCAATTGCTTACTAATCACCCTTCCTTCCTTATCAAAAATTATTCCTTCCTTTTCCAGCAAAGCCCGTTTCATTTCTGCTCCACTCTGAAAACCGCCAAGGTGAAGATTAGAGAGGATCGCCCGGTGACATGGAACGATCAGAGGAAAAGGATTACCAGCAAGAGCGTTGCCCACAGCCCGCGCCCCACCGGGCGCGCCTACATGCGCCGCAATCAATCCGTAAGTGCTGACACTGCCACGCGGGATTGCATGCTCGGCGCGTAAAACCGATTGCTGAAATTTCGAACACAACGATAAATCGATAATATTCAGTGGAAACTTAATGTCCTCTCCTTCAAGATAAGCTTTGATGGAAACCGCTATCGAATCAATTTCCGCGCAGGAAGAAGCACGGGAATCCGGAAAAAGCACAGATGCCCTATCTTCAGCCGATAATCCCGGCCGCGAGAGCAAAACATGAACAATCCGCGGCATATTATTTGATACATGCCAGACAACGCAAACACTGCCAAACGGCGTAGGCTTAATAATCTTTTTATTTATCATATTGAACTTCCTTTTTTCCAGTTGTTTTAGACGATTGTTTCAAGTATCTCCACTGCGCTGCGAACACATGCTTTGCATATTTTATTAAAGAAATCGTTATCCCGGTAGGCCTTCTGTCCTTCTTCCGTTGTTAACTCACAACCATTTAACAATTCGCGACAAATATAAGCGCCATGCCTTTGGGAAAATTGATCCATAAATTCTCTTATCTTTATGTAAGTGACCTCCATGGCTTTCCGGTCGTCATTTTCCCCCCTGCCGTATTTAGCACCGATTACCAATATCCCGCTGGTCACAGCTCCGCATACTTCTTCTTTCCTCCCCATGCCCGCACCGAAACCGCAGGCAATCTTGAGCGCTTTATCTTCATCCAACTTGAGATCATCGCAAAAAGAGAAAAGAACCGACTGCGCGCAATTATAACCTGACACAAATTTGGTAACCGCCTGTCCAGCTCTATCCATAATTCCTCCTAACCGTTTCTAAATTAAATCGCTATTTTTGTTGGCATCATTGTCGGCTTCCTCAACGTATTAGCAATACGCCTCGTCACCTCCGCTTAGCCACATCAATATCATCTTTAATTTAGAAACGGCATTATTACATTTAATGCAATCAATATTTGATTTATTAGAAATATTTTTACGTTTTTCATTAAAAAATTTCAATTGAAATATTTTATAAAAAACGAATTGAAATTAAAAAAATTGCGAGTATATTTAACAAACCCTTTTGATTTTTAATGATATTGGAAGTTGTGAGATCTTTGAAAAACCGGATGTTGGAGTGCTGTTTTCATTCTCCCTATTTGTGGAATAAATAAAAAAACGAGAGGTGATACAATGAAGAAAAAAGATTATCTTCGGGTAACGCTGCTTCTGGCCATCTTCTTTTTGGCCTTTGGCGGCTGGCTGCTGCATCTGCGGATACATAAGCTTGACGCAGACCCGGAAAATTTCATACCTGCAGTGGCCGGTTTTATCAGCGTGATCATCATTCCTGTCCTGTTTATGTTTCGTTCAACAATCTCCTTTGCCTATCTTCTCAATGGCATGACGGTTATCATCGGTACAATTACGATGGCACATTTTTCCATTGAAAATCGTCCGCCCGTATGGACTCTACAGACAATTCTATTTGGAACGCTTCTTGCCGATATTATCCTGCTTTGGGGTAAATTTGCCGTAGGCAAAGCCCTTTTTGATATGGAGACTGTTGTGCAGCATCCCGACGAGCCGGTGCGCAGCGGCAGGTTTTTCCGCTTTCCCAATATTGGGTTCTGGTATGCGCATGTCGTCACACTAACCACCGTTTACCTTATCGGCAAATATTTCTGGAAATAGAAGGAGACTGCAATGAAATATTTTATATTGTTCAAACCGGGCTGGTGGATATTACATGTACTGGCGATTTTGCTTTTACTCTACATAGGACATCTGTAAGCCGTAAAAAAGAGTTATAATTGTCATTGCGGAAGCCCCTTAGGCGGCGTGGCAATCTTCAGTATTTTTTCCATGGAGGATAAAATAATGATCAACTTTAAAATATTTTCCGACTATATCTGACCCTTCTGTTATATCGGCAAGGGCATTGTCGACCGGCTAAAAAAAGAATACGCCATTGATGATACATGGGTGAGTTATGAGCTTCATTCGGAAACTCCGCCCGCGGGAATGCTGCTTTCCGAGAGATTCAAGGGTTATGATCTCTCTTCATTTTATGACCAATTGCGAACACGAGGCAAAGAAGTCGGCGTTGTCTTCGGCAATCACACCGTCCTTTCCAATTCCAGATTAGCGCTGATGGCCTCTGAATATGCCCGTGATCAAGGCCAATATGATTCTTTTCATGAGGACATGTTTCATGCGTATTTTACGGAAGGTTTGGATATCGGCAAGCCGGATGTTATTGTCGCCGTTGCTAAAAAAAGCGGTCTTGATAAAAAGGAGACGCTCAATGCTGTGCGTGATGGCCGTTATGCATCACGTTTGAACCAAGCCAGAAAAGAAGGTCAGTTGCTTGGCTTGACAGGCATCCCCCTATTCATCATAGAAAAAAAATATCAAATCGTCGGCGCTCAGCCGATAGAAACATTTCGTGACCTTCTCGATAAGATTAAATAAAAGACCTCTATTCTTTCTTACGCCAGAATGATTCTTGCCCACTATTTAAAAAAACAAATTGAAATTAAAAACAAATGCGTTTATATTTAACAGAGTTATTTGTTTTTTAAGAAAATAATGTGCAATAATTGAACGTAAATCCACATAAAGCAATATGCAGATAGTAATGAAACAACAATTTTTCGAATAGATTGTTTTTAGTCATATAAAGTAAAATAGTATATGATATTTCTATGATGTATATTTCATCTACATACGGTTTCTCAAACTATTCCAATTCCATCATTAATATGGAGGTGCATAGTGAGATTCTGGGTCGGAGTTACCGACAATAATTGGTATAAGTTCCTATCACAGAAAAAGCCTGATGAAGTTAATTTTTGGCAGCCAAGCGCAAAACCACCATTCACAGGCGAACCAATGGGCATCCCGTTTCTTTTCAAGCTTAGACGGCCATATAATCATATTGCTGGTGGGGGATTCTTTGTCACATACAGCTCATTACCTTTGAGCATGGCTTGGGAAGTATTCGGACAGAAGAATGGTTGCTCTTCGCTTGATGGTCTTCGCAAACTTATTACACCATTAACGACGACTGATCATGGTGATGGACAAATAGGATGTACGATTCTAGCAAATCCTTTTTTCTTTGATGAATCTGTATGGATCGCAAATCCACCTGGTTGGTCTTCGAATATTGTCCGTGGAAAAATGTATGATTCAAACGAAGGAGCTGGTGCTGAGCTATGGAACAACGTGCAGGCACATATACAATTGCTACAACCCGAAACATTTCAAAGAGATAATTCTTATATAATCGCCGAAACGATTGAAAAATATGGCGCGCCTGTTCCTGTCCGTCCTAGGTTAGGGCAATCTTCTTTTAGAGTTTTAGTTACAGATGCTTATCAACGACGCTGCGCTATAACAGGAGAAAGGACTCTTCTGGCTTTAGAGGCAGCACACATTATTCCCTATTCTGGAGAAGGCGGACATGATGTAAGAAATGGACTTTTGCTCAGAGCCGATTTCCATAGACTTTTTGATGCTGGTTTGGTTTCTGTTACACCAGACCTTAGAATAAAAGTTAGCAAGCGTATAAAAGAGGAGTGGTTTAACGGACAAGCCTATTATCGACTTGATAATAACCCATTATCTGTTCTACCGGTACATCCTTCAATGCGTCCGGATCCCGATTGCTTAAATTGGCATTATAAAAATAAATTTCAATCGTAGTTAGAGGATATCATGATATCAAGCACACTTTTAAAAGAAATGCTTGCCTTTAGGCATGAGAGAGATTGGGAAAAGTTTCATACAACGCGTAATATTGCTTCAGCATTATGCGTTGAAGCGGCTGAACTGCTAGATATATTTAGATGGGCTCGTGATTCTGAAATTTCAACCATCGTTAGCCAACATCGTTCTGAGATAGAAAGTGAGGTAGCTGATGTTGCAATACTGTTAACGTATCTGTGTAATGATCTTGACATTTCTTTAGAGGATGTGGTCAGAAAAAAACTTGATGTAAACCGGAGGAAATATCCTATTGAAAAAGTAAAAGGGTTATCCACAAAATATAATAATTTGGACAAATGAGAATAATCCTGAACGATTCTATTTAATTATCGGATAACAGTATGTAATGACAAAAGAATAAAGACTAAGGAGGGCAAGCATCATGGCCAAAGTCGAATTAAATATTCAGGCGCCAGATTTTACCCTGAACGATTTTAACGGCAAGAGCGTATCTCTTTCAGACTATATCAACAAAAAAAATGTTCTGGTGGTTTTCAATCGGGGATTCTTCTGACGATTCTGCCGTGCGCACATGGCGCAGTTGCGCCAGGATTATGATAAATTTTTAAAGCTGGATACGGAAATCCTTGTTGCCGGGCCGGAAAGGGCCGAAGCTTTCCGGGATTACTGGGCAAAGGAAAATTTACCGTTTATCGGTTTGCCTGATCCTGAACACCATGTGTTGAAATTGTATGGTCAGGAGGTCAAGATATTCAAGCTGGGCAGAATGCCGGCGCAGGTGCTGATTAACAAATCGGGGAAGGTTCGGTTTGTGCATTACGGTCATTCAATGTCAGACATTCCTCCGAATGAGGAAATCCTTGGTTTGATTAAAACGCAAATATCATGAGGAAGCAAATATATGGAATTTACTTTCACCCACAATAATTTCAATGTGCTCAATCTGGAAAAGAGTATTGCCTTTTACAAGAATGCCCTGCAATTGACGGAAGTCCGGCGCATCAAGGCGCCGGACGGAAGTTTCATTATCGTCTTTCTGGGCGACGGCAAAACACCGCATCAGTTGGAACTGACCTGGCTTGCAGACAGAAAAGAGCCTTACAATCTGGGCGACAATGAATTTCATCTGGCTTTTAAGGTGGATGATTTTGCCGCCGCTCATGCCCTGCACGAAAAAATGGGCTGTATCTGCTTTGAAAATAAAGCCATGGGAATTTACTTTATCAACGATCCGGACGATTATTGGCTCGAAATCATCCCGCAAAAGAGATAACCCTAGAAGCGGCTAAAGCCGCCCTAATTCTTGTCTGCAGGGGAATTACAGGAAGCACGGAAAATTGAAACCTACTCGATTGCTCCGCTTTTTTTCAGAAGGGTTGCAACAGCCTCAGCCAGACGGCGATATCCCGCGGCGTTGGGATGAATAAAATCCGATTTGAGGGAACCATCGGCCAATATGTCGGATAATGTTTTTTCTTCCAGGGGAATTTTAAGTTCTTTGGCAATGTCGCGATACATCGGCGCCGGCGAAACAGAAAAACCTAAAGCAGACACCGCGATCAAAACAACTGCCACGCCTCTTTGCCGGGCAAGGCGGACCATTCCCCTGATGTTGTCGGCGGCTTGGACGCGACTCAACTGCCGGAGTGTATCGTTGCCGCTATGACACAGAATCAACAAGGCCGGCTTTTCCGTATCCAGAATTTGCGGCAGGCGGGACAAGCCTTCGGCAGTGACTTCTCCGGGAACGCCGGCATTAACTACCTTTCTGCCGATCATTTGTTCCAGAACAACCGGATAACTCTCCCGCGGCTCAGCCCCGGTACCAAAAGTTATACTGTCGCCAAACGCAACAACAACATCACTTTTGGCAAGCGCAGGCAGTCTGGCAGGCTTCTGACAGGCCGCCAGAGTAAAGACTGCCAAAATCGCCAGCAGCAGAAAATTTACTTTCTGATATTTCGTTGTGCTCATACAATGACCTTCAACAATATAAATGCCTGCGGAAATAGTTAGTCACATTTAAAAATGTTTATGAATGTTTGTCAAGAAAAGCCTTCGCGCGAAAGGTTTTTTTCATACGGGACAAAACGTCTTGCGGATAAAAGTTATTGACATATAAACGGCTTTACCCCTATACTTCCTACACCCAAAAAGCAGGTCATTATCAATCCGTAATCAGAATAGTAGCATAATCATATTATTAAATTGACCATTGAAAGGCTAAAATGAAAAAGAGAGGTGCTCATAATGCTTAAAAAATTATTATTTTTGTTTTTCGCCATTCTAATTATCACGTCCACATGCTACGCTAAAGAAGTTGCCGATGTAGACATGCCGGACAGTATCTTGGCAGGCAATGATGTTCTGGTGTTGAACGGGGCAGGCATCAGGACGAAATTATTTATCAAAGCGTATGTTGGCGGGCTTTACCTCAAGCAAAAAAGCGGCGATGCCGTCGCGATAATAAACGAAGATGAGACCATGGCGATCAAGCTCAACATCATATCCAAATGGATAACAAGCAAAGGGATGGAAAAATCCACCCGTGAGGGATTTAATAATTCCACAAACGGCAACACGGCGCCTTATAAAGACTGGATAGACATATTCGTTTCATCTTTTGAGGATAAAATCAAAATAGGCGACGTCTATGATATTATCTATACTCCATCGGAGGGAACAAATGTATACAAAAATAAGGAACTGAAGTGTACGGTAAGAGGACTGGATTTCAAAAAGATACTTTGGGGGATATGGCTCGGCAACAAACCGGCTGATAAAGATTTAAAAGCGGCGATGCTAGGCAAATAAGGATAAAAAACAATTTAAAGTTTTAAGCTTAACGAGGCGCAAAGACACCTGAATTATCTGAGTCTTTGCGCCTTGATCATTTATTGAAATGACGGTGAATTTTCGGCTGGATAATGTAAGTTGACATACCTGCCTTTTGCTCTTATAATTTTTAAAAATATGGCGATTTGTTATTAAACCGTTGTTTAGAAGCAAGCACAAACTGTAAATAAAATCTATCAGGGCAGCATCTCTGCGCTGCCAAAAAACTAGACAGGAGGAATCAATATGTCTGATCTACACGCGTATTTAGGCACATCATGGCGCGATGAAGCGCTCAAAAGGCTTCAGTCGGAACTCACCCCGAAAAAAATGAATAAAGTCACCACATCGATGTCCAACATTTATAAAAACTGTCCCAGCGGGGTGGAAATGTTTCTATTTATTGAATGCAAAGACGGGAAAGTAACCCGCGTTGAAACGGGAACCGGCGAACCTCCCAAAGCTGAATTTTTAATCATTGGCAATTATGAAACTTTTGCCAGAATTTCCCGCGCGGAACTGGGCGCGCAAAAGGCTCTGATGACCGGGAAACTTAAACTAAAAGGTAATCTGGCCAAAGCGCTCAAACTTGCGGCCGTTTCGGATCGTCTGAATAAAGTTCTGGCACAGATTCCAACTCAGTATTGAAGGGAGGTAAAATATGACCAGAATATTAGATCCGAAAGACAAGTATTATATAGACAACCCGGGACGCGTTAAAGCGATACAAGTCGAAATGCATAAACGGGGCATTGATGTTTATCTCGGTTCACGCATACGCACCATGAGTTTTGTGATGGATACATTCTGTCCGTGGCGAAGTTATATTATCATTCCGCCCGAAGGACAGCCAACTTATTTTACGTTTGTTGTTGATGCGATGCGTGTGGGCGACGAAACATGGCTGGATAGCGACCATGTTCGCGCATACGGGCCCATGGGCGGTATGGATCAGGTCTCCGCAATAACTGATTTCATAAAAGATGAAATCGGCATCAAGAAGGGACGCCTCGGATATGAGGACGGAATTTCCTCTTACACAGCCGAAGGAAATCTTTCACATTGGGAATATACCCATTTTAAAGAGGCACTCCCCGGTTTTAAATGGGTAAACTCGCACGACATTATTGATGCTCTTTCGCTCATAAAAGACAAAGGCACCATTGAACGTTTCCGTACCGCTTCGATTATTGTAGACGAAGGACACAAGGCGGCGCGTGCGGCGCTGGAGCATGGCGGTTACAAAGGAATGACGGAAACAGTTATTGCCGGTATCGCCGCTCTGGCCATGCGAAAAGCGGGCAGTGTATCCGAGTGGAACTTTGCAGGACTTAATGAAATCTCCAGTGGTTATCGCACAGGCCTGGGCGCATGTACGCCTCCCACGACCAAGGAGATTAAAGCGGGTGAGCCGCTGATGCTGGATTTCCACGCGATGTTTAAACTGGCGCTGGGCGACCACTCGCACAATTATCTGATCGGGCCCGCTTCAAAACGTCAGCGCTGGCACGCAGATAATTTTGTCGCGATTGTTCAGAAAGTGATTGATAATTACCGCGCCGGCACAACACCGGGAACGCTTGCCGCCATGATGATGGATTTCGCGGAGTCGCGGGGTTGCGGCGATTTTATCCAGCCTGCCTGTGAACATGGTATAGGTCTTTTCGGCGATGAGTGGCGGATAGGCGCTGTCGTTAATCCTGACCTTCCCTACTGGACTGATCAGGATCACGTTTATCAGGAGAATGAAATGGTCGTCTGTGCGATGCAGTATGCTGCGCCTGAAGAGAATATCGGGTTCCGCTATGAGAATGATATTGTCATCATAAAAGGCGGTTGCGAGGTTTTGTCAAAATATCCGTTCGGTATCGAAGAAATTTCATAAACCCACTTATTTCTCCCGGCGCAGAACACTGCGCCGGGGTGGTTCTATCCTGGCATATACCGGCAAAATTTTACTACACCAAAGCTGTAAGCAGTTTCAGAAACCTGGCAAATGCAGAAAGGAGAAAACATGAAAAAACCAGCATTGAAAAATTATATTGGATTACTTTTTGGGGCAATTGTACTTCTTACGTCAGGTTGCGCAACGTGTAAGGCAACCTCGGCAATTGGCCCGCGTCCTTCAGCATGGGCCGTCCAAATGAAGAGCACTTGCGATGTATATAATTTTTACAAGATAAGCGGTAATCTTTACAGAAGTGCACAACCGACAGAAGATGGAATAGCGCAACTTGTTGATCCTAAGGTCGGAATTAAGATAAAGACGATCATTGATCTGAGAGAATTCCATGGAGACGCTATTCCGATTGCTGCGTCGAAATTGCGTATCGAGCAAGTGCCCATGAACGCGGGAGAGGAAGATTTAAAAGTGATCGACAAAGACGTGATCAAAGTTATGAAAATTCTCTCGAACCTAAAAAACGGGCCGTTTCTTATTCATTGTCTGCATGGTTCAGATCGTACAGGGTTGATGTGCGCCATGTACCGGATTATTTATCAAAAGTGGACCAAGGATAAAGCGATTGATGAAATGGTCAACGGGGGATATGGTTTTCACTCCACGTGGTACAGCAACATTATTGAATACATTCAAAAAGCAGATATTGACAAGCTGCGAAAACAAATTGCAGAAAAATGAACGGACACTTTGATAAAGGATTACCTCACTTCAAGGGCGATATGTAAATATTATTTTGGAAAAATATTCCTTACTGCAAAATATAATTTTAGGGCTTTCCCTTGCCGCTCCTATCGGACCGGTCAATGTGGAAATAATCAAACGCGGATTGAATTCGGGTTTCAAGCAGGCGTTTCTTACCGGCGCAGGTGCGATGAGCGCCGATTCAACTTATCTTACTTTCATCTTTTTCGGCCTTACTTCTTTTTTAAATATCGCCTTTATAAAAATTGTTCTTGGCATAGCGGGAAGCTTTATTTTGATTTATTTGGGTTTAGTAAGCGCGAAAGATATTTTTCATAAAGCCGTTGTGGAAAATCAATCGCGGCGGATGTATAAAAACTCTTTTATTACCGGTTACGTCCTGGCTATTTCCAGCCCGATGACCATTATCTGGTGGGCAGGTGTTTTCGGAGCCCTGTTGGCGTCACAAACTAACGCGCAAACGAATTTATCCACTTTTTTATCATGTCTTTCCATTTTGCTGGGATGTTTTATTTGGGTGTTTTTCCTTACCATTGCTCTGCACTGGGGCAAAAAAATCATCAATGAAAAAATGGTAGGATTTATTTCTTTGATCGCCGGAATATTTCTGATTGTGTTTGGGATTTATTTTTTATATCGGACAATTATTTTGATAAAGTAATCTATATTAAATATTTTCAAGAAAGGGGTCAACAATGTTTCAATGGTTTGCCGATCGCCGTCGTAAAAAGCTCACTGCAGCTCCATTCCCTTCCGCATGGGAAGACATTATCCGGCGCAATGTTGCCCATTACTACATGCTGGATGACGCTGAACGTAAGCATCTGCGCGAGTTGATCCAGGTTTTCATCGCCGAAAAGGACTGGGAAGGCGCCGGCGGACTTATACTTACCGATGAAATACGAGTTACCATCTCTGCCCAGGCCTGCTTGCTTCTTCTGGGGCTACCCCACAACTATTATCGGAATGTCGAAACCATCATTGTCTATCCCTCCACTGTGGTTCCACCCCAACGTAAACTTGGTTTTTTTGAGAATGCACAGGCGCCAATAGAACTTGGCCATCCGATTATAGGGCAAGCCTTCCAGCAGGGACCGGTCATCATCATTTGGGATGCCGCGCTGCAAGGTGGCCGCCATCCTGAGTTAGGCCACAACGTTATTTATCACGAATTCGCCCACAAGCTGGATATGCTTGACGGTGCTGCTGACGGCACTCCCCCGTTGCGTGACCGGGCGGAATACCGCGACTGGGTAAAGACATGCTCTCATGAATATCTTCGTCTCAAGCATGATGCCGAACTCGGCAAGAAATCATTTCTCAATGCCTACGGCGCTACCAATGAGGCTGAATTCTTCGCCATGGCCACTGAGCAATTCTTCGACCAACCCCGTTTGATGATCAAACACGCGCCTGATCTTTATCGGGTGCTCAAAGAATATTACCGGCAGGATCCCTCTTTGCGTCTGGGACAAAATAACTGCTCTGCCGAAAAAGATGGGTGAAGCATATTTAATATGCTTCACCCATAGCTGCTTAACATTTAATGATTTACGGCCTATTCATTCATCGCGTATTCGCCGTTTAAGGCATACACATATTTTGCCCATATCCTGTTGTACTGGGCATCATCTCCCTGTGCCTTGATAAGCATGATGTCCTTGCAATAGGCGCGCTGCTCATCTTTGGTGTTGTGCATGCCGTAGATTTGCAAGGCAAAACGGGCAAAATCACGCACCATAAAATCAAAAATCTGATTGACTACATCCGCGTCCACATTGTCAAATTTGGCCTGTTCCAGAATAAGCTGACCATAGACAACAATAGAGAACATCTCTCCCACAGGCAGGGACCATGAGGGATCCATGTCCTGCGCCTTATCCGGCGCGGCTTTCTCCAGCAATTCCTTGAAAAGGTTAATCTGCTGAATGAAGATAGCCACATTCGGAAGATTTTTGTTGGCTTCAAAGACCGGTTTATAATCGTGGAACTGAACCGAACCCAGACCTTTGGTCGGCCCCTGATTGAACAGGAAAAGATCGTCCTTGAGAGAAAATTCCGGAGCAACCGGAGCGTACTGAGCCGGACTGAAAAAGTAGTTTTTCATGAACTTGCGAATAAGCTGGACGTTCACATGAACAGTGCCTTCCAGCTTGGATGGTCCCCGAATATCAGTGGCACCGATAGAGAAATAGGTGTCCTTTTCAAAGCCTCTGGCGGCGATCACGTCCCAGAGCAGATTAATCACTTCCTCAGCTTGCAGAGTTACTTTCATCTTGCTGGTTGGATTGTAAAGAAGATAGCGTCTGTCTTTATCATTGGCATTACGGAAATAGTCGGTGGAACGGCGCTGGTAGAGTTTCATTCCCACAATACGCAGCCAGGCATCCATGAAATTTTTCCGCACATGCGGCATATCGGTTACGGGCATGCCATAAAGTATCCTGTTTGCCGCGTGGGTTATGGCTTCATAAAAACAGTGTTCCGCAACGCCGATGGAAGCGGGACCGATATTAAACTTGCCGATGTTCACGGTATTAAGCCCAGAATCCCAGGCATGAGATCCGCGGGAGAGAATGTCGTCCGAGTCAATGGGATAATCATGGAGCGCGAAGTTGGAAACGTATTCCTGATGGGAAATGACATTCTTTTTGAGTTCGTAAGCTTTATTTTTGTAATTGGTGACAAAGAAAACATAATCGTCGGTGCCATCCTTGACCTTGCCCAATGTGGACACCATCTCCGCCTCATTGCCGTTGCCTATGTAATATTTTTCACCGTTCGCTACCCATGTACCGTCCTTTTGCGGCGTAAGCGCCGTTTCGGTGGAATAGATATCCGCACCATGCGTTTTTTCGGATAAACCAAAGGCAAATATCGCGCCCTTTTTTAGTAACTCCGCGGCCTTCTTCTTGGCCTTTTCATTGGAGCTCATCCAAATGGGGCCAAGCCCCAGAATACTGACCTGAAAGCAATACCAATAACCCAAACCATAAAAAGCCAGAAGCTCACTGTATTCGCTGTTGCGAGCCGTGTCCCAGCGGCAATCCGGATCGCCGCCGCCATATTGGCTGGGGGTAAGAAGCTTGGCAAAGATTTGCTCCTTGCCAATGAAATCAATAAACTCGCGATACCATACTTTTTTATTGAATTCTTCAGTGAGTTTAGTCTTTCCAAACTTCTCGAAGAAGTTGATGGTTTTGTCCATAATGGCCTTTGAACCTTTGTCGGCCATGAGACTCTGATACTTTTTCGGCTGCAACAGATAATTCATTTGATTCTCCTTTCATTTAAAAACAATCATGTTTTTTGTTTAATATCATCTTCAAAAAAATATTCTACAATATGCGTCAAGTACTTACGCTTTTTTCAAAAAAAGAGCTACTATGAAAATTAACATATAGATTAGACCAACGATAGCGGTTCCTCTTAATTTTTATCCAGCCGGCATGGTCGTGAAAACGCCGCGTGGATCAACTTTGGTGCGTATGATCTTCAATGCATCGTCCGTAATCAGTTTAGTCTGAGGAATCTCTCCTTCCGTTTTAAGAAGTTCAAATCCGGTGAGAGATTGAGCGATCTCAAAGGTGACGCCGGGAGTCAGGGATTTGACCCGCATACGTTTGCTTACCGGCTCGAAGTCATAGACGCCCCAAGGGCTTATAACAGCGACCGGCCCGTTGCCAAGGAGACCGGCCTCCTGGCGCGAGTTGCCACCGGTCAGATGTCCCACAGAGGTGATGAAATCAACCTTCTGAGGAAATTTATCAGGGGTCTGGAGTCCAACCAGCACCATGTTCTCGGTCAGGGACGACAGATCGTTATTACCGCCGCTACCTGTCATGCGAACCTTGGGCTTGTGAAAATCTTTGCCAATCATGTGAGTATTCACGTTGCCATACATATCCACCTGGGCGAAACCCAAAAATCCGATATCTACGTACCCGTTGTAACATTGCGCAAAAGAATAGGACATTTCCATGATGGTTGGTGATTTGCGCCAGGTAAAGGGACAGCTCACCGACCAGGGCATGTCTCCCTCGATCGGATCCTGGCCCCCCGATTCGTAAACAATGGTAATATTGGGGGCATGAGTCTTCTTGGCCAGGATCCCGGCTACCATGGGAATACCTGTGCCTATATACACAATCGAATGATCGTGAATCTGCTGCGCTATAATATAAGCCAATGTCTCTAATGGATTGGCGGGAGCATTTAAGTTCTGCATGACGTCCTCCTGTCTTTAATAGTAACGCCCTGAATCATGCGTCAGGGTATATTCTTCGTAAGAAAAATCGATATCTTCATTATCGCCTTCGGCGGCCCTGGTTTGACGACGGGCCTCGGTGATCCACTTCGCTCCTCCCAGTTTGTCGACAAATTCGAACTGATCCCTGGTGCCCATAATCCATTCATCGAGCAATGCCTTCATATTTTCGTCGGAAACACCGCCGAAACGCATGATCTTCTCCCACCACTGCCGCGACCAGTAGTAATAGCCGGGCATGTTGCCGGGAACCGCTCCAAAGGGCAGTTCAACCACGGCATCGGCGTAGAAGAATGGGATGATGGCCCCTTGCCGGTTATAGCGGATATCGGTTTCGGGCACTATCTCTTCGGCGGTGATAATGAGTTTACGCGTCGCAGCTGCCACAGCGAGATCATTGACGGCCGGGCCATAAATATAGGCGTTGCCATATTTATCCGCAGCGTGGCAATGGATAATAGCCACGTCGGGATACAAAGCCGGAATGAATACGACGGGATCATGACCATCCTTCAAGGGGTGCTGCATAACCTTGAGGTAAGGGTTATAACGAACGATGTCACTGGCAAGCATCTGTTTGCTGAAAACACCCGGTGTACCAAGTTGGGCGGCCTTGAAGCCCAGCGCAACTCCTCCATGGCTCCATTCGGAAAGAATCTTGACGCGCCCGGCCTTGAGCATGCGATCATAGCTTTTGTCAATCCCGCGCATCTCCGCTCCGGTGTAAGAGTTGTGGGAATTAGTTACGCATCCGTAAACGATAAAAAAACTCTGATTGGTATTAGGCGCTCCGATCATCTGAAGATTCTTTTTACCCTGCCTGATGACCTCGTTAAAGGCCTGGTGGGGTGTTCTTACATAAGAAAAGCCTGAGTCGGTAATGATATCGCCATCCTGCACAAAGGTTGAGATCGCTTCGGAAAGCGACATACGCTTGTCTTTCTTTGCATGCTCCTTTTTCAAATGCGCTGCGCGCGCCGATTCAAAATCAACCAACCGGTCAAGAACAGACGTATCGCTCATCCTGAGGTTCGCGACCGCCTCCTGGTTGTATAGATATTTTGCCATATCCATAACTCCTTGATGCATTTTCTTGTGCAATAAAATTGTGTTAATTCTACCCTGACAACCTGTAATGGTCAAGTATTATCGACATCGTTGTCGCAAGGTGCTGTAATTACATGTAATTATCGATGACTGATGGTCAAAAATGTTGATATAATTTCTTTTCTTGACATTTAACTATTAAAAATACCTCAAACCATGAATGGCTCCGGATTCACCGATTAGTGGAACTGACCCTGCGGATGTCCAGGCGAAACAATATTTACAACAAGGTGGTCATTCTCACTTCTTCTATAGAAGAAAATGAGGTGATCGCCAGCTACAAGACGGGTGCCAACAGTTACGTTTGCAAGCCTATAGATTTCAAGGATTTTACTGAGGGAATAAAGCTCCTTGGGCTTTATTGGCTGATCTGGAATAAGCCGGCGCCCGCGCATTCCTAGCGAAAGTGGACAGAAAGCCATCGATTGTCGCATGCAAAGCAGCTATTTACGATTTGCCGCGATAGTAATATCGGAATGATAATGAATTAATCTATATTAAATTATTTTCTGGAAAGATATTCATGTATCGCGTTGGCGGCTTTGCGGCCCGCGCCCATTGCCAGAATAACAGTTGCCGAACCGGTGACAATATCACCTCCGGCATAGATACCTTCGCGGCTGGTCAATCCTGAATCATCATGTGTTGAGATATAGCCCCATTTATTTGTATTCAGATTCGGCGTGGTTGCCGGAATAATGGGATTGGCCATAGTTCCCACAGCAACAACAACTGTATCCACATCCATTACGAATTCGGAGCCTTTGATGGGAACAGGGCTTCTTCGTCCAGACGTGTCCGGTTCGCCCAGTTCCATCTTGATGCACTTCATGCCGATTACCCCGCCGAGTGAGTTGCCAATGTATTCAAGAGAATTAGTCAGCATCAGAAATTCTACGCCCTCTTCCTGCGCGTGATGAACCTCCTCTTTACGGGCGGGCATTTCCACTTCTGTTCGGCGGTAAATAATCATCGCCCTTTCTGCGCCAAGCCGCAGTGCCGTGCGGACGGAATCCATCGCCACGTTGCCGCCACCAATAACAGCAACTTTTTTGCCGCGGACAATCGGAGTATCGTATTCCGGAAATAAATAAGCCTTCATCAGATTGGAGCGTGTTAAATATTCATTAGCCGAATATATGCCGCTTAAGTTTTCACCGTGAATGTTCATAAACACTGGAGCGCCCGCGCCTACACCTATAAAGACGGCATTAAATCCTTCAGCAAAGAGTTCATCAATTGTTTTTGTGCGTCCGATAACAAAATTGGTTTCGATCTTTACACCAAGATTGCGCAGATATTCCACTTCCGCTTCAACAATCGCTTTGGGCAGCCGGAATTCCGGAATGCCGTAAACCAGCACGCCGCCAGCCTTATGCAAGGCTTCATAAATTGTAACGTCGTAGCCCAGCTTGACCAGATCGCCCGCGATGGTGAGTCCCGCGGGACCGGCGCCGGCAACAGCGACTCTTTTACCGTTTTGTTTTACCGCCGGAGGAATCGAAACTTTGCCGCTGTTACGTTCATAATCCGCCGCGAAACGCTCGAGACGGCCAATAGCGACCGGCTCTCCCTTTTTGCCTAAGATACATTCTTTCTCACACTGATCTTCCTGCGGGCAGACACGGCCGCAGACAGCGGGCAGGCCATTTGTTTCCTTTAATTTTAACGCCGCTTCAATAAAACGGCCTTGGGCAATTTCCTGGATAAATTCAGGAATCTTGACATCGACGGGACATCCTCTGACACAGCCCGGATTTTTGCACTGGATACAGCGCTTCGCTTCGACTATCGCCGTTTTTTCGGAATATCCAAAAGGAACTTCTTCAAAATTACGAATTCTTTCTTTCGGATCCTGCTCCGGCATTTTCTGTCGCGGAATTTTTTCCTTTTTTTCTTTCGCCTCTTTAGTTTCCATCACACCCACACTTATGCTTTTCATAAGCCTCCCGCTCCATGTCACAATACATCCTCAAGCGATTGGCCAATAATTTAAAATCAACTTCCTGACCGTCAAATTCGGGACCGTCAACACAAGTGAATTTTGTTTTTCCCGCGACATTAACACGGCAAGCCCCGCACATTCCCGTTGCATCAACCATAATCGAATTCAAACTGACTATTGTTTTTATTCGATGCGGTTTGGTTATCTTGCAAACTGCTTCCATCATAGGCACCGGACCAATGGCAAACACGCGGTCAATCTTTTCACCCTTGTCAAGCACTTCCAGCTCAAATACAGAGCTGACAAAACCATGGATGCCATAGCTTCCGTCATCAGTAGTAATTATCAGACGATCAGAATTTTCTCTAATTTCTTTTTCCAGAATGAGCAATTCCTTCTTGCGTGATCCGATTATAGAAATCACTTCATTACCCGCCTTCTTCAAAGCTACTATCAGCGGATAAACAACGCCGACTCCGACACCGCCGCCAATGCAAACAACCCGCCCGTAATTTTCAATTTCCGTCGGTTTGCCTAAAGGCCCTTGAACATCCTGAAGCGAATCCCCCTCTTTCAGTATGGCCAGTTGCGCCGTCGTTTTTCCCACAATCTGAAAAATTATGGTTATGGTTCCCTTTTTTGCGTCGGAATCCACGATGGTAAGCGGAATACGTTCGCCCTTTTCATTAATTTTCAAAATAATGAATTGTCCGGCCTTTCTCTTTTGCGCGATTACCGGAGCCTCCAGCACCATTTTGACGACATTCTCGGACAAACTTACTTTTTCAATGATTTTATTCAAACCTTTTCTCTCCTCTATAGATAAAACAAATAGGTTCTTGCGTATTACTTTATATTAATTTGAAAAAAATTCAGGGCAAAAGAAGAAGATATCAATTACTAAGAATTTTTAGATTGAATTCTTGTTCTGATTATATATCTTTTGCTAAACTGTCAAGAGTGAAATTAATACTGTCTTGTATGATTGTCCAATTCCGCCAGCGAAAATACAGGGCCATCTGTGCAGACATATTTACTGCCCACGTTGCAGCGTCCGCATTTGCCGATTCCGCATTTCATTCTCATTTCCAAAGAAGTGATAATGTTTCTCTTGGAGAAACCCAGATCAAAAAATACCGGCAAGGTAAAACGGATCATAACGGGAGGACCGCAGATAACCGCCACAGCGTTTTCCTTGCTGGGTGCGACTTCTTTACATACCGCGGGAACAAAACCTTCTTTGCCCTTCCAGGTCGCGTCGCCTTTATCAACTGTGACATTCAGATTCAAATCGGTTCTTTTTCCCCATTCGATCAATTCATCTTTATAAAGTAACAGTCCTGGAGTTCTCGCACCGTAAATAACAGTGATGTTGCCGAAGCGTTTGCGATTGTTGCCGTAAATCATGTAATTGATCAGGGAACGCAACGTGGTGAATGCAAATCCGCCGCCAACAATGACAATATTTTTCCCTTCGAGAAATTCCAGAGGCCAGGAATTGCCCAACGGTCCGCGGATGCCCATAAGCGCGCCTTCTTCCATCTCATGGAGAGCCGAGGTGACCACGCCCGGCATAATGGCTCCGGCTCTCTGAACAGTGAACTCCACATAGCTTGGTTGTGTCGGCGATGAAGCGATGCCGATAGGAGATTCGCCTTTACCATAAATGGACAGCTCGCCGAACTGCCCGGGAAGGTATTTAAAGTTGGCCTCATCTTCCTTGTTCAAGAATGTAAAACGGAATGTCTTAATATCGTGAGTGTCCACTTCATCGATGATCCTGGTTATCTTAACCGGCATTGGAATGTAAGGGTTCTTGTCTTTCATATATATCCAAATCCTTTTTGGTTAATAAATATTGCAGAAAACTTTCTTCCTTTCTATGGACAATGCTATAACCGTTTATACCATTTCGCTTGCACCGCTTGTTCAACAATTGAAAAAATGTCGATGTTGACCGGGCAGTGGCGCGTGCAACGGCCGCAGCCGACACAGGAGATCACGCCGTACTTTCGAATCGAAAAAGAATATTTATGACAAATTTTCTGTCGTAAACGCTGATACACATTTGTCCTGGGATTATGACCGCTTGCTTCCAGCGTAAAATCAGTGAACATGCAAGCATCCCACACTCTGCGGCGTGTTCCACTACTAAATAGTGACTCATCGCAAATATCAAAACAGTAACAGGTGGGACAGACAAAGGTGCACACACCGCAGCTCAGGCAGGCATTGGAAACATTCTTCCAGAATTCTGTATTATCAAAAATTGATTCAAATTCCACTGCAATCGCTTCGGCCTCCACGCTGGCGAAGCGAGTCTTGTAATCGTGTCCCCTGGCAATATAGTCATCAAAATATTTTTTATCACCCGCCGACGCCTCCGTCAGCGTTATTAATTCTGCCAGCAGTTTTTTTCCTTTGGGCGTAATGCTTTTGAACAGGAGATCATTATCTTTTGTCACCATGAAAATATCGCTGCCTTCGGGATCCGCGGCTCCAATACCCAGTGTATGATAGAATTCCACGGGATTAGCAGCCTCATTCAGATCAAAGGCAAAGCCAAAAATGGTGGTAGCTTCTCTTCGTTTTTGCCAATAGGGATCAATAGCGCCGGTACCGCAAAAATGAATGTCCATAATTTCAAAGCTTTTCACGTCACAGGGACGTACGCCAAAGAGAAAAACAGATTTCAAATTTAGCGGGGCGGATGCAGCTTCCAAAATGGACTTCCCTGTCTGATAATTAACAAAATCTTCTATTTGAGGAAAGAAAGCCGACTTAGGACTGATGATAGTATTATGAAAATGTAAATCTACTTGCTTGGCATCGGAAATCTCCCGAAAATTAAAGCCCGCGGCCTCTTTGACGGGAGCCAGCAACGTCCCCTTCTCCATCAGCATGGATACCAGTTCGGATATCTTATTGATTGATGTTTTCTTTAGCACAAACCGCTCCTTACTCCAGAATTTTGTCGGAATCTTCAACCCGGAAATTAATCAGCACAGGCTTATCATCGATATTCATACCCGCTTGCTGACCAAACATTTCTTCACATTCCTTGGCCACTTTCTTGTGAAACAGATACAATGGAATATCTACAGGACAGGCGCGTGAACATTCGCCGCAGTCGATGCACCGGCCGGCCAGATGATGAAACCGTGTCAAGTGATACATCAGATTGCTGTGCGACTGTGGTGATTTATCGCCCCACCTGGGCTTGCTCTGATCGATAAAGCAGGGATCGCAGTAGCACATCGGACAGGCCTTGCGGCAGGCATAACAGCGGATACACCGGTCAAATTCCTTTTTCCAGAAAGCCCAGCGCGTTTCTTTATCCATTTGTTCATAATCGGCAAGAACATTATATGACGACAATGTCTTCTGACCATGCACCTCTTCGCCCAGCAGCACATCATACAGCACCGGATTATAAATGCCGCAGGTTGTTTTGCCGTCAATCACTTCGCCCGTCTTGGGATTTTTCATGCCGTAAACAGGAATCCCCAGAAGCACAACATCTTCACGTTTGACTTTTTCTTCCAAAATAAGTTGAATCACGGCTCGGCAGTCTGCCGCTTTTACCGCTATAGCGATCTTTGTGCCGAGGGGATACCTTACAAGATACCTGGCCAGATTGTGGACACAATATTCATTAAAGACTATATTTCCCACATCGGACAGATGTTTGGCAACAAAGGGCATGGGATGGTTTTCATCATAACCTTTGCCGTAGGCCAGCACTATTCCGACACGGCCTGATTCCAGAAGTTTTTTGGCTTCCGTTTTCAGATTTTCTTCAATACGCTTAAAGCTGATGGTCATATCTTCTCCCGACACTATTTTGAAATCCTGAGTTTATTCTGCGGCCCGAGGTTTTTTATCTGCGCGGTAAACTCGGTGACAACCTCGGAGAATCTGTTGCCTTCGGACGCGGAAATCCATTCCACGCGGAACCTTCCCGGTTCCATGCCCGCGAATTCCAGTATTTTTTTGGTCACAGCCAGCCGCCTGCGAGCGTAGAGATTACCCGTGTTATAATGGCAATCACCGGGATGGCAGCCGCCGACAAGCACGCCGTCAGCGCCCAGTTGAAATGCCCGGAATATAAATGAGGGATTGATCCGGCTGGAGCACATAACCCGGACAACCCTTAAGTTTTGCGGATATTCCAACCGGGTAGTTCCGGCCAGATCCGCGCCGGTATAAGTGCACCAGTTGCAGGCAATGCCCAATATCTTCGGTTCAAATTCCATAAAATTTCCTTTCTCCAAAACTGACAAACTAAAACAGCATATATCCTTTTATTGCATGCCGTTCAAAACGCTCCAGAATCCCATATCCTTATCGCGTTAGAAAAAGCTCCAGAGGCAAGGCAAACGATGTTCGCGGAGCGAGGCCTACTTTTTTGTAGGTCGCAGCGACGCGAAACGAAGCGCAACACAGCGCAACGCAGCATATGGACTTTTTATGATGCCATAACTAAAACTCCATCAAGCCTTCCATCTCAGCCAAAACCTGTTCGTTTGTAAAGTGCCGCGCAATAATCGCTGATGTAGGACAGACGGACGCGCAAAGACCGCAACCCTTGCACAGAGCTTCGTTTATTTCCGAAACACCCTTGCTCTCGTTGAAGAATGGCGCACCATATGGACAAACGCGTACGCAATTCTGACAGGCGCAGCAGGACGCGGGATTGATCATCGCCGTGGTCGCTTCCAGTTCCATCTTATCATTGACCACAATCGTTAGAGCTTCTGCAGCCGCGCCGTTGGCCTGCGCCACGGTATCGGGAATATCTTTCGGACTTTGACAAACTCCGGCAATAAAGATGCCCTCGGACATGGTGGACAGAGGCGCAAGTTTAGGATGCCGCTCCATGAAGAAGCCCTGTTTATCGGTACTCAGATTAAAGAGCCTGGCAATATCTTTGGAGTCCGCCCGCGGAATCATTGCCGATGAAAGTACAACCATATCCACAGGTAATCGTACGAATTTTCCGGTGATAGTATCTTCCGCTTCAACGATCAGGCGTCCCTCTTCATCGGCGCTTTGAGCAACACGCGCACCCTTGCCACGGATGAATTTAACGTCCTCCTCGATGATGCGGTTGTAAAATTCCTCATAACCTTTTCCGGCTGCTCGTATATCAATGTAGAACTGATAAACGTCGGCGGATGTCTTCTCCTTGAACAGATGGGCGAATTTGAGCGAATACATACAGCACACCCGGCTGCAATGTTCGTGATTATTTTGATCGCGACTGCCGATGCAATGCAGAAGGGCGACGGCCTGAGGCTCCTTGCCGTCGCGCAGTGTAACTTTGCCACCCGTGGGACCTGCGGAATTAAAGAGTCTCTCCACTTCCAGTGCGTTATAAACGCCCGGATATTTGCCGTAGCCGTATTGAACCAGCGGTTTGGTATCCATCAGATCATAGCCGGTAGCCAGGATAACCGCACCGACCTTTACCTGGGTAAAGGTGTCCTGCTGCTCGAAATTAATGGCTTTCTGCTCACAGATTTTTTCGCACAGACGGCATTTGCCTTTTATAAAATAAGTGCAGGACTCCCTGTCGATAACCGGCTTTTGCGGCACGGCCTGCGGGAAGGGAATATAAATGGCTTTTCTTTTTACCAGGCCTTCATCCCATTCGGAAACTCCTTTACCTGGACATTTTTCCGTGCAGGCCAGACAAGCGTTGCATTTGCTGTGATCGACATAACGTGCCTTCTGCCTCACGGTAATATCAAAATTGCCGACAAAACCCTTGACCTCGCTTACTTCACAATAGGTCAACATGGTAATATTTTTGTGTTGCAGCACAGAATCCATTTTGGGGGTCAGAATGCAGGCGGAACAATCCAGCGTGGGAAACGTTTTGTCGAACTGAGCCATATGCCCGCCGATAGTAGATTTTCTTTCAACCAGATAAACTTTTTTACCCATATTGGCCAGCTCCAACGCGGCTTGAATACCGGCAATGCCTCCGCCGATAACCATTACATCGGGATTGACGTCTATCATGCGCGAGGTGAGCGGTGCAAGCAGACGCGCGCGGTAAACCGCGCCATTAAGCAGCGCTTTGGCCTTGGGAGTACCTTCTTCGATATCATGGGTGACCCAAGAAACCTGTTCGCGGATATTGACAATGGTCAAAAGGTACTTATTGAGACCTGAAGTCGCCAAAACCTTACGGAAAGTCTGCTCGTGCATTAACGGTGAACAGGCGGCAACGATAATGCGATCCAGTTTATATTGTTTGATATCGCTGGCAATCATCTCCTGTCCGGGCGTGGAACACATAAACTTGTAGTCCTTCGCAACAATTACATCCGGCAGTGTGGCTGCGAACTGGGCCAGTTCACTGACCCGAATCGTCTTGGCTATATTCAAACCGCAGTGGCAAATAAAAACACCAATTCTGCTCATACTATCTCCCTACAAAAAACTATTTTTGCTCCAGAATATGTGTAACCTTTCAGCTAGCAGCGCAAACATCAGCCTGCGGCTGATCTTCAATAGTCAGGCCAAGGCCATCCAGAAAAAGCTCGCTTACATCCTTAACCTTTATTATATTGTCAGCATTGAGGGTTCGAACGCTATCCTCAAACATGGTAATACAATATGGACAGGCCGTGGCCAGAATAGATGCTCCTGTTGCCCATGCTTCTTCTATTTTCAGATCGCTTAAGCGCTCGCCTTTCAGCTTTTCCGTCCAAAGTCCGCCGCCGCCGCCGCCGCAGCACATACTTTGTTCCCTGTTTCTGCCCATTTCAACAAGATTAAGGCCGGGTATGGATTTTAAAACATCCCGCGGCGCATTGTAACTAAGGCCGTGTCTTCCCAGATAACAAGGATCATGATAAGTAACTTTGACGCCACCTAGATCTCTGGTCGGTGCAAGTTTTCCTTTTTTAATCAGATCGGCCAGTAATTCGGTAAAATGGATGATTTCATAATCTTCGCCGTATTCCTTCTTGAAGGTGTACATACAGTGGGGTGAAACAACGATTATCTTTTTTACGCCATTTTCTTTAAATATTTTCAGATTCTTTTCTTTCAGCCTGGTGAAAAGCTCCAGATCACCTATTTTTTTTAAACTCTCACCGCAACAGTTGACATCAACAGGTGGCAGTCCCCAGTTAATTCCCGCCTGATTCAATATTGTGGAAGTTGCTTTCGCTAAATTGGTATTTCTGGGATCATAGCATACGGTACAGCAGGTCCAATAAAGGTATTCCTTATCTCGGGAAAAAATAGGGTATTTCCCCTTTGCCCAGTCATTTCGTTTACTCTGATCGCCCGACCAGGGGTTGCCGCGCGCCGACATGGATCCGACAAATGTTCGCAGACTATGCGGCAGCATTCCTCCGCCGCTGTAGACATTGCGTATAGCTGTAACCACATCAATGATCTTCACTCCACGCGGGCATCGATCCACACATAATTTGCAGGTAGAACAACCCCACATAAAATCTTCAATGCCGTCCAGACCCAACTGGCCGAAGCGGACAAGTTTGCGAATATTAAAATCGGTTATCGGTGTCCAGGGACAACTGCCAGTGCAGGTGCCACACTGATAACATTTTTTCAGAGCCTCGCCGCCCGCCTCCATGATTGCCTGAGACATCTCCAAATATGGTGTTACTGTTTGTGACATTCAACGTCTCCCGCTATATATAAGTACATTTGTGTTTTTGTCAGCATATAAAAGATCAAACGACAATTGAAGGTCTCCGCGGCAAGCCGCGGAGAATCTTCGATTCTTAAGGTTAATTATAATTCCGTATTCACTCACTTACCCCTAAAGCTCTCGAATGGGTTTGCTCGCTTACAAATTCCAAATAGCCACAATCCTTTTTCAGACAGACATCGCCTTTTAAAAAAATGGGGAACCTGCAGGTTCCCCATAAAATTTGTTTTTTGAAGCACCTGGATTTCTCTAATATTCAGGCGTCAGTTTATCCAGTTCTGCCAGAGAAAATACAGGCCCGTCCTTGCAGACATATTTACTGCCCACGTTGCAGCGTCCGCATTTGCCGATTCCGCATTTCATTCTCATTTCCAAAGAAGTGATAATGTTTCTCTTGGAGAAACCCAGATCAAAAAATACCGGCAAGGTAAAACGGATCATAACGGGAGGACCGCAGATAACCGCCACAGCGTTTTCCTTGCTGGGTGCGACTTCTTTACATACCGCGGGAACAAAACCTTCTTTGCCCTTCCAGGTCGCGTCGCCTTTATCAACTGTGACATTCAGATTCAAATCGGTTCTTTTTCCCCATTCGATCAATTCATCTTTATAAAGTAACAGTCCTGGAGTTCTCGCACCGTAAATAACAGTGATGTTGCCGAAGCGTTTGCGATTGTTGCCGTAAATCATGTAATTGATCAGGGAACGCAACGTGGTGAATGCAAATCCGCCGCCAACAATGACAATATTTTTCCCTTCGAGAAATTCCAGAGGCCAGGAATTGCCCAACGGTCCGCGGATGCCCATAAGCGCGCCTTCTTCCATCTCATGGAGAGCCGAGGTGACCACGCCGGCTTTCTGCACGGTGAATTCGATATAGCCTTTTTGCGTCGGAGAAGAAGCGATACCGATTGGCGATTCGCCTTTACCATAAATGGACAGCTCGCCGAACTGCCCGGGAAGGTAATTGTATTTCGCTTCATCCTCGGGGTTTACGAACTTAAAACGAAAAGTCTTGATGTCTTTGGTATCGACCTCAATAATGATTTTATCCACTACAACAGGATAAGGTATATACGGGTTTTGCATTACTAACTCCCTAGTTATAATTTTGAAATATCTTCAACAATTTTTCTAATATCAATATTCACAGGACAATACATCACACATCTGCCGCATCCCACACAGGCAATCGAGTTAAAATTATCCACATAATAT
The DNA here is from genome assembly GCA_963811325.1 of uncultured delta proteobacterium. Lineage (GTDB taxonomy): Bacteria > Desulfobacterota > Syntrophia > Syntrophales > Smithellaceae > Smithella. The sequence goes on from CAWEQT010000001.1 coordinate 1,929,419, forward strand.
TTAAACTTATGCATCATGCGTTGACGCCATCTTTCCTTCTGTGACATCCGCGGATTGTGGCCTGATGTTTCCTTGGTAAACATTGGGAACATGCAGGAATCCCACGACCGGATTCGAATGCCATCATTGCCCTTAACCTCGTCACTGATATCGAAACAATGACAGGTGGGACATAAATAGGTGCAGGTGCCGCAAGCAAGGCACTTACCATGAATCGTATTCCAGAAAGGATGGTCGAAATTTTTATCCAGAATCGGTTTGACTTCATGAGCGGGAATTTTGGACTTAATCATTTCTTTGGCTTTGGCCGCGATTTCGTTTTTCTTAGTTTCAGCCGCCGCATCAGCCTTTGTTTCACCGAAATATTTGACCAGCTTTTCTCCCTTGGGTGTAATGAACTCGGCCAGATAGTCAGAACCAATATCTGTCAGCAGAATGTCCGCGCCATCTCCGGAAACAGGCTCGCCGTCAACCGATGTGCAAAAACAGCTCGCGTAAGGCGGTTTTACACAGGCAATTGAAATAACCGTTGTGTTTTGCCGTTTGGCAATGTAATAACCGTCCTTGTATTTTTCCTGGTCGAAAAGCTTATCCAGCAGAACAAAACTATGCGCGTCACAGGGACGCACGCCAAACAAAACAGACTGATCGGCTTTGTTTTCGTCCGCGGAAAAAACCATACCTTTTTCCGTACGGGTATATTTCATCATAGTTTCCGTGTGCGGAAAAAATACATTCTTCGGTGCATTCTTGGAATTTAAATAAGCAAAGAAAGGTTCAGCGTCCTTTTGCAAAGGTTCAAAAAGTATATTATCTTCTTTTTTCACCGGAGCCCAAACCAGGAAATTCCCTGCCATCTTTTTGGCAATGCCCGCCAGTGCGTCTTTCTTGATTAAACGTTTTTCCATAATTTTCCCTAATTAAGAATTTTCTCCAACAACTTACTTTAAAATGCATGAAGTAAAATCAGCTTATAAATTTATCAAATCAACTGCAATTGTCTCAGCAGCGGCTGAGGATCAAATATATGCGTTTTGAACGTTTCTTGCGATCCGGCAAGTCCCATAGCCAGCGAAATCAATTCTGAAAAATAAAAGACCGGCATTTTCATCGTGCTGCTGGGCCGCATGTCCAGATTGGCCATGCACATGGGACACGCAGTGACCAAACAGTTCGCACCGACTTCTTTCGCAGCACCCATCAGCTTGTCACACATATCAATGACAATGGCCGTTTTACTGATTGACATCGATCCGCCGCAGCAATCCGTTTTATAAGACCAGTTTTTAACGTCGGCTCCGATTGAACCTATAATCTTGTCCATCATGAAAGGATTTTCATAGTTTTCAAATTCGCAAACGTCCGGCGGCCTCAAAAGCAGGCAGCCGTAATAAGAAACCGGCTTTAATCCGGCCAGCGGTTTGACAACTTTCGCTGCCAGCGCGTCAACACCGATTTCATTATAGATAATATCAATGGGATTGCGAATGGCGATACCGCCCTGATATTTTGCGCCGATAACACCTTCAATTTTTGTTTTCAGTTCTTTATCCGCTTTCAGGTTATGCTCAGCTGTCTTGAAACGATTAAAGCAGGCAGCACAGGGAACCATGACATCCATTGCGTTTTTCTCCGCGGCAACCAGATTGCGTGCCGATAGAGCAATAGATAAATCAAAATTTGTGCTATGTGCGGCTGACGCGCCGCAGCAAGACCAATCATCAACTTCTTTGAGTTCGATACCTAAGGCACGACTGACGGCCTTCATGGACTGATCATATTCTTTTCCCGTCGCGTGCAGCGAGCAGCCCGGATAATATGAAACTTTCAAGAGAGTAGCCTCCTTTTATACTTGTTACTTCTCCGTATCAGGCCGGCTATGGCTCGATACGAAACAATTTTGCCATTATATACTTTTTGTTTTCTCAAAAATGTTTTTAACCGATTTCAAATCCTTGGTCCGCGGAGGCAAAAGCGCCAGCTTTCCTTTCAGGAACATACCCGGAGCCATCAAAGCATCCGAGAACAGATCTCCCGATTTGAGTTTGTAATGGACCGTCATCATCATTTCGTTTATACGGCCGCCACGCTTAATAGAGGCGAGAAACGCTTCATGAAATTTCAAGATGTTCGCCTCGTGCGCGCCGATGCCGGATTCGATCGCCATCTGCCTAAGCACATCCATCATACGGGCAATATCGACCTTATTGGGGCAGCGGGTAATGCAGGTTTCGCAAGACAGACAAAGCCATATTGTCGAACTGTTAAGAATCTTATCACGCTGACCGTTTTGTATCATTTTGACAACTTTGTTGGGGTTATATTCCATGTGGGAAGCCACAGGACAACCGGCCGTGCACTTACGGCAATGATAGCAGCGTTGAATGGGCACACCGTTAATCTTTTTGTTTACTTCTTCCAGAAAATTTTCCATGTAAACTCCATCATTTCAAACTAATTATGGGTTGAAGATAAAATCTTCTTTATCATGATGTTCATCATACTTGCCTAGCGGCGGCATATCCTCCATGCTGGAACCAGCGCGATTGGCAAAAAGCTCCCAGCAATCCTTATCAATCTTCTTGAGGAATTTTCTCAAGTCAACACCCATCGGACAAACAGAAACACAGGACCCACAATCAACACAGCGCCCGACCATGTGATACAGGCGCATAAACTGAAATACCTGCGTATCCGTCTTGTCTTCGCCAATACCTACCCACTGCGGCTGACTCTGTTCCACAAAGCACGTCGGACAATAACAGGATGGACAGGCCTGACGGCAGGCATTGCAGCGTATGCATTTTTCCATTTCCTTGACAAAATATGCCCAGCGTTCTTCAATCGGTTTGGCTTCAAAGTCTTTTACATCATTATATTCGGCATCGGGATTCATGGCGGGAGCATTCTGCCCTATCATGATATCGGAAATAATCGGATTGTTGAAACGGCAGGTAAGGCAACTGTCCGCCAGAACATCTTTAAGCGCGACAGTCTTATCGCCGTCGGATGTTTTCATTTTAATCTGTCCGCCGTCAATGGTTCCTTCCACAATATCCGCACCGCCTACAGCGGCCTTTAATCCTTTGCCATCCACATAGCCTTCGCAGGGAACACCGATAATATATACTTCATCCCGATTATATTGTCTCTCCTGCAGGTGAATGATGAGCGAGCGCGTCGTGCAGCCGCGGGCTACTATGCCCATGACTTTTTTCTTCCGGTCTTCCGGCTTGACCCGCTTTTGCGAATTCTTATGCGCAGTGATCAGGTCGTGCACAAACTTGGCTAGATTCTGTGTGCAGAGATTATTCCAAACAAGCTTGTCGGCTTCTTCTGGCGTGTTAATAAAACAAGGTGTTGCCGTTAACGGAAGCGTGCCTTTTTCATAGCCGATTATCACGTCGGCCTGCTTTTCCAAAAGCAGCCTTTTTGCTTCTTCCCGCAATTTTATTTCGATGTTTTCCACAGTGATGATTTCCCCGTTTATTTTAATTATCTCTTATGAACAAGACTATCCAATCTTCTTAATTAATTTATTAGCCGGCCCCAAAGCCTTGACTTTCGCTGTGACACCTCTGATTACCTGCGCAAAACGATCGCCTTCGGAAGCGGAAACCCAAGTAAACATGGCTCTGTCACCTTCCACACCAACGTAATTGAGAAAACTTTTCAAGGCAGCGAATTTACGACGCGCAACCAGATTGCCCGATATGTAATGACATTCACCCGGATGACATCCGGAAACCAGAACGCCATCAGCGCCGGACTGCAAGGCTTTCACTATGTAAAAAGGATTGATTCTGCCGGTGCAGGGAACGCGGATGATTCTAACATTCGGCGGATACTGAATTCTGCTGATTCCGGCCAGGTCGGCTCCGGCGTAGGTACACCAGTTGCAGACGATGGCGACGATTTTCGGTTCCCAATCTTTACTTGCTAAATTCTCAGCCATATGTACTCCATCCAACGGCTATACTGCTACTTAAAGCCGTTTGCCTTAGTTTAAATTATATATCTGTGCCAGTACTTCTTCGTTATTGAAACCATTCAGGTCAACAGCGTTCATGCGGCACGACGCCGTGCAAACTCCACAGCCCTTGCAAAGAACCGCGTTAACTTCAGCGCAACCTTCAACTTCATTAACCCTGATCGCGCTGTAGGGACAATTGATTTCGCATAGACCGCAGGCAGAACATCTTTCTTTATTGACATAAGCGGTCTTGCCCTCAGCCTGGATAAAATCAAGTGTCAGAACCATGCAGGCGCGCGATACAGCGGCATTAGCCTGAGTGATCGACTCGTCGCTGAATTTAGGTGAATGCGACATACCACACATAAAGACGCCGTCAGTCGCGAAATCAACCGGGCGCAGTTTAACGTGCGCTTCCAGGAAGAAGCCATCCTGATTGGTGGGGACTTTCAGCATCTGGCCGATGGCCGCGTTTTCTGGATTCGGCACAACGCCGACGCTTAAAGCCACGATATCAGCCGGTAGAATAACCTGTTCGTTAAGAATAGGGTCAAATACTTTAACTTCTACTTTATCGCCTGCGGCAACCACTTCCGGTTTCCGGTCTTCTTCGTAGGACACAAATTTAATATTAAGCTCGCGCGCTTTCTTGTAATAATCTTCCTTGAAAGCGAAGGTACGGATATCGCGGTAAATGATTGTAATGTCGCGGGACGGATCAGCTGCTTTAAGTTCCAGCGCGTTTTTAACCGCCTCGGAGCAGCAGTAACGGCTACAATATGGTCTTTCTTTATCACGGCTGCCCACGCACTGAATCATAACTATATTTTTCACAGAAGCTAGTTTGGGATCTTTCTCGTAAATCAGCGTCTCCAACTCTCTTTGTGTCTTCACTGCGACGTTTTGTCCGAATAGATATTCTTTGGGCTTGTTTTCATAAGCGCCGGTAGCCACAAGAACTACACCATGCTCGAAAACTTTTTCGCCATCTTTGGCCTGCACGGTTGTTTTGTAATTGCCGATGAAACCGTCAATTTTTATAATCTGGGCGGAGGTGGCGACCGTGATTAAAGGATTCTTATAAATTTTTTCCAGAAGTTCCTTCAGGTGAGCGCGCGTGTCCAAGCCTTCAAGTGTTTTATAAAGATGATTGTAATTACCGCCAAGACGATCCTCTTTTTCAACAATGAAAGAGGCGAAACCCTGATCGGCCAGTGACATGGCCGCAGTCATGCCAGCCAAACCGCCGCCAATAATCAATGCCTGATGGTTGACAGAAAGCTGACCCGGTTTCAAGGGTTTGAGATACTGAGCCTTGGCCACAGCCATGCGCAACAAATCTTTTGCTTTCTCCGTGGCTGCTTCCGGTTCGTGCATATGCACCCAGGAATTCTGGTCGCGTATATTAGCCATTTCAAACAAATATTTATTCAAACCGGCCTTCTCGCAGTTTTCCTGGAACAAGCCTTCATGCGTACGGGGCGAACAGGATGCCACAACAACGCGGGTCAGATCCTTTTCCTTGATAACCTCAGCCATCTTCACCGCCGTATCCTGCGAACAGGTAAAGAGGTTATCCGCCGTATAGACCACAGTGGGCAGTGTCGCGGCATAGTCACGGACTGCCGGGACATCAACAACACCGCCTATATTAATACCGCAGTGGCAGACAAATACACCTGTGCGCACTCCGGTGCCACGCATATCTTTTTCTTCCGGATTTTCCACCGGAGTAATCATCGTGCCACGTCTAGCAGCCAGCAACCCTTCCGCGCAGGCAGCCGCGGCTGAGGCTTCCATAACTGTCTCGGGAATGTCTTTGGGACCGCCGAAAGCTCCGCAAACAAAAACACCAGGACGCGAGGTCTGAACAGGATTTTCCAGTTTTGTTCTGCAGAAGCCGTGCTCTTCAAGTTCAATACCAATATTAGCGGCCAGCTGCCTGGCTTCCTTTGGCGGCATGAGGCCAACCGACAGAACTACCATATCAAATTCTTCTTCGTTAAGGGTTCCATCCTGATTTACATATTTAATCAGCAAATTATTTGTTTGCTGCATTTCTTTAATTACCGATGGCATTGAACGGATGTAACGAATGCCATATTCATCTTTGGCGCGATTGACAAAACGGTCAAAATCCTTGCCATGAGCGCGAATGTCCATGTAGAAAATAGTGGGCTCCAACCCCTTGGCGTGCTCTTTCCCGATAATCGCTTCCTTGGTCGCGTACATACAGCAGACCGACGAGCACCAGCTGTTATCACAGGAAACATCACGTGAACCTACGCATTGAATAAAGGCGATCTTCTTGGGTTCCTTACCGTCGGATATTCTCTGCACATGACCGAAGAAAGGACCGGACGCGGACAGGATTCTTTCAAATTGAATCGCCGAAACAACATTCTTATAAATGCCGTAACCGAATTCTCCGCGCAGCCGCGCGTCAAATATTTCAAAGCCGGGAGAGGCTATCACTGCACCGACTTCAATGGTTTCTTCCTCAAAAGTCATATCGTGGTCGATGGCCTTGGCAATACAAGCATCCACGCATTGATAACATTCCGAACAAATACCGCAATTCAAACAGCGCTGCGCTTCCGCGACAGCCTGCGCCTCATCAAAACCGATACCGACTTCCTTGAAATTGGTCTTGCGGTCTTCCGGTTTCATGAGCGGATATTTTTCCCGGGCGACTTTGGCCACATTGGAAACGTCGCCTTTATCCGCCAGATCTTTGGTCCAGTCTTTCTCACGGTCGGCTTTCACATCCTCGCCGCGCAAATAGCGGTCAATAGATTTAGCCGCTTCCTTACCGGCAAACACTGCTTTTACGACCGTAGCCGGACCCGACACTGCATCACCACCGGCAAAAACTCCCGGTACGGATGTGGCAAATGTCACCGGATCAGCGGAGATATTATTCCACTTGATACCTTTATCAAGTATTTCACGGCCGAAGATCAATGATGGGATGACGTCAACGTCAGAAATAACCCCGGCGTTTATCGCAATCTCCTTATCTTCGGAAAGTAAGGAAAGATCACCCGTCTGTCCGATTGCCGGCACTACAGCGTCCACCGGCAATATAAATTCAGATCCTTTTATCGGCATGGGACGACGACGGCCGCTGGCATCAGGCTCTCCCAGTTCCATCCGGAAGCATTCAATTCCGGTCACCTTGTGGTCTTTGCCGATGATTCTAATGGGTGCTGCCAGGAACTCCATTTTGATTCCTTCTGCTTCCGCTTCTTCAATCTCTTCAGGAGACGCGGGCATTTCAGCGCGGGATCTTCTGTAAAGGATAAATACGTCCTTGGAACCCATCCTGACGGCCGTTCGTACGGCATCCATGGCCACGTTACCACCGCCTAACACGGCGACGCGGTCCCCCAGGTAAACCTTCTCCCCGAGGTTAATTCTTTTGAGATAATCGATGCCGTGGATGACCCCTTGTAAATCTTCTCCCTGTATATCCAACTTGCTGCTGACATGCGATCCTACACCGATGAATACGGCATCATGGTCGCGTTTCAACTCAGCAAAGCTTATATCCTTACCGACCCTAGTATTAAGTTTGATTTTGACTCCCATATCTTCGATGATCTTGATTTCAGCGTTGATGATGTTTTTCGGGAGCCTATATTCCGGGATACCAACGGAAAGCCATCCACCCGCGACGGGCAGGGCTTCGAATACAGTGATATCATAACCTTCGATAGCCAGATAGTAAGCTGCCGTCAAACCCGCAGGACCTGCGCCGATGATGGCGACTTTCTTGTTTTTCTTTTCCTTGATTTCCGGAATGAATCGTGTGGAATCATTGAGGTCCAGATCGGCAACAAACTGCTTCAGGTGCATAATATCGATGGGATCATCAACTTTGCCCCGCATGCAGGCTGACTCGCAGGGATGGTTGCAGACCCTGCCGCAGACGGCAGGGAATGGGTTGTCCTTTTTGATAAGTTTGAGAGCTTCCTTAAATTTGCCTTGACCAATCAACGCCACATAACCCTGAACGCTGATATGGGTAGGACAATTGGATTTACAGGGAGATGTTCCCAGTTTGTCAATGGCAAAACCGCTGGGTATGGCCTGAGGGAAGTGACGGTAGATCGCTTTCCTTTCACTTAAGTTTCCATTGAATCCCGCAGGAACTGATACCGGACAAACATTTGCGCAGTCACCGCAACCGGTACATTTATTCAGATTAACAAAACGCGGCGCGCTGGTTAATTTGACTTTAAATTTTCCCGGTTCGCCTTCGACTGACTCAACAGTCCGCCGGGTTTTAATTTCTACGTTCGGATGCCGACCAACTTCAACCAGTTTTGGCGACAATATACAGGCGGAACAGTCATTTGTGGGAAATGTTTTATCCAACTGGGCCATGACGCCGCCGATACTGATCCCGTTTTCGACGAGATATACTTTCATTCCGGAATTGGCTAAATCGAGAGAGGCCTGAATGCCTGCGATCCCTGCACCAACTACCATTACCGCGCCAACTTTTTCGTTATCTTTTAGCACCTGATTACACCTCTTTATTCTATGGTAAGAATCTCAAAAAATGTTGTCTAAAATAAGCGTGATTCGCGTAACACAATTTATTTGACCTGTCAAGAGCATAAGCTTAATTTATTTAATTTTCATACCCAAGTATCTTATATTATTAAACTAAAAAAATGACCGTCATTCACTGACCGACGTTCACTCATAGTTGCGTGATATGAAGACAATTAGGTGGAAAATGCCAAGCCAAACAGCATTATTGTATTTTATTGTAAAGTTAATTTGTAACTTCGAGAAGCATGACTGGATTGGTCAGCAGGTAAAATTAATCAATGTTAAGTTTTATTTTTTGGGCCAAGCCACGGCCTGGTGTTATCTAAAAGATAGTCATCACTGCACTCAAGCATGCATTCAGGGCAAAGATGAACCATCATTAGACTTTCAATATGCCTGACAATCAATAACCTTGGTGCGGGTTGACTGCAGCAAAAGCATTTTTGGGGAACATCTTTTTTATGAAAACGATAGCTTTCTTCATCGTAGTATTTCATAGAGATTCTTCTTGATCGCTTTTTTTTGAGAATACCGGAAAGAAATGATCTCCAAAATGGGTCTTAAAACTATTTGAATTTTTTTCTTCATCATTTATACTGGTGGGAAATGTCAATATAAATGTTGTACCACTTCCTTCTTTTGACGACACTTCGATACAACCTTTGTGAGATTCCATTATTTTTTTACAGAAAGTCAATCCCAGTCCTGAGCCACTATTTTTTTCATTTTTTCCGCCACATCGGAAAAAAGGCTCAAAAATCAATTCAAGCTTTTCCTGGGGAATACCTTTTCCAGTATCTGCTATGGTCGCTTTAATGTAATATTCGTCGTGTTGACAGGAAACGGTTATTTTGCCTCCCTTCGGAGTGTATTTTGTCGCGTTACCGATGATATTAGTAAATACTCGTACCAGGCTTTCTTCGTCTCCCGTTATCTGTGGCAATTTTGGGGGAATATTTGTTTCCAGAGAAATCTCTCTCTTCCGGCAGACAGGAGTCATTTCCTCCACGCTCCGAGAAATAATCGAAACCAAGCTCAAACAGACTTTTTGCTGTGCAAGGGTTCCATTTTCTATGCGGCTGATGTCCAGCCAGTGTTCAATCATTTCCTCTAAATTCTGGATCCTTTTTCTACATCGCTCAATGATTTCCTTAACGTCCTTGCCGAAGCGGTCTCCCGCTATTTCGTTCAGCGCCTCGATATATTGTCTTATAACGACAAGCGGAGAACGCATTTCGTGACTGACGAAGGTGATGAAGTTCTTTTCCATCAGGTCTTTTTCTTCTCTGAGCTTCTTCGTCTCGATTTTGAGGTTGCGGTGTTCCAGCCCGCGCTTTGCCAAAACTCTTAATTGATCAGGATTGAATGGTTTGGGAAGATAGTCATAAGCTCCTTTCTGAATGGCCTCCACTGCCGAGGTAATGGTGGCGAAGCCCGTGATCATGACGAGAACAATATCAGGCATGTCCCGTGAGAGAATCTCAATAATTTCCATCCCCGATATATTGGGCATTTTAAGATCAACAAAGGCCACATCAGGCAAATTTTCCCGTGCGAGCTTGATACCCTCGATTCCCTGCTCGGCAGTAAGCACCGCGTACCCGGCTTTTTCCAGCACCTGACTACACCCGTCACGAAGTGCCTCTTCATCATCGATGATAAGAATAAGAGGTTTTCCAGACTTGTTTGTCATGGCTATTTGTTGCCCAGTGCCCGAGCAACGTAACTGATAAGGTCATCTGCTTTTATAGGCTTTTGTAATACCTTATCGACTTTGGGAAAATCCGGAGGCGGTTCAAAGGAGTTGTACGGGCCTTGAAGATCGACAGCGCTGAGCATAAAAAGAGGAGTATCTTTCCCCGTATCGGTTGCACGGATTTTACTTAATACGGAAAAGCCCTCGCCCCAAGTTTCCATCATCATGTCGATAATGGCCAGATCCGGAGTTATTGATTTCCACATCTCCACGCCGGTTTTTCCATCTTCCGCCATAAATACCTCGTATCCGCCTTTCTCCAAGATAATCTTGGTGGCAAATAAGAAATCTTTGTCATCATCTATTAAGAGTATTTTCTTTTTAATCGTCATGATAAAACACCTCCATAGTATTTTTCTTAGTAGTAGCAAAGATAGTGCCAGTTTTTAAAGTATTGATTTATTTGATAATATTATATCAGTGGCAGATGAAATTAATTTTAAGGGGTGAAATACCCCCCCCCATATTAACGCACTGTTTTTATATTGTAGTTGCGCATTTTTATTCGCAGAGTCTTTCTGTTGATACCGAGGAAATCCGCCGTTTTTTTAATCTGAAAATTGAAGTGTTTAAGAGCCTTTTCGATGTGCTCTTTTTCGACATCGACGAGGGTTACCTTGCCTGAGGAAGAATCCATTACCGGCGTTTTTGCTCCCTCACCCTGACCATAGTAAAAAATATCTGATAAATTTACTGTTTCGTGATCGCTCAGGACGCACAAGCGTTCAATGGTATTTTTCAGTTCTCTGACATTTCCGGGCCACTTGTATGACAATAGCGATTTTTTTGCTTCTTCAGAAAAGTGACTTACTTTGCTCTTATGCTTTTTTTGATAATAATCGAGATAGTGCTCGGCGATAGTAAGAATGTCCGCCTTGTGCTCTGTCAGAGGTTTTATTCCCAAAGGAACAACTGAGAGACGATAAAACAGGTCTTCCCTGAATTTTCCCGCTGCGATTTCAGCATGTAAATCACTGTTGGTTGCTGCTATTAACCGTACATCAACTTTTTCAGGCGACGATTTACCTACCCGTGGAACTTCCTGTTCCTGAATTACCCTCAGCAACTTTGCCTGAATATTCAAATTGATATTGGAAATTTCGTCAAGAAATAAAGTCCCTGTATCCGCCATTTGAAAACGGCCGTCGCGCGTCTCAGTGGAGCCGCTAAACGCCCCTTTTACATGGCCGAAAAGTTCGCTCTCCATTAGATTTTCAGCCAAGGACGAACAATCAACAGGAATAAACGGCCGACCTGCCCGTCTACTCATTTGGTGAATGGTGCGCGCCACAAGTTCCTTTCCTGTGCCGCTCAATCCGGTAATCAAAACAGTACTGTCGGTCTGCGCTATACGTTTGATTGAATCTTTAAGTTCTTTCATATAGTCGCTGGATCCAATTAGAAGAGATTTGTTTTGTTCACTACTGACTTGGTCATCATCCTTAAGCGCAACGCTTACAGCTTCGTTGAGCTCAGCAGCAGAATACGGCTTTGTGAGAAAGTTGAATGCGCCGTGACGCATTGCTTCTACTGCCAGCGGTATTGTCCCGAAACCGGTGACGATAATAACTTTGGCTGATACATTTTCTTCTTTCAGTTTCTTCAGGATATCCATACCGCTCACTCTGGGCATTCTGACATCCAGCAAAATCAGGTCATAGGAATTTCTCAGCCCCATTTGCAGGCCGTTGACAGCATCACCCGCACAATCGACATGATATCCTTTGTGTGTGAGAACCTGCTTACATCCATCCCGAATGGATTCTTCATCGTCTATAATAAGAATCTTTCTGCTTGTTTTTACCATTTTTCTTACATGTCCTATCAAGTGAGTCTATCCGAAATTCTTCTTAAAAAACCGTATTCTGGTTGTATGATGACGAATGTTGAAAGCATTATGCTATTTCATATTATTGTGCAAGCGAAAGGTTATATACACGAGAGGACTCGCTTACTGTTTGTGGTACACCTGCATCAGAAAACCGCAAGGGGTTAATACGACCCTAAAAAGGGGTAATATTACCCTTCCGAGAGGCATATATGTTTTACTTGATAGCTTAAGATTATGGAATTTTAATAATTAAGTTATATGGCATTAGTATTGCATGTTTGGCTCAATAGTAAGTAGCTAACCTGAAGCACTTTATACGTGCCGTAAAAATGAGGAGGAAACGAGATGTGGGATGCTATTAACGTCAGAGAAGCATGTGTGGAACCTGCTATTAGGCAGTTTCTCCCGCCTTGCCAGAAAAAATGTCCCGTCAATGAGGACATCCAGCGTACAAATGTACTTATCTCCCTATTACCGGATGATCCGGCGCAGGCCAAAGAAGGATTGATCCAAATAGGAGATTATCTTTTCGAAAACAACCCCCTTTTCCCGATTTGCGGTTATGTATGCGGTGTTTGTGAGTTAGGTTGTAATTATCAGAGCAAAGGAGGCTCTATCAGACGCCGACTGCTGAAAAGGTTTGTATCCGATTTTTACCTAAATCACCTGGATCAAAAAAAGGAATTAAATATCGTCAAGGACAAGGAAAATGTGGCCGTAATCGGCGGTGGTCCGGGTGGTTTGATGTGCGCCTTTCATTTAAGCAAAAAGGGCTATAGGGTTACCATCTTCGAGGCAACAAACAGATTGGGAGGAGCTCTTTGGCTAATCCCCCACTATCGTTTGCCTAAACTTATACTTCAGAGGGTAATTGAAAACATTCTGAGAATCGCCGGCATCGAAGTAAAATACAATTCCAAGATCGGCGAAGGAAAACTAACTCTAGAAAAACTCAGAAAAGACGGATACAAAGCGGTGTTTATTGCCAAAGGCACGCCTGCTCCAAGGCTGCTTATGTTTGGCCTGGATTTTGTGGAAAATCAGGATCTGGAGGGCATCGTTTATGGACAGACATTCTTGTACGAGGTCAGCCGCGGAATCCTGGCGAAAGATTATCTCGGCGGTAAAAAGGTTATCGTCATAGGCGGCGGCAATGTTGCCTTAGATGTGGCGAGATCAGCCAGAAGGCTGGGAGGCGATGTTACTGTGGTTGCCCTCGAAAACGAAGACAAGAAATCCAAGGACGGTATTCCTGCCGATCATGAGGAGATCCAAGGTGCATGGGAAGAAGGTATCAGGATTATTTATTCCCGCGGGGTAAACAAGATATTGGGTAAAGAAGGACAGTTTGACGGTATCGTATCGCCCAAATGCACCCGCGTATTCAACGAAAAGGACAGATTCAACCCCGCTTTTGACGTCAATGATACGATCACCATTCATGGCGATATACTTATCATTACCGTGGGGCAGATGCCCGATAAGGATCTTCTCAAGAAAGAAGGTCTTCTGGATGAAAATCGCCAGTTGATCGTCGATCCGCTTACCCTTCAGAGTAACAGCAAAGATTGGGTCTTTATCGGCGGCGACGTCAGAAGAATCGGCTTTATGGTAGATGCCATGCGGGAAGGACAGGAAGCGGCCGAATCCATCGAGCGTTACTTTAAGGGTTTGGACCTCAAGGCAGGCAGAAAAAAGGAATACGAAGGATCCGATATTCCCCAATTGACGGATGCAGATTATAAGCACGTGCCTGATGTAGTATGGCTTCCGCCGGATAAACGGATACACTTCCAGATGTTTGAGAAAGGGTTTACTCTCAAGGAGGCAATCGAGGAAGCCAGGCGATGTCTCTGCTGCGGCCCGTGTGTTTCATGCAAGGCATGTATATCAATAGGTATCCAGGAGGAGTTGCCTTCAGTTACAGTTCACGAAAGCATTTGCTGCGGATGCGGCATATGTGTTTCCTCCTGCCATTTTGGCGCAGCCCAGCTCAAGAAAGTAAACGACCATAAGGTATCTTTAACGGATACATTAAAATGTAAAGCTTGCGGTATGTGCGTATCTGCATGCCCGTCCGCAGCCAGAGAATTAACCGGGAATGACATTGAAGAGCGCATAATGGAAGTCTGTGCTGTGTTTAATGCGATATAATTTTGCGGAAGGAGGAATAATATGGCGGAATTTACCCCCAAACTGGTATGCTTCTCCTGTAAGTTCGGGTGGGGTTATCTGAATACAAACGGCTACAAGAAAAAGTTAAAAAACCTTATTCCGGTAACATGCAGCGGCACGGTGGATATAATACATATCATTGATGCCTTCAAAAAAGGGGCGGACGGAGTAATTGTTCTGGGCTGTCCCGACAGGGAATGCCATTTTCAAACGGGAAATTATCAGGCCAGAAAGCGGATAATGATGCTGCGCAAAGTCCTTAAGGAATTCGGCATCGATCCCAAACGTCTCAAGATTGCATTAAGTATAGACCCGGAAGGAAATCAGATACCTGTAGTTATTGAAACGATGAAAATGGAAATCAAAAATCTGGGACCGCTGAGCCCTGCGGTATAATAAAGTTTCAGAGTCAGATCGGAGGATATTATGGCAGAAAAACCCAAAGTGGCAATTTACTGGCTGACGGCATGCGGCGGCTGCGACGAGGCAATTGTGGATTTGAACGAAGCGATCCTTTTGGTTGCCGACGCGGTCGATATCATACTTTGGCCGGTCGCTATGGACTTTAAATATGAAAGCATCCGGAAAATGAAAAAAGGCGAGATAACACTGTCGATCCTGCACGGGTCCATACGGAATTCGGAACAGGAAGAAATGGCCAAATTGCTGAGAGAAAAATCGCAGCTGGTGCTTGCTTTCGGCGCCTGTGCCTGCTTTGGAGGCACCGCCGGACTGGCGAATTTCCGGTCAAAGGAAGACATTTTCAACTGGGTCTACAGAGATGCTCCGACAGTGGTAAATCCAAATAATAACCGGCCTCAGACCGTGTTTTTAGTCGACGGAAACAAACTGACCCTGCCGGAATTTTTTGACCGGGTTCATCCGTTGGGCGATATCATTAATGTTGACTACTACCTGCCGGGATGCCCGCCTCCGCCGGACCTTATTGCCAATGCTGTATTTGCAGTTTTAGAGGACAAGTTACCTCCCCGGGGCGCCACACTTGCGCCAAGCAAGCCTATGTGCGACAACTGTTCGCGGAATCAATCCAAGCCGCAGAAAATAGAAATTTCGGAATTTAAACGGATACACGAAGTGGAGGCAAAGGACGATCTGTGTTTCCTGGCACAGGGAATTATCTGCCTGGGACCGGCAATCCGTTCAGGCTGCGGCGAAACATGCATCAGAACCAATATCCCCTGTCGAGGCTGCTTCGGTCCGGTTGAAGGTGTGGACGATGCCGGCGCAAAGTTTGTTTCAGGGCTTGCGGCGCTTATCGGTCCGGAAAGTGAAGAAGAAGCACAGAAAACCATCGACGGAATTGCTGATCTGGCAGGCTATTGCTATCGCTTCAGCCTCCCTTCTGCATCGTTGAAACATAAAAGCAAGGAGAAATAAAACATGGCTCGAAAAATCACAATAGATCCCATTACCAGGTTGGAAGGGCATGGAAAAATAGAAATTCTTCTCGATGATAAAGGCAATGTTAAGGATGCCTACTGGCAGGTTGCTGAACTGCGCGGGTTTGAACGTTTTTGTCTTGGCAGACCCGCGGAAGAGATGACGAGGATCGTGCCAAATATATGTGGTGTGTGTCCTTCCGCTCACCACATGGCCGCCACAAAAGCTCTGGATGACCTGTACAGCGCGGAACCCACGCCTGCCGCACGGCTGATCAGAGAACTCGAGTTTAACGCTTTCTATATCGAAGACCATTATATTCATTTCTTCTTTCTGGCAGCCCCAGATTTCGTCGTCGGCCCGCACGCAGATCCAAAAGAGCGCAACATCCTAGGCGTGATCGGCAAGGTCGGCAAGGAAATAGGCCTGAAGGTTATTGAAGTAAGAAAGAGAAACCGGGACATCATCCGGCATATTTTTACCAAGGCTCCGCACCCGGAAGGAGGTCTTCCCGGCGGCGTGCCTCGGGGCTTCACTGAGCAGGATCGTAAATGGGTGAAGGATACCGCTGTATTCTCTCTCGACTTCGCCAAGTTTGCCATCCAGCTTTTCAAAGATGTCGTGCTGGCAAATAAATCTTACGTGGACATGATCCTCAACGACGCCTATAAACTGAAAACATATTACATGGCGCTGGTAGATGAGAATGACAGAGTTACGTTTTATGACGGGAAGGTCAAAGTCATCGATCCTGAAGGAAAGGAATATGTGAGATTCGCCCCTCGTGACTATGACCAGTATATCGGCGAATGGGTGGAACCGTGGACTTACATCAGGCTTACCCATTTAAGGAAGCTTGGTTGGCAGGGACTTAAAGAAGGCAACGGCACATCTCTTTATCGCGTCGCTCCTCTTGCCCGGCTGAACGTAGCAGATGCCATGCAAACACCGCTGGCACAGAAAGAGGCGGAAATTATGTTTAATACCCTGGGAGGCAAACCCGCCCACCATACGCTTGCCACACACTGGGCGCGTCTCATCTGCGCACTACAAGCCGCGGAAAACAATATGATCATTGCAGATGATCCCCGGCTTACCAGCAAAGACATCCGCAACATGAACCTCAAATTGAGAAACAAAGGCGTAGGCTGCGTGGAAGCTCCACGCGGAACGCTATTCCATCATTACGAAACCGATGATAATGGCATCCTCACGAAGGTCAACCTCATCGTAGCCACTCAGAATAACGCCGCTCCCATATGCCTGTCTGTAAAGAAGGCCGCTCAGGAGTTCGTTCATGGCCCGGACGTAAAAGAGGGTTTTCTGAACATGGTGGAAATGGCTTTTAGGGCATACGATCCTTGCCTTTCCTGCGCCACACACTCGCTACCGGGAACAATGCCCATGGATGTGCGTATCAGGGATCATGAAGGTAAAGTAATCAGGGAAATCACCCGCTGAAATTTATGAAGACACTTATCCTTGGCATGGGCAATCCTATCCTGTCTGATGATGGTGTAGGCCTGTTAACGGCGGAAAAGCTTCAGGACAGAATCCCAGAAACGGATGTGGCGTCAAGCACTATGATCGGTCTCTCTCTCTTCGACCTGATTATCGGTTATGACATGCTCTTTATCATCGATGCCATGACCACACGGAACGGGAAAGTTGGAGAACTCAAAAAGATCGGCGAACATGATCGGCATGGCACGCTTCATCTCTTTTCTTCCCACGGCCTGAACATTTTTGAATTGATGGAACTAGGCTTACGTTGCGGGTATGATATGCCCAGGCTTGAGGCAGTTTACGGGATTGAAATAGGCGACGAGGTGGCCTTTGGTGAAGAACTTTCACCCGAACTAAATAAGAAACTTCCCATCATAGTCGACGAAATCATTGACGATATAACAATGTCCTCTTCTATTGGGAACAAATCAAATTTAGTAACCGCATAATGTTGTGTCATCTATGAAACGGCAGTGGCTGGTTTATTCCTTCTTAATATACAGGTAATGATATAATGAAAGATGAGTCTTGATATATCAGATGCGCAGACACATTGGCATAAACATCCCTCCAAAAAGTTAAGACAGCAATTTGGGTAAATTAAGGTGGATATTTTCATTAACCTGCCGAAAGATTTTTATATTTTGTAAATCATTTCTTTTAAAATATATTTCAGCGGAAGTCTTGTCATTCAAAGATTGATGCAGTTTTTTTTGTATTGTAGAAATGAAAATAAGCCGAGATATTTGCTTTTGCTTCTTTTACTGTTTCATAATTTTTAAGGTAGATTTTTTCGCTGTCTTTTGAAACCTGTAGCACCTTGGATTATCGATTTATGAAAATAGATCCCAGGGGTATAAATCTCCTTAAAGTGGGTAAGATCCCCCCCTTGCGAAAGTATTCTCAATTTAGTATTGTACAATTATCCGTAAATAAATTGAATAAATGATGGCATTGATCATTCTTTTTTCAGCTTCGAATGGTATTCCTTAAAAGCCTCACATTTTACTCATGTTGCCTCATAAATAAATTTTACCGGAAGGAGATCATACTTGGTAGTATCAAATTTTCCTTGACACAAAAATTTCCTCCTCATATACTACCTTTAGAAAGTTCTTATCACAAACAATAAATTATCGATATACATCCGGATAAAAAAAGCCTTTTCTGTCTTCACTTTCAGGAGCAAGGGTCTCAAATGAAAAAGAAGAGGATTACTTTTTCAGATATGGATCATTCCGATAACTCGACAGATGATAGTCAGTTACTGGAGGTCCAGAAAATCTTCCCAAGAATATTTGAGTTAAGCAACAACGGTATTTTGGTTTTTAACCAGGATTTTAGGATTGAATTTACCAATATCCAGGCATCGGAGTTGTCCGATTTTCCAAAAGATCAATTGATCGGCAAGGATTTTAGGGATCTGTTCTCTCCCGGGGATCAGGAAAAATTATCGAACCTGACTGCTCAAATGCATCTCCGGTCCGATGAGAGGACTAGGGTGTCTACCGAATTTAAGCTCATCACCAAGTCCAAAGCTCCGAGGGACGTCGATATCTATCTGGTTTCAGCACCCCTTGAGGGATCTTTTAAAATCTATGCTTACCTCCGAGATGTCTCCGAACGGAACCGTATTGAAAACAAACTAAGAGAAACCAATAGCTTTTTAACCAATATTATCATCAGCTCAGTAGACGGTATAATTGCCGCAGATATGAAAGGGAATATCATCCTTTTTAATCAGGGCGCCGAACGGATGCTGGAATATTCAAAAGATGAGGTTATGAATGGTGGTGTTCATATCACCCGGATATATATTCCTGGCCAAGCAAAAGAGTTAATGAGAAGGCTCAGAAGCCCAGATTTTGGACCAATCGGCAAATTGAGCATCACTGAGGTCAGCGCTGTAACCAAACGAGGAGAAATCCTCCCAGCCAGCCTTTCAGCAGCGATGATATATAATGAAGTGGGGCAGGAAATAGCGTCGGTTGGTATTTTTACCGATCTGCGCGAACAAATACGGATGCAGAAAGAATTGGAGGAAACACATCTTAAACTCCTGCATTCGGAAAAAATGGCTTCTCTGGGAAAACTGGCTGCTGGGGTCGCCCATGAAATTAACAATCCTTTAGGAGGAATCCTGCTTTATGCCAATTTGTTGTTTGAAGATATTCCCCTTGAACATCCTCACTTGGCCAACGTGAAAAAGATTATCGATCAAACCTTACGATGTAAGGACATCGTAAAAGAATTGCTTGATTTTGGCCGTCATGCCGAGCATAGCATGGTTATGTGCGACATAAACCAGATCCTGGAACAGAGCATCAGTCTCCTCAGCAGACAGTCCAGTTTTCATAACATACAAATTATCAAAGACATCGATCCCCTTTTAATTCCGATTATAGCCGATCCGGGACAACTTAATCAGGTTTTCATCAACCTGATGACCAATGCTGCAGATGCCATGAATGGAATAGGAATCCTGACATTGCGCACCTACTCCCTCCCGGAGGAAGGTAAGGTAGGAGTGGAAATTTCAGACACCGGCTGTGGAATTCCACCTGAAGTTCTACCCAGGATCTTTGACCCTTTCTTTACCACCAAAGAGATGGGAAAGGGGACCGGATTGGGTCTTTCGACAGTTTATGGGATCATTGGGGAACACGGTGGAACCATTGATGTCCGTTCCCAGACGAACCAAGGAAGTACCTTTATCCTCCGATTACCGGCTCAGGTAACAGAGGCAGAAGCGAGATTGATGAGCATAGGGAAGGATTAGTATTTACCTATAGTGGCCTGTAAATCCACGATTTTCACAAGACCTGGAGAAAATACCGGTACTTGGCCTTCAGTTCGCTCAAATTGCCATTGAATCCGGCGGGAAGCGAAGCGGGACAGACATTGATATTGGCATAGTCACTTCAGCCCGTTCATTTAGCCATGTCGATGAATCCGGGTGCCTCAGTACCATTATTTATCTGAAAATGAAATTGTATCCGAGGATATCTGAACCGGCATGCGTATAAAGAAAAAAGTGTCTGACAGAGGTAAGCCAGACACTTTTTTGATAAATGGAGAATGTGCCAGAGGTTTTTTTAAAGCACTCTGACAGACACGATTCCTTCAATAGATTGGATTTTCTTTACCATGTCAGTATTGATATCGCCTTCCAGGTCTATGGCGTTGTAGGCCAGGTTCCCTTTGCTCTTGTTGATCATGTCCGCTATGTTGAGCTTGTTGTCGGCAAGGAGGTGCGTGATCTTCTCGATCATGCCCGGCGTGTTCTTGTTGGAGATGGTGATCCTCTGCTTGCCTGATCTGTCGAGTTGGCACTCGGGGAAGTTGACCGAGTTCTTGATGTTCCCATTTTCCAGGAAATCCATGAGCTGCATGGCAGCCATGATGGCGCAGTTTTCCTCGGACTCCTCTGTGGAGGCGCCCAGATGCGGGATGGCGATAACCTTGTCCGTCTTGATGACCTCTTCATCGGGAAAATCCGTCACGTAGCAGCCTACGATGCCATCGGCGATGGCCTTCTTCAGGGACGGGGTGTCCACGAGTCCTCCCCTGGCGAAGTTGAGGAGCACAGCGCCCTTCTTCATGAGCGCGAACTTGTCAGTGTTGATGAATCCCTTGGTGTCCTTGTTCTGGGGGACGTGCAGTGTGATGAAATCGGACTCTGCCAGGAGCCGCTCCAGGCTCGGGGCCTTCTTGATGGTGCGGGACAGCTTCCAGGCCGCCTCGATGGACAGGAACGGATCGTATCCCATAACTTCCATGCCCAGGGATTCGGCGGTGTTAGCCAACATGGTGCCTATGGCACCAAGGCCCACGATGCCCAGGGTCTTGCCCATGATCTCGGTGCCGCCGAACTTGGATTTGCCCTTCTCGATGAGGTCGGGCACCTTGTCCCCCTCGCCCACGAGTCCCTTGGCCCAGACAATACCTTCGGTCACCTTTCGCGAAGCGAGCAGCATGCCCAGAATGGCCAGTTCCTTGACGCCGTTGGCGTTGGCTCCCGGCGTATTGAAGACGACGATGCCTTTTCCCGAGCACTTGTCGATCGGAATATTGTTGACACCGGCGCCGGCGCGAGCAATTGCTTTCAGGCTCGACGGCAGACTCATCTCTTTCATTTCCTTGCTTCTTACCAGGATGCCATCAGGATCGGGAATATCAGCACGATATTCATACTTCTCGGTAAAAAGGCTGAGCCCTTTTTCCGAAATTTTATTTAACAGATCAATCCGATACATAAAATACCTCCTATTCCTTTCTATACTTTTTTATTAGAAAATATTCTGATAACATAGAATACATATTTTGTGCCATTATTGTTCAAAAAAATTGTCCTTTTTCACACGAGATATACTTTCATACCGGAATTTGCCAGATCGAGGAACTCCTTGATACCCGCGATATCCGCTCCCATAACCATTACTGCACCGATTTTTCAGCTGTCTTTTAAAACCTTTAACATCTCAGATTATCGATTTATAAAAGGAGATCTCGGGGGCATAAATTCCCGCAAGGGGGCAATATCCCCCTTGTGAAAGTATTATCCATTTAGTATTGTATAATTATCTGTAAATCAATTGAATAAATGATGGCATCGGTCTTGCATGTTACCATTGCAAACTTGATAACAGCTATGGAAGTGATCAATAATGGCCGCAAAGAAAAGGAATCAGCCACACTCATGAACTATGACGATATAGAATATTATCTATTTCATGAGGATGACACCCCTGAAAGGTGTTTCCTCTGTTCGAAGGTCATGCCTCGGCCGATCGTCGTTCGGCATATAGAAACCATGAAGATGATTCATCTTTGTGAAGGCTGTTTTATCAATAACTTCTCTGACTACCTTCTCGATAATACCCGGCCATGGCTCGATGGGGAACATACCGGTTACAAAGGAGCCGAGCCAAAACTTCGACGCATCGTCGTTGCCATCAAGCAGGTGCCCGATACGACTCAGGTGAGGGTAGATCCCGACACGGGCACCCTGATTCGGGAGGGCGTGCCTTTTATCATGAACCCTTTCGACACTCACGCTATCGAAGAGGCGCTCCGGATCAAAGACCTGTTCGGGTGTGCCGTAACTGTTCTCACCATGGGTCCACCAAATTCCGTGGCGACCCTCCGCAAGTGTCTGGCCATGGGTGCGGATAACGCCATCCTTGTCTCGGACCGGGCTTTTGGCGGAGCGGACACTTTGGCAACGAGCTTTGTATTGGCCGAGGCTATCCGCAGGAGCGGACAGGAGCGGGGGCGTGTGGATTTGGTGATATGCGGCAGACAGACCATTGATGGTGACACGGCACAGGTAGGCCCCGGCATCGCAACGCGCCTAGGATTGAGCCAGCTGACACTAGTGGATCGGATCCTGACGATCGATCCGCGAGACCGCACCATCACTGTACGCCGCAAACTGGAGGGTCGCAGAGAGATTGTCAGGGCTCCTCTCCCCTCATTGTTGACGGTAGTCCGCGAGATTAACCAACCCCGGTACTCATCAGTCACCCGCCGCATCGCTGCTGAAACCCCCACCCTCGAGGTATGGGACAATACATTTCTGCAGCTTCCGGACAACAAGATCGGCCTAAAGGGATCACCAACAAATGTCAAACGCATCTTTGCGCCTGAACGCCAGCCAGGCGAGATACTGGGTGATGGGGAGAAAGATCCTGAAGGAGCAGTACAGGAACTAATCCGAAAACTCATCGAAAAAGATCTGTTGGTGACATGACGATGCAAAGGAACGGGGCAGCCTCACGGTTATATGGAGTCAAAGAAAATGGAAAATGAACAAAAACCGATGGAACGGAAATCAAAGCGGCCACGTGGCAAGGCGCGACTGATCCAAGGCAAATGCATAGGTTGCGAGAGGTGTGAGCCCGGCTGTCCGGTGGATGCAATTTCCGATTCCATAAACGGCAAGCCGATTATCGATAGTGAACGATGCACAGGATGCCGCAAGTGTGTAAAAATTTGCCCCGTGGCTGCCCTCGAGATGTATTACACGGATGAGGAACTGGCTCTCATCGAAGAACTCCGTAGCAAAGGCGCATGGAAGGAGCCGGTTGAAGCCAAATCTGCGGCAGCGGCAGACCAGATCCACCAAGGGGTATGGGTGTTTGTGGAACAGCAGGACGGCATTGCCGCCAGTGTGAGTTGGGAATTGTTGGGCGTAGGCAAGACCCTTGCGAATGATCTGGAAGTAGACCTTTGCGCTTTCGTTCTCGGTGAAGGGGTGGAGCATCTCTCTCAGGAAGCATTCTCTTACGGCGCAAAAAAGGTGTATCTGATTGATGACCCTGTTCTCAAGAACTACCGGACCAAACCTTATGCGATGAGCGTAGTGGACCTAGTTCGCAAGCATAAACCGGAGGTAGTCCTGGTGGGGGCTACCGGCTTGGGCCGGGATCTTGCCGGTGCAGTTGCCACTATACTGGAAACCGGCCTGACCGCTGACTGTACGCATTTGAATATTGATAAGGAACGGAGGCTCCTTGAACAGACCCGTCCCGCCTTCGGCGGAAACATTATGGCAACGATTCTTAATCAACATCGCCGACCTCAGATGGCCTCGGTTCGACCCCACGTGATGCGAAAACCGGATCAAATTGATGGGACAACGGGAGAAATCATTCGCGAACCGTTGAACATTGAGGAGCAGGATATAAAAGCAAAAGTGCTGGAGATTATCCGGGATGAAAGGGGGCTTGGGCATGTGGATATCGCCGGCGCCGAGATCTTAGTCTCGGGCGGCCGTGGAATGCAGAACCCGGAGAACTTCAAAATCCTGGAAGAACTGGCCGATGTCCTAGGCGCAACGGTGAGCGCCTCGCGAAGCGCTGTTGATGCGGGGTGGATGCCGTATGATCGCCAGGTAGGCCAAACCGGAAAAACCGTGCGTCCCAAGATCTACATCGCCTGTGGCATCTCCGGTGCAATCCAGCACCTGGTAGGAATGCAGGACTCCGACCTGATCATTGCCATCAACCGGGATCGGGAAGCACCCATTTTTGAGGTGGCCCACTACGGGATCATAGGAGACCTATTCGAGGTAATACCGGCACTCACCCGCCGTTTGCGCGAGATCGCAAAAAATAACCGTAGTCCCAAGGACAACAACGGTATGGTTTCGGGAGACAAGTCATGATCACTCACACAGACAACACAATATTTGCAATCATTCTGACCGCTTCAATCTTCACGTTCGGCTTTTCCGTTGCACGGCTCGTGCGGGCGGTTCGACTGGGAAAACCTGACTTTCGACTCCGCGAATCTCTAATAAAGCGCTTTATTACCATGTTTGGATATGCCTTCGGCCAAAAGCGTGTCCTCGATGATATCTTCGGCCTTAACCACTTTTTCCTCTTCTGGGGATTCATGATCCTCTTTTTATATAATGCGACATTCATACTGAATGGCCTCTTTCCGGAATTTTACCTGAGCCTGGCAGGGCCAGTTTTGTATCCCATCCTGACACTCTTGTTTGATCTTGTGCCAATATTGGTAATTCTCTGTGTGATTATTGCGCTTTGCCGCAGGCTTGTGGCAAAACCTGCTTACATCGACTACCGGAGTGTCGATGCCTTTATTATCCTGGGTCTTGTCCTTGCTCTCATGATACTCTATTACGGATACCACGGTTCTGCAATTGCCATGGAAAACACAACAACGCCGGTATTAATGCCCTTCACCCGGGGCTTTGTGGCTCCAATTATTTCTGCCGTTTTTGGAAGTGCTTTGCCCACAGCCGGCCGGGTTTTCTGGTGGCTTCACGCCCTTGTTTTCCTGGCTTTTTTAAATTACCTGCCCTACAGCAAACACCTGCATATCCTCACAGCCATACCCAACTGTTTTTGCCTGTCATTCGAACCGGTGCGGACCGTACCACGCGAGGTCTTTGGACCGGGGCATAGCTATGGTGCATCACGGGTGGATCAGTTTTCCTGGAAAGATCTGTTGGATTTCACATCCTGCACCGAGTGCGGGCGGTGTAACCAGATCTGCCCCGCCACGAACACCCACAAACCTCTCAATCCACGCTTAATGATCCATGACGGAAAAATCAACCTTCTCGCGAATTCAGAGAAGCTCCACTACAGTAATCGATCAGACGGGCTCATGCCGCTTATCGTGGAGAAAGATGTCTCAGCCAAAGGATCGGTGGGAGAGGACGCCCTCTGGGACTGCACGACCTGCGGAGCCTGTATGGCGGTATGTCCGGTTCTTATTGAACACGTACCGAAAATAATCAAGATGAGACGCCACCTTGTTGAGAATCTGGCTAAGTTTCCGACTGAGCTCAATATTTTTTTTGAAGCCCTGGAGCAGCGGTCAAATCCCTGGGGACTTGCCCCGAACGACCGGACGCGATGGGCCAAAGGTCTTGATATACCTGTTATTTCCGAGCTGCCTGAGGATGAGCATGTGGAGTATCTATTTTACGTCGGCTGTGCAGGGTCTTTTGATAGCAGGGCGCGAAAGGTAGCCGTGGCTCTGGCAAAGATATTGAAGGCGGCGGATGTGAAATTCGGGATTCTGGGAGTTGAGGAGAAGTGCTGCGGCGATTCACTCCGGAGGCTCGGGAACGAGTTCATCTTCGAGAAAATAGCCAAAGACAACGTTGAGCTCTTCGCCAGGCATGGGATCCAAAACATTATCTGTTACTGTCCCCATTGCTATACAACACTGAAGAACGACTATGCCCAGTTTGGACCCACTCCGCGCATCAGCCATTACACGGAGCTACTGCCCGAATTGATCCGCCAGGGACGTCTGAAACTATTCGGTGGTAGTGTGGACGACCGGATTTTATTCCATGACTCCTGTTACCTGTGTCGCTACAATGAATTGTTTGATCAGCCTCGCGGTCTTATCAAGTCGGCAACCGGCAAGGCGCCGCTTGAAATGGATCGGTCAGGGCGAAAGAGCTTCTGCTGCGGTGCAGGAGGTGGTCGCATGTGGATGGAAGAAGACCCGGCCGATCGGATCAACCTCAACCGAGTTCGTGAAGCTCTCAACAAAAACCCGGACACGATTGCTGTTACCTGCCCATACTGTATGACCATGTTCGAAGACGGTGTGAAAGACCTCAAAGCGGACAAACGTGTCAAGGTCATGGACATCGTCGAGATCGTCGCTGAACGGATAGAAGCGCATTGAGGACTTCGGGCAACGTTGTCCGGAGATCATAAATATCCAGTCAGGCAAGACTCCCGGAAAATATTATATTTATTGAATTGATAAGAACTTCCTTTTTGCGAGGTGAAGAAAAAATAACTGGATAATGGCGATTGATGCGGTTCACGGCAAGCCATTTGATGATCACACGTTGAAAGATGCACTCCACCAGGTTAAATAAATCACCTTCTGGCGTCCTTTGCATTCTTTGCATGATTACTATGACAAAGGCTATTTTGGAGATATTTTGATTATCCGACTGGCTTTATCGGTCTGAATATGAGCGAAACAAACCTTGGAATTATGTCCATTTATACTTTTTAGAAGAAAGTGACTTTTTCAGTAATGACTATCTTTCTTTTATGCGCAGGCAGGCAGATAATAAAAGTGGTTCCCTTTCCTTGCTTGCTTTGCGCATCTATAGTACCTTTATGTCTTCTAATAATTCCGTAGGCGATGGAAAGTCCAAGACCTGTTCCCTGACCAGTTCCCTTTGTTGTAAAGAATGGTTCAAAGATATGGGGAATGTGTTTTTCGTCTATTCCTTTGCCCGTATCGCCTATGGTAATCTGAACGGTGTCTTTTTCTCTCAGTTTTGTTGTAATAGTTAGCTTTCCGCCACCTGTCATGGCGTCTGCCGCATTGATAAACAAATTGATAAAAACCTCTTCCAGTCTCGATACGTCACCTTTCACTTCCGGAAGATTTTCCGCAAGATTTATTTCTATTTCTATTCCATGAAACATGGCCTGGTCTCTTACCAGTTTTAAGGATGTATTGATAATCTGATTTATTTGCAGGGGAATCATATCTCCCATAGACGTTCTGGCAAAATCTAACAGGCTTTGCACAATTTCTTTACAGCGATTTGTCTGATAAATAATTTTCTGAATGTTTTCCCTATACGGGCAATCTTCCTCAACACCTTCTAAAATTATAGTACTATATAAAAGAATGCCCCCCAGAGGATTGTTGATTTCATGAGCCACACCGGCCGCCATTTGTCCCAGGGCGGTTAATCTTTCAGTTAATGAAATTTGATAATGCATTTTTTGCAATTGATCGTTGTGGTCTTTCAGGGATTGGGCCATATTATTGAAGGCTTCATCCAGCATATGAAAACCTGATATGGTGTCTGGCGATAGTTTGTAGTCCAGATTGCCGGAGGCGATAGCTTCCGTAGCCTTCTTAAGTATCCGTATTCGCTTGATAATGGTGTTGCCCAAATAAAGAGAAATGATAAACGCTATAATCATCCCCAGCGAAGTTATTCCCAGACTAAACAAGATCATTTGCCGCTGTATGTCCCGGTATTTGGCTTCCAAGATTCCCGTACCGAGAATACCGATGAGCTTTTTATCAATGTTGAAAATTGGAATATACGTTGGGATATACCAGTCATGCACGATAAACGTCCTGCCTTCCCAGTCTTTCCCCTCTTTAATAACCCGATCATAAACTTCTTTTGAAAGGATGGTACCTATAGCCCTTGTATTGTCTTTCGTCATAACATTGGTTGCTATACGCACACCTCCCTGAAATATAGTGGCCACTCCCATTTCCCGACCCTTGTATTTTTCATCATGATATGCAGTCTCTGTAATTTTATCGACGATGTCGTTATCCTTATTAATCAAAACGCCTCCGATCAAAACGCCCAACAACCTGTTCGTGTTTCTATCTATTACCGGATGGGCGGCTCGAATGACCATGCCATCCATAAGTTTATCCTCCCGGATATCGGCAGATCGCGGTGTTTTTATAATATCCGTTTGCGCCCTATCTGAGAGTGCAGGATTTTCCCTTAAAATGTTTTTAATCGACATGAGTTCAGTCGAATATAGCGGAGTTTTTGTCTTTATGCAGTTCCTGACAACGGGGTCATCCAACAGGTTGTCCCCGGAAATTAACGGGTTCGTCACCCGGTATAAGACCCTTCCTTCTCTATTCACAACCGTCAGCATATCAAGTAAAGGACGGTCATTCCCCTGATGAGTTCCTGTTTTTTTTCGAATTAATCTGTTAAGATATGCCATGCGGGTTATATCATCCCTGTTGATAAGTTCTTGTAGATCATACCCTTCGGCGGTAGATTGAACCAGATACCTAATTTTATCTATCCTGTTATTATAAATAAGTTTGGCCGTATTCATATCCTGGCGTACTCTGTTTTCTACTTCCGCAATAGTGCTCCTGTTGATCGTCCATATGCTAATGATGGTGGCAAAAATACCAGTAAGGCAGGTGGCAATCAAAAATCCAAACGCGAGACGGCTCTGAAGGTCTAACTTAAAGAAACGCTGTATTCGACTATCATTGATTTTCATGACATAAGTCCGATGTTAGATAATATTTGAATATTATCACGGATGACATTGTATTATCAAACACTCTTTAGAATCATCGGGAACTTAAATGATCTTCCAGAAATTGCCATATATCGCTCTTGCCTTTCTGCGTTATTGCCGAAAAAAGGATGAGCTTATTTTCCGCCGATACACGCAAAGTTTTTTCAATCGCGCGCTTTTGGGCAATTGCCTGATTGTTGGATAATTTATCGGCTTTGGTTAAAATATATACATAAGGAATGCGGTAATGCGCAAGCCAGTCGCGCAGGGACAAATCATCAACGCTTGGATCGCGCCGGATATCTAAAATAAAAACTACCAGCGCCAGACTGAGCCTCTCCCGCAGATAGGCCTCAATCATATCTCCCCAGTCTTTTTTTACAGACTGAGCAACCTTCGCAAATCCATAACCCGGCAGATCGACAAATGACACCTTTTCGTTAATCGCGAAAAAATTGATCAACTGTGTCCGTCCCGGAGTATTGCTGGTTTTGGCCAGATTTTTGCGCCCGACAAGCGTGTTGATCAATGATGATTTCCCAACGTTGGAGCGCCCGACAAAAGCTATCTCTGGCAATGTCGCCGGTGGATATTGAGGTGGCCAAACCGCGCTTTTTATAAATTCCGCACTTATTATTTTCATATTATTTTAAATTGTACGGGACTGTTTAAAAACGCTCATCTGCTGCGTTGCGCTGCAAACCGCGCCGCTCAACGTATATCTTTATACGCCTCGCGGTTCTGTTTTTGCGCGCCTTGCATCTGAACATTTTTAAACAGCCCTATCTTTCATTCATTTACCTATATAATTATTTTCAAGACATGAACCCATCATTTTTAAAAGATTTTTTTTCGAGTAAAGATTTTACCATATTATTAAAAAATTCTTCGATCTCTTCAGTATTAATTTTAGCTTCCTTAAACAATTCAATATAGTGTTTTGAATATCCGATATAGTCTTTTGCAAATTTTTCAACTACGGCTTGGTAATCCTGCCCATGAATACGATCTGGAAAAGATTTAAACAATTGAATAAATGTAAGTAAAAGTACTCGTATGCAACCATCATTTGCCCAAAGTAAGTGGCCACGACTTTTTGTGCCACCTATAGAAAATTGAATCTGCTGATTTCCATTTTGAGATGATTTTCTCTTTTTAAGGCTTCTTGATTGAACATACTCTTTTGTCACATGCGTTCCATACTTAGAAAGAAAGGAATATACCGGATCATCTTTCATACCAATCTTTTTTCTTACAGCTGCTGGCTTCAATTTATTCATTTTTGTCTTTTCATCATCTGAAAACCATAATTCAGCGTAAGATTCATCCCTAATGAATAATTCAATTATATTAATGATTTCAGATACTGTTCTGGTATGTGCATAAGCCTGATTTATATAGCCATGTTGAGCCATATGGAATGCAGCCAGAAGTTCATCAACAACAGAAAACATCATGCTTAATTTTGCGAAAGATGCTTGACCTCTATGACTTTGTTCGATTGATACTTCGTACAAAAAATCTAGGAAATGCTGAAAATATTCTTCGAATAGCTTTCTGGTTTCAATTATAATCGGTTCATCGAATTGACATTTAGATTCCAATGCTATTATCAAACCTGACGCTGAAGCAAGATTGTTTTTTATTGTTCTTAAAAGCCGCCGCGCTTTACGCACTTCTATTGTGTCAGGAAATTCTTTTAAAGTTGTATAAAAAAGTTCTGCTCCACTATCTATTATTTTATCTGCAAATGCTTGCATTTCATCATCTAAATTTAAGTAATTTTCTGTCAAATATTTAAATGATTGCAAACCAATATGAGACAATTTCTCAGTATTTTGGAGATCAATATCTTGAAATAATGATTTAAGATATTTCGAATATGTATCTTTTGTTATTTTATTATTTTGTATATTTTCCATTTCTCTGAATTGCGTAAGAGATTTAAAAAACATTTAAAGTTGTTAATACTATTATACCATTTCGATTTCAAAGGATAACGCGGCGGCAAGGAGGAGGCTCCGCAGGCGTATATGAACATACGTCGAGGAAGCCGACGACGATGCCAACAAAGTTAGCCGAAGAAAGCGGAATGGTATCACCCTCACTCACGTTCGAAAGTGATGCCATACTTCTCCAGCTTCCTCTCAAAAGTTGGCCGGGAAATTCCCAATATTTCGCAAATTTCCCCTTTGTTTTTATCCGTCTCTTTAATAATTTTTCTGATGTAGCGTTCTTCCACTTCATCCAGCGTTAGAAATTTGCCCGCTTCTGGCGATTTAAATAAATCCGCGGATGCATCAACTGGCGATTTAGAAGTGTCTTCTTTGCCCAGTTCCAGAAAATCTCCGACTCCCAGCACCTGGCCTTTAGCCACAACGCAGGCGCGCACAAGCAGATTTTCCAGTTCCCGGACATTGCCCGGCCAGTTATAATTCATGAATATTTCCATCATCTCGCCGGAAACTCCGATAATCTTCTTATGCAAATCCAGATTAATTTTGGCCAGCAGGTAGTCTATCAACTGTGGAATATCCTGGCGGCGGGCGCGAAGCGGCGGCAGATTAATGGATACGATATTCAAACGGTAATACAAATCATCGCGGAATTTTCCTTCCTTAACCAGTGTTTTTAAATCTTTATTGGTAGCGGTCATGATGCGCGCGTTCACTTTTACCTTGTCCTTGCCTCCGACCCGCTCAAATTCCATTTCCTGTAAAACGCGCAGAAGCTTGGCCTGCAGGTTGATGGACATTTCACTTATTTCATCCAGAAATACCGTGCCGAAGCGCGCTAATTCAAACTTGCCGAGTTTGCGGGATATAGCGCCGGTGAAAGAGCCTTTTTCATGGCCAAATAATTCCGATTCCAGCAGGGTTTCGACAATAGCGGAACAATTGACGGCGATAAATGGTTCATTGGGCGACGTATTATGATGAATGACTTTGGCAATCAATTCTTTGCCTGTGCCGCTCTCTCCCTGAATCAGCACGGTGGTATGGCTCTGGGAAACAGTGCCGATAGTTTTAAAAATTTCCCGCATTTCATTACCGGTGCCGATAATATCTCCCACCCGGAAAGTCCTTGACGGCTCCATTAAAAGTCCATCAATCTTTTTTTCCATTTCCAAAGATTTCAGGGCTTTCTTAATCGCCAGATCCAGTTCATCAACATTGACCGGTTTATGAATATAATCAAAAGCGCCGCTCTTCATCGCGTTAATGGTTGTTTCCATATCATGAAAAGCGGTTATCATGATGACTTTAACGTTTTCATTTTCTTCTTTAAGATCTTCCAGGACAGTGAATCCGTCAATATCAGGCAAACGAATATCCAGAATGACAACATCGGACGGCGCCTGCACATACTTATTCAAACCCTCCGTACCGGTCAACGCGGTGCGAACTTTGTATCCTTCTTCAGTTAAATACAGATCAAGCGTTTCCGCAATCGAAGCATCATCATCAATAACAAGAATACTCGGCATAATATATTACCTTATTCGTTTGTAATGGTTGAACTGGTGATTTCTGTTCCCAGCGGCAAAACAATAAGCACCGTCGTTCCCTCATTCTTCTTACTGG
Organism: uncultured delta proteobacterium; assembly: GCA_963811325.1. Classification (GTDB taxonomy): domain Bacteria; phylum Desulfobacterota; class Syntrophia; order Syntrophales; family Smithellaceae; genus Smithella. The sequence continues at coordinate 1,961,754 of CAWEQT010000001.1, forward strand.
AAATATCAATCGTACCCTGGTGAATATCAACTATTTTCTTTACCAGAGAAAGTCCTAAACCAGTACCATAATTTTTACGCGTAAAGAAAGGATTAAATATATGTGGCATGTCTTCCTCATTAATGCCACTGCCATTATCTTTAATCTCCACAGCCACTGACTGATGGGTTTCATCAAAGTAGCGCAGCGAAACTATTATTTTGCCATGCTCCGCTACTGCTTCTAAAGCGTTACGGATAACATTTAAAAAAGCGTCGGCCATCATCGCCGCGTCAACGGTTACGGGAAGAACCTCGCTGAATTCAGTTTGTATTTCAATTTTTTTATCGGCAATTCCTTTTTCCGCCATGTCTATAGCCAGCTCCAGAACTTTGGACAACTCCACAGGACTTTTCTTTGGTTCCACCGGTTTGGCAAAAGCTAAAATATTACTGACCAGCATCTCCAAATGATCCACTTCTCTTTCCGCAATCTTAAATCTCTTTAAATCGTTTCCTTCAGGATTCATGCGTTTTGCCAATATTTGCAAGCTCATTTTGATTGAAGAAAGAGGATTGCGTATTTCATGAGCTATCCCTGCCGACAACTGTCCGAGGGCCGCCAACTTCTGACTGTCGTAAAGTTTCTTCTCCAGATTTTTAAATTCGGTAATATCACGTTGAACCAGGAGATAATGATTGGTTCCTATAACGGGAGAAGTGGTAATCAAAAGATTATGTTTACGGCCTTCCCTGTTTTTTGCTTCAATTTCATAAGGTTTATAAATACCTTTTTTCGCATCTTCCCATTTAGACAATACGAACTCTTCATATCCGGACGCAACAAATTCTAAAAAATGTTTGTTTCTAAATTCACGGGAATACAGTTCTTCTTTATTCTTTAAACCGCGGCTCATAAAATTAATAATGCCATTTTCATCTATTTCATAAATTTTATCTGGTAAACTATTTACTATCGATTGTAAATAGTTATACAAATCTTCAATCTGCCGACGCAATTCAATATTCTCGATCAATTCATTTTGCAATGTCTCGGCGTACTCGCTTAAACTTTTCGTCATTTCCCTTTCGCGTGAAATATCCTGCAGTGTTTCAATCGCCGCTATAATTTCACCTTTTTCATCATAAATAGGAGCAGCCAGAAAATACAAAACCCGGCTGCGGCCGCCAAGATTTTCAAAATAATCAGTTACTTCATGAGCGCCTAACAATTTTTCAGCTTTTTTCACTTTCTTATTACCATAATATTTACTCAAAGCTTCTATCTCGTTATCAATGATTAAATCCGCGACAATCGGCCTTTTGACTGAATAAAAAGGTTTATAGTGATTACTGGTGCCGAGCATGTCCTGGGCGGAATAACCTGTGAGCTCCGTGCAGGCTCGATTCCATAAAATGACTTTATGTTCATTGTTGATGACAAAGCTGGGAATGGGCGAACCTTCAATAATGCCTTCTATAGTTTTCTTTTCCCGCAGCAGTTTTTCCTGCCAGTCCTTCCTTTCATTTAACCTCTTCTTCTCTTCCTTGATGCGCAGTCTTTTACCCTCTTTATAGGCAAAAGACATACTGGCAATTATAACTATGATAATGAGCAATAATGAACTGAAAAGTGTGTAGAAAAAAGTTTTGCGAAGAGGTGAAATGACCTGACTGTAAGGAGCAACAACCAGAAGAGTCCATTTTTTATCTCCATTTATCAATGGATAATAAGCAATAATACTGCGCTGCTGTTTTTTATTACTCTGGAGAACAATCGATTCAAAGTAACCGCCTTTATCTGACGAAAAATCCATTTTCGTTTCACTGCTGCTTTTTAGAATGTCATTTATGTTTTTCCCGATAAATTCTGGATCGTGATAAATAATTATTTGTTGTTTTTCATCTATTAACCAGAGTTCGCCCAACTCATTATTTATTGTTTGTTTATTATATTTATTCACAACCGCCGAAAGAGAAAATGAAACTAACCACGCTCCGGTAAATTTATCGTCTTGCCGCTTCACAGGATAGCCAACAATGAGATACCTTTCTGTTTTTTGCTTTAAACTGATTGTATTTGATGGTTCCGGCAAAGCCAGGCCTAAATATTGTTTTTGTTTTTTCCGGATAATATTAAAGTGATCAGACAAATTTATTGCTGGCTGCGTCCTCTTCGGGTAAACGTTCTTTATCTTGCCTGTGGCGTCAAAAAGGACAATCGTATCAAAAGTGTTTTCCCATCCAGAAGACAATAATTTGCAGTAACTGTCAATTTCTTCGGGCGGCATTTTCAACTGCGGATCAAAATGAGAAAATAAAGCAATATTTTTTTCTACCTGCGAAAAAACATCCGTCATTATTTTTGCGGTGTTTTGAACATTGACAAGCTGCTGCCGGCTGAAGATATCCACAATATCCCTTTCGCGGGCGCTGTTTACTGTCAGAGCTAAAAGCAGAAATAGTATGATAACCGTGATGCTGGCAAACCAGATGCGTAATCTCACAGCCTTATAGAAAAGGATGATAATTTTATTGAACAAAGTCACCTAATCTTCTTTATCCTTTTTATTTTCTTTATTGGAGAGCTTAATACCTATTAAGACATAAACCAGAATTGCCGCTGTCAGTGAAATAAGAAGTTTTGCCAAACCACTTTCAATTTTTAAGATATATGAACAAAAAAGCCAGACGATAGGGTAAGTGGCTGCCGTTAAAAGCTCCTGCATAATGATCCTTTAATGAAAGTTTCTTATTTTGTTTTTACGATATTAACGGCCTTAACGGAAAATTTCAATAAAAATATAAAAAAGTATTTCCCGTGCCTGTCCAAGAGCATTATCGCAGATAAATAAAAAGAAGAGAACAGACAAACAATCTGACGTAAAAAACCGCCTGCCATAAATTGGTTTTAATGTTTTATAGAGGCGCGTTTAACAAAACATTAAATACAACTGCAAATCATGATGCTGTTAAATTTGTAAAAATAACTTGAGGATATTTTTTTATATTAATTTTTTTAATTTTTCATTTATTATGAAATGAAACAATCTCAATAAATTAGATAGATATTTTTTCAACAGTTGCACTATTCAACATTGGAAAATATTTTTCTAATGCCTAAGTTATGGCACAAGTCATGCAATAATTTCGAACAGATTAAGTTAAATTATTTCTCTTTCCCATGGCTCTCGATTTATGTTATGGTAACAAGAAGTAATAATAAACAATTATTATGAAAGGAGATAAATAATGTCACACAAGTTTGGTAAAAAAATTTTCACCGCATTTACATCCATAGCCGTTCTGCTCTTAGCGAGTCCGGTCGTTTTTGCCGCGGAAGCTATTCCGGCAGGTGAATCTTACATCAAGGTTATTTTTGCTTTTGGAGCAATGCTCGGCGCCGGTCTGGCCATCGGCCTTGGAGCTATCGGCGCCGGCGCAGGTATTGGTAACGCAGCAAGTGGTGCCTGTCAGGCAGTTGGAAGAAATCCCGGAGTACAAGGAAAAATCATGATGACCATGCTGGTTGGTATGGCCATGGCTGAATCCATCGCAATTTACGCGTTGGTCGTTTCTCTGGTTCTTCTCTATGCTAACCCTTACATGCGTTATTTTTTGGGTTAATATAAAACAAATTAACTACAAAATAACAAAAGTTAGGGGGAAATAGTAATGTCAAAAACTAAAAAAGATAAGCGGTCTTTAAATATAGGAGGCGTGTTCTTCCTGCTTATCGTAATCCCCTTATCATTAATGGCTTTCTTAATCGCCAACGGCATGTTTAAGCTGGGGGTTACTATAAACGAAAGAACAATTAAAGTTCTCGATAATAGAGTTCAAGAAGATATAAAAGCAAGGGCTGTCAATACAGCAAACGAAATTGCCAGCTTCTTAAGGGAATGCACTAAAGATTTACAAGTAGCAACAATCATTCCCGCATCAGAAGGCGTATACAAACAGTTTGTTGCGGAAGATAAAAAACCGGTTTGGATCAAAAATAACGGCAAAATACAGCAGATATTGATCCCGCTTTACAAAGAAATGGCTTTGATTGACAAAAACGGCAATGAACAAATCAAAATTGTTGACGGACAGGCGGTAAAAAAACTGGTTAATGTCAGCAATCCGGCCAATACAACATATAAAACTGAAGATTATTTTGCTAAGGCAAAAAAACTTAACAAAGGCGAAGTTTATGTCTCACCGGTAACAGGTTTTTATGTCGATAAAGCAGCGTTCGATAAGGGACAAAGATTTTCTGGAATCGTCCGTTTTGCGACACCGATATTCAATCAAAACGGCTTCGCAGGTATAATTACGCTGGCCTTGGATTATCGTCATTTGGCCGAGTTTACCGATCACCTTATTCCTACACAGGCGGAAAAAGTATTTAAGGTAGACACTTCTACCGGTAATTACGCTTATATGGTAGACTATCGAGGTTTTATGATTGCCCATCCTGATGATTATCACATTGTTGGGCTCAACCATGAAGGAAAAGTTGTTCCAACTCTTACGGCTGAAAATTCAGCAGAAATGTCAAAGAAAGGCATGGAAGCGTTGAACATGTTCCAGTTGGGTTTTATGGATCCTAATATATTTAGAATCACGACAGAGGCTTCCCAAGGAAAATCAGGGATTTTAATGTACAAATATAATGGGGTCAATAAGTTCGTCGCCTATGCGCCAATCAAGTTTTATGCGTCAAATCTTCCCCAACCTGCCGGTTTCGGCTGGATAGGACTGGGACTGGAAGTTGATAAATTTAACGCAGAGGCAACGAAGTTATCTAAAAATATTGAAAAAGAATCAAAAGCTTGGACTGCGACTGTCATCTTTATTCTTATCGCTTCCATGATTATTCTGTTCTTCATTATGCTACTTCTGGTTCGCGGAATTACCCGTTCATTACGGGCGGAGGTTCCAAAGGGTTCGGAAGGTTCAGAATCTTTCGACGATGATGATGACGATGACAAATAATTAAACTTAATTTTATAAATTAACCAAAAAGGCCGAATTTCGATTCGGCCTTTTTTATTCGTGGAATTTCAATTCTAATGATCAGATATTGCAAACGTAATCCATTAATATCCATCAGTTTAATTATCCCCTATGCGAAGCTGAGTGGGATTTCTTAACGAGACTCAAATTTAACAGTGACATGAATTGAAGTCTGTTAACCGAATAATCCCGCAAAGCGAAGAGTATGACACCAGAAGGTTTGTTGAAAAAAGCTGTCAAAGCTTGCTTTGAGGCTAATGCCTGTGATTACCTTTGATATCATTTATAATAAATAGCATGAACTTTAATAAAACATAATATATAATATTTTTAAGAATGTATTCCTTTTAAAATACATTCTTATTAAAAAATAAAAGGAGAGCAAAATGAACTTTTTGCCGCATCTGATTGTATTGGTTGCAGGTGGCATTATTCTTTGGTTAATAAAAAGAAAATATAAGAAAATGCGCAACCGCGAATTGATCATAATATTCATTCTTATAGTTATATTAGTTGCCCTCTTTACGAATTCCGGAATTGACCTGGTAAAAAGATTTATTAATTTTATTCAACTAGAATAATATCTATTTAATATTGATCAGCGAAAATATTTTCAAGAGCTCCTTGATGCTTATGTTTGATATATTTCCTCCGAAATAAAGGAAAAGCACACTATGCCGGCAGAAAAACCCAATACGAATCGTGACCAGTTCAACACGATTAAAGGTATATTGATGCTGTCGGCATGGGGATTTGCGATGGTGTTATCTTCTTTCCTGTTCCTCTATATCGGTTACCTTGTGGATGAAATACTGGGCACAACACCGAAATTCATGCTGGGCTCGTTCTTTCTGGCAATCGGTCTGTGCATCTGGAAGCTTTATCAGGAAGCAAAGGAAACAGGAAAGAATTTGTAACAACCACTGTTCTAAACACACCACAATAATATGGCGTTATTGTCAGTTTGATTGAGTCTTTTTACCAGATCAATTTTTAAAACGATTACATTGCTATTTTTTAGGTATAAACAGGCGCTGGAGAAGATCATAAGCCGAGTCCTGTTCCGCGTTTTGGTTACCCTTTACGCGGCGATGATCATTCATCTGGGGCAGCAGTTGCCCGCTGCCTCTAGCGACACTACCCGAGAACATCAGGCGGGCAGCCTTTAAACGTTCTCCTATTTGGTCTTGCTCCGGATGGGGTTTACCATGCCTTTTCCGTCACCGGAAAAGCGGTGAGCCCTTACCTCGCCTTTTCACCCTTACCATGGGCTTTCGCCCCTGGCGGTATATTTTCTGTGGCACTTTCCTTAGGGTCGCCCCCAGTCGCCGTTAGCGACCATCCTGCCCTGTGGAGCTCGGACTTTCCTCCGGCAGATAAATTCTGCCGACGATCATCTGATCTTCTCCGGCCTGAATCTTACGTTTACACTTGAATGATTTTTCTTTCAAGCCTTGTTATTTATAAATAAATTATCTCTGTTGCAAATTATTGAAGATTCTTAAGGAATTATATGATTCAGTAATAGCTTGCTTATCCCAAAGCTCGCAAAGGGGGATGCGCTCGCTGACGAATTAGACTTTCCATGAAAACCAGTTTAATCTTGACAAACAAATGTTACTATGATTAATTTATCAGTCTATTACTTTTAGGGGTTTTTACTTATGAAAAAGACTTTGACCAATAAAACAAATACCAAAAGAAAAAGAACTCATGGTTTTCTTGTCCGTATGGAGTCAAAAACAGGAAGACAGGTTTTAAGCCGCAGAAGAGCTAAAGGCAGAAAACGTTTAACCGTATAAATCCGGCACCTTAGTAAATTAAGAATGGTCAGGTCAGTATGCATGAAGGAACAATCTTACAGGAAACTGGAAAGGGTAACCAACAGAAGCGGGTTTAAAGGAATTTATAACCAGGGGGTCTGGAGAAGTTCTCAACATTTCACGACTGTAACATGCAGTAATTCACAAGGGGTTAAAAGGCTCGGAATTACAGTAACCAAAAAAACGGGAAACGCGATAAGAAGAAACAGAATCAAACGATTAATCAGAGAATTTTTTCGTCTCAATAAGAGCCTGTTTCCAGCCGAGCAAGATGTTGTTATAATGGCTAAAAAAAATATGCCGCCCCGCATTACTTATAAAGAAGCATGTGACGAATTGACGGAACTCTTCATGCGGAAAAACAATATATAATTTATGTTCAGGAAAATTTTGACAAAACTTCTTGTTTTAATAGTTCGTTTATATCAAACTTGCTTGTCACCTTTCTTTTTTGCTCCATGTTGCCGTTTCTATCCTTCATGCTCTGAATACACCATTGAGGCAATTAAACTGCATGGACCGGTAAAAGGATCCTTCCTGGGCATTAAAAGACTTCTGCGCTGCCATCCCCTGCATCCCGGCGGTTACGATCCCGTCAAGTAAAAATAGAGAGGTTTTCAAATGGATAAAAGGACAATTCTGGCTGTAATCCTGTCAATGGCTGTACTTCTTACATATCAGACTTTTTTTGCCAAACCACATGTGCCTCCAAAGGCAACGCCCGTTTTGGAATCAAAGCAGGCAAGCAACGATGCTGCAGTTAAACAATCCGCGCCTGCACAAGCTATGAAGACTGCAAAGCCCGCAGCTAAACAGATAATTACTAAAAAAGAAGAACCGCCAAGAGATATCAAGGTGGAAACGGAAAATTACACTGCTGTATTTTCCACCAAAGGCGCCGCGATGAAATCGTTTCAGCTAAAAAAGTACCAGAAAGAATGTACAAAATGCGCCAAAGATATTTATCCTGAAATCAAAAATTTTATATCCGGCGCTAAACAACCGGCAAAAGAAAAGAGCAATGATTTAATCGAGCTTGTGGCGGTTAATGAAAACATGCCTTATCCGCTGGCAATTACTTTCCCTGAATCAACAGCCGAGATTGCCGCTGATTCCATTTACGACGCCGATGCCACAAAACTGGACATGACAACAAATAAAACTGAACAGCGTCTGGTTTTTTCACGCACTTTTAACGGTAAAATCAAGATAGAAAAGATTTTCACCTTTAATCCCGATAATTATTCAATCGCGATGGATGTAAAAGTATCAAATCTGACAGACACACCTCTTGCCCAGACACCGCAGCTAAACTGGTATGAGCATGTTGATCCAAATCAAAAAGCAGACCGTTACAGCAAGGAAGGGCCTGTCGCCTATGTGTCAAATTCCATCAAGCGTAAAAAAATTTCGGATATATCAACTGACTTGAGTCTTGGCCCTGATGTTTCTTGGGGCGGATTTGAGAGAAAATATTTTATGGCTGTAATTATTCCTCAAGATCCTTCTCTGACCACTATCAACATGTCCAAAGACAGCGACAACACTGTTTCCGTAAATCTCAAGGAAACAAAAAGCGTGATACCACCGGGTCAGTCCGGTTCGATTAAATATAATCTTTTCATCGGCCCCAAGGATTATACTCTCCTCAAGAAACAGGGCATATCGCTACAGGAAGCCGTTGAATTCGATTCATTTATACCGGGATTGAAATGGCTTTCCATCGGCTTGCTGATTTTTATCAAATTCCTGCATCAGTACGTCGGTAATTATGGAGTGGCCATTATTATACTGACAATCCTGATTAAGGCCATCTTCTGGCCTCTGGGAAACATAAGTTATAAATCCATGAAGGAAATGCAGAAAATTCAGCCTAAAATAGCTGCCTTAAAAGAGAAATTCAAAAATGACTCAGCCAAGCTGGGGCAGGAAACCATGGCTCTTTATCGTGAGCATAAAGTTAATCCTCTCAGCGGCTGTTTGCCGATATTAATTCAAATTCCCGTATTTATCGGCCTGTACAACACACTCCTTTACGCCATTGAACTTCGTCAATCGCCGTTTTTCTTGTGGATTCAGGATTTATCGGCCAAAGACCCTTATTACATTACACCGATTATCATGGGCGCCACGCAATTTATTCAACAGAAGATGACCCCGACTGTGGGCGATCCCATGCAGGCAAAGATTATGTTGCTGATGCCCGTAGTGTTTACTTTCATCTTCTTGAATTTTCCCGCCGGGCTGGTCATTTACTGGTTATTAAATAATATTTTAAGTATCTGTCAGCAAATTTACATTAATAAAAAATTAGCCTGATTGATATGCCGGCAAGAGGATTGGAAATGAGTTCTGAAATTTTAGAGATAGAAGAAAAATCAATTGACGAAGCAATTGAAAAAGCCTGCTACGAATTTGGCGTGTCCCGTGAAAAATTAAATATCGAAATTATCTCTGGAGAATCCGGAGGTTTTTGGGGTTTGTTTTCCAAAAAAGCAAAAATAAGAGCATCGTTGCTTTCTCTGGACATGGATTTTAGCTTCACGGATAAGCCAAAACCTAAAAGTGAATTAAAGATAAAAACGGATTCGAAAAAAAAGCCCGAAAAAGATGTTCTTGCGGATAAACCCAAAAAACATACAGATTCTATGGTAGAATCTGTGGTTCCCGCTCCCGTTACAGTTGCTCCCATTCCCGTTTCTATATTGGGGACAAAGGCTAAGGAGCTGCTGGAACGTATTTTGCAGAGAATATCAACGGAATACAGGGTAAATGTTAATGAAACACCGGAGAAGATAATTCTTAGCATCGAAGGCGACGACAGCGGCTTACTCATCGGCAAACGTGGACAAAATCTTGATGCCCTTCAGTACATATTGAACAAAGCAATCAATAAAATTGATAATGAACATAAAATGATCCTGATTGATTTTGGAGAATACAGAAAAAGAAGAGAAGAATTTTTGCTTTGTTTAGCGGAAAAAATAAGAGAAAAAGTGAAAAAGACAAAGAAACCGGTATCACTTGCCCACATGAACGCCCATGACCGCCGCATTATCCATATGGTGCTGCAGGATGATGAATCGCTGACAACGCAAAGCCGCGGCGAAGGTAAATACAGAAAAGTTGTCATTCTTCCAGCTAATACAGGAAACAACAAGCGTATCCGGGAGAAAAGACAAGAATAGTCACTTAGTCAAACTCAACGATCTAATATAAAGGGAAAGTGCCTTATTGTGCTTCGCCAAGACACCATAACAGCGCTAGCAACCCCTTTCGGCATGTCCGGAATAGGGATAATTCGGATCAGCGGTCCCGAAGCTCTCAATTTTGCACGCCGAATTTTTCAACCATCCGGTGAAAATTGTTCGTGGAAAAGCCATCATTTGTATCACGGAGATATTGTTTCCGCCGATGGCAAAACCATCCTCGATGAAGTTTTAATATCCTTCATGCGCAAACCCCACTCTTTCACGGGAGAAGATATTATAGAAATCAACTGCCATGGGAATCAGCTCATCATCGGATCTATTCTGACGCAATTGCAAGAACTGGGGTGCAGACTGGCCCGCCCCGGAGAATTTTCTGAGCGCGCCTTTTTAAATAACCGGATTGATTTATCGCAGGCGGAAGCTCTCTCCGCAATGATTTCCGCGAAATCTCAAAAAGCTTACGCCATAGGTCTTTACCAGTTAAAAGGGTCTCTGCGCAAAGAAATAGAAAATCTGCGCTCTTGTTTGATAGACGCACTTGCCGGACTTGAGGCTGCCATTGATTTTACCGAAGATATATCCAGTAAAAAAATCCCGGAAATGCCGCCACAAATTGATCAGGCATTAGAACAAATGCAATTGCTTCTATCGTCATATCGCGCGGCAAAAGCATATACTGAAGGAATCAACGTGATTATCACGGGCAAACCCAATGTTGGAAAATCAAGTTTACTCAACGTTTTAACTGGCAAAAAAAAAGCGATTGTTACTGATATTCCGGGAACAACACGCGATTTAATTACGGACACAATTAATATCGGCGGCATTCCTGTAAATCTGATGGATACTGCCGGAATCAGAGAACCGCAAAACGCCATCGAAGAAGAAGGAATAAATCTGGTCTGGGAAAGCCTGATTAACGCTGACCTTGTGATTATAATGCTGGATGGCAGCAAGCCATTAACAGATGATGATAAAATTATTATTGATAAGAATAAATCCAAAAATTTTATTGCCGTGATCAATAAAATTGATCTACCGCCGGCATGGGAAACAAAAACTATTGAACAACTGTTTTCGCAAAAAGTGAAAATTCATAAAATCTCGGCCAAGTCAGGCGCCGGACTGGAAGAGCTGAAAAACACCATCATAGATTTATCTGGAAGCGGCGAGAATATTAATGCCGGCAGTGTGATGATTATTAATATGCGCCACAAACTGGCAATAGAAAAAGCTTATAAAAACATTCAGACTGCAAAGGAAAGTATTGAACATGGCATGTCTGCCGAATTCGCAGCCCTCGACTTGCGCGAAGCACTGGATAATCTGGACGAAATAACCGGCAAAAAAATCAACGATGAAGTATTGGATAAGATATTTTCTAGCTTTTGTATCGGTAAGTGATACCGCACTTTTTGAAGCGTAGAACTTTAGAAGAATATTATTTTTCTTCCATCCCTTGAACAAACGCCAGAACATTTTTACCCAAAACACTGTGATTGTAGCCGCCTTCTAAAATACCAAAACAACCGCCATTATTGCGACGGGCAGTTTCACTTACCAGTATTCCCATATATTTGTAGTCTTCGGTTTTTAAAAGGCCGCCCCAATCATCTTCGTGATTGTCAAAACCGGCAGATACGGCAATCATATCAGCGTCCGTTTGTACCAGACCATCCTGCACAATTTTTAAATATTCGTTACGGTTTTGCCCTGTGGGATTCAAGATCGTTATATATTCTTTGTCACCGAGAATATTAACATTACCATCTCCATAGTGCAGATCAAAATCCAGAATAAACGCTTTCTTAATTTTTCCTTCGCTTTTGATTTTTTCCAAAGCAATGGACATATTATTAAAATAGCAAAATCCCCAGGTGCTGCCTGCTGAAGCATGATGACCGGGTGGACGAATCACGGCAAAACTGGGTTCAACCAAGCCGATTTGCGCCGCTTTAATCGCGCCGCCTGCAGCAAGCGCGGCAATTTCGTATACACCCTCGCGTTCCACCGACCTTATATGATCTGTAGTATGTACTTTGAGAATATCTTCTTTTGAAGCCTCAACCGGTGTGACAAAAGTTACTTTACCGCGCAGCGCCATTTCCACGGCCTGAATACGGCCTGCCGCGGAAGCAGGATCAGATGTATAAACTTTATTATAGTCTTCATGATAAACGACTTTCATTTTACTCTCTCCTTTCCAGCTTAAAGGGAAAGCGGCTCGTAATACATGGCTCCTTTTGTCCATCAAAAACTTTTTCCACAAACTTGACACGTTTATTTTTCCCGATAAGAAGAATTGTCGAAGAGCGGGTCCCGTAAATCGGGCTTTCTATAAAGATAGGAGATAAAAGCCTCTCCCATTCCAAGCCAATGCCTGTCGCAGGCAGTTTTTTGTCCGACGGTATATGACGATCAGCCAGGATAGAAAACAATGCTCCTTCCAAATCAGCTCCTTTTTTATCCAGCGCCGCCTTTAGCATTTTTTTGCTCCTTGTTACCTTTGGCCAGGATGTATCCAGAAGATGATTGCTCAATCCATATATCCCTGATTTCATTTTTTGTTTTCCCCCCCCCGATTGGAGAAAACAAAAAGATCATCTTCATCACCCAAAACCAAACTAAAACCATTATATTTGTCTGTCTGCGTGGAAATATTTTCCAGATAATTATTGGCATTTTTGTCCCCGCAAATATAGCGACTGACAAGCTTGCCGCGCGATGGAGCATCGCTTTTAAAAGTGGAAGGATCTCGATAATTAGTAACGGCGGCAAATTTTCCGTCTCTGGTTACGCCCAGCCATGTGCCACCGCTTTTTAAATCCCGGCCGGCAAGAACCTGCGGCTGATCTTCCCAGAAATCAGCAGAAGTCGACGACCGCTCAAAAAATTCATCGCGGTTAGCCGCCAAAATCAATCTGTATGAAGGATGAACATTGTAAGCAAAAGCTATAAGACACATTAGACTCTATATAATTTCAGAAATGTTTTTATTTCATGATTTCCTTTAATCTGGCCATTATTCCAGTCATCGTTTCCCCAGCCGGAGCGCTTATAAATACATCGGCTATATCATCATGCCCCGTGTCTCCCATATTAATGATAACAATATTCGCTCCGGAGCGTTTTGCATGAAGCGGCATATAAGCGGCAGGATAAACAACAAGCGAAGAACCAATTACTATAAACAAATCGCATTCCTGGGATTCCCGCTCCGCCATCGTTAAAGTATGCTGTGGAAGCATTTCACCGAAAAAAACAACATCAGGTTTTAGAATGCCCTGGCATTTTTCACATACCGGAAAAAAATCAGGTGATTGATGTTTTTTTCTCATCTGTTCTAAATCATAACGTTCGCCACAATCATGGCAAACCAGCCATTGCATGTTGCCGTGCAATTCGTGAACTATTTTCGGATTATTGCCTGCTCTCTGATGAAGGTTATCAATGTTCTGCGTGATAACTGAACTTAATTTGTTCATTCGTTCCAGTTCAGCTATCGCTAGGTGCGCCTGATTGGGCTCGGCATTGGTCATTAATCCGCCTTCCACAAGGTAGTACCAGACTTTTTTGCGTGTCTCGCCGGAACGTAGAAACCTGTCAATTGTAAAGTCTTCAGGATCAACTTTAGTCCAGAGGCCATCTGGACCACGGAAATCCGGTATGCCAGATTCGGTGCTGATTCCAGCTCCGGTAAAAACAACCATTCTTTTCGATGTCGCGATCATTTCTGCGACTTTATTTATCTTTGTTTCCATATAATTTTTTTGCCGCTTTCTCTATAGCTTCTTTGGTTTTCGACCCTTTTCCGGATTTAATTTTTCTGCGAATATCTTTGAACGCTTTTTCGTAGATATCCAGCATTTTGCCTGTTCGCGGATTTTTCGTGATTATATCAACATAAAGTTCTGGGCTTTCCGTAAAAACTTTTCTTATGATATCAAGTTTTGTCCGGAAAATCGGCGTGGAGTATTTGTTTAATTCCGCAAGAGTGATGTTTGTCCGGGCAAGCGCCATTCCCATGGTAATTGTATTGAGATGATTAAGCGCTTGAACAATTGCCATCATTTTATCGTGCATCTGGGGTGTTGATTCCAGAATAGCCAGTTTATTTTTTTTAAATACTCCTTTAAGCCAGCCAAGCCACTTTTTACCCCGTGCCGGACATAAAATAACATTCTGTCCGGAAACATCTTTTAGCTGAGGCCCAAAAAGAGGATGACATCCGATAACATCAGCCCTGGAACTATCCAGCATAAGTTTTATCGGTTCATTTTTGAGCGACGTCAGATCCATCAAAAGAGCATCTTTGGAAAGCATTGGGCCGACTTGCTTAATTACATCAGCGGTGGCGGAAATGGGAACGGCCACAACGATGACATTGCAGAGCCTCGCCAATTCATTTATTCCCAAGGCCGTTTTCCTTCCGCTGACGAGAACTCGGCAACCTTCTTTTTTCAGCAAACCGGCAAACCAATGCCCCATGCCTTTCGTGCCACCGATTATGCCAACTTTAATTTTTTTCATCCGCGTATCGCCTTTTGTCGAAGTAATTGATCCGCCAGAACAATGCTCACCATTGCTTCGCAAACCGGCACAATCCGCGGCAGCACGCAAATATCGTGTCTTCCCTGAATTTCAATTATACGTTCTTTGCCTTTGGAATCTATTGTCTGCTGCGGTTTCGCAATTGAGGGAATGGGTTTGCAATAAGCCCTCAGTACAATTTGTTCACCGCTTGTTATCCCCGCGAGTATTCCCCCGGCATGATTTGTTTTAAATCCTTTTTTATTCATTTGATCATTGGCTTGAGATCCCTGAAGGCCTGCAAGAGCAAAACCATCACCTACTTCCACTGCCTTCACTGAACCGATGCTCATCAGAGCTTTGGCCAGATCCGCGTCCATTTTGTCAAAAACCGGTTCGCCCAGACCTGCGGGACAACCGAGGACAATAATTTCCACAACTCCACCCAGTGAATCTTTCCTTTTACGGACTGCCGCAATCTTTTTTTCCATCATCGCCGCCGCTTGATGATCGGGGCAAAAAAGAGGACTGTCATAAACAAATTTTCTCAAACTCCTGTCTGACGGCATTTTGTCACGGTCAATCGCGATTGAGCCGATTGCCTGTGTGTAGGCTATGACATTAATACCTGAGCGGGCAATCACCTTCGCGGCAATAGCTCCCGCGGCGACACGGACGGCTGTCTCTCGACCGGAGGCTCGTCCCCCGCCGTTCCAATCCCGTATACCGTATTTTTGCAGATAGGTAAAATCTCCCTGTCCGGGGCGAAACACATCCTTTAATTCATTGTAAGAGGAAGATTTCGCGTCAACATTTTTTATAATCAACGAAACAGGAGTACCCGTGGTTTTTCCTTCAAAAACACCGGAAAGAATCTCTATCTTGTCACTCTCTTGCCTTGCCGTCGAGGAAACCGACGTTGAAGGTTTTCTTCTGTCCAGTGCCTTCTGAATATCCGATTCATTCAGGGCTAGGCCCGGCGGACAACCATCAACAACTGCTCCCAAGGCCTTCCCGTGCGATTCCCCCCATGTTGTTACACGAAAAGTAGTGCCTATTGTATTTCCGGCCATAAATTACCCCCATTAAATCATTCCTGAATTAAAGCGCTATCTTTAATTGAAGCTCTCCGCGGCATGCAAAGGTGTTTGCGCTCGCTGCTGAATTCAAAAATTGGTTCCCACCTTCGCGGGAATGATAAAAAGGAAAGGAAATCATCCTTTTTAATTTTCGCTTTTATTAATCTTATCTAAGTTTTCCGATTTACGCAAATATTGATAAATTTCTTCAGAAACCTCTTCAGGATTTTTGTTTAACGTATCCACGATATAATCGGCGGCTTTCTCATATAAAGGAAGCCGCCGTCTCATAATATCTATTGTTTCCTGAACAATATTTCCGGGAGTAAACTGAGGACGCGTAGACTCTTTTTGTGCGTCTTTCTTGAGCCGGTCAATAATATCCTGCAAGGGAGCATTGAGCCATATAATCACGCCTTCCTGCTTAAGCAAATCCACATTCTGTTTCAACAGATTAATATTCTCCCTGAACAAAACCACTCCGCCGCCGGTTGCGATAACGCAATCTTCTTTTTGTGTCAGAAACGTAATTGTTTCTCTTTCCTTTGCACGGAAATAATCCCACCCGTGAAGCGCCACAATCTCTTTGACTGGCATCCCCATGTTTTTTTCTACCATCACGTCAGTATCCCAAAAACTAATTTTCAGTTTATCGGCAAGAATCCTGCCCACTGTGGACTTCCCTGTCGCTCTGTAGCCGATTAAAACAATCTTCATATCTTCTTTAATTCTTCCCAAAACGCTGGGAATGATTTATCAACGCATTTTTTATCACTAATTTCGATGCCTTGGACAATGAGAGAGGCAATGGCAAAGCTCATGGCCATCCGGTGGTCGTTATAAGTCTCAATTTTTGCCGGATGCAATTTCCCACCCCGAATTATAAGGCCCTCCGGCATTTCCCGGGCATCAATGCCAACGCGGTTCAGTTCCGTAACCATAGCGGCCAGACGATTGCTTTCCTTAATTCTTAAATGCGCCACATTGCCGATAACTGTTTGTCCTTTGCGGAAAGCCGATAACACCGCTAAAGTCGGTACAATATCCGGCATATCGTTGAGGTCGAAAGTTAAATCACCTTCTGCCAGATTACTTCCCGTAACCTCCACCCAATTTTCTTCCGACCTGACTTTACAGCCCAGTTCTTCCAAAACATTGAGCAGACGGATATCTCCCTGTTTGCTTTGCCGGTTAATTCCGTCGACTCTGATTGTTTTTTTTAAAAGTGCGGCAGCCAGAAAAAAATAGGATGCGCTGGAAGCGTCTCCTTCCACGCGATATTCACGCCCCTGATAAATTTCCCCGGCATTAACATGATATTCATACTCTCCTTTCCGGGTAATTTTCGCGCCGAAATCGCGCATCACGTTAATAGTCAAATCAATATAAGGCATGGAAACAACTCCGCCCTGCAAAGTTAAATCCATACCTGCCGGTGTATAAGGCGCGCACAAAAGCAGCGCCGATACATATTGCGAACTTTCAATATCCCGCAGAATTATCTTTCCTCCGGTCAGACCGTTGGCGTTTACTTCCACTGGTGGGTAATTATTCCGGCAAAAAATATCAGCGCCCATTTTTCGCAGTGCTTCCACCAAAGCCCCCACGGGTCTTTCGCAGAGCCGCTTTTCGCCGGTTAAAACATATTTGCCCTTGCCCAAACACGTAAGTGTCGTAAGAAATCGCAGCGCGGTGCCGTTATTTCCCAAAAATAATCCTTTGCCGCTGTTTATTATGTTGCCCGCCGTGCCGGAAACAAAAAAACCATCTGCCGCTAAAGCAATTTTCGCGCCTAACTCCCGCAAGCCTTCAATTAAATAAAGCGTGTCTTGGGAAACAAGCACATTGCTGATAAGAGAATTATTCCGAGCAAGAGCGGCAGCCACCAGAGCCCGCTGACTCAGGCTTTTAGAGCCGGGAACCATAACAGTAGCGGACGCTTCAGTAAAATGAGCATCATTATTATTCAATTTGAGTTAACCTTTCCAATATTACTTTTTTCATCAGTGCGCTAGGCGGTTCTTTCCCCGTCCACAACCGGAATTGCTCAGCTCCCTGATTTACAAACATATCTAAACCTGAAAAAATGTGACAGCCCTGTTTTTCAGCATCCTCTAGTAATTTTGTCTTCAGCGGATTGTAAATGACATCCATCACATATTTATATCCGGCCAGCGCCAGATTTTTCACGGGCGATTTATCCTGATGAGGATACATGCCCACAGACGTCGTGTTTATCAGGCAATCAGCCTTAATCCTGCCTGTTTCGGAAAGGGAATAAAAAGGACAGTTCAATTTTCCGGAAAAGATCTTTCCTTTTTCCAAAGTGCGATTAACAATAACCGGGAATCCGCCCTCCTTCATAATTCCATAAGCCGCCGCCCGCGCTGTTCCGCCTGCGCCAATGATTACAAAAGTTCTATTTTTAACCGGCATTCCTTTTTTAAGCGTAAGAATCAATCCCCGCCAGTCGGTATTGCAGCCTCTCAGACGGCCATTATTGTTGATAATCGTGTTTACCGCTCCGATTTTCAGCGCATCATCGTCAATATCATCAATATATTCCATAACCGCGACTTTAAAAGGAATGGTAACGCTGGCACCCCTGATATTCATTCCCCTCATACCTTGCATTGCGCTGGCCAGATCATTAACGCAAAAGGCGCTGTAGCTTCCTTCAATCCCCATGTTTTTTAAAGCCGCGTTGTGCATCAATGGAGAAAGGCTTTGCCTTATCGGATTGCCCAGCAAAATATAGTTCTGCGGCGAATTCTTAGGCAAAGATAAAACCGGTGCCAAAGGCGCGGTCCGCTCACTTTTAAACAACTCATCAATTTGTTTCATTTCTCCAACGGTAAATTGTCCGAGAGCGGATTGTCTCTGTCGCCCCAGCGTGGCAAAGCTCAAATAATTACCCATCATAGGCGCAACAGCGCGACTTATGCTGCCTTTATTTCCCATACACAGGGAAATTATTTTTTGAGAATGCTTCCGCGCATAGGGAATCAAACTAAGAGTTGTCAAATTATCTTCAAAAGTTTTCGCCATAGTGACTATTTTTATAACAGCCGGTTTGGACTGCGTGCACTTATGAAATATTTCTTTTATTTTTGTCAGCGCCGGAGTTTCTTTGATATTATGATACGAAATGATTATCCCGGTTTTCCCGCCATATTTGGCGCATAAAGATGTAAGTACCTTAATTGCCCCGCGCCCTTCCGCAAGTTCGATATCAACAAAATCAACGCCCAGTTCGATTGCCTTTTTGAGCAAAGTCATTTTTTTGTCGATAGTATTCCCCGCAACGCTTTTGATGCGCCTCGCCGCTGGAACAGGAGCCGCTTCTTCTTTTTTTCTGCACGTAACAATTATTTTAATCGAAATGGATTCGTCGCGGACTGCGGAAATTAATTGGGCAAGATTTCCCTTCCCGATCAAATCCATTCTCAATTCGATAAGATCGGCAAACCGACAGCTTCTTTCTATGGCACGCAAAGCTTCTTTATTTGTACCGGACGTAATGGGAATACAAATCATAACGCGCCTTCATTTTTCGGGTACGAACCTAATATTTTCAGAAAATTAGTTTTTTTCTTTAATTCCAGCAAACAGCTCCTTACCTGTTTATCCATTATATGACCTATCATATCCACAAAAAAACTGTATTCCCATAATTTATCTTTTACGGGATGCGATTCTATTTTCGCCAGATTAATTTTTCGCCGGGCAAACGGCGACAGCGCGCTGTGAAGAGAACCCGGAGAATGAGATGTGGCGAAAATCAGGGAAGTTTTATCATTACCTGTGGCCTCGCTTTCTCCCCTGCCAATAACCAAAAAACGGGTCATATTGGAAGAATTATCTTCAATACCTTCCGCCAGTATGTTCAGTCCGTAACATTCGGCGGCCAATGAACTGCCTATTGCCGCTTCGGTCTTTTTACCACGAACTCTTTGCACTGCCGTGGCCGTACTCTCCATCTCGCCCAGCGCGCAATTCGGCATATTCGTCCTGAGCCACGACTGACATTGAGCTAATGGCTGAGGATGGGAATAAATATTTTTTATGCCTTTCATGCTTGTTGCCGACGAAATCAAACACTCGCTGATGCGCAGATAAATCTCCGCCCTGATTTTCAGGGGAGTCAAAATCAGGCGGTCCAGTGTAACATTGACAGAACCTTCCAGAGAATTTTCTACAGGGACTACACCCCAATCCACTGTACCTTTTTCCACTTCATCGAAAACCCGGGCAATTCCATTCTGGGGGAAAAAACGGCATGACTCCCCGAAATGCAATTTGGATACCAAATGAGAAAATGTGGCTTCCGGTCCCAGAAAGGCAATTGTCGTGGGCCGTTGCAAATCGCGCGACGCGGAAACAATTTCCCGGAAAATCGCCTTGATTGCCACAGGCCTGAGCGGCCCCGCATTCAACTCTTGCAAATAATTGTAAACTTTTGCTTCCTGAGCGGGATCATATACCTGTATCCCACCTTCTCCCTTAACCTTACCTATCTGGACGGATATTTGCGACCGTTCATTTAAAAGATGGATGATTTCTTTGTCTTTCTCTTTCATTTTTCCCCTTAAGATTTCCAATCTTCGCGGCTTCATTTTTTCATCTCCTCAATTATTGCTGCAATAAGTTTCGGATCAATGCTTCCATCGATAAAAGGCATTCCTATTTTTTTTAATAAAACAAAATGGACGATATCACCTTTTTTTTTCTTATCCATCCGTAAACGGGCAATAATCTTATCGCTTTCAAGAGACTTCGGTATTTTTACGGGAAGTCCCGCTTCACTGACAAGAGCTTCGATGCGTTTGGTTTCATCGCTTTTCAGATAGTCCATTTTTTCGGAAATACGCGCCGCCGCTATCATTCCCAGAGCAACGCCTTCGCCATGCGTTATAGTATATTGAGAAATTGTTTCCAGCGCATGTCCCACCGTGTGGCCGAAATTAAGAATACGCCTCAATCCCTGTTCTTTTTCATCAATCTCGACAATTGATTTCTTGATGCGGCAACAACTCTCCACAAGATTAAGTAAAAGTTTCGAGTCTTTTGATTTTATCGCATCCAAGTTGCACTCCAGATCACGAAACATTTTTTCATCGTCAATGATTCCGCATTTAATAATTTCCGCAAGACCGTTGTTAAATTCTTTTTCCGGCAGCGTTTCTAAAAAACTCAAATCCGCAAACACAGCACACGGTTGATAAAAAGTCCCCAGCAAATTTTTCCCGTGGGGAAGGTCAATTCCCGTTTTACCGCCGATGCTGCTATCCACTTGCGCAACCAGCGTGGTTGGAATCTGAATATAAGGAACCGAGCGCATAAATATAGAAGCAACAAAACCAACAATATCACCAACAACACCGCCGCCTAAAGCAATCAGACATGTCTCCCGATCAGATCCAGATTCCATTAATTTTCCCGCGATATTAATCACGGTGTTAATATTTTTGGAAGCCTCGCCTGCAGGAAATTCAATCAAAGACGCGTTTAATCCGATATCTTTCAAACGGGGAAGAAGCTTTTGTCCGTATAGACTGCCGACACAATTGTCAGTAATCATAACATAACGCTCCGCTTTATGGTTTTTGGCAATAATCAGCGTCATCCGGTCAAATATGTCTTTACCGATACGGATTTCATAAGATGATAAACACTTCTTATCGAGATTAACTTTTACCGATCGCATATGTTTGCTTCCTTTCAATTTTTACAGACTATTTCTAATGCCTCATTGCAGCTGTAATCGCCCTCAATTCGTCCATCAGTTGATAGAATTTCCCCGGCTTCAACGACTGCGCGCCGTCGGAAACAGCTTTTTCCGGTTGCGGATGAACTTCCACGATAAGTCCATCAGCGCCAACGGCAACAGCAGCGCGGGACAATGGAATAACATACTTCCAATTACCGGCAGCATGGCTGGGATCAACAATAACAGGCAGATGCGTCAAACTTTTCAACACCGGAACAGCACTTAAATCCAAAGTGTTTCTTGTGGCCGTCTCAAACGTTCTGATACCGCGTTCACAAAGGATTACCTGAGAGTTTCCCTCCGAAAGAATATATTCCGCCGACATAAGTAACTCTTCGATAGTAGTCATCATACCTCTTTTTAAAAGCACAGGCTTACGCGAATGGCCGACTTTTTTAAGCAAGGAGAAGTTCTGTACATTGCGTGCGCCGATTTGCAGCATATCGGCGTAAGATTCCACGAGGTCAACATCAGCCGGATTTACCACCTCGGTAACCGTCGGTAGAGTGGTTTTCGTACTGACCTGATTTAATATTTTCAAGCCTTCTTCTTCCATACCCTGGAAGCTGTATGGTGAAGTGCGCGGTTTGTAGGCGCCGCCTCTAAGAATTTGAGCGCCTCCCTTTTTGGCGACATAGGCACTTTCCAACAATTGTTCTTCGCTTTCAATCGCGCAGGGACCGGCTATTACCACGAATTCCGGCCCGCCGATTTTAATCGAACTAACGGAAATGATAGAATTGCCTTCGTGAGATTCACGGCTTGCCAGTTTGTATGGTTTTAATATAGGCATTGTTTTTTCCACTCCCGGTAAAGACTCGGCATATTTAAGAATTTCCTTATCGCGATTATCACCGACTGCCCCGATGATTGTCCTTTCAACACCGATTGAAGGATGTGCCTTATATCCGACAGACTCAATCCAGTGAACCACATCTTCAATTTGTTTTTCGGTAGCCTGATTTTTCATTACAATGATCATTTTTTCTCCTCCTGAATAATAAAAAAGGCCATGGCTTTTGCCGCCATGGCCTTAAAAACAGAAAAGCCATGGAAGCTCTTTCGATCTACCCATGGCTGTTTTGGTTTATTTTACCTTAACAAGTCCTCTTCAGCGACGGGCAGACCAATGTAAAATAGGTATAAAACCAATAACCATAAATATTTTTATTTACATTTAGTTTTCTGTCCATCATGAAAAACCTATCCTTTATTGCAGATATACATAATTAAACTAAAAACATTTGTCAAGAGAAATTTTAAAAATGGATTATATTCACGTATTTGATGAGATTGTGGCAATCCTGTATTAATTTAATCAGAACTGTGAACTGATAGCATTTCGAAATGGTATGATAATGCTTTTATCCTTTACAGTACAGGCTAACATCGTACCGCGGCAGTTGGGCGTATTGCACAGGCAGGCATGTTCCTTCTTGAGCTTTTGTGTCATCCGGCCATCAGTGATCAGACCATAATCATAAAAGAGCTCCTCGCCGACTTTGATGTCGCGCAGGGCTTTAAGAAAAACACGCATGCCATCCTGCTCGGCTTCCAGATTGGGTTCGCAGGAGTGATTGATCCACTTGGCGGTATTGCCATTTTGCTTGGCATCAATGACGTGACCGTCGTCCAGGTGGAAATAGAAGGTGTGGTTTGGTTGTCTGAGATCGTGGGGGTGGAGAGCCTAAGCCCTCCGCCAGGTGATGATCTTGCCCTTATACTCCAGCACTCTGTCGCAGGCTTTGATGGGACGGATGGCGTAAATACCCTTGCCGTGAACACCAGATTCACGCACCTGCGTGCGGCGGCCGCAGGCTTTCGAGCGTGCCATCTGAACAGATCGTTTGAATTTATTCTTGTCGTGCGTCAAGTAATAATAATTTCCTTATATGGGACGGGGGTATATATAAACAATGAGCTTACTGGTCAAGAAATTTCTAAGGTTGCCTTCGGCCTATTCAATATAGTTATTCTTACATCATAACTACTGAAATTATCATAGAAAAATGATTCCTCGTCAGAAAAAACATTTTTCTTTCTTGACAAGGGTTGAATGATTTAAATATTTAAAAACGTTTAAAAAAAATTACTAAAAGTGAGTAGCACATGGAAACATTTTTCGATCCAAAATCAGTTGTTATAATCGGTGCATCAAATACCCCCTTCAACCTGGGAGCCACAATCTGCATCATGCTGAAGGATTATCTCCATTATACAGGGGCAGTATACGCGGTGAATTCAAAAGGGGAAACGGTGAACGGCTATACCGGGTATTCGTCATTGCTTGATCTCCCCGAAACACCCGATCTTGCGGTAATCATCGTAGCGGCAAAAAACGTTCCTAACATTATCAAGGATTGTGCCAGCAAAGAAATCAAACGGATAATCATCGAAAGCGCTGGTTTTTCCGAAGGCGGGGAAGACGGTAAGGCAATGCAATGCAGTGCGAGATCGACGATGTCGCCAAGGCTAACTCAATCCGCATAATGGGGCCGAACTGCCTGGGAACATTGGACACCCGCAAAAAATTCTGCTGTTTCTACGGCGTCAACCCAAGCCTGGTCGAAATGGGCAAGATATTTGAGTCCCCGGGCAATATTTCCTATATCATCCAGAGTGGCGGCATTGCTGTCCTGGTCATGGAGTCACTCTATTACGACCTCGTCGGTGTGAACAAGGTTGTCAGTATCGGCAACAAGTGCGATGTGGATGAGGCAGACCTCATCGATTACTTTCAAAACGACGAAACGGAAGTCATCTGCATGTATCTGGAAAAGGCAATCGGATTGCTATATTTACAAATTCCGGCGCCTTCGGCAGCATTAGCGCGGACATGCTGGTGGAAGCGGGTTTGCAGGTTGTACGCCTATCCTCGCAGACACAGGAAAAGTTGAAAAAAGCAGGACAGGTCTTTAATATCAAAAATCCCGTGGATATAGGTCCCGCTCCACCCCAGACATATCTCGATATTTTCGAGATCCTTCTTTCCGCGGACGAGGTGGACGGCCTTTTACCCCTCTTAAGTGTCTGGCAACCCTTCGTGATCGATACCCTTCTGGAGCTTATGAAGATTTGCAAGCATTACGATAAACCAGCGGCCGTCTACACACCAAACGCTATCGCCAAGTCCATTGCCATTCGCGCCAAGTATCGCATTCCTATATTCGAAACAGCGGAGCAGGCAGTGCGGGCACTATCCGTTTCAAATTACTATTATGAATCCCTCCTGAAAAGAAATTTTATTGCATCCGGTGTAAGTGCGGGCGAGGTCGCATCATAACAACTATCCATGCGTTAAAGAACGAGAAAGATGTGAAGAAACCTTTACTAAAAGCCGTCGAAGGCGGCCAGCAGGCTTTATCGGAATATAAATCCAAGCAGATTATCGCAGCCGCTGGTGTTCCCATAACGAGTGGTAATCCCTGGCGATTGAATTGAAAAGGATTTATGCGGATATTTGTTGATGCGGACGCATTTCCGAACGTGATAAAGGATATTTTGATTAAGGCCTCTTTACGCCTGAATGTGCCGCTGGTTTTTGTAGCGAATAAACCATTGTGGCTGGACAAGCATGCGCACATTTCAATCATTTTGGTTCCGGATGGTCCCGATGTGGCCGATGATCACATTGCAGAACTAGTGCAACTGGGTGACCTTGTGATCACAGCCGATATCCCTCTTGCCGATCGGGTGATCACCCAAAAAGCGTTTGCGATGAACCCCAGAGGAAAGCTTTATACTGAACACAATATCAAAGACCGGCTGGCCATGCGTGACTTGCTCAATGAGCTAAGAAATAACGGCTCAATAACCAGCGGCCCCGCCGCTTACAACGCCAAAGACCGACTGGCCTTTGCCAATAAATTGGACAGCTTTTTAATAAGGCAACTTAAATTAGAAAACTAAACGAAATAAAAATAGAAGCATTGAAACTCTTTGCTACAAGCTGTGGATAATCTTTAATTCTTAAGAAGGATTATAACTCTATAATAACGTGATTACCCCGCAGCAAGCGAAGGTGTTTGCGATTACTGCCGAATTCATATAACCCCTCTCTTCATTGCCAGAGTAAGCATTTGATCAGAGGAATTTTTCGGAGGGATTTTTCTATTCTCTTCAGATTTCTTTTCGAGGATAATCGCATCGGAGGGGCAGGTAATAACGCAGAGCCTGCAACCGATACATCCGTCGTAATCAACTAAGGCGATTCCTTCATTATCAATTGCAATAGCGTCCATCTGGCACCTATCGACGCAGATTTCGCATCCGGAACAGTTTTCACCGATCACCGAGACCTGATGGTTGGAACAGACTAAATCGGCTGGTTTCGAATCTGATTTTATCGCTCTTAAAACTCCGCAACAATCGCCACAGCAATTGCAAATGCCACCGGGATTCTGTGAAGTTGCCGGTTGGGTTACAAGACCGGCCTTCTGTGCTTCAGTCAGGATAGCTACACCTTCATCATACGAAATTTTACGCCCCATCTTATTATCAAGATAATATTTTGCCATAGAGCCGAACATAAAACATACCTCAACCGGTTTTCCACATGCTTTATCAATAACCGACCTGCTTTTTCTGCAAATACAATCTGTTATTACAATAAGGTCGACATTCGAGAGAATTGCGCAGACATCATCAAAAGCGGCCACATGCATCTTTATATCTATTGATTCCTGGACTGGTATAGTCCGCAAGAAAAGACCACCGCTATCAGCAATCGCCTTCTGAAAACTCTCCTGGAAATATTTTTCAAACGCAATGACTCTCTCTTTACTGAGCTTTTTAAACTGAAATTCCAGAAGCCCATGCATAAAAGGAATAGCCCCGTATTTAACTTCGTCACCCTTCTTTAATCTGAAAAGCAGCCCCTTGGCTGCCATATCTTCAAGTGAGCGCGCAACTTCAGCAGGACCTTTCCCAATCCTTTTGGTTAAAGACTCGGAGATCTCCAGCATAGGCGTCATATTTGTGAAAAACTCGGCCTCCTCTTTTGTGAATAAATCTTTTAATATTTCAATTTCGATACCTGATTCAGTTGCCGGGAAACCGAGCGAATAGGTATCAAGTTGTTTCTGGAGTTTCCTATAGAGCACTTCTTCCATAATCATCCTCTTAGTTTAATCATTGTTCGGCAAAGACAATTACGTTACGCTCAACTATTATAAATTTAATCGTAGCGCTTTGCGTATACCATAATAAATTACCGTATAGAATAATTTTTCACGAAGATGAATATGTTGCCGCCAGAGTTTCCATCTCATCCCAGCGCCGGTAAGCATCTGCGATCTTTGCCTCCAGGTCTTCCAATTGCTGATTGACAGCCAGCACTTGTGCCGCGTTATTATGTTTGTAGAACTCCGCAGAATTCAAAACGCTGATCAACTCAGTTTTTTGAACTTCTAAAACGTGGATCTGCTGCGGCAACTCTTCGAGTTCGCGTGTTTCTTTAAAAGATAATTTACTTTTTTCTCTTGGCCACTTTTCTTGATTAATTACTTTATCTTTCGGCGCAGCCTTTTATTGGCCGGTATTGGCATCCCTCTGTCTGATCCAGTCATCGTAGCCGACGACGTATTCCTGCAATCGTCCATCGCCTTCCAGAACAATAGTCGAGGTGACAACTTTATTGAGAAACGTCCGGTCATGCGTTACATCAACGTTTTATCGAAGCTTTGCAAAAATTCTTCCAGCCATAGAATGGAAGTGATATCCAGATGGTGGGTGGGTTCATCCAAAAGCAGAATATCCGGATCGGCTGTAAGCGCGCGTGCCAGCAATACCCGCCGTTCTAGTCCCGCTGATAGAAAGCGGATTTCAGCGTTTTCATCCAGCCCAACGCGCGAAATGACCGCTTCAACTTTTTGATGAAACTGCCACGCGTCCACTGCTTCCAGCTGGTGCTGAACTCTTTCTATTTTTTCCAGCAGCGCTTGATCTCTGCTGTTTGTCATCTGTATGATCAAATCATGATAAGAACGCAGCAAGTCCAAATGCTTTTGACCGCCTGATGCGACCACGTCATAGACACTGCCAGGGATGTCCTCAACATTCTGAGGCATTATGGAAATCCGTACATTTTTATCGCGAACAATTTCACCCCTGTCTGGGATAATGTCGCCGTGCAATAATTTCATCAAAGTGGATTTTCCCGAACCGTTTCGTCCCAAAAGCCCGATTCGTTCACCTGCTTCAATCTGGAGTGATGCGCCGTCAAGCATCGGCGGTCAGCCAAAACTAACAGGGATATTGTTTATCCATATTAGAGCCATAAAATCTTTTCTGTTTGCGATTGTTTATTTTTGAATATAAATATTCGGATAAACCAGGACTCGCTTCAAACGATTACAAAATTAGTCTTCGGTTCAATCACTTGTTATCTCATATCTTCAGGGTCGCCAAGCTTTATTAGCCAACACATTCTCAATGGCCGCTCAAATGGATTTTATTGGGGCAACATCCCTTTCTTTACATTTGACCAGTTTACTCTGCAGATCAAAGGGATCGGGTCTGCCTTTGATTTTTCTGTGACTGCTATCTTCCCCTAGAATCATTCCTTTTACTTCTCCACATCTTCATTTACTTTTTTCGCAGCTTCCTCGGCAACTTTATTGGCTCGGCTCACTGCGTCAGAAGCCTGTTTTGCTTTTTCTATAGCCGGCTGTGCCTGCTCAGCGCCGCCCATCATAACTGTGGCCATCGGCTTGGCAAAATATTTGGACCAATAAATCACCGCAACTATAATTAACGCGATTATAAAAATCAAAGCCCATTTCGAAGTGCCTTTTTCATTCTTCATTGTTTTAGTCCTCCTTGAAAATATGGATATCTATTTCAAAATTTATATTTGAGACCTTTTAAAATGTTGGATCCCATATAAAGAACAAGAACGAAATCGCTTCGGTCATTACGCTCCCTCGCAAAGACATGACGATAAAGGCTTCAAGCACAAAATGACAAAGAAACATAATTCCACAGACATCGCAGTGCCCATAACTATATATAATATTGCAAAATACTATTGTTTATTATAGGCATGAAAATATAAATAGTGTCAACTAATTATTGAAGCTCTCCATGGCAAGCTACGGGGAATCTTCGATTTTTAAGGAACTATATAATTTAGTATTCGCTCGTTTAAAAATTCATACAAAAGAAGGAGTACGAGGCAATATGTCGCAAATCTATCAATATAAATTAACGGTTCCTGACGATGCCTTGGATGTGAATGGTCACGTAAACAATCTTGAGTATTTACGCTGGATGCAATTAGCCGCTGTTCTTCATTCCGATAGTCAGGGATGCACTAAAGCCACAACGGATGCCGGCGCGACCTGGGTTGTTCGGACACATCATATCGAATACTTGCGCCCCGCGTTCGCCGGAGAACACCTTATCGTTTTGACGTGGGTATCAGATTTTCGCCGGGTGCAATCTCTCCGTAAATACAAAATCATTCGCGTCGAAGATAAGGCTGTCCTTGTCGAAGGTGAGACCGACTGGGTTTTCGTTGACGCCAAAACCGGCCGGTTGCGTTCGATACCCAAAAATGTTATGAATTCCTTCATAGTGCTGCCAAAAGAGAAGGAATCGGAAATTCTCAGTAGCATAGAATATTTTGAGAATTACTAAGAAGAGAAATAGCTCTTTTTATTGGGAGAAGTAATTATGGATACAGATATTCAGCTAAAAGCTATGAATGCGCTTATCCATATGCACACGGCCATAAAGAATGTGGACTATATTCACCGGCCAGTCCCACGATCGCAGATACTATGGAAAGGCTTTATCTGTTCGTTCTGGATATACCTCTCTGGTCTTTGCGGAACCAGAGATGACCATTGCTCCTATCTGTTCTGCCTTAGGTAAATGATCAATTAAGAATATCATTGAAATGCTCGGCAAAATTAAATGTACAAAAGCGGTGACTAATCTTATTGATATACTTGAGAACAAGTTTTTGCTGGCTATGGATGAATATATATCTTTGCAGGAAAAGATTTGTAATGCCCTCAGGGCTGTTGAATTGCCTGAGGCAATACCGACTCTTTCAGAAATTGCCGAATCAAAATCTTTCTTAGGCATCCGGTCTTGTCCGGTAGAAGTCAAATATGCCACCAAAAGAGCATTGGTATCTATTAAAAGAAAACAGGAAGAGGATGCCGGAAGTTAACGCGCACATTCCTCTGCGCCGGAGTTACCAATCGATGAGATATCCGGATTAGCTACCTTTCTTTCAAAGATGAATTGATTATCTCATTGATTCTGCGGGTGGCCGATTTAGGATAAGGAGATGCGCATATCGCCGATACAACGGCAATGCAGTCAGCGCCGGCCATCACAACTTCTCTTACATTGGATTCGTTAATCCCGCCTATCGCAACCAGTGGATGCCTGCTAATAGTTTTGATTCTGGCAAGACCTTCCAAACCCCACGCGCCTTTTGTATTGGTTTTGGTTAGCGTGTCAAAAACCGGACTGACGCCAATATAACTGACATCGAGTTTTTGACTTGCAACAACATCTTCCCATGTTTCTACTGACAGGCCTATTATCGCTTTTTTCCCCATAAGTTTTCGAACAATTTCATAAGGCATGTCTTCCTGTCCGATATGTACGCCTTCGGCGCCGCAGGCCACAGCCACATCAACACGGTCATTTATTATCAACGGAACTTTATATGGCTCTAAAAGTTTTTTAATCCTTCCGGCTTCTTCCACAAAAAAACGCGTGGAGATTTCCTTTTCGCGCAATTGCACAAAAGAGGCGCCGCCTTTAACCGACTGAATAACTATTTTTTCCAGAGGCCTTCCTCCGCACAAACCGCGATCAGTAACCAGACACAGCCCGCGCATAATTAATCCTCAACTTTTAAACGCCTGATGATATCATCTTCAGACAGGCGATAAAGGTAATCTAAAAAATGAGTCTGAAGGCTTCCCGGTCCGGCGGCGACTCCTGTGGCTATTTCTCCGGCAATCCCCATCACCGCCATGGCTTCAGCCGTCGCGACAAAAGGCTGTTTTTCTACCGCGGCAAAGGCTCCGCATAATGCCGCTGCTGTGCAACCTAATCCCGTGACTCGGGACATTAAAGGATGACCATTTTTAATTTTCATAATTTTTTCTTTATCGACAATATAATCAGTCGCGCCGCTGACGCAGATGACGCATTTATGAATTTCACTTAGTTTTCGCGCTATATCGATTGACACCTCCGAAGAAGTTGCGCTGTCGACGCCCTTTGTCCTAGATTTATCATCGTAAAGAGCCATAATCTCCGAAGCGTTTCCCTTAATGACAGACGGTGGTTCGCTATTAATCAGATCTCTTGCGGTGCTAGTCCGGTAAGCGGTTGCTCCAACGCCAACAGGATCTAAAATAACAGGAATACCTTTTTTCCGTGCCTGTCGGGCGGCTTTAAACATTGAGTTTATCCAGCTTTGGCTTAATGTGCCGATGTTGATCACTAAGGCCGAAGCAATATTGACCATTTCTTCGACTTCTTCTTCCGCATGCGCCATCACCGGAGACGCCCCAATCGCGAGCAGCGCGTTGGCTGTATTATTCATGACCACATAATTGGTAATGTTATGAACAACAGGTGATTGAGAACGAATTAATTCAATTGACTTGTAAATTTCCGCCGCTGTTAACTTCATAGTCTCTCCTTTTCTATTTTATGTAAATTAAGTCAAACAATCAATTCTTAATCTCAAACAAAAACTATAAAAAAACCCTTCCCGTATTAGCCAGCCGGAAAGGGTTATAAATCAAAAGCTCATTCTCCCTACGCTGGCATTATCCAGATCAGGTTCAACGGGTATAATCTCAGGTCCGGCTTATAACCCATAAGGTTAACCGTGCCGAACCACCCCTTTTTGATGTTACTTATCAACTTTATTGAATTTCGTCAACCCCCATTAAATAATCCTTCTTGACTCCTATGATCTTTTAATTATACTAATTTAACATTATTTTTCTATTTCTATTTTCTGAACCGCAGAATATTGATCTTATGAAGATAAAAATATATGTCTTTATTCTCTGCTCACTTTTTATAATCTCTTTGACCGGAAAAGATGTAAAAGCGGCCCAACCGCAAACTAATCAATTTCATTCTTATCTCAGGCAGGGAATTGATAAAGCTTTTAATCTGGAAACAGCAGAAGCTGATGAATATTTTAAGAAGGCCATAGAATTTGATCCGGAAAATCTCACCGGATACGCTTATCTGGCTATGCTCCACCTTAGTTCTTACGAAATGAGCTTTGAGCTGGATAACAGGAATACTAATCAGGAAGCGTTGCTGCATTACGCTAAAGAGGCCATCACCAAAGGAGAAAAAAGGATTAAGAATAATCCTAATGATAGTGAGGCTTATTTTGCCATGGCATTGGCTAAAATCGCCAAAATTAAATGGGCAATTCATCAAAAATGTTATTTCACCATAGCCCAGGAAACATCGAATATATGAGATTATCTGGAAAAAGCGAAAGAGGGAAATCCACAAAAAATCATGACGCATATTTTCTCATGGGCCTACTTCATTACCATCTCCACTATCTTCCGGGCTTTATTCGTTTTCTGTCTTCGGCTTTCATTGTTGTCGGAAACCGTGAAAAAGGTCTTCAGGAACTGGAACTGGCGGCGCAAAAGGGCGACCTGCTGAAAGAACTGGCGCAGGCCGAACTTTCTTCGGCTTATTTGAATTTTGAAAAACAACCGGCAAATGCCCTGCCTTTTGCCCGGGAGTTAAATAAAAGATTCCCCAAAAATTATAATTTGTCATTTGTTCTGGGCAACACTCTCTCCGACCTTTATTGCTACGAGGAAGCCTCTGATATCGCCCGGGAAATTGAAATAAATATTCAGGCAGGCAATCCTCCCTTTGTTCCCTATCTCCAACCCCGTTATAATCAATTAATGGGAAGAATCCTTTTTAACCAGGGAGAATATGACCGATCCATGGAATATTTCCAAAGTGTCCTAAAGGATACATCTTTTTACAATGCTCGACCGAGAGTATGGGCTTTTGTTCGTCTGGGAATGGTTAATGACATTTATAAAAAAAGGACACAGGCACAAGAGTATTATTTAAAGGCATTGGAAGTGGAAGAAGGAGAAGGTGCCGCCCAGATAGAAGCAAAAAAATATCTGAAAATTCCCTACGTATCAGCAGCAAACTAAACTTTAAATATCCATAATTTTGTGTAAATCAGCGGCACGCCTCATCTTCTATAGCCAAGATTTCCTTGACATACAAATCTGAGTTTTTTATAGTATAATTATAAAAATAATACTTTTTCAAAGTAAACACTGCATGATATGTTAACTTTTTGTAAGTATGGATTTGATAAAATCCCATCAGAAAATGATTAAATAAGGAGTGGCATATGCATGAGCAAACTTTGTTGAAACCTTTAAGAATCGGCAAATATGATCTCCCCAACCGTATTTTCATGGCCCCCATGACCCGCAGCCGGGCGGATAACCCGGAGAATGCCCCGACTGCTCTGCATGCATTATACTATTCACAACGCGCCACGGCCGGACTGCTGATCACCGAAGGCTCGCAGATATCAAAACAGGGTGTGGGCTATATCAATACTCCGGGAATTTACAGCACAGCACAGATCGAGGGTTGGCGGTTGGTCACGAAAGCAGTGCATGAAAAAGGCGGGCATATCTTTCTGCAGATCTGGCATGTGGGTCGCATTTCGCACCCCGATTTTCACGACGGCATGTTGCCTGTCGCGCCATCCGCCATCAATCCGCACGACCGTTCCTATACGCCATCTGGTTTCAAGGAAACAGTCTCCCCACATGCCTTGACCATCGACGAGATCCATGCAATCGTCCAAGACTTTAAGAACGCGGCCGTGAATGCAATTTCGGCAGGATTTGATGGTGTGGAGATTCACTCAGCCAACGGCTACCTCATTCACCAGTTCTTCACGAACTGCTCTAATACCCGTACCGATGCCTATGGCGGCAGTCACGAAAACAGGGCTCGCTTCTTCTTCGATGTACTTGATGCGGTGGGGGGAGTGATCGGCTTCGAAAGAGTCGGTATACGGCTCAATCCCTCAGCCCATGGTTTCTTCGGTATTACCATTGATCAAGACACTATCCCCACCTTTGAATATGTGGTTGGCCGCCTGAACGATTACCCGAATCTGGCCTATGCCCATCTGGTCGAGCCCATGCTTCCCGTTGATGATATTCCTTATGCTGTCAAGGACATAGCCAAACATTTTCGGCCACTATACCGGGGGAAACTCGTAACCAACTGCGGATATACTGCTGAAAGTGCAAATCGCGTCATTACCGAAGGATATGCCGATGCCGTGTCCTTCGGCAGTGCCTATATAGCTAATCCCGATTTGGTGGAGCGAATCTGGCGCGTCTTGCCCTGGGTAAAGCCAGATGCGAATACCTATTATACACCGGGACCCAAGGGGTATACAGACTATCCTACTCTATCAAACAACATTGCAGATTAAAAAACAATGCTGAAATGGATTATGCACTCCTTTATCTTAAACCGGCTGCACATTATAGTAAGTGCCCCAGCGATCATGTGGTGCTGGTCCGGATTTTTAAAGATGCGGTTTCGCAGCGTCGATTATCTGATCATTACCATGGCAGTTGCCTGCATTTGTCAGTGGAACCGCCTTACCGATGTGGAAGAGGACGCGCTGAACTGTCCGGACGATCTGAAGGATGCTCAAACCAAAAGCCGCGCCATCAAGGTTTTCTGCTATGTGGCAGGAACAATCGCCATATTGCTGGCACTCTTTACCGAACTCACATGGAAACTTATGGGGCTTATCACATTCGGCGCGGCTGTCGGATATTTCTATAACACTCCCCTTCTGACCTCTAAACCACATCTACGTCTTAAAAACATGTTCATCATCAAAAACTTGAGTTCCGGCGTCGGGTGGTCTGCGGGTCTGCTGCTTTTTCCGATGCTGCGTGCGCACATACAACCTGATGGGCTCTTCTTCACGGCATTTGTCTATATGTTCGCCATGGTCATGACTTATGAAATCATGTGGGACATACGCGATGTTGCCGGTGATGCCCGGGCCGGAATCAGGACATTACCGGTTGTACTAGGAATAAACAGCGCCAGGATTTATAGCGCTATATTCCAGTTCGTCTGCCTTGGAATTATCATCAACGGCCTTGCAAACGCCCGATTAACACCCGTATGGTCGCTTTACCTTCTCCCGAGCATGATGCTCTTGACATTGATCATCTTTTTTCCACGGCTGATCAGATACAGCCGTAATCTTTCGCATGTGCTGGTCATGGCATTGAGCGGTTTTGCATGTCTTGGCGGTTTTCTGGCAATCCGGTTCGGGTGAGGCTTTTACACAGGCCTGATAGGTGTCAGTTCCCGATAAAGTAAAGACTGTTTTTATTGCGCTCCTTTCAGTTGCGTCCCTAGTCAAGGGATAACAAAGCGGCAGGGTTGTATTGCATTAGTAGTGATCGGAGGATTTCGCCTTTCCCTTAAAAATATGGTAAACAAAAATCGTGTAGGCGATCACTACCGGCATTCCGATCAGGGCGATGATGCTCATCAGTTGCAGCGTTTGTAATCCGGTGGAGCTGTTGTAAATCGTTATGTTCAAACTTTGATTATTGTTTGCTTTAATCATATTGGGGAAATGAACTGCCGCCACGGCAAGCCATAATCCGATAAAAGCAAATGATGATTCCCAGAATGGGGAAGATTCATTTTTATGTTTGACGGAAAAGAAAATTGTCGAAAGCCACAGCACAGTCCATAAAACTGCAAGATAGAATAACCAGTTTGACGTAATATCTTGAAACGTAAATGCTATGGTTAAAAAATAAGCAATCGCGGTTATCAGGTTGACCCACATCAAAATGCCAACCGCGCGAAAAGACCTTTCTTGTAATTGGCTTTCCGTCTTCATCACAGCGTAAGACGCGCCCTGTAAAAGAATAGCATTTAATCCTGTCAGGCCAAATAAAAGAGGTACCGGCCTAAACAGGGTAAAAAAGTTTCCCGTAAATTCCATTTTATTATCCAGCGGAACTCCATAAACAACATTACCCAAAGCCACGCCAAATAAAAGCGCGGTCAGACCACTACCGCAAATAAAAGCCTTTTCCCAGATTAAGGATCGCTCTTCATCGTTAACTCGGAATTCCATCGAAACAGCCCGAAAGATAAGCGCAAACAAAACCAGCATAATCGCCAGATAAAAGCCGGAAAAGGCCGTGGCATAGGCGTTAGGAAAGGCCGCGAACAGTGCGCCGCCGCCGGTTATCAGCCAGACTTCATTGCCGTCCCAGACATGACTGATAGAATTAATTAATATGTCTTTTTCCTCTTTTGTCTTGCCGATAAAGGGCAGCATCGCCCCTATGCCCAGATCAAATCCATCCAGAAGAGAGTAGCCTATAAACAATATCAAAATAAGAACGAACCAGAGTTCCTGAAAATTCCGTATGTTTTCCATTTATTTTGCCTCCCCAAAATCACAATTCCAAATATATTAACTACGCTGCCGGCCCTTTTTTAACAATTTTTATTAACAACTTGATAAACATTACCGCCAGCAGCAGATAAATAAGGAAAAACATTAGCAGGCTGAATACTATTTCACCAGCGCTGACTACTACTGACGCGGCATCAGCGGTCTTCATCAGCTTATATATTATCCACGGCTGACGGCCTGCTTCAGCCGATATCCATCCTGTCTCATGAGCAATATGCGGCAGTGGTATCAGGAAAGGCAGGATAAAAAGAAATAATTTGTTTTCATATATTTTTTTAGTCCAAAGCAGATACGCGCCCATTAATCCGAGTGCGATTAAAAGCATGCCAATACCTACCATGATATGATAAACCTGAAACACAAAGCTAACCGGCGGCCAATTTTCTTTCGGGAAATCCTTCAATCCTTTTATTTCCGAGTTCCAGTCAAAGTTGTATAGAAAGCTCAGGGCTTTGGGGGCGTAAATTCCATAGGTTTTTTCGTTTTGTTCATCGACAAATCCTACTGCATAAAGCGGCACACCTTTAGCCGTATAAAAATGTCCCTCAAACGCAGCCGCCTTTTCCGGTTGCATGTTGATGACTTCAATCGCGTGAATGTGGCCTGTTGCCAGTTGCAAAAGAGGTGTAATTGCAAAAAGGATTATACCGATCTTCAGTATTGTTCTGGCCGTCTGGCCGTGCAGGCCTTTCCTTACATAATAACCAGCGATACCGGCTGCCATTACCGCGCCGGTAATCCATGAAGCTATTACGGTGTGACAAAATCTGATGATCGCCGATGGATTAAAAACGGCATCCGTGAAACTGATAAGATTAATTTTCCCCGCTTCATTTATCGCGTAACCGGTGGGAGTCTGCATCCATGAATTGGCGACCACAATCCAGAAAGCCGATAGGTGACCGCCCAGAAATACCAGCAGTGCCGCTAACCAGTATACCTTCAGGGATACTTTGTCTCTGGCGAAAATAAGTACTCCGAGAAATACCGATTCGAGAAAAAAAGCAATAACGCCTTCGGCCGCTAATATCGGCCCGAAAACATCTCCCACCGCCCGAGAATATCCTGACCAGTTCGTTCCAAAAGAAAATTCCATAACAATACCAGTTGCCGCACCCATCACGAAAATCAGCCCTAGAAGTCTGACCATAAAATCAGTTATTTTTTTATAGACTTCATCTTTTTTAATCAGATAAATAGTTTCGGATATGAGGATAATGAGGGCAGTCCCCAGAGTCATTGCCGGGAAGAGGAAATGGAAGCCTACAGTAAAGGCGAACTGGATGCGGGCAAGGAGTAACGCGCTCATAGACACCTCCATATTTTACTGTTTAATATTAACTAATAGAATATAACTTTTCAACAACTTATTTTTTTAACTATCATTTAATACTATAATATATTATCATAAAAATTAACAAAATAGCACCGGAGATATTTTTATGGCTAACCTTATTAAATGCAAAGCGTGCGGTTATGTAACCAAAGAAGGCAAGATAAAAGATGTATGTCCGGCGTGTGGAGTGCCCGCAAAAATGTTTGAGTCATATGTCGATCCGATATCGGAAAAAAGGCGAAAAATCATGATGCTGCATATTCATCCCATTATCGTGCATTTTCCACAATCTTTTGTTTTTACTCTCTTTATTCTTGCTATTTTATCTTTTATAGCACCGCCTCAAATTAATGAAGTTTTGCATTGTACAATGCAAGTGATTTCACCGGCTCTTCCTTTTTTTATTATTTTGGCTCTGCTAACAGGACTTGTTGACGGCAAAACCAGATTCCGGAAAGTAACAACGCTTTTCTTAAAAAAGAAAATTATATTCGGACTGAGTTTCCTGTTTACATCTGTTTTGATTGCCACTTCTGCTTTGGAATTGCGGTTGTCGTCCTTACCCGTAATGGCATTATTCTCGTTATTAACAATAATAGCTTTGGGGTTTAGTGCTGCGCTGGGATTGATTGGTGACGAATTGATGGAGGCTAAATTTCCCGGTTGATTTTTCCTGATCATCTCTGAGCGTTTAATTCTTGTAAGGGAAAAGCGCTTTGATTAATAATTGAATTTATAAATTTAAATGGAAGAGCACTTGCAAGAAAATAATTACAATATATTAATCACAGGCGGAACGCTCGTAACCATGTCCGCCGGAATAGAAATTATCGAAGATTCTTTTGTCGGTATTAAAGACGATCTTATTGTCGCGGTGGGCCGAAATAACGATGGAGGATGCGCCACCTTACAGGCCAAAGAAACGATAGATGCCTCCGGCTGCATCGTTATGCCCGGATTAGTCAATACGCACACGCATCTGCCGATGGTTTGCTTTCGGGGTATGGCCGATGATCTGCCATTAATGGAGTGGCTGACCGGGAATATTTTCCCGGCAGAAGTGCGTTTCGTCAACAAAAAAATGGTTTCCGACGGAGCCACTCTTGCCATGGCGGAAATGATTCTCTCCGGCACGACAACCTTTTGCGACGGCTATTTTTTTGAAAACGCCATTGCGGAAGCAGTCAGCACTGCCGGAATGCGCGCCATTGTCTCGCAGGGTTTTGCTGATTTTATCATGCCAGATAAGCCCGCATTCGAAAAAATTATGGCAGCGGCTCAACGTTTCGTAAAACGTTGGCTTCCCTACGCACCGCTTATTACACCGGCATATTTCTGTCATTCTACCTACACCTGTTCTCCGGAAACACTTGCCCGCGCAAAGGAAGCTGCCCGTGAAGCCGGTATTTTATACCTGATTCATTTGCTCGAAAATAAAGATGAGATAGGCACTATCTTGAATCGTTATGGCAAAAAGCCGGTACAACATCTGCTTGATCTGGGAGTTCTGGATGAACAAACCATTGCCGTTCATTGCAATTGGCTGAATAAAGAAGATATGGCTGTTTTTGCCGATCTGGGTGTTAGGGTTGCACATAATCCGGAAAGCTCCATGAAGCTGGCGGCGGGTGTCGCCCCTGTTCCCGAAATGCTGCGGCATGGAATAACTGTCGGCATCGGAACAGACGGATGCGCCAGCAATAACGATCTGGATATGTTTCGGGAGATGGACACAGCGGCAAAGGTTCATAAAGTAACTTCTCTAAACTCCACCGTTATGAACGCGGAAACAGTTTGCAAAATGGCCACGATTGGCGGAGCAAAAGTGCTGGGAATGGATAAATTGATTGGTTCTGTAGAAACGGGGAAAAAAGCTGACATCATTTTGGTGGATATGAATCAGCCTCACCTCACTCCACTTTATAATTGCTATTCTCAACTTGTTTATGCCACACGAGGCGCGGACGTTAAAACCAGCATTATCAACGGTAGGATCGTAATGAAAGACCGGCGACTCTGCACAATTGATCTGCAAACCGCTATGAAAAATGTGCGTAAAATTGCAGCCGGTATAATTAATCAAAAGATGTGTTAGCTTGACGCTAGCTTCTATGCACTTTCCGGGTAAAATATCATTGACACACAAATCGATATTCCTTATATTCTTAAAAGCTCAGAGGATAATTTTAAATTGATTGGAAAGGTTTACTTTTATGAAAATTATTGTTTCCGGATCAATGGCATACGACAGGATTATGGATTTTCCCGGACATTTTTCCGAACATATTCTGCCCGATAAAATTCACGTTCTAAACGTTTGCTTTCAGGTAAACGGCATGAAAGAAAAATATGGCGGCACTGCGGGCAATATCGCCTACGCACTCACTCTGATGGGCGAAAAACCTCTCATCTGCGCCACTATCGGACATGATTACCAGAGGTACTTCAAATGGCTGGCAAAAAACGGAATTTCTACGGAAGGCATTAAAATCATCGCCGATGAATTCACGGCAGGCGCTTACATCACGACCGACCGTGCCGACAATCAGATTACCGGTTTCAATCCCGGAGCTATGAAATATCAATCCACGTTGGATTTTAGCATACTTGATCCTAAAAATACTATCGTTATCGTTTCTCCCGGTAATTTCGAGGATATGGTTAATTACCCGCGTGCATGCAAAGATAGGGGAATAGACTATATTCTTGATCCTGGGCAATCCCTGCCCATGTGGGATAAAAGAGACCTTATTCAGGCAATTGTGGGATGCAGGATATTAATCGTTAATGATTATGAGCTGAGCCTGATCATCAGTAAGACAGGGTTAGACAAAAAGGACATACTGGAGATGGCCGGAACAATTATCACCACTCTGGGAGAGGCGGGCTCACAGGTTTCCACACGTGAGCGTGAAATTGCTGTTCCCGCCTTCAGAGTGAAAACGGTAGTTGATCCGACAGGCGCCGGAGATTCTTACCGGGGCGGTTTGCTCAGCGGTCTGGTTCACGGCAAAGATATCGAGCAGTGCGCGCGAATGGGTAGCGTCTGCGCTTCTTTCTCCGTGGAGAGTTACGGAACTCAGGAATACAGTTTCACTCCGGAAGAATTTAACGAAAGATTAAACTGCTGAACGCAATTACTGCGAGTAGTTCCGCAATCCGGCCTTTTGTAAGATAGTAAACACTGCATACTTGTTAAAAAGATATGATGCATGACTTTATTTCCAGATACCGCAAAAAGGCTTTTGTAGAAGGTTAATGTCGATTTGAAATTTTTCAATAAGGATAATATTTTGGAAACACCATCGGTTTTTCTCATTTATTGTGTGCTTGTGGCTAAGTAGTTTTACGGTAGTTGGCAATATTTTTTCTGTGATTAAATAAGATAAGTAGAAATGTCGCCAGCGCACCGGTTACCGCGCTTCGTTGCCAGTGAAGAGTTAATGTCTGTCCACAGGCCAGAGTAAAAACCATACAAAACGAAGCAATAAAAGGAATCCGGCTGATTCCGTATGCAACAAGCCAGATTGCCGCCGCAAATACAGCCGACCACGGCGCAATAAGAAGGGTAAATCCTAAATAGTTAGCCACTCCTTTACCACCGAGAAAGCCGTGAAAACAAGGGAAGGTATTGCCCAAAACAAGAAAAAAACACACCCAAGGAAGCAAAAAGTCCTTTAAAAAATAAATCGCTATAAACGCAACAGTTATTGCTCGGCCAATGTCCAGAAAAAAAACAACTGCCGCCCATAAAATCCCCGCCTGGCGGTAAACGTTTGTGGTACCGGCGTTGCCGCTGAAGCTCAAGCGGGGGTCTGCTTTACCGGCAAGCTTTAAAAAAATAATAGCGAAATTTATGGAACCGGCAAGATAAGCAAAAAGATAAATTAAGATTATTTTACACATGTTTCAATTCTCAGCTAATCACCTGTGCCTTCCATTATAACTTGGAGGAAGGCAACTTGGTATTAAGCCCTGATCCATAGCGGCGGCCTTAGGCGTCCCTGCGACACATCCCTCATTTGAATACCACTGATGCTTTCGCACACTACATCATCCAAATTATAAATCCAGGCGTCAAATATCAACGATTCCTTAGTGACATTCACGGGCACAACGCGCCCTAGATAGTCCTTTCCTTTTTTTGTCTTTTTATAAATTACTCTTTTCCCAAATCCAACGGGAAAGGAAACAATACCGGCAAAGCGCTGCCCCCATACACAGGCGGCGTGCAAGACAGCGTCCAGAGGAAATGGAGAACCGAGCAAACTATCATCCGCCTCATTATCACCGCCAGAAATAAAAGCCTGGGCGCCCTTTGGTGAAACTGATAAATCACCGATGATATTATGATAAGCCTCTCCAAAAGGAACCAGTTCACGGTAAATAGCTGCCGAAGACACGCTGATGCAACTTCCTTCCAGTTTCTTCACCATACGAAAAGAAGGCGGTAAATACGCAGTGGACTCAGCGGCAGGAAACTCCACGCTTGCATGTTCGACTTTGCGGCTGACAGTGCTGGTTTTTGATTTTACCGAAGTAAAAAGTGAAGCAATTATGCCACCATCGCCGGAATTTTCTATGTCAACAAATACCGGCTGGCGCTTAGTATTCGGCGAAATTGATAAAAAACGTGAAAAGCGCGCCTTTTGAAAACAACGTATATTTATTTGCGGATGATTGATTTTAACATCTTTCGCAAGAACAATTAACGCTTCCACCGCCGGCAGAATTACTTTTCCTTCTAAATGGTGATCCCGCAGATAGGGGTATACGTCAATATCGAAGTGATGCCGCTGGTTTTGATTTAAACGGGAAACGATTTCCATACTTGAACCGTTTTCGGATCTATGGCCACGGGAGTACCAGCCAGATTCAAGGCGCAATGTTTTGTGAAACCGATACAGATTATGTGTCCCTTCTCCGCATGGGTTATCAGGTAGTCAAATTGTAAACGCACTCTCTCCAGATTTACCGGCCGCGTATAGATATACATCAAATCGTCGTAATACAGGGACTGATAAAAACATATGCCCAAATCGAAGATAGGATAGACATAGCCGCTTTCCTCTATTTCTTTGTAAGAATAAGCTATATCGCGCATCAGAGAAGTACGGCCGAATTCAAAATAACGCAGATAATTAGAATGATAAACCACTTGCGAGCGATCAGTATCAACATATAAAGTACGGTATTTCGAACGATGCCAGACCAAGCCGGTTGTAAGGTCTCGCACGTAACGCTCATCATTGTTGTATGTTTCCGGTTTAAATGGTTTAGGTTTCATTTTATACTCCTCTGAAAATGACACAGCAATTTGTCCCGCCAAAACCAAAAGCATTGGAAAGAGCAATTTCATATTTATGTTTGCGGGCATCATCAGGCACGACATCAATATCGGAAAAATCAGGATCCGGCACGTAATTGATCGTGGGCAGGACAATGCCTTTATTCATTCCCTCAATAGTCAAAGCGGCTTCAATGGCCGCTGTCGCGCCGAGGGTGTGTCCCAACTGCGATTTGTTTGAGGATATGGGAATTTTTTCTATCTTCCTGCCAAACACTTCCCGCAGACATTTTATTTCCGTACCGTCACCTTTGGGAGTGGAAGTGCCGTGGGCGTTCACATATTGAATATCTTCCGGTTTTAATCCTGCATCCTCAATAGATCCCCTGATGGCGTGGATAATAGTTGGCATGTTGGGGCTGGTGTAATGATGAGCGTCCGATGACCATCCGACACCCAGAACTTCAGCCTTCGGTTTAAGTCCATAAGCTTTAATCGTTTCGTCCGCCGCCAGAATAACAACACCAGCGCCTTCAGAAAGAACAAAACCCTTGCGGTCAACGCTGAAAGGCCGCGATGCCAACGCCGGCTTATCATAAGCGCGATCATTAGAATGAATCTTAATCGTAGCGTTCATATTGGCAAAACCGTGGATCAGTTCTGGCAGAATGGGGGTGTCTGCGCCGCCGGCCAGGACGAAATCGCAATCGCCGTCTCTGATCATTCTTGCCCCGATGCCGATTGCGTAGTTGCCTGACGCGCAAGCGCCCTGCGGCGAAAAAATCGGTCCGGTAAATTTTAACAGCATTCCCGCTTTGCCAGAGGGAAGATTCGCGCATAAATTAGGCAGCAGATAAGGACTAACCCTGAGCGGACCGCGATGTTCCAGATCGTGTACGGCAATGCGAAAAGCATCCGATCCGTTGAGCGCTGAACCGATAAGACACGCCATTCGCGGAGCAATCTGAGCGTTGATGGAAACACCTGAATTTTGCAGCGCCTCCTTGCAAACAGCCATCGTTAAAATCACAAAAGCCGCATTCCAGTTGTAAATTTCTTTCGCGTCGGTAAAATCAAGTTCCAGCGGGTACCAGTCCGGTATCTCCCCAACTACGTTGCAGGCTGATTCCACTTTACAACGAGTCACTTTGCGGAAACCGGCCTCACCCTTAATCGCTCTTTTCCATGTTTTTTCAAATGTGCTTCCCAGCGGGGTGGCCGCGCCATAACCTACAACAAAAACTTTTCTATTTTTTGGGGCTTTCATGATACGATAATTATCCTTTAGTCAAGTCTGCGCAAAATCAGGCAGGAATTGCATCCACCGAAACCAAACGCGTTTTTCAGCACAAACTCCTGTTTTAATTTTCTTGCCCCTTCGGCAACACAGTCAATCTCAATTTCCGGGTCAGGAATATAATTAATAGTCGGCAGCAATGTCTCTTTAATCATCCCTTCCATAGCCAGTATGGCTTCAATGGCGCTTGACGCGCCCATCGCGTGGCCGAGCTGTGATTTATTCGCCGATACCGGAGGCACGTTATTGCCGAAAATATTGCGCAGAGCATCGGCCTCCACCTTATCGCCTATCTTTGTCGAGGTCGCGTGCGCATTGACCGCGTCAATGTCTGCCGGCTGCAATCCAGCATGGGCAATAGTTTCCTCG
This sequence comes from uncultured delta proteobacterium, assembly GCA_963811325.1. GTDB lineage: Bacteria > Desulfobacterota > Syntrophia > Syntrophales > Smithellaceae > Smithella. Next base: position 2,005,987 of record CAWEQT010000001.1, read on the forward strand.
ATGCATCTTTGCACCGTTTTCAAATTGGGCGAAACAAAATGGCTGGCGTCGGAGGTCATGGACCATCCGGCCATTTCTATTTTCGGTTTAAGCCCGTGGGCTTTCGCAAACTCTTCAGTTGCTAGAATAATGCAACCGGCTCCTTCGGAGACAACAAAGCCTCGCCGATTAACGGAAAAAGGCCTGCTCGTTTTTTCCGGCGGCTCTTGGGGCTGCCCTTCTTTCGGACGGTAAGCGCCATTCATTGTGGCAAATCCGGCAACTATAGGCTCAACCAGAGGAAAATCCACAGCGCCGCCAATGACAACATCCGCCATATTTTGTTGTAACAGCATCTCACCAATTATAAGCGAAGTAATTCCGGTAGCGCAAGCCGTAATAGTCGAACAAATTGGTCCCGTCGCTCCTGTAAGAATAGAGACCTTGCCGCCAACCATATTAATGCAGGAATTGGGATTAATAAAAGGATGAGGCATTTTTCCTTCCGCGATCATCAAACGATCAGCCTGCAGAACTGCGTCTAACCCGCCAACCGCCGAACTGAACGTAACCGCCACCCGCGGCGATAATTCCTTCGTAATTACAATTCCGCTTTTAACTAAAGCTCGATGAACAAGCAGCATGGCGTATTTGAAGATGGGCGAAGTCCAGTGCGCCATTTCCCGTGGCTGTAAAAAAGGATACGGACGTATATCAATATCCGCCACTTCACCGGCGACACGCACCGGAAAGCCGGCGTCAAGCGGAAATCTGGTCAGCTTTCCTATTCCACAATTTCCGGCAACAGCCCGCTGCCATTGGATATCCAAATCAGTTCCTAAAGAAGACACGGCGTCGTAACCTAATATTAATGTTTTCTTAGAACTCATGGCAATCAATGATCCTGAAAAATATAAAAAATCATCTCCCGCGAAAAAGGAAAAGCTGGAGACATCTAATAAATGTGCCTATATCAAAAATTGTCGGGGATTACCAAGGAATAAAGTGGTACAACTTAGCAAACATTTCATAGACTTCGATCCAGTTTTGTAAATCCTTGGCCGATTTCAGATGTTCACGTTTGTTGACCATTACCCAGCTCATGTGCGCCGCGCCGTCTTTACAGGTGGAGCAATCGCGCGTTGCCGATGTGCAGCAGCGATGAACTGTTTTTAAATCGGAGGCCCAGCGGGAAAAATGGATTAAACGGCGTGGCCGGTTTTCTCTATTGTCCAGAGATTCGGTAATGGACGGGCATTCATTCCAGTTAAAGCTCCGTCCCATCATTTTCCCCGTGGTAATGATTTCATGATAGTATTTGCAGGAAATTAAAGTTTGCGGATATTTATCCAGCATTTCGTCCATTTCGTGGCGTAAATCTTTGAGTTCGCCCTCACGCCACGAAAAGCCGTCAACGCCTTCGTCATTTGATAAAAGTTGCAGATGCACTTTCAAGCCGACATCGGCAATTCTTTTGATTACAGGTTCAATCTTCCCCACCTGATGGGGAGTCAATGTATAAAGATAATACGTGTAAGCGTCTCCGGCATAATTCTTACTGGAAACAGCAAAAGTGTCGCGCCCGCGGAGAATTTTCTCTTCCTCACCGCCGCCCCAGAGGGAAATTCCCACAATCATATCGGGAAGCTTTTCCCGGGGAACTTTAATCAGACCGTTGGTGGCGCAATAAGTAGGCAGGCGCTTATAGAAAGCTTCGACGCGATCCATGCAAAGAGTCGGCTCGCCGCCTATCAAAATCGCCAGATTCACTCCCCGTTCTTTTTCACGGTCAATAAAATCTTCCCATTTTTTTATATCCATTTCTTCTTGGGCCGTCTGATGTTCTCCCGAAGAAAAGAAAAAACATCCCTTGCAACGCAAATTGCAGCGGTTGGTTACATCGTATATGGAACTGCGGATGTTAAGATTTGAAATTTGTCTGTATCTTTCGTACCAGTCTTTATCCAGCAAGGAACTAACGGTCTTCATCAATACTGCTCCGATAGAGTATTTAAATTTAGTTATTACAACACATCATCTAAATATTTTAACATCTTTTCTAGCTCGTCGCCGCTTGTGGCGGATTTATAATTTCGGCGCAAAGATTTTCGCCCTTCTCATAACCCATAACCCAAACAGCTAGATAGGTATCTACATAATCCAGCCATGATTTAAAAGTAGCCAGATTGTTCACATGACGGTAAAGGCGCGCTGTGACGACCGCGGAACCGGCGGCATAATGACGGCAATCGGCGCAATCCGTATCCGGCACACAGCAGGCAACAGATCTATCCCAATTAAGGTCTGTCCTGTATTGCCTGAAAGACCTCCCCAACCCGATATCCTGCGAAGGATTCTGACGGGGATATGAACAACTGTAAAGATCATGTAAACCTTTTTTATGGGTATGCGCAACGGCGTTGTAGGCGGAAAAAATAATATTTCGCGGATATTTATTCAAAAGCTCTATCATTATCTGCCGTGTACGATTGAAGGATTCATCGTCATGCCGCAGCTTTCCCGTGTAACCGACCGGCGATGAAAAAACATTAAAGGTCAGTTTACAGTCATAGGCAACAAGCTGTGCGGCAACTTCTTTTACCTCATCTATATTTTCCCGTGTGAAGGTATAAACAAAAACCGCTCGCCGATCATTTTTATAATTTTCAATCTGTTTCTTCAAAAGGTCTTTAGCCTTTCTGATTCTCAAGCTGGTTTCGTCATTGCCCCAGACAGAAATATGCAGTTTATAGCCAACTGATGAAGAAATTTTTTTAAACCCATTGGTGGCAATACTGCCCAGTGTCATTTCTTGATAGCATACATCCAGAAGCTCCGGCACCAAAGAAGGCTCCGCTCCTGCCAGAACAACATAAGTAATGCCGCGTGCTTTTTCCCTCCGCATGAGCTCGCGCCACGCTTGAGCATCGCCAATCTCCCCGGCAAACTGTTTTTTGCCTTCAAAATAATAACAGCCATCGCAGCGAATATTGCAGCGATTGGACATGTCATAAGTTGATTCCCGCAGAAAAAAATATTTTCTCACCTTTTCCCAGCGCGCTTTAACTTCCGGATGAGACAGGAGTTCGGAAAATCCCGGTTTGACTAATTTCAAAGTTACCTTATCATTAATAGGCATAGACCTTTTATCCTCAATCAATTATTTTTTCTCGGCAAGTTTTTCTTTAATGTAACCGGCAATCAGGCGAATCGTCTTCAACTTGGGATAATCGTCTTCGTCTATAGCGATCTTGTATTCATCCTGCAGGACTAATGCAATGGTGGCCAGATCCATGCTGTCAATGCCCAGTTCATCCACCAAATCCATATCCGGATTAAATGTATCCGCGGTAACGTCTTCTAATTTTAGTTCCTCAATAATTATTTCGGCCACGTGCCGTATAATGCCTTTGGTATCGTGATTTTCAGGCATCACTACCCTCCTTCTGTGCTTATTTATATCATTTTTATCTATTTATCTTTCTTGCATTAATTGAACCGCTGCAAACAATATTTCCTTTATTTGCCACTTTAAAAGAAAACAAAACTTCTTCACCTTTTTCTTCACCGGTTATGCTTACCGACAGAGTTTCTTCTGGCCGCACCGGCTGAATGAATCTCACCCTTTTCAGCGCATGCAACTGAACCTGCTCCCCGTTTTTCAATGCGTCCTGAATAATTGCCTGCTCGACTATATAAATTAAAGCTATTCCCGGAAGAATTGGCTCGCCGGGGAAATGACCCGAAAACCAGGGGGAATCAGCTGGCACATCCGCCAATACCTCAATATGATTATCATTATTTGCTTTTATCTCTTTTAATAAACTCCATTGACTTTCCAACAAACATACCCCTTTGGCCAATGTCAAAGTTAAATTCATGCCAAAAAGAGTTAATTCATATCATTGATTGTTTTTTCAATCAAAATTTTTTTATAACGTCAATAAATAATTTATTCGTGAACTCCATTTTTCCTTAACGAAGCATAGGGGAATTGATAAGTTGAACAACCCCGCAAAGCGGATGATAACAAAACAAAATTTTCAAATTAAGCGAAAATAAGTTTGTTCACCGAATTATACCGGCGACTTTGCGGGGAAATAACATGATTTTAATTTCCAGTTATCATGGTGTTTTTGCCGACATCGAAAGCGCCTATTATTTTACATTGACAAGAAAATTGGATTTGTTTATTAAGTTCATGTCATTATAATCTAAAAATCACTTCGCAAATTATTCATAAAAAAAGTTTTACAGTTTTTCAAATCAAATGTTTGGTTTGTTTTTTAAAAATTGGACTTGGAAGAAAAATGAACGGTTTAATCATCCTCATAATCCTTGGAGCCTTGTGGGGGATATGGAAAATCCTTGAAGCCATATTTACCGCACTATCAGATATTTTAAATTCTCCCGCAAGAAAGCGTGAACAGGTGCGTAAAGAACAAAAAGCAAATGATCGGAAGGTTGCTCAAGAAAAGCGCACATAGAATATTTAGAGAGAACAAAAATAGAGCAAGAAAGAAAAAGCAGGGAAGATGCGGCTTTTTTGAATAAATATCGGAAGATTTCTCTTGAAGAATTGCTTTTAATAAGAATTTATCAGTATATTAGAAAATTAAGTTGCTGAAGGAAATTCATAATCACCACCCTTCAGATGCTCAAGATCTCTTGAAGACAGCAGAAAGAGCTGAAAAGAAGGCAAAATTATCTTCTGTTAAGCGAAAAGTATTTCAAAAAGCACAGGAATTACACGGGGCACCTGAAACTAATGGTGGAAGAAAACCTATTCCAGATGATGTTAAGATGTTTGTTTGTAATAGGGATGGGGGAAAATGCCTGAATTGTAGAAACAGAGATGCTCTTGAATTCGACCACATTATTCCTGTTGTAAAAGGAGGAGCTAATGCTGGACGCAATATTCAATTGTTGGGCGAAAAGTGTAACGGGATAAAGAGTGACAGCATTGTATAACGATTTCGCTAAAACGGATCGTGACACGGTTGTCTGAGCAAAAAGAAATTATGGGTAATGTGGAACTTATTGTTGAAAAAACCACTTATTTTGAGGCTGTTCAAAAAGATTTAGAGGCAAGGCGCGTGAGGATCGAGCAGCGGAGCGTACTTTGAGCGTAAGTGAGCATGCGAGAGCCAAAGCGCAACGCAGCATATAGGCCTTTTTCAAGAGCCTTACAGTTCTTTCTCATTAATGTCTCTGTTAATCAAAGTGGAAAGAGGAACAATTTTTAAGTCCTTAGTAATAAGCCCCTGCAATGCACTTTCAATTTCCGACAATAAAATAGCACTGTCTTCTTCACTGCGCGGCAGCACATCATGCAGCAAAATGATATCGTCAGCTTTTACTTTTTTAAGTATTCTGGAACCAAGATTTTTAACACGGCGGTTGCCGGCATCAAAAGCGCGGCAGCTGAAAGTAACACAAAACATTCCTAATTTATCCAGAACAGCAGGCAGTTTGGGGCTGATTATTCCCACCGGAGGACGAAATGCCCAAGCATTTACGCCCATTTTTTTCAAAACTTCCTGAGCTCTGAATATCTCCTGATAGAGATAATTATAACTTCCCAGCATTAAAAAAGGATTATGGTTGAACGAATGATTGCCGATGGCGTGGCCGCGGGCGAATATTTCCCCGATTATTTCCGGATGTTTCAATGCATTGGCGCCGGAAACAAAAAAAGTGACTTTCACTGAATACTTATCAAGCAACTCCATTATTTGTCTTGTTGTCGGTTGCGCCGGACCATCATCAAAAGTCAGCGCGACCATATTCTGGCCGGTATTGCCGCGGCTGATTACGGACAGGAAAAAATTACTTTGCGGAAAAAAAGAAGCGGCAACGCAAAGAATGATATAAAAAAGGGCGACAGCAGCCGCCAACAGAGGATTAATAAAAAAAACGGCCGCGGCGACAAACAAAAGAATTATTCCTGTGATTTGAGCGGGGCTTGCAGACGATAATTTATTTTTCATTTATTCATCCACCTCCGTCCCGATTCTACAACGGGACACCTCCCGGAAATTCTCCCGACTTCGCGCCGGCGGAGGATATTCTAGTAATACGGGTTTTTAAACCCGTAAAAGCCCAACTAAGCTGTACGCTGTTGGTATGATGAAAAACATCCATTTACGGGGCTGTTCAAAAATGCTCAGATGCAAGACGCGCAAAAAATCGAACCGCGAGGCGTATATAGATATACGCCGAGCGGCGCGGTTTGCAGCGCAACACAGCAGATGAGCTTTTTTCAACAGCCTCACTGTCTTTATTGAATCAGGTACTCCCATAAAGGCCCTGTAAACCCACGTCTGTAGAGTTTGGGTAAAACACGGGTTGCTTTAGCTTCAGCTGCGCCGATAATCCAGTTCAGACGGCCATTGGCGTGATTTTCCACCGTCTTCATAATTTCCGCAACAGATATTTCCTTGGAGCGGTAAAATACAGGCGGCAGGATATTCTGCCCCGAGGTAATCTGATCTTCCCGCAGAGCAACATCATACAAACCCGTGTGCGGATAAACGCGGATGCCGCAGAAAAAGAAGAAAACCGCCTTTTCCAGACTATCGAGGCCGATCAGTGTTTTTCGCAGAGTCTGTTTGTTTTCGCCGGGACCGCCTAATAAAAAATAATGGGCGATGTGCAAAGAGGCTTCAAGCGCTTTTTTATGAGCGGCAAAAACATCGCCGGAAGCAAAAGGTTTGCGTAAATTGGCCAATACCGTATCCGATAAAGATTCAGTGCCAAATTCAACATGCGTCAACCCGGCATCAGCCATCAGCTTGAAATAATCATCGGGAGGAATGGTGGGCGAAAAAAACCCTCCCCACGGAACAGACACACGGGCTTCCATAAAGGCTTCCGCAACCTGCCTGCTGTGATCATAGCTGGCGTTGAAAGCGGAATCAGTTATAAAAATATATTTAGCGCCGGCATCCTGCAATTCGCGGGCGCTGCGGGCAACTTCACGCGGCGGGTAAAACCGCATCCGGGCACCTTCAATATGAGGATAGGTGCAGTAAGTGCAATGAAACGGACAACCTCTTTTCGTTTGCAGGTTTAGCATGCCGCCGTAAGACAGATAAAATTGCGTATGAAGGTTTGCCGGATTAAAATGTCTTTTAATCTCACCATCCCACGGTTCATAAACGATGTCCGTTTTTTCTTTTGTCAAGACACCGGATATTTGTTTAACATCCACGTTTTTCTCCAGCGCATCCAGCAGCAAAGATAATCTTTCACCTTCGCCGACTATCCCATAATCGGCATCCAGCGCCTGCATGAACTCAACGGGAAAGATAGTAAAACCGCTGCCGCCTAAAATTATTGGGGCCTTTGAATTTGTCCTGATCTGGCTGATTAAATTCTGGTATTCGGGCAGAAAGCCTCTGCTGTTTATCACATCGGTGTTATCAATGTTCCTGATGGATACTCCGACAAAATCGGGAGAAAATTCTCTGATCAACGTTTCCAACTCATCCGGATTGGCAAAATCGTTTAAATCTGCAATTTTAGTCTGATAACGGGAATCCAGAGAACTGGCTACGTAATCCAGCCCCAGCGGATATACCGGATAGGGAATTCTCAGAGTATTTGCTGAAATTAGCAGTACTTTCATAATAGAAACAAAAACGCGTAAAACGCTAACAGGTCATATTTTCGCGTAAGCGAAAATTTAACCTTTTTTCCGATTCTTGGAAATATGTATGGCCAGCGCGCGTACGGAAGCGAAAACTTTAACGCCCAGCTCTTTGCTTTCTATTTTAACACCATAGTCTTTTTCAATCATCATCACCAGTTCAAGCACGTCAATGGAATCAATTCCCATATCGCCGCCTACAAGTTGAGCATCATCCTTGATGTTTTCGGGCCCAATGTCAATCAGCCCCAGGGTTTGGATAATTTTAACTTTAAGTTCACCTATCATTTCTTCAATCTGACTCATTTAACACTCCTGTTTTTATCCAGAGCTTCCGGCTCTTTTTAATTTTTTATCGTGTCGCTTTTCGAATCTTCTATGTGCATTGATCCGGACGTTTTGGCTTCATCACCGAGAATTTTTTCCAGCATAACCCGCGCAGCCCAACGGCCGAGCGCTTTCCCATATTGAGGTCCGGCAAGATACAGACCCAGCATCAGAAGTAACCAGGAAACACCATAAATCAAAGGAATCCCGATAACCCCAAGCATTGGGTTTTTCAACCAGGCGGCAATCCCTCCTACTATAAACACGGCCGGTATGCCAAGAAGGTAACTAGTAAATATTAAAACAAGACCGGCAATTACGGTGGTGGTAAGTTTCTCCTTAAAAATGCTCAGATCAGCGTGTTCATCTATCGCCGCCCTGCAAAATCCTTTCCGGGCAAAATAACGTGCTGCTTTTTTTATTATATTCAAACTATTTCCTGTAAAAAATATATGATAAAGATTCTTTAATGGTAATTTAAAGCAGAATCTGGCGAACAGTTTTAATGACCTGATTAATTACCTTTCCATGATCCCGCCGACAGAATTTTTCGAACGAAGCGGGTAATCTTTATAGGCAATCTCTTTAAAAACTCCCGTACGAGCCTGCCCGACAGCCGCAATTAATTCATTATCTATATAAATGCGGCCATCACCGATTACTATGCTCGCACCTGATTCCTTCAATCGCGAATAACGCCGCACATCAACTTCAAAACGGGCACATTTGTTAAAAGGGCGAATCTGACCGTTGAAAGCAACATCGCCGCACCCCAGCGCTCTGCCCGTCCCCAGTGAACCGTTCCAGACGCAGAAAAAACCAAGCAGTTGCCATATCGCATCCACACCCAGACATCCGGGCTGCACCGGATCACCCTGGAAATGGCATTGAAAATACCAGGCGTCCAACCGGATATCCTGTTCGGCGATTATTTTACCCTTCTTGCCATCGCTTTCAATCAATAATATGCGATCAATCATAAGAAACGGAGGCGCCGGAAGTTTCGCGTCAAAATGTTCGGGAGGATCGGCAACCAGCTTACCGTAAGCGAAAGCGAGAATTTCTTCGAAATTAAAATGATCGCGTTTCATAAATTCCTGATATTTCATAATGTTTTTTCTCTTTCCGTAAATTGGGGATAATGTAACTATCTCCGGATAAAAATTTATTTCCACATTGTTTTGAATGCCTCGAACTACAAACTGCGGCAGGAAATTATAAGGGCGTATCTTAATTCTAACTTGTTATAATTTGAGTCAATTATAGGAAAAGATCTCTTTTGTCAAAAGAAAAAATCCCCTGAAAAACATACCAAATCAATACGGGGCTCACTATAAAAATTAATAGCGCTGGATTTAGAATTGAGTTATAAACGTCTATACGAAAACATCGCAAAAAGGAGAACAAATGAACAGAGCCGCCCTTCATAAAATCAGTTACGGTCTATATATCGTCACCTCAGGGCAAGACGGTAAATTTAACGGTCAGATTGCCAACTCCATGTTTCAGGTTACACCAAATCCGGCAACTATAGCCATCAGCATAAACAAAGAAAATTACACTCATGAATTAATTAAACTCAGCCGTAAATTTGTCGTTTCTATTCTGTCCGAAACAACGCCCATGACTTTCATCGGCCTCTTCGGCTTTAAAAGCGGACGCGATGTCAACAAACTGCAAAACGTAAAAATAAAAACAGGAGCAACTAAAGTGCCCATCATTCTGGAAAATACAGTTTCCTATATAGAAGTTGAGCTGGAAAAAGAATTAGATTGCGGCACGCATACTATCTTCACCGGTAACATTGTTGATTGCGATGTAGTGAACGATGCCGAACCCCTGACTTACGCTTACTATCAAAAGGTCAAGGGAGGCAAATCACCGAAAACAGCCCCTACTTATGTAAAAGACGAACCTTCCGCCACTTCCCATACCTCCGCCAGTTATGTTTGCAGCGTTTGCGGCTATGTTTATGACGAGGTCAAAGGCGATCCGGATAATGGCATTGCCCCCGGAACAAAATTTGAAGATTTGCCACAGACATGGACGTGTCCTGTCTGCGGCGCGGATAAATCAAAATTTGAGAAAGAGAAATAACGCTCAATAATTTTATCGGGGAAAATAAAATGATTATGAATACAAGAAAACTCTCAGGTCTATTAATAGGTTTTAGTCTCGCACTGACCCTTCTTGTTGCCCAGCAGGCTTACGCCACTCTTGGAGAATCAGCCGATTCGATCACGGCGGACAAGAAGGCTCTCTCGGCAGTACAGAGCTCCGTGAGAGCATCTTCAAAATATATGATTTATGAGATACAATCTAAAGCAAATACCGTCCGGGAATATGTGTCGCCTTCAGGCATTGTCTTTGGCATCGCCTGGAACGGCCTGACTTATCCCGACCTGACGCTTCTACTGGGCTCCTATGCTTCCGAACATCAAAAGGCGGCGAGTAATGTCAAGCGGCAGCCGGGACGCAGATTTATTAAGATTAAATCGGATAATGTTGTTGTGGAAAAATGGGGACATATGAGAAATTTGCAGGGTCGTGCCTACGCGCCATCCTTGATACCTCAAGGGGTAAACGTCAATGAAATTAAATAAATTTTTCTTTTTTATTCTGATCTCTTCACTGATAATGAGCTGTGGTGGCGGTGGGTCCAGCAGCAGCGGACCGAGCATTCCTACAGCGACGCTTGTTTCTATTGCGGTAACGCCGGCAACTCCGGGCATTGCCTGGGGCGGGACACAACAATTCACTGCAACCGGAACTTATTCAGACGGCACTACGCAAGATATAACAACTTCCGTAACCTGGAGTTCCTCCGATACAACAGAAGCGCCTATCGGTAACACGGGGCTGGTTACCACTTCGTCCGGTACAGGTACAATCAAAATCACCATTACAGCTTCATCAGGAAGCATCTCCGGATCCGCTACATTAGCTGTAGTCGCATCTTTCAATATAACACCAACAAACGAGACTATTACCTTGGGAGCAACACAACAATTCACTGCCACGGCAACATTTTCGGATAGTTCGACACAGGATATCACAACTTCCGTAACATGGAGTTCCTCTGATACAACAGTCGCAGCATTCAGAAGCACAGCAGGTTCCAACGGACTAGCCACCTCGTTTGCCGCAGGTGCGACAAAAGTCAGTGCTAGTTTGGGAAGTGTTGTCTCTCCCTCCACGACACTGACGGTAAATTCATCAAATATAAATAACGTGATTACTGTAACTGTGAATGGTGGCATAGGCATACCCAATGTTAACGTTCCCAACTGGCCGTACGTCAGTGTTATGGTCTGTAGTCCCAGCACTACAAACTGCATAACCATCCCTAACATTCTGTTGGACACTGGAAGTTATGGCCTGCGGATATTTAAGTCGTTTCTGACGACAGTTTCTCTCACACAAATTACCAGCGGTTCTGGTTCGCTAACAGAATGCGTCCAATACGCTGATGGTACGGCCGATTGGGGACCGGTTCAGACAGCAGACGTCGTCTTGGGAAATGAACGAGCTACTAACGTCCCAATCCAGGTCATCAATTCCTCTTTTGGTCAGTCATCATTATGCATAGGAACATTGGACACGAGTCCAACAGAAGCTGGATACAACGGAATTCTCGGTGTCGGTCCCTTTACCCAGGACTGTGGTTCGGATAATGGATGCAAATGGTACTATTCATGCAATGATTCATCGTGTACACTACTTACAACAGTCTCTCTCAGCAACCAGGTCTCAAACCCTGTTTCGCTCCTTTCAACTGACAATAACGGTGTTATATTGAGGTTTCCTATTATTCCTCTCGGAGGAGTCTCGTCAGTTACCGGCGATCTTGTCCTAGGTATTGATACGGAGTCGAATAACTCGTCTTCCGGAGCCACTATGTATCCTGCCGATTTGACTTACGGATATATCTCAACAGTCTTCAACGGTAATACGTATAAAGATAGTTGTTACATTGACAGTGGCTCAAACGGACTATTTTTCCCCGACCCCACCCTTCCAACCTGTGATGACGATAACTGGTACTGCCCTTCTTCCACACAGAGTTTTTCCGCAACTATAGAAGGTTATTCAGAAACACCAAGCAACACTGTTTCGTTCCAGATAGGCGATGCCGCTACCCTTCTTAATACATCCAATGAAGTATTCATTGAACTCGGCGGGCCGTATCCATCATCGTTTGACTGGGGATTACCATTTTTCCTTGGACGGAGCGTTTATGTTGGAATTGAGGGGCAGCCATCCAGCAACCTCGGCGCAGGCCCCTATTGGGCGTTTTAAAAGAAAGGTCATATCAACACTCGCGGATTGAAGAAAGGGAGGAAATTCAAAGAACTATAACAAAATAACACAGGAGATTAGTATGGATGAAATATTTACAAAAAAATTCGGACTGCGGCAATAGCAGGCTGGTGGACTTTATTAATCGCCTATTGCATCCTGCTGATTCAATGGTTTGCTTATTTACTGATTATACCCCGGCAACCGGCAGGAATTCTTTGCCTCTGGGGTGAAGGAGTTACTTGGCCGGAAATCCGCACTATATGGCTGTGGGCAATGGCGGCATATAAACTCGGCGTCGGAATGATGCTGTTTGTTGTCATCTGGCTGACACTCTGGGCAAGACAACTTAAAAAGCGGAATTGATACCAATTCCGCTTGTAATTACCACTTTGCAAGTGGCAATTACCGGTAAGGAATACGGTTTATTCATTATGTGCTCCCCTGCGGGTTACGCTACCGGTCCGAGGCTAACTTTGTTGGCTGCTCGGAAAAGCCTGTCGTGCTTCTTATAGTCGTCGGCTCGTTATCCTTTGACCGGATGCGCAACCAAAGGGTGCGCAATAAAAAACAATCACTCCCTTACCGGGAATTGATGCCGCTTAGGCGGCAGCTTCCAAGTGAAATGGTATGACAGTTGCGACTCCGAAAACATTGGCATATCGCTTCACCTCCTGAAGCCTGTTTTTCATTGACATACAAGGCAGGTTTGCCTATACTCACTCCCAATAAAAGCAAGCTCTTATCAAAGGAAATCGCGGTTGGAATAGCCGCACATTCCCCGCGTTATATGTAAAATATCAGAAGGGATTAAGTTGTTCATGGATTATGATAGTGTTGCAGATGTCCAATCGAGGCTGACAAAGGCCGGATTCATTCCCTCGAGGGAAATTGCTACGGTTGTTTTTCTGGCAGCCGCAACGCAAAAGCCGGTTCTGGTTGAAGGACCGGCAGGTGTCGGCAAGACGGAGCTGGCCAAGGCTATAGCCCGCAGTCTGGATTGGGAACTTATCCGGCTCCAATGTTACGAAGGTCTGGATGAAGCCAAAGCTCTTTATGAATGGGAATATGCCAAACAGCTTCTTTATACTCAAATAGTTAAAGACAGATTAAACGACATCATTTCTTCCGCCTCAACGCTGACCCAGGCGGTTGATCAGATAGCTGCCCAGGAGGACGCCTTTTTCTCTGACCGTTTCATTCAGCACCGGCCTCTTCTGCAGGCCATCAGCTCGGAAAAGCCTGTCGTGCTTCTTATAGATGAAGTGGATAAATCCGACCCGGAATTCGAGGCATTCCTTCTGGAACTTTTAAGCGACTTTCAGGTTTCTATTCCTGAACTGGGCACCCGCAAAGCCATTCATATTCCTTTTGTAGTGCTGACATCCAATAGCTATCGCGATATGAGTGATGCGCTTAAACGCCGTTGCGTTCATCTTTACATTAATTATCCCGCGCGGGACACGGAGATTTCCATTGTCCGACTCAAAATACCGGCAATTGAGGAAAAGCTCTGTAACGTTCTGGTTGATGCAATCCGTAAAATCCGCACGCTGGATTTGAAAAAAAGTCCCAGTATTTCAGAAACACTTGATTGGGCACAATCACTTATCGCATTACAGATCAATGAACTGACACCGGAAGTTATTTCGGAAACACTCAACATCGTCTGTAAATACCAGATCGATATGGAAAAAGTTCGTAAGAATATTAATCGGATTTTGCAGTAATGTAATCAAAGCGCTATTTTTGTTGGCGTCATTGCCGGCTTCCTCAACGTAGATATGTAATACGCCTCGTCGCCCGGGGCCTGGCCGCCGCAGTATCATTCTTGCTTTAAAATTGGCAACAAAATAGAATGGTTTTTTATATTTTAATATATGGTCAAACTGATTCAACAATTTGTTTCCTGCTGCCGCGCGTCAGGACTGCGGGTATCAACCTCGGAAGTTCTCGACAGTTTAAATCAGTTACAGTTGATTGACCCGACTGACGAATTGCAATTCCGGTCTTTGCTTCGCGCTAATTTAGCTAAAAGCATGAGAGATGTGAGGCATTTCGACCGCATCTATCACCTCTTCTTCCACGAAATGCGCATGGACGTAGGTGATATGAGACAGGCCGCCTTTCACTCTGATCAAATAAAAAATGCAGCGGAAATTCTCAAACAAATGCCTCATGATAACCCCATTTACGATGCTGTGGTGGAATTTCTGGAGGGAAATCCTCTTGCTCTTCTTCGCGAAATGCGCCGGATCAGGACGGAAGCAGAAGCCGAAGCAACAATGCTCCGGTTTAATCTGGGACCTCTGAGCAATCGCCTTAATGTGATGATTCAGATTAATAAAGCCGCTTCCGCCGCTGATGCGCTGGTAGAGGAAAATTACACAAAAACAGGTTCGGCCACAGGGCGCGATCTTGCCGCCTATTTTGAAGAGCGCGTGGCCACAGCTCGCTCCATTCTCATGTATGAGCCGCGTCCGGGAGATACTGGCTCTAAAAAAACTAATACGGAAGAACAACGTCTTAAAGGACTTGGAGAAAAATCATTTTCTTCTTTTACCCGTGAAGAAATTGAAGAAATGCGTGAGGCCATTGACAGGCTGGTGCGTAAGTTAAAAAACTTGGTCAGTCGCCGTTTTTCTGTTCGGGACAGGGGAAATATTGATGTTAAAAAGACCCTACGGGCATCGGCAAAATACAATGGCGTTCCCGTGGAGATTAAATATCGCCGGAAAGCGAAACGTAAAAGCCGGATTGTTACACTGTGCGATGTGTCCGGTTCCGTCTGGGCGGCGGCGCGTTTTATGCTGAACCTGCTATACTCTCTTCAGGACTGTTTTGATAAAGTTAACAGTTTTGTCTTTATTGACCATTTATCGGAAGTAACCTCCATCTTCGAGGAACATGAGATTAACGAAGCAATTCGTCTGGTGCTGAAGGCATCGGATGTGAATTACAACGCGTCGACGGATTATGGAGAAACCCTGCGGAATTTTAAAAAAGACCACATGGAACTTCTGACCAAGAAGACAACTCTGATTATCGTAGGCGATGGCCGCACCAATTATATGAATCCTGAAGACGCTATTCTGGGGCAAATGCGGGAGTGCTGCCGGCGGGTAATCTGGCTAAATCCGGAGCAGGAAACCCTCTGGGGCACGGGCGACAGCGAGATTAAACCATATATGCAGCATTGTCATGAGGTGCGTCAATGCCGGAATATCAACCAATTATTTACTTTTATCGAGGAACTGGTTTTATAAATGGATACGATTCCATCAGGACAATCTTACAGCTGGATATCCCGTTTTGCCATTGAACAGGTCGCTTCGCGCGCTGATCTTCAGACAGCGCCGGATTTCCCTCATGACATCTGGCAGAAAATGGGTGACGCGGGCTTTTTTAAAATAGGAATCGCGCCGGAATACGGCGGCAGTGGCGGCGGATTGACACAGCTTACCAAAGCCGGCGAAGTATTCGTCCGCAGCGGTTATAATATGGGACTGGCCCTATCCTGGCTATATCAGCAGATGATCGCTGTCAATCTTATTTCCGGTTTCGGCACTGAAAAACAGCGTGAGCAATATCTGCCGCTGATGGCAAAAGGTAAGTTAATCGTATCCTTCGCCGTTTCCGAACCAAAGCATGGGGCGCGTCCCAAATTACTTACCTCGACTGCGATTCCCGATGGTAATTGCTACATACTAAATGGAGAAAAAACTTACTTAACTAACGGGCCCATTGCTGGCCTTTTTATCGTCGTCGCTATAACCGGTCAGACACAGCGGCAAAAAATATTCAGCGCCTTTCTGGTATCGTCCTCCGACGATGGCGTCATTATCAACCCGCGACTGAAATTCGATTTTCTCAAGCCCTCACCGCATGGCGGCATTCAATTGCATAACTGCCGCGTATCTGCCTCAAACCTGCTGGGCGAGAAGGACATGGCTTTTCCGAATATTGTAATCCCCTTTAGCGACGTGGAAAATGTCATCATGATGGGCGCCGTAACCGGCGCAATGGGCGCGGAACTTATGGACATAATAGTGGAAATAGACAAACGTAATATTCATAAGGATAAATCCCTGCAAAGCGAAATAGGAGCTTTGGACTCCTTGCTGGAAACAATGCGCGCGATTGCCCACGACGCGGCGCAACAGCTGGATCAACCGGAAAGAGCCGCAGTGCCGCTGATGCTGACTTTTAAAGAGCTGGCAACCGGTTTTCAGGCAAAAATAGCCTCCATTGTTACGAAATGGGAAATCAAAACAAAAGAACGTTACAATGTTCTTCAGGCTGACATTAATGTTTTGGGAGCGCTCCAGGAAAAAACATTGCAGGACAAGCAGGCAAAACTGGGAGACGAACTTTTGCACGGGGCAAGATAGACTTTATCGGGTAACAGCAAAAAAATGCCGATTACGACTGATGATAAACAACACTACCCCCATATATAGAGATCAATGCTTTATTTATATACAAGGACGAAATAACTATAGTTCAGCTACTAACAGGCAATGTATTGCAAAATATTCCTTGTCTTTTGAATAACCTGTTAAGATAATAATCAGTGAAGCCTATTCATAATTTGGATCACTTGAAAGTTAAGAGTGAAAAAAGAAGATCCTGTAGTAAAAAAAGCAGGAATGGATCTTTATGAAAGAAAGAATTATAGATAAACGGCTTAAGGATGGCGAAGAAGAGGCTGAACTGTCGAAAAAGTTCGAAAGGAAAATTGAGCGGCTTGATGAAGAAAACGAAATCACCATAACAATCCTCTCCGGGATAAAAGACACTCCTAAAGAAAAAATCATCTATAATTACAGCAAGGATCTTTCCATGTACGGCACGAAAATTCAGGGTAATGTTCTCTTTGCCCACCGATACCTTTCGAAAAATAGATTTAATATTAAAGAATTTAAAAGAAAAAAGAACCGTTTTCGGAAAAGCAAAAAGGAACAAAGTCATCCCTGAGGGTGAATCTTATGAGGCGGGTGTGGAGTTTGTAGATACGCCGGGTGAATCAATCAAGAAGCTTGGGGATTATATTTTGTCAGTAAAAGACTATGCAAACCTTAATCCTATTGGTGTACCGTATTGGATTTTTGCGAAATTCAACAAACCTGCACCTAAGTAGCCGCACAGCATTTTTTCACATTAATTCAGAAAAGAGGAAGGTGATGCTCTTAGTTTCCCGTCCCGGACATGTGTGACTTTTAGGTTATGCGCAGACATTGCTTTTATTTTCTGCTTCCCGACATGCGCCGGCCTGACGCATTTTTCCAAACTCTGCGCAAACGCAAGGAATTGCTCACAACTGAAAATGAACTCAAAGCCATGGCCGCGGCGGCAAATTCAGGATTCAGCAGTATCCTAAAGAAAGGATACAGGGCGCCCGCGGCAATAGGAATACCAATCACATTATAGAAAAAAGCCCAAAAAAGATTTTGTTTGATCACGCGCATCGTAACCAGCGACAGGCCGATTGCGTCAGGCACACCCATCAAATCATCGCGAATTAGAGTTATGTCGCTGGCTTCAATAGCCACATCCGTCCCCGCACCGATGGCAATGCCAACGTCCGCTTCCGCCAGTGCCGGAGCGTCGTTAATACCGTCACCAACCATGGCGACAACTTCACCCGCAGTTTGCAGTTTTCTTATTTCATCAGCCTTTTTATCCGGAAGAACATCCGCCAGCACCTGATCAATGCCCAGTTGAGCGGCAATCGCTTTAGCCGTGCCGTCGTTATCACCGGTAATCATAACTACTTTCAATCCCCGGCTCTTCAAGTTTTCAATCGCTTGTTTAGCTGAACCCTTCGGCTCATCGGCCAGAGTGATAAAACCGATAACAATTTTCTCGCAAGCGACATAAACAACTGTTTTTCCTTCCCGGGCAAACTTTGCCGTCTGTTCATCCAAATCATCTACAGGAACACCTTCGCTTTTCATAAAAAACCGATTACCGGCAAGACATAGTTTATTCTCTAGTAAAGCTTTTGCTCCCATACCTGATAACGCCATAAATTTATTCACGGCGGCAACTGCAATTCCATCGGCTTGCGCTCTTAACAAAATTGCCTGCGCCAGTGGATGTTCGGAATTTTTTTCCAGCGCCGCGGCATAAGCAATAATTTGTCCTTCATTATAACCGGCCATGGCCATAATATCGGTTACTGCCAATTCGCCGCGCGTCAGCGTGCCCGTTTTATCGAAAACGACAACTGAAAGTTCATGTATTTCTTCCAGAACCTCACCGCCCTTAATTAAAATTCCACTTTGCGCTCCTAAGCCCATGCCCACCATAATTGCCGTCGGAGTGGCTAGCCCCAGCGCGCAGGGACAGGCAATTACCAACACGGAAACAAAATTAATCAGAGCGCGGCTAAAATTATTTTCAGCAGGAAGAAAATACCAGATGGCAAAAGTAATAAAGGCAACAAGAAAAACCGCCGGAACAAAAACAGAAGCAACCTTATCCGCCATCCGCTGAATTGGAGCTTTGGAGCCCTGCGCTTCTTCCACCAGGCGGATAATTTGCGCCAGAGTGGTTTCGGCGCCCACGCCTGTCGCCCGAAAAGTAAAACTGCCTGTTTTATTAATTGTAGCGGCAAATACCTTTTGTCCGATCTCTTTGGCCACTGGCATGCTTTCGCCGGTCAACATTGATTCATCAATGGTGGATTGGCCGGATAAAATTATTCCGTCAACGGGAATTCTTCCGCCGGGTTTGACAAGCAGGATATCGCCAATCTGCACTTCTTCCACGGCAACTTCCAACTCTTGATCCTTCCTGATCAGATGCGCCATCTTGGGTTTTAATCCCATCAGCTTCTTTATTGCTGTGGAAGTTTTTCCTTTGGCTTTGGCCTCCAAAAGCCTGCCTACAAGGATAAGGGTTACGATCATTGCCGCGCTATCATAATAAACGTGAGGCATCACGTCGGCAATCATAAAAAAATGAGGGAAGAAAGTTGCTGCCGCTGAATAGGCATAGGCCGAAAAAGCACCGACAGCCACTAGCGTGTTCATATCGGATGTTTTTTGCAGTGCGGCTTTGTAGGCGCCGACAAAAAAACGGCTGCCCACCCAGAAAACGGCGGGAGCCGTTAAAACAAACATCACAAAAAGCATGGTCTGGCGGGGAATTAAATGCAAAAAACCAAACCAGTGCTGCATTGAACCGAAGAAAATAATCACGCTCAAGATTGCGCCGCAGGTTACTTTCAACTTCAGATCTTTAAGTTCCCTGACCCGGGAAGCTTCAATAGGATCGGCAAGATTATCTTTAAGTTCACCTAAATATTCATAACCGTGTTCAGTGATAACTTTTTTAAGCGCCTCAGGACCGCCCCATTTTGCTGAATGAATAATTGTGGCATGTCCGTTAGCCAGATTGACGCTGGTATCCAACACACCCTCAATACCTTTAAGTGCGCCTTCCACGCGCCTTACGCAGGCGGCACATGTCATTCCGCCAACGGCAATAGTAATTTTTTCCCGGACGGTCACTTTATTCAGCAATTTTGTATCCCGCCTTCTTTATCGCCGCGGCAACAACCGCAGGATCAACCGTTTTTATTTCCGCGTAGGTCGCCGTGCTGCTCTTTAAATCCACGTTAACATCTTTAATTCCGTCCACAGCACTAAGTGCCTTAGTTACAGCCACCACACAATGCTGGCAACTCATTCCCTTTATTTTTATACTTTTCATTGGAGCAACCTCCATTTTTTAAATTAATTTAATAACTTTTATTATAATAGCAAGATTAATAACCATTTTTTTGATATTATTCTGCCGATTCCCGGCATTATATCCTGCTTGATTTAAAATTTATTCTGTATTATTGCATAGCAAATAGATAAAAGGTGAAAAATGATCATTCACTGCTGGGGCTCCAGAGGCTCCATTCCTGTTTCGGGCAAACAATATTTACGCTACGGCGGCAACACCACTTGCCTTGAAATCAGGACAAACGATAATAAAATATTGATCGTTGATGCCGGTTCCGGTATTCGTGAAGCGGGCAATGCTCTAATTACGGCAGGTTATCGCGATTTCATCCTTTTATTGACGCATGCCCACTGGGATCACATCATGGGTTTTCCCTTTTTTAAACCCATTTATTCGCGTAAAACCAATATGAACATATGGGGTTGTCCTTTTGCCCGGGATTCAATCAAAGAAATGCTCTCGAGCATTATGACAGCGCCCCATTTTCCTGTAAATTTTGAGTCCATCCGTGCGAATATATCATATCAAGACACATGTGTTGAACATTATACCCTCGGTTCGATGGTTATCACTCCCATAGCTCTCAGCCATCCTAATCAAGGCACGGGTTACAAGTTTGAGGAAGACGGCAAATGCTTTGTTTTTCTTACCGATAACGAACTTCGTTACAAGCACGAGGGAGGGCTTGATTTTCAGAAATATCTTGAATTTTCCATCGGCGCTGATTTACTCATCCACGATGCCGAATATAAAGAAGAAGAATATAAAAAAACCCGCGGCTGGGGACATTCTTGTTACAAGGACACCCTGAATCTGGCCATTAATGCCGGAGTAAAGAAATTAGGGTTATTTCATCACAATCAGGAAAGATTTGATGACGAAATTGATGCGATTGTAAACGATTGTCACGGAATAATTAAAAAAAACGGCAAAAAACTGAAATGCCTTGCCGTGGGTCAATCAATGGAATTTAAGCTTTAATTCTTGAAATCACCAGTTCCAGCCGGAGGAGGACTTCACTATAACCAGCGGGAAGTCGTATTATTATAAGGAGCTTATGGCTCCTGCCGGAGGGGGCTTCAATCAAAATATGTTTCTTCCCACAACCAGCGCTGAATTAAAAAAATTAAAATGGAATAAGCTTGATGTAATTCTTGTCACCGGTGACGCTTACATTGACAGCCCTTTTATCGGAGTTTCCGTAATCGGCCGGGTTATCGCCAGTGCCGGATTTCGCGTGGGAATCATCGCACAGCCCGACTGGCAGAGCGAGACCGATATTTGCCGGTTGGGAGAACCGGAACTATTCTGGGGCATCACCGGCGGATGCATGGATTCGATGGTCGCCAATTACACAGCGACGACGAAAAAAAGACACGACGATGATCTGACCGCCGGAGGCAGGAATAATCTCCGTCCCGACCGTGCTGTCGTCGTTTACGCCAATTTGATTCGCCAATATTTTCAAGATACCAAACCGCTGGTTTTAGGCGGCGTCGAGGCAAGTATGCGCCGCATTGCACATTACGATTTCTGGTCTGATTCCATCCGCCGGTCGATTATGTTTGACGCCCGCGCTGACGCACTCGTTTATGGCATGGCCGAGAAGGCTACGTTGGAACTCGCGCGAAAATTGCGGGATGGTCAAAGCATAAAAGACATTAGAGGAATTTGTTATATCTCCCCTGACCCGCCGCCTG
Source organism: uncultured delta proteobacterium (assembly GCA_963811325.1). Classification (GTDB taxonomy): domain Bacteria; phylum Desulfobacterota; class Syntrophia; order Syntrophales; family Smithellaceae; genus Smithella. Next base: position 2,027,683 of record CAWEQT010000001.1, read on the forward strand.
ATTACATCGAATTGCCCGCTTATGAAGATGTTGCCGCGGATAAAAAATCTTTTGTCCGGATGTTTAATATGTTCTACCAGAACAATGATCCCTTAGCCTCGCAAGGTCTATTTCAGCGATACGCCCAACGTTACCTGGTTCAAAACAAACCGCAAACTAATCTGACCGCTGAAGAACTGGATAATATATATGCGCTTGATTTCACCCGCGATGTTCATCCTTTCTATGGGGCACAGGGAAAAGTTAAGGCGATGGAGACGATTAAATTCTCGATAACCTCTCATCGCGGCTGCTTCGGTGAATGTAATTTCTGTTCTATTGGCCTGCATGAAGGAAGGACAATAATCAGCCGTTCCGAAAAATCAATAATTGTCGAGGTGCGAAAACTAGCCGCTCTTCCCGATTTCAAAGGCTATATTCTGGACGTAGGCGGATCAACAGCAAACATGTATGGCATCGAATGTTTGAGAAAACAGATCCGTGGCGCCTGCAAAAATAAAAGATGCCTTTATCCGCAAGTATGCAACTGTTTAAAACCAGATCACAGCCGGCAGATTAATCTGTTAAAAAACCTGCGAAAGATAAAGGGCGTCAAAAAAGTATTTGTAGCTTCCGGCATAAGATACGATTTACTTCTGGGCGACAGAAAACATTGCGCAGACTATATGCATGAATTGGTTAAGCATCACACTTCCGGCCAGTTGAAAGTGGCTCCCGAACATATCACCCCGAATATCTTGAAACTTATGGGCAAACCGCAAGCTGCGTCATTGCTGAAATTCAAGCAGGTTTTTGAAGAAATAAATAAATCATCAAAGCAGAAACAATTTCTTACATATTATTTTATCGCTGCCCATCCGGGATGTACCGAAGAAGATATGCGCGAACTTAAATCTTTCGCTGGAAGAGAATTAAAGACCAACCCGCGGCAGGTGCAAATTTTTACGCCGCTTCCCTCAACGTATTCGAGCCTGATGTATTTCACGGGAATTGAGCCCGTGACCGGCAGAAAAATTTTCGTGGAGAAAAATACAGAGAAAAAACAAAGACAAAAAGATATTGTTATAGGAAAAACAATCAGGTAGACGAAAAAGGTGTCATTGTGATGCGTCCCGCAGATGCCGTGGCGATCTAATACACCAACAACGAGATTAATTCTTCGCTTCGTTCATTGCAATGACGAACACCTCTGTCATTGCCCAACCCTGTGCCCGGCACATGCCGGGTGATCCGGCAATCCAGTTTATTTATGTTCTTTGCCAGGATAATATTAATAAATCAACTTATTCTTAAAACTTTGGCGCCGCGGATTTTGCCTTCTTTCAGTTCGGCAAGAGCCCGGTTAGCTTCCTCCAAGGGATATTCTTCCACTTCCGGTATTATTGGTATTTGAGCGGCCAGAGCCAGAAAATCTCTGATATCACTGCGCGTTACATTAGCCACACTTTTTATTTCTTTTTCCAGCCAAAGATGACGGCCATAATCCAATTGCAGCAGATAATCTATATCCGTATCTTCCTTGCGTATCGCGTTAATAATCAATCTTCCGGCCGGTTCCAGATTATTTAAAGCTTCCACAACCGGTTTCCATACAGGAGTCGTATCAATAATGGCGTGGAGCTTCCGGGGAGATTCTTCGCTTGCGTCTCCGGCCCAGACGGCGCCCAGATCACAGGCGAAACTTTGTTCATCCTTATTGCGGGCAAAAACGAATATTTCCGTGTGAGGATAGCGGTAAAGAACCATTTTCAAAACCAGATGAGCGGAAGCGCCAAATCCGGTGAGTCCCAAACGCTGTCCATCAACTAAGTTTGCCAGGCGCAGAGAGCGGTATCCTATAGCTCCGGCGCATAACATCGGCGCTGCCTGAGCATCGGAAAAAATATCCGGAATGGCAAAAGCGAAGTCCTCAGCTATCGCCAAATACTGGGCATAACCACCGGAAACGTCTCTGCCAGTCGCCTGAAAATCCACGCAGAGATTTTCATTTTTGGCAAGACAAGCCGGACAGCGGCCACAGACCGAATTAATCCAACCGATTCCAATTCTTTGGCCAATCGTGAATTTCGGCGCTAATTTGCCGCGGTCAGCAACAATGCCAACCGCCTGATGCCCCAAAATAACCGGTAGTTTCGGCGGAGGGGTTCTTCCTTCAATCTCATCTAATTCCGTATGGCAGATGCCGCAGACGGATATCCTAACCAGAATTTCCTCATCCCCTATCACGGGTTGGGGCAATTCAACCATTTTCAAGGGTTGTTTGTTTTCTTTTAAATTGGTTATCTTCTCTAAGATTGCCGCTTTCATTTTAAAGAAACAGGAATTTCCAATTGCACATCTACCGGCTTGATATATTTTTCAACTATTTCCTGCGTCTCCGTCATTTTGAGTTTGTTAAATAAAAAAGAGAATTGTTTTTCTAATTCGACGCCGATTTTATTGAGAGTATCCGCCGGCAAATGCCACATTTCCAGTTTGAAATGACCGAATCCTTTTTTACGGGTTTTGTAAATAAACTGCTCTTCGGTATCTTTTTCCTTCCATTCAGATTTAAATTCAGTTCTCATATATTCGTATATCTTTTCTTTTAAATCTTCGGGAAAGCTGGAACTATCATAAATAATATTCTGAAAACCGGTGGCCAGATGAATCTCGGCCGTGCCTACAGCAGGAAATCTATCAAAAGCTTCATTGGGAAGGGTGGACGCTCCATGTTGGACAGCTCCGGCAAGACCATATTGAGAACGCGCCAGCGCGGATAACTTTTCCAGAACCGCAAAATCAATCTTAACTTTGGCCACACTGCCATCCGCAAGAGGAACACCTCCGTGCGTTGTTCCTGTCTGGACGCTGATTTTGCTTATTCCCTTAAGCGATTCACCCTGCTTTTTAAGTTCTTCCAGATATCCTTCCATAAAAGCCTGAAGTTCTTCCACTGTGCTGTTTTTCCCGCCGACTTCGCCGATCTCACCGCCTACGGATATGGTAATCCCTTCAGGCTCTAAATCGCGTATCATCGTTGTAAGCTCTGCCGCGAGGCTGTAGTTTGTCTTTTGCTGTTCCTTGACGCTTGCTTTCGTTAAATCCACCAGAGTGGAAGTGTCGATATCAATATTATAAAATCCGGCTTCAATTGCTTCCCAGATTAAATTTTTTACCGTCTGGATCTCCTTCGCGGCATCGGCGGCAAATTTTTTAGCATTTATCTGGAAATGATCTCCCTGCAGAAAAACCGGCCCACGATAGCCGGTTTTAATAGCGGCAGCAGTTACAGCACAGGCATATTCAACCGGTCTTTGCGAAGTATAGTCAATTTCCGAACGGGCAATTTCGAAAATAACCGGGCCGACCTTCCCTTTCATTGCCGCGCGAAAGACAGCCTGAGCCGCATCATAAGTTATTCCCCTGATATTAATCGCCGGAACAGTGAAGCCCTTCAACTCTTCGCGTCCCATCGCCTCATAAAGAGGTTGGATTGAAGCGGACATAATTCCCAAAGCAGTGCCGGTACGCCTGATCAGCCAGCGGGCGGTAAATTGCGTCGCCTTGTCGGGACTGAACACCGCCGTGTAAATCAAATCATCAATAAGCTCACTTTTAAGTTTAGCTTCATCTAAAATACGAACATCATTTCCATCTGGTTCAAGAATCTTCGCATATTCATTTTGTAATTCATTCCTGTCTTTGTAAATCATAACTACTCCTTAGAATTTTGTATTACGATAACACTTGTTTTGCCATTTGCACTTCGGCAGCGCTGCCAATATAAATCGGCGAGAGCTGATTTATATTTTCAACTTTTACAGATAAAATGTCTTGATAGCCGTTGGTTGCAAGTCCTCCGGCCTGTTCCATAATAAACGCCATTGGCTGCAATTCAAAAAGCAGTCGCAACTTTCCCTGAGGAGCTTTTTTTAAAGCGGGATAGGTGAACAAACCGCCTTTTTTTATCAGAATTTGATTGATGTCGGGAACAAAACCGCCGCTGTAACGCAATTTGTAACCGTCTTTTTCCAGTTGTTCGACAAACTTAAGATGCTCTGGATTCCAATCACGGCGCAAGCCGCCCGGCGAAAAGATTGAGCCCTTATGATTCAGCTTAATATTTTCCTGAGATAAAACATATTCGCCTTCACGATTGAGAACAAACTCATGAGCGCCCTTTCCCGCCGAATAAATCATCGTAATCAACGGGCCATAAGTAATATAGAGCGCCGCTACCATGGTATTTCTGCCTAAATCCAGAACGGAATCTTTATGAATGCCTATAATCGTTCCGATAGACAGATTTGTATCTACCAGCGATGAACCATCGAGCGGGTCGGCCGTCACGATATATTTTTCATTGCCGGAGCCTATTTTAATTATATCTTCCAGCTCTTCGGACGCGTATTCGCGCACAAAACCGGAAAATTGCAACTGATTTTTCAGTATTTCATCGGAAGCGCGATCCAGCGCCATTTGCTCCTCACCATATATATTTTTCAGCCCGGCAAGCTTTCTATTGGACTCATGAATTTTCGCGGAAATATATTTACCGACAACGGCAATTTGCCAGATAAGACGCCTTAATTCCACTTCCACGCCTTCAGTCCACATATGCCTTCTTAAATCAAAAATATTTTTTGTGTAATCGCTAATTCCTTCTCCCATATTCACCCCCGCAAGAGATTAACAAAATACCTGCCTTTACCGGCACGGTTTGACAATTTTCTTATAATTAGATTATTTACTTATTTATTAGCATTCTTTGAGCGTACATGCAAATATTTAAGTCAATATAATTGATAACGTATTTCCGGTATATTTCATAAATATTTGATATTTTTTATCAAATAATAATTGACGACCAAATCAATCTGGCCTGTACCTTCTTATATAAAACAGCCGCCATCAGCGCAGCCGCAAAAGTAACAGAACCTACTTTTTTTAATCCAGAAAGTAACAATACTCAATGCAATGATTAATAGAAAAAAAGAAGCCTTTCCCCCATACAAGTTTTTCCGATAAACGAGAGCGGCTTTTTACTGATGGGGCTGGGATTGTTGCTAATCAGTGTTTTCATAGTCTATAGCGTCATCATACAAATGAGGAAAAAATGAAAGCAACTGATAACAATTATGCGGGATTATAAGGATTTACAATGATAGTCTTATCCCATTTCTAGAAGTATTTTATTTAATTCTTTTAACTCGTCACGCAGTTCGGCGGCGTGTTCAAACTCCATATTTTTTGCCGCCTGTTTCATTTCTTTCGTAAGCTTGGCAATTAAAGCCGGCAAATCCTCTTCCTTAGTTGGAATGATTTTCCCTTTAGTTTCCACCGGCACTGTCACATAATCGGCTTCATAGATAGAGCCCAGAACATTGCTGATTGATTTTTTAATGGATTCCGGCGTGATGTTATTTTCTTCATTATATTTCCGCTGAATAACGCGGCGGCGTTTGGTTTCATCAAGGCAGGATTGAACTGATTTTGTAATTTTATCAGCGTACATAATAACTTTTCCGGCAACATTACGCGCAGCACGGCCGCTCGTTTGAATAAGCGACCGCTCCGAACGTAGAAAGCCTTCCTTGTCCGCGTCCAGAATCGCCACCAGCGATACTTCGGGGATGTCCAGTCCCTCCCGCAACAGGTTTACTCCGACAAGCACATCGAACTCTCCCAGACGCAAATCACGAATAATTTCCACCCTCTCCAGCGTATGGATATCTGAATGAAGATAGCGCACTCTGATATCCAGACCAGCGTAGTAATCTGTTAGATTTTCTGCCATTCTCTTGGTCAGAGTCGTCACCAGCACCCTCTCATTCTTTTTAATTCTCAATCTGATTTCTTCGAGCAAATCATCAACCTGATGTTTCGCTGGTTTTATCTCAATTACGGGATCTATCAATCCGGTCGGACGGATGATTTGTTCTACACGGACGCCTTCAGCCTTCTGCGTTTCATATTGCGCCGGTGTCGCTGAAATATATATTCTCTGATTGTGCAGGGCCTCATATTCATCAAAACGCAACGGACGGTTATCCAGCGCGGAAGGCAGACGGAACCCGTATTTAATCAGAGTTTCTTTGCGCGATCTGTCTCCCCGGAACATACCGGTCAATTGCGGCAGGGTGGCATGACTCTCATCAATAATTATCAGGGCGTCCTTGGACAGATACTCCATAAGCGTCGGCGGTGGCTCACCGGACTTACGTCCGGTTAAATGGCGGGAATAATTTTCTATCCCCTGACAGTAGCCCATTTCTTCCATCATTTCCAGATCAAAATTAGTCCGCTGTTCGAGTCTTTGCGCTTCCAACAGCTTGTTCTGTTCTCTATATTCGGTCAGTGTCTTTGCAAGTTCCGCCCGAATATCGGCTATCGCTCTGGCGAGATTGTCGCGTGTGGTAACATAATGTCTGCCGGGGTAAACGGCAGTTTTGGAAAGCGCTTCGAGTTTCTTTCCGCGCAACGGGTCAATAATATTAATCGCCTCAATCGTGTCGCCGAAAAATTCCACACGCAGCGCTTGTTCGTCTTCATAAGGAGGGAATATTTCCACCACATCACCCCGCACACGGAATGTACCGCGATGGAAATCAATGTCATTGCGTTCATACTGGATTTCCACTAGCCTCTTTAAAATCTCTTCCCGGGAAATTTCCTTGCCCACTTCCAGTTGAACAATCATCTCTAAATAAGCCTCCGGCGAGCCCAAACCATAAATACATGAGACACTGGCGACGATAATTACATCGCGCCGCGTCAAAAGAGAATGCGTGGCCGCATGGCGCAGTTTGTCAATTTCTTCATTAATGGCTGAATCTTTCTCAATGTATGTATCCGTAGTCGGCAGATATGCTTCCGGCTGATAGTAATCATAATAGCTGACAAAATATTCAACTGCATTTTCGGGAAAGAGTCCTTTGAATTCCTCATACAATTGCGCAGCCAGAGTCTTATTATGCGCAATGATCAGCGCTGGACGCTGGGCACGTTCGATTACGTTGGCAATGGTGAATGTTTTGCCGGAGCCGGTAACACCAAGAAGCACCTGATGCTCTTTGCCTTCCTGCAAACCTTGAGTCAACTGGTCAATCGCCTGCGGCTGGTCTCCCGCCGGAACAAAATCAGTTATTATTGAAAATTTTCCCATATTGCCATTTCGTATTTAAGGTTTTTATTTTTTATTCCATTTTTTCGGGCTGTTCAAAAACATCCAGATGCAAGGCACGTAAGACATGGGTCGTGATGCGTACATTTAGCATAAGTTAAACGACACAGGACGAAATGCAACGCCGCAGATGGGCTTTTGTAAAAGCCATTAGGCTTTTGCCGGCAAGAAATATTGTTACTCATTATTGCGCTTCCTTGCGGGAATGCGCGCCCGGTCAACAGCCCATTTCATAGAAATAAAACCGGTTCCCTCAATATCGCTTCCCTCGCTCGATAGGCGCATTCGGCGATTTCCGGATACGTATCTTTAAGCGAAACAATTTGACGCAAATTATCCGCTGTGCGCAAAACCAGCGTCGCCATATCGCCTTCCGCGATTCCTGTGGCCTTGATGACAGAATCCCAACTATGCCCCAGCGCCCAATAATAGATGGCAACACCCGCCGATATATGAAGTTTCGTGATGGCAAATCCAGCCGCTTCCAGACAATGAATAAGAGGCCGCGTGGCAAGCACAACCTTTTTGAACGACAGCAGCAATTTCGGCGGCAAGTCCTTTACGGTCAATTTTAAATCATCGTCACGGTCATAAGCAAAAAAAGCAACAACGGCGGCAAGAATTATTTCGTTTTCTTCAGGAAAAGCATTCTCCCGCAAACACTGCGCTACCAGAAGCGGATAATCCAGACGAAGTTTTGAAGCCCAATGGCCATCTTGAGTGAGCGCTCCTTTTTCATCCACAAATCCTTCTTTCTGCAGGAATGTCAAGTGACGCGAAAAATCCGCCCAAAGCGATTTTGCTACAGAAGATATATCACCATGATGCCGGATATTTTGCTGGTAAGCCGCGAGCGACCGTTCGAATATTTTGCGAACGTCTTCCGGTGTCTGAGATAAAAGTAGATTCAAAACCATAGCAAAATCATTTTTCAGTTGGCTCAAAATATCTTCTGGTTTCTGAAACAGCAAGTGTCTGATATGGTTTAAATTCATAAATTTTCCAGTAATTGTCAGCATAAAACCGATGTTATCCTGCCCCCGGCGTCCAGCGCGGCCGGTCATCTGGCTGAATTCAGTAGCAGAAAGGGGATTAAAATCATTTCCATTGAATAAATCAGAGTTAAAAAGCACTATGGTTCTCGCGGGAAAATTCACCCCCGCGGCGATAGTGGATGTGGCAAAGATCACCCGCAAATGTCCCCTGTTCATCATTTCTTCCACGAGCATTTTCCACGCCGGCAACTGCCCACCATGATGAGAAGCAAGACCCCATGAGCGTAACACTTTTAATTGCCGGTGATTGTTAAGCGTTGGAAAACGATCCAGCAGATCATACAGCGAATCATCAAATTCCGCGCAGTTTCGCAGCGGCGGAAGAGTTCCACGCGCTGTCAACGCAGCGTCACATTCAGCTCGTGATTTCAAAAAAAAGATGGCCGGCAGAAGATTGAACTTTTCTAAAATTCTTATAATGCCGATGTAATCCGGCATTCTCCTCCCGCGCAATCTTCTCTCATCCGTTCTTCTTATAAATTCGGCAACCGGCAGCGAGATTTTTCCCCTGTCTAAAAAAGGATGAAGACAGCCGGAAGGATGAAGGAAAAGAGGATATAGGGGCACCGGGCGTTTTTCTTCTCTGATTACCATGCATGATTTTTTGCGGATGGATTCCAGCCACTGCGCAATTTCATCGCCGTTGCCAATTGTCGCCGATAAAAGTAGCAGATTAATCCGCGCCGGAAGGTAAATCATTATCTCTTCCCAGACGACACCACGATCAGCATCACCCAGAAAATGCGCTTCATCAAGAATTACAAGATCGCATTTTAAGTCATAACCCTGATGCATAGCGTCATAGAGCTGATTGCGCAGTATTTCTGTGGTACCGACAATAATAGGCGCTTCGGTATTTTCTTTGGTGTCACCAGTGATGATGCCCACATTTTCAGGATCGAAATGTAAGCCAAACTCCACCCATTTGGAATTGGAAAGAGCTTTAAGCGGCGAGGCGTACCAAGCGCGCCCGCCCCGCTCCAGCACGGATAAAATCGCCTCGCGCGCGATCCAAGTTTTGCCCGAACCTGTCGGCGCGATAACAAGACAATCCGTCTTATTGATCGCTTCCAGCGCTTCGACCTGAAAATTATCGGGAACAAAAGGAGTTGACGGTGGTTTCCCTATCCTGGACAGAACATTTTTAAGCGCCAGCACGATTTCCGGCTTGAAATAAGGCACATTCTCTCTTCTTTTAGATTTTCTTTGGGCGTTAGAACGCCTGGAATGAAAGGGCTTCTTTTTTCTCTCAATTATTTTCTGCATTTTTTATTATGCTTCTGAGGAAAGCAAACTGTATCGCGCGAAAGATGGAAATAAAACATCAGTCTTGTACTTCGATGATCAAATATTTTTTCTTGCCTTTTCTCACACGCAATTCGTTACTGCCGCCAAAATCAGCAGAAGTAATTTTTTCATCAATGGATTTTACCTGCCGGTCAGCGATGTAAATTCCTCCTTGCTCAATTAATCGTTTTGTTTCGGAGATCGATTGAGTCAATCCCGCTTTGGCGCAGGCGGCGCAAATCTGGACGCCGGCATCCATTTCCTTACGGGAAACTTTATAGCGGGGAATGGCCGAAGTATCGCTTGCCGCCGCCGCGCGGGGAATCGTGCTGGAAGGAAACATATCGGCATCTACCGGACGGGAATGAAAAGCTTCCATGGAAGCCTGCCATGCGGCTATGGCCTCCTGCGCTCCGTGTGTTATCCGTGCAGCTTCAAAAGCAAGCACCGCTTTGGCCATATTCAGTTGAACATCGCTTAGTTTCTTCACAATATTTATTTCGCTAAGCGGCAAAAATGTAAAGAGTTTGAGAAATCTTTCCAGATCGGCATCATCGCAATTGACCCAGTATTGATAATAGTCATAAGGCGTGGTCAGATTTTTGTCCAACCAGATAGTTCCTTTTTCAGTTTTCCCCATCTTTTGCCCCAAAGAAGTGGTAATCAGCGGGAATGTTACGGCATGGGCATCTTTGGCGGCAACCTTGCGGATCAGTTCGGTGCCTGCCAGCATATTGCCCCATTGATCGTTGCCACCCATCTGCAACGCGCAGCCGTAATTTTGAAACAAATATAAAAAATCATAGGCTTGGAGAATCATGTAATTAAATTCAATAAAGTTAAGACCTTTTTCCATCCTCATTTTATAACTTTCCGCCGCCAGCATATGGTTCACGCTGAAATGCTTGCCTACATCTCTTAAAAATTCGATATAGTTTATTTTTGTCAGCCAGTCGGCATTATTCAAAAGAAGCGCTTTGCCATCGGAAAAATCAAGGTACTGAGAAAGCTGTTTTCCCAGACACTGGGCGTTGTAGTCAATCTGATCTCTGGTGAGAACCTGACGCATTTCTGTTTTGCCGCTGGGATCGCCGATTAAACCGGTGCCACCACCGACAAGCGCGATTGGTTTATTGCCGTTTGCCTGCATATGCGCCAGCGACATTATCGGCACAAGAGAGCCTATATGCAAACTGGTAGCCGTGGGATCAAAACCGATATAGCAGTTCACTTGTCCTTCAGCAAAAATTTTTCTGATCAAAGTTTCATCAGTGACCTGTTCAATGAAACCTCTTTCTTTTAAAATTTCATAGGCGCTTTTCATCCGGTCATACCTCTTCATGCCAATTCGCTTTCATTGGCTAACTTTGTTGGCTACGTCGTCAGCTTCTTCAACGTGTATATAAAATACGCCTCGTCGCCTCCTCCTTGCCGCCTCGTTATCCTTTGAAATCAAAATTGCATTATTCTTTCAACCTAATACTGATTCGTTCAATAGAGTTTGCTTTCCCCGTGGCCGAATCAATATTCACAATGACTCCCTGCATTCTAATATCGTCTCTAGCCACTTCAAACCTGTTTGGCATTTGAGTTAAAAATCTCTCGATAATGGCTTCTTTTTTAATGCCGATAACAGAATCAAAAGGTCCGGTCATCCCTGCGTCGCTTATGTATGCCGTCCCCTGCGGCAAAATTTGTTCGTCAGCAGTCTGTACATGGGTATGAGTACCTAAAACAGCTGATACTTCACCATCAAGATACCAACCCAACGCTTTTTTTTCGGAAGTGGCTTCGGCATGAATATCCACGATAATAATTTTTGTTTTTTTTCTTAACTCAGCAATCTTGGTTTTGGCCGCTGCAAAAGGACAATCAATCGGCTGCATGAAAATCCGTCCAGCTAAATTGAGAACGCCCACATATTCTCCTGTTTCCAGCGGTATCAAAACAGTTCCGGAACCAGGAGTTGCAGCCGGATAATTGGCCGGCCTCAAGAGCCTTTCAAAATCTCCGATAAACTCCAAAACTTCCCGTTTATTCCAGATATGATTGCCGGAAGTAAGCACATCAATGTGGCATTTATAAAGTTCTTCCATAAGCTTTCTGGTTACGCCGAATCCGGCGGCGACATTTTCACAATTGGCTATAACAAAGTCAATTTGTTTTTTGGAAATCAGTGGAGGCAGAAGTTCGCTTATCGCCATCCTTCCTGGACTGCCCACGATGTCGCCTATAAACAATATTTTCATTTATAGTTTTTCCTTCCGCAAAACCGGATAAAATTTATTTTGCATAATCGGAAACACGGGTTTCCCTTATTACAGTAACTTTTATCTGCCCCGGATAGGTAAGTTCGCTTTCTATTTTCTTGATGATATCTTTGCACAGCATCGTGGCGTCATTCTCGGATATCTTTTCATTCTCCACAAGAATGCGGATTTCCCTGCCCGCCTGAATGGCAAAACATTTATCAACACCATTAAAGGAATGGGCGATCTTTTCTAGCCCTTCCAGACGTTTGACGTAGGTTTCCAGCATTTCACGGCGCGCGCCCGGCCTTGCCGCCGACAACGTGTCTGCCGCCTGAACCAAAACTCCCAACAGAGTGTTATTGCGCCCATCATCATGATGGGTTGCAATCGCCTGAACAATGCGGGGATTTTCTCCAAAACGTTTGGCATAATCGGCTCCGATAGCCGCGTGTGTTCCTTCTATTTTATGATCTACCGCCTTGCCGACATCATGCAATAATCCTGCGCGTTTGGCCTCTTTAATATTCACTTTAAGTTCCGCAGCCATTATCCCGGTAAGATAAGCAACATCCATAGAATGCTGCAAAACATTTTGCGAGTAGCTGGTGCGGTATTTAAGGGAACCCAGCAAATTGATTATCTCCGGATGGATATCATGAACGCCAACATCAAAAGACGCCTTTTCTCCTGTTTCCCTGATGATTTGTTCGACTTCAGTTTTTACCTTTTTAACTATTTCTTCTATGCGTCCGGGATGAATTCGTCCATCCTGAATCAATCTTTCCAATGATATCCTGGCTACCTCCCTTCTTATCGGATCAAAACTGGATAATACAACTGCTTCCGGAGTATCATCAATAATCAAATCTATCCCTGTTGCCGCTTCAATCGCCCGAATGTTTCTGCCTTCACGGCCAATTATGCGCCCCTTCATTTCTTCGCTGGGCAGATTGACCGCCGAAACGGTTTTTTCAGCGACAACATCTCCGGCATATCTTTGAATCGCGTAAGCAACGATTTCCTGTGATTTTCTGTCGGCGCTTAATTTAGCTTCGTCTTCAATCTTGCGGACAAGCGCCGCAGCATCTTGTCTGGCATCGGCCTCCATAGACTGAATCAATATTCTTTTTGCTTCTTCAGGAGAAATTCCCGCTATCTTTTCTAATTTTTCCTGTTGTTCATGCAAAAGAGCGTCTAACTTGCGGCGTTTTTCTTCGATAGATGCTTCCTTGCCGGTTATTGATTTTTCACGCGCATCAATAGATGATTCCTTTTGAGCCAAGGTATCAATTCTTTTATCCAGATTTTCTTCTTTAGAACGGATACGTTTATCTCTGGCATCAAAATCATTTCTTCTCTCTTTTGCTTCGCTGTCAAAATCAGCCTTCATTTTCAGAAGGTTTTCCTTGGCCTGAAGGATGGCCTCTTTTTTAATTGTTTCCGCTTCTTTTTTAGCTTCCTCGGCAATTCGCGCCATTAAATTTCTCGATGACTTTATCTCTCTGGCGGCAAGAACCTGTTTTAAAATAAAGCCTATAATAATACCTGATACGACTGCCACAACAATAACCAGCACTGATAAACTGGCATAAAACATAAATATTACCTCCTTCGTGCTCCTCTTGAGAATCTATTTTCCGACTTGAGAATCCTATCCGTTTTTACAGCAAGATATGTCTCCAGCAGAGCTATATTTAAACCCCCAGGCGCAAGTATCCATTTTTCAAGATACTTCGCCGCGGGAATCTATTCTGTTGATTGATTTTTACCAAAAGGCGGAAAAGCTTTTTGCGCGACAGGGAACACAAAAACCCCCGCATATGCCGTGTTAATCACCTTTTTGAACCTTTTTACAAAGTGGGCACCGGTATTGGTTGTTTCAGGCTTTCTGCTTCCCGACCAGCGTTGGAAAAGCGGACATACACACCGCAATCAAGGAAAGGTCCCAAGTTCAAAAATGTTGGCTCAAAAACAAATGTTAATCACGCACATCGCAGGGGCATAAAAAAAAGTTGCTAACTTGCTTCCTCAATCAGTTGAATTAGTTTTTCGGATCTGCTTTCCAGTTGATCGCAGAGTTCCCTGTTAATTCCCTTTAATTTTAAAAATTCCTCTGAAATGTTTAAAGCTGCCAGTATGGCAACGTTTAAATTTTTAAGACCGTTGCCCGAGCGTAAAATCTCTTCCATCTTCTTATTTAAAAACTGAACAACTTCGGCCACTTGTTCATCTTCTGAATCGCTTAAAACAGAAATTTCCTGGCCTAATATCCTTATGTTATAACTATTCTTCAAAACACACGCCCTGGAAGCTTATTTTGCCAAATCTACATCCGCAATTAAATCAAGCAGTGAATCTACCCTTGCGCGCACGCTGTTCCTTTCCTCATCTAACGCCTTTAATTTACCATTTACCCTTTCTAATTCCGCCTCTTTACTTTTTAATGTATCCTCCAATGTCTGAATTTGTTTTTTTAAAGAAACCTTTTCAGCAACAATAACTTTAATCTTTTCTTCAAGTTTCGCAAATTTTTCCAATTCCACAGTAGACTTTATCCTTCCTTCATTAAACAAAGTGAGATTTTCCATAGTTTCTTTTTCCTTATTTTATGCCAATTTATGGCAGTAATGTCAAGGTATTATTTTAACCTTTAGCCTCATCCAGCGACCGGATATATTCATTTAATTCATGGAGAATACTTTCTTCATCTTTTAACTTCCCGGCCATCTCTCTAAAGTGATGAGAGTTATCTAACCCCTTGGTATACCAGAGAATATGTTTACGAAAACTTTTACCGGCTGATTTTATACCCATAAATTCGGAATCCATTTTCCAATGATTTTCAATCATTCCAAGCCTTTGGTTTAATCCTGGCAGATAATTCAGCGCTTGACCGCGAAGAACCTGAACAATTCCTTTAAATATCCAAGGATTGCCTAAAGCACCCCTTCCGACCATCACGGCGTCACAGAAAGTTTCCCACAGCATTTTTATCGCATCTTGAGGTTGCCGTACATCACCATTGCCAATTACCGGAATATTAACTGCTTTTTTCACTTCCGCGATAATTTTCCAGTCGGCATGACCGCTATAACCCTGATCGGCTGTTCGGGCGTGAACGGTAATCGCATCTGCGCCGCAATCTTCTGCAATCTTCGCTATTTTCAAGGCATTAATGGAAGAACGATCCCAACCGGAACGAATCTTCACCGTCACGGGAATTTTCACCGCTTTTTTTACCGCTTCAACAATGCGGGCGACACGATCGGGGTCCTTCATTAAAACGGCGCCGGCGCCAGTCTTAATCACCTTTTTTACCGGACAACCCATATTGATATCAATTAAATCAACACCGCCCTCCGCTACAATGCAGGCAGCCTGAACCATAATTTGGGGATCAGATCCAAAGATCTGCGCGCCCAGTGGACGATCATCCGCGCAGGTTCTTAAATATTCGTAAGTTTTTGCCGTTTCCCTTATAAGTCCGTTGGCGCTGATCATTTCCGTGTAAGCCAAAGAACAACCCTGAGAACGCGCAACCAATCGGAACGGCAGATTGGAAATTCCCGCCAGCGGCGCAAGAAAGGCTCCATTTTTTGCGACTGTTTTAATTAAATCCATCATGCAAGGAGATACCTTTCAGCGCGGGAGAGTTCTTCCACCGTGTTAATTCCCATAACTTCAACGTAATCAGAAGCTATAAATGATTTAACTTTCTGACCTTCAAGGCAGGCTATCTCAACAATGTCGGTTAGATAGTATTCGCGCTGTTGATTATTATTGGTAACTTTATCCAAAGCAAAAAATAAAAATTTTGTATCCACGCAGTAAATGCCTGTGTTTATTTCTCCGATTTTTTTCTCGGTTTCCGTGGCATCTTTATGCTCAACTATTTTTATAACATTTCCCTTGTCATCCTTAACGATGCGGCCGTAGGCATGAGGCGGAGGAGGAATGGTTGTCAGCACGGAAACCATCGCTTTTTCGGCCAAATGATTATCCACCAGAGATTTAATTGTCGCTGGTTTTAAAAGCGGCACATCCCCGCAAAGAATCACGGTTAAGCCCTGATAACCGGCCAGTACATTCTTCACCTGTAAAACTGCGTGTCCTGTACCCAGTTGCGGTTTCTGCTCGACAAAAATACAACCGCTGCCTGCAAACATTTCCTTTACCTTATCTGCCTGACGGCCGATAACCGCAACTATCTTTTCCGCACCAGCACTCCTTGCCGCTGCCAAACAATAATACAAAAGAGGCTTGCCATTTAAAACATGAAGAACTTTAGCCAAATCCGATTTCATGCGGGTGCCTTTGCCCGCAGCCAGAATCACCGCGCAAAATTTATTTTCTTTCACCTTACAAAAACCCTTTCCTGAAAAAAATATTTAGACAGAAATAATGTCATCGCGAATTACTGTGCATTAATAACCGCCCCGATTATCTTTGTATAATAATGAGAATAAGAATTCCTAAACACACTAAAATTACACCTATTCTAGACATTATCACCTTAGCAGCTGGTACTGGTGCATATGGACCAGTAAGGCGGCTATAGTTACGTTTATCTCGTATGACCAACATTATAGCAATTATACCAAAACCTACTGACGTCAAAGCTATGCTTATATAAACGAGCATTGTTTTCATATGTCATCTCATATTAAATTACTGCTACATTGATACCCATGCGTGTTGACCAAACAATACATTTGTTGACAAACCTCCATGTATTGGGGCTATTCAAAAATGCTCAGATGCAAGGCGCAAGAACCGTATCGTGAGGCGTATATAAATATACATTGAACAGTGCGGTTTGCAGCGCAACACAGCAGATGGGTATTTTTCAGCAGTCCCTCCTATTCGCCGCTTAATTGCGCCGGAAAAATCACCACAACATCTTTAATAGATTTCTGGTCGGCATTATCAATGATAAATGTAATTCCGCCATACACAAATCTCTCCTTGCGCTGGGGAATTCTTCCCATTTGCTGCATCAGGAAGCCGCCAACTGTTTCATAGTTTCCTTCAGGAAATTGCGTATTGAGCAGTTGCTGCAAAGTGTCCATTTCCAGTCGTCCCGATATCAGATAACGGCCGGGAGCGATTTTCTTATAAAGTTTCTCTCCCGCCACGTATTCATCAATACTTCCGACAATTTCCTCTCCAATATCCTCTATGGTTACGACTCCGATCGCACCGCCATATTCATCCACCACCACCGCCATCTGCTCCTGTTTTTTCTGCATCGCCACGAGCAATTCACTGGCTTTTTTTGTTTGCGGCACATAAAAGACATCCGTGCGCATACAGGAAGCGACGGTTGCGGAGCCTACGCCTTCTTCGGCCTGCCTGTTAGTAAGCAGCATATCGAGAAGATCGAAGTAGTTAAGAATTCCGACAATATTATAAACCGTTTCAGCATACACAGGAATACGCATATATTTTTTATCAGCCACAACGCCTGCCGCTTCGGAAATCCTCATGGAGGCGGGCAAGGACGTCAACGCGGAAATGGGCACCATGATTTTATCCGCCGTTAATTCGGAAAAATCGAAAACGCGGCTGACCATTTCCTTTTCCGTGGTCAGGATATCGCCGCCCTTTGTCTTTTCACCTAAAATATATTTCAATCCTGTTTTGGTAATGTGGGAGGTTTGTCCTATTTTACGATCAGAGGATAAATGAACTGTCCCCCTGGATACAGCCGCGATCACAAAAGCAAACGGGTAGAAAATTACTGATGAAGCACGGATAAAGTAGGCAAGTTTGATCGCCATTACTTCCGCGTAATGCATAAATATACTGCGGACAATAATCATCACAAACAGCGTCGGCAGCATAATCATAAAGGCTATTTGCTCGCCCCGCGCCCGTCCGTAAAAAGATATCAGAAGAGCTGTCGCCAGCGTTGAAGCGATGATAACCGCCAGATTAGTCCCTATTAGCGCGGTAGAAATAAACCATTCTGGCCTTTCTTTAAGTTTAACCGCTTTCCCTGCGTCGGATGACCCCTTACGCGCGCGATGTTTGAGCTTGTTGATATCGGAAGCGAACAGCGCCACTTCACCGCCGGAATACAGCACTTCCAGCACAAGACAAAATAATATGGCCGCTATATTTAAATAAAAGCTCATAGCTCTTCCGGTTCCTCTGGTTCTTCTTGGGTTATTTTCACTTTCAGTATTCTTGTTTTACCGACATCATTCACGCAAAAGACATATCCCGCAAAACGCACTTCTTCCCCTATTACCGGAAGTTTCCCGAACAGATGCAGGACCAAGCCGCCTACAGTATCGAACTCTTCTTGGGGCAAATCAGCATCGAGAAGTTTATTGCACTGCTCGACTGACATATTGCCGGAAACGATAATCGTCTGCTGATCAATTCTCTCACAGCCTTCACAACCCGATACATCATCGGCTTCAGGCTCTTCAAACAGATGTTCCAGAATATGCTCCAGCGTAATCATCCCGGAGACGCCGCCGTATTCGTCAACCACAATGGCAATTTGTAAGGAGTGTTTCTGAAAATCATGAAGAAGTCCATTGATCGTTTTTTGTTCAGGTACAAAATAAGGCTTAACCAGAAGATTTTGAATGTTGTCCTGCCTTCTGCCCCGCCATACATTGTTGAGCAAATCACGGGCAAAGAGAATACCGATAATGTCGTCTCTATCCTCCCTGTAAACGGGCACACGCTCCTGCCTCGCCCCGGAAATGGATTGAAGCATATTCTCAACCGGCATATCCAGAGGAAGACAAAACATATCCACGCGCGGAATCATAATATCCGTCACCGGCCTGTCTCCCAGTTCAAATATTTTTTCAATTAATTCTTTTTGCGATTCATCCACTACGCCCTCAAGGCTGCCGGCATCGATGAGCGTTCTGAATTCATCCTCCATCAGAACTTCCGAACCTATGATTTTATCATGACCAAAAAGCTTTAAGAAAAGCCCGGAAACTTTTTCCAGAGAGGCGACCACCGGATACTCCAGACGGGAAATTGCCGTAAGCAGAGGGGCAACCATCGTGGAAATCTGCATCGGGTAGGTAACACCGAAGGTCTTGGGAATGGCTTCACCGGCAATCAGCAGAACAATGGCCGTAAAAACAATGGACACCCATTGCCCGCTGACTCCCAGAAGCCCGATAAAAAAGGAAGTCGCCAGAATGGAAATGCTTATATTTACAGCCTCGTTGCTGGTTACTATTGTAATCAACAGCCTCCGCTGGTTTTCCAGCAATTTAACGACATAGTCGAAGAAAGGATAATTATCCTGTTTCATCTTATGCAAATGTAAATCTCTCAGCGACAAAAGCGCCGCCTCCGCCGACGAAAAAAATCCGGAAAACATAAAAAGAATAAACAGAACAACGATATCAGAATTCCAACCCAATTATTTGCTACCTCGTACCTATTATTGATCTAAAGTATAATTTAACAGATTATAAATAAAAAAGATACAATGAGGTTATCGAAAAACATCATAATATTGGACTGTTCATCTAGCGCGCATTCCCGTAAGGGAGGCGCAATAATGAATAATAATATTCTTTGCAGGTAAAAACCGAAGGGTTTTACAAAATGTTCAGTTGCAAGGCGCAAGAACCGTATCGAGAGGCATATATAAATAAACGCCCCGCAGTGCGGTTTGCAGCGCAACACAGCAGATGAGAGTTTTTTGACAGACCTTCTATAGATTATTTCATTGACTTCAATAATTATTCTTTTTATATAGTCGAACAATCATTGAAAAATTCAAACAGGAGATTCTGGCCATGTCCAACATATTGCTTATAGGAAACGGCGCCCGCGAACACGCGTTGGCCGAAGCGATTGCGCGCTCGGAACAAAACCCACGGTTATTCTCTTTTATGAAGACTAAAAATCCGGGCATAGCTTATCTTTCAGCAAAAACCATGCTGGGCAGTTATGCCGATATTGAGGCAATCACAAGGTTTGCCGCTGAAAATAAAATAGAATTTGCCATCATCGGCCCGGAAGATCCTCTCAATAACGGTGTTGTGGACGCTTTGTCTAAAATTGATATTCCGTCAGTAGGGCCCACGAAAAGTCTGGCCAGACTGGAGACTTCCAAATCGTTTACCAGAAATCTGGTCAGCAAATATAACATTCCCGGCAATCCACGCTTCAAAGTATTTAAAGAGATCGATGGAGTTGAAGCTTTTCTGAATGAACTGGAAGGCATTGTTCTCAAGCCCGATGGTTTGACTGGTGGGAAAGGCGTGCTGGTGCAGGGCGATCACTTTGCCACAAGACAGGAAGCACTGAATCTATGCAAACAAATACTGATGGATGGTTCTTCATTGATTGTAGAAGAAAAATTTGACGGTGAAGAATTCTCATTGCAATGTCTGTGCGACGGTAAAACAATAGTGGGCACGCCGCTGGCGCAGGATCATAAAAGAAGATTTGACCAGGATAAGGGACCAAACACGGGAGGTATGGGATCATATTCGATGGCCGATCATTCCATGCCTTTCTTAAGGCCGCAGGATTTACGGGACGGGCTGGAGATCACCCGCCAGGTCGCGGCGGCGCTGTTTATGGAAACCGGCAGCCTCTATAAAGGAGTGATGTACGG
Organism: uncultured delta proteobacterium; assembly: GCA_963811325.1. Classification (GTDB taxonomy): domain Bacteria; phylum Desulfobacterota; class Syntrophia; order Syntrophales; family Smithellaceae; genus Smithella. The sequence goes on from CAWEQT010000001.1 coordinate 2,048,053, forward strand.
CGGATTCATTGCCACCAAAGACGGGGTTAAACTTCTGGAATACAACGCGCGGTTTGGCGATCCGGAAGCAATGAACATTCTGCCACTTTTAAAAACAGACTTTGTGGAAATCTGCCGCCACATCATTGCCGGAACCTTGGATAAATTAAAGATTGAATTCGAACATAAAGCGACAGTTTGCAAATACGTTGTGCCGAAAGGTTACGGTCTGCCCGCCGATCATCCCGACGCCGCTTCTTCAAAAGCAAAGGTTGAAGTGGGCGATGTGGGAGGAGCCAGACTTTACTATTCATCAGTGGATCAGAAAGAAGATGGTTTGTATTTAAGCTCTTCGCGCGCCATCGGCATCGTCGGAATTGCGAACACATTAGCCGATGCCCGCAAAATCGCCGAAGAGGGAGTTAAAGCCATCAAAGGCCCTGTTTCCTATCGCGCCGACATCGGCACTGACACCCTTATCCAGAAACGCATTGCTCACATGAAAAAGATAAGAAAAGATTATTCTTCCTGATCGCCACTTTATGGGGGAGCAATGCTATTCAATAAACCAGTCACTGAAATCATCCAGCAGCGTAAATCAATCCATAGCTACTCAGATGCTCCGATTGAAGAAGAGAAAAAAAGGCATTGACACATTTCCTTTCAAACAATACAAACGGGCCGCTTGGAACAAAATCGCGCTTTGCCTTTATAACCAACGCCACGAAAGACCAGGAAGCCTTGCGGTGGCTCATCACCTATGGGATGATAAAAAACCCCATGGGTTTCATCATTGGCGCGGTTGAAAACGCTCAGCACAGTTTGGAGGACTTCGGCTATCTAATGGAAAAAAATATTCTGATGGCCACCGATCTGGGGCTCGGCACATGCTGGCTGGGAGGGACATTCAATTCAAGCCGGTTTTCGCGCAAGATTGCGTTACTAGATAATGAAATCCTACCAGCCGTCACACCCGTCGGTTACGCTGTACAGAAACTTCCCCCGATGGACTCCACGATTCGCACTTTTTCCGGGGCGGCTAAGCGTAAACCCTGGAGCACGTTATTCTTCCAGGGTAACAGGCCTCTCTTGACCGAGGAAGCCAGAAGTTATGCCACACCCCTCGAAATGCTCCGTTTGGCGCCTTCAGCCAATAATCTTCAGCCCTGGCGGGTTATAAAAGAACCAAACGCGGACATTTACCATTTTTATATAAAACGCACACCGGCATTAAAACAGCTGCAGCAATTTACCGCAAAATCCGATCTGCAGCTTGTAGATATCGGTATCGCCATGTGTCATTTTGCGCTGGTTGCCCAAGAAGAGGGTTTAAGCGGAGTCTGGACGATTAATGATCCCCGCCTGGGAAATATGGCCGCCAAACTGGATTACATGGTTACCTGGACCGGGAGCACAATAGGCATGTTATAAGAGGAATACATACATCTCTTTTAATAATAATCACATCATAAAGGAGAAAAAATCCATGGCAAAAACAGCCCTTATAATCGGCGCTTCTGAAGACATCGGCTATGAACTGGTACAATTATTTGCTAAAGATGGCTATGATTGTGTGCTGGTAGTGCGCAACAAACAGAAAATGGATCAGCACGCCACGGAAGTAGAAAAACGCTTCGGCATTCGGGCGCGGGAGATTTTTGACGAACTGAATGCGGCCAATGTCCCTGTCGATGGATTGATTAACAATGCGGGGCTGGGGATTTGCAGTGATTTTGCAAAGTCTGATATGGATATGAACATGCATCTTATACAGGTAAATATGCTAAGCCTGACAAAATTAACATGGTTGTTCTTACCCGGCATGCTTGAACGCAAGTCCGGCAAGATCATGAACGTGGGCTCCATTGCCTCGTTTGCACCCAGTCCTAACTTTGCTTAGTATAATGCAAGGAAGGCTTATGTGTTATTTTTTCCGAGGCGCTGAGAGAAGAACTGAAAAAAATAGGCGTAAGCATAACATGTCTTTGTCCCGGCTCAACAAAGACCAATTGGCAAGCCAGGGCTGGTGCGGGAAATATCCGGTTTAATCAGGTTCGGATGATCGATGCCAAAATCGTAGCCGAACATGGCTATAAAGGTTTGATGAAGGGTAAATAGCTTGTCGTTCCCGGCATAGATAATAAAATCACCTTGCTCTCAACCAAGTTCGCACCACGGGCTGTAATTTTGAAAGTCACTCGATTCTTAACCCAGAAGACAAGCTGATCTTAATAGGGCTGTTGCTCCTGCCCAAATATATAAGGACGGACTACTCTTGATAATCGGGCAGTGTAATGGCCTGAATATTTAATCAGTACCGTGTAACGTGATGTTCCGCTAGACCGAAGAAATTCATAAGCGGATATATCCTGTTATTAACATCTTTGAATCTGCCTTTGTATATGCCGAACGGTTGGTGAAAGTCTGAACAGATGAGTCCGGCATTAATCTTTTCTGCTCTTTCACCATAAGGCGTAAATAACAAATCCAGATATCCGTCTGTTGTTTTCACTTCCCAGGAACGCATTATATCGTTTTTTTCAAATTTAAAGCGCGCCGCTTTAAGACAATAGATTTTTCCGTCAACCCACATGCAGTTTTCATTGAAATCTTCATCATCAGTTATCATGTTCTGGCAAAGATTAAAGGCTAAAAGCTTCCCGTATTCACTATAGCCGGCTGATGTCGCCCATTTCCAGAAACTGGAATAAGGGTAATATGTCTTTTGTTCATCAAGCAACGCGATATCCTGCTTCCGATCAATTACAATTTCTTTATCTCCCAGTTTAATTGTTCCCTCCGCGGACGTGGCTACCTTGTGTGTATAAAAAGGTCTGAATTGCGTGACGGGCGAAACCTGAACAAGCGGTTCGATAGTTTTTAGATCTTCGAAAATCTTAATTTCACCTTTGACGGCGGGCAGGTCTTTCCTGCCATCAATATCAATAATGATTTTATGAAAACCATAGTTGAGCCGGTTCTCAAAACGCAACCGGTAACCTTTTTTCGTGAATTCGCAGGTATCATCATAGACCTGTCCGGCGACACGCGACGCGCCGCCCAGCGACTGCATGCTGTGTTCAAAACGTTTATTCTCCACCCTGTCATAGGCATAGAAAAAGGAAACGCCCATAAATTTAGCATCAAAAATAACCATTCCGAAATAATGGGTAGGGGTGATAATGCCAAAATGCTGCCATTCCTTGAGGCGGAATTTCTTCCAGAAAGCGGGAACTTTGGATGAAGAGGAATACAGCGGCGCGTCGAGAATATTCACGTTGATAAAAGGCGTGCGAAATGTCCCGAAGTTTATCGTTCCGTCTTTTTCAACCATTTTTTCAGGAGTTGTTTCTATTTTTCTCACAATATTTACCTCCGGCATTAAACCACTTTTGATTACCTTTAATCCTTTGGAGCTTGGGGAAGCTTGGGAAAATTAGAGTCCAATGCAGCGTTCCATCTATCGATGACCGGCTTGATGCTTTCCATCAATTCCGCAATATCCCCTTCAATCACAATAGACTTGATTTTATCACCCTGAGCAATTTGATTGACAACTTTCTGGTCAACTTCGCTCACCACTTCGCCGAACACCGTATGTTTGCCGTCCAGCCACGGAGTCGATACGTGGGTAATAAAAAATTGACTGCCGTTGGTTTGCGGTCCGGAATTAGCCATGGAAAGAATTCCGGGCTTGCTGTGCCGCAACGCTCTGACAAATTCATCCTGAAATTTATATCCGGGTCCGCCGCGGCCATCGCCCGCGGGACAACCGCCCTGAATCATAAAATCGGGAATAACTCGATGAAATTTCAACCCATTGTAATAACCACGCCGCGCCAGGTTGACAAAATTTCCCACTGTAATGGGCGTCTGTTCGGCAAAAAGACGCAAATTGATTGTTCCCTTATCTGTTTGAATAACTACTTTTAAATCGTTTTTCATTTTAGTCTCCTTTTTCTTCGTAAAGAGCATGAATTTAATTATTCATGTAAAGATTACGGCTTAATAAGTCAAGAAAAAAGGGTGGATATGAGGGTTTTGCCCCCCATATTCGGGACTATTCAAAAACGTTTCAGAGGCAAGACGCGCAAAAAACAGAACCGCAAGGCAGACATGAAAATACGCTGATTAATCTGTTCCTTTTGAGTATAAAAAAACATCTGCTGAGTCAACGAGACAGATAATAATTTACAAAGCAATAGGTCGTCTCATCAACGCTTAACTCGTTGCGATGTCTTTGGGTATGGGGTATACAGACCGCTATGATGAAGGACGCTGATAAAATCAAAAGTCTTCTGGGCCGCCAACTGTTGGCCTGGTACAGGAGCAATCAACGATCCCTTCCCTGGCGAGAAACAAGCGATCCTTACCGTATCTGGATTTCAGAGATCATGCTCCAGCAAACCCAAGTTGATACGGTGATTCCTTACTATCATCGTTTTCTGAAAACTTTTCCCACCATTGCCTCACTGGCTGGTGCCCCCTTGCAGGATGTGCTCAAGGCCTGGGAAAACTTGGGTTACTATTCGCGGGCCAGAAATATTCATGCTGCCGCCCAGATGATTGTTGAGAAGTTTGGTGGTCAGATCCCCGATAATTTAGAGGGGATTAAAACTTTACCCGGCATCGGTCAATACACAGCCGGTGCAATCTTAAGCATTGCCTATGGGCAGGCTCTTCCCGCCGTTGACGGCAATGTCCGCCGGATTTTATGCCGTCTTTTTGCCATTCGCAAACCCGTGGACGACACATGGGAGCAAAAGCAATTGCATAAGCTCGCCGTTTCGCTGATTCCTGTCAAACATCCCGGCGATTTCAACCAGGCACTGATGGATCTGGGGGCGACGATCTGTAAAGTCAAAAATCCCGACTGTTCCCGTTGTCCTGTAACCTGCCATTGCCAGGCGCGGCTTCATGATTTACAAAGCGTTCTGCCGATGACCAGGAAGGCTCACGCAATCCCTCACAGGTTCGCGGCAGCTGCCGTCATCTGTAATTCACAGGGCAAGTTGCTGGTTGTTCAGCGGCCGACATCAGGCTTGCTGGCCTCTTTGTGGAAATTGCCCGGCGGCTTTATTGAAAATGTTGGGGGTATGAAAAAATGGTTGAAACATAGCGTGAAAGAAGAACTAGGCCTTTCCATCTGGCCGGCAAAACATCTGGCCTCGGTCAATCATACCTATACTCACTTCCGCATAACCCTTCAGGCATACGAATGCCGTTTGCTGAAAGGCGCCCCTAAGTCGATTGGGTGCCAGGATTGGCGATTGGTATCGCTCACCGATTTAAAGAAGTTGCCTTTGTCGAAGATTGACAGAATGATTCTGGCAGCAATTTTATGATGCCCACCTTCTGCTTGTGCCCTCGTGTGATATTAGGTTATTAAGATATAAAGGATGGGTTGGATTATTTAATGAAGCGTGATAGTTAATTCAAATATTTTTTTGAGGATAGACTCCATGTTTGGAAATATCCGCGCTTATATCAAAGTGGGTGCACACGTCAAGGTGATGCAGAAACAGGACCAACGCACAGACACACTCACCGAAGGCATCAAGATACTCTCACGAAGTCAGCCACCCACCCACACGGCATCAAGGTGCGTCTAGAAGGTGGAATTGTGGGCAGAGTTAAAGAGATCCTCTGATTCCACATTGATTAACGTGGAATAGGATTCAGATATTCTGCGCAGAGGGGAATGCCCTTAATTTTTCAAGTTGCTGCTTCAATAGTTTATAAACATTTTCTCATACTATCAGCGTGTCGTCCGGCTACCAACTAAAATCTTAAAGACGTCTCCATTGCCATATTACACCCACAACCATTTTTTGGTTCACCGTAAAAACATATAGTTGCCTAATTGACAAAATTTAATAATCATGTACAGGAGAATATTAATTGAAAAGATATGACTTTGTGGGAGGTTTGAATAGTATGGAAAGTTTGAAGGACTTACAGTTACGTTATGAAGCCCTTAAAGGCCTTTGTTTGAAATTAAACATTGAACGCGGTCAGCCCGGGGATGATAATTTCAATCTGTCAAATGCACTTTTCGGCATTGTAACGGAAAAGGATATTATGACTAAAAGCGGCTTTGATATCCGAAATTACCCCGGAGGTGTTTTGGGCCTGCCGGAGGCGCGTGAATTGTGTTCCGCCATTCTGGGTGCAAAACCGGAGGAAACAATGGTCGGCAATAATGCCAGCCTGCTTATTCTTTCTAAAGTTCTGATGTGGGCGCTGCTGCGAGGCCTTGTTGGAAGTCCCGCGCCATGGAGTAAAATAGACAAAGCCAAGATGATCATCACCGTGCCCGGCTACGACCGGCATTTCCTGCTTCTGTCTGAACTGGGATTCGAGATGATCCAGGTCAAAATGACAAAAGACGGACCTGATATGAATACAATCGAAAAAGTTGCTTCGACAGACCCGGCCGTGAAGGGAATTCTTTTTGTGCCCACTTATTCCAATCCCACCGGAGATACAGTTTCCGATGAAACAGTGACACGCCTGGCCAACATGAAAACTGCAGCACCGGATTTCACCATTTTTGCCGATGATGCCTATGCTGTCCACCATCTGGTTGACAACCCTAAAGTGCCTAAGAATCTGCTGAGTAGTTGCGAGGGAGCGGGCAATCCGAACAGAGTTTACCTCTTCAGCTCAACGTCAAAAATAACCTTTGCAGGCGCCGGACTGGGATTCATGGCGACAAGCGCAGCAAATCTAGCTTATATTTCAAAGCTTTTCGGAACTATGTTCATCGGTCCCAATAAGGTGGAACAGTTACGTCATGTGAAATTCTTAAATGCATTTCCCGGCGGAGTTGCAGGTTTAATGAAAGAACACGCCAAACTCCTGAAACCCAAATTTGACATTGCCCAAAAAGCGCTATCGAAAGAACTTGATGCTACGGAACTGGCAACCTGGAGCACCCCTGAAGGTGGTTATTTCATAAGCCTGGATACGACAAAGCCGGTTGCCAAGCGGGCAGTGGCGCTATGCAAGGAAGCAGGCGTGGCTATCACACCAGCCGGCGCAACGTTCCCTTTCGGCAAGGACCCCAAGGATGCCAATATCCGGATTTCACCAACCCGGCCACCGGTTTCCGAACTGGAAAAAGCCATAGAAGTGCTGGCTGTATGCATTAAACTGGCGTCAGCGGAATACGATAACGCAGGGGAATAATACGAATTTAAAAAGCCCCCTTAAGACGGTTGCCTTGAGGGGGCTTGATGTATCTGCGGATAAACATGTGCATAGGGGAAGGGCTAAATGCCAAGTTCGTATACCAAGGGGAATTTATCCAATGCAAAGAAAACTTATAATAACATGTTGCCCAAATGATATTCGTTTGAGCGCCATTGAAAGCGTTCTGTCTAATCACAGGTATAATACCCTCTGCTTTGCGGGAAATATCTTACGTTATAATTCCATATCCAGTTCAATGATGATACCGCGGCGGCAAGCAAGAGTCGCCGGGGCAGGCTGTGCCAACAAAAGTAGCGTTTGAATTGGACTGGAATTAATGGTGGAACAGTCTCAGTCCGCAAAATGCCATGGCAATGCCGTATTTGTTGCAGGTGTCAATCACCTGCTGATCGCGAATGGAACCACCTGCCTCGACAATGGCAGTCACTCCACTACGGTGCGCGCGCTCAATGTTGTCACCAAAGGGGAAGAACGCGTCGCTGCCAAGAGAAACTCCTGTAACTTTGCTCAGCCATTTTTTCTTTTCCGACTTAGTCAAAGGTTTCGGCTGACGGGTAAAGGTTTTGGCCCATAAGTCGTCGCCGATGACGTCTTCCGGCGTATCGCCTAAGTAAACATCGGTGGCGTTGTCACGGTTAGGCTTGACAACATCTTCGCGGAAAGGCAGGTTCAAAACCTTGGGCATGTGGCGCAGTTGCCAGTTATCGGCTTTCTGACCGGCCAGTCGTGTGCAGTGGATACGGCTCTGCTGACCTGCGCCCACGCCAATGACCTGGCCGTCCTGCACGTAGCACACGCTGTTGGACTGTGTATACTTCAATGTAATCAGGCTCACCAGCAGGTCGCGCTTCTGCGCATCGGTCAGTGTTTTGTTTTCGGTCACCATATTTTCCAGCATGCGGCTGTCAATCTTCAGGTCGTTGCGTCCCTGCTCGAAGGTAATGCCATACACCTGCTTGTATTCCAGGGAAACGGGCACATAGTTGGGGTCGATGGAAACTACATTATAGTTGCCACCTTTCTTGGATTTTAAAATTTCCAACGCTTCCAGCTCATAGCCTGGGGCAATGATGCCATCCGTAACTTCAGATTTAATGATCTTCGCCGTGGGCACGTCGCACATATCACTCAACGCAATCCAGTCTCCGAAGCTGCTCATGCGATCGGCGCCGCGCGCGCGCGCATAGGCACAGGCAAGCGGAGAAAGCTTCATTTTTGGATCGATGTGATACATCTTTCGCAGAACTCTGTCCAGGGGGAATCCCAGGGCTGCGCCGGCTGGGGAGACATGTTTAAAGGAGGCCGCGGCAACCATGCCGGTATTCTCTTTCAGTTCTTTTACCAGTTGCCAGCTATTGAGCGCGTCCAAAAAGTTGATGTAGCCGGGTTTGCCGTTCAATACCTCAACTGGCAGATTACTGCCGTTCGCCATAAAGATTTTTGCCGGTGTCTGGTTGGGATTGCAGCCGTATTTAAGTGCTATTTCGTTCATTACTTACTCCTCCACTGTTTTATATTTATTAATAATGACGTCCTTGTAACCTTGGGTCGTTAGATCGATAACACGCACAAACAGGCTCACCTTATTGTCTTCGTTGAGGGCTTTCCACAGCCTGGCGGCGTATTTGTCGGGGTCATCCTCGCCCACGGAAACGCGCAAAGGCTCGCCCGCAAAACTGGGAATCGGTGTACCGTTGCACTTATAGGTGCTGATAAAGTGTCCCTCACCGGCCAGGGGCTCTGAATAATCGAAGGTAAAACGTTGCACGCTCTTCTCATTGCCGTCGCAGCTCTTCAAAATGCTGAGCTTATAGTCTCCCGTGCACATATCCACCATACCGGAAATGCGAGGTGTCCAGTTGGGACTGTCGTCTTCAAAGATACGGGTCGCAAGTGCCGCTTCAAAGTTGTAGCAGGGAAAATCGTTACGTTCCATAAAATCATTAATAGTATTAGTCTGGTCTCCGTTGGTCACAATCGTCGTGTTGCCCAGCGTCAGAACAGGATTGTAAATAATCAGGTGCGGATCCGTCATTTTGGAAGGGTCGGCAGCCATGGTGCGGATACCGCCGCCAATGGGGTCAAACACACGGTTACGGCTGTTTATACTGCGGCCCATAATAAAGTAGGCAATCACTGTTTTGTTATCGCCAGGCGTTTTCCCGATGCAGATACCGCGTCCAGGATACTCGTTGCCGGCCAGAAATTCGTATAAGTTTGCTTTCATTATTTACCTTTCTCCTTGATTTTGTATAAGGATTTTTTGGCGGGAGTATATGTAGAGAAAATTCGTATGTCAACTGGATTTGGGCAAAATATTAATTCAGATTGCAAATACTGACCCAATGGGTTAGATATAAACAAATTTAGACAATAATACTATCTACATGCAAAGGAGCTTAAATGAAAGCAAAAAGCGCCCAAAAAGATGCCTTAGTCAGCGTGGTGATGGGTAGCGATTCGGATTTGCCCATAATGACCGAAGCAACAAAAGTTCTGGAAGAGTTTGGTATTGATCATGAATTAATTTTGACTTCGGCGCATCGCACACCGCAACGGACAAAGAAGTTTGCTTCCTTGGCAGCTGGACGCGGCGTTAAAGTAATTATAGTCGGAGCGGGAGCGGCCGCCCATCTGGCGGGCGTAATCGCCTCACAAACAACCCTGCCGGTAATCGGAATACCCATTAACGCAACTGCCCTGAACGGTCTTGACGCACTTCTTTCCACCGTGCAGATGCCCGGCGGGATTCCTGTAGCAACGATGGCCATAGGCAAAGCAGGAGCTAAAAACGCCGCTTTATTTGCCGCCCGCATTCTTGCTCTTGAAAACAAAGAACTTAGCGTCAAGCTTTCCGCATACATAAAGAAAATGGCTAGGGATGTGGGAAAAAAGCAGGAAAACCTGAAATGCTAGAAGTCCTGAAAATAGGTACGGATAACTCTGAAGAAAAAATACTGACCAGAGCGGCAGAAATCCTGGCAGGTGGCGGCATTATCGCCTATCCGACGGAAACTTTTTACGGACTGGGCGCGGATGCGACAAACCCAAAAGCAATCGAGAAAATTTTTACCGTCAAAGGAAGAGATTTCAAAAACCCCATATCCCTGATCATCGGTCATACGGATGATGTTTACCCTCTTGTCCGGGAGATACCCGAAACAGCGCGAAAGCTGATGGCCGTGTTCTGGCCGGGGGCGCTGACGATAATTTTTTCGGCCTCGGATAAAGTATCTCCTTCGCTGACCGCCGGAACCGGCAAAATCGGGTTACGCGTTTCCAGCCACCTCGGTGCGCTGGGAATAGTTCAAAAACTGAAAAAACCGCTAACCGCAACGAGCGCCAATCTGTCCGGCGCACCAGAATGCTCGCTGGCTTCTGAAGTTGCCCAACAAATCGGCGATAAAATTGACGCAATTGTTGATTGGGGACAAACTACAGGCGACAAAGCCTCTACCATCATTAATGTTATATGCGATCCACCGGTTATTCTGCGCAAAGGGGCAATAGGCAGAGAAATGATCGGAAAATATATCAATATTAAGTAATAGATATTTGCAAACAAAAACAAAGTAAAGGATTTTGGGCAACAGGCTTGGTATTACAGGCCCCGCATATAATCCGGACGCAGCATGCTCTCATCCCTGTTTTTCAGAACTTCATCAACCGCGGCAATCATTTTTTGCTTGTCTTTCTGAAGTGTGCCGGTGATGGACATATAATTGGAGGCGTGAGTGCCGACAAATTTCATATTATCGGCCGTAATGTTCTCGAATATCTGTTTCATTTCTTCGAGGGTTTCAAAAGGATCCAATAATTCAAATTCGCCTTGCTGCACCTGACGGTACAAAACAGTTCCGGGCATCGGCGTAACTGTGAGTGCTGCCAGATATTGCGGTTTCATTTCATTGCATATTTTTGCCGTAGCTAGGGCATGACGCCTAGAAGCCTCTCCCTTCCCGGCAAGCCCCAGCAAAACCATTGCAGACAGATTGATGCCGGCATCCACCAGATTCCGGCCAGCCGTGAGCATTTCTTCGTAACCAACACCTTTTTTTATTTTTTTCAGGAGATCATTGTCACCCGTCTCCACACCGATATAGGCTTTGGTCAGACCGGCAGCCCAGAGCTTCCGCAGTTCCTCCATGGATTTCGATAAGGTGCTTTGAGGTCCAACATAGCTGCCCACATGACGCAGTGACGGAAAAGTCTGATAAAGCTTTTTAACAATCGCCAGAAGCATATCCGTTTCCAGGGCAATGGCATCACCATCGCACAGAAATACCTTTTCCATATCACAATAGTGATCCTTGGCCATTCTGATGTCTTCCATAATTTCCGAAAGCTGCCGTACACGGTACTTTTTGTCCTTGTACATGCCGCAGAAGGTGCATTGATTGTGGTAACATCCGATAGTGCACTGCAGAAGATAACTGTTGGCCTCGCTAAATGGTCTGAATATATTTCCTTCGTATCTCAATGTTTTCTTCCTTATATTAAAATATTTGCTGATTATAATACCATTCGATTTTAAAGGATATCGAGGCGGCTTTGCAGAGGCGACGAGGCGTATTGTATATATGTTCCTGAAGCCGACGACGTCAACAAAGTAAGCCAAAAAAAGAAAATGGGTATTAGTTTAGAGAAGGCGCTCCACTCCTATGGTCACGACCGTTGTTTTAATTACCCCAGCCGGCTCATTGGGAAAAATAATCATGAAAGGTATCTGTCCATTGGGCATAATTTTATCGTTGGAATTATTAAGTCCTTGTGGCTGGGCGAGTTTCGTTGAAATTTCTTCTTCAGATAAATTTGTAAGTTCTTCATCGGTAAGAATATTCCCCGCATAGGCGGTACGTTCATTTAGAACAACTGAATAGGCATCGATAATCTCACCTTTTATCAATATCCGCGAAACAGGATAATCCGCACGATTAACAGCCGTACCTTCTACAATACCTATCTGCCCTAAAATATAATTATTTATCCTCCGGTAGTGCACGTCCTGGAGCTTCACCATCTGGTTAATAAAAACGCCCGAAGTCACCGGTTTTGAATTTCCCATATATTCATTATATTTATTGATAAGATCTTCACCAACTTCCGGAAAAACAAAGAAATAAATAATACAAGGAATAACTACAATCACTAAAACAGACCAGACTGCAATCTTCCATGCCCTCCCGGAACCCTTCGACGAAGACAATTTTTTCTTTTCAGTTTTTTCTATCTTCTTTGTCTTTTCTGTCTTCTCTGTTTTCTCGTTTTTTCCGGTGACACTTTCCTCTTGCGTTCTTTCTATCCCCAAATCTATCTCTTCATTTAAACGCTTTCCTGACTCAATAGTTCTATCAGGAAAATAAGCACCATTTTTATCCCTATAGAAGACGGAGGGAGTCTCCATGGATAATTTCTCTCTCTCTTCGACTACTTGTACAGTTTCTTCTTCTAAGGCAGAAGGTTCTGGTACTGGTGAAGAATCTATCGCCTGTTTTTTTGCCAGCGGATTATCCTGAAAATAAACATGCCCGCAACGGCTGCAACGCAGCCACACACCATTGCCTTGCATAAAATTGTCATCAAAACGAAATTTTGTACGGCATTGTCTGCATTGAATGATCATTTACTCGCCTCTTTCGTCACTGCTTAATTACATAAATATCAGGGGAAAAGCGGTACTTTTCATTGAAATCAAGCCCATAACCAACCACAAAGCCATCATCAATGGTAAAACCAACATAATCAGCCTCAAAAGACACTTTTCTTCTTTTACGTTTATCCAATAAAACACATATCCTCAGCGAAGTTGGATTTCTCTCCTTAAGCCATTTAACAAGATATTGCAATGTCAGGCCGGTGTCAAGTATGTCTTCCACAATCAAGATATCCCTGCCTTTTATAGAAGTTTCAATATCTTTTGTCATTACTACTTTACCCGAATTATCTGAGCCATCGCTATAACTTGCCAATCTTGTAAAATCTATTCTGCAGGGGATACTGATATCACGGACTAAATCAGCCATAAAAATAAACGCACCCTTAAGAATGCCAATGATAATTAATTCACGACCTGCGTAATCTTTAGATATTTGATCAGCCAGTTCTCGGACCCTCTTTTGAATAGCACCACGGGAGAAAAGGATTTCTTTGGATATCTTATCCATTTATAAGGCCTCTAAATTAAATAATAACTCGTTAGAAACTGGTTTGCATCATTTTCAAAGGAATTTTTCGCCATACTGGCGAAAATTCTCGGCAATGTAGTGTTCTATTTATTATGCGCTCCCCTGCGGGATGTGCTTCCGATCAAAGACGATATTGAGGCGGCCAATTCCAAAATACGAGACGCATATGAGCCACGCCATGCTGGCGCATCTCACCAGGAAGGAACACTCTGTTTTTATTGTGCCCCCTTCGGGGATGCATTTCCGGATTTACATATATTCCCGAAATCTACAAACCCGGCCTGCGCCAAGGCAGGCTCTACCAACAAAAATAGCGCTTTGATTTAGAGTTGTTATTACACTAGCCAAAGAGGATGTATAATGTCAATAAAAAATTAATAATAGCGCCGGTATGTGGAAATGAAATTTTCAATATTTGACCAAATCAGCCTCTCCCCCGTTTCAAGTTCCCCGGAATTTTTAAATGAGGAAGACAGGCTCAAAAAAATTGCGTTTAGCGGCGATATCTCCCGGCCAAACTTCGCGTAATCAATATAACTAATCATATATTGCGATCCGTCAAAGTAATATTTTCCCAGCCGGTTGGTTTCCAGACAGCGATACGGCCAGGTAGTTTTCCAATTAAAATATTGCAGAGCGATATTCTTTAAATGTTCATTGTCGAATATTTCCGGTTTGAGTTCCCAGCCTACTCTATCGGCCAAAAGCCGGAAATATGTCGTGATCAGATCAATGTCTGTCAGACAAAGACCATAGAGGTACCAATCGTCAATTATTTTTATCAGGATTTGAGATTGGGACTGCGGAATAAAATAATGGCTAGGACAAAGATGACCGGCGCAAAGTTCCTGCCCGTAAAACGAACAGTCACGCAAATCGAGACCGGAATTCTGCATCGGATGAAGCAGACAGCCGACTTTCTTTTCCTCTTTGTCCAGAAAGCCAAGATATTCGCAACAGTAAATTACTTCATATCTTTTGCTGAAATCTTCGCTAGCTAATGTTTCTTTCGCGTAACGTTCAACATCGCCTGGGTTTTTTACTATCTGATGGAAACTTTTTGTTCGCGAACGTAGACGCAGCGTCAGAGAAGAGCGGGAGCTGTCCACATAATTGTAAAGACCACAACAGGCACCACAGGATTTCCCTTCACCCGGCTGGCAAAGAATGATTAAATTTGAATTCGACATAGATTACTAACCTGGTTTTTTTAATGAAGATAAACCGGCATCAATCAAATACGATGGTTTTTGATCCATAAACGAGTATTCTGTTTTCCAGATGCAGGCGTAAAGCCCTCGCCAGCACAATTCTTTCCAGATCCTTGCTCTTCGTTTGAATATCGGCAACCGCGTCGCGGTGACTGATCTTGATCACGTCCTGCGCGATAATAGGCCCTTCGTCCAGTTGCTCCGTCACGTAATGACCTGTCGATCCAATAATTTTCACACCGCGGTCATAGGCCTGTTGATAAGGATTTCCTCCGGCAAACGCCGGTAAAAAAGAATGATGGATATTGATTATGCTTTTACCGTAACTTTTAAGAAATTTCCCGCCGAGAATCTGCATGTAACGCGCCAGGACAACCAGATCAATATCCATCTCCCGCAACATCTTCAATTCCAGCGCTTCCTGCTGCTCCTTGTTTTTTTCCGTGATTGGAAAGTGAAAAAATCTCATCCCGAATTGTTCCACCAGATCGCGGGCATCAGTATGATTGCTAATTACCGCTTCAATATCAGCAGCCAACTCTCCCATATGCCGACGCAAAATTAGGTCGTGCAGACAGTGCAGGTGACGTGAAACAAAAATGGCTATGCGCGGCACATAATCGGTAAAATGCAAATCCCACTTCATGTTAAATTGCTTTGCCAATGGCAAAAAAGCGGCAGGAATTTCTTCGCGGCTAAGAGCAAAACCGTTGAGTTCCCATTCGATCCGCATAAAGAAAAGCTTGTCTGTCTTGGAAGTATGTTGATCGGCATGTACAATATTGCCGTTGTGACGGAAAATAAAATCGGATATTTTGGCGACAAGGCCCTTGCCATCGGCACAGGACAAAAGTAAAATGGCGTTGACATCATTCATAAAAAAGGTTTCTCTTTCGTCAATTTTGCAGCTTTCTGCTGATTATTAAATATAAAAGTAATTTATAGAAGGATTAGAGTTGCAGGTCAAGTATAAAAATGTTAAAGAAAACACTCTTAAATAAAATAGATTTAACAATTGAAAACATATGAACTTAATTGAAGAAATAAAATTAGCCAACGGGTTGAAATTAAAGATTTATGATTTATCCCGTCCCATAGCCGCCGATACGGTCAAAGTGGAAATTTCTTTTCAAACGAAGATTTCCTTAAAGAACGCTTATTTCACGGACACTCAAGATTACGCTGTGGTTAAAAATATCATGGGCGAAAAACTTTCCTATGAACATAAACTGGAAAGGTCTTTCGTGCCTAAGACAAATGAAGATTCCGTCCGCAATGATTTGATCAATACATTTAAAAATAATTCCCTGGATTATCTTACATCTGCTAATTTCCCCCAAAAGATGGCGCTGTCATTGCTCAGAGATATCAAAAAGAATCCTTACAAATATCAATCTCGCGCCAACTCCGATTCAAAAGAATAGTCTTGTGGCTTTGTTACAAACAGGAAAACAAATCATGAACAATAGTAATTTTGACGAGCTCTTGCTTGGCGCCGAAAAACCAAGCCGTTACATCGGCGCGGAAGTAAACGCCATCCACAAAGATAATGCGGAAGTCCGCTTTCTTCTTGCATTCCCGGATACATACGAAGTCGGCATGTCCCATCTCGGCTTGCAGATTTTATATTCTATTTTAAACGAAATCCCGTATGTGGCAGCCGAAAGATGCTTCGCTCCCTGGCCGGACAGAGAAAAGCAACTGCGCGAAGGGAAAATGCCTTTAACATCTCTGGAATCACAAATGGCGGCGACAGGTTTTGACATTGTCGGTTTTTCATTGCAGTATGAACTTTCTTACACCAATGTATTAAACATGCTGGATTTAGGGGGCATACCGCTTACCCGCGTGGAGCGTGAAGAAGAACATCCCCTGATAATAGCCGGCGGCCCCTGCTGCTTTAATCCGGCCCCGCTTGTTGATTTTATCGACGCTTTTGTCATCGGTGAGGGAGAAGAAGTTGCAGGGGAAATTGTTGCGACATTTCGTGCGGGTAAAAAGAACTCTCTTAACCGAAATAATCTGATAGACCAACTGGCGAAAATTCCTGGAATTTACGTCCCCGCTGTTCATGGAAAGAATCAGGTCATAAAAAAAAGGAATATCCTTGACCTGAACTTATGGACACATCCTTTGATGCCTGTTGTCCCGCTGATGCAAACAATTCATGATCGCATCACTCTGGAAATAGCCCGCGGCTGCACCCGTGGTTGCAGATTCTGTCAGGCAGGAATTCTCTGGCGTCCTTACCGTGAAAGAAACACCTCCTTACTCATGGAAATGGCCGATAAGATGCTTAAAGCAACGGGCCATGAAGAGATATCGCTTTTATCGCTCAGTTCCGGCGATTACAGCTGTCTCGAACCTTTGGTAAAAAATCTGATGAACCGGTATCATTCCCAACGTGTGGCCTTGGCGCTTCCCTCGTTGCGCGTGGAATCTCTCACCGGAACATTAATGGAAGAAATCAAACGAACACGTAAAACCAG
This sequence comes from uncultured delta proteobacterium, assembly GCA_963811325.1. Lineage (GTDB taxonomy): Bacteria > Desulfobacterota > Syntrophia > Syntrophales > Smithellaceae > Smithella. The sequence continues at coordinate 2,065,132 of CAWEQT010000001.1, forward strand.
TTTTACGCTCGCGCCGGAAGCGGGAACGGATAAAATGCGTCTGATTATCAATAAGGGCAACTCCTCCGAAGATTTGCTTTCCACCGCGGATAAAATATTCGCCGCCGGCTGGAAATCAATTAAACTTTATTTCATGCTGGGTCTGCCTTATGAAACGCAAGAGGACTTGGAAGGAATTGTTAATTTAGGCCATGAAACTCTGCGGGCAGCAAAAAACCGCGGTCAGATTACTATCAGTCTTTCCACCTTCGTTCCCAAGCCCCATACGCCCTTTCAATGGCAAAGACAAATTTCCATGGAAGAAACTTATACCAAACAGGAATTTATCCGTCAGCGAGTTAATAACCGTAACATCAATGTGAAATGGCATGACGCGCGGATGAGTTTACTGGAAGGAATATTTTCGCGCGGCGATGAAACGCTCGGAGCGCTTCTGGAGGCGGCCTTTCGCAAGGGCTGCCGTTTCGACGGCTGGAGTGATATTCTGCGTTTCGACCTTTGGCAGGAGGCAATTGCTGAATCGAGAATCAACCCGGAAGATTTCACGCGCGAACGTGATATTAACGAAAAATTGCCGTGGGATAATATTGACTGCGGCGTGAGCCGTGAATTTTTGCTGCGGGAAAAGCAGAAATCAACTAACCTATTGGCGACAGAGGATTGCCGGGATTCCAGCTGTCAGGACTGCGGAGTATGCGATTTTTCCACGACAAAAAATATTTTTGCGGCATCAGAAGAGAAGAGAACTGTTTTGTCATCACCGCCGGTTCCCGATGCCGCTTCTGCCAAGGAAACAAAATATCGTTTTACCTTCAGCAAGCTCGGGCGATCCCGATTTTTATCTCATCTGGAACTCTCCGGAGCTCTAGTGCGCGCTTTGCGCCGCAGCAGCATCGCGCTTGCTTATTCTATCGGCTACCATCCGCATCCTAAAATATCATTTGCCACCGCCACCGCGGTAGGTATGGCAAGCAGACAAGAATATATTGATATTGCCGCCGGAGATTATTTATCAGACTTGGATTCCTTAAAAAGCGAAATCAATCTTAATCTGCCAGGGGGCGTTGAAGTTTTAGAAATCAGGACTCTTTCCCTCGAAGAAAAACCCATCGCTCAAAAGACACGGGGCTTTGAATATGAACTATATCTGCCCGCCGCTACTGATTCTTCCCGCTTGATGGCCATGGAAGAAAACATTAAGAACTTTTTGGCGGCTCCTGTTTTCAATATACAAAAATTATCCAAAGGGAAAACCGTCACAAAAGACATCCGGCCGTTTGTTCAGAATCTTGTTCTGGACAGCGACGGCAAAACAATCAAGTTCACTGTTTCGCACATTCAGGAAGGATCGGCCAGACCCGCTGATATTATCTCTCATATCCTGAAATCCAAAGCCGACGAATCCCGTCAAATCAAAATAGTAAAAACAAAAACCTTGCTTAGTTAATTTCAGCAATATTTATATGATTTAAATAATGCATTGGTTTAAATAGTTAACTGTTAAATCAACTGGGTTGTTGCAAAGCAACACATATATTAGTCTTTGTAAATGAACTAATTAAGGAGGTATTAATTTGGCAAACACAAAATTTTCCGATTATATTAACCCTGTAATTGACTCAATAAAATCCCTTGGGAGTTCTGCTCGTCCACAAGAGGTATATAAATACATTGCCAGAACTCTAAATCTCCCAGATAAAATATTGAACGAAGACAAGAAAAGCGGCGGGTCTCGTTTTGAAAATCAGGTTGCTTGGGCAAAATTTTTTCTTGCAAAAGCAGTATTATAGATTCTTCACGTTATGGTGTATGGTCTCTAACTGATAAAGGACGAAAAACACCACATCTTAATAATGATGAATTCAATCATCTTATTAAGGAGGTTCAGGCACAATCACTTACGACACAAGGAAGAGGCCGTTTATCGCAAAATGTCATTTTAAGGAAAAAGTCTTGCCAAGCAGAAGACGATCTAACAGAAATAGCGCCACCCTCTGAACAGGCCGATTATCGATCCCGCCTGCTTGAAATTATTCTTGCCATTCCTCCATCTGGTTTTGAACGACTTTGCCAAAGACTGCTTCGCGAATCTGGTTTTCAAGAAGTCACTGTAACCGGTAGAAGTGGAGACGGAAGTATTGATGGAATAGGAATTCTTCAAATAAATCCTTTTGTAACTTTCAGAGTTATTTTTCAAAGCAAACGTTATTCTGGATCTGTTAGTTTTTTGCAGATCCGTAATTTCAGAGGTGCTATGATGGGGCGCGTAGATAAAGGCATTATTACGACAGGCTCGTTTACAGAAGATGCTAAAAGAGAAGCAATAAGAGATGATGTCCCTCCTATCGAACTTGTTGATGGTGATGTACTTCTAAATATGTTCGAACAACTTGAACTCGGTTTAAAACCACGCACTACTTATGATATTGATAACAATTTCTTTGATGATTTTAGGGAATAAGTTTTCATAGCCAGCCATAACAACGGATATTTGTTTCTCGCACCTGTGATTGTTCTGTTACTTTACATAGAACTACATAACTAATACCTTGTTAAATCAAACATGATATTGAGACGGCAAGGAAGGGACGACGAGATGTTTTGTACAAACGTTCTGGGAAGTCGACAACGCTGCCAACAAGATAGCGCTTTGATCGGAAGCGCATTCCCTTTAGGGGGGTGCATAATAAATAGAAATTTACATTGCCAATAATTTTCGCCAGCATGGCAAAAACTTCCTTTAGAATTGGGAAACTATAAGTAGCATGATTCTGTATGTTAAGGAAATGATGGCGATAATTATAGCCTATCATAATATTCCTAATTCTGGCCAGTCCGAAGCCGATCAAGCCCGAACTTTTTGCCAAGCAACGCATCTATGAGCATTCGGGGAAACTTGGCAATGAATGGAAGGATTGTAGAACCTTTTCCCAGACGGATGAGCTTTGGAGTTTTTTCCTTCACGAGTTTATCAGCAAGCTTTTTCGTAAAATCTTCCACAGGGGTTGCGTTTTCCTGCGATGCGCTCGCCCGCGCAACGATAAAACTTTTTATCGGGCCGTAAGGAGATCTTTTGAAACGCTCTATATTTTCCCCCGCATTGCCGGACAGGTTCGATTTTATGCGGCCCGGCTGCACAATGACAACTTTAATGCCGAAGGGCGCAAGCTCCATGCGGAGAGATTCGGAAAAAGCGGTAAACGCTGCTTTTGTAGAACAATAGGCGCCGGCAAAAGGCGTAGGCAGCACCCCCGAAATACTGCTTATATTTACTATTTTCCCAGACTGCCGCATAATCATATGTGGCGCAACTGCGCGGATAAGAGCTGCCTGTCCGATTACGTTGGTTTCAAATTGACGCCGCAATTCACTGGCTTCAAGTTCAATAAGAGGGCCGATCAGTAAAAGCCCCGCATTATTTATCAGTACGTCAATGCGGCCGGCTTTTGCCATTATTGAATCCACGCAGGCTGTAATTGATTTTTCATCCGTCACATCAAGAGAGGCAGTTTCCACGTTCAGGGCTTTCAGATCACTGATAGCTGCCAGTTTCCGGGCGGTGGCAAATACCTGCCAGTTACGCGCGGCAAATTCTATCGTTAGTGCGCGGCCAATACCTGTTGAGCATCCGCTTATAAGTACTACAGGGGCATCGGTGTTCATAGCAAACCTCCACATCTTTAAAGTATAAATTTTATTTACAGGAATTATCTTGCGTCTTTAGTTGAATTAAGCATTACCACCCTGCAAAACAGTGCAGTGTCACTATCTCATCGAAAAACGGATGCGAAATACATACGGAATTATTTATTTCATATATTATAAGAAAAATAAATGTTCTTTTCTTTGTCCATTCCGCTTTTTCGTTAATCTTTTCTGCTGTTTTAATTTGTTCCGGTAAAAACCATAATTAAATATTAATTTTTATCAATCATTATTTTTATAACATGAATTCAATAACTTAGCTGCAAATTAATCCTGTGACAAAATATTTCCCCTCAAGGCTTAAATTTTATTGACAAAAAGAAACTTTTTATCTATAAAAGCCATTCTTAATTCTAATTCAAGTAAGGATAAGTTTATGTACGCAGTAATAAAAACAGGAGCAAAACAGCACAAAGTAGCTGAAGGTGATGTTTTATCTGTAGAAAAACTTGCCGGTAACAGAGGCGACGAAGTGGTTTTTAGTGAAGTTCTTATGCTCTCTGACGATAAAGAAGTAAAAATAGGAAAACCTTTTGTAGACGGAGCCAAGGTCGTTGGTCAAATTATCGCTCAAAAGAAAGGTCCGAAGCTTATCGTTTACCATATGAAACGGCGCAAAGGTTTTCATAAAAAGAATGGACATCGTCAAAACTTAACCAGTATGAAAATAACAAAAATTTCAATGTAAGAGGAAGTCATGGCACATAAAAAAGGTCAGGGAAGCTCCCGCAATGGCAGAGATAGCAATTCACAAAGACGTGGAATTAAAGTATTTGGCGGAGAAAAAATTAACGCAGGCTCTATAATTGTGCGACAGGTAGGAACAAAAATTCACCCAGGCAATAACGTGGGACTGGGCAAAGATTACACTATTTTTTCGCTGATTAACGGCGTTGTAAAGTATGAAAGGCTTGATAAAACGAGAAAAAAAGTGAGTGTTTACACATCATAAAAAATTATGATTGGATGTTTTTGATTTTAAAGGCGCTTACAATAAGCGCCTTTTTATTTTGGATGCCAATTCTAAATTGAAGCTCTATCTTTGTTGGCACAGCCTGCCCTGGCAAAGCCGGGGTCGTCGGCTTCTTCAACTTATAAGTAATACGCCGGATGCCTGACCGGCGAATGCCGCTGAGTCTCCTACTTGCCGAAGCTGATACTTTGACCGGAGGTGCGACTGAAAAGGAGCGCAATAAAAATAGTCTACCCCTTACGGGGAACTGACGCAGACTAGGCAGCAGCTTCCAAGCAAAAGGTATAAATTCTTAGATATCAAATTTAAAGTAAATATTTTATACTAAAATATAAAAGAAGAAAAAGATGTAAACGGATAAAAGTCATGAAATTTGTTGATGAAGCAAAAATTTATGTCAAGGCCGGTCATGGTGGTCGCGGTTGTGTAAGTTTCCGGCGGGAAAAATTTGTGCCACGTGGCGGTCCGGATGGAGGAGACGGCGGCAAAGGCGGCGATGTTATCTTTCACGCGACGGAAAGCCATCACACACTGCTGGATTTAAAATATAAGCAACATCAAATAGCCAAAAACGGCGGTCATGGTTCGGGCAACCATCGTACAGGTAAAAACGCGGAAGATCTGGAAGTTGCAGTACCGGTGGGAACAATCATCAAAAATTTTGAAACCGGAGAAATACTGGCAGATTTATCGAAATCAGATCAAACTTTTATCGCAGTACGTGGCGGCATCGGGGGCAAAGGCAATGCTCATTTTACCACCTCAACACATCAAACACCCCGTTTTGCACAAGACGGCCTAGAAGGAGAAGAATTTACTCTTAAACTTGAACTGAAATTGCTGGCTGATGTAGGCATTCTTGGCTTTCCCAACGCCGGGAAATCAACCTTTATTTCCCGCGTGTCCGCCGCAAAACCAAAAATTGCCGATTATCCTTTCACCACGCTTACACCGCACCTGGGAGTTGTTAAATATTCAGGAAACAAAAGTTTTGTTATTGCTGATATACCCGGTCTTATCTCTGGCGCGCATGACGGCATGGGCATGGGCATCAGATTTTTAAAACATATAGAAAGAACATCTTTATTGCTCCACATCATAGACATTTCCATGGAACCAAACATTAACGCATGGTCTAACTTTACCACAATCAATAAAGAACTGGAGCATTACAATCCTGAACTGCTGGAAAAGCCGCAAATCGTCGCTCTTAGTAAGATTGATCTGCCTTACGTGAGAGAAAACACCAAAAAAGAAGTTGCTCTATTTAAAAAAAAGGGGATAATATTACACCTTTTTTCTGCAGTTACCGGCGAAGGTATGAAGGAAGTACTAAATAAAATAATCGAAAAATTAAATTAAACCGGACGTAAATAAAGTTATGAAAAATATTCGTCAGGATGTACTCTCGCATGCAAAAAGAATTCTTATAAAAGTCGGTTCAGCGGTATTAACTGGAAATGATGGCCTTGATCTCAAAATTATTGACGGTCTCGTACGGGATATGTCTTATTTAGTGCACAATGGATATTCAGTGGTACTGGTAACTTCCGGCGCGATCGTTTCGGGAAAACATCGCATGAATATAACAGGGAAACTCAAAAGCATGCCCGAAAAACAAGCCGCGGCCGCCATTGGGCAGGGAAGATTAATGCGAATCTATTCAAAATCTTTTGAGAAGAACGGCCTTTATGTCGCCCAAATCCTTTTAACGCTTTCCGATGTCACTGACCGCCAGCGATATTTGAATACCCGCAACACTCTTTCAACGCTGATGGAATGGGGAGCCATTCCCATTATCAACGAAAATGATACAGTCGCCGTTGATGAAATCAAATTTGGAGAGAATGACAATCTTGCCGCCATGATCGCCAACATAATTGAAGCTGATCTCTTTATTAATCTAACAAGCATTGACGGACTTTATGATTGCAATCCGATGATATTTAAAAAAGCTAAGCTTATACCCCTTGTCAGTGAGTTTTCAGAAGAGATTGAAGCCACTGCCACGGAAGAAACATCTTCTGCAGGCACGGGAGGAATGAAAAGTAAGGTCCAGGCTGCCAAGAAAGTTACCGCCATCGGTATTCCCTGCATTATTGCCCCCGGAAAAAAGAAAAAAGTTTTAATCGATATCATGGCGGGCAAAGAAATCGGCACACTATTCATGCCTATGGCTGATCGTCTAAACAGCAGAAAATACTGGATAGCTTTCACCTTACATCCCAGCGGTAAATTGATTATTGACGATGGCGCAAAAAAAGCCTTGCTGGAAAAAGGAAAAAGCCTGCTTCCTTCAGGCATCATTGACGTGGAAGGGAATTTCGATATGGGAGACCCGGTGAACTGCGTTGGCCGCGATGGCACAATTTTAGCTAAAGGATTGGTTAATTTCAGCTCAACAGAAATTAACCAAATTAAGGGATCAAAAACAAATCAAATCAGCCAGATTCTGGGACACAAGGACTATGATGAAGTTATCCACCGCGACAATCTGGCTGTCACGAAATATAATTACAAAAATAGAAAGCAATAAAAACAATTTGCGGAAGTCTTCGCCGTCATTTTTCATCAACTGCCAGATTGGCCAGCTTATCGGCATGGCTGTTATGGAGGCGCGGGACGTGTTTAATCCCAATGGAATCAAAAGAAGCAAGCAGGTTGCGGACATCTTTCATTAAGATCTTTAAATTGTCATTTTTAACGCGGTAGGAACCGTTGATTTGTTTGACCAAAAGCTCTGAATCCAGGTAAACTTCCAGATTCTTATAACCATGAGCCAAAGCTCCCTTTAATCCCAAAATAAGCGCTCTATATTCGGCAATGTTATTGGTGCAGTGTCCCAGATACTCCTTGCTTTCCCAGATGACACTTTCACTGGCATCCGTTATGACAGCGCCGGCTCCACCAATTCCGGGATTGCCGCGACAAGCACCATCGCTGAATAATTTATAACTTTTCTCCGCCATAGAATCTAAGCCGGTTTCTCCATGTCCTGGTAATACATTATCCGGTTACAATTGGGACAACTAAGCAAATCATCTGATCTCTGCAATTCATTATAAAGCTGCGGCGGAATATTCATATGGCAACCGTTGCAAACGGATTTCCAAACGGAAGTTACTCCGACTCCTTTATTTCTTTTTTTGATTCTTTCGTATCTGACCAGGAGGTCATCGGGAACATTCTTTTGCAAATCAATTCGCTTCTGCTCCCAATTAGCGACATCGGCATCCACGGCATTCAAATCATCTTCTATTGCTTTCTTTTCCTGTTCGTATTTATTCCTTCCCTGTTTCAAATTTTCCTCATCTTTTTTCACTAAAACAGAAAGTTTATCCAATTCTTCCAATAGCGAAATTATTTGGGTTTCAATTTCGCCGCGTGATGATTCGGCAGTCTCAATTTCCTTGAGCATGGCTTGATATTCTTTGTTGTTTTTAACCTCCAGCATCCTTTCTTTTGTTTTTACAATGCCTTCGTTAACTTTTTTAATCTTGCTTTCTTTTTCAGTGTGATGAGACTTAAGTTCATCATACTTTATTTTATTTTTTTCTATTCCTTCTTTAAATAAGTTGAATTCCTTATCCAGTTTTTCTATATTTCCCGGCAGTATTTTTTTCTTTGCGGATAACTTAACCAGTTGTGAATCACAATCCTGAAGCTTTATCAGTAATAATAATTTCTCTTTCAATAATTTTCTCCTTCTTTTATTAATATAAAAAAAATGCACCTTTCAGGGGTGCATTTTTTAAGTAAATTACTTTATAAGCTTATCATCTGTGCCGTGTAATGATGACGTTGTTAGTCTCACCACGGCATTCACAGATCCTGTTGTCAAATTTTCTCTTATCATATGAAAAATATTTTTACCTTTTAACCATAACTCTTCTTCTAATTATATTTGGTGGGCCCACCTGGAGTCGAACCAGGGACCTACCGGTTATGAGCCGGTGGCTCTACCAGTTGAGCTATAGGCCCGCCACTTTATTTTTTAATGCGTATATAAGAACTTGTGTTGATATACGTAAACATATTGATTGTCAATATTATTTTACTGTTTTGCGTAACGTTTTTTAGATTTGTTCTTAACTTTCTTTAACTGTGAATCATCAATAACTTCTGGAACTTCAGTAACTTCGGTAAATTTTTCAACTTTATCCACTGACAAGTTTTCGTCTATCGTTAAAAAATTTGAACGGTCGCTGATACCAAAGCGCATTCGTAAAACCTTTTCTTCCCGCGAAGTTAGTGTTGTCAATATTTTTCGTGTTTGCTCCGCCAAATCTATATTGATAGTTGCTTCCGAAGGAGACATAACTCTTTTGTCTTCAATGAAATCGCCTAAATGACTGTCCTCTTCTTCGCCGATGGGAGTTTCCAGAGAAATAGGTTCTTTAGCGATTTTTAATACCTTTCTGACTTTTTCCAGCGGGTATTCCATTTTATTGGCGATTTCTTCGGGAGTGGGCTCACGACCGAGTTCCTGCACAAGATAGCGGGAAGTGCGAATCAATTTATTGATTGTCTCAATCATATGAACAGGAATTCTAATTGTACGCGCCTGATCGGCAATGGCTCTTGTAATCGCCTGTCTAATCCACCATGTGGCATAAGTAGAAAATTTATATCCGCGCTGATACTCAAATTTATCCACTGCCTTCATCAGGCCGATATTGCCTTCCTGAATCAAATCAAGAAACTGCAAACCGCGGTTAGTGTATTTCTTGGCAATACTCACAACAAGCCGCAAATTTGCCTCCACCAGCGTTCTTTGAGCTATCTCCGCTTTTCTTTCGCCTTCTTCAATGGATTTAATAATTGCTTTCAAAGTTGCCGTCGGTATCCCCACTTCGTGCACAATTTGTTTTATCCTTTTTTGCGCTTCGTGTATTGCCGGTTTACTTTTCTTGAGTAGTTCAATAGAAACACGATTTTCTCTCGCCACACTCTTTTCATCTTTTGTGGATTTTTTCATCCTCGCCCATGATTTTTCGAACTGCGCTAGGGTCAACCCTGTCTCTTTTTTATATTGAGCAATTATATTTTCAGATGCTTCTATCTCCTCTGCATAACGCCGCAGACGGGAAATAAAACGATGAATTTGCTTTTTGCTGAAACGAATCTTACGGCAAAGCGTAACGATGTACTTTGTGTTTTTCTCCATTTCAGCACTTAACAGATCACGCTTCTTACTCTGTAAAGTACCGGATTTGAGCTTAGTTCGTAAAACCGTATTTCTGTCATTAAAAAGCTTAATTCTGGCTATCAGTTTTAGGATTCTTTCTTTATGTTCATCCTCTTCCATAAAGCCTTCTTCATCTTCTATATTATCAACGACATATTTACTCTTAATTTCACCTGACTTCAGCTTATCACCAATACTTAACACTTCGTTAATCGAAATGGAAAAACGAAATATAGCCGACATTGTTTCGCGTGCGCCTTCCTCGATTTTTTTAGCTATTTCCACTTCGCCTTCACGACTCAAAAGAGAGACCGATCCCATCTCGCGCAAATACATTTTTACCGGATCTCCCGTTTTCTCCGCGCTGGGCATAAGCGCAAGCGTGTCCTTGAGGATAACATCACCCATATCTTTTACTGACTTTTTCACGGTCAGTTTTTCACCTTGGTCAGTATCAATGATATCAATATTTTTTTCTCCAAAAAGCATAATAATATCATCAATTTGTTCCGAAGATGTTACGTCCGGCAGCAAGGCGTCATTGACATCATCATAAGTCAAAAAACCTTTTTCCTCACCCAGCAAAATTAATTTATTAACTTCATCAGATTGTACTTCTTTCGCCATTTGGCATCTCCTTCAAATATTTTATTTATCTAGCTTGTTTAGTGTAATTCCTTTTCTTTCATCAGTATATTTTCTTTTTCATAAAGAAGCTTATTGAGCAGATCCTCATTGCCGTTTTCCTGAGCTTTGCTCAATTTTAATTTAATTTGACGGTGTTGTTCTTTATAGCATTTCCTTTTAATCTGCCGCACATTATCAGCGAATATTTTCTCCAGCATTGTATCATCGGCAGGCAAGGCGTTCATCATTGATTGAAATATCCTTTCGCGCAAAAATGAATTCTCGTTAGCCGATAAAATTACGCCAATATCAATAAAACCTAATAATTTATATGTATCAATAATTTTTTTGCCTAAGTTTTGGAGCTCAGGCTGTAAAAAATAATCCAATATGTTTTCGTTTTCCACCTGTATAATTTTCTGAGGATACTCCAACATAAGTTGAATTAAATGCAATTCAACCACATCATTATTGATATTAATAGGTTGTTTTGTTTTTCGGCTTTTTTGTTCCCCTTGTGTTACACTTTTATAAGATTCTTTTATCAGCAACTCTTCGTTAATGCCTGTTTTCTCCGCTATACGTTTGATAAAAAGGTCTTTTTCTTTTTTATCGCTGATTTTATCAATAAATTCCATAGCGGTTTTTATCATATCCCGCTTATCTTCAAAAGTCTTGCCGCCACCCAATACATTTTCAATATAGTAATCGCTCAGCGGTTGTGATCTGGAAATCAATTCTTCCAGTTTGTCTTTACCAAACTTTCTCACATAATCATCAGGATCGCATCCTCCCGGCAGAATTAACGCCCGCGCTCGCATTTGTGTGCTTAAAAATAATTCCAGACTGCGGTCAAGCGCTTTTATTCCCGCTTCATCCGGATCAAAAAGAGCAACAACTTCCACTGTATAACGTCTAAGGAGTTCAAGATGCTCTCTGGTTAGTGCTGTTCCTAAAGTAGCAACGACATTGCAAATACCCGCATTCCACAGAGAAATCAAATCAAAATACCCTTCAACAATGAGAGCATAACCTCTGTTGCGAATTTCTTCTTTCGCTTTGTTCAAACCATATAAATTCTTTCCTTTGATATAAATCGGTGATTCCGGTGAATTGAGATATTTCGGCTCACCTTTTTCCAGAATTCTGCCGCCAAAAGCCACTATTTCACCAAAAACATTTTCAATGGGGAAAATAAGACGGCCGCGAAACCGGTCATAAAAACTCCCTTCTTTGCCAGCGATCACCAACCCCCCCTGTTCGGCCAATTTCATGGATAAACCGTTGCTTTCAATATAATCTGTCAAAGAACGCCAAGTGTCGGGCACATATCCCAAACGGAATTGCTTAATAATTTCTTCAGCTATACCTCTGTTTTGCAAGTATTTGCGGGCGATATTGCCTGCAGGAGAAAAGAGATTACGGGAGAATTGTTGCGCTGCTTTTAAATTTAAATTAATTATACCCTCCTTCAATGAATCCTTCTGCCTGCCTTCTTTGCCGGAAGATATCAAAGGTAGAATAACTCCTGTTTTTTCCGCTAGATCTTTAATTGCTTCCGGAAAAGTTTTATCGGCGATTTTCATCAGGAACGTAATAACATTGCCACCCTCTCCGCATCCAAAACAGTAAAATATTTGTTTATCACGGTTAACTGAAAACGATGGTGTTTTTTCCTGATGAAACGGGCACAGTCCTGTGAAATTCCTCCCCGCTTTTTTTAATGTTAGGTACTCGGAAACAAGATCAACAATATCTACTCTGTTTTTAATTTCTTCGATCTTGCTTTTATCAAAGTGCACTGGCTATCCTGCTTAATATATTAATCCCGGTTTTTGTTTACGGAATAAAATGTTTATTGTGATAAAAACTCTTTAACTTTTTCGCCCACAATCTTGCCATCAGCTATTCCCGTAAGCTTGGGCATCAGAATTTTCATGACTTTCCCCATGTCTTTGACGGAAACAGCGCCCGCTTCCGCAATTGTTTTCTTGATCAAAGCATCAATGTCTTCTTCCGACATCTGGGCGGGCAGAAACTCCTGAACAACTTTTAATTCCGCTTCTTCTTTCTCGACCAGATCAATCCTCCCTCCTTTAGAAAACTGTTCAATAGAATCTTTTCTTTGCTTGATCATTGAAGAAAGAACCTGCAAGACCTCACTTTCGTTTAACGGCCGTATTAAATTAATTTCCTTATTATGCAGGGCTGTTTTTAACATACGAATTACCGAAAGCCTGATTTTATCCTTGGACTTAGCGGCTGCAACCATTTCTTCATTTAACTTAATATTTATATCCATAATAGTTCACCTTCTTATAATTTAGCCTAATTCATCCTGTAGTTTTCTGCCTCCGAGAACATGAACGTGCAAATGAAACACCACCTGTCCCCCTTCAACATTGCAGTTAATAGCCGTGCGAAAACCCTTGGCGGCAATGCCTTTGATCCGGGCCACTTTTTGCGCGGTAGTAATTAAATTGTTTATAATGTCGATATTCTTTGTATCAATATCCATCAGCGTAGGAATGTGATTTTTAGGGATGATGACAATATGCACCGGCGCCATCGGATTAATATCATCAAAAGCCAAAACACTATCATCTTCATAGACCTTGGCGCACGGAATCTCACCCCGGACAATTTTACAGAAAATACAATCTGACATAAATGCTGCCTCCACTGTTTTTTTTAGCTAAGAAATCCTTTTACTTTCTTTGATTGCTTCTTCCAGAGAAATAGCCCCGGTGTAAAGGGCGCGACCAATAATTACTCCATAGATTTCACAATCTTTTACGGAAAGAAGGTTTTCAATATCGGCAATAGTAGCCACGCCACCGGAGGCAATAACCGGAATGTTTACAGCCTTTGCCAATGCCTTTGTTGCCTCAATATTTACTCCCGTTCCCATGCCATCTCGCTTGATATCAGTATAAACTATGGCCTTAATATTATAATTCTCATAATATTTTGCGAGTTCAATGGGGTCTTGCGCAGTTCTTTGTGTCCATCCTCTGGTACCCAAATTACCTTCTAAAGCGTCGATGCCCAATATGATTTTTTCCGCATGTTTTTTCCCTGCCGCACGAACAAGTTCTTTATCATGTATAGCCGCCGTACCCAGGATAACGCTGGAAACACCATTGCTTAAGTAAAACTCAACGGTTCCCATATCCCTTATTCCGCCGCCGACCTGAATTGGGACATCAATCTTCTTAGCGATCTCCAGAATAATTTTTGCGTTACGAGGCAAACCGGCAACGGAACCATCGAGATCAACTATATGGATCAATTCAGCGCCTTTTTGCATCCAGGTCAGCGCCATATCTACCGGATTATCCGCATATGTTGTAATGCGGTCAAAATCACCCTGAGCCAGCCGCACACATTTTCCATCTTTGATATCGATTGCTGGAATAATGACCAAGCGAGTACCTCCGTGGGAAAAAGTTTGGCTTCATTTAACTAAAATATTTAATGAACTTAAAATAAGGATAAACTTTTATTCTTAAGTTAAATCTAATTTTTCATTTGCCCACGAAAGCTCTTTTGGCAGATGTGATCACATGGGCTACCGCGTTCCGAAAAGTATGTTTAATTTTCAAATTTTGGAAATGTCTCAAGAATCTTATTCATGCCCTGCTCTGTCAATTGGCGCGCGGTAAGCCATTTGCCGCCGCCTTTGAAGAACGAAGAGGCTTGGAAGACATCTTCCATTAACGATTTTTGCGTTTTGTCAAAAAATCCCCGCCAAATTATACTGCCATCAGTAGTTTTAATTAAATGAATTTCAAAAGCCACAGATGCCGGATATTCCGATGAGTATTTATAACCAACTCTTTCGGTATAACGGTAAACATAACCCACAGCTAAAAAATCCGCTCCCAACTCATTGCCAACTTTTTTTAAACGTTTCAGTAAAGGTTCCTTCAGCGATTCGGAGGAGATCCTTCTATAGACACCCTCCACTTTATCCGGAGGAATTAATTCCACTTCTTTTAATTCACACAGCTTATTAACAAAAATTTCTTCAATTATTTTTTCAGATCCCTTTAATATCTTCCCACTGGAAGCACCTATGCCACAAAGCGGGCAAAATACAGTATTCCCCGATTCTTCTTCAGGACTTAAAGATTGAAAAGAAATCACTGCTATACGCTTCGGAAGTTCAGTATTTTCCGAATTTCTTTCCACGGCTTGGCTTGTAATTGACAAAGCCAGAAAAGAAACTAAAATAAATCCCGTGATATAGCTAAATTTTTTCCAAAAATAATTAAGCAAAAATTTGACCTCGCTTTCTTAAAGACTTCCTTTTGTAGAAAGAACTCCTTTAACATTTTCATTCAAAGTCACAGCGTTTCTGAGGGCACGTGCAAAAGCTTTGAATATTGCCTCAATAATGTGGTGACCGTTATCACCATACAAAAAATTGATGTGCAGTGTTATACCGCTGTTATCCGTAAACGCTTTAAAGAATTCTTTAACCAGGGCGTGATCAAATCCGCTGATTTTTCTGCGTCCATATTTGACGTTGTAAATCAGATAGGGACGGCCGGAAATATCCATATCCACCCGGCATAAACATTCATCCATAGGCACACAAGCCGAACCGTAACGATTAATGCTTGTCTTTTTACCTAGCGCTTTTCCAATGGCCTGTCCCAGACAAATCCCTAAATCTTCGATTAAATGATGGTCATCAATTTGTGTATCCCCTCTGCTCTTGATAACAAGCTTTAAAAAACCATGCCGCGCAAAAAGTTCCAACATATGGTTAAAAAAAGGGATTGTCGTGTCAATCTTGCTTCCCGCAGTTTTATCCAGATCAATTTCAAGGTTGATATCGGTTTCTGTTGTTCTACGGATAATTTTTGCTCTTCTGGACATGACCGTCTTCCCTGTTAAATAACTTTGTTTAAAGGATATTCAATTATACCCTGCGCCCCCGCTTCCAAAAGCACAGGAATTAAATCCCGCATAATTTTTGCGTCAACAATGGATTCTATAGCAAACCATTTATTCGAAGACAAACTGGAAATTGTGGGAGCTTTGAGTGAAGGAAGCAAAGACATCACTTTGTCCAGATTTTCTTTAGCAACATTAAGTTTCAGGCCTACCTTACCCATAGCCTGCAAAGAACCGGTAAGCATTGTGCTTATTTGTTCAATTTTTTTACGTTTCCATGGATTCTTCCAGGAAGCACGATTGGCAATTAACTGAGTATTGGTTTTCATTAGCTCGTGAATAATCCGCAAGTTATTGGCCTTAATCGTCGAACCGGTTTCCGTTACTTCCACAACAGCATCCACCAGACCTTCCACTACTTTAGCTTCTGTCGCTCCCCAGGAAAATTCAATATGAATATTAATATTTCTTTCAGCAAAATATTTCTTCGTAAAATTCACCAACTCGGTTGATATTTTTTTGCCTTTCATATCATCTATTGATTTGTAAGGCGAATCTTCGCGTACAACCAGCACCCAGCGTGCTTTCTGAGTTGAAACCTTAGAGTAAATCAAGTCCTGCACAACAACAACATTCGATGAATTTTCTAAAATCCAATCAATTCCTGTCAACCCCAAATCCAGAGTACTGTCTTCAACATAACGCGACATTTCCTGTGCCCGAACCAGTTTGCACGTGATTTCCTGATCATCAATATCGGGGAAGTAGCTTCGAGAGTCACAGGTGATACGCCAGCCGGCTTTTTTAAATAAATCTATAGTACTGGTTTCCAGACTTCCCTTGGGAATTCCTAATTTTAAAACTTTCATTTATATACTTCCTTTGGATTGAAAACTTTCTCTCCGACAGCAACAAATTTTTCGCCGCTTAACTTCCGGTAGAAGCACGATTTGTAACCTGTATGGCAGGCCGCTTCTCCTAATTGTTTGACCTGCAATAGAATTGTATCGTTATCGCAATCAATAAAAATATCTTTGATTAATTGAAAATGTCCTGATTCTTCACCTTTTAACCAGAGTTTTTGCCGCGATCTGCTCCAGTAAGTAGCTTTGCCTGTTTGCAGGGTTGCTTTCCATGATTCGCGATTCATGTAAGCCATCATAAGAACTTCTTTAGTTTCATCATCTTGAACAATCGCGGGTACTAAGCCATCCCCTTTGGCAAAATCTGGTTCTATCATCTTATCCTCATATCTTTATAATTTTATATATTTAAATTATGAATTGCTTTAAATCAAGAAATATTTTCATATAATAATACCAAGTTGAATTCAAAGGATAACGCGGCGGTAAGGAGGAGGCTCCGCATTCGTATTATACTGATACGTCGAGGAAGCCGACGACGCAGCCAACAAAGTTAGCCGAAGAAGGTGACTTGGTGTAGTTATCTATTTACGGCTTGTTCCAGTATTCTTTTTATGATAGAAAAAAGCCATATAGTTAATAAATTTGTTTTTTTGCCGGAGGTATAATCATGTCTTTGCTCATTGGAGGAGTAACTTCTGCCATCTTCGGATTAATTAGTTTGATATTTTTCTGGTCAGATTTTATGACTATTATTAGAGGCGCCTTTCCAATTTTTTTACTTCTGGGCGGAGCTTTGGCCGTTTACGTAGGCATTGATGAACTTCAGGAAAAAGAAAGGGAAGAAAGACATCGACAGGAAGAAAAACTGGAAAAAGCACAAAGAGAAATTGAATCATTCAGGGCGCAGGCTGAACTCTATAAAGAAGAATTGAATAAATTAAAAGAATCAAAACGGTAAAAGTGTTTCAAAGTTAATTAATGGCAAATTTTCAGAATATCTAAAGGATAAAGATGTTTTAAAAATTACAGACAATAGACGCCAGCCTATCCTCAGAAATATCAAAATATTGTCAAACAATCGGTAAGGAAATGATCTGTTTATATTGTGTCCTCTTCGGGGATACACTTCTATATGCTGATATGT
The DNA here is from genome assembly GCA_963811325.1 of uncultured delta proteobacterium. Taxonomy (GTDB): domain Bacteria; phylum Desulfobacterota; class Syntrophia; order Syntrophales; family Smithellaceae; genus Smithella. Next base: position 2,082,540 of record CAWEQT010000001.1, read on the forward strand.
CGAGGAAGCCTACGATCCCGCATAGGCCGAACAGGCTTCGTCAACAAAGTTAGTCAAAAACCCAATAAGCACATCTCACAGGGAAGTGCATGATAAATAAACATTACATTACTGGAAATTTCCTCCAGATGGCAGGATATTCAATGCAACTTGGTATTATCCATATTCCTATAAATTTGTTTAGATTAGCTTTAATATTTATCAACCGACGCCTAATCATCATTCCCTGTAATTACTTTTTATTACTTTTTACGTTAAATTATTCTTTACAAAACAAATAATAGATGTTAATTCATTGCCGTTCTGAATGTCAAAAACTTTTATATTTTAACCAGTTCATCATAAATAAAGGGTTTATATTACCCACATTACCCGCGCGATTACATAAAAATACTTTTATTTAAGGAGGAAACATGAAAAGATTTTGGTTAATTTTGCTGTCACTGGGGCTGGTCATGGCGTTCAGTGCGTCAGCCTTCGCGGTTGACGTTAACGTTGGCACACAGTTTTGGAGGGTTGTATTTTAAATAAGATTGCTGTAGCTGATAATGGCCCTAGTCCTGATCCCTGCACAGCCTTCTTTTATCAGAGGTTGCGTGTTGAAACAAACTTTATCGCATCTCCAGGTTTTAAACTGATAACCCGTTTTAACGCTCTGGAAAGAATCTGGGGCGGAGCAAGAAGCGCTCCATGAACAACTCTGGAGCAAGGTTCCGCAGGAACAGTGGCGGAAAATGAAAATATCGCCTTTGATTGGGCTTATGTCGATTATCAGTCGCCGATCGGAACTTTAGATGCCGGTTATATGGATATCGGAAATACAGGAACAATATTCGGCAATAGTTCTACTCCTGGAGGACAAATAAGATTTACTGCTCCCCCTTTGGTCCTTTAACTATTAGGGCTGATATTACAAAAATCGAAGATAATAGTTATAGTACTGTAAATCCAACCGCTACCGCTACCAATGCCGATAATGACCAATATGGCCTTGAAAGAATTTACAAATGGAAAGATGGCTTGGCAGGCATGAAAGTTATGTATTACCATTAAGCAGCTGACGAAAAATCATCTAACTTTTCAAGAGAGTATGCCGTTTTCGTACCTTATGTTATAGTCAAAATCAATCCTATAAACATACAGGCTGAAGTAGACTATGCCACAGGTCAATTTCAGAAATATGATAACGGTATAGGTAATGTACAACTGTCAGACTTGGCGGCTTTTATTGACGCCACCGTTAACTTAGCTCCATTCTATGTAGGCGGCACCTTTGCTTACGTAGCCGGTGATGATCCCAATAAAAAAGACACGATGGAAGGTGGCGTTCTAACCGTTGGCACTGACTGGAATCCCTGCCTGATTCTGTTTAGCTATTATGATCTCACTTATTGGGTTGGACCTGTTGATGGTTACAACCCCTCTAATGTTTACAAATTAGCTAACAATGGCCAGGTTGACGGTCCTATGTATAATGCTTGGTTCGGTCAGGGAAGAATTGGCGTAAAGCCTACTCCAGAGTTGGACGTCATGCTGTCACTTTCTTACGCGGAGGCAGACCAGAAACCTTTAGGTTATATCGGCGGAACATATGGTACAGAAGTTGATCTTACAAGCACTTATAAAATCACCAACAACCTATCCTATATGCTGGGATTCGGTTATCTCTTCACCGGTGATTACTTCAAGGGTACTAATGGTGCCAACAAAGTTGATGATGATTATCTGCTAATCAACAAGCTGACTCTGACTTTCTAAAAACAGTCCTGCTGTTTGCTTCTAAAGAAAAACCCCGGGAGATTCTCTCAGGGTTTTTCTTCTTCAGACTTTCTTATTTCAATTCTATTTGATTCGAATAATTATTTTCGAAAATTGCATCCTTCATACTCAAGATTTAAAATCTCATTATGATGCAGTTTTTTCTTTACGCTGAGTGATCATTCCCCAGATCATCAGCACTGCACCCAGAGAAATTGACAAATCTGCCACATTAAATGCCGGCCAATGCCATGTACGGACATAAAAATCGAGAAAGTCCACAACCGCGCCAAAGCGTACCCGGTCAATAAGGTTTCCAACTGCACCGGCAAAAATAAGCGTTAGGGATATCACGGTGGGCATATTCTGCGATTTACTCTTTGCGATATAATAAATGATCAACAAAATAACCACCGCGGTAATTCCAATAAAGAAAACATAGCGGAATATTGCGGAAGAATTAGCCAGAAAACCAAAGGCGGCGCCGGGATTCATCACATAAACAAGGTTAAAAAAGCCATTAATAACGGCATATGATTCATGTATAAAAAATTTTGCCATAATAGCGGCTTTCGTTATTTGATCCAGTGCGATGACAAAAGCCGTGCCGAGAATAAAAATAATTATGTTTTTTTTCAAATAAATCTCCTTTTAAAGCATTATTTTTTATCATAGATTCGGCAAACAACGGGCGCAAACCGTTGGGTGCTTTGCATCTGAGCCAACAGATTCTTCATAAATCCAGCAGCGTTCGCATTTACCGCCGCGGGCTTTCTCCACACCGACCACCAAGCCTTTGATTTCTTCACTGAAGTAAGGGCCGGCGATATCCTTCTCTTCGGCCAATTGCAATTGCGACACAATCAGCAGGGAGCGCATATCCTCTATATGCGCTGCAAACAATGCGCGCATTTTTTCCGGCGCTGCGATAGTGATACGTGCGTCGAGGGAATGTCCGATCACTTTCTCTTTTCTGGCCTGCTCAACTGCTTTGGCAATTTCGCTCTTCGCGTCAACCATTGCTTTCCAGCATTCGCCTAGATCGGCTTTCAAATATTTTTCATTGACCAGCGGAAATTGCGCCAGATGAACGCTTTCTTCTTTTTTGCTCCAAGATGGCATTGCCGACCACACCTCTTCAGAGGTAAATGTCAGAATCGGCGCCAAAAGAAGCGTCATAGCTTTTAAAATAGTCAACATCGCCGTCTGCCCTGAGCGGCGTTCTACTGAATTTGTTTTAGTTGTATAGAGTCTATCCTTTAAAACATCAAGATAAAGAGCGCTTAAATCCACAGTGCAATAATTGTACAGTGTATAGAAAACCACATGGAACTGATGGCGCTCGTAAGCTTCTGTTACGTGCTTAATGACTTCCTGCAGGCGATGCAATGCCCATTGATCCATTTCCTTCATCTGTTCGTAAGCTACCTGCTCTTTATCTATGTCAAAATCATAGAGGTTGCCCAGAATGAACCGGCTGGTATTGCGGATCCGGCGATAAGCTTCCATCAGGCGTTTGAGAATTTCTGTAGAAATTCGGATATCGTCGGTATAGTCCTCCGCCGCCACCCATAAGCGTAGAATTTCCGCGCCGTATTTGTCAATTGCTTCTTCCGCGCCGATTGCATTGCCAACAGACTTGGACATTTTCTTGCCTTCGCCGTCCACGACAAAACCGTGTGTGAGAACGCTTTTGTAAGGCGCACGCCCGCGAGTTCCCACGGATTCCAAAAGCGAGGAGTGAAACCAGCCGCGGTGCTGATCGGAACCTTCCAGATACATATCGCAAGGCGAACTCAAATCCGCTCTTTTTTCCAGAACCGCCGCGTGGCTCACTCCGGAGTCAAACCATACATCAAGAATATTTACTTCTTTGGTAAACTCAGAACCATTGCAGTGTGGACAGGCTGTGTGTTTCGGCATCAAATCTTTCGGTTCTTTTTCAAACCAGACATCTGCGCCGCCTTTTTCCACCAACCCCACCAGGTGATCCAGAATGTCCTTTGTCAGCACTTCGTTTTTGCACTTCGCGCAGTAGAAAACGGTAATCGGCACGCCCCACAGCCTCTGGCGCGAGATACACCAATCGGGTCGATTTTCCACCATACCATAGATGCGGTCGCGTCCCCATGTGGGAATCCACTGAACTTCATTGATGCAGGCCAGCGCTTTTTTCCTGAGATCGTTTTTTCCCATCGAAATAAACCACTGCTCGGTGGAACGGAAAATGATCGGTTTTTTGCAGCGCCAGCAGTGCGGATAGGAATGCTGCATGGGCACGTGTCCCATAAGCGCGCCCACCTCGTCGAGCTTTTTAATGACGTTGTCGTTGGCGTCAAACACAAACTGTCCCGCGAAATGTTCGACATCTTCTGTAAATTTTCCAGCGTCGTCCACCGGCGCGTAATTATCTAAACCGTATTCAAGACCTATTTCATAGTCTTCCTGACCGTGGCCGGGTGCGATATGCACGGCGCCGGTTCCGGCTTCCAGCGTGACAAACGGCGCCAGAATCAAAAGGCTGTTTCTTTTAATCAGCGGATGAACGCATTTTTGACCTTCCAGAACAGCACCTTTGAATTCATCGAGAATCTCATATTTTTTATCACGATAGCCGAAAGCATCAAGACAATAATCGAGCATGTCTTTAGCGACAATCAGCACTTTATTATCAATCTTCACCGCGGCGTAAATAAAATCATCTTTGACGGCAATCGCAAGGTTGGCGGGAATCGTCCAGGGTGTAGTTGTCCAGATCACCATGTTGACTTTCTGTCCGGCCAACTTTGGTAAGACCTGGCTGATGTCAGACGTAAAGGCAAATTTGACATAGATTGAAGGCGTGGAATGATCGGCATATTCCACTTCTGCTTCGGCCAGCGCTGTCTTGCAAGACGCGCACCAGTAAACAGGCTTTTTACCTTTGTAAACACTGCCATTGAGATAAAGTTTGCCGAATTCAGCTACAGTTGTCGCCTCATAAGGATAGGCCATGGTCAGATAGGGATTATCCCATTCGCCAAAGACACCCAGACGCTTGAACTGTTCGCGTTGAATACCGACGAATTTTTCAGCATAAACGCGGCAGGCGCGACGCTTTTCTACCTGTGACATCGCCGCCTTCTTACCGCCCAATCCCTTATCCACCTGATGTTCGATGGGCAGGCCGTGACAGTCCCAACCCGGCACATACACGCCGTCAAAGCCGGTCATGTTTTTTGATTTAATAACGATATCCTTAATTATTTTATTGAGCGCTGTGCCCAGATGAATATTGCCGTTGGCATAAGGCGGACCATCATGCAGAATATATGGAGGTTTTCCCTTTGCCATTTGCCTGATTTTTTTATAAATGCCTATTTCTTCCCATTTTTTTAACATTTCCGGTTCACGTTGCGCAAGATTCGCCTTCATCGGAAAATCCGTATGGGGAAGATTCAAAGTATTTTTGTAATCCATCTGTTGCTCCTATTTTTAAATTAGCTGCACTCGCATAAGTTTCTTTGCTCTAAAACCAAACAGATTTCATTAAGACACCGAGGCGGCAAAGAGGAGGTTCCTCAGGCGTATTACTAAATACGTTGAGGAAGTCGACGACAAAGCCAACGAAGGTAACTATTTGAAAGCGGCTTGGTTATGTTATGTTACGTTGCAGTGCACTATCACATAATAATACCACTTTCAAGTAAACTCTATAATACTTAACACTAATGATTTCTTGATAAATTTGACGAATTTCAGGCTTTTTTACATAAAGGCTTGACATCCGGCGTCTTGACATTAATATAAGAAAAAAAATTATAAGTTTATTGCTTTTGTTCCTAGTTAACGCAATATTAAATTTTAGGAGGCATCAAATAAAATGAAAAGAATTTTATTGTTTATTGCAACAAACATTGCCGTGCTCTTTGTTTTGAGCATTGTGCTTAAACTTCTTGGTGTTGACAGTATACTGAACCAAAGCCACTCTGGTTTAAATATGACCAGCCTGCTTATCTTCGCAGCGGTATTCGGCTTCGGCGGTTCGTTTATTTCTTTGGCAATGTCCAAATGGATGGCAAAACGTCTGATGGGAGCAAAAGTAATAACCAATCCCAGAAGCGCGGCGGAAATCTGGCTGGTGGATACGGTCAAAAAACAGGCCATTATGGCCAATATTGGCATGCCTGAGGTCGCCATATTCGACTCTCCCGCGCCTAATGCCTTTGCCACGGGCATGAACAGAAATAAAGCTCTGGTTGCCGTGAGTTCCGGTCTGCTTTACGCAATGAATAAAGAAGAGGTTGAGGCCGTCCTCGGTCACGAAATGAGCCATGTAACCAACGGCGACATGATTACCCTGACGCTGATTCAGGGTGTCGTTAATACATTTGTTATATTCCTGTCGCGAGTTGTGGGATATTTCGTGGACAGAGTCATCTTAAAAAATGAAGAAGGGCGAGGTCTGGGCTTTTTTATAACCACAATTGTGGCCCAAATTGTCTTTGGCGTGCTGGCCAGCATTATCGTTTTTTGGTTCAGCAGGCAAAGGGAATTCGGAGCTGATGCCGGAGGCGCAAAACTCGCCGGAACGCAAAACATGATTGCCGCACTGGAAAAACTAAAAAAAGGCGTCGTCCAACCCCTGCCGGATCAGATGTCCGCTTTTGGTATCAACGGAAAACCTTCCCAGCATGGTTTGAAACTCCTGTTCATGAGCCATCCTCCGCTTGATGACCGCATTGAGGCATTAAAGAAAATGACAAACTATTAATGAACCATAATAATAAGCAAAAATGATTTCGTCAGGACAACTGTGGAAATAAATTTAGAATCGAAATTTAAAATAATTGATAATGTTAAGCAGATGAATTTTGTTCGAGTAACTGAAATGCTCAAAGATGTATATTGGAGCAAAGGGATCGGCATTGAAGAAGTTAAATAGGTAGCAAATAATTCCGCTTTAGTTGTCGGAGTGTTTACGCCGGAAGGCGATCAAATGGGCTATGCGCGAGCAATCTCGGATGCAACACGCTATGCCTATATTCGTGATGTTTATGTCAATGAAAATTTCAGAAAACAAGGGGTGGGACAGGCCATGATTAAATTCATCCTGAACCACCCCAAATTAAAGGACGTCTATCAATGGCTTTTAATTACAAAGGACGCGCACAATGTTTATAGCACGGCCGGATTCAAGCCATTGAAAACCCGGAAAGATGGATGGAGATACGCCAGTCCAGACCGAAGAGGTAAATGACAGAGTGAATTGAGGATCAGTCTTGACGGAGTATGCCCAAGTATCTATTTCCCCACATTTTTTCATTATGTCAAGTCGCATGGAATCTGCCGCCCGATAGGCGTCAGATTCCCAGTAAGGTAATGACTGTTAATATTGCGTTCCTATCTGTCGCGCTCTCGGTCAGAAGGATATCGAGGCGGCTAGAAGGAGGCGACCAGGCGTATATTTACATACGTTGAGGAAGCCGACGACGCCAACAAAGATAGCCGAAAGAATGCCATCTTGACACTCATTTCCCTTTGAAATCCGCAGCCCGCTTCTCTATGAAAGCAACAAATGCTTCTTTCAAATCATCCGTCGTCAATAAGAACATGTTCTTTTGTATAGCCAGAGCCATTCCTTCACTAACGCTTGTATAGCGGCTGAAGTTGAGAACCTCTTTTGTGCATTGAATGCCAAGGGGAGCATTAGCAGCTATCTGCATGGCCAACTTTTGAGCGCCCGTCTCAAGAGCATTTTTATCCGCGAAAACATCATTGACAAGCCCCATATTCTTAGCCTGCAGTGCAGAATAATTGCCCGCTGTATAGGCCATTTCTCTGGCAAATCCCTGGCCGACTATAAGAGGAAGCCGCTGAAGCACGCCCATATCGGCAACCAATCCGATGTTGGCCTCTTTAAGACAAAAGATTGCATCTTCAGTGCAGAGGCGGATATCACAGGCGGAAATTATATCAAGCCCGCCGCCGATGCATTTACTGTGTATAGCCGCGATGACCGGTTTTGGACATTCTTCAATCGAATTACAGCAATCAAATAATGGCTGGGATTTTTTAATGATATTGAAAGTCCCTCTGGCTGTTCCGTCAAAACCCCCGACGGAATCTTTCAAATCAAGGCCGGAGCAAAAAATTCTGGCCTTGCTTTGCAGGATAATAGCCCTCACCTTATCCATAGCGCCCAGTGTTTTAAAAACACCGGCAATCTCTGCGGCAAATTCCAGACTCAAAGCGTTTAAGCTTTTCTCTCTTGCCATGATTACTGTAGCAATATAATCCTTAATTTCCAGTTCAATAAATTTATAAGTCATATACTTCTCCTTAAGAAATTTTTATTTGTTTTAATGTTTGTTTACATTTTTTCCTATGATTTTTTGTATAAAGAATTTTTAGCGATGTACTTGCGGACTTTATCCGGCGTGAGATATCTTACAGACTTACCTGTTTTTATCAATTCTTTCATATGAGATGATGAAATATCCAGAAAACTTGTATGACGGAAATAAATTGTATGCCCCGTTGATCCTGTGAATCCGTCAATTTTTTTATCATAGATAAATTTTGCGGCAAAGTCTTTCGGCAGGATTGCTTCCAGTCTCATATCGTCATAGCCGGGACGCGTCATTACGGCAAAATTGCATAACAGGAGAAGCCTCTCCCAATCTTTCCAGGTCGTAACAGCTTGAAAAGCGTCCTGCCCGACAATGAAGTATAATTCCAAATCCTCCATGTACTTATTGAGAATGTATTCCACCGTTTCCACGGAATAAGATTTGCCAGCGCGTAAATTCTCCACATCGGAAAAGGAAAAATTAACATTGTCTTCTATTGCCAGACGAATCATTTGTTCGCGATGATTAAAAGATGTTATTCGGGCTTCCAGCTTGTGCGGCGGCTTGGAAGACGGGATAAAAATAATGCGGTTCAATTTGAAAATTTCCAGCATTTCCTCCGCACCCCGCAAATGTCCGAAATGAATCGGATCAAACGTTCCTCCCAAAAGCCCCCATCTCATGTTCTCACCTGCCCGTTGCCATATATTATAAATTTTGTTGTAGTTAATTCTTCCAAACCCATAGGACCGAAAGCATGCAGTTTTGTTGTGGAGATACCGATTTCGGCGCCTAATCCCAATTCAAAACCATCGCTGAAGCGCGTTGAAGCATTGACCAGCACAGTCGAAGAATTGACCTCGTTCAAAAAGCGTTGAGAATTGGTATAATCATTCGTGATTATTGATTCGGTGTGTAAGGAACCGTATTTCTCAATATGAGCTATAGCTTCATCCATATTCTCTACAATTTTTACTGCCAGAATTAAATCAAGATATTCTGCATACCAATCATTTTCGCCGGCTTTTTCAATCTTTTTCAAGATTAACTTTGTTTTCTCACATCCCCTTATCACTACACCTGCTTTCTTTAATTTATTCGCCACCAGCGGCAGAAATTTACCAGCTATATCCTTATGCACAAGCATTGTTTCCATGGCATTGCACACACCCGGACGTTGAATTTTGGCGTTTAAACACACATTGACGGCCATTTCCAGATCGGCCTGAGCGTCTACAAAAATATGGCAGACTCCCTTGTAGTGTTTGATTACCGGGATTTTTGATTGGGCAACTACGGCGCGAATCAATTCTTCTCCGCCGCGAGGTATGATCAAATCAATGTACTCATCCAATTGCAGCATTTCTGAAACAGCTTCATGATCTGTCATCGGAATTACTTGAATCGCATTTACAGGCAGAGATATTTTTCGCAATACTCCCTGTAGGATGGAAGCAATGGCCAGATTTGATCTGATTGATTCAGAACCTCCCCGCAAGATTACGGCGTTCCCCGATTTGAGGCAAAGAGCGGAAGCATCAACCGTAACATTTGGGCGTGATTCGTAAATAATGCCGATGACTCCTAAAGGAATGCGCATCCGGCCAACTAGAAGCCCGTTTGGTCTTCGCCACATGGAAATTACTTTGCCGACGGGATCAGGCAACGCGGCTACTTCCCTTAAACCTTTGGCCATCTGTTCAATTGTGGATTGTTTCAAAGTGAGACGTTCCATCATGGTTCGGGAGATACCTGATTTTTTAGCTTTGACCACGTCTTTAGAATTTTCTTCCAGAAGAAATTTACAATTTCGTTCCAGTTCATCCGCCATTTGCAAAAGGGCTCCATTTTTTTTCGTCTCCGTCACGCGGGAAAGTTTTCGCGCCGCCACCGACGCGTCCCGGGCGATTTGCTGTATGGAATTTTTTATATCCACAACGTAATCCTTAAAAATAAATTTACTTGCATTTTCTCTAAAATTATTGCTAAAAACTGCCCCGTTTAAAGAAGCATGATATGAAAAATTTTATTGTTTTCAGCTTTTAGCAATAAGAATTACCAATGTCAATCTACAAGACAAAAGTTTACGTGTCAAGATTTTTGCCCAAGAATAAATTATTATGAGCAGAATACGAATTAAAGCCGGTAGTAAAATTTACCAAATAATTAAAGACGGCGGATTTAACTTCGATTCTGTGTCAACTTACTTCGGACCGGCGGTAGGACCACGGTGGCTTATTGCCAGCGGATTTGATTTGACTCTTCTGAAAGGAGGTTTTTTAGGCTGTTCTAACGCCGTTCATTTGGTTGGTTCATCTGCGGGCGCTTTTCGTTTTGCCGCCTGGCTTCAACCTGAAGCTATCGAATCTTACAATAAGCTTTTAGATGCTTATATAAACGTAAGATATACAAAGAGTGATACTCCGGCAACGGCGCTGGAGAAAATTACCGGCATTATCAATGAATATCTGGAGGACGACGCACTGCCTTTTGCCTTGGCAAATAAAAAATACCATCTGGTTGTAATTACCGCACGATCACGCGGCCTTGTAGCTTTTAAAAACATATGGTTACAAAAACTGGGATTGGCAACTTGTTTTGTATTTAACTATTTCAGTAGAGATAATATTTATCGTTTCGCGGATAGAGTTGTTTTTTATAATACTTCAAAACCGCCCGCATTTTGTCTTAAATCGCAATTCCGCGGAAATTACATACAGATGAATGAGGTTAATTTTAAATACGCCGTGCTGGCTTCAGGCGCCATTCCTCTTGTCATTGACGGTGTGCGCGATATTTACGGCGCACCACGCGGAGTCTATCGTGATGGGGGTCTTATTGATTACCATCTCTCACATCAGTTTGCAGCCAGGGAAAACGAAATCGTGCTTTTCTTTCATCATCAGGAAAGAATAATTCCCGGCTGGCTGGATAAAAAAATAGCGCGCCGCACACCGGAAGCTCATACTTTAAATAATGTTTTAATGGTTTTTCCCTCGAAAAGCTTTATAGAAAATCTTCCGGGCGATAAAGTGCCCGACCGTACAGATCTTGTTACATTTATTAATGATCAGGAAAGAAGAATTAAGAACTGGCGTACAGCTGTGGAGTTATCCGCGCCTCTGGGTGAAGATTTTTTAGAACTAGTGACAAGCGGCAAAATCCGTGATGTAGTGGAAAAGTTATAGGGAACGGTTTTAAACTGTAATCTTTTTAAACCTAACGTCTTAAATGTGGTTAAAATGATTATTCAAGAACTGTTGGACATTTATAGATGCTGCACACTCTGTCCACGAGCCTGCGGGGTTGACCGGACAAAAGGCGAACTGGGCTATTGTCGTTTGCCTGCCGATATAATCATGAAATGCGCATTGTCCCATCATGGTGAAGAGCCGCCTCTATCCGGGACACGAGGGGCCGGAACAATTTTCCTTTCATCTTGCAATCTGGGTTGCGTCTATTGCCAGAACTTCCAGATTTCTCATAACGCGCAGGGACGCAACCTGTCGGTATTGCAATTGGCAGCCGTCATGCTTGATCTGCAAAAAAACGGCTGCCATAATGTTGAACCGGTTACACCGACACCACAAGCACCGCTGGTAATGGAGGCGCTGTGCTTGGCGCGCTCACAGGGGCTCACTGTCCCGTTTGTTTACAATTGCGGCGGTTATGAAAATCCGAATATTATCCGGATGCTGGAAGACATGGTGGATATTTATCTTCCCGACTTTAAATACGGATTGGACGAAGACAGCATTATGTTTTCTTCCGCACAGGGATATCCCCGATTTTCTCTGGATTCCTTAAAAGAAATGGTGAAACAGGTGGGTGACAATCTGGAATTGAAAAACGGTATCGCTGAAAGAGGAATAATTATTCGTCATCTCATTTTACCCGGCAGAATAGAAAACTCTAAAGAGGTTTTAAGACTGATCAAAAAAGAAATATCCACGTCAGTTTTTTTAAGCCTAATGTCGCAATATAGCCCAATTGCCAAAGTGCGCCATCATCCAGTTTTTGGACGTAGAATTACCAAAAGTGAATACGAACAAGTAACGGATTATGCATTGAAGTTAGGTTTTGATAATGTTTTTGTTCAGGAAGTCAACGACGAGGAATTAACTCCAGATTTTGAAAGAGATAATCCCTTCCATAAATAGCCGTTTATAATTTTAAGGCATTTCAAAAATTTGAACTCCCGCAGGAGGTTTGAACTGGAATTTTTTTTGTGTAAGTCCCGTATTAACGGAAATATTTGAAAATTTCAGAGTGGTCGAATTGCCCATAACATCATCAAAGCTTATCTGCAAAATATAAAAATTGTTTTTACCAATTGTAAGTTTAACTAAATTACAACTGGCCGTCTTTTCCCTAGGAATCAAAACAAGCAAATAATTACCGTCTTTGTCCACAGATTTAGGTTCAGCATATTTGATTATAAAATCATCTTTCAGTTTTCCCGTTCCTGCAAAAAAGTTAATTAAAAACTTCGATTGAAAAATACTTTCCGACTTCTGCTTATAAGCAACCTTTTCCTTGGCAATATAAAGCCACGCCATTTGATTGTTAATAACCAGTTTCTTCCCCTGTGGTTTCGTATACTCCCAGAGCATACTCTTTGGATTCTTAAAAAAGACTCTACCTTCTTCCCTTTGAGTATGTTTAATCGATTTTATGGCCGCTTCCTGAATGAAATCAGCCTTCAAATCCTCTGTTTTTTCATAAGAAATCTGTAACTTTTGAATAACTTCTCCAATGGATGAAAGTTCATGGGAAGAAGCCAAACAGGTCAAAAATACAAATGATACAATGACTAAGCAAAAACAAGCCTTAATTTCCGTAAACAGTTTATTCGTTTTAAAAAATTTATTAGTCATTTTCTTATAAAAAAATCAGTCCCAAATGGAACGCCTTCTCTTCTAAAGTTTATAGCTGCCTTTCTCTTTGTTGCATAAGTGGCAACTATAAAAGGGTATATTCATAAGTTATTGATTATATTTAATATTTAAGTTGCCCAAACCTTGTGCAATTTGGTGTAAAATAGCAACAATTACGTACTTACAAAGATTATCAACAGAGTTATCAACAACTATTTCCACAGTCTTGTAGAATACAAATCCAAGTGCCTGTATCAAAGAGGGAAAATAATCATTCCTCTTTTTTTAGTTCTTTTTCCCATCTAAGATTTTGATGCGCCATCCAAAAGGATCATCTTTCAATCCGTATTGAATTTTCATGATTTCATCATATAATTCTTCAGCCAGTACTCCGGTATTACCACCATTGATTAAATATTCCTTGCCACGGAAATGAATTTGTCCAACCGGCGAAACGACAGCTGCCGTTCCAGAAGCAAAAGCTTCTTTCAATGAGCCATTTTGCAAGGTAGATATAACTTCATTAATAGATATTGGCCTTTCTGTAACTTTTGTTCCCAGATGCTTTGCCAAAGTAATAACCGAATTTCGCGTAACACCCGGTAAAATTGATCCGGCTAAGGGAGGCGTGATTAATTCTTCACCGATAAGGAAAAAGATATTGCTGGTGCCAACCTCTTCCACATATTTTTTTTCAGCGGAATCCAACCAGAGAACTTGAGTGTACCCCATATTCGTAGCGATTCTGCTGGCATAAAGGCTCGCAGCATAATTACCGGCTGCTTTAACATGACCAATTCCTCCGCGTACTGCACGAGAATATTCCTCCGACACATACATTTTGGTCGGAGAAAATCCCTGAGGATAATAGGCACCTACTGGTCCAACCACAATAAAAAATAGATATTCGGATGCTGGATGCACACCCAAGGCTGCTTCAGTCGCAATCATTGTCGGACGTATATACATGGAAGTCCCGATTCCATGAGGTATCCAGTCCTTTTCCAAAATCACCAGTGTTTTCATGGCTTCCATAAAAAGGTTTTCATCTATGACCGGCATGCAGAGTCTTTCAGCAGATGAATTCATTCTTCTGATGTTTTCCTCAGGACGGAAAAGATAAATAGACCCATCCTGACCGCGATAGGCTTTCAGTCCCTCAAAAATTTCCTGACCGTAATGCAGACACATGGCCGTTGGATCTAATTCCAATTTACGATATGGTTCGATTACTGGATCATACCAGCCCTTGCCGTCCTTGTATTTTATGTTAAAAAAATGGTCAGTAAATATTTTCCCGAAACCAAGATTTGCTTCATCAGCAGGTTTAATTTTTCTTTTTTTAAGTGGTTCTTTTTTTATTTTAATTTCCATAAATGCCTCTTTCACCAAGCTACTGCCTTACCACACCTTTATTGTCCCTGAAGTCGGTCTAATATTAAACTTTTTTTACATATCACTAAATTAAACCGCGATCAAGACTCCGGTATTGAATTGCTTCAGCAACATGAGAGGATTTAATTGCTTCATTACTTTCCAGATCGGCAATTGTACGGGAGACTTTTAATATCCTGTTTGCCGCCCGAGCGCTTAATCCCAGTTTATCAATAGCCATTTCGATTAGTTTGTGGGCTTCTTCATCTATCGTACAAAAATTCCTGATTTGTTTTTCTGTCATTAGGGCGTTACAAATGATGCCATTGTGACCAAAACGCTTTTTTTGCACATCACGCGCTTTATTTACGCGATCTCTGATTGTCGCGGAAGATTCTCCCAATTCTTTATCAGACAGGGCTCTATATTTAACTGAAGGCACCTCTATATGTAAATCTATTCGATCTAATAGCGGCCCGGATATTTTAGATTGATACTGACGAATTTGCTGCGGGCTGCAACGGCAGGTATGAACCCTGTCACCGAAATAACCGCAGGGGCAGGGATTCATTGCCGCCACCAGCATAAATTTCGCGGGGAAAGAAGCGGTTACCGAAGAACGCGTAATTGTTATGGTGCCATCTTCCAGAGGCTGGCGGAGAGCTTCCAGGGCGTTTTTCTTGAACTCGGGAAGTTCGTCCAGAAAAAGGACCCCCAGATGAGCAAGACTTATTTCTCCCGGACGTGGTGTCTGGCCGCCTCCAACTAAACCGGCATCGGATATAGTATGGTGCGGCGAACGAAACGGACGCGCGGCTATTAACATTTCATCTTTATTCAAAGAGCCGGCAATGGAAAATACTTTGGTTACTTCAATTGCTTCAGCAAAAGAAAGGTCGGGCAAAATAGTGGGTATTCTTTTTGACAGCATACTTTTTCCGGAACCTGGTGGACCGATCATCAACACGTTATGGCCGCCTGCCGCCGCAATTTCCAGCGCTCTTTTTGCCTGCTTTTGCCCTTTTATTTCATTAAAATCCAAATCATATTTACGTGTTTTTTGAAAAATTTTACTTATGTCTAGCCAAAGAGGTTCGATATTCCTCCGACCGTCTAAAAATTCCACAACATCCGGCAATGTTTTCACCGGATATACGCTAATTCCTTCCACCATAGCCGCTTCCGCGGCGTTTTCTTCGGGAACAAAAACCGATTTAATGCCTATTTCTTTCGCTTTTAAAGCTGCGGGTAAAACGCCGTTTACTCCTTTGATGCTGCCGTCAAGAGAAAGTTCTCCGATAAAGAAACAATCCTGCAAGTCAGCTTCTTTAATTAATTCTTCCGCGGCCAGAATACCCACAGCAATGGGAAGATCAAAACCTGTTCCTTCCTTTTTAATATCTGCTGGAGCCAGATTGATGGTTACATGACTGCGGGGGAAACGATAACCGGAATTTTTTATGGCAGCCTTAATCCGATCCCTGCTTTCTTTAACCGAAGCATCAGGCAGACCGACAGTGGCAAATTGAGGCAAACCCTGGGATGTGTCCACCTCCACAAACACCGGGTATGATTCCATACCAATGACACTCATGCTAGTTACTTTAACGAACATCACGCCTTCTTCAACGAAAATTTTTTAAAATACTAGCTAATAGGAATATTTATATCAAGACATTTCATTAAAAAAGTTTATTGTATACAGAAATTCTTCATTTTCTCATGGAAGAATGATTTATGTGCTGCAGAAAAAATAAATACTTGAGTAAAGATCTCAAAACAGGAAGAATAAAAAAATTGTTTACGTTTCTTGACTCATTAATTGGCCTATGTTACAGTTCGCTAAAATCAACTGATTCAGTAATAAAATCTAACAATCATAACGCCATGAAAAAGTTATCCCATATTAATAATAAAAGCGATATTCAAATGGTGATTGTGACAGAAAAGGCAAAGACAATTCGCATAGCGAAAGCACGGGGAGTTGTCAAAATGGATGTCCATACTCTGGAATTAATAGAAAAAGGACAGATGACAAAGGGAAATGTTTTGACAACGGCAAAAATTGCCGGCATTATGGCCGCAAAGAAAACGGGTGAGCTCATTCCTCTTTGTCATCCATTGGAATTAACGGGAATTGACATAAATTTAAATATTGATCATAAAAATTCGCAAATCGTAATAGACGCTCAGGTACAAACTACAGGGAAAACCGGCGTGGAAATGGAGGCGCTGACAGCAGTGAGCGTTGCTGCTCTGACCATTTATGATATGTGTAAAGCGGTAAATAAGGAAATAATTATCGGGGACATCATGCTTTTAGAAAAAAGAGGTGGTAAAAGCGGAACTTTTATCAGAAACAAGTGATACTATCCCACAAAAAAAATTTGCATTATTGCGTAACCAATCAAATCGGGGAAAAAAATGGAGCAGACTATTTTTAAAATAAAAAGAGCTTTTCTTGAGCCCTTCACTGCCATTGTTGTTCTTCTTTGTTTGTTGTCTTTATTCAGTTTATTCAGAGGTCAAATCGGGGAAAGAATTGTTCTGGCTGTTTCCTTTGCCGGCACTTTGCTTGTTGTAATAGAAGCGACAAATAGGGAAATTATTGTAACTAAAGATGGTTTAAAAATAAAAAAGTTTTTTCGGACAAAGGATTTAGTCTGGCCGGAGATTACACATTTAGCGATTGTTGACCTGCACAACAAAACCTACTTTTTACTAACAACCACTAAGGGTTTTTATTTTTTCTCAAACCTTTTCGAAAACCACGCTTTACTTATTCGTTCTATTATGAATAAACTGGACAATGAAAAAGTTGAAGTTGAAGTCAGAAATTATTTAGACCATCCCTCAGAAAGACGTTCTTTAATAGTGATTTGTTGGTTAATTGTTTTAATTATTATTGCCTTTATAGTTTTGAAGTTGTTATCAGCTTAAATTTATATTAATAATATTTTAAATAATATCTGCTTTTTTTAGTAAATCATGCCGGGAAGGAGTATGCTTCAATAATGCGGTCGAAAAAAAAGAATGCCTCGGAAATTATAATGGATGTGAAGTCAACACCTTACGCAGCTGTTGAAGAAATAATGGAAAAAAAATTGGAAGATATTTCCACGATTTTATCTTCTTCCGGTAGTCGCAAAAGTAAACTTTACGAAGAAGTTATGAATATGGTGGAAAAGGGGTTATTTAAAATAGCTCTGCGCCGATCAAATTATGTGAAAAGTTCAGCTGCTGTTTTTCTGGGCATTAACCGCAATACTTTTACTGATAAAATGGCCAAACTGGGTATTACCTGTGGGAAAAAGTAAGTAACCGTCCAAAAATCATTTATGACCAGAACAATTAAAAAAACTGTAACTTTACCGGAAAGGGTAATTTGTCTCTTAAAAAAAGGGGTTCGGATGACGGCCCCTTTTTCTGTGGAAATCGGCGATGAAGTAAATCTGGAGAAAATTTCCGGTTCTTTAATAATTTATGGCGCAGCAAGGATTTACGGCGAGAATACATTGATTTCTCCAGATGTAAAACTGGGATATGAAGCGCCTGTTGCTTTAATTGACTGCCAACTGGGTTCGGATGTTGAACTCAGGGGAGGATACTTTGCCAATTCCGTTTTTTTAAATGGGGCAACAATGGGCAGCAACGCGCAAGTTCGCTCCGGATGTCTTCTGGAAGAAGAAGCCGGTGGAAACCACTCCATCGGTTTGAAACAAACGATACTATTCCCTTTTGTTAAGTTAGGAAGTCTGGTTAATTTTTGTGACTGCCTGATGGCAGGAGGGACGAGCCGAAAGAATCACAGCGAAGTGGGTAGTTCATATATTCATTTTAATTATACTCCCCAGCAGGACAAAGCGACGCCTTCTTTAATCGGCGATGTGCCACGCGGCGTAATGCTGCGCGAACCGCCAATATTCCTGGGTGGTCAGGGTGGAATAGTGGGGCCGGTGCAAATTGATTATGGAACAGTTATTCCCGCAGGTATTATTTGCCGGCAGAATTGCACTGCCGGGAAAATGCCTATTTTGTTAGCTGTTTCGTCTTTTCGGCCCAAAAAATTTATTCCCGGCATTTATGGCGACATTAATCGTAAAGTCAGACGTAATATAGAATATGTGGCCAATTTATTGGCCTTAAGACAGTGGTATCGCTATGTGCGCCGTGATTTTTTTACAAGGGAAAAATATGGCGAAGCTTTATATTCCGGAGCCTGCGATATCCTGGATGGAGCCATTACTGAAAGACTAAAGCAATTGCGCCTGTTTGCTCAGAATCTGGATAATTCCATAACGACGGAAACATTGAAAAAAAAACATCCGGATAAAGTGTGGCGTGCTCAAAAACAATTCTTACATGATTGGCCCAAAATGGAAGCGTATCTTTCCGGCGACAATGAAGAAAAAACAGGGCTTAAAGAAAGAGATTCATTCGTAAAAATTATGCAAAGTCTTTCCAATAAAGGCAACTCTTATCTGGAGGCGATAAAGATTTTAACGCCCATACAGGCTCAAAAAGGCACCGGCTGGTTAAAAGACATCTTTGACAACATTATTAACGGATGCATAAATAATTTTCACGCTCTAAGGCAGAAAGAAAAATAATGTTTATTGCACGAATGTTAAATACAATAAAAAATATTTGCCGGTTTCTTGCGGCCTGTCGTATATTTGTGGGTAAACATCCGGCAAGTGTTTCCAGTCCGGCGATAATTTTTTCCCCAATTATGACTTCTCAATTTAACTGCGGCTTTGCCGGATTAATGACTTTCCATTCCAATAAAAAATGTGAAGCATTCAATGCCGACTTCACGCTGGCGGAATTGTGGAAGAAAATAAAAATTTCCAGTCTGAAAAAAACTTTGAGTGGAAAAATTACCGTAAAAGAATACCTGCATGGACTAAAAACACTCAATTCCATGGAAAAAACAACGTTGGAACTGAAGGAAGAAAGCAAGCAGGAATTTATTTTCTTCCAGACCGGAAGGTCTAAAAAATTTTTCAGTTTAGTTGAAAAAATGAAATTGTTTCTCGATGGAGAAGAAACGATGCTGGAGGATAACGCTGCTAATTTCTCTTCCTCTGATCTGGAAATTATCAACAGCCGTATTATTCTGTTCAAAGACATACAGTGGAGTTTAAAAAAAGATGTTCTGGATAATTTCGCAAAAATTATTGATCTTTCCGGCGCAAAAAATTTAACCGCGATCAGTCCGGCGGCTTTCAAAAAGTACAGGCAAATTAACTTATTATTGAATTCGCTTAATCGTCTGGAAGTACGCGGCCGTGATTCCGCCGGATTGCAAATCACCTTTACTTTGAAAAAAGAAGCAGACATGGAAAGTATCCTGTCTGGCTTACAGGAGAAAGGATTATACGAGGATTATTTAAAACGGTCGCAGAAAGGTGATATTCTTAATGAGTCGATTTGCGTCGCTCATCCTTTAGTTAATGCAAAAAAAAGAACAACAGTAACCTTCACCTACAAGACATTTTCCATAGTCGGTGAATTAGGCAGAAACGCCGGTGATTTGAAGCAAACCATAAAAGAGGATCAAATTTTCCAATCTTTTGCTCAGATTGGTACAACATGTGAAACAGCTCTTCTGCATACCAGATGGGCTTCTGTAGGTTCTATAACAGAAGAAAACTGCCATCCGGTTAATAATTACAAGCCAAATCAGATAAATCCGACTTTTCCTTTTTATTCAGAATCCACAGCGGATATTAATGTTATTTTAAATGGTGATATTGATAATTATTTGGCATTATACAACGCTCTGGAATTGGACAAAGAACCGATTAATTCAAGAGTTACAACCGACACAAAAATTATTCCGTTGCAGATCGAAAAATATCTCAAAGCCGGCCACAATCTTGCGGAATCTTTCCGCTTTGCTGTAAATGATTTTGAAGGTTCACATGCAATAGCCATGACCTGTAATCTGGAACCGGGTAAGTTTTTTTTAGCGCTCAAGGGTAGCGGCCAGTCTATTTATGTAGGCGTTGGTTCCGATCAGTATATGTTTTCTTCGGAACTCTATGGTCTGGTGGAATTGATGCCTTATTTCATCAAAATGAATGGCGAGACTACCCCTGATAGAGCAAATAAAACAACCGGACAAATTTTCATCTTAGATCAAAGTTCCTCCGGAGGACTTAAGGGAATCAAGGCTTACTATTATGACGGCACCGGAATTATCCTGAAAGAGAACTCCCTGCAAAAAGCTGAAATTACAACACGGGATATTGATCGCGGCGATTATCCTCATTTTTTTCTCAAGGAAATTTCCGAATCAGCCGTTTCCATCAAGAAAACATTACGGGGTAAATACCGCTTTGCAAACGGAAATAATTCTTCGCCGCAAGTTATTTTCAATTTAGGAACAAATATCGTTCCCGCCGCTGTTAAATCCGGGCTCCAACAGGGTGAGATAAAAAACATCATCGTTATAGGTCATGGAACGGCGGCGGTTGCCGGAGTGGCTGTTGCCGATGCGCTGGCGCATTACTTAAAAGATAAGAATATTAACATAACGGCCAGACTTGCTTCTGAATTGAGTGGATTTTTACTTAAAGATAATCTGGCGGATACATTGGTTATTCCCATCACCCAATCAGGAACAACAACAGATACGAACCGCGCCGTGACCATGGCTAAAGCTCGTGGCGCTTTCGTCATTTCCATCGTCAACAGAAGGCAATCGGACATTACTGCCAAATCGCACGGAGTATTTTATACCAGTGACGGCCGCGATATTGAAATGTCAGTAGCTTCTACTAAGGCCTTTTATTCCCAGATTATCGCGGGGCAAGTGTTGTCACTTTTCATCACGCAACTTTTAGGAGCCAGGACAGATGATTACATTGCCTCTAAATTGCGCAATTTGGAAGCTGCGCCTCAACTGATGGCCCGCGTCTTTGCGCGCAGGGATCAAATTGCCGCCTCAGTTGAAAAAACTTCAACCCGCAAATTCTGGGCAATAGTGGGAAGCGGTCCCAATAAAGCCGCGGCGGACGAAATCAGAATCAAGCTCAGCGAACTTTGTTATAAAACTATTTCTTCCGACATAGTGGAGAATAAAAAACATATTGATTTATCAGCCGAACCTTTAATTCTGGTTTGCGCCGCCGGAAATCCGGGACAGGTTATGGAGGATATTCTCAAAGAGGTAGAGATTTTTAAAGCTCACAAGGCTGCTGTTATTGTTTTCGCGGTAGAAGAAGACAATCGTTTTAATAAAATTGCGGATGCCGTGATTCCCGTTCCCGCCGCGCCGATGCCTCTGCCGGTAATCCTCAATACAATGGCGGGACATCTGTGGGGCTATTATGCGGCTTGCAGCATTAATAGGGAAGCTATTATTTTTAAAGAATTCCGCAACTGTCTTAATTTAGCCATAACGGAACAGGCGAAAAATAATTACTCGCTCTATGAAAAAATTGCCGATGTTCACCTGCACCAGACAATCAACAAATTTGATAAATCTTTTAATAGTCATCGCAATGAAGGGGCATTCAATTTATTAAGTGTCAAGACAATTTCCGATCTGATACTTTTATTGAAGTATGCTTCCGGAAAATTGCCTCTGGAGGATTTTCGCAATGAATTCAGAGTTGATAACGGTTTTGTCTCGCCGTTAGATTTTATGGACGTTGTTCTGGGAAAAGCAATTGATGAACTTACCCGTCCGATAGATGCCATTCGTCATCAGGCTAAAACGGTTACAGTAGGAACAAGCCGCAAAGAGAAGGAGCTCAAAGGAATCATTTTCGATCTTCTGGAGGAACTTGCGTTTACAACTAAAGATCTGACCTACAAAAATGTTATGACTGTAAGCAGAATACAGCCTGTTATTTCTGCCGTGCACGGATATACCATTTATGACATTAATAATCTTGATGCTCGGGGTGATCCCGACGAAGGATCGACTATTACGATACGAAAAAAGGGCGGAGTGGCCAGGCAGATGATATCAAGATCGGAAACTTCCAAAATGTTGATGGGAACAAAAAGAACGATTGTCAGCACAGGGCACATCTATATCGGCAAAGGTAAAGCAGATGGAGCTTCCATCGTAATTTTACCGCTGAGAACAGGAAGCGACTTTATTAGTAATCTGCTTTTGCTCCATGTGGAATATAATGAGCTTCTGCCTGTCAGCAAAAAGAAAGAGGTTTTAGGTTACCGTTACAATGATATCAGAAATCTGGTAAATGAATATAATATCGTCTGGGATGACAACTATCTGGAAAAAATCCCTATCGCTGATTTGTTCAGCGAACCCGTGGAAATTCTGGCAGGACGAATCAAGCGATGGACTACATCAGGAGAATAAAGCTCTCCCGCAAAAATGGGAAACAATACAGGGAATTTTTGAATAACCAATATAAATGGAATATTTTGAGGATTAATTATGAAAACAAAATTTATTTTTATCACGGGCGGTGTTCTTTCTTCGCTGGGTAAAGGGCTGGCGGCGGCATCAATTTCAGCTTTGCTGGAATGCCGCGGTTTGAAAGTTACCAATCAAAAACTGGATCCTTATATTAATGTTGACCCCGGGACAATGAGTCCTTTCCAGCATGGCGAAGTTTTTGTCACTGATGACGGCGCGGAAACTGATCTTGATCTAGGACACTATGAAAGATTCTGCTCCACCCGTATGGGAAAGAGTAACAATTTGACCACCGGACAGGTTTATTATTCCGTTATCACCAAAGAAAGACGCGGCGATTATTTGGGTAAAACAGTGCAAGTCATCCCCCATATTACCAATGAAATTAAAGATTATATAAGTAAAACGGCAGCCGGTTTCGATGTGTCCATTGTGGAAATTGGCGGCACGGTTGGCGATATCGAAAGTCTTCCCTTTCTGGAAGCTATCCGTCAATTCCGCAACGAAGCAGGGAAACAAAACGCTATCTTTATTCATTTAACATGGGTGCCTTTTATCAAGACCGCCGGCGAGGTTAAAACCAAGCCCACGCAACACAGCGTTAAGGCACTGCGGGAAATAGGCATTCAACCGGACATTCTGCTTTGCCGGACAGAAAATTTTCTTTCCGAAGACATTAAATCCAAAATAGCGCTTTTCTGCAATGTGGATGTCACATCTGTTTTTACGGCCAAGGATGTCAGTTGTATTTACGAAGTGCCGTTGTTTTTTCATCGGGAGGGTCTGGACAGCAAGATTGTTGATCTGCTCAATATCTGGACGGGGCAGCCAAAACTGGAAATTTGGAAAGAAGTGGCAGACAGGTTTAATAATCCTCCGCATGAAGTATGCGTAGGTATCGTCGGCAAATATGTTAACCTTACGGATTCATACAAAAGCCTCAATGAGGCGCTTGTGCATGGAGGCATTGCCAACAACTGCCGCGTGAAATTAAAATTTGTTGATTCGGAAAAAATTGAAAAAGAAGGTATCGGCAACCGTTTAGACGACGTTGACGCAATTTTAATTCCCGGAGGGTTCGGCATCCGCGGAATAGAAGGCATGATCCTTACCGTTCAATATGCACGGGAGAAAAATATCCCTTTTTTCGGAATATGTCTGGGTATGCAAATGGCTGTTGTGGAATACGCCAGAAATATTTGCGGATTGGATAAGGCCAACAGTTCCGAATTTAATCCCGAAACTTCTTATCCTGTAATTGATTTGCTTCCCGAACAGCGCAATGTCAAGGATATGGGTGCTTCAATGCGATTGGGAGCATGGCCTTGTGTCATCAGTCCTGATTCTTTTGCTTTTGCAGCTTATGGACAAACGGAAATTTCGGAGCGGCACCGTCATCGCTATGAGTTTAACAATGACTACAAGAAAATATTATTGGATAAAGGATTGCAAATTACCGGTGCGTCTCCAGATGGCCGTTTAGCGGAAATTGTGGAGATACAAAATCATCCCTGGTTTCTGGGATGTCAATTCCATCCGGAATTTAAATCGCGGCCGACAAAGCCTCACCCGCTTTTCAGCAAGTTTATTGAAGCCGCCTTAAAACATTGTAAAAAATAAAGGATTCAAGGAAACGCTTGTTTTTTGACTGCGGACTCATATCTGAAAACCTCCGTTACCAAAGCTCGCTTCAGTAACATCGAATTATGAGTCAATGTATCTCTTTTATCTACCCCTTCAGTAACATTTTATTTGAGGCAATTCGCCATCCAATTTATGCTTGACAGTCTTTAATAATTGGGCTAAATAACGCCACCATATTAAAAATGAATTCAGGAGGATGCCTTTGGCAACACACAAATCAGCAGAAAAACGTGACCGGCAGAACAAAAAACATCGTGAGCGCAATATTGCCGACAAGTCCGCAATCAAAACCAAAATCAAATCAGTAATCGAAAGTGTAGACAGCAAAAATAAAGAAAATTCCATAAATGCGTTAAAGACTGTTACGTCGGCGCTGGCCAAAGCAGCATCTAAGGGCGTAATACACAAGAAAAATGCCTCCCGCAAAATTTCACGGCTGACTAAAAAAGTAAACGCCGTTAAATAATAAGAATACTTAAAGATTTATAAAGCGGTCGGTTTCAAACCCGACCGTTTTCGTTTATTTCTCTGTAACCATAAAAATTTCTTCTATTGACGCGCTCTCCGCAGCAAGCCATAGAGAATCTTCGATTCTTAAGAAGCAATATCGTTCAGTACTCGTTCGTTTACCACGCAACAAGCTATGGGGCATATGCTCACTATTGAATTCAAATTGAATCTGAAGTTTACTTATTTCCGGAGGTGCCTGATTTATCCATCCTAAGATCACCTTGATCTTTGTGTTTGCTTTATCTCGAATAATCATTTAAAAATGACGACAGTGACAGGTTGATTATAATGAAAAAAAACCGATACAAAGTTGATACACCTTCGCGAAGCAAGCATTTACCAAACAACGATCTATCTTATAGCAATTTAATAGTGGAAATTGGTCGTCTGTTTATTAATATACCCTACGAATCGGGAACCCTCGAATGCCCGGGCAAAGAAAAGCTGGTTGTCAATTTATCGGCTTTCGATTGCACTACCTTTGTGGAAACTGTTCTTGCCCTTACAAAATGCGCCGCTGCCGGGAATATTTCACGTTATGAATTGAAAAGAAACTTAAAATTAATCTGTTATCGTCAGGGGATGATTGATGGCTACTCTTCCCGCCTGCATTACTTTACTGATTGGCTGCGCGATAATGAGAACAAGAAAATTATAACTGATATGTCCCGCCGTCTTGGCGGCAAACCGCAGCGTAAAAAGATTAATTTCATGACTACTCATCGCGAATTGTACGCTGCTTTGAAAAATGAAGCCGAACGAAGGAAGATGTCGCTTATTGAGAAAAATCTTTCCCGGAAGACTTTTTATATCATCGGCAAGAACAACTTCGGCGCGATAAAAACTGAATTAAAAAATGGTGATGTTATCGCCTTCGCCACCAGAGAAGAAGGACTGGACGTGGCGCATGTCGGGTTTGTTTTATGGCAGGGGAAAAATCCGCATTTGCTTCACGCGTCAAAAAAAGAAGGTAACGTGATCATCTCTACAAAAACTCTTCTTGTCTATTTAAAGCAGAATAAAAATATTTCCGGAATAATTGTCGCCCGCCTATTATAATAACACACTATCATTATCAGGATAAGGTTACTGCACAGATAGTCAAGAGTTGCTTTTGTGGAATACCGGATATAATTATCATTTATTTGAAATTAGTGACGTTCCGACTATTATCTTGCATAATAAGCTTGACATGTTCTGATCATTTGATTAAGATTATTGAGCATTTGATTAAGCACATAACGATGTGATCATGTCACCGGTAACGTCGCATCAACATGGCAGCGGAGAAACTCGGGAGCGTAAATATCAGGCATGAACAAAAACCGGCAGAATATCATTTGCGCTACAGAACGCCTTTTGCAGACACATGGTCTGGCCTGTCTTACCACACGTGACATAGCGCGCGAAGCGAAAGTTGCTGAAGGGTTGATTTATCACCATTTCAAGGACAAGGCAGAGCTGATCTTTGAAGTAATCGAAACGCGCGTGCGTGAAACTAAAAATTATATGCAGAATCTGCCGCTTGAGGTAGGCAAAAGCACACTCTTAAAGAATCTGGAAAATGTTTTGCTTTCAATCTATCATGCTCACTATGAAATAACGCCGATTATCAACACTGTTTTCGCTGATCAAAAGTTACGCATCCGTCTGCAGGAGATCGTGAAAAAACGGAATATGGGTCCACAATACGCCATCGAAGGACTGGATGTTTATCTGGCTGCTGAGCAGCGGCTGGGGCGACTCTCGGATGCTGTCGAAACCATGGTGCTCGCTAAATGCCTGTGGATGATAA
The DNA here is from genome assembly GCA_963811325.1 of uncultured delta proteobacterium. Classification (GTDB taxonomy): domain Bacteria; phylum Desulfobacterota; class Syntrophia; order Syntrophales; family Smithellaceae; genus Smithella. Next base: position 2,109,234 of record CAWEQT010000001.1, read on the forward strand.
GTATTCAGTCTGCCATGCTTGACCGGTGGATAGGAAATGAATCTGATGAAACACGTGTCAGCCGTGAAATCCGCAATTATGTTAAAACGCTGATGACCGGCTTTGATCCGCGCCTTCCAGCAAAACGGAAAACAACATTGAAAAAGAGTCAAAAGTAATGAAATCATTTTCCCTAATCATATTATTTATTATTATCGTTTTAGTTGCCCTGGCCGGTTGTGCCGTCGGTCCGGATTTCCATTCTCAGAATATGGCAACACCCAGCCTCTATACCGCAACTCCTTTACCTTCACAAACGGTCAATACGCCGTCAGACAGCGGTGCAGCGCAGCGTTTCGTTTTTGCCAAGGATCTGCCGGCTCAGTGGTGGACACTCTTTCACTCCGAGGCATTAGATCAATTGATTCGGCAGGCTCTTTCCGAAAGCCCGACGCTTGAATTGGCGAAGGCAAAACTCCGGGAGTCGCTAGAAAATCGCAAAGCTCAGGTCGGTGCATTATTTCCCAGTGTGGATGCCGATGTCTCGGTTGCACGTCAAAAAATGTCAGGTGCCTCGTTCGGTGAACCAAACATGGATATCGACCCCTTCACCCTCATCAACGCTTCAGTAAACGTCTCTTATACTTTCGATATCTTCGGCGGCACGAGGCGCCAGATGGAAGCGCTTCAGGCTCAGATCGAATATCAGCAGTTTCAGCTTGAAGGTGCCCACCTGACACTTACCGCTAATATCGTGACAGCTGCTATCCAGGAAGCATCGCTTCGGGCGCAGATTAACTTAACTATTGATATCATTGAGGCGGAACAAAAACAACTTGATGTACTTAAAAAACAATTTGAACTGGGCGCCGTATCTAAAATGGCTGTGCTGTCGCAAGAGACAGAATTGGCCATGACCAAGGCGGGATTGCCGCTGCTCGAAAAGCAGTTAGACATGACTCGTCATGCTCTCTCGGTGTTGATCGGAAAATTCCCCGGCGAAGGGAAGATGCCTGAATTCAGCCTTGATTCACTGCATTTACCGGAATCATTACCGGTAAGCCTGCCATCGCTTTTGGCGCATCAGCGTCCTGACATCCGAGCCTCCGAAGCATTACTGCATCAGGCATGTGCAGCAGTTGGTGTGGCGACAGCCAATCTGTATCCGCAAATTACACTAAGCGGCGGTTACGGATTTCAGGCCACCAGCACCGACGTCCTTTTCAGCGGACAAAGCATAGTCTGGAATCTGGGCGCCGGTCTTTTACAACCGATCTTTCACGGCGGAGAACTCACCGCAAAACGGCGCAGCGCCATCGCCGCCTACGATCAGGCGGTGGCTCAATACCGGCAGACGATCTTGAAAGCTTTTCAGGATGTGGCCGACGTACTGCGTGCTCTGGAAACTGACGCACGGACTTTACATGCCCAATCTCAGGCCGAGGCCGCCGCGAAAACGGCGCTGGCGTTGACAGAAAAGCAATATGAGCTCGGTGCAGTGAGTTATCTGTCGCTGCTAATTGCCGAACGCGATTATCAAAATACACATATTAATGTGATTACGGCCCGGGCGCAGCGATATGCTGATACCGCCGCGCTTTTTCAAGCTCTGGGCGGCGGCTGGTGGAACCGCAAAACGATATCCGCCAATCCCCCATTAGAAAAGACGGGGATTTAATTGGACAGTATTGGCTTTTTTTTAATCAAAGAGGAGACGAAGAATGACTAAACGTATGATAATAATGCTGATAATTGTCGGTGTAATTTTTGGAGGAATTTTCGGGTATCTGGGATTTAAATCCTTCATGATAAAAAAATTCATATCTTCGGCCCCGATACCGGCAGTTACAGTGTCGGCTGTTAAGGCTGCCACTGAGGAATGGCAGACGCAAATTCAGGCTGTGGGAACACTAAGGGCCGTGCGCGGTGTAGATGTGGCAAGCGAGATTGCCGGTCTGGTGCAAAGTATTCATTTCAAATCGGGCGACAATGTAAATGCCGGCAAACTATTACTCCATCTCAACGCTGACTCTGACATTGCCCAAATGCACACGCTCATGGCCGCGGCCGACCTGGCACAAAGTGTTTATGAGCGCAACAAAAAACAGTTTGCAGCACAGGCCGTAAGCAAGGCATCGCTTGATGCCGATGCCGCCAATCTCAAGGGGAAACAGGCTCAGGTTGCCCAGCAGGAAGCTCTTGTGGGAAAAAAGACTATCCGCGCGCCCTTTGCAGGCCGGCTGGGCATCAGCTCGGTAAATCCCGGCCAGTATTTGAACCCGGGAGAAAAGATCGTCACACTGCAGGCGCTCGATCCGATTTTCGTTGATTTCTTTCTGCCACAGCAGGAACTTTCCCGTATTTCATCCGGGCAGGAGATTGCCGCCGTAACAGATACATATCCCGATAAAAAATTTAAAGGCAAGATTTCCGCCATCAGCCCGAAGGTTGATCCGCAAACGCGTAATGTCCAGATTGAGGCAATAATTGCCAATCCGAAACATAACTTGCTTCCGGGCATGTATGCGACAATCAATGTTCGGGCAGGCGCAGTCAAACGCTATCTGACAATTCCCCGGACAGCAGTAACCTTTAACCCTTACGGCGAGACTGTTTACATCGTAGAGAAAAAAGGCGCAACTAAAGACGGTAAGCCCTCTCTTTTTGTCCGGCAAACATTTGTCATTTTGGGACCTGCGCGTGGTGATCAGGTGGCGATCACTAAAGGACTCAAAGAGGATGACATCATTGTCACCAGCGGTCAGCTCAAGCTCCGAAACGGCAGCCCGGTGATCATCAATAACACGGCACAGCCTGCAAACGATGCCAATCCTGTTCCTGTAGAGCCGTAATGGAGAAGAAAGTACCATGAATTTCACTGACATTTTCATCCGCCGTCCCGTTCTTGCTACTGTGGTCAGTCTGCTGATTCTTGTACTGGGTCTGCGTTCCATTAATCTTCTCCCTGTACGGGAGTATCCGGCAACTCAGACTGCGGTGATAACCGTAACAACCATTTATACCGGCGCCGACCCTGAATTGGTATCCGGTTTCATTACCACACCGCTGGAAAATTCCATCGCCCAGGCTAATGGCATCGACTACCTCACCTCTTCTAGTTCGCAAAGCGTAAGCACCATCACCGCAAACATGCGCCTCAACTATGATGCTAACAAAGCACTCACCGAGATTAACACCAAGGTCAACGCGGTGCTCAATCAATTGCCCCAAGGATCGCAACAGCCGGTGATAACTATTTCCACCGGCGAGGACATCGGTTCTATGATCATCGGCTTTTACAGCAAAGACCTGCCCACTAATAATATAACCGACTATCTGATCAGGGTCGCGCAGCCCAAGTTGCAGGCCGTGGAAGGAGTGCAAACGGCGGATATCCTTGGAAAGCAGGAATTCGCCATGCGAGCCTGGCTCGACCCGGAAAAGATGGCTGCCCACGGTGTTACCGCCACGGACGTAAGCAACGCGCTTGCTGCCAATGACTTTATATCGGCTCTGGGCAGGACCCAGGGACAGATGGTAACAGTTGACCTCACCGCAGCTACGGGCCTGCACTCGGCTGACGAATTCCGCAACCTCGTGATCAAATCGACAGACGGCGCTATCATCCGTCTGAAAGATGTAGCTAATGTGACACTCGGCGCGGAAAACTACGATAGTTCCGTGCGCTTTGACGGCAAGTCCGCTGTGTTCATCAGCATAAAGGCGGCACCTAATGCTAACCTGCTCACGGTCGCCAACTCAGTTCGCAATATTTTCCCGGCGATCTCTCAGAATTTACCCCAGGGTCTTGATGGCCGCATTGTTTATGACGCCACGGATTATGTCAACAGCTCTATCAAAGAGGTCGTTATTACCCTTCTTGAGGCGTTGCTTATTGTAACCCTGGTCATTTTTCTTTCTTTAGGATCGGTACGCTCGGTGATCATACCCACTGTGGCAATTCCCCTGTCGCTCGTCGGAGCATTTTTTGTCATGATGGTGCTTGGTTACACAATTAACCTGATGACCCTGCTTGCACTTGTGCTTGCCATTGGTCTGGTAGTAGATGATGCCATTATCGTGGTGGAAAACGTTCACCGTCACATGGAGGAAGGAGTTCCTCTTCTGCAGGCGTGCCTTCGCGGCGCCCGCGAACTTGGCGGACCGATTATCGCCATGACGGTGGTGTTGATAGCCGTTTATGTGCCCATCGGCTTCATGGGCGGCCTCACAGGTGCGCTATTCACCGAGTTTGCCTATACCCTGGCCGGCGCTGTGTTCGTCTCAGCTATCATTGCTCTGACTCTCTCACCCATGATGTGCTCGCGCTTTCTCAAGGAAACAGATCCGAACAAGCGTCACCGTTTCACTGAATTCATCGACCGCCAGTTTAATCGTCTTTATGACGGTTATGCAAAACTTTTACAGGGAGCGCTCGACTCCCTTCCCGTAGTCGTGGTGTTGGCTTTGATTATTCTGGGAAGCAACTACTTTCTTTTTGCAAGTTCCAAGAGCGAACTCGCACCTCAGGAGGATCAGGGATTCTTAATGACCATGATCACGGCTGCCCCCGATGCCACCCTGCAGCAGACACAGCTCTATTCACTGCAGTTGGCCAAAATTCTATCGCCAATACCGGAAATCGAACATCTTTTTCAGGTCGAGGGATTTGCCGGTCTCAATTCGGGATTTGCCGGTCTGGTGCTGAAACCTTGGGACAAACGTAATCGCACAACCAAGGTGCTGCAACCGGAGATTCAAAACAGGATCGGCGAGATAGCCGGGGCAAGTACAGTGGTATTCCAACCTCCACCGCTACCCGGTACCGGTCACGGACTGCCCGTGCAATTCGTAATCGGCACCACCGAATCCTTTGCCCGGCTCAATGATGTATCACAAAATTTTCTGGACAAGGCGCGTTCGAGCGGTATGTTCATGTATGTGGATAAGGACCTCAAAATAGATAAACCGCAGACCGTGATGGAATTTGATAGGGATAAAATGGCGCAGATGGGACTGACGATGCAGGATGTGGGCAGTTCCATGTCCTCCATGCTGGGTGGAGGCTATGTCAACTATTTCAGCATGTCCGGCCGCTCCTACAAGGTGATCCCTCAGGTCAAACAAAGTGAGAGGCTTATCGCTGATCAACTGAATAACTACCACATTAATACCGCCAATGGTCAATCCATCGCTGTTTCCACAATTGCAAGCCTGAAGAGAACAGTTATGCCCGAATCCATTAACCATTTCCAGCAACTCAATTCATCCACGATATCCGCAGTCCTCACCCCCGGCATTACTCTGGGACAGGCGCTCAATAAACTCAAAACAATTGCCGGAGAGATACTGCCGGCCGGTTACAGCGTCGATTATGGCGGTGAGTCTCGGCAGTATATACAGGAATCAAGCTCTCTGATGATGACATTCGCCTTCGCGCTAATTATCATCTTTCTCGTGCTGGCTGCATTGTTTGAAAGTTTCCGCGACCCAATCATCATTCTTATCAGTGTGCCCATGTCTATCTGCGGAGCGCTGATTTTCATCAGCCTCGGCATCGGTGATGCCAGCTTAAACATTTATACCGAGGTAGGCCTGATAACGCTCATTGGCCTCATCAGCAAACATGGCATCCTTATTGTGCAGTTCGCCAACGACTTGCAGCGCGAGGGTAAAAACAAGCGTGAAGCTATAGAGCAGGCCGCAGCCACTCGCTTGCGGCCAATTCTCATGACCACTGCGGCCATGGTACTGGGCGTGATGCCCCTGGTTTTTGCCTCCGGCGCCGGCGCGGCGGGCCGCTATAACATGGGTCTGGTGATCACTACCGGCATCGCTATCGGCACTCTGTTTACCCTGTTTGTTGTGCCTGCGATATATTTACTGATGGCTCATGATCTTCATTCAAAACAAGTTGGTGACGGCGAACCTAAGACAATTCTGGATGTCTCAGCCTCTTAGCAATAGGTTGCCTGGATGATGAGGAATCCAACGCGAATTGCGCTTTAACTGGAAATCGGTATTATGGCTTTTCGAAATGGTGATAGTCTTTCGGCTGATCGAAATTTCCGCCCCAGTGCCAGCCGCGTTTTATAAATTCCTGAACTATGGCATTATCCGCCGTGAATGTTCCTCTTTCTTTCGGCAGGTATTTAGCTCCTTCCGGCGCGACTACCCCATTGGAATAAATAACCGGATTTTGCACCGGATTGATATCCACCGCCTTCCCCAGTGAATGCATGGATAATTTTGTCGTTCCTTCAATTACTCTAAAATTGAAAGCGGAAGAATTATTATCTACCATGGAATTATGATCGTTCCACTGGTAAGCAACTATGGGAATAACTTTTCCTATGGGAAATAGAATTTTTTCAATAAAGTTAAATATCTCATAAATATCATCTTCAAGTTCCCTGTTGACAATTAATTGCCCCTGATGCTTTCTGCCGTCAAATGAATAATAAAGAACATCGACAAGTGATAACTCATCGATAATTTCCTCCAGCGCGGCTGTTCCTTCAATCGCATCGGAAAAACTCATTGAGCTGTCCGTGATTATTCCCTCGTTAAAAAACATTTATCAGTTCCTTTTATAATTCCTTTAGTATTGAATTCATCATCCCTTCCGGCAGTGATACCTCACGGTAAATTTTACGGATAGAATTATAATCTAAATGGTTATAATTATCCAGAAGCGGCGTTATCATGACACCGGCCATATCAACTGCCCCCGGAGAAACAAAAATTCTATTCTCATCTTTGGCAAAATAGGCTTCCGGACGGTGTTTCTGACGTAAAAATATGATCAGCCGCCAGCGATTCCTGGCATAATCGCAAATGATGTTAACAAGAGGCTCATCATTTGCCGGCATTATTTTTTGCGCGGCTTTCAACAAACTCAGGAACCGTTCTGTTAACGTCTTTGCGTTTTTCGATTCCAAAACAATTACAGAACGGTCAAATACTTTCCACCGGCCGTATCGAACGGAAGAATTATTTTTAACCGGTAACAGCTTTTTAAATTCACGCAAAAAAGGAAGAACATTTTTCGGAATTGCCTGAAAGTGCAGATGATCGGGAGCGGACGCGCCGCAGTCCGGACCATTGTAAAAAACATTATAATCGGGCGACATGTCAGCACTCAATTGCAAAAGCCAATTTATTGACGAGGAAATTGCCTGCGGTTCGTGCCGCAGACTAACTATAGTAAAATGCTTTTCAAAAATCGGCGCGGGATTGCAAAGAATCAAATATTGATTTCTATATAAAACACCCAGCTGTTGGGACGGTAAATTATTTTCGCATAAAAAGCATGGCCTTTTTTTTATGGATTCTTTATCAACAGCGGCGCTGCTGCTCACGGCACGGGCGGGATTGTATTGAAGATATATTTTATAGCCGCCGGATAATTTCCTGGTGCGTTCCAAAGCCAAATCACGGCAGGCCTCGGTAAGTCTCGGCCAGCTTTTCTTTTGCGAATTATAAAGACTCCGGCAAAGAACAGGCAGCGATAAATCTTTTTCCCCGGAGAACTCGGCAAAAATTCTCCGGCCATCCCAGGAAGATTCTTTCTTATTTGTCAATTTCCTGGCTTCAATTTCCTCAGTGCGAAGTTTATCCTTATAAAAATCGTTGAGGTTTTGTTTTTCCATGGAAAGCCCGGCATCTGTATTATTCTTCCAGCGGCGGCACAGGTATAAATTCTCGTAAATCCTTCCGATCTTATATTCACGGGTAATCTGCAGAGCAACAGCATAATCCTCTCCGTAACTGACATTGGGAAAACCAATCTGACGAATAACGGATAAGTCAAACGCGCGGGGCGCCCCCATACCGTTTACACGAAGCAGGTTATTATGGCCGTTTTTCGGCGTCCATTCTCTGTGGTCAATAAGACCCGGAGGGATAATTTTCAGACGCTCATTGACCAGAGTATAAGAACCTGCGACCATTGCGTTTCGACCTCTCTTCAGAGCATTCACAATTTTTTGCAGCGTTTGCGGCGAGCTGTAAAGATCATCTGAATCGAGTTGAACAACATAATGTCCGCAGTAAGGCGAATGGATTGCTTCATTCCAGCAGCCGCCGATTCCTAGATCGCGCCGCGAAGGAATAATATGTTGAACATGGGGATACTTTGCGGCAAATTTTTTCAAAATATTTGTTGTGCCGTCCGTGGAATGATTATTCACAACGATGACATTGAAAGGGAAATTTGTTTTTTGCTCCAGAGCGCTGGCAAGCGCGTCGGCAATTGTCTTTTTACGATTGAGTACGGGAATGACAACACTTGCCCTCCACTGGGGGGTATCCTGTTCTTTTTTTATATTTTTTGTACGCGGAGGCAGATATGCTCCGATACGCTTCAGATGATTTGTCGCGATCTTTTCCAGCTTTTTCTGACGAATGAAATTTTCTTTCGCTACATAGGCAAAGTGAGCCTCTGTTTGCCTGCCGGATATTTTTATTTTCTTCTGTTTTTTTATGGATACCGTGTACAAAAATTCCGGCACATGAATCAATTCATGGTCGATAGAAACTTTCAAACGCAAGTCGTATAAGGCGACGTTTTCTTCAGACGGCAGCGAGCCGTATTTTTGCAGGGCGGATTTAACCGACGGGCAGGAAAAAAGCAAAAAGTACCCGAAATCAAAATCGTCGCGGATGCTTCCCTGTTGATAATCTATAAGCGGATTAGGAATCAGATTGTTCCCTTTTTGTCGGTTAAAGTCTGAATAAATCATACCGGCACGCTTATTTTCGGAAATCTTCATTAAGCGGCGTAAAGACAATTCGTCACAGTTGATTTTTTCTTCGTCAGCAACCAACAGCAGATATTTGCTTGATAATTTTTTCAGATATAAAGAAAGGCTCTTTATTTTTTTAACAGTATTTTTGCCGGAGGAAAAGAAATTAAGCGCTTCCTTTTCATCATTAATAGGCAAAAGAAAGAACCGGCCGAATTTTCGAACTAAAGGCATCATGTTTACAGAGGAAATCTTTTTTAGAATCCGGACATCATCAGGCTAAAGGCTTTTTCCGCTGTGTCGTCTGCCAATTTAATCAGCGCTTGTTTTCTGATTGAGGAAAGCAAATTAATATCATCACTTATAGCGTAATCAACCAAGCCTGTCATATTTTTCGAACTCCAGATAATTTTGCCGCTTTCATTTTCCTGAAAAGTCACTTCTAAAATAATTGTCGCCCGCTCTTCCGCCGTCAGACCATTTTGAAGATATGAAAGCGGAGATCTATTGAGACTAAGAATCGTTCCCTTAACTATCGCATCCGCGGATTCCTCATTGTTCACAATTTTAAAACGGCTGTTTTGAATAAACTGATTAATAAAAGCCGCCCGGAAATAATTTTCTATTTCCGCCTGCGCTGTTTTATTATCAAAAGATTTTACATAAACTCGTTGAATGCGGTTCTCGATATATTTCCCCTGTGGAGCGAATGTGTATCCGCAGCCAAACAAAAGAATGTAAGAAAGGAAGATTATCAAGATTTTAAGAATTTGCCGCCTGTTTTGTTTTTTCATCATAATAAATACCTTTTGTTATTGTGTGACAACTATATTAACCAGCTTTTTAGGCACATAAATAACTTTTGATATTTTCATTCCTTCGGTCATTGCTTTTATTTTTTCATCCGCCAACGCGTTTGTTTTAATTTTCACCGGGTCTTCGTCTATTGCGACGGTCATTCTGCTGCGCAGTTTGCCGTTTATCTGTACGACAATCGTCATTTCCTCTTCATTGGCAATCGCCGGATCAAACTGCGGCCAGGGCATATCAGAAACCAGGTTTTTATGGCCGAGCAATTGCCATATTTCTTCAGTGATATGCGGCACAATCGGCACCAGCAATACAACGGCAGCCTCCAGCGCTTCACGGACAACGGCCAGCGCAGTCTTATCATCACTTGCGGGACGCTTGATTTGATAAACCATATTCACCAGTTCCATTACTGCGCTGATTGCCGTATTGAAATGAAAACGATCTTCTATATCAACAGTAACTTTACGGATAGTCTGATGAGTTTTCCGCCTCAGTGCCTTCAACTCGCCTTCCAGATCGGCATTGCCTGAAATCGGCTCCACGGTCTTGATATCTTCAAGATATTCTTCGACAATGCGCCACAGCCGCCCCAGAAAACGGAATGCCCCTTCCACTCCCTGATCGCTCCATTCCAAATCCTTTTCCGGCGGCGCCGCAAACAAACAGAATATTCGCGCGGTATCTGCTCCATACTTTTTTATCAGATAATCGGGATCAATAACATTTTTGAGCGATTTGGACATTTTTTCGGTCTTGCCGATAATGACTTCCTTATCGCAAATATGACATTTTCCATCTACCGCCTGCTCGGGGAAAAGATAACCGTGTTCTTTGCATTTCATCGTCTCTTTGCAGACCATGCCCTGTGTCAGCAAATTGGTGAACGGCTCATCCACGCCGATTACTCCGAAATCGCGCAGAACCTTGGTGTAAAAACGCGAATAGAGAAGATGCAGTATGGCATGTTCAATTCCACCGATATACTGATCAACGGGCATCCAGTAATCCAGTTTTTTACGGTCAAGGCCCGGCTTGGTGTCGCAATCCGGACAGCAGTAGCGATCGAAATACCATGATGATTCCACGAATGTATCCATCGTGTCCGCCTCTCTGGCGGCCTTGCCTCCGCATTTGGGACAGGTAGTATCCACAAATTCTTTCAAAGCGGCCAGCGGTGAACCGCCTTCGGTACTCAATTTCACATTTTCCGGAAGCACTACCGGCAAATCTTTTTCTTCAACCGGAACAATGCCGCATTTACCGCAGTTAATCATGGGAATCGGCGCGCCCCAGTATCGCTGGCGGGAAATGCCCCAATCGCGCAACCGGTACTGGATGGTGCGTTTACCTTTTCCTTGGGATTCCAGGAAGTCGGCAATGGCTTCCAGAACCTTCGTGTTTTCCATGCCATTGAACTGCCCGGAATTAACGAGTACTCCCTCATCAACATAAGCTTCAGTCATCATCGCCGGATCAAGGGTTCTATCTTTCGGCGAAATGACCACAATAAGCGGCAGATTGAATTTTTTGGCAAATTCGAAGTCGCGTTGATCGTGTGTGGGCACGGCCATAACGCATCCGGTTCCGTAATCAGCCAAAACAAAATTGGCCGCAAAAATTGGCATTCCCCTGCCGGTTAAAGGATTTCTGCAGTAGGCATCCAGAAACATGCCCTCCTTTTCATAGTATTCGGAAGTGCGCATCAGCTTGTCCTGCTTTTTTACTTTTTCGACAAACTGCTGGACGTCTTTTTCAATGACCTTGCCTTTGGTGAGTTGCACAACCAGTGGATGCTCGGCGGCAACCAGCATGAAGGTCGCTCCGAAGAGTGTATCCTGACGGGTGGTAAATACCTTTATCGCGCCGTTTCCATCGGCCATCGGGAAATCCACTTCACAGCCGTAGCTTTTACCGATCCAGTTTTTCTGCATGGTCATTACGCGTTCCGGCCATCCGGGCAGCTTATCGCAGTAATTAAGCAGTTCTTCGATATAGGCGGTAATTTTGAAAAACCACTGATCCAGCACCTTTTCCTGTACTTCAGTGCCGCAGCGCCAGCACTGGCCTCCTTCAACCTGTTCATTGGCCAGCACAGTGTCGCACTTGGTGCAAAAATTAACGGTGGAGCGTTTTTTGTGTGCCAAACCTTTTTCATACATCCAGATAAAGAATAACTGTTCCCACCGGTAGTATTTTGGCTCGCAGGTGGATACTTCCCTATCCCAGTCGTAACTGAAGCCCATACGTTTGAGCTGTTTTTTCATGTGATTGATATTTTTGTTTGTCCACTTTGCGGGATGAATATTATGTTCGATGGCGGCATTTTCCGCGGGGAGGCCGAAGGAGTCCCAGCCCATCGGATGCAGAACATTGAAACCCTTCATCCGTTTATAACGGGCAACGACATCGCCGATGGTGTAATTACGAACATGGCCGATATGAATTTTGCCGGAAGGATAAGGAAACATCTCTAGCAGATAATATTTTTTCTTTTGCGGATCTTCGGTAACCTTGAAGGATTTTTCATCCTCCCACTTTTTCTGCCATTTCTCTTCAATTGCAATTGGTTCGTACTTCATAATCAATAATCTCTCCAGACAAAAATATTGTTTAGTTTGTCTAGCATATCAAAGGCGCGCTTTCAATCTCTTAAATGAGGTGTTTTTAATTACATGTAGGGTGGAACAAGCGTAGCGGTTCCATCAATCACATTTTATCTTTTGCCAGCTTTTGGATACATTCACTTGCCTGTTCATGGAGGGCTGGCAATGTTTCCGCATGAGTCGTAGCAGTCAATAAATTGGCCAAGCCATTATTGATGTGCTTCAGAAATGCCGGTTTATTTTTTTTGAGCCCCAAAAAACCGTAAGCACCAAGCGCCTGCAAAATCCTTTGAACTGAGCCCGTCCAGAAATTATAAACAAACTCATCTTGGCTGTATGTTGGATTCAATAGTTCATAGTAAAAGTCTAACAGTTCGTTTCTTTCTTTATCGGTGAAGGAAACGTAAGGATCGCAGATAAGCGAGCCCAAATCGTAGAAAAGACAGCCTTGACGCATCCCCTGAAAATCAATCAAAACAGGCTTGCCGTTTTTAATCATAATATTCTGCGACTGAAAATCTCGGTGAATAAGACAGGGCTTAATTTTTTGCAGGCGTAAGGAGAGCGCATCCAACTCTTTCATCAACTTCGCGGCATCCGATGATGAAAGTTTTATTTTGCAGACTTCCCATACAAGATTTTCCATAAAATAATCATGCTCCCATTTATAGAGCCGGGGGTCGTAACTTTCGGACAAATGCAAATCGACTGAAATTGATTTCAAATCAAAAGAATGTAGGTGGTAAATTTGAGTCAGCGCCTGAAAATAATAATCACGCCTCTCATCCCAACGTGTAAATCTCTGCGACCATAAATCGACATCGCCCAAATCTTCAAGCAAAATAGAATGCTGCGATTCATCCCGCGCAATAATTCGCGGTACATTGATATCAAGCGAGGCCATAAATTTGTTGATGCCGGCCCAGCGGGCGTTTTCCGCCACTTCATCGCCGTAGTGCATAAAAATGAAACTGGTTTTATCCGGCAGGGAAACCCGAATAAAGCTGCGGTCGGAACCACCCTTTTTGATGGGCGCAAGTTCAATACATTTCACGCCCAAATGGTCTTTTAAAAATTTTTGAATCTCTTTATTCATAAGTTTTTTAATCGTTTTTCAAAAGCCTGCCCTTTGCAGTTTTTCATATTCAGCTACTGTCCCAAGATCGTACCAATAACCTTCATCTATAATAATACCACCAACAGAATGCGGATTTTCTTTAATCATTTCCACCAGTGGTAAAACTATCGATTCTATTTTGCCTGCTTTTAATCGTTTCAGAAACTTTTTTTCCACAATATAAATTCCGGCAAAAAGGCAACTCATTACTCCCTGATTTTTCAAAATATGCCGCATATCGCAAACGAAGTTATCTTGATCAATATTGACATTGAGCAGCGGACCGCCTGAACGCAATGCAAGTGTTACGGCTGTTTTTAATTTAAAATGTTCTTCAATAAGAGGCGCTAGCGGTATATTGGTGATAATATCGCCGTTGTAAACGAGAATGCGATCATCTGTGGCAATCAGATCTTCGATGTTCTTGATACCGCCGGCAGTGTCGAGCAAAACCGGCTCGTGTCGGAAAGTAATCGGAATGCCTTCCCAATTATTTTTCGGAAATACATCAGCATATTTTTCAACGCAATGATGCGTATTGACGATAAATCTCCGCACACCCGCGGCACGCAAATGTTCCATTGCATAAGTAATGATCGGATGTCCGCCTATTTTAAGAAGAGGCTTGGGCGTATTTTCTGTCAGCGGCCTTAGCCTTGTTCCCAATCCCGCGCCTAATATGAATGCTGTTTTAATTTGCTTGCTTTTCATATCGCTCTAACCTCGCGGTTCTTTCTTTAGCTTCTTTCCATATTCCGGATTTATCTTAACCAGCGCCGCCACAATAAATCCGGGAATGGTCGTAATCAGAATCCAGATGAAGAAGTTTTTATAGCCGAGCATTTCCTGAATCCAACCACTGCCCATCGCGGGAATCATCATCCCCAGCGCCATAATCCCCGTTCCTATGGCATAAAATACGGTTTTATATTCTCCCTGCGACACCATGATCATATACATGGTGTAGGCCGTAAAGCCGAAGCCGTAACCGAATTGCTCAAGGGCTACAGCGGAACCTATCAGCCACAAACTCTGAGGCAGTGCGTGCGACAGATACACAAAGATTAAATCCGGCAGGTGCATGATCAAAACCATAGGCCACAGCCAGAATTTCAAACCATTCTTATAAATTACGCAGCCACCCAGAAGTCCGCCCAGCATAAGCGCGATTACTCCAACCGTGCCATAAATAATGCCAACTTCCGTCGTGGTCAGACCTAACCCGCCTTTAACGCCCGCATCAAGCAGAAAAGGCGCAACCATCTTCACCAATTGCGCCTCGGCAAAACGATAAAATAAAAAAAAACTGACAATAGTTACAATATCTTTGCGCCGGAAAAATAAGCTCAGGATACGAAAATATTCCGTCAGAAAATTTTTTGTTTTATCCCGAGATGCGCTGATATCCGCGACAGGTCTGGGCAGGGCAAAAAAATGATAAATAAACAGAGCCAGAAAAATAGCCGCGACACCGATAAAGGAAAGCGACCAGGCATGCGCCACCGGATAGCCGTAATTTTCCAGCACGCCGGCCATAATCACCAGACCGCCTTTGGCTGCAATGGTGGCGACACGATAAAAAATAACGCGCACACCAACAAAAGCAGCCTGCTGCGGAGTGTCCAGTCCCAGCATATAAAAACCATCAGCGGCAATATCATGCGTGGCGGAACTAAAAGCCATAATCCAGAACATCGCCAGAGTGTAACGGACAAAATCGGAAGCAGGTATAGTCAGGGCGACACAGGCCAGCGATCCGCCAATAGCCAGTTCCATTGCCAGTATCCAGAAACGCTTGGTGCGGAAAATATCTACAAAGGGACTCCACAGCGGTTTGATGATCCAGGGTATGTAAAGCCAGCTTGTGAATAGAGCAATATCGGTGTTGGAGAGGCCCAACCGCTTGTATAAAATAACACTCACCGTCATGGCAATCATGTAGGGAATGCCCTCAGCCAGATAGATAGAGGGAACCCAAAACCAGGGACTCCGAGTTGCATTCATTCGCCTGCCTTTGTTGGCTTCGTCATCAGTTCCTCGACGTATTGACATATTCGCCTGCGTTGCCTCTTCCTCGCTGTAGCGGCATGCTTGTGACTGCGACTCGGACTTTGAATTAGCAGATTCTGATTTTATCTCAGACATAACATCTCTTTAAAATAATTATCTAATATCAATAAAGCTTCTGTATTTTTGCCCCCATGAAGTAGTGTGCCAGTATTTTTTCCACCTTGAATCCTTTAGCCGCCATGACCGCCGCGCCTATCTGGCACATACCCACGCCGTGTCCCCACCCACCGCCGTATAAAATAAAACGGCTGACTTCTCCGGTTGCGGTTCGCTCTGCAGAAACAACAAAAGCGCTACTTAAGAGATGGCTTGACGAAAGCCAGCGACGTATTTCCAATTCCTTGCCAACGATCATTGTCTTTCTCGATCCTTCAATTTTCAATTTACAAATTCTACCGGATGGACCGCGCGCCAGCGGCACAAGATTTTGCAAAACGCCGAAATCAATGCCCGATGTTTGCCGTATTATTTCTTCCAGCTCTTTTCTCGCATAGACAACCTGCCAACGATAGAAATCAGGCGTTTCCTGATCAAAGGCCGGTAAAATATTGCTCAGCAATTCTTTGTCCGTTGTGTCGCAATAAGCCGGCGGCCTGCTGTTGAGCCAAACTTCTGCTTGGGCCTCCGATTGAATGGGGGGATGCTGCTGAGCATCATCGCTTACACTGCGGAGATATTCCGGGGATTTATCCTCCCAGGCGGTGGGAAATACTTCGGTTTGTCCGCCGCACGATTTGTAATAACGGGCGTCGCAGATTTCACCGTTATGAACCAGAAAAATTCCGCGAGTTTCTTTCATCGCTTCATGAACGTTTTTGGAAATAATTCTCATTATTCCCTGATAGCGCTGACAGTGATCGTCGGCGCAAACATCAAATCCTTCATGATCATTAACGTCCTGCCAAACGACGATTTCATTTTCATTTTTTAACGCGGGCAAAACCCTGGCGGCTTTCTTTTTCGCGAGCATCGCCACAAGCCAGCTGCGGGCCACAACGGCCTGCGCCTTTAAAAATTCCAGCGGCGCGGAAGCGGACATTTCCGAAGAGATAACGCTTTCCAGATAATCTTCCAGAAGGATTTCGTTGATGAGATTAAAAGAGAAATCGGAACCGGCCGAAAGAAATAAATCGCCGTGAAATGATTGCTCCTGTATTCTCTGCCAGTGAAAATCAATACCGATTTTCACGTCAGACACGGTAAAACTCGTTTTGTCCTTCGGCACCAATAAAATTTCTTTTTGCCGGAGCACTTCTTTTCCTGAAGAATTGGTGATCACAACCAGCCCTTGATCAGCCCAAATGGCAAAAAGACCTTCTATCACACATCCGTCAGGCAAAAAAAATCGTCCGTTTAGAGCGACATGAGCCTCTTTATGATCCTGCAACAGAGCAATTTTAATCTTAGGTTCCCTATCAATCATGGGTACTCCGGCAATATTTAACGGCAGTTACAACTCGCGATACATGGCCATTCAAGTAATGTTATACCATTTTTAAATCAAAGATGATATCGCGGCGGTTAGGCGGAGGCGACGAGGCGTATTATACATACGTTGAGGAAGCCGACAAAGACACCAACAAAGATAGCGTTTTGATTTAAAATTGGTATTGTTTTTTTAGGGGTAAAAACAAAATAAGTCAAGAAGTTATCCGGCAGAAAAATATTGATAGCAAGCAACTTAGTACTTGAATATCATTATTTTATCATGTATGAATTTTACAAAATCAAACGACGGATAGTTTATGGTGCATATCTGGCCAATTGGTGGGGGCAAAGGGGGATCAGGCAAGAGTTTCTTGGCCAGTTCACTGGGACGCCTTTTAGCAAAATCGGGAAAAAGAACCCTGCTTATTGATCTTGATCTGGGAGCGGCTAATCTGCACACCATGCTGGATGTCCCTTATCCGGAAAAATGTTTTTCCGATTTCGTTACAAAAAAAATCCCTGCTTTGGAAGACATTGTTCTGGGAACACCTTTCCCAAACCTTTTTCTAATCAGCGGCGCCCATGATAATCTGGATATCGCCAATCTTCCCTATGATAAAAAGATAAAAACTTTGAAGGCCATTTCCAAACTGAAATACGAATATATCCTGATGGATTTGGGCGCCGGCACCGCTTTTAACACTCTTGATTTCTTTCTGGTTTCGCAAAATGGCATATTCATTACGACGCCGGAGCCTACTTCTATTGAAAATGTTTACCGGCTTATGCGCACCATCTACCTTCGCCGGATTCGCCATTACTTTTCCATGGTTGATTTTAAGGCTCTGGAAAAAAATGCCCGGCATCAGTCAGGTGACGGCACTTTTAACAAACCGGAGCATATTATTTCTGTTGTTAACAAAGAACACCCTGAAAAATACATGCTGATCAAAAAGGACATCAATTCTTTCAGATTCAAACTTATCCTTAACCAATTGCGCAGACAGGATAATCCCGCTCTGGGCGGGCAGATATGCAAGATTATCAAAAAGCATCTGGGTTTTAGTGTTGATTTTGCCGGCAACATCTCTTACGATGATCATGTTCACGACGCCATCTGTCAGCGTGTATCGTTTTTGGACCGTTATCCCCACACGCGCGCCGCCAATGATCTGCGCGAACTGAACAGGAAAATGAGCAATTCCTTCGGCGAACAATTGCTTTTAAAGTATCTTTAAAAATATTCTTGAGGCCATGGATGGAAAAAGATTTTTCCGAGCTAAATTATTACGAAATGCTGGATATTAAACCGGACGCAACGGCTGTGGAAATTCGTGACGCCTATAACGCCGCTTTACAAATGTATCAATCCGATTCTCTGGTCAGTTATTCTTTTTTTTCGCAGGAAGAAAGAAGTCAAATACTTGCCCTTCTGGAAAAAGCTTACTTCACGCTTATCAATGAAACCCAAAGAGAAAAATACAATAGCGAACTTACCCTGATGGGAATTATCAGCGTTACGGAAAACGGTGCGGCAGTTAAAAAAGGCCCCGTCGATATTTTTGACATTAATCGGCAGAAAGACAACGCCGTCATGCGGAAAAATCATAACACTGAATTAAAAATAAAAGTTTCTCAAAATCAGCGCATCAGAGAAATTATATCCCGGCAGGATATCAACGGCTCGGACTTCAGGGCTATCAGAAATGAACTGGGCGTAGCTATCGAAAAAATTCATCAGGAAACAAAAATTCGCCTCGATTATTTAAACTACATAGAGGAGGATGAAATAAAAAAATTGCCGTCGGCTGTTTTTCTCAAGGGTTTCGTTAAATCCTATTTAAAAAGCCTCTGCGTTGAACCGGCGGATGAAATCAGCGCCCGTTACATGAGCTCTTTGACGCGTAAAAATTAGCTTGACAGGGCATGCCTTTGATGTGCATTATTTACTCATAACTATCCTTAAAAAAAGAAAATAGAAGAGCAAAAAGTCAATCTTTTCCTTTTATAAGGAGTATAAATGAAAAGATTATTAGCATATTTATTATTGTTGAGTTTTTTAATAATTTCCTTGTCTGCCTGCGGTTCCTCCACAGGTGCGCCAGGGACACCAGCGCCAACACCTTTAGCGGTGCAAATTATAGCGGATGCCGGAAATGCAGAAGTCACTCTGGACTGGCAGATGGTAGCAAATGACGACACATACAATATTTACGTCGGCACGTCCGCCTCTTCATTAACGAAGATCACCACTGTACCCGCTTCCTTGCTCAGTGCGCCTTATACCGTAACGGCTCTCTCCAACGGTACAAGTCTCTCAAACAATACGACGTACTACTTCGCCATATCAGCCGTGAATGCCAGTAATGTCGAGAGTGCTTTATCAAGCCCAATTTCGGCAACGCCCAGCGCAACCCCGCCGCCAGCGGCGCCCAAAAATATCCGCGCTAACGCGGGGAATGGATATGTAACCGTCACCTGGACTCCAGTTGCCGATACTGTTAGCTACAATATTTATTGCTACTGGCAAGAAAGCTTGACTAACCTGGGAGTAAGTGATCCAATTCCTATCTCCGGACAGGCCAGCGACTCGGCAGTTGTTAGCTCGGTAACATGGTTTTCCGGATCAGACAATGGGGTACCAATTGCTGGAAAAACAACAAGTCTTACTAATGGAACGACTTATTACTTCTATGTAACGGCCGTGAATGCCAGTAATGTTGAGAGCAGCGCGTCCTTCTTCGATTCGGCAACGCCGAGCACAACCCCGCCGCCTTTTGCTCCGGTCCTCACGTCGGTATCACCAGGAAGCTTTACTATCAATAATGTCAACTATAATACGGAAGTCACTTGGGAGGCTCCGGTAACCGGCACTGCCGCCTCTTATAACATCTACATTGGTAAAGCCTCAGGCGTCACAAAGGAAACCGGGGCGGTGACCAATGTGAGCGCCGCCCCTCCTTTGCAGGCGGGTGCTAATCTTGCTAGCGGAAAATATTATATCGTTGTGACAGCCGTAGATTCCGACGGCAACGAAAGCGCGGAATCAAATGAATTGTCTGTTACAATTCCATAGAACGAGAGACATTATTGTAATTAAAGTTTAAAATAAAAGGGGCTTGAAAGCCCCTTTTTATTACTGCGGCAGTGAAAAATTGCTGAAAATCAGGTATAACTTATTGAATCAAATTTAAATCCATGTTAAACACGCAATGTAGTTTCCGGTTTGATAAAGTAGGAATAAATGAGTGTTTTTGAATATATCGCTTTAGATGAAAAAGGCAACCAGCGCAAGGGCTTTATTGACGCGCCGGGCGTTGCCGCAGCAAGGCAGAAACTGCGGGAAGAAAACGTTTATCCCGTGGAAATTAATCAGGCGGTAAACAAAAAAGAAACCGCATTATTCGGAGCTTTAAGGATTAATATATGGGAAAGGGTTTCCGCCAGCGATGTTGCTATATTCACCCGTCAGCTTTCCACCCTTTTAAGCGCCGGAATGCCTCTGGTTCCTTCCCTTTCCATACTGCTGCAGCAGGAGAAGAATCCCCTTTTTAAAAAATCCCTGGCGCAAATACGCGAACAGGTCAATGAAGGCAAGTCTCTTACGGAGGGCCTGTCGGAGTTTCCTCAAATTTTTCCGCCTTTTTATTTGAACATGGTCAGGGCCGGAGAAGCTTCGGGAACGATCAATCTGGTTCTGGAGCGGCTGGCCGACTTCAGCGAAAATCAGCAGGCGTTAATGACCAAGATTCGCTCCGCACTTGCTTATCCGATTATTATGCTTTTTATGGGAAGCGCCGTTATTTTTCTGCTGATGGCTTTTGTTGTTCCAAAAATCACGGGCATTTTCACCGATATGCATCAAACCCTGCCCCTGGTGACAACTATTTTGATTATGGTCAGCAATTTTTTAAAATCTTTCTGGTGGCTTATTCTAATTCTTCTGGCCGCGGGAATTGCCGCTTTCAAATACATGACAGCCGGAACGGAAACGGGCAGGCGCATGTGGGATGGCGTCAAATTAAAAATTCCACTATTTGGGCAAATAAACCGCAAAATTGCTATTGCCAGATTCTGCCGGACGCTGGCCACTCTGTTGCAAAGCGGAGTCCCGCTTTTGTCGGCGATGGACATAGTCCGCAATATTGTCAACAATATTATTATCAGCGAAGCAATCCGTCAGGCCGCCAAGGATCTGGAAGAAGGCAAGAGTCTTTCCGGTCCTCTGACACAAAGCGGCATGTTTCCTCCTCTTGTGACAGAAATGATTGCCGTGGGAGAACAAAGCGGCACTCTGGAAAAAATGCTCAACCGTATTGCCACGGCTTATGAGAATGAATCTCAGTCGAATATAATGATTATGACTTCGCTTCTGGAGCCGCTGATGATAGTGGTAATGGGGCTTCTGGTCGGCTTTATTGTCGTCTCTATTTTACTGCCGCTATTTGAAATGAACCAGTTGGTGAGGTAAACGGCATTGTAAAAAAACCATATGCTGTGTTGCGCCGTATCCTTCGTCACTGCGACCTTATGGCCTTTTTACAAAGCCTTTCAAATATGGCAAAATATTTGGTTAGATTCAGTTATGTAGTGATTATATTAATTGTAAACAATAAAAAAACAGGGGTTGATTATGAAAAATCTCAGACAAAGGAAAAATAAGAAGGCAGGTTTTACCTTAATAGAGCTGATGGTGGTTATCGTCATTTTAGGAATACTCGCCGGCTTGATTATCCCCCGCATTATGGGACGCCCTGATGAGGCCCGGGTGGCTAAAGCAAAAATTCAAATGGAGGCTCTGGAATCGGCGTTGAATCTTTATAAACTCGATAACGGCAGCTATCCCACAACTGAACAGGGTCTGAATGCTCTGGTGGAAGCCCCGACTGTTGGAAACATTCCCCAAAACTGGCGTCAGGGAGGTTATCTGGAAAAAGGAAAAGTGCCCAAGGACCCCTGGGGAAATGATTTTATCTATCTAAGCCCCGGTAACCACGGCGATTTTGATTTAACTTGCCTTGGCGCCGATGGAGAACCTGGCGGTGAAGGTGTTAATAAAGACATCAATAACTGGGAAAGTGAATAAGCGGGGTTTTACCCTTATTGAATTATTGCTGGTAATCGCACTTATCGGAGTGATTCTGGTATTGGCCGTTCCCTCCACAAGGGATGTTCTGACCGGTGATAATCTCAAGAAGGCTTCGCGCCAGCTAATAGCAATGGAAAGAAAATTGCGCGTTGAAGCTGTCCGCGATCAAACAAATTACATCCTCTGCATTGACCTGTCCAATTCTGCCTATTGGGTTATTACCTCAGACATGACGCCGGAAAAACAGGATGAGATAAAAAAGAACCCGTATTATTTACCTTCAGATGTCGTTATCATGGACATTGTGGACGAAAATAATCAAAAAATATCAGTGGGGGAGGCAAGAATTAATTTCGGAAAGAACAGTATCTGTTCTCCCGCCATAATCCATCTGGCGTATGAAGAGGACAGAATGACAATAACAATAAATCCCTTTCTTGGTGTAACGGATATTTACGATAAATATGTTGATATTTCTATGAACAGCTCCGGACAATATATTCCCAGGTAAAGGACGGCGGCATGAAACGAAACAAAGCAAAAGGTTTCACTCTCCTGGAAGTGATGATCGCCATCGCGATTCTGGCCATCGCGCTCGTCTCCATCTTTCAATTACAGTCACAGAGCATTTCCATGTCCACTGATTCACGTTTTATGACCACAGCGGCTCTGCTCGCCCAGAGCAAAATGGTTGAGGTAGAAACAAACTCTTCTTTATCCAATAGAAGTGACGACGGAGACTTCGGCCCCGATTATCCTCAATATACCTGGCACGTGGAAATCGGCGATACCCAGTTGCTGCAGTTCAAGAAAATTGAAGTCACGGTAACCAACAACTTATTTATCCGCCGCGGAACATACAAACTTGTTCTTTACAAAAAGGCAGGAATGTAACTTATGGTTGGGCAATCATCAAATAAATTTTTTCGCTATGATGGATTCACTCTTATCGAGATCTTAATTGCCATCTTTATTCTTGGTCTGGTTATGGCCACTGTTTATGTCTCCTATAGCGGCATTTTAAAAACAGCGCATCAGATGGAGGAAGAACGCGATATATACAAAATGGCGCGCACTTCCATTGACAGGATGATTAAAGATTTATCATCTCTGCAACCATCGGCAGGCTCCTTTGACGTGCGTGCCGAGAAAAAAATGTTTGATAACCGTGAATTTCATTCTATTTCTTTCTGGTCGGCTTCTCATCTGACCTTTGGTGAAAATGGAGAAGGGCGTCCGGCCGCAATCAGTTACTATGTGAAGCAGGATGAAGACGGTAAAAGTTTTTCTTTGTGGAGGGCTGATGCGTACGGCTCCAAACCGGATATAACAAAAATTCCGGACGGCGGATTTATCATTTGCAAAAACTTAGATACATTCAGGTTGACATTTTATGATTCCGCAGGCGGAGAAACAGATTTATGGGATTCCTCTTCAACAGTGGGAAACCAGACAGGCAATGCGCCAGCGGCAATAAAAATAGAGCTTTTCCTGGTCAATTTAAATGATCAGGAAAAACCTTATAAATTTATGACGAAAATATTTTTGCCGGTTAAAAAACAAACGCCATGAGAAATAAAATCCTTAATAATCGCGGAATCGCGCTGATTACGGTAATATTGATTATAGTTATTTTAGTGGCTGTCGTCATTGAATTGAACCGCTCGTCCCGCGCGGATATTTACGACGCGGCCAACGTAAGCGGCGGCATAAAATTAACTTATATCGCCAAATCCGGTTTTTATGGAGCGGCCGCACTGCTGACTAATCCCCAAAACGCTTATGACACCTTGCGCGACAATTGGGCGCACATGGAACAAATATCCCTGCAATCCAATACTCTTTTTACCGACGGTTATTTTATCGCCAGGATTGAAGATGAAGACGGTAAAATTCCCTTAAATAAACTGGTAAACGGCAACGATTACAATCCGGAAATCAAAGAAATATTGACTAGATTGCTGAGTCAGCCAGAATTCGGCCTGGACGAAGAAAATGTTACCGAAATTGTTGATTCCATAAAAGACTGGATTTCCCCTGCTGATAATCCAGCAGACGACGCTTATTACGCTTCTTTAAATCCGCCTTATGAAACGAAAAACGCTCCACTTGATTGCATTGAAGAATTGCTTATGGTAAAGGGAATAACTAAAGAAATTTTTTATGGAACAAAAGACAAGCCGGCATTGGCTGGGTACGTTACCACAGACAGCGACGGGGTAATAAATATAAACACGGCGCCAAAGATGGTTTTACGCTCTCTTAGTGCCGAAATCAGCCCGGAACTAGCTGATAGTATGGATGAATACCGCACGACAGAAGGTAATGACTTGTCTAGTTATCAGTGGTATAAACATGTTCCCGGTATGGCGAATGTAGCGATTAATCCGGATTTAATTACTGTAAAAAGCAATTATTTTAAAATTATATCCACCGGAAATATGGATAATATGTCGAAAACCTTAAGCGGAATTGTACAAAGATCTCAACAAAATTCCGTTCAGATAATTAAATGGAGGCAGGATTAATGCCGCAAACCGTATTAGGTCTGGATATCGGCCGAGACACAATTAAAGCGATTGTGTTAACATCAAAAGGGTTAACCGGCGGCCGTATTCTTGCTGTCCGGAATCTGGATATCAGTGCCTGTGGAGGATTTGAAACAACATTAAAAAAACTGGCGGAAGATAAAACTTTTTCCAATATTCCCTGCTGTATTTCTTTACCGCATACAGACATAATGTTCAGGCAAGTCAGTCTGCCTTTTCACGATGATAATAAAATCAGAAAAACATTAGCCTTTGAATTGGAACCCCTTATCCCTCTTCCCATAGAGGAAGTGGTGACTGATTACCTGATGATTCCCCGTGACGGACTTTTTGTAGCTGCTCTCACAAAAAAAAGCATCCGCGACTGTATAGAAAAAGTAGAAGGAAACCTGGGAGAAGTATCAATAATTGATATTTCCTCCACCGCTCTGGCTGTCCAGATAATAGACAATAAAAAACCGGCTGTTTGTGGCATCATTCTGGATATCGGACACGATTCGACAACGGCGGCATTTTATGAAGACGATGCAATTGTTCATGTACGTTCTCTGGCTTTCGGCGGCGAACACATAACAGCGGCATTAGCGGCGGATCTTTCCATGGATATGGATAAAGCCGAACAATTGAAAATCAGCAAGGATTATCCTGAAGCGGCAACCAGTATAGGCGATGCGTGCCGCAATTTCTGCTCAGAATTAAAAAATACTATCGAGTATATGAAGCTAAACGGAGTCCTGCAAAACGAACCTGCGCAAATTATCATAACAGGCGGAGGTTCATTATTCATTCCTTTGCGAAAAGAACTCGAGAATTATTTTTCCTGTCCCGTGGAAACTCTTGATCTTGTCCGGTCCAAACAACTGGAAATTGAAGAAACTATCCGAAGTCAATTCGACCCGCAAATAATGAATACGGCAATTGCCGCCGCAATGAGGATTTCCGCGGGTAGAAAGTCTTTTAATTTCCGGCAGGGGGAATTCGCGGTTAATAACGCCAGTTTTAACTTCAAAGAACAGCTAAGATTGGCCGCTTGGGTTGTTGGAATAATTATTCTCCTGACTATCGTCAATCAATTTGTCGACTACGGTCTAAAAACTCAACACCTTAATAATATTAAAGAACAAATTGCTCGTATTGTTAAGAACAATTTTCCCGAAGCAAAGAGTATGATTGATCCGGTACAGCAACTCAAGACAAAGCTTGCTGAAAATAAAAATACTTTTGGTGTTTACGAGAGATTGCCGGAAGTAATGACGGTTGATTTATTAAAAGAAATTTCGAGCCTGATTTCTCCTTCTCTCAATATAGTTATTACCGACCTAAATTACGAAAACAGCATTGTTTTAATTAAAGGAGAGGCAAAAACGATTGATGATGTTTCGGCGGTCAAAAATGAGCTCTTGAAATCCAGATATTTTAAGAATGTAATAATGGGTTCGACCAGCCTGACCAAAGATGGCGGAAAAGTTGATTTCAACTTAAGGATTGAAGTTAAATGATTAAAACATTCTGGAATAAGTTAGACTCAAAACAGCGAAACCTCGTCGCCGGTGCGGCAATCATTGTTTTGATCGCCCTGATTATGGAAATAGTTGTTTTCCCTTTCTGGGATGCTAAAGAAAAACTGGCAAAAGCAATAAAGGTTAATCAGAAAAAACTAAACGAAATAAGTGAACTCTCTGCCGAGTTTACTTCGCTTGCGGCAAAAACAGCAGAAATAAAAAGAGCGGTCTCCGCGCGCGGTGCTGATTTCACTTTATTCTCCTATCTGGAAAAAAAGGCGACGCAGGCAAATGTCAGGGAAGAAATCAAATATATGAACTCAAGCAGGGGACCGCAATCAGCTTCTTTTGAAGAATCATTAATTGACATGAAACTCGAAAAAATCACCATTAAACAGCTTGCCGACTTCCTGTATTTTGCCGAATCACCTGCGGATTTAGTAAGAATAAAAAAAATTACCATAAACAAAACGAAAGAGAGCCCGGAATACTTAAGCGCCCAGTTACAAATATCCTCTTTTCAACCACTGACTCAACAGCCAAGGGGCAAGTAGCGCCATGAAGATACTGGAAAAGAAGGCATTATGGTTCACACTCTACGGAATATTTATTACTGTAGTATTTTTATATCTGCTTTTCCCCTCGGATATTGTCAGAAGCAGACTGGAGGAAGTGGTAAGTTCATCTGATTTTATTTTGAAGATGGAGTCATTACGGCCATCTCTGCCTCTGGGTATAAAGATGAAAAATATAACCTTGAGTTCATTACCTGAAAATATTTACTTTCAAGGCAATTTGCTCGATTTGCAATTCAATCCGCTTAGTATTTTTCAAAAAAACAAATATATCAGCTTGTCCGGCAGCGCTTATGGAGGTAATTTTTCCGGACGATTTGGTCTGGCTTCGTTTTCTAAAATTTATCCGCCGGAAGAAGGAAATTTTAAATTTCAAGACATTGATCTGGCTAAATACACTTACATTAAAATATTGATGGGAAGAGAAGTTACGGGGAAAGCAAGCGGCAATTGGACACATACTTTCAATAACGGAGCAGGCAGAAATCTTTCGGGAACAATCGCGCTTTTTTTAACCAAAGGGACTTATTCCTTATCCGAACCTTTTCTGGGATTGAACAGGATTGATTTTGATCGCGGTGAAATTCATGCCCAGCTTAAAGATGGCATGATCAGACTGGAAAAGATGCAAATATTCGGTCCGCAAATAGATTGTTTATTGAGCGGTGAAATAACGCTTGCTGACGATTTTAAAAACAGTCAGCTAAACCTGAACGGTGAGATGGCAATATCAGACAAGAAAAATGTTAAAATGAAAATCAATATCGGCGGAACATTGGTTAATCCCGTATTCCGCTATATTTAATGGCATGAATTATGTGGCTTAAAATAACACAAACTGTAAATGAACGCTGGAGACAAGCGAGTAATATCATCGCCATCAAATTAATTGACATTAATTCATTGAGGTCACTTTTAATCATTCTGGCGATAACAATATTGTCTTATGAAGCAACAGATCTCTTTTATAAAATCATCAGTTTCCCGCTGATGAATCATACTACTGTTGTTAAAATCAATGGGGGGATATCTGCCGTTAAAGGTAATCACCAACGTAATCAGCTTCAGGATTATGATATCATTACAGGGCGTAATCTGTTCTTTTCGACTTTGAAACCAGCAGGCGGCAGCGGAGGACTTTTTGATTCCGATCAGAAAACTACTGATTTTGATTTGAAAGGAACAGTGGCCTGTAATTCCTCCTTTGGTTTTATTGTTGTCGAAGAACGCGGTAATCACAAACAAAAATTATACAGGCTGGGGGACAAGATTGGCCAGGATAAACTGATTAAAATAACGCGTAACACAGCGACATTAAAAAACGGCGTACGGGAAATAACATTAAAAATAAAAGAAACCATGGAAGGCCCTTTACTCCCGAATTCATCAGACACAGGGAGAAGCGGCGCCTTTCCCAGAAATTTGACTTTGAGCCAAAAAACAGTAAATGAAAACTTAAGTGATTTGAAGTCACTATCGAATCAGGCTGTTGTGCGTCCTTTTTTAGACAAAGGGGTGCAGGAAGGATATATTATTTCCAATATTGCCCCCAATAGTCTTTATGAAAAGATGGGACTGCAGAATGGTGATATAATAATAGATGTTAACAACAATCGGATGCAAAATGCCAACGATATAATGCAGGTGTTGAATTCAATGCAGTCCGGCAGCAGTGTAGATTTGAATGTTAAGAGAAATGGAAAGACCGAAACTATTAATTATTCCTTTTACTGATCGGATCAGGAGTGTATATTGATATGTATGCCGATTATTTTGGGTTGAAAGAAAATCCTTTCAGTTTATCGCCGGAACCGCGCTATTTGTTTCTGAGCGAACAGCATCGGGACGCCTTGAATTGCCTTATTTACGGCATTAAAGAAAAAAAAGGGTTTGTTTTAATTTCCGGAGGCATCGGACTGGGTAAGACTACAATTTGCCGCAGCCTGCTTGCCTCTCTGGATGATTCGGTGGAAACAGCGCTAATTTTCAATACGGCCATTTCCGACCTTGATTTGCTGGAAACGATTCTCGCTGAATACGGCATCGTTATAAAAAACGATGCCAGAAATAAAAAGTGTTATATTGACGCATTAAATGAATTTTTGCTCCGTAACTTTGCAACGGGAAAGACTGCCGTTCTCTTAATTGACGAAGCGCAAAATCTTTCTCACGGTGTTCTTGAACAAATACGAATGCTTTCCAATCTGGAAACCGAAACGGAAAAGCTCATTCAGATAATTTTAATCGGTCAGCCGGAACTGTCCAATACTTTAATGCTGCCGGCTCTGCGGCAGTTAAACGAAAGAATCACGGTAAGATATGATCTGAAACCTTTTTCGCCGAAGGAAGTGAGTGACTATATACGGCATCGTCTGGCAGTCGCGCAGGGTCCCGGTTCTATTAAATTTACAGGGGGAGCCCTAAACCGTATTTATGTCTTCTCTGAAGGCATTCCCCGCCGGATTAACGCTCTTTGCGACAGGGCATTATTAATCGCCTATACAAAAAATGTAAGTAAAATTGACCGCAAGATTGTCAAACTGGCGGTTCATGATATCGGCCTTAATTATTTTCAAAAAACAATGAGCGGCGGCAGAAAAATGTGGTTGCGCCTGACAACCTAGCTTCCACCGGAAATCCTTGACCAAAGGAATATTATGAGCTACATAAATGACGCATTACTAAAAGCGCAAAAAGAGAAGAAATCACCTTACGCGGCTTATGAGACGATACTATCGACTTCCGGCAAAAAAATTAACAGGCCGCGAAAAATGCTCTTCCTGATAGGAATATTGATATTTTTTTTCTGGATGACGGAAATTATTGTTTTGTTATATTGGCGGGAAGAAAAAAAGATGCCGGCACTGAAGCCTTTAAGCGTCTCGCATGTTCAAAGTGTTGTACCGGCAAAGCCGCAGGTTGTTAAAGAAACGATAACAGACAATAAAAACGAGACCGGATTAAGTACAAAAACAGTCTTCGCAGAAATTAAAACCGGGCAGAAAATTATTGATTCCAAAATTCTTTACGCACAAGCCATAAAAGCGCAGCAAGAAGGGCATTTAGAAGAGGCAAAACGTCTATATAAAAAAGTTATTAAAATTGATCCGCGAAACATACGGGCATTAAATAATCTGGGCGTGATTTATATGAATAAAAAATTATACAAAGGGGCTATTATCTGTCTGAATGACGCGCTCAAGGTAAAACACGATTACCCTGACGCCCATTATAATCTGGCCTGTCTTTACGCGCAAAAAAATGATGCGGCCAGGAGCCTTTCATATCTGAAGAATGCCATTAGTTTCAACCCGGAAGCTCGAAAATGGGCGAAAGATGATGGCGATCTGAAGGTTTGGGCTGATTTGCCCGAATTTAAAAAACTGCTGGAGAAAAAATAAAATAAAGATGAAAACTTTGCATTCTTTTGTTTTAAGACCGGGTCTGTTTTCAGGCGGCATAATCGTGCTGATAATAATGCTTTGTATTGGAGGACCGGTATTTGCGTCCCGGCTTGCCGATACTGAAGAAAATGTCAACACAACAACCTCGACAACCGATACCACCGGAAAAATTAGTGAAGCATCTAAGTTGGAAACTGCTGCCCCGGTTAAACAGAACGTCACTTCCGTAACACCTGCAAAGGAAGTTAAAGCAGAAAATGCAACACAAGAATCCGGAACAATTAAAGAAGAGAAACAATCCGCCCGGCCCGTAAAAAAAGAAGATTCTAAGAAATATGTAACCATTGATTTTGACAACGTTGACATAGGTGTGCTGGTAAAGTTTGTCAGCGAACTTACCGGGAAAAATTTCATCATTGATGATAAAGTCAAAGGCAAGGTCACCGTCATATCTCCTAAAAAAATCCCCATTAACGATGTCTATAAAGTCTTTCTTTCTATTCTTGAAGTTAACGGGTTTACAGTCGTCCCCGCAGGCAATATGGTTAAAATCATTCCCGCGACCCTTGCAAGAGAAAAGAGCGTGGAGACAAGGACAAAAAATGAACCCGGCGCGCCGGATGACCGCATGGTTACCCAGATAGTTTCCCTGGAGCGCGCCAACCCCGATGAAATAAAACGGGTTCTGGATCCTATTATTTCCAAATCCAGTTCGGTGCTTTCTTATCCTCCGGCCGGAATTCTGGTTATCACCGATTACCTGTCCAACATAAAAAGGCTGCAGGAAATTATACTCGCGCTTGATGTTGAAGGCGCCGGAGACCAGATATCCTACATTCCGTTGAAAAACGCTTCCGTTTCAGAAGTAGTAAAATCCATGACCGCAATCTTTCAACAGCGCCAGGGCAAAGCAACTGCAATTAAATTTGTCGCGGATTCGCGCACAAACTCGCTAATCATTCTAGCCAGCGTCGCCGATACGGAAAGCGTGCGCAAGCTGGTTGCGATGATGGATAAAGACGTGCCACGCGGCGACTCCAATATTCAGGTATATTACCTGCAAAACAGCGTTGCCGAAGACCTGGCGAAAGTTCTCAACAGCATTAAGGATTCCGGCGCGGCCGCAAACGCGGCAGGAAGCGCTGCAGGAAGCGCTGCGGGAGCGCAGAAAGCTGTAACACCGGTTATTTCCAAGAATGTCCAGGTTGTCCCGGACAAGGCAACCAATACACTGGTCATCATGGCCGAACGTGAAGACTATAAAATTCTGGAAAATATTATCAAGCAGCTTGATGTGCCAAGAGCCATGGTTTATATTGAAGCTTTAATTATGGAAGTCGATGCCAATTCAGATTTTCAACTGGGCGTCGAGTGGGCTGGATTAAAAGAAGTGAACGATTCAACGGCCGCCTTTATCGGCTCCGGCGGCGGAGGAAATTTAACGGGCACTTCATCAAGCCCGGGCGGCTACAATATTCTCAATAATATAATTACGCCAGCTACCTCGACATCTACATCTACGTTGACAGCTACGACTGCGTTTCCGAATGGTTTTTCTTTGGGCGTTCTCGGCGCCGGCATTACCATCGACGGCGTTACTTTTCCAACGATAGGAGCTGTCATTCAGGCATACAAAACGGATCAAGACATAACCATTTTATCCACCCCACAGATAATGACACTGGATAATGAAGATGCAGAAATAAATGTCGGCGAGAATGTGCCTTATATCACCCAGCAGCAATCATCTATAACAAGCACGGCTGTTAATTATAACACGTATGAGTATAAAGATGTAGGCGTGATCCTTGACATTACGCCGCATATCAACCAGGGGAACTTTGTTCGTTTGAAAATATCACTGCAGTCCACTAAACTCACATCCGCCGCTACTTCCACAACACCAACCACTTTAAAAAGAACAGCAAAAACTACGACAGTAGTCAAAGATAACGAAACAATCGTTATCGGCGGTCTGGTGGGAGACAGTACGGAAGATGATACATATAAAATACCGTTGTTGGGGGACATTCCTTTTCTGGGCTGGCTTTTTAGAACACATTCCACTAACCGGGAAAAAACAGACCTGTATGTCTTTTTAACGCCGCATATTGTCCGTACCAAACAGGATGCAGATAAAATTTACCAGGAAAAAAGAGAAACTATGGGAGAAGTAGTGGAAGGCATAATCAAGCTCAATGAAAAAACATTGGGACAAAAGCCGCAAAGCGAATCTAAACCCGCTGAAAATACTGCTCCCAATAAACCATAATTTACGGCAGAGGTCATCAATGTCCAGAATTCATGCGGCCTTAAAAGCCTCTTCCCCAAAAGACAATGATTCCCCTGCCTCCAAAAAGGAACATATATCAGCTCTGGATGAAAAATTAATTTCCGCCGGAGTATCCAGAGAAACTTTAGCTGAAGCGCATAACAATCAGGTAAGAAACGGCAGCGGTTTTTTTGATCAGCTTATCCGAAAAAAAGTCATTGATGAAATCCAGTTGTTAAAAATTATGTCCGAACACTTCGGACTTGCTTTCCGGCCGGAACTGTCGATGGAAAGGGTTAATATTGATTTCACGCAAAACGTATCCATTCAATACTTAAAAAAGCATAGTATTGTTCCTCTTATCACCTCTCATGATTCTGTTATCGCGGTAAACGATCCTTCCAACTTCTATCCTGTTGATCATTTGCGGGAACTCCTGAAAAATCCAAATCTCCCTGTTGTCCTTTCCCCGCAAGACGCGATCATGGCCGCAATTAATATGGCTTACGATATGAGCCGCGCTTCAGCCAAAGACTATTTTGAAGAAATGAATGAATCATCGACCGATGATCTTATTTCGAAGATTGATGAAACAGCCGATTTGCTCGATGAAGCCAGTGATGCGCCGATTATCAAACTGGTCAATCTGCTGGTCTCTGGAGCGATTAAAGACCGGGCCAGCGATATCCATGTCGAACCTTATTCCGGCAATCTGAAAATCCGCTATCGCATTGACGGCATTTTATATGATATTCTCAGTCTGCCGCGTAGGATTCAGTCTCCTCTTGTTTCGCGTATTAAAATCATGGCCAAGCTCAACATAGCGGAAAAACGTCTGCCTCAGGACGGACGCATTGAAATAAAAATAGCCGACCGCCTTGTTGATATACGCGTATCGGTGCTTCCCACGGCTTTCGGAGAAAGGGTTGTTTTACGCCTGCTGGATAAAACGGCCAATATCCTGATGCTTGCTGATTTAGGCATGCATGATGAAAGGATAAAGCTTCTCAACAAACTGATCAAATCCCCTTACGGGATAATTCTGGTAACAGGCCCCACAGGCAGCGGCAAAACAACGACTTTATACGCAGCGCTTTCCACAATCAATAGTCCGGAGATAAACATCATCACCATAGAAGATCCTATTGAGTATCAGATGGACGGTGTAGGACAAATTCAGGTTAATCCTAAAATTGATCTGACTTTTGCCGCAGGCCTCCGTTCTATTGTTCGTCAGGACCCCGATGTTATCCTGATTGGTGAAATCCGCGACAGGGAAACCGCGGAAATCGCTATTCAATCATCGCTCACCGGCCATCTTGTTTTCTCCACCCTGCACACTAATGATGCGGCCAGCGCCGTCACACGATTGATTGATATGGGCATAGAGCCTTTTCTGGCGACTTCGTCAATTATCGCGATAATAGCGCAGCGGCTTGTTCGTGTTCTATGCCCGCATTGCAAAGAAACTTATGTGCCGGATGAAGAAACCCTGGCCAACCTGGGCTTAGACCGGTCAGTATTGCGAAACAATACCATTTACCGTAAAAAAGGCTGCAACCTGTGCATGCAGACAGGTTTTCGGGGAAGAACGGCCATTTTTGAAATTTTGATTGTTGATGAAGAAATTAAAAGACTGGTTTTAAAAACATCAGACGCCAATCAAATTAATGAACTGGCCCTGAAACAGGGCATGATAACATTACAAAAAGACGGTATTGATAAAGTGCTGAAAGGCATAACGACTACGGAAGAAGTATTGCGTGTAACGCGTTCGCTTAATCACAAGGATGACATCGTTCTGGAAATTTAATCAATTCGTCATTCAATGAAAATATTGGAATCAAAGATGATTGAATTTTATAAAATGAGCGGCAGCGGTAATGATTTTATCATTATTGACAACCGCGATTTGTCCCTGAACGTAGGTGATCTGCCGAATTTCACGCGGCGGGTTTGTGCGCGTAAAATATCTGTCGGCGCGGATGGTCTTTTTTTAATTGAACCGTCTAAGTCCGCTGATTTTAAATGGCGTTTTTTCAATTCCGACGGCTCGGTGGCTGAAATGTGCGGCAATGGCAGCCGCTGCGTGGCCCGCTATGCTTACCTCAAAGGCATAGCCGGAAAGAAAATGTCCTTTGAAACAATCGCCGGCATCATCAGCGCCGAAGTGAAAGACGATGTCGTGAAGGTAAAACTGACCGATCCTTCCCCCCTGAACGCGAAAATTAAAATAGAGGCGGACGGACAAGAATTTACTCTGGATAGCATTGATACAGGCGTTCCGCACGCAGTTGTTTTTGTGGATGATCTCGATAATTGCGATGTGCATAATCACGGACGCCGGATCCGCCGTCATGAATCTTTTCAACCAAAAGGAACGAATGCCGATTTTGTCAAAGTCATCAACCGGCACAAAATGAAAGTGCGCACTTACGAACGCGGTGTTGAGGGTGAAACGCTGGCCTGCGGCACCGGTGTTGTGGCTTCTGTTCTGGCCGCCGCAGGACGAGGACTTGTGGATTCGCCGGTGGATGTGACCGTCCAGAGCGGTGAATTTCTCCGGGTATATTTCACTGGGGAAAATGAAAAATTTCAGGAAATTTACCTTGAAGGCAAAGTAAAAATAGTCTATCAGGGGTTACTTTTTGATGAAACTTATAAATAATTAATACCTGATTCATTCTGGAGGATATTTATTTTGAAAACAGCCGAGAGACTGACGAAGATACCACCATATCTGTTCATGGAATTGAGAAAAAAAATCAATAAAGCCAAGGCCGAAGGGATAGATGTTATTTCACTGGCTATCGGCGACCCGGTGGAAGCAACGCCGGATTCGATAATTGATGAGCTTTGCGCCACTTCGCGCGATCCTTTAAACCATCGTTATCCGATCGACGAAGAAAAGGGAATGCTTTCTTTTCGCCAAGAAGTGGCGAAATGGTATGAGACACGCTACGGCGTGAACCTTAATCCGGGAAATGAAATTCTGGGGCTTCTCGGTTCTAAAGAAGGTTGTCATCATTTTGTTATAGCGCGAGTCAACCCGGGCGATACGGTTTTAATGACCGATCCCGGTTACCCCGCCTACCGGGCGAGCATTCTGCTGGGCGGCGGCGTTCCGTATAATGTTCCCATATTGCCGCGAAATAACTATCTGCCGGTATTCGAAGATATCCCGGCTGATGCCGCCAAAAAAGCGACAGCCATGTTCCTTAATTACCCCAACAATCCGACCGGCGCCTGCGCAACGTTGGAATTTTTGAATAAGCTTGTCGCTTTTGCCCGTAATTACGACATTGCCATTTGTTACGATAATCCTTACAGCGAAATAGTATTTGCCGGTCAGAAGCGAGTCAGTTTTCTGATGGCGCAGGGAGCAAAAGATGTCGGCATTGAACTTAACTCTTTATCCAAGCCGTTCAATATGTGCGGATGGAGGCTGGGCATGGCCTGCGGAAATCCCGAATTAATAGCCGCCATCAGCAAGGTTAAAGAAAACACGGATTCGGGAATTTTCAATCCTATCCAGTTCGCCGGAATTAGAGCGCTGCAGAAAGAAGCGCCTTTTATCGAAAAAATGATTGGGTTGTATGGAAAACGGCGTAAACTGATGCTCAGAACATTGAAAAAAATCGGCATTGATTTCAATCCGCCGCGGGGAACTTTCTACCTATGGGTTCCTGTGCCCAAAGGAATGACTTCGCTGGAATTTACCAATCGTCTGTTTGACAAAACGGCCGTGGTTGTAGCTTCCGGTACGGCTTACGGGCAATATGGCGAGGGCTTTGTGCGCATATCGCTGACCGTCTCCGATAAAAGGCTGGAAGAGGCGATGCAGAGAATAGAAAAAGAATTCAAAGGATAACATCGTAAAAGGCCTGTATGCTGCGTTGCACTTCGCCTTCGTCATTTAGCTTTGTAACGCGTTTTTCCGCTTCATGCGGCAGAAAAATATTAAAAGCATAAGGAGCCATTATTATGCAGATCTTTAAAAAAATCATCATCGGGTTGTTGATCTTTGTCGTTGTGTTTGGCTTTGCCGGATTTTTTATCGCACCGCCTGTTGTCAAGCCGCTGATTATGAAAAAAATGTCCGAGGCTCTGCACAGGAGGGCGTCAATTGATAAACTCAGCATAAATCCTTACGCTATTTCAATAACAATAAAAGGATTTACACTGGAAGATCCCGGAAAATCTAAGCCTTTTGTTTCTTTTGACGAGCTCTACGTTAATGCAGATTTGACGTCTTCCCTATTTCGCTGGGCATTAATTCTGAAAAAAATAACCCTGAAAAATCCTTACGTCAGCATACTGCGGAAACCGGATGGCTCTTACAATTTCTCCGATCTGCTTCCCCGCGATGAGACCAAAGCCAAAACCAAAAAAGAAGAAAAACCATTCCTTTTCTCCTTAAACAACATTCAAATTATCAATGGAAGCATTGATTTTCAGGATGAACCGAATAAAACCAGTCATACTGTCCGGAAAATGAACATATCCATCCCCTTTGTTTCCAATATAGAATACTATCTGGCAAACTATGTTGAACCTAAATTCGCAGCCAGAATCAATGATAATCAATTTGAGCTTGTGGGCAAGACCCGGCCTTTTCTGACGTCACACGACACTAGCTTTGACGTGGATATTCAGGACTTGGATATTCCTTTTTACCTTAATTACATTCCAACAAAAATGAACTGCCGATTGAAATCCGCGCGGCTGAACACTAAAATGAAAGTTCATTTCATTGTGAATAAGGATAAATCGCCTTCGCTTGCCCTTTCCGGAATGGTCACTTTAAGAAAAATAGTTATAAATGATTTACAGAACAACAAAATTCTGCAGATGCCTTCTTTGGGTGTGAATATGGCCTCGGTTGAGCCACTTGTGCCGAATATCCATCTAGCGCAAATCGCCATTGATTCACCGGAGCTTATTATCCGCCGCGACAAACAGGGTGAAATCAATCTTCTTAATCTTACAAAGAAACAAACGGGGAAAACATCTCCCCTGAAAGAAGAATCTGCAACAGACTCCAAAAAGAAATCCGAATTCAAATTCAAAGTTGATAACATTGTGTTGGAAAAAGCAGATATTGCTTTCATCGATTCTCAACCTTCAAAGCAGGTAAATGTACATATTTCG
The DNA here is from genome assembly GCA_963811325.1 of uncultured delta proteobacterium. GTDB lineage: Bacteria > Desulfobacterota > Syntrophia > Syntrophales > Smithellaceae > Smithella. The sequence goes on from CAWEQT010000001.1 coordinate 2,146,533, forward strand.
CCGCTAAGTTTTACGGCAGTAAATATTTCCACGGAAAAAGGAACGCCGGGGAAAATTGAACTGGCCGGTATTCTAAATAAAAAAAGCGAAATCAAAGCTGCGGGAACTCTTGCGCTAGAGCCTCTCGGCACCGTTTTGCAGCTTGATTTAAAAAATATCAATATCAGAGATTTTCAATCTTACTTCACCGAAAAGGTTAAAATCGATATCACCCGCGGCGCAATTTCGACTGCTGGAAATTTTTCCCTGACCAAAGATAAGAAGAATGAATCAGTTATTAAATACGCCGGTAATCTTTACATATCCAATCTGGCTACTCTGGATAAGGCGCAGTCAAATGATTTTCTGAAATGGAAGAAGATTTCTTTTGATCAGATTAAAGTCGGTTACAATCCTCTTTTTGTGCACATCAACACTATATCTCTGACTGATTTTTTCTCGCGGATTATTATCAACCCCGATTCGACAATCAATATTCAGGACATATTAAGCGACAAAGAAACGAAAGATGCACAGGTAAAACAGCCGGTAAATCAGGAAGGAAACAAATCCGCAAAGGCTCAAACAAAAGAAAAACAGGAACCTGCCGATATTAAAATAGGCAAAATAATATTTAACAACGGGCATGTTGATTTCAGCGACAGAAATATCAAACCGAATTATTCGGCAAACATGCTCAACCTTACCGGGAGCGTTACAGGTCTTTCATCTAAAGAATTTTCGCGCGCCGATATAGTGCTTAAAGGCAATCTGGGGTATGGCTCTCCCATTGATATCACAGGCAAGATCAACCCGCTTAGCAAAGATCTATATGCCGATATTAAAGTCAGTTTTCAGGATATTGAATTAAGTCCTCTAACGCCTTATTCCAATAAATTTTTAGGATATCCTATAACCAAAGGCAAACTGAACTTTAATATTTCTTATTTGATTGATAAAAGAAAACTTGATTCCGAAAACAAGATCCTCATTAACCAATTGACTTTTGGCGATAAAGTGGAAAGTCCGAACGCCATAAAAGCGCCGGTAACACTGGCCGTCTCACTTTTGACCGACCGCAAGGGGCAGATCAATCTGGACATTCCCGTTTCGGGAAGTCTGGATGATCCGAAATTTAGTATATGGCCTATTGTCTGGCAGGTTATCATCAACCTCATTACCAAAGCGGTTACTTCACCCTTTGCCCTGCTTTCATCTTTAACCGGCGGAGGAGAGGAGTTGAGTTTTATTGAATTTGATTATGGAAGCGCCATTGTCACAGATGATGGTCAAAAGAAAATAAATATGATAGATAAGGTCTTGAATGAACGTCCTAATATAAAACTGGACATTGAAGGATATGTTGACGCGGATAAAGATAAGGTGGAGTTAAAAAAAGTAGAATTCAATCGTCAAATCAACGCGCAGAAACTTAAAGAAATGCTGGCCAAAGGCGAACAGCAGGTCGACCTCGCACAGATCAAGATCCCCGGGCAGGAATACGACAAGTATCTTAAACAGGCTTACCGTGCTGCTACGTTCTCCAAGCCGCGCAACATTCTGGGGATGCAAAAAGACCTGCCACCCACTGAAATGGAAAAATTAATGCTGGCAAATATTGAAGTAACGGACAGCGATCTGCGCCAGCTTGCCGCAAAGCGAGCTCAAAATGTAAAAGAATTGATTCTTAAGTCCGGCGATATCGCCGCTGACAGAATATTTATTGTAGAGCCGAAAACTCTCGTGCCGGAGAAAAAAGAAAAAGTTAAAAACAGCCGGGTGAATTTTAAACTGAAGTAAATAATTTTCTGATTTTAGTTTCGATATTTTAAAGTAAATCATAAGCAGGATATTTTTTATGGAAATGGGTATATTGGGACTTCCCCAAAGTGGAAAAAGTACATTATTTGAAATCATGACAGGCATGGAAAGCGGACAGTCACATAACGAAACTGTTGTGCGCGGTCAGGCTTCAGTACCTGATGAACGTTTTGATAAGCTCGTCGAAATATATAAACCAGTAAAGGTTTCACCGGCTAAAGTCCCCATTGCGGATGTGCACGCCGTGGGCGAGCATCCCTGGGAAGCAATCCGTCAGAACCTAAGCGGCACAGATGGCATTCTGCACGTTGTTGACGGCTTTTCCCTGCCTGATGTTCAATTAAGCATAGAGGCCTACCGCAAATTGGAAGATGAATTGATTCTTTCCGACTTACTAATCATCGAAAAAAAACTCGAACGTCTGGCCAAAATGTCCAAAAAAGCGATTACGCCGCAGGAAACAGCGCAAAATGATCTTCTGCCTAAATTAAAAGAATGTCTGGAAGCGGGCAAGCCTCTGCGCAAGGCAAAACTCGCGCCTGTCGAAGTTTTTACGCTGCGGAGTTTCTCCTTCTGGACAATCAAGCCGGAACTGGTTGTGATCAATGTAGCCGAAGATAATCTTTCCTTTTCCGATACATTTGCCCGGGAGGCAAAGCTGGAAGAACCTGTCATTGGTATTTGCTGCAAGGTTGAGGCGGAACTTGCCGGACTAGACGCCTCAGATCAAAAAGAATTTTTATCTTCCATGGGAATTGCCGAACCGGCGTTTGGCCGGATTATCCGCGCATCTTTTTCTCTCTTGGGGCGCATGTCCTTTTTTACTGTCGGCGAGGATGAAGTCAAAGCATGGGTTATTCCTCTTCAAACCAAAGCACCCAAAGCCGCCGGCGCCATTCATAATGACTTTGAACGGGGTTTTATCAAGGCCGAAGTTATGCACTATAATGATTTCATTGCCCACGGCTGCTCCACCGCACAAGTAAAATCGGCCGGACGCCTGCGCCTGGAAGGAAAGGAATATATCGTGCAGGACGGAGATATCATAACTTTCCGTTTCAATGTCTGATACTAACTAAGAAAAACCATAATATAATTGAAGTTCTCGGCGACAAACTGCGGAGAATCTTCGATTATTAAGGAACAATATCATTAAGTAACAGCTTGCTTACCTCGCAGCAATACTACCGAATTCAAGATAAGTGGCAGTTAAGGAGGAACAAGCATATAACATTAGCACTTATAAAAAAATTTATTGACAAATAAAATATAACACAGTTAACTCTCTAAAAAAGTAATTCTCTGGATTGGCAGGTATAATTATTTTCTACTAAAAACATTTTGATTCTGAGGAAACATGAGAATTCCCACAAAGATTCTTGCTATTTTAATTCTTTTAACCCTTATTTTTATGGTTATTGCCTGCGGCAAAACCAATTTATCAACCGAATCTCTTACAACAACACCAACAAATCAACCTTTTACCGTAACTTTTAGCAGCGAGTTTAATAGTATCGGAAGCAATACAGTAATGCCAAATCCGTCCAGCATAACCATAACACCCCCGGCAACATCTATTGATGCATTACCGACACCGCCGACCATGTCTGGATATATCTTTGGCGGCTGGTGGTCAGCCGCGGGTTGTAATGATTTCCAATATACTGATGCTAATATTGCCAGCACGACCTTTACGACGAATTCAACAATTTATGGATGTTGGTATGAATATCAGGTAACTTTTGAAAGCGATAGCTCAACTGTCTCCATCAGCGGAACAGTACCTCCCGCTACTACTGTTAACGCATTAGCGACACCGCCGACAAAGACCGGATATACCTTTGGCGGCTGGTGGACTGCCACGGGTGGTGGTGGTACTCAGTTTTTTGCCGACACTCCAGTTACAGCGGATATTACAGTTTATGCCCAATGGCTTACTAATACAAATCCCGTATATGTAGTAACATATGTAAACCCGGGGTTATTAGTTGCAACCTTGGTAGCAACACAGTATGTTACCTCACCTGCAACCACAGTGGGTACTTTGCCAACACCTCCTACACAACTGTTTTACACATTTGCCAATTGGTACACATTGTCAGATAATGGTAGTATTAAAACAGTATTTGATGAAAACACACCTGTTACAGCAGATATTACAGTTTATGCCCAATGGAGCCCTACTCCCGGATACACAGTAACATTCAATAGCGGATGGGGAACCTCTGTAAACGCACAATATGTTATCCCTAAAGGAGCCACAGTGAGTACTAGTACTTGGCCAACAAGTGCTTGGCCAACAGATCCTACAAAACCATGCTACACCTTTGGCGGCTGGTGGACAGCGGAAAATGGTGGCGGTTCTCCGTTTACTGCCAGCACTCCAGTTACAGCGGATATTACAGTTTATGCCCAATGGATATGGTATCCCCAATGGACAGTGGCGGGCAGCACAACAACAACACCACCATCAACTTATGCAATAGGTGATCCCGGTCCAAGTTGTGTCGGCAAGGTGTTCTATATAACAGATGGCGGTTTGCACGGACTGGAAGCAGCGCCTCCGAGTTGGTATGATCCGTATGCCGATAGTCCAGACCCCGAATTAGTATGGATATCCGGAGATCCTATAGATAGAATTCAACAAACTCAATCAACTTTAAATGGAAATACCTCAACTGCAATAGGAACAGGATTGGCAAATAGTAACGCTATCATAACTCAATCCGGAACCACGGCAAGCTCGTATAGTGCGGCAGGGTTATGCGAAGCTTATGCTGGAGGCGGCTATAGCGACTGGTTTCTACCTTCAAAGGATGAATTAGCTCAGTTATATGCACAACGAGATGCTGGACAGTGGGGTGGTTTTTCTGAGGAAGATGGTTATTGGAGTTCGTCTGAGTACAATGCCTTTTACGCTTGGTCCCAATACTTCATCGATCCCAACATCAACACGTCAATAGCCCCCTCGTCAGGCACCCTGTCAGGCATCCAGATAGAAACCCTCAAGAGCGAGGTACGGTATATTCGGCCTGTTCGTGCTTTTTAACAATTATTTGTTTAATAGTTTTATAAACGTTAAAGGAGGCAATAGCCCCCTTTAACGTTTATTTGGTACTGAACCTACTCCAGATTGACGTCACCGGAACCACATCGTAAACAACTTTTTTTCATACATATTAAACTGCTTTAATATTATTTTTCAATACATTTGATAACACATTAAAGTAACTACGCTTTTATTTTCTATTTTTGTAATCATAATGTTACCGGAAACCGATCAGTTCTTTAGTTTTCGAGATACTGAACCAACCAACAATAACCCCGTTATTTTATTTGCAGGCGATTCATTTACGACAGGTCATGGATTAAAGTATACATATGACATATTTTCTAACATTGACCCTGATCAATATTCCCTTGACATAAAAAACGTAAGTTCTTAAAGTCTTTCCATGAACAAGCAATGTTTTATCAAATTAAATATTGAAAGTTCCGCATTTTCTTCATGAAAGTTTTACTGGTAAATCCCATCACACGCAATACTTCTTTATCCTCACCGGATCTGGGATTGGGTTATCTGGCCAGAGCTCTGGAGAAAGAAAATCATAAGGTTGATATACTGGATTGTGTCAATCTCAGACTGACTTTCAAAGAATTCGAAAATTACATTGCCGGTATTGATTTTGATGTTATCGGCTTCAGAGTATTTTCCACGGATTTATTTTCAGTTAAGAAATCTTTGTTGATAGTCAAAAAGAGATGTCCGGATGTTAAGATTATTCTCGGCGGAGCTCATCCATCCGCCTTCCCGGAACAAACACTGCAATATTTTGAAGAAGCCGATTTTGCTATCAGGGGCGAAGCAGAGAAAGGGTTATCGGATTTAATAAGAAATTTTTCTAATCCAGATATAGTCCAAAAAGAGAATATCCCCGGTTTGATCTGGAGAGAGAGAGGAAAAATAAAAAGCAACCCTCCCGTCTTTCCTGAAGATTTGGATTCGCTGGGGTCCCCTGATTGGAATCTAATAAATCCTTGCAACTATCATTTCCAGACATCTTATCTGACAAAATCAAAAATTGTCGCTCCTCTTATTATGACAAGGGGATGTCCTTACCGGTGCACATTCTGCTCCTGCCGCTCGGTAACCGGGCACCAGATAAGGTCCCACAGCGTTTCTTACATAATAGAGGAAATAAAATTTTTGAAATCAAATTTAGGAATAAAAGAGATATGTTTTATTGATGATAATTTTCTGTTTCTCAAACATTTGGTCATTGATCTGTGTGAACAGATAATTAAACAGAAACTCGATATTAAGTGGTCTTGTTTCGGAATTCGTCTGGACTTGGTTGATGAAGAGATATTAAGTCTAATGGAAAAATCGGGCTGTTACTTATTAACTGTCGGAATAGAATCGGGGTCACAGCGAATTCTCGATCATATGAAGAAAAATTTAACTCTTGATCTTATAAAGGAAAAGATAACCCTTATCAATACTAAAACCAATATCAAAATCATCGGCAATTTCATTCTAGGTTACCCAATGGAAAGACAAGAGGATGTTTATAAAACCATCCGGCTTGCTAAAACCCTTCCTCTCTATGTCGCTAATTTTTTCCCCTTTCACCCCACGCCAGGTACTGAAATATTTGACGAATTGATTGCTAAAAAAGAATTGAAAGTTATCAATTGGGAACTGATGGGACAAGACCGGATGCCTTATATCCCTGAGGGTATATCCAAACAAAAATTTACATGGTTATTTTTTCTGGCATTCATTAATTTTTATATGAGACCAAAAATTATATTAAATGTTCTTCTGGCAACCAGGTCTCTGGAAAGATTAAAATATATTTTCTATAGAATCTTTAGAATAATTAAATGATTTTCAATTTATCTTCGTCTTGAGGAATTATTTTGCAAATGAAATTAGATGAAAAATGATTCCCATTTTTCATCTATACCTTTGGTATCATTTTACTGATGTAATTCAAATGCCATATATACCTTGACACTAAAAATCATATTACTTATACTTTGAGCCCTTAAAAATAACATGTTTATCCAAGATCGAAAATTAAAGCAATATCAAGAAGGTTTTTGGTTTGTTTTTTGTTTCTAGAACACAAAACAATCCTTTATGCTCACGATAAAGTTACCTGACGATAAATTATATGAAAATAGCTTTTGCCTCTATTGCCTACGAATCCCTGGCAATATCAATCTTATCAGCCATCGCGAAGAAAGAAGGACATGCCGTAAAATTGATACACATTCCAACCATTTTTAAAGACGGTTCTACCAGAGAATTTAAACGGCTGGCAAGATTCTTTAACAACGACAAAGAAATATTTAAACAACTTAAAGCCTATCAGCCAGATTTAATCGCGTTTTCCGTAGTAACATTTGATTATCAACGAGCTCTGCATTATGCTGAAAATTTTAAAAAGATTTGCCCTCAAGCAAAAATTGTTTTTGGCGGCATCCATGTTTCTTCCGTTCCTGAAATTGTTTTAGCCAACAAATTCATAGACTATATAGTTATCGGTGAAGGAGAAGTTGCCTTTTCCGAGATCATTAAACATATTGAAAAAGGCGATTCCTCCGAGTCGATAGTAAACACCTGGTACAAATCTAAAAACAACAACATCATTAAAGGCAAACAGGCCGATTTCATTCAGGACCTCGATTCCCTGCCTCATTTTGACAAGGAAATCTGGGAAGAAGTTTTTCCTTTAAAATCATATTATCTGACCATGACTTCCAGGGGATGTCCCTACAACTGTTCCTATTGTTTCAATCATTTCTTCAGAGACATTCCCGAAAATAAATCAAATTACATAAGGCGAAGAAGCGTTAAACATGTAATGGAGGAATTAATCGCTTATAAAGAAAAATATAAAATTGAAATGATTGAATTCTGGGACGATATCTTTATTTTTGACAAAAAATGGTTAAAAGAATTTCTGGAAGCGTACAAGAAGGATATCGCTATCCCTTTCAAATGTTATATACACGTGAGTCTATTCGACGAAGAAATGGCAATACAACTGAAAGATGCCGGCTGCAAATGGGTTGATTTTGGAATTCAAAACATAAATGAAGAGTACCGAAAGAAATATTTAAAGCGCAATGAAACAAACGCAAATATAATTAATGCCCTAAGAATTTTGAAAAGGCATAAAATTGTTTCTTTTGCCGATTATATTATCGGATTGCCCGGAGACACGATAGAGCATTACGAGGAAGCAAGATTGTTTTTTATTGAAAACATGCCGGATATAATTGAACCTTACTGGATGTCTTATCATCCCAAAACCGAGATCATTGAAAAAGGCTTTGAACACAATATTTTGAATGATGAAAAATTGGATTTAATTAATAATGGACGTGATCCTCACAGCTATTTTGAAAGTTCCCCGGCTTCCAAAGATTTTCACAGCGAGTATTATTTCATCCTTAAAGTTCTCCCCGCTTTGCCAGTCTTTTTAAGAAAGAAACTCTCTTACAATGTTTCCAGGAAAATACCTTTTTTTATAAAATTCCCCTTTTTTATTTGTTCTATCTTTTATCTGAATATAAAATATAAAAGTCCCCGAATTAAACTTTTTTTAGCATTATATATGAAACAAATTATCTGGATATTGAAATCAAAATTTTTCCATAAAAAGTATGTATTATAAAATATAATCGAACACAGCACTTTTGGCTTATCCACATTCAGAGCAAAATTTTGCGGGCATTTGTAAATGATTCATATTTGATTTTACTGGAGCCGATGACCAGAATCGAACTGGTGACCTACTGATTACGAATTATGTGTTCTAAGCTATTTCTTTTACAAAACTGTTACTTACACTACTAAAAAATGGCCACTTCCCACTTATTCACGGATATTGACAAACCAATTACTTGTGCTGCTTGTGGAATATATCCAAGAACAAAAAACTGTAATTGATAGTATAATATGCTTGCATTAACCAAATTACATGGTATAAATGACAATATATTGCCCTAATGTCTGGGGCAATAAGGAGGTAATATGAAAAATATCAAGATAAAATTAAATAAAATTTATGTAGATGGATACAAGAACTTAAGCGAATGTTCAGTGCCTATGAATGACTTTAATGTGCTTGTTGGTCCCAACAATAGTGGAAAAAGCAATTTTCTAGAAGTTTTCGCATTTGTTAAAGGGGTAACTGGTGGTGGAAGTGATAATTTCCACAAGGCAATATTTGAAGAAGGAATTTCTCCACGTGGAGATTCATCGATTTGCCAACTGGAAAATGATGTGTTCAAACCAATTACGATTAAATTCTTTATGGAAGTAACTGAGGGAACAAATCCAACTCTTGACATTGAGTATTCGCTAACTATCAATTGCAAATCGCTTTTGATGAATAAAATAAAGTTACTAAAAGATGATTTGGGTTTTGTAAGTGAACAAATTAAATACAAGGATAGGAAAAAAACTGGAAAAGCAATAATGCTAATTAAACGTGATAGGAAGGAAATGCAGATAAGAAAGGAAAATGCATTATTTGCAAATCACAGTATCGAATCATATAGTTCATGTCTAAATGTTACCAGAGCAATCTATGCAGATTATAAAGGACTTGATGAGAACTTCAAGTTGATTTTTTCATCTATTCAAAATTTATTAGTCAGCAGACAGATTAATCTGTCTGCTAACGAACTGAGCCGTGATTTAGATTCAGGTAAAAAGCCGAAAGGTTATAAACTCGAATCTTTTGATTTGTTGGCAGCGATAGCGGATCTCCATAATAATCATAGTAAACTTTTTGAAGAATTTAAAAATGCACTATGTCAAATATTGGATATTGAGGATGTAAGATTCAAGGCTATTAAGGTTCCTGATGATATTAAAAAAGAATCTAAAGACAAACCGGAAATATTTAATTATTTCGCACTCAAATTACATAATTGCAAATTCAGCAGTTTGGATAATTACTCGGATGGCACATTTCGTATTGTAGCTCTGCTTATCAGTATTCTTTCGCAAGAAACAGAAAGTGTTCTCACGCTAATTGAAGAACCAGAAAATTGTTTACACCCAAGGGCATTGAAAACACTTATTTCATACTTAAAACAACAATCGAAAGAGAGGCAAATCATTATTGCAACTCATTCTTCATATTTGCTTAACAATGTTAGTCCTGAAGATGTTATAGTAGCGCGGATCAAAAGAAGTGGCGATACTGCGTTCGAAAAGATAAAGAACATTAAAGATCTGCGGAAGAGGCTTTCAAGGGGATTCATAAGTTTCGGCGATCTCTTATATGATGACTTTAGGGATGAATAATATAATATGAGCAAAACGACTGCTCTGATTTTTGTAGAAGGAGAAACAGAAGAAGAATTCTATCAAGTTGTATGTGATAGGTATCTTAGAGGTTTGAGCAAGCAAGTAAAGAATCTTCATGGTAACTTTAATATCCATAGCAAAATCTTGGATAAAACAGTTTCCTTCTTAGAGAATCACCCCGAAAGTGAGGTACGGGTATATTGTTGTATAGATCGAGAGAGCAGAGATCAAAACCCACCAATTAATATTGATAATCTAGTTAAAACTTTTGCTTTAAAAAAGTGTCGGGTTTTGAGCGTTAGAAAAATAATTGCAACCCAGATGATTGAATCCTGGTTTTTTCATGATACAGAGGGAATTTACAAGTTCTTATCAACTCCAAAATCTAAAAGGAACTATAAATTCAAACCACCTGAGAAATTTACCCACATCCACCTGGCAGATCTTTTTAAAAGAAACGGCAAAATCTACATTAAGGGTAAGAGGTGTAAAAATTTTATAAAACATCTTGATATTAAAAAAATAGTTGGAGCTTGCGAGGAACTCCAGAAAGGAATAAATTTGATTTCTCGGAAAAAACAACCACCTAAGATGAAAAAAATTAAAAGTAAAAAATAATTGATATTTATTACTAAATATTTTCGGAATATTATAAATTAGTCAAAACGAAAAAATGACCACTTCCCACTTATTTCTTTCACCTACAAACAAACGACTTTAAAAAGTATTAAAGTTGTGAATTACTATTTGAAAGAGTATTGTCGCATAATTTAGGATGAGTTATTTTTGTTTGTCCTCCAGCGAGGCTTACATATGATGCAATGTCATATTTTTGAAATATAGAACAATCATCTGATTGCATAAATGAGGTTTCACTTTTCCAATTTTTTAACTTTTCTTTATATGTAAAATATACATTTTTTGAAATTGGAATCTGGATTCTCTGAAGAAAATATTTTGAGTGCCCGGGTTCAATAACAATAGGTAGTTTTATTTCTTCGTTTGGTAGCTTTTTTATGTTGCTGTTTGGTTTCATCAGATTACCAGCATAACGAAACCATTTTGGAGATGATTCAGATTTTAATGGCGATAGTAATACGGAAACATCGTTAATTGTAAAAGTCCTAAAGCCTGTATTAACAATCTCTAAATTAAGCCAAACCGACAGCGAATATGGTATATCCAACAAATTATCAGAAGAATCCTTATTTTTAAGTTCGATGGGAGGATATTCCACAACCGTTACTTTCCATAAAAAATCAATATCCGTTAGTTGCTTATTATGACTAAAGGCTAAATATAATGCAAATACTGCTATAATGGTATTCAAAGCGGTCATTGAGTAATGAAAAATATGCTTCTTGTCTGCCATACAAAAAATCCGTCCGTTTCAAGCAGATACACATTATGAACTATGCAAACTGTATATTATATATGCTTTATTTTTAGAAGCTATCATGGTTATTCACAAAATGTCAATATAACGGCTTGAACTGTTGAATCTTAATTTAGGTCAATCATTTGTACTTAACAGGAAGAAACAAATGATTCGGTTCCGGCGAGAATGGGCTTCTGCTAAAAAGTAATTAGATGCGCTTTGCGCCTCCGATAATCAGCCGTTTTTTCCTTCCTGCGGCTTCCATATTTCGAAGTGATTTCTTTGTAAGACTCCTCTCCCTGTGCCTGCCTTACAGACCCTCTTTTAAAAAAGCAATTGAATAGTCCAACACACACACACAACACGAGGTGGCGTAGAGCCAGCCGCTGTGATTGTGTGTGTGTGTGTGGTGTGAAGTGTTGATGTTTGCCTGTGGATGTGCCTATGAGTGAAAGAGTTGCGCAAGGCTATGCTGAATTAATAACTAGGTTTGATGATATGTGGAACTAGTAAGGACATTTTACTTTTCGTCTTTAAAATACAAAGCGTTGATATTCATTAGCATTTTTTCAGCTATTAATTTTATTAAAAAATAAACTTGACTTTCAAAACCTAATATGTTTTAATGGCACATCATCAAATTAAAATTACCAAAGGGGGATTCAAGTGATGGTCAGACCGAGAGAAAAAGAACCGAAACATCAATTTTCAGTAATGCTAAAACCAAGCACAGTTGATGAAATCGACAAATTTGCCGATAAGTATAATCTGACACGCAGTCAGCTTATGGCAAATCTTATGGAAACAGGTTTGGATGAAATGAGGACGTTGGATAAAATAGGAATTGTTCCCCTTGTCTATCAGGGAAGCAATCTAATGAAAAAATTCAAAGAAAAATTATTCAGCGGTAAAGTTTCATTAACGGAAGAAGGAGATATTAAAATTAATAAATAATTGAACTGCGGGGCTTAGGACGCGCCAACGTCCGAAGCCCCTAACCACGTTCCATAGAGCAATTAGCTTCGACGGCATCATGCACAGGACAGTGATCTTTGTTTACTATAGCATCACTGGTTATTCTGTCAACAAGCCTCTTATGGAACATTCAAAGGGGCTTTTTTATGACAAAAGACAAAATCAAAGTTTATGAAGCATTAAGGATTATTAACCAGGCATTTCCGGATGCCGAAATTGTAAAGCCTAACGGCTTACGGCAGAAATTAAGCGTCTATATAGGTCTTGCTTTTGACGCGAAAACGCGTCAAGCGGCTGAACGTCAAAGCAAGAAAACATACCCACAGACAAGCTTTGATTTCTGTGACAATTTCGTAGTTAAACAAGGGGGTGGCATATGACTATCAGCCACCCCTCAAACGTGAATAATATATTAGCATCAGGGATAGATTCTCTTGTAATATCAACTAATACAGCGTGGAAAGATACGTCTTTTTTCACTATTCTTGATGAATTAAAGGTAAAGGCTCAACAGAATAGTCTTGATTATCAAGGACAATTTAAACATTTCAATCCTGATGAAGTCTGGCCTTTCACCATAAAGCCAAATGGAACAACTGGATTTTCATGGATTTTAAACGGATGCGACTTCACCTATAAAATAGCCAACTCAGCAGAACCTAATTCCAGACCTAATGTCATGGTTGAAATTCGATCTGAAGCTTTATGGCGGTTAGGTCCCGAAGAAGTAACAAAAATAGCCTTGAGTATTATTGAAGCGAATGGCGGACATATAATTGAAGCAAAGCCAAGCCGTGTTGATCTATGTGTTGATTTTTTAATGTCTGAAAAAAAATGGTCTTATGATTTGATGGACTATGCCGTAACCAGGGCAACGGATTTCTCATACTATTCCCGACATACGAAACTCACAGGCATAAGAATTGGAAAAGGTGTTATTTCAGCAAGACTCTATGACAAGCCTTTAGAAATTAAACAGCAATCAAAAAAATATTGGATGTTTGATATTTGGGGAATCGATGAAATTCCTGAAGGGGAAAAAATAATCAGAATAGAATTTCAGCTGCGGCGAGAAATTTTAAAAGAAATTGGTATTAATGTTCTTGATGATCTATTTCAGAAAATAGATGGTGCCTGGGCTTACTGCACAAAAAAATGGCTAAAATTTCAAGATTACCCGAAGTCGCATCATACACAACAATCAACCTTGAAATGGTATGAAGAAATACAAAACGGTTTTAAAGGTGTTCAAGGTGCTGAACCTCTTGTTAGAAAAAAAGCTGTCAGTATGGATAAAAAACGATTGGTGCAACAGGCTAATGGCTTAATTATAGCCTTACACGCCATTGATCAGGAAGAAAATAAAACAGACATACGAAAACCTGTAAAAATAGAAGACTGCATTAATTCATACAACAATGAACTTATCAAACATCGTCCCAATCCCAATGAAGTAAAAGAAAAAGTTACAAGAAAGCGTGCAAAATTTCATAGAGAAAAACCGATTATTGAAGACGGTAAGATACCATACAGGCTTAAAAAATGTTAACAGACGCTGAAGAACAAAAATTATTTAATATGGTAACGGAAATTTATCATCATCTAGGATTAGATGGTCAGCGTCCGTTTTCATTTAATACTATCAAAGAAGAAGCTCAGGAAAATATATTGAAATGGAAAAATAAAAGGAGTAAAAAAACCAATGTCTGTGAGAAATCTTCGTGAAAATATATGGCAGATAGATATTAGGATAGGGCGTAAAGATCGCTTTCGTAAGAATGTGAAAGCAAGTTCTAAACTTCAAGCAGTCCTGATTGAGCAAGAATATCGTAAGCAGTTAGGGCGTGAAATCGGCGATATTCACTCCATCAATTCAATATCAACAGAATATCTCGAATATGTTAAAAATTATCAAAGCATAAAAACCTGTAAAGAAAAATTCAGAATGTTAAAAGCACAGATATTGCCCTACTTCGGCAACTTCATGCCGGATTATGTGACAAAGTTAATGATTGAAGGATACAAGAAAAAACGTCTTAAAGAACATCCAGGCATTAATAGAGAAATCAATCTTGAAATCCTTTGTTTGAATTCATTGGTAAGGTGGGCGGCAGATCAAGGAATGTGCAATAATGCCTTACCGACATCAAAGCCCCTTCCCTATCAAAGACCTATTCCAGAATATATCAGGAAAGAAGAATTAATGGCGATCATAGACAGCATGACGATGAAACATAGAGTATTATTTCTCTGTTTGTATCATGCCGGATTAAGAAAGTCAGAAGCTTGCAGTCTTGAACCAAATGATATTCATTTCAATCCTGATTATATTGTTGCTCACGGTAAAGGCGGGAAAATGCGTCTTGTTGCAATGTCAGATTTACTCGCGAATGATATGAAAATCTATTTAAAAACTCGTGTAGGCGATTATTTATTCCCATCCAAAGCAAGAGGCGGGATAATAACCGATATACGATCACCGCTTAAAACAGCTATGAAAAAAGCCGGTATAGAAAGAAGGATTACTCCGCACATGCTTAGACATTCATTCGCTACTCACATGCTTGAAGAAAGAGCCGATTTAAGAACAATTCAAGCGGCGATGGGGCATGAGGATATAGGAACTACGCAGATTTATACAAAGGTCAATCCTGAACACATGACAAAAACTATTAAAAGAGTATTCAAATAATTCACCTATAGGAAGGAGAAGTATATGAAATTTTCTTTATTTGTATTTCTGGTAATCTGTAGTCTTTTAATAAGTGTAACAAACAGTCATGCCTTTCGATGTGGAAACGACATTGTAAGCCGATATGACACGGCAGCCAGCGCTCAAGCAAAATGTGGAAATCCTTTTCAATACGGTTCAGGAACTGAAAATATTAAAGGAGTTAATCAATATGTTCGAAAATGGTTTTATAACTGTGGAGAGAATGATTTTATATATTCAATATCTATCTATAATGGAATTATTGTTAAAATTGATACTGTAGATCGTGGAACAGGAGAAGGACAATGCCAATAATAAGTAATGTGGTCACTGGTGGTCACTGTTTTCCCCAAAACAAAAAATGACACATTTTGTAACTACTTGATATCTGGAGCCGATGACCAGAATCGAACTGGTGACCTACTGATTACGAATCAGTTGCTCTACCGGCTGAGCTACATCGGCATCCACTTTTTAATCAATATTCCGGCAGGGGGCACATATTTATCTTAAGGGGTATTTCTTGTCAAGTTTTTACGTGATTCAGCAATTTGGGGATGTAGCATGATTATTTTTCTTTTGATTTTTTTATGTCTTTACGGCGGTCTTAATTTTTATGCCTTTTTTCAGGCAAAAAACATTTTTCATTTTGCCGGTACAACAGAAATTATAATAATAATTTTAATATTTTTGCTGATCTTGGTTCCAATAATAATACGCTTTGCCGAAAAACTTCATTGGGAAAAATTTGCCCGGTCAATTGCCTATTTGGGCTATCTTTGGATGGCTTTTGTTTTTTTGTTCTTTTTTTTAAATATTACATTTGATACAGCTATATATGTATTTAAGTTTTTTTGCCAAAGCGGGGAAAGCGTCCTTCTGAGAAATATTTTCTTTAGTTTGTCTGTGTTTCTTTCCTTTATTTTTGTCATTTACGGATTTTTTGACGCCCGGAGAATCAGGGTCAAAAGATTGGAAATCCATACTGAAAGCTTGTTACCTAATGACGGGAAAATCAGGATTGTCCAAATATCCGATGTGCATATCGGGTTAATTATCCGGGATAAACGTCTGAAAGTTATTCTGGATCGCGTAAAAGATGAAAAACCCGATATTTTGGTTTCTACAGGAGACCTGTTGGACGGCGAACTAAATAATGTTATGCCGGAAGCAAAGCAACTCGCTCAAATAAAACCCATGTATGGTAAATATGCGGTTACCGGTAATCATGAATATTATGCCGGAATCGAAAACGCTCTGGAATTTACTAAAAACGCCGGCTTTGAAATTTTACGGAACGAAAACAGAAAAGTGGCGGGAATAAATATTATTGGCCTGGACGATATAACCGGCAGAAAATTAGGTTTAATACAAAACAGCGTTCATTTATCAGAACTGCTGCCAACAGCACAAAGTAAGGCATTTATTATATTGTTAAAACATCAACCTGACATTCGTGAAGATGCGAATTTTAACTTACAACTTTCCGGCCACACACATGGTGGTCAAATTTTTCCTTTTATGTTGATCACACGATTATTTTTCCCCCAAAACTATGGATATTATAAGTTGGGGAAAAATAAATTGGTTTATGTCAGTTCAGGCGCTGGCACATGGGGACCGCCAGTGCGCTTTTTCGCGCCGCCGGAAATTACGGTAATTGATTTAATAGGGGGAGAAAATTAGATTAAATATATAAACATTGCTAATTTTCATCAACAAATCAAATAAGGACAATCACAGAAATTGGGCAAGCCAAAGGGGTAACAACATAAAATAATTTCTATTTGCCTTAATAAAATGCCGTTTCCCCCTTGACAATGTGGGTCGGTTTATTATATATAAACACTTAACTTTGCAAACGGTTGTTCATTTTACCAAAAGTACTGACTTTTGTAAATTGCCAGTGTGCTTTTTTGCACCATCAGAAAATGCTGTCATTTATTTGATTAGAAATAAAATTAACTGAGTATTAGTGACAATGAAAGTGTGATCGAATTAAGTTATATGTTTTATTTAAAAGTGACTGTGGAGATTTCGTAAATATTTTAACTAGTAAGGATATCTGATGAAAAGTAGGATTTTTATCAATTTACTTTCAATGGTTTTTTTTACGTGTATGTTATTTGTAGCAGCTCCAATCAGGGCACAGGAACCCCCCAGGGAAACGCAACTTGCTTTAATAGGAATTAATGCGGATGACGCTGAAACTGCGGTTGCCGATGAAACTCCTCAAAATCCTCAACCGGAAGCAAAAGAACTGAAGAAGAAAAAGGATAGCTCGCCTCAAAGTCCCCAACCGGAAGCAAAAGAACTGAAGAAGGATGAATCTCCTGAAAGTCTTGAGGAAAAGGTAGAAGAATTGAGGCAGGAAATTCAAAAAATACGCAGTGAGAACGAAGCACGAAAAAGACTGGAAGTGCCTGAAGAGGAAAAGAGTAAATCGGTAGAGGATATTCTTTCCGCCGTCGGCAATCAATATGTTCTCTTAAGAAAGGGAACCATCGGACTTCAATATTCTCTCAATTATGCATACTATTCTGGAGATGTCATAAGTGGAACAACCGTTGAAAGTAGAGTCAACCATAACTTAACCAACACTATTACCCTTCTATACGGTCTACAAAATAATCTTACCCTGTATGCTAACATTCCCCTCGATTATAAGTACAATGCGGTAGGAACGGCAAGCTCCCAGGAAACAACCAATCTCGGAGATGTTTCCTTAGGTTTTCAGATACAGCCATTTAAAGCAGGGGGTTATCTCCCCACGACTATATTCAGTTTCAGTGCTTCTATACCAACCGGAACCAGCCCTTATGAGATTGACACGAATAATTCAATATCAACCGGCGCAGGTATCTATTCATTCAGCGGCGGGGTTTCCCTGAGCAAGGTCTTGGATCCTCTCGTTGCCTTCGGCAATCTGACCTACACCTACAATCTCCCTGAAAATGGCTTGTCTCAAACATGGCCTACTGGTGGTACCCTGACCAGAGTTGATCTCGGTAGCAGTATTGGCTGGGCTCTTGGATTCGGTTATGCCCTTTCTTATCAGGCTTCTTTGAACATAAGCACTCAGTTTGCTTACGCTTTCAACAATAAATATACCGTGAATGGTAGCTCGGTATATGAATCAGGAAGTTATCTTTCTTCTATCTTTAACGTAGGAACCGGGTGGCGGTTGAGTCCAACGAGATCCTTAAATGTGACGTTAGGTATCGGACTGACCGTTAATGACCCTGATGTATCTTTGACTTTTATGGTGCCGTTTGAATTTTAAGGATATTCTTCAAAGTAAAAAATACGAGAGTATAAAATAATTAACAAAAAATTATAGACTTGGGATAGCTTTTCTATAGCCGCTTGAAAATAAATTAAAGAGTTGAAATTACAAAAATAACAGGATCTATTAAATTATATATTTGATTTTATTTGTTTTCTTCTCTTGGGCCAATTAACAGAAAAAGTTGCTTGTTTAAGATTTATTTTTCATAATAAAATAATGGGGATCCGTAATAGTGATAAGAGTTTTAAAGCTCACAATTTTTATTGCCCATCTGCCATTACCGACATTTCTCTTTTTTCGAGGGAAAAGACTTAATTTAAATAAATTGCCATATTTGCATACCCCTATTATCTACGTTATATGCATAATCATAGCCGCAAGCCTATTTCTCAAACTACCGCAAGCTGAAGGTTCGTTTAACGAGGATATAGCCATTGATCCAGAAGCTATTGCACTCGCAAATACTGTTACCGCTCGTCCCCCAGGCATCGCCGCAATCCATTACAATCCCGCCGGGCTTTCACTCATGGGTGACGGTAGTTTTATCAGCCAGGGGGTTATGCTCCCTATTATCAAGAATACGGTAAAATTTACACAAGACCCCAAATACCAGGGATTTAATGATATTAATGGCAACCTGGAAAAAGACCCCTTGGCCGGCACTCAGGGAACAAATTCTTCCGGTATTCTGTTTATCCCCATAGTGAATGTTCCCCTGGATTTTTTGGTGGGTCCCATTACCGCCTTATCTTATCGGGATCCCGGTTCCAAATGGACGTACGGCTTCAGTATGTATGCCCCGTTTGCCGGTGGCTGGAACTGTGCTGATACTGACCCGACACGGTATGACGTTCAGTCTGTATATCTGCAGCACCTGATTTACTTTGGTCCGGCGGTAAGCTACAGAGTAAACAAGACCTTGTCCTTAGGCGCTTCTTTCGGGGCGGGACAGACAGCAATGGGGATCACTGAGGATTTGAGATCTCCCAACGTAATAACAAACTTGACAAAAGCCCTCGGAGATGCCACCCAAGGTGGGTCAAATCCTATAAGCTCCTTGACTGTTCCGATGCCTTTTTTCAACGGAGGACTAGGCCCTTATGAAACGGTCGGCAGTGTATCTATAGCCATGCGGGATGATTTTTCCCCTTCTTACAATTTAGGTGTACTGTGGGAACCCTATGACTGGATCTCCTTTGGATTGTCTTACAATAGCGCTATCAATGCACATTTGACCGGAAAATATGATTTTACATACAGTAAACAGTTTCAGAATGTGGTTGCCTGGGAGGGAAGCACCGCCATAATGGCAACCAGTTCCTTGATACTTGATCTTCCTATAGAACCTACCGCAGCACAGATCGGAAACGTTTCGATGGATATGGAACTCCCCCAGCTGGTCAATTTTGGAATCAAGCTCAAACCGATTAAACGGCTTTCTCTTCTAGCCGACCTGCACTGGTCAAATTGGTCTACTACTAAGGAATACAACCTTCAGTTTGATCAGAGAATTCAAGTTCTCCAGCTTGCCAAGTTTTTCGGCTATGCTGGGGGAGATTCTAATCTGATACAAGCAAAAAACCTGCAAGATACTTTAACTTGGAGTGCCGGTATCGAATATAAGGCGACGGATACGCTTGAGCTTCGCGCCGGCTATGAAAGGAGAAATACTTCTTCTCCGGATAATGTTTTTGATCTTACGTCCATGCCCACACTGGATTACTATGGCGTAGGATTGGGAATCAGACAACCCAAAAATGTAAGTATTGACCTTTCTTTCGGTTACCTGGTCGGCAAACAGTATATACCTGACAACGGCAGTATTAATCTGAACTCCACTGTATTCGGCGCAGCAGGACCTAACAATCCCTATCCTGGGTTGAATGTCGAGGACAAAATGGCCATGTATATAGGAGCCGTCAAAGTTACCATGCCTCTGGAAGACTTTCTGGATCAACAAAAACAGCTTTTATTGCTGCAAAAAGTTCTTATAGAGAAGCTAATACCGGCACTAGCCAAACATTCTCCGGCTCCAGGAAGTTTGAAAGCTGTTGAAACCGGGAAGCCTGTTGATGATTCGTCTTCGATGATTATTGATAATTTGCGGTCCGAAGGGAAATTCTATTACACAGAAGATAGCGAATAAAGATTATTTAAGCTTTCAGCCTAATAATATTGTATTACCTGCGCAGGGATTTTTCGCCAACCTGCTGAGCGCGTAATGATTTCCCGTTGGCAGTAGTCTGAAGACAAAGCGCCTTCTGCCGCATGTCATTATCCATCACCTCCAGGTGTTCCGTTTTCGGCTTGTAATAATCACTGACATTCTTTTTATAGATATCGTAAATTACCCTGCTTGCCTGTGGATATAAATTAACATACAAGCTGAAAACATTAAGGAGAACCTCCGGATTCTTTACATCTCTGAAGCGCTGGGGACCAAGATCAACCAATCTAATTTCCGGCGGAATTTTGGGAAGAAGAGATTTATGAATTAGTATGGCCGCATTCTTCTCAAAATACAAAAGCCGCCATCCGGCTTTCAGGAAATCAAAAATTAATGGGAGTTCCCTGTAATGTATGATCGCTATCTTGAAAGGATACTTTTCCGTAAAACGCTGGATGGCCTCTGGGGTCACAGGCTTGCTGGTAAATTCCCAATAATCAGGGGCAACCTGTTTATAATATGGCACATGGCGGGGATCAATAAAAACCTTGTAATCAGGATACAACGCCCACAACAGGTAGCCGCCGATGATATAGTCGTTGAATATCGGCCCTTCCAGACGGTATTTTTTCAGGAAGGCCACTTCCTTCACCGGAGCGAAGCTCTCCAGTCCGGCGCCGAACCACTTATTTTCCGCGCCGTATCTGAAGGTGAAATAGGAAATGTTGACAAAAAATAAAATGAAAATGAGCAAAGACATGATAGTTGCTATGGCGGGAATGCTCTTTAATTTCAGCCGGTGAAGCAGGTAAAAGAATAAGAAGAAAAACACAAGGGGAAATGTGTAAACTGCCCGGACAGCCCTCATACTTCCCCAATACATAACAATAGTAAGGATCAGAAAGGCAAAGTCACAGGATCTCTTTTTTATTAACTCATAGAGAAACAGGCTCAGGAGAAAAAACATCATTATAGCCATTATCAAGGCAACCTGACCCATTCTGAAAAAAGAAACATTGATATTCTTTATATCTTTAAAGTATGGCCAGAGGCTGACATACGCCTGAATATATTTGCTGTTTAAAGTATATGATTCGGACATCGAAGCATTATATATGCTCAACAGGTAGTTTACGCCGTAAGGATTCAACAATGTGGCCGCCCCGGACAGAACGCATGCTATCCCCAAATGAATCAGTTCGTTAATGGTAAATGATTCTTGCGGAAAGAAAATTCTGTTTAAAAACTCGCCGATGCATATACAGGCCAGAAAACAGCCCCCTAGAAAGAAACCGCCGTGCAGATTAACCCAGAAGGCGAAAATGAAGGGATAGAGATAAAAAAGAAGCTTCCGGCGTGTTATCTTGACGCAAAAATAGATAAATACCGTCCAGCAAAACAGAAGCGTGGAAAACAATTCCGGCTTGTAGAAGCGGCAGGCAAGGGAGCAGGCGATAGCAACAGCGCCAATGAGGGTCAAACCTGTTACATCCAGGCGCTGACGAATCAGACCCAGAAATAGATAAAAGGCAAGAAAAATTCCCAAAAATATCAGCCACTGAAAAATCCACAGTCCAAACCCTCCCATCAGGCTGTAAATCAGATAAATAATGATGCTTCCCAGACAAGTATTGTAAATCCAACCCGGATATGTTGGCGTCCAGGAAAAAATCGAATGATCAATGACCAAAGTGTGATGAGTCAAATAATATTTACCCAGCGCCATCTGCCACCACAAGTCATAATCTAAATTGTCCACGGGATATTTCAGCAGTATCATGACCGGCAGAAACGCCATTACCACCCACTTTAGATAACTGGAAGAAGCTAATTTTTCTGAAAAGGCGAAAAAAGATGAAACTATTGAGAAACGATTTTCTCGTTTATTAATCAGATCATTGGTTGGCTGATTATTTGTACTTGTCTTTTCATTATCCATAATCATACATATTGATTTAAGAACGTGTTACTATAATTATTTACAATTAAGAATAAATCCAGACATACGAATATGTCTCTTTCTATTAACACACGAAATATCGAGAAAAGCTAATCAAACCATTTGTGATAGGTGTAATATCCTCTGGAAAGTTCAAAACCTAATTTTATCAAAACTTTTTGTACTGAAATATTCTTAAGTTGTGTGGAAATAATCATCTTTTTAGCGTTTTTTGACAGGCACCACTCCATAGCCTTGCACAAAAAAGAATGATAGATACCCTGTCCTTGAAAATCCGGATGAATGCCACCTAAAAACATTTCGCCTTCATCGTGATTATTCATCCTTAAAGCACCAAAGCCTACTATTCTGCCCTCTATTTCGCCTACCAAAAAATTTTCAGAATCTCTGGAAGCAAAGGCTTTGCGCGCCCAATCTGCGTATGCTTCATCACATTTATAGTTATCCAGCCTTGGATCAGCATGGTAGTGTCCAAAATATCCACGAAATGCTTCTCTGGCCACTAATATCATTTCTTCTTCCTCGTCGATACGGACGGGCCTGACATGCGCCACACCTTTATCGGCCGGAACAGCTCGTCTGATAAGATCAAGGGTATAATAAACAAGGGTATCCATCAATAGGAATCCTTCTTTTTCCATGGCCTGGGCTGCCTCAAGATCGGCCAGATTGCACCTGGCAATAAGCAAGGTTACCTGTTCCTTAGTGCAAAAATCCAGAATTGAAGGTAAATCATCTGTAGTCAAACCAATAACTCTTGCTGTTTTAATACCAAACCGCTCTTTATCAATATCTGAAATATATACGTCAGACGACACTGAACTCATTAATCCTCCCTATTGCATAATTCCGGAACATGACGTATTGCACTCCTTAATCATACCATGATCCGCAAATTTATTCGTTTTAGTTATACGCTTACAGATATTTTCACAACAATCAAATTGAAGCTCTCCGCAGAAAACAGCGGAAAATCTTCTATTCTTAAGGAACAATATCATTCAGTATTCGCTCGCTTACCCGCAGCAAACTATGGAGAATGCGCTTACTGCCGAATTAAACTTTTTCTTTTCAACATTCACGGTGATAGCCAGTTGGCCTTGTCCTGAAGCTCCTGTTCCTTACGTCTGATCTTAATGTCCATTAATTGCAGATTGCCCGGCTTTGGCTTGTAACAATCGCTGACATTCTTTTTGAAGACATCATAGATATAGCGGCCTGCGGTAGGATTCAGACGAACATAAAAATTGAAAACATTAAACAGAATATCCGGATTTCTGACATCTTTAAAGCGCAAAGGACTGAGGCTAACATTGCCCATCTCCGACTGGATAGTGGGAAGGAGCGATTTGTGAATCAGTATAGCGGCGTTCTTTTCAAAATACAAAAGATGCCATTCGTCCCCGGCTCTCAGGAAATCGAAAATCAAAGCGATATGCCGGTAATGGATTATTGCAACCTTGAAAGGATATTTCTTCGTAAATCGATGTATGTCCTCAATGGTCACATGCTTTGTGGTAAATTCCATATAGTCAGGAAAAACCTGGTTTCTGTATAGGCCCCCGCGGGGATCAATAAAAACACCGTAATCAGGATAAAGAGCCCATACCAGATAGCCGCCGATGACATAGTCGTTGAATATCGGCCCTTCAGGATGGTATTTTTTCAGGAAGGCCACTTCTTTCACCGGCACAGAACTGTCAAGTCCGGCGCCAAACCATTTGCTATCTGTACAGTACCTTATTGTAAAATAGGAAACACTGATAGAAAAGAAAAGAAAAATCAGCAGAGAAAAGATAGTCACTCTGCCGGGAATACTCTTCAGTTTCAGCCGGTGAATCAGCAGATAGAAAAAGACGAAGAAAAAGGCAATGGGGGAAAAGTAACTTGCCCGGCTTGTCTCCATACCTTTCCAGTATAAGGCAAAACTGGTTATCAGCAAAGCAAAATCGCATGACCTCTTCTTGATTAATTCATAAACAGAAAGGATAAATACAGTAAAAATCATCAAGGTTATTATCCATGCGGTGAGACCCGCATTGAAAAATGAAATAGTAGTATCCTTTAAAAGCGGCCAGAGACTCACGTAGGCAAAAATAAACTTGTCGTACGGTCCAGAATATTTATTGGAATCAATCGCATTCATCAAAATCGGAAAAAGACTCGCCAGGTAGTTTATGCCATAGGGATTCAGCAGCGTGGCGGCCCCGGATAAAACGCACGCAACTCCAAAATGAAACAGTTCGTTAGTAGTAAATGATTCCCGGGAAAAGAAAATTCTGTTTAAAAACTCTCCGATAAAAGCGAGAGCAAGAAAAATCAAACCTACAACGAAAGCGCCATGCAGATTAACCCAAAAAGCAAATATCAAGGGATAAAGATAAAAAAGAAACTTCCGGTGGGTTATTTTGACGTAAAAAAAGATAAATACCGTCCAGCTAAAAAGGAGAGTGGAAAACAATTCCGGCTTATAGAAACGGCAGGCAAGGGAGCAGGCAATACCAATGGCGGCAATAAGAGTTACGCCGGTTACATCCAGCCGCAGACGAACCAGACGAAGAAAAAGATAAAAAGAAAGAAAAACTCCCAGAAATATAAGCCATTGAAAAAGCCACAAGCCAAACCCGCCCATGAAATTGTAAAACAGATAAACAGCTATACTTCCCAGACAAGTATTATAAATCCAGGTCGGGTCTGTGGGTGTCCAGGAAAAAATCGAGATATCCATAGTCAGAGTGTGATGAGTAATATAATATTTGCCCTGCGCCATTTGCCACCATAAATCATAATCCACTCTGTCCACCGGATATCTCAGCAGAATAAGAGCCGGCAGAAGCGCTATCATCAACCATCTCAGGTATCCTGAAGATGCCAGTTTTTCCGAAAAGGTAAAAAAAGAAGATATTTTTGAGGTACGATTGATTGCGGTATTAATAGTATCATTTGGCGTAACGGTATTTTTATTTCCATCTTTTTCTTTCTTACTCATAAGCGCATTATTCTCATCATTTTTTCAACAAATATCTATTTATTGCCATATTCTTCACGTTTAATCAGAACCTCTTATAAAACTTTCTGATGTTATCGGTAACGGAATGAACATCTTCATCTTTCATTTCATAATAAAGCGGCAGACGCAATAAACAGTCGCTCACCATCTCTGTAACTTTCAATGTCCCGCTTGTCCGTCCGTATAATTTCCCCGCGGGAGAGCTGTGGAGAGGCACGTAATGAAACACAGCCAATATGCCCTGTTCTTTCAAAAATCGGGCAAGTTCCGTTCTTTCTTTCAAAGACCGGGTTACAATGTAGAATATATGACCGTTACTGCAACAATCATTAAGAATGAATTGATACTTTCTTTAAGTCACCCGTGTCCGGTCATTTACAACATAGAGAGGTCTTCCCTTCACCTGATTAAAAACCCGGCCGATGTAAACGCCCAGAATTCCCATCCCGAAAAGGAGAATTCCCGATAAAAAGAATAATGAAACCATCATGCTGGTCCAACCGGTAGGGATGTAATCAAATAAAAAATAACGAATAAATAACCACGCTCCGTAGCATAGAGCCGCAAAAGCCATGAAGAACCCGAATTGAACGCAAAGTTTTAAGGGCTTGTTGGAATAGGAGATAATGGTATCGGCCGCAAAAGACAATTGGCGGATCAGGGTATAACCGGATTTGCCTTCAGCGCGCTTGTCATGTACAATATCAATGCTGGTAATCTTGAAGCCTGTCCATCGAACCAGGAAAGGAAATACTCGTGGCTGTTCCGGCAGCATTTTAACCACATCGACAACCTTACGGGCGTAAATTCCAAAACTTGACTGGGTTGCGTCACTTTGCTGATCCGTCATGTATCCGAAAACCCAATGAAATAAACGGGAAGACCATCGTTTCCAAAACCTGTCCTGCCTTTCCACTCTCCGTCCAAAAACTACGTCAAAGCCCTCCTGCGCTTTGGCCCACAGGCGGGAAATTTCCTCCGGACGGTCCTGCAAATCGCAATCCATTATCACGAGCCAATTCCCGCGTGCAATGTCAACACCGGCTACTATGGCGCTGTGCTGACCGAAATTTCTTGATAGTTTCAGGCCTATAACTCTCGGATCGCTTTGCGCCATTTTATTGATTAATTCCCAGGGATTTCCGGGTCCGCAATCATCAACAAGGATCAGTTCGAAACTGGCCGGAATTCGGCTTGCTGCGGCGGTAACCCTTTCATAAAGAGGCTCCAGTGTGCTGTCGCTTCCATATACCGGCACAACAATAGATATATCAGGAACATCAATCATAAAAACTGCCTTGGCTAAGTATTTATAACAAACACATTTTATGAGCTATTTTCAATAATGAAAAAGTATGTAAATCTTTGCACAACTGATCATCAATTTCAACTTTTTTATCCCCAGGTTAAAGCGATAAATCGCGATTATTGAAGCTCTACGCAGCAAGCTGCGATAATCTTCGATTCTTAACCACTATCCGCTCGCTTACCCCGCAACAGGCTATGGAGATGCTCTCGCTACCGAATTCAATATCATTGGACAAAAATTAATAGAAATATTCTTGCAAAAGCGGTCATTGATTTCAGCAATTTTTTTATATTGACGAATATTTAAAAAAGGAAACATAATAAATTTATTGATATTTTTATGGTATTGTTTTACAGAAAAACTACAAAAAAATTAGGAGAATTATGTATGAATATTTTGAAAACATTGAAAAGAATTTTCCTGACACTAACGTTTCTCTTTATATTAGCCGGTTGCGCTTCCGTTCAATTGGAGATGAGTAGACAAACTCCTCAGCAAAATACGGCGAATACCATCCTACTTGCCGGCGCAGCAAGAGCCGATATTACTCCGCCTCCCGGAATGCCTTTGGGCGGATATTCGATAGAGGCGAATTACAGTAAAGGTTTTCGTACCAGACTCTACGCCCGTGTCTTGTATTTAAAGCCTGTATCAGGCAGATCTGTCGCCCTTGTTCAGTGCGATCTTCTGTCAGGCTCTCTGTTGCTCAATCATCGCGTGGCTGAGCTTATAGCTAAAGAAACCGATATTGGAATAGACGGCTTGCTCATCGCGGGAACCAATACTCATTCAGGGCCGGGCAATTTTTTTGACGCTAATTTCTACAACAACAATGCTTCCAACGCTGCCCGCTTTGATCCCGAATATTTTAATTATCTATCGAAACAAATCGCGAACGCAGTTATTCGCGCCTTTAAAGAGAAGAAGCCGGCAAAAATTGCCACGGGAAAAATACAGATAGAGGAGATGACACGCAATCGCAGTATTGAATCATATCATGCTAACAAAAATGTCTCCGCGAAAACACCGCCAGATATTTATAAAGCCGTTAATTCCGACATGTATATGATTCGTGTGGATGGACAGGATTTTGACGGACAATATTATCCGCTCGCCGCGCTTTCAAGTTTTTCTATCCATGGGACGACGGTTCCGGCTAAAAATGATCTCAATAATGGTGATGTATTTGCGTACATGGAACGGGAAGTGGAATATGGCATAAAGAATAATTATAAAACATCATGGGAACCCATTCATGCAGCTTTTAACGGCACGCATGGCGATAACTCCCCAAACTATCATAAGGGCGCACAGGGCTTCATTGAAGCTCGCCGGATAGGAACATCCATCGGGCAAAAGGCGTTTGAACTTTTCCGTTCACTCGACGGAAAATTAAAAGATGAGGCGACCATTCGCTTCTCAGCCAAAGAGATAGATCTCTATTCCGAACCCTGCATTGATGAGACATGCCTCTGCGAAAGACCTGTTGTTGGTTCTGCGCTTGCCGCGGGAACTGATGACAACCCTACTCCTGTACTCGATAAACTCCCATGGTTGAGACAAGGTTCTCCGCGATGGTTTTTTAAAATTTCCTGTCAGGGTTATAAGCGTACCTTGGGCGGCCCTTTCCAATACCTCGTCCTTTCCAAAAAGGATTTCCCTCATCAACTGTTTTTGCAAACGATTCAGATTAACGATGTGCTGCTCCTGCCTCTTCCCTTTGAAATAACAAAAGAGGCGGGAGTCAGAATAGCGGCACAGTGCCAGGATAAACTTACATCAGAAAACAAAAAAGATTTACAGTATTTTGTCGTCATAAGCTGCTCCAACGGATATTACGGATACGTTACAACACCGGAAGAGTATAGTATCCAGCGTTACGAGGGCGGACATACTTTGTACGGACCGCAAACGCAGCCGTTTCTGGCCAAACAATTAAACAAGATGACTCTGGAAATGGAACAGGGGAAAAGCGAAAGTAATTTCCCCAAAAAATGGTCTTATAATTTGCGGGCGAAAAGATTTTTTACCACTAAAGTTAAGTATGGAACCGAAAGAAAAGCGAAGGCCTACCCAGTATTTGTTGCCGCAGAGGTTAATGATGAACCATACTGGTCGTTTGTCTGGGAGGATTTGCCTCCTCATCTGATTTCATGGGAGCTAACGCTGGTAAGAATCGAAGAAAGTAATGATGGAGGAATTACCTGGAAACAATTCCGTTCAGACGGACAACCTCTGGATGACACTGGATATGATATTGCTATCATTTGCAACGATGTAATCAATAAGGGTAAGACGGGACTCTATGAAACACGGTGGTATAATCCGCCGGTCGGCAAACAAGTTGACAATAATGTGAAATACTACCGTTTTGTTATTCTGCCGCAGGCGGGGCAGGACATCCTTTATTCGTCGCCGTTTCATTTAACAGAGAAGTAACTTTTACCATTAATAATCATAATATCAAGTTCCAAGGGAATTGAAGTCTGATAGGCGGCAATTCCCTTATGGGATATTGAAGCTTTCCACGGCAAGCCGCAGAAAATAAAATGTTGCAAAAAAATGTCAAGTGTTTATAAAAATAAACAATTAATCTTTGAACAGAATTGACTTATGGGAATAAAAAGAGACTTTAAAATTGTTTGCAGGGGGTAATTATGAAGCCGAGCGCAAGCTTAATGGATAGATTCAATGGCTGGTTTGTAGAGCCGATTTATAAACTTAAAGAACTACCGGAAGGCGACGGTGGATTTTTGGCCATGTCAGCTGCGCTTTTCCTATGCGAAAGGTATTATCGCGCTTTGACAGACAGCCTTTCCGGCACAAGAGACGATGAAATATTTAAGATTGCAGCGGCAAAAGATTTCGGGATTAGCCTGGATGATTTTAAGTACTTTTGGATTGTTTACCGAAACGGAATCCAGCATCAGGGAACGCCCCAAAAATACATCGATAAGAAAAATAAAATAAAATACTTCTTTCGCACTTCCGAAGCATTCAATGGAATTCCCGAAATATACAAAATAAACGCATACAAACGCGAGATAAGACTAGACGTTTGGAAGTTCGCTGACCTTATTATCAATAAGTATAAAACGAATTCTGAAGCCTTTCGAAAAGCCGTTTCGGATGCATTTCCTGAAGTTAAGGAAATCAAGAACGTCAGAGAAAGAGAATAGAAGATGTTAATATATGACGTTCAACGATAGATTGTAGTACAAATATTTGTAGCCGGTCATTATGCTTAATAAGATAAATATTAGTCCCGAAAGTCAGAAACTAATCGTTTATATCGTTTTGACATTAACTACACTCGCTGTTTTTTGGCAAGTGAATCAATGCGACTTCGTCAATATTGATGACAACATTTATGTTACAGAGAACAGTCATATCCAATCGGGAATCACTATGGACGGAGCTATTTGGGCGTTCAGTACAAAATATGCCGACTTATGGAACCCTCTGATATGGCTGTCTTTCATGTTCGATTATCAACTTCATGGCCTGAATGCCGGTGGCTATCATCTAACAAACCTTATCCTGCACATATTGAGCACTCTGCTGCTGTTCTGGCTTTTTAACCGCATGACCGGGGCTATCTGGAAAAGCGCCTTTGTTGCCGCTCTTTTCGCGCTTCATCCGCTTCATGTGGAATCGGTTGTCTGGATATCTGAACGCAAAGATGTTTTAAGCGCGTTTTTCTGTATGCTTACTCTTTGTTTGTATGTCTATTACACGGAAAAACCGGTTATAAAAAGATATCTGGTTGTTCTTTTTTGCTTCGTCTGTGCGCTTATGAGCAAACCCATGGTTGTAACTTTGCCTGTTATTATGATTCTCCTGGATTACTGGCCGCTTGACCGTTTTGATTTGCAGAAAGGTAAAACGAACTTGATTTTATGGCAGTTGCGGGAAAAAATACCGTTTTTTGTTTTATCTGCTGTTTTTTCTATTATGACGATTTATGCTCACTCTAATAGACCAATAGAACATTTTCCTTTGAGTTCCCGGCTTGCCAACGCGCTTGTTTCTTTTGTAACTTATCTGGGGAAAACGTTTTGGCCTAATGATATGGCTGTTTATTATCCTTTTCCAGAACAAATTCCACTCTGGCAAGTGTCAGGAGCCACTCTTCTGATTATAATTATCAGTGTTTTTGTCATTATGAACATAAGACGCTTGCCGTATCTATTTGTCGGATGGATTTGGTACGTGATTACCATTCTGCCGGTTATCGGAATCCTTCAGGACATGGACCAAGCCATGGCTGACCGCTACCATTATTTACCCTCTATAGGCCTTGTCATTATGCTAGCATGGGGTATTCCACTTCTGTTCCCAAACGAAAATACGCGAAAATATTTTTTATTCGCAGTAGCAATATTCTTTCTTATTATAATGTCAGTTTTAACATGGAAACAATGCGGCTACTGGAAAAACAGTACAGAACTTTCTAAACATACTTTACAGACAACAAAGAATAACTTTGTGGCACATAAATGTCTTGCTGATGCTTTACTTACCGAAGGGAAAAACGAGGAGGCTATTTATCAGTACAACGAGGCAATTCGTCTATATCCTGATTTCGCTAATGCATACAACAACAGGGGGCTTGCTTACTTTATTCAAGGCAACAACACCTCCGGTTGTAAGAACGCAAAAAAAGCATGTGATTTAGGAATTTGCAAAATATTAGAAGCTGCTAAGGCTAAAGGATACTGCCGTTGATTTTTTAACTTCACTCTTTTTCAACCCATAATCCTCAAGTCTAATAACCGCTCACCACTAAACAGTGAAGGCAATAACTGAGATAAGACTTAATTGGACACTTTCAATAAAATGTAAAATTGGTTACATCCAATAGCTCTCTCCATAACTTCATCTGCAATTGTTTTCCCTAAGCAGAAATATTACCGTTTTGTTATTCTGCCGCAGGTGGGGCAGGACCTCCTTTATTCGTCGCCATTTCGGTCTATACTGGAGTATTAACCTTCCCCCCAATGAATATCCCAAAAACCTTTGTGGATTTTATTCCTGTCAAAAAGAAATCTTTTCCCTGTTGCAAAAACAAATGCCTTGCGGTAGAAAAACATACAGAATCAGGAGAAAAATTATGAATAAACTATTCGGCACCGATGGAATTAGGGGAATTGCCAACCAACACCCCATGACAACGGAGGTTGCCTCGAATGTGGGACGGGCTATAGCACATCTTTCTAAAAAAGAAGGACACACACCGCGTATCCTTATCGGCAGAGACACAAGGCTATCCGGCGATATGTTTGAGAGCGCGATTATATCCGGCATTTGTTCAATGGGTGTCAACGCCATTTCCGTGGGCGTAATTCCCACTCCGGGCATCGCTTTTTTAACTCATGATATGAGAGCCGATGCGGGCATTGTTATTTCGGCTTCTCACAATCCCTCGCAGGATAACGGCATAAAAATTTTTAACAGTGAAGGTTTTAAACTCTCCGACGAAAAAGAAAATAAAATAGAAGAACTGATCTTTGCCAATAATATGCACCGGCTCCATCCATCTCCGAAAGAATTTGGTAAATTATCACGGCTGGATGACGCCGCTGGACGTTATGTGGATTTTCTGAAATCCACTTTCCCCCAGAAGCTCAATCCGGAGGGGATGAAAATAGTTCTCGATTGTTCCAACGGCGCAACCTATCGCGTGGCCCCCGCTGTTTTCACGGAACTTGGTTGCGAAGTAAAAACTTTATTCGATCAACCTGATGGTAAAAATATCAACCTCAACTGCGGCTCGCAGCATACCGAAGTATTGGCAGCAGAAGTATTACTGCAGAAGGCCGACGCCGGTTTTGCTTTTGACGGCGACGGCGATCGGGTAATTGCCGTTGATGATAAAGGCAACATTCTGACCGGTGACCGGCTGCTGGTCATCTGTTCAGCCATTTTGAAAAAAGAAGGCCAACTGAAGAATAATTTAGTTGTCCGCACGGTTATGAGTAATCTTGGATTGACAGTCGCTTTTCAGAAACTGGAAATTGATTCTGTCTTCGCTCCCGTGGGCGACCGCTTCGTTCTGGAAGAAATGTTGGCGCGCGGCGCTGTCATTGGCGGAGAAGATTCCGGCCATCTGATTTTTTTACAACATCACACCACCGGTGACGGTTTGATTACGGCCCTGCAAGTATTAGCTGCCGTGAAAAAAGAAGAGAGACCTTTCTCGGAACTGGCGCGCGTAATGAAGGTTTTTCCGCAAATGCTCATCAACATTGACGTAAAAAGAAAACCGGAAATAGAAACCGTGCCTGAAATCATGGCCGCCATCAAAAGAGCGGAAAAGGCACTGGGCGATAAAGGACGCGTTTTAGTGCGTTACTCCGGCACACAGAATATGTGCCGCGTCATGGTCGAAGGCCCCACCAAAAAAGAAACCGAAACCCACTGCCGCCGGATCGCTGATATAGTGAAAAAGATACTGGCTTAGACAAAAGCAATATTATTATCCGCTTGACAGGTCATTTAACTGGTGCTATTATTAAACCAGTTAAATGACCATTATGGAGGGTTTCATGAACTCAAATGTAAAATATTCGGAAGATATCGTTCCTATTACTGATCTAAAAATCAATCCCGGCAAAATCGTCAATCAGGTCGATAAAACCCGAAGGCCGGTGCTCTTGACCAGCCGTGGAAGAGGAGTTGCCGTCATTGAATCGGTAAAAGATTATGAGAAAAAAACAGAAGAGCAGGCATTTCTGCGCGGCGTTGTTCAAGGATTGATGGATATTGAAGAAGGCAGAAAAATAAGTTTGGCTGAAGTTAAAAAGCGGCTGGAGATGGGCAAATAATCATGCCGAAAAAGAGCGCGATCAAATTTGCCTTATCGGCCTTTGATGATCTGGAAGCTATCCGTGCATGGTATAAAGACCAACAAGTGCCAGATGTAGGAAACCGGTTGCTTACAGAAATTATTTCCCAAGTGGAAAGACTTGCTGATTTTCCCGAAAGCGGACGCATTGTGCCGGAATTTAACATTGAAAATCTGAGAGAAATTATCCATGCGCCGTTTCGGATAGTTTATCGTCTTGACAGAAACAGGGTAAAAATCGTCCGTATCTTGCGCAGCGAAAGATTGCTGAAGATGCCTGAATGAGTAATACCGCCAGATCGCTGATGTTGCAGAAAAAATACTGGCCTGATTTAGGAGTCTTATATAGGCGATAATCATTAGTCAGGCGAAACTTCAGAGAATAATTATAAGGATGATAAATAAAATATGTCTATTTGTTCCTATCAGTAGCCTTTAATGTTGAATCCTATTTCTTGTATAAAAATATTTCGAACAAACAATCTGATATTCTCTGGTTCATAGTATTCGTATCAGGCTTAATTATCGGTGGTATTAACGTATTGTTCTTCACAAAAGCTCTTAAAAATATAGATTTGAGCATTACGTATCCTAATATTTTCCGGAGCATGTATATTTTTCATGGCGATATTTTCCCACTTTGAACCCGCAAGGGTGAGTTTTCGGCTATCGCGTAATTAGCATTAGAGCCACAGTTGCAGCAGATTCTGAACGAAGGAATGCCCCTTCAACTGATATTTTTCAGGTTAGTTAGATTTTCCTGGATTCCCCGGTCAAGCCGGAGAATGGCAAGACTTATTTGTTAAAAAGTTGGATTAGGATACCGATGCGGCAAGGAGGAGGCACCGCAGACGTATATAAACATACGTCGAGGATACTGACGATGAAGCCAACAAAGGTAGCCTTATGAATCCAGCTTTTTAGTCTACGCGAATCAGCATCGCATCCCCCTGCGCATGCCCTGAGCAAATGCCGCAAACTCCCCAGCCACCGCCGCGACGCTTGAGTTCATACCCCAGCGTCATAGCGATTCTAGCTCCGGTTGCTCCAATGGGGTGACCATAGGCAACCGCTCCACCGTTAACGTTGACTCTCTTGAACATGTCTTCTTTAGTCATGCCTAGAATCGAACGGCAGCTTACCAGCGCCACCGCCGCAAAGGCTTCGTTGATTTCGATTATGTCCATCTGATTGAGTGTCATATCGTTTTGTTCAAGAATCTTTTTGATAGCTAAACCCGGAACGGTCGCAATGTCCTTGGTCGGCTGTGAAACTTCGGCGTAATCAACTATGGTGAAAATCGGCTTAAGACCCAGTTCATCGGCTTTTTCTCTGCTCATCAAAAG
The DNA here is from genome assembly GCA_963811325.1 of uncultured delta proteobacterium. Classification (GTDB taxonomy): domain Bacteria; phylum Desulfobacterota; class Syntrophia; order Syntrophales; family Smithellaceae; genus Smithella. Next base: position 2,181,662 of record CAWEQT010000001.1, read on the forward strand.
ACAGACATCCCCGCCGTCGTTGACTCCCGGCGCGTTTCCGGCGGTGACACTTCCCGGCTGGCCGGTGACGGTGCTTAGATGATTAAAAACCGGCGGAAGTTTGGCCAGACCTTCTAGTGTAGTCTCTGGCCGCAGCCCTTCGTCCTTATCAAAAACGATTACTTTCTTGCCCTGTTTGACTTCCACAGGAAAAATTTCGGCATCGAGCTTGCCTTCGTTCATCGCGCGGACAGCGTTCATCTGCGAATTTAGCGCCCACTCATCCTGTTCCTGTCTCGTAAAGCCAAACTCGTCGGCCACTTCCGATCCATGAATCGCCATGTGACGATTATAGAAAGCATCCCATAGTCCGTCATAAACCATTGCATCAACAACTCTGCCATCAGGCAATCCCATACGCATGCCCCAGCGCATATCCGGCAGGACAAACGGACAGTTGCTCATGCTCTCCTGACCGCCGGCGATACAAATTTCCGCGCGCCCCAGAAGAATCATCTGGAAAGCCAAGTCAATAGTTTTTATACCGGAAGAACAAACTTTATTAACAGTAATGGAAGGAACTGATTCCGGCACGCCTGCGAGAATTGTAGCCTGCCTTCCGGGAATCTGACCACAGCCTGCGGGAACAACCTGTCCCATAAAAATATAGTCCACGTCAGCGGGCTTTACCTTGCCTTCCGTGCGGCGCAGAACTTCTTTAATCGCCAGCGCTCCCAGTTCCATCGCGGAAAAATATTTCAACGCGCCGCCCGAACGTCCATACGGCGTCCTGCATGCTTCCACGCAAACCACTTCCCGGAATTTTTTATGCGGATTTTTTATCTTTCTTCCCATTGTCGTAAAGTCCGGCTTTCTTTCGCCAAACTTCGCAACAGGTGCATCTTTGTAAATTTCTGATTTCTTTCTTTCCAGTTTTTGCGGCACTTTCGACATAATAATATTCTCCATCTCTATTTCCTCAAGTGATACCAATTCGCTTGTAATTAACTCCTTGCAGGCGGTAATTGCCGACAAGGGTAAAAACGCTCATTTAACATGCACTCCCCTGCGGGATGCGCTCCCGGTCTTTGGCTAACTTTGTTGGCTGCGTCGATGTATTAATAATACGCCTGCGGAGCCTCCTTCTTGCCGTCTCGTTATCATTTGAAAGCGAAACCATATAATCTTTTATTCAACAGGCACAATCAGCATTTTAAAAGTTTATTAAGATTTTACTTTTTTACACATAGTCTTTTTAAAGTCAATCATTTTGGCCTGATTGTCAAACTGGTTGATTTAAAAGAAGTATTAGTTTGTTATCCCGTCTGGAAAAATCCGGTAATTAACTGAAAGACAATCAGTTTGACTAAACCAAAATAATATTATACGGTTCCCGCAAGAAAATTTATTGGAGGTATTACAATGTTTGAGGGACTTATGCAACCGATGCACCTTATAATCATCCTGGGTATCGTTTTGATTATCTTTGGTCCGGGGAAACTTCCTGAACTGGGAGGTTCACTGGGTAAAGCAATACGAGGATTTAAACAGGCAATGAACGAACCCGAAAAAAAACCAGGGGAAGAAGCAAAGAAAATTGAAAAATAAAATCAGGGATCAGCAGCATTACATCTACCGGTGAAAAAAATCCTCCTCCGTATCCTTTTGTTGCTTATCTTAATCGGCTTGACAGTTTACCTTTTTCCTCACTTTGATCTGTTTAGATTCTTTCAAAACAGACACCAGATATTACAACTCATTAAGTCCTGCCATACTTTCGATGAACTGGTCTTTATTTTGTTTCAGATAATATAGGATGTGGCCGCGTCGATACCGGGAGAACTGACCGGTATCATCTGTGGCATGACCGATTCCGTGGAAATCTTTATTTCACTATTGGTCTCACAATTGGTTCCTGGATTGCTTTCATGCTGGCAAGATTTTTGGGTGAAGCAATGGAGATAAAGGATCAAATTCTTTTTTTTCATATCCCGAAATATTCATTTATCGACTCAAACGCGATTCTGGCCATAAAGTCGATATCTTCTTCTTCCACAACATACGGCGGCATAAAATAGATAACATTGCCCAAAGGCCGCAGAAGAACGCCTTTTTTGAGGGCAAGCCGATAGATTCCGTAACCGATTCTCCTTTGCCAATCAAAACTTTTTTTAGAAATTTTATCTTCCACCAATTCCAGCGCGCCGATCATCCCCATCTGACGATATTCGCCAATGTAGGGGTGACCTTCGGCCAAAGCGTTGACTTTTTCGGCAATGTTTTTTGCCCTTCTTTCGTTTTGGACAAGCACATTGTCTTCGGCAAAGATTCTCAATGATTCGCGAGCAACAGCACAGGCCAAAGCGTTACCTGTATAACTGTGGGAGTGCATAAAAGCCTTAAGCTCTGTATAGTCGGCATAGAAAGCCGAATAAATATGATTCGTCGTAACCACCAGAGAAAGAGGCATATAACCTGCCGTAATCCCCTTGGACAAGCACATGATATCCGGACTGATGCCGGCATGTTCACAGGCAAACATTTTACCGGTACGGCCGAAACCAACCGCAATTTCATCGGCAATAAAATGAATATTATATTCTGTGCAAAGCGCGTGGAGCTTTTTCAGATAAACCGGAGGATATATTTTCATGCCGGCCGCACACTGCACAAGAGGTTCAATAATAACTCCACAGATTTCGCCGGAGTGCTCCTCAATAATTTGTTCGAGTGAAGCAAAGCATTCAGCATCGCAATTCCCGCGGTCTTTGCCGTAAGGACAACGATAACAATCCGGCCCGGAAGCTTTAAATGTGTTAAGCAGTAATGGCTTGTAGATTTTATTATACAGGTCAAGGTCACCTACGGAAAGCGCGCCCAGTGTCTCGCCATGATAGGCATCGGTAATCGCGACGAAGCGGATTTTATCTGGATGGCCGGTCTGTTGGTGATAATGAAAACTCATTTTAAGGGCGGCTTCCACCGCCGATGATCCGTTGTCGGCAAAAAAAACTTTGTCGAGGCCTGCCGGTGCAATACGAATAATCTCCTCTGCCAGTTCAATGGCCGGGGCATGAGAGAAATTGGCAAAAATAACATGTTCAAGCTTCTGAACTTGCTGGCGCAGAGCCTTGTTTATTCTGTCATTACTGTGGCCGAAGAGATTTACCCACCAGGAAGAAACAGCATCAAGATAGACCTTGCCTTCCACATCATGCAAATACGCCCCCTTGCCTTTTTTAATCACAATGGGCGGGAAATCTTCATAATCCTTCATCTGCGAACAGGGGTGCCAGATATAATGCAAATCTCTCTTCTGCCATTCATTCATTTTTCGTCACCATTTCTATTAACAGTTTGCCCGTAATTTATTTCCGGTATCATTCAGAATTCCAATTTCCTTTCCGATGGCCGTTATAGAGTTCATAGCCCGCGCCAGATCGTCAATCGTGTGCGTAGCCATCAAATTAATCCGCAGGCGGCTGGTGCCCTGCGGAACAGTGGGCGGACGAATGGCCGAAACAAAGATGTTTTTTTCCATCAACCTATTGCTGAAAGTTACCGTCGGTTCGGGCGGACCAAGAACAATGGAAATAATTTGAGTGGGGCAATCCATGATACTAAAACCGGCCTCTTTGAGTCTTTCCCTGAACCAGACGGAATTGGCCATCAGGGACTGCCGCAACCAGGGTTCAGCTTGAATAATTTCCAGTGCCTTAAGTGACACAGCAACTGCTGCGGGTGACAGCGCCGTAGAAAAAATAAAACTGCGGGCATTATTGGCAAGATAATCAATTAAATCGCGATTTCCGGCAATAAAACCGCCTTCACTGGCTAACGCTTTACTGAGAGTTCCCATCTGAATATCAATTTCATTTTGCAAGCCAAAATATTCCGCTGTTCCTCCTCCGTTTTCTCCTAAAACGCCAGTCGCATGGGCATCGTCAACCATCAACAGCATATTATACTTTTTCACCACCTGGACAATCTCCGGCAAGGGCGCAATATCGCCATCCACACTAAAGAGCCCGTCTGTGATAACCAAAGCCCGCTTGCCGCGATGGCTATGTGCTTTTTTCTCCAGATCGGAGGCATTGCAATGCTCATAGGCGACGATTTCGGCGCCGCTGAGCCGGCAACCATCGATGATACTGGCATGATTGAAACGATCGGAGAAAATCACCCAGTCTTTACCGGCAATGCTGGATATGGCGCCGACGTTCGCCATATAACCGGTATTAAAAAGAAGCGCCGCCTCCGCTCCTTTAAACGCGGCGATTTCATTTTCCAGCTTTTTATGCACTTCATAACTGCCCGTTGTCAGCCTCGATCCGCCCGAACCGACACCATATTCGTCAATAGCTTCCCTTGCCGCTTGCTTGAGACGGGGATCATTGCAAAGCCCAAGATAGCTGTTGGATGAAAGCATCAGATAATTTTTGCCCGCTATTTTTACGTAAGGCTGTTGTGGAGATTGCAGATACTTAATTTGCCGGTAAAGACCGCTTTCTTTAATCCGTTCAAGCTTATCAAGAAACATTTTCATTCAATGTCCTTTATAACTCGTCCATTTCGGCCATAATTTGATCAATAACTATTGATTTTTCAAACACTTCCTTAAGATTTCCTATTTGACACTTTCCTGTATCGACACCGTTCAGCGCCGGTATGGTTATAATCGCGGGAACACCGGTAAGCTTGGCGATGGTTTCCGTATTATCTCTTTCCAATAAATTCCGGGTGCTGCCGTTGATGATAATTCCCTTGACTTTCAAACCAACACTGCGTGCAAAATGCACTGACAAAAGGGTATGATTGATTGTTCCCAAACCGGCATGGGAAACCAGCAGACAAGAAAAGCCGAGCTCCCTGATGAGATCATACTGCATATACCCTTCATCATTCAAAGGAACCGCTAAGCCGCCGGCCCCTTCGGCGATGATCCATTCATAACATCTTTTCAAATATTGGAAACGGTCTTTGATAACCCCAACATCAATGGGCACATGTTCCAGACGTGCGGCCAGATGCGGCGCCACTTCATTTTTAAAAACAAACGGCGTTATATTTCCCGGGTCCTCGCTAAAACCGGAAGCTGTTCTAACAAACACTGCATCGATTGCTTCGGTAACGCCATTTATAACAACCGCGCCGCTGGCTACCGGTTTGAAATAAGAGCTTCGATATTTTTGTGCCAGCAACAAATGCATGAGCCCGGCAGATACCACTGTTTTGCCTACTTCCGTATCGGTGCCGACTATATATATTCCTTTAGGCATGAACAACCTCAACGTTAAAGTTTCAAGGAAGAAGTTATACCAAGTTTAATATAACTTCCAGAGGAAATAGCAGATGTTTTTAAAACAGAAATATTAGCGGCGCAACTCTGCTTTCCTGTCTGTCTGAATAATCTACCCGATATCATCATCCCGGGAATTGACATTTAAACTTTTTTCTTCTAATAATCATTTCAAAATATTTTGCAGGGATATATGAATTTAACCGATAAGATAAAAAATAAAATAGTCAAAAAGAGGACTGCTATTAGTTCTGCTGAAGCTCTGGAGCTTTTTATCGAAGCCTCAGATCACCCCTGGATGATAATAGCCGCCGCGTCCGAAATTCGGGAACACTTCAAAGGCAAAGAAATCATTCTCTGCGGCATTACCAATGCCAAATCAGGGAAATGCTCTGAGGACTGCAAGTTCTGCGCGCAGTCGTCACATTATCAGACGGACGCGCCTTCCTATCCTTTGAAAACGGCAAAGCAAATCATTGCCGAAGCCGGAGAGGCGGCAAGAGACGGAGCTGAATTTTTCGGCATCGTCACCAGCGGCAAGCGCTTGAACACAAAAAGGGAATGGGCAGAAATCTTTAAAGCAATCAAAGGAGTGCGTGAAATAGGCCTGCATCCTTGCGCCTCTTTAGGCATTATCGATTCGGAAAAAGCGCGGGAACTTAAATCCGCGGGTTTATTCCGTTATCATCATAATCTGGAAACAGCCCGTAGTTTTTTTAAAAATATCTGCACCACGCACAACTACGAAGAAGATATTGAAACCATTCGCGCCGCGAGGGCGGCTGGCATGTCTGTTTGCGCCGGCGCTCTGATCGGCATGGGCGAAAGCATTTCTCATCGCATCGAACTTGCCGAAACTTTGAGAAAATTGAATGTCGATTCCGTTCCTCTGAATATTCTCAATCCTGTTAAAGGCACTCCTCTGGGCCAAATGGCGGCATTGCCGCCTGTAGAAATCCTTATGACCATAGCCATCTTTCGTTTTATGCTCCCGGACAAAGACATCAAGCTTTGCGGCGGAAAGGAAAAAAATCTGCGTCAATTGCTTCCTTTGGGTATTTTATCCGGCGCAAATTCTCTCATGACCGGGAACTATTTAACCACAACAGGACGGAATAGCTCTCTGGACCACGAAATGATTTTAGATTTGGGACTTACCCCGACGCGAAACCAGACGACATGTAAATGCGATGCAAAAAGAAGAAAATCTTGCATGCCGAAAACCAAATTAAAGTAAAACGTTTAATTACCGTTATATTTGCCTTTTGTCCAGTACCCGCATGATATTTCCTTTCTGCCGTGAAATACTCCCGGACTCAACCAGCCTGACATCAACATTAATACCTGTTACCGATCCGATACGTTTTTTAATCGCTTCGAGAAAAGACCTCTGCTTCTGCAGTTCCAGGGAAAATATTTTATCCGTAACTTCAACGACCACCTCCAGACTATCCATCGCGCCTTTTCTTTCCACGATTATTTGATAGGGCGTTTCACCCTGAGCCACGCCAAAAAGCGCTTCCTCGATCTGCGAAGGAAAAACATTTACGCCTCTGATAATAAGCATATTGTCGGAACGCCGCGTTATTTTTTTCATACGCGCCAGAGTCCGGCCGCATTCACACGGAGCATAGTCAATGCTGGTGATATCCCCCGTGCGGTAACGGATCATGGGAAAGGCTTCTCTGGTCAGTGTTGTAAGCACCAGTTCGCCTGTGCTTCCGGAAGGCAATACCTCTTTTGTTTCCGGATCAATAATCTCCGGAATGAACGCGTCTTCATAAATATGCAAACCTTTTTTGCACAGACATTCTCCGGCTACACCGGGACCTATTACCTCGGAAATACCGTAATTGTCTGTTGCGCTCAAAAGCAGCCTGTTTTCAATTTCTTCGCGCATCTTCTCAGACCACGGCTCTCCGCCAAAGAGCCCAACTTTTAACGATAGCGACTTGGGATCAATGCCAAGCTGCTCTATGCGGTCTGCCAGAGCAATCGCATAACTGGACGTGCTGACCAGCACTGTGGTTTTATAATCCTGCATAATCATAATTTGCTTGTCCGTGTTTCCGGTGCCCATCGGGATAACCGACGCACCAATGGTTTCCGCGCCGTAATGCACGCCAAACGCTCCCGTAAAAAGACCGTAACGGAAAGTTATTTGCACCACATCATCATGAGTCACACCCGCGGCAGTCATAAAACGCGCCGCTAGATTAGACCAGATTTTTATATCATTCTTCGTGTAACCCATCACTATTGGCTTGCTGGTGGTCCCTGAGGAAGAATGAATGCGCACCACCTCTCTGAGCGGCACGGCAAACATACCGTAAGGATAATTAAGGCGCAAGTCGTCTTTCGTGGTAAAAGGCAATCTGGTCAAATCGGCTAAAGAAAGGATATCTTCCGACATAATGCCTGAATCGTTAAATATTTTCCGGTAATGAGTAACATTCTTATAGACTCTGTTGATTATGGCCTGAAGTCTCTCCATTTGCAGTTGCTCGAGTTCATCCCGTGACATACACTCATGAGTCGCATCCCAAATGTTCATAAAAAAACCTCCCGGAGGGCTGCTGAAAAATAACCATCTGCTGCGTTGTGCTTCGTCCTTCGTCGCTGCAACCCACGTAAAAAGTACACATCATTCCTCAGGACTTGCACGCTTTGCATCTGGCTATTTTTGAACAGCCTAATAAAAGTTTACATTTTCACTTGCTTTCATCATTCTTATCGCTCCCATATCTCTTTTTTATCTTTACCGAGATATGCTCTCTGAACGTCTTTATTTTCCAACAATTCTGCGGCTGTGCCTTCTAAAATCAAGCGGCCGTTTTCCAGCACATAGCCGCGATTGGCCATCTTTAGGGCAGCCCTCGCGTTTTGTTCAACCAGCAAAACTGTTGTTTTCTTCTCTCGTGACAAATTTTCGATAACCCGAAATATTTCCTGAGCAACCATTGGCGCAAGTCCCATTGAAGGCTCGTCCAGAAGCATCAGTTTCGGTCTGGCCATGAAAGCCCGGCCGATGGCAAGCATTTGCTGCTCCCCTCCCGATAACGTTCCGGCAAGTTGCTTTCGCCTCCCCCTGAGAATGGGAAATAAATCATAAACCATCTCTTTGTTTTTTTTCACTTCATCCCCGCCGCCCAGCATTTTGTGCTTCAGATAAGCTCCCAATTCCAGATTATCCTCCACCGAGATTGGTTTAAAAACCTGTCTGCCTTCCGGAACCTGAGAAACCCCCATCCGGACAATCTGGTGCACAGCGAGATTTTCTATCGGAACATCATTAAAAATAATTTGACCGCTGCGGGAAGGCACAACTCCGGACAAAGAATTAAGAAGAGTTGTTTTGCCGGCTCCGTTAGCGCCGATAAGAGTTACTATTTCTCCTTTGGTCAGATGAAGAGAAACGTTTTTCAACGCCTGCGCCTGGCCGTAATAGGTATTGATGTTCTTTATCTTCAGCATAGTCTTTTGTTTGTCATATTTACATTATTTTTTAGCTTCATACCGTTCGATTTCAAAGGATAACGAGGCGGCAAGAAGGAGGCTCCGCAGACGTATAAATTAATATGTCGAGGAAGCCGACGACGCAGCCAACAAAGTTAGCAAGGAAAACGGACCGGTATCATCCGTCTCCCAGATAAGCGGAAACTACAGAGGGATTTTCCTGAATTTCCCTGGGCGTTCCCTGCGCAAGTTTTTTCCCCAGATTCAAAACAACGATGGAATCACAAATATCCATCACCAGATCCATATCGTGTTCCACAAGCACTACCGTTATTCCGGTTTTTCTGATCTTGCTGATAAGCAAGGCAAGTTCGGTTGTTTCCCTGCTGTTTAAACCCGCTGCCGGCTCATCCATTAAGATAACCCGTGGTTTTGCTGCCAGCGCCCGGGAAATTTCCAGCAGTCTTCCCCTGCCAAAAGGCAAATTGCCGGCCCTGATATCGGCCAGGGCCGCCATGCCGGTAAACTCCAGCCACTCCATGCTATTTTCCCGAATATATTTTTCTTCCTTAATCTGGTCGGGGAGCTTGAAAGCACAGGAAAAGATACCGCACTTGCTTCTGGTGTGGAGCCCAACCATAACATTCTCCAGAACTGTCATCTGCCCGAACAACTCCACATTCTGAAATGTGCGCACAAGACCGAGTCCGGCAAGCGCCTCCGTATTACAAAAAGAAATATTCTTTCCACCAAGATAAACTTCCCCCGATGTCTGGGTATAAAGACCGGTCACAATATTAAAAAGCGTGGTTTTTCCCGCGCCGTTAGGGCCGATAATACCTGTTATCGATTCGCCGGTCACCGAAAACGAAACATCTTCCAGCGCAGTCAGTCCACCGAAATTTTTGGTTACGCCGTTAAGCCTGAGCATGGTCATCTTTCCTTTTTCTTGTTCTGGCTGCGACAAATTCCGCTATCGCCTCAATGCCGCTGATAAGACCGCCCGGCATGAACATCGTCATTAAAATCAGCATCAATCCATAAATAACAATATCAAGATTCTGAAAAACACGCAGAAATTCCGGCAGCATCGTTAAAATTGCCGCGCCCAGAAATGAACCATAAATACTGCCCAAGCCCCCGACAACAACCATTGTAAGCAACTCCACCGAAAAATTGAATCCGAAAGACGCGGGAGCGATAAAAGTCATTACATGGGCATAGAGGCTTCCCGCGATGGCGGAAATAACCGCGGAAACCGTAAAAATCTGCACTTTTATCATTCTGGCGTTAACACCCATCACGCGGGCGGCCACTTCCGAATCATGAATAGCTCGCAGCGCCCGCCCGATTCTCGATTGGGATAAATTGATCGACAATAACATAACAGCCAGAGTAAACACCCAGACCAGATAATAATTACTCAGATCATTATCAAAAATCAATGAACCTATATGAAGGTTGGGTATTCCCGACAAACCCGAAGGGCCTCCCGTTAACTCAACAGTTTCGTTAAAAATAATATACATGATAATGCCGAAGCCAAGCGTGGCCATCGCCAGATAATGCCCCTTAAGTTTGAGAATAGGAAAACCGATAACAAAAGCAAGCGCTCCGGAGCACAGAGCAGCCAGAATCATGACCAGGAATGGATCAACCGGAAATCTGGCCGTGATTATACCGGAAATATAAGCGCCCATACCGAAGAAAGCGGCGTGTCCGAGAGAAATCTGCCCGGCGTATCCCAGCAGGAGATTCAGTGCCACAGCCAGCATAGTATTGATGCCGACGAAAACGAGCACATTTAAAAGATAATTACCTTTTAAAAAAAACGGCGCCGACAGCGCGGCTGCCGCGAAAATCAGGAAAATCAATATCTGGCGTTTTTTTTCAGTTATCATATTTAACTTCAATTACCGGATGAGCGGGATGTATGTTCAGAAAAGGAATCACGTCTCATAGAATTAAAATCGTTCCGTCTCCTTTTTACTGAACAAGCCTTCCGGCCGGATAAAGAGTATCAACAATAAAATTATAAAGGCAATGGCATCTTTATAGCTGGCGGAAATAAAGCCGGCGCCCAGAGATTCCAGCAAACCCAGAAGAAGCCCGCCCATCAATGTTCCCAGACCACTGCTCATTCCACCGATGATCACCGCGCAAAAACCTTTCAGGCCCAGCATGATGCCGACGTCAAAGGAAGTCATGGTCAGCGGCGCAATTATTATTCCCGCCATCGAGCCGATAGCCGAACTGATAGCAAAAGAGAGCATAACCATATTTTTAACATTAATGCCGACCAACCCGGCCGCCAGGGGATTATAAGAGCAGGCACGCATGGCTTTGCCTGTAATACTGTAATTAAAAAAAATCCTGCTGCCGATAATGATTAAAACGGTTACTCCGAAAATCCAGAGGTGCTGGGGAAGAATAGTGGCTCCGGCAATATAAATAGGATCGTTGCCCGAAAAAGCGGGCAGAGCGAAGGTATCTTTCCCCCAGATAAGCATAGCCGCGCCGCGCATAAAGATACTCGCGCCGATAGTGATAATAATCAGTCCCAGCGGATTCGCATTCTTCAATGGCCTGATGGCGAGACGTTCGAAAGAGATTCCGACAATTGTCGAAATAATAATGGCCAGAACTATTGACGCTGCCAGCGGCAGTTTAAAAAACGTCATAAAAAAAATCGTCAACATTCCGCCGAGCATAACAAACTCGCCCTGAGCAAAGTTGATGATCCCCGTGGAGTTATAAATTATGGCAAAGCCAAAACCAATAAGGGCGTAAATGGCGCCGTTGGAAAGGCCGGATAAGATGTATTGAAATAATTGCCGGAAACTGTCCATTTGCAATTCCATTTCTAAATCAAAGCGCTATTTTTGCTGGCGCGGGCGGCGAAGCATAGTATGCACAATAATACACTTCGTTTCCCGTGGCCTGGCTGCCTCAATATCATCTTTGATTTAGAAATGGAATAAATTTATATTGTCGTTTTTCGATAAATATTAAAGCTGCGTGGGCTGAAAAGCCCACGCAGCTTACAAAGTATGATTGACCTCAATCCATTGATTACTTCATTACTTAATTAATTTCCAGCCGCCTTTTTCAATCTGTACCAGAACAAAAGCTTCGCTGGTCAAACCGGCATGATCCTGCGGAGAATAACTGAACGTTCCGCCGATACCGGCAACTTTTTTCGTTTTCTCGAGCTGATCACGAATTGCAGCAGGAGAAAATCCTGCCTGTTCCATTGCTTTCTTAATCAGCATAACGGCGTCATACGCATGGCCGCCAAAATGATCGCCTTCCACCTTATAGTGTTCTCTGTACTTATTTACATAGTTCATCAGGGCTTTTTTCTGTGGATCGGACTTGGGCAGTTGATCAGCAACGATAACCCGTCCGGAAGGAAGAATGATTCCTTCGGCGCTTGCACCGGCAAGCTCAATAAATTTTTTCGAAGAAACGCCGTGACTCATATACAGAGGAATTTTTATCCCCAGTTGTCTGGCGTTTCTGGCGACTATGGCCGGTCCGGGATTAGTTCCCCAGCAGATAATTGCCTGAGCATCGCTTTGGCGTATTTTTGTCAGTTGAACTGTCATATCCTTATCACTGGGACTATAGGTTTCATCTGAAATTATCTTTATATCAAATTCCTTAGCCTGTAATTTAAGCTGTTCCCTGCCGGAAGAACCGAATCCGTCAGAAACAGTAAGTATCGCTATTTTATCGATTTTTCGTTTCTGCAAATTCTTATAAATTTTCATTACGGCCAGAGCATCATTTTGTGCTGTTTTAAATACCCATTTCTTTACAGGCTCGGTTATTTTAATTCCCGCCGCGCAGGAAATAAGAGGTATTTCAGCTTTTTCGACCACGGGAATCACTGCCATGCTGTCGCCTGTCGTGCTGGGGCCGATAATAGCCACAACCTTATCGTCTTTAATCAGCTTGTTTGCGGCCTGCACTGCCCTGGTGGCATCGCCCTGAGTGTCATATACTATAAGCACCAGTTTACGGCCTTTTATTCCGCCGGCTTTGTTTATCTCCGCCACCATCATTTCCGCCGTATTGCGTTCCGGTTCACCCAGAAATGAAGCGGGGCCGGACACGGAAAATAATGCGCCGATTTTTACAGGAGGAGCGGCAAAGACTGCTCCGGCCATTAAAAAACTGAAAAACAACACCAAAATTATTCTGAAAATACTTTTCGACATACACACCTCCACTTAAAATTTATTCAACTGTTAATCCGCAATTAAAAAAAATTAACCGGCATAAGGTTAAGTATCTTCCTGCCCCGCAGTTGTTTTATCCTCAAGCAGAATTTCGGCGGACGGCGCCTCGTCCGGAGTCGCTTCAACAGCCCTCAGTTTATTGGAAAGAGTCCGCGTTTTTTTCTGCGCGTCGTCCACTGAACTGGCGGCCTGCTCCAGCTTTTTGCGCACCGCATCCAGTGTGTCGCCAAATCTGCTGAAAGCCGTTTTTACCTCTCCCAGAACTTTCCAGATTTCGCCGGAACGCTTTTGTATGGCCAGCGCCCGGAAACCCATTTGCAGACTGTTTAAAAACGCGGCAAAGGTGGTGGGGCCGGTAACAACGATATGGAACTCCCGCTGCAATTGCCCAACCAGAACCGTGCGGCGGATGACTTCCGCATAAAGCCCCTCCGACGGCAGAAACATAATACCAAAATTCGTTGTTTTGGGCGGAGCAATATATTTCTGAGAAATGTCTCTGGCGGCTTTTTTGATGCTTGCCTCAAGTTGCCGGAGGGCTTCGTCCGCGGCGGCGGCATCAGCCTTTTCCTGAGCTTCCAGCAAACGATGATAATCTTCCACCGGAAACTTGGCATCCACTGGAATCAGTACGGAATCTGCAGGACAATCGCCCTGACCGGGAAGTTTGATGGCAAATTCGACGAAATCGTTTTCATTTTCATTTATTTTGACATTCTTTAAGTATTGTTCGGGAGAAAGTATTTCTTCCAGAAGCGCACCCAGTTGGACTTCTCCCCATGTGCCGCGCGCCTTGACATTGGTCAGCACCTTCTTCAGATCTCCCACTCCGGCGGCCAGATTGCGCATATCGCCCAGCCCCTGATGAACCAGTTCAAGCCGTTCGGAAACTTGACGGAAGGATTCACCCAGGCGCTTCTCCAGCGTACTTTGCAGTTTCTCGTCAACCGTTTCGCGCATCCGGTCAAGTTGGCGGGCGTTGTCTTCCTGAATCTGCCTGAGTTTTTCGTCAATGACCAGACGGATATCCTCCATCTTTTTTTCACCGGCCGCGGCAAGCAGCGACATCTGTCTGGAGAAACTCTCCAGTTGATCGTTTTGCATTTTGGCGATTTCGGCAATGCTTTTTTGAACGGTATCGCCGAATGATTTCAGAGCCGCCGCCAGTTCAGTTCTCCCCTGCTGTGAAGACATCTGCGTTTCGGCTCGCGAACGCGCGATTTCATCGCGCACCGAGCGGTCGGTTCTTTCCTGAAAGTCCCGCAGAGTATCCAGTTTATTCATAAGCGGCGCGAGATCAACCCAATTACGTCCGGCCCGCCAATACAGAAGGACAAAGCCGGCAAGCAGCAGGACAATAATTATTACAATCAGAATTACTTCCATCGTATCTCCGTAATTGGTTGGATAAAATTTATCATCAGAGAAATCTCCAGAGATGGCGGCAAGGACTCTTTTTCCTTTATGCTGAAGATTTTCCTGCAAAACAAACATACTGGAAGTGACGGCAGAATATAACGGTTAAAATACCGGCATGTCAAGCGAAATGACCATCTTTCATATTGTTTTCATTTAGCTCCCATTATATAAGTAATCTCCTGGATTTATTTCCGGACATATTTGTAAGTTGCATATTTTACGTCTTTTGGATATAAATCAGCCTCTGTATAATTTTCGCGGGTTAAAATCCGTTTATTTTAAAGGTTGAATATGGCCAGTAGAATTGAAGTTGGTTTTAAAAAAGGCATTCGCGACGCTCTGGGGGAAAAAACAAAAAAACGGATTATTGATAATTTTTCCCTTCCTGTCGAAAAAGTAAGCACGATTGAAGTGTACACAATCGCCGGTGATTTGACCAAAGAAGAATTAAAGAGAACCGCCGCCGGCCCCCTTTCCGACCCGGTAATTCAGAATTTTTCCATAAACATTCCATTGGCCGCCGATTTCGACTGGCTGATTGAAGTAGGCTTTAAGCCCGGCGTTACTGACAACGTGGGCAAGACAGCCCGCGAAGCGATTGAACTGCTCCTGGGCGACGATACCTCAAAGCGTGAGATCGGCGTCTATACTTCCCGCCAGTACCTCATCAGCGGAAAAATTATCGCAAATGACGCGGAAAAAATCGCTTCCGGACTTTTAGCCAATGATTTAATTGAACGCCATCAAATAGTCTCCCAAAAAAACTTTGATTTTTCACGTGGAATCCCGGCCTACATTCCGCGGGTATCGGGCAAGGCGCTGCCTGTGGTGAAAGAAATCGATCTGACCGACGCCGAAGATGAAGAGCTTCTAAAAATAAGCAGGGAACGGATTCTGGTCCTGAATCTGCGGGAAATGAAGACTATCCGTGATTATTACCGCAATAAAAACACGATTGCCGCAAGAGAAAAAACAGGACTTAATCAGCGCGTCACGGATGTCGAACTGGAATGCCTGGCACAAACCTGGTCGGAACACTGCAAGCATAAAACATTCAACAGTTTGATAAATTATACTGATGGAAAAAACAGAATTGAAATTGATTCGCTTTTCAAAACATATATCAAAGGCTCCACGGAGATCATCCGCAAAGCAAAAGGAAAGAAAGATTTCTGCCTTTCCGTTTTCGTGGATAACGCCGGCATCATCAAATTTAACGATGATTTCAATCTGGTTTTTAAAGTGGAGACACATAATTCACCTTCCGCCCTTGACCCTTATGGCGGAGCGCTCACCGGCATTGTCGGCGTCAACCGCGACCCCTTCGGCACCGGCCTCGGAGCGAAACTGATTTTCAACACCGATGTTTTTTGCTTTGCCTCTCCTTTTCATAAAAAGAAACTGCCCGCGCGCATTCTTCATCCGCGCCGCATTTACGAGGGCGTGCGCGAGGGCGTGGAGCACGGGGGCAACAAAAGCGGCATTCCCACGGTCAACGGCAGCATTGTTTTTGATGAACGGTTCCTGGGCAAACCCCTTGTGTATTGCGGAACCGCCGGCATAATGCCCGCGCGCATCAAAGGAAAAATAACGCACAAAAAAGAGATTAAACCCAAAGACCTGATCGTCATGACAGGCGGCCGCATCGGCAAGGACGGCATTCACGGAGCGACCTTCTCCTCCGAAGAACTGCATGAAGGCTCTCCGGTCACGGCCGTGCAAATCGGCGATCCCATCACCCAGAAGAAGATGACCGATTTTCTGCTTGTCGCGCGCGACCGTGGGCTTTACCGCGCCATCACCGACAACGGAGCTGGCGGGCTTTCCTCTTCCGTGGGTGAAATGGCCACCTGCTCCGGCGGCTGCGAATTAGACCTTACTCACGCGCCTTTGAAATATGCCGGTTTGCAGCCATGGGAAATTCTTGTTTCCGAAGCGCAGGAGCGCATGACGCTGGCGGTTGATCCGAAAAAAATAAAACAGTTTCTGGAACTCGCCAAAAAGATGGATGTGGAAGCGACGGTATTGGGCAAGTTCACCGACTCGGGAAAGTTTCACGTCCTTTTTGACCGAAAAACAGTTGCGTATCTGGACATGGAATTTCTCCACTCCGGCGTTCCGCAAATGAAACTCAACGCCAGATGGAAGCCGCCGAAAAATAAAGAGCCGAACTTCGCGCCGCCACTAAACTTCGGCAGGGAAATCAAGCGAATGCTCGCGCGTTTGAACATCTGCTCGAAAGAATCGGTAGTGCGCCAGTATGATCACGAAGTTCAGGGCGGCAGCGTAATCAAGCCGCTGGTCGGCGCTCAAAATGACGGCCCGTCCGACGCAGCGATAATCAGACCGCTTCTTTCTTCCATGGAAGGAGTTGTCGTCGCGCACGGCATCTGCCCGCGCTACAGCGATATTGACCCTTATCACATGACCGCCTGCGCCATTGACGAAGCGATACGCAACGCGGTGGCTGTCGGCGCCGACATTGACAATCTGGCGGGACTTGATAATTTCTGCTGGTGCGATCCGGTTAAATCTGCAAAAACTCCTGACGGCGAATACAAACTGGCGCAGCTTGTCCGCGCCAATATGGCCATCTACGATTATACAACGGCCTTCGGTGTTCCCTGCATTTCCGGCAAGGACAGCATGAAAAACGACTATCAGATAGGTAAAACGAAAATATCCATTCCGCCGACGATTCTTTATTCCGTCATCGGCGGAATCAAGGACGTACGCAAGGCCGTCACCATGGACGCCAAAAGGCCGGGCGACCTCGTTTATATAATTGGCGAGACTAAAGATGAAATGGGCGGTTCGGAATGGTTCGCCCTGCGGAATTTTATCGGCAATAATGTTCCCCGGGTGGACGCCTGTAGCGCCCGCAAAATTTACCGTGCCCTGCATAAAGCAATACAGCAGGGCATTATCGCTTCCTGCCACGACTGCTCTGACGGCGGGCTGGCTGTCGCGCTTGCCGAAACATCCATTGCCGGAGGGCTGGGCATGACCATTGATTTAAATTCCGTTCCCTACCGGGGAAAAACCAGAGATGACTTTATTTTATTTTCGGAATCAGCCAGCCGTTTTATCATCACCATTCATCCTGAGGCGCGGCGCGAACTGGAAAAAATCATGGCCGGAAATATTATAGGAAAAATCGGACTTGTCACGGGAGACGGTTTATTTCAGGTAACAGGAGTTTACGGCAAACTGATTATCAGGGAAAAAATAAGCGCGCTCAAGAGCGCATGGCAAAAGCCTCTTAATTTTTAAAAGCAGGATTTATATATGCCCCGTAACGTAAAAGCGATAGTATTGACCGGCAACGGCACCAACTGCGAAATGGAAATGGCGCACGCCTGCAAACTGGCCGGCGCCGATGTTGTGGATATTGTTCACCTGAGCGAACTCCTTTACGGAAAGAAGCGTCTGGATGACTATTCCTTTCTCAATCTGCCCGGCGGCTTTCTCGATGGCGATGATCTGGGCTCGGCCAAAGCCGGCGCCAACCGTTTCCTGCGCGCCCGCATCTCAGGCGGCAGGGAGTTGCTCTTTGATCAGTTGCTTAGATTTATCCATGCCGGAAAATTAATTTTAGGCGTCTGCAATGGTTTTCAACTGATGATTAAGCTGGGGCTGCTGCCGGCGCTGGAGGGCGATTACACCGGACAAAGCGCCACTTTAACCTTTAATGATTCAGGGCGTTTTGAAGACCGCTGGGTTTATCTGAAGGCCAATGCGCAAAGCCCCTGTGTTTACACCGGAGGAGTGGATATTTTGTATCTGCCCGTCCGGCACGGCGAAGGCAAATTTATTCCCGGAAGCTCCTCCATTCTGAGGAAAATCGAAACCAAAAATATCTGCGCTCTTCAATACTGCGGCTCAGACGGCCTGCCCGCAATGGACTATCCGGCCAATCCGAACGGTTCAATAAACGCCATTGCCGGAATTTGCAACGAATCGGGACGGCTTTTCGGCCTGATGCCTCATCCTGAAGCGTATCTTTGCCGCGTCAATCATCCCCGCTGGACGAGGGAAAAACTGCCGGAAGAAGGTCAGGGTCTGGTAATTTTCCGTAACGCGGTAAACTTTATCAGAAGCAAAGAATTTTAAAAACTTGGAAATGAAAAGATTGTGCGCGTCATGGTTTTCGGGCGCGGGAAGTTGAAAATTATGATTACCTGTGTACCTTTTCCACGTAGTACTGATATACACCGGGATTATTCAGTAACAATTTTAATTCCCGTTGTGAGGCGGAAAGTTCGAGATCAGTTTTGTCTTCCAAAGTAATTATTCTGGCCTCATCCTCGTCAATGTACTTGAGGTCTTCCGGTTTTAATTTCAGATTGCTCAGCACCGGTCTATTCCCCGTGGAAACCACAAAAAATATCTTTTCGTACCACTTGTCATAGAATTCATCCAGGGTGAAACTGATATCGCCCCTCCATGGATCAGAAAAAAAGATATGCCCATGGTAAATACCCCTGAAAACTACGAAATGACGGTAGTTGAAAATTTTTATAGGAACGATGCAGGGCGTGGTGAGAGATTTCAAGTCATCCATGTCGCCTTTGAAGCCCTCCCCCTGATAACCGAGCACGTTAACAAATTTCTTCATATCCAAAAGGGAAAAAGCCTTGCTTTTCGCTATTCTTTCGCTGTCGCCATAGTGAATAAGCCCCTGGATAACCTGCTTTTCGGTTAAGTTTTCTCCCAGATAAAAATTGAGAATAATAGCGAGAGCGGCGGAACCGCAGGAATAGTCGAAGGCCTGCTTTACTAAATGACCTTTGTTAATTTCTGAGGCCGGATTCACATTGGCCCGGATATACCCCGGTCCCGGTCCGGGAACGGCAAGGTCAATTACCGATTTCGGCTGGTCCTTAAGAGGATAAAGACCGGAAGTAAACGATACAACTAACGCGAATATGGCGGCAACTACCAATGCTCCCACGGAGATGGCCACCTCCCGATGTTATTTTAGAGAATTATATTTTAGCCTTAATTTTTCAGCAGATCTTCGAGCGAACAATCTTTTAGTATTTATATCCGCGTTTGGAATTGAAGCTCTCCGCAGCAAGCGAAGGCGTTTTCGCTGCCGAATACCTCTTTAAATTTAAAGATTCCTGAAAGTAATAGTATTCCGGTAAAGGATTAAATTATCCAGAGCCATCGGACCAAAATCGGTGGAATTCATCTGAACATCTTTGACCCGTACAGATAGCGCCATGGGCAGATTTAAGCTTATTTCAGTGCCGTTTGTATTACTGCTATTACTGCCGACATCCAGGGTCGCCGGACCCGCATTGTATGTGCCATTAATGGTGCCGTCTGCGGCGTAGGTATTAAAAATACCGCCTATCTGCGCGTTCCCGGTCAGGGCAGGCCAATTCGCAGGATTGCCACTGGCAGGAAGATTCGTCGGGCTGGCGCCGTAAATATATATACCGGATATGTTCATGCCCTCAGTTGAACTATAGGCAAACATCACATTATTTATATACATTCCCATCCCCGCGTAAAAAGCAATACCTGAATACGAATCAGCCCCGAGCATCAGCCACGGGGCGGCTCCCGCAATATAATTGGGCGTTATCGTGGTAAGGGATCGGCCCATATAAAGACCTGTAATATCGAGATCACCAAGAGTCCAGGTGGTGGAATTTGCCGTAATAGTTATATCGTTGGCGGAAATGCATATTCCCGTATTCGTAGAGGGGATAACGAGGCCGCTCAGGTAAACCCATGTCTGGTTATCGCTCCCGATGGTATTGGTCCCGATGGTATTGGTCCCGATATCCAGTGTAAGATTTGTGTTTACGCCAAAACCTCCGCCCGCGCCGTCACCAATTTCTATGGATCCAATGTTGATGGATTGCCCTGAATCATTGCTGAAACTGAAGCCGTTGACCACGGTGCTGACGGTCAGATTCAGACCTATAGTTATTCCTTCCTGGCCTTCAATCTGCGCGAGAGAATCATCATCCATCGGCATTTTGGCATACACGGGGTCATTTACCGACACAGCAAAAAACAGCAAAAGAATCGAGATAAAAGGGATTATTCCTGTGAAGTTATGGCCTGGCAGAAGCTTCTTCATCGTGTCCTGTTCCTCTCCTGCACTAAATAATGGGCGGAAATTGTAACTGTGCCGTTTACAGTGGTTTTAAAGCTGTTACTAACTAATTGTGTAACAGCCAAAGGAGATACTGATATCTCCTTATGGCTGTTACAGCGTAATGTTTCTTTAGCAGGTGATTCTTACATGGCTCTCCCGACACGTCGGGACTTACACCTCAATCACATTTTTTAGAGTGTGTGAAAGAGGCACGGGCAACTTCCCCGTGCCCCTTTTTGCACATTCATGACGACTGAATAAACGCCGTTTAATCCACTTTTTTACCCTAACTATTAATGGGTAGAAATGATAACTGTACCATTAACCGTAGTGTCAAGACCGGTAGTAAACATGGTTCCCATTGTCATGGTGGTCGGGAAAGCAGTGCTTAACTGGGCAAGATTTTCAACAGCGCCTACCTGAATTATCTGCTGCTCGGCACCAATCTGGAGATGAATACTATTCAACCCAATTGCGATACCGCCCGGGATGTAAGTTCCGTAGTTATTGGTATAGGCTTTGCTGTTTGTACCCAAAGCAGGATTATTAACACCGACATCAATGGTTACTAAACCATTAATGGAAACACCTGCGATGGTGGTAACTGCGCCGACAAAACCGCCCTGGTCAAACGGGAAACCCACGATCGCTGTGGGTACTAAGGTTAAGCTGCTGTTGCTGCTCTGGCCCCAGGTCTGTGTCATACTTAAGTTAGTTAATGTAATGTTGTCCAAATAAATGGAAACACCTTCTTGCGCTGTTATAGCGCTCAGATCGCTATCAGAAACAGCGGTCTTGGCGAATGACGCCAAAGGCATCATTACAAACAACGCGACAACGGCTAACAATAAAACTTTCTTCATCTTTCTATCCTCCTAGTTGTTCGTTGTGCCGGCGAAATAACTTTTGCTCTGTGCTTAAGCGGGTTACTTAAGCGGGCTAACCGCTTTTCATATCCCGATAAGCCTGAGCGCCGGTTTGTTCTCCAGCGGGGTTAAGTACTTCTACTTCTACTTCTACTTCTACTTCTACTTCTAAACCAAACTAAAAACCACCTGCTATTTTTAACTGCCGCAGCATTATCTTTTCTACGTCGGCAGTCGTATTGCCTTAAAAGCATCAAGTGCCAGAGTTGCTGGGCATCTTAATAAAGATGCCGGATAGATTGCTGGTACTCAAATAGTTGTACTTTGTCGTAATCAGAAACGACAACTCTTCGTTGTTTAACGTAATCGTCTGTGTGCTTCCAGTCCCAGCCATTCTGGAGACTACTCCGGTATTGCCGGTACTGGCGTTACTGGCCATCAGGCCATTGACACTGTTGATGGTCCCCGTAACAATGCCGCTGGCGCTTTCTGTTCCAAAGTCTACATAATTAAGCTGACGGGTGACCGGATTGTTGATGTTATCAAACCCCACCTCCAGAAAAAAACCACTGAAGGTAAGCGGCGTAGTTGCGCTGCTGCCCAAAGTGCCATTTGTTATATCCACATCCCAGCCGGTATTTCCGGAAGCGTTTGTGTAATACCCCATTTTAAGAGAATCAAAATGAGCATATACCTGCCAATCAATGCCCAGATCTATATGGATGACATTCTGGCTGCCATTAATATTGGACGAATTTATTATGTCGAAAAGCGCCTGACCTTCAACATTGGAAAGCTCAGAGTCAGACATAACTTCTTTTGTGTGGGCGAAACAGACCGCTGACGACATTATAAAAAATGCCGCGGCAACAATAAATGCAAGACAATTTTTATCAAGAAAGAGCAACTTCACTTTAGTCTGCCTACAGTTTATTTTCATTGCTGAACAGGCCCCTAAATATATTATTTATTTAGGTTTTTTCTTATTGTTTTACACTATTAAGCTTTTTCTTATGGTTTATATTATATACGGGCAACGCGCAAATGTCAAGCTCAATATTTATTTTCCCCTTTTCCTTCACATTTACCAATACTTATAACCTATAAACAGATCAGACCCGTAAAAACAAAAAACTAAACATTAACAGATTCGGTATTTTTATCAGAAAAAGGAGGCACACGCCAATTATATCTGCGATAAAAAAGAGCCAGAAAAACACCGCCAAATCCAGTTGTTATGACCCCGGCCTTGATAACCATGCCTATGTAAAAAGGTATCCAGCCAATAAACCACCACAAAATCAAACCAAGCAGAGTTTCGCGAACGAGTGATGGTTTATGACGGCGGAAAGTTTTTGTCAAGACAAATTTTCCCAGAAGCGCGCCAACAGAAATAAATCCAAACATAAATGCCAGTAATATAGCGGAAAAAGCCAATGGTATCAAGGGAATGCCGACAAATGAAAATATCAGCAACATAAAAAAAGGCGCAATCATCAGGGTGCCCAGAACGCCCCAGAAGAAGGACTTTACTACATTGCCCTGAATTGAATCGGCAATGGCATTTAGCGGACGGGGAAATAAAACAGCCATCAGCAACGCCATCGTAAACAGCATGGCGAAAAAACAAAAATAAATAACATCCGTAAGCCATGACCAGGCATCCGTATCACCTTGAAAAGCTGAAGAAAGAGCGGTGAAAATATTCGATGAGTTCACTTCGGTGATGTCGCCGTAAATCTGGGCTCCGTTTCCCTGAACCACAACTCCGCCGATACAAACAACATTGCCCCGGACAACCGCCTCTCTTTCCAGCACAATCGAACCGCCGAGAGTGACCACATTGTTTTCGACCAGCCCGCCGACTGTTATCTGACCGGCAACGGCGATGGCATTATCCACTTTCTGCTCTTCGCCGATATAGATATCTTTGCCGAATTTGATGATATTTCCGGCGTCAGCCGGGGCCGCAGCCAGAAAAATCAGCGCCGCAACAGCGACAGCGGCAATAAATTTTCTTCTCATATTTCCCCTCGTTTATTAACTTTTCTCCCTTGAGGGATTACTCCGTCGCCGCCAGTATTCAAAGACGCCCGGCATAACTGAAATAATGACAATCGTTATAATGACAATGGTAAAGTTATTTTTTACGGCAGGCATACTGCCAAAGAAATAACCTCCCAGAAGAAAAAGGCAAACCCACATGACGCATCCGGTGACATTAAACAAAATAAATTTAGAATAAGTCATGGCGCCAACACCAGCCACGAAAGGAGCAAAAGTACGGATAATCGGCATGAATTGGGCAATGATGATCGTTTTCCCTCCATGCTTCTCATAAAACTGATGCGTCCGGAAAAGATATTCCTTTTTGAAAAAGCGGCTCTCCTGATAATGAAAAACTTTGGGTCCGATAAAATGCCCTATCGAATAATTGACGGTATCTCCGGCAATGGCGGCAATACCAAGCGAAATCAATAAAATTTCAATATTCAAAGCCCCCTGCGCGGCCAAAGCTCCCAGAGCGAACAAAAGAGAATCACCGGGCAAAACGGGTGTGACCACGAGGCCGGTTTCACAAAAAATAACCAGAAACATAATAACATATGCCCAGACACCAAAACTCCCGATAATCAGCGGCAGATATTTGTCCAGATGAATGAAAAAATCTACAAAATAAATTATTAAGTTCATAATATTTATGATATGTGGCAAAATTGTTTTTAAGAACTCTGAATTTTCACGAAGTCATCGTATAAAGAAGAACAGAAAGGATGTCAACCGGAAAAAGATTTCCGCCGTTCCTTCAAATAACAGCAGCGGAAAAATAAACTAAGGAAACGAAACCGGCCATGTTAAATAAACTAAATATTAATCCCCGGAAACAAAAACTGATCGTTTATATCGCTTTAACCGTTGTTACGCTTGCTGTTTTCTGGCAGGTGAATCAATACGACTTCATCAATATTGATGATAACGTTTATGTCACAGAAAACAGCCATATCCAGTCCGGAATCACACTGGAAGGAGTTCGCTGGGCGTTTAGCACGACCTATGCCGAATTCTGGCATCCTTTGACGTGGCTGTCATTGATGTTAGATTATCAGCTTCATGGCCTGAATGCCGGCGGTTATCATCTGACCAACCTCATCCTGCATATCCTTAGTGCTTTGCTTCTTTTCTGGCTTTTTAACCGCATGACCGGGGCTATCTGGAAAAGCGCCTTTGTTGCCGCTCTTTTCGCGCTTCATCCGCTGCATGTGGAATCAGTTGCCTGGATTGCCGAACGTAAAGATGTCTTAAGCGCGTTTTTCTGGATGCTGACTTTATGCCTGTATGTCTATTACACGGAAAAACCGGCCATAAGAAGGTATCTGCCTGTTCTTTTTTCCTTTATTTTAGCTCTTATGAGCAAACCTATGGTTGTCACCCTGCCTGTTATTATGATTCTTCTGGATTACTGGCCGCTTGACCGCTTTGATTTGCAGAAAGGTAAAACGAACTTGATTCTATGGCAATTGCGGGAAAAAATACCTTTCTTTGTTCTTTCAGCAGTTTTTTCCATGATCACGCTTTATGCTCAGTACAAGCCTTCCGTGAAACACTATCCAATTCCCCTGGGTCCCCGTCTCGCCAACGCGTCTGTTTCTTTTATGACTTATCTGGGAAAAACGTTTTGGCCTAACGATATGGCTGTTTATTATCCTCTTTCGGAACAAATTCCACTCTGGCAAATTTTGGGCTCCGCTTTACTGATTCTCGTTATCAGCATTGCTGTTATTGTGATGGTGAGACGTTTGCCATATCTTTTTACCGGATGGTTTTGGTACGCGATAACTCTTCTGCCGGTTATCGGAATCATTCCGACAAGAAATTTCGCAATGGCCGACCGCTATACTTATCTGCCGCTAATCGGCATTGCCGTTATGCTGGCCTGGGGCGTGCCGTCTTTAATTAAGAGTGACAACACGCGCAAAAAGATTTTATTCCCGGCGGCAATGGCCGCTCTGTCCATCCTGGCAGTTTTAACCTGGCAGCAATGCGGTTACTGGAAAAACAGCGTTGAGATCTGCAATCACGCTTTGCAGGTAACAAAGGATAACTATCTGGCGCATATCAATTTAGGCTCTGTCCTGTTTGACGAAGGAAAAACCGAAGAGGCCATTGCGCATTATAACAAGGCAATCAGCATAATGCCGAATCTTATCCTGAGCTACAACAAAAGAGGGATTGCTTACGCTAAACTGGGCCGGTATCAACGCGCACTTGAGGACTTCAGCAATGCCATTCTCCTCAACCCGGATAATGTCATTTCCTACAACTGCAGGGGAAATATTTATGTTGAACTCGGCCAGTATCAAGGTGCCATCCAAGACTACAACAAAGCCATCAGCATTAAACCCGATGATGCCGATGCCTATTTCAACAGGGGAATTGTTTACGTTAAACTCGGTCAGTATCAAATGGCAATCGAGGACTTCAGCAATGCCATTCGTCTGAAACCGGATAATGCCGCTGCTTACAACAGCAGAGGGGCTATTTATACTAAATTTGGCCAGTATCAAATGGCCATCCAAGACCTCAATAATACCATTCGCCTGAAACCCGATGATGCAGATGCCTACAACAACAGAGGGATTATTTACACTAAATTTGGTCAGTATCAAATGGCCATGGAAGACTTCAATAATGCTATTCGCCTGAAACCCGATGATGCCGATACCTACTTCAACAGAGCCTTTATATATTTAAATCAGGGGAACATCAAACCAGGCTGTTTTGATGCGCAAAAAGCGTGTGAATTAGGAAATTGCAAAATATTGGAAGCTGCTAAGGCTAAAGGATACTGCCGTTGATTGAAGTTCGCCGCGGCAAGCTATAGAGAATTTTAGATCTGCCGGCGGCGGCTTTCAGGCCGACAAATTTGGGGATTGATTTTACCGTCAAATGTATATAAGGAACCACAGAGTTGCTCACATTATTATGAGGTTTTAAACAACCCTCTATGGGGATCATTTCAGGGAATGAATAAAAAATACACCTATTTGATCATAGTTTTATTAGTTATTGCTTCTTTGGCGGCATATGGCCGGATCTTAGGCAATGATTTTGTTAATTATGATGATGACAGGTTAATTACTGGAAATCATTATATTCAAACAGGCCTTAATGCGGAGAGCATTAAATGGGCCTTTACCAATTCAAGCCTTGAGTATTGGCATCCCCTGACCTGGCTTTCCATCATGCTGGAGTGGCGCCTGTTCGGAGCGAATGCTTCCTTTTATCATCTGGTCAGCCTGCTTTTGCATATTGGCGCAGTGCTCTTTTTATTCCTCTTTCTGAACAAAGCAACGAAACGTCTTTGGCCTTCCGCCTTTGCGGCGGCTCTTTTTGCTTTGCATCCGTTGCGGGTCGAATCTGTCGCCTGGGCCGCCGAGTATAAAGATGTTTTGAGCATGTTTTTCGGTATGGCAACGCTCTATGTCTATGCTCAGTATGTGGAAAAGCGCCGTATATCTAAATATTTCATTTGTTTAATATTGTTTACTTTGAGCCTGATGTCCAAACCCACGCTGGTTACCCTGCCCTGTGTCCTGCTTTTGCTTGATTATTGGCCGCTTAAGCGTTGGCCAAAACCGTTTACTCCGGTGAATATTCCAGCCATGGAGAAAAAGACAGATGCGTCCGCAAAAGGCCGCTCTCCAGTGATCGCTAATCTCCTATGGGAAAAGGCACCCTTTTTTCTTTTATCAATGCTTT
Organism: uncultured delta proteobacterium; assembly: GCA_963811325.1. Lineage (GTDB taxonomy): Bacteria > Desulfobacterota > Syntrophia > Syntrophales > Smithellaceae > Smithella. Next base: position 2,208,803 of record CAWEQT010000001.1, read on the forward strand.
TGGGTATTATGCTTATTGGGCAATTACGAGCCGATAATTATATGATTCCACTGCAACAACTTTCTTTTTCCACTCGTATGATGAATACAATCGTATCTTACGTTTCTTATCTTGGTAAAACTTTCCGGCCGGTTGATCTGGCTTGTTTCTATCCTTATTCCTTTCAATTGTGGCAAGTTGCAGGTGCTGCTTTTGTTTTATTGATAATGACTGTTGTTGTTATTTATTACATGAAGAAACTGCCTTTTTTGTTTGTGGGCTGGTTTTGGTATTTAGGGACTCTGTTTCCTGTTAGCGGATTGATGCAGGCAGGAGCACAGGCAATGGCTGACCGTTATACTTATCTGCCCTCTGTCGGCATTGCCATTATGCTGGCCTGGGGCATTCCGCTCTTGTTTAAACGTGAAGACACACGTAAAAAGATTTTATTCCCGGCGGGAATGGCCGTTATTGCCATCCTGGCAGTTTTAACCTGGCAGCAATGCGGTAACTGGAGAAACAGTATTGATCTTTTTAAACATGCTTTGCAGGTAACAAAGGATAACTCTGTGGCGCATAATTATTTTGCTTCCGCTCTGGTTAAAAAAGGCAGAATCGAAGAAGCTATTGATCATTATAACAAGGCTATCCGCCTGACACCGGAATATGCAGAGGCCTATTACGACAGAGGGATTGCTTACTTTAAACTCGGCCAGTATCAAATGGCCATAAATGACTTCAGCAATGCCATTCACCTGAAACCGGATTATGCCGCTGTTTACAACAGCAGAGGGGCTATTTACACTAAATTTGGCCAGTATCAAATGGCCATCGAAGACTTCAATAGGGCTATCCACCTTAATCCTGCTGATATAGAAGCCTACAACAACAGAGGAGCTATTTACACTAAATTTGGCCAGTATCAGCTAGCCATCACTGACTTCAGTAAAGCCATCAGCCTGAAAGAAGATTATGCCAATGCCTATAACAACAGAGCCTTTGTTTATTTAAATCAGGGGAACAAAGAGCCTGGCTGTTATGACGCGCAAAAAGCGTGTGCGCTTGGAAATTGTAAAACATTGGAAGCTGCTAAAGCTAACGGACTATGCCGTTGATTGAAGCTCTCCGCGGCAAGCCACGGAGATTTAAAAGCAAAAAAACGCTGACGGTTAATTATCAAATATTCAATTAAGGATAAAACATTTGGAAAATAATGATTATCATTCAGGCTCATCTGATAATCCCGGTTATCAAAAAACGCGTATCGCCCATTGGGATAAGGTTGCCAGAAAGGCGGATGAGTGGGAAGGCTGCGGTGGTTATTACCATAAACGGTTACAGGATGTATTGCAGTTTGTCATTCCACCCGGACAGCATGTAATTGAGATAGGCTGCGGCCAGGGTGATTTGCTTGCCTCTCTTAAGCCTTCTTATGGCGTTGGTGTCGATTTTTCCGGCGAGATGATCCATCGTGCCAGAAATTGTTATCCTCATTTACATTTCATAGAAACTGACGCGCAGAAACTTGATTTAGAGACTAAATTTGATTTTGTTATCCTTTCTGATCTGGTCAATGATTTGTGGGATGTGCAATCGGTATTTCAAAAGATAATGTCGCTTACCACACCAGGATCAAGGATCATCATTACATCCTACAGCCGGTTATGGGAATTACCTTTTGGGATTATCCGCAAGCTGGGTCTGGCAAAACCGGCATTGTCCCAAAATTGGCTTACAGTGGAAGACATAAGCGGTTTGCTTTCTTTGGCTGATTTTGAAGTTATCAGACACTGGGATGAAATTGTCTGGCCGCTTCGTACGCCATTGATTGATTCTTTTCTAAACCGGTTTTTCGCCAAAATCTGGCCTTTTCGATGGTTCGACCTTACACATGTGATTATTGCCAGACCTTGCTCTAACCTTTCAGCATTGCCTGCGAAGCCGAAAGTATCTGTTGTAGTGCCGGCACGGAATGAGGCCGGTAATATTGCTCAAATATTTTCGCGTGTACCGGAGATGGGTGGGGGAACAGAGCTGATTTTTGTCGAAGGCAATTCCACAGATAATACCTATCAGGTGATAGAAAAAGCAATTGTCGATAATCCTCAGCGTAAATCCATGCTCTTATCTCAAAGTGGCAAAGGCAAAGGCGATGCCGTAAGGTTGGGTTTTGAACATGCTCATGGAGATATCCTGATGATCCTTGATGCCGATCTTACCGTGCCGCCGGAGGACCTGCCCAGATTTTATGATGTGCTGTCCAGCGGCAAAGCTGAATTCGTCAATGGCGTGCGTTTGGTATATCCGATGGAAAAGGAAGCCATGCGCTTTTTTAATCTTCTGGGAAATAAATTTTTCAGTTTGGCTTTTTCCTGGTTGCTGGGTCAGCCGATAAAAGATACGCTTTGCGGCACAAAGGTTCTCTGGAAAAAAGATTATGAGAGGATTGCCGCTAACCGTTCTTATTTTTTTTTCGGCGATTTTGATCTTTTATTTGGCTCTGCAAAATTGAATCTTAAAATTAGTGAAGTTCCCATTCGTTACCGGGAGCGCACTTACGGGACAACTAATATCAGTCGTTGGAAGCATGGCTGGCTTTTACTGAAAATGGTCTGCTTTGCAGCGTTAAAAATAAAATTTATATAAGGGGAGCATCATACTGAAATCATTTCTTGTACACCCCTTGACAAGAGGGCTTAATACCGATGAGGAAAATGCGTAATATGGAAAAGCAACCAGGTCCAATAGGAAGATTCCGGAGGCGATATTCCGGCCATCTTTTTCACATCTGGATAGAGGAGTATGTCGGGTGGCTTACCCGCAGTCTCCCTTCCATAGAGGGCATGCTTGTCCGTTATGGTTTCTATAAACTTCTTTTTAAAAAAATTGAATCCTTTGCTCTTATCTATCCGGGTGTATATTTCACCCATACTTACGGCATTGAGATAGGAAATCGCTTTTCCGTTAACTCCGGAGCTATACTCGACGGTCGGGGCGGAATTAAAATCGGCAATGGTGTCATGATTGGTCCTCATGCCGCGATATATTCTTCAGGGCACAATTTCGCCCAATTGGATCGTCCGATGACGAGTTTGGATCATATTATGTCCCCTGTTGTCATAAACGACGATGTATGGATTGGAGCCCATGTTTGTATCCCCGGCGGAATTACAATAGGACGAGGGGCGGTTGTTGCCGCCGGTTCCGTTGTTGTGAAGGATGTCGAAGCTAATACAATTGTTTCCGGTGTGCCTGCTAATACCATCCGTAAGCGTGGTCAGGCTTCCTGTCAGCCGTAATTTTTTAAAGTCTGGCAATTGAAGAACATTGTGTAGCGTCCGGATAAATTTACTTATATTACCCTAAATAAAATGAGGTTATCTTTTCAACCACGGAATGGACATCTTCATCTTTCATTTCATAATAAAGCGGCAGGCGCAACAGACAGTCGCTCACCATCTCCGTAACTTTCAATGTCCCGCTTGTCCGTCCGTATAATTTCCCGGCGGGAGAGCTGTGGAGAGGCACGTAATGAAACACAGCCAATATGCCCTGTTCTTTCAAAAATCGGGCAAGTTCCGTTCTTTCTTTCAAAGACCGGGTTACAATGTAGAATATATGACCGTTACTGCAACAATCATTAAGAATGAAAGGAAGATGAATGTAATCTTTTTCCGCCAAAGGCCGCAGGCCTTCCATGTACAAAGCATATATCAAATTCCGTTTAGCGATAATCTGATCGGCATTCTCCATCTGGGCGTAAAGGAACGCGGCGATAATATCGCTGGGCAGATAAGATGATCCAATATCAACCCATGTGTATTTGTCCACCTGCCCGCGAAAGAATTTGCTGCGATTGGTGCCCTTTTCGCGGATTATCTCGGCGTGTTCAATAAATTTTTCGTCATTGATCAGCAGTGCGCCGCCCTCGCCTGATATGATGTTTTTAGTTTCGTGAAATGAACACGCGCCGAAATGCCCGATGGACCCCAACGGACGCCCTTTGTAGGTGGACATGATTCCCTGCGCGGCATCTTCAATTACAAACAGGTTATGCCGTCCGGCGATATCCATGATGATATCCATTTCACAGGAAACACCGGCGTAATGAACCGGCAGGATAGCCCTGGTACGCGCAGTTATGGCCGCTTCAATCAGATTTTCGTTAATGTTGAGTGTGTCAGGCCGAATATCAATAAACACCGGAACACCTCCTCGTAAAACAAAAGAACTGGCTGTCGAAACAAATGTGTATGAAGGCATAATGATCTCGTCGCCGGGCTCAATATCAGCCAGAATTGCCGACATTTCCAAGGCCGCCGTACAGGAATGCGTCAGGAGCGCTTTGCGGCAGCCGAGGCGTTCCTCCAGCCATGACTGGCATTTTTTTGTGAAAGGACCGTCGCCGGCGGTATGGTTGTTCTCTATAACGGCCTGGGCAATGTAAAAAAGTTCTTTGCCGGCAATAAACGGCTTATTGAAGGGAATCTTAATCTTATTGTTCGCCATGTATCCTCCCTTTTATTTCCTATTTTAAATAGTAGCCTCTTGTTGGAGTGTTATTATTGTTCCTATGAAAATTAATCAATCAATTGTAACTGGAATCTATTTTCCTGCACAGTATTAACTTCCAGATGATGAATAAAACAAATCCCATAATCAAAGTTATTATGCTATAGCCTCTGATGATCAAGGCGCCTGCCTGAGCAACAGGAATATCCTGCTTGAAATAAACGAGAAAAGAAGAAATGCTTACTTCATTGATGCCAAGCGACAAGGGAATAAAACTAAAAATACCTATCAGAGTAGTGATGGCAGTCATCGCAGCGGCATCCAAAAGATTCACTGAAATGGAAATACTGCGCAAGCTGGCATACCAGCCCAGAACAATAAATAACCAGCCTCCGATTGTCAAAATGACCACTGTCGCCATAATCTTCCCGCTTCTTACGCACTGATTAAGCGGTTGAAAAAAACGTCCAACGACATTAGCCGGAGGTATGCGCCGGATAATTACGAAAAAAAACGCAAAACAGATAATTATTAATGCCACGACGGCGAAAATCACTCTTTTATCCTGTAATTTCGATGCGCCGAAGATTATTCCTGATATGGCCATCAACAAAACAACCATTAAATCGAGAATTCTCTCCGTCATAAATATACCGTAACCGGGAATCCTCTCCAGAGAGCCGGTTTTTTTTAACAGTTCCACCTTCAGAGCTTCACCGGACTGAAATGGAGTAAGTAAAGCAAAGGCCACTGACATAGAACACACCATGTACAAATGATAAAAATCAATATGGATATCTGAAGCCTTCAGCAAAACGAACCAACGCATTGTTCGAAACAGCCAAAAACAAAGAATCGTTCCGGCAACGGCGCAGGGCAGCCATTTCCAATCCGCATGTATCAGAAGTGGAAAAACAGCACTCCACTGAAAATAATGAATAATGTAGTACGCGCAAATAAAAAAGATTACGCCGCTTGCTATTATGCTAAAAAGTTTTCTAATGTTTCCCTCTCAAGATATTCGATTTTTATGAGTTTATCCTGTGTGGTCATCTCCCTGCATAATTTTAAAATCATGACATATTATCAATTTTCTGCAAACCATTTATGAAAGGTATAATAAGAACGGCTCTGCTCGAAACCGAGGCGAATCCATACTTTCTGAACTGCCAGGTTGGTGATCTGGGTAGCGGTGATTATCGTTCCTATGTTTCTATCGATGCACCATTTCATGCAATCTATCAGGATCATACGATAGATGCCCATGCCCTGGCATGGCTTCAGGACACCGAAAAGTATGACCTGCCCTTCATCAGGACTGTTTTCCCGAACCGTACCGAACCCTATAATCTTATCTTTCAATTCAGCAACATACACCTGATCCGCAACTTCTTTGTAAAGGCAGGATTTATATGCCCAGTCCGCATAAGTTTCATTGCATTTCACTTTATCCAGCCTGCTGTCCGCGTGATAGTGCCCAAGATAGCCATCGAAGGCGTCAGCGGCTATGGATTTAATAATTTTTTCTTCGCCGGTCCTGAATGGCCTGATCTTGATCTCAGAGATGTATTCCGGAGGAGGATTTTCCCTTAGATTACATGAGTAATATATGAGCGTATCCATGAGCAAAAAACCCTTTCGTTCCATTTCATGCACAGCAGGCAGATCGCTGGCAGGGCAGCGGGCCAACAGTAAACGTACATTGTCTTCTTCGCAGAACCTCAGGACATTCGGGATATCTTGAAGCTCCATCTTCTCCACCTTGGCAGTCTTAATTCCAAAGCGCTCTTCATCTATTGCAGAAAGGAAAATCGGCAAATCTTTCAGTTTCATTCTTCCTCCCCGATTCTTCGTAATCCGTAAAACTTTGCCACGATATAATTTTATAAAGAATCGTCTTTAACAGTCACCCGTGTCCGGTCATTTACAACATAGAGAGGTCTTCCCTTCACCTGATTAAAAACCCGGCCGATGTAAACGCCCAGAATTCCCATCCCGAAAAGGAGAATTCCCGATAAAAAGAATAATGAAACCATCATGCTGGTCCAACCGGTAGGGATGTAATCAAATAAAAAATAACGAATAAATAACCACGCTCCGTAGCATAGAGCCGCAAAAGCCATGAAGAACCCGAATTGAACGCAAAGTTTTAAGGGCTTGTTGGAATAGGAGATAATGGTATCGGCCGCAAAAGACAATTGGCGGATCAGGGTATAACCGGATTTGCCTTCAGCGCGCTTGTCATGTACAATATCAATGCTGGTAATCTTGAAGCCTGTCCATCGAACCAGGAAAGGAAATACTCGTGGCTGTTCCGGCAGCATTTTAACCACATCGACAACCTTACGGGCGTAAATTCCAAAACTTGACTGGGTTGCGTCACTTTGCTGATCCGTCATGTATCCGAAAACCCAATGAAATAAACGGGAAGACCATCGTTTCCAAAACCTGTCCTGCCTTTCCACTCTCCGTCCAAAAACTACGTCAAAGCCCTCCTGCGCTTTGGCCCACAGGCGGGAAATTTCCTCCGGACGGTCCTGCAAATCGCAATCCATTATCACGAGCCAATTCCCGCGTGCAATGTCAACACCGGCTACTATGGCGCTGTGCTGACCGAAATTTCTTGATAGTTTCAGGCCTATAACTCTCGGATCGCTTTGCGCCATTTTATTGATTAATTCCCAGGGATTTCCGGGTCCGCAATCATCAACAAGGATCAGTTCGAAACTGGCCGGAATTCGGCTTGCTGCGGCGGTAACCCTTTCATAAAGAGGCTCCAGTGTGCTGTCGCTTCCATATACCGGCACAACAATAGATATATCAGGAACATCAATCATAAAAACTGCCTTGGCTAAGTATTTATAACAAACACATTTTATGAGCTATTTTCAATAATGAAAAAGTATGTAAATCTTTGCACAACTGATCATCAATTTCAACTTTTTTATCCCCAGGTTTTGAGAAAGGCAATATCAGCAGCCGAAGCCGGAAGGAAGATAAGTATCGTTATTGCCAAAAAGATATTGAATAATTTTTCAATTTATTATCCATCCTGATTTTTAATACCGGCACGATCTGCATTTGATTGCTTTTATACCTGTTTTCTGCCAAAGTAAATACATTAACTACTGCCGGCGGCCATTCTCATGGAAGCAATTTTGGATTGATTTTACCGCCAAATATATATAAGAAACCCAATAGTTGCTCTCATTATTATGGGGATATTGTTTAAAAAGAAATCCCAACAGAAATAAATACCAAACATCAAAACCCAGAGACAGGATCTATAAATGATGCCTTTGAAGTTAAAAAAACCTTTTCATGTTATCATGCAGGAAAATTCGTTCATAGTTTCCTTTATTTTTACAGGCATTTCACTTTTGATCATTTTATTGACTCTTCCCGTGAGATATGAAACGAACGACGACTTCACTATGTTAACCATTCTTAGCGGGAATGGTGGATTCCCTTCGAGCCCCGATGCAATTTTTCTTAACCCTATACTAGGCTATGTTTTATACTTTCTTTACAAGTTAGTACCGTCCTTTCCCTGGTATGGCGCATTCTTATATACTGTTTACTACCTGGGTTGGACTTTGATCTTTAGCGCCATCCTCAGAGCAAATAAAGGGTTCTGTTTTTTACTGGCTATGCCTCTACTTGTTTGTCTCTTCTTTTATCATTCTTCGTTTGTAAACTTTACATCGGCTTCATTATTGCTAACTTTCGGGGTTTACCTCTGCACCGTTGAATATTTCATCAGGAATGAAGCCCCTATGAAGAATATCAGGATCTATTTTATATTTTTGGCAATTTGTTTCTATCTCTCTTTCCTTCTTCGCTGGAAACTGATCCTCGATTCACTTTTCCTTTTCTTACCCATGGTCGTTTTTATGAAGATAGGACAGGCAAAGAAAGTTTTCCCTGTTCTTATCATGCTTGGTGTAGTGATCTGCTTTAATGCAGGATTTAACTATTTTACGTCTAATCAGCCCTATAATGAATTCAACGAGCTAAGAGAAGATTTTCATGATACTTCCATGGGAGATATTCATGGTCAAATCACCCCATATGCTGCCGAGAAAGCAGGGTGGACCTATGAAGATTACGTGGCTTTCAGAGACCTTTGGTTAATATATGATAATTATACCTTCAGCACAAGTAAATTGAGCACATTCCTCATTGAAAATAATCCACGAAAAGACAGCGGTATTCATCTAAATTATATCATTAAAAAAATAAAAGAAAATTATGATAATAATAATAGTAAGAATTTATTTATCCTGTTGTTAGTCTCATTATTATCCATTTTCATTTTCAGATCTACATACCTGCTAAGGTTGGAAAAAATTGATTGGTTAAGGATCACCATATCTTTAGGGACGATTATAATGAGCATCCTTTTCTTTATGTATTATCGTTTTCAGTTGAGGGTTTATGGCCCGCTTTATATATATTTACTCAGCATGTGGTTTTTATTGTTCAATACTTTAAATAACTCAGAGCATAAAGTTGCCCGGAATAAATTGCTGAGATATTTTACTATTATCATTGCGGGAGCCTTCATGGCTTATGCTTTACTTATTGTACGTCAAGACATCATTTATTGTTATGATATTCTTGGCCAATCTTTGAAAAATAAAGTCTTAATTTATCAGGAATTAAATCTCATTGAAAATATAAATCAAGCTTCACATCCTGTTTTCATACAAATGTTTCCTCTTGCGAATACAGGGCTTTTCACTGAAATTGCCCATCCCTTAAAAGAGTATAAAGACTTCCCGCATATCAGAGTTTTTCCATGTGGATGGGTCATAAATTCAACATATTATGATATGGCCTTGAAAGATTTACACTTACGTGATGGTCATGATTTTCTCAAGTGGCTGGTTGATCGGAAAGATGTGTTTCTTGTGCTGACTGTTCGGGACATAAAAGAAATGAATGCTGTTTTATTCTTATGGAAATATTACTACCTCCGCCATATAACTCCTGGCATGAAACTGGAATTCACCCCCGTCTATGATTTTAGGAACAGGGAGGGAAATGGGCAAATTTTTTTCCAGATAAGATCCGAACACCTTCAATAAAAATATGGCATCCTGTTTAAAAGAAAATGGATCAAAGCTTTACTGTTGACGTAAACTACCCTGCGGCAGAGACCGCAGGGCGTAAAGCGGAAACTAATTATTCATCTTGAAAACCTCGCGGTTTTCAAACTATCCCTTAATGGTAACTGTGGCAGAGACCACAGTGTGAAATAAATTATTTACCAAAAAATAAACACGCAAACCTTTCACAATTGTTACTTTCATACGGTTAGAGTTTAATCTTCGGCAGCTTTTTTCGCCCAAGCCTATCACATGTTTCCAGCGGTAATCATCAAAAAATAGCTGAAACCTAAATTAACATATGGTAAAGAATTTCACCATGAAAGGAAGCAGCGACATTGACCAATAATGAATCTCAATTGAACAAAACCGGTTGGGAAACAGATCTCTACGAACGTATCAAATCAAATTATGAGCGTAAATTAACAACGTGCTGTTATTTCAAGCTGAAAGATTTGCTCCTTATAATAGTCCTAATTGCAGCAGTATTTCTGGCCTATCAACCGGCATGGTATGGAGGGGTTCATCTGGGATGACCATGCCCACGTGACCCGCCCAGAACTGCGTTCCTGGTATGGACTTTTCCGTATATGGTTTGACCTTGGAGCCACACAGCAATATTACCCCATGCTGCATAGCGCTTTCTGGGTTCAATACTGGTTTTGGGATGATGCTACCCTTGGTTATCATTTGGTGAACATTCTGCTGCACGCAACTGTTGCAGTAATGGTGGCGATGATTCTACGGCAACTGGCTATTCCCGTCGCTTACCTTGCAGCTGCCATTTTCGCCCTGCATCCTGTCCACGTGGAATCAGTGGCGTGGATCACGGAACTTAAGAACACTCTTTCGGCTGTTTTCTATCTTGGATCAGCAATGGTCTATCTGCGTTTTGACCAGCAGCGGAGGATATCACTGTACCTATGGGCATTGTGTTTGTTTGTGCTGAGCAAGACTGTGACGGCGACTTTACCGGCAGCTCTACTGCTGATTTTTTGGTGGCAGCGCGGACATTTGGAATGGAAAAAGGACATCATGCCGTTACTGCCGTTCTTTCTGATTGGAGCAGTGTTTGGTATTTTTACCAGTTGGGTAGAACGTACACAGATTGGGGCATAAGGTCCTGATTTTACCTTCTCCTTTCTGGAGCGGATCTTGATAGCGGGACATGCGATCTGGTTCTATCTCGGCAAACTATTCTGGCCGTCCGATCTGATTTTCATCTATCCGCGCTGGGAAATAAACCAGGCATCAGTATGGCAGTATATTTTCCCTGTGGCGGTGTGTGCACTTTTAGTATTACTTTGGATGCTCAGGCAACGTTGGCGTGGACTATTTGTGGGGTTGCTATTCTTCATTGGGACGCTATTTCCAGTGTTGGGCTTCTTCAATGTTTATCCCTTCATCTACTCGTTCGTAGCCGACCATTTTCAGTATCTGGCAAGCTTAGGAATCATTACCCCGACCGCTGTTGGTACAGTAATGTTTATAAAAAGCCTGCCGCGTAAGTATAGGCTATGTGGTTATGCCCTCTGCGTATTGTTGTTGTTAACACTGGCATCATTGACCTGGTGTCAGTGTAGAATGTATACCGGTTCAATGGAGCTTTACGAGACCACCATCAACAGAAATCCAAAGTGTTGGATGGCCTACATAAACAGAGGAGTTCTTTACAGTAATGCTGGTCAACCTCAACGCGCCTTTGAAGACTTTAATCAGGCAATCAGCCTGGAACCGAATAATGCCAATGTTTACTTCAACGAACTGCTCAAAGCATGTAAATATGGGAATTGTAACTCACTAGAATTGAATAAAAGAATTTGTGACTCATTAGAATGGGCTAAAAGAAACGGATTGTGCCATTGATTTAATGAAGGACTCTTTATAAGTATCCAGGAAAGCCTCGCTGTTGCTCTGCTGTTTGTACACAGCAGCCAAATGATCTAGGGCTGAAATGAATGCAGGACTCTTAGAGATGGCCTTTTTATAATACTGTGCGGCTTGATTTAAATCTCCTCTTTTCCCGTAGATGATGCCTGGTTGCGTGTTCAGTTCCGGGTTTGTTGAATGCTGTTCATATTCCTTGCGGATGAATTATCGATGAAGCATCGGGCGATAATCCTGTCCTGTAATTTAAAGACAGCTACAGGTGTCATGTTTTGCATGACATAAAGAGAAAGCGGATCGTTGGAGGGGAAACGAAACTGGTCACCGAACCACACGTATTCAATAGCACCTCTTGATGGGATGGATATAAGTCCGGGTTGTGCCTCAAAGACAAAGGCCAGCCTAGGCTCACGCCTATGCGCTTTCATAAAAGCTATGGCTTTTACGAAATAATCGTGCGGGATATCACTGAAATCGATGAAGGGATCATCCAGCGCCGGTCTGCGTTTAGTGATCATATGCACCATAGGCGTTGTGACATAGGACAGGATATAGTCATCCTTTTTTGTATAGCGGTCTGAAGTCACTCGAATCCAATCGTATAAACTCTTAAAGGCGTCATTTGTCCTGATCCCCTTGCCGAATCCCTCGTCTATTGTAGTGGTTGCTTGTTTCGGTTCAACGTCAAAAAAAGTAAAATTCCAGTCATGCAGGGAAGTTGTAATATAAAAAGGCGCAAGGATAAGTGTGAGGACAACAAGTTTCTCCAGGTATGAACGTTTCCCGATACAGACATCGGACAGAAGGAGGCAGGCCATGATGGCGACGGCCGGTATGGATGAATGCAAGACGGTCAGAATTCCTTGATTGGAGAAAATACTGCTGATGATGGCCATAATGATGGTGGGGACAAGCAGGATCATAACGAGTATCTCATGGGTACTCCATGCCTGCTTCATTATAATTTTATATGTGACGTAGCAGATAGAAAATCCGTATGCGGCAACAAGCAGGGCTGTAAACCACATGGGCTGAGAAAACCAGCCGTTATAATATGGCGCTATCAATCCGAAAAAAGATGTCTCAATCACGGCATACATGGACAATGATACAATGATCAATCCGACAATCCGAAAGACCATTTTCTGGAATCGAAAAGTAAAAAAACAGGCGATGAGAAAGAGCATGGTGATCATGATATGTTTTAATGCTTCCCAGTTGACTGAAAAGAGACTGCCGGCCGCATGCGACGGGGTTGAGAGCATAAGCTGAAGTGAATAGAGAACATTCCGGATAAATGCCATATTATAGATGGCCAGAAATACTGACCAGATTACGATGAACGGTGCCAGGACAAAACATAGATCCTTAAAGTCAAAAACGATGGATTCAGTTTTTAGTCTGCGGAGGATGATAAATAGCGCGATGGGTGAGATGATGATCAGACTCATGTGCAGCAGGCTGAAACTGATGAGCCATAAGAAAATTCCTGACAGGATAAAAAATACCGTTTTTAAGAGAGGGGATTTATGATAAAGGCCTAAAATGAAGACCGCCAGGTGCAGGGTGATGAACAGATGAGGGTATGTCTGATAATACAGGTTTTTTATATTGCCCAAGGGATCCAGTCCGGTGAAGGCAAAAACGGAAAATATGAGCGGCTGATACCAGTAATCCCTGTTCACGAAGAACAGCGCATAACTCAAGAGCAACAAGGAAAAGATCGTTAAAACAAATTGCAGTTCCCTGAATCCGAGCAGTGTAATGTCAGGATAGGCCTTAAAAATGACGGCATTGATGAGTGTTGACGCCCTCAGGGCGCCGGTAAATTTGTCGCTGAAGAAATTGTCACCCGCTGTCAGCCGCCAGGCTTCTGTCATGTGATAGCCTTCATCAATGAAATTGAATCCGTACGGAAGCTTTTGCCAGCCGATGAATGCTGCGATGCAAAAAACCGCGATGGCGATACCGAATATTACAGATTGCCTGTTAATACCGCGCATTATTGTGTCAGTATTTTTCATAATTCGATCTGTCTTTATTGATTATGATATTATCGGTAAATTCCCGTATAATATTCACAACGATAGTAAGTTGGCCTTGTTCTGAAGTCCTTGTTCTTTATGTCGGATGTTAATGTCCATCCATTGTAAAACGTCCGGCTTCAGCTTGTAAAAATCGCTGACATTCTTTTTATAGATATCATAGATGTACCGGCCTGCTTTCGGGTCCAATTGAACATAAAATTTAAAAACATTAAACAGAATTTCCGGATTTTTTTCTCCGCTAAAGCGCATAGGGCTGAGGTTAATGTTACCCATTTGCGACCAGATAGAGGGAAGGAGCGATTTGTGTATCAGGATAGCTGCATTCTTTTCAAAGTACAAAAGACGCCATTCGTCTCCGACTCTTAACAACTCAAAAATTAAAGTGAGCTCTCTATAACGTATTATCGCTACTTTGAAAGGATATTTCTTCATAAAATTGTGTATTTCCTCGCTGGTCGAAAGCCTCGTGGTAAATTCCACATAGTCTCGGAAAAACTGTTTATTGTAGGGGCCGAAGCGGGGATCAATGAAGACCTTGTAATCAGGATAAAGAGCCCATATCAGATAGCCGCCGATGATATAGTCGTTGAATATCGGCCCTTCTAAATGATACTTTTTCAGGAAAGCCACTTCTTTCACCGGCTCGAAACTATCGAGTCCGGCGCCGAACCACTTGTTATCCGCGCCATATCTTATGGTAAAATAGGAAACACTGATAGAAAAGAAAAGAAAAACCAGCAGAGAAAAGATAGTTACTCTGCCGGGAACACTCTTCAGTTTCAGCCGGTGAATCAGCAGATAGAAAAAGACGAAGAAAAAGGCAATGGGGAAAAAGTAACTTGCCCGGCCTGTCTCCATACCTTTCCAGTATAAGGCAAAACTGGTTATCAGCAAAGCAAAATCGCATGACCTCTTCTTGATTAATTCATAAACAGAAAGGATAAATACAGTAAAAATCATCAAGGTTATTATCCATGCGGTGAGACCAGAATTGAAAAATGAAATAGTAGTATCCTTTAAATGTGGCCATAAGGCCATGTAGGCAAGATTATACTTGTTTTGCGGTCCCATGTAGGCCTCGGAAGTAAGCGTATTATAAGTGTTCAACAGATAATCTATGCCATAAGGATTTAATAAGGTGACGGCCCCGGATAAAACGCACGCAACTCCAAAATGAAACAGTTCGTTAGTAGTAAATGATTCCCGGGAAAAGAAAATTCTGTTTAAAAACTCTCCGATAAAAGCGAGAGCAAGAAAAATCAAACCTACAACGAAAGCGCCATGCAGATTAACCCAAAAAGCAAATATCAAGGGATAAAGATAAAAAAGAAACTTCCGGTGGGTTATTTTGACGTAAAAAAAGATAAATACCGTCCAGCTAAAAAGGAGAGTGGAAAACAATTCCGGCTTATAGAAAAGGCAGGTAGGGGAGCAGGCAATACCAATGGCGGCAATAAGAGTTACGCCGGTTACATCCAGCCGCAGACGAACCAGACGAAGAAAAAGATAAAAAGAAAGAAAAACTCCCAGAAATATAAGCCATTGAAAAAGCCACAAGCCAAACCCGCCCATGAAATTGTAAAACAGATAAACAGCTATACTTCCCAGACAAGTATTATAAATCCAGGTCGGGTCTGTGGGTGTCCAGGAAAAAATCGAGTGATCCATAATCAGGGTGTGATGAGCAATATAATATTTGCCCAGCGCCATTTGCCACCATAAATCATAATCCGTTCCGTCCACCGGATATCTCAGCAGAATAAGAGCCGGCAGAAGCGCTATCATCAACCATCTCAGGTATCCTGAAGATGCCAGTTTTTCCGAAAAGGTAAAAAAAGAAGATATTTTTGAGGTACGATTGATTGCGGTATTAATAGTATCATTTGGCGTAACGGTATTTTTATTTCCGTCTTTTTCTTTCTTACTCATAAGCGCATTATTGTGTTCGTATTTTCCATAATTCGATTTCACTTTATTGATTGCTTCTTTATTTTCAATCGAATATCTTTTCAATAATGTAGGGTTGCCTGTTACGAACCTGGTCGAGGGCCCGCCATAAATACTCGCCGATGATTCCCAGCATGAGCATTTGGATTCCTGACAGGATGAGGATCATGATCATCAAAGGCGCCCATCCTTTAGCGGGTATTCCTCCAAATAGTTTATCTATAAAAATGACCAGGGCATATGCAAAACCGAGCATTGCGACAACAAGCCCCGTAATCGACATGACCCGCAAAGGAAAGTAAGAATAGCTCAGTATACCGTCGATCAGATATTTGGTCTTTTTGCTGAAAGTCCACCTGGATATTCCGACGGAACGGCTCTGCCGCCTATAGGGAATGAATTTAATATCGAACCCGGTCCAGAGAATCTGCCCCTGGAAAAAGGCATTTGTCTCCTGATTGTCCAGAATAATATTCTTTACCATGTCACTCAGGAGTACGTAATCAAATCCCTTTGACGGCATGTTAGAGAAGCTTAATCGCTTCATTAGATAATAGAAAAACTCGGATGTTCCCCGCCTGAAAAGGGATTCATCCCGTGAGTCGCGGCTACACACGACTATGTTGTAATCTTCGCTGAAATGATAATTAAGCATTTCGTTAATCAACTCCGGTGGATCTTGAAGATCAGCCGATATGGAGATGACGCATTTCCCTCTGGCAAGCTTGTAACCTGCCATCATCGCCTGGAGTTGGCCAAAATTGCGCACGAACTTGATGACCTTCACCATCAGGGGATGTGCTGTTCTGATTTCCATCAATTCCTGAAAGGACCCGTCACCAGACCCGTCATCCACAAAGATGATCTCGCAGGATTTGTCCTGATTCTTTTTAATCACCTTTTCATCGATGGCCTGATAGATCAATTTGAGACTTCCCTCATTAAAATAGACTGGTATGACAATTGAGAAGTCCACCTGATTTTCATTCATCTGACAGCATCTCCCTGATTTTTCTCCTGTGACTTACCATGTAGCGCATTAATTCGCATATGTCATCGATATCGTCATGGGTTACGGCTGTACCCGTGGGAAGAACGATGACCCTGGACAGGACATTATCCGTATTAGAAAGTAGCAATCCGGCATGAGTGAAAAATGAACTGTAGGGCTCCATCCGGTGGCAGCCGGGATAGAAATAGCGTCGCGCCAAAATATTTTCTCCGTGAAGAATTCTGACGATCTGATCCCGCGACAACAGCAGTTGCTGCTCATTCAGTTCGAGGATTATGTACTGATAGTTGGGATGATTATCTTCATTGTATGCGATACAGGTTATGCCGGGAATGGATTTGAGATTGTCTCTATATTGTATATAATGGTCTCGATTTAAGGAGATAATCTCTTCGAGCTTATCTAGAGACGACAGGCCCATCGCTGCGGATAATTCGTTCATTTTTCCGTTTGTGCCAATATAAATGACATTGTCGTATCCCTTGAAGCCGAAGTTCTTCATGAGACGTATTCTATCGGCAAGGGCATCGTTATTGGTGACGACAGCCCCTCCTTCGAACGTATTGATGAATTTTGTCGCGTGGAAACTGAAAATCTCCGCATCGCCGAAATTGCCGACCATTTTCCCGCTGCGGCTGGCAGCGAAAGCATGGGCGGCATCGTAGATGACCTTCAAATGATGTCTCTGTGCGATCTCCTGAATGGCTTCTGTGTCGCATGGCCGCCCCCAAAGGTGGACACCGATTATTCCCGTTGTCCGGGGAGTTATCATCTGTTCTATCTGCTTTGGGTCAATCGTATGTGTCTTTTCATCAATATCGCAGAAGACAGGGGTAATGGCCTGCCACTGCAGGGCGTGTGCCGTTGCGATGAAAGTCGCCGAGGGGATGATTACTTCACCGGTCATTTCAAGGGCACGAATGGCGATTTCGAGGGCTATAGTGCCGTTACACATGGCAATGCAGTGTTTCACGCCGATAAGGTCGGAGATTCGTTTCTCGAATTCCTGAACGAAGGGACCATTGTTGGTTAACCATTGGTTGTCGAGAATCGTGTTCACACGATCAAGAAAACCTTTTCTGTTTATGATATTCGGGCGGCCAACATGGATTTTTTCAGAAAAGGCTGGCTTCCCACCAAATATACCAAGGTCCGATATCTTTTGTTTTTTACCGTTCATTCTGGTGATAGGTTCTTCCTTCATTTATCTAAGATCATTTAAAGCCGCATAACCCAAAGCCAGCAGGCATGAAGCTTTATCGAACATCCCTTCGATCGCCTTGTTGGACAATTTCTTTAGTTAGTTCAGATTCCAGATCTAAGAGTTGCTGTGATCTATCCTTTAGGCGCTTAGCGGGACAACCTAAAAAGATTCCCCAAGGATCAAGGCTCTTAGTCACAAGAGAAAGAGCACCGACAGAAGAACCTTCTCCTATGGTGACCTTTGGCAGGATTACGGTCCCGGAGCCTATAATGACATGCCTTTTCAAGGTGACCGTCCCGTGTATGATGCCGGTATATTTTTCAGGGACAGTCGGATTAGTTAGATAATGTCCTGAGTAATCGTCCGTTCGGCTATATATCCGCACTCCTTGTGAAAGACCACTGAAATCTTCCATGGAAATACCGCTCCCAGCAGAAAGGTAACACCAACTCCCGATATGGATAAATGAGCCAATATCCAACCATCCATTTCCGGCTGCGTTAATCGAACAGTAGCCATCAATACGAACATTACTACCGATTGATATGTTTGAAAGGCCGATAATGGTACAGTGTTTGGCAATTTGAACATTTGTTCCAATAGACTTAAAGCCAAATTCTGAAAGCTCTTCTTCGTTGTAATAGCCTGGATTAAATGGATTGTTCATGGATACTCTTAACTTGCCGAGCAACAGTTAGTATACGAATTGATCTTCATCCCTTTATCCAAGGTCAGCAACCACCAATAAAAATCCCGGCTAAAGCCCCCGGCGCCGAAAATTCTATACAGATCCATCTATTACACCCGTTTCTATGTTACCATTCCAATATCACTTCAGATTAATTTAAGTTTACACTTTCAGTGGCTGGTGTAACCTGTATTAAAAACATATTCAATATGATAACATTGGACATGTTTTTTTAATAAGACATTACAACTTTATATTTGAGATATAAGGTAGTTCCGTTTGTATGTCAATTATTTTTTCCCACAAGATGCCAGCCATGGAGGCATCCGTAAAATCTTTCTCGTTCGTTTTGCATAGAGTAGCGGTAATTTTATTTAGCGCGCTTCCTGCTTCTAATATTGGATTGTTTGTTAAATAGATTTTTCGGCACTAAGCTGACGCGGGAGAAAAAAAGGCGTTAACTACTGCCGGCGGCGGCTTTCAGGCCGACAAATTTGGGGATTGATTTTACCGTCAAATGTATATAAGGAACCACAGAGTTGCTCACATTATTATGAGGTTTTAAACAACCCTCTATGGGGATCATTTCAGGGAATGAATAAAAAATACACCTATTTGATCATAGTTTTATTAGTTATTGCTTCTTTGGCGGCATATGGCCGGATCTTAGGCAATGATTTTGTTAATTATGATGATGACAGGTTAATTACTGGAAATCATTATATTCAAACAGGCCTTAATGCGGAGAGCATTAAATGGGCCTTTACCAATTCAAGCCTTGAGTATTGGCATCCCCTGACCTGGCTTTCCATCATGCTGGAGTGGCGCCTGTTCGGAGCGAATGCTTCCTTTTATCATCTGGTCAGCCTGCTTTTGCATATTGGCGCAGTGCTCTTTTTATTCCTCTTTCTGAACAAAGCAACGAAACGTCTTTGGCCTTCCGCCTTTGCGGCGGCTCTTTTTGCTTTGCATCCGTTGCGGGTCGAATCTGTCGCCTGGGCCGCCGAGTATAAAGATGTTTTGAGCATGTTTTTCGGTATGGCAACGCTCTATGTCTATGCTCAGTATGTGGAAAAGCGCCGTATATCTAAATATTTCATTTGTTTAATATTGTTTACTTTGAGCCTGATGTCCAAACCCACGCTGGTTACCCTGCCCTGTGTCCTGCTTTTGCTTGATTATTGGCCGCTTAAGCGTTGGCCAAAACCGTTTACTCCGGTGAATATTCCAGCCATGGAGAAAAAGACAGATGCGTCCGCAAAAGGCCGCTCTCCAGTGATCGCTAATCTCCTATGGGAAAAGGCACCCTTTTTTCTTTTATCAATGCTTTTGGGTATTATGCTTATTGGGCAATTACGAGCCGATAATTATATGATTCCACTGCAACAACTTTCTTTTTCCACTCGTATGATGAATACAATCGTATCTTACGTTTCTTATCTTGGTAAAACTTTCCGGCCGGTTGATCTGGCTTGTTTCTATCCTTATTCCTTTCAATTGTGGCAAGTTGCAGGTGCTGCTTTTGTTTTATTGATAATGACTGTTGTTGTTATTTATTACATGAAGAAACTGCCTTTTTTGTTTGTGGGCTGGTTTTGGTATTTAGGGACTCTGTTTCCTGTTAGCGGATTGATGCAGGCAGGAGCACAGGCAATGGCTGACCGTTATACTTATCTGCCCTCTGTCGGCATTGCCATTATGCTGGCCTGGGGCATTCCGCTCTTGTTTAAACGTGAAGACACACGTAAAAAGATTTTATTCCCGGCGGGAATGGCCGTTATTGCCATTCTGGCAGTTTTAACCTGGCAGCAATGCGGTAACTGGAGAAACAGTATTGATCTTTTTAAACATGCTTTGCAGGTAACAAAGGATAACTCTGTGGCGCATAACGGTTTTGCTTCCGCTCTGGTTAAAAAAGGCAGAATCGAAGAAGCTATTGATCATTATAACAAGGCCATCCGCCTGACACCGGAATATGCAGAGGCCTATTACGACAGAGGGATTGCTTACACTAAACTCGGCCAGTACCAAATGGCCATAAATGACTTCAGTAAAGCCATTCACCTGAAACCGAAAGATGCCCATACCTACTACTACAACAGGGGAATTGCTTACGATAAATTTGGCCAGTATCAAATGGCCATCGAAGACTTCAATAATGCCATTCGCCTGAAAGAAGATTATGCCAATGCTTACAACAGCAGAGGGGCTATTTACACTAAATTTGGCCAGTATCAAATGGCCATCGAGGACTACAACAAAGCCATTCGCCTAAAACCGAATGATGCAGATGCCTACAACAACAGAGGGATTATTTACACTAAATTTGGTCAGTATCAAATGGCCATCGAAGACTTCAATAATGCCATTCGCCTGAAATCGGATGATGCCGATACTTATTTCAACAGGGGATTTGTTTATTTTAATCAAGGTAACATCATCTCCGGCTGTAATGACGCAAAAAAGGCCTGTGAATTAGGAAATTGTAAAATATTGGAAGCTGCTAAAGCTAAGGGGCTCTGCCATTGAGTCAGGTTTGTCATGATTGCTAACACTTGATTTTCGAGCGTTGCGGCTGTCTTTGGAAATTTAAAAGTAAAAAGCACTGACAGCTAATTGAAGCTCTCCGCAGCAAGCCAAGGTGTTTGCTCGCTATCGAATTCAAGAATCAATTGCTGTAATGATAATTATTATAAAACTAAGGAAATGAAACCGGCCATGTTAAATAAACTAAATATCAGATCCCGGAAACAAAAACTGATCGTTTATATCGCTTTAACTGTTGTTACGCTTGCTGTTTACTGGCAGGTGAATCATTATAGCTTCGTCAATTTCGATGATCGAGCTTATGTCACAGAAAACAGTCGTATTCAGTCCGGAATCACACTGGACGGGTTTCGTTGGGCGTTCAATACAAAATATGCCGACTTATGGAACCCTTTGATATGGCTGTCTTTCATTTTCGATTATCAGCTTCATGGCCTGAATTCCGGCGGTTATCATCTGACCAACCTTATCCTGCATATTATGAGCGTTCTATTGCTGTTCTGGCTTTTTAACCGCATGACGGGGGCAATCTGGAAAAGCGCCTTTGTTGCGGCGCTTTTCGCTCTTCATCCGCTGCATGTGGAATCGGTCGCTTGGATTTCTGAGCGCAAAGATGTTCTGAGCGCTTTTTTCTGGATGTTGACTTTATGCCTTTATGTCTATTACACGGAAAAACCGGTTATAAAAAGATATCTGTTTGTCCTTTTTAGCTTTGGCTGTGCGCTTATGAGCAAGCCCATGGTTGTCACTCTGCCCGTGGTCATGATTCTTCTGGATTACTGGCCGCTGGGACGTCTTCAGTCGCGGAAAATAACAGCTAACATGATGGACGTTATGCCCGTTTCCACAAATAAAGAAAAAAAGAAAACTAAAGCCCAAAAAGAAGCACTGAAGAAAAATATATCTCCAGTGAATAACCGAAAATTACCGGAAACCAGAATTGCGGGAATAATTCCGTTATGGCAACTATGGGAAAAAATACCTTTTTTTATATTGTCGACAGTCCTTGTTATCATCACGCTTTATAATCCGAATGAACAGAAAACATCGTTAAAATGTTTTTCCATGGGCGACCGGCTTGCCAACGCACTTGTTGCTTTCGTGACTTATCTAGCAAAAACATTCTGGCCGCATGATCTGGCTATTTTTTATCCTTTTTCCGACCAACTTCCACTCTGGCAGGTCTTGGGAACCACCATTCTGATTATAGTTATCAGTGCTGACGTCATTGGAGCAGCAAAACGTTTGCCTTATCTGCTTGTTGGATGGCTGTGGTATATTATAACCCTTCTGCCGATCATAGGGATTATTCAGATCTCGTTAACAACACCATACTCGATGGCCGACCGCTACCATTATCTGCCCTCTATCGGCATTGCTGTTATGCTGGCCTGGGGCGTACCGCTTTTGTTCCCACACGAAGACATACGCAAAAAGATTTTATTCCCGGCGGCAACAGCCTTTCTTATCATCATGGCAGTTTTAACCTGGGAGCAATGCTGCTACTGGAAAAACAGTATGGAGCTTTTTAATCATGCCTTACAGGTGACGAAGGATAATGAAATGGCTCACAACGGTTTAGCCATTGCCTTGTATGAAAAAGGGGAAATGACGGATGCCATTGATCATTATAACGAGGCCATCCACATATCGCCGCGTTATGCAGCTGCATACAGTAACCGTGGAGTTGTTTATGCCAGTCTTGGCGAGTATCAGCAAGCTATCGATGATTTCAATAAGGCACTCCTCCTTAATGCCAATCCATTCACCAATGCCAATACATACATCAATCGGGGGGTTATTTATTTACGGCTGGGCAACAAAGAACTGGGTTGCCGTGATTTACAAAAAGCGTGTGAATTAGGAATATGCAACTCGTTAAAAGGTGCTAAACTTAACAGAATCTGCCGTTGATTTTCAACATAAACCTTTTTCAACCTGGTAGAAAGGATAATCTTTTTTTAAAAAAATTAAGGATAACTCATTGAAACATGCAGATTTTTAATAGTGATTTTTTCCGGCTGGCGTAGCGTAAAAACCTTCCTCCTACAATGAATTATTATATAATATCGTAACTCATCAGATTTCAGTATTTGCCGCCTTCTAACCGATTGTTCTTAGACGGCACCGCTTTCATGCTTTTAAAACAATGTAGTCCGAACCTTTAGGTTTGCCTGTTTAACAGGTCTTTACCCGTACTGCGATTTTCTCATCCGCCTCTGGCGGATTCGGAATAACAGTCTTTAGTATTACGACACAGTTTCCGTGAATGGGATGACAACGGATTAGATTATTCCAGCAGTTCCGCCATGTAAGAAATCATATCCTCTGTGAGCCCCGGATAGACTCCTATCCAGAAAGTATCTTCAACGATTCTATTTGTATTTTTGAGGTTTCCCGCAATCCTGAATCCGGTTTTTTCTTTTCTCATTTCATTAAAACATGGATGTTTTATGATGTTTCCGGCAAAAAGCATCCTTGTCTGCACACCATTTTCTTCGAGACGATTTACGACTTCACTTCTTTTAATACCCACTTTTACCGTTAAGAGAAAACCGAACCAGCTTGGGTCGGAGTTTTTCGAAGGTTCAGGAAGAATGTATTTATCGCTGAGATGACATAATTTTGCTTTTAAAAGACTCCAGTTGTTTTTTCGTTTTTCGATAAACTCAGGAAGTTTCTCCAGTTGTGCGCAACCAATCGCTGCCTGCATATCCGTGACTTTTAGATTGTACCCGAAATGTGAATAAACATATTTATGATCATAACCGGCAGGCAGTTCGCCAAATTTTTGCGTGAATCTTCTGCGGCAAGTATTATCTTTCCCGGATGGACAGTAACAATCCCTTCCCCAATCCCGAAGCGAGAGTATAATCCTCGATAATGCAGAGTCGTTGGTATAAACCGCTCCGCCCTCACCCATAGTCATATGATGAGGCGGATAGAAACTGGATGTCCCGATATGTCCGAATGTTCCTGTGTATTTCCACTCATTCCTGTATTTATATTTCGATCCGAGCGAATCGCAGTTGTCCTCTATGAACCAGAGCTTGTTTTCATCGCAAAACTTTTTAACTTTTTCAACATCGAAAGGGTTGCCCAGCGTATGGGCCAGCATCACCGCCTTTGTCTTTTTGCTGAGGGCTTTATCCAGCAAATTTACATCCACATTATATTCGGGGATTGTGACATCAACAAAAACAGGAACCGCTCCATATTGCAGAATTGGCGTTACAGTGGTTGGAAAACCGGCTGCCACCGTGATAACTTCATCGCCTCTTTTGATTTTTTTGTCTTTTAATTTATCACTGGTGAGTGCCATGAAGGCGAGAAGATTCGCGGAAGAACCTGAATTGACGAGACAGGCATGTTTTACTTTTAAAAAGGAGGCGAATTTTTTTTCAAATTCATCGGCAAATCTTCCGGTGGTAAGCCAGAAATCCAAAGAGGCGTCCACAAGGTTAATTAATTCTTTTTCATCATAGACTCTTCCCGCGTAGGATATTGCCTGCCCTTTTTTAAAACTCTTGCTCTTATCTCTGGAATTTAAATTTTCTTCGTAATATTTTTTTACAAGAGTTAAGATTTCTTTTTTATCCATGATATTCTTCAATCTGTTTTGATGAAATTTCACCTAAATTGCCTTTTTCCAGATACACCTTGTACCATTCAACTACTTTTTTAACCGCAGTTTCACTATTCCATCTGGGTTTCCATAAAAGCTTCTTCAGAGCTTTAGACGAATCAAGTTTCAGATAATTAGCTTCATGCAGGGCATTGGGGTCTTTTTTAATTTCATATCCGACATCATTCCCCCAGAATTTACAGAAGGTATCTATGATATTACGAACAGTCTTTGCGTCTTTTTCGTTCGGTCCGAAGTTCCAACCCTCTGAAAATTCCTTTGGTGATTTGCATAAAGATTCCGCAAGCATTAAGTATCCGGAAAGAGGCTCCAGCACATGCTGCCAGGGTCTGGTTGATTCCGGATTCCTGACAATTATTTTTTCTTTATTCATAATTCCACGAATGCAATCCGGAATAAGCCGGTCAAGAGCGAAATCACCGCCGCCTATAACATTCCCAGCTCTTGCCGTCGCTATTCCGATTTTTGTTCCTGAGTTATAAAATGATTTCCTGTATGAATCCGTAATAAGTTCGGAACAAGCCTTGGAATTGGAGTAAGGATCAAAACCGCCCATTGGTTCATTTTCTCTGTAAGCGGCTTTCGGCCTTTCCCTGTTTTCATAGCACTTATCGGTCGTGATATTTACAATGGCTTTTAAAGTTTCATGACCCCTGAAAGCCTCAAGCAAATTGAGAATTCCAATAACATTTGTAGTATAGGTCTCAATAGGGTTTTTATAGGATTCGCGAACCAGGGGCTGCGCGGCCAGATGAAATACAATTTCAATATCTGTGATGTGTTTTTTTATGGTATTTAAATCCCTCACATCACCATGTATTGACTTAATCTTTGATTGTAAATTTAAAAGTTTAAATAAACTGGGATTTGTTGGAGGATCGAGAGCGTAGCCTGTAATACTGGCGCCCATTTCCTGAAGCCAGAAGGAAAGCCAGGAGCCTTTAAAGCCAGTGTGGCCGGTTATAAAAACTTGTTTCCCTTTCCAAAATTTGTTGGAAACATTTCTCATTATTCCCAGACCTTCCAGGACGCCTTGCCTTTTTCCCAGAGATCGTTAAGATATTTAGCGTCTTTCACGGTATCCATGCATTGCCAAAAGCCTTCGTGCTTAAAAACCTTCAAAGTCTTATCTCTGGTAAGGTCCCTCATGGGCTCCTGTTCCAGAAAACAATCGCCGTGTTCTTTTAAATATTTAAAGAATGACTTTTTGAAGACAAAAAATCCGCCGTTGATGAATCCATCCTTTACCTGCTGTTTTTCCGAAAACTTTTCAACGATGTCTTCTTTTATATACAGTTCACCAAAACGGGAATCGGGGTGTACTCCCGTTACCGTTCCTGTCTTTTTATGCTTTTTATGGAACTCATAGAGTTTTCTTATGTCTATATTGGAAACTCCGTCGCCGTATGTGAGCATAAAATCATCCGAGTCTATAAATTTTTCCACTTCCAATAAGCGGCCGCCGGTCATTGTTTCCGGTCCCGTGTCGGCAAGAGTAACTTTAAACTCATCAAAAGAGCTTCTTTTATGTATGAGCGTTGAACTTCTTTTACCGAAAGTAATCGTAAGATCGTTATTGAAAGCTTCATAATTCAGGAAGTATTCTTTGATCATTTCGCCTTTATATCCAAGGCAGATAATAAAATCATTATACCCGTAATACATGTATGATTTCATGATGTGCCAGAGAATGGGATGTCTGCCTACAAGCACCATCGGCTTAGGCCGGTACTCGGTTTCCTCTCTCATTCTCACTCCCATACCGCCTGCCAGAATGACTACTTTCATAAAATTTCCTTACCTTAAAGTTTATTATTTTCTTTAAATTGAAAACGGACTTTAAAAAATTTGAGCATGTATATTACATACACGAATATTATAAAAACTACAAATTTTATCAAACGCAAAAGGAACGATAAAAAATAAATATCTGAGATCCGATAAACGGCAAAAGCCCGGATAGAATGTGTTAATTTAAGCCTTCTCTATGTAAAAACAAATCATGACTTACCATTGCTTTTTAAACAAAATTGTGTAAATAATAACTCTAATCAATTTACATATTTTATAAATGTTGATTATTCAATAAAGCGATAAGGATTATAAAATTTTTGAGAAAAATATCTCCACATAGAGATTTAAGACTGGAAATTTCTAAACCTTGAGAGCAAAACAAAACATTTATAATAACCCTTTGAAAGAAGACTTGGATCACGTTCTTGCCCATACAGCAGGATTATGGGAAGGATTAAGGGGTAAAAAAGTTTTTATTACAGGTGGCACCGGCTTTTTCGGTTGCTGGCTTCTGGAAAGCTTTGCCTGGGCCAATGATATACTGGATCTGAATGCTTCCGTCTTTGTTCTGTCCAGAAATCCTGCGGCATTTGAAAAAACAGCGCCGCACCTGTATCATCATGAGGCCATTAATTTCTTAAAGGGTGATATTAAGGATTTTGTTTACCCTGAAGGTTCGTTTTCATATTTGATTCACTGTAGCGTTTATCAGCAACGTGCAGATGAAAAAGTAAACAATCTTTCCATGGTCAATGAAATGCTAAACGGGACAATGCGAATTCTCGATTTTTGCGTACAGGCAAAGGTTAAGAAGATGCTTCTGGTAAGCACCGGTGCCGTCTATGGCAAAGCGCCGTCCCATTTAAAGAATATCCCTGAAGATTTTTCCGATTCGATGGACCCGACGATTAGCACAAGCGCCTATCATCACGTCAGGCAAATGATGGAAACTTTGTCTGTAATCTATGCAGAAGGAAATGATTTTGAATCGAAGATTGCCCGATGTTTTTCGTTTATTGGTCCATACCTCCCACTCAATGGGCGCTTTGCAGTCGGTGATTTTATTCTCGATGCATTATCTCACGACAGCATTATCATTAAAGGCGATGGAAAGGCGGTGCGCTCCTATCTTTATATGGCCGATCTTGCTATTTGGTTATGGACGGTACTATTCAAAGGAAAAAGTTGCAGGCCATACAACGTGGGATCTGAATTACCAATAACGATTAGCGCAGTCGCCAAAGAATTTGCCAATGAATCAGTTTTATCTTTGCCGGTTTCTATTTTAAAAAAACCTTCTCAGGAAGTCGCCCCGGATTACTATGTACCGGATACCTTAAGAGCGCGATCCGAACTCAATTTACAACAAAGGATATCTCTTCCAATAGCTGTCAAAAGAACTATGCAATGGCATAGGGATATAAATTCAAGGAAGGAGCATTAACATGGCCGATGTAATGATTGGAAATAAAAAGATAGGTGATGGAAGACCTTGCTACATTATTGCCGAAATCGGTATCAATCATAATGGTGATATTGATATCGCCAAAAAATTAATTACGCTCGCTGTAAGCGCAGGATGCAATGCTGTAAAGTTTCAAAAACGTAATCCTGAAATATGCGTACCATTAAGTCAACGTGATCTTATTCGTGAAACTCCATGGGGAAATATCACTTATTTTGATTATCGAAAAAAAGTTGAGTTGGAAATTGACGAGTACAAAGAAATTGACAGATTTTGCAAAGAACTTAACATTCCATGGTTTGCTTCAGCATGGGATACGGACTCGGTTGATTTTATCCAAAAATTCGATGTCCCCTGTTTTAAAATACCTTCCGCAAAATTAACAGACGATAATCTACTAAAATATACCAGGAAACAAGATAGACCGATAATTCTATCAACAGGAATGTCAACTTTAGAACAACTTGACCATGCTATAGATGTATTAGGGAAAAAAGATTTAATATTGCTTCATTGTTGTAGTGCTTATCCCGCTGATTACTCAGACTTAAATTTACGCTTAATACCATATTTAAAAGAAAGATATGGTGTCCATGTTGGATATTCAGGGCATGAAACCGGGTTGCCATCAACTATTGCAGCTGTGTCACTTGGCGCATGCATTGTGGAACGTCATATCACACTTGACAGGGCAATGTGGGGCACCGATCAAGCGGCATCTCTAGGACCCAGTGGCGTATATAAAATAGTAAGTGAGATTCGCTTAGTTGAAAAATCCATGGGTGATGCTAACAAAAGGATTTTGCCAAGCGAGGAGCCTATTATCAAAAGACTTCGAAATATTTAAATTTATGAATTATTTTGAGTTAATATGTTAAGTTGTAGCAATGGATTTGGATGGTGTGTTAACTGATGGAACATTCTGGTGGGACCAGAATGAAAACGAACTTAAACGTTTTGTTTTGCTTTTGTAACCGGTATCCCTTGGCTCTGAAAACTGACATTATACTAGCAATTCTTTCAGATGAAATCAGTATAGCGGAAGTGGCATTTATGACAAAAAATAGGTGAGAAACAGACTTAATTATGAAAATAAAGTTATCCGATTATGTTTTTAAATTTATTTCCAGTTTGGGCATCAGGCATGTTTTTACTCTTGTAGGTGGCGGGGCAATGCACTTGGATAATTCACTGGGGCAATGCAGTACCATTGAATATGTTTGTAATCTCCACGAACAAGCCTGTGCGATTTCCGCGGAAGCTTATGCGAGAATTTCCGGGTTGGGCATAGCTCTAGTAACAACCGGACCAGGCGGGACAAATGCAATTACTGGCGTCGTGGGAGCTTGGCAGGATTCAACGCCTTGTCTCTTTATTTCAGGTCAGGTTAAAAGGTCAGATCTGATGAAAGACAAGGGCGTCAGACAAATGGGGATGCAGGAGGTAGATATCGTTACACTTGTTAGTTCTGTCACAAAATATGCTGTAACAATTATCGACCCTTCCTCTATCCGATATCATCTTGAAAAGGCGGTTTGTTTAGCAAAAACTGGTAGACCGGGACCGGTTTGGATAGACATACCCCTTGATGTACAGGCTATTGATATTGATCCAAATGAATTGGAAGGTTTCAAGGAAGAGTCAGCAGTTATTCCGGAAAAGGATATCCAGCTAAATGATCTAATAATGAGAGTGATTAACCTCTTTAATGATGCGAAAAGGCCGATTATTCTAGCGGGCAATGGAATACGTATAGCTGGAGCACAAAACTATTTCTACACACTGATAGATGCGTTGAATGTTCCAGTATTACTAACTTGGCCAGCTATGGATATTTTACCGGATGATCATCCCCTTCTTGTTGGGAGACCGGGATCGATTGCACCAAGAGGCGCTAATTTTGCTCTCCAGAATGCTGATTTGATTCTGACACTTGGTACACGTTTGGATTTTACCCTGACTGGTTATGCTCCAGAAAAATTTGGCCGCGGTGCAAAAAAGATCATGGTTGATATAGATCCCTCCGAATTGGATAAATTAAAAAACCATATTGATTTGCCCTTATGCATGGATGTTAAAAGTTTTCTAAATGGTTTTTGTGAAAGAATAGATAATTATAAAAGGAGAAATATTTCAACATGGCATAACCGCTGTCAACAGTGGAAACAGCTGTATCCAGTAGTTCTGCCTGAATATCGGCAAAACAATGATAATGTAAGCATTTATTACTTAACAGAAATCCTTTCGGAAGAATTGCAGTCAGGTGATCTGATTGTACCTGGAAGTTCTGGTTTTGGGATTGAAATATTTCTGTTGGCATTTAAAGTAAAAAAAGGGCAACGAGTGTTCAATACAACCGCTTTAGGTGCCATGGGCTTTGGTCTTCCTGCCGCTATTGGAGCTTGCCTGGCTTCAGGAAATAAAAGGACTATTTGTGTTGATGGAGACGGAGGATTTCAATTGAACATTCAGGAACTTGAAACATTACATCGTCTTCATCTGCCGATTAAATTTTTTGTGTTGAACAATAATGGATATGCATCTATCAGATCCATGCAAAATCGATATTTCGGAAAACTAATGGGATCTGATGCAAACAGTGGAATGACGCTACCTGATCTTGTAAAAGTTGCCACTGCTTATGGCTTAACTGCTTGCCGTATTGTTGATCAAACGGATTTAAGGACACAAGTGAAAAGAGTACTCGAGATGCCGGGACCGGTAATCTGTGATGTATTAATGAGACCCGATGAACCTCGGGCACCTTCTCTATCATCAGTACAAGATAAAAATGGTTCGATGGTTTCAAAGCCGTTGGAAGATCTTTGGCCATTTCTGGAAAGAGAGGAATTCTTTGCCAACATGATTATTCCTCCTCTACAGGAGGATTTGTGATTAGATCTTTGACAAAGGAGGTTTGGCCTTGAAATTTCTAATTGCCGGACTTGGTTCTATCGGACGTCGTCATCTGCGTAATCTATTAAAATTGAACGAGAAAGACATTGTTCTTTTGCGAACATTTAAAAGCACACTGCCGGATGATGAACTGAAAGGATTTTCTGTGGAAACGAATATTCACGCTGCCTTAGCACATAGGCCAGATGCGGTTATCATTTCCAACCCTACTTCGCATCACATGGATGTAGCAATACCAGCAGCTGAAGCCGGTTGTCACTTACTTATTGAAAAACCGATATCTCATAATTTTGAAAAATTAGATTATCTGAAAGCAGCCCTGCAAAAGGGATGCGGTCAGGTATTGATTGGATATCAATTTCGCTTTCATCCTCATTTTCATAAAACAAAAATTTTGTTGGACGAAGGAAATATCGGCCGACCATTATCAGCACGGGCACATTATGGCGATTATTTACCTCAGTGGCATCCATGGGAGGATTATCGTCAAGGATATAGCGCTCGTTCAGAACTTGGCGGAGGCGTGACGTGGACACTTTGTCACCCGCTTGATTATCTTATGTGGTTTCTTGGTGAAGCTAAAACTTTGTGGAAAGTAACGAATAAGATCAGTGATCTGGACATCTTGGTGGAAGATATCGGAGAATTTGGACTCCGATTTGAACAAGGCGCTATTGGCAGTGTACAAATGAATTACTATCAGCAACCACCTGCACATTATTTTGAAATTGTTGGAACAGAAGGTACCATCAAGTGGAATCAAGATGATAATATCTTACGTATTTATAAATCTTCATGTAAATGCTGGGAAATGATACCGGCCACTGATGGTTTTGAACGGAATGATATGTTTCTATCTGAAATGAAACATTTTGTGGAGGTCGTTTATGGCAAGGCAAAACCATCCTGTTCTTTTCTTGATGGTGAACGTGTATTAGAATTGATTTTAAAACATGATTCTGTTGGTTTGCTTGACGAATCACGCAAGTGCCAAAGGCGTCCACTGCCAAAAGTGATTTCTCTGATTGTTTTTGACTTCGATGGTGTAATGACTGATAATTGTGCCCTAGTAGATGAACAAGGACATGAGCAGGTTATTGTTAATCGTAGCGATGGCATGGGAATATCGTTATTACGTCGACAGAAAAAGATTAACATGCTGGTCATATCCACAGAAACCAATGCAACTGTTTCTGCTCGATGTAAAAAACTCGGCATTCCGGTCATCCAAGCAATAAAAGATAAGACCATTATTTTAAACAACTGGATGACTACTCACAAAATAGATTCAAGTCGTGTGGTTTATGTCGGTAATGATGTAAACGACATTACTTGTTTTTCTTTGGTTGGTTTCTCAATTGTTCCCGCCGATGCGCATCCTTTAGCTCGCCAGAAAGCTGATATGATATTGAAAAGTAAAGGTGGGAGAGGTGCGGTTCGTGAAGTTTGCGATTTATTAATGAATTTGGATACCAATGCTAAAGGTGAAGCATAAAAGATGTTTGATATAGATTTTTTCATGAAGGTCAATGAAATACGAAAACAAATCTATAATGGTGAACATTTTGAGAAAAAATGCTTATTGGATAAATTTGAAGGGTATCGAAGTAAAAAACCAATAATATATAATATCGAAACGACCAACGCATGTAATATGAAATGTAAAATGTGTCCCCGTACAACTATGATGACGCGTAAAGTTAAAACTATGGATAAGGATACTTTTATTAATTTAGTCGATCAAATCGAGCCATTTCCCAAAGGTATATGGGAAATATGGGAGAAATTTATAGAAAGTAAATATGGGATAAAAAGTGGCGATATAAGCGAGAATCACTTTTTCACACATATAATACCGAAGGTATTGCAATTGCATGGATATGGTGATCCTCTTTTAGACAAGAATATGCCAGAATATATAAGAATTTTATCGGAGCGAAATATACCTTCTTATTTCAGTTGTAATCCGTCGAATATTGATATTAAAAAAACCATTCAGATATTTGAAAATGGCCTTGATTATATTAAATATTCCATTGAAAGCGTTGATGATAAGAGACATAAGGATATTCGTGGTGAAGCGTCAAATTTCTCCGATAGTTACAATAAAATCATGGATCTTCTCAAGATAAAAGAAAAGAAGGGATATAAGACAACGATTATAATAACTATGCTGAATCTAAACAGGGTAGATCAGATAGAAGATTTTGAACTATTACAAAAGAAATTTGCAGGTCAAGATGTATACATATATTTAAAAAGTGAAGATCAGCAGTGGTATCGGCAAGATTATCATGGAACGTGTTCTATACATTGGTCTGAATTTTGTAAACATCCATGGATGTCGATGACAATAAAGTCGAATGGTGAAGCTGTAATGTGTATGGAAGACTTTAACAATGAAATTATTCTTGGCAATGTAAGGAAACAGTCTCTTTATGAAATATGGAATGGTGAAGCATATAAAACATTCAGAGAAGATCACTTTAATTTGACTGAAGGAATTAAATGCACAGAACAGTGCGATATGAAATTGATTGGATCTTTTATTCAATAATGAGAAAGAGATGAATACTGCCAAATTATCTCAGCAATTACAGATAAAAAATTTATTTCGAGAAACGCATGACGAAATTATACAGCGAGAGAAGTCTTCTTTTGATAAACTAACAGAACCTTTTACCAATTCATTTGTTCTTTTTGGCGCTGGAGGTTTAGGTAAAAAGACACTTGCTGGTCTACGTCGAGTGGGAATTGAACCCTTAGCATTCGCAGATAATAATCAATCATTATGGAATCAATCAATTGACGGGCTTCCAGTTTATTCTCCTCATGACGCTGCCAAGAAATTCGGACATTGTGCTGTTTTTATCGTTACTATTTGGAGGGCAGGCGGGAAACATAGGCTGGCTAACACTAAGCATCAACTTGCTGATTTAGGGTGCATAAATGTTGTCTCCTTTGCTAATTTATTTTGGAAATACCCGGATATCTTTTTGCCCTACTACTGTCTAGATTTGCCTCATAAAATTTACCAAGAGACGAAGGAAATCATGGATGTATTTTTACTTTTGTCTGATGACGCTTCCAGACTTGAATATTTGGCTCAATTACGATGGCGACTATTTCTTGATTTTGATGGGCTGTCTTCTCCAGTTGGACACGAACAGTATTTCCCTGAAGATCTTTTTTCATTTACTTCGGATGAGGTCTTTGTGGATTGCGGTGCATTCGATGGTGATTCTCTGAAAAGTTTTATTCGCCGACGGGGGGATGATTTTAAAAGATATATTGCATTAGAACCCGATCCTGTAAATTTGAAGAATCTGGAGAAAGATATATCGTCAATGGGAGTTTCCCTCAATGAAAAAATTACAATCTATCCCTTGGCTGCTACTGATCGACGGGGGAAATTACACTTTGACGCCACAGGGACAGCCGCCGCTACGATTAGTGAATCGGGGACCATCGAGATTAATTGCGCCCCATTGGACGAAATATTGGCTGACAGTTGCCCGACATATATTAAGATGGACATTGAAGGCGCCGAACTTGATGCCCTTCTGGGAGCAAAACAAGTTATCCCAAAATTCAAACCTATTCTGGCTATTTCGGTTTATCATCAACAAAACCATTTATGGAGAATTCCTATGGTCGTACGATCATTTTGCGATCAATACAGCTTTTTCTTGCGGCCACATAACGAAGAGGCCTGGGATTTAATTCTTTATGCGATTCCACAAAAGAGGCTGAACAAGAGCATATGACAATTGACGTGCATGTAAAACATCGGAAGAGCTCAAGAATCTGTCCGGTTTGCGGATACGATAAAAACCGCCTTCTTTATTCACAAAAATTTTCAAGTTATTCAAATGGTGGGCTTCTAAAGGGCTATGATGTGGTTGTTTGTAAAGATTGCGGGTTTTGTTTTGCCGATAATATTCCCGGTCAAAAAGTATTCGATGTTTATTATAGAGAAATGTCTAAATATGAGGATGAAAACAGAGATTCAAAGCCAACTGAACATGATTTGGCAAAATTCGAGATAATAGCAAATACTATCGAAACAAATCTTCAAGATAAAAAAATGACTATACTCGAAATTGGATGTGCGAACGGTCATCTATTGTCACTACTTAAAAAACGTGGGTTCATAAATATTTTGGGGGCTGATCCTTCGCCCACTTGTGCCAAATCTGCTTATCAACTGTATGGCATTCAGGTTTTGGCTGGCACATTATCGGAGATAAAAGTTGCAAAACATTCCATCGGCTTTTTGATTCTGGCGGGCGTTCTTGAGCATATTCACGACATGGACTCGGTTATGATAAAACTTAACAACATGTTATCGCATGGGGGAGGAATCTATGTCGCGGTGCCGGACGCTTCCCGGTATGCATATGGTGAAGATGCGCCATTTCAGGAATTCAGCACAGAACATATTAATTTCTTCGGACCGACATCTCTTACGAATTTGATGCATAAGTATGGTTTTGTTCCAATGCACCTTGAGCAAATATTAGTAGAACCAAGTTACCACACAAAGGTGCCTATAATTAATAGCGTCTACAGAAAAGATTCAGATATAAAGTCTGATCATCGATTAGTCTTAGATGCTGATACGGAACCGGGTCTCGTTTCTTACATTAGTAAATCAAGCCGTATGGATGATCACATTGATAAAAGAATAAATGAAATTGTTGATAGCGACAAGCCTTTAATTATCTGGGGCACGGGGGCGCTCGCTCTCAGACTGTTAGCCAATAGCAGACTGTCAGAAGCAAAAATTACCGCGTTTGTTGATTCCAATCCCCACTATCAGGGAAAAGATTTAAATGGTATTCCGATTATAGCACCAGTCGACTTGAAGAGACATGATGAAGCAATTTTAATAGCAACGCGAGTTTATCAAGAAGAAATAGCCAATATAATTCGTACTGAACTTAATCTCTGTAATGACTTGATAACTCTCTTTAATGTCCCTTTCGGAGATGTTTGAAATATTAAATTATTAAGGACGGGTTACACATTATGAATATGAA
The DNA here is from genome assembly GCA_963811325.1 of uncultured delta proteobacterium. GTDB lineage: Bacteria > Desulfobacterota > Syntrophia > Syntrophales > Smithellaceae > Smithella. The sequence goes on from CAWEQT010000001.1 coordinate 2,244,601, forward strand.
ATGCATAAGTATTGTCACCGGCTGTTATAACGAAGAGGAAAATGTTCAAGAGCTTTACGAGCGTGTTAAAAAGGTCATGTCGTCATTAAATAACTATCGCTATGAACATATTTTTATCGATAATGCCTCCAAAGACAGAACAGTTGACATATTACGACGAATTGCAAAGCATGACAGAAATGTAAAAGTAATAATAAACACAAGAAACTTTGGCCATATCCGTTCTCCTTATCATGCCATTTTACAAGCCAAGGGCGATGCAGTCATCGGTATTGTAGCCGATTTACAGGATCCTCCGGAAATGATTCCTCAATTTATAAAGAAATGGGAAGAAGGCTATAAGCTTGTTATTGGTGTTAAGGCGGCAAGTGATGAATCACCCATTTTTTTTGCCATACGGAAGCTATATTACAAAATCATAGGAACTTTGTCTGAAATCGATATTATAAAAAACTTCACCGGCTTCGGCCTTTATGACCAAAAGGTTATTGAAATTTTACGGCATATCGATGATCCTTATCCGTACTTCCGGGGACTCATTTGCGAAATCGGCTATGAGCGGGCGATTATTTTATATAATCAGCCTGTTAGGAAACGGGGATTCACAAAAAACAATTTCTATACTCTTTACGACCTTGCCATGCTGGGTATCACGAACCACTCCAAAGTACCTTTGAGGCTGGCAACCATGACGGGATTTGTCCTGGCAATTCTCAGTTTGCTCGGTGCATTAGGATATTTCATCTATAAGCTGATTTTCTGGAAAAGTTTTTCTGTCGGCATGGCTCCTCTGGTCATCGGTTTGTTTTTCTTTTCTTCCGTCCAGTTATTTTTTATCGGAATTATTGGAGAGTATATTGGTTCTATTCAAACACAGGTTCTCAAGCGGCCGCTGGTTATCGAAAAGGAACGCATTAATTTTGATTAGTTTTAAGGGAGCACATCTTTGAGAATATCATGGAAGCATCTGTGGCAGAAGCATCAAATAAAAATACGTTTTTTCTTTATTGGTGTATGGAACACCATCTTCGGTTATTTAGCCTATGTTGGCCTTGATTACCTGTTCTCGTTCGTTTTTCAAAAACGCTATTTAGCCTACATGACGGCTGCCGTTGTGGCGAATATTATAGCCACGATCAGCGCGTTTATCTTTCACAAATACATTACCTTTAAATCAACTGTCAGGGGGAAGGCCGTCATCATCGAGTTTTTTAAATTTTATTCGATGTATACTGTGACAAATATTCTCAGCCTCGCGTTACTTCCCTTTTTTGTCGAGGCTCTGAAGCTAGACCCCAAAATCGCCGGCGCGCTGTTAATCCCAGTCGTCGCGATCATCAGTTATTTCGGGCACTCCAGATTTTCATTTGTAAAACGATAAACTGTCGCACCAAAAGACATCAGAAGCTGCTAAAATCAAAGAGCATTGTTTCTTTTTCTACTCTATTTCTACTACCCCCGATAGGAAATGACCTCATGATCTCCTTATTCTGTCACCCCATAATTAGGAGCTTTTATAACCTACAGTCAAGCATATTCAACTTATTCTGTGGTGCCGCATTTTTTAAAATTATAAGATTTTTTAAAAAAGAATCCACTGAATACAAAACCTTGATAAACTATATGCCTGTTTTACTCTAGAAGAAAAGCTTGAATAATAAAATTTACTACGCTATATTCTTTATAAAAAAATTGGTAAAGTAAACCTCCCCCAGCAGGAGCTGGGGGCATCTTTAATATTACAAGCGAAAAGATGCTTGTGCCCTTTGGGCGGCCACTTAATCACCAGACAGGAGTTTGGTGTTTTATGTGGTTCTATAAAATTCGTGTTAAATTATCAGGCAAATGTCTATTTCCAACAACTTTTTAGTGGGGAGGTGTTTATTAGATGTTTAAAAAATTTATGTGCTTATTCATAGCAGTTTTCTTTATTGTTAATAGCATAGTATCTTTTGCGGAGGAAAAATCTTCCAGCAGGGACAGTTCTGAAAATATAATTGCTAATTTTGATTTAGCTCCATTGTTATTAGTGGCAAGCCCTGATGGCAGGCATGTGGCATATGTGGAGCAGGAAGAAGATAAGCAGTTTGTAGTCATTGATGGAAAAAAAGAAAAGCATTATGATGGTATTGGGTCTATTCTTACTTTCAGTCCCGACAGCAAGCGAGTCGTTTATATTGTTTTTGTAGGAAAAAAGGGGGCTGTAGTCGTTGATGGAAAAGAGGAAAAACAATACGATGGCTTTGGATCTAATTTTATTTTCAGCCCCGACAGCAGGCATTTGGCATATGCGGCTCGATCAGGCAATGAGCAGTTTGTGGTCATTGATGGCAAAGAAGAAAAGCATTATGATTTTATTGGGTCTATTCCTACTTTCAGTCCGGACAGCAAGCGATTCGTTTATATTGCCGGGATAAAAAACAAGCGCTTTGTAGTCGTTAATGGAAAAGAGGAAAAACAATACGATAGGATTGGGTCTATTCTTACTTTCAGTCCGGATAGCCAGCGATTAGCTTATGATGCCGAGATAAAAAACAAGGGCTTTGTAGTCGTTGATGGAAAAGAGGAACAACAATACGATGGTATTGGGTCTATTATTACTTTCAGTCCGGACAGCAATCATATGGCGTATGGGGCTCAATCGGGGGAAAGGTGGTTTGTGGTCTTTGATGGAAAAGAGGAAAAACAATACGATCATATTGGGCCTATTATTTTCAGTCCGGACGGCAATCATGTGGCATATTGGGCCCAATCAGGGAATAAGCTGCTTATAGTCGTTGATGGAAAAGAAGGAATACATTATGATAATCTTGGGATAGGCAGTATTATTTTTAGCCCGGATGGCAAGCGTATCCTATACGAGGCTCAATCAGGAAATAAGCGTTTTATAGTAATTGATGGAAAAGAGGGGAAGCATTATAATGTTCTCGGGTCTCCTCTTGTTTTCAGTCCGGACAGTAAGCGTGTGGCGTATGTGGTGCAATCGGGGGAAAAGTGGTCTATAGTCGTTGATGGAAAAGAAGGAAAGCTTTATGACGATATAGGGAAGAGCACTCTTGTTTTCAGTCCGGACAGTAAGCGTGTGGCATATGGAGCCCAATCAGGAAATGAGCGATTTGTAGTAGTTGATGGACGAGAGGGAAAGCAATATGACGGTATCGGATCTTCTCTTGTTTTCAGTCCGGACAGTAAGCATTTGGCGTATGCAGCTCAATCAGGCAAGAAACAGTTTGTAGTTGTTGATGAAAAAGAGGAAAAACAATACGATCGTATTGTTTTAATTGGAGAAGAAATGGTCATTTTTGACTCATTTGATAGCCTCCATTATCTTGCTATTGGAGATAAAAATATCTATCTGGTTGAAGTTAAAATAAATGGTAATTAATAAGTGATGAAGGTGTTTTTGTTTTTTTTCATGTTCGTTTTTCAAAAATGTTGTTTATTCCCCTGCGACAGAGACCGCAGGGGAATAACTTATTTAGCCTATATGAAGGCTGCCTATTATAGCCACGATCAGAGCGTTTATCTTTCACAAATATATCATCTTTAAATCTACTCTCAGGGAAAAGGCCGTCATCATGAGTTTTTTAAATTTTATTCTATGCACCGTAACAAACATTCTCGGTCTGGTGTTACTTCCCTTTTTTTCGAGGTTCCTGAAGATAGACCCCCGAAATCTCCGGGTACTGTTAATCACAGTAGGCGCTATCACTAGTTATTTCGGACACTCCAGATTTTCATTTGTAAGACGATGAACTGTCGCGCCAAAAGACATCAGAAGCTGCTAAAATTAAAGGGCTCTGAAATTGAGCCATGTTTGTCCTAATTGGCATTACTTGATTTCCTTATATAGTGCCTTATTTATAGTATTTCCTTACAACCGCGGTGATCACGCCGGCAATACGCAAATCCGTCCGCGGTATGATCGGAGGATATTTGGAATTGGCCGCTTCGAGAGTCACCATTTTCCCTCTTCTGCGGAAATACTTCATTGTCCAGTTGCCGTCCACATCAGCCAGAATTATATCGCCGTTTTGGGGCTCCTTATTCTTTTCAACAATAACCAGATCTTTATCTCTAATCCCAGCGTCAGTCATGGAATCACCGGTAACGGAAAGCAAAAATGATGTTTCCGGATTCCTGATCAGATATTCGTCAAAGGAAATAATATCCCTCAACTCTTCTTCCGCAGGAAAAGGGAATCCGGCGCAAACCTCTCCGGCAAGCTTTAACGCCCGTGGGTTGCGTGTCAGGAATAAAAATCCCTTGGCATCTTTTTGCAAAATTCCGGCGGATAGTAGTTTGGCCACCCAAAAATGAACAACACTCTTGGAATGTACTCCAATAATTTCAGCAATTTCCGAATATGTCGGCATTCGTCCGCAATCAAGGAAAAAAACGGTGATTTTTTTTTCTACATCCTGTAAAGTTCGCTTGACTTTCATGGAAGACATGATATAGAACGATCGTTCTATTGTCAAGGAATTTTATTTGTACAACTTATGTTCCCATATTTTTTATTTTAGTTTCGGAGGAATTTTGAACGAAAAACTGATAACATTTCTGGCAACAGGATTCGGCTCAGGATTGGCGCCTTTCGCCCCCGGAACGGCTGGCACACTGGTCGGTGTTTTGATTTGCCTGCTTTTTCTGCCCCTCCCCTTGATTATGCGTTTGCCGGCCGTGTTTGCTTTACTGGCACTGTCTGTTTATATCGCTGGGCAGGCGGAAAAAATTTATCAGAAAAAAGATGACCAGCGCATTGTTATTGATGAAATTATCGGCTTCCAGATAACTATGCTGCCGGCGGAAATAAACATCATTAATATTTGCGTAGGTTTTTTTCTGTTTAGAATTTTCGATATTTTAAAACCTTTTCCCATCAAAAATCTGCAGGGACTGCCCGGCGGATGGGGCATTGTGGCCGATGACGTCGTTGCCGGAATTTACGCTGGCATGGTGATGTTGTTGTTAAAATATTTATTAAAATTTTAATATATATTGATCAGCTTTGTAAAATGCGCCATAGGAGTAGCACAAATCCGTCATACGCCGGATAAACTTCGCACATGTGAAACCCGGCGACTGCTGGGGACATTTTATAATACTGAAGGAGTGCTATGAAGATTGGTATCCTTACAATAGGTAACGAATTAATGAACGGGCGCATAACTGATGCGAACGCTTCGTTTATTGCGCGCGAAATTAATCTACAGGGCTGGCAAATAGAAACAATAATATCCGTGGGAGACGACTTCGCATCCATTAAAAACCGTCTGGATTATTTGCTGTCTTTGACAGATTCCATAATCTGTACAGGAGGACTGGGACCAACCGCCGACGATATTACCACCGCTGCAATCGCCGAGGCTTTCAGCCTTCCTTTATATACAGATAAAAATGTCTTAAATTTTATTAAAGATATATTCGCAAAATTCAATTTGCGCTGGGTGGAAAATAACGCCAAACAGGCCATATTCCCGCAGGGAGCGGAAATAATCCCCAACTCCAGAGGCACCGCACCGGGCTTTTCTCTGCTTATTAATGAAAAGCCGATTTTTGTAATTCCCGGGGTTCCCGCCGAAGCAAGAATGATGCTGACACTAGGAGTCATACCCATCTTGTATAGGTATTTTCCGCAAAACGAACAATATACCTCCAAACAAACCATCAAAACATTCGGACTTTCCGAAGCCGCTGTTGATGACAGGCTGAAGGATATTGACTTTGATTCTCTGGGCGTGAGTGTCGGATTTTACCCGGTATTCCCTGAAAACCATATCGTTTTGATATCACGCCACAAAACGCTGGAAGGAGCTCAAAAAAATCTGCAAAAAGCACAGGATGAGGTATCTGCCCGCCTGCATGATTATATTTTTGCCTTCGAAGAAAAAACGCTGGAAGAAGTTATTGCCGGTCTTTTAACGAAGAAAAAACTAACCATCGCGATAGCGGAATCCTGTACTGGCGGATTGATTACAAATCGCCTCACTGATGTGTCCGGCAGTTCGGATTATCTCGAGCGGGGCTTAGTGACTTACAGCAATGCGGCCAAAATCAGTATGCTGGGAGTGCCGGCAAAAGTAATCGAAAAACACGGAGCTGTAAGCGAGACAACTGCGCTGCTAATGGCCGAAGGTGTACGTAAATTAGCCGGCACTGATTTAGGACTTTCCTCTACCGGTATTGCGGGTCCCACCGGCGGAAGTAATGAAAAACCTGTTGGCACCGTTTATTTGGCTTTAAGTGATTCCAGCCGGACAATTTGCCGCCATCATACTTTCAGATGGGATCGCCAGAGAAATAAAGATGTTTTCTCCGAGGCAGCGCTATTTTTGTTGAAAAATTATTTACAGGGAAAAGTTTAGTTCATGGCAGATTCTGAAAAAAATATCCGTGCCTTTTTGGCTATTGAACCACCGGAAGATATTTTGCGGAAAATATCAGGCCTGCAGGAAAAATTAAAGCGTGAAATCAGCAGCCGGATCAATTGGACAAGGCCCCACGGTCAGCACCTAACATTGAAATTTTTCGGCGAGATTTCAACGGAGGATGTAAAAAATATTTGCGCCGCCGTGCAAAAGTACACAGCTTCGGAAGCATATTTGAATCTAAAAATTGAAAAACTGGGTGTTTTCCCGGATATCCGCAGACCGCGTGTGCTCTGGTTTGATGTTATGGGCGATGTGGAAAGATTATCCGTGCTTCAGAAAAAAATGGATGGCGATTTTGCAAAACTCGGTTTCCCCATGGAAGACCGGCCTTTTCGGGCACATCTGACACTGGCGCGGATCAAAGACGTGCATGGTTTAGCCGGAATCAGCGAAGCCCTCACGAAACATAGCTCGTTTACAGCAGGAGAATTTGTATGCAGGGAATTGATTTTATTTCAAAGCAATCTCTCTGGGCAGGGAGCGATTTACACAAAGCTGGAAATGTTTTCTTTTTCAAGTTAATAAGATATTTAATAAGGATTGTTCAAAAACAACAAACAATTTACATCTAATGAGGAGGTAATTGATAAATGTGCGCTGATATGGATAGATCAAAGGCAGTTGATTTGGCGATTACGCAGATAGAAAGGCAGTTTGGCAAGGGATCAATTATGAGACTGGGCGGTTCGGAACCAGTGGCTGACGTTCCGGCAATTTCCACCGGCTCGCTCAGTCTGGATATCGCGTTGGGAACTTTTGGCGTTCCGCGAGGCAGAGTCGTAGAAATATACGGGCCGGAATCCGGCGGTAAAACCACGCTGGCTCTGCATATCGTTGCCGAAGCACAAAAGAAAAACGGCATCGCGGCCTATATTGACGCCGAACACGCTCTGGATGTCACCTATGCAAAAAAAATAGGCGTTAATACCGATGATCTGCTCATCTCCCAGCCGGATACGGGGGAACAGGCCCTTGAAATAGCGGAAACGCTGGTACGCAGCGGCGCGCTTGATGTTCTGGTGGTTGATTCGGTTGCCGCGCTGGTACCCAAGGCGGAACTCGAAGGCGAAATGGGCGACGCACAGATGGGTTTGCAGGCGCGCCTTATGTCGCAGGCGCTACGCAAGCTCACCGGCAGCATCAGCAAATCCAAAACAACAGTAATTTTTATCAATCAATTACGCATGAAAATCGGCGTCTTCTTCGGCAATCCCGAAACAACCACCGGCGGCAACGCGCTGAAATTCTATTCATCCCAGCGTCTCGATATCCGCAAGATGACCTCCATCAAAAACGGTCAGGATGTAATCGGTTTCCGGACTAAAGTAAAAGTGGTTAAAAACAAACTGGCCCCTCCTTTCCGGGAGGCAGAGTTTGACATCATTTTCGGCGAAGGAATTTCACGCGAAGGCGACGTGCTTGATCTGGCGGCGGGAAGCGGCATCATTGAAAAAAGCGGCGCGTGGTATTCTTATAAAGGCGACCGCATAGGACAGGGCCGGGATAATTCCAGGGTTTTCCTTAAAGAAAATCCTGATGTAATGGCGCTGATCGAAAACGATGTCCGCACCAAGCTGGGTATCGCGGCAAAAGAACAGGAAGAGTAATGTGAAGGTCTTAGATCTGGCGGGAGCGATGCAAAAGGCGTTTCGCCTTTTGTCCATGCGGCCGCATTCGGAAAAAGAACTGGAAAAGAAACTGCGGGAAAAGGATTTTCCCGCAGTCGTCATTAAAGAAACACTGGAAAAACTTTACGATTTAAAGTATCTCAATGACGCGTCTTTTGCCGGTCAATGGGCGCGCAATCTTGTTGTTAATAAACTTTGGGGAAACAAAAAGATAATCGCCAGCCTGCGGGATAAAGGTATCGCGGCGGAATTAATTAATTTATCCATAGAACAGGCGCGTGAGGAATTGTCGGAAGAAGAGGCGATTGCTGTTTTAATCAGAAAAAAGGCGGCCAAAAAGAAGCCGTCCGCTTTTGATATCAAAGAAAAGCAGAGAATATTTCAGAGCCTGATTGGACGAGGTTTCCCGACGGGATTGATTTTAAATAAACTGAGAAAGGCAGTAGGGGAAAACAGGAATGGCGAAGACTGGAAATGAAATAAGGGAAAGCTTTTTAAAATATTTTGCGAGTAAGGGGCACACGCTGGTGGCAAGTTCATCGCTCATTCCCAAAGATGACCCCACCCTTCTTTTCACCAACGCAGGCATGGTGCAATTCAAAAACTCGTTTCTAGGCCTGGAAAACAGAGGCTATACACGGGCGGCATCATGCCAGAAATGCGTGCGAGCCGGCGGCAAGCACAACGATCTTGAAAATGTCGGCGCTACCACCCGCCATCATACCTTTTTTGAAATGCTCGGCAATTTTTCCTTCGGCGATTATTTTAAAGAAGAAGCCATCGCCTGGGCATGGGAATATTTAAGTGACGTGGTCAAACTTCCCAAAGAAAAGCTGTGGATCACCATTTATAAAGATGACAATGAGGCTTTTGAAATCTGGAATAAAAAAATGAACGTGCCCAAGGACCGCATTGTCCGCATGGGAGAAAAAAGTAATTTCTGGATGATGGGAGAAACCGGCCCCTGCGGCCCCTGCTCCGAAATTCTGTATGATCAGGGCGAAAGCACAGGCTGTGGCCGTCCCGAATGCGACATCCATTGTGACTGCGACCGCCATTTGGAAATCTGGAATCTTGTTTTTACTCAATTCGACCGCGATGAAAGCGGCAAATTAACGCCGCTGCCCAAACCCAACATTGATACCGGCATGGGGCTGGAGCGTCTTACCGCAGTCATCCAGGGCAAGAATAGCAATTACGATACCGACCTGTTCACTCCTATTATCCGCTTTGTGGAAAAAACAGCAGGCATTACCTACGGCAAAAACGCGTACAATGATGTCTCCATCAGGGTCATTGCCGATCACAGCCGCGCGGTAACTTTTTTAATCGGCGACGGCATCATGCCCAGTAATGAAGGACGAGGCTACGTACTGCGGCGCATTCTGCGCCGCGCCGCGCGCCATGGGAAATTGCTCGGCATTAACAAACCGTTTTTAAACAAAAGCGCTCAAATCGTGATTGACATGATGAAAGGCGTTTATACCGATCTGGCGGAGAAGGATTCTTACATTACCAAAGTAATTCTCAATGAAGAACAGCGTTTTATGGAAACACTCGACGCGGGACTGCGCATCGTGCAGGAAGAAACGGCGGATCTGAAAAAAGCGGGGAAAACCGTTTTACCCGGCGCGCTGGTTTTCAAGCTCTACGACACCTATGGATTCCCCACCGATCTGACAGCAGATATTGTCCGCCACGACGGCTTTACTCTGGATAACGAAGGTTTTGAAGCCGAGATGGAGCGTCAAAGAGAAAGAGCACGCGGCGCGTGGAAAGGTAGCGGCGAAGAAGCAATTGCCGAATGTTACCTCAAAGCTTCGAGTTCGGGCATTGTCAGCGAATTTTGCGGTTATGAAGGCACGATCAAAAGCGCTGCTAAAGTCCTGGCAATCTTTGTGAATGGTAAACCGGCAAACACCGTAAGCGAAGGACAAAAGGCGGAAATCGTTCTGGATACTACGCCTTTTTACGGCGAATCCGGCGGACAGGCCGGTGATACCGGATATCTGGAAGGCGCCGGTTTTAACTTTAAGGTGGAAGACACGAAAAAGCCCATCGATAAATTTATTGTGCACAAAGGAAAAGTCCTGAAAGGCGAGATCAAAGCCGGCGTAAAAGCACAATTAATTATTGACGAAGAAAAACGAAAAGCTACTGCAGCAAATCATTCCGGCACACACATCCTGCAGTCCGCGCTCAAAGCGGTTCTGGGCGATCACATCAAACAATCAGGATCGCTTGTTAACGCCCAACACCTGCGTTTTGACTTTACCCATTTCTCCAAAATAAGCGATGAAGAACTCCAGCGCATCGAAACCATCGCTAACGACATGATCCGTAAAAATCTATCTGTGAAGACGGAAATCTGCGCGCTCGAAGACGCGCTCAAAACAGGAGCCACGGCAGTATTTGATGAAAAATACGGAGCGACCGTGCGCATCGTGAAGATGGGTGAGATGAGCATGGAGCTATGTGGGGGAACGCATGTCGGACAAACCGGCGACATCGGCCTGCTGAAAGTTGTCCATGAATCCGCCATTGCCGCAGGAGTGCGCAGAATCGAAGCAGTAACCGGAAAAGAAGCGCTCACGCATGTCCAGAAAACGGAAGAAGAATTGAAAAGGGCTGCCGGTTTATTTAAAGCCAGTCCCATGGAAGTTTATGACCGCGCCGAAAAGATTTTGAAGCAAACCCGTGAGTTGGAGAAAGAAATCGAAGCCCTCAAAGGAAAACTCGCCGCCAGGGATTCCGGCGACCTGATGAATCAGGCACGCGAAATTAGCGGAGTTAAAGTGCTGGCGGCGGAAGTGAGCATTGCCGATGTCAAAACACTGCGCGATTTCGGCGATAAACTGCGCGACAAACTCGAATCCGGCATTGTCCTTCTGGGCAGCAAAGCAGGTGAAAAGGCATTGTTGCTGTGTATGGTGACCAAAGATTTAGCCGGGGAATATCATGCCGGAAACATCATCAAGGAACTCGCACCGCTGGTTGGCGGCAGCGGCGGCGGCAGGCCCGACATGGCCCAGGCCGGCGGCACTCAACCGGAAAATTTAGGTAAGGTTTTCCCCGCTTTGGAGAAGTTATTGACGAAGTAGAACAAATACGGATATTCTTTTTCTCATCATTCCCGACTCAGAACCGGACGAACGCCTGGTGATCGGTAAATCTATTGCTTTTCTGCTGCGTTCTACTCCGGCTATCGAATTTGTAAATAAACATACAATTTAAAGTATGATGTAATCAATATGTTTATATCTGTAATTCTTGCCCATCCTGATCCCGCAAGCTTCAACCACGCCATTGCACAAACGGCGGTTGAGGCGATAAAAACAAATGGACATTCCGTCTTTTTTCATGACCTCTATCAGGAAAAATTCGATCCGTTGCTTGGCAAAGAAGAAATAGCCAAAGATGCCGCATTGCCCTCTGCCATCAAACAACACTGTGAAGAAATTGCTGTGGCGGACGGTATCGTGATTGTTCATCCCAACTGGTGGGGACAACCTCCTACTATCCTGAAAGGCTGGGTGTATCGGATAATTCGGCCAGGCGTCGCCTACGAGTTTCCGGATCATGATTCAGGAGAAGGAATTCCCGGAGGCTTGCTCAAAGCCAGGGCAGCGCTTGTTTTCAACACATCCGACACGTAATCACAAAGAGAGAAAGATGTTTTTGGCGATCCGCTGGAGACGATCTGGAAGAACTGCATCTTCGGCCTCTGCGGCTTCTCTAATTTTCACCGCCGGATGTTCAATGTGGTTGTTACAAGCACACAGACCCGGCGCAATAATTAGCTTGACTCTGTAAGGCAAGATATTGATATACTCTTTCCAAAAGAACCTGTTGCCGGATAATGTTTTGATCAACTTTCAAGGAGGCATGAACTATGGAATCAAAATTCAACATTATATTTGATGGAAATAAAAAAGTATCCGCGCATTTCCGGGAATTTACGGTCCATACGGATCAGCCAGAAAAGAGCGGCGGAGAAAATACAGCGCCGTCGCCTTTTGAATTATTTTTGGCCTCCATCGGCACTTGCGCCGGTTTCTATGTGGCATCTTTCTGCCAATCACGCTCCATCCCTATAGGCAACATCAGCATCGTTCAAACAATCATTCGCAACGACACCACACACATGGTGGAAAGAATTACGCTTGATATTATGCTGCCTCCTGATTTTCCGGAAAAGTACAAAACCGCCGTAATTAAGGCCGCCGATACATGCACGGTGAAAAAGCATCTTGACTCGCCGCCAAAAATTGAAGTAGCGATTAAACAATAGAAACAGTCGCCCAAGAGACCGCGAGACTGTGTCGTAATCAATTATGTGCTTTGCATGTCCCCTCGGAAATTCTCCCGACCTCGCGCCAGCGGAGGATAGGTAATGACATTATAGGAAACATTTATTTAAAGGAGGCAAAAGATGACTGTACAAGAAAGCAATAAAGAAACAATCAATAAACCTCTTTCCGGGAAGACGGCGATTGTCACCGGCGCGAGTTCCGGCATCGGACGAGCGACCGCCCTGACACTGGCTCAGGCGGGCGCCGCAGTCGTCATTCATGCCCGGCGCAAAGACAGACTCACGAAAGTTGTTTCTGATATTCAGAAAAAAGGCGGCAAAGCTTTAGCTGTTACCGGTGACGCGAGTCTGCGCTCCGATATAGACAAACTGCTGGATCAAACAGTGAAATGGAAAGAAGGCGGCCGCAAATACGATATTGTTGTGGCCAACGCCGGACGCGGATTGGCCGGCAGCACGCTTCTCAGCGATCATTCTCAATGGGAGGAACTTTATCATCTCAATGTGCTTGGCGCGGCCTATCTGATGCGCTGTGCAGCCAAACATTTAACGGGACGCAAAAAAGGCGATATCGTGGCTATCGGTTCTGTCGTGGGGCGAAACATTTCGCCTTTCAGCGCGTTTTACGGCTCCAGCAAATTTGCCATCAGCGCTATCGCGGAAGGCCTGCGTCAGGAAATTTGCGCGCATGGCGTGCGGGTATCTCTGGTTATGCCCGGTATTGTAACCAGCGGATTTCAGAAAGTGGCCGGCTACGACGAAGATAATTTTTACAAAGGAATTGCTCATATGGGCAAACTGCTGGAGCCGCAGGCTATAGCTGACGGCATCTGCTGGCTGCTTTCGCAGCCGCCTCATGTGCATGTGAGCGAGATTATGATTAGGCCAACAGGGCAAAACTACCCATAATTACACTTAAATCAAAGCGCTATCTTTGTTGGCAGCGTCATCATCTTTGATTTAAGTGGAATATGCTATTGCAATTGAACAGAATAAGTCATGTGGTGCGTGGTTTTAGCTGCGCTTTAATGGGTCTAAAGACCTGTACTACGTTTTTCTATTCAATAATGTCTTTGCGAGCTCATGAAATGAGCGAAGCAATTTCATGATTATTAGAATATATTAAGATTGCCACATTCACTGTCGTGAACTCGCAATGACAAAGAACTTTTTATGAATTTTACCATAACAAAAACAATCAGCAAACGCCTGCGAAAAATGGGTAATAAGGAAGACGCCCGGTTTTTACAGGGATTTTTTAAAACCGGCGCCGGGCAATACGGCGAAGGAGATACTTTTCTGGGCATTCGTGTTCCGGCGCTGAGAAAACTTGCCAAAGAATACCAGAACCTGCCGCCTGAAAAAATATTGACTTTACTGAAATCTCCTTATCATGAAGAAAGGCTGTTCGCGCTCATCTTGTTTGTTAACGCCTTTGCCCAAGGTGATGAAATCATTAAAAAGAAGATCTATGATCTGTATCTGGCAAATCCCAGTTATATTAACAACTGGGATCTGGTGGATATTTCCGCGCCCAATATTGTGGGAGCGTTTTTAATGGAGAAAAACAAAAAGCCTCTCTATAAACTGGCGAAATCAAAGAGCCTCTGGGAGCGGCGTATCGCGATACTCGCTACTTTTTATTTTATCAAAAACAATAAATTTGCGGATACACTTAAGATCGCCGGCATTTTACTTCAGGATAAAGAAGACTTAATTCACAAAGCTCTCGGCTGGATGCTGCGCGAAACCGGCAAACGTGATATTGAACCATTGGAATCGTTTTTAAAAGAGCATTGCAGGGTAATGCCTAGAACCATGCTGCGTTACGCGATAGAAAAATTTACGCCATCCAGAAGAAAAATGTTTTTAACCGGTGGAGCCCCTCTAGCCGAAGATGATCTTTAGGTTACAGAAGCCCTGAGTCTCCTTTCCTAAAGGCGACATCCTGCGGCTTGCAGAAAGCATTCACACCTCGGCAAAAAAGGGAGCTTTCTGCAGCAAGGTAAAATCAGCCGATAAAAAACGGCCCGACATTATTTAATGCGTTTTTGTTTCAATATGATCAATCACCAGTTCATCTTTTATTTCGATACATCCCTTTATGCTCTGAGCGGCAGGACAAAACTGCAAATAAGAAGAAAAAGCATCCTGGGCTTCGGCAATTTTTTCCGGATGTATCTTTAGATGATACTTAACGCGAATCCGGGTGATTTTGAGGACACTGTTGACATTTTCGATATCGCCTTCCACATCAGCGCTATAGTTATCCCCATGAGTGTTAATTTTCTTTCCGGCCAGCACCGCGGCCAGTGTTCCCATCATTCAGGCGGCTGTCGCCGCCACGATATGATCAAGCGTCGCGGCGTGCTCTTTTTCCGGTTCTATTTTATAAAATTTCTTTATCCCTCCGTGAACTCCATAGTATATCGGCTCGTCAAGTCCTTCGATAATTGCCTTTCTTATCGGACCATTTTCCCTTACAATTTTTACGCGTGATGTATGAACGACCTCTCCCATTTTACACCTCCTATAATTCTGTTAAGGATTTTATAATTAACATCGGCCATCTTCTTTGTATTCCCATCTGCGTATGATAAACAATTAATGTTGTTGCAATGCTATTCTCTACCGATTTAGTAATGATGATACATCAAAATAGAAATGACCGTTAATGATATTCTTTACAGAGCCTTCTCTATCCCTTACCCCTTACAAATTTAATAGTTGCATTGAATTTTAGAAAATGTATTATCGTGAAACTCAGATTCAAAAACGCCCTTTCCTTTGTGAGGTTTGTCTATGATTGAAAATACAGTAGCAGCATGGCACAAATTGCTTGAAACGAAGGATGCAACCGGTTTGGACAATATTCTGGCTGATAATGTCGTCTTCCATTCCCCGGTTGTTCATACGCCGCAAGTGGGAAAACCAATCACCACACTTTATCTTACCGCAGCGCTTTATGTTTTTAATAATGGTAGCTTCAAATATTTAAGAGAAATCATTTCGGGCAACAATGCCGTTCTGGAATTTACAACAGTGATAGACGGAATCACCGTTAATGGCGTAGACATGATCAACTGGGATACAGATGGGAAGATTACCGACTTCAAGGTCATGATTCGCCCACTCAAAGCCATCAACCTGATCCATAAAATGATGGGTGAGATGCTGCAAAAGATAAAATAAATATTTGCGGACGTTTCTAATAAATGCAGATAAAAAATAGAAACGTCCCATAATGTTTACCATAATGTTTTACCGGATAAAGTTATACAGCATGGCTAAGTGATTACGGTGAAAATGTGAAAAAAAAGCAAGGTCATTGCTGACCCTGCTCTCATGGGTCTTATTGACTCATCCGCAACTCATTTGCGTCTCGTTCAGGACACTTCATTATGGT
Source organism: uncultured delta proteobacterium (assembly GCA_963811325.1). Classification (GTDB taxonomy): domain Bacteria; phylum Desulfobacterota; class Syntrophia; order Syntrophales; family Smithellaceae; genus Smithella. The sequence continues at coordinate 2,260,381 of CAWEQT010000001.1, forward strand.
TCATATTTTATTATATATTCTTTAACATCTTTGGTAAAAGAATATGATAAAATTCTCCCGTTTTTTGTACGAATTTTTAGCACGTCATTATCATCGATGCTTATTATTTGCCCCTTAATAACTTTCCCGTTCTTCAAAACTATTCCCTTTATTCCGTCATAATAGTGTCGGGTATCTATAGAGGGCGCCATTTTCTGTACCGGTTGCTGTTTCGGTTCGTTCTTTTGTTCCGCAAGTTCCATTTTCTTTTCTGTTTTTTGTGCTGGCACATTCTTTTGAGCTGCGGCCTCTATTTTGTTTTCCGGTTTTTGCACCGGCTCGTTGGTTTGTACGACGGTCTCAGATTTGTTTTCAGTTTTCTGTGGCGGCTCATTGGTTTGTGTAGAAACTTCCGTTTTGATTTCAGGTTTTTGCACAGGTTCATTGTTTTGAGCTGCGGCCACTATTTTGTCTTCCGGTTTTTGCACCGGCTCATTGGTTTGTGTAGAAACTCCTGTTTTGTTTTCTAGTTTCTGTGCCGGTTTGTTGTTTTGCACCGTGATCTCCAGTCTGTTTGCTGCTGTTTCCCCGCTTTTCTCTGCCGTTTTTTGAATCTGGAAATAATCAATGTCACCGGATTTTTTTAGTTTGGCTAAAGCTTTTTGAGCGAGTGGCAGGGTTTTGTATTCGCCAATATATGCTCTGTAAAATTCTCCCTTCCCCGGAACGTTTTCTTTCTGGTAATAGGCAACAATCCCTTTAGCCTTCATTTTATGAACGAATATAATCGCGTTTTGTTCACTTTTGAAGGATGCAACATGACCGGTATAGTCAGCAAAAACAGGACTTGTGGCAAGCACGGCAAATAATATTCCGGCCGTAAACAATACCGTCCAATTTGATTTTTTAAAGGTACTGTTCATCATTCTTTTTAGCTCCTCCTGATTAGAAGTCAACCATCTCCACATTACTAGCCCAAATTACTCCAAATGGCGGAGTCGACAACTGCAAATATTTGTGGGGAAAAGTATAAGAAAGGCGGTCTTACATGTCAAGATAATCCTGACCGCAAAATATGATGGTCGGACCAATAACTGTCGGGCATGAATTCGCCAGTAAGCGCTAACACCTTGCATCTATTGTCAAACAAACCTCGTCTTATGGTAAATAAGCTCATCAAAAACCTTATTTATAACATCAATATAATTATCCCTGTGATGTGTTTTCCATATTCTCTTTTGTATTTTCCCCCTGTTTTCAAAAAAGCCGCCCATATATGTCCAGATTTCTTTCATTTTATTTGTAATATGCGAAGGACCGGACAAAATTTTCAAATATTCAGCAAATAATTGGTCATGGAAAGCTCTGATGATTTTAATTTTTTCATCATAAGGCTTTTCTGTATTCAATTTAATTTTTTCGGCAAGAAATGGGTTCTCCAGCAGGCCTCTGCCGATCATCCATCGATCGACCGATCCGAACCGTTTCGAGAGCATCGCCAGTTTCCGGGCAGAATCGATGTCCCCGTTATAGACAACCCTGTGTTTCGAGAGGCCGAGACATTGCTCAAAAATATCGAGATTAACTTCTCCTTCATACATTTGTATACTAGTCCTCGGATGGATGATCAATTCCTCAAGCTGGAACCTGTTGAAAATTGGGATGAGCGGCAACACTTCGTCAGGATATTTTAATCCTATCCTGAGTTTTATCGATAATTTCGGTTTTAAATCAGACATCGTTTTTTCGAGAAAAGATTCGATCTTGTCCGGATGACAAAGCAAACCCGCTCCTCTGCCTTTCTTCACAACCATGGGGAACGGACAGCCGAGATTCCAGTTTACCGTGCCGTATCCAATGTCGTATAACGCATTGGCGAGCTTTGTGAAGTCATTCGGGCTGCAACTCATTATCTGCGGTATCGTGGGAATACCCGCATTTTTATCAGGGTAAAATTCGCGCAGAAGATTATTCTCAGGTTTCATTTTCTTCGATGTTGAGATAAATGGCGCAATCGCCATATCAACGCCTTTAAAATAAACAGGGAACAGGTTGCGATAAATCCTGTCGGTTATCCCCTGAACCGGTGCGAGGTATATTATCATGGGCAATCTCTAAATCCTTTGGCTGTTATTATAATAATCATAAGGATCTCTTTCCCCTCAATCTTTGTTGGACCAAAATTTTAATTAACATGGATATTTCGGAGACACAATAGCGGTTATGGAAAATAAAGGAAGAAGCTAATAGATGCCCATCTGGCAACCGCCGGCGATTGTAGCACCCAGTTCATGGCATTGATTGAGTATTTCTTCCGTAATCGCGCCTTTGGAGATAACGGGCTGATAAACGGTCTTGAATTTGTAACCTAAAGCGATGCGCTCAATAGCCCGGAGCGCTCCCGTTCCATCGTTTCCCGCACTGATGAAGACAACAAAAGGTTTGCGAAAAACTTTTTCATGGGCTTTGTAATACGTCCGGTCAAAAAAGTCTTTGAGCATTCCCGACATATAGCCAAAATTCTCCGGCGTGCCGACAGCCAGACCATCAGCTGCCAATAAATCATCCGGTGTAGCGTCTGCCGCTTTTTTCAAAATCACATCCACGCCTTCAATCCCGCGCGCTCCTTGCGCCACGGCATCGGCCATCTTCTTTGTATTTCCCGTCTGCGAATGATAAACGATTAATATTTTTGCCATATTATTTTCTGCCGATTTTTTAGTGATAATACATTAAAAGTAAAATAACCGCCAATGATATTCTCCAAGACACTGTGTGTAACAATACTCAAATGAGCGATTCTCCTCTTTACTAAAGAGGGGTTATAGGAGGTTTTACGGAATTGCCGCAATTGAAAAATCCCCCTCATTCCCACTTTAGAAAGGGACGAAATGAAGGAGAAAATATTAGTTGAAATTTATAGCTATTTGTCTATATTGCCCAGATTGCCACAACAAGAAAATCGGCACGCTTATTGAAGCGCTGGTGTTCATTATATTGTTAACACAGCGCTAATTTTAAAAAATAAATTTCCCCCGGGATAAGATATAATATTATTTTTATATCAAATATGATATCGAGGTGGCAAGAAAGAGACAACGATGATGCCATTAATAATGACCATAAAAGAATATCGTAACATTATCACAATTATGTTGTCGCTCATTGGTATCTTATTGATGATGTACTACGACTATTGCGATACGGCATGCAGTTATCTCAAAGGAGATATTTGTGGGATTAATCTCAAATGGATCGGCATTTCTTATATGCTGGTTATAATTATCTTTGCCGCCCTTAGGCTTTCGCCGTTTGTGCGGGCGATGCTGGCCGCGGGTCTGGGCGTTGAAGTGCATTTATATGCTTTTCAGATACAGAACAATGTCTATTGTCCTTTCTGTCTGGCATTTTCGGTAATGGTGATTTTGTCGTTTATCATTAATTATGAAGTACCATCCGCCTGGCTTAATGGCCGCAGGATGTGGCTCTATTTTCTCGGGGAGGTTGATTTTCCTATGTTCAGGATTCACAAGTTGCCGTTGTTGATTTTCAGTTTGTTGGGATATTTGACAATTTTATTAACTCTTTCCGGTTCCGTCACACCGGCCTATGGACAAGAGCTTGTCCCCGGTGTTCCTTCTCTGGGAAAAGGCTCATATGAGGTTGTTTTATTTGCCGACTATTTCTGCCCGCCGTGCCTTCGTATCGATACAAAAGCTGAACCCCTATTGAAGAAATTGCTGGCTACCGACAAGATAAAATTAACATTTGTTGATGTGCCTATTCATGGCCCCACGCCTATCTATGCCAAATATTACCTTTACGCGGCAAATGCCAATTCTGAAGCGAACAATCTTCTTCATGTCCGCAAAATACTTTTCGAAGCGGCACAGGTTAAAAACATCCAGACGGAAAGCGCTCTGGTTGCTTATTTGAAAGAACAAAAAATATCATGGAAAACACTGGATGAGAAATCAATTTTTTCAGTACTCTTAGCCATCATTAAAGAAAATAATATCAGATCTACGCCCACATGTGTCATCAGGTATTCAGCTAGGGATGTCAAAATATTTGTTGGCGATGAAGAAATATGGAATGGGCTGAATGCATTGAAGACGCATATATCATTAGAAAGAAAGTAATCCAAACGGCGTAAGCGCCGTAGATATTCTAGCTATTTGTTACAACCGATTCCGCCGTTCAGGCGGCGGCAAGGCGTCTTGATTTTTTCTTCAGTTGGCTGATCTGATGCCTAAGCCTAATTGATTTCTCGCTTTCCTTAGATTCCAGCGCCTCCAATCTCAATGCTTTAAGTTCACGGATTTTTGCCTTGAGTTCGGGTTTGGTCATCTTGATTTTGCCTATATGTTTCTTTTTCTTAGCTGGTTTTTCGTCCTTGATGCCCCGCGCTTCTTTGATGAAGGCAATGAGTTCCTCCTTCTTCATTTCGTGGATCGCCTTTTCATGGGGGATATCGGCAGCGATCTCCCTTAATTCCTTAATGGTCAACTTTTCCAGATGTTTTTCGTCATGTTCTTTCTTATGGGTTTCTTCTGACATCGCGCATGGACCTCCTTGTTTCTTTATTTTGGGGAATCAACTTGCAATGCATAAATTAAATGTATGGTTTTTATATCATAATTAATTTTACGATTCAATCTGGTTTGTATATCTCTTGACAAATTAATTACTCCGTGCAATACGTCTGCGAGTTAAATTAGGGACAAAATACAGAACAAATCAAAAAAGAGTGTCTTAAATAAAATCAATTTGTAAAGTAGTTCTTTGAAATCAGTAATTTCATATAATTGTGATTAGCAGATGCTGACTGTGCAGCATTTTTTCGAAAGTGGTGCCTTTCAGCATCTGCAAAATTACATAAAGATTCAGTGCCGGATGGAAGCGTTTGCTTATTCGACAACAAAGTACATGATGAATTTTTTCGGAACATCATGCCAGTGATTTAAACATGACAGGCATTATGGAAATAAAACTTTCCTTATGTCAGCTTTCAATTTTTCGATGGCCGATTAAATGTTTCTTTAGTTTTTCCCAGGTATCTGAGATAAACAATACTGTTAATATTAGAGTTTTTTTCGCCTTATTTTTTTGATCAATGCTTGACATTATAATTTTAACAATATATAAGGCGCAACCTGTATAAAAGCACCTTGATGTCCCTATCGTCTAGTGGCCTAGGACACGGCCCTTTCACGGCTGTAACCGGGGTTCGACTCCCCGTGGGGACGCCAAATAAAATCAATGGGTTAGCTAATTGCAGCTAATCCTTTTTCTTCTTGGGTGTCCCTTTGGGTGTCCTTTTTTTCAAGCAGCCTTACGGTATCTGTTAAATCGTTGTCAATTCTCTTCAAATAAATCTCAGTCGTTTTCTGATTTTGATGTCTTGATAGAGTCTGGAGTTTTTTCATACTAACCTTATGAACATCATTTAACACTGAAGGACCAAATTTCCTGAAGGCTTTGAAACTAAATTGTCTTACTCCAACTCTTTTACATAGACCCTTTAAGAATCTTCTTCTTGAAACAAATTTTTCCCCTGTTTTAGAATTTGTAAAAACATATGGAGATTTTTTGTTTCGATGTTCCCATTGCCACTTCAAAGCTCTGTATAATTCGGAATCTTCCGGTAAAGGGAAATAGTCAGCATGATTATCGCTGTGCAATCTCTTTTTCGTCCATAGCCGATACCATTGTTTTTCAAAATTAACATCTTCCCACAGCCAGTTAAATATCTCCGACTTCCGAGCAAAAGTGTAATAGTAGTATTTTAGCATAACTCGGTCCTGTTCACTGCATGACATAATCACCTTGTCAACATCCTGCATCGGTGGAATATATTCTACCTTACGATCTTCAGGCAGACGATCTATATTACTGACAGGGTTATTGGCAACGTCATGAACTTTTCTTAGCCAGTTGAACATCGCCAAAAGATTTTTCCGGTCTTTATTCCATGCACTATTTGAAATTTTTTGTGCCCTATCCTCTAAATGTTTAATAACCATGATGGGCGTAATTTTTTTAACATTAACATTACCCCATTTTTTCAGGATATCACGGCACAACCTTCTCTTTTCACAATAGGTTATGAATGCGAACCTGCGTTTGCAGAAATCAAGATATTCGTTACATGCTGTCAATAAGTCTATTTCAATTAGTGATACATAAAATCACTTTAAACTAATTGCGGGCAGCAACGTAAACTGAACCATTAACACTACCAATTGAGAAGTTGCCACGATACCTGGTTATTATTATTTCCATTGTGTCAGGGTCAGGAGTTGCGCCAATCATAAGAACCATAACCATACCTGGGATGTCAAAAGAGACGGAATTAAAAGTGATTTTCAATAATTTACATCCCGGATTTAGACCGTAATACTCTTCATCGGGGAAAGTTATATTAAGGGGTGTTAATGTTATGGAACCAGATCGCTCAATCAGACCACCAGTAAAATAAAAAGTATATCCAAAATAACCTGAGGTATCGAATATACCAGAACCAGGGTTTCTTTGGGGATCATCTTCGGGCGTCCCAGAGAAGAACCTATATCGGTTGTTGACGTATGTGCTCGTCCAATAACCGTGATCTGTGTTATAATAATTCCATCCATCAGTAAATACAGATTTTAATGGTGTGGTTTGTATTGTATAATCTGTCAAAGTAAAGGTAACGGAACCTGACTGCCCCGATATAGCGCCAAGATCGTCATCGGTCATAACAAAGCTTCGAGCGAAAGCTAAAGATGGGGTAATTAAAAATGAGGCGATAACTGCAAAAGCTAAAAACTTTTTCATGTTAAACCTCCTTAATTAATTCTAATTAAAGAATCTTAACTTGTCAACACCACCCACTTTTATATCATGATCATGCAGAATTATAAAAATGTCAAGATTTATTATTTTATCACCTAATTAAATTGTACAATATGAAAGCAGACAATATCAAATTTCTCGGTGACATTAACATAACCCTCCCTGTGTGACATTTAGCAAGGATAAAGATTGTTGGGTAATAATTAACAAAATTAATATAGCGAGTTAGTTTTATAAATATTGTAATTAATATTACTCTACTTAATAAAAAATAAAAAGAAAAGATTATGCAATGGAATCAAAAAGAAATCGAACGAGAAAAATTGAAACAGCTCTTAATGAATACTGTTTGAAATGTTGCATGAACGTGCAGAATTAGAAAATCAATATTACAGAAATAAAGAAACATAGTGACACACTAAACTTTAACAAAATCAAATAATTCTAATAAAAACAGGTGACTTAGATATCAATGCAATTCGCCTTTCACGGCTGTAACCGGGGTTCGACTCCCCGTGGGGACGCCAATATCTTACTCAATGATCTTAGGTAGTTACATTACCTCAGATTTTTGTTTTTGTCGGCCTAGTGGCATGGCATTTTCATGTATCTATGTTTCTTATTTTATTATTTAAGGATGTTAGTAAATTTTAGGATTGAACTTTACAAGCTGGTTATACTGATCATATAAATGAAAAGGGCAAATATTTTTCAATTTGCCCTTTTCATTTATATGAATCTGAATCTTATTCTTCTTTTTTCTTGCTTGCTTTTTTCTTAGGCGTTGTTTCACCAGCAGCAGCTGGTTGTTTCTTTGGTTTCTTCGGCGCAGTTTCATCCGCGGTAGCAGATTGCTTCTTTGGTTCTTTGGAAGGCGCTTCATCTTGGGCAGCAGGTTGTTTCTTTGGTTCTTTATCAACCGCGACTGCTTTCTTTTTAGGTTTCGGTTCTGCCTGTTTTGCATCCGGCGTTGATTCCGATTTTTTCTCTTTATTCGCTGATTCTACCAGCTTTTGCGCTTTAACTTGCGCTAATTCCTGAGTGCGCTGGACTAATTTTTCCAATGCCACAATCCTTATATTGGTCTCTCTAACTTTTGATTTCAGGCTCTTCACAAGTGGATCACTTTGAGCTTTTTCTTTGCTGATTCCTTTTTGATCTAATTGCTGCAATCGCAAGGCCAGTTTTTTTTCAAATATCCGGAGCTGTTCAATCCTAACATTTTTACTCTTTGATGCCATTTTTCTTTCTCCTTATGTTTTAAATATTTGGCACTTTCAAATAGCAATATTTTAAATTTAAAGCTATAAATATTATTATCATATATAAGATTATTTTTTCTCCCTGAAATTACCATTAATTTTTCATTTTAGCGTCAAAAGTCCAATGACTTCAACATGACTTGTTTGCGGAAACATATCCACGGGCAAGAGGCTCCGCAACTCATAACCGCATTCATTTAAATATTTCACGTCTCGCGCCTGAGTGGCCGGATTGCAGGAAATATATATAATCTTATTAGGTTGCAAATCTTCAATTGCTTTTAACACTGCTTTTTCACAACCTGTGCGGGGAGGATCAAGAACAATCAAATCGATTTTATCTCCTTGCGGCAGAAATCTTCCCTGCAATACTTTTTCAATATCTCCGTGAATAAATCTTGCGTTTTTAACATCAAGATTCTCGGCATTTGTTTGAGCATGTTTTACCGCTTTTTCACTTATCTCTATACCTATAACATTTTTAGCATAAGATGAAAGAAAAACGGAAAAAAGTCCGCTCCCGCAATAGGCATCAATTAAGGTATTTATTTTATCAACCATGACAAGACGGCAAACTTCATCCACCAATTTATCCGTCAGATATAAATTGGCCTGAAAAAATCCATCGCGGGGCACCAGAAAATTTCCCCCTTTCACTATTCTGATAATTGATTCTTTTTTGCTGGACTGGTCAGCCAGACAATCTGACCAGATTACCAATTGCGCATCTTTGTAATGTCGCAATTTTTTATTTTCCCGTAAAACGCGCATTTTTTCATTAATTGTTTCTTCCATTATGTCGCATTTTTCGATATCCACAATTTTGCTGCCGGAAATATCTAAAAAACCGATTTTCCGTCTGTTCGACATGATTTCTGCATGATATTGAGCCTTTCCCCGATAATTATAAGCTTTGGGCGAAGCTATTGTTTCCAAAACAGGGGGATTTTCAATTTTACCAATTCTCCAGAAAGCTTCTTCTACCTGCTTTTTTTTGATGGCCAGCTGATATTCATAACCCAGGTGCTGATAACAGCAACCGCCACATTTTTCATAATAACGGCACAAAGGTTTTGTCCGCAATGGAGATTGTTTGATTATTTTTAATATTCTGCCACGAACAAATTTCTTTTTTAGTTTAATTATTTCAATTTCCAATTCATCGCCCGGAGCAGAAAATGGAACAAAAACAACAAAACTATCAATACGGCCAACTCCCTCCCCGCCGAAGGCCACTGACTCAATTTTTATTATCACGCGATCTTTAAGCTGCAAAAAATCCTCCCTTTGTGTAGATAACATACAGCAGAAGCGGCAGTCAATTCGGAAAGGTATTTTTCTTTACAACTGGAGATAATATTGTTAATTAAGTTCTAATTAAAAAGGAATAAATAATTTTATGTGCTCACAAGATGTTGTAATAACTGTCTGTTGCAGACGGCTTTGTAAAAAGCTCCCGGGGCAAGGCGCACAAATACCGAGGAATGAGGCGTATATATTCATCCGCCGCAATGACGAGGAATGCGGTGCAACGCAGCACATGGATTTTTTACGAGGTCGTTAAATGTCTTCAGGAAGAAAATCAATTCTCTGCCCCAATTGCCGCAAATTAATCAGTGTGGACGAACCTGTCTGCCCTTATTGCGGACTTATTCGCCCGGGCTTGCACAATGCAGCAGGTATTATTCGAAAGATTTTTTTAGGTTCTGATCCGGTCAGAACAATTATTTATGTAAACATCGCTTTTTATGTTTTGTCGCTGCTTTTAGATCCGGGAGGTATTTTTGCCGGTGGCAGTATTTTTAACTTATTTTCACCATCAATCAATAGTCTTTTTTCATTAGGAGCAACCGGCACCGGACCTGTTATTGTATACCACCGTTTCTGGACTTTGATTTCCGCTTCATTTCTGCACGCCGGAATACTTCATATTGCCTTCAACATGATGGCGCTATATCAGCTTGGCCCTTTCGTTCTAAAAGAATTCGGCTTCCATCGTTTTATCAATCTATATATTATTACCGGAATATTCGGTTTCGCGACTTCCGTATTATTTGGCGTGCCTTTCACAATCGGTGCTTCCGCCAGTATTTGCGGATTAATCGGCGCCATTATATATTATGGCAAAAGCCGCGGTGACTCTTACGGAGAAGCCATATATAAAGAAGCAATGGGATGGGTTGCCGGTTTGGTAATTTTTGGATTATTCTTCCCCGGCATAAATAACTGGGCGCACGGAGGCGGAATATTATCAGGAATAGGCCTGGCCTTCCTGATGGGCTATAACGACAATAAACAGGAAAGCGCGTGGATCAAGCTTTTGGCTTATACGTGCATCCTGCTTACGGTTTTGGTTTTAATATGGGCGATTGCAAATTCGTTATTTAGCGTTAAAGAAATATTAATTTAATAGAATTAAACAGTATAAGGAGTATTATTGAATGTCCGATCAATCAAATTTTCCACGGCGAACACTGCAAGCCGGTGAAGAATTACATGGATTTAAAGTTTTGCGCGTGAAGGCATTTCCCGAAATCAGGGTTACTGCTTACGAAATCGAACATAAAAAAACCGGCGCCAAAGTTTTGCACCTGCACTCATTTGACCGTGAAAATTTATACGCTATTTGTTTTCGCACTCCGCCGTCTGATTCAACGGGACTGCCGCATATCCTGGAACATTCCGTGCTGGCAGGCTCCGAAAAATATCCGCTTAAAGACGTTTTTAAAGAATTAATGCGTTCAACCCTCCAGACTTTTATCAACGCCTTTACTTATCCGGATAAAACGATTTATCCCGTGGCCAGTCAGATAAAAACCGATTTTTTTAACCTCGCCCGGATTTATACTGATTTAGTGCTGAATCCACGAATGCTTATGGAAACTTTTCTTCAGGAAGGTCATCACCTTGAATTTTCCTCTCCGGATGATTTATCCAGCGATCTGATTATTTCCGGCATAGTTTACAATGAAATGAAAGGGGCATATTCATCTTCTGATTCTCTGATCTATAAAGTCCTGCAGGAAAATATATATCCCGACAGCGTTTATGCTTTTGACTCCGGCGGTGATCCCGATGTGATTCCCACGCTCACTTATGAACAGTTTCGGGAATTTCATCGCACTTATTATTCGCCGACCAACGCGCGGTTTTTTATTTATGGAGATATTACCACATCTGAGCATCTCGCTTTTCTTTCCGAAATGCTTTCCGGGTTTGAGCGCGTGGAAATAAACTCGTCTATAAAAAGCCAGGAGCGCTTGACCGCGCCCCGCGTTATCCGGAGCACTTATCCTATAGGAAAAGATGAATCCCTCCAACACAAAACGATGGTAAACATCGCCTGGATGATGTCCGATAACACAGATTATAAAACTTCTCTTATTCTGGAGATCATAGCCTCTCTGCTTGTGGGCAGCGCTGCCAGTCCCTTGCGCAAAGCATTGATTGATTCCGGTCTGGGAGAAGACCTGACACCGGTAAGCGGTATTGAAGCTGATTTGAAGCAATTAATGTTTTGCGTTGGTTTAAGGAATTCGCAAAGTTCGGATGCGCAAAAGATTGAACAGCTTATTTTTGAAACATTGCATAATATTGTGATCAAAGGTTTTGACAATGAACTGATAGAAGGCGTATTGCATCAGGTCGAATTTCACGGCAAAGAAATTGTTCGCGGTTCTTACCCTTATGGCATTCATTTGATGGGCAACGTATTTCAGACATGGCTCTATGACAGTGATCCGTTAATCGGCTTGGATTTTCCCCGGGCGATTGAAAATATTCGAGGGCGTTGGACAGCCGATCCTCAAATCTTCCAGAAGATGACAAAACAATGGTTCGTTGATAATCCTCATCGCGTCCTTGCAATCATGGAACCCGATGCCGATTTTAACAACAAAAAAGAAAAATCTTATAAGAAAAAAATGGCCGAATTTAAATCATCGCTGCCGGAAAATAAATTGGCGCAAATAAACGCCGAGGCCAAAGAGTTGAAAAAGTTTCAGGAGGAGCAGGATTCGCCCCAGGCAGCGGCAACCATACCAAAGATAAGACTCGAAGATATTCCGCGATCGATAGATACTATTCCCACGCAAAATTCTTTAATTGGAGAAGTGCCAGATCTCGAACACGATATCTTTACCAATGGCATTGCCTATGTGGATTTGGCTTTCGATATAGCGCATGTGCCGGAAGAGCTCCAGCCTTATCTGCCGCTTATGGGCAAAATTATTACAGGAATGGGAGCCGCCGGTTTTACTTATGAAGAAATGGCCAAACGCATTGCCCTGAAAATGGGTGGTTTAGGCTACGATCTCACCACCGGATTTTCCGCGAATGCCGACACAAGCTGGCAGAAGGTAATTATTTCTTTTAATGCGCTTTATCGCAATTTACCGGATGCGATAAATATCTTAAGCGATGTTATTTGCGCCGGTGATTTAAGCCAGGAAGCGCGAATGCGGGATTTGATATCTGAAAGGAAGAATAATCTGCAATCAGCGATTGTTCCTTCCGGCCACATTTTTGCCAAAATGGCGGCAGGCGCCGCGCTTACTGTACCCGCTTATCGGGATGAACAATGGCATGGACGCACACAACTGAAGTTTGTCCAAAATACAGCCAATAATTTCGGCCAGGCAAAAAAAGACTTACGCGAAAAACTCGAATTGTTGCGAAAAATTATATTTAACAAAGAAAATCTTGTTATTAATTTAACCGCGGAAGCTAAAGGATTGAAAATCGCAAAAGAAAATATTTTAGAACTTCTGAATAGACTGCCGGCCTCATCAACGGAAAAGATAAAAGCAAAACCATTGTTACCTCCAGTGTTTGCCGGAATTTCTATCCCGGCGCAAGTATCTTATATCGCCTATGTATTGAAAACGACTGCTTATACTGATCCGGCTTCCCCTCTGTTGATGATTTCAGCGAAAGAATTGTCCAATAATTATCTTTACAAGCATATCCGCATACAGGGCGGCGCTTACGGGGGCATGTCCTCTTTTGATCAATCACTGGGGTTGTTTTCTTTTCTTTCCTATCGCGATCCGCACATTGTGGAAACGCTGCAAATATTCAAAGACGCGCAGGATTTCTATTCCAAAAATGAAATTTCTGCAGGTGAGATGGAAAAGGCAATCATCAGCACAATTGGCATGGTCGACAAACCGTTAGATCCGGCGGGCCGTGGCTATATAGCTCTGATGCGCAGTATTGCGGGAATAAATGACGATATGCGTCAAAGATTCAGAGATGATATTTTGTCGGCTACTCCGCAGAAACTAAAAAACACTTTAGTTGATTATTTCTCTAAAGCGGCAAAATCAGCGTCTGTGGCTGTGTATTCCGCTCCAGAAAAGTTAAATGAAGCCAACAAAAGATTGGAAGAAAAACTAATTCTGGAAAATATTTTTGAATCTTCGGTTATTTGATACAGTTTCCATTTCAGAGAATCGTTGGTTCCGGCCATAAAAAACGGCGGTTAAAGAAAAATCTCCAACCACCGTAGTAACCAAACTTGGTCTACAAAGAAAAAACTACTTATTGTTTTTCAGCGACACTTAAACGCACTATTGCCCGTGTCAATGCTGCACGCATTCTTTCGTATTCTATATCTTCCTTGTTCATTTGCCCAAGGCGGGATTCCGCATTGTCCTTTGCCTTGAGAGCTCTGTCTTTATCAATATGGTCAGATCTTTCGGCTGTTTCAATTAGAATTGTAACTTTACTTGAAGTAACTTCCGCATAACCGGTGCTTACCGAATAATAGGTCTTTTTACCATCTTTGATATAATTCAATTCACCAATATCGACAGCGCTTAAAAAAGCCTCATGACCGCGCAATACACCGAATTCACCTTCCGCCCCCGGAATGGTTACTTCTTCAATTTTATCCGAAAAAATCATTTTTCCCGGCGTTACAATTTCCAACATCAATTCATCTGCCATTTACTTTTCTCCAGCACAATATTAATTAACCGGCAATCTTCTTGGCTTTTTCCACAGCTTCTTCAATACCGCCAACCATATAAAAAGCCTGTTCGGGCAGATCATCGTGTTTGCCTTCCAAAATTTCCTTAAATCCTCTCACGGTATCTGGGACGGATACAAATTTCCCTTCCGTTCCTGTAAATTGAGCGGCAACGAAGAAGGGCTGAGACAGGAATCTCTGAATCTTTCTTGCCCGGCTGACGGTCAGCTTGTCAGCTTCGGAAAGTTCGTCCATGCCCAGAATGGCAATGATGTCCTGCAAATCTTTATACTTCTGAAGCGTTACCTGAACATGACGGGCAACGGCATAATGCTCATCACCTATAACATTTGGGTCCAGAATTCGCGATGTGGAATCCAGAGGATCTACTGCCGGATAAATACCGAGTTCCGCAATGGGACGGGACAAAACAACCGTTCCGTCAAGATGCGCAAATGTGGTTGCGGGCGCGGGGTCAGTCAAGTCATCAGCGGGAACGTAAACACACTGAACGGCTGTAATCGAACCTTTGTTGGTTGAGGTAATGCGTTCCTGCAATTCACCAAGGTCTTGGGCCAGTGTCGGCTGGTAACCGACAGCGGAAGGCATGCGTCCCAGCAGAGCGGAAACTTCAGAGCCTGCCTGCGTAAAACGGAAAATGTTATCAACGAACAAAAGCACGTCCTGGCCTTCGATATCGCGGAAATATTCCGCATTTGCCAGAGCCGTCAAAGAAATTCTTGCTCTAGCTCCGGGCGGTTCAGTCATCTGTCCGTAAATCAACGCCGCTTGCTTGATAACGCCTGATTCCAGCATTTCACGATAAAGATCGTTTCCTTCACGGGTTCTTTCACCAACGCCCGCGAACACGGAAATACCGCCGTGGTGCATAGCGATATTATGAATCATTTCCATCATAACGACGGTCTTGCCGACCCCTGCTCCGCCGAACATGCCCATTTTACCGCCGCGGGGAAATGGTACCAGCAAGTCAATAACCTTAACGCCTGTTTCCAGAACGTGCACGGATGTGTCCTGCTCGAGAAAAGTCGGTGAAAGTCTATGAATAGGCATTTTAGTCTCTGCATCAATGGGGCCTAGACCATCCACGGGACGACCGACAACGTTTTGAATTCTGCCAAGACATGATTTGCCGACCGGAACGGTAATTGGCGCTCCCGTGTCTTTACAGTTCATACCGCGAATCAAACCGTCGGTAACATCCATGGCGATACAGCGGACAACATTGTCGCCCAAGTGCTGCGCTACTTCGACAACCAAGTTATCTTCATTGTCGTTGATCGCCGGGTTGGTAATTAAAATAGCGTTTAAAATGCTGGGAAGCTTTCCTTCTTCAAAAGCCACGTCAACAACGGGTCCAATCACCTGAACAATCTTTCCGATATTCATAACTATCTCCTTACAAATAGTCGCATTAATATATTTTACATGCGGCAAATTGCCGCAGAAAAATTAACCTTTTGCCAAAGCTTCGGTGCCGCCGACGATATCCATCAACTCCGCTGTAATCGCCGCTTGTCTTGCTTTGTTCATCTTCAGCGTCAAACTGCTAATCAGTTCTTCACAATTGCTGGTTGCATTGTCCATAGCCGCCATCCGCGCTCCGTTTTCGCCTGCGGATGTTTCCAGCAGAGCACGATAAACCAGAACGTGAACATACATCGGTAAAAGTTTTTGCAATAAAACTTCTTCTGATGGTTCATAGGAATAATCGAGGCGTTTATCAGGATCAACATCAACGTCCTGCCCAATAGAGGGCAAGGGAAATAATCTGACAACTGTTGGCTTTTGGACGGATACATTAACAAATTGATTGTAAATCAGGTAAAGTTCGTCATATTCTTCCTTGATAAAAGGAGTAATGACTTCATCAGCAATCGAAACAGCGAGGGTCATATCAAATTTACTTAATAGATCAACCTTTTGCGCAATAATATTTGCCTTTTTCCTGTAATAATCTCTGCCTTTGCGGCCGACACTGATGAGCGAAACATCTTTACCTTCCGCGGTTTTCTCTTTTAAAAATCTATCAGTCGCCTTGATCAGGTTCGTATTGAAACCGCCGCAAAGACCACGATCAGAAGTCATGCAAATGACGCGAATTTTTTTCGGGTCGCGAACAGCCAGAAGCGGGTGCGTGATGCTATCCACGCGTAATGCCAAGCTATTGAGCACATCCATGAACTTTCCAGCATATGGCCTGAAATTTTCCATTTTTACTTGCGCCGATTTAAATTTTGACGCGGCAACCATATTCATGGCGCGTGTAATTTGCTTCGTCTTTGCAACACCAACGACTTTTCTTTTTATGTCTTTTAGCGAGGCCACCCGAATTTCTCCTCAACTTAATTTATACTGAACTCATGAAAGTTTTAATTTACTACGCAACGAAAACTGAATCGAAATTAGTTAATACTTCTTTCATCCCCTTTTCCAGTTCCGGAGAGATGATTTTCTTATCTTCTATTTCTTTCAAGATATCTGCATGTTTACTCTCAACAAAACTCAAAAGCTGTTCTTCATAGACGCGGACTTTTTCCACATCGTATTTGTCAATAAATCCTCTTGTTCCCGCAAAGAGAACAACTATCTCCTGCCCAAGAGACATCGGCTTGTATTGTGGCTGTTTGAGCAATTCCACCAAACGCACACCTCGATCTAACTGGGCTTGCGTTGCTTTATCCAAGTCGGAGCCGAACTGAGCAAAAGCCGCCAGTTCACGATATTGGGCCAAATCCAGTTTGAGTGTTCCTGCAACCTGCTTCATAGCTTTAACCTGAGCAGCACCGCCGACTCGGGACACGGACAAACCGACGTTAATGGCTGGACGAATACCGGAGAAGAATAAGCTAGGTTCCAAGTAAACCTGGCCGTCGGTAATAGAAATAACGTTTGTCGGGATATAAGCGGAAACGTCACCGGCTTGAGTTTCGATAATCGGCAGAGCAGTTAAGGAACCGCCGCCGAGTTCCTGACTCACACGCGCTGAGCGCTCCAACAGACGGGAGTGGTTATAGAAAATGTCGCCGGGATAAGCTTCACGTCCCGGAGGACGGCGAAGCAGAAGCGAAATCTGACGATACGCAACGGCCTGCTTAGACAAGTCGTCATAAATTATCAAGGCATCCTGGCTTTTGTCTCTAAAATATTCACCAATACTGCAACCTGCGTATGCCGCAATATACTGAAGCGTTGCCGGGTCAGAGGCACAGCCTGCAACGATACAGGTATAAGACAAAGCGTCATGTTGTTTCAATCTTTCGGCAACCTGAGCCACTGTAGATTTCTTCTGACCAATAGCGACATAGATACATTTTACACCGGTATCTTTCTGGCGAATGATCGCATCAACGCAAATGGCCGTTTTACCAATCTGGCGGTCACCGATAATGAGTTCCCGCTGGCCGCGTCCAATCGGCGTCATCGCGTCAATAGCTTTTAGGCCCGTGTACATCGGCTGATTAACGGGTTGGCGCGCAATAACACCAGGGGCGACCATTTCAATTCGACGAAACTCGTTTGTTTCGATGGGCCCTTTACCATCCAGCGGTGCTCCTGTCGCGTCAATAACGCGACCAAGCAGTGCATCGCCCACCGGAACCTGCGCAATTTTTCCGGTCCTTTTAACAATGTCACCTTCTTTAATGTGTGTAACTTCTCCCAGAACGGCAACACCGACATTATCGGCCTCGAGGTTAAGAACCATGCCCAGGATACCGCCAGGAAATTCGAGAAGCTCCATAACCATGGCGTTTTGCACACCGTAAACTCTGGCTATACCGTCACCGACGGACAGGACAGTTCCCGTTTCGCTTATATCCAGCTTTTTCTCATAGCTTTTAATTTGCTCAGAAATAATTTGACTGATTTCTTCCGCTTTAATTGTTTCCATGTCCTATCTTGCCTCCCCTAAGAGATTCCTCATATTATTCAATTGATTTTTTATACTGCCATCGTAAAGTGTATCGCCAACCCCAATCACCACTCCTCCTAAAAGAGTGGGATCTTCTTCCACAGTCATCTCCACTTTTTTACCTATTGCTTTTTCGAGGCTCAAACTTATGGAAGAACGCAATTCATCGGAAAGGGCAAATGCTGTTTTTACATTAACACTGACTCTTTTTAGAGTTTCATCCATTAATTGACGATAGCAAATCACTATATCATTTAAAATATCGATTCTTTTTTTATCTACGAGCAACTTTAAAAAACTCACTGTCATGCCGGATAACTGCAATTTGGCGATTATAGTTTCCACGACACCTTTTTTGCTTGCCTGTTCAAAGACAGGATTAGCCAAAAAATCGCTCAAGGATTTGTTTTCGGAAATTATTGACACAAACTGATTAAGCTCATTATAAAATGGCTCTATTTGTTTTTCTTCAGTTGCAATTTCAAAAAATGCGCGCGCGTAACGCCTGGAAATATTGCTGATCAATGTTTGATTACCACCTTATTTATATAATCTTCAACCATTGCCTTGTGATCATCTTTTGTAATGCTTCTCTTAAGAATCTCTTCGGCCATCTGCACCGACAATTCAATTGCCTGAGCTTTTAATTGTTCTGTTGCTTTCTTCATTTCCTGCTCTATGCGTGCGCTGGCATCCTCTTTCATTTTTTTAGCGGTTTTTTCGGCATCCTCAATAATCTTCTGTTTTTCTGTAATGCCCTGAGCTTTAATCATCTCAAAAATACCGTCGATTTCCAACGAAGCTTTGTCAAGTTTTTCCGAATATTCGCGGTATTTTTTTTCGGCATCTGCCTTTCTTTCCACCGCTTTTTCAAGGCTTTCTTTAATCTCCACACGACGCCCGGAGAAAAAATCCTTAATCTTTGCAGCCAAAAGCCAATAAAGAAAACCTACTAAAACAATAAAATTAAAAGACTTCTTGGCGAAATCGATCCATTCTGCAGAACCACCGCCTTCGGCTTCGGCAGCAGCAAAAGCAATGCTGACAGAAATCAGAAGAACCATTACAATCGTAAAGGAGGAAATCGTTTTTTTCATTGTACTGGCCTCCCCAATATTTTCTGGGCAATCTGCAAAGATAATTCTTTAGAATAGCCATCCAAGATCAATTTAGCTCTCTCAACTTCCTTATCCATTTTTTGCTGAAACTCGCGGGCGATTACCGGTATTTCATTACGCACAACGTCAATAATGTTTTTTGCTTGATTCGCGCCTTCCTGAATTATTTCTTTCTTAAGTTCCGATGCTTTGAGTTTTGCCTGTTTTAATTTTTCCTCATACTCGGCAACTCTTTTCTCCACAGACTCATTAAAGAGTTTAATTTCATTTTCCGACTCTTCGAGTTGTTTTTTGCGCCGGTCAATAATTGATAAGATTGGTTTGTAAAGCAAAACATTAAGGAGAAAGACTAAAGACAGGAAAATAACCATTTGGACGAAAAGCGTATAATCAGGGATGACTGTAACCATTGTTTACCTCTATTTACTTCTGTTTATCTTTTGCATTTTTATAAAAACCGCGAGTCAATCATCTTGCGATTTTTACCGTTATGCATAAACTTAAGTGCATAAAGTTTTATTACTCAAATATGTTTTGAATATTTAACTGCAGAAGGACAAGAAATCTTTACTGCTTCCACTCAAAACTTGAAGTTACTAATCATAACATTATTTGCTTGTCAAGTATTTTCTGACCAGCAGTCTAATATTTTTTATTTACATGGTTTTAAACAATAATAATATGATGTTGAAGGCGATTAGCATTGTCGTAATTGGATGATTTATGGCAATAACCGGCCTGCAAGCAGAACTGTCTGATTATTCTGCCTGATGAGCATCATTTCTCTTATCCATCATCTCTGCCATGTGCGACCTGCCATCAAAGATTGCACCCTCTTCCATGATAAACACCGGCGTGTGAACATCGCCTGAAAATTTCCCTTTTGAATGGATGTTAATTTTTTCTTTTACTTCAATGTCGCCCTGCACGTCGCCGCTTATATAAATACTTTTGACCGCAATGTTAGCTTTGACCATCGCGCCCTCCCCAACAACCAGTGATCCCTGTCCGTAAATTTCTCCCTGAAAACTTCCGTCTATGTGAACAGACCCGTTAAATATAAGTTTGCCGGTAAACTCCGCTCCCTGGCCCAAGAAGGCTTTAACATCTTCGACTTCTTTTTTTTCCCACACATTATCCCCCTTATATTTCTTACATCAAATTATATTAATCAATCTAATTTATCAACAATGTTGAACATTATCTTATTACTAAAATTCCTAACGCTGCAGAATAAATCTGCGCGCGCTTACATTTAGTAATAACCCTATTGCCGCCATCAAAGAAAGCATGGCTGATCCGCCGTAACTGAAAAAAGGAAGCGGAATGCCGACAACCGGTAAAATTCCCAAAACCATTCCTATATTGATAAAAACTTCCCACGAAATAAAAGCTGTTACTCCGAACGCTATAATTGTGCCTAATAAATCTCTAGCTTGCAAGGCAATTTTTAGCCCCCAAAGGATAATTACCATAAATATAATAATCAAAACCAGCCCTCCAATGAAGCCCCATTCCTCGGCAAACACGGAAAAGACAAAATCAGTTTGCTGTTCAGGTAAAAATTTCAGTTGTGTTTGAGAACCACTTAAAAATCCCTTGCCGAAAATTTCTCCGGAGCCAATAGCAATCATCGATTGGATGATATGATAGCCGGCGCCTAAGGGATCATTCTCAGGATCAATAAATGTAATCAATCTTTCTTTCTGATAATCTTTTAGGAAACTCCAGCCAATCGGAATCATTATTAAACCACTAATTAAAACGGCAATTAAAGATCTTTTATCCACTCCAATAAAAAAAACAATAGAAATGAAAATAATAATTAACATCAGCGCTGTACCCAAATCCGGCTGTCTTAAAATAAACACAAAAGGGACGACAACTATTAAAAGAGGCACTAAAAGCTCCTTTAATTTGTAAGATTCGTTTGATTTGTGATTATCAAAATAATGCGCCAGGGTAATTATTATTACGACCTTCATTAATTCAGAAGGCTGAAAAGCAAAAATACCACCGCCAAGCCACCTTTGTGAACCATGTGAAGCATAACCGAAAATAAATACTAAGACTAAAAGCCCGATGGAAATACCATAAATTATATAAGCGTACTGAATAATTACGCGATAATCGATGAAAAAAATAATCATCATTAAAATTAATCCCAATGCAATCCACTGAATTTGCTTTAAATAAAGAGGGATTTGTCCTTCATTGGAGCTAAAGCCTGTAGAGTAAATATTTAAAACACCTATCGCACAAATAGAAAGCACGAACGCCAGAAGCATCCAGTCAAAGTAGTGAAGAATGCGACGATCAAATTTAAGAAAAATCATTAACCTTCCTTATGCCCGGCAAACAACTGCCAAAACAATAAAATCAATCGTTTAATTTATTCATACGCAGGCTTTGCGCCATAGCCTTCGTATGTTTATCTTTTTTCTTTCCTTCAAAATAAGCAGATAATATCCTACGGGCAACCGGTGCGGCAACCGCACCGCCGCCGCCTGCATTTTCCAAAACAACCGCAACAGCTATTTCCGGATTTTTCAATGGCGCAAAACAAACAAACAATGCGTGATCTTTTTGAAAAGTACCCAATATTTTTCTGCGGCGGGCTTTTTCATCCGCCGGTAATCCAAGAACTTGTGAAGTTCCCGTTTTACCGCAAACATCGATTCCCGGTATGCTGGCGGCATGACCGGTGCCTCCCGGTTCATTAACCACACCCCACAAGGCACCATTTAAAATCTCAATTGTTTTTGGACTTAACTTCAGTTCTCCTTTTTTTTCCGGTAAGAATTCTTTATATACTTTCCCATCTGCTGACTCAATGTATTTTACCAAATAAGGCCGCCACAAAGTGCCGCCATTGGCAAAAGCGCTGAAGGCGTTGGCTAATTGCAGAGGCGTAATTAAATTAAACCCTTGGCCGATAGATATTGATATCGTCTCGCCCATCTGCCAGACTTCTTTTCTCCTTTTTAGCTTCCAGTCTTTAGTGGGTACCAGCCCTCTTTTCTCGCCAGGCAAATCAATGCCGGTAACTTCTCCCAGCCCAAAAAGTTTTGCATACTGAGCAATCTTATCTACTCCCAACATTTTCCCCACTGTATAAAAAAAGACATCGCACGATTCAACAATTGCTCTATGAAGATCAACATAACCATGGCCATGTTTGTTCCAACAGCGATAAGTTCTATTACCCAGAGTAAAAGAACCCTTGCAAAGCACCTTGGTATCGGGAGTAATAATTCCCTCTTCCAGAGCGGCAGCGGCAACAATCAGTTTGTAAGTCGAACCGGGCGGGTATTGCCCGGAAATTGCCTTGTTGGATAATGGAGACCAAGGATTATTTTGTAATTCGTTCCATTGATCATTAGAAATCCCGTTATTGAACAAATTGGGATCAAAAGAAGGAGAACTAACCATAGCCAACACCGAACCATCGTGTGTATCCAAAACAACGGCTGAGCCTGCTTTTCCTTCAAGTGCCTGCCACGCCGCCTTTTGCAAGTCAGCATCAATAGTCAACACCATATTATAACCGGAAACCGGTTTGTTCATTCCCAAATTTTTGATTTCTTTGCCGTGAACATTTACTTCAACCAGTTCCGCCCCGCTTCGGCCACGAATGTAATCGTCAAAATACTTTTCCAACCCATACTTTCCCAGAATATCACCATAGGCGTATTTATCATTACTTTTTTCAATATCCTCTTTGCTGATTTCTCCTGTATAACCGATAATCGGCGCAAGTATTTCTCCATCCAGATACAAACGAATCGGTGAAACATCAATATATATACCCGGCAAATTCAGGGCATTGGTTTCCACGAGAGCAACTTTTTCCATATTCACATTCTTTTCTAATTTGATGGGCAGGTATAACTTCGCGTCTTTAAGGATAGATTGATCATAAGAAAAATCCAGTGACTTGCTTTGATAGAGGTCTTTAAGTTTTTCAACAGACAATTCGTTGCCTTTATTTTTAGTAGGTACGTAAAGCACATCAAAAGATGGTCTATTATCAACAAGAACAACACTATTGCGGTCCATAATCAAGCCGCGCAAAGGCTTGATTTGCCGGAAACGGATAGAATTATTTTCCGATTTTTTCTTAAATTCCGCGCCTTTGACAATTTGTAAATACCCCAACCTCATAACCAGAACGGAAACGGCAATCAAAAATAAAATAACGACTATTTTAATTCTTTGCCTGAATTCAGTTGGTTCCTGTCCGTTGAGCTGGTCATACTTTTTTCCCATAAAAAGATACCTCTAACCGCCTCATCGAGTAAAAAAATACGGGGGCAAACAGGCCGATAATCAAAGCCTGCACAAAAGAAATAAGATATGTATTCATTGATACATCAATTTTGAAAGCTAAAAAATAAAATAAAATTAACATAATTTCTTTCAGAAAAGCGCAAAAAAAACTAAAAAAGGCAATAACATATATTTTTCCGGCATTCATCCAGTCGGAAACAAAAAATGAAAGTAAAAAAATGATGATATAAATAAAAGCGAATAATCCCGGCACAGAACCGCCGACACAATCCAATACAAATCCGAGAATAAATGCTAAAATTACTCCTTTAATTAAATCAAGACGAAATCCTATATAAATAACAATAATTAACGATAGTTCAAATACCAACCGGCCGGAGAAAATTACGTCGGCAATAGTGGATTGTATCGCTATTAATAATATTGATAAGAATGGCAGTGACAAATAATAAAGCATCGTTATTTAATTTTAGTTTCATCGGAAGATAAAATTAATATTTCCTCCAATTTGGATAAATCAGTAAACGGGGCAACAATAATTTTCAAAAAAAGACTGGCATCCTGTCGGTCGACATGGTTGACCTGACCAATCAGCATACCCTTGGGAAACACACCTCCCATGCCGGCAGAAACAATAACATCACCTTCTTTAACATCCTGAGTTTTAGAAATGTATTTCAATATCATCCCGCGGGATCCTGCTCCACTGATAATCCCCTGCGTACGGTTTCGCTGCACAATAACGTCGATATTGCTGTTTTCATCAATAAGCAAAAGCACCCTGGAAACATTCCAGGAAACATCAACCAGGCGGCCGATTAATCCAGGGGGAGCAACGACCGGCATACCGGCTTTCAAACCATCAGATGAACCTTTATTGATCAATATTGTCCGGGAAAGCGCGGCCTGCTCTCTATCGATAACCCGTGCGGAAATGAACTGATAATTATAAGCATTTGAAAGAGATAGAAGCTTTCTCAACCTTTGCGCTTCTTGATAACTCTCCCGGTATGAAATTAAAACTGCCTTGAGTTCTTCAATTTTCTTCTTTAAATTTTTATTTTCCTCTTCAATACCGACAAGAAAAATATATCGCGACCAGTTATCTTTTACACTGGTGATGGAAAAGCTCAAAACCTTTTGCACAGGCGCTACGGCTTCTAATACAATTTTCCTCAGGAAACTTTTATCCGTCCCATATTTTAAATTATAGGAAATCATAATCAAAGCTACGATAAGAAGAGCAGCAATGAAGATACTTGTTTTGTACTTCCTTAAAAAAAACATTTTTTACCTGATAAGGAAAATAATTATATAGCTGTATCGAACGCTATCAGCCGGGATAGAGGATTTGCGGAGCTTAGTTTAACAGCTTACGAGCAATATCATAAGCAAAAAGCAGCTAATTGTGCCTATCTACTTTACATTCACAAAAAACAACATTGAAGCCATACGAAACAAAAACAAACAAAATATTGCTTATCAGCTATACTATGCCCCGGACGTTTTTATACTTCAAGAGCAATATCTTTAAGCACATTGATCTGATCCAGAGCCATGCCCGCGCCTCTGGCTACAGCCGACAGTGGATCATCAGTAATCGTTATAGGCAATCCTGTTTCTTCTCTTATAAGGATGTCAATATTTGCCAGCAGTGCTCCACCACCTGTAAGAACGATGCCACGGTCAACAATATCACCGGCAAGTTCCGGCGGAGAATTTTCCAGAGTGTCTTTGATCGCGTCAACAATAAACGTTATCTGCTCGTTGATGGCTTCCCTTATTTCTTCCGAATTAGTCTCTGTTATTTTGGGAATTCCCGAAATTAAATCGCGCCCTTTTATGGAACCAACTTTAATTTCGTCAAAAGGATAGGCGCAACCGATTTCAATTTTGATAATTTCCGCTGTTCTTTCTCCGATAAGCAAGTTGTGCTTCCGCTTCATGTACTGAACGATTGCTTCATCTATCTTGTCACCAGCAACTCTCACCGATTTTGAATACACAATTCCGCCAAGGGAAATAACTGCAACCTCCGTTGTCCCGCCGCCAATATCAACCACCATTGAACTTGTGGGCTCGGAAACAGGCAAACCTGCTCCGATAGCCGCGGCCATCGGCTCTTCAATCAGGTAAATTTCTCTGGCGCCTGCCGATTGTACTGCTTCACGTACGGCACGCCTCTCCACCTGAGTTATCCCTGACGGCACAGCAACAATAATTCGCGGCCGCACTAGAGACTTGCGATTATGGACACTTAAAATGAAATGTTTCAGCATTTTTTCAGTTATATCAAAATCGGCGATGACACCATCGCGCATTGGCCTGATAGCAACAATATTACCCGGAGTGCGCCCTAGCATGTTTTTAGCTTCATTGCCTACGGCACGCACCATTTTCATTCCTCTGGAGTCCTGATACACGGCTACAACAGAGGGTTCATTTAAAATCATGCCTTTATCTTTGACATAAACAATGGTATTGGCGGTGCCAAGATCAATAGCAAGATCATTGGAAAATTTTCCTAATACATAATCAAATAACATTTATTCCCCCTATTATTTTCACAAATATAATGACTTTTCTATAGAATTGTTTTTTATATAGCATTTCATTATCTTAATCAATGCCTTTTTAAATTATGTTTGCATTTTATAAATGACTATAATAATGGAATAAAAGTTTAATTATTATTGAACAAATTCGTTATCTTTTTTGAGGTGATTTTTATGCTGAAATTTTTTCGCAAACACGCACGCGGCTGGTTCATGATTGGAATCCTGGGGATCATTATTATAGTTTTTGTTCTTTACTTCGGTTCCAACAGAGGAGGCCAAAACACAAAGATAATTGCCATAGTTGACAGAAACGTGATCAGCGAAGCTGAGTTTCACAACGAATACGAAAAATTGCTGGATATGACCCGGCTCCGTCTCGGGGCAAAGTTTACTCCGGAAATACTCAAGCAAATGGATCTCAAGAAAAAAACGTATAATGATTTACTGAATAGACAGATTATCCTCGCGAAAGCCACTGATTTAAAGATTCAAGTCTCCGACGAAGAATTAAGAAACAGCATCATGTCATTACCGGCATTACAAACAAATGGCGAGTTTGATGAGCGCAAATACAAGCAAATACTTCGATACAATAGAATGTCTTCTGAAGATTTTGAAACTCTCCACAAAGAAGATCTGATAGCGAATAAAATTGAATCCCTTGTTCTTGAAGGCGTTAAAATTTCCGATCAGGAAGTTTACGACCTGTACGTATTGCAGAACCAGAAAGTTAACATTGCTTTCGTGCAAATTTCCGGCAATAATATCAAAAAGAAAATTACACCCACTTCAGCCGAACTGGAAGATTATTTAAAGCATAATAGTAATTTATTCCGTGTTCCCGAACAGATTAAAATTCAGTATATATATTTTTCCAGCGATTCTTTCCCGCAAGATATCAGCGATTCTGATATCAGAGACTATTACAGCAGCAATAAAGATAAATATAAAACCAAAGACGGCAAACAATTATCGCTTTCCGATGCTCAGGGTTCCATAACTAAAGAATTAAAGAAAACAAGAGGATTGCCAAACGCTTATTCAGAAGCCAGAAAAGCCCGGGACGTTATCTATCAGGAAGATAATATGGAGGTCTATGGCAATAAAAATAATTTAAAAATTCATAATTTAGATTTCTTCCCCATTAACAAACCACCGCAGGAATTTACATCCATTAAAAACTTTGACGAAATGCTTCTTGATATGCAAAAAGGTGAAATCAGTAAAATCATTGCTGCCGAAAACGGTTACTATCTTTTAAAAGTTGTTGATATAAAACCCGCTTATTTGCCAAAACTGAACACCATAGAGAATGAAGTCAAGCACCACTTTATAGAAAGTGAAACACAGCTTCTTGCCGAAAAAGAAGCGCAGTCGATTATAGATCGTATAAAATCAGGAGAAGGTCTTGATAAAATCGCCGGGAAAAAAGGCTTGAAAGTTAACGAAACAGGTTTTTTCAAGCCGGGGAATACTATACCCAAAATAGGAACAATTCCGGATGCGGCCGACGTTCTTTTTCAGCTATCCATTAACAAACCATACGCGGAAAAGCCTCTTTTTACCAATAATGCCTATTTCATATTAAAGCTCAAGGATGCAAGCAAGCCGGACGAGAAAGATTTTGAAACCCAAAAAGCCACGTACAAAAAGATATTGCTTTCCATGAAGCGGGATGAAGCCTTGCAAACATGGTTGGAGGGCAACAAAGCGGCCATGATTAAGGGAAAAAGAGTTAGAATCAAAAAGAAAGTAGAAGATTTATAATAGAAAAAAGGGGAAGGATTTATATAAAACCCTTCCCTTTTTTAGTTCTTGGTGGAGCTGAGGAGGATCGAACTCCTGACCTCTTGAATGCCATTCAAGCGCTCTCCCAGCTGAGCTACAACCCCAATAAAATTCTGGATTAATTGAGCAGCCCCCTTAGCACAGGCTACAATTGTTTGTCAACAGATTTTAGCTTGACTTTTTGTTCTCCGTCTATATAATCGCTGCCCGTGCCGGAGTGGTGAAACTGGTAGACGCAGGGGACTCAAAATCCCCCGTTCGCAAGGACATCTCGGTTCGATTCCGAGCTCCGGCACCAATAAATTCAAGGGTTTGTGACATTCAACGTTACAACCCTTTTCTCATTTTTGGGCGGATTGTAACCATTTTGTAACCATTTATCTTGTTTTTCTGTAATTTGCTAGCGCTTTACTGCCGCTTCTTTCAGATCGTCCTTACTAACGATGTTATACCTGTCAAAAAAGCTGCGCGTTTTGTGTCCAGAAATCATTATAGCCACACGCTCAGGAACGCCAGCTTTATTGTAAGAATCATACGGATGACTGCGTTACCACTTTATTAATTATTTGCAGTGAGATGAAAAATAATGGAGGCAAGATGAAAAATTATCCATTTACGTAGATTAGTTTACAGCTTCAAAAAATCGTAAGTTGTTAAAATTAACAATTAATTAAGTTGACAAACTTTTTTATTTTTTTTAAACAGCTTCATTAATTATTTAAAATAGCTTTATTTTAAATTTCCAGTTTAAGTCAGATGGCCGAACTGTATCTATTACCAAATAATAATCGTTTCAGGTATTATGATTTCCTTAACTCTACTGAAAAATCGCAATTTTTACATCATGATTTTGAGTGATGCGATCATCTTCGTGATGGCAATAGTTTTGGCGTATTTATTTCGCTTTGAATTCGTTCTTGATTCCAATAATATCAAGCAAATTTTATTTCTAATTCTTTGGATGATCCCGCTGAAAATTGTCGTTTTTCTTGCTTTCGGCATTTACCGCGGCATGTGGCGTTATACCAGCATTAAAGATTTTTGGCTTTTAGCC
The DNA here is from genome assembly GCA_963811325.1 of uncultured delta proteobacterium. Taxonomy (GTDB): domain Bacteria; phylum Desulfobacterota; class Syntrophia; order Syntrophales; family Smithellaceae; genus Smithella. The sequence goes on from CAWEQT010000001.1 coordinate 2,289,172, forward strand.
CGAGCCTGCACATTATCGTTACTGCTCGTTATGGTCATCATCCTTTTTGCAAAAAGATTCTTGGGATATTCCCGTGCCGTTTTTGTTATCGATGGTTTTGTCTCTTTTTTACTTATATGCGGAAAACTTATTCTGATTCGTACATTCTTTGCCTTTTACACAACTCCTGAAAGCATCGCCAATTCTTTTTCCAAATTGCCTACTAAAAAAGTATTAATCATTGGAGCAGGTTCTGCCGGTGAAAAAATATTGCGGGAAATTTTAGATAACCAGCAATTAAATTATAGAGTTATTGGCTTCATTGACGATGACCCGGAAAAGCAAAAGAGCTTAATTCACCGTATACCCGTTCTCGGCAATGTTGAAAGACTGCCTGATATTTTAAAAAAAGTAGATGTGCAGGAAATACTAATTGCTATCCCTTCAGCCAGTGGCGAGCAAATAAGACGTGTTGTCGAAATATGCCGGATTTGTAATATTTCCTACAAAACATTACCGGGAATAGGCGAACTTATTGATGGCCGAGTCAGCGTTAAGGCGCTGAGAGATATCAGTTACGAAGATCTATTGGGCAGATCGCCGGTACAACTGGACGTTAAGGGCATTAATAATTACCTTGATGGAAAAACGGTTTTAATAACCGGATGCGGCGGATCAATCGGGGCAGAATTATGCAGGCAGGTGATCAAATATCAGCCCCGCAAACTAATCCTGCTGGACGCTAGTGAATCCAATCTATTCAGTATCCAGATGGAAATGCAAAACGAAAGTTACTTCCGCCATTGCGAAGCCATTTTAGGACAGGTGCAGGATGAAACTCTCATGAATGATATTTTCGAAAAATACAAACCTGAGATTGTGTTTCACGCAGCAGCTTATAAACATGTACCCATGCTGGAGAAAAATCCCTGGCAGGCAGTCACCAATAATATCATCGGTAGCCGTGTGGTGATGGAGACAGCCATCAGGCATCATGCCCAACGATTTGTTTTGGTTTCAACCGATAAGGCCGTTCGCCCGACCAGCGTGATGGGCGCCAGCAAGCGGGTTACGGAATTGATCATGCAATGCCAGCAAGCAAACGGCACCAGGTTAATGGCTGTGAGGTTTGGCAACGTGGTAGGTTCGTCCGGCTCTGTCATTCCTCTTTTCCGACGGCAGATTGAACATGGAGGGCCGGTAGCGGTCACCCATCCGGAAGTGAACCGTTTCTTCATGACCATACCGGAATCCTCGCAGATGATCTTGCAGGCCGGCACTATGGGAAATGGCGGCGAAATCTTTATTTTGAGGATGGGAACACCCGTAAAAATAGCCGATATGGCACGCGACTTGATCCGCCTTTCGGGAAAAGAGCCGGATGTTGACATCAAAATTGTTTTTACCGGTTTGCGTGATGGTGAAAAACTATACGAAGAACTGATTACAGTCGGAGAAGATATACTGCCCACCAGCCATAGAAAGATCATGGTTCTGCGTTTCAACAGCTACTACAACGGCGCAAAAAGTTTGCAGGAAGCCAGGGAACATCTTTACCGTGAGATTGATGAACTGGAGAAGATAGCGGATCATCACGACGCAAAAGGCATAAAAATAAAACTCAAGAAAATTGTGCCTGAGTTTACGTCACAGGAAAATGAAACAGTTATTTAAATAAAAATAGTTTTAAGTAATTAAGTTTCAGCTTTTGCTTTAACACTTAATCACATAAGAACTTATCTTACAATCGCCAATAACTTATTCCTAATGTGCGCGCCTTTGACGGTTCAAACATCGCTTTTATATCAATCATTATCGGGCATTCTTTACTGCAGAGCGCGGCAATTTTTTTTAGCCCCATATCCGAATAGGCGCGATGTGCCATAGCCAGAACTCTAGCGTCAACATCGTGAATGTCTTTCAGCGCAATAAGATCCACGCCACAATAGCGGCGCACCTCTTCCGGAAGCGCCAACATATCATGGACAAGAACTTTCACTCCGTATTCTTTTAGTTTGCTAATAATATCCGTTATGCGGGTGTTGTGTTGCGTATATCAGGAATATTTTCTTTAAAAGAAACACCCAGAATGGCTATGCGCGCATTACGTACTTGTTTATAGTCATAAATAAGCATCTTGATTGTCTTTTGGGTAGTGTATTTTCCCATATTGTCATTAATGCGCCGGTTCGATTCCGGCTTCCGGCGCCAAAAAAAATTAAAGGCCTTCAACATTCAATATTTGCAGACCTTTTCTCATTTTGTATGCTGTTACGATATTGCCCACGGCATTTTCATTGTCTGTTCTTAAGGCCAGGCACTCTCGCGGCATCAATTTCCGGCATAATAAATTTTAAGCCATCAAACTCTTATCTCCTCATTCAATATTTAACAAGCAACCTTGAGCGCACTTTGTTTCTCCAGTTCCAGCCTTATTCACTTACCCCTTGTGATTCTCTGAGCTTCCGATCCCTTCTTTGGTGGCAGGCTGAAATAATTGATTCAATCGCCCCTCCCAGAGATATTTTTTCTGTGTTTATTACCATATCATAATGTTTAGGATCAGCAACATCGGCGTTAAAATATTTCCGTATAAACGCCTTACGGTTATTTTCTGTTTTGATTACATATTGTTCCGCTTGAGCCTTCGTATATCCTCTGTCATCCATAAAATGTTTAATTCTTAGTTCCATCGGAGCAATTATTCTAACCTTGAATGTCTTTTCTCTCGGCAAAACAAAATTAGCTCCCCTGCCCACAAGAATTACATTACCAAAAATTCCAATAGACCCTATCACCTTGGTTAGATGCTGCAAAAATTCTCCCGGCCAGGGACGATTTTCCCCAAACATGGATAAAAGGAGGGTGTCCCGAAACTTTACTTCTTTTTCATCAAGAGATTCTATGACTTTTCTGCTCATCTTGGCGCTGTCGGCAACGTGTTGAATAATCTGGCCGCCTATCAGATCCATACCTAACGCTTTAGACAGCTTTCTTGCAATTTCACTCCCTCCGGCTCCAGGTTCTCTCGAAAGTGTGATTATTGGTCCTCCTTTGAAATTTCCTATTTTGAGTCCCTGTCTTAAAACTTGATCCAGCAATTTACGCCATTTAGCTATTTGTTGCTGGACCATACGGTCCATAATTACTTTTTCATCTTCATTTTCATCAGCAGTTGTCTTGATTGATAAATCCCTCGTGTAATCCGGGCAATGGCTTCCAACAAAGGAATCCTTTGATAATTTAAACTTTTTCTGACATTCCCTGCGCCAGGCGCATATACCACAAATGTGCATTTCTACTGACATGATTATCACCTTCCTTCTTGTCAACAATAGGTGTTCTTTTTTTAACTTAATGCCTCAAAACCGGCAACAATATCCAGCAACTCTTCGGTTATAGTCATCTGACGCGTGCGGTGAAACTGCATGTTCAGATCCTGCATTTGTTCTTCAATATTCTTTTCCGCGTTCTGCATGGAAGCCAGGCGGCTGGCATTTTCACTGGCCAGCGATTCGGCAAACGCCCGGTAAAGCGACACGAAAAGATATTCTCTGATAAGCGAGGAAAAAATCTTGTCGCCATCCATCCGGTAAATGGGCAGTGACTTGGAATCCCATTTCTTGCGGGCGATTTCCTTAAGCCAATCACGGTTCACAGGCAACAGTTGAACATAGCAAGGATGAAAATTGGCGCCGCTGATATAATCGTTGTAGAACAACATAAAATGATCAATATTTTGACGAAAATGCCACTCTTCAATAACCATGATGATTTCCTGAACCAGCGGCGTTATACCCGCCGTGGAACTCGGCGTGGCCATCAATTCATCTATAGGCTGTCCCGCATCTTCCACATAATCCGCTACGCGCGCGCCAACAGCAAGTACTTTACGGTTTTCTTTTTTTACGCCGGCTCCTTTGATGTAATCCAGTGCAAAAACTGAAATCTGCTCATTTAGCTGTCCGCACAGGCCCTGATCGGAACCGAAAATTATCGTTCCCATGCGCTTAACAGCCATGTTTTTACTTTTCATTATAGCAACCATGCGTTCCTTAAGCACAACTTGCAGTCCCATTTCTACAGTCCGGTTGTAGTCGTCAAGAGATTCCACGGCCTTTTGATATTGACGGATGCTCACGGCGGCCAGAGCCTTCATCGTTTTGACCACCGATAACAAATCGCCAGCGCTTTTAATTCTTCTTTTCAGGGACTCAGTTGTTTGCATTTGCTTCCTCAGTCTCTTCAAACGGCACGATGGCCGGTTTGGTTTTATTCATAATGCTGTCGCGATCAGCCATTTCCAGTTTCTTGCCCTCTTCAATGCGGGCACATAATTCCGGCAGTTCCTCGTTGACGGTTTGCAGAAGGCGCCCCTCCACTTCGCGTATCTTATCGATCGGAACACGATCCAGAGCGCCGCCGGTTACGGAAAGCAGACTGGCAATTTGTTCTGAGGCGCGCAGCGGCTTGTATTGGCCCTGCTTGAGAATTTCGCGAACGCGCCAGCCTCTCTCCAGTATCCGCTTCGTGCTTTCATCGAGTCTTGTGCCGAAACGCGAGAATGATTCCAGTTCTTCAAACTGCGAGTAGGACAGGCGAAGATCACCCGCCACGGAACGATACGCGGACAATTGCGTTTTGCCGCCCACGCGCGACACGGATTTGCCGACATCCACCGCCGGCAAAATACCTTTGCTGAAAAGCACCGGCGAAAGATAAATCTGCCCGTCTGTGATGGAAATCAGATTGGTGGGAATGTAAGACGACATGTCCTGCGCTTCTGTTTCAGTAATCGGCAGTGACGTCAAAGACCCGCCACCCAATTCCGGCCGCATATGCGTGGAACGCTCCAACAAACGGGAGTGGATATAAAATATATCGCCTGGAAAAGCTTCGCGTCCCGGAGGCCGCCGCAACAGCAGCGACACTTCACGGTAAGCACGAGCATGAGATGTCAGATCATCATAGACAATTAGCACATCACGTCCCTGCTCAACGAAATATTCTCCCATGCTCGTAGCCGCGTAAGGTGCGATAAACTGCAAACCAGGCGTGTCTTCACCCGTGGCCACCACGACGATACACGATCCCATCACGCCGTGATCACGCAACTCGGCGATGACCTTGGCCACATCAGCGCTTTTCTTGCCGGTGGCACAATAAATAGAAATGATGCCTGTTTCCTTCTGGTTGATAATTGTATCGATGGCAATGGCCGTTTTGCCGGTCATTCTGTCGCCCAGAATTAATTCGCGCTGGCCGCGCCCAACGGGAATGAGCGCGTCAATCACTTTGATTCCTGTCTGCAGAGGCACCACAACCGGCGCACGGTCCATAACCGCCGGCGCTGGTCTTTCTACCGGCAGACGCATGACTGTATTTACTTCGCCTAAACCATCCAGCGGACGCCCGAGGGGATCGACCACCCGTCCTAAAAGACTGTCCCCCACGGGAACATCCAGCACGCGTTTCGTACGTTGCACTTCCGATCCCACTTGCAAGTTTTCACTGGGATCCAGAAGGATTACGCCGATTTCCGTCGGATCGATATTGAAAACCAGTCCCATATAATTTCCTGCAAAACGAACCAACTCCTCTGCACGGATATGCGGCAGGCCGCTGACTCTGGCAATATCGCGACCAACAAATTGCACAGTGCCGATCTCATATTGCCGCAGTTCAGGATTTTGCTCGTCCAGAACTTTTTCCATCGTGTCAAACGTATCATCCAGGAAGGTTTTCAATTCCTGATTTTCCAATTGGCTAGCCTCTTGATTCATTCTTCGCCTCCTGACATTATTATCCTCATGCCGCATGCGCCTCTTTCTGGAGTGTTTCGGTTAGACTCTCCACCAGCGTCTCCAGATATTCATTGAGACTCCAGGCGATTTTATTTCCATTCACTCGCAATTCAATGCCCGACACAATGTCCGGCTGTTGCAGGTAGCGGATCGTAAAACCATTGGTGATCTTCTTTTTCAAAGCTTCCTCAATTTGCGTCTGACGCACAGCGGGAATGCCGAAAGCGCTCTGGATAGTCACCTTATTGCCGCCGCCGCTGATCGCTTTGCGGAGCTGAACGCTTTTTTCCTCATCGAGTGCTTTGATCCGGCGGAGAAATTCATCGATAATCCGCTCCTCCAAATCCACATCCGCCAGATCGCTCAAGGCTTTGCGCGCCGTGTCATATAATTGTTTGGCTGCCCTTTGCCGCAGATCATAGAAAAAAGCATCCTGCTCGCGAACCAGCATATCCTTCCAACGCGTTTTGACCTGCTCGACTTCCACACGGACTTTTTCCATCAGCTCTTTGCGTTTGGCGTCAGCGGCTATCGTCGCCTCGTTGAGCATCTGCTCTTTAGTCTCATTGAGCGACTGGTTACGCTTTTCGTAAAGCTCGGCCTGCTCGTTGGCCTTGACTTTCAGTTCTTCGGCTTCGGCAAAGCGTGCGGCGATTTTTGCTTCCCGGTCATCCATTGCCTTGATAATCCGCCCATATAGGAAGCGCTTCAACAAGTATATGAGCAGGAGGAAATTAAAGATTTGCGCTAAGAAAACAAACCAGTCTATATGCATGGATCATACCCCTCACTTAATAACGTGACTCCAGAAAGGATTGGCAAAAATCAGAATCATGGCAATAACAAAGCAATAGATGGCTATGGATTCAATCATGGCCAATCCGACAAAAAGCGTTCTTGTTAGAGAATTCCTCTCATCCGGCTGCTGGGCGATTGCGGCCAGCGCCTGGGCGATTGCCTGTCCCATGCCCAGTCCGGTACCAATTGAACCGATCGCCATTGCCAAACCCGCACCGATAATCGAGGCCATCGCGACGAGACTTATACTGTTCATAAATACTCCTCCTTTAATCAAATTTTATCAGGCTGGAGAGCCTTCTTTCTTTAGTTCCGCGTGAACATCGTCCTCGGCGCTAAGCGCGGAGGCTATATAAACCATGGAAAGAATCGCGAAAATGTAGGCCTGAATCACGCCAATCAAAAGTCCTAGTATCTGCATGACTACTGGGAACAAAAAGGGCGTGACCGCCAGCAATATTCCGATGACTTTTTCGTGACTCATAATGTTGCCAAAAAGACGAACGGTCAGGGCAAGTGTCCGGGACAATTCACCCATGACGTGGAACGGGAAAAAAATAAACGTTGGTTGAAAATATTCCTTAACATAATTAAGAATGCCGATACGTGATATCCCATAAAACGGAACGGCGATAAATACGCAAGTGGCCAGAGCGGCTGTGGTTGTAATGGAGGACGTCGGCGCGACAAATCCCGGCACAATCACCAAAATATTGGATGCGCAGATAAACAGAAAAAGCGTGCCAACCAGAGGAACATAATGGTCCGCACCTTTTTTCGTCATCTCACTTATTTCACCACGAATAATTGAAATAATCACTTCCAGAAAATGCTGCCAGCGCGACACATTCATTTCCGAAGAAAGATTGCGTGTGATCAGCCAGGAACCGACAACCAGAATACCCATCACCAACCACGTATACAGGATAGTCACGTTAAGGCTGATAAATCCCCAACTCCATAGGATCACCTGATCAGGACTTATTTGATTCAGAGACACGACTTCCATATGGACTCCTTTAACTGTTTATCAATACCTGCCTGTCGCCTTTTCTGTTAATGAACTAAAATGAACTAAATTGCACCGTATTTTGCGGCCCGAGGCGATACGTGAGAATCTTGCGCATCACCACAAATCCGACCATGGCCGCCGCCATTCTCTCCCAATGGCCATCCATCAGAAAGTAAAGTGCTGTTAAAACGATCGCCAGCCGTAATATAAAGCTGATCAAGAGTATGTGCGCGCGACTTTCCGTCTGCGCCAGTCTTTGCACGGTCCACCACAGACTGATAAAGTAGAAAGCCCCCAGCACCAGTCCCGCCATAAAAATCAGGATGAGAATAAATATCGTGTTAAAATTCATTTCAGTCCTCTTCAATAATCCTGCTGCGTATTTTTCTGACCCAGTAGGCCGCATTGATGCAGCCCACAATGACACCGGCAACAAGGAACATCAGCGCCCAGGAATACTGGGAGGGCCATGTGCGGTCAATCCATAAACCAAAAGCGATTCCAACCAATGTGGGAATGGCCACCGCCCAGCCGATAATACCGAACATCCCCAGACCGAACCAGACGGTCTCGTCCTTATGCCGAAGTCCCTTCAGCCGCAGCTCCTCTTTTTTGGCCACCTGTTCCGTGAAATGATCAGCTATTTTCCGGCGCCTCGAATTGGATGTTCGTCTTATTTCAACCATGATCAACCCTCAATCCTTTTAAAGTTCAATGTTCCTGACCATTCACCATTCACTGCTGTACGTTAAAAAGCCCAGATGCAAGGCTTGCAAGCCCTACGAAGTGAGGCGTATTTTTTATACGCCGCAACAGAAAGGGCGCCGCGTAACGCAGTAGCTGGACGTTTTAACGCACAGCTATTTCAATTCCACAAAACGTCTGATAAGTGAAGCCTCCAGTCTAGCCGAAGCAGACCGAACCAGTTTTTCCCGTTCATCTAAAACATCATATTGTTCTATAACCACCTGTTTTAGTTTCCCCAGATCGGACGCACGCACGGCGTTGCGTGTCGAAACCAGCACGTCCGATCCTTTTTTTACCAGCGTGCCAACATCCATCGCCAGTAATTCCTGACCTCCCTCGACCGGCACATACGTGAATATACCCGGCGCAAGCGTAGCGACAAAATCAATGTGGTTCGGCATCAGGCAGAAAGAACCGTTTTCCGCCTCAGCGACTATCTTTTTTACTTCCTGCGTCATCAATACTTCCGCCGGCAATAAAATTTTAAGCATCATGGGAAATCTTTGCCTCATCAATTGAGCCAATCATATAAAGCGCGCGTTCCGGATACTCGGCAAACTCATCGTTGAGTATGCGTTCGCAACCAGTAAGCGTTTCTTCACGCGACACCATTTTGCCAGCCGTTCCCGTAAACTGTTCGGTCACAAAGAAGGGTTGAGTAAAAAATCTCTCCAGACGCCGGGCGCGAAACACCGTGCGCTGATCCTCGCGGGAAAGCTCGGAAATGCCCAGCATGGCGATAATGTCCTTGAGATCTTCATAAATTGCCAGCGTTTTACGTATTTCCTGCGCAACTCTGTAATGACGTTCGCCGGCTATATTCGGCATCAGCATTTTGGAGCCGGACTGGAGCAAATCAATGGCCGGATACAAACCTTCGCTAGCTCGCTTTCGCGAAAGAGCGATTGTCGCAGAAAGATGGCCGAAGGTGTGCACTGCTGAAGGATCGGTAAAATCATCCGCCGGAACATACACCGCCTGGATTGATGTGATCGCGCCTGTTTTGGTGTTGCATATTCGTTCTTCGAGCTCGGCCAACTCCGTGGCCAATGTCGGCTGATAACCAAGGCGCGAAGGCAGTTGTCCCAGAAGTCCGGAAACTTCCATGCCGGCTTGAATAAAGCGGAAAATATTATCAATCATCAGAAGCACGTCCTGTTTGGCGTCATCGCGAAAATATTCCGCCATTGTAAGCGCTGAGTGTCCGACCCGGAAACGCGCTCCCGGTGGCTCGTTCATCTGACCGAAAACCATTACTGTATTGCCCAGAACTCCGCTTTCTTCCATTTCACGGTAAAGCTCCTCGCCCTCGCGGCAACGCTCGCCAATACCGCAAAAGATACTCATGCCTTCATGCGCGCTTACCGTGTTGTGAATCATTTCCGTAATCAAAACTGTTTTTCCGACACCCGCTCCGCCGAACAGGCCTGCTTTTCCGCCCCTCTCCAACGGTGCCAAAACATCAATGGCCTTGATTCCCGTTTCAAAAATTTCCGATACTGTAGATTGATCACGCAGAGGAATCGGTTCCCGATGTATGGAACGCAATTCTGACGCTTCAATCTGCGCTTTCTTATCAATTGTTTGTCCAAAAACATTAAAAACCCTTCCCATAAGTTCTCTGCCCACGGGAACCTCAAACGACTTGCCTGTATCAATGACCGTTGAGCCTCTGGCCAAACCCTGAGTGGGCGTCAGGGCAACCCCCCTGACAGTATTGTTGTCAAGCTGGGTAAAAACTTCTATTATAACCTGCTCATTATCACCAGCTTTAAGAACATTACGAATCGAAGGCGCCTTGGGAAAGTGGACATCAACGACACTGCTGCGAACGGATAAAACTTTTCCTTTATTGACTTGCTCGCTTTCCACGTTCATCTCCTCTTTTTATGAAATTTACACTAAAAAGTTATCTAAACAACTCTTTCAATTTTCTAATGTCTTCCATAAGCCAACCTATCACACCACCGACCACAACAAACATTTTGCGGTAGAAATTCTCCGCATATTTCCAGGAAAATGTTTTGGCCTCCTCATAAGGTTTTCAGCCAGAGACATTAGGCAAAACAGCTTGTAAAAATCGATTCCCCGCGCGATTACCATGTCTTCAGGCAGAGAGTGATACAATATGTCATGCTTCATCATATCATCGACCCGTTGTTTGGCAATTTTCTCAGCCTTGAGTTCTATAAGATCAATAAGTTTTGATGCATAAGCTTCCATTTTTCCATCACTCGTTTCATAGAAGTATTATTATAAAAAATTTGCTTATTTGAATTCATCATGCCTAATCAATGCGTATTTTCTCTTGCCTGCCCTTCCAGCTTCATCAGCTTCCAGAATTTCCTGGTAACAACATACATAATGTAATCGAACATAAGAATTGTCCGGCTAAGACTTTCCACTGCCTGACGGTGCTCTATTTCGACATTAAACAATGACTGAAATTCTGCGTATAACCACATATGCCGTCGCATAAGAATCAGGGCGTACAATGCTTCGTGGAGCGGGACTCCTTCTCTGTATCTTTCCTCCGCGTATTTATCGAAAATTTCTTTTGCCTGTTCATATGGCGACTCATTAAAAAACATCATTTGAAAATTGCTGTAAAAATATTTGGCTTGGAGAATAATCTTTGCCTCAGATTCTTCATGATAGGTATAAGTTTTCTCGTTAGTTTTCACATCCTTTGCCCATTGACGGGCAATTGTATCCGCATTTTTTTGAGTTAAATCTATGAGTTTTGCGGTAAAAGCTTTCATTGCCACTCTTTCCTTTTAAAGATCAGAAGAGCAACAGCCATGCCATGAAAAATGATTTGGTATTTTGTTTTTGGTAATGCATGTAAATAAAATCCAAATTAGTTTTTATCTGTCATTCCCGCAAAGGCGGAAATCCAGTTTTGTTAAATGGTTATGGATTCCCGCTTATAGAAAACGACACCTCTGACCAATAAAATATTCCGCGGTAGCCTGTCGGATATTCATAAATTACTTAAAAAATAAATTTGGCAAAATACGAAATAAAAGTCGCCGGAAAAACAGCAGGAGGATATTCAGTATATTTAAAGATGAAAATTTTCTTTAAATATAAGAGTTTATTAATGGAGACATTTATGTCACCTCTTATGACTTAAATGTCGCATAGAATTGATTCCCACTGAGGATTTTTTTTCATGGCGGCAATTTTGCGTTGAAGCTGTCTGACGGTTATTCCAAGAATTTGTGCGGCCTTGCCGCGATCACCATTGGCATTGGTTAAAACATAAACCAGATGCGCTTCATCGTTTTCCTTCAATGTGTTTAATTGGCGCGCAAAAGGAGATGGATTAGTTGACACCACACCCAGATGACGAGGCAAAATAAGATTGGAATCAGCCAGAAGAACGGCGTTCTCAATAACTTGAGCCAATTCACGGACATTGCCCGGATAATGTCTGCTGTTTAATAAATCCATGGCTTCAGGGCTAAAACCGAGAATGTCTTTTTTATAATTATGACATGACTTGCGAAGAAAATGGGACGCGAGCAAAGGAATATCACCTGATCTTTCCTGCAAAGGAGGCAGGTGTATATGGACCGATTTCAGCCGGTAGAGCAGATCCAGTCTGAAATTTCCCTCCTGGCAGGCCTGTTCAATGTTTCTGTTGGAAGCGGATATAACTCTTACGTCCACCCATATCGGTTTTGATGAACCCAGAGGATAGAAAGATTTTTCTTCCAGCACACGGAGCAGTTTTGTTTGCAGGCCAACCGGCAATTCCCCAATTTCGTCCAGGAAAAGAGTCCCCCCGTCCGCTTGTTCGAAATAGCCCCGATGCGGCATCTCCGCTCCGGTAAACGCCCCTTTTGCGTGACCAAAAAACTGGCTTTCAAACATACTTGCAGGAATCGCGCTCACATTAACAGCAACAAAAGGGCCCTGGGGCATAGGCCCCGCCTGATGAATACCTTTGGCAACCAGTTCCTTACCGGTTCCCGATTCTCCGGTAATCATTATTGGATTGCCGCCTCCGGCCATAACCTGGGCATAGGATAGCAGGGAACACATCTTCGGACATTGAGTGATAATATCAGCAAAAGCATTCGGAATTTTGCTTTTGCTGTATCCTACTGTTGCCGATAAACCTATGAGCAATCCTCTATGTTCATAGGCTCGCTTAATGGACAGAAAAAGGAGATCGTTATCTACCGGCTTGACCAGATAATCATAAGCGCCAAGACGAATTGCTTTAACCGTAGTGGGAATATCATCAATAGCAGTGAGAATGATAAATTCCGTATGGGGACGATAAGGTCTCGTTGATTCCAGAACCTGCAATCCGTCAACTTCCGGCATGAGTAGATCCAAAAGCACAATATCAAAATCAGTTTCTCTTATTCTGGTAATGGCATCCTTGCCGTTATCACATATATCCACGTTCCTGATACCCCGCCATTTTAGCAGACGTTTCACCGAATTCAGGGAGACTTCTTCATCATCAACAATCAGAATTCTCATAGTCTCTGCCTTCCTATTTCACGAATTATATTTTGTAATTGTAACATACTAAAAGGTTTTTTTAGTACATAATCATATTTGCCGGCAATTATTTCTTCCGGTTTTCCGATAATGGGGTCACAGGAGTAAAGAATTACGGATAAAAGCGGAAAACGTTCCTTGATTTTTTTTAACAATTCCCATCCATTTATTGCCGGCAGCTTTATTTCCGAAATGAAAATGTCCACCTCAGGATAAGCTTCAAGATAAGCGATGATATCTTCGTAGGTATCTTCGGGACCGCAGTGCCAATCAATAACATCAGCAAAGCTCATTTTGATTTCATCAAGATAAGAGGCATCGTTATCAAAGCAAAGTATGGCCGGACGAATATTTATTTGTGTTTTGCCATCAAGAGGAAGGTAGATAGAAAACCGGCTTCCTATATCGGGGCGGGAAATAGCCCCTATAATTCCCCGATGCTCTTTAATGAGTCCATAAGATATGGAAAGTCCCAAACCCGTCCCTTCCAAATCACGGCGAGTCGTAAAAAAAGGTTCAAAGACATGGTCCAGCACTTCTTTTTTCATACCGATTCCATTATCTTCGATTTCGATCAAAATCGCGTTCAATCTTTCAATACTTCTGGCGGTGATAATTATCCTTCCTTTTCTGTCCGGCGGAATGGATTGATGCGCGTTAATTAACAAATTGGCAATTACCTGCTCTATCTTTTGAAAATGTCCCTGAATGGTCGGCAGATTGCTGTCTATGTAAATGTCCATGCGGGAGACAGTCTTACGGACCTGAGCACCTACAATAATCAATACTCCATGAATGACTTCCTCAATTTTAACCGGTTTCTTTTGCTCTGTTTCATCCGTGCGGGCAAATTCTTTGAGACCAGATATGACACGTTTGATTCGTTGAGAAGCTATTTTGAACTCCTCAATAATTTCTTTCATATTTGTACAAACTTCCACATAACCTATACCCTTATCACCCCAATCCGGATTGGATGCTCCATCACTGGCGAGGATCGGTTCAACGGCAGTCCACATTTCCTCCAAAAGGGGAATATTGTTGGCAATAAAACTAACCGGATTATTTATTTCATGAGCGACTCCCGTCACAACTTCACCGAGGGCTTTTAATTTATGGGATTGAATCATCTGTTGCAGACGGAGCTCTCCTTCCTGACGGATTTTTTTGTCCTCAGTTATATCCTGCCATGCTCCTACCATGTAACTTCGTGAGCGATTGCTCAATTTTATCAGACGGCGATGATCGGAAAACCAGCGATAAGAACCATCGGCCGTTTGAAAACGATACTCAAACTGGTGAGTTCCCGTGTTCTTCGCCGATTTCAACTTTTTGAGAATATCCTGCTGGTCTTCAGGATGGATACGATCCTGCCAGAAAGAAGGATTACTTGTAAATTGAGCAGGTGTGTATCCGGTAATTTCCTTGACGCGTTTGCTGACAAAAGTAATTGTTAGATTCTCATCGGCATTACAAGTATAGGAAACAATAGGAAGGAACTCCAGAATAAGAGATAAATGATCTGCTGTTTCTTTTAAAGCCTTGTTGGCTTTCGTCAGTTTTTGAGTACGTTCCTTTACTTTGATTTCAAGCTCTTCATGAGCCTTCAATAAGGCTTCTTCCGCTCTTTTCGCCAAGGTTATATCTTCCAGCGTTTCCACAACCCCGACAACGGCACCTTTGGAATTTCGAATAACTGCAGCGGTAAAGCGCAGCCATCGTCCCCTTTTCCCAAGTTCCGGGAAAAAATCAGTAGCCTCATAGGCGCCGGCGATCAATTTTGATTTGATGAATTTACCGGCATACCACTGAGGGATCTTTTTCTGATATTTATCGACAAGCAAGTCCGCCATGCAGGGCCTTGCCCTTTTATAAAATGCCCGCCATTGCTGTCCGGTGCCTATTACCTCTTCGGCCTTGATTCCGCTGAGTTCTTCCAAAGCCTTATTCCAGTAGATAATCAGATGGTCCTTCCCGATGATAAACGCGGGAATAGGAGAACTGCCAATAATACTTTGCAGGGATTGCCGGCCGTCACTAAATACTTCCCGCGCCCATATGTTTTCGTTGTATTTTGGATTCTTCTTGTCTTTTTGTTGGTGATATTTATCTTTCATCTTCTATTACCCGGAAAAAAATATAGCAGTGCTTCGACGATTTTACGAACAATTTACGCAACTCTATTAGAGCAGTTTCCTGCGGGGGAAATGATTTTATGTTTGAAATTATTATTGTGAATTTATTATATGGAAGAAGCTGCTTACGTGTCAAGAAAATTAAAATCAGGCATTATCTTCTTGTTTAATCGGCAAGTTCTCTGATCTTTTCAATATAGACCTTACCCTCAAGAGAGGCAACAATTTTATCTTTCACATCCATATGAACCAATAGGCAAACGCCGCAATCCGAGCCGATATGTTTGGGAATGGGAATGAGTTTGTGAGGCAGACCTTCCTGTTTGAGAATTTTTTCTGCTTTCAAGACATAACTCACCGCTTTGAATAGTATCACGTAATTTGGAATCTGCCCGGTCATGGAGTAAGCAACCGTCCCGCACAGCTCATGATTTCCACAATATCATACATATTGGAAACAATACCCACAGCCAATTTATCTTTGATCTCGAAATAGTTCAGACAAGTCCCGCAGACAAGCAGTTTTACACCTTCGCTTTCCAGTTTCTTCAAATCGTCAAGGACATCCGAACTCTGCATGGTCAGGTTAACGCCGGTATTATAGAAAATCAGCACATTCGGTTTTTCTGCCTGTCCGGCAACGGTATGAAGGAAGGCCTTAATAAGAACGTAACCCAGCTCATCGTTTCCCCGCCCCATTTTATCTCCGGAGATCACAATAACAAAAGGTCCTGGCCCACCTTGCCCCGTGGCGCAGGACGAAACAAAAACGCTATGATCTGTATTGGAACCGGTATTACGTGCCAGCTGAATTTCGTATATGCCGCTACTTTTGGCTTCGATTTTCACATCGCAGCCAAGTTTGCTGCCAAGGCGCTTGATATTTTCCAGCGCTGTTTCATTATCAACAATCACTGTGACCTGCTTATTGGATTCCAAAGCTTGCTTAGCCAGAACAACCGGCTGCGGACAGGAAAGCCCTCTGGCATCAATCACTTTAATTTTCGTCATATATTTTTTCTCCCTTTACTTATCTGTCTTAATACTTCAATTGATTTGATTATCTGCTCTTGCGTATTGAAATAACTGAAGCTGAAACGCACGGTACCTGACGGATAGCTACGAATGGTTTTATGGACACTAGGCGCACAATGCAGACCGGAACGTGACATGATGTTAAAGCGCTCATCGAGTTCCAGAGCGACGGCACCCGGATCCATTCCTGCGATATTGAAGGAAACAATTGGTATCCGGCAATCGAAAGAAGTTTGTCCATAAAGAATTATTCCCGGTAAATCCCTTATACCCTCAATAAACATTTTCACCAAGTTATCTTCTCTGATTTTAATATGGCTGATACCTGTGGACAAAACAAATTCAACACCTGCCTGCAAACCGGCAATACCAACAGTATTGGGTGTGCCCGCTTCATAACGATCGGGCAGGAAATCCGGCTGCTCTTCCACCTCAGAACGGCTCCCTGTTCCGCCTACGCAAATGGGCTCAATTATTTTTTCCAATCCATCGCGAATATAGAGCCCGCCGGTCCCTGAAGGACCTAAAAGAGATTTATGTCCGGTAAAAGCCAGAAGGTCAATGTTCATTTCTGCCACATCTATAGGATAACATCCTGCCGTCTGGGCGGCGTCAACACACAAAACCAGCCCATGTTCCCGGGCAATACTGCCAATATCGGAAACAGGCATGACAGTCCCCGTAACATTGGAGGCATGAGTAATAAATATCGCCTTTGTATTTTTCCTGATCGATTTGACCATATGCCCCTGATCGATCCGTCCTTCCATATCGCAGGGAATAACAGTTATGCCAACTCCTTTTGCTTCCATTGCCCTGAGGGGTCTCATAACTGAATTGTGCTCCATGCCCGAAGTGATTACATGATCCTCCGGTTTTAAAAAGCCAGAAATCGCAATATTCAAGGCCTCGGTCGCATTTTTGGTCAACACTATCCGGAGAGGGTCGGAAACATTAAACAACAAAGCAAGTTTTTCTCTGGTATCGAAAACTATCCGCGCTGCATCAACAGACAAACGATGTCCGGAACGACCGGGACTGCCGCCGATATTTTGCATGAAATTTTGCATGGCAGCAATTGTTTCAGACGGCTTCGGCCAAGATGTGGCCGCGTTGTCAAAATAAATTATTCCCATATATTTCGAATCAATCCCACAAACGAAAGACACCCGGTTCTGCCGGGGCAAAAGAAAGTTTTAAGTAAAAACTTAAACTTTAATTACTCAAAGCTTAACCCTTAAATCTAAAATTGTTTTTTTGTAAATTTATCATTCATTGCGAATTTTGTCACGGAAACTGTTGTTGTTTAATTTTTCGGCGCGGGTAACGACATTTTTCCTTTTTCCCGCTGAGATTGAATATAACCAAGCGCGGTCTCCCGGCAATTACTGCCTGCAAGGTTATAATTACAAACGACTTGGTATCATATATAAAAAATATTAATAATTTTTCATTTAATAAATTATTATTGAAATAAAATTTTTGTCCTCTGAATATTATTTTTATAAATTTGCTTTTTCAATTAACTATTGTTAGAAGCAGATAAAATGTTCAATGGGTAATTCTTAAATAATAATTCCTGCCCTTTTTGACCGGTTAAGTCGGCTGGCGCCGGCCGCGGGCTTCAAACCCGTCGGGCAAACAATACAATGTTTGCTGGTCAGTTCGATTCTGAAACCGGTCTGAAAATTTTTATTATAAAAACGAAGATGTTAGGTTGATATTTTGGAACAATAAAAATAACGAGAAAAACCCTGAACATTTTTGCATATAATGTTCAGGGCTGGTTAAAAAATCATAAATCAAATTTGCGGCTAGAATTTAACCTTAGGGGCCGTTTTGGCAACTTCATCTACTTTAAAAAATGCAGCACCTTTAAAACCATACATACCGGCAAGCAAGTTGTACGGGAATGATTTTATTGTCTGATTATAAGTTTGTACTGCCTCGTTGTATCTCATCCTTTCTACGGCGATTCTATTTTCTGTTCCCGCCAGTTCATCCTGCAGGTGCATAAAATTCTGATTGGACTTAAGATCGGGATATTTTTCCACAACCACCATCAATCTGCTCAATGCCCCGCTCAATTGGTTATTAGCCGCAATTTTATCCGGAACAGTTCCGGCGCCGCCAACCTTAGCGCGGGCGTTGGTTACTTCCACCAGAACATCTTTTTCCTGTTTGGCGTAACCCTTTACGGTCTCCACCAGATTGGGAATCAAATCATAACGCCGCTGCAATTGATTTTCTACCTGTGCCCATGAACTTTTAACTGCTGTATCCAACTGGACAAATTTATTGTAATTACCCGCGAAAAAAGAATAAGCGGCTATAACCAGAAAAATAATTACTGCCAGCACAATGATTAAAGTTTTCTTTTTTGAATCCATTTTTCCCTCCCGCATAATTTTAAATTTATAAACTATAAAGCATCAACTATGTTACAAATCTTTTCGACTTCCTGCAAATATTTTTTGAAGACTTCCTCAACCTCTTTTCCGGAGAGTTTATCTATGCCTTCTTTAATGTCGGCGCAACTTAAGAACACTTCCGCATCAACCGCAAAAACCTTTGCTATTTCTTTTATCGTGTCGCGTCTATGATGCGGCGCTGATTCCTGTTTTAAATAAAGCAGAGCATTAAATATTGAAGTGAACGCAGTAAATGACCTGCTGATTAGTCGTTTCAACTGCCACGCGCTTCCTCCGGTTTCCAGATAACCACTGCGCAGCAGGATTAACTTCCCTTTCAACTCCCTTTCAATTTGCAGACGCAAATCTTCCGGCTTGAATTTTAATTGTTCCAGAACATTCTCGCCATAAATTAAAATGTGGCGGTTGCGCATATTCAGGAATTCTATCGGGTAACAATCCACAGATTTTTCAATAAATGCCTTTGTCATAACCAGCGGCACGGCAACGCGGTTTTTCTTCCATACCTGTATAGTATCCAATATATCCGCCAGTTTGTCCATGCCGGCGGACGTGAGCACAACCAGCAAATTAATATCCGACTTTCCCTTCACATAATGACCGCTGGCAGCGCTGCCGTAAAGAATCAGGGAAACCAGTTCCTTGTTAAGTATTTTTAAATAATCCTGCGTTAACGGAACAAAAATGTCTTGTGGTTTATCCGGTATTTTTGCCATTTCACACACCCTATTAATTTATTAAAAATCTCCACCGGCTCCGCCGCCACCGCTCATGCCCCCGCCGAAACCGCCAAATCCCCCGCTGAAACCGCCATCACCGCCTCTGCCACGACCGCCGCCGCCTAAAAACATCAACAGTATCCAGGGAAGCATTGACCTACCTGTTCTGGTGCCCAAAAGCAAGGCGGCTACAATCAGAAAGAATATCAAACCAGCTATGTTAACGCCTCTTTTCCCCTGCCGAACGTCTTGCCGGTATGGCGCTGGCTCGGGCGAATCACTCAGTTGAACATGGGCATCCTTTGCGATGTAAGAACTAAGCACATACATTGTATCATAAAAGGCCTTGCCATAATTTCCTGCCTGGAGTTGAGGCTTAAAATACTTGTCTCTGATTTCGCCGACCAAACCATCCGGCAAAATACTTTCCACGCCGTAACCGGTTTCAATACGGATTTTTCTTTCCTTAAGAGTTAAAAATATTAAAACGCCTTTGTCTTCTCCCTTTTTACCGATGCCCCACGCCTTATAAAGTCCGTTGACATAAAGGCTGGTTTCTTCTTCCTCTCCAATCGTGGGCACAGTGACAACTACAACTGCCGTGCCGGTTTTCTGTAAAACTTCCTGCGCAAGAGCTTCCATTTTAGCTGCATTTTCCGGATCAATAATATTGGCAAAATCATTGACGGCTCCCCGAGGGGCCGGATACTTTTGGGCTGCAAATGTCGTAACGGCGCCGAGTGCCATAAATAGCGCAACAGTTAAAGCCAATATTATTTTAATTCTATTGTCAAAAGATTTAATTTTCACAAATTACCGGACAATCATTGTAATTTCTAAATTTACGACTCATCATATTTATATAACCATCTATTTTTAAAAAGCAAGGCGCCTATCATTAATACTGGATTCTTCCGGCATTAGTCGGACTAAGCGCCGTTTGCTCCGGCGTATGCCGGATTAGCGGGAATGACGATCATTTCGGCTTTATGCATTATTTCAAATACTTCCGCCTAAAACATGGCATATTAGCCAGTCTGCGAAGTGACTATTGCGTAAAGTTGCCCGACTGTCAAGCTCAAAGGAAGACCGTAAAATCAATCTTGCTTATGCGAAGATTAAATATTTAGAACAAATCGACACCTTTTTTAAGTAATATCATTTTAAAATCAAAGATGATATTGAGGTGGTTAGGCGGAGGCTATGAGGAGTATTATACATACGTTGAAGAAGCCAACAACGACGCCAACAAAATAGCGCTTTGATTTAAAATTGGTAGATTATGCCGCCAAAAATAATTCTAATCCATCCGCCGATAGCCAAATGTTCGGAACCGCCCGCGGGCATCGGCAAGTTATCCTCCTGTTTGAATGAAAATGGCATTCAGCATGAAGTTATTGACGCAAATCTGGAAGGCATCCTCTTTTTGCTCAAATATGCTTCAGGTAATAATACAACAACGGACCGCTGGACAACGCGCGCGTGTAAGAAAATGGAGATAAATCTCGCCGCGCTGAAAGATAAAGCCACATACAAAAGCACAAGCCGCTACCAGCGGGCGGTTATGGATATTAACCGGCTCTTAAATGTAGCTGGCAAATCATGGTGTGTTGACCTATCGCTTGCGGATTATCAGGATCAGCACCTCTCTGGGGTAAACAGCGCCAACTTAATATCCGCGTCCGAAAAACCTCAAGCCAATCCTTTCTATCCTTATTTTCAATATCGCCTAACAAACGCTCTGGAGGGCAATCCTGATTTTATCGGCTTTTCTTTAAGCTATCTCAGTCAGGCTCTGTGCGCCTTTGCCATGATCGGCTTCATCAAAAAAATTAATCCGCAACAGAAAATTATTTTAGGCGGATCTCTGGTTACCTCATGGATTAAGCTCGGCGCCAACAGAAATACTTTTGGTGGCCTCGTCGATGAAATAGTGGAAGGTGCGGGAGAAAAAAAATTATTGGTGATTATGGGAGTTAAAGATGGCACAAACAACTCCCCGCCCTATTATAATGGGTTCCCGATTGATCATTATTTATCGCCCGGCGCGATTCTGCCTTACAGCGGCGCGTGCGGCTGCTACTGGCACAAATGCGCGTTCTGCCCGGAAAAAGCGGAAGGAACTTCTTATTTGCCTTTGCAAGTTTCCCGGGTAACGCACGATTTACAAATCATAACCAGGCTTTTGAATCCTTCATTAATTCATATTCTGGATAGTTCCATCTCTCCGTCGCTCATGATCGCTCTGGCGCAAAAACCGCCGGGCGCGCCCTGGTATGGCTTTGCCCGAATCACCCCACATTTAGCCGATGTTGATTTCTGTTTATCTTTAAAACACAACGGCTGCAAAATGCTCAAGCTGGGAATCGAATCCGGTGATCAAAGCATCCTTGATCAACTCAATAAAGGAATTGATTTGCCGATGGCTTCCTCAGTTTTAAAAACGCTGAAAAGAGCAAATATCGCCACATATTGTTATTTTCTTTTTGGCACGCCGCCGGAAACTCAGGAATCCGCGGCAAAGACACTGGAATTCGTTTGTCAGCATCATGATTTCATTGATTTCCTAAATCTGGCTATTTTTAATTTGCCGTCCCGGAGCGTTGAGGCAAAGAGTCTGACTACGCGTGATTTTTACGAAGGCGATTTATCTCTTTACAAGAACTTTCAGCACCCTTCAGGCTGGCAAAGGCCTGCCGTGCGCAATTTCCTGGAGAAAACTTTCAAAAAGCATCCGGCGATAGCACCAATACTCAGACGCACGCCGGCATTTTTCACTTCCAACCACGCACCGTTTTTAGTTTAACCATGCCTATTTCACTTAACTAGCGCAATAGAGATTCATTGACAACAGATGTTTAATATTATAGATACTCCATCCAACCCGTCTAACTATTAATTTTTATGCGATCAAAATACTAAACTTCAGGGTCCAGAAATAGGGCTTTTATATTGAAGTCTGAAGACGTGATGAATATACCTAATGATATTTGACGATATAACAATATTCCACATTATTGTCCTCTTTGCGATCTATTCTTTCATGGGGTGGATTATAGAAGTGGTATACCGGTCTATAACTCAACGTCAATTTATCAACGCCGGTTTTTTATATGGGCCGTTTGTTCCCCTTTACGGTTTCAGCGCTGGTCTTATCATATTCCTGGAATTTTTAATCCATCCCTGGCCACTGCCAATCAAACTTATCGCGTATGGCATTATTTTGACCATAATCGAATATTTCACTGGCTTCATATTCGAAAAGGTATTCAAATTAAAATTATGGGACTATTCTGAAAACAAGTTTAATGTTCACGGTAGGGTCTGTTTGCTTTTTTCAATGTTATGGGCTGTCATGGCTATAATATTTATCATATTTATTCATCCGGTTGTTCTAAGTTATGTTCAATCGATGGAACGATCATTTCTCCAAATCGTCTCCATTGTTCTGCCGGTTTATGGCGTCACCGACTTTGTTTTTTCTATCGCCTCAATTACAGCGTTCAGAAAAAAGATTGCCTATCTGTATTCTGAATATTTTAATCTGAGCAACTCTGAGATTGAAAATATATTTAATTCCTTCAAACGACTCAACACAGCGTTTCCAAATCTGAACAGATATATTGATAACAACATCAACGCTGAAATAAAAAATAAGATTAGCTCGTTTTTAAAATCCATTCAGGGCAAAATCATGCCTAGTAAGGATGGACGGAAGCCTTTTGAAAAGGAATTTTACGAGATAATTAAAGATATTTACGAACACGAAGAAGTTCTGAAGCTCAAGCTGCATTATCATCATAATTCTTCTATTTACGAACACGTGATGGATGTTTCTTACTTATCCTACAGGGCATGCAAATTTCTAAAACTTGATTACCAATCCGCGGCCCGCGGAGCGCTTCTCCATGATTTTTTTCTGTATGACTGGAGGCGTCATGATGTCCCTGACCTTCCCGAAGAAAAATACCACGGTATCGAACATCCCAAGATAGCCCTTGCCAATGCCAGAAAATATTTTATTTTGAACGATATAGAAAAGGATATTGTTATAAAGCACATGTGGCCGCTTACGCTGGTTCCCCCGAAATACAAGGAATCATTCGTAGTTTCTTTCGCGGATAAATATTTTGCCTCAAAAGAATTTATCACCAAATTTAAACAGAGAAAGATTGAAAATCGCGTGAACAGACAACCCGGCACCCATAGACCGCGAAAAAAACACATAGGTAGACATATGTCCCGGCATCGAAAATAAACGGGACAAATTGTAAAATTTCATTGCAATGATTCTGTTACTGCGCTAGTTTACTTTTATGCGCACATTTCGTCTTTTATTTTTTTTATCTCTGATAATCATATCCTTAGCCGCATGCGGCAAAAAGCCTGCAGCGGATATTGCTCAACCTTTATCAGACAAAAAACCTGCTTATGGCGACATTCTGGTGCATGGTGATATAGGTGACGCCAGTAATCTGATCCCCCTTCTGGCTTCCGATTCAGCTTCCCATAATATTGCCGGTATGATTTACAACGGCCTGGTAAAATACGACAAGAACATGAACATTGTCGGCGATCTGGCCGAATCGTGGGAAATTTCCAAAAACGGCCTTGTTATAACATTTCATCTACGCAAAGGCGTCAAGTGGCATGACGGCTATCCCTTTACCTCTGCTGATGTTCTCTATACCTATCAGGTCACCGTTGATCCGAAGACACCCACAGCTTATGCCGGTGATTTTTTAAAAGTTAAGAGAGCTGATGCTCTTGATGATTACACTTTCCGGGTTACGTACGCAAAACCATTTGCGCCCGCTTTAATCAGTTGGAGCAGTTCCATTCTTCCCCGGCATTTACTTTTAGGCAAAGACATAACGAAAAGCACGCTTGCGAGGCATCCCATCGGTACCGGTCCATACAAATTCAAAGAATGGGTGACCGGCCAGAAAATCGTCCTTGTTTCCAATCCTGATTATTTTGAAGGACAGCCTTATATTGATGGCCGGATTACACGAATTATTCCCGATAGCGCCACCATGTTTCTGGAATTGCGCGCACGGAACATCGCTATGATGGGTCTAACGCCTCTGCAATACACCAGACAAACAGAAAGCAATTTGTTTGTAAATAATTATAAAAAATACCGGTACTTAAGTTTTGCTTACACATATCTTGGTTACAATCTGAAAAATCCGCTTTTTACTGACAAGAGAGTGAGACAGGCAATTTCATACGCAATTAATAAAAATGAAATTATCAACGGTGTTTTACTAAATTTGGGGAAACCGGCAAACGGTCCTTACAAACCCGGAACGTGGGCTTACAATGATAAGGTTAGAATTTATAATTATAATCCGCAAAAAGCCCGCGAACTGTTGCGTGAAGCGGGATGGACAAAACTCAATAATGACGGGGTTTTGGAAAAAGACGGCAAACCCTTTGTTTTTGAAATAGTAACCAATCAGGGCAATGAGACACGACAGAAATGCGCAGAAATCATTCAGCGGCAACTCAAGGAAATTGGCATTATAGTGAAAATCCGTATTCTGGAATGGTCGGCTTTTGTGACGGACTTTATTAACAAACGGCGTTTTGATGCGGTGATTCTGGGCTGGACTATTCCGCTTGATCCTGATGCTTATGATGTATGGCACTCAAGTAAAACAGCGCCTGAGGAACTTAATTTTATTTCCTACAAAAATCTGGAAGCCGACGAAATGCTCGAGAAAGGACGCAGTACCTTCGATCAGAAGGAAAGAAAAAAATATTATAACCGCTTTCAGGAAATTCTCGCGGAAGACCAGCCATATACGTTCCTCTATGTTCCCGAAGATCTGATAATCATCGATAAACGTTTCCATGGAATTGAACCGGCGCCCATTGGCCTGGAGTATAATTTCATCAAATGGTATGTTCCCAAAGATGAACAAAAATATGTAATGACAAAATAATGATATCTTGAGAATTTACTATGCATACTTTTTGTTATTAATAAATTGATTCGATCATTTATAGAATCTTTCTCTTTTAAGAGAAAGAAGTTGTGTTAATTTGATACTCAAGTTATCGGAAAAAGCGAATTTTGGATATCAACGGTTTTATTCTATAAGTATACAAACCAACCGTAACAATAAAACCAAAAAAATGCTCCACCCAGGACAATTTATTTCTTCTGGCGAAAGACATTATAGCCTAAGCCGGAGTTAGAATATATATCATACAGCGCGGCAAATTTGTCTATGTCAGTGAACTGTATCAGAAAATTTCCGGCTACAAGGACGCAGAGATTATAGGCACAGATTCCTTCATTAATATTTACCATGAAGACAGAGGAAATGTCAGAAAGACAGGCCATAAAACGTTTGAAGAAGGAAAGCTTTGAGCCTTATGAATACAGGGGGAAGGTTCATGGACATCACCGAGAGCAAACAAATGAAGGAAGCGCTCATACTGAGCGAGGAAAAATACAGAAGCATTCTTGAAAACATTCAGGAGGGATATTTTGAAGTTGACCTTGCCGGCAACTTTACTTTTTTCAACGACTCCATGTGCCGAATCACCGGGTATTCCCAAAAGGAATTGGCCGGCTCGAAAGCGGCAATTGCTACCTGCAAGGTGGTAACTTACGAGCGAATTGACATCAGGCAAAACTATTTTCCAACTCGCAAACATCCACAGAACCTTTATCGTTAACATTGGTCTTGAATTGCTTAATTCCCAGAGATACGTCCCGAAGATGGGCGAGAGAAGTAACGGCAGAGGCGGTCATTTTGGAGAGTTTTTCTATATCCATGGAAAGAAAATCAAAAATCCCGGTCACCATTGCTTCCATAATATGAGCTGTGATTAGATTGGAGCGGCCTTCTCCATATAGATCGAAAGCAAAGCTATTAAGAGCCATTCCATCAATGGCTTCCACAATTAGATAAGTGGCATTATAAATCTTATCATAATTTATATCGGAAATATTCCCAAGGCCAAACAAAAGCAACATTTCGGCGCCAATGCGCCGGGGAAAGGGTATAATAATTTTTTCTTTAAATTCTCCGCAGATTCTTCCCTGCTTAATTTCTCTGGAAATCATGCCGTTGAGACGCCAGTCAATAAAACCGCAAAGCCCGCGCGGCGGCTTTTCGTCCGCGAAAACACCCAAAGTCAGACATTTATATTTTGGAACGTCGGGAGATTCTGTTGAGAGGGTTAGTTGCATTTTTTTTATTTAATTTAAGATTAAGAGTGTCCAATATGCCGTTAATAAATGAGCCGGAATTTTCCGAACCAAAAATCTTTCCCAGATCAACGGCTTCATTTAAAGTCACTTTCGGGGGAACGTCATCACAGTAGAGAAACTCAAATACGGCCAGACGCAAAATATTTATATCTACCCGAGACATACGTCCCAGCGACCAGTTATCCGAACAACCGGCAATTAGTTTATCAAGTTCTTCTTTGTGCTCACATGTACCCTGCACTAGAAAGGCGGCAAATTCTTTAGCCGCTTTGGGAGCAACAAAATTACCCCAGAAAAGATCTAAAGCATCCTGCGCATCAATGTTCACAAAATTAAGACTGTAAAGAACCTGTAAGGCAATTTCTCTTGCCTTTCTCCGCTCGCGCATTTAATTATTAAACCTCAAAGAACTCTTATCAGATTGCTATATTATCTTTTGATACTCCTGCCATAAGATGATAGCAGTTTAACGTTAAATCTTTTTGAATAAATCAACAATTTCTATTGCCGTCATAGCGGCATCGGCGCCTTTATTTCCAGACTTCGTTCCAGCGCGCTCAATCGCCTGTTCAATTGTATCTGTCGTCAACACACCGAAAACCACCGGAACTTCTGTTTCGAGACCAACGCTTGCAATGCCTTTGGACACCTCAGCGCTTATATATTCAAAATGTGGAGTCGCGCCGCGAATTATAGCGCCTAAACAAATTATGGCGTCAAAACGGGCGCTTTTTGCCAGTTTTTTTGCCGTGAGTGGCAATTCAAAAGAGCCCGGAACTTTATAGACCATGATATCTTTTTCTTCCGTACCGGCCCTCATCAACGCGTCAATGGTTCCTTCGATCAACCTGCCGCAAATAAAATCATTAAAACGGCTGGCCACGATGCCAAACTTCATTCCCTTGGCGACAATTTTTCCTTCAATTATTTTCGGCATTATTCATTACCATCCTTAATATTTAATTTTTATAATACTGTAAAGGTCAATTGGTACCTGTTTTTATCATTACTGCGAAAATATAAACTGGTTATATAAGCATATTATTAATTCCCGCTGCTTACGGAGGCTTTTGCCGGATGCCCTGAAATGACAAATTGGGGAATTTTTATATTTTCAAAAGATGTCCCATCTTTTTTTGTTTTGTTTTCATATACTTTATATTGCTTTCGTTCGGATTTATTTCAATGGGAACCCGCTCAGTAATTTCGATCCCGTAACCTTCCAGACCGACTATCTTCTTGGGGTTATTGGTCAATAACCGCATTTTGCGAACGCCCAGATCAACTAGAATTTGCGCTCCAATTCCGTAATCCCTTAAATCCACCTTAAATCCTAGGGCTATATTGGCTTCAACCGTATCCTTGCCTTCTTCCTGCAGGGCGTAAGCTTTTATTTTGTTAACCAGACCAATGCCCCGGCCTTCCTGACGCATATAAACTATTACACCTTTCTCTTCTTTTTCCACCATGCCCATCGCGCAATGAAGTTGATCGCCGCAATCGCATCTTTGGGAACCGAAGAGATCGCCTGTAAGGCACTCCGAATGTACTCGAACCAGTACTTCATCATCTTCTCTAATATCTCCCTTAACCAAAGCAATGTGTTGCCAGTCATCAACTTCGTTTTCGTAAACAATCATCTTAAAATCGCCGCCGAAACTGGTTGGGATTGTCGCTTCCGCCATTCGCTTGATGAGGGATTCGTTTTGCATACGATAATCAATTAAATCAGCAATGGTAACTATTTTTAATTTATGTTCCCGGGCAAAAACTTCCAGATCCGGCATCCTAGCCATTGTGCCAT
This sequence comes from uncultured delta proteobacterium, assembly GCA_963811325.1. GTDB lineage: Bacteria > Desulfobacterota > Syntrophia > Syntrophales > Smithellaceae > Smithella. Next base: position 2,317,389 of record CAWEQT010000001.1, read on the forward strand.
CATCTTTCATGACTTCACAAATCACACCCGCCGGCGTCAAACCTGCAATACGGCATAAATCCACCGACCCTTCGGTTTGACCGGTACGCACTAAAACACCGCCCCGTTTGGCGCGTATAGGAAATACATGGCCCGGACTGACCAGATCTTCCGTCTTAGCCAGAGGATTAACAGCGGCCTGAATTGTTGTCGCTCTGTCCGCGGCGGAAATGCCTGTGGTAACGCCGTGTTTGGCTTCAATGGAAACTGTAAATGCCGTCCCGAAACGAGCCTGATTATCCTGGACCATCTGTTTCAGGTTAAGTTTATCCGCCGTTTCTTCATTAAGTGTCAAACAGATCAAACCGCGGCCATAACGGGCCATGAAATTTATTGTCTTCGCCGTAGCAAATTGGGCAGCCATGAAGAGATCACCTTCATTCTCGCGATCCTCATCATCAACCAGAATAATCATTTTCCCGTTTTTAATATCTTCAATTGCTTCTGAAATAGTGCTGATTGCCATTGTTTATTATCCTTACTTATTTAAAAAACCGTGTTGCGCCAGGAAATCCTTATCTATTCCCCGCGGAGTTTGCAATAATTTTTCCACGTACTTACCCAGGATATCCGTTTCAATATTTACCCAATCGCTTTCTTTTTTCATAACTAAAGTGGTGTTAGCCGCCGTATGTGGAATTATATTAACATAAAACCTGCTTTTTTCAAGTTTGTTCACGGTAAGACTTATGCCGTCTATGGCCACCGAACCTTTTTCCACAATATAGCGGGATAAATTATCATTCATTTCCACAGCCAGAACCAGAGAACCGGATTTTTGCGTTTGGGAAAGAATTCTGCCTGTAGCATCAACATGGCCTAAAACAAAATGTCCGCATACAAAACCGCCGGCCCGCAATGATTTTTCCAGATTAACTTTATGTCCTGCCTGTAAAAATTTGAGAGTTGTTCTATTAAGTGTTTCTGCGGAAACATCGGCCTGAAAATCTTGTTGATTTTTAGAGGTGACAGTAAGACAAGCTCCGTTTACAGCGATACTATCGCCAATGGACACTTCTGTCAGACTTATCGTCGCTTCAATTTCCAGAACGGCATCTGCGCTCTTTATTGTCAGGCGTTTTACTTTGCCCAATCCTTCTACAATTCCGGTAAACATAAATTATTTTTTACCCTTACTCAATAAATCTTTTAATTCGGACATGAATTCGCCGACATCGCGAAATTGACGGTAAACTGAGGCAAACCGGACATATGCAACTCCATCAAAAGCCTTCAGTTCATTCATTATCTTTTCTCCGATAAGGGTTGAAGAAATTTCTTCTATTTGCATTTCCTGACAGGCCTGTTCCACATTTTCAACAAGCTTATCTATTGACTCCATGCTGATTGGACGCTTCTCACAGGCTTTTTTTACGCCATTTAATATTTTCTGCCGATCGAACTGTTCACGACGGCCGTCTTTTTTTATGACCATCGGCAACACATCTTCGACATACTCATAGGTGGTAAAACGCTTTGCGCAATTTAGACATTCCCGGCGACGGCGGACAGCTTTCCCATCCTTGCTTATTCGCGAGTCAATAACTTTATTTTCCGTATGACCGCAAAACGGGCATTTCATGATTTTGCCACCTTAATTTAGTATAGCTCAGAGTTGTTTTACGCTTATTCCCGCTTCCTTAAGCATCTGAGCTGCCAATTTATCCTGGTAACCGTCGCGAATAACGATACTGACAACACCCGCGTTGATTATCATTTTGGCGCAAATGACACAGGGGTGATTAGTGCAATACAGTGTCGCCCCTTTGGTATTAACTCCATGCAACGCCGCCTGAATGACAGCATTTTGTTCCGCGTGTAATCCGCGGCATAGTTCATGACGTTCACCCGAAGGAACTTTGAGTTGCTCGCGTAAACAGCCAATATCCAGGCAATGCTGAAGCTTGGAGGGAGCGCCGTTATAGCCGGTGGCCAGAATCCGGCAATCGCGCACCAACCCGGCTCCCACAGACCGCCGGCAACAGGTACTGCGCTTGGATACAAGCTCGACAATATCCAGAAAATAATTATCCCAATCGGGCCTTTTTTTATTTTTTTCCGGAGAACCTGCTGAAGATAATTTTCTTTTGGCCATATGTACACGCTTTCACGATGCTGAGATTTATCAGATTACATCACCTAAATTAAAGCGCTATCCATGTTGGCAACATCGTCGGCTTCCTCAACATATGTAAAATACGCTTCGTCGCCTCCTCCTTGCCGCCTTGATATCATCTTTGATTTAGAATGGTATTAAGCCTGTTTACAGGTTTTTAATCCTCCCTGGATAAAGAGGAAACCGGACACAAAGATTTTTTATCTTTTCAGCAACGGCCCGAATTTTCTGTTCATTATTGATATCTTTAATTACATCAGAGATATAGGAAGCTATCAAACGCATTTCGCCTTCCTTCATACCTCTGGTTGTCACCGCGGGAGTGCCTATTCTGATTCCGCTTGTTATCTGGGGACCTTTGCTGTCAAAAGGGATGCCGTTTTTGTTGACGGTTATGGAGGCGCGGTCAAGAGCTTCCTGCGCATCCTTGCCGGAAACATACTTGTCTGTTAAATCAACCAACATCAGATGATTATCCGTTCCCCCCGAAACCAGCCGGAATCCCTGATTCTTTAATTCATCTGCCATAGCTTGAGCATTTTTAATTATTTGTTTTTGATATTCCTTGAATTCCGGCATAAGCGCTTCTTTGAAGGCAACAGCCTTAGCGGCAATCACATGCATCAACGGGCCGCCCTGCATACCGGGAAAAACCCTGCTATTCAAAGTTTTGGCGTAAGCTTCCTTGCACATAACCACACCACCGCGCGGACCGCGCAAAGTTTTATGAGTTGTTGTCGTAACATATTCACAGACCGGAACAGGCGAGGGATGCAGTCCCGTGCAAATAAGTCCCGCTATATGAGCGATATCCGCCATAATCACAGCACCAACTTCATCGGCAACTTTCCGGAATTTCTGAAAATCAATTGTCCGCGGATAAGCGCTTGCGCCGACGATAATCATTTTAGGTTTATGTTCTTTGGCTAATCTTTCTACTTCGTCATAATCAATAGTCTCTGTATCTTTGCTGACGCCATAGGGAACAATCTTATAAAATTTACCTGAAAAATTGGCCGGGCTTCCATGAGACAGATGTCCGCCATGAGACAGATTCATTCCTAGAATCGTATCACCCGGCTGTACTGCCGCGAAATAGACGGCCATATTCGCTTGCGTGCCGGAATGCGGCTGAACATTAACATTATCGGCTCCAAAAAGCTGTTTACAACGATCAATCGCCAGAGACTCAGCAATGTCGACAAATTCACAGCCGCCATAATAACGTTTCCCCGGATAACCCTCCGCATACTTATTGGTCATAACAGAGCCCTGCGCTTCTAATACCGCTTCACTGACAAAATTCTCTGAAGCTATAAGCTCGATTTTGCCCGCTTGCCTGCGCGTTTCCAGATCAATTGCCCGACTAACTTCCGAATCAACCTTTTCTAAAAAAGACATTGGAACCTTTTCTCCTTTGCTCTTAATCTTTAAAAATAACAAAATGTTGTTATCTCAGTCTATATATTTCCTAAATAACAAAACAGCGTTGACGCCGCCGAAACCAAAAGTGTTGGAGATAGCTGTATTTATTTCTTTATTCCGGGCAACTTTTGGCACGTAATCTAAATCGCATTCCTCGCCGGGATTATCCAGATTAATAGTTGGCGGGATGATTCCTTCCTGCAAAGACTTAATCGCAAAAATAGCCTCTACCCCTCCCGCTCCTCCCAGCATATGGCCTGTCATAGACTTTGTGGAGCTGACTATAAGCTTTTTGGCGTATTCTCCAAAAAGAGATTTGATGGCCTGAGTTTCATATAAATCATTGAGTGGCGTTGATGTGCCGTGGGCGTTGATGTAATCAATATTTTCGAGATTTAAACCTGCGTCCTTTATCGCAATCCGCATACTGCGGGCGGCGCCTTCGTGCCCGAGTGGCGGAGCGGCCATATGAAAAGCGTCAGATGTGCACCCGTAACCGGCAAGTTCCGCGTAAATATGTGCCCCTCTCTCTAAAGCAAACGATAATTCTTCCAGAATAATTATACCGCAACCCTCCCCAATGACAAAACCATCACGGTCCTTATCAAACGGTCTGCTGGCTTTCTGCGGTTCATCGTTTCTCACCGACAGCGCCCGCATGGCACCAAAGCCGCCTACGGCTAATTGTGTTATAGCCGCTTCGACTCCGCCGGTAATCATTACATCGGCATCTCCCCAGGCAATAGTCTTGTAAGCATCGCCGATTGCCGATGTTCCCGCGGCGCAGGCTGTAACGGCACAATTGATGGGACCTTTAGCTCCAAATCTTATGGAAACGTGACCGGAGGCAAGATTGGCAAGAACGGCCGGGACGGTAAAGGGGGAAATTTTACGGGGATTCACACTAAAAAGGTTTTTTAATTCTTCCGCAAGCGTAGCGATACCGCCAATGGCTGAGCCGACTATTACTCCAGTGCGCTCTGAGAATTCAGGACTGATCACCAATTTCGCGTCAGTCATGGCCATTTCTGAAGCAGCCAGAGCATAAAGAATGAAGTCGTCGTAGCGACGGACTTCCTGTTTATTTACAAATTGCAACGGATCGAAATTCTTTATTTCGCCGGCAATTCTGGATTTACAAGAACTACAATCAAACCTGGTAATCGGACCAATACCGGATTTACCAGTAATCGCGCCTTCCCATGATTGATTAACTGAATTTCCCAAGGGAGTCAACGCCCCAAGACCTGTTACAACAACACGCCTTTTCATTGGCTAAAATCCTGCACGGCGAACTACTTAACGCCTTTTTGCTTTAGAAAATCAACTACATCTTTAATTGTACTAATTTTTTCCAGCTCTTCATCAGCTATCTCTATACCAAAAGCTTCTTCCATTTCCATGAGGAGCTCAACTATATCTAAAGAATCCGCCCCTAGATCGTCAAGAAAAGAAGCTTCTAAAACGCACTCTTCTCTGGTTACATCCAGTTGTTCCATAACAATTTTAATGACTTTTTCTTCTAACGTCATGCAAAACCCTCCTACTGTCTTTTATTACCATAATAATCGGATCAATTTATACTTCATTTATCTTTACACAGGTAGCCAGTATCATCTACTCTTATTAATAACATATTCTTTCTCTTTTAATTTCAGGGGCGTTATTTTCAGACTCATTACCCGCTTGAATGTAAAAATACAAGCGGGCCCTGTGGCATTTTTATATTCTTTTACTTAAGTTATGACACTAGGCGCTCTTTTCTTCCTTTTTGTAATCCCTGCCTTTGTAGGTCTCACATGTCGGACAGACGCGATGAGGCAATTTCGGCTCATTGCATTGCGGACACAAAGACACTGAAGGGGACTTCAAAAAATCGTTCGCCCTTCTCTGATTACGTCTGGTTTTAGAATGTCTCTTTACTGGATTTGGCATAAATTATCCTTTTCTATAGTTAATTTTTTATTGTAAAATTTTTTAATACAGCCATACGATTATCAACAACATTTAAATGGCAATTACAGGGAGAAAAATTCAAATTAGCGCCACATTGCTGGCACAAACCTTTGCATTCTTCACTGCAAAGCGCCTTAATCGGTATCTGCAAAATTATTTGCTCACAAATAATTGGCCCAAAATCAATAAAATCGTCTTTATAGTAACTAATTTCCAATTCTTCCGGCTTAAGCTCTAAATCTTCTCTGGTTTCAGCTTTTGCGGGAATTAACGTATAAGCGAAATCAGCGCCAATGGACAGTTTTGTATTCTCCAAACAACGGCTGCAGCAAATATCAATCAGGGCGGAAAACGAACCTTTAATAAAAACAGTGCCTGAAGTATTTGTTACCAAACAATTTACATCAACATTATCCATAGTAAAATCAGGTCTTTCGCTATCTTTAAAGCATGTTTTAAACCAGGAATTATCTTCGGAAAAGATGAAGCTTTGTCCTTCCTCTGGAATAAGAAATACGTTGATTTTCAAAGAATTAGCCATCAAAAGCCCGCTGTCTTTTAAAAATTTTCCTTATTAATAATCTTAAGAGTTAATTATAAATTCTTTTCGTTGTCAAGTATAATTTGCTTGCCTTAATGAAGGATTAATAGGAGATTTTAAATGGGGAGGAGACTAGGGTGCTTGACAAAATCCAGTCTCAATCCTATAAGACTACAAAAACGCAGGGAAATAAAATAATGGAAAAAATCAGAACCCGTTTCGCGCCTTCGCCAACAGGCTTTTTGCATATTGGTGGAGCGCGAACCGCTCTTTTTAACTGGCTTTATGCCCGCCATCACGGCGGAGAATTTGTATTGCGGATTGAAGATACCGATCAGACGCGCTCTACCGATGAATCAACAAAGGCGATATTGAATGCAATGGCCTGGCTGGGATTAAACTCGGACGAAGGCCCATATTTTCAGGCCCTTCGTGTAGATTTGCACAGGGAGATGGTGCTGAAATTAGTTAAGGAAGAAAAAGCTTACTACTGCATATGCTCAGCTGAAGAACTGGAAGCAAAAAGAAAACAAGCCCTTGCGACAGGTAAAAAGCCCAAATACGACGGCACCTGCCGTGACAGAAAATTAAGCAAATCGGCAAACAGCGTTGTGCGCTTTCGCGGCAAGCAAGACGGCGTAACAATTGTAGAAGATCTGATTAAAGGCAATATTATCTTTAACAATGAAGAACTTGACGATTTGATAATCGAGCGTAGCGACGGCTACCCTACATATAATTTTGCCGTGGTCATTGATGACGCCCTTATGAACATCACCCATGTAATCCGCGGAGATGACCACGTGAACAACACTCCGCGCCAGATTTTAATGTACCAGGCGCTGGGCTTTGAGGTACCTAAATTCGCCCATGTCCCGATGATTCTAGGAAGCGATAAAACACGTCTTAGCAAACGGCATGGCGCAACTTCGGTCATGGCCTACAAGGATATGGGGTTTCTGCCGGAAGCGCTAGTTAATTATCTGGTGCGTCTCGGCTGGTCGCACGGCGATCAGGAGATTTTTTCGCTTGCACAACTGGTTGAGCTTTTCAGCCTCGACGCGGTTGGTAAATCGCCCGCTGTTTTCAACCCTGAAAAACTCCTCTGGCTCAACGCTCATTATTTAAAGAATGCCAATTCCGATCGTCTACTGGAAGAAATGAAACCTCTGTGGCCGGAGGGGACAAATACCAGCGATGCCGCTTTTACTAAGAAAGTTATTGCCGACTTGCAACCGCGAACGAAAACTCTGGTGGAACTGGCCGCCACCGCCGATTTCTATTTTGCCGATAAAGTTCAGTATGAAACACAAGCGGCACAAAAATTTCTGGTGCCTGACGTTGTCGCCAATATGAAGGCAATAGCAGCAGCGATATCGGCGGTGCAGACTTTCAGCAAAGAATGCGTTGAAGAATTCCTCAAGGCTTTCACTGTGGAGCATGATATAAAGTTTAAGGTGATCGCTCAGCCGCTGCGGGTGGCTCTCACCGGTAAAACCGTCAGCCCCAGTATTGACGAAGTTATGGTTACGCTGGGTAAGGATAGGGTGATTAAAAGGATTAACGACGCTATTGACTATATTGCATCAAACGCTAATGCGCCGGTTCAGCAATAATTACATAATTTAAATCGCGGCAATTTAATCTTGACTTTTTTAGTTGAATTGCATAGATGGTTTCGTTCAACTTTTCACTCTACCGGGGAATCGTCCAGCGATAGGACTCGGGACGCTGAACCATACTACTCAGGTTCGAATCCTGGCCCCAGGCATTCTCTGGTCCCATCGTCTAGTGGTTAGGACGCTGGCCTCTCACGCCGGAAACCGGGGTTCAACTCCCCGTGGGACTACCAAATAAATCAATTATTTACAAATTCAGGCATTCTCAACTGACCTTGGAGTGTCCCTTGGAGTGTCCTTTTTTTCTAAGAGCCTTAAACCAACCGCCAAGTCATCATCAATTTTCTTCAAATAAATTTCAGTTGTCGTTTGTGATTGATGCCTCAACAACCTTTGCAATTTTTTGATGCTGACCCGATGAATGTCATTAAGAACTGAAGGACCAAATTTCCTGAATGCCTTGAAACCAAATCGCTTGACTCCCGCCCGCTTGCACAGACCTTTCACAAATCTGTTTCGATGAGTAAATTTGTCGCCAGTCTCCGGATCAGTGAATACATAAGGCGATTTAACATTTCGATGATCCCATTGCCACTTTAACGCCCTGTGTAGTTCTGAATCTTCCGGTAAAGGAAAATAGTCAACTTGTTTGTCACTGTGTAATCTCTTTCTTGTCCATAGGCGATACCATTGTTTTTCAAAATTGATATCTTCCCATGTCCAGTTGAAAATCTCCCCTCTACGGGCAAATGTGAAGTAATAGCACTGCAACATCACCCTATCTTGACCACTGCAAGCCATCATAACTTTGTCTATGTCTTCTGCCGGTGGAATGTATTCAATCTGTCTTTCTTCAGGAAGGCGGTCAACATTTATCACCGGATTGTTGTTGAGGCCTCGAATCTTCCTGAACCAGTTAAACATTGCCAGAAGGTTTTTCCGGTCTCTGTTCCAAGAATTATTGGAAACTTTTCGCGCTCTACTCTCTAAATGTTTTAAAACCATTGATGGAACAATCTCATTAACGTCAGGATTACCCCATTTTTTAAGAATAGTGGCGCATAGCTTCTTTTTTTCACCATATGTCGAAGCAGAGAACCGCCGCTTGCAAAAATCAAGATACTCATTTGAAACAGTCAATAAGTCCGTGTCTGTTTCTTCCTTCTCTGGTATCGGGCTTTCCAGCTCTTTCCATTTTTCCACTTCCCAGTTCTTCGCTTCCGTTTTCGTCTGAAACGAATGCGTGAACCTTTCGGTGTCTTTCTTCACCACCCCTTTCCATTTCTTTTTTTTCTTGTCGAAATAGGGCATCGATATCCTCCTTTCTGAACCGCAGGGTTCTGCCAATTTTAAGTCCCCCCAGTTTCTCCCAGCGAGAGTAAACTGTGCGCGGTGAAATCTGAAGATATCCAGCCACCTGTTTGGGAGTCATTATGGCGTAATTGAACTCTGTGTCAATGACAAAATTACCCATATCAATCATCCCCTGAATTTCCATTGATGATTAATACACCCGACTCAACAGATTTCTTTCTAGCTTTTTCCCGAAATTCTTCTAGATTTAATAACGGCGTAAGTCTGTCACGAATCTTTTTTAAGCAACTGTCAAAATCATAATCTTGCAGTTGAACTGCACACAACATCACACTATTTATAAATCTGTTCAGGGACCAGTTAATTAAAGGAACACCTTTTTTTTCGTAAGTCCTTTTTGCACCTACCCCCGATCCCAACAATTGACCACACGATTGAACTTTGACCCAGAACTCATGCACCGTGCATCTAGTTCTATTCACATCGTCATGATGCCTGAGTGAGAACCAGTCACAAGTGACATACTTCCATAAATCAGCTTTTCGTTTTCGCAGGTCATCAATTGCATTTACTCCAAAATCCTGTAAGACTTTCCTTCTAATCTGAGCCTCAATTCTCCAAATATCTTCAGTGTCATCCGTGAACCAGACAATCTTCCACCTTTCTTCAGTTCCCTTCTTTTTGATTTCTTCCGACTTGTTATAGATTCGTAGTTGAATAGGAGAGCTTTTTTGACCTACGTAATACGTTTCCAATGAATTCCCATTAAGAAACTGTGATGTGTGTTTAGATTTTCCAACTTTATAATAATTTAGAAAGTCTAAGTTCAAGCCGCCGGGTATTCTAAAATCGGCATACAAATCACACCGGCTGATTTTATGATCGATTACCATCCCACCAAGTGATTCAATATCCTGCACCACTCTCTCAATTAACTCATTTTCCGAATATTCAAAGTGAATAGCCTCAGAGGTAAAGGAAACGTAAATATTAGGGCTTTGTGACGCAGATTGCGCTATTGATACGAAGCAATGGTAGTCTGGAAATCTAACGTGATAACGGTAATTAGGGGGCTTAGCGTTGGCATAAAAGACATGGGGTCTAACTCCGGGTATTTCAATCAGGTTGCCATCGGTTCCTTGAGCAGATGACTTTCTTTCGTCAAGTTGTTTTTTAAGCTCTTCCCAATTTTCCCCCCAGAAAACAAAGAAACCAACGTCAAGAGTATCTATTCCACAAGTTAAATATTCAATTTTATCTATATCTGTAATTAGAGTATGGCGTGTTACAAACTCCGCCATACCTTCATCACTATTCCGAGCATGGCAACTTTCTTTTCCAAGCTCACATCTATCCGCCCCCTCAATATTTTCCGACGTCGACTGCTGGCTAGGGGCTGCTACGCCCCCCGCCGCAGTCGGGGCGCTTTGATCAGTTATGTTTTTTAGATTTTGATTTTCTTTTATTCCGTTTTCCATGTGGGGAATTATAAGAAAAACGGATAGAGGACAACCGGACAAATTATGAATTATTTTATGTCCGGTATAATGATGTTCCAGAAGCTTCTTGATCGTTGGATTGCTTTTTCAAAAGTTTCAGGTGCTATGTCGTATAGATCAGGATCAACTGCATCTATGCCTTTATCACAGGCAATGGCATCAAATAATTTTCTTATTTCCGCAGCTGTAATCTTTTGTCTTAATTTATTGGATAAATAGGATATTAGACCACCTAAATTGCATTTAATAGCTTTCATACTCATGTTTATTTTCGTTGGTTTGCTTATGAATGCTTTTTTTATCATGGATATTCTTGCCTGTGCTTTCAGAGCTTGCGCCTGATGTATCAATTCGCTGATCTTAGGTTCAAAGATAATTGACTTATCCAGTCTTATGAGTTTTTCAAGTGCTTTATCATCTCCGCTTTGCGCTTTACGGAGAAGTTGGGATGGATAGGTATTGTAAAGTGTGAAGCATGGGGCTAGCACACGAAAGAGAAAAATAAACTCTGGCTTTTTAAAGTTCTTTCTTAGCTCTTCATTTTCTTTTGGATTAAAGTCGCTTGTTAAATCATTGATTGTGAGTTCAAAAAATTCTTCATTTTTTTTGTTTCTTATTTCTATTATTTTTTTCCATTCATCCGGAGTAAGGTTTTTTAATTCCTTCTGAACTTTTTCAGGATGTTTCTTAAGTTGTTCAGCACCCTTGTTATAAAAATTAAAAAAATCTGCTTCTTTTCTACTATCAGCATTAATGCTTCCCATTACATCGATCACTACTTTACCAATCCTTTTATGATTGTGATAAAGCTTGAGCCATGTTTTAAGCTTCGGCAGGGGTATATCGCCTTCTATTCTTTTCCCCTTGTCAATTAATTCAAACATAATAAAACATTCTTCTGAGAAGCGGGCAATATTCAATGATGCGGCTGCTAACAATGGATTCGTGCCTTCAGCCCATTTTCTGAAGTGTTTCATTTTTTGATCTTTATCGATAAAAACCATGTTCATGTCACCTGTAGAAAAAGTAACATAAAATCAATGTGTGTCAAGATTAAAAAAGAAAGTCCGGTCAATGAATTTGACAACTGTTGACTTCACCTACTTAGTCTCAGTTTTTGCTGATAGGTAAAATTGAAAGTATCAGGTTGTAAGATGTAATGCATTTAAGCAAAAATAGTACGATATCCCCAATTTATAAAATGGTACAAATCTATGTAGCTTAAAAATTTGATAAACGATTCAATAGTGGAACACAATTCAGATGAGAAAGAGCAAAAATAAGTTTACTAACGTTACGATCATTTTAGCCTTTCTTTTTACGTTTCAGAATAACCCCACCGATCTTGGTGTCCCGGGGATCGCCACCAATAGACGCCTCAATTTCATAGTTTTCAGCAACCTTTTGTATTATCAACTGACCGCTGCCTGGTTTTTCACCATAACTTCGTATGCCAAAATCACTTAACCCCACGCTGATTATCACAATCCTATCCGGTGGATGAAGTTCCAGGTCTTTTACAGTGTTTTCCTCGTGTTCTTTGGTAAAGCAATAGGGGAAAATAGAAAATGTTGACAAAGGATTTTTCTGCCGTGCAAGATAATTTATCATTTCGCCAATGGGCAATACATCAAGTGTCTGACCAGGCGGATAACGTTTGAGCCATTTGCTGATCTCGGATACAATTGTGCCCGTAGGATCTATGTTGGGTGGGAACGAGTAAAACATATCCACACCTTCTCCGACAATATATGTTTTTGAATGCAAATTCTGTTGAGAATAAGTCACTAATTTTAAAACACCCGGTATCAATAATGCCAAACTGCACATGATAAACACGATACGTCCCCATTTCCCCGCGCCGAGTCGCCCAGGAAATTCACCGATTAATACTGCCGGCACAAGCAATCCAGCAAGTGCAGCCTGATAAAAGCCATATTGGAATATACGACCTTGTAATAACATTCTACCCATCATTGCTGTTGCCAATAAAGCCAGCAATAACCGGGTAACTTGTATGTTGCTGCTTTTTACTTGGTTATTGCTCCGGATAACATCGGTTACACAAATGCTTGTGTAAATCAGCATGAGTCCCAAAAGGCAACGCCCCATTTGAGACCATTGAATTTTAAACCAAGACAGCCAAATCAAACAAACAACCAACACCCCGATGAAAAGATACCTCAATCCCTTTCGAGGGCAATTGTCGGCAAGCCAGGCAAATCCACCGATCATCGTAATCAAAGCGCATGCCATCAAAGTTGCCCTGACATGGTTGATGAAGTTCTTCCATGGCTCATCGAGTCCCATAAAATTTAGGAAAAACCCACTATTTGTAATAACATCTGAAACTGCAAAAATATTTATCCATGCGTGGCAAGCGACCATTATGGCTTCTTTCCATGGAAAAAACACCGCGAAATATAGTATAAATATCGATGTTGGAATAATAGCTCCTGCCGACCACGCAACGATGGTCTGACAATTCAACCGTTTCGAATTTCTGCATTGGATCATAATCGCAGCCACAGTAACAACTCCAGCCGCCATAAGGATTTCCAACTTCAGCAGAGCGGAGAGACCAAGTAGAAATCCTGCCAAGAAACTACTGAAGGGCGTCATTTCTTTAACCCATTTTATTAGTACGAAAACTAACAAAAGGCATACCAAGAATCCATGTGTTGCTTCATGAGAATAGGGGGTGGCAAAGTTATAATTGCCGACGCCAATGAATTGAGAAAAACCGAATACCGCAATAAAGCTTGCAGTTGCCACCACCGCAGCTCCCGGCCCCCATGCGCGGCGGCAAAGTATATAAATGACTAATGTGATTGCGCCAAATATCAAAAGGTTAGCCATCACTAAAATCATAAGTCCCTGACCAAACAGCGAAAAGACACCCGCATTAATATATTGCGAAAGGGGGCCATAAAAGTTGATCATATGACCACTAGTAAGCACTTCTCCCTGCGCCAATCGCCATGGAATATATAGTTGATAGCCGAAATCAACCAATGTATCAGGCCAACGGCGCCATGATGTTACCAGAAAAAATACGGTGACTCCCACTAACGATACAAGTCCAAGCAATTCCCATTGCCTAGAGCGATTCAATTTAATTTTATCATTCACGGTTTGAGTTGAATCTCCTAATTTTTCTATTAAATTTTATGATTGGATTTGATAATTATATACCTCACAAGAAAAAAATTATCCATCCCTTGAAAGTGGGATTTGGGGGTAACTATTTCCATCTGAAAGAAAGTATTTTCGTTGAGGTTGGCTATTTGTTTGTTTCAGGAAGGAGGAAACGGCATGTTCAAAGGAGTGTCCCTAGGAGTGTCCTTTTCATTGAAACTGAGTGCAAATGGATGCGCACCATTACAAATGGGGACATGCAGACTTTAATAAAATCAAATAATTGTAATAAAACAGGTGACTTAGACATCTTTCAGGTTCTCCTCTCACGCCGGAAACCGGGGTTCAACTCCCCGTGGGACTACCAAATAAATCAATTATTTACAAATTCAGGCATTCTCAAAACTCATGGGTGTGCCTCTAGGTGTGTCTTTTCCCCTAATCTGGTATTAATAAGCCGTTATTGTTAAGTTTTAATAAATTAGTTTTCTTAATGAAACTCCATAGAATAATCTTTTTTATTCGTACAGTGGCTCCATTTTTCATGCGTCAATCCAAAATTGAATAAAAACCTTGAATTTATTTTGTTGTAAATATTAGCACAACTTCGGATTGATACTTATTCGGAAGATAGTAAATCTGAAATATCAATGGCAAAATCCTCTGACTTTAGCACCTTCTAATATTCTGCAATTTCCTAATTCACACCCTTTTTGCGCATCATAACAACCAAACTCTTTCTTGCCCTGATTTAAATAAACAAAACCCCTGTTGTTGTAAGCATCGGCATTATCCGGCTTCAGCCGGATGGCCTCGTTATAGTTTTCGATGGCTCGCTGATACTGACCGAGTTTAACGTAATCGGTTCCCCTGTTGTTGTAGGCATCGGCATAATTCGGTTTAAGGGTGATGGCCTTATTGTAGTCATTGATTGCTAGTTGATACCGACCCTTTATGCCGTAAGCCATCCCCCTGTTGTAATAGGCACCGGCATAATTCGGTTTAAGGCGTATGGCTTCATTGAAGTCATCGATGGCTCGTTGGTGCTGGCCAAGGGCAAAGTAAGCGATTCCTCTGTTGTTGTAGGCATAGGCATAATTCGGTTTAAGGCGTATGGCGTTATTGAAGTCATCGATGGCTCGTTGGTGCTGGCCAAGGATAAAGTAAGCAGTTCCCCTGTTGTTGTAGGCATAGGCATAATTCGGTTTAAGGCGTATGGCTTCATTGTAATGATAAATAGCCTCACTTTTTTTGCCTTCCTTAGCCATTGCAAGATTATTATGGGCCAGATAGTTATCCTTTGTTACACACAAAGCGTGGCTGAAGAGAGTGCTACTGTTTTTCCAATAACCGCATTGTTGCCAGGTTAAAACTGCCATGATGGTTACAGCGACTATTGAGACCGGGAATAAAATCTTTCTGCATATGTTTTCACTCTTGCTCAAAGACGGAATGCCCCAGGCCAGCATAACAGCAATGCCTATAGAAGGCAGATAATCGTAGCGGTCGGCCATCGCGAAGTTTCCTATCTGAATAATCCCGATAACCGGCAGAAGAGTTATTGCATACCATAGCCATCCCACAAAGAGATACGGCAACCGTTTCACCATCATGATGACAACAGCACTGATAACGAGAATCAAAAAAGTGGTTCCCAGAACTTGCCATAGCGGAATTTGCTCGGGAAAAAGATAAAAAATAGCCAGATCATGAGGCCAGAATGTTTTCTCCAGATAAGTTACAAAAGCAACGGGGGCGTTGGTAAGCCGGGAAGTCAGAGAAAAGGAAAAACGTTCCATGGACGGATGATACTGATTGTACTGAGTATAAATCGTAATTACAGAAAAGACTGCTGATAGAATAAAAAAAGGTGTTTTTTCCTTCAACTGCCATAATACCCAATTGACTTTCCTAGATTCAAAATGTCCTAGCGGCCAGTAATCCAGAAGTATCATGACTACAGGCAAGGTGACAACCATGGGTTTGCTCATAAGCGCACAGACAAAGCATAAAAGAACAACCAGATATCTTTTTATAACCGGTTTTTCCGTGTAATAGACATACAAACAAAGAGTAAGCATACAGAAAAACGCGCTTAAAACATCTTTGCGTTCAGATATCCAGACAACCGATTCCACATGAAGCGGATGAAGCGCGAAAAATGCCGCAACAAAGGCGCTTTTCCAAATATCTCCGGTCATGCGGTTAAAAAGCCAGAACAGTAGCAGAGTGCTCAATATGTGCAGGATAAGGTTTGTTAGATGATAGCCACCGGCATTCAGGCCATGAAGTTGATAATCGAACATCAATGACAGCCATGTCAAAGGATGCCAGAATTCAGCATAAGTGGAACTAAATGCCCAGCAAAATCCGTCCGGTGTGATTCCGGACTGAATATTACTGTTTTCTATAACGTAAACGGGATCATCAGCATTGACGAAGTCATATTGATTAACCTGCCAAAAAACAGCAAGTGTAACAATAGCTAAAACCAAATATATGATTAGTATTTGTTTCTTAGGACTTATATTTATCTTATTTAACATAACGAGTTTAGTGTCCTTTAATTATGCAAATTAACACCTCACAAAAACAGACACATAATTTTTTATTCTCTGTATCCTAATATACAAGAAAAATTAAATCAATGATAACGGATTGAAGTCTAGCATGTTTGCGGGGTGTGACAATTTGAGGAAGAAATAATTGTAAAGAATGTTCAAAAAAGGTGTATCCCAGGTGTGTCCTTATGAATGTTTTATCTTATATAGTGTCATAGGGGGCGTGGGATGATCTGACCTAGCCACCTCTAATTTTTATAAGAAACCTATTATTGTCCTATATGTAAAGGGTAACAAAAAATTGATAACTTCTTGAAAGTCTTATTTTCCCATTTTTCTATTTTATGTTATATTAAAATTGATAATGGTTGAAATAATATGGCACCATCGGAAAACAAACAACTCACAAAAAAATAAGGCGACTTAAGTCATAAGGAACAGACAATGAAAAAGTTATCAGGAACAATGGCAGCAATAATGGTAGTCGCTATTTTAGCAGGAGCTTTTATTACAACAGCAGTGTATGCCGGAGCAAAAGAGAAGGCGAGAGACGGTCGTTTCATCGCCTATGACAACGGAACGGTATTGGACACTAAGACGAATTTAATGTGGGCGGCAAAGGACAATGGAAAAGATATTAACTGGAGCGACGCCAAGAGTTACTGTGAGAACTATCGCGGGGGCGGCTATACAGACTGGAGGATGCCAACGCCGGATGAACTGGCGGAGTTGTATGATAGTAGCAAATCGCGGACAGGAGCATGTAATACGAGCTATAATATTCATGTTGCCACGGAATTAATTGATATTACCTGTTTCGCTCCCTGGACTTCAGAAACGCGCAGTTCCGAGGCTGCCATCTTCGGATTCAGCCGTGGCTATCGGAGCTGAATTCGCCAGTCCTTTACCAACTACTTCACCCGGACTTTGCCGGTGCGTTCTGGCAAATAGATAATTTGGTCATTTCTTTTGGAGTACAGGGCGAAGACCTGTTCGTCACAAAAAAGGAGTTTCCATGAGTCGATTCATCCTTTCACATCTTTCTGCTTGAAAAAAGGTTTTTTCTGCACCTTTCCTTTATCAATCTACAATAATGTGTGTCACAGCAAGTTATTGATAAGCGAGCTGGTCTGTATATTTTTTGAAGTATCCATTAAACTGGGGTAGGTTCAGTGTGTCCGCTATGTCTGCCTGATCCATAACTACCCATAAATTATATTTAGTTGTTAGAGTTTCTTAATTAATTGCTTTGATGAATCCCTCATCTTTTATAAGCTCTTCTATATTCAATTTGATCATTTCATTTAATGCACTATTAACGTTCACAAGCTTGGATGCTTTGCGTTGCGTGGTCTTTGTCGATGCATATACAGCATCACCTGTCTGCAAATCTTTTACAAGATAGTTAACCTTCAAAGTCCAGTTTACATCGTAGCTCAAATCATCAATTAGAAGGTCTTCGATCTCACCACTGAGGACTCTGGTTTTGTCATCGAGCTCTACACCTGAAAAACGCAACTCCGCGGCAACTGAATCTCTGAAAAAGATATTGATGTTTTTGTCAAATTTCAGGTTGCCCAACGCAGTATTGCGAATCTGAAAAGGTTTTACTTTACCGGTTTCTGCTGGAAGATACTTGAAGCTGGATACTGATACGCTTCCAGAAACTTTGTTGGCAGAACTTGGCAGGTAACTCAATGGAATCCTTGCACAACCATCCACAAAGAACATGGCGACTCTGAGTAAAAGCAGCATTGCCGTCAGGGAGAGAACTCTTCTTGAACCAGCCAGTTTCTGCATTAATAATTCTTCTTTCTATAGATGTTGTGTTGCTCTTATCATGCCCTAATAATCAGTTCAGTTGCGGATAAAAATTAATAAACTGCCATTGGGAATATATACCACACGTTAAGTTAGAATTCTATGGTATTGAGGGGGGCTGTATTGAGGGTTGAGGGTTCTTGAAAAAGATGTCTTGTTCATGTCATCAATACTACTTACGTTAAGATGGGAGAAGCAGAGTGTTGTGACCTTCCCAACCTATTTTTTATCATAACATAAATTCAATGATCCAATCAACTTATCATGGTTTGGGAAGGCATGGAACACAATGTAGTCATGATTGAGAAACCCGGAAAGGAGTATTAGGTCTTCTATTTTACGATCAATCTAGCATGTCAATCTGTCATTGACATGCTAGATCATTATTTATATACTCTTAGTTGAAATTGTTGGTATTTTATAAAACTTATGCCGGAAGAAACCAGACAATCAGACATTCTGTCAGCCGAAGTCTTTGATGTTATGCGCACTCTCGTAACGGCCATCAGAATAGTCAAACTTTATCCGCCAAATAATCCCGTCTATTCCCAAACGGTAAAGGAAGCTCATGAAGTACTTTCCCATTTTCTAGAAACCACACCAGAATATCATATTGGAGTGCAAAAAACTTTTTTTACCTACTTGCACAATCAAATCGGAAAGGATACTGAAGCGAACAAAGCTATAGCTCAGGACATATTTACGAAAGGAATCCGGGATATTACCTTCCACAAGGGCGTTACTGAAAAAGAAATGATGGATCTTTTCCAGGCGCTTGCTTTGCAAGCAAAAGAAATAGGGATGCATAGCGGGGTTTCCTCGATCCTCTGGGAAAAAAGTGTGTCCAATATCGAAGTAAACGAGGCGGGGCTAGACGAAATTATCACGGCAAAAACAGAAATAGACAGGGAAGAGATCGCCCGCAAAATGGCCAATGCCGGTTCTTCCAGTTCAAAAACTAAAGAATTTACCGGCCATACAATGGTTTTGGATGAGCTTACAACCGACAATGCAGGCTTCGGTGCGGCTATGGTCGCCCTGGCAAAAAAGACACGAGGCGAAAATGAATCCGTTGAGGATCGTTTACTTACACTTTATAAGGAAGCTGTATGCAAGATTCAGAAAGAACATCCTGACCAAATCGACACCCTCTTTGAGGCGCTGGCACAGTCCGCTTTGTCCCTCGAACAGCCTTTTCGCGAAGCATTGATTGCCGGGAAACTGTATGCGGTTTCTGATTCGGAAAACGCAGAAAAACTAAAAACTAAAATGGAAGAACAGGTGCCGAATGGATTTCATGAAATTCTGACCGGACGTTTTTTAGATTCATGGACAGCTCAACAGGTGGCAGAGCTTTTAAAAAATCTGACAACAAAAGAAATAACATTGTTAAAGCCGCAGCCTTCTTCATTCCTTGCTCTCCCCACCGTATCGCTATCATCTGATATAGGAGAGATTGTCAAAGAAATGGCGGGATACTCGACACAGGAGACGGAAGCGCTCAAATTCATTGGTAGCGTGGGTATGGAATCGGATATCATCGATGCCTCGATGCACACCCTTATTTCCATTATGCCTCTGGTGAAGTCTCCTCATCATGCCACTCCGGACGAAAAGGAAATCGCCCTGTTTGCCGGCGTTATCCGCCAACTGGAAGATATGCTTAATTATCTTTTAAAGAAAAAAGATTATGGCCGCGTTTCCCTCATCACTAAAACATTTTATAGTCCCGTGGATCCAGCTTTTAAGCCCAGAATGTTAGAAGCCGTGAGAAAGACGTCTTCCAAGACTTTTATTATCTCAACAATCGAGGACTTGCAAAAATATACCAAAGATTCACCAGAATACGTCTCTGCCTATTCTTGTTTGTCATTCATGGAACGTGAAGCAACTGAAGTCCTGCTGGAGATGCTGTCAAAAGAAACTGAAAGCAAGTCGAAAACAGTTATTCTCGACTTACTGAAAGATATCGGCAAAAATCAGATAGCAGTGATTAGCGAGCATCTTTCCGACAGCAGATGGCTTTTTGTCCGCGACATCATAAATATCATAAGCGAGATCAAAAGCGACAAGGCCGTTGTTTCTCTCCAAAAGGCAGTGGAAAATAAGAATATAAAGATACGGCAAGAAGTGGTCAAGTGTTTGATCTCTATTGGGGGTAAAAAAGCCGCTGGTCTTCTGGCAAAGTTTTTAAAAGATGCGGATGACACCATTAAACTGATGGCAATTCGCGGCTTCACCGAAATTAAGGGCATCAGCACTGAAGATATGAAAGCCCTCATAACGTTCCTCTATGATCGTCCTCTTCGCAAAAAGTATCAGGCGCTTACTTTAGAGGCAATAAAAGCGCTGGGGAAGGTAGGCGGCCCTGCGGCAGATGACTTATTAAAAGACTACACTCGAGTTCGCTGGTGGAAGTCGCATAAACCTCAGATCGAGAGAAGGGACGCGGCGTTGAAAGCTATGGCTGAAATAAAAAGGAGGCAAGGCAATGGTGGATCAACAAAGCGATAGCCGGGGCGAAGCGCTACAATCATTTTTCGCAAGGCAGTTACTGCTTGACAGGGCCAAGACAGCGTTCCAGCAGTTGTCTGGACTGCTGAAAAACGTGACTATCTATCCGGAATCGCACCCTTTCCTTTTGTCGCTGGTCGAAAAGATTATAATTACTATCGAAGGGCTGTTGGCGGACAGAAAGGAAGTTGCTTTCTATTTCGTGTCTGGAGAATTATTTTTCGAAACCAAATCTATGCCCATAGATCAGAGCATTGCTATGCTAGTTGAACAATTTACAAGCCGGGATATAGGCGGGATCATATTTAAACCGGGCATTGCGATCGAGGAATTCGTCAGACTGGCAGTCCTGATGAACAGGGAGCCTTCGGCACTTGTCGCAGATGGCGGTATTATCAATGTTATTTCGCGTGAAAATATCTCCCATATCAATCTCCACAGCGTTCTTCTCGTCGATAAAAAAAGCGGCGGTGCCGCTAAAGAAGAGAAAAGAAAAGCGGCAAAACTGTTTCTGGAAGCGATAGTAGCCATAAAAGAAATGGTCAAGAACGTCCATTCAGGTAAAACAGTCAACATGCGCAGGATAAACACGGTCGTCCAAAATATGGTGGATAATATACTCGCTAACCGGGATACCCTCATTGCCCTAACCAACCTGAAAATGCATAACGAATACACATTTGCCCATTGCGTGAACACATCCATTTTTGCTATTTCCCTGGCGGTTCATCTGTCGTTGGAAAAAACACAGATTGCTGCGCTGGGAGTTTCCGCCATGCTGCATGATATCGGCAAAGTGCGCATTCAACCCGAAATTATCAACAAAACTGGTAATCTTACTGATGAGGAATCTGAAGCCCTTAAGCGTCATCCTATTGAGGGAGCACTTATCCTTTCGGACATCCAGGCAATAACAAAGATAGCTATGGTAACCGCATTTGAGCATCATCAGCATGGAGGTGTTGATGGCTATCCCCAGATAGACGGGCATGTTCAGCAACATCCTTTTTCACAAATTATCTCTATTGCCGACGCATATGAGGTGCTTACGGCAAGACGGGTCTACTACAACGTTAAAATGCCTCCTGATCAGGTAATCAGTCTTCTGGCAAAAAAGCGGGAAAGCGATTTTAACGCAGTCCTTGTGAAGGCTTTTATTAACATGATCGGCATTTTCCCCATCGGCACGTTACTGAATCTTTCGAGCGGCGAAGTCGGACTTGTCGCACATCAGACCAGTGATCTTATGCGCCCACGCGTTTTACTGTTAACGAAATTCGACGGTTCGGAAAAAGAATCCGGTGAAGAAATCAGCCTTCTTGAAACAACTGATGGGAAGTATAAACGGGATGTTGCCGGCACCATCGACCCCTTCACAGCAAATATTGATATGAAACAATATTTGGAATAGCTCTACCGAAAACCTTGCTTAACCATAACGGCAAAGCAAGGAATTTCTACTTTGAGAAAACCATATTTGAAAAAACCGAATAAATAATTGGCAGAAATTTGGCGTTGACAGCGTAAAATAAAAGATTGCTCCCGTCATCATGGAAAGAAACAAAGAAAATAATCTTCAGCTAAAATATCCCTGCGCATGGATTTATAAAATTATTGGTGTTGATCAAAACGACATGAAGTCTGCCGTTCTCGAAGTTATTCAGGATCGCGCATGCGTGATAACTCTCTCCCGGAGCAGTGAAACCGCTAAATACCACTGTCTCAATGTAGAAATTACCGTGGAAAGCGAATCTCACAGGAAAATGATTTACGAATCTCTAAAAGCTCATCGGGCAATAAAAATGATTTTATAGGGATTTACCCGCCAAGCATCAGTAGGGGGGCTGCCCTTCATTAATATCGCTTTCAAAAGATAACGCCGCGGCAAAGGGAGAGACCCCAAAGATAAAAGGAAGCGCTGTCTTATCAATCCAATTAAATTAAAGCTCTCCGTGACAAGTTGCGGAGAGCTTTAATTTTTAAGGAACCATATAATTTTGTGTTTGCTCACTTACCTCGCGGCAAGCAAAGATATTTGCGCTCGCTGCCAAGTTTAATTTTATACAGATAGAATTGCCTCGCGGCCGTTGGCTCTGAATTCCTTCTTGATTTTGTTGAACTCATCAGGAGTGAGTCTACGATAAGTATTATCACCGCGCTTCCTGAAATAAATCTGCATGCCGGAATTGCGTTCAAGATTGAAATTATCGCGCTTGAAAGGCCGCACAATAACTTTCTGGGTATCGGTAACAGGAAACTTCTCAACGGTGCGTATATAATCGGGCATCCATTTGGGATCCATCCCTCCTTCTTTCTGCTGTTTGATAAACCAGGCGTAGACATCATCGGGATTAAACTCGACGCCATCTTTAAGCTGGACTGTAATCATGACCTTCTCATCAGCCACTTCACAGGGCGCTCCGTAGGCAATGGCGCAATCCGCGCACGGAATATTCTGGGCAAAACCAAGAACGCTCTCGGCTGAAAAATTCTCTCCGTCCTTGCGGATCCAGTCATCGGTGCGACCGTTGAAAAACATGTAACGTTTCCCATTCACCATCCTGATATGTCCCAAATCACCCGAATGATACCAGCCTTTGCGGAATTTCTGATTGGTCGCTCCCTCATTACCGAAATATCCTTCAAATCTGATGTTGTTATCGCCTACCTTGCGGCAGATTTCGCCAACGGCTTTATCGTAGTTGATGAGCGCACCGCTGGCGTCCGTAATACCAAGCGCGCATTCGCGTCCCTCTTCATCCAATATATGGATGGAGGAATCCACACGGCCTACCGAATCAACAGGGTCTCCGGGACGGTTGGCCGTGGTAATGACCGCCTCAGTGGAACCGTAGATCTCAAAAATATGATCCATACCCAGATAGCGTTTGAGTTTTATACGATCATTGACCGAAGCGCCGTTGCCATAGGCTTTGCGGAATTTATTGCGCGGATGTTTGACCAGGGCGTTTTCTACAGCTTCGCCGCTACCGTATTTGCGCTCCAGAGCATCAATGATATAATGAAGCGGCTGGCCGACATAGTTGAGAAAAGTAACACCATGAGTGAGCATATCTTCTTCAAATACGCTCGCGGAAAAACGCCTCTTCATTACAAAACTGCCGCCCACAATCATCTGTGGCAATATTCCGATATACCAGGCGTTGGAATGAAACAAAGGCATCGAAATGTAACCACGGTCATTTTTGTTAAGATGAACCGCCGATTGCACCATAAAGCCCGCTCCTACCAATTTGATATGAGTGCATGGCACTCCTTTGGGTAGTCCTGATGTGCCCGACGTATAGATCACAATAACCGGACTGAAATTATCCGCCTTGACCCGATAGCTTCCAGGCACAGTTATCTTTTCCGCATCTTCAACCGCCTGCTCCAGTGATTTGAATCCGGTTGATTGAAAAGCGTCCTTATCTCCTACGAAGTAAATATCTTCAGGACCGATCACCTGGACATTTTTAATTATACCTTCTACTTCTTTCAAAGTGCTGGCATTGATTATCAGAAATGCTATGCCGGCCTGATCCATGACCTTGGCCAGAGTCTCGCCTCGAAATCCCGAATTAATAGCAAACATGATAGAATTGCTAAGGCCGGCTCCAAAAGAGGCATAGAGAAATTCGGGGGTATTATCCATATAGACACCGAAAGATAGCCTCTTCTCTTTGCCCAGTCGGCCACTGTCCACCAATTTCTTTCTTACGCTCAGAAGAAATTGCTCGTAACGCCGGGATTGCAGATAAACTTTCCGATAAGTATATTCACAGCCTTCAAATATGAAAAACACTCGATTACGTCTGAACCAAAACTGCCACATAGTCAGTTTTATCATGGTGCCGAAATTTACAAAGCTAAACACATTTCGTATTATTGTTTTAAGATTAATTTTACCCATTACTCCCCCAAAATAATTTATTCTTATATGCTAAATGGAGATAATTTTCCGCAAAAATTGACCTGTTGAAGATTTTTCTTCCTGTGCCACTTTTTCCACCGTGCCTGAAGCAATGATTTCACCGCCGCCGGAACCGCCTTCCGGTCCGAGATCAATAACATAATCAGCGCACTTAATTATGTCTAAATTATGTTCTATTACGACCATTGTATTACCCATATCCACCAGGCGCATTAAAACATCCAGCAATTTTTGAATATCTGCGAAATGCAAACCGATGGTTGGTTCATCTAAAATATAGAGAGTATTGCTGTTTGTTTTCTTGCCCAATTCCCGCGCCAGTTTTATCCTTTGGGCTTCCCCGCCGGAGAGAGTAGTCGCCGACTGCCCCAGATGAATATAGCCCAAACCAACATCGTTCAACAATTGCAAATGCGATTTAATTGAAGGAATATTGGAAAAAAATATCAGTGCCTGATTGACCGTCATGTCTAAAATCTCGGCAATATTCTTATCTTTATATTTGATATCCAGCGTATCGGAATTGAATCGTTTGCCGTGACAAACATCACAAGTCACATAAACATCGGGCAAAAAATGCATTTCAATCTTTATCAAACCGTTGCCTTCACAAGCCTCGCAGCGTCCGCCTTTCACGTTAAAGCTGAACCGCCCCGGCTTATATCCGCGCATCCTTGCTTCGGAAAGATTGGTAAATAAATCGCGGATAAAAGAAAAGATTCCCGTATAAGTTACCGGATTGGATCGTGGCGTACGGCCAATGGGATGCTGATTAATCATTATGACACGTTCAATATCTCCCAAATCTACAACTCTTTTAATTTTTCCCATTGATCCGGTATGCTGATTCAAACGACGCGCCAACACTTTATAAAGAGTTTCAATTATCATTGTGCTTTTACCAGAACCTGATACGCCGGTTACCGCCGTAAATACTCCTACAGGTATTTTAATATCAATATTTTTGAGGTTATTTTCAGTAGCTCCTTCTAAAACAATATGTCTTTTAGGAATTGACCGTCTTTTTGACGGCAACGCTATGCACTCTTTCCCCGATAAATATCTGCCGGTAAGCGAATGATCGCTTTGCAAAATTTCCCCGGGAGTTCCCTGGAAAACTATCTCTCCTCCCTGAGTTCCAGCGCCCGGACCTATATCCACAATATGATCGCAGGCTAGCATCATATCGGCGTCATGTTCTACAACCAGCACGGTATTGCCCATATCGCGCAATTTTTTTAACGTATCAATCAGGCGCAGATTATCTTTCTGATGCAGTCCGACAGTGGGCTCATCAAGCACATACAAGACTCCCATTAATCCGGAACCGATTTGTGTGGCCAGCCGGATGCGCTGACTTTCGCCTCCCGACAAAGATGATGTAGATCTCTCCAGAGTCAGATAATCCATGCCGACATTCAAAAGGAATTGAAGGCGGCTTTTAATTTCCCTGATAATTCTTTCGGTAATACCTTTTTCCTGCGGTGATAGTTTCAGTTGTTCGAAAAAATTAAAACAGTCGCGGATGGACATTTGGCAGAGCTCGTAAATATTCTTACCCATAACTGTAACGGCAAGTCTTTCTTTTTTTAAACGCGCTCCATGACAAGTATCGCAGGCGCTCAAATCATTGTAACGCATCAAATCATTACGCACTGCCGTCGAAGCTGTTTCTCTCCAGCGGCGCTCCAGTTGTTTGATCGCTCCTTCAAATGGCCGGTGAGCAAAGTATCTTTTATTTGAACGATCATGATAAAATTTAACATTCTCTTTACCTGATCCGTAAAGAAGAACTTTTTGAATTTTTTCCGGCAATTTATTAAATGGCGTGTTAATATCAAAATCATAATGGGAGCTAAGAGCGTCTAAAATATTATAATAATAAAGAGAGTTTCGGCCCGCCCAAGGCGCGATAGCGCCTTCCCTTAAAGACAATCCGGCATCCGGCACAACCAGATATTCTGTAAAGCGCATACAGGAACCCAGACCGTTGCAATCAGGACAGGCGCCATAGGGACTGTTGAAGGAAAACATACGGGGAGTGAGCGCGGCAGTGCTTATTCCACAGTCAGGACAGGCATATTTTTCGCTGAAAAGCATTTCTTCGCCATTGACAAGAGCTATGCGTACAAGTCCTTCTGCACGGCTAGCCGCAATTTCCAGAGAATCGCGTAATCTCTTTCTCACGCCTTCTTTCAACACCAGACGGTCAACAATAAGATCAATATCATGGCGCTTATTCTTTTCCAGAATAATTTCTTCTGCAAGATCGCAAATTTTTCCGTCAATCCGGACGCGCGCAAATCCTTCTTTCTGAAGTTTTTTTAATTCTTTCTGGAATTCACCTTTTTTCCCGCGCACAAGCGGCGCCAGAATGCTGAATGATGTATTCGCCGGAAGGGAAAGAATACTTTCCAGAATACTATCTATTGTTTGCGATTTAATAACGCGTCCACAGCGATAACAATGACAAACGCCTATAGCAGAATAGAGCAGACGGAAGTAGTCGTATATTTCAGTGACTGTACCTACTGTTGAACGCGGATTATGACTGGCCGTACGCTGCTCTATAGATATAGCCGGTGATAAGCCTTCTATTGATTCCACATTCGGCTTATCCATTTGTCCGATAAACTGACGCGCGTAAGTGGAAAGTGATTCCACATATCGCCTTTGACCTTCGGCATAGATAGTATCAAAAGCGAGCGATGATTTGCCGGAACCGCTCACACCGGTAATAATGACAAACTTATCTCGGGGAATATCTAAACCTATGTTTTTTAAATTATGCTGAGAGGCCCCTCTGATTCTTATCGCGTCCATATTTTTACTTTTATTACTCTTTTACAATCTTGTTTCAATGTGCGACTTATCCCGAACGGAAGAAATCCATTCATCAAATTTCTTATCTAATTTTTCATTTTCAATTTTTGTCTTAATTTCTTCCCGCACCAAAGCAATCGGTTTCAATCCGGCGCCTTTTTTATCAACCACCTTAATTATATGAAAGCCTAAACTGGATTCAATTACTTCACTTACTTGATTCAGGGGAAGGCTAAAAGCCGCTGCTTCAACTTCCGGAATAATTGTTCCTTTTTCGATAAAACCAACATCACCACCCTGCGCTGCCGCCGGTCCCTGAGAATATTTCTCGGCCAGCAAATCGAAAGATTCCCCGTTCATAATAAGTCCGCGCAAGCGCAGAGCTTCATTTTTCACTTTAGCTTTCATGTTTTTATCCGCGTTAGGAGGTAACAATAACAAAAGTTGTTTCATTCTTACGCTTTCTTTACCTTCGTATTCCTGGCGGTGTTTATTGTAATATTCGCCAATTTCCTCATCACTTACGATTACCTTATCTTTTATTTCCCGTCTTAACAGGTGCATTCTAACCAATTGCGACCTTATTTCTTTTTTAACAGATTCAATGGAGTTTCCTTCTTTATCAAGATTTTTCAAAAAATCCTGCATACTCAATTTTTGCTTATTCATAACGTCCTGGAGCACCGCCATAACATCTGCATCCCTGACGCTAGCGCTAATGCCCGATTTTTTTGCCTCTTGTTCGATCAGTATATTATCAATCATTCGTTGAAATAAAGCATCTCTTGTCTGTTTCATCGCAGCATCCTTATCATTGCCTTTATAAGTATTTTCGATGTTTTTCCGGTAAGGTTCAAATGCCGTATTAAGGTCGTAAAGCGTTATTACATCATCGTTTACCACAGCAATAATTTTATCCACAACCTCGGCGTAAGCCGGCACGCATAAGAGTATTAGACTCCATAAAATTAAAATAAACTTTTTGCAAAACTTCACAATGATTCCTCCCTGTTTAATTTCACTTATTCAATTTCCTTATCTGTATATTGGTTTGTTTTTTAATCACCGCTTTTTTCTTTAATTCTTCCAGCCAGCTTATAAAAGCCGCGTCTTCTTTTTGCAGCCGAATATCAGCAATCACATCTTCTCTAACATCTGTAAAATTTACGGCTCTCGCCGGTTGACTCTCCAAGACTTTGAAAACATGAAATCCATAAGAACTTTGCACAATTGGACTTATCTTATTAACCGACGTTTTGAAAATAGTTTTATCCAGGGGTTCCGGCATTACCCATCTGGTAACAAATCCAAGATCTCCGCCGTGGTGAGCTTCCGGGCCGATGGACACACTGGCGGCCACTTCGGCAAAATCTTCTCCGGAGTTTAATCTTTCCACTACTTTTTTAGCTGCTTCCGAATCCCGGACAACTATCTGCGCGATCCTTACTCGGTATTCCTTTTTGTAATGATTACGGTGTTCATTAAAATAATCTTCAGCTTCATCATCTGATATTTTAATTTTGGCATTGACATCAATTGCGATAAGCTTTTGCAGAAGCATCTCTTTTTTAAAATCTTCTTTCCAGTTTTCATATTTTACATTTTCCTGCGCAAACAGGCTGATGAAATCTCCTCCATAATCTTTTTTAATTTCTTTAATTTTATTCTCCAACTCGATCTCGCTTATGGATATATTCAGCTCCTGCGCCCTCAGATATATTATTTTTTCCGTAATCATGCTGTCTAAAACTTCGTCTTCAAATCGTTTCATGTATTCCGGTTGATCCAAAAATTCTTTGGGCACCATATACATTTTTTGCTCTAACCTGGACTGATAATCATCGAGATAAATTCTGGAACCATTAACCGTGGCAACGTAAGGTCGAAAAAAAATATTAATCTTATCGCAAGCAACAACAAAACTCAGGATCAGCAAACATGGAACAGCATAACGGCTCAAGGCTATCCTCTTTGCTGCTCTGGTGAAAGAAAAAATATCAGAATGCGATTTTGTTGTAATCATAACATTTCTTTATACCCTGCTTGCGGTTATTGGGCAAGCATCTTTAATAACAACCCGGCCTGATCCAATATTTCCTTTTCGTGAAGAGCCGGAGCGGACACATACAATTTGTAATCAGGCGTAAAACGTAATTCTTTGATGTTCTTGCGAAAAAGCGCGATAATCTTTGCGGGATCAACCGGCGAATTATCCCGGAAGAAAATATACAAATATTTGCCGTCATAGCCCATCTTTTTACCCTTCAGAGGTTTAAGACAATTCCTTATGCTGATTACATACAAAAGATTATCCACGGATGTGGGCAAATCCCCGTAACAATCCTGCAGCTCGCTTTTAATCTGATTAATGTCTTCATCATTTCCGGATAGAGATATTCTTTTATACAAGACCAGGCGCTGATGAATATCCTGAACATACTCTTCGGGAATAAAAGCTGAAATTCCCAACTGAATTTCAGGCAATAATTCCTCTTCACCAATTTCTTCTCCCTTAATTTCCCGAACCGTCTTTTCCATTAATTCGGTATAAAGTTCATAACCAACAGCAGAAATATGACCTGACTGGGAAATTCCCAACAAATTTCCGCCGCCGCGGATTTCCAGATCATTATAAGCTATCCTGAATCCGGAACCAGGTTCAGAAAATTCTTTAATTACCTGTAATCTTTTCATGGCTTCGCGGGAAAGCATCGCTCCCCGGGGTAATAGCAGGTAGGCAAAAGCTTCCTGACTGGAACGGCCCACACGGCCACGTATCTGATAGAGTTGTGCTAATCCGAACTTTTCGGCGCGATTAATAATTATTGTATTTGCTGTGGGAATATCTAAACCGGAGCCGATAATAGTGGTACAAACAAGAACTTCACATTCCTGCCTTATGAATTTTGTCATTGCTTTTTCAATTTCCGCCGGTTTCATTTGACCATGGACAACCCCGACGCTCGCCTGCGGAACCAGGCGTTGCACAAGACGGGCAATCGAATAAATTGAGCGCACTCTATCATGGACAAAAAATATCTGTCCCTGACGCGCCAGTTCTTTTTCTATCGCGGCTTTAATCACATCCTCATCGAATTCCAGCACATAAGTTTTTATGGACACACGATCTTCTGGCGGCGTATTAATAATGGATAAATCTCTAATGCCAACAAGTGATAGATGAAGAGTGCGCGGAATCGGCGTTGCTGAGAGCGTGAGTACATCAACGAGTGTGCGCATTTTTTTTAACTTTTCCTTATGAGCCACGCCGAAGCGCTGTTCTTCATCAATTATCACCAGCCCCAGATCTTTAAATTCAATGTCTTTTTGGATCAGACGATGCGTACCCACGACAATATCCACTTTTTGACTTCTTATATCTTCCACAATTTTCTTTTGTTCGGCAGTACTTTTAAAACGATTCAACACTTCAACACGAACAGGGAAATCTTTGAAACGGCGGGAAAAAGTCTGATAATGCTGTTCTGCTAAAATAGTTGTAGGCACTAAAACGGCAACCTGCTTGCCATCCATGACAGCCCGAAAAGCTGATCGAATCGCAACTTCCGTTTTACCGAAACCGGCATCACCGCAAATCAATCTATCCATCGGTTTAGAATCATCCATGTCCAGATGAATATCTTCAACAGCTTTGTCTTGATCCGGTGTCTCTTCAAATTCAAAAGTGGAGCAAAATTCCTCGTAAATCCGGTCCGGCGGGGCAAATGATTTTCTTTCCATAACTTCGCGGGCGGCATAAATGGCTACCAGTTCCTCGGCATATTCGCGCACTGACTTTTTAACCTTTTCTTTTACAGCTTCCCATGAAGTCCCGCCCATTTTATCAATCTTCGGCACATAACCATCGGGTCCCAGATAGCGTTGAATTTTCTCCAGAGAATTAACAGGAATGTAGAGTTTATCGCCATCCAAATACTCAATGATTAAAAAATCGTTTTCGAGTTTACCTACGGTAATTTTTTTCAATCCGCGATAAATACCAATGCCGAAATCAGTATGAACAATAAAATCATCTTCTTTTAAATCACCAAAGGATTTAATAAAGTAACCTTCCCTCACTGGCCTCACACGCCGGCGGGGAGCCTTTTTGACAAATATTTCTTCTTCGCTTAAAAAAACCAGTTTCATTGCCGGCATAATAAAACTGGTAGAAATTTCCCCTTCCCATAAAATAAGTTGAGGGTTTCTTTCCCATTGGTTAATAATTTCCAGGACTGAATCTTGGGGAGATAAAATCTGTACCGGCAAATCGTAGGACAAAAGCAGATGCTTCATCCGTTGAATGGCTTCCTGATCTGGACAAAATAAAAAAATCAACATGCCTTCGGATAGCCACAATTTAATCTTTTCCGCGGTCCACCGTAAAGAAGCGTCTTCCTTAATCTCACCGGCAAGTAATTCTCCTGTACAAAGATATTGGTAAGTTTCAAACGTAACCGTAGCTGCTACATTATCTTTTCCCTGATCCAGGTTGAGTCCTTCCAGAGAAATTTGTCCAAACCTGTCGAGATCTGCCAGGATATTGGCTAAATCAACATAAGTGTTTTCTTTTTCCAGATAAAATTTGTCACTGTTTTTAGTTTTAAATAACAATTTGTCAATATTAAGCCCTGCATTCTGGATTGCATGGTTTATGGCCAGCGGATTATCCAAAATCACTAAAGTATTTTTCGACAGATAATCAAAAAGGCCTGACAACATATTGCACGAAAGCCCGTTATTATTATCGTATGATTCATAAAACAGCGGTAAAAATATAGGATTGATGGAATTGGTCAAACCATTTTTCAGAGAATCTACTAAACGATTACGAATATCGCGGGAAAGAGAAAGATCATCGGCACGCCTTCTGATATTACGAATAGCCAACTCCAATGTTGACGGATTGATGATTACCTCACTGGCCGGCGGCACAATGAAGGTATCCGCTGTCTCTATTGAACGCTGAGAAGAAGCATCAAAAGTTCGGATAGATTCGATTTCATCGCCGAACATTTCCAAACGCAGCGGGTTCTTTTCAGCGGGAGGGAATATATCAATAATATTCCCCCTGATACTGAATTCTCCTTTTTCTTCCACAAGACTGACTCTTTTATAACATCCGGACATAAGACAAGCGCAAAAGTCATCTCTGTTTAGAGTGTCACCCGTGGAAATGATTTGCAGATAGTTATTGAATTGCGCAATGGGCGTCACTTTTTGCATTAAGGCGATTACGGAAGTAACCACTATTGTTTTGGTTTTTATTTGCAGATTGGTAAGCGCTTCCATGCGAGTTAATTCTTCCTCCTTCTGGAGGGCAAACATATCAATTGTAAGAAAATCCAATGATGGGTAATGAAATATCGATTCTTCTCCTAAAAACAGAGATAAATCCCGCGCGAAATCCGCTGCTTCTTTTTCTTCCGGACAAATAACAAGCAGTGGTCTCTCCAGACGGGCAAAAAGAAGAGATGTTAAGAATGGACGAGACGCGCCATTGAGTCCGCTGACATCGACCTTTGTGGAGTCCTCATTAATTTGCCGGATAAGATTACGCAGGGATTCAATATCTTCTTTAATTTTTTTTGTGATAAGTTTTCGCACTGATAATAGCCCAAACTTTCTTCAAAATAAGTTAACACCAAAACCCATTCTGAATGAAAAATGGCTCTTCAATCCAGAATGGGTAGGTTTGAGTATTTGTTTAATCTTCTTTCCCGGATAATTCAATTAATAATTTCTTCACCGGAATTTTCCATTAAAAATAAATGTTTTCCCAATATATGTTGACAACCGCCTCGTCTTTGATAGACTGCCGCATATCATTTTAATGGAGATTAAATATGATTTCTGTTGAGGATGCCTTAAAGACAATTCTTGTTAATTTTCGGCCGCTGGGTTTGGAAAAGATAAATATGTTGCGTATATAACCGGCGATCAAGGCTCCGGCATTTTGAAATCAATGGTTAAAGCTCATGCGTTAATCGTCACGGGAGAAAAAGAAACCCGAAACAAAAAGGGAGCGCAGGTAACGATTCAATTACTGGATGACTCTTTATCTCAAACAGAGTTTCTCCAATTATAGAAAATCTCCTCAAACAATAAAAATATAGTTGATATTTTATTGCATGTTGACACATAGGTAATCTTGAAGTTAAATTAATAGAAATTTCCCAATGGAAGTGCCAAGGTCACTGGTGGGCCTCCCGGACTTCAAATCCGGTGTGGGGCGCTAAAACCGTCCCAGGTGGGTTCGATTCCCATGCACTTCCGCCAATTATTCATATAATATCAATTGTTTATCGTTTTAAATACGATCAGGGGACGATCCGACAACAGGATTGTTACGTCTGAAAAGATGTTCTGTATCACCATCCAGTGATGAATGGTTAATTTGACAATTTCTTCCGGTTATACACAAATCTCCAACATTGATGAAAAGCCTGAACCGGCAATCTGGATTTTTTATTATTGATTTTTAATTTCCATTGCTTTAACCTACGCCTACAAATTACAATAGAGAATAAAAATGAAAAATATCGGAAAGCCTCTCAATAACGGATACACTAATAGGATTCTGGCGATGTTCATGGATAATTTCGGAATGAATCGCACGGCGTCCATTGTGACCATGATCATTACCAGCATGGTCATTATCTTTTCCTGTTTCTGGTTTTTTCATTCCGCTCCGCCGAAAACAATTATCATCACCAGTGGCGAAGCAGACAGCGCTTACTATAAGGTTGCCCAAAAGTACGCCGAAATTCTGGCTCGCGACGGCGTTAAAATGAAAATCCTGACCTCCGCCGGTTCCGCAGATAATCTCAAGCGGCTTTCGGATCCGTCTTTTAAAGTAGATATCGGCTTTGTTCAAGCGGGACTGGCTAAAGGGCAAAATATCAATCATCTGGTTTCTCTGGGCAGCGTTTCCTATCAACCTCTTTTAATTTTTTATCGCCTACAGCAACCCGTGGAAATTCTCTCACAACTCAATGGAAAGTGTATTGCCATCGGTCCGGAAGGCAGCGGGGCGCACTCACTGGCATTGGCGCTGCTTGCGGTAAACGGCATCGAGCCTGGCGGAGCAACGACATTTCAGAATATGGAAGGTG
Source organism: uncultured delta proteobacterium (assembly GCA_963811325.1). Taxonomy (GTDB): domain Bacteria; phylum Desulfobacterota; class Syntrophia; order Syntrophales; family Smithellaceae; genus Smithella. The sequence continues at coordinate 2,351,804 of CAWEQT010000001.1, forward strand.
AAAATGCGGCCGCATCCCTGCTGGCGGGAAAAACGGACGCTATTTTCTTGACGGCTGATTCCGCCTCTTCGCAGACAATGAGAACCCTGTTTCAGACTCCGGAGATTAAGCTGATTAGTTTCAAGCAGGCCGATGGCTATGTCCGCCGCATCGGTTACCTGAAAAAGCTTACCATTCCTCAAGGCGCCATGGATTTTGGCAAAAATATTCCAGCGCACGATGTTGTTCTGGTCAGCCCCACGGTGGAACTGATCGCGCGGGATAATTTGCATCCGGCGCTGTCCGATTTGCTTTTGGCCGCTGCCACAAAAATACACGGGCGCTCAGCCCTGTTTCAGAGCCGCGACGAATTTCCTGCGCCTCTGGAAAACGAATACCGCATCAGCGACGATGCAAAACGTTTTTATAAATCCGGCAAAAGCTTTTTTTACCGCTATCTGCCTTTCTGGTTAGCCAGTCTCCTCAACCGGATTCTGGTCGTGTTTGTGCCGCTCATAATTATATTGATTCCGGGGTTAAAAAGCATTCCGGCCTTATTCCGATTGCGCATGAGACTGCGTATCAACAAGTGGTATCGACTGTTATTTCTGATTGAACAGGATTCGATGACGCAATTTGAGCCCGAGAAGATCGAAGAACTGACACGGTTAATCGATGAAATCGAATCCGATGTCAATAAAATGAAAATGCCGGCCTCTTACGGAGACCAGTTCTACATATTGCGCACACATATTAAATTTGTACGTATCAATCTTCAGGATCGCAAAGCCACAGCATCAGGAGGAAAGGTTGCAAATACCAGCGTATGATAGTGCGTCATAATATTAATTTGTCATTACAATGACAACAGTTGTGATATAATCGGTAGGGCTTACCGGAAGAAGCCAATGAGAATTTATCCGGTTAACATAAGGGGTTTGCCATGAAAGATTTAAATTACATGAATGTTGCCGAGGATGCCATCAAGAAAATAGAAAGAGGATCTTTTTTAACCGTAAAAGCAGGGAACGCGCTCAACACCATGACAATTGGTTGGGCCACTTTCGGATTTATCTGGCAGAAGCCGATCATGATGGTGGCGGTGCGATCTTCGAGGCACACCTTTGGCATCATTGAAAAAGCAGATGATTTTACCGTTACTGTGCCGGCTGGCGGGATGAATAAAGAAATAGCTTTTTGCGGTTCCAAATCCGGCAGAGATGTAGACAAATTCAAAATGTGCAGACTGGAAATAATCAGCGGCCACAAGGTTGTTTCCCCAATTATCAAAATTCCCGGATATCATTACGAGTGTAAAATAGTTTACAAGTCCGCCATGAACGAGACGCATCTTGACAAAAATTATGATACGTCTCTTTATCCGCAAAAGGATTACCACACTCTTTACTTCGGCGAAATATTGGCCTGCTACGAAACCTGATCGGGCGACGGTTGTATTTATTTTAATGTCAATAAAAGCGGATTGACTCCGCAAAGGAGGTTATCATGGAATTAGCTGCTGCAATTAGGGGAAGAAGGAGTATTCGTAAATTCAAATCGCAGGATGTACCCCAAAATATACTTACAGAGATTCTGGAGGTGGCGCGCTGGTCGCCATCATGGGGAAACACGCAGCCCTGGGACTTATATGTGCTGACGGGTAAGACTCTGGCAAAATTCAAAGGAATGAATCTCAAGCAAACGCTGGCCGGAGCAGCGACCGCGTCCGATGTGCCTATGCCGACAAATTGGCCTGATGCCATGAAAGCAAGGTATGGAGAGCTGGGCAAAGTTGTTTTGTCTGCGCAGGGTATAAAAAGAGATGATAAGGAAGCACGCGATAAATACTATCAGAACATGATTTCTGTCTTTGACGCTCCCTGTCTTATTCTTGCCTGTATTTCGAGGGATAATCTTGTCGAATACCAGATGTTGGATATTGGCCTCATCACCCAAACAATATGCCTGGCGGCTTACGACAAAGGTCTCGGTACTTGTCTGCTGGCAGCAGCCGCGCGTTACTCCGCTGAAATCAGAAAGATAGCGGCAATTCCTGAGGATAAAAAAATTGTTGTGGGCATCGCTTTGGGCTATCCCGAGCCTTCATTTCCTCTCAACAATTTCGAGCGGGACAGAGCAAAGCTGACTGAATTTGTCCATTGGATGGAATAAACGACAATTTATTGTGGTGCCATTACCTTTTTGTCATAGATGATAATGCAGAAACCAGATTGCCCGCATGCGCACATAGGGGTTCCCTGCCATAACCTAAAGGTCATCATGATCTGAGAGGTGGCGCAATGACAATGCTGGCAGGGTAATGCCGCCGGGAAATTTCATTAGATTCATTATCTGCCTACGATTTCAATCCGGAGACGTCTGGCCATGATTTTATTCCGGCGAAAGGCTTTTCGAGATAGAGAATTCTGATTTTTCTTCAGGATATTTTCAATATTCACCAATATTTCTTCCACTTCTTCCGAACACATATACTCATTTGCCGCAAAATCGAATTGCAATCCATACCTGTTTTTATTGCCCTGATTCACCACATTGCGCACGATGCATATGATATCTGAGGCATGATTCTTTCCCTTGGATATATTGAGAGAAATCTTGCTTTCTATTTCAAGATCAAGATTCGTCTCAATCGCCATCCCAAAAAAATTAAAATCAACGGGTTTCACACTCTCGACGCAAGCTTTCCCGTCTGATTCATCTTGAAATGAAATACTCGCGGTCATGTCTCCTGCTCTATAATGAGAATATTGCCTTCGTTCTTCACCTTTATACATTAATAAAATATCCTGTTTGAGGGTTTGTATTAATGATTACCCGTTAAGTTATAGATATTATATCATATTAAGGAAAAATTATACTAATTTTTTATTATGTTTGCAATAATCTTAAAATGTTCTATTTTATTTAATGTTCCTGGATTCCCGCTTCTAGCGTTCGCAATGGCAGGATGGGTTTCCACATATGCCGGAGTTCGCGACAAAAAGATGCCTCCCCTCATAACCTGAAGGTCACAAGAGGGAGAGAAGTAAAGAGTTAAATAACAGTGGTAGATTTTATATTGTCACTGTAAAAAAAAGATATTTATTCTAAACAGTTATTTAAGTTTTCTTCAGGTTACGAAAATCGGGTTTTCGTTTTTGCATGAAGGCCATCATGGCCTCAATATTTTCGGGGCCGCCGGCCTGTCGTTTCATGCTCTCATGCTCGGCCTTAAGGGCGGCCTCTATACCGGCCTTATGCACAAGCTTGAGGCACCTTTTAGCCTCGCGCAGAGACGCCATCGGCAACTGGGCAATTTCTGTGGCCTTGGCCATCGCGTTTTGCACAAGCTCGTCATCACTTAACTTGCGGGCAGCTATTCCGGTTTCCAGAGCTCTGTTGGCATTAATCCATTCAGAAGTAAAAATTAGCTCTGCCGCGCGCTGGACACCGATATTGGCCTGCAGCATATAAGTGCTCGCAAATTCCGGCGCCATACCCAGGCTAGTGAATGGTATACGCATACGCAAACTTTCACCCACATAGAGGATATCGCAATGAAATAGCATGGTAGCACCACCTCCAACGGCAACTCCCTTGGCCGCGCCTATCAACGGTTTATCAAAGTCAATAACGGCGCGTTCGCAAATTTGATAGGGCGGCAGTGCAGCGAATGCGCCGCTATCGCTCAAATCCTGGCCGGCAGAGAAATCTTTACCCGCACCGGTTATAACCACAACGATTACTTCATCGTTTTCGCGGGCCGCATCAAGCTCCGCGGAAAAGGCTTTCCACTGTTCAGTATTGAATGCATTCTTTTTTTCAGGGCGATTCAATGTTAATGATAATACGCCATCTCTGAGATCTTTTATAACCGTATTGCTCATGGGGGACTTCTCCTTTGTAATTAATTATTAATGTTTAGAAAATCAAGACTGCATAGAACAAGACTAAAGGATCATGCTTGTAATTATCATAACTGGCTTTTACTGCCTTCTTATAAGAATTATGTCAAGCCTTTTTAGAAGCGGATCCTTTAAGAAGGATTTTCAATTAAACCATTTTTGTAAATTTATCAGGACATCTTCTCTCTTTGCAATTGGTGAACTTTCCGGGGGAAACATTACACCGGCACAAAATCTTATGTAAATAACAATTGACATGCAAAAGGAACTTCCCTATCTTCCTTCCGAAAGAAGTGTCTTATCGAAATCATACTTAACAGGAAAAGATATGACAAAAAATAATGAAGTGGCTCTGAATAATAGGAAGAGTGATCTCATAAAACTCGTCTTATTGATGAACAAGCAAAATAAAAGATTTATGCCGCCATTTAATCCGATCCTCAAAACGATTGATTTAGTTATCACTCAGGGCGAACTCGACCTGCTGCTGATGATGGGCACAGGTTTATACTCATATGAACAGGTCGCCGCTTTGAGCAACATGAATAGTGAAAATTTCAATTCATTATTCGAATCCCTTAAACAAAAGGCATTCGTAGGAATGCATAAAACCGGAACAGGCGAAGAACGATATAAGATCAATCCTTTTATTGTCGGGTGGTTTGAAGGAGTGGTTTCGTATTTAATCGGAAAACCTGAAGAAAAGGAATTCGCTAAAAGATATATGTCCTTTTTTGATTCGTTACGGAATCGCAATTACTTCCCTGTCCGGAAAGTTATGGATGTGATGGGCAAATATGCGTCTACATCAAATCAGAGTGTCGGTATGGTTCATGAATCCAAAAATGCCAAGGGAAAGTCCACTATCATCATTAATGAGGCAATTAATTTGTCGGATTCTAATATTTATCCGACAAATTCCATTAATGATATGATCATGGAATATGGAAGTAAAAGTATCATTGGTCAATTCAAAGCATGCATGTGCCGGCAGGTTGCTTCCAATATTGATGATCAGTGTCGCTTCAAAATGCCCGGTGACATAGGATGCATGGGTTTTGGCGATAAAATTATACCTTATCTGAAATATGGGTATATGCGCCAAATAAGCAAGGAAGAAGCATTTGATATTATACAGAAAGCAAGAGATTGTGGCGCCATACATACGGTGTTTCATGAAAAGGATGATACTAAACTTCCTCAAGGCGGTTTGTGCAACTGCTGCTGGGACTGCTGCGGCATATTTCGCTCTTACAACATGGGAGCTGTTCCTTTACGTTACAGTTGTTACTATCTGGCTAAGATCACGGATAGTTCAAAATGCAAAGGATGCGGAAAATGTGAAAAGTACTGTCCGACTGCCGCGATTAAAGTCGTGGAGAAAAAAGTGGAGCTCGACGCGAAGAAGTGCATCGGCTGCGGTCAATGCTTTCATCAGTGTTCCCGTTCAGTTATAGAGCTCATTGAGAACAAACGTACCGCATTTCTGCCGATGCTTAAAAAATCTGAGGGAAGAATAACAACATAGCTAAAAAATGCTTTTATTTATACTTGTTCCCCAGTTGATTCCAGGGAAATAATCCGGGACGGTTGAATGTTTATAATGGATTCCGGTTAAAAGCGTGCCGGAATGACATTTGTGGAGTAAGGGAATGACGGAAGCGTGGTCACTGCGAACAAAGCAAAATAATTTCATACCAAATCTATGTTATAGAAATTGCCACCCGGCATGTGCAGCCGTTGGAGAGACGGCTCGCAATACAATAATGGATTTGATATCATTAATCTGCACCGAATTGGTTTTTCCCCTTGATAATTCTCCAGCATATTGCTATTTTTTAAAATAAATTATCTTCCAGAGGAACAAGGTTCATGCCAACGACGCAAACTATTTCATCGGAACTTTTTCAGGCATGCGAAACAATTTTTGGGTCTGAGGTAAAAGTATCCAATGATTTTCTGAAATATCTTCAGCCCATCGGCATTAAAACGGCTTACCGGAAAAGAGCATTTGAAACACATCCCGACAGAGCAAAAGCACTGGGTTCTTTCGCAAGGGATTTAAATACGGAATTCATAGATGTCCGGCAGGCCTATGAAAAACTGCTTTTGTTTGTTGAAACAAAAGATCAAAACACATACCACCACAAGAGCAGACATAATAAGAGCCACGACAACCAAAGATCCACACATAAAAAACGTAAAAGCTATCCCGATCATTTCTACACCGGCAGCGTCCCGAAGGGAAACCTTATGCTCGGCCAGTTTTTATACTACTCCGGCCTTATTTCATGGCAAACCCTTATCGAAGCTATTTGCTGGCAGCGGCAGCAGCGGCCTCAAATAGGACAGATAGCCATATCCTGGGGGCTGATTTCATCTCAGGATGTCATTTGTATACTCGCAGCTCGGACTTTTAATGAAAAATTCGGTGAATGTGCACTTCGCATCGGCTATATTTCAAATTTCGAGCACTTTGCACTTATTGGTAAGCAGCGACAACTCCAGAGCCCCTTTGGTGAATATTTTATTGAAAGAGGTATCCTTACATCCAAGGACATAATGATCATTGCCAACAAACAGCAACTTCACAACCTCACAGAAAACAGATGGAAAGAATAATTTGGGACGGTTGTATTTAATTTAGTCTGACCGGATTCCCATTTTCACGGATATATGCCGGGCTTCGCTGCGGAAAAAGAGTCTCCTTTCCTTCAATCCCTTCCCCTGCGTACATAAGGTAGTCTCATAATGAAGGAAAGTAAATATCTGCCGATAAACCATCTCAGTCTGTTTAATTTCCTTATCAACTTTAGCTTTCCGGCTGTTCGGGTTTGAAATATTGTAACTTGTTTACGGAAATGGTGTATAATAAAATCGTTTAGTTAAACGACTAGTATCGCACTGGCGTGGATTTTGTGAGATGAAAGTTTCATGACAACGACAGATAGCAGACGGAAGATACCGGATGATCTGGCAAGATGCGTGGAATTTCACGGGCATGTCTGCCCTTGTCTGATCTATGGTTACAGGGTAGCAAAAGAGGCAATAAGATTGATGAATCTAAGACGAGCCGTTGATGAAGAAGTGGCTGCCATCTGTGAAAACGATTCCTGAGCCATCGATGCCCTTCAGGTTCTGCTCGGCACAGTGGCGGGTAAGGGCAATCTGATAATCAAAGATTTCGGGAAGAACGCCTACACGGTGCTGAACCGTTCAAAGCGGCACGCCTATCGCTTTTCCCGAAAGACGTGCTACAATTACACGGGTAAGGACAAGAACACTTTTGATCATCTGGAGAAAGCTGTTGCGGACGGTATGGCTTCGGAAGATGACCGGAGGAATCTAAAGCGCTTGAAGGTTGATGATCTGCTTGCGCGTCCCTTCGAGGAAATCTTTACTACCACGGAAGTGTCCTTTAATGAGCATCTCTACGCGCAGTTTACGCCGTCTGAACCTTGTGCCGTCTGCGGCGAGATGACTATGGCGGCAAAGATGGTGAATCTAGGTGATGAGCGGCGCGCCTGTATTCCCTGTTCGCAAAAAAAGGGTTCAAAACAGAATATTAAATGAATAACCCTTTTCCCAATATGACCATTGACTCATGGCATATGTTTATTGATCTTCTTAAAATTCAGCCCAACGAACGACAAGGCACGTATTTCTGATCCTTTTCCTGATGTAGGCGATATCCAATTATACAGTTTTCATGCGATTTGGTATTAAAGCAGTTTCCCCAGGACAGGATGTCTTTGCGCGGCCATACGCACAATAAGGCTTCCCATCTGGGCATAGCTGATGCCATCGGCTTCGGCGGCACAGGCCATGCTGGCGTCTGAGCTGATATCCGCGTTTGGATTAACATCCAGAACATAAAAAATATTATCCCGAAGACGGATGTCCATGCGGGCGTAATCCCTGCATCCGGTCGCCCGATAGGCGTTGCCGCAAACCTGCTCCAACACCTTTTTTTCGTTATTCGTAAGAGGGGCGGGTAACAGGGTTTCAATTTTTTCGTAATGCTGAGAGCCGGGAATATATTTCGCATCATATGTGCAGAGCCTGTCTTTTATGTTGCCGAAACAAGAAAAATCCATTTCCGCCGCAGGCAGCACCGTTAATTTATCGTTGCCCCAGACAGAAACGTGGAACTCGCGTCCATCAATGAAATCCTCCACCAGTGCCGGTTGGGAATATTTATTCAGAATAAAGGATATTCTATTTTTTAAATCCGGTTGATTCATCACCACGGATTCAGGCGTAATGCCCGCTGAACAATGTTCGTTTTGTGGTTTGACAATCGCCGGAAATGTCTTCCAGTCCTGTATATCCGGGGAGCTAAAAATTCCCCAGGCCGGTGTGGGGATGCGGGCTTTCTCCAAAAGAATTTTCACGCGGTATTTATCATACGCCAGCGAAAGCGTTTCGGAATCAGCGCCGGTGAAGGTATAACCTAACGTTTCCAGCTTTTTTATCACCAGTAATTCACTGTTTTCAATACCCGGAAGCCCTTCGCACCAATTGAAAATGATATATTTGGCAGGATCAAAGGGCTGAAGGTGACGGGCAATATCGTTATCCGCGATAGGAACGGAAAATGTAGGGTGTCCTATGCTTATAAGAGCGTCGCTAAGCTGTATAGAGAGCCTGATCACTTCATCCTTTTCATCTTGGGTCCATTCCGGATTAACATTGTACAATAAAACCACCGGAATTTTTGTGGGCGCTATGTCTAACAGCACTATGTCACCTTTTCAGAGTTATAAAAAACTTCTTTCCTGGAGAAAGATTGTAAAGAAGCGATGCCTGCATGTCAATATAATATTGATCATAATCTTCTTCTGAATTATACTTGTTATGGCCTTATTAAATAATATGCACAACGCAATGACACCTTGTTACCGGACAGTAATGAGTATCATTCCATGTTAATTTCAATCTTGTTTTACCTTCCAATATCTGGTAGTTCACAATAAAGGATTGTATTAATGAACGAAATTCTTACAGTTTCACAACTTAATAATAATATTAAATTTCTCTTGGAGGAGAGTTTTGATTTTGTTCTGGTGGAAGGCGAGGTTTCCAATCTGCGACGGCCGCAATCCGGCCATATTTACTTCACGCTGAAGGATGATAAAAGCCAAATTAAGGCAGTATTTTTTCATAAGTTCGGTACGTATCAACGGCGGACTTATTTTGAACTGGAAGAGGGGTTAAAAGTTTTGTGCCGGGCGCGCCTCAACGTTTATCTGCCGCGCGGCGAATATCAGCTTATTGTTGAATCAGTGGAACCTCTTGGCGTCGGCGCTTTGCAAAAAGCATTTGAACAACTCAAAGCCAAGCTTTTTGCCGAGGGATTATTCGATGAACGCCATAAAAAAGCAATTCCCTTTCTGCCTAAAATAATTGGAGTGGTTACTTCGCCTACAGGCGCTGTGATCAGGGATATTTTAAATATAACTAAACGGCGTTTCCCCATGGCCGATATATTAATTGCCCCTGTGCGAGTGCAGGGAAACGAAGCGGCAGCCGAAATAATTCAGGCTCTACGCAATTTACAATCTCATGGAACTGTTGATGTAATAGTCATCGCCCGGGGAGGAGGATCTCTTGAGGATATTGCTTCTTTTAATGATGAGGCTTTGGCGCGGGAAATATTCCGTTCGTCAATACCCATAGTATCCGCAGTTGGACACGAAACGGATTTCACTATTTGTGATTTTGTGGCCGATCTTCGAGCGTCCACGCCTTCAGCCGCAGCGGAATTAATCGTGCCGGAATGGATGGAGTTAATAACAAAGATTAATATTCTCAAACAGAGGATGATAGCGGGTTATTGCCGCTGCCTGAAAGATAAGAAAAATGAGCTTACCGGAATACAGGAAAGGCTTAAAGATCCGCGCCGGTTTTTAATTAATTTAAAAATTAATCTGGATGACCTCAAAGAAAGACTCGGGACAGCTTTTTATCATGAACAACAAAACCTTAAAAATGAACTTCAACAACTTCAGTTGCGGCTTTTGCACCAGAATCCGGCAAGAAAAATCAATGAAAGAAAAATTTTATTAAAAAATATTCAAAAGAATTTACTCAACAATTTATCAAGCCGCCTGGCGGCGCTCAAAGAGCGGCTCCAAAAGGACTCTGCTGTTTTGGAATCTTTGAATCCTCTGGGGGTTTTGCAAAGAGGTTTCAGCATTACACGCAGTATTGCCAGCGGCATGATTGTCAGACAAGCGGCTGATCTAAACATAGGGGAAGATGTCAATGTCCAATTGGCAACAGGTAATTTTAACGCTAAAATAGAAAAAATATTTCAGGGGTAATTATGGCAAAAGAAAAATTTGAAGACGCATTGAAAAAGCTCGAAGATATAGTAAGGAAGATGGAATCCGGCGATATGCCTTTAGATGAAGCCTTGAAATCTTTTGAAGAAGGAATAAAAAGCATTCGCTTTTGCATGACTAAATTAGAAGAAGCGGAACGGCGTGTCGAAATGCTTTTGGGGAAAGAAGATTCCCTGCAGGTAAAGCGTTTTGAGGGAGACGACAGCGATGGAAGGTGATGAGGGATTCTTAAAAGCGTATTTACAGGACAGGAAGAAAATTGTGGAAGAAGCATTGCAACATTATCTACCCGCTGATGATATTCCGGCAAAGATATATGAGGCTGTTCGTTACAGTGTTTTTAACGGAGGAAAGCGAATCAGGCCGATTCTCTGCCTGGCGGCGGCGGAAGCGGTTGACGGCGATCTGGCTTCGGCCATGCCGATTGCCTGCGCTTTGGAATTGATTCATTCTTACTCCCTGATTCATGATGACTTGCCGGCAATGGACGATGATGATTTCCGGCGTGGCAAGCCTAGCTGTCACAAAGCTTTCGGAGAGGATATAGCCATACTGGCCGGCGACGCGCTGCTTACGGAGGCCTTTGTTCTTTTATCCCGAGCGGAAAAAGTCAGATTATCCGGATTCTCCGCAGAAAGGCGTTTGGCGGTTATACAGGAAATTGCCTATGCTGCCGGAATTTGCGGCATGGTTGGCGGTCAGGCTCTTGATGTGCTTTCGGGAAAATCAGAATCCGACGAAATCACGCTGCGGGAAATTCACCGGCGCAAAACGGGAGCTTTAATTGTTGCCGCGGTAAAATCAGGGGCTATTATTTTTAACGCCGGCAAAAATAAAATTCAATCTCTGGCAGAATACGGAATAAATATGGGTCTGGCTTTTCAGATAGCAGATGACATCTTAAATGTCGAAGGGGACCGTGAGTTGATGGGCAAGGAAACCGGCAGTGATGCCTCCCGTGACAAACTTACCTATCCGTCTTTGCTGGGAATGGAACTGGCGAAGGAAAAATTAGTAAAGTATATAGACGCGGCAGTGGCGAGTCTTTCCGGTTTTGATGAGAGGGCTATGCCGCTTATTGTCATTGCGCGCTATATAATGGAAAGAAAATCATAGGCAAAATTTAATATTGGAAAGGATTTTGTTTTGGTAAAGCATCAGGAAACAGTTAATTACAGTGTTCTGAAAAATGTGGAATTCCCCGCGGATATTCGAAAACTTAATACTGCCCAACTCAATACTCTGGCACAGGAAGTGAGAGATTTAATTATTCATACGGTTTCTTCCCGTGGCGGTCATCTTGCTGCGTCTTTAGGAGCAGTGGAATTAACACTGGCTCTCCATTACGTTTTTAATACGCCGCAGGATAAGATTGTCTGGGATGTCGGCCATCAGGCTTACGCGCATAAAATCATTACCGGACGTAAAGATACTTTTGCCGATTTGCGCAAACAAAGCGGCATCAGCGGATTTCCAAGAAGGGAAGAAAGCCTCTATGATGTTTTTGATGTAGGACACAGCGGAACTTCTATCTCGGCCGCCGCGGGATTTACTGAAGCCGGTTGCTTAAAAGGTGATAAAAATAAAATAATCGCTGTTATTGGCGACGGCTCCATGTCCACAGGCATGGCCTTTGAAGGATTGAATTGGGTGGGAGATCGTAAAAAAAACATGATCATAGTTTTAAACGATAACGAAATGTCTATTTCTTCGAATGTCGGCGCGATGTCTTCCTATCTGAATCGGGTGATGACCGGCCATACAATAACCACATTGAAAGCGGATATTAAAAGTTTTCTTGAAAGCATTCCCGGCATTGGCGGAGGTATGGTTAAATTCGCCAGGCAGATAGAAGAATCTCTAAAAACATTTATGATTCCCGGAGCTCTTTTTGAAGAAATGGGATTTACCTATGTTGGTCCGTTGGAAGGACACCGATTAAAGTACCTCATTAAAAATTTTGAAAATATCAAAGAACTGACAGGCCCTGTGCTCGTTCATGTAATCACAAAAAAAGGCAAGGGCTACCGGTTTGCCGAAGAAAACCCGCTGACTTATCACGGCGTAGCTCCTTTTAACGTGGAAACCGGTAAAGCTATTTCTCCTCCGTCTGATATTCCAACATATACGAAAGTATTCGGCAGAACTTTAGTTAAACTGGCGCGGGCCGATGCCCGTATTGTGGCTATTACCGCCGCAATGTGTGATGGCACTGGTCTCGATCAATTTTGCAAGGAATTCCCAAAACGCTTTTATGACGTGGGTATCGCGGAGCAACATGCAGTAACCTTTGCCGCTGGTTTGGCGGTGGAAGGCTTTGTTCCCGTCGTTGCCATTTATTCGACTTTTCTGCAACGGGCTTATGATCAGATAGTATATGATGTCTGCCTGCAAAAACTACCGGTTGTTTTTGCCATTGACCGAGGCGGGCTTGTTGGCGAAGATGGCGCCACCCATCAGGGTCTCTTGGATTATTCTTATTTGCGTTCCATTCCTGATATTATTGTTATGGCGCCTAAAGACGAAAATGAACTGCAACACATGCTCAAGACGGCTATTGGCTGTGGTCATCCGGTATCGTTGCGTTATCCGCGGGGTAAAGGAGTAGGGGTCATTCTTGATGATGAACCAAAAACGCTGGAAATAGGTAAAGGTGAAGTATTGCGGAATGGGTCCGATCTGGCTATTCTCGCTATCGGTTCGGCGGTCAATCCGGCGCTGATTGCGGCCAGGCGGCTCTCCGAGGAAGGTTTTAATATTAAAGTGATCAATGCCCGTTTTGTGCAACCTCTTGACGGAGAAATGGTTTTGAAAACGGCGGCAACAATTAAAAAAATTATTACGGTTGAAGAAAATATGCTGCGCGGTGGTTTCGGCAGCGCCGTTTTAGAATTATTGGCCGAAGAAGGTGTCACCGGCGTCTGGGTGAAGCGATTGGGTATTTCCGATGAATTTGTTAAACATGCCACACAGACCGAGCAGCGCCATAAGTATGGAATTGATGAAGAAGGTATTATTCGGGCAATAAGAGATATGCTGGCGGGACAATCCGGTATCCAATGATTTTTAATTATACCAAATAGCTTTCGTTATTTCTTAAAAGCAAAATGGTATTAAATGAATATGGCCACTCAAAAAATTCGTTTGGACGAATTGCTCGTTAATCGAGGAATCGCGCCCACGCTGGAAAAAGCCCGCGCGCTGATCTTAGCCCGGGCGGTGAAAATTAATGAAACATATCTGGATAAGGCGGGCGCGCCTGTTGCGGTTGATGCCGAAATACGAATAAAGGGTCAAGACAATCCCTATGTTAGCCGCGGGGGATTAAAACTGGAAGCTGCTTTAAAAGAATTTAAACTAAATGTTGAAAATATTGTCGTCCTTGATGTCGGGGCTTCCACCGGAGGCTTTACAGATTGCCTTTTGCAGGCAGGCGCCAGGAAAGTTTACGCTCTTGATGTAGGTTATGGCCAGTTAGCCTGGAGGTTGCGTGAAGACAGACGCGTAGTCGTAATCGAACGCACGAATATTCGTTATTATGACGGTGCTGATTTGGACGAACGGATTGATCTTGTCACAATTGATGTTTCTTTTATTTCTCTGAAAACTGTTATTCCGGCGGTCTTAAAATTTTTAGGAGACGGGGCGCGGATTCTAGCGCTGATTAAACCGCAGTTTGAAGCCAAAAGGGAAGAAGTGGGAAGTCATGGGGTGGTTAAAGACGCCTCTGTTCATGAACGCGTAGTGCGGGATATCAGCGGATTTTGCGTAGCTAAGAATTTAGGGGTTGAAGGAACTTGTGTATCGCCTGTTTTAGGTCCGGCGGGGAACTGGGAATTTTTTATCCTAGCGCGAAAGTAATACCATTTCTAAATCAAAGATGATATTGAGGCAGCTAAGCGGAGGCGACGAGGCTTATTATACATACGTTGAGGAAGCCGACAACGACGCCAACAAAAATAGCGTTTTGATTTAGAATTGGTATAAGAGCAAAATGGAAATTAAACTCGCCAGGACAGCGGGCTTTTGCATGGGTGTGCGCAGGGCCGTGGATATTGTATTGGATATAGCGCAACATGAAACCCGCCGACGTATTTATACTTACGGTCCTTTGATTCATAACCCGCAAACAATTGAATTACTCAAGAGCCGCGGCGTTAAACCTGTTGAAAGTATCGAAGAGATAAAAGACAGGGAAAACGCTATTCTGATTATTCGCGCTCATGGTATCGCTCCGGCTGAAAGGAAAAAAATTAAGGAAATCGGCATTAAGGTTGTAAATGCAACCTGTCCTAAAGTCGGTTACGTGCAATCCATCATCAAAAAACATACTGCTCTTGGTTATACCGTGGTGATCGTAGGCGATAAGGAACATCCGGAGGTTGACGGTCTTTTAGGTTACGCAGGCGAGAAAGGCATTATTCTGTCCACTTTGGACGATGTGGATAAATTATCTTCCCATGATAAAATTTGTGTTGTCGCTCAAACAACTCAAGATTCAAATAATTACGGCAAGATTGTTGAAAAAATAAAGAAAAGCTGCTCTAAAGCGGTTGTATTTAACACTATTTGCTCTTCAACTGAACAAAGACAAGCTGAAGTTATAGCAATGGCTGGTGAAATGGACGCAATGTTTATCGTTGGCGGAAAAAACAGCGCCAATACCAGAAGGCTGGCTGACCTTGCCCAAAAGCAACAATCTTCCACTTTTCAAATCGAAACTCCAGCAGAAATGGGAAATATTAATCTAGGTCCCTATAATCGTATCGGGGTTTCAGCAGGCGCTTCCACCCCTAACTGGATTATCGATCGGGTGATGGATAAAATCATGGAAGGTCAAAGCCGTAAGTTAAAAAACTTGGGTAAATTGCTCAATCTATGGATATGGGCTATCAAAACGGATATTTATTCCGCTGTGGGCGCAGGGTGTCTTTGTCTGGTTTGCATGCTGTTGCAGAATATACCGGTGAACCTGTCTTTTGTAGCGATTGCCTCTCTTTATGTATATGCAATACATGTCTTAAATCATTTGATTAGCCGAAAGCCTACTGGTCTTGTCGGCTCTTTTCGGGAAGAAAGCTATCACCATCATAAAAAAATATATTTATACACCGCTTTACTGTCTATTGTCGCCGCCCTTGCATTGGCATTTAATAATGCAATCATTGTCTTTATTTTTCTATTTGTTATTTCATTTGCCGGTGTGCTTTATAATATGAGGATTCTGCCTAATAGATGGCATTTCCGGAGTTTAAAAGATTTGCCCGGTTCAAAAAATATATCTATGTCTGCAGCCTGGGGAATCGTAGCGGCAATCTTGCCTGCCCTGGGCAAAAATTATTCCTTTAATACCGGTTTAATCGTTGCTTTTTGCTTTACCTTTGGGATGGTTTTTATCCGTTCAGCAATGTCGGATATTCTGGAAATACAAAGTGATAAATTGATAGGACAGGAAACTATTCCCGTTTTTTTCGGAAAAACGCTGACAATAACCATACTTAAAATTACTTCATTGATATTATTCACTCTTCTTATTCTTTCTTATCCGGCAGGCTGGAGTACATCTCTAAGTTTTTTTCTGTTACCGTGTATATTATATATATGGATTTGTTTTCAGTTTTGTGATAAAAAACAAGTGCTTTCCGGGGCTGTTAAGGAAGGCATTCTGGAAACCAGCTATATTATAGCTGGTTTTTGTGTTTTCTTATGGCGTGTTTTTTGATATGGAAGTGCACTTCCGGAAAAAAAGGAGGTTCTAAAGATTATGGTAAGAAAATCGTTCGCTAAATACATATTAATGATTTTTATTTTAACAACAATGGGTTGCAGCGGATTGCGTTTTTCCCAGTCAGCGCCGGAAGCAAAGGATTTTCACCCGCAAAGAGTGGCTGTGTTTCCGGTGGAAGTATGGAATCATAAAGAAATGACTGACTCAAGGGAAGCTGTGGAACAAATTGTCGCGGGTTCATTAGTTGAAAAGAAGTGGTTTCCCAATGTCATTTATGCTGAGAGTCTGAATAAACAAATCCAGGTCAATGAAGAATTACGTAAAGCTGTAACTGAGTATCTATCTAAATTGCGTCAGCTTGATTTTTCTGATCCTGATCTGAGCAAAAAAATCGGCGAATTAGCAAAAATTGACGCGTTTTTGCTGGTGTCCGTTGACGATTGGGAATATACTACAGAACGTGATAAGAAATTGGCGAAGGTTGGCATAACCATGGAATTATATGATATCTCCACCGGTAAATTAATGTGGAAAGCCGGTCATGATATAATAGAAGATTATATGATAATGAAACCCGATTTGCTTAAAGTTGCCCAGGATGTTACCAGTAAGATAATTGGTTGCATGCCGCATTGAGTGGGCGAAAAAGATAAATTTTAACCGATTAAGGAGAAATTAGATGAAAGAAGAAGTGCAAAAAGCTATCGATCTTATAAGACCCAGCCTGCAGGCGGATGGCGGGGATGTAGAACTTATAGATGTCAGCGCAGATGGGATAGTAAAGGTGAAGTTAACCGGCGCTTGCCGTGGTTGCCCCATGTCTCAGATGACTCTAAAGATGGGGATAGAAAAAATGATTAAAAAGCAAATACCGGATATAAAGGAAGTAATTGCTGTTTAAGTTTGTTTTATGGCAATAGCCCGTCAAAATACCTTTAAAAACTTTTTTGTGAATTGACAATTATCAGTGATTTTGATTAACAAAGATTTCCTGACAGCCAACTGGTAAGGTATTTTTATTTTGTGTAAATAATTATTATAAGAAGGAGTATAAAGAATTATGGCATATGTGATTACTGACGAATGTATCGCTTGCGGTTCTTGTGAAAGCGAATGCCCTGTCGAGGCAATTTCTGAAGGCGAAGATAAATATGTTATCGACGCTAAACTTTGTAACGATTGCGGAAATTGTGCCGATCAATGTCCGGTGGAAGCAATCGTTCCGGGGGATGGAAAATAATTTATCAGCGACAAAATTACAACTGGGAATAAATCCTAATTCATATAGATATATTCCCGGTTTCCCCTTTTTAATTACAAACTATCCTCACTTAATGTCCGGCAAGTCTTATTATTTTACGAAAATTAAACCGGGAGTTTTTAAGTAATTAATAAAAGACCAGGTGTGAAAGGTTTAGTTAATGAAAAAGTTAATTACCTTTGAAGGTGTTGAGGGTTCGGGAAAGTCAACCCAAATAAAACTTGTTGCCGATTATTTTGTTAAGAAAAATGTTCCGCTTCTTGTTACTCAGGAGCCATCAGGGACAGACATAGGCCGAAAAATAGGAGGCATTCTTTTTAACAGTGAACATTATTATATGTGCGCGGAAAGTGAAATGTTTTTGTTTTGTGCGGCACGGGCACAACATGTTCGGGAGAAAATTTTGCCTGCTTTAGAACAAAACAAAGTTGTTTTGTGCGACCGGTTTTCTGATGCCACCTATGCCTATCAGGGGGCAGGACGCGGTCTTGATTACGAATTTATCAAGTTAATCAACGACTATTCGGCAATGTTTTTAAAACCGGACTTAACTTTATTGTTTGATTTGCCGGTAGAAGTTGGACTGCAAAGAGCTATGGATCGAAATAATCGCCTTAAGGAACCTTCTTCTATAGACAGGTTTGAAAGAGAAAACATTGATTTCCATCAACGGATTCGTGAAGGTTATCTCAATATTTTAAGAAATGATCCAAAACGTTTCCGCTTAATTGACGCGAACCGTGATGTTAACAAAATTCAAGAAGAAGTGTGCCAGTATATTAGTGATTTTATAAATTTACAAAATTAGTTATTTGGGGATATTTCCTTTTAAATTATGTCTTTTCACGATATTTACGGTCATGAAAAAAAAATTGAGATTATCCAAAAAACCTTGGCTAAAAAAAGAATAGGGCACGCTTATCTTTTCAGCGGTATTCCCGCCGTGGGTAAAAGAACTTTAGCCTTGGAATTTATCAAGGCTCTCAACTGCGACAAGGTAGATTCCCTTCACGATTCCTGCGGCGAATGTGTCTCCTGCCGGAAAACTCAGCGCAAAAGCCATCCCGATATCTTTTCCGTGGAAGCCGATGGTCAGTTTATTCGTATTGATTCCATTCGTGAAATTCAGAAGCGAATTAGATGCAAACCTCTGGAGGCCAGGATGCGGGCATTTATTATTGATGATGCCGATAAAATGAACGATCAGGCGGCAAACGCGCTTTTAAAAATACTGGAAGAACCATCTCCGTCCAATATATTAATTCTGGTTACAGCCAGACCTTACTCTCTGCCATCCACAATCATTTCGCGTTGCCAGCATATGCGTTTCAATCCACTTAGTTCTAAAACAGTGGCAAAATTTCTTATCGCTCAGCAGGGCATGGATAACCAAAAAGCTTCACTTCTGGCAGCTTTATCCGGTGGTTCCATTGGCAACGCAATGGAATTAAATAAAGAAGATATTATTGTCTATCGCACGGAATTGTTAAAGTTGCTTTCAATTACACGCAGAGAAGACCCCTTCAGTTTAATCAATTTTGCGTCTTTCCTGGGACAGGGGGGGGGGAAATCCGGCAAGGGTTTAATATTCTTAACACTTTTTTCCGTGATGCTCTGATTTTTAAAGAAATCAAACAAAGCGAAATGTTAATCAATCAAGACAATTCTTCTTTTATTGCAACATGCGCCGCGCGTTTGTCCGGCGAACAAATCCTTCAAAATATAGCGCAGATAGAAAAAGCAGGGGAGATTATGGAACAGAATGTCAACAAATCATTGACATTGGAAACAATGGCATTTAAGTTAAATTATTAAAAAATTAGGTAGGATAAAAATTGCTTGTAAATATTATTGGAGTTAAATTTAAACAAGAGGGTAGGATATATAGTTTCAGTGCCGCTGATCTTATTTTGCATAAAAATGATCAGGTTATTGTCAATACCGATAATGGTCTGGCGCTGGGAATTGTAGCTAATGACGTAAAAAGGTGTCAACCGTCGGATCTGCCGGCAAATCTAAAAAAAGTCGTTCGTAAAGCAACTGCTCAAGATTTGCAAGTTAAAGAAGAAAACGATAAGTTGGAGGGCGACGCCCGGAAATTTTGTGTGGAAAGGATTCAGGCAAGAGGGCTTTCCATGAAATTAATAGATGTGGACTGCCTCTTCGAAAAGAGCAAAATTATTTTTTACTTTACGTCGGAAAGCAGAGTGGATTTCCGTGAATTGGTTAAAGACCTCGTTCAAAGATTCAAAATAAGAATAGAACTGAAGCAGATAGGCGCCCGGCAGGAAACACGCATTACCAAAGGCATTGCTGTTTGCGGCCGACTGGTTTGTTGCGCGGGAATACTGCAAAATTTAGAGAGAGTTACGGTCAAAATGGCGAAAGAACAGAGCATGTCGCTTAATCCGGAAAAAATTTCCGGATTATGTGGCCGCCTAATGTGCTGTCTGGCTTTTGAACATGAAGGATACTCCGGGCGGAAAAAATGTCCCAAAGCTGTTAAGACTGACGATAATAATGAAGACGTGCAGTGCGAAAGGCAGACATTGGATTTGGAAAAAATGGATGAAAAGGACTCTTTTCAATAATCAGGATGGAGATGCTGTCAATATGCCAAAATCATTTTATATAACGACACCGATTTATTACGTTAATGCTTCACCGCATATCGGACATGCTTATACGACAATTGTTGCCGATGTTTTGGCCAGATATCATCGCATGATTGGCGAAAAAACTTTCTTTGTTACCGGAACTGATGAACACGGCGATAAAATCGCGGAAGCGGCAATAAAATCCGGAGTAACTCCTCAGGAATACGCGGACAAAATTAGCGCGCAGTTTCGCACTTTGTGCCCGGAACTTTCAATTACCAATGATTACTTCATCAGGACAACCGATCCCAACCATATCGAAACAGTGCGTTATATTTTACAAAAAGTATATGATTCCGGTGATATTTACTTCGGCAGTTACGGCGGTTATTACTGTTTCGGCTGTGAAAGATTTCTGACTGAAAAAGAAATAATTGACAATAAATGTCCTGAGCATGACAGAGAACCTCAGTATATCGAAGAAAAAAATTATTTTTTCAAAATGAGCAAGTATCAGGATTGGCTTGTTAAATACATTTCGGAACATCCTGATTTTATCCGGCCTGAAAGATATAAAAATGAAGCGCTGGCGTTTTTGCGCGAGCCCCTGGAGGATCTTTGCATATCACGCCCCAAATCCCGTCTGCAATGGGGTATCACTCTACCTTTTGATCAGGATTATGTAACCTATGTCTGGTTTGACGCTTTGATTAATTATGTTACTGCCCTGAATTATCCCGACGGAGAAAAATTTAAGATGTTCTGGCCGGCAGCAGAGCATCTTATTGCGAAAGATATTTTAAAACCTCATGGCATTTACTGGCCGACAATGCTCAAGGCGGCTGGTATCGAACCATACCGGCACCTGAATGTCCATGGTTATTGGAACTCGGATCAAAGCAAAATGTCCAAAAGCCTTGGTAATATTGTTCGTCCGCTTGATTTAAAAGATAAATACGGTCTGGATGCCTTCCGTTATTTCCTTTTGAGAGATATGGTCTTCGGGCTGGATTCCAATTTTTCCGAGGAAGCTTTTGTACAGCGGTTAAATTCTGATTTGGCCAATGATTTGGGAAATCTGATCAGCCGCACTATTACTATGGCTATCAAGTATTGCGATGGTAAAGTGCCGGAAATCAGTCGCAAAGAAAAAATTTCGGCGTTGCACGAAGCCGCTCTAAGAACGGTCGCAGATGTTGAATCCAGTTTTGATGATATGTCTCTGCATAAAGCCTTGATTGCCATTTGGGATTTCATAAATGTCACCAATAAATACATTGTCGAGAATGAGCCCTGGACTTTGGGAAAAGACCCGGCAAACAAGGAAAAATTAACAGCGATTATGTATAATTTGCTTGTCGCCTTACAGGCAATAGCTGTACTGCTCAAGCCTTTCATGCCGCAGACCGCGGAGAAAATTTTGCGGCAAATTGGAGTAGATGAATCTCAAAACTTGGATATGGCCAGTATAAAAAAAGATGATGCCTTAAAGGCGGGCAGCCCTTTAACTCGTGGCGAATCGTTGTTCCCGCGCATTGTTCAAGAAAAAGAAAACCTGACGCAGGAGAAAAAATCTTCCATGATTGATTTAAAACAGGAAATCGACTACGAGGAATTTGCCAAAGTGGATTTGCGTGTGGCAAAAATTCTGGCGGCGGAAGCTGTTCCCAAATCCAATAAGCTGCTTAAACTTAAAATTGATATAGGTGAAGAGCGCACAATCGTTGCCGGTATCGGCAAGGACTATACTCCGGAGGAATTAATCGGTAAAAGTATTGTGGTTGTTGCCAATTTAAAGCCGGCGAAATTAATGGGAGTTGAATCTCACGGCATGCTTCTGGCAACTGATACGGATAAAGGACTTAGCGTCCTGACATTCGATCGCGAAGCACAAACAGGAGCAAAGATCCGGTAGCTGTTCTTATTATAAAAAAGCGGCTACCGTTTTATACGTCTTGCCTAATCTTTTAAGAGCTTTTCAATAGCGGGTTGATCAAAGCCATCAACTACCTGACCCTTGATATAAAATAAGGGTGTTCCTTTGACTCCGATTGCAGAAGCCAACTTCATGTGCGTTTTAACTGTCTCATCAATTTTTTTATCGGTGCAGGCAGCAAGTTGAGCATTATCAAGCTTCCCGCTCAGAGCATCATCATAAGCTTTGGCCGCATCTTTTGAACATAAAATGTATTTAATCTTGCCTGCCGATTCTTTAGACAACGGGAAAAAGAAAGCATAAATAGTTACATCTTTATGCTGAGTAAAATATTTATAGGACTCCCGACAAAAGTGACAATTGGGATCAATAAATTCCACGATGGTTGTTTTCCCGTTACCAATTTTTAAAGCGCTGTCCAGAGACAATTTAGCCATCTTTTGTGCCATCTTTTTGGAATTACTTTCCCTGGTGATATTTACTCCGTTTTTGGAAATGATGGGGCCGCCAATTATTACATCTTCTTTCGGCATGTAATAATAAATCTGATTGCCTGTATATACTTCATATATTCCTTTAATATCGGTAGCCGTTATGCTCTCAAAAATATTCTTGGGAAAGCTTTTTTTGAATTGTTCAGCTACTCCTGCCGATAAATCTTTAGAGGATAAGTTTTTAGCTAAAGCAAAAGTTGGAAAGAGAAAAAGAATAAGTATAAGGGTTGCTGTTGATTTCTTCACTGTTTACCTCCTTATTGAAAATCTTTGTGAGTATAAATTTAAATTATGTCCGTGTCAAGTTTTGTACAACGGGCGAATGTAAAGGGATACCTGTATCCGGAGACGGCGGCCAAGTAGAAAGCTCCCTCCGTTTCAGAACGGGCTTCCTGTAACGGCGTTCAATTTCCCTGTGGTCGAATCGATAGTAAAGGCATAGACAGCGCCGGTATTCACATCTGATGCATAGGCATAGGGCCCTTGGGGGTCAATCGTAACGGTAGTAAGACTTGCAAAACTTATCCCTGATGAAATTTGCTGAATATTAGTTAATGCTCCATTGGTTCCGATTGAATAAACCCAGATGGTTCCATCATTCCTATTTGACACATAGGCAAATGCTCCTGATGTATTAGCGTAAACCGTGACTGGGTTAGAATACATCTCTGCAGTCACCGCCGTTCCGGTGCTCAATGACCCATCGGAATTAATAGTATAGACCGAGATATTGCCGGAACCCATATTGGACACATAGGCATATGCTCCTCCTGATGGGTTAGTGTAAACTGTGACGGACATAGGATACGTCCCTGCGGTCACCGCTGTTCCGGTGCTCAATGACCCGTCGGAATTAATCGTATAGACCGAGATATTGCCGGAACCCATGTTGGGCACATAGGCATATGCTCCTCCTGATGGATTAGCGTAAATCGTGACGGAGGTAGGATACGCCCCCGCAGTCACTGTCGGGGTATTAAAGGAAGGGATCAATGCTCCGGGTGTGGTGGTATTATCTATGGTGTAGGCCGAAATAGTACCGTCAGTCATATTGGGCACATAGGCATATGCTCCTGATGAGTTAGCGTAAACCGTGACGGAGGTAGGACTTGTCCCGGCAGTAAACGGGCTTCCTGTAACGGCGGTCAATGACCCGTCGGAATTGATGATATAGGCCGAAATAGTGTCGGAACCTATATTGGGCACATAGGCATATGCTCCTCCTGATGGGTTAGCGTAAATCGTGACGGAGGTAGGACTTGTCCCGGCAGGGAACGGGTTTCCTGCTGAAACGGGGACGGAGACCAATGCCCCTGTGGTCTGATTGATGTCATAGGCCGAAATAGTGTCGGAACCCATATTGGGCACATAGGCAAATTCTCCTGATGGGTTAGCGTAAATCGTGACGGAGGTAGGACTTGTTCCGGCAGGGAACGGGTTTCCTGCTGAAACGGGGACGGAGACCAATGCCCCTGTGGTCTGATTGATGTCATAGGCCGAGATGTTACCAGGACTGGAATTTGACACATAGGCAAATAGCCCTGATGGGTCAACCGTAACAGGACTGGAACTCATCACGCAGCTCACGGCCACGTCGTACACTGGCGAGCCGCTGATTGTGCCGCTGCCATTACTGACGACGCAAGTTTGGGAAGGGTTGGTCGGATGTGTTTTTATCGTGACGGAGTAGGCAGTTCCGCTTGTCAGCGCGGTGGCAAAGGCAAAAGCACCATTGACAGAGATTGTCTGGTCATCTCCTCCATTGTCCTGTAACACCAGCCCGCTGCCGATCATACCGCTGACCGTGCCGCTAATTGTGTAGTTGTATCCCGGTGAGGTGCCGCAGGACGCCAAAATGGCCACCAGACCAACAGCCCATACGGTCTTGACCAATATCCTCCAAAATATTCTAAATTCACGTTTTTTATCTATGGACAGTGCCAGCATTTTTTCTCCATGTATGCGGATTATTTTTAAAATTGTTTGAGTTTTACTTTTTTGGTGTGGAAGTATATGAAGAATTATTTCATATGTCAATAAATATTGGCTGCACGAATATTGGCATGATATAATAACCATCGAATGGCCTTGAATTTTACTTAACAAAATATTAGTTTACATTAAACGTTTGTTTTCAGATAGTTAACTTGCAATTAAATGTAATATAAAAAATTTAAGCTAACGAATATGGTGGAATATTCAGATAAGTTAAAGATTGAAAAAGATATAAGCAATGGCGTTAAAAACCACCGAACAATATGACGAAAGCCGGCGCAACATGAATTTAAAAGTCTACCAGCCGGGAGAATTGGTTAAAAATTCGGTAGATAATCCGATAATTAGACCATCCATCAAAATGCTTGAAATGATCGCTCTATCTAACGGATATTTTAGGGGCAACAGGCGGCCGTAGAGCTGTTAATTTGGGTATAAGGTACACGAATTAATGCAAGTTGGTATAGGCATAAAATATTGCGGTGGTTGTAATCCTGTCATTGACAGAGTAAAACTTGTTCAGGAAATCAAAAAACTGCTTTCACCGGAATTCATTCTGTCAGCGAACCAAACCAAAGAGCATTGGGATATCGGTATTCTCATTTGCGGCTGCCTGACTGCCTGCGCGGATAAAACGGATTTTAAAAATTCCGCCGGTAAATGGATTAAAGTCGCCGGTAAATCAGTTAATCAAAATATTGTTTCGGAAAAAGAATTAGCCGAAGTTATCGTAGAAAAAATCAAGGGTACGAACCTCAAAGCAAGTTTAGAAAGCGATAAGCCACTCCTTTGAAATTACATCTCTCTTGATCTGTAGTGGATTTACTCTTGTATTTATATCATACTCCTCGGTATTTTCAGATTATCACCATTTTTTATAAACTAATTATACCTTGATGTACTTTGAAATTAATTTTTATTTCATAGCCTGACTATGAAATAAAATAATACTTGACAGTATGACTATGATAATATATGTTAAACAAGTAGGTGCCGACAAGACATTGACATGATGGATAAAAGCAAACCAAAGAACAGAAAAGACCGCATTATGGACGCCGCCCTTCGTATATTTGCAGAGAAAGGTTTCCAGAACTCAACGATTACTGAAATCAGTAAAGAGGCCAGCGTTTCAGAAGCTACAATATACGAATATTTCGGCACAAAGGAAGACCTCCTTTTCGCCATCCCCGAAAAAGTATCTAATGAAACCTTTGAGGAATCATCAAAAGTCATACCCTATATCAAAGACGTGGAAGGAAAGATCAGAGCTATTCTGCTTTTCTATGTCCAGCTTTATCAATCCAATCCCAATTACTCCGCGCTGGTTCTTCTGCAGTTAATGTCCAACAAGAGATTTCGCCATACATCCGCGCATGCGGCTATACGCCGTTCATCTCACGGTCTTCTGGATTGTATCAGGGAAGGAATCGCCGACGGAACTTTCAAAAAGGACTCCAATCCCTATTTGATCCGCTCCATGTTCATGGGCACTGTCGAACACTTATTCATTCACTGGCACATGCAGGGAATGCCTAAACGAAAGCCAAGCACCGCGGATATGCTCAATCCTTTAATTGAAATTGTTTTCGACGGCATTCGCGCCAAAAAAGAAGAATCATGCCCTACGCTGTACCTGAAATTTGAAGACGCCAGCGTTTTGGGAAAAATTATAAGGGAAAAAGATGGAGGAACTTCCTCAAAAGATAAAACCAAATAACCTAACACTTTTTAAAAGGGGTATTAAAATGAGAACAAAACAAGATTTTATAAACGCCCTGTCGAAAATGAAACGCAACATTTATTATGATGGCAATCTGATCGATCGGACGGACGAGTTGCAGAGCGACTGCATCAATGTTATGGGCACAACGTATGACGAAGCAGCCAAACCAGAAAATGAACGTCTGATGACTGCCACATCTCACCTCACGGGAGAGAAGATTAACCGTTTTACTCATATTCACCAGAGCAAGGAAGATCTGCATTGCAAGCAGGATATGACGCGTATGCTGTGCCAGAAAGTCGGTGGCTGCGTCCAGCGATGTATGGGAATAGATGGAACAAACGCTATTTACAATGTCTCGTATGAAGCGGATAAAGTGAAAAAGGGCGAGACCAATTATCACGAAAACTTCAAGAAGTGGCTGGCCCGTTTCCAGAAGGAAGACATGATCGCCGCATGCGCCCAGACGGACACCAAGGGCGACCGCATGCTACGTCCCGCAGAGCAGCCTAATCCCGGTTCTTATGTGTATATCAAGGAGAGAACCAAGGACGGCATCATTGTGGAAGGCTGCAAGGTGCACATTTCCGAAGCGTCTGTATCCGATGAAATTCTTGTTCTGCCTACCCGAGCGCTCAGGCCAGAAGACAAGGACTACGCCGTGGCTTTTGCCGTTCCCGCGGACTATGACGGCGTGAAACAAGTTGTGACGATTCATGGCTACCGTCAACGCGATTATTACAAACGCGGTTTTACCCCAGGACTTACCGACTCATATCTGATTTTTGAAAACTGTTTCGTGCCCTGGGAGAGAGTCTTCCTGGCAGGCGAGCATCAACATGGCGGCATATTGGCCCTGCTCTTCGCCTTGTTCCATCGCCATTCTTACTCCGGCTGCAAGCCGGCGATCGGCGATATTCTGCTGGGGAAAGCCGCACTGGCTGCCGAATGCAACAACGTTCATAAAGAATCGCATGTCCGCGAAAAACTGGCTGAGATCATCATGACAACCGAGCTGGGTTATGCCGCGGGCTACACGGCATCCGATCTGGCCAAACCGGAAGTTTATATTCCGGGTATGGGTTTTGTTCCTTTCGGTCCCGGTTCCTACATTCCCCATTCGATTTACTGTAATGTCGGCCGGTGTCTCTCCGGCGAGGCAGTCTATCGCGAAGCCGAGATTCTTTGTGATATCTCCGGCGGTGTTGCGGCGACATTCCCGCATGAAAAAGATTTTGCTAATCCGGCAACAGGTGAAGCGCTTTTGAAATACACCAAACGCAATCCGAAGATATCAGCGGAGGATCAGGCACAGTTCTGGCGATTCATGGGCGACGATATGTGTTCCGCGACTGGCGGCATTTACAATATTGGCAATTACCACGGCGGCGGATCGCCCATCATGGAGCAAATCGCCATCACTACTCAATATGATATTGAATCCCGTAAAAAGGTGGTGAGATATATTGCCGGTATGAGCGGCGGTGACCGTGAGGCGCTGGCGCCCAAGGCAGTGAAAAAGTAAATTTCCCGTACATAGGGTGTCAGCAGGTAAAACTGCTGACACCCTATGCCAATTTTCAAAAAAGATTGCAAATTTTTATCAAATCATTTTTTTTTAACATAGAAATTGCAAAGGAGACTTACTATGTTTGATCTTTCCCAGTTTTCACTAAAAGAAAAAGTAGCAGTAATTACCGGCGGCGGCCGTGGCATCGGCCAAGCCATAGCATTTGCTTTTGCCAAGGCCGGAGCAATAGTTATCGTAACCAGCCGTAAGGCACAGGATCTGGAAGCAACGGCAAACGAAATTAAGGCCTTCGGCGGTGAAGCTTTTCCGCTTCCGGCTCATTTGGGCAAAACAGAAGAAATTAAAAAAATGATTGATGCCGTAATGGCAAAATACGGACGAATTGATATTCTGGTCAACAACGCCGGCGCGAGTCCCGCCATGGGCTCCGTCCTTGAATGTGATGGGCGACTATGGGATAAACTAATGGATATAAATCTGAAAGCTGCTTACTTCGTCAGTCAGGCCGCAGCCAATATTATGGTAAAGCAGGGTGGGGGAAAAATAATCAATATCGCTTCCGTGGACGGTCATAATCCGGAACCCGGTTTGAGCATCTATTCTATTTCCAAAGCCGGCATCAGAATGCTGACAAAAGCCTTTGCCAGTGAACTGCTCCGTTTTAATATTCAAGTAAACACTATCGCTCCGGGGCCAATCAGCACCAAGATGATGAATTCCCACTGGGGACACCTGCCGCCCGAAGAAGCTCAAAAAGTAAAAGAAATGATAAAAAAAGCTTTGCCTTCCGGTCGAATCGGCAATCCCGATGAAATAGCAGGCGCCGCTCTATACCTGGCATCCAACGCAGCAAGCTATACCACGGGAGCGGAAATTTTGATCGACGGAGGCTTACTGCTGGGCAATCATCTTTCCTGATTATACCATTTCTAAATCAAAGCTCTATCTTTGTTGGCAGCGTCGTCAGCTTCCTCAACGTATTATTAATATGCCTCGTCACTTACCTCCTGCCGCCTCGATATCATCTTTGATTTAGAAATGGTATAATGAAAAAAGTAAAATAAACACTGACAAAAGGGAGAATTAAAATGATCAATCGTGAAACCGCAGTTTTAGTTATCATTGATATTCAGGGCAACCTTGCCCAAGCCATGTTTGACAAGGAAAATCTTTTCTCCAATACTATAGAATTAATTAAAGGATTTAAAGTCTTGAACGTGCCGGTTATTGTCACCGAACAAATCCCGCAAAAGCTGGGGCCAACTATTCCGCAGATAGCCGCTGAACTTGACGGCATTAAACCTATAGCAAAGGAATCTTTCAGTTGTTGGGAAGATGTACATTTCCGCGAACATCTGGAAGCGTTAAGTCATAGGCATATAGTCCTCCTGGGAATTGAGACCCATGTCTGCGTTTACCAAACCGCCCTTGATCTAATCTCCAATGGTTATGATGTTCATCTGGTTGCCGATGCCATTTCATCGCGCACGCCGGAAAACCGCCAGATCGGGATAGACGCGATGAAAAGCGCAGGCACGAAAATCACATCCACAGAAATGGTTTTGTTTGAACTGCTGCGCACAGCCGCAGACCCGAAAGCAAAAGAACTTTTTAAAATTGTGAAGTGAAGAAAACGTTTGGAATTCCCCGAACACGTTAAAAGGAAAAGTAGTCTAACTCCCGGTATTCATGGGAGTGATAGCAATCCAGTGGATGCTGTTGTTGCGCGGCGCCATTATCTATTAAGTGATTGGAGTTTAAGTTTACTCATCTTTTCCGCATGACCGTTAATCCCTATCTCTTTAATCTGGCCGATGCATGCTGCTCTATCGGATTTAAATATGAAGGCAAGAATTCTCGACATGAAGTTGTTGAATAGCTTGCAATCATTTGGATTTGAAAACTCTTTGCATTCAGCACATGAAGAATATTTGTTATTCATGCAAGCAGTGATCGCCTATTTAATTACTCTTTGCCATATAATATCATGTAAAGTCGCCTTAAGTTCATCTCTTGGACCATTCCGTCGGCCTGACATTGAAAGGTCCTCCGGTGCTTCTTCTAACACGCATATCAGTTAAAACATCGCCGGTTTTTTTACGGAAAGCATCCGAATGCGAAAATCAGCCTCATTTGAACCTCCCCAGAGAAAAGGCAATGAAAAGATAAAAAATATATATGGTGTCAATTCTTCAATACGTAAAATAATGATTGTATCAACGCCTCCCTTGGAAAACTGTTTCAACAATTCTGATTCAGGTTTGCTCGACCAACTGGAAAAGTCTCTAATGTTGCCAGGTACAGAAAGACTCCCACAAGGGAAACCTTGAAATGCATTTTTGATTTCTTCTAACGCTATTGATTCCCTTTTAGCTGGTTATTTCTGGTCATTTCTCCATGCTGTTTCAGGCAAAACGGCTATAGGCTCAAGACCATTTTTTTTCCGTCACAAATCGTCGGCTGTCCAGCCGCATGGTAAATCTTCATAGATGTACTTGCGCACCCTGAAATCGCCAACGTTAAGAATTATAGAGACTACATAAATGACTTTCATATTAAATGACCTTTTAACATTTTAGCGCATAACGAAAAAATTAGATGAAGTATAGCGGAATGCGCCAAAATGCGTAGCATTTTGGCGCCAGATTGACTTACTTATTAAATCAATCGCTCGCGCCACTGTCTGAGCTTGGAATAGTGAAAACCTCCGGCAAACAAGCATAAAAGGATTGTTTGCAGGAACCACGTTGGCAGCATATGCCATGCTGTAATATGCCCTAAAAGAACAGCCATGACTTCGGTCAGTACAAGACCATAGATTACAAGCACAGTGAGAGCAGCTATAATTTTGCGTTTTAGAGGCTTTTGATATGCCCAAACCAACAGGGCTGTCCAGCCAAGCATGAGCGAAGCACCATAACCCATAGCAAATTGGTATGCCCCTGACACGTCATCAAAACCCCAAAGAAGATGTGCAAGAGATTGGTCAATCATGGGCAAGATAGCCAGCGCATCTGTGATGGTACCGGCCAAGAACGCTACTCGAAGGACCTTTTCTTGACTCCACATATAATCTCCTTAGTCACTTTATGGACTAACATTGTTTATATGGATCATTGCTAATATTACAAACGCCGCATTTTTTGTAAATAGAAATGTGAATCCGAAAACTTTAAAAGAATTGAAATTATAAAAACATAATTCGTTATTGTTTGTCAATATGCGTTGTCAAACAGTTCAATTTTAGATATATAACTACGAGTCCATGATGCTTTATAAAGGTGGAAATTTAAGAAGAACCATGAACGCTGAAAACGCCGTCAGCCAGCACAGATTCTGGGGAGAAACAACCGCTTTTCTCGCTCTGTTTTTCGACAATGTCGGAGTGCTGATATTTTTCAGCGCTATACTTGTTTTCACTTTCAACTATCCGGCGGACATAATCCTGACACGCATGATTCCGGGCACAGCCGTCGGAATTTGCGCGGGCGATCTTGCCTATACATGGCTCGCCATCCGTTTGAGACGAAAAACCGGTCGCGCCGATGTCACGGCGATGCCTCTGGGTATTGATACGCCTTCAACCATCGGCATTGCCTACGCTGTTATGGGCCCAGCTTATATCACCACCCGCGACGCGCAACTCACCTGGCATATTGGCATGGCCACTCTCTTCATGATAGGTGTCGTCAAGGTCTTAACCTCTTTTTTCGGCGGATGGGTTCAGCGCATCATTCCCACAGCGGGACTGTTGGGGCCGCTCGCCGGAATAGGACTTCTGCTGCTGGGATTTCTGCCGATGATCGAAATATTCAACGAGGCTGTTGTCGGCATGGTCGCCATGGGACTTATCTTTACGGCGCTCATGAGCAAACTGCAGCTGCCGGGCCGCCTGCCCGGTGTTCTTGCAGCAGTCATTCTGGGCACGGGCATTCATTTCGTTCTGGGCTATGGCGGATACCTGCCGGGGTTTACCACGCCTTCTCTGGAAATGAATTTTTCTTTACCCGCTTTTTCCATCGCTTTTCTCAAAACACTGCCGCAAAGTATTCAATATCTGACCATCGCTATCCCCTTCGGCATTTTGACAATAATCGGCGGCATCAATAATACGGAAAGCGCCCGTCTGGCAGGCGACGATTACCGCACAAGAGATATCCTGCTCACGGAGGCATTTTCATCACTGATCGCGGCTTTCTTCGGCGGCGTGGCGCAAACCACACCTTATATCGGCCATCCGGCATATAAAAAGATGGGCGCGACATGGTGGTACACACTGCTGACGGGAATCCTGATCGGTATCTGCTCCGTGGTCGGACTGCTTTCTCTTTTTGTTAGTCTCATCCCGCGGGCGGTTATCGCGCCAATATTCATCTTTATCGGTTTTGAAATCGTTCGTCAGGCCTACAAAGATTCGCCGCCTGCTCATTCCCCGGCGGTAAGTTTAAGCTTCCTGCCGGTTGTTGCCAGTCTGGTGCTTATGATTCTCAGCCAGTTCATGGGCGCGATGGGCGTCACGCCGGACAGGTTGCCGCTGCGCCTGCAACTCCTGCATCAAACACTGACAATGCTCAGTAACGGGTTTATTATAACGGGGCTTCTCTGGGGCAGTATGCTGGCGTATCTCATTGACCACAAAGCGCGGCTGGCTGCCCTATGCTGTGCCGTATGCGCCATATTGACTCTCTTCGGCATTATCCATTCGGTAATGCCCAGCGGTAAACTTTACCTGCCCTGGCGCATCACAACAACCCATGCCCACTATATGCTCGCGGTGGCCTATCTTGCGTTATCGGGCATCCTGTTGTTCTTGACCGGAAGAACGAATAATCCATGTACATAAATCTCCGTGTTTTGCGCCCAATGTTTAGACAAATTAGTTCTCTGATTGTTCATTAAGTATGTTTACAAAACGCAGATAACGCCGCAGAGCAGGTATACCTCCGCCCTCGGAAATAATTTGCTAGACTTGATCTGGTTCAGCGACAATCGCGCCACCCAGATATGCTACAGATGTATTATGGAAGATTGCGGATGTAAGAGATGGGGCACGCCAGCGCATTAAGAAGCACCTGATGGAAATCAAGTATAAAATATGGATTGAAAAAAACGGTAAGATGATTTTCGGCAAAGGTCGAAATAACACTTTCCAAGCCATTGATGAGCAGCACAGCCTCAATGCCGCGGCTAAAGAATTAGGAATGTCTTATCGCGCAGCATGGGAAAGATTGAAGGTATCTGAAGAACGGACGGAGAAGAAACTTGTCGAAAACGGCATCAAGGAAAAATCATTGTATCTCACATCTCAGGCCAGGGCAATCATAGAAAGATTTGAAATACTTGAAAAAGACGTGGAAAATATCTTATGCAAGGCGGACAAGGACTTTAAAAAATTGTTTAAAATTGGCTGGAAGCAATTACGAATTGCAACAATCACAACATTGAAGAAAAATTTTTGTGTATCTTAATAATACGTAAAAAGCCTCTTTAGGAAAAAATTATTTCTTCAAACCCTTTATAATAACATCCAAACTATTTTGAACAGTGGAATGGATTCTCTCCATGCGTTTTATCGGATTGCCTGTAAAAAGATAAAGTGAAATAATACCGTTTAACATACCCCAAATTGCATTTTGCATCTGCCTGATGTTGCTTATGGGAAAAAACTCACCTGACTCTATACCCTTTTGGATGATTTCAGAAATAGGCTTAATATTTTCATTTGTTGATCTAATTAGTTCAGTACTTTGCTCTTCAGTTAGATGCATCTGGCCTGTTTGCATCATGAAAGTCATAAGTATTCTAAAAAGTTCCTTATCACTTAGAAAATAATCAACATAAATCCGGGCAAATTCTTGCAAAAGTTGCGAAGCCGAAGCATCTATGGATGAGAAGAAATTCCTTATTCTTTCATTAAGCGCGATATTATCGGCAATTAATATTTGAGTATATATCTCCTCTTTACTTTCAAAGCAAAGGTAAATTGATCCTTTGCTAACTTCAGATTTGGCAGCAATGCTATCAACCGTTACGGCCTTGAATCCTCGATCAAAAAAAAGTCTCCGCGCTGCTTTCAAAATTGTATTTCTTCGACTTTCTTTTCCTTTTTCTTTCTTTTTTCTTCTTTTTTCTTCCAAGTTCAATTTAGTTGCCTTTATTAAAAACGATATTTATTCCCGATTCGGACAGGTAAATATTCTTCAGGAAGTTAATATTTTACCCATATTTTCTATTGCAAGTGCATAAATTAATATCTGTATTGTGTCAAGATAAAATCAAAGATTATATAATATTTAATTTTCAATTATTATTTCTTGCTTAATTCAATTTTTCCAGTTCCCTGACAAGTATTTTCAAAGGCTGGCTCTGATTGACATTATGCACATCAATGTAACGGATAATACATTTTCTTAATAGTTAATTGCAGGAAATAAAATGCCAAAGCTCTTTTTTGTTTTTCAATTTCTCTGATTACACATCCTTTTGCATTTTTAATAGCATATTTTGTTAAAAATATTAAGCTCGACAAATAACTTAAATTCTTCTTGACTTTATTCGGCCTTGCGTTTAAGTTCACACGATTTCGTAAATTGTGAGTTGCGAAAGGAAAAGTTGAATTTAGACATTTTGAAGTACAAGGTTAATCCGTTATTTCTTTAAAGTTTAGTGGATTTTAAAGCCTGTCAAGGTAAATCTTATATATCCTTTAAAGCATTTCAGATTTTCAAATTCTGTCATGGTTTTAATTCGACTTGGAAAAATATATAAAAGGAGTTTGAGCAACTATGCCAGAAGGAAAAGTAAAATGGTTCAACGCAAGCAAAGGATTCGGTTTCATTGAAAATGACGAAGGTGGGGATGTTTTCGTTCATTTCAGCGCCATTCAATCAGAAGGGTTTAAATCACTGACTGAAGGGCAACGTGTATCTTTCGAAATACAAAAGGGCAAAAAAGGCCTGGAAGCTGAAAACGTAAAACCACAATAAGCATACAACATAAAAAACTCTCCTATAAAATATACGGGAGAGTTTTTTATTATCATTACTTCTGCCCAGAATATGTTTATTCAATTCTAATTTTCTTCGCCTATGAAAGGCGAATTTTGGATTACGCTAAAATTGAACAAATTTAGCTGTGATAAACTTCGAAGCAAAGCCAGATTTGACTATATTTTTTTCCTTTAATATATCTTGACAAAAACAAAAGATTTGAGTTAGTGCATTTTAGTCTTTTATCATGGGTATTCTTAATTATTCCGAATAATACGGGAGGCTTATTTGTGTATTTTTCGAAAGAAATGCAAGAAACGTCTTTGAAACTCAGCCGAAAATGGGAAGATAAAGTTCAAAAGTCGTTAAAAAATAATCCTGATCAAAAAAAACGCTTTTCCAGCGTGTCGGATACGGAAATCAAAAGGCTCTATACTCCGGAAGATATTAAGGATATTAATTACGCTGAAGACATCAGCGTTCCCGGTGAATTCCCTTATCTGCGCGGCAATCAAGTCACCGGTTACCGGGGACGTTATTGGACATTCCGCATGTTCTCCGGCATGGGCAGCGCACAAGACACCAATAAGCGGTGGAAAATGCTCCTGCGCGAAGGTCAGACCGGGCTTAGCACCGCTTTTGATTTTCCGACTCTCATGGGATACGACAGCGACTCGCCTAAAGCGCTGGGCGAAGTTGGCAAGTGTGGCGTTGCCATAGACACTCTGGAAGATTTCATGACTCTTATGGAGGGCATTCCTCTGGATGAAGTCACCACATCCATGACTATTAACCCCCCTGCGACAGTTTTATTTGCTATGTATTGCGCGGCGGCGAATATTAAAGGCGTGCCTCTTACCAAAATAGGCGGCACCATTCAAAATGATATGCTTAAAGAATTCATCGCGCAAAAAACTTTCATGTGCCCGCCGGAACCTTCGGTAAAGCTAATCAGTGATACCGTCGAATTCGGTACAAAATTTATTCCGCGCTGGAACACGATCAGCATCAGCGGTTATCATATCCGCGAGGCAGGTTCCACTGCCGTTCAGGAACTGGCTTTCACTATCCGCGACGGCATCGAATATGTGGAAGACTTAATTCGCCGCAAAAAATTGAATGTTGATGATTTTGCTTCGCGGCTATCTTTCTTTTTCAATTCGCACATTGATTTTTTCGAAGAAATCTGCAAACTGCGGGCGGCGCGCCGTATATGGGCAAAAATTATGCGTGATCGTTTCCATGCCAAAGATCCCCGCTCCATGTGGTTACGCTTTCACACACAAACAGCCGGATGTTCGCTGACAGCCCAACAACCGTATAATAACGTCGTCCGAACAACAGTGGAAGGATTGGCCGCCGTCCTGGGTGGCACTCAATCTCTGCATACCAACTCTCTGGATGAAGTTTTCTGTCTACCTTCCGAACATGCCGCGGAAATTGCCCTGCGAACACAACAAATTCTGGCTGAAGAAACCGGGGTGCCCAACACCATCGATCCTCTGGCCGGCTCTTATTTTATTGAAGCTATGACTAATCAAATCGAAGAGGCCGCATGGGATTACATCCATAAAATTGATGCCATGGGCGGGATGATTGCCGCCATAGAAAAGGGTTTCCCGCAAATGGAAATTGCCGAATCAGCATATAAATTCCAGAGACAGATGGAAAGAGGCGAAAAAATCATGGTGGGCGTGAATAAATATGTAAGCAACAATGAATACCCCATCCCGTTTTTGGAAATCGAAGAAAGAATCAGCGAGGAACAGATAAAAAGGCTCAATGATGTGCGCCGCAAACGCGACAGTAACGCGGTTAAAAAGTCTCTCGAAAATGTAAAAAATGCCTGCAAAAAAGGAGAAAACGTAATGCCGCATTGCATTGAAGCTGTAAAAAATTTGGCGACTTTGCAGGAGATATGCAACATATATCGTGAAGTTTATGGGGAATATAAAGACCCAGGATTATATTAATGAAACTGATTTTGCTTTTAGGAGATAAATATGCCGGAAAGAAAAATTCGCGTGATGGTTGCCAAACCGGGGCTTGATGGCCACGATCGCGGCGCGCGAATTCTTGCGCGCTGTTTCCGCGATGCCGGATTTGAAGTTGTTTACACAGGCTGTCATCAAACACCTGAACAAATTGTTGCGGCCGCTATTCAGGAAGATGTTGATCTGGTTGGTTTGAGCTGTCTTTCCGGCGCTCACCGCATGCTTTTCCCGCGGGTTGTGGAACTTTTGCGCGAAAAAGACGCGTCCGATATCACCGTCATCGGCGGCGGCATCATTCCTGAACAGGATTTACCTATGCTTTACGATGCCGGCATCAAAGCGATTTTCACTCCCGGCGCCTCGCTTGATTCCATTGTGGAATGGATTAAAACAAATATAAAACCACACTAATACCAATTCTAAATCAAAGATGATATTGAGGCGGCTAGACAGAGGCTACGAGACGTATTATACATACGTTGAGGAAGCCGACAACGACGCCAACAAAAATAGTGCTTTGATTTAGAATTGGTATAGGCAAACAAATATGGATTCAATTATAAAAAAAGTCTGCGATGGCGATGTACGCTCGGCCTCCCGCCTCATCAGAGATATCGAAGATAAGCGTCCGGAAGCCAAGTTAAAAATCAAAAAACTTTACGCGCATACTGGTAAATCTTTCATTATCGGTATAACCGGAGCACCAGGCGCGGGCAAGAGCACCTTGACTGATGCTTTAATCACTGAACTGCGTAAACAACATAAGACCGTCGGCGTACTGGCTGTTGATCCAACAAGCCCTTTTACCGGAGGAGCGATTCTGGGAGATAGAATCCGCATGCAGCGCCATGCCGAAGATTCCGGAGTTTTTATCCGATCGCTGGCCACCCGCGGTGCGCTGGGAGGTCTTTCCGGGGCTGCGGGCAATGCCATTCACGTCATGGAAGCAATGGGCAAAGATATTATTATTGTGGAAACGGTAGGCATCGGCCAGCAGGAAATTGATATTGTAAATCACGCGCACAGCGTTGTGGTTGTTCTTGTTCCCGGCATGGGCGATGAAATTCAAACAATGAAGGCCGGATTAATGGAAATAGCAGATGTATTTGTCGTCAACAAAGCCAATCGTGGCGGCGCTAAACAATTACAAATGGAATTAGCTTCAATGCTCAATTTATCGCCTAAAACTTCCGACGGATGGAAGCCGCCAATAGTGATGATTGGAGATGCCTTTGAGCCCGTTGCCTTTGCCAAAGATAACGCCCAACTCGCAAAGAACATAGAGGCGCATCATATTTATCTGCAACAAAGCGGCAAATTCAACGAAAGAATGCACAGAAAAGCAATGGCGGAAATTAAAGACGCGCTGAGTGCCTGTCTTCTAGAACCGGTTTTGCGTTCTCTTATTGAAAGCGGTGAATTGGAGAAATTTGCCGAAAAGATAAAAAACAGAAAAGCTGATCCTTATTCCGTGGCGGAAGAAATCACTGATAAGTTTTTTCAAAAGCGGGGCAAAGCATGAAAACTGTAAAAAGTAAAAAACAGGCCGTCTCTAAAGTTATCAAAAAGAAATCTCCATCCGTAAAAATAACTAAAAAGCCTGCAGTCAGAAAGGACAGAGGATTGGTTATGGTCATCACAGGCAACGGCAAGGGAAAAACAACCGCCGCCTTCGGTCAGGCACTGCGAGCTATCGGACAGGGCTACAATGTTTTCATTCTGCAATTTATGAAAGGAAGAAAATACGGTGAACTCATTGCCGCAGAAAAATATCTTCCCAATTTAACCATACGCTTGTTCGGTCTGGACAGCTTTGTCATGCGCGATAATCCGGCAGCAATTGATATTGAATTGGCACAAAAAGGATTAGACGCCGCCAGAAAAGCAATCATAAGCGGCAAATATGATATGGTTATTCTCGACGAAATTAATGTGGCTCTGGATTTCAAACTCATAATGCTAAAGGAGGTAATCGAACTGATTAAAAATAAACCGCCCGCACTTGACCTGATTTTAACCGGCCGCTATGCGCCAGAGGAAATTATAAAACTCGCCGACACCGTAAGCGAAGTGAAAGAAATCAAGCATCATTATACCGCCGGTATCAAGGACCGCGTAGGAATAGAATATTAAATAACACATCCTAAAATAAAAGGAGATTTTAAAAAATGTTTGAAATGGTACCTGTAGAAAAACTGAAAACAATGATTGGTCAGGATAACGGCGTAAGCGATTGGGTTCTGATTGATCAGGAAAGGGTCAACCGGTTTGCCGATGCCACGGATGACCATCAGTGGATTCATGTGGACATCGAACAGGCTAAGAATGGTCCCTTCGGCGGCACAATAGCGCACGGATTCTTAACTTTGTCCATGACTTCCTTTTTCGGCAGTTCGGGGAAATATCTGCCGGAAGGAATAAAGATGGTTATAAACTACGGTTTAAACAAGGTGCGTTTCATCGCTCCTGTTCCTGTAGGGTCGAGAATACGCTCCAAAATGGTTATCTCTGGCGTTGAGGAGAAAGAACCGGGACGAATTCTTATGACAACCACTCATACCATCGAAATTGAAGGACAGGATAAACCGGCGTGTGTTACTGAATCATTGGCAATGTTCATGGTCTGATT
This sequence comes from uncultured delta proteobacterium, assembly GCA_963811325.1. GTDB lineage: Bacteria > Desulfobacterota > Syntrophia > Syntrophales > Smithellaceae > Smithella. Next base: position 2,390,915 of record CAWEQT010000001.1, read on the forward strand.
CCATGCGACTTGGTATGAAAGTGAAGTGATAATAAATATATAAAAACCTCCGTTTCCTCATAAGAAAGAAAACGGAGGTTTAAACTTATTAAACCAGCTTGATGGATTTATTCCCCCTTGAAATTAGGTTCGCGTTTTTCAAAGAAAGCTGTCATCCCTTCTACAGCGTCCATACTCGTTTTCAACTTATCTATCCATTTCTTGTCAGAGGCAAGACCTGCATCCAGTCCTTTTTCTAAACCAATAGCCATTCCCTCAAGAACCGCGCTCACGGCAAGAGGAGGTCTCTTGGAAATCTTAATCGCGTAATCCGTAGCTTCTTTCATTAAATCGGCAGCCGGGCAAACTTTATCCACGAGGCCAAGGGCCAGCGCTTCGGGCCCGTTAACTTTCTTGCTGAAAAAAATAAAATCCAGTGCTTTGGATTTACCGATTATTTTCGGCATACGCTGCACGCCACCCCAACCGGGGATAATGCCTAGATTCAATTCCGGACATCCGATCTGGGCTTTGGGATTGTCTGTCATGTAACGAAAATGGCAGGCCATTGCCAGTTCGCATCCGCCGCCAAGAGCGTGTCCGTTTATAGCCGCAATGAAAGGCTTGATGGAACGTTCAATGCGGTTATAAACATCAATGCCATTGGGACCTTTGTCAATATTCGCTATGTCTGAAACATCCATGCCCGCGCAGAAAGCCTTTTCTCCAGAACCTGTAATAATGACAACTCTGGTATCCTTGGTTTTTTCTACCTCAGTTACAAACTGATCCAATTCTTCACGTATGCCCAGATTTACAGAGTTCATTGGCGGACGATTCAGTGTGGCGATGGTTACGAAATCCTTCGTTGAAACGGTAATGTTATTATAAGCCATATTTATCCTCCTGATTTTTTTTGCGATAATTATAGTAGAATTATTTTTTGTGTTTTCTTCTTTAACAAAAATATGAAACCTGTCAAGCACAATCACGGATATGAACCGCCGAATATAAAGAAAAAACAAGACCAGATCATTTGCCTACTCAGATTATAGAATGATATATTCCTGATAGAATTAAAGATTAAGCAGAAACATTGACATGCTTTTCTTATTATATATATAATTAATATTATTAGCTGAGAGGTGTATATGCTCAATTTTAAAAATATTTTATATCCTGTTGATCTTGATTCAAAAAACATTTCTTCATTAGTTAAGGCTTTGGAATTTGCGCAATTGTTTCACTGCCGAATACACATATTGTATGTTAATGATATTCAGGCCGGTTATCGTTATCCGACGGATCGCGAGGATGCCGTTGCTTTGCGAGTTAAGGAAACCGTTCCCGAATCTCTATTGGAAAATATAGACATTATTTATGCAATTTCCAAAGGGGATGCAGCGAAAGAAATCGTCAAATACACACAGGAACATCAGATTGATCTGATCATATTCGGACATAAACACCATAGCAAACTATATTCATCTATATTTGACAGCACCGATATTAATATTATTGATATGGCTCTATTGTCTGTTTTAGTCATTCCGGAGAAATAGATCATAGCTTATTGAAGGAGTAAAACAAGCTCAATGAGACGAATTTTTTACGTTTTGTATGCAACGCTGTTTTTCTCGCTCATTGTGCCTTCTACATGCCCGGCTGCAGATAATTCAATGAATCTGGGTTCACTGTTGCCAATCTGGTCGATTCTTCCATTTGCCGGCATTTTGTTCTCTATAGCTTTGATTCCCTTACTTGCGCCCCATTTTTGGGGTCATCATTTCATGAAAATTTCGGCATTTTGGGCTTTGGTTTTTGCCGTGCCGTTTCTGTATTTTTTCCGGGAAGTTGCCATCCATGAAATAGTACATATTATAATCATAGATTATATACCCTTTGTATTACTGCTATGGGCGCTGTTTACAGTTTCCGGAGGCATTTACATCAAAGGAACTTTAAAAGGATCGCCTGCCGTCAACACAGTTATTCTGCTAATAGGAACAATCTTGGCGTCAATTATCGGAACGACTGGCGCTTCTATGCTTCTGATCCGCCCAATGCTGCGTTCCAACGCCTGGCGCATGCATAAAGTTCATACAATTATCTTCTTTATTTTTCTGGTCAGCAACATAGGCGGTGCGCTCACGCCGCTGGGCGATCCGCCGCTGTTTCTGGGCTTTTTGCATGGTGTCCCTTTTTTCTGGACAATGCATATTTTGCCGGAAATGGCGTTTGCCAGTGTTGCTCTGCTGGTGCTCTATTTTATTCTGGATTCCTACTACTTCAAAAAAGAAAGTAAGACCGTAACGCCTGATACTGAGTTTGAACCTTTAAAAATTGACGGAGCTTATAATTTTATTTTTTTAGTAGGTATCATCACCGCGGTATTATTCAGTGGAATCATTAAGTTGGGCGATATTAATATTTTCGGCATTTATCAAACGATAGAAAACTTAATTAAAGACTCCATCTTGATAGTGATGGGCACATTATCTCTTACCTTTACGCGGCAGGAAGTGCACAAAGGCAACGATTTCAGTTGGGCGCCGATTCTGGAAGTGGCTTATCTTTTTGCCGGTATCTTTATTACAATTATTCCGGTACTGGCAATTCTGAAAGCAGGCGAGCACGGCGCGCTGGTCTGGTTGATAAAATCCCTGAATACGCCTGCTCATTATTTCTGGGCGGCTGGTTCATTATCGAGTTTTCTGGATAATGCTCCCACCTATCTGACTTTCTTCAACAGCGCGTTGGATAAATTTTATCACGGCATGCCTGAGGCTAAGGCCGTAGCTCTTTTCATTAAAGAAAAAATACCTTATTTGGCGGCCATATCGGCAGGGTCAGTATTTATGGGCGCCAACAGCTATATCGGTAATGCACCGAATTTCATGGTCAAATCTATAGCCGAAGAAGCAGGCGTGAAGATGCCCAGTTTTTTCGGATACATGTTTAAATATTCCATACCTATTTTAGTTGTTTTATTTATTATAATAACTTTTATATTTTATTAATATTTTATTAGATTAATATTCCTAATAATAAATACTTATACCAAAAATATTTCTTGAAGATACACGGTAAAGCAGATATAGGTTTCTTAGTTTGGTCCTAATAAAAATTAGATTATTTGTTAGCATTCATGATAACAAATCGAACTATACTTGATATGAGGAGTAAAAAAATATGGTCGCGACACTGCGCAAATCTTTAAAAACAATAGAGGATTACAAGGCAGCTAATCCTCATTATACCGAGCTTTTAGATATAATGGCTGACATATTGATTTTAAGGGAAGAATACCGCAATAATATGAAAGATTCCATCTTTCATGTGGATGAAAACTTAATCACCCAAAAGATGGAAGGGGGACTTCCTTTAATTGATTTTACGGGAAAGGAGTATGATTTAACGCGTCCCAAAGAATACTTTAATTCTCTGATTTCCATAGCTGAAAGAAGAATGCCCGAAGTAGCGCAAAATATCATCGACATGATTAAAAGTCCTCAATTTGATTGGAAAAAAATTATTCGCGCTTCTTTTGACCACAAGATTGAAGAAGCTGATGCTCAAGGATTGCCGGCAGGCCGTGAAGCCGAAGATAATATTGACTTGATTGATCTTTTTACTGAAGAAAGCTTAAGGCCGGAATTGGAAAGTGTTGCTCAAAAATACGGGGAAATAGTAGGAAAATCGGGCTGGTCGGAAGGCTATTGCCCCATTTGCGGCAAAGAACCGAAGATTGGTGAAATCAGGGATGAGGAAGAAGGAAAGCGGTATCTGTTTTGTCATCAGTGCGGCTTTAAATGGTATTTTCACCGGATCAAATGTCCATTCTGTGGCAACGAGGAACAGCATTCTCTGGCTTATTTTGAAGTGGAAGGCGAAGAACGTTATCGGGTTGATGTCTGTAATAAATGCCGGCGCTATATCAAAACGGTTGAATTGCCTAAATCATGCGAAGAGCCAAACCTCGACGTTGAAGATATTGCCACTTTGCATCTGGATATGATTGCTTACGATGAAGGATATAACTAGGATTTTATATCCATTGTCCTTTTAATTAAATTTAAAGAAGCCCGCAGCCCTTACTTTGTAAGAGAGGCGGGCTTTATATTAAACGGTTTTTATGGAAACCAGCCTCTTTGCATTTGGCATTCTGATTTTTGGAAATCTTAATACAGAATGCCTTTTGTGAAGCCGTTATCCGCGTTGCCTCATGTTATTTCCGCTTTCAAAGGAATTATATTCAAATATCTATTTAATAAAGATAAGAAATTTCGGTTTCCCGCCCTTGACAGAACATATACCCGTAAATATATTAAGTCGACTTTAATTGATATAAGCCCAAAAGGATTCAGGGAAGATAAGTATGGAAGATTACATAATAAAAATATTTAAAGAAAGCAGTCGCGTAAAAGATGCTTTTATTAATGAAAATCTAAGTAAGCTGGTAAATGTTATTGAGGCACTGACTGCCACCCTAAAAGCAGGCAATAAGATTTTGCTTTTTGGCAATGGTGGCTCGGCTGCCGATGCGCAACATATCGCCGCGGAATTTGTTAACCGTTTTGTGATAGAACGGCCACCACTTCCGGCCATAGCATTAACTACCGACACTTCCATTATTACTAGTATCTGTAATGACTATGATTTTTCTGAAATATTCAGCAAGCAAATAAGAGCTATAGGTCAGCCCGGAGATATTGCCTGGGGTATCAGCACCAGTGGCAATTCCGCCAATGTTTTGAAAGGTCTCGAAATGGCCAAAAAGATGGGACTGGTAACCATTGCTTTCACCGGTAAGGACGGGGGAGATATAGCAAAGATTGTTGATTTTTCTATTCATGTATCTTCCTCAAGTACGGCGCGTATTCAAGAAACACATATTACAGCCGGTCATACTATTTGTGAATTAGTGGATATTAAACTATTCCAAAAACCTGATTTAAAATAACAATAACTTTCTCAGAGGTAATGGTGAAAATAAAAAAAGAGCATCCTGCTAAACATGATCAATCAGGCGAACAACAGACCGAAAAAAATGTTGCGGAAGATCATAATCAGGAAAATGAGGCTTTAAAGAAAAAGCTGGAAGAAAAGGAAAAAGAAGCTGCGGAAAATTACGATAAGTATTTGCGCGCTGTTGCCGAACTGGATAATTTCAGAAAGAGGGCGGCCAGAGAAAAAACCGATATAATCAAGTACGGCAAAGAAGATATCATCAAAGATATTCTGCCTTTTATGGACAGTTTGGACAGAGCTCTGGAACATGATACCGGTGATATTCAGGCATTTAAAAACGGCATTGCTCTTATTCAGGAACAGCTTTTATGCTGTTTGAAAAAACATGGCGTGGAAAGGATTGACGCGGCTGGCTCAACTTTTGATCCGAATTTCCATGAAGCGTTAATGCAGATGGAAAGCAACCAGCATGAAGATAACAAGATCATCAGCGAAATAGAAAAAGGTTATTTGCTTAATGGCCGGCTTTTAAGGCCATCCAGAGTCTGCGTATGTAAAAAGACAAATAAAGAGAATGATGTATGTGAAAAATTGGAGGATATAGGAGAATAAGGAGGAAAAATATGGGAAAAATTATCGGAATTGATTTAGGAACGACAAATTCGTGCGTAGCCATAATGGAAGGGGGAGATCCTGTTGTTATCGCCAATCAGGAAGGAAACCGTACCACGCCATCTATTGTGGCCTTTTCGGAAAATGGTGAACGTCTGGTGGGTCAGGTTGCCAAAAGACAGGCGATTACCAATTCGGAAAATACTGTTTACGCCGTCAAAAGATTGATCGGCAGAAAATACAGTTCCAAGGAAATTCAGTACGACGTGAAGATCACCGCCTACAAGATTACTGAAGCATCCAATGGCGATGCCCAGGTAACCGTTCGGGGGAAAAATTATTCTCCCGCTGAAATATCGGCTATGATTCTAACAAAAATGAAACAAACTGCCGAAGATTATCTGGGAGAAAAAGTGACGGACGCCGTGATTACCGTACCGGCCTATTTTAATGATTCACAGCGACAGGCGACCAAAGACGCTGGTAAGATTGCCGGTCTGAATGTCTTACGTATTATAAACGAACCTACTGCAGCCGCTCTGGCTTATGGTCTGGATAAGAAGAAGGATGAAAAAGTTGCCGTCTTTGACCTGGGTGGTGGAACATTTGATATTTCGATACTGGAACTCGGAGATGGCGTATTTGAGGTAAAATCCACCAATGGTGATACACATCTGGGCGGAGAAGATTTCGATCAGCGCGTCATGGATTATCTGGTTGCTGAATTTAAAAAAGATCAGGGCATTGACCTGCGCAATGATAAGATGGCGCTGCAACGTCTGAAGGAAGCCTCAGAAAAAGCGAAGATGGAACTTTCCACGACCATGGAAACAGATATCAATTTGCCGTTTGTCACTGCGGATGCCTCTGGCCCCAAGCATATGAATATCAAACTGACACGCGCCAAACTGGAATCTCTTGTGGAAGAGTTAATTAACAAAGTGGTCGGCCCTTGCCAAACAGCAATTAAAGACGCCAACTTATCAACTAAGGATATTGACGAAGTTATTCTGGTTGGCGGTATGACAAGGATGCCGCGAGTGCAGCAAAAAGTGAAAGAAATTTTTGGCAGAGAACCGCACAAGGGCGTGAATCCGGACGAAGTGGTCGCAGTCGGCGCAGCCATTCAGGGCGGCGTTCTGGCGGGCGATGTCAAAGATGTTCTACTCCTGGATGTTACGCCTCTGTCCCTGGGTATTGAAACTCTGGGCGGCGTGATGACGAGGCTTATAGAAAAGAACACTACCATTCCCTGCAAGAAAAGTCAGATATTCTCCACGGCGGCAGACAATCAACCGGCGGTGAGCATCCATGTTCTTCAGGGCGAACGTCAAATGGCATCTGATAACAGAACGCTGGGTCGTTTTGAATTGGTGGGCATTCCGCCCGCTCCGCGCGGTGTACCACAGATCGAAGTTGCTTTTGACATTGACGCCAACGGCATCGTGCATGTCAACGCCAAAGACTTGGGTACCGGCAAGGAACAGAGCATCAAGATTACCGCGTCCAGCGGGCTTTCCGAAGCGGAAATTGAAAAGCTTGTCCGCGATGCGGAAGCACACGCGGAAGAAGACAAGCGCCGCAAGGAACTCATCGAGACCAGAAACCATGCCGATTCTCTTGTATATTCCGTTGAAAAGAATGTCAAGGAATTCGGCGATAAGGTAGATGCGGCGGAGAAAACGAAAATTGAAGAAGCAATAACTAAGACGAAAAAGGCTCTTGAAGGCGACGATATTGATGCCATCAAGAAGGCTCAGGATGATCTTATGAATGTTTCACACAAGCTGGCAGAAGCCATGTACGCCAAGACAGCAGGCGGCCAAGGCGGACCGGGAGCCAATGGCGGAGGGCACCAACAGGCTGGCAATCAACAACAAGCATCAGGCAAAAAAAATGACGACGTGGTTGATGCCGACTTTGAAGATGTAAAATAATATCAGTAGATTAATTATTCTCAATGCCTGGAGTGGCGCAAGCCGTTTCGGGCATTTTTATATAGACCAATGCTGAAAAATATTATAAAATAATTTATCTGATCGGATATGGTAATTCCCGCCGTCTGGCGGGAATTATCGGTATTGTAAGATTTGTTTATAATGCGCTCCCCTTGGAGGATGCGTTTCCGGACTTTGGCTGACTTTGTTGGCTACATCGTTGCGTTATCGTTTGATTGCAACTTGGTATTATAATAAAGAATGGCTATGAATAGATTTTCTTTCAGGAAAAAAGTAATTGCTGTATTTGCGGGCAGTATTATTTTGATTACAGCCGCTTTTCCCCCATCCGCTGCCTCGGAGAAGTTCAATAAAAATTCAGCTGACGGATGTTCAGCAATTATTTTAACCAATGAAGATTATTTTTCTGCCCTGTTAAAAGCCATTGATGAAGCACAAAACGAAATCTTCATATCAATTTTTTCCTTTAAAACCAGCAAGTGCAAAAACAGTTGTCCCGACCGTATTCTGAGTCATCTGGCCAAAGCTGTAAAAAGAGGCGTAAAGGTTAAGGTTATTTTAGAAACTACAGGCAACAAGTCAGATGAACTGAATATTCAAAACAAACAGACAGGGAAACTTCTGGAAGAAAAAGGAGTTAATGTTTTTTTTGATTCACCGCGCAAAATAACACATACAAAACTTGTGGTAATTGATCAACGGCTGATTTTTCTGGGAAGCCATAATTTTACGCAATCAGCGTTAAAATATAATAATGAGATTTCTGTTTTACTGGACAGACCGGATCTGGTTAAAAACGTCCATAACTATATGCTAAAAATTATCAAGGAGGCGAAATGAATTTTTATAGAATCTTCGACAAAATATTCATTTTGTTACTGGTCATTTTCATACTCTGCTGTTCAAAAATGGCCATTGCTGACGAAAAGCCTGTTCCAGTTTCACCTGCGGAAATAAAATCATTGCCGGAAACACAGACGGAGACCGGACATTCGACAATCATACATCCCTCAAACAAGATCAACCGTAACACTATTGGATGTGTGCTTCCCTTATCCGGACAATATGCCGATTGGGGAAACAAAACATTGGATGCGATTCTGTTGTCTGCGAGAATATTTGATAAAGAGAAACAAACTTCAGAGGAAGTTATCGTTGAAGATTCCGGCGGCTTGCCGGAGAAAACAAAAGCGGCCATAGCTCATTTGGCCAACGATTATAATGTCATAGCGATAATTACCGTTACAGAGACAGCGGAAGCTCTTGAGGCCGCCGGCGAAGCAGATAAATGGAAAGTGCCTATAATTTTAATAACGTCCAAAGAAGGAGTAACATCCGCAGGCGAATACGTCTTTCAGCATTTCCTGATACCCACACAGGAAATCAAGACTTTAGTACAATACGCCTATGATGATTTGAATTGCGCGATATTTTCCATTTTGTATCCACAGGATGATTATGGAGAGGAAATGGAGAAAATCTTCCGCAAGGAAGTAACAAACATAGGCGGTAAAGTGGAAAAAGCTATTCCCTACAGCAGAAAACAAACAGATTTCGCTGAGGAAATAAATAAACTAACCGGCCGCATTGTCAACTCTTCCGTAAAAGCCAAGGCAAATTACAATAATGATCAGGAACCGGTATCTGTTGACTTTGAAGCTTTATTTATTCCTGATTCATATTCACGGGTAAAAATGATTACTTCGCAACTTGATTTCTATGATGTAAGGGGTTTTAAACTTTTGGGCACAAGTTTATGGCACTCACCTGAGTTGCTGAAGAATAGCGGTGAATATCTGGAAGAGGCTATTTTTGCGGACAGTTTTTTTATAAATGGTTTCTATCCGGAAACGGTCAACTTTGTTGACGCTTATTACACAGCTTACAGCCGCGAACCGGAAAACATTGAAGCGCTTTCTTTTGATACAGCCGGAATGATTCTTAGCATCCTGGAAAACAAAAATGTTAAAACAAGGCAGGAACTTGCTGCAGCTTTAATAAAAATGGAAAATTACAATGGAGCGACAGGCAATATATATTTTGATTCAAACAGGGTTGCTCAAAAAACTGCTTTTATATTAAGAGTTAAAGATGGAAAGTTTGAACAGGTGCAATGATGTTGATTAATTATTTGCTGTTGTTTTTTTCTTTATGATAAAAAACATCTGATTGCTTATAACAACAATATTGAAATTAGAGGATGGGGAAATTAATGCGTTTCTTACTTACTAACGATGACGGAATTTATGCCAAAGGATTAAGCGCACTCTATAAGGAACTTTCCAAGGAAGCTGATTGCCTGATTGTCGCGCCGGAAATTGAACAAAGCGCGGTTGGACACGCCATCACAATTTCTCGTCCCCTGATGGTGCGGCGCGCCACCAAGAATTCGAACTTTTTAGGATATGCCGTCTTAGGCACACCGGCGGACTGCGTAAAAATAGGAATTACCGAATTATCGGATAAGCCTGTTGATCTGGTTGTCTCTGGAATCAACAGGGGAGGCAACGCCGGTATCAATGTTCTTTATTCGGGAACAGTGTCTGCCGCGACTGAAGGGGCAATTCTGGGCGTCCCGTCAATGGCCATTTCTCTGGACACTCATAAGGAAGCTGATTTTACCTATGCCGCCAAATTCGCCCGCAAGATGACCCGGTTAATTTTACGAAATCCCGAACAACTCAAAGGCAGTGCGATTAATGTCAATATTCCTTGTATTCCTTGTGAAAAAATTAAAGGCGTTGTTGTTGTAAGGCAAGCAAAAAGCAACATTGTTGAAACTTTTGAGAAACGCGTAGATCCCAGAGAAAATATTTATTACTGGTTTGCCGGTGAATCTCAATGCGCCCGTGAGCAGAAAGATACTGACGTAGGCGCTCTGGCTGCGGGCTTTATCACAATCACACCAATTCATTATGACATGACCAGATACGATTTGCTCGACACTCTTAAGGATGTTGTGAAAAAAAGTAATTTTTAATGGTGCTGATGGGAGAGCCGCTCAATGTAAAAGAATCGCCGATGGTCATACAAAGCCAAAAAAATAAATGGCTGATTTACATAGAGGTATTTTCCCCTGTTAACATATCACCATCTTCCTGTTTTCTCGATATCTGGCTTACGCAAATTCCGTTTCCCGGACATTACCCGTTCTGGTATTTTCCTAAGATAGAACCTTAAAAATCGATAAATATGCCAATTTAATCATAAATAAAAGCAAGGTAGGGCTGTATTTCTACTCAGATAAGGCTCCTCTGCCGACGTTATGCATAATACCCGCCATATGAGGAATCAATGAGCTAAATCCTGCCTTGTTATATAAACATCTAGAGCTACTTTCCAAGCGATATCTTTCTCCGTATTGAGTACAGGGAGTGCGACATGGCTGTCGGTATTTTTGTGGGATAAAGCGGGCTTCATCTTTGCAAGTGGAACCTGAAGAAAATTGAATTTCCTCTTCAGGTTTCGAAAGCGTCCAGCCACACCGGCAGATAAGTTGGCTAACGGGTAAGCAGGACTGGAATCGGGCTTTTGCGGATAACATGTGAGGTTGTGCTACCCAGAAATAATTCCCGCAGACGGTTGTGGCCATAGGCTCCCATAACCATTAATTCCACAGCGCCTTCCAGGATGAATTTTATAATTTCATCCTGTTCTTTGCCGGACATGATTATTACTTCGCAATCAATTGAGGCTTCATCATGATCTTTTTGAGTCATCTTCTCTATCTGTGAAGATAAAGTATCGGCCTTTTTCGCATCTGATGTAATGATGAGAGCTGTCAACGGCCAAGAGGTCTGTTTCGATAATTTTAAAGAAAGCTTTAAAGCTTCTGACGCTGAATTGCTGCCATCATAAGCAATCCCCATGCTTTCTATTTCCAGGAAATTCTCAGGAGTGACTAGCACTGGTTTACCCGAATTGCGCACAACAGATTCGGCAACCGAACCAAGAAACCCCACCTCCCCTAAGTGAAAGTTTTCTTTTTTTTTCGACATCAGAATTAAATCGGCGCTTTGAGCTTCTTCAATTATTATTGAACTGATTCCACCGATTGCCTTTTTTACTTCGACATGTATATCGTATTTCTGGCAGCGTTCTCGAAACTCTTTTAAGATTAAATCCGCTTTTTCATTAAGAGATTTTTCGATGGCACCCAAGAAACCATCGTAAGGCGGCATTCCGGCCGAACCGGAAATATCGGTAAGTATCGGCCCCTGGATCAAATTTACATCAATAACGTAAAGGCCCGTTAAGGCAGCGGCAAGTTTTTTGGCAATATAAATTCCATATTCCAACGCCATAAGGCTATTGGCGGAACCATCAGTAGGAATGAGAATATTTTTTATCATGATGACTCCTCCCTAAAATCAAAGACTTGATTACTTTTGTTTTTTATCGAAGTGTTTTAAATCCTGGAGTAAATCAGCGACATCTTTTTCTTCCCAAATATCCGAAACGCCATTATCTTCATTATCCACGCCCTGCGGATCGGAGCTATCTTCATTAAAAACAAGAAATTTCCCCACAAAATTTCCATTTTTATAGGTGGCCTTTTCTTTTATCTTTCCACTTTTGAAATATGCAAAATATTCGCCTTCCCTTTTGTCGTTTTTGAAATATCCTTTTTCTTTAATTTGGCCGGTTTTATAGTAACACATATATTCACCATCAAATTTGCCATTCGTGAAATTTTCCTGTTGCTTTAATTGCCCGGTTTTATAATAAATTTGATATTGGCCGTTGAGCTTGCCATTTTTGTAATTTTCCTGCTCCCTGATATGACCATTTTCATAATAAGAAATATATTCTCCTTCCATCCGACCATTAATAAAAGTTGCCTTTTCCCTAATATGTCCGTCATGATAATAAATTACCGCCGGGCCATTTTTTTTGCCGCGAACAAAATTAATGTGCGCCAGTATCTGACCACTATGATAGTAGGAAAAATATTCTCCTTCTGTTTTTCCTTCCAGAATATATTTTTTTTCTTTTACAGTTCCATCGGGGAAAAGCATCTTTTTTTCATCGGGAACCAAATTTATTTTGGCCATAAAAATATGATCCCTTTTAAAGTTCTAATTTAATTCAAATAATTTAATGCTTGAAGATAATCTTATAACTACTGCGCTTCGGAGACGCCTTATAAAAAAGCCTGTTATTTTCAGGTTATCAAGTCATTGCTTTTTTTAAACAATCATTTATGATAATGCAACTAAAAAGAATTTGTTTATTAATAAATTTGGTTTAATTTTTTTCAGAAAAAAGCTATTAAAGTTTGATAATCGGACATATTATTTTCTAGAATAGTTTGAAGATTATGGTAAAGATTATAAGTCATGATAACTCCTAATTTAGATAGAACAAGAGTGGCCATTATTGGTCCTGGCCGATTAGGCACTTCTTTTGCGTATAAATTTGGTCGTGACAACAAACGGGTGGCTATTTACTACCATGATTCGGAAGTTTGTAAGGCGATAAACAGAGATCATTTAAACCCTCTGCACTTAACAGAGGATTTAGCTAAACGTTTGGGAGGGATGGAAAACGTTCCCCGCTTGTCGCTCAACGTTCAAGCTACAAACGATCTGGAACATATCGTCGAAAATAACGATTTTATTATACTGACCATAACAATGAACCGCCTGCCGGAATTTCTTAATTATCTCAAACCAATGATTGATAAAAAGGCAGGCGATACCTGCCTTATTTCCCCGATAAAAGGCTTGATTTCCGATGAAATTTCTAAAGAATTGATAACACCTTCACAACTTATCAACAATAATTTATACAATTTAAAACATAAGTATCAGCTTGGATGCATCGGTGGACCGTTTTTTGATATGGATATTGCGCTGGGCAATCCTGTTTGCCTGACAGTCGCCGGTAAGAAACGCATTGCCAATATTATCAGGGAAGATTTACTTAAATTTAACCGCAAGGAAATAAATTCATATTATAATTTTGACATTGTCGGAGTGGAGGCCTGCGGCGCTTTAAAAAATATTGTGGCGAATATCAAGGGCATGGCAGATTCTCTGCAACTGGGCGATTCAATCCCCGGCACCATATTTGCCCGTTCCGGCGTGGAAATTCGTTCATTATCCCGTCTTTTAGGAGGAAGTTTTCAGGCTTTTCACAGTCAGGCAGGCGTGGGCGACATGTACGTAACTGTTTCATCACTGGCAAGTAAAAATTACCGTTACGGGAAATATTTTTATGAACTATATACCGGTAATCCCATCGAAACCAACTTGCGCGTTCTAGAAAAGATTGACGGAACTCCCGAAGGTCCCAATACAGTCAGAAATGTTCATAAATATCTGGAAAAGAAGAATATGTATAGCCCGCTATTTTCCTGCGCATACAGGATATTTAATGAGGCTGGCGACAAAAACGCCATAAAAGATATGATAATTCATGCCTGTCAATTTGATAAAAGAACGAAAGAATATATAGACCCTCTATCCAGATTCATGTACCGCGTTCTGCCTGATTACTGGTATCGCCGCGATAAAAGTCTTTTCGACTAGAGAATACTTGATCAATTATACCATTTCTAAATCAGAGATGATATCGAGGCAACGAGACCCCAGGCAACTTTGTATTAATTATTTGTTGGAACGTAACTTCTCTAAAAACGTCAAAACCATCGCGTTTACTTCATCCGCTTCTTTCCCCCGCAATATACCGTGGTGATTGGCAAAAACCCAGGAAAGCTGCTTTTCCTTTGTGCCAAGCTTTTCAAATATTTCCTGTCCGCTTACCGAATCCACTACGGGGTCGCCTGAAGCCTGTATGATAAGCGCCGGATCCGTCACTTTCCCCAGACGATTTTCAACAATTCTCATCAGCTTCTCCAGTTCATATCCCCCGCTCACGGGATTTCGGACATAGTTTATCTGCGGATACTCCGGATCATTTTTGACGAATTCCATTTTCCATTTATCTATTTTAATTTTCGTGAGTAATTTATTCCACGCAACAATAACAGGCGAAAACTTGGAAGCGATGCTCATTAGTTTGAGAGGGGTGTTGATTGATATAACCCCGGCAAACCTGCCGGGCTTGTTGGCTGCCTGTAACAAGGCAATCCCGCCGCCCATGGAAAAGCCGGCAATGGAAAATGTTTTAACGCTGTTCTTCATGATAATATAGGCGCGGCTTGCGGAATCGTACCATTTTCCCCAATTTCGTATTGCGAGGTCCTCAGGAGCTGTGCCGTGTCCCCGCAACCGGACGCCGTAAACATTATAACCATTCTTATAAAGATAATCTGCCAGCGGTCTGACTTCTTCCGGTGCCGCCATATATCCGTGAATAAGAATAATTCCCTTTCTGCTAAAAAAACGCTTCAAAAAGAAAGGCTCTCCGATATTTTTAGGTTTGCTCTCGTCTTTTATGTAATACTGCTGATAATCCTTATCGAAAAGATTCTTATCCAGCTTGACAAAGAGATCCCTTATCTTCCATCTGATAAAAAATCCGGGAAGGAACATCAGCCAATCCATTGTCCTGGTGAGACCCCGGAGAGGCTCTATTTCATTTCTGAGAACTTCAATGATATTATCTCTCCTGATAGTATGAAAATCGGACTTCCTGCTGAATCGCGCTCTATTTTTAATGATTATACCGTCCTTCAAAGTAATGAAGTTGTTGGATACGGCCTCCTTTACAAAATTTTCGTATTTTTCATGATAATCATCTGTAAGAAGATAAAACTGCTTTTTGTAAAAAGATGTGTGACAGCTGGACAAGCCGATTCCACGCAAATATTCGATGGTGAGAAAAACGCGATTTTTAAAGTCGTCTTCAGTGAAACTGTTTTTCCAGTATTTCGTCAGAACATAAGAAAACAGATGGTCATGATTAATGGTCGTCATGCCGTATATGGCATTCATATAATCATAAACCATGTTGACGCATATTTTCCTGAATGGAATGAACTTTTTAAAATTACCGTTATCCAGATAAGGATTATCGTCAGCCAGCATCTTATTCAGCTCTTTGCTGGGAGTGATATAATTTTTTACCAGTATCGGCTTACCGAAATTAATATCAATATCCACCCGGCCCAATATCATGTTACCCTCAACTTCCAACTCCTCCTGAAAACGAGTTGAAATATTGTTGATAAATCTGTTGGCAAGTTTGCTGAGTTCGTTCTCCTGCGCACGGACAGGATAATAGGTGATATTTACCGGAACAATATAAGTTTCCTTATTTATAATGTTTTCTATATCCGCGGGATCAAAACCGAAATGTGCCGCCATCCTGGCAATTGATGAATTATCGCCCCGCAAGTGGAATGTTCGCAATTTTTCACGCATAAACTGGGTCAGCAAAGTGATCTGCGCCGCTCCGGAATGGGGCGGCCTTCTGATACCCGAATTGTAAACAATATACTTGCTTTTCTCGATAATCTTCTTATCCTTTATTATCTGGCCTTCCGGGAAAATAATAACCGGATGACTGTCCGTAAGAAGCGCATTGATAAAAATTTTATCCCTGTTTGGATCGGCAGTGGAAATGGCACCCACATTATCCATAATTTCTCCCATTTTGCCGCTGAAAAAAGATTTGTCTGCCAGAGAAATGGGATATTTTTTCATGTTTTTTTTGATGATATACGGCATTAAAATTGTTTCTATGCGCGTAAAGTGATTAATGACATACAAAACAGGCTGATCAGGCACGTTCTCAAGCCCATGCAGACGTAAGTCCGTCTCCGATGCCTTAATCAAGGTATCAAGCGCTGTTTCAATAATATTTATCAAATTGTTCGATATCTTCATTGCTTTTCGTCTTCATTTTCCTGTTTTTAGTTTTACATCCGCCGCCACTCTTTTCAATATGTCCGGATTATTGGTAAAAATCCCACTCACACCCATTTTTAAAAATCTTTTCATATTTTTTGTGTCATTGACAGTGTAAATATTTACAGGAATATTATTTAATTTAGTATTTACAATCCATTTTTTGTTAAGCTCTTTGCTGGAACAGTTAAAGGCATCAGCTCCCACTAATTCCATTATATTCGAAGGCAATTTAGAGCCATAAAGTTTTTTTTCAAACAACACGGCGACAGTCGCGGTGTTGTCTATCTGCTTTAAATGCATGAGGGCACGTGGATCAAAACTGGAAAACACGACATGTTCCCGCATACCGCTTTGTTCGACAATTTTCAGACATTTTTCCTCAATGCCTCCGAAAAACATTTTGCTAACCGCTTCTTCTTTGATTTCAATATTTACCGCAATTTTCTTTTTGCAAATGCCCAAAACCTCAGCCAGAGTTGGTATTCTTGTGTTTGTAAAATTTTTATCAAACCAGCTTCCCGCATCCAGTTTTTTTAATGAAGCAAGGGTATGATCGGCAATTCTTCCCCTGCTATCAGTGCAGCGTGAAATATTTTCGTCATGAAATATAACAACCTCTTTATCCGATGTAAGCCGCACGTCAAGCTCGACCATATCCGCGCCCATGGCAATAGCCCCTTCAAACGAGGGAAGAGTGTTTTCGGGATAATAAGCCGATGCCCCACGATGAGCAATGATGGTAAAATCATCGTCCTCGCGGAGGTTATACTTGAATAAATGATATGACTTGCTCATATTGTTTTTTCTTACGATGTCACTTAAGTCCGCAGCGGCGGACGCGATAATATTTCTTCGTTTTTGAGATCTTCATCATTGACTGTTTACTATTAATTTACTTTTTAAAAAATCCGCCGCAATCTGCTGACAGTTCTGCCCGATGCTGTTTTAGACACCTTGCAATCCGTCCATGACCCGGTTTCATATCTTTACAAAATATTCCCGCGTCCGGTTTGCAGGCTTTGATAAAATCCTGTGCCTTTTCTTTTTCTGTATCAATATAATATTCACAGGCGGACGATAATTCAGTTTCATGCCGCTTTATACATTGTGCTATCTGTCCATGATCTGGTTTGATATCCTTGCAGAATTTCTTAATATCAGCCCTGCATGATCCTTTTCTGTTTATATCCTGGGCATAACAAAGAGATGAGACAAAGCAAAACATGATGGCCGCAGATAATGCCAATCTTAATGTTTTCATAAATCCTCCTTTGTTAAAATATACACCATTTTTTTCATTGCCTGAATTTATCCGGCAATGTCATTTTCCGTTATTACCCTGTCATTCAATATTTTATATTTCTAGCATATTTAATCTCAGACTTCTTCAATATTTTTATTATTTACAAATTATGCCGAAAGAGTTACTAAATTGACAAACATTAACCAATGCCATTAGATTTATATAATGCAGATTGATCAGGAGGATTAATATGAAAGTATTAGGCATTATGGGAAGTCCGCGGGTCGGAGGCAACAGCGATATTCTCCTTGACGACGCTCTGGCAGGCGCCGAAAAGGCGGGCGCGAAAGTGGAAAAAATTGTCCTAGACAAAAAGAAAATCTCCGGTTGCAAAGACTGCAGGAAGTGCAACGAAACCGGTCTTTGTGTCATTAATGACGATATGCCTGAAATCCACAAGAAGATACTGGAAGCGGACGCTATAATCCACAGCGTGCCGGTTTACTTCTGGTCTATGACCGCACAGATGAAAGCCTATCTGGACAGGTGGTGCGCCCTGTTTGATGCCAACTGGAACTGGCAGAAAGCTTACTATCCCAAAATGAAAGGTAAACGCATCGGCGTCATTACAGTTTGCGGAGATCCAAATGTGCACACGGCTGACCCTATCGTGCACAGCTTTAAATCAACGGTGGAAATGACAAAAATGCACTGGCTAGGAGCTGTCATGGCCTCAGCCGGAGAAAAAGGAGATATCATCAAAGACGAAACAATCAGAAAACAGGCTTTTGAACTGGGCAGAAAAGCAGTTACGCCCTGATAGATGATACAACTCCTACATCATCAGAAAGTGTTTTCATAATTTCAAAAGTTCTTGAAATATCAATTCAGCAATATTATTATAGCAAACCGTATTCAAATGGATACCGAGGCGGCGAGGAGGAGGCTCCGGAGGCGTATATGACAATACACTGAGGACGACGACGCCGACAAAGGTAGCCACATGAAGACGGCTTGGTAGCGCTCAATGGGCTTCGTCCCAGTTGTTTCCTGACGCAATCTCCACCTTCAATGGCACTTTCAGTTTTATGACCTCTTCCATTTCCTTTTTGACAAGTTGCATGACTGCTTCTTTTTCTTTTACCGGCGCTTCTAAAACCAGTTCATCATGCACTTGCATGATCAACCGGGCGGCAAGATTCTTTTTCGTCAGCAGGTGATCGATGTTTACCATCGCCACTTTGATCAAATCAGCGGCAGTGCCCTGAATAGGAGTATTTATCGCCATTCGTTCGGCAAATTGGCGCACGGAGGGAATCTTGCTTTTCAATTCCGGCAGATAGCGCCGGCGATTAAGCAGTGTGCAGACGAAACCATCGCGGATCGCGCCTTCCAGAATTCCATCAAGATAAATGCGCACCTTTTTATAGCGCTCAAAATATCCATCAATGTATTCCTGGGCCATTTTCATGGAAACGCCAAGTTCCTTTGCCAGACCGAAAGCGCTCATCCCGTATAGAATGCCGAAGTTTATGACTTTGGCCTGACGGCGCATATCGGCATTAACCATTTGCGGAAAAACTCCAAAAACATCCGAAGCCGTGCGGCTGTGAATATCCTCATCTGAGGAAAAGGCTTCAAGCAGCGCTTCATCTTCCGACAGATGCGCCAGCACTCGAAGCTCTATCTGTGAATAATCAGCGGAGATCAAAAGACAGCCGGGCGCGGCGATGAAGGCCTGACGGATTCTCTTTCCTTCCAGCGTCCGAATTGGAATATTCTGCAAGTTGGGATTGCTACTGGATAGTCTGCCTGTGGCTGTTACTGTCTGGTTGTAGGATGTGTGAATTCTGCCGGTTTGCGGATTAATTAAGGCAGGCAGCGCATCCACATAAGTTGACTTGAGTTTGGATAAAGAACGGTAAGCCAGAATCTCCGCGGGCAGTTCATGGCCGTGGGCGAGTTCAGTTAAAACATCGACATTTGTTGAATATCCCTCTTTTGTTTTCTTCCCGGCAGGCAGTTTGAGTTTTTCAAACAGAATCGTCTGCATTTGTTTGGGCGAATTTATATTAAATTTTTCACCAGCAAGGCGATGAATCTTTTCTTCGGATAGAGACAGCAATTGTCTCAACTCCGTCGACATTTGCTTTAAAAGAGAGATGTCCACCAGTACGCCCTTTTTCTCCATATCGGCAAGAACATACAAAAGCGGCATTTCCACATCTCGATAAAGCGAGAGGGCTCCTCCCTCTTCAATTTTTCCCTGTAGAACCGGGGCAAGAGTAAAAATGGCGTCGGCTCGCTGCCCCTCGTGGGCGGCCATCTTATCGACAGGCACTAAAGCCAGAGAATAAGTTTTGCCTTTTCCTCCAGCCACATCGTTTTGCGCTGGAATGCGCTCATGGAGATATTCCCAGGCAATTTCATCGAGTTCATAGGAGTGCCTGGCAGGATTAAGTAGATAGGCAGCCAAGTGCAAGTCTTCACCTGACCGCACTTCAAGGTTCGCAAGAGCTACAAGCGCTGTTTTGAGATTATAAACATATTTTTTTATTCTGGCACTGCCCAAGACTGGCGCAAGCGTGGCAAATACTTCTTTTGAAGACAACTGCTCTTTGGCGTTGGTATGCCCAAGTGGCAGATAAAACACGTCGTCGCCTGTGCTCAAAGCCACGCCGATTAATTCTGGCGGGGGAGTTTTCTCCCAGACAATTTCGCATGCGATTTTTGCGCTGCCTTGTAGCTTTGCGATCAGTCGAGATAGCGCTATGCTGCCCGAGACAACTTTGCACTCTTTAACCGGCCTGGCGGTGTTTGTTTTAATTTGCTGTAAAAGCGAAGAAAATTCAAATTCGCTGAAGAGCTTGGCAAGACATTCCTTATCTGGCTCTTTGCGCGCAGCGTCTTGCAGATCAAATTCGATATCAATATTTTTGCGAATCAACGCCAGCTGGCGACTAAGCCTGGCCTGTTCGGCGTACTGTTGAAAACTATCGCGTAATTTCACATTGCGCAGGTTCGCCGCATTTTCAATGACCGATTCCACCGAACCATATTCTTCGATAAGCCTCTGCGCCGTCTTCGGGCCGATTCCCGGCACTCCAGGAATGTTATCGGATGTATCGCCCATCAATCCCAGAATCTCCACAACCTTGTCCGGTCCCACTCCGAATTTTTCTTTCACAGCCGCCACATCATAGGTTTTATCTTTCATCGTATCGACCATCGTAACCTGATCGTTAATCATTTGCATTAAATCCTTGTCGCCGGAGATGATAGCCGTGCGCCATCCTTTTTCACTCACCTGAAACGTAAGCGTCCCAATCAAATCATCTGCTTCGACACCCTGTTTTTCCATAACGCAAATAGAAAAGCCGCGGACAATATCCTTGATAAACGGAATCTGCGGAATCAGGTCGTCCGGCATAGGTTTTCGCGTCGCTTTATAATCTTCGAATTCACCATGACGAGTTGTCGGCCCTCTGAGATCAAACGCCACCACAATGTAATCCGGTGTGAGATCGCGCAATAGTTTCATCAGCATGTTAGTAAAGCCGTAAATGGCGTTGGTGGGGAAACCTTTTGAGTTTGTCAAAAGAGGTATCGCATAGAAAGCCCGATAAATATAATTACTGCCGTCAACAATAGCTACCAGTGGTGTTTTGTTTTTTTCTGTCATAAGTCATCACTTTTATTAAATATTAAATGTTTATGTTATAATACGTTGAGGATGCCTACCCAGGCATACGCCGGGATTTGTTGTCGACAAAGGCAGTCAAACAAATACGTGCCGGCCTCTCATAAATCAAAAGACGCGTTAATCTTAAAAGTTCGTAACGTCCGCATGTCCAGGATATCTGTCACGCCGGTTTTTTCTTTTACATCTTTTAGAAACTTCTCTAACTCTTTGGCATTCGCGGCGCTGACTGTAAACCAGATATTGTATTCATTATCGCGCCGGTAATTATGCGTGACATTTTTATTGGCGTTCACGACCGCAACGAAGTTATCTATTTTTCCTTCCGACACACGCGCGGCGCAAAGAGTGCTGACCCGGCCCAGTTTTGCTCCGTCAAACACCGCTCCAATGCGGCGTATGATGCCTTTGTCTTTCATCTTCCGGATGCGGCGGATAGTCTCATCCTCACTGATTCCGCAGTGCTTGCCGACAATCAAGAAAGGCTCATCTTCCAGCGGAAATTCCTTTTGTAGAATATTTAATATCTTTTTATCAATTTCGTCCATGATATATATTTTACCATCTTTAGGCTGATATAGACACAACGGTTCTTCAGCGAGATAATCTCCTGTCGCTTCATACGCACGCGCCCGGCAGCCGCCGCAAACATTGATAAACTCACAGCGGCCGCATTTGCCGCCATACCCGCTGTTATCGCGCAAAATGTTAAAAACTTCAGAGTTTTCCCATATATCGGCAAAGCTCTGTTTTTGCACATTGCCGCAATTCAGTTCCAGATAGCCGCAGGGTTGCACCTGGCCAACATGGGAAATAAAACAAAACGTTATGCCGCCCAAGCAACCCCTTGCGGATTCATGAAAGTGGCTTCCCGCTTTTTTATTAGGCTCCACACCCATGATCTTATTCTGATGCATAATGCGGAAATAATGCGGCGCGCAGGTGGCTTTGAGTTGAATTTCACAACTCATGCTTTCCTGATGAAACCATAGCAACGTATCTTCATAATCAGCGGCTGTTATTGCCTGACTGGCAAGTTCTTTTCCCCGGCCAGTGGGCACAAGCAAAAAAATATGATGTGCCACCGCTCCCAGTTTTTTAGCTAATTCCAGAATATCTTTAATTTGATTGAGATTGGCTGTTGTGATTGTCGTGTTGATTTGAAATTCCATTCCGGTATCTTTGAGCGCGGCAATTCCAGCTATCGCTGCGGCAAATGCGCCTTTCTCCTGACGAAACACGTCATGGCTTTGCGCATCCTTGCCGTCAATGCTGATGCTGACTCTTTTAATTCCGCTTTGAATCATTTTCTTTACGACAGCCGGAGTAACTAAAGTGCCATTAGTCGCCAGGACCATGCGCAACCCTTTGGTTGTTCCATAGGAGGCAATTCCGAAAATATCCGGCCGTAGAAGCGGCTCACCGCCGGTAAGAATAATCACCGGCGAGGATACGGCGGCAATTTCATCAATAAGTTGAAAGCATTTCTTAGTGGAAAGCTCACCCGGATAAGGTCCGTAACTTGCCGCTGCCCGACAATGAGTGCAGTTTAAATTGCAGCTGCGCGTCACTTCCCATGCGATCATGCGGACTTCATTATCAAGGGCAATCGTCATAATAGTTACATTTTATTTATTCAGCAGTTTTGCTATCTGTAAAGCGAAATAGGTGATGATAATATCCGCGCCGGCGCGTTTGATGGCCGTCAGCGATTCCATCATGGCTTTTTCTTCATCCAGCCAGCCCATCTGAGCAGCGGCTTTAATCATCGAATATTCACCGCTGACATTGTACGCCGCGACAGGCAAATCAAATTCCTGTTTCGCGCGGCAAATAATATCCAGATAAGCCAGCGCTGGTTTCACCATGATGATATCCGCGCCTTCACCAACATCCAGCGACATTTCCCTTATTGCTTCGTC
Source organism: uncultured delta proteobacterium (assembly GCA_963811325.1). Classification (GTDB taxonomy): domain Bacteria; phylum Desulfobacterota; class Syntrophia; order Syntrophales; family Smithellaceae; genus Smithella. The sequence continues at coordinate 2,414,119 of CAWEQT010000001.1, forward strand.
GGCATTGGCCGGATCCATTTGATAAGCTTTTCTATCGCCGAATTGCGGCGTGCTTTCGGCTGCCTCACGGAAAGGTCCATAAAAAGACGAGGCGTATTTTGCCGCGTAAGCCATGATGGGTATATCCTCAAAAACATTTTCGTCAAGCGCCTCGCGGATTGCCGCTACCTGCCCGTCCATCATTGCCGACGGCGCCACCATATCGGCTCCGGCGCGCACTTGTGAAACAGCCGTTTCCGCCAGAACTTCCAGCGTCGTGTCGTTTTGCACACTGTCTTTTTTCAGTATGCCGCAATGTCCGTGGCTGGTGTATTCACACAGACAGACATCGGTAATCACCAGGATATCCGGCGATTCATTTTTAATTCGCTTTACGGTCTGCTGTACAATGCCGTCTTTGGCAAACGCACCCGTGGCCATCTCATCTTTCTTTGCCGGAATGCCAAAGAGCAAGACAGCAGGTATTCCCAGCTCACGCGCTTCCCGCACTTCCTTGGCAATATTATCAACGGATAGTTGAAATTGACCGGGCATGGATGAAATCGGTTTTTTGAAATTTTTCCCGGGCACCGCGAAAAGCGGATAAACCAGATCGTCAACACTTAAACTTGTTTCACGTATCAAACGCCGGAAGTTTTCATTCTTTCTCAACCTGCGAACACGATATTCCGGAAATTGCATTTTTTAATCCTCCCTTTTGCTTATTTCTTCATCCGTCAAATAGCAGGCGGGATCAGGCCCCCAGAGATCTCCTGCCGATTCCGCCCGGGCACGAAAATTGCCGCCGCAAATGTTCAGCCACACGCATCCAGCGCATCGGCCGTGAACGTGCTTCTTTTTATCTTTTAATTTCATCAATAACTCGTTTTTTTCATCCGTCCAGATATCTCCGAATGTTTTCTGACGCACATTACCCAGCGGTTGATCGCGCCAGAACTGGTCGGGATAAACTTCTCCGTTCCAGCTAACACAACCGATACCGTGGCCGGAACTGTTACCCTCGTTCATATCCAGAAGTTCCAGAATTTCTTTGGCGCGTTTAGGATTTTCTTTTTTCATTTTCAGATACAGATACGGGCCGTCGGCGTGATTATCCACCGTAAGAATTTCCGGAAACAGGCCGCCATCAAACATCTTTTTGGTTCGAACGGCTATCAAATCAATCAAACTGCGTGTTTCTTCATGGGTCAAATCCTCCTCCCGCAGTTTGGAGCCGCGGCCGGTGTAAACAAGATGATAGAAACACAGCCTTTCAATTTTTTCTTTTCGGAGTAAATCAAACATGGCTGGCACATCGGTGAGATTTTGCTTGTTGACCGTAAAACGGATGCCGACTTTGATTCCCGCATCGCGGCAGTTCCGGATTCCTTCGATGGCTGCGGCAAAAGCGCCCTTCTTGCCCCGGAAACGGTCATGTGTTTTTTCGAGACCGTCGAGACTCACGCCAACATAGGAAAGGCCGATCTTTTGGAGTTTGGCCGCAAGCTCTTTGGTGATAAGTGTGCCGTTGGTGGAAATAACCACCCGCATTCCTTTGTCTGTCGCGTATTGCGCTAGTTCCAGCAAATCTTTACGTAGCAGCGGCTCGCCGCCGGAAAAGAGAATCACCGGAGAACCGAATTGTGCCAGATCATCAATGAGCTTTTTGCCTTCTTTTGTGGTTAATTCGTCGGGATAATCAATGTCTGCGGAATTAGAATAGCAGTGAATGCATTTTAAATTGCAGCGGCGCGTCATATTCCAGACGACAACAGGTTTTTTATCCGACGAAAACTGAAGCAAATGCGAAGGCAATTGTCCGGATTGCCTGTTGTAGCGGAGCACATCGGATGGTTCCACCGCTCCGCAATATAATTTGGAAATGCCAATCATTTGTTTTTACCTCGTTTTCTTGCCACGGGTTTTTCCCCAAAGTAATCGATTAATGCCTGAACCAGCCCTTCCATTGTATATTCTTCCTGATGGATATGGACTGATAATCCGACTTTCTTTGCCGCGGCCGCGGTGACAGGCCCGATGCAGGCAATTTTGACGCCTTTGGGCAATGAAAAATTTCGTCCCATAATTTTCACGAAGTTATTCACTATAGAAGAACTGGTAAAGGTAATCACGTCCACCTGATTTTCTTTGAATAGTGCTTTCAAATCGCTTTTCTTCTTCCCCGAATTAACTGTAACGTAGGCGGTAACAACATCAACCTGAGCGCCAAGTTTTTTCAAACCTTCGGGAAGAACTTCACGCGCCTTGGCCGCTCTGGCGATAAGTATCTTCTTCCCCCGTAAATTTATACCGGAGAAGGATTCAAGAATCCCTTCGGAAATAAATTTTTCTGGAATAAGATCAACCCTGATTCCTTTGCTCTGCACCTGCTGTTCTGTTGCCGGACCTATACAGCAAATCTTTATACCTTTCAGATTGCGGATATCTTTGGCTTTCGCAAACAGCCGTTCAAAAAAGAACGAAACGCCATTGGCGCTGGTGAATATCAGCCAGTCGTAATCTTCCATCTTTTTTATCGCATTATCAAGACAGCGCCAATCCGGCGGAGGAACAATTTTAATTGTGGGAAAATGAATAGGATTAGCCCCTTCTTTAATCAGCAGTTGCGCCAGATCATCGGCCTGCTTTTCCGGACGTGTGATTACGATATTTTTGCCAAAAAGCGGTTTTACATCAAACCAATTTAGCGTTTCACGCAAATCAACTACCTTGCCGACAACAAGAATTGCCGGAGGCGCAAACTTTAACTCTTTTGCGAGCATGGAAATATTGGCCAAAGTACTTGTAAGAATTTCCTGACGCGTTGTTGTGCCCCAGCGAATCAGCGCGGCAGGTGTTTTCGAAGGCTTGCCATTGTCTGTCAATTCCTTCGCAATTTTTTCTATATTTTTTACACCCATGAGAAAAACCAGCGTTCCGATACTGGCCAGCGCCGACCAGTCAATATCGCTTTTTTCTTTGGTCGGGTCCTCATGGCCTGTGACAAACGCAACCGTGGAAGTCAAACCTCGATGAGTGAGCGGAATGCCGGCATAAGCGGGAACAGCGATAGCGGAGGTGATGCCGGGGACAACTTCAAAGAGAATATCGCTGGCGGCAAGTTTTTCCGCCTCTTCCCCGCCGCGGCCGAAAATAAAAGGATCGCCTCCTTTAAGGCGTGCGACGGTATTACCGGCCTTTGCTTCTTTTACCAGAAGGTCGTTAATTTGCCACTGCGATAAAGTATGAGCGCCGCCCTGTTTCCCGGCGTAAATAAAGCTAGCGTCATCCCGGGCGTATTTTAATAAATCTTTATTGACAAGATAATCATAAATGACGACTTCGGCTATGCCGAGACATTCAATGCCTTTGAGCGTAATCAGTCCCGCATCGCCCGGCCCGGCACCAATGATATAAACCTTCCCTTTTTTCGTTTTTTTATTCATATAATCAGCACATTAGATCCAAAAGTCCTTTGCCACCCTTGTCCAGAATTATTTCCGCTAGCTTCTCTCCCAATTCTTTGGCCTCTTCTTTAGCGCCGTTTATTTTATCACGAATCACAGTGGTTCCATTCGGCGCGGCAATCATGCCTTCCAGCGAAAGCCGCTGACCATCGAGTTTGCCCAACGCAGCAATCGGCAGACGGCATCCTCCTCCCAGCGCCTGCAGAAAAAAACGCTCGGCGGTAACTTCCACAGCGGTTGTAGCATCATTCAATGCGGCACAAGCCTTTGCCAGATCAATATCCATCTTGCGAGTCTGCAAACCCAGCGCGCCCTGGCCGACTGCCGGAAGCATCGTTTCCACCGGCAGAAATTGCGTAATTCTCTCGGCTAATCCCATTCTCTTCATGCCTGCCGCCGCAAGTATTACACCTGTAAGATTTTCCGTTTCTATCTTTTTCAATCTAGTATCAATATTACCCCGTAGCGGAACAATATTAACATCGGGCAATATCGCTTTAATCTGCGCACCTCGTCTTTGAGAGCTGGTGCCGATTTTCGCCCCTTTGGGCATAAACTCCAGTTTAATATTGTCGCGTGATACCAAAACATCGCGAATATCTTCGCGCGGCAGAATCGCTGCGAATATCAGCTCATCTGGCGTTTCCCCCGGAACATCCTTCATGCTGTGAACTGCCAGATCAATTTTCCCCGAAAGCAGGGCATCTTCGATTTCCTTGACGAAAACTCCCTGACCGCCGATTTTGAGCAAGGATACGTCCTGCATAATATCGCCACTGGTCTTGATAACACAAATTTCAATGCTTGCTTCCGGCATTATTTTCATAATTATTTGGGCGACAAAATTTGTCTGCATCAATGCCAGTTTGCTTCCGCGTGTTCCTATTTTCAAATTCATACAAATCCTGATTTAATTTTACTTTGTTACTCACTAATAAACCCATACCCATCATCTATTAATGAATGGGAAGATTGTTTTTTCCCCCAATATCAATTTGAGCGGCCATTGAAAGCGAAAGGATATTTGGGCAACGTTCCTTTGAAATATTATTTTTCATTGACATTTTACCTTTTCTATCCATCCAAGCGGAAAAGCCGCCGCACCGCCGCCACAATATCGCGGGAACTGAATTCGGAACTTTCTTCTTTTAAAACCGCAACAGGAGAATGCAATATCTTGTTCACGATAGAATTAACCAGATTATCTATTTTCCCCTGATCATCTTTGTTAAGGTTTTGCATCCAGCCTGCGGCTTTATCCATCTCCGTCCTTACAATTTCTTTAGCCTTGTTGCGCAGGGATACTATTGTCGGCACGGATTCCAGCTCTTTCTGCCAGTTAATATATCTTTCCACTTCTTCTTCCACAATCATTTCGGCTTTTATAGCTTCCTTCCTGCGAACATTCATATTTTCATCAACAATATCCTGAAGGTTGTCAATATTGTAAAGATAAACGTTTTCCAGAGAACTTGCCTCCGGTTCAATGTCGCGGGGCACGGCTATATCAATCAGAAACAGCAGACGGTTTTTACGCTGATGATGAATTCTTTTGAGCATATCCGCAGTAACTATAAAGTCGTGAGCTCCTGTGGAACTGATGACAATATCCGCCTCTATAAGTTTTGCCTCCAGTGCGTCCAGTGATACCGCTTCTCCATGAAATTTTTCCGCCAGAAGCGAGGCCTGCGCAAGCGATCTGTTGGCGACTATTAACGATTGTGCGCCGTTGCTGATCAAATGCATTCCTGTCAATTCGGCCATTTCCCCGGCCCCAATTAATAAAATCTTCTTGCCACCCAGCGTTCCGAATATTTTTTTGGCCAGTTCCACCCCGGCAAAACTAACAGATACCGGATTGACTGCGATAGCTGTTTCCGTCCGTACGCGTTTGGCCGCGCGAAAGGAACAATGCATCAAACGATTCAAAACAACACCGGTCGAGTATTGCGCCAGCGCCTGGCGATAAGCATCTTTCACCTGCCCGAGAATTTGAGTCTCGCCCATGACCATAGAATCAAGGCTTGATGCCACGCGAAAAATATGACGCACCGCTTCTTCATCACGATATTCGTAAAAACAGCTTGCCCCTTCCGCCGCAGTCAGAGAGCCGCTACTCGCCAGAAAATCACTTAAGTCCTCGATGACCTCCTCATGCTCTTCGACGCTGGCAATAATTTCAATGCGGTTACATGTGGAAAGATACAGAACTTCCCCCACACCGTTTAATGACCGCAGGCGGGCAAGCAGGTCTTTTTCGTCTTGACAACCGGCAAATATTTTTTCCCGGACAGCAATGGACGCTGTTTTATGATTTAATCCTACTAATACAATCATATTTTAAATAAAGTTATGCAAAGTTGAAAAACAAAATCTTACACTTCCATAGGATAATAAAAGAAGAATAAAAGCGGCAAAAGAAACTAAAGCCATCCGATAACCCCTCCAGCCAATGGCAATACGCTGATGCAGAAGAGATCCATAGATAATCCAACAGGCAAAAGTCCAGATAATTTTCGGATCCGTCAGCCATCCTGCTCTCCAGCTGAACTCCGCAAATACCATCCCGGCCAAAACCCCAACTGATAAAACAGGGAAACCCCACAGCAGACAAATGTGATTAATTCTGTCAAGGTCATCGAGTGACGGCAACAGCCTGCTCATCTTGCTTAATTTTTTATTTTTCAGCAAACCGTTTTGAATTATGAACATGGCTCCGGCACATGATGCAAGTATAAATAAAGCTTCCCCTGTAATTGTTAAAAACATGTGCACAGCAGTCAGCCAACTTTGCAAATTTGCAGGCAGCAGGATTTTGCCTGTTTCTTGTCCGGCGGCGGCTATCATGAACAACAGAATAAAAGGAGAAATGAAAGCGCCTAGTGATCTTGTTTTGGTTTTAAATTGCAGGACAAGATAAACTCCGCTTACCGACCAGGCGCAAAGAGAAAGAAAATCACGCGAACCGAAATTAATAAGCCCCCCAGAATTTATGACCACAAACAATAAATTAATCGTTAAAAAACTGAAGGCGGCGGCCAGAATCCATGTGGAGATTTTGGCAAACTTTATTTTTTTAATAAGGAGAGAAAGCAAATAACCTGCTATGCTTACAGCGCAGAGGATAAAGGCAATCTTGAATGAAATTAGTTCCAGATTAATTAAAATCAATTTCTATTTCCTCTCCGGTAATTTTTTGTACAATCTCTTTCAATTTTTTTGTGTCCTTCTTCTTAATAAAATCCAGTATGCCGGCCGCTAATAAAGATTTGAACCAATCTTTTCCAACCCCCACGTTTTTTGCCATTTTGACGCGCAAGTTCCCCAGAATGGTGAGAAGTATTTCATATTCCTCACCATATCTGGATTCCAATTCTTCTCTTAGATGGCGGGCAAGAGCGGGACTTTTCCCACCGGTGCTTATTGCCATCGCCAGATCGCCTCTTTGCACCACTGAGGGCAAAATAAAATCGCATTTTTGCGGATCGTCAACAATATTTACCGGTATGCCTTTGCTGCGGGCATCAAGAGATATCATCGCATTGGTTTTTTCATCATCAGTCGCCCCGATAATCAAAGCGGCTCCGTTAATTAAATCGCCTGAGTATTGGGCGGCAATATGACAAATAACATTTTTTTCTTTCAGCGCGGCAAGCTCCTGCGCCAATTGGGGGCTGATTACAAAAACTTTAGCTCCGCAATCAAGGAGCCTGTCGGCCTTTCTAGCGGCAACTTCACCGCCGCCGACAATGACACATTTTTTGTCTTTAATATCCAAGAAAACCGGGTAATATTTCAAGATTTTCCTTTCTACCGCAATATAATTGCTTTGATGAAAACTTATTTATATTGTTGAAAGTTATCACGAAGACAGGCAAAACTCAAGAAAGGTTATTGCTGTCAATAATCATGGGAGTAATTAATTAATAACCATTGTGTGTCAAAGTGATCATCAAGTTTGAATGTGATTTGGTATAAGAGCTTAACCCTTTATTATAAACAGATAATTATTACAAATGACAAATCGATTCCATGATGACTATTGGATCATTTTTCAAAATATGGTTCTTCTGCCGTTGTACCTTTCGGTATCGTAATATTTTTCTATGTCAACCAGTTTTAATTTATGGATAATCCCCGCAAGTGGAGCAGTGGCAATTTCTCCCTGCTCCAAACTCACCATGCTACCGAAATCACCTTTGACAATCATATCAACCGCTGCAATGCCAAACCATCTGGCCATCAGGCGGTCATGGGCAGACGGTGTTCCACCACGCTGAAGATGACTCAAGATAATATGACGCGATTCCAAACCGGTTTTCTTTTCAATCTCACTGGCAACATAATTGGCGATCCCGCCTACCGAAACATGTCCGAAATCATCAACATGGCTGTCTTTCAAAAATTCCTGTCGTCCCAAAAGCTTAGCCCCTTCTGCAACCACGATAATGGAATAATTTATTTCCCTGCCCTTTCTTTCACGCAGAAGCTCACAGACCTTCTCCATATCAAAAGGATACTCAGGTATCAGAACTATATAAGCTCCGCTGCATTCGCCGCCGCGCAGAGCAAGCCAGCCGGCGTGACGCCCCATTGTTTCAACAACAAAAATGCGGCTGTGGGAACCGGCGGTCGTCCTCAAGCGATCAATTTCTTCCATAATAATATTAACCGCCGTGTCAAAACCGAGCGAATATTCTGTTCCCGCGAGATCATTGTCTATCGTTTTGGGGATGCCTACCGTTTTGATGCCCAGTTTGTGTAATTTATAAGCAACGCCGAGAGTATCTTCCCCGCCGACAGCAACAATAACGTCAATACTGAGTTTTTTGATGTTATCAATCAACCGCTCCGAACGATCATTTTTCGGATTAAAGGGATTTGTCCGGGACGTTCCCAGATTTGTGCCGCCATAACGATCCCATGCCCGAACGATCTCTTCGTCTAAAGGCTTTATGTGTCGGGCGCAACTCTTCTGATCGCCGGGATCAACGTCTGTTATTCCTTTCCAGCCTTCAACAATACCTATGACCTCAAAAGATACAGAACGGTTCGCCGCTATTTTAGAATCAAGAGCGCTTTTTGTAACCCATTTAATCGCTCCGTTCAAACCAGGACAATCTCCTCCACCCGTCAATATCGCTATTTTCATTTTCATAATTTTTTCACTCTCCAGAATTTTGAAAACTAAAAATTTTTTTACCACATTTTTTCGTAATATTATACTGAGTTACATGGAATCTGCCTCCTGACAGGCGGCAACTTGCTTGCGACATATTATTACTACTAAAAACCACCTTGTGTGTTACATAATATATTACCGCAAAACCGGCGCGGTTTCTATTTTAATTTTTTTCAGAATACTTGAAATATTACATAAAAGAATATATATTTATTTAAAATATCAGAACAGGATTATTCATGGTTGAAAAAGAAACGGGGAAATGGCTGAAAATTGAAATATCGGCTCCCCCGGAGCTTATGGACGCGTTGGGGAATTTTCTCATCGAAACCGGCGCTCAGGGCGTATTTCAGGAATCGCTGGCGCCTCAGAACACTGCTGCGGACTTTCCGGAACCGTCCATTGAAGGAACACTCAAAGTCTATTTTCCGCAGAATAACCGCAGCGAAAAACGAATAGTTGCTTTGCAAAAATATATAGACAGTCTTGATGAAATATTTCCTGACTTTGAAAAACCATCGTTTACAACTGAAATCATATGCGATCCCAACTGGGGAGAACAGTGGAAAAAATATTTTATGCCCGTAAGAGTGAGCAACAATATCATTGTCAAGCCAACATGGGAAAGGTATACGCCTTCCAGCCGAGATATTGTAATTGAAATTGACCCGGGAATGGCCTTTGGCACCGGTCAGCACGCGTCGACAAGAATGTGCATCGAAGCAATTGAAGATATCATAATGAACGATCGTTCCATCAAGGAATGGAAGGTCTTGGACGTGGGTTGCGGCACTGGCATACTCGGCATCACTGCCGCAAAGATGGGCGCTCAGGATGTTATCTGCGTGGATATTGATAAAAAGGCTGTAGAAATTGCCGGTGAAAATGCAGCCATTAACAATGTAAAAACATCCCTGCGCATTCTAAATAAAAATGCCGCATCCATTGATAAACCGCGCAACTTGATCATCGCCAATCTTACTTCTAATTTGCTTTTAAACCTTCGCCCGCATCTGGTTCAATTGCTTTTGCCGGAAGGATATATGGTTATTTCGGGCATAATTGAACAAGACGCCAAAAATGTCGAGGAACAATTTTCCGCCGATCCCCTGACACTTCACAAAATGATAGCGGAAAAAGAATGGGTCTGTTACGTGCTCAGGAAAAAATCCGCAAATACTTAACGGCAGTGGACTTCATTTGAACCCAAAACAAATACTATTTCTAGGTCAAAAATAATATTGAGGCGGCAAGAAGAAGGCAATGAGGAGTATGTGAACAACACCACTATAACGTAGCCCACCGGTAAAGAAATGATCTGTTTTTATTGTGACATCTTGTGGGATGCACTCCCGAATTTACGTACGTTGAGGAAGCCGGCGACACTGCCAACAAAGATAGAACTTTGATTAAAAATGCAATAAAATATTTTAAGGATAACAAAATCTTGACGATTCCCCGAATATACAGCCCGGAAGCTTTAGAAAATAAAAAAACCTGTGAACTGGGACCGGACAATTTACGATATTTAAAACAGGTAATGCGTCTGAAAAATGGTGACAAGATTAATATTTTTGACGGTTTTGGCCGGGAATTTGAAGCCGTAATTAAAAGTTATTCCACAAAAACCGTTTTGATAGAACTGGGGGAAATAATCCCGACAGCAGGCAAGGACATACGAATTACACTGGCTCAGGCCATACCCAAAGCAAGAAAAATGGATACAATTGTAAAAAGCGCCGCCGAACTGGGCGCGAATGTAATTATTCCTTTTTATGCCGCACGGTCAGTCAGTCGTATTGCCGATGAAAAGAGTTCTTTAAAAGTCGCTCGCTGGCAAAAAATAGCCAGGGAAGCGGCGCGATGTTGCCACAGCAATCATATAGCGAAAGTATCAAGAATTTCATCTTTTACGGATATGCTCTCCGCGGCTTCAGATGATGCCCTCCGATTGATTTTCTGGGAAGAAGAATCTCAAAAAACCATTAAAGATACATTAACGGATCAAGCCTTTGCTGCCACAAAAGATTTCTTTATTGCCGTCGGGCCTGAAGGCGGTTTTTCCAAAGACGAGGTTATAAAGACAAAAGAAGCTGGATTTCTTTCGGTAACTTTAGGCAGGCAAATTCTAAAAGTGGAAACGGCGGCGGCGGCAATAATAGCTATAATCCAATATGAAAAAGGTATCTTTGGCAATAGATCACAGGAGGTGGAAAATGACCGTTTATAAATATGCCGGTTTCTGGCGGCGTCTGGTAGCTTTCAGCATTGACAGCACAATCACCTTTTTTATTTTTATTATTCTCTTTACAATCGCGTCGCTTGCATTTTTCTCAGGCGCTATTTCCGGAAACAGTGAAGACTTTCTTGCCGATTTAACCGATCCCGCAGGTTTTTCTCCTGTCATAATTATTTCATCTATATTTTTTATTTTCACTAACCTTGCTTATTATACATATTTTCACGGTGCAACAGGCCGGACACCGGGAAAAATGCTTTTGGGCTTGCAGGTAGTTTCCAACGACGGTGCACATATCTCTTTCGGAATCGCTTTTTTGAGAGCCGTGGGTTATTTTGTCTCTAATATATTTTATCTTGGTTTTATCTGGGTCGCCTTTGACAAAAAAAAACAGGGATGGCACGACAGAATAGCCGGCACTGTCGTTATCATCAAGGAAAGAGAAAACAAAACCGCAGGGATATCCATTCCCGATAGTCCAACGGTTTTACCCGAAACGCAGCAGCAGATGCAACAAAATGAGGAAATTAAGGAGCAAAATAATCAGATGGATAAGATACTGAAAAACAAGGGCTAACAGGGAATAAGAAGGGAACAAGCGGGGAAAAAACACCTTGACAAAAGAAATCTTATTCTATAGACGATGGCCTTGCTTTACAGGATTCAATTAATCCGGTGGGCCGGTAGCTCAGTCGGTAGAGCATCGGACTGAAAATCCGAGTGTCGGCAGTTCAATTCTGCCCTGGCCCACCATGAAAATCAAGGACTTAACGCAATAATGGTTGAGTCCTTTTTCATTATTTGAGGCTGATTGTAACCATTTTGTAACTGTTCCATCTGTTTTTCACAGAATTCATGCCTCTTTCGAGCAGCCTCTTGCAAATCATCCTGCGAAACGATGTTGTAACGGTCAAATACACTCCTTGTTTTATGTCCTGATATAGACATTGCCACACGCTCAGGAACACCTGCTCTAATCATATTACGAATACCACTTCTTCTTAGATCATGGAAAATCAGGTCAGGTCTGCCAATTTTAGTACAAGCTGTTATCCAAGTTTTTTGACCTGCCCCCCGAAAACCGGTCCAGTAATTAAGTTAGGATTCGGTTATAATAAATTAATAAGATAAGGGGGTATTATGAGTCGAAAGCGATACACGTCAGAACAGATTATAGGGATCCTTCGGGAAGCGGAAGTAAAGTTATCAGGGGGTAAGACAGTTGGGCAGATATGCCGTGAAGCTGGGATATCAGAGTATACCTACTATAGATGGCGTAAGGAATATGGTGGCGTGAAAACATCCCAAGTAAAACGTATCAAGGAACTGGAAAGAGAGAACTCGCATCTTAAGAAAGCGGTGGCGGAACTTACGTTGGACAAATTGATTTTGAAGGAAGCCTTGGAGGGAAACTATTAAGCTCCGATAGGCGCAAGCGCTGCGTGGAGTACGTGATGAAGAAGATTCATGTTTCCGAGCGGCGAGCCTGTCGGGAGATAAATCAACCCCGGTCAACCCAGAGACATTCCACTGTAGCCAGGTGTGATGAGGGACGTTTGAGGGCAGAGATTATTCAATTAGCCCTCAAGTATGGCCGTTACGGTTATCGAAGAATAACAGCTCTTTTACAACAGGATGGATGGTGGGTTAATCATAAACGTGTAGAAAGGGTCTGGCGGGAGGAAGGTTTAAAGGTACCCAAGAAACAGCCGAAACGGGGCCGCTTGTGGTTGAATGATGGTTCTTGCGTTCGTCTTCGGCCGACGCATAGGAACCATGTCTGGTCTTATGATTTTGTTGCCGATCGTACACACGATGGCCGATCGATCAAGATGCTCACGGTTATTGATGAATACTGCCGAGAATGTCTGGCTATTGTTACGGAAAGAAGTTTAAAATCCGATGATGTTTTGGATTGTCTGACAGAGATGTTCATTCGTCATGGAGCGCCGCAATATATTCGTTCGGACAATGGATCTGAATTTACGGCAAAAGTGGTCCGCCGATGGTTGTCACGCCTTGGCGTTCAGACCCTTTATATTGAACCGGGTAGTCCTTGGGAAAACGGCTATATTGAAAGTTTCAATGGCTGACCTACCCCCGAATCATGTACCACATTTAGAGTTAAGATTCTGCAAATTAATGTTCTTCAATTTAGCCAGGTTTCTGGTGCTGGAGGATGGTAATTCAATGAGCTGTGCAGCTTGAAAGTGTTGTATTCAATGCGCCATTTTTATATAAGCACCTGAGCTTCTTTCAGGGTAAAAAAGATCTCAATATTCATGTATCCACCGACAAACAGCTATGCGCTATTTCTTTTAGTAATGCTCAACATCAAGACTTTTCAAAATTGTTTATTCGTATGTGAAGGCAACGTTTCTGATGATGATTTAGCTTTTCAAAATCAATCATAGAATTTTTTATTTTTAACTTCCTCTTCTAAGGAAGAAGTCAAGTATTTCTCTCGTAGAGATCTTTAAAGTTGAAAATGGTTGTGGTGGTACTTCGACCTTTTTTCCTTTTCACCTAACCTCTTTTATTCTACGGGCCCTTGATGCCCAACTTACCTTATACAGGACGAAAAGGGTGGTGGAAGTTGACCAAGCTAAATCGCGCAAGCCTTTTAGCCTACGAAGTTACACGGACCTTCCTTCCGCCACAACCATACTTTACTATTTTATGTGTTTATGCTCATGCCGCAACAGGTACTAAATCTTCAAATTCCCGTTTGTCCCGTAGCAAGGCAAAGATCACTTTGATCAGCTTAATAGCCACCGCACAGAGCATCTCTTTACGTCTAGGCTGCTGACCAACTCTGTTTTTTGTTTCCAATTTACGAAGATAGTATTCCTGAAAATAGTTACTCAGTACCACCACCCTCATACTCATAAAGAAAAGATATTTCCGTAAGAGCCATCGCCCCTTCTTGGATATGAACTTCCGGCCAATACGTGAACCTGAATCACTCTCTTGGGGATCATATCCGGCGTACTTTACAATCTGACGGGCATTATGAAAATGGGTAGGATCGCCCAGTTCTCCCAAAAACACAGCGGCAGAAAGGGGGCCTATGCCCGGTATGCTCATCAGATAGGATGCTGCGGTTGTCTCCTTCAGCAGGAGCTTCAACTGTTTATCTATATCCTTGAGCGACAGGACTGTCCGCTTTACTTCTTCCAGACACATTTGAACCCGGTACCGGTCGGCATTGCCAATCTGTTTTACGCCAATACTTTTTTGAGCCGCTTCAATAAGTTTTTCTACCTTACTGGCAGAACCAGCTTTTTTTCTTGACCTTCGTGCAATCAAGTCTTGGAGAGTTGACACTTTCATCAACACAACATCCTGAGGGAAAGGACACAGATCAAGAACTGCCCATAGACTACGTGACCCCATTGACCAAAATATCTCATGCAGTTCGGGGAAATAGTCGTCCAGGGCGGCATGCAAGGAGTTTTTTGCACTCACACTGTATCGCAGAAGTCGCTCCCGTGCTTTAGAGAGCGTCCGCAACTGCCTCAGCACTCCATCCTCGATGACCGTGTCAATACATTTACCTTCTCTGGTTATGTTCGCTATGGTTAACGCATCTCTCTGATCACTCTTGGTTGATGAACTCTCATCCAGCTCCCGGTGATGTTTCAATGCCGTCGTCCGTACAAAACGAACCTCATAGCCTTGCTCTTTGGCAAAATAGGCCAGCTTTCTCCAATAATGTCCTGTCGGTTCCATCCCGATGAGAACATCCCTAAGATGATGCTTCGTTTTTAACCCTTCAATCATATCCACAAACTGCCCAAATCCTTCCCGACTGGTATAGAGCTTCGCACAGCTTCCTAAAACCTTGCCTTCCTTGTTCATAAATCCCACTGCATTGAATGCATTGCCTATGTCAACTCCAACGATGAGGGTTGTTTTCTTAATCCTTTGACGACGTAATACTTGCTTGTTATAATCACTCTTGGACATGGTCTTTTCTCCTTTCTGCTTTGGTTGTTTTGGCTATTCAACTTTGTCAGATCGAAAATACCATGTCCGCTACTATCTTCCTTATAGTAAGCTGTAATGTTGATTTTCTTACTTTCCCAATTCATGCAACATTTCATCCGTAACAAACACTAGTCACGTCCAACAAACATAGACACCACACCCCACATTTTTTAATCAATATTTTCCTTGACATACAAACGTGGTTTCCCTATATTCCTTTTCCAAAGAAAGCAAGTTTTTATCAATCCGTATTACGGGAATGATTTTTCTATAAGTCCTCAAGGCCGTTTTTATTTTTAGGCTAGGTGGAAGGTAATGAGAACAAAAAAACAAAATAGGATTAATCATTATTTTTAAGTTTTTGTAGCCGCTATTATTGAGATGCCGAAAATAAAAAAATGAAAGGACGTGAAATTTAATGCTAAACAACGTTTACGAAATTAAAGAATCGTCAATTGCCGACCCGGGGCCGCTTGGTCTGGCTTGCTTCGCCCTAACCACCTTTTGCCTTAGCATGATAAACGCAGAGTTAGTCGACAAAGCAGCAACCATCGTAGTGATTGCCCTTGCGCTCGTATACGGTGGCGTAACACAAATACTGGCTGGAATGTGGGAATATAAAAAGAACAATGTTTTTGGCGCTACCGCATTTGCATCATATGGTGCTTTTTGGATATCCCTCGGCATCTTTGATCTTTTAGCCACCCTGAAATTGGTTACAGTGCCTAGTCAAGGTGTTTGGTTGTTCTTACTAGCGTGGACCATTTTTACCTTTTATATGTGGATCGGCAGTTTTGGTACAAATAAGGCTCTAGTTGTTACATTCACTTTGCTGCTTATAGCCTTTATTCTACTTACCATCGGAGCGGCAGGCAGCTCGTTAGCACATACAATGGGCGGTTATGTTGGTATTCTTACAGCTATTGCAGCCTGGTACACTTCAGCTGCTGGTATATGCAATACTGTGTTTGGGCGGGTTGTCTTGCCAGTAGGTCCCGTCAAAAAATAATTAATTAGTAATCAAGAAAAAAGAGCGTTCCGCCTAACGTATTAAACATTCAGCCAAGAAAGTCATGACCGAGATAAAAATCGATTATGACTTTCTTCCTAATTCATTGATTCTCAAGTGACCTGCCACTGAAACTTTGTAGGTATTAGGTACAAATATTTTCTTAAAAATAAATTATTGTTTCCATAATGTATGTTTTAGTAAAAATAATTTTCTTAAAAAAACCAATTTACGCATTACTTCCTGTAGTCAAGCATCAGCCATTTTTGACTTGCATACTCTCTTTCAATCGGTAATGCGCAAATATTACTGAAGACTTTTATCTAATTGCTGAATACTCCACAAAGCTTTGTCCACGGACAACGAGTTTGACAAAAGTCCAGTGGCGCCTTTTCCCTTATTAGTGCAAGCAACACCCTTACCGTTATCTCTTGCCCGTAAGAAATACCAAGCCCTTTTAGTATTTTCGAGTCCCATTTCCGGACAGCGTCTTCATTGCCGATGGGATTCTCGCAACAGTCATTTTTGCAATCAGGACAGGATTTACAGAGTTGGTCTGGTCCCTCTGTAACGGTAATAATCAAATCGCTCTCTGATTGTGTAAGTTCTTTGATTTTACTTAGGGCAAAGGAAAATTCTTCTCCGCGAATTAAGTTATCCAGGGGTAGAAACCTGTCACAAAAAAAGTGATGTGGTCGTAATCTTAATGTTTCCGGATTTTCACTAGAAGTCATACGCAATCCTAACTTTGAAATGTTTCCAATAATTCATCGCTATTCATCACAGATTGCCTTCTAAGGAAAACTTCTTCTTCTAAGGAAGAGAGCGTCCAGAATTTTCACTGATATGATCTGGAAATAAAGCCATACACAGTTGAGATATGATTAGTACAATCAATCTGGGCAATCGCTACGCTTAGGTGAATTCATCGTTGCATCTTTCAATTTGAAAGAAGCCTTTTGCCGTGAATAATAATGGTGCAACATTATGGAGAAAGTCAACGCTGCCGCTGGTTAAGCGATGTTAAATAATCGGTGATCGGATTTTTTTTCTTGCTTCCTGTAGTCCTCAATTTTCAAAATGTTAATTTTATGCTTCTATGTAAAAAAGCAAGTCTTTTTTTAAAAGAGACATGATCAATATTCTTTTATAAAATATCGGGTGCATAGCAATCTTTAAAATCAATCTTCTATCAGCAGACAGACCGTTAGAAAGTCGCTGCATTTCCTTGGTCAGGTTTTAAAGGGTGGGCACGCAGTCTAGGTTAATAGCAGACTAAATGGCAAGCTGCAGCATAAAATAAGCGTTGCCCACGGATTTATGATTATCAATTTGCCCTAAACACCCCATGATTGTTAATAGCTAAACAACCGCCGGAATATATTCTTGCCGATTTTTAAGAACGAATCGTATACGGTTTAAAAGCTTCCGGGCAACATGCACAATAGCTTTCGTCTTTTTCATTCTCACAGATAGTTTATTGAAAGCCATTATCAATGCAGGGTCTTTGCGCACGGCGATCCAGGAAGATTCAATCAGTAACGCCCTGAGGGTGGCATTGCGCCGGAATGTGATGCCGGCAGCATATTCTGTTTCGCCGCTTGACCTTATGTCCGGAACCAAACCCTCGTAACTGGCAAGCTTATCAAGGGAGGAGAACCGGGAGAGATCGGCAAGCTCGGTCAGCAAAATCATGGCCGTCAAAGTGCTGATGCCCGGCACGGATTTCAAAAGAAGGACGTCCGCCATATATTCTTCAGTTCTCGATAAACTTAATATGGCCTTGTTGAGGTTGGCGATAATCTGTCGCAGGTGCTTCAACTCCTCAAGATGTGCCTTGAGGGCAAAATCACCACTGGCCCTTTCCATACGGATAGATTCGATCCAATTGATAAATCGCCTGGACCAACGGCCCTCTTCAGGAATCACGATGCCGTAGAAAAATAAGATCGACGTGATCTGGTTCTTGCACCGTGTTTGTTTCCTCACCATGCTCTGACGGGTGCGCACCAAGGTGCGATCTTCCACTTTCACTCTTGGGGGAACGTAGATACCATTGATTTCACCGTTGCGGAGACCGCGGGCCAGTTTCCGGCAGTCTACCCCGTCCCTTTTGCCGGCTCTTTCCTTGTCTTTTGTCGGAACATCGGCAGGATGGACGACCAGGCAATCGATTCCTTTTGCTCTTAATTTGTCGTGGAGCCAGAAACCGCTGAAACCGGCTTCATAAACAGTATGATACGTGGCTCCTGGAAATGTTCTTTCCAAATAATACGTCAGTTTCTCAATCTCCGGGGGCTGGGTGAAGGTCTTATGCTCAAACTGTTCGGTATGTATACTCACGCTCCAGCTCTTCTTGTGGACATCCATGCCCACGTAAATGTGTTGACCTCCAAAGTCAAGTCTGTTATTCTTTTCCATGGCGAGCCTCCTTTGCGTATTTATGTTTTAGCGGACTAAATATACCATCACAAAGTTGAGACTTGCCCTTGTATTTTTTAACATAAGGTCTAGGTTATTAACAGTAATCGTTAAAAAATCCCTCTTCGTTAAAATTATCCTACTAGGATTGCCTCGGGGGGCAAATGAGGGAACATAACTACCTTTTCTCGAAGGTCGATTGGCATTCTGTAGACCGACACCAGCGCGATCAACTCTGCAATGAGGTCGCTGTCCTCGACGGTGATCGTCCCCTCAACACATCAATCGATGATCTTTGCAAATACTTTGAAAATAAGTATTGTGTTAATGTTCCTACCCTTTACAGGGATGACATTGTGGCTGACCAGCGCGAGACACAGATTGACGTAAGCCGTGATCAAATGCGATACATCAGTGACCGGAGCCAGGCATTTCACGTGCCCGAAACTATGGTGGACGTTACGGTTCCATTTGATTTCGATTCATTGTTAATATCTTGAGAAAAATATTGACACATTATCAATATTTGTGCTTTTATTACCCACACTTTTCTTAAAGTATTTCAGTTTCACGTTCATTTTGGTAAATGTTGTTGAAGGAATTAGGTATGATTCAATCTAAAACTCATCAATCAGCGTCTTTTAAGAATGCAGCAGTATCCATCGCCGCGAATAGTATTATTCCTTTATCCTCAGTAACTGATAAAATCTCCCTTACAAAACATTTAAACAATATTGAAAGAATTCATGATGCCGATATTTCGTGAATCATGTATTGGTGGTAGATTGTAGGAAGGGCGAATCGTGAAAACACTGGTAACCGGAGCAGGGGGATTTATTGGGTCGATCCTCGTCAGGGAGTTGATCGCGCGGGGAGATCGGGTTAGAGCGCTGGCGTTATCCGGCGAAGATGTCGATGTTCTGGAGAAGCAGGGAGCAGAGATCGTTCGCGGTGACTTAATCGCCCCTGAAAGCCTTCGAGGAATATGTAACGGCATCGACATGGTTTACCACTTGGCGGGGCGCGTCACCGACTGGGGCACGAAAAGTCAGTTTTACAGCGCAATCTATGATGCGACTGAAAACTTAATTAAAGAAGCTACGGGAAGGGTATCGCGCTTCGTTTACGTAAGCTCAATCGCCGCCATGGGGGTGGGGCGACACCTTAAAGGTGTGAAAGAGACCGATCCCACCCATAAGTCAGGCGTTCCCTATAATGATGCAAAAGCCGACGCAGAAGCGCTGGTGCGAACCTACTATAACGAGGGGAAAATCGCCTGTGTCATTATTATACGGCCCGCGAACGTGACCGGCCCCGGAAGCGTATGGGTAAAGGATATTGTCGAACGGATGATTAGCATGCCGGTTCCCCTCTTCGGCGGGGGTCGTTACAGTTCCAGCTTTGTATATGTGGACAACCTTGTAGACGGCATTGTTCGCGCCGGCACCATGGACATCGGCAAAGGCAAAGCTTATCACTTCCGGGACGATTGGAGTGTGACATGGAAAGAGTATATCACTGATCTCGGTTCTTTTATCGGCAAGCACCCGTTCGGCAGTATTCCCTTTGGGGTTGCGTGGGTGCTGGGAACAATTTTTGATTTTGTTTTTAATCCAATCCACATCCGTCCGCCATTGACGCGCCTGGCGGTCTCTGTGATGGGAAGGGTTAATGATGTGGACACCACCCTAGCGCGCACTGAGCTCGGCTGGCGCACAAAGGTCTCCTACCAGGAGGCCAAAGAAAAGATCGGCACTTGGATCAAGGATAATTATACCCGCAAGGCATGACGGCGTGCGGAGATTATCCGCCGCGCAGGACAAACATATTTAAGGAGATTCTCTATGAGGTTCACATCGCTTTTATTCATTTTGTCTCAAATCCTGAAATGGGCGTCAAAATTTAAACCGGCCTATCGGAGTTACATCGGCTCCATTCATCAGGTAAAAATCATGATCAAAACTGCTGACGGAAAGCGAGGCAGACTTTTCATCTTCGACGAGGGGACGGTCAGCTCCAAGAGCGGTGCCAATCATCCGTATGACGCGGCCATTGTTTGGTCGGACGCAAGTACGGGCTTTAAGGTAATGGCTTCAAAAAGCGATGAAGAGCAGTTCAAGGCTGCTGCTGCCGGAAAGATGAAGCTCGACGGTATGGCATTTTTTGCGCAATGGTTCAACGACGGCGTGAAACTGGTGATGTAGAGCTTACAAAGTCTCTGCCCGCGTATATTGATTGTAAATTCATTCTGAGGAGGAATAATATGGCTTTAATAAATGGCGGTCATCTGGTTGGCAAATATTTAAAGGAAGTTGAAAAGATTGACACGGTGTTCGGTATTTCCGGCGGGCACATCGAAGCGATGCTGGACGGTTTTACGGAATACAAGATTAGAACCATAGATGTGCGGCATGAACAGGCTGCGGCGATGATGGCGCATGCCACGTCTATTTATACGGGGAAACCCGGTGTATGCTTTTTAACTGCCGGTCCGGGGTTTGCCAATGCCCTCACGGGAATAGCCAACGCTTATCTTGACAATGCACCGATGGTGATCCTGTGCGGCAGGCATCCACTCCGCGATGACCTGAAGGGAGCGCTACAGGAAATAAAGCAGATGGATATCGTTAAACCGATTACGAAGTGGTCGGCCACATGCTTTGATATCAAACGTATTCCGGAATACCTGTCAATTGCCTTCCGCCAGGCAGTGGAAGGCAGGCCCGGTCCCGCGTTTCTTGAACTGCCGCCCGATATTCTAAGTATAAAAGTTGAAGAATCACTTGTACCCATGCCGATACGCACGACTCGGAAATACACCATGCACCCGGATGATGATGATCTGAAAAGCGCTGCGGAGATAATCAATAACGCAAAGAAGCCCCTGTTTCTCGGAGGCAGCGGCGTGGGTTTAAGCGCCTGTTCTGACAGGCTCAGACAATTCATAGAGAAGATAGGCATTCCCTTCGTACTCATGAATTATGGTAGGGGTGAGCTTCCGGACGATCATCCCAGCTCGGTTATGGATATAGGCAGCATAGGCCTGATGTTCGGGATCGGACAGACGGATGTAATCATAGCCGCCGGCATTCGCTTTAACTGGATCCTTCAGGCTATAGTCATTCCACCGACGGTGAAAGTTGTCAGGATGGATATCGACCCGCACGAAATAGACAGGAACCGCATGGCCGATGCCGGCTTGGTGGGCGACATTGGCTCGATTCTTGAACAGCTGACTCCTTTTGTCCAGAAAAAGGACCACAGCGAGTGGATAAAAACGCTGAAAGCAGCCGGCCATTCAGTGATGGATTATGAAATCAGGATGCGGGAAACGCCGTCAGATCCCATTCATCCGATACGTTTGGTTTCCCAAATACAAAAGTTCGTAGGTGAAGACGCGATGTATGTAGTAGATGGCGGCGATACCAGTTATTTCGGTCTGGGATTTTCAACGAATCAGAAGGCTGGCGTCATGGCCACGTCTTCGGGTCTTTTCGGTTGCCTAGGCACGGGGATTCCCTTTGGCATTGCCGCGAAGCTTGCTCGGCCCTATAAAAAGGTCGTGGTATTGAACGGCGACGGAGCGTTCGGGTTCAACGCGATGGAATTCGACACCATGGTGCGCCATAATATCCCTGTGGTATGCGTGATCAATAATGACTGTGCTTGGGGCATGATAAAGCACAGCCAGGAACTTTCCATCGGCAATGACCGGCTCCAGTGTTCAGAGCTCGGCACGCGACACTATGAGAAAATGGTTGAGGGTCTGGGCGGCCACGGCGAGTTTGTTACGAAAGACGAGGAAATCATCCCGGCGCTCAAGCGGGCCTTTGATTCAGGCAAGCCTGCCTGCATCAATGTGATGACGGACCCGTCGGTAACAAGTCCGGCGACGCCGCTGTTCTACCAATCTCTAAAAATGGAATGATTTTCTGATAGCAGCAACCAACCCTGGTGCTGCGCATCAGAGTTATAAATGGAAGAAACAAAGCCCTTCATTGTGAGCAGACCCTTGGTCTGTGTGGCAATTTAAATGTATGAGATTGCTTCGCTCGCAATGACCCATTCATGTTTCTCAGGAGAGATTAAAACCCCTTGCTATCAAAAGGAAGAAATTATGAAAGCATTAATGTTGAATCTCAATCCCCTGCGCTTCGTGGCTCTTCAGTTGCTACGGCCCATCAGCGGAAAATTTTGTTATACAGGGCCTTTTTCCACAATATGGCTAACGGACATCCCGGAGCCGAAGCTCCCATCCCCGGAATGGGTGAAGATTAAAACGCGGCTCTGTGGTTTTTGCGGCAGCGATCTCAACCTTCTCATGATGAAAGATTCCCCCACTGCGATGCCCTTCACTTCGTTCCCCTGCGTGCCGGGGCATGAGTTCTGCGGCGATATCGTTGAGACGGGTACGGACGTTACGTCTGTAAAAAACGGCGACCTGGTGACTGTGTTTCCGGCCCTCAATTGCGATACTCGCAGTATCCGACCGGTATGCCGGAGCTGTGCCGCTGGAATTCCGGGCAACTGCGAAAATTTTGCCGAGGGTGCGTTCGCGCCTGGTATGTTTATAGGAATCTGTAAAGACATTAATGGCGGGTTTGCCGAGTATGTGGTAGCGCATAAAAGCCATATATGCCGCGTACCCCTAGGCGTTTCAGCCGAATCGGCGGCGCTGACGGAGCCGCTGGCCGTGGGCCTACAGGCGGTGCTGGACAACATGTCGGGTGACAGCGATAAAGTCCTTGTCATTGGCGGAGGCGTAATCGGAGCAATGGTGGTCAAGTCCATACGTGCATTGGGCAGAAGCTGCGACATCACAGTGGTTGAGCCATCGCCATTCGCTGCCGAGTACGCAAAGAAGTCCGGCGCAGACCGGACGATCGGGGGTGGGATCATCGAAGCCGCTGTCGATATCGCCGGAGGTCGTGCCTACAAGCCGGAGCTGGGAGAAAGGATCGTTATGGGAGGATTCGACCGGGTTTATGACACCGTGGGACACAGGAACACGCTGAACAAATCTCTCCGCGTCCTAGCCACGCATGGCACATTGTCCGTCATTGGCATCGGTAAGGAGGTCAAGCTGGACCTCACGCCTCTGTGGCTCAAACTCCAGACCGTCAAGGGTTGTTATGGATATCGTTATAATACCGTGAAGGACGGACGAAAACAGGCCTTTGAGATGGCACTGGATATTATTGCGGAAAAGAAGGTCCGCGTGGATGACATGCTCACGCACAAATTCAGGATTGAGGATTACCGTAATATGATTGATGTGAACATGCACAAGACGACGAATAAAGCGATAAAAACAGCGGTAACTTTTGAATAATCAGGCAAACATCTTACCAATTTAAAGTATGATAACCAGTTGAACGGGAGGTAGTTATGCTGCTAGCTGATATTTTATTCGACTCCGATTTTAATACAAGGGTCCAGGAAGTGGCCGGAGAGTTCAGAAAAAAAGCCGGAATTCCTTTCAAGGTGCACCAGGCTGGCATCACTGTACCCAATGTGGAGGCAGCTGTGGCAGATCTTGAAGCGAAAGGGTTCGGACCTTTTATGATGGCGGCAGCTTCGCTTCCCCGCTGGACTGAACGAGGCACGAATGGGCAGTTCCGCGGCAAGCTCGGAATGGCTTATCACGACGGAATCGAACTAGAACTTCTGGAACCGGGGGAAGGTTCTGATTTTTATCGGTGCGCCCTCGACTCTCAGTGCAGGCCGGTTATCCAGCACATCGGTTTTCTGACGCACAAGGTCGATGAATGGGCGGAGAAAATGTCCAAAATGGGTTGCCCCACCTGGGTCAGGGGAAAAATTGCGGTGGGACCGTTGCGCATCGAGTTTGTGTACATGGATTCCGTGCACGAAGCTGGGACTATACTCGAGTTTATCGGGTACTGGTTTGCAGGCATCCCGGTCAATCCGATCCCTGGGTTAATCGGCGTAGCCGCCTGGCTGCAGAAGAAGACAGGGAAGCGTTGCATAGATTTCGGATGATTTCATCGCGAAGACATTCAACTGATCCTCGTGGTCATTGAAAGCGGTCTAGAATTTATACCAGTCTGTGTCTCCTTATTAGTTTGTGTTTCTTCCCGTACGGTTGTTTTTTGATTTTTGCCTGCTTATGCAACCTTTCAATCCGTAATAAACAAAAAATGGCTGAACTCTAACTTAATATATGGTACGAGCATTTTGGGTCGGTAAAAGGTTAATTTATCTACTA
This sequence comes from uncultured delta proteobacterium, assembly GCA_963811325.1. GTDB lineage: Bacteria > Desulfobacterota > Syntrophia > Syntrophales > Smithellaceae > Smithella. The sequence goes on from CAWEQT010000001.1 coordinate 2,438,635, forward strand.
GGCATTGTGCATCAACCCTGAGTAAGGTGCTGCTCATTTTATAACAACCATTTTAGCAGGTACAGGTAGTAATACGGAGAGAAGTTATGAAAATTTATTTCAACAAAAATAATGGCCCCATTGATGAGATTATCGAGCAATTGATGAAGACAGCTGATGGAATCAAAAGGCCAAAATATGTTCGCGAAATGATCATCGCCTCTCTTAAAGCCGGGCAAGAGGATGACAAGAGCGCTGATCTCAAGCTAATGAACACGACGCTTAAAGAGATGCGATTTACTTCCAAGGTTTTCGGCCCCTACCAGAATATTCGAAAGGTTACGGTCTTCGGCTCGGCGCGTACCCAGCCGGGCGATCAGTTATATGAGATGGCAAAGCTCTTCGGGAGAAAGCTCGCGGAAACGGGTTACATGGTCATCACCGGTGGTGGGGAAGGCATTATGCAGGCCGTCAACGAGGGAGCCGGTTCTGAGCATTCCTTTGGCGTGAACATCCGATTGCCGTTCGAGGAGAAACCTAATTCCATAATCGAGGGCAATCCACGGTTTATAATGTATAAATATTTCTTCAACCGCAAAGTTGCCTTCCTTAAAGAATCTGATGCTGTGGCGCTCTTCCCGGGCGGTTTCGGCACGCTCGATGAGGCGATGGAAACGCTCACCCTCCTGCAGACCGGCAAACGCAATCCCATGCCGCTAGTACTAGTGGATGATCCTGAATGTTCATATTGGTCCCAGATGATCAAGCTCTTCGAGGAAGAGCTACTGGCTCGCAACTATATCCACCCGTCGGATTTTGCGCTCTTTGAAAGAGTATGTTCCGTGGCTGATGCGGTAGAGAAGATTCATCGTTTCTATCGCCGCTATCACAGCATTCGGTATCTACATGGCCAAATCGTGATCCGGATCACTTCTCGGCTGACCCCAGATGAAATCGGGAAGCTGATAGATCAATTTCATGACATTCTCTCGCCTGGAGGAAGTATCACGGCGTCAGGAGCTTTGGAAGCTGAAATGGATGATGTTGATCTTATCCATCTACCGCGACTTGTGATAGACTTTAACCGCAGATCTTTCGGGAGGCTCAGAAATCTTATTGATTCGATCAATAATTTTTAACCTTGTTTCATTACCTCAAGAACAGATGCAATGTCTCAACATCGTAGTTTAATTTGTTTCAGCAGAAACGCTATCAGCTTACATAAGACAGAGAAACCAATCCCGAAAAAAACATGATTACAAATGGTAATCATCAATCATTTTAAATCTGACAATTGTTGATTGGTAGGTGCAAGAAATAAAATCGGATAGCTGAAAACTCAGTTGTTGGCAGTTCAATTCTTTTCTTGCCCACCATGAATTTCCCCACAAGAGATATTCTGCGGTCTATGCCCCCTAATGGGCGCAGTTGGCGCGACTCGGCTTAAGGTGTTGACCGGAGAAACTCGCCTCAAGCATGTCAATACCTCAATATCCGCTATTTTCTCTGTTCGTGCATTTCGTCGTCAACTTATGGGATCAGGATCTGACACTGTCGCGCCCATTCCAGAGGCAGATCAGTCCTTTTGGTGAGCTTTTCAACATTGAGATCAGCAGGCTGATGCCCCTCTATGATAGTTTCAATAATGTCAGGGGCGAGGAAAGCAAGATTAACCACTCGGGAAACATAGCTTCTATCCACATCTTCTCTTGATGCAATTTCAGCCATATTTTTCATTTTTCCGGTTGCCAGATCATTGAACCATTTATGAGCGCGAACAATAGTTTTCAGCAAGGTTTGGTCTACTCTGATAGGTCCAGTACCATTAATTACAAGTCGCATCTCTATTCCCCGCCGTTTCATTCTCATGGGTATGGATTGAACATTACAAACAGCTTGCTTCGGGGGAATTTGATCGGCTGTACCATCCAAATGGGTGGCCGCCTCCGAGATGGTAAGCCGGATTGCTTTGTGAAAAATAATTATCTGAATTGTTCAAGACTATATCTACAAGTCCGCAATTTGGTAAAATAAAATCGAAGATTCCTGGTTGAAAGCGATAAGAAACGACCGTTATATTAACTAAAATTAGTTTGAAATAGAATTAATATCTATTACTATCTATACAATTTCTTTTAAACGAAGGAACTTTCAAAAATTCAGACGAGGCAGAAGAAAGGTTCTTCATGAAAAAAATGAATTTCGAAACCACAATAGAACATATTAATATTTTGTTGTCACGAAAACACCCAGAAACGTTTAATAGTTCTTGGATTTTAAAGCATGCACCATCATGTTACTATTTCATTCGGAAATATGTCAGGAACGAAACAGGTAATATTGATTGGGACAGAGTGACCCACGCATTACAAAAAAAGCATCAATGGCGCTGGGTTCCAAAACATAAGCCAGCAAAAAGCTTTGCATATCAGAACCAAGACGAGGTTGATGCCATTTTAAATTCTTATCGGAACAAGTTACATGTGTTTGTCGTTTCTGTTAGTCGAACAGATAGGCGCCTATGGGACATTATTAGCATACACTTAGTACGCCTTGCCCAACATGGTAATCTTTCTGCAAAGCAAGAAGTTATGAAACTTGTAGGATATACTATCGACGAATGGATGGAACGTTCATCATATCTCTCTCGTTGGAAGGGATACGGTTATGAGATTCAGGAACAAGTTGAAGGATGTATCCGTCGCTATCGATATACTGGATCGTTTTTTAATTACGTTTATCGAACGCTCGAATATGCTGCCAGAGGTATCCCGCCATTCTATGCATATTCCCTAGACGAACCGCTAGCGATTGATTCTGGCAAACTCAAGATAGAAAACATAATCAAAGATTCTAAAACTGGTGAAATTGGTTTCTTTAAGATGCCATAAACAGAACTTGACCTTACAATGATTGTCAAGGCAATTGATAACTTCCTGTAAGTGAGTATTTATGATTTTTTACATATATACTTTCTTTCAATCCGTAATAAACACAATTCGAGCTTCTTGAAAGATGGAAGGATATGAGTCGCCATCTCGCCCGTGAACTTTGAACCCTGCACCTTGACCTCCAACCTATCGCCTCTTGTCCATTACCAATTTTTTCTATTTTCCCTTGCAATGTTTCTTCAAAGTTGTAGGATAGCGCCAGTTAAAAGACAAATGTTTGCGAGGATAAGAAAAACCTAGGCACTGTTCCTCATTTTCAAAAGAACTTTTAAAATAGAATAGTATCTGCTCCTGCACGATAAACCCAACCCCTTTTTTACGTATGATAGCCTGTTGATTTTGAAAAGCATGCCATGCGATCAGAATCATAAGGCGCAGGAAATGAGCATGACCAATGATTTACGATTGGAGATATGAAGGAAGAATACGATGAATCTCGATCTGTTATTTTATCCCGAAAGTGTGGCCGTCATCGGTGCGTCTGACAATCTTGGCGGAGGGAAGCTGCCCTATTTCCAGATCCTGCAGGCAAACGGTTTTGCCGGCGCTCTCTATCCCGTTAACCCGCGTCGCGCTGAAGTTTGCGGTGTCAAGACCTATGCGTCTATCGATGATCTCCTGGGACCCGTCGATTTTGCCCTGGTTGCCGCGCCTGTCGAGCAGTCTATTGACATTGTCAAAGCGGCCGTCCGCAAAGGGATCAAATTCATTCATTTCTTCACTTCCGGTTTTGGAGAAACGGGAAATCTGAAGTTGGAGAAGGATCTGGTCCGGGAAGCCCGGAAAGGTCATCTCCGGATCGTCGGCCCCAATTGCATCGGCGTTCAATGTTTCGAGTCGAAACTTTCTTTCAGGCTCACCAAGGCGCAAGAGCAGCCGGGCACGATCGCTTTCTTAGGACAATCAGGGGGAATTACATCCAGTTTTGTAGCCATGGCGACAACAAGAGGAATCTGGCTGAACAAAGTCGTCTCCTTTGGAAACCAGATTGATCTTCGGCTGGAAGATTATCTGGAGTATCTGGCGGACGACGACAAGATCCGTCTCGTCGCCTGTTACGTAGAAGATATCAAGGATGCGCATAAATTTCTCAAGACGCTCAGGAGGGCGACGGCCAAAAAGCCCGTGATTATTCTTAAAGGCGGCAAAACAGAACTGGGATCAAAGGCGGCGGCAAGTCACACGGGCGCCATGGCGAGCAATTATACGATCTGGGCCGCAGCTGTGCGGCAGTATGGGGGCCTTCTGGTAGACACTTTTGAAGAGTTGATGGATCTGGCGATGCTGGGCACGGCTAAAAAGTTCCCGCGTGGGAGGCGCGTGGGTTTTCTTGGCGCCGGAGGCGGCATTTCGGTTCTGTTCAGCGACCTGGCCGTTGCCTCGGGGGTCGAGCTTCCCGAATTGAACGCGCGCACGCAGCAAATGATCGGTGAAAAGATCATGGGGGTCAACACCTCGACCACAAATCCTGTTGATCTCGGGGCATTCGGCTTCGACCTCAACGTTATGTTGCACACCATGAAAGCCCTCAACGAAGACGACGGCATTGATGTGATCGTTCCCTATTTTTCCGTTGAATACATTATGCATGCGGAGATATTTCTTAATGTAAAAAACAGCGCCGACACTATCCTGCAAATGGCCGAACAGATCAAGAAACCGGTGATCCCCATCCTGTCATGCTTTTTGGAAAATGATCTCGAGGCAGAGCGCGTCAGAATTTCGACCTTTAATGCGCTGCGCAAGGCTGGATTCCCCGTTTATTCCAAAATACAGGAAGCCCTTTACGTCATCGAGACGTATTTCGAATGGGCGGAAAAGCGCATGCGTATGGGATTGGACTTACCGGGCTAATATTAACTATCTAATAAAAGTTAATATTGATATAGGTTGGTTAAATAATTTCTTCCTTCCTGTAAGCCTTGAGCCAACACATTCCTCTTATGTGGTAGATTTCTAACGAAAATCGTGATAAATAAATACAAAATCTGTTAGCGTTTTATCAGCAAGTTTACGGTATTTAGGCTTTTATAAAAATACATAAAAACATTGTTAGACCTCAGTTCACAACCGGAAGGGAGCTTCCACACATTGTTCGATTATAAAGCAAGTCTCACGTCCCTAGGAGCCGCATACCAGCGGGCTGCGCATCAGGTGTTTGAAGCACAACCGCTGCTCCTTGATGATCCGGTTGCATTGCCCTTGCTTGGACCAGAGGCATTAAAATTAATCCAGGACACAGCGGACAACTATCGAACTCCTGAAATGCTTGCATTGCGCTCTCATATGGTTCTGCGCTCACGGTTTACTGAGGACCGGCTAGCTGCCGCTGTTTTCCGCGGAATCAAGCAGTATGTCATCCTCGGAGCAGGCTTTGATACCTTTGCTCTCAGGCAACCTTCATGGGCGCAGGCATTAAAGATTATTGAAGTTGACCATTCAAAGACACAAACCATGAAACGCTCCTATATTGCCGCGGCAGGCCTTATAATTCTGGACAACACCATCTTTGCCAACATCAACTTTGAATACGAATCCTTACATGATGGCCTGCTCAGATATCATATCTCACCGCACGAGCCGACCTTCTTCTCCTGGCTGGGCGTGACGATGTATCTAAAAGAAGACGCCATCGATGCTGTGCTCCGCTCTATCGCCATGTTTCCGGCGGGCAGCGAGATTGTGCTTACATTCCGGACGCGGTCAGGCGACTCTCCTTCGCCACTTGCTCAGATCGTAGCAAACCTTGGCGAACCCTGGGTAAGCTACTTCGACCCGGATGAGTTAAAAGCAAAACTGCTTAGCGCCGGCTTTTCCAAAGCAGAATTCCTTTCACCCGCCGAAGCTGATGAACGGTACTTTCGGCAGCGCCCGAAAGATCTGCCCGTACCGAAGCAAATCAACATTCTATGTGCGGTGCTGTAATGTTTCTGAGAGATTTTTTTTGTAAAGCCTCATGGTTGTGTCTGAAAATGAGAAATCGAAGACCTTCTTCAGAGTTTCCGATATCTAACTGCTGAAGTCGATCGCCCCAAAACGGTCTCCGGCTTAGTAGTTCATTGCGCCTTTCATCCAGTAAGCCTTCATTCTGAAAACCGTTCACTACTGAAACTAAGGTGAAACAAACAATCGATTTCTTCCTTGTAAGAAGTATTTCCTTGATTTTTTTCAGAGTAGATTTCTAATGTGAATAGTGATAATTTAAAAACTATGTAAAGTCGGGGAATAAATTTACTGAACCATTCAACCTTACACGAGGGAAGCATGGACTGATTACCGAAACCCCGTTTCCTAATAGAGTGCGGAGTTTTGTGTTTGAGGAGGAAATTATGAAAAGCACTGAGAAGATTTTGGGATTTATCTGCCTGTTCCTTCTAACCTCTTGTGTGGCCAACCTATTCTTACAGTAAAGAGTGCTGATATGATACAAGCTAATCACTCGGCGCTGTTAGTGATGGACGTTCAAAATGGAATTGTTCAGCGTTTCGCTGAAAAGCCAGAGGTCATGATTCCATTTCAACGTGCCGTGAGCGCCGCCCGTCATGTGGGAATTCCGGTTATTTTTGTTCGTGTCGCATTCCGTGACGGCTATCCGGAAGTAAGCAAAAAGAACAAAATGTTTTCGGTCATCACAGAACATGGAAACATGACAATTTCTGATAGTTCGACGCAAATTCATCATTCGGTAGCGCCGCTTCCAGATGAACCTGTCGTGACGAAATTACGCGTGAGCGCTTTTGCCGGTAGTGATCTCGATGTTATTCTCCGCGCCCGTGGGATCGACAAGCTGATTCTAACTGGTGTTGCAACAAGCGGCGTTGTCCTTTCAACTCTGCGGGAAGCTGCGGATAAGGATTACCGGCTTGTCGTTCTTTCTGATGCGTGTTTAGATGCCGATCCAGAAGTCCATCGCGTTTTGGTTGAGAAGGTGTTCCCCCGTCAGGCGGATGTTTTAACCGTTAGTGAGTGGACTGCTACCTTGCCGTAAATGAAGCTGAAACGGGTCGCCCTATGTAACTCCTATCCCGATCTGGAAATCGGATTTTTATTTCTTTCTTCCTTGTAAGAAACAGATCGTCAACCGTGACTAAAATGCAAGATTTCAATCCGTAATAAACACAATTAAATCCTGATGACAATGGTGGGTCGTGTATGATTTAAACTAGCAATAACTAATTACTTCCTTGTCAGTAAAACCCTTGTTTTGAAAAAATCTTGACAAATGCTCTATGAGTAATGATAATTATCATTACTCATAGAGCATTTGAGTTTTGGGGGTGTTATGAAAAAAAGAGATCTTCACGGGAGCAATGTGGTTATCACCGGGGCCGCATCGGGCATAGGGAGAGGGATTGCGCTTGCCTTTGCAAAAGAGCAATGCACCATACTACTCGCTGATATCAATGAGGCAGGGCTGAAGCAGACAAGTGAAATGGTTCGGAAGGCAGGAGGCAATCCGGAGGTCTTCCTCTGTGATGTGTCGAAACTGGATGACGTCATGAGGATGGCGGACTATTGCTTCAGTACTTGGGGCAAAGTGGATATTCTCGTCAACAATGCCGGTGTCGCTTCAATCGGATTCATGGGCGATATGCCGATAAAGAACTGGGAATGGATTGTTTCCATAAATTTCTGGGGTGTCGTATACGGTTGTCATGCCTTTGTGCCCAGGATGAAAAAGCAGGGAAGCGGTTATATCGTGAATGTGGCATCGGCTGCCGGAATTCTGTCCTCTGCGGAAATGTCCCCCTATAATGCAACGAAGGCTGCAACAATCTCAATTTCGGAAACGCTCAAAAGCGAACTTGCTCCGTATAATATCGGTGTGACGGTGCTCTGCCCGACATTCATCAAGACAAATCTTATGGAGTCGATGAGATTCACAGACGAGTTTCAGAAACAGTGTTCTGTGACCGGGGTGGAAAATGCGAGATGGACGCCGGATATGGTAGCAGCTTTGGTTGTTCATGCCGTGCGCAAGAAAAAATTATATGTGGTACCGCAGATGGCAGCCAAGCTGATGTGGATATCCAAACGTATTTCCCCATCCTCTTTTTTTGGCTTATTTGCATATCTCATGCGCAAGGGATGGGCGAGGAAATTAATGTTCCATATGGCCCAGAAAGGATTTTAAAATATTATCTTGAAAGGTCAATTCCATGGAAAGAAGACAGAAAAGAAGAACTGCGATTAGAGAGGAGATTATTGAAACAGCCAAAGAACTTTTCAGCAAAAAGGGTTACCATAATACTCAGGTAGCGGATCTCATCCGGTCCGTAGGCATGTCGGCAAACACTTTCTACGCCCATTTCAAAGATAAGAAAGAACTCTTTGAAGAGGTGGCCATGAGCAGCATGGAGGATCTTCGGGTAACCGTGAAGAAAAAGAGGGAAACAAAAGTCTATGATGATGTGGCAGAGCGACTGGAAAGAATGAAGGATACCTATAATACCCTTTTTGATTTTGTAGAAAAGAACCCTCATCAAATGCTGCTCATTATCAGAGGCGGATTTGGCATTGATGAAAAGTTCGATGAAGATCTGTGGCGCTATTTCAGCTATTTCGTGAAAGACCTTGCCGAAGATTTTAAAAAATGGAAGCGCCTCGGCTTTGTAGAAGGATTTGACCCGCTTATTCTGGGACATATTGTGCAGGGCATGACCATACAGGTTGCCCACAGTTACCTCATTGAAAAGAAATTTTCCCGGAAAAAAGCAATAGAACATCTCATTCAGGTAAACAGGGCCATCCTGTCCGCATACCTGACGGAGAAAGGTAAGAAGAAACTTGGATTAATTAATTAATGGAGGGGTGTTTATGATTCCAAAAACACAGCTAGAATCTCTACTTGGCAGGTTTCCGAAATTCGAAGATTCTTTCAACGGACTTGAATATGCACCAGGGCTTCCCAAGGTTATGGTCAAGGAGACCAGGGAACTGGTGGCGTATGCACGGAAATTCAATGATGAAGTGGTAAGGCCCAGAGCGCTGGCCTTGGACCGGCAAACTCACGAAGATCCGGATTATCTCCCTCTTGATCTCATAAAAACGGTAAATGACTGGGGGTTCTATACCATGTGGGTCCCGAAAATGTTTGGAGGCAAAGGCATGGGCTTGCCCTCGGTCTCTCCTGTAATGGAAGAGATATCATCGGCTTGTGTGGGCATTGCCAATGTCATGGGGGTGATGTATCTAGGCCTTACAAGCATGATATCATCGTTTAACATGAGGATTACCAACAGAGTACTCAAGGATCTGATTGAAGGCGTGAAGAAAGGAGATCCCAAGCTGATTGCCTTTGCCATTACCGAACCGGCTGCTGGAACTGATGCGGATGATCTGGAACTTGTGGACCGAGGTAGGGTGATAACTTATGCCAAACGTGTGGACGGGGGGTATGTGGTCAATGGGCGCAAAGTGTTTATATCCATGGGTCATGTTTCCGAGTGGACAGTCTTCTATGCGTATACCGACCTGAAAAAGCCATCGCAGACCATGACCGCCTTTGTGGTAAAAAAAGGAACCAGGGGCTTTTCCATGGGCAGGCATGAAGACAAGATGGGACAGCGCGTGTGCCCTGCCAGTGAAATCATATTCGAAGACTGTTTCATTCCGGATGATCAGGTTCTTATCGATTCGAACAGCATGAAGAAGTTTACCAGTAAGTCGCCTGCAGAGGTCATGATGAGGCATTTCGACTTTTTAGCTTCCTCGAGTAAGGCTGGTGTCTGCTCAATGGGTACAGGAGTGGCGCGTGGAGCTCTGGAAGATGCGCTGAAATTTGCATCCAAGACCGAAATCAAAGGCAAGCTTCTCATTAATCATCAATGGGCACAGGGCATACTGGCCGAGATGTACAAGAATGTGGTCTTAGGGAGACTTGCCTATCAAGAAGCAAATTATGCAAACTGCAACAAGGGAACATATGACCTGCTACAAATGAAACCCATATACTACTACCTGAAATTTATGCCCCCGTTATATTTCAAGATGCTCGAACCCATGATGAACATGGACTCCACGACATGGGCCATGAGCAAGATATATTTCGATCTGAAGAAACAGGAAAATATTGACTGCTGCTCAGGAATGTCCTCGCTGGCAAAGGTTGCCGGCACGGACATCGGCATAAGGAATTGCCAGTTAGCCATGGATCTTATGGGCGAAGCCAGCCTACGCCATGATAACGGAATGGAAAAACGCCTGCGGGATGCCAAGCTTCTGCAAATCTATGAAAGTACAAACCAGATGAATAGGCTCATTATATTTAAGGGTCTCATCGCCCCGTTCTGTCCCCAGGCACGGGTCTTTGAACAGTGAGAGGAGGTGACGAAATGATTATTTCTTTATTAAATGACGAACTGAAGTCCTTTGAGGATCTGGCCCTTAATTTCGCAGGCAAGGAACTGATCCATCGCCGGGAAGCAAGTGACCGATATCCGTTCAGTCCCTTTGATAATACGGTGTTGGCCAAGGTTCAAGAGCTCGGATTTTTTGGCATAACGCTGCCCGAAAATCTTGGCGGTATAGGACAGGGAATAAGCACATTATGTGTGGTCTTGGAAAGCATATGCCGTACGGATGCCAGCTTGGGCGCCATCATATTTACAAATACACTTGCCCAAGAAATCGTTATGAAGTCTGGATCGGTGGAAATACTCAGTGGACCTTTATCCAATGCCACAATAGCCTTTCCTGCATATAGCGACCCGCAGGAGCATAAGAATCTCACCTTGGGGGTAAAAGGAAAGAACGGGTATACATTATCGGGTTCAGTAAATTATGTCGTTCTTGCCCCAATTGCATCACACGCCCTGATCCCGGCAACGATATCCAATCAGGAAGGGTATTCCTTCTTCTTAGTAAAATTGTCTGATCCAAAATTGAAAAAGAGCGAACCTGTCTTCAGCCTCGGAGTCCATGCATGTCCGGTGGCAGATCTTGTTTTGGATGAGGCCGAAGCAGAATTGATAGGTCAGGAGGGTAAAGGTGCAACATACTTTAGGGAGGCGGCGGACATGATGTATGTTGCAGCGGCAGCAATATCCTTGGGAATTATGGGAGGCTCTTTTGACTATGCGCTTGTCTACAGCAACGAAAGAGAACAGGGAGGATGGCCCATCGTCAACTGGTCGATGATTAAAACCATATTGGCGGATATGGCCATTCAGGTGAAGATAGGAGACATGGCCGTAAGCGGTGCCTGCAGCGCCATAGAAAAGAAAATAGCAGGATGGGACCTGTACACCAAGTCGGCAGCCCTTCATATTCAGGATGTTGCCTGTCATGTGACTTCGGATGGTATACAGGTTCTAGGAGGATACGGTTACATGAAGGATTATAGTCAGGAAAAGAGGTTCCGTGACGCCCAGCAGATGAAGACACTGCTCGGTATGGCGCCGTTGAGAAAGGTTGAGATCCTGAATCAGATTAACACAAAGTGATGAGAAAAAGGGATATAAGTATATGGCACAAGATGTATATATAATAGGAACAGCGATGACCAAGTTCGGTAAGCATCTTGAAAAAGGAATCAAAACGCTAACTGGCGAAGCACTGGAATTGGTGCTTAAGGACTGCGAACTCGAGCGAAAGGATATGGAAGCGGCATGGTTTTCGAACGGGGGGTGGGGATACCACTCTTTCCAGCATGCTGTCCGGGGCCAGGTCGCTTTGTCCGCCAACGGGCTTGAAGGGATTCCCATTGTCAATGTGGAGAATGCCTGTGCCTGCGGCTCCACCGCCCTCCACTCGGCGTGGATAGCGGTCAAAGCAGGACTCTACGACTGCGTACTGGCCATGGGTGCTGAGAAGATGTACTGTGAAGACCGAGCCAAGACCATAATGTTCTTCATGTCCGGTGCGGATGTCGAAGAGTTACCGGTCTTCTTGGCAAAGTTCCAAGAAGAGGAGAAATTGCGAAAAGAGAAAGAGGCTAATGAAAAAGGTCTGGAAATACCCAAAGAAAGTCCCGGCGACCATTCGGCATTTATGGATCTCTACTCCATCGGCGCCCGCATGCATATGGATAAGTATGGCACCACCCAACGGCAGCTCGCCTGCATAGCAGCAAAAGCTCACAACAACTCCGTAAATAATCCTCTGGCTCAGTTCACATTTCCCATGACCATGGAAGAGGTCCTTGCGGATAGGGAGGTCTCTTATCCGCTCACCAGAGCCATGTGTGCGCCCGTGGGTGATGGTGCAGCCGCGGCAGTGCTCTGCAGCGAGAGTTTCCTGAAGAAGCTGGGACTGCGCCGAGCCATCCGGGTACGTGCTTCAGTGCTCAGGTCCGGGACGAGAGGGGGGGAGAGCGACATCTGCGCAAGGTCATCAAAGGCTGCCTATGAAATGGCCGGCCTCGGACCCGAAGATATTGATGTGGTTGAAGTTCATGATGCGACAGCCTTTGGTGAATTGTATCAGACCGAGCAGATGGGTTTCTGTGCCATAGGAGAAGGAGGACCTTTCGCCGAAAGCGGAGCGACCGCCATCGGAGGAAAAATTCCGGTCAATCCGAGTGGAGGATTGATCGCCCGGGGACATCCTCTCGGCGCATCAGGTCTTGCTCAGATTTATGAACTGGCAAGTCAGCTGTATGGTGAAGCAGGACCACGTCAGGTCCAAGGAGCGCGGGTTGCCTTGGCGGAAAACGGGGGAGGTTTCTTAGGCCGAGGTGAGGCTGCCATGGGCATTCATATCCTGGAAACAATTTAAGAAGGATAAGGAGATAAACATGGTTGAAAAAAATAAAGAAGATTTTCTGGAAAAGCTGAAGAAAGATTTCACAGAGACAGAAAAGGTAATCCTGAGTCGTAGAAGCGTGCGCCTGTATAAGAAAGAACAGGTGCCAGAATTCATGATAAAAAGGATTCTCGAAGCGGGTCGTTTTGCGCCTTCAGCGGCAAATTATCAGCCGTGGAAGTTCATCGTGCTACGCGATGATGAAATTATCAGGGACATAACAGAAACCGTGGTCAATTCATGTAAAGTTATCAGAGCAATGATTGACTACCGAAGGAAAGGATACACTTGGATGAGGCCGTTGATAAAATTCACCACAAGGTTCAGGTATAACGACCTTCATCCAATGCCGTTTACGGCAATTCCACAGGTCGCTGATAGAAAGTTGGGGCTTTGGCATGGAGCACCTTCAGTCATTATCATTTTGAAAGATGTTAGGGCAGCTGGAAGTCCTGACCTCGATTGCGGAATTGCTGGCCAAAACATGGTACTTGCTGCCCACAGCATGGGGTTGGGGACTTGCTGGGTAGGCTTTGCTAAAATGGCCCTGGATATGAACCCTCAATGGAAAAAACGTCTCGGCATCTCGTTCCCATACAGATTTGCAAGCAGTCTGGCTATTGGATGGCCCTTGGGCAATCCAGATGGAATGGTCACTAGGCAAACTCACGCTACGGAGTGGTATGAGAATGGTACCGTAAAAACTATTCGATGAGGAGGACCTATTATGGGGAATTTTGGTTTTATTGATAGATTTCGTATTCCCACTTATAACGATCCGATGCAAATGGAATTCGCTATCGTGGAAATTGATGTGAAAAAATGTACAGGGTGCACTCTTTGCGTGGGAGCCTGTCCGGCAAGAACTCTCGTAATGATTGACAAGAAGGCACAACCCAAAAAATCTCCGGAAAATGAATGCGCTTTCTGCGGTGATTGTACCGCTATTTGCAGTGCCGGGGCAGTAACTCTGAAGAAGCCATTTCGTTTTACAGGATTTTACAAAACATTCGATGACGGGGAATCAAGCCCTCCACGCCTCTGAATCAGTTTTCATTGATTTCGCAATAAATATAAAAAAATAATATAAATTTGGCAATAAGGAGAAAACAATGGCACAGGAACCATCATATTGGGCTCTCGAACTGGAAAGACAGGCGGAATCGATAGGAGACAAAACTTTTGTTTATCTTGTATACGACGATCGCTCCATAACATATAGGGAAATGGATCTGAACGCGAACCGTTTTGCTAACTATCTTCTTGAGATCGGTGCAAAACCTGGCGATGGTCTTGCGACGCTTATGGGGAACTCGCCGCAATTTCTTGATGTGTTTTTTGGCATCCAGAAGATCGGGATGTACATTAACACCGTCAATACAGGGCTTCGTGGAGAAGGCCTTGCCTTCATCATCGACAACAGCGATGCGAAATTCCTCGTAGTAGATTATGACAAGATCGATCTGTATCGAAGCGTAGATAAGAAAACGCCTCAGCTTAAGTACATCATCGTAAATACTTTTGAGGCACCGAAAGATTTTGTAGTTCCTGAGGGGATGCTGGACTTAAAAGATGACTATAAGAGTGACGTGTCCACGGCGAAACCAAAGGTGAGTTTTAGCCCGAATTTTCCTCTTCTTATCATGTATACCTCCGGTACCACCGGTTTACCTAAAGGGGTTCTTTTTAGATACAATAAAAACCTAGTGGACAAGGTCAAATTACTATCCCAGCTTGCTATGAAGCCGGACTCCGTATATTATACACCACTTGCACTGTTCCATGGAAATGCGCTGTTTGTCACTACGACACAGGTGCTTGTATCCGGCGCCAAACTTGCTTTGAGCAAAAAGTTCAGCGCGAGCCGGTTCTTGAATGAGATATATGAATCTGGTGCAACAATTTTCAACACCATCGGAGCGATGATTCCCATACTGCTCAAGCAGCCTGTTCATCCCCATGAAAAGGATCACAAAGTGCAACTCGTAATCTCCGCGGGATGCCTGGCGGACATGTGGGTGCCTTTTGAAACCAGGTTTGGCGTTACACTTTGGGAGGCTTATGGTGCCATCGACGGTTCCGGAACGATCATGAACTTGGGAAATGCTCCCAAAGGCTCCATAGGATCATCCATGATTTCGGAGATCAGACTTGTGGATGAAAATGGCAATGATGTGTCCAACGGAGAGCCTGGTGAACTTCTATTTAAGGTAAACCCGGACAAGAAAAACACAGTGGAATACTATAAGAACGTCGAAGCGACGGAAACGAAAACCAAAGGTGAATGGGAGCACACCGGGGACTATTTGTACAAGGACGACAAGGGTTTCCTCTATTTCGTTGGCCGAAAGACGGACTCCATGAGAAGACGTGGCGAAAATGTGTCGGCTTATGAAGTGGAAAAAATTATTCTCAAAAATCCTAAGGTCCAGGAGTGTGCGGTATATGGTGTGCCCTCCGAACTAACGGAGGACGAGATTATGGCTTCGGTGACCATAGTGGATGGCGAGCAATTGTCACCTACTAAGCTTTGGGAATTCCTGCAAGACAAGCTGGCCAAATATGCAATCCCCCGATACATCAGGATTGTCGATGACTTCCCGAGAACAGAGACCTTCCGAATCAAGAAAAATGAGATCAAGGCACAGGGAGTCACTCCAGATACATTTGATGCGGAAAAGATAAAAGCTCTCTAAGATTAACGTGAAACAGGAAATGCTACAAAACAGTTATTCTTATCAACATTCAAGAGGAAACATTGAGTATCTGTGCCATCCCAAGTCCATAGCCAGAAATATAAAGTGCCTGTGTGCTTCACATATCATATAAATGCAAATGGCCAGGTTGACTTTATATTGGAAGCGTCATGGCTCAGTTCACTTTGGAGGAGAGAGGCTCCCTGATCTCGTCTGATAATTCCCTGTTCCGTGATTTAAATTCCCTGCTGTGTTGAGTAGGGAATTTTCTCTTTAACCCACTGGAATGATGCATCATATTGTCGTCACTTTTTCCATTTTGGCACCAGAAACGATAACATTCCCTGTAAATTCCCTGATAAACAGGGAATTTGGTATAGAGACTGGTTCGCAGTAGACTGCCAGCACCACCATGAATTTCCCCACAAGAGATATTCTGCGGTCTATGCCCCCTAATGGGCGCAGTTGGCGCGACTCGGCTTAAGGTGTTTACCGGAGAAACTCGCCTCAAGCATGTCAAAACCTCAATATCCGCTATTTTCTCTGTTCGGTATTTTCGTCGGTCAACATATTTTATTAGAAATTGAGGCTGCTTTGCCAATCAAGTGGTGATTATTTCTTCCTTCCTGTACGAGAGCCTCAGGCAATTTTGACTTGTCTGATTCCTTTCAATTAGTAATCAATATTTAATTGACATACCAGATTATCCTTCATATATTCCCCTCGTGAAAAAACAATGCCTCATTATTCTCTTTGCCTTTTCTATTCTGCTCGTGTCTTGCCTAAGTTGGGTCATGGAAAAGCCTTCCTTTGTCCTTCGCGAGATAACCATCAGACCCCGCTCCTTTACAGAGATGAATCTTCTCCTAGGTGTTGATATAAAAAATCCGAATCGTTTTGACCTTACGCTAAAGTCTGTTGAATATATAATTTACCTTAACAATAAAAAAATCGGAAAAGGGTGTTTGGAAAAGGAACTCCTGATTCCCTCATCATCAATAATACGGGTACAGATGCCCGTCCCTACAAAGTTCAAAGACTGGGGCAGAAACCTGAAGAGCATTATTACCGGTGATGAATTGCCCTATAAGATAGAGGGAAAGATCGACATCAAAACGGTCTTCGGACTCCTCAATTTCCCTTTTTCAAAAGAAGGGCATATTAATCTAAAGAATTTAATCACCCTATAATCCGCACTTTTACAACATCGCTATGTTAATAATAAGTTGGTGAACTCAACAAGGACTTCTTCCTGTACTGTTGGAAATACGTTTCAAATACTCTATCCAAGATTTAGTTAAAATTCTGCCATTTTTTATTTCTCATTTCAGGGAATCCTCTTGTGCTGGAGGACGGTAATGCAAGGAACGGTGTGGCATAACATGGGCATAGTCATTACTCTCTTTCAATCGGTAATGCACAAATATTACTGAAGACTTTTATCTAATTGCTGAATACTCCACAAAGCTTTGTCCACGGACAACGAGTTTGACAAAAGTCCAGTGGCGCCTTTTCCCTTATTAGTGCAAGCAACACCCTTACCGTTATCTCTTGCCCGTAAGAAATACCAAGCCCTTTTAGTATTTTCGAGTCCCATTTCCGGACAGCGTCTTCATTGCCGATGGGATTCTCGCAACAGTCATTTTTGCAATCAGGACAGGATTTACAGAGTTGGTCTGGTCCCTCTGTAACGGTAATAATCAAATCGCTCTCTGATTGTGTAAGTTCTTTGATTTTACTTAGGGCAAAGGAAAATTCTTCTCCGCGAATTAAGTTATCCAGGGGTAGAAACCTGTCACAAAAAAAGTGATGTGGTCGTAATCTTAATGTTTCCGGATTTTCACTAGAAGTCATACGCAATCCTAACTTTGAAATGTTTCCAATAATTCATCGCTATTTATCACAGATTGCCTTCTAAGGAAAACTTCTTCTTCCGGATAAAAAAATACCTGTAACTGCCAATTACCCTTCATTGCACATTCCAAAATATCAAGAACAAAAGCTTTATACAGCAAGGCTGCAAAATCACTATCATAATCTTTTGCCAGCCGTGATTTTACCTGCCCCGGCTGAGGGTATTTGATGAAGACTATCAGGCATCTATCCAACATCATTTACTCTTTTGATAAGAAAAAGGCATTGCCAACAAAGCCGATAATTTTAGAGACCGATCGTCATGATAGCCATTCAGACCTATTTTCATTTTATCATGACCCTCTCGGGGTTGCGCTATATAAGTACCAAAAAGCCTGTCCCACCAGGAAAAACTAAAACCATAGTTGCTGTTTGTTTCCCGCGCAATCACGGAATGATGCACCCGATGCATATCCGGTGTTACCAAAACCATCCTGATGACGCGATCAATGTATAAGGGGATTTTGATATTACCGTGGTTGAACATTGATGCGCCATTGAGCAGAACTTCGAAAATCAGGACAGATAAAGGTGGTGCGCCGATTGCTGCCACAGCAGCAAACTTAATCAGCAGTGATAAAATTATCTCCAGAGGATGAAAACGCAATGCCGTGGTCACGTCAATATCTTCGTCAGTGTGGTGCACCATATGCACACGCCAGAATATAGGGATAAAGTGGAATATCCTATGTTGAAGGTAAATAACGAAATCAAGCACCAATATGCCGATGAACAACGCCAGTGGTTGTATTGTATGGCAGTAATTCAATAATCCCCAGCCTCTTTGCGCACAAATAACAGCTAATCCAACAGGAAATATCGGAAAAATCAAACGCAATACAACGACATCAATTATCTGCATACCAAGATTGCTGATCCAACGTTTAAACTTGGATTTTAAGAGATTTCGTCGCGGCGCAACCTTTTCACTTTGCACCACAACCATAAATATTGCGGTAAAAAACCCCAGACGCACTAATGTTTCGGGTGAAATAAACGTCGTAGATGCATTCATCATTAAAGAATATCTTCTACCGTTTTTTCTTAGATGAAAATAATTTCAAATACTTTCCGTAACCTTCCTTTTCGAGATCCTCTTTAGGGATAAAACGCATGGCAGCGGAATTCATGCAATAGCGTAAGCCAGTCGGTGGCGGTCCATCCGAAAAAACATGACCCAGATGAGAATTAGCGTGTTTGCTCCTCACCTCTGTACGTGGAATAACCAGAAGAAGATCCTTCGCCTTCACGATATTCTCCGGCTCCAGGGGCTTGGTGAAACTTGGCCAGCCAGTGCCGGAATCGAATTTATCTAAAGAACTGAAAAGCGGCTCACCGGAAACAATATCCACATAGATGCCCTCTCTCTTGTTATTCCAATACTCATTATGAAACGCCTCTTCAGTGCCGTTTTTTTGAGTTACTTCATATTGGATTTTGGAAAGCCTCTTCTTCAAAGTCGCATCGTCTGGTTTATTGAATTTTTCCTGACCGGAAGATTCCAGGCCTGTCTCATTTCCCCATAATTTCTTTACGGTTTTATCACGGCCAGACCCGTAACGGTAGTAATTATAACGCACGGGATTTTTAGTATGGTAATTCTGATGATATTCCTCCGCAGGATAAAAGTTAGTGAACTTAATTAAATCCGTAGCAATAGGTTTCACAAGTTTGCCGGATTTTTCCAGCGCCTGTTTTGATTTTTCGGCAATCTGCCTCTGCTCTTCATCCTGATAAAATATGGCACTTCGATATTGAGGACCGCGGTCGACAAACTGTCCACCTCCATCCGTAGGATCAATATGGTGCCAGAAGTAATTTAAAAGTTTTTCATAGCTGATCTTTTGGGGGTTATAATAAACCTGCACGGCTTCAATATAACCCATTCCAGCATATGATTCATATGTAGGATTTTCCCCCTTCCCCCCGGCATAACCGGATACTACTTTTATGACACCGGGAACCTTTTCAAAATCTGATTCCGCGCACCAGAAGCAACCGGCTGCCAGTGTGGCGATATTCTCAGATGCTATTGCATTTGTTTTCGCCATTTTTGATTTTCCCTCCCCCTGATCGGTGTTACCGTTTTGACAACCTAAAGCGAAGCTTAATATTACTATGTACATTAATATTTTTTTCATTATGCGCCTCCCTCTTTTTTATAAAATATATGATATTATTGAATTTACCATATGGGTTGCTCTATAGGTTAATAGTAGGATAAACCTACTCTTGTCAAGTCAAATAGAATATATAAAACTGATCGTATCAGAGAAAAAAACTTAACTGTGAGATAAATTTAATCACTTGACACCAAGAGTAAGCTCAAGTATTTTTTAAATAACATGTCGAATCTTGTTTTGTCTCAATTGTTTCACCGAAATTTTGCGGGAAAGATTATATGCCTGTAAACTATTTTAAAAATGATAAGTCATTGCGGCCACTGTTATTTCTTATATTTTTGTTGACTGTCATTATCCTGCTGAAATTTTCCGGAGAGGCGGATAAATTAATAGACGTGCGTGAATGGATCAAAGGGCTCGGTTTCTGGGGTCCACTGGTTTTTATTCTAATTTATATACTGGCTGTCATTCTGGCACTGCCCGGATCGGCGGTAACGATTGCCGTAGCCACTCTTTTCGGTTCAGTTTGGGGAGTAGTGCTGGTAAGTATCGCTTCCACAATCGGAGCAAGCATCTGTTTTCTGATATCCCGTTATTTTGCCCGGGACTTCATTTTACGCAAATTCGCGCAAAACGAAAAATTCCTCAAATTGAGATGTGCGATATCTGTGGCTCTCACAACGCAGCCCAATTGACAGATCTTTGAACCCACATCTTTTTTGATTATTAATGCAGGCAACGTTTCTAATGATGATTTTGTTTTTTAAAATCGATCATTAAATTATTTATTAATAATTTCCTGAAGTCTGCATTTTCTAAATTTATAATTTTATGCTTCTATGTAAAAAAGCAAGTCTTTTTTTAAAAGAGA
Organism: uncultured delta proteobacterium; assembly: GCA_963811325.1. Lineage (GTDB taxonomy): Bacteria > Desulfobacterota > Syntrophia > Syntrophales > Smithellaceae > Smithella. The sequence goes on from CAWEQT010000001.1 coordinate 2,458,913, forward strand.
CATGATCAATATTCTTTTATAAAATATCGGGTGCATAGCAATCTTTAAAATCAATCTTCTATCAGCAGACAGACCGTTAGAAAGTCGCTGCATTTCCTTGGTCAGGTTTTAAAGGGTGGGCACGCAGTCTAGGTTAATAGCAGACTAAATGGCAAGCTGCAGCATAAAATAAGCGTTGCCCACGGATTTATGATTATCAATTTGCCCTAAACACCCCATGATTGTTAATAGCTAAACAACCGCCGGAATATATTCTTGCCGATTTTTAAGAACGAATCGTATACGGTTTAAAAGCTTCCGGGCAACATGCACAATAGCTTTCGTCTTTTTCATTCTCACAGATAGTTTATTGAAAGCCATTATCAATGCAGGGTCTTTGCGCACGGCGATCCAGGAAGATTCAATCAGTAACGCCCTGAGGGTGGCATTGCGCCGGAATGTGATGCCGGCAGCATATTCTGTTTCGCCGCTTGACCTTATGTCCGGAACCAAACCCTCGTAACTGGCAAGCTTATCAAGGGAGGAGAACCGGGAGAGATCGGCAAGCTCGGTCAGCAAAATCATGGCCGTCAAAGTGCTGATGCCCGGCACGGATTTCAAAAGAAGGACGTCCGCCATATATTCTTCAGTTCTCGATAAACTTAATATGGCCTTGTTGAGGTTGGCGATAATCTGTCGCAGGTGCTTCAACTCCTCAAGATGTGCCTTGAGGGCAAAATCACCACTGGCCCTTTCCATACGGATAGATTCGATCCAATTGATAAATCGCCTGGACCAACGGCCCTCTTCAGGAATCACGATGCCGTAGAAAAATAAGATCGACGTGATCTGGTTCTTGCACCGTGTTTGTTTCCTCACCATGCTCTGACGGGTGCGCACCAAGGTGCGATCTTCCACTTTCACTCTTGGGGGAACGTAGATACCATTGATTTCACCGTTGCGGAGACCGCGGGCCAGTTTCCGGCAGTCTACCCCGTCCCTTTTGCCGGCTCTTTCCTTGTCTTTTGTCGGAACATCGGCAGGATGGACGACCAGGCAATCGATTCCTTTTGCTCTTAATTTGTCGTGGAGCCAGAAACCGCTGAAACCGGCTTCATAAACAGTATGATACGTGGCTCCTGGAAATGTTCTTTCCAAATAATACGTCAGTTTCTCAATCTCCGGGGGCTGGGTGAAGGTCTTATGCTCAAACTGTTCGGTATGTATACTCACGCTCCAGCTCTTCTTGTGGACATCCATGCCCACGTAAATGTGTTGACCTCCAAAGTCAAGTCTGTTATTCTTTTCCATGGCGAGCCTCCTTTGCGTATTTATGTTTTAGCGGACTAAATATACCATCACAAAGTTGAGACTTGCCCTTGTATTTTTTAACATAAGGTCTAGGTTATTAACAGTAATCGTTAAAAAACGGCTGAACCTTAGCTTAAAATGTGTTACACGTTTCCGGGCATATCAACTATTAAGAACACAAAAAGATAAAATCTATTAAAAAGAAAAAGTCATATTAGAGGATACATAAAAAAGCGAAACAAAAAAGGAAATAAGTCATGAAAAAAATCACTGCAGCAACTATCGCTATCATGTTTATTTTTATCACGGCCGGTTTCAGTTTTGCCGCAAAGGAGTTTCAAATAAATGGAATAGTCACTAAGATCAATGGTAACAAGATAACAATTAAAGGTCATAAAGGTAAAAAGACGACCATTGACGTTCGTTTGATTGGCATCAAGGTAGGTGATTCCCTTCTGTTGGCAGATAAGTTTCAGATAAAGGGAATAGTCACTAAGATCAATGGTAACAAGATAACAATTAAAGGTAATAAAGGTAAAGAGACGACCATTGACGTTCGTTTGATTGGCATCAAGGTAGGTGATTCCCTTCTGTTGAGTAGAGTACTGTAAAAATTTCTGCAGAAGTCATGTTTTTCCATGATGAAGATGAAGATAATATTCCAGAATGATTTAATTATTAATCATCGGGTGTCTTTTCGGATAATGAGTCTTTATTGTTGTATTTAATGCCGAATTTTACAGAGGAAGGAAACATCTCTGCGGAGAAAGGAAAAATGACAATGTTGTATCGAACAATGAAGAAAAATGGTGATTCTCTTTCGATTCTGGGATTCGGAGCCATGCGTCTTGCCCAGAAAGGTCAAAAGATTGATGAAGCGAGGGCGACCAGGCAGATAAGAGATGCAATTGACCTGGGAGTAAATTATGTTGACACCGCCTGGCTTTATCATGGGGGAGAGAGCGAATTGTTTCTGGGGCGAGCCCTGGCTGGAGGATATAGGGGAAAAGTCCGTTTGGCCACAAAACTACCTTCCTGGCTAATAAAAGCAAGAAAAGATATGGATCGGTATCTGGATGCCCAGTTAAAATGGCGGATAATTATATGCTCGCTTTCAAATGGTTATCAATAAATTTTGCCGGACTAAATTTTGTTGATAAGTAGGTGTAACAAATAATCGACTTCTTCCTAAAGAGAGGGGATCCCTGATTTCATCTGATAATTCCCTGCACCGTGATTTAAATTCCCTGCTATGCTAAAATAATTCCCTGCTCTGTTGAGTAGGGAATTTTCTTTGTAACCCACTGGAATGATGCATCATATCATCGTCACTTTTTCCATTTCGGTAGCAAAAACAACAATATTCCCTGTAAATTCCCTGATAAACAGGGAATTTTGTATGGAGAGTGGTTCGAGCTAGACTACTAGCACCACCATGAATTCCCCTGCAAGAGATATTTTGCAGTTTATGCGCCCGGATGGGTGCAATTGGCGGGCTTCAGCTAAATGAGTTGACCGGAGAAACCCGCCTCAAGCACGTTAATGCCATAATATCCGCCCTTTTCTCTGTTCGGTGTTTTCGTCGGTCAACATATTTGATCAGAAATCAAGGTTGCTGTGTCCCATTGAGTGGCATGTCTTATGTTAACTATTTCCTGTAACAAATAAATCGCCAACCTGCACAAATATGCAATATTTCAATCCGTAATCAATACTATTCACGCCCGACAATAATCGACACTGCACATTATATTTTGTGGTCAAGATTCCTTTAATTCAAGCTGGAAATAAATATCATCATCGCCCGCGGCAATACTCCTGACCTTTTTCACAACAGATTTTTCCCCGAACGTTTTGAGGGCCTGCTGATTGTAACCCATAACAAGTTGCTCAAAGTACAAATTTTTTATATTAATCCCTGTGACTTTGAGATGAACGATGTTGTTCTCAAACTTTGTGATAACTGTACCTCCGTCAAAAAACGCCGTCCAGAGCTTAGGCATGTAAACCTCGACGAACTGCTTTATATCCTTTGTGAGCATAAAAGATTTGTACGGACCTTCCGGCGACAGGGCATATTTAGCGCCTACTTTCCCAAACATCAAGTACGACATTCTGTCGTTGTTGAAGAATTCCCTGCACATCTCATCAAAAAGAATGATTAATTTTTCCACTGGAATAAGAGTAATGGACATAATCATATTTTTGAAATATTTGTCCTTCTCTGTCAGCTTGGTCATAAAGGAATTCCAGCGTTCCTCGCCGAAAGCTGTGATCATAGCAGTCTTTGTCAAAACATAAAAAGTGCCTTTTACGTTCATACGGAAACCTCCTAAGAATGCCTATGTGGATTTAATACTTTATAATATATATTTACGGTGCATTAATATGCAAGTGTATTTTTTATTTTATTAAAATGGAGAAAATCTACAACTTCCATGTAATAAAAATAACATGATTACAAGTAGCGATCCTCCTACCATGAATTAGCGTAAAATAATGTATAATAAGTATTAGAGTTGTAGCTAACGTTAATATAGTAATAAAACATGGAAAGGCAGGAGGACTTCGGTAATCCTGGGCGATAGAGCCCTTAATTGAGTTTGTCCCAAGCCTCTTTGAGCCATAATAGGTTGGTTGGATCATAGAATCCTTGTCACGATGGAGGATTGGTCAGGAGGCAATAATACCTGTTTTTTCCCACATGAGTCAGGAGGTTAAGTTATGTTGGAAACAAGAGGTGATTTTGATTATTTTGTTGGTATAGATATTTCTAAAGATAAATTTGATGCCTGTGGGACAAGGAAAGATGAGACCAGGCATTTTCAGATTTCCATGGCGATGGACCGCAAAGGTTTTGAGAAACTGAAGAAGCATCTTGTCGGTTTGAATTCATCTATTTTAATCGGGATGGAATCGACGGCGACTTATCATGTTAATCTTTTTTCTTATCTGGTTTCTGAAGGTTTTGATGTTATTCTCATCAATCCATTGCTGATATCCAATTATGTAAAGATGCCGTTGAGGAAGACCAAAACAGACAAGAAGGATGCTGCCTTAATTGCCCTATTTTTGCTTGCTAATGGGCATTCACTGATGCAACGGATAAGTTCATCTTCCCTTGCCGATCTTTGCGATCTTTCCCGTCAGCGGGAGAGTCTGATTGCCGAGATGACGGCATTGAAGATAAACATCAAAAGGCTCCTGAATATCATTTTTCCGGAACTGGAACATATGACGCCGGTATTTGCGAAGTCCATGTTGAAGTTAATACGTCAATATCCTTCAGCTGCCGCACTCAGAGATGCGGACATTGGCCGGATATCTGAGATGTTGATTTCCGATTCCTATGGACATAAAGGGGAAGCCTTTGCTGCGGGGTTAGTCAAGGCAGCACAGAAATCCATCGGCACAAGCAGTTCTGTCAAGGAAATGATTCTAAAGCAGAAGGCAGATTTGCTTCTCCATATGGAGGATTCCCTTCAGGAGATAACGGGCATGCTGATAGAGATAAGCCGTAAACTGATGGAAGATGACATCAATATCATGACCTCTATAAAAGGGATTGGAGACACGACGGCCGTGAATTTTCTCATGGAGATGGGTGGTGACCTCCATCAGTTTGAACGTTCCGGTAAAATCATTGCCCTGGCCGGATTGGATCCGGCTGTTTACCAATCCGGCAAACATGAAGGCAGGGGCAGAATAACAAAACGCGGGAATCGTCATTTACGAAAGATCATCTGGACGATGACAACCCGCGTAATCCAATACACCGATATTTTTAAAACCTATTATCAAAAGCGAAGAAAGGAGGGATTGCCCCATAAGAAGGCTGTGCTTGCTACGGCTCATAAGTTAATTCGTGTCATCTATGCTATGCTGACACATCGAACTACTTTTTGCCCAGAGGTAAATTCATGATAGTTGACTCAACTCTGATAACTGTCCGGTACTCAAACTAAGTAGTAAAGTTTCTTAAGAGATGAAACAAATAATAGACTTCTTCCTTAATGTTGTTTTTTTTGTTTGCTCAATTCATTCAACTTTTCAATCGGTAATAAGCAAAAAGTGGCTGAACTCTAAATTAACTTGTGGTACAAGTATTCGGGGCAGGTCGTTGTAACTGCTGTAAATGTAAATGGTGTTATAACTGTATCATTTATTTAAGCAGAGGAGGATGAAATGGACAATGTACCATTGGAAAAGAAGGAACTTAAAGAACTCCTTAACAAATGCTGGATGACACACGATGCCATGTGGTTCTACAATTGCTTACAAGAATGTGGTATTGAGAAGACGAACAAGATCAATCGTGCTGCTGTTAAGGCCGTGGCAGCAGTAGAGATCAAGCGGCTAAAGAAGGCTGTAGGCGTTGATAATCTTGAAACATTCGATGAGTTTTGGGACTTCTTCCAAATTGCCATGGCAACACTCACGGGTGACTTTATGAAGTACTCTTTCGTGTCAAAGGACACAAACAGTATCCGTGGCACTTGGCATCAATGTTTTGCCCATGACGGAATCAAGGCGCTTGGTGTCATCGACAAATACGAGTGCGGCATCATGGATCGGGTGGAGAGCTGGTTCGACAGCCTAGGCATCAAGTATAAAGTGGAACCGAAAGTGATTGGATGTATGATGCACACTGAGGGTGAATGCTACCGTGACTATACCTTCTTTTTTAATAAGTGAAGATTGGCTTAGCAATGACCATTTAATAAATGCTTCCTGTTATCCTCAAATCGGCAATCTCGAAAATAATACTAGATTTCAATCCGTTATCAATAAGGCAATGGATTGTCTGTGTGGCGTGATGTTAAGGTGTTAATCGGAAAAATGGGAATTACGATACTATCCTGCTTAACATAGGGTTTTTCAAGGTGAAATGAGAGGATTCCTGTCTCTCGTTGACGTTTTTCATTGCGATAAATGTATTTTCTCATTAAAACTTCGACTCTATTGAAAGAAAACATTAAGAAAAACTTGTTTCAAGTGATTAAATACGTTAATTATGAAATGAACAGTGTAAATTATGGAGGGATATTCACCCTAATGATTTTGATATGGGGAATGTCAGATAAATAATATTGTACCCTAAGTATCGAAGATTCTCCACGGCTTTCCGCGGAGAGCTTCAATTTTCCGGAAAATTAAAAGGTAGATAATTTAAGATAAAGTACAAAGGAGGACGTTATGTCATTTACCATTCTACCCGTATCTAAATTAAAAGAAGCCATCGGCGACGAAAAAAAGAGCGATTGGATCGAAATCTCCCAGGAGCGGATCAACCAGTTCGCTGACTGCACCGATGATCATCAATTCATTCATGTCGACCCTGAGAAAGCGAAAACAGATCCTTTCGGACACACCATCGCGCATGGGTTCCTTACGCTGTCAATGTTGACCCGCCTCGCAACAGACTGCACCTGGATGCCTGAAGGAATCAAAGCAGCCATCAACTATGGATTCAACAAGGTCAGATTTATCAGTCCTGTCTATTCGGGGTCAAAGATCCAGAGCATCATGAAACTGACCGGTGTTGAAGAGAGAGAAGGAGGAAAGGTGCTCGTCACCGTGACGCACACGGTAAGTTCAGAGGGTGCGGAGAAACCGTCCCTGGTAGCGGAATGGCTTACGATGTTTTTCATTTAAAAGACTATTACCGTGCCAGGGTGCTCCCCTGATAGCATCGGGGTCAGACCGGGCGCTGTTGAAAATTATTCTTGGAAATGTTATTATCCTGCGTAAATATTGATCTTTGAAGACATCCTTATAATGTTCAACACTTATTTAAGGAGGCATAGATGAAGCTTACTGAAAAAATTCGATTGCTGGTTCAAATTGGACGGTTCCTTCTATTTCAGGGCAAAAATAATTTCCTTCTTTCTCCCCCCGCTAATTTAAATAATCTAAAATTTATGACCGGCAGGCAAGCCGCGGAAATGATTCCCGACGGCGCATGCGTTTTGTCCAATGGGATTGCCGCGAATGCGCGATGCAGTGTTTTTTATTACGCGATAAAAGACCGGTTTCTTAAATCCGGCCATCCCAAAAACCTGACGTGGATAGCTGTGCCCGGCCAGGGAGCAAGAGGCAGGATGTTCGGTTCGCTGGAAGAGTTGGGCATTGAAGGCTTAATCAAGGTATGGATTGGCGGACATCATGAAACCATGAAGAGCTTCCTTAAACTGGCCCAAAAAGGGAAAATGGAAGTGCATAGAATATCCCAGGGCGTATTGGATTTTTTGATCGAGGCGCAAACCAAAGGTGAAGACAGCCTCGTGTCCAAAACCGGCGTGGGAACAATGATTGACCCCAGAGCAGGGAACGGTACGCCTCTTATTAAGGGTGTTGGCGAAAGTCTTTCAGTTGCCGAAGGTGATCATTTACGATACCGGTTGCCGAAAATCACAATTGCAATGATGAATGCGTCGTCTGCCGACGCTGAGGGGAATATTTATTTCAAACACGCTTCCGTCATTACCGAAAATATTGAATCCGCATTGGCTGTCAGACACAATGGCGGCAAGGTTCTGGTAACGGTTGCGGATATAATTCCCAAAAACGAAAAAGAAATATCGTTGCCGGCGGATAAAGTTGACGCGATAGTCGTGAATCCGAATAATGAACAATGCGGCATGGCACTTCAAAGAAAATATTGGGAGATGTTTACCGAAGGAGCGAAGGTTGACACGGAGGATGCTCTTTCTAGACTTTTGTTCGTTAATAATCTTTTACGCATCACTCCTCACCGGGGACCGACGGAAGAAGCGCTGGCCCGTCTCGCGGCCGATTTTTTCATGCGTGTGGCTAAAAAAGGTCAGTATGTGAATGTGGGCGTGGGCATGCCGGAAGAAGTATGCATGCTGATATATGAAGGCGGCATTCATGAGGACGTAACTTATCTTCTGGAATCCGGGCCTTTGGGAGGGATGCCCGCAATGGGAATCTTCTTTGGCGCGTCCATTAATCCGGAAAAACTTCTCAGTTCGGCTCAAATGTTCCATTTAATCTATGAAAAGCTTGATATTACTTTGCTGGGTCTGCTGCAGGTTGATTTCAAAGGCAATGTCAATGTGTCCAAGCGGGGCGAAGGGCCGATTAATTACGTAGGCCCCGGCGGATTTACGGACATGACAGTTGCCGCGAAGACAATAATCTTCATCGGTTCATGGATGCTCGGAGCTCATATGGAGATTCATGACGGCAAAATCATGATGGTCAAACCCGGCATACCGAAATTCGTTGACGAGGTTGACGAAATAACTTTCAGCGGCCCGGAGGCGCTCAAGCACGGGAAAAAAGTTTACTACTGCACCAGTGTCGGGGTTTTTCAGCTTACTGAGCGCGGCATGGAGCTAATCGAGGTCATGCCGGGTATTGATATCCAGAAGGACATCATCAACGGCTGCAGCATGAAAATAGTTCCGCCCGAACAGGGCAAGTTCTCAGTGGTGTCTGAAAACATCGTAACAGGAAAGGGATTCGAACTGCATTGGCGATAGAGAATTTCAAATAAATACACTTCCTATTAGCGCAAGATTAAATGCACAGAGAAAATTCCGCAATTGGTATTGGGCCTCTGTTTTTACAAATCGATATTCAGGTTCTGTCGAATCAAAAAGTGCTCGTGATTACCTTGATATGAAAGACTAGCTGGAAAATGAAAATGAGGAACCTTCGGTCTTAATGGAATTCAAAAGTGGTTTTCGTAATCTTAATTTGCGCAAAGAAATTAAGCGTGGCACTTCTGTCTATAATGGCATATTTAACCATAAATATTATTATTCATCAAAAAGACTAAGACTACTGTTAGGGTATTTAGGAATATTTTCATCTGAATGGATTTCAAAAACTGATCATGGGAAACTGAGTCTATAAAGGAAAATAAAGAGAAATCAATGGGCATGAATACAAAGAGAATCATATACGTCATAGTTTTGGCAGCTAGTCTTTCACTTATTGGTTGTGCGGCAAACAAAACTCTAAGGATTAATGAGGAATATCGGCAGTTCAAAGCGCAAGAATATGTAATACCTGTGGATAATGGCTCCGTGAATCCTTTGCATATAACACTTCGGGTCGCCAACCTGCGGATGAATGGTAAGGAAATTCCGGTTTCATCACGATCTCTTCGTGCAAAGGAGATCCGCGATAGTCTCACAACTTTTGGTACGGCAATTGCCCATGAGATGAGCCACGCCCATAGTTCAGCGTTAGCCGGTCAGCCGCTCCAAATTGCTGTTTCCTTCGATGGTATGGAGGATCTTCACCTTGGCAGCGCTATTACCAAGGGATTTTTAACCGGCTTTTTTACCATAGGGCTGGTTCCGGGAGTTTATTCGTATCAATCCAAGGTGAGCGTGGATTTACTCGGCGGAAAGGGCACTTATTCGGCCGAATCGCAAGAGGTAACGGTAAAGTATGACATAAATGACAAAAACGCAGGCGGAAAAGCAGGAAGTACAGCCAGAAGGCAAGCTGACAACGAAAGTCTGCAAAAAATCGTTAATAAAATAGCCAACCAAGGATTCTTTCAATGATCTCTACCGATAAAATAAAGCGTACTTTTCGGGGGGCACCGATCCATATAAACAATGTTAGACAGCATCAGAAATTTGGTGCAAACTTGTTTCTCAGGAAATAGACTATGAAACGAATCATCTTCACGACACTTCTCCTAACCGCATTCATTTTTTTTATTGGTTGTGCCTCGTCCGGTCAGCTTATCTCCATGGCTCCAGATTACCGCGCCCTTAGGGGCATCGGGTCCATCTACTTAGGTGATTTCGGTGACGGAGAAGGCGCGGACATAGTCCGAGAAAAACTAAGAATTCGCCTGCTTAATTCGGCCAGATTCACGCTTGTCGAGAGTCCAGATCGAGCTGATGCATTTCTGACTAGATCTGCCGGAGTTGAGAAGTGGCTCTATGAGGGCACAACGCACCACCGAGGCACGGGCCTGCTTCGGCTTGTCGATACGAAAACGCAGAAGACCATCTGGGTTCACGAGTATAAGCGGGGGTTTATGCTCGGGGGTAGCGTAAGCACAAGAGTTGCTAACCAGATGGCCGATCAACTTCCGGAAGACGCTGGCGCAGGGAAGTGAGTTCATTGTGCTGCCTAAGTCGCAGCTGAATTCGCCGTTGCACCTCACAACTGATAATTCTCAATTTTTTCAACTGCTCACTAATGAAACTTCGTAGGTGTAACAAACAATTTTGACGATTCGGAAATCGGGATTTTATTTCTTTCTTCCTCTAAGTGTTGTCTTTCTTATTTTAGCAATTCACACAACATTTCAATCGGAAATAATTATGTTAAAAAAAATTGTATACAAAGGGTATTTACTCTGATTATATTTTCAAATATCATTAAAAATTCGAGTAAAAATTAAGTTATTCAATGATTGAAAAAAGGCCACCGGTAAACCCAGTGGCCTTTTTTATTTAGCCTTTACAAATACAGCGCATCAATCATGTCCGAATATTTCTTTAAAACTTCACGGCGCTTAAGTTTCAGTGTCGGGGTAAGCATACCATTTTCAGTTGTGAATCCTTCACTTAGAAGTAACATTCTTTTCGGAAGCTCATAACTGGCAAAGGTTTTTTTCAGATGATCGCGGATCTCATCTTCATACATCTTAATGACAGCCGGATGTTGAACAAACTCATTTTTATCTATAGGCAGGCCCTTTTCTTTAGCGACCTTTTCCATAACAATGAAATCAGGAACGATGAGACAAACGGTATAAGGTTTGTTCAGCCCGAAGATCAGTGCCTGCTCAACACTGGGCAGTAATTTAACATGTTCCTCGATGGCTGAGGGGTAAACAAATTTTCCGTTTTCAAGTTTGAACTGCTCCTTGATGCGACCGGTGATAAAAAGGAATCCATCTTTGTCAACAAATGCCCTGTCGCCGGTTCTCAATCCGCCGTCATTAGTCATTGATGCCTTCGTTTCTTCCGGTTTGTTGTGGTAACCCTGCATGACATTCGGACCATAAATGATAAGCTCTCCCTCGGCCGAATCATCATTCATACCGGTTCTGTCAATTACAAGCCTGACCTTATCAATCGCTTTACCGCAGCTCCCGATCTTGTATTCGGCAGGGGTATTGACTGTGCCAGCAGGTGAAATTTCGGTCATTCCCCACGCCTCATAGACAGGGGCGCCTATATCAAACATGAATTGGGCTATATGTGCGCTTAGTGCCGCGCTTGAGCTGATTGAAAGCTGGAGATTTCCACCGAAGAGCGCCCTCAATTTGCTGTAAACAATTTTATCGACAAGGGCAAGTTTAATAAAGTTCATCAGGCTTGATTTGCCCTGCTTCGCCAGTTCACATTTCTTCTTGTTTTCCTCTGTCCCCATGTCAAACAGCTTCTGTGCGAGGCCTCCCTTATCGTGGATTTTCATCAGAATACCATCATATACCCGGTTGAATACACGCGGTACAGCAACAAGCATGGTCGGTTTAACCAGCTGAAGGTCGTCAACTATTGTTGTAGGCCCCTCTGCAAAGCCCGTGCTTCCGCCAAGCTTCAAGAGAGTGTTAAGCTCGGCTGTCTGCCCGTATGAATGTGCCCAGGGAAGGAACGACAGTGATCTCGTTTTTTCATCAAGCATGTAAAATGATTTCTTCAGGGCATGTACCTGGCTGGTGAAGTTTCCATGTGAAAGTAATACACCTTTGGGATCGCCCGTTGTCCCTGACGTGTAGATCAATCCGGCAATATCGCTTGCTGTTGGTCTTATTGCCGGAAGAATTTTCTTAAAGCCGATATTCATGAGTTCCTGGTAGCTCTTTGGACCTTTTTCATCGATGATGAAGATGTGCTTTAAAGAATCAATTTCGTTCATCCAGGTCAGTGCTTTTTCATAAAATTCTTTTTTAGAGACAAACAGCACTTTCACTCCGCTGTCCTTGATTATATACTTCTGAACCTTTTCCAGCTCTGCTTCGTACATGGGTACAAACAGCGCCCCTACGCCATATGATGCATAACAGCAAACAGCCCATTCGGTACGGTTGCCTGCGATTATGCCCACCGCATCGCCCTTTTCAATTCCGAGACCTACAAGCCCGCTTCTTACACCGTCAACCATATGGCTGACATCGGAATAGGTTACCCATTCATAAGTACCACTGCTGTTCTTTGTTCCGAAAAGGGGGTTGTTTGCATATTTATTTACACTGTCTTCAAAAATCTCAACAAGATTATCCGGTTTATCAAATTTGTACATATTCCTTCCTTCATTTATTGGTACTATCAGTTGAAACTTGTCTACTCAAAGTAAAGTGAACGCTACACCACCTATAAGGGTGATGGCTGCTGATTGCGGCTAAATATGGCCACGTCGGCATCGCTTACTAGTAACCCTTTTAAAGTGACCATCATCAAACCTCCTTTCTCAGAACCTTCTTGTCAATCTTACCTACATTGGTGAGGGGAAGTTCTTTTCTGATCTCCAGACTTTTAGGTACCTCATAAGGTGCCAGTTTCTCCTTGGCAAAATCAATGATGGCCTTTTTCAGGACTTCCATATCCCCTGTAACAGGGTAGCCGGGATTTAGGATCACATAGGCCTTCACGAGCTCCGAACCGGACCGCTCGGGATTGTTGCTTCCAATGATGGCAGATATATTGACTGCCGGGTGTCGATTCAAAACATCTTCCACTTTTCGGGAAAACACTTTGAACCCACCGATGTTAATCATGTCTTTTGTGCGATCCACGAGGCGCAGGTATCCGTCTTCATCTTGAATGGCCACGTCACCAGTGTGCATATACCCATCTGCATCAATGGCTTGTCTGGTCTCTTCGGACCTGTTGAAATAACCCACCATTACATGAGGTCCCTTGATGCAGATCTCTCCCGGTTGCCCCACTTCGACTTCTTTTCCAGTTGTCGGTTCAATGAGCCGTACGTCTGTATTCAGAAGCGGCAATCCGATGGTGCCGGTCTTTCGCGGCCCTTTCATGGGATTGAAAATCGTTAAAGGTGATGTCTCGGTCATACCGTAACCTTCCAGGATTTTCCCGGTTCCTACGATGGCCTCGAATTCCCGTTGCGCCTCTTCCGGATATGGAGCGGCAGCTGAGACACAGACTTCCAATTTTGAATGGTCCAGCGTCTTGAACCTGGGATTCGCCGCAAGCAGCATATAAAATGGCGGGACATTTGCCATCATTGCAGGTTTGTACCTGTATAATTCTTTACAGATATGATCCGTATCCCGCGGGTTCGGAATCAGAATCTGGGTCCAGCCCAAAAAAATGAAATTAGCATTGGTGAACACGCCGGCGATATGGAAAAAAGGAAAGCCTGTAAGTCCGACACCTTTGCCCTCCTCCAAGCCAAGCCATGCCTGGAAGATCAGGAGGTCGGCAACGGCATTTCGATGGCTTAGCATTGCGCCCTTTGGTACCCCGGTAGTGCCACCTGTATACTGAAGATAAGCGATATCATCGGGAGTGAGACCCACTTTCGGATATTCAGTGGAAAAAAGCCCGGGCTCAATCACCTTATTAAAGAGGTAGACGGTTTTGCCGTCCAAAGGGGTTACTTTCCCCTTGGGGATCTTGCCCAGCAGTTTACCGAGAATCCTCTTAATTCCCGGAAGAAATCCGCCTACGCTGGTAACGATGACAGCCTTTAGATTAGGCAGGCGCGAGGCAACGGGCGCAAGCTTTGCTTCAAACAAAGCATCGAGGGTTACCAGCACTTTGGCTTGAGAGTCTTTAAGCTGGTATTCCAGTTCCTCAGATGAAAGGAGCGGCGAAACGCCGGAAACAACACAGCCCGCCCGCAATGTTCCCAACCATGCGATAACATATTCCGGGATATTGGGGAGATTGATTCCTACGACGGCCCCTTTTTTCAATCCGAGAGACAAGAGCATATTGGCGAATTGGTTTGCGTATCGATCCAACTGGGCATAGGTGATGTGGACTCCCATGAAGGCCAGGGCTATTTTGTCCGGATAGTTGAGAAATATGCACCGGCATATCTCCGGACAGGTGTTTTCCCAATTGGCAGGATTGATATCCCTAAGGTTTGAATCATATGATTTTTTCCAGAATAAATCTCCTCCCATAATGCCTCCTCCTCATTATAAGGATAGGTACCAGGGGTACCTTATTTCAGAACAAGTGCATCGATAAGAAGCGTTTCTGCAATACGCAGCGTGGATTTTAAATATTTGTTGGATTGTGATTGTTTTGTGGATTTCATATCCATCACCTGAGTGAGGCCGAGAAAGAGCGCCCAGATAATGTCGGAAAGGGCATAGCTGTCAATATTCTTAATCAGCCCTTGTGCTTTTGCTGATTCAAACACCTCTCTTGCCAGTTCGAAGTCGTATTTACCTTTACGGCTGATGACCGAACGGGTTTCGGGGCTGAGCTCATTGATAAGATCCTGCTGCTGGAAAAAGATGTTGGCGACCCGGAGAGAGTCCGGCGCCTTTTCATAACTGCGGACAAATATTTTAATTAAGTCTTTCACCAGATCATTGCCGGACACATATTTTTTGTTGACTAGTTTTTTTTCTATCCGTCCCATCTGAGCGCCGAATTCTTCCAGAAACGGCAGCATGAGCGAAGAGTAGAGCTCTTCCTTTGCGTTGAAGTACTGATAAATGGTCGGTTTGCTGATCTGGGCTTCGAAGGCGATCTCGTCCATCGTTGTCTTCAGATAGCCCTTAGAAAAAAAGACTTTCTTGGCCGCCTCCAGAATGCTCTGAATGCGCTGATCCTTCTCCCTCGATTTTCTTTCGCGTATGACTTGCTGGTGCTTTAACATAATCACCCTTTATTGTGCGGAAAATATTGTATAAAACTGAACGTAAAATTTAATACTATGGGTAATTCTTATACCATTGGTAAAAAAATAGTCAAGAGAAAGGTGTTTTTTATTGACAAAATATTTAACTGGTGTTTAAAATATACTAATAGTAGCATATTTAACTCTTGGTTAATCCGGTTCGTCTGAAATAACATCAGGCGGGTATGACGGCAAGAGGAGTTTGTGTGACGATCGTTCCATAACAGGAACGAAACATCACAATGACAAATTATTAATGACAGGTGATGCGCAAATACGCACAGGAGGTGTCTATGGATTTTTCCCTCTCGCAAGAGCAACGCATGTTCAGGGAAACCGTGTACCGCTATGGCAGAGATGAGATTGCGCCTCTCTGCGAAGATGCGGATCTCAAAGGTGAGTTCAGCTTTGAGATCTGGCGAAAGCTTGCTTCCTTCGGGATACTGGGTTTGCCCTTACCAGAGGAATTCGGAGGATCGGCGGCCAGCATCCTTAACTGTTGTCTGGCTGGAGAGGCTCTGGGGCACGCGGGTGTAGACGGCGGCAGCTTGCTTGCCTGGGGTGCCCACACCTATCTGTGTGCCCATAACATCTATGCCTTCGGTACCGAGGACCAAAAACGGAAGTACGTCCCGAAGCTTGCATCGGGCGAATGGATCGGATGCATGGGCCTCACCGAGCCGGGCTCCGGATCGGATGCCGCCTCCATTTCGACCACAGCGGTGAAGAAGGGTGACCGTTATGTTCTCAACGGGTCCAAGACCTTCATTACCAATGCCCCTGTGGCCGATGTCTTTGTTGTGTTTGCCAATGTAAATAAGGCCATAAAGCACGAGGGGATTACCGCCTTCATCATCGAAAAAGGCACCCCCGGGCTCACGACCGGTAAACCATTCCACAAGATGGGGTGCAAATGCTCATCCACATCGGAGGTATTTCTAGCGGACTGTGAAATCCCGGAGGAAAATATTCTGGGCGGTGAAGGAAAGGGCTGGTTCATCGCTCTCAGCGGTGTCGAATGGGACCGTTGCACACTGCTATCCCCGATGCTTGGCGCGGCCCTCAACAATCTCGATTTGTGCGCCCGCTATGCCAATGAGCGTCAACAGTTCAAACGCCCTATCAGGAGTTTCCAGGCTATTCAACATCGGATCGCCGATATGAAGGTTTTTGTTGAGGCTGTCAGACTCGCGGTTTACCGGGTTGCCTCGGCCAAGGATAATGGCCAGATGCTAAACCCTCTGCAGGCGGCAGTCAGCAAAGTATATGCCGGCGACAGAGGATTCGAGATGGCGTCGGAGGCCGTGCAGATTTTCGGTGGTTATGGGTTTATGCACGAATACCCCGTGGAAAGAAATTTTCGTGATTCGAAACTGGCAGCCATCGGCGGAGGCACGTCGGATATCATGCGTATGATCGTATCCAGAATAATGATGATGTAATTCTTAGGGAGGTAAACAGATGGATTATCAACTTTCTCCGCTAGAAGTGAAAATGCAGCAGGAACTGGCCGCTTTCTGCAGGACCGAGATAGCGCCCAGGGCAAAGATGCTCGACAGCAGTTCACGCCCGGAGGCAGGCGCATACATGAAGGAAAATCTTAAGATGCTTTCCCAAGGAAAATGTCTGGAGGCGGGTCACATCGGCGATGTCATCGATCTGATCGCTGTTTATCTTGCCGGCGAAGAGATTGCCAAAGCTTGTCCGGCGACATTTCTGAGCGCCCGTGCGAGCACCTTCCTGTGTGCCGGCGCATTGAGGTTGTTTGGTGCTCCTGATCAGAAACAGCGATATATTACCGATCTCATGAAGGCCGAACTGGTAGGTGCGTTTGCCTATTCTGAAGAACAAGCCGGCTCGGACATGGAGGCGATCACCACTGTTGCGCACAGGGATGGCAAAACGTGGCGGCTCAACGGCGATAAAAATGTTGTGGTAAATGCCCCGATCGCGGATGTTTTCCTTGTTCTTGCCTACAGTGAAAAAGATGCCGGCACTGAGAGCGGCATGAGCATCTTCATCTGTGATAAAGGCGCCAAGGGTTTAAGCATAGGAAAACCCATTGAGACCATGGGTCTGCGGGGAGTTCCTCTGGCGGGCATCTCAATGGATAATTGTGTTGCCACCGGAATCGTGGGGGGCACTCCCGGAAAAGGTTATGAACAAGCAACCCGAATTCTGACCATGGGCAAAGTAGGTATCGCGGCGTTGTGCGTCGGAATAGGGAATGCCTGCACGGAGATTTCGGTCAAACATTCGAAAGAAAGGAAAACGTTCGGCAAACCGATCGGGCTGTACCAGGATGTCGGCTTCCGGTTGGCGGATATGTTTACCATTAACGATCTGGGGCGCATGCTTGCCTTGAGAGCGGCGTGGGCAATCAATACCGGTGAGCACGAGGCCTATATCCTGGCTGCGTGCGCAAAACTCTTTGCCAGTGAAGCGGTAACAAAGATCGCCAACTGGGGGATGCAGATTTTTGCCGGGCATGGATACGTTGCCGGGAGTGATATTGAAAGATTATATCGTGATGCCAAGTTCGGGGAAATCTGTGAGGGCGCATCGGAAATTCAGCGCTCTTTGATAGCCCGTAGCGAATTGGACAAGTTTCTGCCGAGGTAGGGAATTATCACTGCCATAAATAAAATGGATGATTCCGGATGGATGCCGTTGTCAATGATGCAAACGAATATGTGAGCGAGAAGAGGTGAAATGCGATGGATATCATAGAATCAAAAATTGATACCAACTCCGGGGATTACAAGAAAAAATATGAGGCCATGGAATCCCTGGTGGCGGATCTCAAAAATGAATTAAAAAAGGCCAGGGAGGAAAGACCCCAGAAGAACATTGATCGTCTGGCTGCTCAGCGGAAAATGCCCGTGCGCAAAAAGCTTGATTTGCTCCTTGATAGAAATACCCCGTTTCTGGAGATTGCTCCGCTCGCGGCCAGAGGCATGTATGATGGTAAGGTTCACGCTGCCGGGTTGGTTGCCGGTATCGGTATCGTAGAGGGTCGTGAGGTTTTAGTCGTTGCCAGTGATGCCACGATTAAGGGCGGCGCTGTCTATCCCATGGGTGTCAAGAAGAACCTGCGCTGCCAGACAATCTGTATGGAAAACCGTCTGCCTATGATTAATCTTCTGGATTCCGCCGGGGCATACCTGCCCATGCAATCGGAAATATTTCCGGACATTGATGATGGCGGCAGGATCTTTTATAACCAAGCCGTTATCTCCAAGATGGGGATTCCGCAGATCACGGCGGTGATGGGCCTGTGTACGGCAGGGGGCGCCTATGTGCCTGCCATGTCCGATGAGGTGGTGCATGTAAAGGGCACCGGCGCCATCTTCCTCGGCGGACCGCCTCTTGTGAAGGCCGCGACGGGAGAAGAAGTGACTGCCGATCAACTCGGCGGCGCTGAAGTGCATTGCATCGAGTCCGGCGTTTCGGACTATTTCGCCGAGGATGATGCCCATGCAATTGCCATTGTCCGCAAGATTGTCGGGACGTTACCGAAAAACGAGAAGGCAAGACTGACCATGCGCGAACCCAAACCACCCTTCTACGACACCAGGGAGATATATGGAATCGTGAGTGAGGACCTGAAGATCCCCTATGACTGCCGGGAGGTCATTACGCGCATCGTTGATGGTAGTGAATTTCTGGAGTTCAAGGAGCTTTACGGACCGACACTTGTGTGCGGATTTGCCTACATCCACGGCTACCCCGTCGGGATCCTGGGGAATAACGGCATTTTATTTTCCGATAGCGCCCTGAAAGCCACCCAGTTCATCCAGATCTGCGACCGGCGCAAGATCCCCCTTGTCTTTCTGCAGAACATCAACGGTTACATCATCGGCAGGCAGTATGAACGCCTCGGAATCACCAAGGACGGACACAAGATGGTGAATGCCGTCTCCACCTGCACGGTTCCAAAATTTACGGTCATTATCGGTGCATCCTTCGGAGCGGGCAACTACGGGATGTGCGGCCGGGCTTATTCGCCGCGTTTTCTGTGGATGTGGCCCAACGCCCAGATCGGCGTCATGGGCGGTGAACAAGCGGCCGGGGTGCTGATTACCCTGAAGAACGACCAGAATGCCAAGGCCAGCCTGCCTCCCATGACCGCGGAAGAAGAGGCGTTCATCCGGATGCCCATCGCGGAAGCGGCCAAGAAGGAGGGCGATGCCTACTATAGCACGGCCAATATCTGGGATGACGGAATAATCGATCCCGTCGATACGCGCAATATTCTGGGGCTGGCTATTTCCGCCGCACTGAATGCGCCCATTCGTGATGATGTAACAGGATTTGGCATCTTCAGGATGTAAGGGGGTTATACCATGTTCGACAAGATACTTATCGCCAATCGAGGCGAAATCGTAGTCCGCATCATTGCCACCTGCCGGGAAATGGGCATCAAGACGGTGGCCGTCTATTCCGAGGCGGATCGGGCAGCCCTTCATGTTCTTGAGGCCGACCAGGCTGTCTGTCTCGGACCCTCAGCGCCTGCCGAAAGTTATCTCAACATGGACAAGATCATTGCGGCAGCTAAACAAACTGGAGCTCAGGCCATTCACCCCGGCTACGGTTTCTTGGCGGAAAATCCCCTGTTCGTTCAGCGGTGCCGGGAGGAAGGGATTGTCTTCATTGGCCCCCCGGCCCAGGCTGTCCGGGACCTTGGAGACAAAACCGTGGCGCGGCGAACCATGATCAACAGTGGTGTTCCTGTCATTCCGGGCATGATGCAGGCAGAAGCGGACCCGGATGTGCTGATGAAAGAAGCGGAGTTGATAGGCTATCCGGTTCTAATAAAGGCTGCTGCGGGCGGCGGTGGCAAAGGGATGCGAATTGTGCATTCCGCGGGAGATCTCCGGGAGGCGACGGAATCCGCTTCCAGGGAAGCCAAAAGCGCCTTCGGCAACGGAGCAATCTATCTGGAAAAATATCTCCATCAACCCCGCCACGTGGAATTTCAGATCTTGGCAGATGCCCATGGGAATGTGATCCACCTTCTGGAAAGAGAATGTTCCATTCAGCGAAGACATCAGAAGCTCATTGAAGAAACTCCCTCTACGGCGCTTACGCCGAAACTCAGAGAGGAGATGGGGAAAGCGGCCGTCGCTGCGGCCAAAGCTTCAGGTTACGTGAATGCCGGAACCGTCGAGTTCCTTATCGACCATGATAGTAAATTTTATTTTCTGGAAGTCAACACCCGTCTCCAGGTAGAGCATCCCATTACCGAAATGATCACCGGCATCGACATGGTGCGCCAACAGATTGAGATTGCAGCAGGGAACCCCTTGAAGTTTTCTCAGGCGGATATCATCGGTCGCGGTCATGCCATTGAATGCCGCATTTATGCGGAAGATCCCTTGAGTGCCTTTCTGCCGTCATCGGGAAAAATCGCGTTCGTCAGAGAGCCGCGTGGGCCGGGCATCCGGAATGACAGCGGTATCTATTCCGGCTACACGGTCCCGATGGAGTATGACCCTATCCTGTCGAAGCTGATCACTCATGCGGAAAGCAGACAGGAGTGCATTGACAGGATGAGCAGAGCATTGAAGGACTATGTAGTCCTTGGCGTCCTGACGCCCATTCCTTTTTTTATGGATATTATGTCCTCAGAGGCATTCATCAAGGGGGAAACATACACGGACTTCATCGACACTCATTTTGCCGACTGGCGTCCCGCCATGGAAGGCGTCGATCTGGCATGTGTCGCATATATTGTCGATAACATGTCAAACCACAGGACCAAGAGCAACTTTATACAGATAGACGGTGAAGCTTATTCACCGTGGCAGACGCTGGGAAATTTCCGGCCATAGTTGAATGCCGGGACAATAACGGAGATATGAAATGAACTATAACCTGAAAATTGGCGGCCAGACCATCCCGGTGGAAGCCGACCTCAAAGATGACGGAACACTCCTGGCCAAGATCGGAGAGAAGATTTTGGCCACTCGTTACCAGATTATTTCTGAAAACCGGGTTCATATGGAGGTTGAAGGCGTCGGCAGGAACATCTATCTGGCCGATAACGGCGATGGCAAGCTCATCAATATCAATGGCACCACCTATCTGGTTCAGGATGCAGATGCCCTTGCGAGAAATGGCACAAGAAAGCGCAGCAGCAAGGAACTTCCCATGGAGATCACGCCGCCCATGCCGTCAGTGGTGGAGCGTATCATGGTATCTGAAGGTGACTTGGTGGAAAAGGGACAGAGTGTTATAGTGGTGTCTGCCATGAAAATGGAAGCAACACTTCAGGCGCCTTTCAAGGGAAAAGTTTTGAAGATCAATGTTGCTGAAGGAGATAAGGTCATGCCCGGTCAGATCCTCGTTGACATTGAACCGGAAGAGGAAGGTGAAAGTAAGCCTCAGGAAGAAATTACGCGGGAAAAGGAGAAAATATGATGTCTGAAGATCACCTGCTCTATTCTGTGGAAGATCATGTCGCCAGTATCCGGATCAATCGTGAACAGCAGAGGAATGCCATCACGCCTGAGGCCATCGCCCTTTTTCTGGAGTACCTGGATATGGCGGAAAAGGATAAGGATGTGCAAGTGGTATTGATTACCGGAGCAGGTGACAAGGCCTTTTGTACCGGCGCTCAACTTGGAGAAGGCATGTCTGCTAATGGTCAGAAGGTGTTCCATAACTATGCACAGCTTTTAAAGCGCATCGCCTTGTTCCCTAAACCCACGGTGGCGCGGATAAAGGGATTTTGTCTTGCAGGCGGCATGGGATTGATGCTTGCCTGCGACATCGCGATCGCCAGTGACGATTCCCGGTTCGGCACGCCGGAGGTCAATGTAGGTCTGTGGCCCATGATGATCGGGGCGCTGATTTTTCGTAACGTGCCGCAAAAGAAAGCCATGGAGATGATCCTTTTGGGAGAGCGGTTAAGCGCAACGGAAGCGCTGGCGATGGGTTTGATCACCCGAGTGACACCCGCGGAGGAGTTGGATAACGCTGTCTCTAATATTGTGAAAAGCCTGGTTGCTAAGAGCCCCATCGGCATAAAGATCGGCAAGGATGGCTTCCATAAAGCCGACAACATGTCACTGCCGGAAGCGCTGGATTTCCTTTCCCTAAAACTCGTGGAAGTGGCGTCAACAGAAGATGCCCGGGAGGGCATTACGGCATTCATTGAAAAGAGATCACCGATTTTTAAAGGAAAGTGAAGGGAGATGTTATGAACGTTGATAATTCCAGAAAAAACGCAAAGGTTATCATTGCGAATTGCAGCGGGTTTTTCGGCGACCGCCTCGGTGCCGCCAGGGAAATAGTGCAGGGAGGGCCCATCGATTTTCTCACCGGCGATTATCTTGCCGAGTTGACCATGGCTATCCTCTTCCGGACCAAGATGAAGGATCCCAATGGCGGCTATGTGTCGACCTTTCTGAAGCAGATGGAACAGGTGATGGGTGAGTGCCTTGATAAAAAAATCCGTGTTGTTGCCAATGCCGGTGGTCTCAACCCGAAGGGTTTGGCTGCGGAACTGGCGCGCATTGCAGAAACACTGGGGCTTAACCCTAAGATTGCCTATATTGAAGGCGACGATCTCATGGGCCGCCTTGGCGAACTTCAGGCTATGGGAGAGGACTTCATCCACATGGACAAGGGAATCGCCCTGAAGGATTCCCAGGCGATGACGATCTCCGCCAACGCCTACCTGGGGTGCTGGGGAATCGTAAAAGCCCTGGATGAGGGCGCCGACATTGTGGTCGGCGGCCGCTTGGCGGACGCATCCCTTGTGGTTGGTCCCGCAGCCTGGTGGCATGGTTGGAAACAGGACGATTGGGACAAGCTTGCAGGGGCTACAACAGCGGGACACATAATCGAGTGCGGCGCTCAGGCCACGGGCGGAAACTATTCCTTCATCGATGAAGTTCCGAGCTTCAGGAAGGTCGGATTTCCCATCGCTGAGATCAGTGAAAGCGGCTCTTTCGTCATTACCAAGCACCCTGGTACGGGTGGTCTTGTCTCCGTAGACACAGTCAAGGCGCAGCTCCTTTATGAGATTACCGATCCGCGCTATCTTACGCCGGACCTGGTGGCGCGTTTCGATACCATCAGGATTTCCCAGGAGGGACAGGATCGTGTCCTTCTGGAAGGTATAAAGGGCGAACCGCCCACACCGACGGCAAAAGTCTGCATCAACACCCTGGGTGGCTATCGTAACTCCATGACCGTTATACTCACCGGTCTCGATATCGAGAAGAAAGCCCGAATTCTGGAAGATGCTCTTTTCGACGCCTTAGGAGGCAAGGAGCAGTTCCAGCAGGCGAGGGTCCATCTCATCCGCTCCAATAAAGAAGATCCGGCGACTAATGAAGAGGCCTTCGCCTATTTGCGCATTACCGTCATCGACCCGGATCAGAAAAAAGTGAACAAAGTATCGTCAAAGATCGTGGAACTTGCTCTTGCCAATATTGCCGGCTTTACCGGTATTGCTCCACCCGCTAAAGGGACTCCCGCCATTGTTTATTGGCCTGCCCTGGTATCCAATAAGCACGTTCATCAGAAGGTGGTAATCGGTGAAAAGGAATTTATCATAGAGTGCGTGCAGTCCGGACAAACGCACCCGGCGCCGGTACCGCTTATGGTCGATTTGCCCCCCGCTCCCGGTGGCAAAACCGTGCGGATGCCTTTTGGCCGGCTCTTCGCAACCCGCTCCGGTGACAAGGGAGGCAATGCCAATCTCGGGGTATGGGCAAAAACGCCTATGGCCTTTGCCTTCCTCAGAGAATTCCTAACCACCGAAAAATTGCGGGATTTACTTAAGGACTTGAAGGATTATGATATTGAACGCTGTGAACTTCCCAACCTGCTGGCGGTGAACTTTTACATCCGGGGTATCCTGGGCGAAGGAGCTGCCGCATCTTTTCGCCTCGACCCTCAGGCCAAGACCCTGGGTGAGTACCTGCGGGCCAGAATCGTGGAAGTACCGGAGTCGCTTATGTCAAATTGATGCTGCCAGCCTTATTGAACGGGAGATAAACAGGTGTAGGTGCGCGAAAAATGATCATGGAATGGGAAAAAAATGACACGGTTGCGATAATAACCCTGAACAACGGGGAAAACAGGCACAATCCCCCGTTTACCAGGGCAATCCTTGATGCCTTTGCTGAGATTAAAAAAGATGAGTCCATCTGCGCCGTCGTCATCACCTCCAGTGATGAGAAGAGCTGGTCCCAAGGCCTAGACCTGTCTTGGATCACGGATGTTATCGCTAAAAAAGACTTCCAAACAATCAAGGATTTCTTCTACAGTTTAAATGCAATGTTCAAAAAGATTCTTCTTTTTCCAATGCCCGTCATCGCCTCGATCAATGGTCATGCTGCCGGAAACGGGGCAATACTTGCCTGCTGTTGCGATTTCCGATTGATGAATTCGGACAGAGGGTATTTCTTTTTCCCCGGAGTGGATATCAACATCTCCTACCCGCCAGGGATTCAAGAAATCATTAAAAAAGCCTTTCCTTATTACAAGCTGGAAGAAGCGATTCTGACTGGAAAGCGTTATGATGCAAAAGAACTGGAAAAGCATCATGTAATCATAAAGGCATGTGATAACGTCGAGGCTGTCCGGCAGGAATCCATTGCTTTTGCGAAGACATTCAAAAAGAAGCGCAGTATCTTTGAAGAAATAAAAAAGCAGCTCAACAAGCACATAATCACTCTTATTGACAATGAAGACTCTGCATATATAGAAGGGCTGGATATATTAAAACAATAGAGGCATTTGGACATAAAAGAGTATGTGAGTGGATTTAATATCCTAATAAAAGTGATTAAGTAAGATATAAAAAAGGGATTCTCAATGATTGAGGAATATTTGTTGGCGAAAATAATAGAGGGGCAGTGCTTTTAATAACTTAGGATAGGAGGCATTACATTTTTTCCCATCAAATTGTTTCACTCAAAAGATAAGGAGATTAAATATGTAAACGACTTTCGTATACACTGCCAGTTCCCTGTTATTCCCTGTTCGGAATTCAATCAGTTTCTATTTATCACACGGTATTGCAGAGGAAAACGGGAGATGTGATCAAATTTGATGTGATGTTTAGGTTAAATTCCCTGTAAAGTTCCCTGTTAGCAGGGAACTTGGTATAGAGACTGGTTCGGGCTAGACTACTAGCACCACCATGAATTTCCTCTCTGCATAAATTTTCCAGTCTATGAGCGCTAATGCCCGCAGTTGGCGCGACTCAGCCAAATGTGTTGACCGGAGAAACCCGCCTCAAGCATGTCAATACCTAAATATCCGCTCTTTTCTCTGTTCGTGTATTTCGTCGTCAACTTATGGGATCAGGATCTGACACTGTCGCGCCCATTCCAGAGGCAGATCAGTCCTTTTGGTGAACTTTTCCACGTTGAAATCTGCAGGCTGATGCCCTGCTATGATACTCTCAATGATGTCAGGGGCAAGGAAGGCGAGATTCACTACTCGGGAAACATAGCTTTTATCCACACCTTCTCTTGATGCAATTTCAGCCATATTTTTCATTTTTCCGGTTGCCAGAGCATTGAACCATTTATGAGCCCTCACAATGGTTTTCAGTAAGGTTTGGTCTACTCTAGCTGGTCCGGTACCATTAATTATAAGTCGCATCTCTATTACCCGCCGTTTCATTCGCATGGGAATATCGCGGATGATTGTTAAATCCACTTCCGGTACCATAAGCGATGCTAAAGACAGTGTAAGACGGATTCCGGACTTTTGTAATTCCACTCGTCGAACGAATCTATCAATTAAGTCTATATTGGATTGTATCTTTTTTGCTTCATTGAGTGCATATTTAATTTGATGTGCTGCTATTCCCGCTTCCTGTAAAGTTTTCGCAATAGCATTATCATCAAGTAATATTTCTGATGCTGCATGGGCAATCACCCGCTCAACCTCCTGTCCCTGTAATCGCCAACCGCTTGATGAAGCATCTTTCGGGTTTGCTCTGAGACGTTGTGAGATATAATAGCTATAACGTCTTCCCTTTTTATTAGCATAGACAGATACCAGGCGCTCGCCTGAGACATCGAATAATTTGTTGAATAGTGGAAAGGAAACTGTATGGTATGTTTTATGTTCTATTGATTTACTTGCCATATGTTGCTGCACATTTTCCCATAATTCCTGATCGATGATTGCTTTATGCTGACCCTGATGACAGATTCCTTTATGACGGATTTGTCCTATATAGATCGGGTTGGAGAGAATCTTATAAAGTGTCCCGCGGGAAAATGAACAACCACCTTTCTGTCCACGGACTTTAGAATGAATACCATTTTTGTCCAAATCTTCTTTAATAAGCCGGACACATCTAAGCTCCAAGTAACGGTGGTACATATGTATTACAGTTTGGGCTTCCTTAGTGTTTATTAATAGTTTGCTCATGAATGGCCTCCTTTTACATTTCATTGAAACAAATAACTTGTTAAGTTTAGCATACTATGCAGGATAATCATCATCGCCCATATAATCCCGTTCAACAAATAGATCCCGAATCAAGTTCAGGATGATAAAGTTGGTGCCATTATTAGTATTAGGAGACGCGGGAGATGATTTCCTTCATAATTTCCGTCGTACCCCCGCCAATGCTGAGGATTCGTGAGTCACGGTAAAGGCGCTCAACAACATATTCTCTTGCGTATCCATATCCTCCGTGAATCTGGACAGCATCGAAGACCACCTTGTCGCATATTTCACAGGCAAAGTTCTTGGCCATGGATACATCTTTTATGCAGTCTATCCCCGCTTCCATCTTGGCGGCCACTCGGTAATTGAACTCCTTGGCTACCTGGACTTTTGTGGCCATATCCACGAGCTTATGGCGTGTCACCTGGAAAGAGGAAAGGGGCTTTCCGAAAGCCTCGCGGGTCTTGGCGTATTTAATGGATTCCATCAAGGCCAGTTCCGCAGTTGCTTGAGCTATAACAGCCAAGGCAAGGCGTTCATTCTGGAAGTTTATCATGATGCCGTAAAACCCCATGCTTTCCTGCCCAAGAAGATTTGCCGCAGGAACACGGCAGTCCACGAAACTCAGCTCGGCGGTGTCTGAGGCGTTCCATCCCATTTTGCGGATTTTTTTTGACACGGAGAAGCCGGGTGTTGACGAGTCAATAACCAGTAGGCTGATTCCTTTAAAGCCCGGGCCACCCGTACGGACTGCCGTGGTAATGAAATTCGCCCGGCATCCGCTCGTGATGAAAGTTTTGGCTCCGTTTACGATATAGTCATCGCCGTCACGGACTGCGCGGGTTGTAATATTGGCCACATCCGATCCGGCGTTGGGTTCCGTAATGCCGAGCGCTGCGATTTTCTCACCCTTGATCACCGGAACGACAAACTTCTGTTTTTGCTCTTCCGTTCCAAGGTTCACGATGGGTGGGATCGCAATGGAAAAGCTTCCCAGACCCGATACTAGGCCGA
Organism: uncultured delta proteobacterium; assembly: GCA_963811325.1. Classification (GTDB taxonomy): domain Bacteria; phylum Desulfobacterota; class Syntrophia; order Syntrophales; family Smithellaceae; genus Smithella. The sequence continues at coordinate 2,486,480 of CAWEQT010000001.1, forward strand.
TCGAACCGGATCCATAGATCATCTCTTCCGTAAAAGCGATGGACATGAATTTATCGCAGGGGACGCCGCCGTATTCTTCCGGGTAACCGAGCCCCAGAAACCCAGCATCTGCCGCTTTTTTATAAAGCTCGATGGGAAAAATCTCGGCATCTTCCCACTCTTCGATATGCGGCTTGACCTCCTTTTCCACGAATTTACGAACAGATCCTCGGAAGATATCGTGTTCTTCTGAAAAATACTCCTGTAATTTTCCCATTGGTTCTCCTTTATATTCCTGAATATCTTGTGTTACGAAAAATACTTTCCCCCGCAAAGATTATTTAACTGACATTCTCCATATCAAAATCATTAGGGCTGAGTCAATACACTCCTCCAAGAACTCGCCCTGATTAAATGACGGAGTGCCAATGGATCTTTTAGGTAAAGTGATCATATGTCTCGCAAGTATCTTTGTTTGATTTGATAAGACGTTGCTTGTTTACATGTGAATAATAAAATTGTCCGTCTTGTATGTAAAGGAAATCTTGGCCACAAAATGTGAGGTGGGGTGTCGATGTTTGTCGTCGGGCGTAAATGGTGTTTATTACGAGTTGAAAGGATGTACGTTTACCAAAATCATCTGCTGCCTCGTTACAGAAAGCATGACTTACAGTGCATCTTAACACATACTATCAATATAACTCCGTACTAAAAAAATTGGAATCAATAAACGAACAGGCGAGTACATATGTCCGCTGACGATATTATATAAAGTGTTCTGACCTATGAAATTGAATGTGTCTGACCATTTATTTCCACGGTTTATTTCTCAAATAATGCCTTATCTGTTAATGGGAAAGAAAAGCTAAGCACCAGCAGAACCAACATTAAAATCTTTGAAACTATTTTCATCATTTTTCCTCTCAACAATGTTCATACATATCCTTGCTAATATAAAGAATACCGCACTATTATTATATGACACTTTTAATGAAGAAGAATTGTTTAACGATTACTGGTTATAACTTAGCATAAAATTTTAGTTTTGAAAATTAAGACTTTCAGTTAAAAAAAATTATTTAAGGAGTTTATTAATTAATAAGCTTACCTTTTTTGTATCTGTCAGTCTTTGCTTTGGCATCCTTCATATCTATAGTAACCCCTTTACATATCCTTGACATAATCTTAATACTTTTAAGTTTTTCACTTTTGAGTTGTTCCTGTTCTAGATAAGATTATTAAGTACGCTCATTATGGAGAAAATATCAGCGATATGCCCTCACTGGCAAGAATGATAATAGGCATATAATATGGGAGGAAGCTCGAAGGTTTTTGTCATGAAAAATCAATCATGAGCAAAAATGAATTTCAAAACTATTACAACTCTCTCAGAAATTCCGGACGCAGCATGTTAGGATCTTTTCTGGACAATAAAGTATTAAGCTGCTTGAGCACTTTACCCCTTTTTTTTGGCATGGAGCCCCGAATAGCTTACCATGCTCGTCATTGTTTCGGGAATGGGGCATCATTGTAAAATTGCAGGAGGATTATTTACCGATTTTGGATTTAATCCGCCTCTTGTATTCCACGATTTCATTTCTCAAAATGTTAAGATCGGCGATGCGGTCGTCAAGTCTTCGCAATTGATTGCCCATTAGTTCAAGTAGTCGTCGGAGAACCTTGTCGTTGGACTTTTCTATCGTCCACATTGCCTCCAATTCCTGCATTTCCGACAGGGTCATTCCCATAATCTTCAGGCGTTTGATCAGCTTCAGGCGCCTAAGGTCCATGTCGGTATAGACGCGGCGGCCGGCTTCAATACGTTTGATGGAATTAAGCAGACCAATCTCCTCATAATAGCGAATGGTGCGCTGGCTCATCTCCAGCTTTTGCGCTATTTCACCAATCGAGATGAATTGATCGTTTGTTTTTTTCATGGTTTATGATTCCTCTCTGGATTATGAGTTGTATTTTTCTTTCAGTTCCCGCTTTAGAATTTTTCCTGAATGATTTTTGGGAATCTTATGCCGCGCGATTTTCCCCTTGCAAAACTCAATGAATTCTTCGACCGAAGCCGTTTGTCCATTCTTGAGAGGGGTTTTATAGAGAAAATCCTAATTTATATTTACCAACAGTAACAACACTCATCTTCCTATTATATATCTGTCAGGATCGACTTCTGTTCTCAATATTCGGAGCTCGGACTCATTAGGCACATCCGTTTCAGTGATAGTATCCGCCCACAATAGTTCAAAGCTGCAATTGTCTTGGACATCCTTTCTGGTGTATCCAGGATTTATTGAGATCACTTTCATCCTCTTGGTTTCATCGTCAAAACTCATGGTAGCCATGTTAGTGATTATTCTGTATGGTCCTGTTCCCTTGGGGAGCCCTGCTTCATAGCGCGAATTACCGCCCTGGAGATATCCGGGGGAGGTGATGAAATCGATATTGTTCGTAAAACGCTTTGCATCCTGTACAGTCATCATCATGGTACGCCAACACAGAGACGCGAGGTCATTCGCCCCTCCGGATCCGGGAAATCTTACCGTTGGTTTTGAGTGATCCGTTCCAATCATTGTGGAGTTAATATTCCCGTACATGTCGACCTGCGCACCCCCAAGGAATGTGTAATCAACCACTCCACGCTGGCACGTCTCCATTATCTCAGGCATTGAGCTGGCCATGATAGCCTGATGGAACGTACGCGAGTCACCCACTGATATGGGCATGGCGGTAAGAATGGGAGCCACGCCCCCGGCCTCAAATAGTATGCAGATGTTGGGGGAGTGTGTCTTCTGTGCGAGCATCGCGGCGGCGCAGGGAGCACCGGTGCCAACCACAACCGTGGATCCGTCCTCCAGATTTCTTGCCGCAACACATATCATGAGCTCGATTTGATTATATTCAGCCATCCAACCTCCTACTTTTAATCATATATAAGTTCAATAGCCCTAAGTTTCTTAATCTTCTCGATGCCGCCGTTGAGTTCGAGATATTCATAGAAATTCTTTGTACCAAATATCTGTTTATCAATAAATTTCTTGAACTCAGCAGGATTCTTTTCAATGGTGAGCCACTCGCGCAGGTGCTCCTCATCCGAGAAGTATTCATACGGCATGTTGCCAGGATAGCTCCCATACGGCATCTCGACGACAGCATCAACACACCAGAAGGGAATGAAGGTTGCCTCTGGATTCTGACGGATTTTCTCAGTCGGGATTATCCTCTCAGTGGTGAGCACAACGCGCTTGGAAGCTTTGGCCAAATCCTGATCGGAAACAGAAGCCCCATATACATGGGCGTTGCCGTAGATATCACACTCGTGCACATGGATGGCGGCAAAGTCCGGATACAGAGCTGGGTGCGCAACGTACTTTTGTCCGGTGAACGGGCAGATGATCTCTTTAGATGCGCTGTATTTGAATGTATCGGTACCCATCAAATTTCTTGCAGGTAGAAAAGACAATCCCATGGCAGCGGCTTTTATGCGCCAAGATAGCGTTGCGTTGGACCATTCGGTAATCTTCACCTTGCCGCTTTCCATGTAACGCCGGGCATTCGGTGAAAGGCCGCGAGCCTCAAGGCCTATTATATAGGCGATATCACACCGGTCGAAGCATTCACCCGCAACAAGGATTTGGAAGTCATGTGTGGAGGTATGGCCAGCAAACCCCAAATGCTTTTTCCCCTGCCTTACAATTTCGTGAAGAATCGCCGTGGGTATCCGATTGGCGCCAAATCCACCTATTACGATATAATCACCGTCATGTAGATAAGTCCTGACAATTTCTTCCACTGTTGAAAGCTTAGGTTTAAGTGCCCGTGATTTTGTCCGGAAGAATTCTCTGGCAATATCCGCGTCAGGATTCGTGAATAATTCATTCTGTCCTGATTTGAGTTTATTATTCTTTTGGGCAATCTTTTTTTTACTCATAATTGGCATCCAAATCTGTTAAACTTATGCGATTAAGAATAGCAACCAATCTGCCTTGAAATGACAAGGCGCTGGATTTCAGAGGTGCCTTCACCGATGGTGAGGAGCTTGTAGTCCCGGAAGAATCTTTCGACGTTGTACTCCTTCATGAGACCGTAGCCCCCGTGTATCTGGACAGCCTCGTTAACGACCCGGCCCATTACCTCAGAGCAGTAGAGCTTCGCCATGGCTGCCTCCTTGCCGAAGGGCTTGCCCTTGTCTTTCAGGAAGCAGGCTTTGTACAAGAGATTTCGTGCAGCCTCGATCTCAGTGGCCATATCGGCAAGCTTGAACGCGTTGATCTGGAACGTGGCTATTGGCTTGCCGAACTGTTTCCTCTCTTTGGCGTATTTCATGGCAAGCTCGTACGCACCCTGCGCCCCACCGAGACCCATTGCCGCTATGGCAAGGCGACCGTTGTCCAGGGTCTGCAGCATTTGGTGGAAGCCCTCTCCCCGCTTGCCCAGCAGATTCTCTTCCGGGACCCGGCAATCATCGAAATAAAGCTCACCGGTGTCCGATGCCCGCCACATCATTTTCTTTGTCATCTTCTTTGTGATGAATCCGGGCGTGCCGTTGGGCACCAGGATGCAGGACACTTCTTTCTTCTCTCCTTTTGTCCCTGTGATGGCTTGTACTGTGCAGACTCCTGCCATTTTATTCGTTGAATTGGTGATGAAAATTTTGCTTCCGTTAATCACCCACTGTCCGTTATCGAGCTTCGCGTTGGTTTTGCTTGCCCCAGCATCGGAACCGGCATCGGGTTCGGTGAGCCCGAAGGAGGCCAGGATCTCTCCCTTGCACAACCGCGGGAGCCATAGATCTTTCTGCTTTTTATTTCCGTAATAATAAATCGGCCCAATGCCCAGGGAATTGCCGGAGGCCACCGTCGCGCCATGCGAACCATCAATCCTGCATATTTCCTCAACTGCGACAATATATGAGAGATAGTCCATGCCGGCGCCGCCGTATTCGTTCGGCACATAGATGCCGAAAAGGCCGAGAGTGGCCATCTTTTTGGTCAGGTCATAGGAAAAATCTTCTTTTTCGTCCAACTCCAGAGCCAGCGGCGCGATTTCTTTTTCAGCGAATTCGCGAACGTTGTGGCGGAGTATCTTTTGTTCGTCATTCAACCAAAAATCCATTGCAATTCTCCCACTAATTATATCTTCTTACATGCCCTGTCACGATGTGGAAGCCGGCGCTTTTAGCAGGCCTCCCGCATATACTTGGGGTATTTATTGTCAGAACGAAAATCCCTTCGGCAATTGTTTCTCTTTCGTGCCTTCGGGTACCCAGGCCATGTCAAGAATTGTATACGTCGGATCCAGCTTCTGGAAGATGGGGACAACGCGCATTCCCATTTTTGGCTCGCCGATCGCCAGATAGCTAAACAGTATTGTGCATACTCCGTCAAATTCGATATTGATGAATTTAATTGGTTTATCCAACAAATTGAAGGCACCCGAGCGTTCGCATACCATGAAGGTATGTATCTTAGCCGTTTTCTTGGCGATATCTGTCATGTCGATGACAGTGTTTTTGCCAAGGCAATCTGGGCAATGAATCCTGAAGGGCTGGTAAATGGATCCTTTGGTTTTGCATTTCGGGTTGTCACAGCAGGTTGCCATCAGCTTTCCTTTGCTCAAATTCTCGAAAAAAATTGCTTCACCGCCGTAGGAATGAATGTGCGTCAGCTGTCGGGGATTGGTGATCCCGGCGAGACGCCAGTTTTCATCCGCCATGCGTATAGGCTCACCAAACTCAAGATGATGAAAATCGCCTTTTATTTTATAATGTCCATTTTTAACGTGTACTTGTCCTGTCATGCTCATAGTATTTTCTCCTCTACGCATCCTTTTTAATTAATTTGTCCGGGTCCATCAATATTGTCGCCGTCACGTGTGAACCGACGCCGGCATGGCTGATCGCCAATGCCCGCTTGGCTCCTTTGACCTGCAGGTTGGTCCAGTCCGAAGGCTTCTGACGATTGAACTTCTTCCATAATTTATTGTCACCGTGGATCTCCGCCCACCTGTTCCAAAGGTGGGTAGCTATTTCGAACACTTGCATGATACCGGTCGCGCCGACCGAGTGCATGCAACCGATGAGCCCGCCGGAAAGGTTGGATGGTAGCTTGCCCGGCTTACCAGTCTTCGGGTTCGTGTGGTAGCAGTCACCAGACTCGACATAGTCCCGGCCGTAGCCGTAGGGCCTGATACCGACGTCTTCATATGTCTGTACGTCGCTAATGGTAAAGGCGTCATGGAGCTCTATAACATCCAGGTCTTCGGTCGGGTCTTTGATGCCGACCTGGTTATACGCATAGTACGCTGCCATACGGGCCGCGAGGAAACCGGTGAAACCTGGATAGCGCTCGCCGCCAGGGAATCTTTTGCCTAGATCCTTGTATTGTTTCGCCGTCTCATTGGGCAGGAGGGGTATAGTCATATCGCGCCGGTCTGCCGGCCTCAGTGTGTGCGAGCCTGCGGTGACCCATATCCGCAGAGGCTTGTGGGGTGAATTTTTCGTCAGCTTTATCGCCGTTGACTCATCGCAGATGATCGCGCAGGCGGCGCCAACGCTCATAAGGCAGCAGTCCAAGGCACGCAGGGGATACGCCACAACGGGTGAATTAAGCACGTCCTCCACTGTAATCTTCATCCCTGCATGTGCATATGGATTATTGCGCGCGTAGCCGTGATGCTTGACCGCTATCTCGGCCAAGGTTCTGCGGAAGGAATCTTCTTCCTTCCCGAACACCTTCCAATATTTCTGCGCCATGACCGCGTAGTATCCGGCGTAGATATGGCCCAGCGGCCCTTCCCAGTCCTTGTCAGCTGCGCAGGAAATATAAAAGTTGCCTTCATCGGTGGGGACCTCGTCCATCCGTTCCCATCCCATGGCGAGAACGCAGTCGGAATATCCTGATGCCACCGCTTTAACCCCTTCCCAAAGGGTTGAGCCACCGGTGGCCCCACCGGTTTTGACTCCACAGTTGCCAAGTGGATCAAGTCCCAGCCGGTCGTGGATCACTGCTTCGCCGAGCAACTGGTCGCCGAAATGGTCGGCAAAGTGTCCATAATAGCATGTATGTATGTAGCTCTTCAGCTCTGCCGGCGACAAGTTTAGGAGTTCTGCCGCCTGGACAAGAGCGTCCACGCAAAGCTCTTCGGTCCGCTTATCGGGGAAAGCCCTATCAAATTTCGACTGGCCTGCTGTGACAAGATACACTGGTCTCATCAGCTTTGGAATTTTTAATTGTTTGTCGCTGAATTTAATCATGCCTTATACCTCCCTTAAGTATTTATTGGCATTAAATCATTAAATATCTTTATTTATAACTCATCGAACGTTCCTGGTGAAAGCGCATAATCGACGAGCACCATAACTAAACCCACTTAACGTAAAATGGACTTAGTATAGCATAGCAGCATTTGATAACATGTCAAGAGATATTACTAACGGAAATATTCAATATTTATTGACACTTGCTTGATTACCATAGCTCAACTCTCTGAAAGGAAATAGTGTGGACAGCAAATAGATGTGCCCTTTCCGACAAGCGAACCATGTAAATTGGTTATTTAAAAAGATGTAAGACATTCCAAGCTTTCACTTGGTGATGATCAATTCTATCGAGACTCCAACTACTATTGAGACGAATGCGTCCAATCAAAACGCACCATGAAAAAAATGCGCGTAGGAGAATTCTGTCTGAATTGTGCTCAATAATGCCTTTTTGACGTGTGCCTCGACCAAAAGCTAAATTGATTCTTCAAAAAGGCCGCCGGCCCTCCACCTCTCTTTCCCAATCGCATCGCCAGCCCCCGCTTTTCGCGATACAAACTATCCCTTGACAAGTAAAAAAAGCTCTCCTATACTTTTATAATTCTCAGCCGATAGCATCCGGTACCGGCGAAAAGGGAGCTTTCACATGTGTAAAGAATACATATCAGGAACATTTTGCATCGACATCAAGTGCCCCCAGCATAAGGTTCTTGAGGGACTCGATGGAAACGCTTACATTGAAAAGAAACAGGTACACTGTAAAGTCTGTTCTGCTTGGCGTTTTTTCAATTGGATGAAAGACAATAAATGGCGCATCGTCCGCATACGACCTGAGATGTCAAACAAGCAGCTTGCTGCCATGATCAAGGGAATTGATCCCGTCCGAGTTGAGGATTTAACCGAGGACGAAATTTTGTGTCTATAGAAAAGTAAGGGATTAGCCTCTATCAGGACTATTGATGCCTTGCCTTTATTCTCCGCTGTTACATCGTCACAAACATCGTCGGCACGCCGTTGATGGCCGTGCATTTTCCCGCGGCGATAATCGGGTAGAGTGAGTCTTCCACGATAGATATCCGCGAGCCCGAATGATTGATGATGAAATCCTTATTTCGATCTGTTTCTTTCAGGAAGAAGTGCTTGCTGACTACACCTACAGAGTCTACACCACAACTTGTCAGTTCAATTTATTTATTTCAAGTTGAAAGCCTTTAAACTTTTACAATTATATGCTGAGAAAAAATATTACCATTATCTAGAAAGGACATGCCTAGAGGCAACTCCTTATTTGTCGAATTGGGCTTTTTCACTTTTCATTGTGTCTTCTAACGAAGTCAGCGTAGTCATCAAATGCCTCACAGGTTGTGTATTTGTAGTTAAAGCTCAGTTGCCGCTTGAGCTTATCACTGTCTACCACCCAGGGGTAACGGATCATGTTCAAGGCGGGGTTGGGGAATTCGCTGAGGAACCAAAGCCGTAGGTTCCACGCAATGGCATTAAAGAAGGACAAGAGCTTATCCGGTACCGGGATGAGGATACCGCCAAGTTTCTTAACCATCTCTGCAAAAGAAATTGTGCCGTTTCCACCCACATTAAAGATGCCATCTTTTTTGTCACACAATGTCAAATAGATGATCCGGACAAGATCATCCTCGTGAACGAACTGTATGGGTTCGGTGTGGAAAGGAAGAAAAACGATTTTTTTTCTCAGATAACGCGACATAGGGTTGTCAAATCCCGGACCAACGACAAAGCATGGACGCAAGATAGTTAGACTCATGCCGCTGCTGTCTTTCATCCACTCCGGAATAGCCATTTCGATCTCGCGTTTGTTCTTGCTGTACGTGAAATCGGCGTTGCCGCGCAACGGACTGTCTTCGGTCAGAGGGTTGTCGTTGTCAGGGTGGAAACCATAGGCCGTGGAAGAACTAGTATACAGCACTTGTTCAACTTTGGCACGCGCACAGGCTCTCAGTAAGTTACGTGTGCCGCCAACATTGATATCTTCCATGAGATGTTTATTGTGGATGGGTGTCACAATATAGGCTGTATGGATCATGGTGTCTATGCCATTGTCTGTGAGTATATCGTCTATATTGTCACGCACATCGCGTTTGTAAAAGCGGAATTTGGAAATGGATTTTTTCGGAGGTTTGATGTCAATGCCAACGATATTTTCAATCTCATCCTTTTGAGACAGGAACAGTGCTATTTTGTTGCCGATATAACCACTTGCTCCTGTAATACAGATATTGCGCATATATTTGTCTCCTATCCTTGATTGTTGATTATTCCAGCGCGTTATTCTCCTTCAGCAAAACAAGCTTAAATCGCACTCCCTACCCCTTAATGGGCCCCTTTTACAAACATGTCCGGAACGATACCATCCGATCCATATTGAATGGAGCCCTCTCAATTCACTCAGTCGTCGCTTTTAACGCTTTCTGTCATCTTTTTTCTTTCAAAACCCAATAAGATACGTAATCCGACAGACGACGTGGCATTACTCTGGTCAAAACAGCATGGGTAAACCAATTTTGAATGCCGGGAATGTAGATTAGTTTTCCCTTTTTGAAAGCATTTACTCCCTTACGGGCGATATCTTCCGGGGAGCTGAGGCCGCTAATAAAAAACCACCAGAGTTTTTTAGGAACTCCTTTCCCGCGAAGCAGTGGCGTATCTGTATAGGAGGGGTTAAGGGTGCAGATTTTAATACCGGAAGATTTTATCTCTTGGCCTACCGCCTCACTGAGGCTCTGCACAAATGCCTTGGTAGCGCCGTAAACAGCATGGTGTGCAGTGGGTTGAAAGGCCGAGGCGGAAACGACGTTAAGGATTCTACTGGATTTCCTTTTCATTAAATCAGGTAAAAATAACCTCATAAGTTTTGTATAGGCAATGACATTTACCGTAATTATTTCGATCTGCCCGTCCAGAGGAAGCTCGGCAAAGCCTCCATAAAGGAAGATCCCGGCGTTATTGACAAGGATGTCGATGCTCTCGCCGGTTTGTACAACCTGTTCATGAAGTAACTCCGGTCCTGAAGCCAAAGCGAGGTCAACGGGAAATTTCTTTGTTTTGATATGATATTGATGTTCCAGATAGTCGGCCCAATGACGGAGTTGATACTCTTCACGGGGATGGGAACCGAGAAAGAGATTGGATCCTTCACGGGCAAAACACTCTGCAAGAGCCTTTCCGATGCCAGAGGCGGCACCGGTAATTAGGACGTTTTTACCTTTTAGTATCAGCATATTTACCTCTTTCCTTTATCCAAAATTTTTACCTTCTGGTTTGTCCATCGATTGGCGGCTCCCGGCTTAATGCCGTCGACGTGTCCCGTAAGGGGAGCAGGCTGGTTTAGAGATATAACCCCGTCTGCTCATGGAGAAACAGCATACACCATCTTGCTGGTGGCTTATGCCTTTTCCAGGATGTGTATGCACATGGCCGCTTCTTCTACGCCGATGTTTCCGCCGCCGTTTTCTGCCAGACCTATCCTTGCCCCTTCAACTTGTCTTTTCCCTGCCTCACCGCGAAGCTGCATCACAAGCTCATGGATCTGGGAGAGTCCGGATGCGCCAATTGGATGCCCTTTGCATTCAAGTCCACCACTTGTATTAATTGGTTTTTTACCACCCAGCTTTGTCGCTCCCGATTCAGCAAAAGGTCCTCCCTCTCCCATGGGACAGAAGCCCATGGACTCTGACTGGTGCAATTCACCCCAAGATGTGGCATCGTGGAGTTCTGCCATGCTGATATCCTCGGGTCCAACCCCGGCCATATTGTAGGCCTGTTTTGCCAGACGTTCACCGATGTCTGGGGCCTCCAAATCACGATCTGCGCCAGTACCCAGAACAGAAGCCCGTATGTATACAGGCCGGGCGGCAGTTAGTTTTTTCAGGAACTTTTCGGAACAAATGATCGTAGCCGCGGAACCATCTCCAACCGGAGCACACATGGCACGAGTGAGTGGATAGGCTACCAGCTTATCGGCCAGAACCTCTTCCGGTGTCATAGTTTTCTGATACTGAGATAGGGGATTGAGGGATCCATGCAGATGGTTTTTCGCACAGATCACGGCAAGCTGCTGCTGCGTTGAGTTGAACCGACTCATGTGCCAGCGCGCCCCCATTGCATATGCGTCCATGAATATGCTTCGTCCCTCCCCTGGTGTGGACTGGCCATCCGGGATCTTAATGGTGAAGGTTTTGCTGATTTCCATCAGATCCTGAATATGCTTCTCGAAATTGCCCACGTCCATACAGGTACCGTATGCGCTCAATGAAAGCATCTTGTTCGGATTCGTGATCTTTTCCGAGCCGATGGCCATGGCCACGTCATGCATACCTGCGCGGATTCCCGTGTATGCGAGGTGCAGCGCGGTAGAACCGCCGGCACAGGCGTTTTCAACATTGGTAACAGGGATATTGCCGACCCCCATGCGACGCATAACGACCTCCCCACGGATGGAATGCTGATTGTCGAACATCCCCCAGAATGTGTTAGAGAAGAAGATGGCATCGAGGTCTTCCTTATTCAGCCCAGCATCCTTAAGGACCAGGTCGATGGCCTCGTGGGCCATGGAGATTACCGTTTTGTCGGGATATTTGTTGAACCGGATCATCCCTACACCTATGATATATACATTATCCATTTGTGTATTCCTCCTTGAGCAAGGCGATGCCATTTCCAATAGCTAGGGAATCGTTGGAGCCATCCTCGATCATTGAGGCCCTTGCATCACGGAAGAGTTTTTCGATCGGATATTCCTTACTAACGCCATTGCCGCCAAATAACTGCACGGCGTCACTCGCTACTTCAAAAGCGGTATTGGTGCAGAAAACCTTTGCGGCGACGGAGTAAGGAACTGCGGGCGGGGTGGTGTTCATGTTGTAAATCAGCGCCGCCCTTGATAATTGTCTGGCAGCCTGAACCTTCGAAAACATGTCGAAGATCTTTTTTTGCACCCACTGGTGATTGCATAGGGCTTTACCACCTTGAACCCTTTCTTTGCAGTACTTCACGGCCAAATCGTAGGCGGCTTGGGCGACGCCGGTGAAAAAAGCTCCCATGCAGGCATTGGCCGTTGCCAAGGTGATGTCCGTCATCATCTCGTAGCTTTCGGGATCTACAATCATGTCTTCGCCGGGACAGATGGCGTCATCAAAAAATATTTCTCCCTGGGGAAGTTCTCTCTGCCCCATCTTGTCCAAGGGCTTTCCTCTGGAAACGCCCGACTGTGTCAGGTCTATAAGGCAGATACCGCCGCCGTTCATACCCTGGGCGCCGTCTATGTTGACGAAGAGGGCGGCATTGGTAGCAATGGGACCATTGGAAACCCAGGCTGCTTTCTGTCCGTTAATGATCCAGTCCCCGTTTTTCTTTTTGGCCTTGACCTGCTGGGTGATCTTGGGATCATGGAAGAAAGGCGTGCCCGGCATGAGGATATCGGAACCATGTTCCGGTTCGGTGATGGACCAGCAGCTCATGATGCTGGCATCTTCACATTCCACAAAGGGGGTGATGAATTTATCTACCAGATGCTCATCGGGCAACATGCAGGCATAAAAGGCCGCAAAGCAGCTGACTCCCAAAGACACGGTGAAACCGGAGCTACCATAGGCCAGTTCTTCCCAGAAAATATGCACGGACAGGGGATCGAGACCCATGCCACCATATGCATCGGAAATCAGTACGGTATGGTATTTGTTCTTGTACATCTGCTTCATACACTTCCAGTAAATAGAATCTTTTTTAATCACTTCCTCCGGCGATAATTTATCAAGCTCGATGGATGCCGGCCGCAGCACCTCTGTCGAAAATTTATGTATTGCTTCCTTCAGGGCAATTTGTTCATCTGTCAGATCAAGATTGAGATCTCTATAAGCCATTAGTTCCTCCTTTTATGCTCTAAAAGTTTTATAGGGTTCGTTGCATCCACAATTTCATTGTCGTGATTACGCGGCTATTTGAAATCCTCGTATTTGTAGATGTAGCCTTCCTTTTTATCGAACATCTCCTTCAAGACCCGTATCAGCGCCTTTTCAGTGATCGTCTTCGGTATATCCTTAACCACGTGCAGGTACGAAGGAATGAAATTGCCTTGCAGGTCGTTTTTGCATTTCTGGTAGACAGAGGCAGGATCGATAACTTTGCCTTCAAAAGAAGCTACTGCCGCCACCAGGTCACTTTCACCAGGGGCGCCGGAAGCGGCCGGTATGCCGTAAACACAGGCTTCGCTTACATCGGGGTGCTGTCCAATGATGGATTCCACGAACTCGGGCTGGATGAAATCGCCAAATCTTCTCAGTTCTGTACCCTTTCTGAAGTCAAAAAAGTACCAGCCGTTTTCATCCTTGTGAACCATATCGCCCGATCTCAGCCAGCCGCCTTTTGTCTTGTCCAGAGACTCATCGGGCAGTCCCAGGTAATCCACTTTTGTATCTCCCCGGATCATACGTGAAATGAGTTCCCCCGTCTGCCCAACCGGAACAGGATTGTCGTTTTCATCGACGATCTTGAACTCCATAACTCCGGGGATCGGTTTACCGAATGATCCCACAGGACCTTGGCCAAGGGGTTTGTAGGCAAACCCTCCCTCTACCGCGGCGTACCACTCGAGAATCTGGACGTTGAAACGCTTTTCGAAGCCTTCCCAAATGGCCAGCGGCGTTCCGGCACTGATGACGACCTTGACGGGATTATCTCCGTCATTGGGTTTCTCCGGCTCGTTGTAAATGCCGGCCGCCATTCCGCCTAGAAGTGAAAAGGATGTGCATCCATACTTACGGCAGATGTCCCAGATTCTGCTTTTTGTAAATCTCGGGCTGAAAACGGCCTTGATCCCCAGGCTGAGGGCTGGGAAAAGGGTTACAGCCTGGGCGTTTCCGTGGGTGAGGGAAAGACCGTTGTAAAGGATATCGTCGGATTTGTATTTCCAGACGATACTGTTCAGAATGTTAAACAGCCCCGTGCGATTGTTCCTGATCATGACCCCCTTAGGATCTCCGGTTGTTCCGGAAGTGTAAATGATCTGCATGGGGTGGCGCACATCCATGATCTGTTGTTCCACCGGTTTCCAGGTGTCCTTTTCCATCACCTCATTCAAGGCATGATATTTGGTGGAAACGGCTATATTCTGCCCCGGCTGATAGGCGACGGTAATGAACCGCAGGGTCGGCACATCAGCGATTGCCGCTTCCAAGTCTTCCAGGCATTCACCGGAAACAATGACCGCCCTAGCTTTGCAATTGTTGAGGAGGAACTTTAGCCGCTCCCCCTTGTTGCGGGGATCCACGGGGACGGCAATGGCACCTATGGTTACCCCTGCCATCATTCCGCAGACGAACTCTGGATGATTTCTCATATAGATGGCGAACGTATCGCCTTTGCCGATCCCCTTGTCGACAAAAAGCCGGGCGATTTTGTTGGAACGCTCATGGAGGATGCGATAGGTGAGGATATCATCACCGTACTCGCCACTTTCAAAAATGTAGATCTCCTTGTCCGGCGTTTCGTCTGCCCGTATTTCGATCAAATGAGAGGCGATTACCTGATTAAGATGAGCTTTTGATGCCATGATTTAATTTCCTCCCTCTTAAATTTTGAATGTGCCTTCATCTTCCACGGCGCCGATGAATCCCCTAGTGAAGGTAGGAAATTCTTTCTTGAAGGTTTCATCCCAGTGTTCTTTTGTCCAATACTTGTGTCGGTCGAAATACGGATCATTCTTGGCGGCGCTTACCGACACGCTGACAACCAAATCCACGTCTTCAATCATCTTCAGGGCGAAGGCGCCCATCCCCAAGGTGCTGAATACGCGGCAGTGAAGTCCCAGTTTCCAGGCCATGGAAGCTGCCGCGTTGGTGGCGATGTTGATATTGATGTTTTTAAACTGGCAACTGGGGCCCCACGCAGTCAGCGATTCCACTACTTCGGCCTTGTTCATTTCAGCACAAGTTTTATAACCGCAGGCGCCACAGTTGTAGTTGAAGTCAGATTTTCTTTTATCCCCCAAGAGAAGAAGTCCGCAGGGCTCCTTGATCAACTCCATGACAAAACGACCGTCACGAGCGGCTAGCGGCGACATATCGGCCAGAGAATAAGAGAACTCGCCAATTGCGGCCATCTCCTCCTTTCCCAGGGATACTATCTTTACCGTATTTCTGTTATTAAATCTGAAGCTGTTGTGAGCGGCGACAGTCATCAATTCCAAGGCTCTGTCCAAGCCGCTTTGCACCAGATCATTCATTTCTCGAATTGCCATTTTTTACCTCCTGATGTTTGTTGATCTCTTTAGCTATAGATGGACCTGAACTGCGGCCATAGCCTCTTGATGATCCGATCATTCATACTGCGTTCGTTTATCTCGCCGTACTTCAGCGGAATATCTCGGAAAGGGCTCTTTTCCGTAATGGAGATAGCCACAGCCAATGCGAAGCCGGTGGCATGAGGCAAGATCTTCATCCTCATGGCCGTGGCCCCGACAGACCAAAAAACTCCATAGTCGATACCCAGATTCCGTGCCTGGGAAACAATGCCATCGATTGCATAGGAAATGTTGTTTGCCCGAAAGACACAAAGGGGGCCTTTGAAGGCAATGCCAGCGTCACCTGGGAGTTTCTCCGTTTCTCTCAGAGATTCACAGGTCATCTTACCGCACATATTGCAGTTGATATCTGCCGGATCGGAAACACAACGAAGAGATGTAACCACCAGTACCGCATCGGCGTCGCGCAGCATGGCGGCATCTCTTTTAAAGAAATCCCAGGCTTTGTTTTCACAGGACATACTTTCCATACCCTGACAAAGGTCCTCTATTGCACACGGATCATCGATGATATGGATCGAACATTCACCGACGCCTCCCACACGGGGTGTAGTCGTTCCGGAAGCAAGCAGCAACCGGGAGGCAATTCTTACCGCTTCCAGCCTGTCTTGCTCGAATTGTTTCATGCTCTTTTCTATGCTCATAAAATCCTCCCCTTTTTTGAGTAAAATATTATTATAGGCCGTACTTGCGAGAGATATCCGGATAGGCCTGGTAGGCCGGCTTCAAGAGCGGAAGCAGCTTCAACACCTTAGGAAGGGGCCCCTTGGCCTTGATCAAACCCTTGGCCAAAGCGACGGGCATCGATATTTCCTGTAACCAGAATTTGTGGCAGGTATCACCACTCAAGGTCATTTCAATAGTCGGCTTACAATCGGCATCACCGCAGATGACACCCTTATCGGGCGTCAACCAGATGAATCCACTGGGATCGTTAATTGTAAACTTGATGATAATGTTGGACTCGACGAATTTCGGTCCTACAGACGGGTGGTTCATAAGTGTGTTAAAAAGGGTACCCAAGACTTCATACATTTTTTCGGTATTTGCGAATATTGCCATAATACTTCCCTCCTTCATCCGTGTCTTATTGTTGGTTTAGTTAATACAGTCATTCGCTTCTTATGCTTTTTAAACAACTCTCCCCCTTCCTTCATTTTTAATTTGCATATACATAGTCCTTGATCTATTATTTTGTGGTGCATGGAGTCACGACATTCTCCCTGGCAGATATTATGGTAAACAGCGATCCGCCTAGTTATATTTTGTTCCGGCTACCGGTTAATAAACCGTTAATTGCGTTCATGAATGTTGTAATTGCCCATTGCGTTGAGTGACTCTCCCGGTCAATATACCATCGAACACCAATGCCATGGTAGACGGATGAGATGGACTTTGCTGTTGTATCAGGATCCGAACAATTGAAAATTCCTGCATTATTGCCTTCAATAATGGCATTCTTTAGAAGTTCTATCCAATGATTTACCCATTCGTGGAAAAATGCCCTGTAGCTTTCATTGTGGCATGCTTCAACCATAAAATCGAAGATAAGCGGGTAGCCGATCAAAACAGCAGGATCTTCCCAATTATAGAGCCAGCCAAAGGAAAGTATTTTAGAGAGGGGATCGGAACATAGATCCATGTTATCTTTGCTTCTCTGAAAAATGATGTCAAAGAATGTTTTAAAAGCAGCTTCGCAGATATCATCCTTGGATTTGAAGTAGTAGGTAACGCCTCCCTTAGAAAGTCCCGCGGCTTTTGCAATGGAATCGACTGTGATCTTGCTCATTCCTTTGGCCGAAATTTCACGTAAGGCTGCGTCAACAATCTGACCTCGTTTAATGACCTCTCGTTCCTCATCGAAGGGCATAAAACCTCCTTGTGTTATAAAAAACCGACCAGTCGAATTTTATAATAGACAATGCTTATTGTCATGTCAAGAAAAATTTAATCAGTATAAGTATTTGTATTAATGACGTAAATTATTTTTTATTGATTTTCAACGGGAATTTTTTATTATCATTAATTACGGATTGAAGTATTGCATTTTCATTGAAGTTGATGTTTTGTTTATTAGAGAAATTAATAAACAAAAATCCGATCACTGATTATTCAACATCGCTTAACCAGCGGCAGCGTTGACTTTCCCCACAATGTTGCACCATTATTATTCACGGCAAAAGGCTTCTTTCACATTTAAAGGTGCAACGTTGAATTCACCTAAACGTAGCGATTGGCCAGATTGATTGTTCCTTTTTCAGACGGCCATTTCCGATTTCCTCATTTTTAAGATAAATGGTGTATTCAAAAGACTTGAGTGTAAGATCAAAATAGTTTGGATTTTGTACATCGAGATCAAGGATAAGATTAGTTTCTGTGAAGGAGATCTGACTGAAACTGACTCTATGCAGTGCAAAGGATGGATTCTTCAGTATCCAATTCGTACAAGACATGAGACAAATGGAAAAGACAACCAGAAATAATATTTTACAATGTATTCTTACTTTTTTTGGGTAAAATTTATTTATCAAAAACATTTGCCAAAGAATGAAATAATTATTTGTTTATAGATCTTGCTGCTTTTACGGTATCTATAATAATGTTTAAGTCACATGCCAATTTTTTATTATAATTTTTAATTAGTCCTTTTGCCGATAATTTACTCATTATTTCCCAGTGCCAAATAATCCCTGTTTATTTTGTTCGCCCTTTTTCTTTGAAGGATAAATTACAGCCTTAACCCTTTCCTTTCTCTCCGGACTACATGCTTCAGCCCTGCCCCGTTTTTCATTCAGGTAAACGATTATTCTGCATCCTTTTATAGAATTTTTTCCTTCATGTAGCAAAGCGTTGCCGGTCAAAATAAACTGACTGTCTCAGAGCTTGATTACAGATTCCTATGGTCATAAAAGAGAGGAATTTGCCAGAGCACTGATCAAAGCAGCCCGTTTTTCGATAGGCACCAACAGCCCCGCCAAAGAGATAATTATAAAGCAGAAGATAAGGTTTCTTCTGCACCGGGAAGAAGCTCTTCAGGAGATTACAGACATGCTGATGGAAATGGCCAAAAAACTGATGGAAGAAGATATAGACATTATCACTTCCATCAAGGGTATCGGAGATAAAACTGCCGCTAACTTTCTTGTGGAGATGGGTGGCGACATTAATAAATTTGAATGTTCCGGTAAAATCATTGCCATGGCGGGATTGGACCCTGCTGTTTACCAGTCCGGCAAACATGAAGGCAGGGGGCGGATAACGAAACGGGGCAACCGTCATTTGCGAAGAATCATCTGGATGATGACAACCAGCGTGATCCAATACACCGATATTTTTCATGCTTATTATCTCAAACGAAGAAAGGAGGGATTGCCATATAAGAAGGCTGCATTAGCTACTGCTCATAAATTGATCCGTGTCATCTATGCTATGTTGACACAACGGAAAACCTTTTGTCCGCAACCGAATTCATGATAGTTGACTGTTATCCTCAATTTGTTAACTACAGCTAATATGTTTTCTTTCAAATAGTTATCAATAAATATATCTATTTATAATATTGACTTTTCATCAAATAATAACTAACAATACACTATCATTATCCTCTCGAAGGCTGGGGTCAGAAATAGGGTCGAGGCTGCGCTTCTGTATACGCTACACCTCAGCCATCCGTTGTCTGGCCCACATGTCATGAGTGTTTTCTGCCAGTAATTCCGTAAGCTCCAATACCTCGTTGGATAAAATAACCTTTGTGGTGTCTATGGGTTTTGGTTCATAAGTCATGTCTTACACCTCCATAATATCACTATCATTTTTATGTCCTTTAGTAAAGGTGAAGGTGGAGTAAAGTGCCCATTCGTGGAGAAATCGATGTTCAGCTTGATCCAATGCTGAAGCGTTCTTCAATGCGTGTAACTGCCCGATATTTTAACCACCACCTTAATCGATTAGCATATTTAAGCTGTGTTTTTTTCGCCTTGACATGGTGTGCCACAAGTGTTACACTTATTTCCAAAGGAGAAAAAAATGCCCACCAAAAATCCGAGAGTAAACGTTGTTATTGAGCCACCACTGTATAGCGTTATGCATGATCTTGCAATAAGCGGAGGAGTTTCCATATCCACCCTTGCCCGGGACCTTATCCGGGAGGCAATAGAGTTGAGGGAAGATGTTGCCCTGGCGGCGCTTGCCGACAAGCGAATGAAAACCTTTGATAGAAAAGTTGCACTTTCCCATAAAGACACATGGAAATGATTCATGCCTTTTACATTACGCTATCATCCCGCTGTTAGTATCGAAGATTTACCGTTAATAGATCGAAAATCAAAAGACAGAATCCGTAAAGCCATAGAAGAACGGCTGCAGACCGCTCCTCAGGAATATGGGAGACCTTTACGAAAGTCGCTGAAAGGTTACTGGAAACTACGTGTGGGTGATTATCGGGTCGTGTTCAAAGTGATCGATTCCGAAGTATGGATTCTTGGCATTAAGCATCGGAAATCGGTTTATATGGATATCGGTACGAGGACATAACTAAATTCATGCGAAGAGATTGTGAGTAAGCGTTTGGCTCCGACCCTCTTTCGGAATCCAAAATTGACCCATTCAAAATTCAATGAGATTCGATTTTCCCTGTTTCTTAATTTAAATTCCCTGATATGTTAGAAAAATTCCCTGTTAGGATGAGTACTGTAAAGAGGGAGAATCGATCCGAGCGGGGAAAATCATGAGAAGCTCAAGAGGATGTAACGAAAGAGTAGTCAAACAGAAAACCATATGGAAAGGGGTTAAGATGAAACGGGTATTGGTATCTTTTGTTTTGTTATCGTTTTTGTTTCTGGGTCTGGCGACCGGCGCCATTGCGGACGTGGTCACTTTGGGAGACGAAAATGATGATTTGATGGGCACCGCGTTTACAAAGGCCGCCGGCAAGAGAGACCTGGCCACCGCCAGGAATTTGGTGGAAAAGGGTGCGGATGTCAACGAGAAAATAAAATTTACAGGACGAATGGTGTTAATGAAAGCATCCGAAAAAGGCCACATCGATATCGTCCGGTACCTGATTGAAAAAGGGGCAAATGTGAATGTAAACAGGGGTGGCACTGCCTTAATGTTTGCGGCTAGGGAAGGTTACACGGCCATCGTGCAGGCCATGATAAAGAAAGGTGCGGATTTAAACGCTACAGACTCAACCGGATATACGGCCCTCTCTCTTGCAGAAGCAAGGGGGCATGCCGATGCGGCTCGGGTTCTCAAGGATGAGATGGCAAAGGCCGGTAAACAAAACACAAATGCAACCTCAAAATTGTCACTTTCCCCGGAGGACACACAGCTGTTGAGCCAGTTGCAGCCTCCGGCCACAGAGCGTGAAAAGAAACTATACCTCGAGGCAAAAAAGAAGAATCTTTGCTGTTTATAATTTATTTTAGTATCCGCCATAAGTCATGATGATTTAATACTATTTGGTTATGTATATGATATTATTGACAATTATTTTGCACAAACTTTAGAGAATATAGTTGACTGTTTGTTTCACAAGTCCACACCCTCATGGAATAAATAAATCAAAGATTACGGGTAGTCTTTACTGATATTATTTTTAGTATTATGATATAAAAATTGGTATTTATAAAATCAGTAATTCCGACACTTGTTTTTATAAGGGGTTTGACTTGCATAATTAAAGGAAATGAAACCAGCTATGTTAAATAACATAGATATTTCTGCCAAAAGGCAGAAACTGATCATTTATGTCATTTTAACTATTATAACACTTGCTGTTTTCTGGCAGGTGAATCACTACGACTTCATAAATTTTGATGATAACGTTTATGTCACCGGGAACAGTCATATCCAGTCCGGAATAACGCTGGATGGATTTCGTTGGGCGTTCAGCACAAGATATTTAGACTTATGGAATCCCCTTGTATGGCTGTCTTTCATGTTTGATTATCAACTTCATGGATTGAACGCAGGCGGCTATCACCTGACCAATCTCATGTTGCATATCCTGAGCACACTATTGCTTTTCTGGCTTTTCAACCGCATGACCAAAGCTATCTGGAAAAGCGCCTTTGTCGCAACGCTTTTCGCTCTTCATCCTCTGCATGTGGAATCAGTTGCCTGGATAGCCGAACGAAAAGATGTGTTAAGCGCCTTTTTCTGGATGCTTACCCTATGTCTTTATGTCTATTATACTGAAAAACCTTTTATAAGAAGGTATCTACTTGTTCTTTTTTCTTTTGTCTGCGCTTTTATGAGCAAACCCATGGTTGTCACTCTGCCTATGGTTATGATTCTCCTAGATTACTGGCCGCTGGGACGTCTTCAATCGCGGAAAATCGCAACCGACTTTAAAGTCATTATGCCGGATTCCACAAATCAATCAACACAGGAAATAAAATTAGAAAAAGAAATTCTGAAGAAAAATATATCTACACCCAATGCCTGGAAATTACCGGAAACTAAGATTGCGGGAATAATTCCTTTATGGCAGCTATGGGAGAAAATACCATTTTTTGTTTTGTCGGCACTTATTGTTACCATCACGCTTTATACTCCAAATACTCCGAATGAACAGGCAACATCCTTAAAAGTTTTTCCCCTTGGCTCCCGGCTCGCCAATGCGCCAGTTTCTTTTGTGGCTTATCTGGAGAAAACATTCTGGCCGCATGATTTAGCTATTTTTTATCCTTTTTCCGACCAACTTCCAGCCTGGCAGGTCTTGGGAACCACCCTTCTGATTATAGTTATCAGCGCTGCCGTAATTATAATGGCAAAACGATTGCCGTACCTGTTTGTTGGATGGCTCTGGTACGCGATAACCATTCTGCCGGTTATCGGAATTATTCAGATTTCATTATCAACACCATACTCTATGGCTGACCGTTATACTTATCTGCCTTTAATCGGTATCAGCATGATGCTGGCCTGGGGCATTCCGCTTTTGCTCCAACGGGAAGACATGCGCATAAAGATTTTATTTCCGGCAGGAATAATTTTTCTGGTCATTATGGCAGTTTTAACATGGCAGCAATGTGGTTACTGGAAAAACGATATCACTCTCTTTAACCATGCTTTGCAGGTAACAAAGAATAACTATATTACGCGTAACAACATGGGAACTGCTTACTTTAAACTCGGTCAGTATCAACGTGCAATTGAGGATTATAATAAAGCAATCACTCTGAAGACCGATTTCGCCGATGCTTACGACAACAGGGGAACTGCTTACGATAGACTCGGTCAGTTTCAACGTGCAATTGAGGATTATAACAAAGCAATCACTCTGAAGACTGATTTCGCCTATGCCTACTATAACAGGGGAACTGCTTACGATAGACTCGGTCAGTATCAACGTGCAATTGAGGATTATAATAAAGCAATCACCCTGAAGCCCGATTTCGCCTATGCCTACTATGACAGGGGAACTGCTTACGATAAGCTCGGTCAACATCAACGTGCCGTCGATGATTTCAGCCAAACCATCGGTATGAAAAAAGATTATGCCGATGCCTATAATAATAGGGCGACTATTTATCTAAATCAGGGCAACAAAGAGCAGGGCTGCCGTGATGCGCAAAAAGCATGTGCACTGGGGAATTGCAAAACGTTAGAAGTTGCTCAAGGCAAGGGACTCTGCCGTTAATTCTTTAATACTACTTTCTTTCTATCGGTAATCTTCACTTTTTATAAATTTTTGCTTGTGAACAGTAGCAGGTAGAAGAAATAACCGGCGCATTTTATTTTTTCTTTGATCATTCCTGCGCATTACCAAAAGACAGTTACTACAAAATAATATCAACAGATAATAATTCAAATAAAAAAGAAAAAATAAGCTGCTGCTTCTGCTGCAATAGTCATTTTAACTTCATCATGGTACGGTACAAACCAATTTTTTCTATAGAAAAATATTTTCTCAATCCTTAAATCTTATAGATGCTAAAAAATAATCTATTTTATTCTGAGAAAATGCAAAATATTTTATCTCATGTCGATAGTCATTTTTGTCAAATATCTCAACTGCTGCATGTTCATATTCATCCTTAATTGTCAGGCCAACATATTAGAACCCCCTGACATTGGAAGCTTCAAATTTATAAATTCTTTCGAAATAAAATTTAAAAATTCTTTATTAAGAAGTAAATAATACCCTAAAATACTTGTACCATATGTTAAGTTAGAATTTTGCAATAAATCTAACTATAAGTGTGGACCGGTTTCCGATGTAGGTCAACCGAAACACAAAGTGAAAGAAATAGCGAGATCTTTCTTGATATCATCAGTCAAATCAGCTTATTTAATTTATATTCGTACCGCCTGTTACTATCATATGCAATAGCCTCGTAATTGGAAGGCGTGAAAGCACCCCCTATTTTTGAAAAAGATTGACTTTATAGACAACATATATTACATTACACATGTAATTTAAACATATCGGAGATTACATGCCGCCAAAAAAGATTTTCAATAAATCAGATATTATTGACTCTTCCCTGAGAATTGTTAAAGAAAAGGGGTTCAAACAACTGAGCGCCCGTGAAGTTGCCAGGAAATTGATTTCTTCAACCAGGCCCGTATACGAGCATTTTCAATCAATGAATGAGCTTAAAAAGGCGGTACTGCAAAAGGCTGTTGATCTCCTCTATGATTATGTAACACGGCAATACACGAGAGATGCCTTCCTGAATACAGGCGTAGGATATGTTTTGTATGCCAGGGATCATAATGAATTTTTTAAAACCATATTCCTCGAGGATAATGATGCAAGCGGAATCATCGATGATATGCTGAGAAAACTGGACAAAGAGATAGTCAATGTCCCGGAGCTAAAGAAGCTTTCTCATACCGAGAGAAAGGACCTATTGAGGAATGGCTGGATATATACGCATGGATTTGCCGTGATGGTTTTTTCCAAATACATAAAAAACGATCAGGATACTTATATTATCCAAACGCTTTCTGAAGCAGGTCCTATTTTTATTGAAGATGCACTTCAAAAACATAGGGGAAGCAATCCTGATGCGATAGTCAATAGAACGATAAAGGAGATTTTTTAATGACTGAAAATCCGCTGCATTTACTGATGAATCCGCAATCCATCGCGGTTGTCGGAGCAAACAATATCCCGACAAAAATGGGCACCATACAGGCGCTGAGTATTTTGAAAGACGGCTATAAGGGCAAGTTTTTCCCGCTTCATCCCAAAGAAAAAACTGTTTTGGGACTTAAAGCTTATGCCGCGCCGGATGATTTGCCTGAAGTTCCTGATCTGGCAATACTGATAGTTCCCGTGAAAACAGTTATTCCCCTTATCGAGAGTTTCGGCAAGATTGGCACTAAAAGGGCAATTATTATAACTGCCGGTTTTAAAGAAACTGGCGCGACCGGCCGGAAAATAGAGAGGGAACTTAACGAAGTTGCACAGCGCTACGGAATGCGTTTTGTCGGCCCCAATTGTATGGGCATAATCAATTCTCAGATTTTCTTGAACACAACCGTCTTACCTATGGCCGAAGCACCCGGTCTGCTTGGTTTTGCCTCCCAAAGCGGCACCTATGTTACACAATCCCTTCCGGCTTTGAGAAAAAGAGGAATTCGTTTCAGTAAAGCTATTAGTCTGGGTAATGAAGCAAATATTAATATTGTTGATGCCCTGGAGTATTTAGGCGAGGACGAACAGACAAAAGCCATTATTCTTTACATTGAAGGAATCCGAGACGGAAAAAGATTCGTAGAAGTTGCCCGCAAGATTACATCACGCAAACCTATAGTGGCACAATATGTGGGCGGTACCGTCTCCGGCGCCCGTGCAGGTCTCAGCCACACCGGCGCCATGGCTGGTCCCGATTTTCTCTACAATGGCATCTTTAAACAAGCCGGAATAATTCGGATGGATTCCATCGAAGACCTCTACGCCAATGGCTGGGCGCTGGCCACACAACCGCCAATTAAGGGGAGACGTGTCGGTATTATGACCAATTCCGGCGGCCCGTCGACAACCATTTCTTGTATCTGCGATTCGGTCGGTCTGGAAGTTCCGCGTTTTTCCGAAGGCCTGCAAAAAGAAATCAGAAAACATCTCCAATCGCATGCTTCCGCGGCTAATCCTGTGGATTTAACATTTGATGTGGAAGTGCAGAAACTCGCCATAAACATTCCGGAAATTATGATCAATAGCGGCGAAATAGATGCTCTTGTACTTCACGGAGTAATGATGACCGGTTACCTGCGCGAAATTTATCCCCACCTTAAGGAAATGGCCGGGAACATTTCACTGGAAGAATTTTTAAAATTTGGCGGACCTGTTTTAACCGGGGCGTTTGAACTACCCCATAAATATGATATGCCATTTCTAATATCTTCGTTTTTTGATGAGGAAGACTGCTATACTCAAGGCTATCTGGACAACAACATTCCTGTCTTTCCTTTTCCGGAAAAAACAGCGCTGGCGCTGGGCTGTCTTTATCGTTACAAGCAAATTAAAGAACGTATCCTCCCCAAAGCAATTGTCCTGCCTCAAATTAATCCGCTGGCCATAAAACTTATTGGGCAGGCGCGTAAAAACGGACAAAAAGCTCTGGATGAACACGCGGCCAAAGAATTGCTTTCCTGCTACGGCGCGCCAGTAACAAAAGAAGAGTTGGCATCGACAGATGAGGAAGCTCTGGCTGTTGCCACAAAAATCAGTTACCCGGTAGCTCTGAAGGCTTGCAGTTGGGAAATAATGCATAAGAGCAGCAAGGGGCTTATCGCTTTGAACGTGGAAAACGCGAATCAATTAAAAACAGAATTTCAAAATATTCAAAAAAATGCGGGGAAAACGGTGCCCGTGCTGGTGCAGGAAATGCTGCGCGGAAATCGGGAATTTCTGACCGGTATGACTCGTTTTGCCGGATTTGGCGCGGGTGTTGTTTTTGGCTTAGGCGGAGTTTTTACTGAAATTTACCACGATACAACACTTCGTATGGCGCCGCTTGCCGATGTTGATGCGCAGGAGATGTTCGCCGATATTCGCGCAGGCAAAATACTGGATGAGTTCCGAGGAATGCCAAAGGTAAGAACCGACAAGCTCTCTTCCATAATCCGGACAGTGGGAAATATTTCCTTATTGCATCCGGAAATAGCAGAGATTGATCTTAATCCGATTATCATCATCGGGGCTGATCCGGTTGTCGCTGACGCTTTAATTGTGCTGGAAGATACTCCAACTACTTAATTTTTTTATCTGATTTCTTAAACATGTCACCTAGAGTGCCCATAGCCTTTGGCGATTTGGCGATGTAACTGCGAAAATCTTCATCTTCGCCAGCTATTGAAGTATCTTTATCATTACCAGCCAGATCCAGCGAAATTTTTCTGTTTTCGCGATCAATCTTTTCAATTTTCACTTCTATTTCTTCGCCGGTTTTAATAACATCGCTGGCGTGTTTAATCTTTTTACCGCGCGCTATTTTAGAAATATGCAAAAGCCCCTCCATACCGTCTTCCATCTTAATGAAAGCGCCAAAATTCGTCAGGTTAGAGACCTTGCCCTTCAGCAAACTTCCTTCGCTATACTTTCGCACGAAACCATCCCATGGATTAGGAAGAGTTTCTTTGGCTGATAAGGTGATTCGATTATTTTCCCAATCCAGACTGATTACAACAGCCTCAACCTTATCGCCCAAAGAATAGAGCACTTTGGGATCATCAACTCTTGCCCATCCCATTTCCGAAACAGGCAGCAGAGCATGAATGCCGCCTATATCAACAAATGCACCGAAGTTTTGCACGCCGGTAACCACGCCGCTTATGGTCATTCCTTTTTTCAATGAATCTTTGAGCGCACTTCTTTTTTCCTGTTCCATTTTTTCGATAAGAGGACGGCGCGACAGGATTATATTTCGCCCGTTTTCCGAATATTCGGTAACGATAAACTCAAATTTCTGACCGATGTAGGCGGTAACATCATCAATTTTTTTCGTATCCATTTGCGAGTAAGGACAAAAACCGCTGACATTCACATTGATCCTGACAGAAAAGCCGCCTTTAATTTCCTTTTCTACTGTCGCTTCCATTGGGATTTTATTTTTGTAAGCGTTGAATAAAAAATCGTCAACGCTTTTGCTTGTCAATAATTTGGTGGTGAAAAGTTTCTCTCCATGGTGCGAGGAAACAAAATAGGCCGTGATGTGATCGCCTTCTTTTGCGGTAAGGTTGCTCTTCTCGTCCAGAAATTCCTTCTTATCAAGATAACCCTCGCTCTTTGCCCCCAGATCGAGGAATATCCAGTCTGATGTAATTTTTACGATAATCGTATCAATTTTTTCTCCCACAGAAAAAAGCCGGGGAGTAAGATTTATTTCATTAAGCAATTCCGAAAACCTTTTTGTTTCTTCCATAGATATTCCTCTCTTTTAAATGCCGTGTCGTGAGGCACGGCTCGGTTTTTCCGATAACATAAAAAATATAAATTGTCTTTGGATTTTTCTAATATTTAAAAAAATCTGGATATTTGAACAAATATGTATTATGAAATCAGATATAATATCTAAGGGGTTAAAATCTTTATGCGTTTTGAAATTTCCCGCGGCGGCAGCGGGCTGACTTATGAAATCCGCAATATCGTGCTTCTCGCCAACAAGCTCAAAGAATTTGGCGTGGATATAATCTGGGAAAACATCGGTGATCCGGTTCAGAAGGGAGAAAAAATCCCTGACTGGATGAAGGAAGTTCTCACCGAGATAATCAAAGACGATGCATCTTTTGCTTACTCGCCGACAAAAGGCGTGGATTCAACAAGAGAGTTTCTTGCCGACCGCCTCAACAAACGCGGGAAGGTGCAGATTACACCGGAAGATATAATTTTCTTCAATGGTCTGGGCGATGCCATTGCCCGCGCTTACAGCTCCATTCAGGTTGACGCCCGCATGATTATGCCGGAACCGACCTATTCCACACACTTCATGGCGGAGGTTTTGCACGCGTCTTTCCCACCCAATACCTACCGGTTGAATCCATACAACGGCTGGTCTCCTGATATGCGGGAGCTGGAACAAAAAGTAAGAAGCCATAAGGCGATTGTGGGAATTCTGGTGATCAATCCCGATAACCCCACAGGTTTTGTTTATCCAGAGGAGACGCTCAAGCAAGTCGTGCGGATTGCCAAAGAAAATGATCTTTTTCTTGTCTTTGATGAAACCTACATTAATATTGTTTTCAACGGCAAAAGTACCGTACCGCTGTCCGATATTGTGGGCGATGTTCCCGCCATCAGCATGAAAGGAATTTCCAAGGAACTGCCCTGGCCGGGTGCGCGCTGCGGCTGGATGGAAATTTATAATGCCGACAAAGATCCGATTTTCACCCGCTTCATTAACACCATATTGCAACAGAAAATGTCGGAGGTCTGTTCGACAACGCTTCCACAACTGGCAATTCCCAGAATAATGACGCATCCTGAATATCAAAATTATCTGAATGAGCGCAAAAAGAATTACCAGAGGCTTTCGGATATCGCTTACAACATTTTAAAGGATGTTCCCTGCCTGATGGTTAACAAGACCAATGGCGCGTTTTATATGACAATTATTTTCAATGAATCCGCCCTCAACAGCAATCAGAAACTTCATATTAAAAACCAGAAAGCAAAAGAGTTGGTGGAGAATTTAGTCAAAAGCTCCATCGAACATGATCAAAGATTCGTTTATTATCTTCTGGCGGCAACAGGAATTTGTGTTGTTCCGCTGACATCTTTCTTTACCTCATTGCTCGGTTTCCGCATGACGTTACTGGACAAGGACGAAGCGGAATTCGAATATGTCATCAAAACTATCGCTGAAAAAATTACAGAATACATTAATTCTGCAAGAAATAACATACAAACAGCGATCAACTTATCTTAGAAATACCATAAACTATGAATTCGACCCAGCGAAAAAAGCAAAGGCGTATATTAATTAATTGTTAGCGCCCATAACAATAAATGATTAAGTCAATCAGCCATATAACTTTGATTGTAAGAAAGTTGAAAGAATGGGCGAATTTCTGCGCACCATTTTTGATGCTCAAGAAGTCTACGATAGCAAGGAGAAGAACTATTCGCTTCATTATGAAAAGTTTTTTATTGTTGGCGGTACCTGGATAACGGTTATGGAAGGCGAGCAGCTGGCAGAGCGTTCTTATAACCATATTGCATTCAAAGTTCCAGAATCAGAATTTGATAAATATTTATAAAGAGTAACATAACTTGGTGTTGAAATAAAGCCAGGTCGTGATCGGGTTAACGATGAGGCGCGATCTATATATTTCTATGATTAGGACAACCACCTCTTCGAGCTTCATGCAGGCACCCTTGACGATAGGCTGTTGCATTATGTCAAAGGCAAAAAGATCTAACAACCGCTGGCAGCTACCCGGCATGCACCGGGTCTAGCGACCAACCAATATAAGAGAATGACCGGAAGCGCGTCCCGCCAGGAGAGCACATAATAAATAAAAAATTTACCTTACCAGTAATTACCACCTGCAAGGTGGTAACTTACATCCAAATTGGTATAAAAAAGAAAAGAGCAGAAGGCTTGTGACAAGCAGCCTTCTGCTCTTTATACTTTAAAGTAACGTCATTTATTGTTTAGCTAATTCTAGTACCTTCCTCCTCCGCCACCGCCGCGATTACCGCCGCCGCGATTACCGCCGCCGCCGCCTCTGTTGAATCCACCACCGCCGCCGGGACGTCCACCGCCTCTGGAGCCTCCGCCGCCTGCGCCGAATTCTTTCTTTGGCCTTGCTTCATTGACAGTAATTGCCTTGCCATCAAGCATTCCACCGTTGAATTTTTTGATTGCTTCGGTTGCGCCTTCTTCCGTTTTCATTTCGACAAAGCCGAAACCTTTGGATTGGCCTGTAAACTTGTCTTTAATGATTGATGCGGATGCAACTTCTCCTGCTTCGGAAAAGTTAGATTTAAGGTCCTCATCTGTTACCTTATAAGACAGGTTGCCGACATACAAATTTTTGTTCATTTTAATCCCCTTTCTTAATTACTTTCTGTTTAAACTTCATTCCCCGATGGGGCCCCACAAAGCATCAAAATCACCCACATCCATCTCCCAGTTGAGAAGGAAGGAAAAAGTGAGGGGCTTGTATGCCTTACCTCTGGAGCTTTTAAAAAGCTCTTTGCCGCTGAAAGCGAAAAACCACCGATGCTCATTAAAGAGCAAGGTGGTTGTGTCTTATCTATTAAGAAAGGTTCAACATTCTATAATATAAACACACTTAATTTTGCTCATGTTTTGATTTGGTCACACTACAGGTTTTTAGTCAAGAAATATTTGCCCTTATTTTCTGGGGCATCAGACATCATTTAATCAGCCTTCGGCGCATTTTGAAAATAGCCATAGGGAACATAATGAGGCAAAAAACAATTAAGTAGCCTAAACTTATCAATAATTCTAAATTAAATATACCGAAACTCAATGCACGGACAAGGTTGACTAAATGAGTAAGCGGCAAAATAAGAGCGAAATATTGCGCCCAGATAGGCAAGCTGGTTATTGGAAAAAATGTACCGCTGAAAAGAAACATTGGAGTAATGAATAAAAAAATGGGCAGATTAAACAACTCTATTCTTTCTACCATACCGGTAAAAAACATGGCTGTGGAACCAAAGGCAATACCGCCCAAAAATGCCGCAAAGACAATTAATAATCCCGCCGGATAGCTTACTAATCTGAAGAAACTTATCACGGTCAGCATTATAATCGTGCCGATTACCGCTTTTGTCGCTCCCCAAACTATTTCGCCGGTTATAATTTCTTCGGCATTAAGCGGAGTAGCCATCATGGCGTCAAATGTCTTTTGGTAATACATTCGCACAAAAGACCCGAAAGTGTTTTCGAAAAACGCGTTGTTCATAATATTGATTGCCACAAGCGCCGGAGCAATAAAACGCAAATAAGACGTTTGTACCGAAGCATAACTGATACTGCCGATCATGCCGCTAAAGCCGATTCCAAAGGCCAAAAGATAAAAAAATGGCTCCAAAAGCGGCGGAAGAAAGTTGATTTTCCAGCTTTCCCGATAAACAGTAAGATTCCGCTGCCATATTCGCATAAAACGGGTCGAGATATTGACGTTCATTCCCGCAGCTCCCGTCCGGTTAGTTTTAAAAATACATCTTCGAGAGTCGCTGAACGCAAAATGCAGCTTTTATGGGTAAAGCGGCCGCAGATTTCCCGGTAAAGTTCGTGCCCATCTTCGACGTAAATAATCAGACGATGCCCCAGATCCTCCTGCCGGACTTTCTTTTCGCGTGAAAATGCGCGCAAATCATCTTCCGGCTCAGCGATCTCAATAATATTTTCTCCCGTGTATTCGCTAATCAGAGATTGGGGTGACCCCTGCGCTAGTATTTTACCCTGATCCATTATTACTATCTCGTCGCAAAGGCGTGCCGCCTCATCCATATAATGGGTTGTCAGTAAAGTAGTCATGCCATGTTTTTTCAGGCTATCCAGCCGCTCCCATACCTGATGGCGCGATTGAGGATCAAGGCCTGTCGTCGGTTCATCCAGAATCAAAAGCTCAGGCTGGTTGATTAAGGCGCGGGCTATAACCAGTCTGCGCACCATTCCTCCGGAAAGTTCCGTGGCGCGAGCGTCCCGGCGTTGTTCCAAAGCAAAATATTTTAATAAAGACGACGCTCTTTCAACGGCTGTTTTTTTATCAAGGTTAAAATAACGGGCGAAAACTTCAAAATTCTGCATTACTGTCAGGTCAGGATCAAGAGTATTATCCTGCTGGCAGACGCCGATACGAACTTTAATAATCCTGTATTGTTTTTTTATGTCTAACCCAAAAACAAAAATATCACCGGAAGTAAGCGGTGAAAAACCATAAATCATTCTGATGGTGGAAGTTTTACCGGCGCCGTTCGGCCCTAGAATACCAAAACACAATCCCTTATCAACACAAAAAGAGATATCATTTACTGCGGTAAATACGCCAAAAGATTTTTTTAAATTACGGGCAGTTATCACCGGCTGAGTAGTATTTTTGTCTGACATGCCTTCTCACAATTTTATTCTAATTCCAAGTTGCATGGAATCTGCCGCCTAATAGGCGTCAGTTCTCGGTAAGGTAAAAACTATTTTTATTGCGCTCCTTTGGGGTCGCGCTCCCGATCAAAGGATCAGCTTTGGCAAGAAGGAGGCTCCGCAGGCGTATGTGAGCTACGCCATTATGGCGTAGCTCACCGGTAAGGAAATCATCTATTTACATTGTGTCCCCTCCGAGGATACACTCCCATATTCTAATACGTCGAGGAAGCTGACGACGCAGCCAACAAAGTTAGCCAAAGACCGGATAAGCGCATCTCGCCAAGAGAGCGCATGATAAATAAATATTACATTGCCGGGAATTTCCGCCATAAGACATGGATATTCCATGCGGCTTGGTATAAACTTATGATAATCATAGGAACATTGTCAACAGAAAGAAATTTTACATTTTTATGTTTGACGAAATACATTCCTTCTATTATATTCACTTACAGTTAATATTTGCATGACGATTGAGTTTGTATTCTGTTTTGTTTTTGGTAAACTTTAATTTATCGTATTCTTAAAAATGGAGGGTTAAACTATGAGTAAATCAAAAGACGTGAAAAAAGATGCAAAGAAAAAACCTGTAAAGTCCGTCAAGGAAAAGAAAGAAGCCAAGAAAATGAAGAAGGCCGCTAAAGCCAGCGTGTAATTGGCAAGACAGACAAGCGGCAAACATATTTTGCCGGCTTAGGTGCTTTATATCATCTCTTTGCGAGGGAGTGCAACGACCAAAGCAATCTCTTACCTGAGAAATATTATTGAGATTGTCACCCTACAGGAACTCCGGCGCATGCCGAATGAACTGGGCAGACTGTCCGCAATGGCAGCGGCTGATTATGACATAGTTTTCAAGTGCATAAAGACAAAGGATTTTCATGAAAATTAAATTTCTCGGAGCGGCAAGAGCTGTTACCGGTTCGTGTTTCATTATTGAAACAGACAAATTGAGATTCGCTGTTGATTGTGGTATGCATCAGGGTAACGCCGAAATTGAAAAACGTAACTGGAACACAGATATATATGACCCGGCAAAAATTGATTTCTTCCTTATTACTCACGCACATATTGATCATTCAGGATTGCTCCCCCGTATGGTGCAGAATGGATTTCATGGTCCTGTCTACGCGACTGAGCCGACGGGAGACCTGATAAAGATATTACTTCTGGACAGCGCCCATATTCAGGAAACAGAAGCAAACTGGAAAATCAAAAAGATGCAGCGTAACGGCAATTCTGCCAGGATTCTGCCGCTTTATTCAACAAAAGATGCCGAAGCTGTCGTCCCGTTAATTAAAACAAAAACCTACAATGAAATTTTTATTCCCGGCAGCGGGATAAAAGCCAACTTTCAGGACGCCGGCCATATTTTAGGCGCGGCCATACTGGAATTATTTACCAAAGAAAACGGCACATCCACAAAGTTAGTTTTCTCCGGCGATATCGGCCGCCGTCATCAACTGTTAATGAAAGATCCTGTTACTATAAGAGAAGCGGATTTTCTTTTTATGGAATCAACTTACGGTGACCGTGATCACAAAGGTGAAAAGGACAGTTTAAATGAACTGGCCGAAGCAATTCGGTACAGTTATTCCAGAGGAGAAAAAATAATCATTCCCGCTTTCGCTGTGGAGCGAACTCAGGAAATGCTTTATTCACTTTATCTTCTCAACCGCGAAGGAAGACTGCCTAAAGACATACCTGTAATTCTGGACAGTCCGCTGGCCATTAAATCAACGGAGATATTCCGCCGCTACAGAAAATATCTGGACGGAGAAACGCAGAGCCTTCTGAAAAATGGTGAAGACCCCTTGGATTTGCCGCAGCTTCAGTTTTCTTCATCAACTGAACAATCCATGAAAATCAACGATATAAAAGGATCGGCAATTGTCATTTCCGCAAGCGGCATGGCCAACGCTGGAAGAATCAAACATCATCTGCGCCATAATTTGTGGCGTCCGGGAGCAAGCATTGTTTTTGTTGGCTTTCAGGCGCAAGGAACTCCAGGCCGTAACATCGTTGACGGCGCAAAAAAAATCCATCTTTTTAACGAGGACATTGCCATAAAAGCCAAAATATGGACTATCGGCGGTTTTTCTGCTCACGCCGGACAAAGCCAGCTTTTGGATTGGCTGGAGAATTTTCAAAATAAGAAAATGCATGTCTTTTTGGTGCACGGTGAATTTGCC
Source organism: uncultured delta proteobacterium (assembly GCA_963811325.1). GTDB lineage: Bacteria > Desulfobacterota > Syntrophia > Syntrophales > Smithellaceae > Smithella. Next base: position 2,521,331 of record CAWEQT010000001.1, read on the forward strand.
GCGCAAGAACAGTTGGCTTCCTTAATAAGACAAAAATTGGGATTTGATGTAACAATCCCCGAATATCTGGAAGAAGTAAAAATCAAAGCCGGCGTTCAATTAGAAGAATTAAAACAACCGCAGGTAGCTCAACAGCCGATCAATTTGTCTCCATTGCTGGCTGATTTAAAAGCAAAAATTGATTACATAAATGATCAAATGGGAAAGATTCAATCTCTGCCAGCGGCTAGGCAGACTGAAGTTCTTGATTTGCTGCATAAGGCCAATACAAGCATTGATGAAATAAAACCTCATTTGTCGGCTGTAATCACCGCTTCCAGACCAATCTGAAAAAAACTCTCGGCCTTCTTTTATTCCGTGTTTGCGCAGCAATATTGTCCAATCTCTTTTGGAGTTTTTCCACCAGCTTTCCGGCTACATCTATTTTATCTGTAATTTCGCCGATATGCAATATGTTTTTCAGAATTCTATCAGTATCATAAGGATTTATCACATAGACGGCCAAACCTGTTCTTGCCAATTGATTCATGGTATCTTTTCTGTTGCCGTCGGCAGTAGCGATAATTAAATCAGGTTTTAGAGAAACAATTTTTTCTATGGAAGGGTTGGTAAAACCACCTATTTGTGGCTTTTGGCGCGCTCGCAGCGGCCAGTTGCAATAATTGGTTACTCCCAATATTTTGTCGTCCAGGCTAAGCTCATAGAGTGTTTCCGTGATACCGGGGGCGAGAGAAACAATCCTCCGTGGCACCGAAGAAATATTTACACTGCGGCCTATTTCATCAGTTGCGGTATGGGCGCAGGATATGTTTACGCAAAAAAACACCAGAAAAACATTTACTAATAATATCAAAGCTTCATTAGGTCTTGTTAATTTTTTGCGCACAAGTTCATGTAAGGCCGTAAGAAAAAAATCTAATCCGTCAAATTGTAGATAAAAGAAGCTGTTACATGCAGACGCGAAAGGTCATAAATTTCCGGCAATGGTTCAAAAGGTGCGGCGGCTTGTACAAGATTCAACGCATCATTATCAAGATCCGAATAGCCCGACGAAGATATAAGTGCTGCACCGGCAAGGCGGCCATCGGCATCAATGGACATTTTTACGACAACAGTTCCTTCTTCTTTTTTTTCGTAAGCTTTTTGTGGATATTTCCAAATAGGGATAATCCTGTTCTTTATTTTGGCTAAATAAGCAGCATATTTGATATCGAGGCTGCCTAAGTCAATAGTATCTTCGCGCCAGTCACCATCTTTAATGTTAACACCTTTCTCTTTTTGGACCTGAACCGATTTTATTTTTCTCTTTGCTTCTTTAGGTGCCGTTGTTCTTTCCGCTTCCGGTTCAAGTTCTTTAATGCTTACTGAAATTGTTTCCATTGCCTTAATGTTATCGCGCAAATCAATAATTCCTGCAACTGCGAGCAGTGATACATGTATTAAAACTGATATTATTACAGGCCAAAATATGGCCTTTTTTGTCTCCATGTTTTATGTTTCCTGAAATCCGGAATTCCTTCAATCAACCGCGATTTATCGAAATTATCATATACGGCATTTGTTACAAAATCAATAATATGATGAATGTTCCATTCCGTATCGAATATTATTTTTTATTTGATGTTGAAAATAAAGAGCAACGTTTGTAACCGCCGAAGATTAGATTTTGAAAATAGTAATTAAGAAGGGTTCGTTTGAAAAGGCGCAAACAAAACAGGCAGGATGTTAAACCTGCCTGTTTTGAAAAAACAATTATATGTTTTAAATCTATTCGATATTAGCGCTTACAACCGAGGCAATTTGCATCATATCAATAGTCTGACCTTCTTTTAATTTTGTGAAATCAACCACCTTGCCGCTCTTGCCGGTAACTTTGGTATTGTTAAAAATTTTAATTAATTTGGCATCCGCCACAATATTCTTTCCAGCGTTCTCCGGTTTTCCATTGACCGTCTTTGTTTGCAGCTTGTTGGCCTTAATGTAATCCCAAAGTTTTTTGGTTATCTCCGTGCGGGGAAGAGCTTTAGCGCCAAGCAACGCCGCCAAATCCGCTTTCAACTTTACCGGCTTGTTCAATCCTTTTTCTTCTGCCATATTTATTGCCTCCGTTCTTTAAATTTATTAGTATTTTTTTGACTCCGCTTATTGTGTGGGAAGTATAAGAACTTTCAGTTTTATATGTCAAGGAAATATTGACCGCAAAATATTTTATCTGGACATTACATTTTTCATACCATTTCGATTTGAGGTTGCCGCCTGATCGGCTTCAGTTCCCGGTAAGGTAAAATTGCTTCTATTGCGCGCCCTTCGGGGATGCACGCCCGTATTTACGGGCGTTAATGAAACCGACGATGCCCCAGCATACGCCGGGCTTTGTTGCCAACAAAGTCAGGTGAAGACAAGAACATGTCCCGTAAGGAAGCGCCTGGTAAATGAGGTTTTTACCTTACCGACAATTACCGCCTGCAAGATGGTAATTGCAAGCGAATTGGTATGATTATTTTATTGACACAAAGCTCATCTTCTTATACTTCAATGTCGCAAAAACAAATGTTAATCAACAATTAGTTCAGGAGAAAGACCATGTCAAACCAGACAATTAAAGGTCGCTCGGCAAAAATTCCCCGTGGGAGAACATTGCTTCAGGACCCCGTCTTGAACAAGGGAATGGTCTTTAACGAGGCTGAGCGCGAAGCTCTCGGTTTGCACGGCTTGCTCCCACCACGCGTTTTCTCCGCAGCACAGCGGGCTTTGCATATAATCAATAATGTCCGGCGCAAACCGAACGATCTCGAAAAGTACATTTACATCACCGGCTTGCAAAATCGTAACGAAAGTCTGTTTTATCGCGTCCTGATTGACAATATGGAAGAACTGACACCTATTATCTATACTCCTACTGTCGGACAGGCCTGTCAGGAGTTCAGTAGAATTTTCAGCGAAATCCGCGGCATATTCATTACCAAAAATGACCGCGGCAACATAAAAAAGATATTGAAAAACTGGCCGCATAAAAATGTTCGCGTTATTGTTGTCACCGATGGAGAACGTATCCTCGGACTTGGCGATCTTGGCGCCAACGGCATGGGAATTCCCATTGGCAAATTATCACTTTATACCGCATGCGCGGGTATTGATCCTAAATTATGTCTGCCGGTTACGATAGATGCCGGAACCAATAATCAAGAATTGCTGAATGCCCCGGATTATATCGGCCTGCCGGAGGTTCGTTTGCGGGGCAAGGAATACGACTCGCTGATAAAAGAGTTTATGGCCGAGGCTGTGAAACTTTTTCCGGGTGTCATGATTCAAATGGAAGATTTCGGAAACGTGAACGCCTTCCGTCTGCTGGAAGCGTACAGCGATAAATACTGCATGTTTAACGATGATATACAGGGAACTGCCTCTGTCACACTGGCCGGTTTGTATTCCGCGCTACGGATTACCGGCGGTAGGATTTCCGAACAACGTCTGATGTTCTTAGGCGCTGGTGAAGCCGCCATCGGTATAGGCAATCTTGTTTCCTCGGCAATGATTGAGGAAGGATTATCATCGGCTGCCGCTCGCAGCAACTGCTGGTTTATAGATTCCAAAGGCCTTGTCGTCGGCAGCCGCACCGATTTGCCGGAACACAAGCGTCCCTATGCCCATGATTATCCTTTCCACAAAGATCTCCTCTCCGCAGTAGAAACCGTCAAGCCGACAGCGATAATCGGCGTATCGGGTCAACCCAATACCTTCACCCCTGAAATACTCAAGACAATGAGCAGGATAAACAACCGGCCAATAGTATTTGCGCTTTCCAACCCTACATCTAAAGCTGAATGCACCGCCGAAGAAGCTTACCGCTATACGGATAAGCGCGCCATTTTTGCCAGCGGTAGTCCTTTCCCTGATGTCAATATCGACGGCCTGACTTTTGTGCCAGGACAGTCGAATAACGCATATATTTTCCCCGGCGTCGGATTAGGAGTGCTTGCGTCAGAGGCATCACGTGTTACGGATGAAATGTTCACAGCCGCTGCCAAATCGCTGGTGCAACAGGTTACCGCGGATGATTTGAAAATAGGACGCATTTATCCATCGCTGGCGCGTATTCGCGAGGTATCGGCCAATATTGCGCTGGCGGTGGCAAAAGTCGTTTTCGCGCGGGGACTTACCCAAATGCCTAAACCTGCTGATTTGCCCGGCCATATCAACTCAACCATGTACGAACCGGCTTTTCATCAATACGTCTGATATCACTTCCCTTGAAAGTTAACACCGTACCGGCGGTAAGCATCGGGGCGGGCTGTTTTTCGTTTCTTTGATAACCTTTGTTGGCAGCGAAACTTGGAGCATGCATGGGTCGTCGTCGGCTACTAAGACATATGGGATCCCGCGCATGCGGGGGATCCTCTGCCTTGTCTTCTCGTCATCCATTGACCGGAATCGCGATAAAAAAGGAGCTCAATTTAAACACTTGATGATTCCGTTTCTATTTATAGAAATACAGCTATGTTTGAACCGGCCCTTCTTTAATATGTTCGGTCGATAATTCCGAACGTTGTACCGCCGACAACTGACATCAACCCCACTTCTTACCTCTACCGGCAATATTTCATTGACATACAGGGCTGTTCTACTTATAGTTCAAGCGAGAATAATTATCGTCGTATAAAAAAATTGCCGGACTGGAGGCAGGAAAGCAAAATCAAAGACTATGCTGTTTCCACAACGATTGAGACAGCAGGGACACTAACCTGACATTTGGCAAAACCAAAACAGGTTGACAAAAAAACACCTTTAAACTAAATAAATCTTTCATTTCCATATCAGGAGGTTGATATGCCCGTAAAGATTGCTATTAATGGTTTTGGAAGAATTGGCCGGCTTGTATTTAGAGCCGGATATAAAAACAAAGATGTAGAATTCGTAGCAATAAATGATCTCGCTGATGCCAAAACTCTGGCTCATCTGCTTAAATATGATTCAACTCATGGGATCCTGGATGCCGAAGTTAAGATGGGGACCAATTTCATAATCGTTGACGGCAAGGAGATCAGGACATTTTCCGTCAGAGAACCGGAATTATTGCCATGGAAAGACTTAGGCGTTGATGTTGTCCTGGAAAGCACAGGAAAATACACGGACAAAACAGGCGCAGGAAAACATATCGAGGCAGGAGCAAAAAAAGTTGTTATTTCCGCCCCGGCTAAAAATCCTGATGTTACTGTTGTCTTCGGCGTCAACCAGGAAGAGTACGACAAAACCAGACATAACATTATTTCAATGGGTTCATGCACCACAAATTGCCTCGCGCCGATTGTCAAGATATTGCATGAGGAATTTGGTGTTGAATACGGTCTGATGACAACAATTCATGCCTATACCAATGATCAGGTTGTTCAGGATGAGCCTCACAAAGATTTAAGAAGGGCCCGCGCGGCCGCTCTTTCCATGATACCCACGACAACCGGCGCGGCTCGGGCGATCGCTGAAGTCATACCGGAAATGAAGGGAAAACTTGACGGGCTGGCCATACGCGTGCCTGTCCCCAATGTTTCTTTAGTTGATTTTGTGGCAACGCTCTCGAAGAGCACCAATAAAAATGAAATAAACGATAAGTTAAGAGAATACGCTAAAGGTGCCATGAAGGGCATTCTTCTATGTTCGGAAGAAGAACTGGTTTCCATCGATTTTAACGGCAACAAACACTCGTCCATAGTAGATATGCTAAATACAACTGTCCTAGGCGGCAACATGGTAAAAATTCTTTCATGGTATGATAATGAATGGGGCTTTTCCAACAGAATGCTGGAACTGCTATCTTTTATAATGAAATAGAAAATACAAGGAAGAAAGATGAAATACATAGATCAATTAGAAATGAAAGGCAAAAGAGTTTTCTTACGGGTGGATTTTAATGTTCCCATGGATAAAGATGGAAATGTCACCGGCGATAAGCGCGTGCGGGCAAGCATCCCGACGATAAATTACGCGTTGGAAAAAGGAGCGAAATTAATCATCGCTTCCCACCTGGGCAGACCGAAAGGTAAAAGAGTTGCCGAGATGTCGCTTAAGCCAGTGGTGAAAGTTTTGTCAGGACTGATACAAAAAGAAGTTATGTTTTTAGATGATTGCGTGGGCCCTGCAGTAGAACAGACAGTTGGTAAAATGAAAGAAGGCGATATAATTCTGCTGGAGAACCTCCGGTTTCATCCCGGAGAAGATAAAAACGACTTGGAATTTGCCAAACAACTGGCTGCGCTTTGCGATATATATATAGATGACGCGTTTGCTGTATCGCACAGGGCGGCAGCGTCCAATTCGGCCATTACCGAATTTGTGCAAACCTGCGCAGCCGGTTTTCTGCTGAAAAACGAAGTCGAATATTTCAAAAAGGCCATGGTAAATCCGGCAAAGCCGCTGGCCGCGATTATCGGCGGAGCCAAGGTCTCTGATAAAATCGGTTTTTTGGAAAACCTCATCGAAAAGGTGGATAAACTTATTATCGGCGGCGGCATGGCCTTCACTTTTTTGCGGGCGACCGGTTACGAAATCGGAAAATCGCTTTGTGAGGAGGACATGCTGGATCTAGCACGAAAGATTGTGGAAAAAGCCAAACAGAAAAATGTCCAGTTTCTATTGCCGGTAGATGCTGTTATTGCCCAAAGCGCTACCCCAGAAGCAGAAACAAAAGTCTGTAGTGTAAAAGAAATCCCCAAAGACATGATGGGATTGGATATCGGTCCGGCTACAATCTCTCTGTTTTCCGAAGCTTTGCAGGGCGTAAAAACCATAATCTGGAATGGCCCCATGGGTATGTTTGAACTCGCTTCCTTCAGTAAGGGAACTTTCGAACTGGCGGGCGCTATAGCCAATTCCGGAGCACTTTCCATCATCGGCGGCGGCGATACGGATACAGCAATTAAAAAAGCAGATCTTAGCGCGAAGATGTCTTATATCTCCACCGGCGGCGGTGCTTTTCTGGAGTGGCTGGAAGGAAAAACTTTGCCCGGAATTGCCGCGCTGGAAAAATGAGGAAATGAAAATGAGAAAATGGATTGTTGCCGGCAACTGGAAAATGCACAACACTATTACTGAATCAATCGCTCTCGCCAGAGCTATCAAAGATGGAGCTGATAACTTCAAAAATGGAGCAATCGTTTTAGCTCCGCCTTTTACCGCTCTTTTTAGTGTTGGCAAAGAAATTAGGGATTCGAACGTATTTCTGGCCGCGCAAAACATGTTTTATGAAGACAAGGGAGCCTTCACCGGAGAAATATCGCCGGGTATGCTCAAGGACATCGGCTGCTCCTATGTGATTATCGGCCATTCCGAACGCCGGAAATATTTTCACGAACAAGACAATGAAGTTAATTTGAAAATAAAAAAAGCGCTAATGACGGGCTTAACTCCCATCATGTGCGTTGGAGAAACTGACGAGGAACGGGTAAAAGGAATTACCCACGGTGTTATCGGCAGACAGGTTAAACAGGGTTTGAACGGTGTGGAAGAAATTGACAAAGTTGTCATCGCTTATGAACCGGTCTGGGCAATAGGAACAGGAAAAGTAGCCACATCAGCACAAGCGCAGGAAGTGCATGCCTTCATCCGTGGCATCTTAAAAAACATTTACGGAAAAACGGCCGATGATGTTTGCATCCTCTACGGCGGAAGCGTAACCAAAGATAATATCAGTGACTTAATCGCGATGGCGGATATTGACGGCGCCCTTGTTGGTGGAGCATCATTGAAGTCAGACGGATTTCTGGGAATTATTAAAGAAATCGTTGAAAAAGAATAAATTCGATAACTATGCCGGCAATTGTGCAGAGTGAAATCGGATTTAGTATACTTGTCTAATTACTTTTTCTGCAATTTAACCACTTTGTAACCGCGGTTACAAAGTAAATTAACTAATCCGTCCGGGCCAACAAGATGAGCTGCGCCCACAACAATCATAGTGTTTACCGAACCATTTAGATAACTTGTGATATCCGTTATCCATTTGTTGTTTCTGTCAACTATCAGGGTTTGATATAATTCCCTGTAATTTTTAAAATCTTTTATAAAAAGTTCATCCATCCTGACCTCATCACCTTTTCTCCAAACGGTCAGATATTCTCCCAGCTCTTCTTCTATTTGTTTGAATTCGTCGATTGATTCGATGATTTGATCGCTTCCCATGCTTTCATCCATTGAAAGAAGAAGTTTGAGTTGCTGATCAATCGTTTCCAGACTTCCCGTTGCTTTTCCATCCTGCAGAGCTTTTTCCTTGAAGAAATAATCAACACCTTTCTGGGGATCGGCACCGATTCTGTTCATTTCCAGAGCAGTAAGCATTGTCAAAAACAAAGCCGGCTTAAAAATTTGGTACTGCTCCAACGGATAATTACGGTCTTTGCAGAATTTTTCAGCTTTGGCATAAGCCGCTTCTGAAATATGATTTTTAAGTGTTGTGCCGTCAGTGTAAATTGCCCCGCTTAAAAACTTCTCCGTATGATTCGAACCTTCCATTTCATCGGGCGGGACTTCAAATATGATTTTACGGGAATTATTATAAGCTGTAAAAAATTCGGCAGGCAGAGGATAATCAGACGCCCTCAGCATGTGGAAAGATCCGGCAAGATAAACATTTGCCGTGGAAGAGTTTACCACCCATACAGAACTTTCCGCCCCAATACCGGAAGCTGTAAAAATAATAAATAATGCCAGCGTTATTAGCAATAAATTCCGTCTCATGGAATTCTCCTTCTTTTTTGATTAATCAAATATTACTCTACATTCTTAATGCGATCAAGAAGTTCAGGCAGATATAATCAAGTTTCTTCACTTATGATTTGGGAATTAATCCAAATCATAAAATAACTTATTTGTTCTTAAAAACAAATAAGTTACGCTAACATGACGACTGGATATATTAATATTTCCCACTTTTGTTGTTGACTTTTTTCCGTCTTTCCTGTAAGAAAGTGATGACCTTTTAAGGGAGATAGTTTATGGTTATCCCGGTCACCACAAAACCGTTTTTACATAGTTTTAACTTCATTTTACTTCCCTGGGAATCCCTGCATTTTTTTTCATTAATCAAAGAAAAAATCAACCAAATTTTTACTTCCTGCGAAAACGGGAATCACGGATATGAACCAAATAGTAAACTGTGGAGCTCATACCCTTCGCTTTGCGGAATTGTTCAAATTATCACTTCATTATGGAAAATGGAGTTTAACAAATAAAGGAGGAATTTAATAATGGCAAAAGTTCAGGTATTTGAAAATAAACCGCCTGTACTCGGCATTAACAGTCTGGGAAGAATAGGAAAATTAAGTTTATGGCACCATATCCACAGAAAGTATTTTAAGGAAATCGTCGTCAATTTTGGACGAGAAGTGGGCACCGGTCTTGACTCCATAGCTCAGGCGATTGAAAAAGATACGACTTATGGGCTGATGCACAGATTTCTATATGGAATAAAATCTAAACGCCTAATTCAGATTATAGATGAAAAACAGGGGAAACTATTGATTGACGGAATTCCGGTAACAGTGCTTAGGGAAGCAAGAAATCCCGCCGATATTCCCTGGAGGCAATACGGAGCAGATGTTGTTCTGGATTGTACGGGAAAATTTAAAGACCCGACCATTTCTTCGGATAATAAGAGCGGTTCTATTCGGGGACATTTACATGGAGGAGCAAAGGTTGTCATCAATTCTTCTCCCTTTAAGATAAAGAATAGGGCCATGTCCGTACCGGATAACGCCGTCACCTTGATTTATGGAATAAACCATACTGCTTTTGACCCAAAGAAACATCTGGTTGTTTCCGCCGCGTCCTGCACGACCACGGGGCTTGCCCACATGATTAAGCCGCTGCTGGAAAATGAAGAAACCAACAACATCCTTACGGCCTCCATGTCAACCATTCACGCCGTTACCAATTCCCAGAGTGTATTGGACAGTGTTCCCAAAGCAGGGGAAAAAGATCTGAGAAAAAACAGAAGTATTCTGAACAATATAATCCTGACATCTACTAATGCCGCCCAGGCATTGGCGGAGGTAATTCCGGAGGTTCAGCACATCGGCTTTATGGCGGATTCAATCAGGGTGCCTACCAGCACCATGTCCTTAATCGTTCTAAATACGACTTTCCAAACCCGCAAGAATAAACAAAGCGCGGAGATGGCCATCAATACGAAAATGGTAAATGAAATATACCGCAAAGCAGCCGAAAACAATCCCGAACGCTTAATAAAATTCACAATGGAACAAAATGTGCCCACCGATCTTATCGGCGTTGACGCAGCAGTAATAATTGAAGGCCAGTTTAATCACACACGGACAGCTTTTATTAATCTTGATCTTTCCCAAATTCCAAACTGTCCCGCCGATATTATGAAAGCGTTTCCCGAAAAGTTAATGAAAGTGCCTGTTGTCCATTCCAAGATATTCGGCTGGTATGACAATGAATACGGAAGCTATACAAACCGGATGGGGGACCTGACGGTTTATATTCATAAGAACCTTTTATAAAAAACTCGCCGATAGTCGGTAAATATTGTTTATCCTCACGGACGCTCATGACTAATGTCATGAGTGCCCGTGGTTATTCATTCAGCCTCGCTTTCATGTTGCCCCGCATAGACAGTGCCGCTCCAACCGTCTATACTGATGAAATCTCCCGCTTTAACAGTATGGTTTTCTATTTTTGCGTATTCATCAACCTCATAAACCTTTAATTTATTAAAACCAACAACTCCGACTTTGTTGAGTTGCGGAATTGTTACGGCAGCATGCGAAGTGCTTCCTCCTTTGGCTGTGAGAAGTCCTTCAACTTGCAGGAGAACTCCGACATCATCAGGAACAGTATCGGGACGCACCAAAATGAGAGGCGTTTGGGGTTCAATACTGCGGAAACGTTTAATGTCCGCTTCTGAATAAACCACTCTGCCGCAGAGAGCACCGCCACTAACCCCTATGCCTGCTCCAAGAACGGATGATTGCAATGTCACGGTGTCTTTAAAACGTCTCCATCTTTGTGTCTTTATTTGATTCATATCACGCGTTTGCAGAATATACAATTTATCCCGAGTTGGTCCTTCAAAGGTAAACTCAATCTCCTGATGGTTGAAACCTTTATCATAAATCAGCATTTCGGAAATCCTTAACAGCTCAGCGTAAATCTCAGGAAATTTTGCTTCCAGAGATATTTCATGATATCGGCCTTCCACTACACGCTGCTTTTCCGAAATAGGATATGTCTCCACCAGACCTGACACAATATCGTCTCCCTGAACGCCAAAAATAAAATCTCCGGAGAGGGTCACATCGGAAGACGAACTTTTTGGTTCGCGGGTAAAAATAACCCCTGAACCGGAGTGTTCGTTGAGATTACCAAAGACCATCGCCTGCACAATTACGGCTGTTCCCCATTTATTGGAAAGATGCATCTGGCGGCGATAGATTTCCGCCTGTTCCGAATACCATGAATCAAAAACCTGCAAAATGGCGTGCCGCAATTGATCCAGAGGCTTATCCTTGAACTCAATGCCGTTGTCCGTTATTCCTTTTTTGTAGGAAAGGGCTATTTGTTTCATTTGATCGGGCAAGAGTTGTATCTTTCTTTCCACGTTATATTTCTGCTTGAATTCATCGATTATTGCGTCGAAAAAGTTTCGATTCAACCCCTGAAACATACCCCATGTCTGTAAAAATCTGCGATACGAATCCCACGCCGACCACCGGAAGTTTTCCTTCTCACCAAGATTTTCCGCTATAGATTCGTTGATGCCCACATTTAAAAAAGATTTCATCATGCCGGGAAGGGAAACCGTGGCACCGCTTCTAACTGACAGCAGTAATGGATTACGGCGATCACCAAATTTGCGGCCGGTTATCTTTTCCAGTTTTCTTATTTCTTTGTTTACACGGACAGCAAGGTCATTAAAGATATATTTATAACCATATACCGCTTCATATCCTCTGAATACTTCTGTGGTTATTACAAATCCTGGAGGCACATTAAAACCAAAGGATACCAGTTTTTTGAGAAAATATCCTTTGTTCCCAAGTAATATTTGATTATCCAGTTTTTTGTTCTTTTTGTAAAAGGATGAAATCGTCAACTCAGGGTTATAAGCCATAACAACTTTCAGGATTTGTTTGTTGTCCTTAAATTTTTCCGATTCAGCGTTTAGAGTTTTAATAACCGCGTTGACAAAATTATCCAACACCTGAATACCGAAGGCCGAAGATATTATTCCTCTGATAAAATTTTCCGAGTGTTGATAGATTGATTCTTCATTTTTTTTATGCCCGGATTCTGTGTCAGATTCAATGTTTTGCTGATAAACTTGTCCGATAATAACAGGCAGATTTAAACTGTGGACGTCAATGTAATAATTACGAATAATGTTTTGAATATCCTTGGAAATAAAACGGAAAATATCTACGTACTGATCTATGGAAAACTGCTTAATGGGCAAGGCGTTCGTCACGTATTTGACTTTAGCCGCCAGGCCTTCCGTGGCAATGCCTTCAATTTCCAGAGCGTTGATATAAAGCCACAGGTATGTGTGAATCCTGGAGATAGTATGTTTGGTAATGAATTTGAGATTAAGCGATCGACCCAATTCTTCAAAAAGCATGGTCGCCAGGGTTTCCAATCTCAGAGATAAGCCGACGGCCTCGAATTTCTTCTCGTAGTAGGTTCCGTACATTGAGGGAATACCCGCCGCGATATGCCTTTTGTAATATATGTTTTCATAAAACTGCGTTTTCTTGGGAGAAATAATTCTTTCTTTTAATATAGATAAAAATTTTAAGATAATAGTTGTGCTGCGATAATAATTCTTAACGCTCAAAGCGCGTTTAAGCGATATAATATCAGCCTTGGGGAAGGCGTTGATTGATTCCAGGTCTTTTAACAAATCAATAAATTGCGGATAATATTTTTTATAGATCAACTGGTAAATGCGGATCATGATTTTGATTCGCTCTTGATCTCTTTCATTAATGCCCCTTATATGATTCAGTTCCCGGCAAATTCTTTGGCTGTCCCAATCGAGAAATTTCAAGGAATTATTATTAACTTTCGAAAAGAAATGTTTAAACGCTTTGTGCATACCGTCGAAATATTCTCCGGAACTCACAATTTTTTCATACACTTCATCGGGAAGATGCATGTGGAGGAAATCCTTATTTCCAGAACTCCAGTATTGAAAAATATCTTCAATAAATTTAAAGAGTAGACTGTTGCTCTCAACGTGCGATTGCTTCCGAAAAAAGTACACCAGTTTATCATTTCGGGAGGAAAGCTCATCAACCTTGGTAGAAATATCTCTCAATTCTCCTTCAGCGCCAATTTCGCTGAAATAGACAGGAAAAATTCTAAGAAGCTGTTTTATCAAACTGTACGCCGGTGCGATATCTGTATTGAGCAGTTCGGAAATATTTTTCTGAATGAGGTCTGTATCGCGAACAAAAATTCCTCCGATTTTCAAATTGATTATCAACGCTGAAATCAATCTTTTTGTCCATCTGGGCTTCATCCCGATGATCTCGAGCCATGAACGTATATTGATGATATGAGCCGGATTAACCTTTACCTGCCATTCTTCAGTTGAGCCTTTAATCTCAGGATATTGAAAACCGTAAGCAATAAGTTCATCAATAAATGTATCCGCGAGAGGATGGCTGTTTTGCGTAAAAACTTCCTTCGCCGTCGTCGTGATACAATCAAAAATTGCGACGCTGAATCCGTATTGAGATTTATTCTTTTTTAAAAAGCTGAATATCTTGCGCACAAAATCATTAAGGTTTTCTTTTTTTTCTTCTTGAAAAACCATGTTCAGAGAATGATTGATTTCCCGCAAGGCGCTGGCGTGAATATCGGCAAGAATGGAAATATCCATTATGTTAAACAGGAATCGTAGTTTTACCAGATGCTGGCGGCCCTTATGCGCCGGGGATTTCTCCAGTTGATCAGCGGCCAGCAAATATCCATTTACTATCTGAAAATAATCCGGCATATCCAGATAACTTTTTATGTTATCTTTATTATTTTTCTGCGCGTCCGGGTGAAGTGTTTCCAGTTTTTCGATAAGCGTGCGGAAATATTCGTGGCTCAGGGGCTGGATTAATTGTTTGTATGCGTCAACTGATTCCTGAGTTTCTCCATCTCCAACCACAGACCATCCGGAAGGATCCGGCTGGGTAAGCCAGAATTGATATGTAATTTTAAAAATCTTATAGACCAAGTCATCAAACAAGGGCGCTTGAACGTTTATACTGTTCTCTGCAATGCTTTTGATGATTCTTTTGAGGTAAGATGAACACTTCTTAAAGACAATCGCATCCTCATCAACAACATTCATAAGTGATTTTATAATCTCCGGAAATAGAGATAAATTTCTCGGAAGAAATTCGTTGCTCTGGGTAAATATCGTATCAATATAATCGAACAAATAATGTATCGCGCTGTCTATAACATCATTACTTGATGAAAATTTGATAACGTCGAAATAAATATTAAGCATCACGGAAAGGGCAGAAAGTCCGTCCTGATGCTTATTGTTAACATAGAAGTCCCCGATGGAAACTGATTTCAGTTCTTTCAGAACATATTCCCAGTTAACAAAAGGGTGATTTAACTCCGTCAAAAGTTCACGGGTCTTCTTCCGCAGGCCGAAATGATTTTCCACAACCTTCAGCAGAGGAGAATATTGTTCCGGGATTTCTATGGTTGCGGCTGTCCTTTCTAAATTTACTTTGAGCGCGGACGAGCCCATCTCCTTACTTTTTTTATCTGGATTTTTTTTATCTGTCATATGGAAAAAACCTTTTGAAAAAGATTAATCAGAATTCGCGCATTTTTTCAAGCGAAGAACTTACAAGCATGGAATAACACGGTTTCTTAATTATAGTTTTTTACTCGTGGTTACACAAGACGGGCATTTCTGGGGGATAAGCCAAAATAGAGCCCAGCGCGAAGAGGGACTCTATTTTGGCCAAAGATTTAACTTACAACAAATTGACTATTTCTTTTTTACCGGTTTTTTTACAGCTTTCTTTACAGGTTTTTTTACAATCTTTTTAACAGTTTTCTTTTTTGCTACCGGCTTATTTTTGGGCGCCGCTTTTACTTTTTTTACCACCGACTTCTTTTTCGGCGCTGCCAAAGCACTTATTTTCTTTGTTTTTGCCGGACCAATATTTACCATCGGTTCTTCACAGCAAATAAGATCAATCGTAGCGCAACCACATTCTTCATCTACAATTACGGCAAGTCCGCATACTTCACAACTCAGAACATCTCCAGCCTTTGCTCTCGACATTTCTCTCCTCCTCGTTGTGAGGGGTTTAATATTCACCCTCCGGTTTTTTCTTCATTTTAATCAAAAAAAAATAAATTTCAAGTTAAATTGCTGATTTTTTTAAAAACATAGACGGCTTGACTTTCATTAATGATTTGATAGTATCCTCAAATATGCCATTAAAGAAAGAACAAAAATATCGCAGCTGGGTCGAAGTTGATCTTGATAATTTTATCGGCAATCTGAAAGAAATAAAAAGACTCATCGGGCCAAAAGTTTATTTTATGCCGGCTGTTAAAGCTGACGCATACGGACACGGCGCCATAGAAATATCGCATACCGCGTTGAAAAATGGAGCGCGGATGCTGGGAGTGGCCAATGCTGATGAAGGCATTCAACTTAGAATAAGCGGCATCGAAGCGCCCATTGTTATTTTAGGGCCGTCAACCGCCGCTGAAATCGAACAAATAATCAAATACAACCTTACTCCGTCGGTTTCAAACGTGGCTTTCGCGAAAAAACTCAGTAATGCGCTTGTCAAAGCCAGACGTATACTATCCGTACATATTGAAGTTGATACCGGCATGGGGCGCGGCGGAACAATGCACAATGAAGCAATGAAGCTTATCCGCAAAATATCTAATTTGCCCAATATTACACTCGAGGGAATTTTCAGCCATCTTGCTTCCAGCGAGAAAATAATTCCTTACAATGATAAACAATGGCAATTTTTTTCGGATTTACTTGCCGATATCAAGCGCTCAGGTATAGATATACCGATTCGGCATATAGATAACAGCGGCGCGATTTTAAACTATCCTGGATTTAAATTGAACATGGTGCGTCCGGGAATTATGACCTACGGCATTTATCCATCGCCGGATAATCAATCCAAAGCCAAGCTTGCTCCGGTGATGTCTTTTAAAACCAGCGTTATTTTGCTCAAAGACTTTCCTCCCGGCTACGGCATTGGTTACAACAGTGCTTACGTTACTTCAAAGCAAACGCGCATAGCGACAATTCCGGTTGGTTACGGAGACGGTTACGCCTTTATTCTTTCCAATCAGGGCGAGGCGTTAATCCGAGGTCATAGAGCACCCATCGTTGGACGTATTTCGATGGATATGTGCACAATTGACGTTACACATATCCCCAATTGCAAGGTTGGCGATGAGGTTGTTTTGCTGGGGAAACAGGGGAACGATTACATAAGCGCCAATGAAATTGCCGCCAAAGCCAAAACCATCAGCTATGAAGTTCTTTGCGCTCTGGGGAAAAGAGCCCCCCGTATTTTTCTGCAAAAAGGTAAGAAAGAAGCCATAGAGCCACGGTTGCGGCGGATATTTATTCCGGACGAAGAAAAATCCATTTCCCGAATAGACAACATCATTCGCCATTGCCTGCAGACCCGCGCACGTGATGAGGAACTGGGCAACGCCATTTATTCCGAAATGTTTGAAACCCTTTTCGGCAAGGAGGATCGCAGGCTCGAACTGCGTTCCGGTTTCCGCTACAACATTCGTATAGAACAATTGCCGAAAACCGGAAAAAACTCCGGACATTCCAAAGATTACTTCCGCGTCAGCACGCATATTGAATATAAAAAAACAATTCGCGACAATATTTTTATGATCGGGTGCGCCTCTAATCATTCACAACTAGCCGCTTTGTTTGAAGATCCGCACTGCGAATACCGCTGGCTTTTGAGCGACGGCAGAAATTTATCCCTGGAGCGCGATTTTACCGTCGAACGGGTACGCATTGACAACGAAGATATTCCCATTGTCGAAACAAAAAAGACAAAGCGCGGCTACGAAGTGTGGTGCGGCTCGGAGAAACTCAAAGAAAAGATAAACAGCGAAGTCAAAATTGAAATAGAAATTGCCACCTGGCAGGCAAAGGACAACAAAATCTTTCCCGTGTACCTTGTTTATCCGACAAGGGGATTGGAGATTAACTTCAATTACGAAAAGGCAGATTTAAAGAATGTCAGGGAAGAGAGCTTTTTTTCAGGAAGGCATCCCCAGCCTTCCATAGCTAAAAGAAAAGGGGAGTCTATTGACATCAAGATATCTGACAAGGAATGGATATTTCCTACAAGCGGTGTGATATTTATCTGGGACATCTAGTATACCATTTCGCTTTTAAAAGCTAACTTTGTCGGCGCAGCCTGCCCCTGCGTAGGCGGGGATCGTCAGCTTCCTCAACGTATATCCATATACGCCTCCAGAGCCTCCTCCTTGCCGCCTCGTTATCCAAAAAAATCGAAATGGTATAATTATTTTATTGGTTGCTTCGTTCTTTCAAAAGCCAAATACCTAGAACAGCCAAAACAATAGCGGCGACGGCGCTGGGCCAGACGGGAATTTCCATTCCCGCGGCGACAACATTAACTTTAAAAATAAAACGGCATAATTGGGCGCAGGCCAGAAAAAAAAGGAAAATACCAACAACTAAAGAAGCTGGACGTTTCATAATTTTACCTCCTAGAGGAAAATGTTCCCCTAAAAAATATCCCTATAATTAATGTATTCTTTCACTTGATTGCTGCATAAATATAACTATAGTTTATCTTATTTCTTTATTCCTTCGTACATATTACCTATCACTTCAATGTTTTTCGAATCATAATGTGTGTTTATCGGAAAATAATTCTTTTCATTAACAAGCCAAGGCCAGATCGGATTTGTTCTATTATTCTCAGCATGTGTTTCATAGAAGAACTTGATTATTAATAGTGGACATTCGCAGGCAAGAAAAACTTTATCCTTAAAATACTCTTTGTAAAAATTAGTACTGTTGATTGCCTTTTGATGGATAATATCATTCCGATATTGTTCCAAGTTTGAAAAGTGTCCCCACCATTGCTGTGATTCCATTTTGTTAGTTCTATAGATATCTTTTAATATGTACTGAACTTTTACTTTAAGACTCAACCAACGATCTATTGCATTTTTATCGTAAACCTCTTTTACGCCCTTTGATTTGTTTTCAATCTCATATAGATATCCTTCAGGAATACTAAGATTTGCGAATGTCTCCAATGCCGTGTAAGAAAACACAACAGATGTTTGAATATATTCGATATAATCGCAAACGGTGCTGGATACTTGATTTAAAAAATATTTCTTATCTTCTTTTACTTTTTCGATACAAAACTCTTTATCAGGCGAGTGAAAATATTTTTCATTCAGTTCTTTTGCTTTATCAAGAGCTTTCGAGCTTACAGATAAAAGCACAGCCACATTATTAGGACAGAAATAAGTAATTTCTTTGCCTTTGCCGATTGATGCCGTTTCAATATTTTGTAAAAGCATCGATCCAGAAATCTTTCCGTCCTCTATTTGTTGATGGCATACAGGCTTGTTCAATCTCGGATCAGTAATCTGGTATTGTTCGGGGAAAAGACCTACAACAAGTCCTATTTTATTAGATTTTGACGTCATATAGTTTTAACACTAATGCAAATTTTATGGTTACTTATCCAAACTTGTCAATTAAATTCCCTCTGTTTTTATCTCCAACTTCTTCTTATGTCTATCCAGTGCCAGTTCAATCAATGCATCTAATAGTTCGGTGTATTTGATGCCGGTGGCTTCCCAGAGTTTGGGATACATGCTGATGCTGGTGAAGCCGGGAAGCGTATTTATTTCGTTGAGGTAAAATTTATTGGTTTTCTTATCCAGGAAAAAATCAACCCGCGCCATGGAAGAACAGCCTAAAGCCATGTATCCTTCAACGGCAGTTTTTCTGATTTTACCGGCAAGTGATTTTTCAAGTTCGGCCGGAATGAAAAGACTGGCCCCTTCGGGATCAATATACTTGGCTTCATAGGAATAAAACTCATGCTTGGGAATTATCTCGCCGAGAACAGATCCGGCAGGTTTTTCATTTCCCAGCACGGCGCATTCAATTTCGCGGCAATCAATGGCCTTTTCAATCATAACGCGCGTGTCGAATTGAAAAGCAAAGTCAATCGCCTGCTCGAGAGCTTCTTTTTTTTTTACTTTTTTCACGCCCACGGAAGAACCAGTGCAAATCGGTTTGACAAAAAGCGGAAGCCTTAGTTTATACAGAACATTTTTTATAATATTTTTTGAATTTTCCTGCCAGAGCTGTTTATTCATGGTTACAGAAGGGACAACCCTAATGCCCGCTTCTTTAAGCAATCTTTTGGCAATATCTTTATCCATGCCCACCGCCGAACCTATTACATCCGCGCCCACGTAAGGCACCATCGCCAGTTCCAGCAAACCCTGCAGGGTGCCGTCCTCGCCGAATGTGCCGTGAAGCACGGGGAACACAACGTCCAGAACAACTTCCTCGTTTTTGTTTTTTATATTGTAAAGGTGCAGCTTATTTTTTTGTTCGAAATGATTGACCAACCACGTACCGCGCTTTTTTAAAGCCAGTTTCCTGCCGAAATCTTTATCTGGAATAATTTGGGGGTTGTCCTGCACATACCAGCGTCCGTCTCTATCCATACCTATGGCCGTTACTTCATATTTGTTTCGATCAAGTGCGGAAAAAACCGACGCGGCGGAACAAAGAGAAACATCATGCTCGCCCGACCTCCCGCCGTATAAAACGCCTATCGTTATTTTCGCCACTTTTTTAAAACCTTTTTTTCGCGCCATATTAATCCTTAAAATGTTACTTTGATGTCTTGAGGAAATTTTAATGTGTTATTTTAATTGGATATACGCCTCAAGCGGCAATGATGTCAATTTAATTTTGGCCCTCCGATGTGTTTATGGTCCGTATATTTAAATCAATACCTTTACAAAACCTCAAAACAAACTTATACATTTCTCAGGCCTTGGAACTCTGAAGATTCAGGCGTTCGCAAAACAATAGCAGAAACCCAACAAGGAGATTACTGTATGAAAAAGATTTTATTCGCTACTCTGGGAACATTAATTTTATTTACAATATTCTATGCTCCGTCTGTTTTTGCTTTGGAATTCGGCGCGCGTGCCGAATATTGGATTCCCACTTTCACTGGCGATTTGCGCGTGGATAAAAACGGAGTTATCGGCACAGATATCAATATCCAGAATGATCTGGGAATCGGTAATGAAAATATCCCCGGTGCGGAAGCTTTTTTCGGAATTGGGAATCACGAAATAAGCCTTTCATATTCACAGGTAGATCTTTCCGGAGCTAAGAATATAAATAAAACTATTGTGTTTGACGGCCAGACATACAATGCCAGCGCCTATGTTGAATCAGAATTAAAAATAAGCATGATTGATTTTGAATATCAATGTAAGCTTTTAAACTTTAAAAATATTCTAGCCGGCCTATTTATTGGAATTATAGCTGATATTAAATACATTGATGGCGAAGCAAAAATGCACTCATCAACGACAGGATCAGTTGAAGAAGATCTACACGTTCCTATTCCGATGATCGGCCTCGGCGCTAAAATCGGATTGCTTGCCAATATTCTGGAAGCGCGAGCAAAATTTGTTGGCATGGGTTATTCTGACAGCTTCTTTTATGACGGAATGGCGGACATCTCTGTAACGCCCTTCCCATTTTTAAATATCTACGGCGGTTACCGGGCGATGTCCCTGAAAATTGACAATGTCAGCGATGTTTATTGCAAAATGGATTTTTACGGTCCTTACGCTGGCCTGGCTGTCAGCTTCTAATACTAAGCTGCACCCTTTGGCTGCAACTTATTATAATTACACGATGTTTTTAGAGTCCCCTGGTCTTGACAATGATTCTTTTCAGGCATATATTACAATCGAATTAAAGAAATACTACGGTGGTGATTTTATATGCCTCTTTATTTTAACGCAACACAGGTGCCAATGGCGAAAAGGGCTTTTAACGATGCCGAAAATCTGGTATCGCATCACTTCAGATTGAGGGAGGGGCAATTTAAAGAAAATAAATATGATGTAAAGACACTTGCTTATCTGGACGAGCAGGAAATAAATGAGGGCGCTTTTGCTCATCTTTGCAAATATTTTTATGAAAAACCCGGCAAATTTGCGGGAAACAGCAAAGATAATTTTTATTTTTACCGGATTTGCCTGCAGGATAATATCATTCTCGACGCGGTCCAAAGAGCTGTTCCATTCATCAAGCTCAGCCCCTTGATGCTCTATATTGCCGTGCATGAATTGATTCATGTGTTGCGTTTTAATAGAGGAGAAATTGATTTTAACGCCGACACCGAAGAAAAAGAAAAAGAAGAAGTAATCGTGGACAATTTGACCACAGCGGCTCTGCAAACTGTCAAAGGCCATGATTTAGAAATAATATTGGACTGTTTCAGCAGCCATTTTTAAAATTTCAATATACATTATGTATATTGTGGAAGGATGTTTTCTATATGCCTATTTATGAATATAAATGTAAGAAATGTGGCAGCCAATTCGAAGCATTTCAGGGAATTACCGATCCGGAATTAAAAAGCTGCAAGTTTTGCAAAGGCAAGGTGCAAAAACTTGTTTCCTTATCCTCTTTCAGCCTGAAGGGTTCAGGATGGTACGTAACAGATTACAAGGGAAAGAAACCAGGGGCAAAGACCAAACCAAAAAAAACAGAAACCAGCGAAAGTTCCGCAACCAAAGAAACCGCAAAAACTGAAGTTGCCAAGACCGGCAACGAAGATTAATAAAACATGGTTAAAACTAACATGTTAAAATTTATTTAGTTGCATCATTTCAAAAAATACACCGACGATAAAGTTTCATTTCACATGAAAGCTAAATCGTTGTCACCGGCTCATATTGAAGCTCTCCGCCGCAAGCCGCGGAGAATCTTCGATTCTTAAGGTAAATTATAATTCTTTATTCGCTCGCTTACCCCGCAACAAGCTATGGGGAAAGCGCTCGCTGCCGAATTCAAATTTATCCATGCCATTTAACTTTGCTTTGATTGTGATCGTCTTCAGGAAATATAGTAATCATCCCCGCCTCCCATTTTTTACCGCCGGAAGTCACTTATCGTTTTTTTAATATATAATTCCAAAATTTCAATACTATCAAACATCCAACTACGAAATGAAATAATTTACAATTATAAAACGACCTTACATATAATTTTCTCCACGTTGTTGGCCGAAATTACTTATACCAAGTCCTTAAAATAAGGCCTGAGTTCACGGCATAATTCTTCAGGAACAGTCGGACAAATAATTTCATTGTGCAGTTTTTCAAAGTAATTCAAATCGCTCGTTCCTAATGGACTGAGTACAAAGCGCGGCACAATCTTTCCCTGCACCCAGAAATAATTATTGTTTGTCATTGATGCGTAAAAAGACATGTTGAAACTTACAAAATTATTAATATATAAATAGTTGAATACTCTGGATAGTCCTGTCAGAAGTTCGCTGAAATTAGATTCAGTTAAATCGAAAAATGATGTTTTTTCCCGAAAAATAAAATCTATTTCGCCGGCCATGCTCTTCGGTGCGAAACTTGTCAGCCAGCAGATAGAACCGGTATCGGCGATGAATCTTTTATCCGCTTTCTCTTCCAAAGCGATTAAATTGTTCCATAAATTATCTCCTTTGGCGGCAGCGGCGTAATTTTGAGCGCTGACCAGAAGCCGCTGCATTAAACTTGTGGGTTTATAACCGGCAATCGTTTGCAAATGAGGATGAATAAGACCCCCTCCGGACGGCGGCATATAGTTCCAGTTAATCGAACAATATTTATAACCCAGATTCATTTCGACGACGCGGTGAAAATAGTCGTGGCAAACGCCAAAACCATCCCGCATCATCTCGGGAGTCAATTCATTCATAGGGACAAAATGACACGACGAAAAAATTGCCACATTGTTGTTTTGATCGTAAGGAAAGGCATTAGGAAACAGACATGCTTCTCCCCGCTTAAATTTCCCCTCCGCAATAATATCTGGTGTAAACTTGGGAGTCGTTTTCTCAAAAAGATCGGGACAGAAAGGACATAACGACTCCGGCGATTTTTCCAGATAAAAATCTAGATCAGGCTTTTGGGCTGGCCGTACTCGGTAAGGTAAAATGCGGCACGCCACTCCGGTGGTTTCATCATAACGCAATTCAATAGTAATTTTCTTTTCTTGAAAACCGTTAAAAGGATCAAGATAATATCCTGTGGTTATTTCTTTTTTAAATCCCATTTCTTTCATAAATTTCCCTTCTTGGTATTCTACGGAATATTAATCTTTGTCGGGATCAGTCTTTGGTTCTCTTCTCAAGCTTCTAAAAAGAAATCTCTCGACATTTCTTTGAGATAAATCATCTCCTAAATTGTCTCTCAATAAATCCAGAGGAATTTCCATTCGCGCGGCGCTGCGATGTCCACCGCCTTTGCCGATCACACCGAAAGCTCTCTGCGCTATAGCACCGCAATTCTGTCTGTAACCATCGCCACGAAAAATAATAATGAGCCTTTCTCCGATAATTCCGGCCACAACAACATAATAGGTGCCGATTAAACGCAAATAAAAATCAGCTATCTGAACGCAAACATCCGCGCTCTCAACATTTCCCAGAAAACAAACCCGCCGGCCGCGAAAATTATTCATGTGATGATAAGCATAATTATAATATTTCAAAAAACGGTCGGGTGTTTGATTAAGTTCAATCCGGCGGATAAACTGCATGTTGGCGTATTTTGTATGATAGGTATAGGCGCTAATATCTTCGATAATTGTGGAACGGTTAAAATTGTCTGTATCAGTTTTAATTCCATAAAGAAGAGCAGTATGCAGGTTACGGGGAATCTTCACGCGAGAACAAAGCAGATATTCGGTTAAGATGCTGGACAAAGCACCGTAATTAGTCCGGATATCTTCCAAAGGCACCTGCCACTGCCCTTCGCGGGGATGATGATCGAAAACAATTTGCGGCTTTATGACGTCGTTTATTGCTTTATAAAAGAATGAAGGCTGGGCATCTAAAATAGCTATTACACGGTAAGAATCAATATCCACCTGACCGGCTAATTCAATATAAAGACGCAGGGAAGAAACAAATTCAACATTCTGCTGTCTGATCAACGGTTCCGTGGAAACAAAAGCGCTTTTGGAAAGGCCTTTTGTCCTCTTAATAATTTCGCGCAAAGCCATAGCCGAAGCAATGGCATCGGGATCAGGACTGCCATGCATCAACAACAATAACGAATCATTCGGCTGAACTATCTCCATAAGCTTTTTGAAATTCAGTTCTGTCTCTTTCTTGATCGGAATGGAATCTGTTTTCATGGTTCCGGCGGATTAATTGCCGATTGCGCCTCCTTCTAGTAAACAAATATTCTACAGGGATGATCTTTAACAACTTCGCCGACAATAGCCGCCTCGCCTATTCCGGCGCCGCGAATTTTCTCCACAAGTTTTTGCGCTTTATTACCGGGCAGACTGAAAAACAATCCTCCCGCAGTCTGCGGATCAAAAAAAACATCTAAAAGCCATGGTGGACAGGTATCTGACACTTCAATCTGGGAAATACGGAATTTCTTATTGCGGTAAAGACCGCCGGGAACAAAACCTGTTTCCAACAACTCGCGCACTCCTTCGAAAACCGGAACAACGGAAGAATTTATTTTCAAGCCGACATCGCTGCCTTCAATCATTTCGCAAGCGTGTCCTAAAAAACCAAAACCGGTTATATCGGTGCAGGCATGAATATCTCCCGCAGCAATCATTATCTCCGACGCTTTTTTGTTAAGCCGGGTCATGCTTGATATTACTTGCATCAACTGTTGAGGAGACGCTTCCTGGGCCTTTATAGCCGTGCTGATAATGCCCGTGCCTAGAGACTTTGTCAGAATCAATTTATCACCGGCCTTTGCGCCGCGATTAAATAATACTTTATCGGGATGAATAATTCCGGTTACGGAAAGGCCGTATTTGATTTCGTCATCTTCAACGCTGTGTCCACCGACAAGCAAAACACCGGCTTCGCGCATTTTATCCAATCCGCCGCGTAAAACTTTCCGCAGCACTAATATATCTATTTTTTTTATCGGAAAGCAAACAATATTCATCGCGGTTAAAGGTTTAGCGCCCATAGCATAAATATCATTGAGCGCGTTGACAGCGGCAATCTGGCCGAATACAAAAGGATCGTCAACAGTAGGAGTAAAAAAATCAACCGTTTGGACAATAGCAAGATCAGCGGATAGTTTATACACTCCCGCATCTTCCGCGTGTTCAAATCCGGTCAGCAAATTCGGATCCTGAATCAGCGGCAAATCGCGCATAAGTTCGGACAGGTCCCCCGGACCTATCTTACAGGCTCAACCCGCGCTTTGCACTGTCTGTGTTAAACGAACAAACTTTTTTTCTTCCATTTTTCCTCTTTGACATTTGATTTCATCAAACTCCTGCCCATCGCACGACGGGGTGGCGATCTATCTTCTTTTTTTGTCATTCCCGACCTGATCGGAAATCCAGTATTCTTTTTTCCCTGTCATGCCGTTCTGCAACGGCATGACAAACGTAGTATTCTTACCCTTTTCTTCAATCATCATAACGGCGCAGGCCGGGATCTCGTTTGATCGAGTCTTTCCGACTCGACCGGATAAATGAAATCGTAAGATGAAAAGTTTAATCGACTGCTATCATTACATTGGAAGCTTTGATAATCTCATACGCTTTTTTGCCGGATTTCAAACCGAGTTTTTTTGCTGATTCTTTGGAAATGATCGAACCCACCTGACCTCCGCCCGTGAGTTCCAGAAGTATTTCTGTATTAACAGCCCCTTCTGAAACCTTGATTACTTTACCCTTCAATATATTACGCGCGCTTATCTTCATGATGCCCCCCTTTTTTTGTTATCCTTGGTTAGATAATTAGATAAAAGGTTGCTTCTGTCAGTAAAATATATAAGGAAAACAATATAGTATGTCAAGGGAATATTGACCGCAAATATATTCAACAATTAGTCATATCGTTTGAGTTCAAAAAGTTTTTTGTCTTGCGTGGAAACGATGTGATAAAAACGATCCTGAGGAACGTAGATGTAGGGAACGTCATCTTCCCGCCGGTAAAGGAAATGGGACAGGATCATCCGGTTAACGGCCTGATGACCGACAATCATAATATTATTAGCGCGCCGGTTTAGAAAAAACGCCTTCTTTATTCCCTGCGTGATTCTGGACTTCATTGTCTCGTAACTTTCACCATCGGGATAAACATAGTGGTATTTATCCGCCCCCCGTTTCTTGAAAACATTCGGCAGTTTTTTTTCGATATTTTCGTAAGTCATTCTTTCACAGATCCCCGCGTTGATTTCATCAAACTCCTTAAGCGAAATAATCCTGCAATCATCCTGCATTTTACAAATAGCGCCGGCCGTATTTATGGTCCTGATTCTTCTGCTGGTAAAAATGTAGGAAATCTTCCTTTTCTTAAAAAATTGTCCCAGGGCTTCTGCCTGCGCTCTACCCTTTTTTGTTAACTGCGAATCGCCGCCGATTCTGTTCGCGACGTTATATTCAGTTTCGGCGTGCCGAATAAGAAAAAGATTTTTTACTTCATCAGTGACAAGATAGTCGCGCAGCCTTTCATAAAAGGGAATCACGTCGCTGTGTTTTTCCTCGATAATCATGTTTTGCAGAGAGTCTATGCGGAGATAATTTCGTTCTAACTTTAATTGTGTATAAATCATCCGGTAGTAATCAATTCGCTTTAAGAATTCTTTTGCTGCTTTATCTTTAAGTCTAGCGAATTCAGGCAGCTTGATCTTTTCCTGAATGCTCAGGCGCAGAATATCTTCATCATCGTTGAGGCACTCAATAAAGAGAAGAGGATGATCGTTAAGATATTTTTCAATTACAGCTCGCCGCTTTCTCTCCGCGTTGGTCGAGTCCAGAATTGCGACCATACCGTTGTTGTGCAGATAGGCTCTAGCCCTTTCCATATTCATACGGGCGAATCCCTCCCGCAACTCCACGGCGGCTGAATTTTTCAGAGAATAAAATTCGGAACTCGCCGTTTCGCCAAGCGGACGATATATCCTGCGCAAATTTCCGTTATTGAATATGCGGGTGGAAATGCCGCTTTTCTGAAAAGCATCCCGCAGACGCATGGCCAGTGTGGACTTCCCGCGCGCGGGAAGTCCTATTAAAACAATGTATAATTTTTCATTGCTCATTATTTATCCATTCCAACAGATGTCTTCCTTTTATAAAAACTTGTTTCTTACAGTAGGATTTATAAGGGGAACAGCCTTGTATGTCAATAAAATCTTGGAGACAAAGTGTAGGACTTGTTATAAATTGCAGACAATAGTTTTTTGAATTGATTTTTTTGCGCATTTAAGTTTAAAGAAATAATACTTAAAAAAGGATGAGGGAGTGTAATGTCCATCTGCTATTATAGCACAAATCGTAATTTAAATAATGTTGAGGGAATTACTCCTTTTACCGGCAAGGTCTCTTTTAAAGAAGCCCTGCTCAAAGGACAGGCTCAGGATGAAGGTTTATTCATGCCGGATAATATTCCCGTCCTTTCCATAAAAGAAATTCAGAAACTTAAAGGCAAGCCTTATCGGGATACGGCATTGCTTGTCGCTAAAGCATTTCTTGCTGATGAATTCCCGCTGGAAATTCTTAAAAAAGTAGTTAAAGACTCTTATAATTATCCCGTTCCTCTGGAAGAGGTAAAACCAAAAGCCTATGTGATGCGCCTGGATCAGGGGCCGACAGCTTCCTTTAAAGATTTTGCCGCGCGCATGATGGCAAGATTGATGAGTAATTGCCGGCCGCGGGGAGAAAGGCTCAATATCCTTGTCGCCACATCCGGTGACACGGGCAGCGCCGTCGGTGACGCCTTCAAGGGCGTGGTGGGCATTGACGTTACTATTCTTTATCCGGCAACAGAAGTAAGCTCTCGCCAGAAAAAGCAGCTCGACACAATCGGCGGCAATGTGCAGGCACTTTGCGTGCAGGGCAAATTTGATGATTGCCAGAATCTAGTCAAGCAGGCGTTTTCCGATCCTCAACTTGCAAAATTTAATCTGACCTCAGCCAATTCCATTAACTTTGGTCGGATTCTTCCGCAGATAATTTATTATATTTACGCTTATGCCCAGCTTGCCGGACCGGAAGAGCAGGTAATCTTTTCCGTTCCTTCGGGAAATTTTGGCGACGCTCTGGGCTGTGAATACGCTCGCCGGATGGGCTTGCCTGTGGCCAAACTTGTCATGCCCACCAATGACAATGATGAATTCCCAATTTTTCTGGCGACGGGAAAATATAAAAAGGTTTCTCCTTCGCGAGCGTGTATTTCCAACGCGATGAATGTCGGGCATCCCAGCAATTTAGCACGCTTCTTTGAATTATACGGAGGCACTGTTGACCGCGTGGGGCGAGTTCATCTCTATCCCGATCTGGAGGAAATGCGGCAATATATTTTTTCGGTAAGCGTGACGGATGAGCAAACCAGAGAAACTATCAAGAGTATCTATAATCGCTACCATGTAGTTTTGGAACAGCATGGAGCTGTAGGCTGGGCTGGACTGGAAGCGTATATTAAAAAAGCTCCGGATTTTAAACTGGCCATCTGCCTGGAAACCGCACATCCGGCAAAATTTCCTGAAGAAATTCAAAAACTTTTGGGATTAAAATTGCTATTGCCGGAGAGCATGAAAGATATTGACCAAAGAAAAGGCAGCGCCGTTTCCATAACAAACGATTACGATAATTTTAAAAATTATCTGCAAAAGAATTTAAAGATTAAAGAATAGCTGAAAACATCTGTTCATCGGCTGATGCTACTGTTTTAAAAATTTATTCTCTATCAAATCAGCGATATCTTTTATGCCATTGATATTGAAGCAGGGAACGCCGGCATCCAGCTTTATATCTGAAGCAACAGCCAGTAAATTATCTTCTTTACCACATAATAAATCACGCTTCAGTTCTGAACGAAAAACTTCAATTTTGGGAAAGGGATTGCCCTTGTAACCTTTTGCGAGAATTATATCCGCGCCTTTGATATATTTGTCTCTGATTTCATTGAGAGTTTGATCTTGGTCAATATCTTCAATCAAGGCTATCCGGGTAGGGTAGGGCAGGCAATCACCGTTATGCAGACGCCGGCTTTTTTATGCCGCCAGCTGTCCTTGCCTTCATGATTTATGTCAAAGCCATGAACATTATGCTTGATTGTAGCTATACGATATCCCTTTTGATAAGTTCGGGAATCACTTTTTCCACAAGAGTTGTTTTGCCGGAATTGGATTTACCGACAATAGATATGATCGGCCTAGCCATGTTTTATTGAAATTATCCTTTACTTTGTAAATTAATTAACGGGTTGCCAAGGCAACTATTTTCTGATCAAAATAATTGCAAGACATGCCTGCGTCAACTATAATTCCGGTAGCATTAATCCCGCTGGAAACAGGTGAGAGCAGAAATAGCACCGCGTTGGCAACTTCGTCGGTTTTTAGCGCCGCCTTTCTGAGAGTCAATTGTTCGGCAAAAAGATAATTATCAACATATCCCGGAATGCCTGCTGAAGCTGAAGTTTTTAACGGTCCGGCGCAAACCGCATTTACTCTGATCTTAGATATATCCGACAGTGATTTCGCCAAAAACGCCACTGTAGCATCGAGGGCGGCCTTGATCGGCCCCATATAACCGTAAGCTGTCGCGCGGGTGTTACTGATGGAAATGGTGACAATGGAAGCATTTTCCTCAAAATAATTTTTTAAGGCATTGGACATTGCCACAAGGGAAAAACAGGATATGTTTGTCGCCTGAAGAAAATCACCAACATTGGTCTCATGAAACGGCTTAATTCCCTCACTGTAATTGGCAAAGGCTATGGAATGTACAAAACCGGAAAGTATGACATTATTTTTGTGAAAAAATTCACCCAATTGACCAATACTCTCACTATTCTCAACATCACATATTAAAATAGTGCTGTCGGGAAAAAGCTTTTGGACTTTGATCCGATTCTCTTCATTTTGAACGGAAAAAATTACTTGAGCGCCATTATCGATCAGACCTTTGGCTACAAAGAAGGCGACACTCTTTTTATTGGCGACACCGGTAATCAAATACGTTTTTCCTGAAATTCGCAGAAAATCCATATCAACTCCTTAGAGATCTTTCGGCAGCAACGCTACCTGGAATATGGTTTTTAAAATTAATTTGTCACCAACCCAAATCGTTCCACTCATATAATAAGCATTATCTATTTTATCATCCAGCTTCACAGTAACAGTCAAGGTATCCCCGGGCCGGGCAAAGTTTTTAAATTTAGTGTCTTTTATCCGGGTCACAACTCCCAGCCCCGGTTGATTACCACCACCCATTAAAATTGCGCCTGTTTGAAAACAGACCTCACATAATAACACTCCGGGCATAATGGGATTGCCCGGGAAATGGCCATGGAAAAAAAATTCGTCCTCTCTCAATGTCCTCTGAGTCGTAATTGAATTGCCTTCTCTTGCAATAATCTTATCGACAAAAAGAAATGGCGGACGTTGAGGAATAGCGGCAAGAATGTCCTCCATTACAGTCCTCCCGCGACTTTTATAGATGTTCCGGTAATATAAGAGGCATCACGACTGGCTAAAAACAGAACCGCGTACGCCACTTCTTCCGCCTTACCGAAACGTTTTAGTGGAATCATCTTGAGATATTCTTTTCTCTGCTCTTCGGGAAGATCGCTGATTAATTCCGTATCAATGAACCCCGGTGTGACACAGTTTACAGTAATGCCTTTTTTGGCTACCTCTTTTGACAATGATTTGGTCAAGGCCAACTGTCCGGCCTTGGATGCCGCGTAATTGGCCTGTCCCTGAAATCCAATATCTCCTCCCAAAGAACTGATGTTGATAATTCTTCCGAAGCGATTGGCCATAAAACGGGATATGATTTCCCGTGACATATAAAAAGTTCCGCTGAGATTAACATCCAGAACCTTTTTCCATTGCTCATCCTGCATTAAAGCCATCAGCGCGTCCTGTCTGATTCCCGAGTTATTCACCAATACTTCCAGCGATGGGTATTTTCCGTCCAGATACTTGAAAAAGTCTTTGACCTCCTTAGAAGAGGAAACATCATATTTTCGAATATCCAGTCTTTGTAAGTATTGTTCATTTTTATTTTTAAATTTATTCGCGGCAGCATCATCGGATGCATAGGTGGCAATAACCGTCGCTCCGCCTTGAAGAAACGCCAGGGCAATTCCTGCCCCAATGCCCCGCGTGCCGCCCGTGACAATAACTCTCTGACCGCTAAAATCAAACATATAACCACCTCAGTCTAATTTTTCCAAATAGCTCTCCACTTCATAAGACTGGATGACGCCATAATTGGCGGCGCCCAGCCATCCGGACATGATAATACCGACAGAGCCGGTATGAAACAGACCGCTGATTTCTTTATCCAGTCCCATGGAAATTTCCAGCCCCTCATGCTTGGTCCCGAAAGAGGAGCCTTTTTCGTGATGAGTATATCTCTTTATAGTTAAGGGCGTAGCCGCCTCAATATAATCAATCTTTTTATTAATGCCCGGAATAACTTTTTCCAGACTTGTAAGCGTTGCCTTGATAAGCTCTTCCTTCTTTAATTTATACTCTTCCTTGCTTAGATTTATCCAGTCTTCATAGCGCGCGTTAGTGGAAGAAACTATCGAGTATCCCGCGTTTTCCAACTGAGGTCTGAGCCTTGGATAGTAAAGCGAAAATGTCCGGCTTGTCGTATGCATGGACAGGAGCTCTTCTGTTGCGAATTCTTTTGCTTCAGAAAAGAATATAAGATCGCCGACATCATCTACAATCTCACCTTCTTTAATTCCCATATAAACCTGACAGGAACTGGTATTGAGTCTGACCTTATTAACTTTTTTAATAAATTGAGGAGTGAATTTTTCCGCACCTACCAGACCGAAGATTGTGCCGATAAGATTCCCATTGGAAAGAACCGCTCTGGAACCAATGAATTGTCCACCAACCGACACTCCCTGACAGATATTATTATTTATTATAATTTTCTCTACTTTTGACCGCAAACGAATATCAGCATTGTTATTCAGAAGCTCGTCCTGCATCATCTTAACCACCAGATCGGTTCCGCCTTCAAAAGTATAAACTCCTTTACTCATAAAATTAGAGAAGACGATTCCATATGTAATTGCCGGGTCTTCCAGTGTTGAACCGTTGGCATAAACAATAGGCTCAATCAAGAAACGATGGACGTCTTTTCTGACGGGGAAAAAACTCTCCAACAGTTGACCATTTGTCATTTCCTTATTATCATAATAATTCATGTTCATGATAACCTGAAAAAAGTTATCAACTTGTTCTGGGGAGACTTTAAAATCATTGATAAGCTTGCTGGTGAAATCTTCTACTGTAAAATCAGTTTCCAGCTGATACAGAGGATTTACAAAACGAACTCTTTTAAGTTGAACTATTTTATCTGCGATTTTTTTACTCCAATACTTCTTACAGGTTTTTATCATTCCCACTGGAAATCCGTGGAGTGAAACATCAAAAATGTGTTTCCCCTTGCGATGAAACCAGGTCGCAAATCCTCCCAACTTGTCATGGGCCTCGAGCAAAAGAACCTTTCTACCATTTTTTGCCAGTTTATTGGCGGCGGTCATTCCCCCTAATCCGCCCCCGATGATAATGACATCGTAATTTTGTGTAATTTTATCATTTTTATTCAGAAGCATTTAATTACCTCACTGTCAGATCAAGCGCCTGTTCTATAGATATATTCGGTTCATAACCAAAATCATCGGGACAATTACTCTATTGGAGCCGGAAAAAGCGGCAACTAAATTTCCTGTAATAAAATAAAAGGACCGGGTGGAATTGCCGTGTAGCATAAAAACGACTCACCCTGTCCTTCATCAAGATAATGCATGGAAAGATTATCTTTCAAGTTTAGGAAATTTGACTTGAAGGGATATAATTTATTTAACCGATCCGGTCTTACCACTTTACCCCCAGCATAATTGAATTAAGGCCCGATCCGATACCAAGCAAACCCACATTGCTGTCATGGGGAATCCTTTTTTGCTCATCAAAAATATTAAGCGTGACCGGCAGGGCCGATGCTCCGGTGTTTCCTAAATACTGATAAGTGGTAAAAGTAGGACATTTTTCCAGTTTTAATGTTTGCTTCAAAAGAGTATCGTGCGCCACACCGACCTGATGACCGACAAAACAATTAACATCTTCATTAGTCCATTCAAGCTCACGTTTTGTTTTTTCCCAAGTATTTTTGGCCAGGGCGATACCGGATTTCATCAACTCTTCGGAATCGGTTTCCATCATCAGCGATGCCGTATTGCCGTTGCCGCGGCAAAGAACATTGGCCGAAGAATCAGCAAGAGAAGCTCCCCCCAAAAGCAAATGGCCTTCATGGACATAATTCTTATGAGAAATAGTATAGGCGACAGCGGCAGAACCGATGGTTAAATTCGCAATATATTTTTTTATGCTTTTTCTGGTGAGATCATTTTCTTTTAATAAATATTCGATCGTTTCAAACAACAACGGCCCCCCATTTTCACCGGAAACGATGAGCGCATGTTTAATTGAACCATTTTCGATCATATTGGCGGCAACCACAAACGAACTCATTACACCTAAACATGCGTTAGACAGATCAAAGATAAATGTTTGAGCCTGCAGTCCTAAATTATGATGTACAATCGAGGAGGTTGACGGTTCTAAAAAATCACGACAGACAGAAGCATGGATTAAAAGATCAATATTTTCTGGCCTGACGATATTTTTTTCAAATAAATTTCTGGCCGCCTGAGTGGACAAATCGCTGGGCATTGTTCCCGGAGGCCAGAAACGTCTTTCTTTTATGCCGGTCATCAATTCTATCCTGCCGCCGGGAAGTTTGAGGCGTTGATACACGGGCGCGAGTTTTTCTTCAATTTCTTCAGAGGTCATTATTTGATCAGGAAGATGATAGGCAAAGGAAGAAATAACGACATTCTTAAACTTCATGCCTTGTCTCCATTAATCAGGCAATGAAGATTGGCCATCGAAATGCCGCTTAGCATGGCGCCGACTATTCCCAAAAACC
Organism: uncultured delta proteobacterium; assembly: GCA_963811325.1. Lineage (GTDB taxonomy): Bacteria > Desulfobacterota > Syntrophia > Syntrophales > Smithellaceae > Smithella. Next base: position 2,555,649 of record CAWEQT010000001.1, read on the forward strand.
CCTGATCGGTGCCGCAAATGAAAAGATTTTTAATACCGGTTCTGCCGTCTCTGGCTTTTTGAGTGCTTCCGTAAACAGCTCCTTTATTATGACCCGTGTACCGCATGATTGTCCTGGGCGTAAAAATATCATGATAAAGCAAGTTGGCCTTAAATTGCGGAAAGATTTTGGCAATAACTGCCAGCGATTCATTGCATACTTCTTTTTTCTTTAAAAGATAGGTTTTTCTATCCAACTCATTCCACTTATCAAAATTGGCAATAAAAGTAACGCGAACCACCCCTTCATCATAATCATCATAACCAAAATTATTGGGAAAACAAATTACGGCGCTCCGATAGTCACAAAGAGTTTGCGGCTTTTGATAGTTATACTTATCACTATCATTAAAGAATATAATTGTGTCTTTGATGCCCTCATCAGACGGTTTCTTATCAAAAAATAAAATCGTCTCTGTAAAACTCATTGAACCGACCGCGGGACATTCCTGCTTTTCAGAAACAATGTTCATCGTTTCCGGCAGACCAATAGAGGACATAACTTTATTGGATTGGATTATTTCTCCATTATCCAGAATTACACTTTTAACGACACCATTTTCAATATCTATTTTTTTAATACCAACGCCCAGGCGCAACTCTCCACCGAGTTGTATGTATTTTTCGATAAGGATATTGATAATGGCGCGAACTCCATTTTTGGGCCTGCTGAAACCTTCCAGATAAATGCTTTTAAACATAATGACAAACTGGGAAAAATCCATGTCATTTTCCCAGGCGCTCCCGTAAATCAGCAACGGACAGAAAATCATCTCCAGTAATCGTTCATCGGAAATAATCTCCCTGACTTTTTCTTTTGCGCTCTGATGTTTGTTATTTAAATTAACGTCATCAAAGTTTTTTACAATATCGAGAAGCCTCGCAAAATTATCCTTCTGGCGAGGGAAAACTCTTTCGATCTCCGCTGTAAGCAATAACTGGTCATTGGAGAAAGAGAGTTTTTGTTCCGGAAATACAATTCGTGAAAAATGCTGCTGTGACAATTCTAATTTTCCATAAGGTATTCTCAATTGTTTAAGCAATTTTGTTAAAGGCTTTCCTCTTTCACCTTGGCGGGCAAAATTGGTCATGGCATGCAATCCAACATCCAGCTTTCTGTCCAGACGTTCATAGTAGGAATTAAGTCCTCCGGGAACTTTATGTCTTTCCAGAATGCAGACCTTTTGATCAAACATAGCCAGTCTGATCCCCGCCGCCAGTCCCGACATGCCCGCACCTATTATTATAGTATCGTAATTAGCCATTATGAATTTAATGAAAACTTGGGATCCAGATACTCAATGCAACTTTTCAATGTCGCCAACTTCAGGTAATCTTCCGTAGGCACTTCAATTTTATATCTCTTCTTTAACTCCATCACAATATCCAGAAAATCCATTGAATCCAAATCAAGCTGCTCTCTTAGTTTTATATTATCATCGAGATTCGAAACATCTTCATCGACTGCTATATCAGCGATGATATCAATAATTTTTTTTCTTAAGGTCTGATAATCCAACTTGTTGCCTCCTTGTACAAGATTTATTCTCTATATTTTTTTATTATTAAAACTGAATTAATTCCCAGCATCCCAAAAGAATTGCTCAAAATGAAATTAACTTCCTTCTCGACGGGCTCGCCATTTACTAGATTCTTCACATTGCACCTGGGATCAACATTTTCAATATATTTACACGAATGAATTTTATTATCAGTAAAGCTGGGCAAATTCCCCGCAAGCTCCAATGCTCCGGCGGCGCCCATCGCATGGCCAATAAATCCTTTGGTGCAATTAATATAAGTATTTTCGGCTTGTCCGAATATGGAGTTAATTGCTTCACATTCATTAATATCTCCAGAGGTTGTTCCTGTGGCATGAAGATTAACTATATCAACATCATTGGCCGTAATGTTTGCCTTGGCCATTGCGGCATTCATGCACTGAACCTGCCTTTGCGTATCAGGAAGTACAAAATCAACGGCATCGGAATTGACATGATAACCGGCTATTTCGCCATAAATTTTCGCCCCTCGCTTCAATGCGTCTTCCAATCTTTCCAGAACGAAAATGGCTCCTCCTTCAGAAACGACAATACCATTGCGGTTTATATCCAATGGCCGGCTAGCGCGAGTGGGATCATCATGTGCCCCGAGGGCTCCCTGACTCTTAAAACCGGCAAATATCCCAAAAGTTGCCGTACTTTCAGAAACTCCTCCCGCCAAAGCCAAATCAACTTCATAGAGTTGCAGCATTTGCATGCCATGGATAATTCCAATATTTCCGGCGGCACAAGCGGCACCGATAGTATAGACAGGACCTGTAATCCCCGTATTTAAACTGACTTCACCAGCAGGTGCATTAGCCACAGTTCTTGGGTTATGATGATGAGACCATAAGCTGGCATCAAGATTGTTCTGATGAAGTTCATAAATTTCGTTCTCCGTTTCAACGTTGCCATGCTCGGTAATCCCCAGATAAATTCCTATTCTATCTTTAGACAATGAATCAATGGATAACCCGCTGTCCTTCAATGCTTCATTGGCGCAATAAATTGAAATTGAGCCTGCCCGGGTACCCCGCCTTCGTGTTTTCTTCTTTTGATAGAGATTTTCATCAAAATGACAGTTCCCAACCGCAACTTTACCCATATAACGGATTTCCGTTTCAGTAATTCCGGATTTCTGAGTCAAAAGGGCATCGCGAAACTCTTTTAGATTATTAGCATTAGGCGCTGTAAGTCCAACACCGGTGATTACAATCCTGATATTTTGATTACTACTCATAATTATTTTCCAGTTAACTTATTAAAATTATTAGTAATAACCATAATATAAATGCACTTGCCTGAGCAATTTTGGCACCATAAATTAAAAAGATAAAGAAAACGAGGGAATTGTTCGGTAATTTTCTGTATGAAAACGCTAGCAATTCTTTCCCCCTCATCAAGAGAAAAAATTGCTTCAACAGATACCAACTACAACACAACAAAATTCTAATCTATAATGTATTATAACAAGTTTGACCATGTTTGTCAATAAAAATTGAGGAAAACCTCAACATTTTTTAAGCTCTTGTTTTTTTAGAATTTCTATCATTATTTTCGCGCAGGCGAGAGTATCGGAAAGGGCGTCGTGATGCTGTAAATCAATATTAAATTTTTTACAAACAGTGGGCAAATTGGTAGGGCAAAGACCAAATACTTTTCGGGAAAGTTTCATTGTGCACCAGAAATCAACTTCAGGCGTTATAATTTTATGTCTTTCACAACAAGCGCGCAGGACATTGCTGTCAAAGCTGGCGTTATGTGCTACCGCAAAATCAATTTGCTCAAAAAACGGCTTTATTGATTTCCAATGTTGCTCGAAAGTCGGTTTATCTTCAACATCCTCCCATGTGATTCCATGGACATAAGTAAACACAAAGAATTTGTAGGGAGGCTGAATAAGAAATGACGCTTTTTCAACAATCTCGTTATTTTCAACACGCACCAGTCCAAGGGCGCAAGCGCTGTCGCGGTAATAATTTGCTGTTTCAAAATCCAGTGCGAGAAAATCCATTTTAAACCAAATGTATTTGTTCACTTTATTATTATAGATGGAGTTCTCCTTTAGCATAGAGAACAGCATGCCCCACAATCCGTACACGATCATCTCCTGTGTTTTCGCAGAATAATTCACCGCCTCGTTTGGAGAGTTGAAAGGCGTGTAACTGATTCTTCTTGAGGCGGTCAGCCCAATATGGAATTAATGTACAATGCGCAGAACCCATCACGGGGTCTTCGGGAATACCGGCATTGGGTGCGAAGAACCGTGAAACAAAATCGGACTTTTCGCCTTGCGCGGTTACGATGACCGCAAAAGCATCCCTGATTTGTTGTAATTTATCAAAATAAGGCTTCATGTTTCTTATTGTAGACTCATTCTCAAAAACCACAAGGAGGTCTCTGGATTTCAAAACCTCTAAAGGCTCTGCTCCAAGAGCTTTAGCGATTACAGGAGATTTTTCCGCAGGCTCAGGCCTTCTTGACGGAAAATCCATGGAAAGCAATTCGCCTGATTTGGCGACAGATAACAGACCGCTTGCTGTTTCAAGATCGACAGAGGTCAATGTGTTGTCAACAAACGAGAAGATTACAAACGCGCTGGCCAGCGTGGCATGGCCGCAAAGATCAACTTCGACAGCGGGAGTGAACCACCGGAGTTCATATCGCCCTCTTGATTTCGGCACAAGGAAAGCAGTTTCCGATAAATTGTTCTCCGCGGCAATAGATTGAAGCACTTCGGTCTCAAGCCATGATTCAAGGATACACACGGCAGCAGGATTGCCACCGAATATCTTGCTTGAAAAAGCGTCTATTTGATAAAATGGTATTTTCATAAATTAAATATACTTATCTCCTTTATCTTCTGTTTTCATTATATCACGATATTTAAATGTTCCTCTTGCTGCGTTCAAAAAAAATATTGCGAATATAGGCATCATCCTGAAGGTATTTTTTGCAATATATTTATCAATGCCATTATAAACACATAATAGTATGCCTATTATTGCAACTACTCTCGACATTTTTAGGCAACCAAAGCTAACGATAGATATCAACACGACGTCAACCGCACTCTACGGAGATGTCTAACCAATAATAATTGAAAATATAGTTATTGCTGATATAAACAATGATGCAATCCAACCTTGTTTTGCCGCTTCTTGTTCTGTTCCTTCATCTATAATATTTGGCCAAAATATGGTTCCTTTCATAATCCCTTCTAATAAAAGCTATCCATATCTCCTAAACTTGACAGGTTTTAGTAATATTGGGTAAGCTTCTTTTAATTTTCCCTCTTATATCACTGAACCATTTTTTTAACAATTTAGAATCAAACTAACATAACTTCTTTTTCCTTTAAAGGGTAATATTAAAGACTTATAAATATTTATTATTTAGCCTGGAAGCTGCCGCCTAATCGGCGTCAGTTCTTGGTAAGATACAGTCTATTTTTATTGCGCTCCCTTACGGAGCGCCCCCGATCAAAGGATAATGAGGCGGCAAGGAGGAGGCTCCACGGTCGTATTATTTATACGTCGAGGAAGCTGACGACGCAGCCAGCAAAGTTAGCCGAAGAGGGGTAAATAGTATATAAAAACCCCCCTCAAGGCCTTAGCCTTAAGGGGGGCAACCACTATATAAACAGATCATGTTTTTTGCAGCGGTTAATCAAACTATTTACTCAATCCACAAAGATCGTTAACCGTTTACTTATGCTATAAGGTTCTTAACTGCTTCAATAACTGGGTTGGTGAACAAAGCCATCAGTATAGTGTAAAGAGCGAAGGCACCAACCATTTCCGCTACGTACATCTTTTCGTATTTCTTTTTCAGAGTCATTAAAATCAAACCGCCGATAATCAAGCAGCCCAATTGAAAGAACGGAAATTTAACTGCTCCAGTTGCTGCATACTCGGCGAAACCAAAAGTTGCCGTGAAAAGAATAACCGCCGCTGCTACTGCTATTGTTCCTAATGTCTTTTTCATGATCTGTTACCTCCTTTTCAGGTATTTGCCTTTATACTATTGAAATTATCGTGCCATATTTACAACAAATAGCAAAAATATTGTAACTATCAGAAATAAAATGTTATTTATGAAATAGGCGTCTGTGGTTTAAGGCGCGAATCCTTTGCTTTGACCATTTATTTTAATGAAACATTAAAGCCGTTGAAAAAAATATTATATTTGTCTCTGTTTCTCTGATAGCGTCCATCGTAAAATTTTGTATCCCGGATGATTTCAGCACCCGGCAGTTGCCATAATAACCATCATATTATCGTTTTTTATATCCTTTAATTTACCTTGACCCTTAGTTCAAGGTCTGATAAATGAATTGCACTAGTTCTGAATGCAAGTTAAGTAACAAATAAGTTCATATTTTTACGCAATCTTATGAAGACAGTCATGCAAAACGGTTATGCGGGAAAAATTTTACAGGTTGACTTAACTGGAGGTGTTTGTTCCAGTTTCACCATCGAAGAGGGGTGGTTAAAAAAATCCATCGGCGGAAGTTCTCTCGCGGCATCACTTTATTTAGAAAGATTCATTTTGTATGTCGATCCTCTGGCACCGGAAAGTCCGCTTAAAGAAGAAAAACTTGTCGAGTTGGACCTTTAAGAATTGCAAAATAAACTATACAAAAAATAAAGGAGGATGGAAAATGGCAGAAACATACAAAGCGTTTACTCAGGAATGGATGGATGCGTGGAAAAAAATAATCAACGGATCCAAAGAGTACAAAGAAATCGCCAAAGACTGGGAAGGAAGCGTCTCCATAACGGTCAACCCCGATCCTTCAAAAAACGTCCCCGAGCCCGTTTACATGTTTACGGATTACTGGCATGGCGATGCGCTTGAATTTTTAATTTGTGACGCCGCCAAAGCGCAAACGGCTAAATTCATTATGAGCGGTGATTACTCCCGATGGAAGCAAGTCGCCAAAAAAGAACTCGACGCGACCAAAGCCCTGATGCAGGGGAAGCTGAAATTAAAGGGTGATCTGACCTACGTTGTGCGCAATGTCAAAACGATCAATAAAGTGGTTGATCTTTTGACGGAAGTAAACACAATATTTCCCGACGAAGCTTGAAACCTTGTCTCTACCATTGAGAATTTATAGTGAACGAATCTACCGCCGGCGGACAGCAATCCGGCAAGATAAGGAGAACGTGATGGTTTACGATGATAGTTTATCTTTTGTTTACTTTGGCCCGACAAAAATTATTTTCGGCAGTGGCTCATCCACGTCAGAGCTGGAATCCGAAATAAGCGCTCTGGGTTGCTCTCGCGCCGTTGTAGTTACCGATCAGGGAATTATCAAAGCGGGTCTCTCGGAAAAAATAGTAAAAACCCTGGGCGATAAATGTGTTGGTGTATTCAGCGATGTGCCTCAGGATACAGGCATTGATGTTGTCAACCATGGCGCTGCCTTTGCCAGAGAAAAGGGCGCGGATATCGTTATCAGCGTTGGAGGCGGCAGTGTGATTGATACCGCCAAATGCATGTGCATACTACTCACCGAAGGCGGGTCGCTGGCTAATTATGAAGGCATCCAACTTTTAACACGGCCGCAGACGCCGCATATCGTTATCCCGACAACAGCCGGAACGGGAAGCGAGGTTACTTGGGTAGCGGTAATCTACGATAAGGATAAAGGGCAGAAAATATTAATTGTGGAATCCTATAACGCACCGCGCGTGGCCATTCTCGATCCGCAACTAACGTTGAAACTACCTCCGTTACTTACCGCCTCTACGGGAATGGACGCCATGACCCACGCGATAGAGGCGATGACATCCGTGCAGCGCGAACCTATGGCCGATGCCATGGCCCTGCATGCCATCCGGCTTTTGAGCATCTACCTGCCACAGTGCATAAAAGACGGAAGCAATTTAAACGCCCGCGGGCAGGTGCAACTGGCGGCAACCATGGCGGGCTGGGCATTCGGTAACGCGATGGTCGGGATTGTGCACGCAACGGCTCATTCCATCGGCGCTGTTGCTCGTGTGCCCCATGGAGTTTCCTGCGGCATCATGCTGCCCTACTGTATGGATTTTAATATTGACAATGGCGATCAGGATGCCATCGCCATTTATGCCACAATCGCGCAGGCGTTGAGCGTGAGCAAACGCGATGATGAACCGAAAAAGGCGGCAATGGCAGCGGTGAATGAGATATTTGCTTTGCTTAAAAAAATCGGGCATCCGCTGAAGCTTTCTGAATTCGGTGTAAAGGAAGCAGACATAATCAAAGCGGCTGATCTAAGCATTGCCGATGGCGCTATTGTCAACAATATCCGCTGTGTTTCAGACAAGGATGAAGTTCTGGAAATTTACCGCAGAGCTTTGTAGCTTTTATTGGAGAATATATGGAATTGAATATAACCAATAATGCGGCAGATGTTCCTTTTTCCTTCATTGTGCAGGATCTTCTGACCGGCAATATCGAAAAATCAGAGGCAAAATACGCTGTTTATAAAAAAATGCGCGGCATCGCGGCAATAAACTTGCAGGATATTGAAACGGCGATAAGCCTTCATTTCAGTCAGGGCAAACTCACCATAGAGCAAGGAGTCAGTCCTGACGCGGCAGTCATAATCAAAACGCAATCGGATAAAGTAATGGATTTAAACATGCTCCGTGTCCGATGGGGCCTGCCGTATTATTTTGATGAAGCGGGAAGAAAAGTTCTCGGCTTGCTTTTCAGCGGTAAAATAAAAATCAAGGGACTTTTATCTCATCCAGTATTGCTTACACGACTCACCATTATCATGTCGGTCATGTAGTTAGAAAAAAGGTTTTGATTGCTGATTGAGTAAAAGCGTTTTTATCTGAAGATTCACAAGGTAAGGGGTTGCGGAAATTTCCGCAACCCCTTACCCGTCTTTTTTTGATTAATTATTGATTTTGATTCGATCGTTCGCGATGGTTGTCATACATTGGTGTTCAGCTCTTTATATTTCACCTGACAGCCCTTGGAAAAACGGTTATATTGCTCAACGGAGAAATTTTCTATACCCTTGAAAGAAGCGAAAACTTTAATTGAAAAATGGCGCATGGAATACAACCTATTCAGGCCACGTGGCTCTTTGAATTACCATCCTCCAGCATCGGAGACATACTTAAATTGAGAATTAAAAATGGCTGAAACCTAACTTAACATATGGTATAAATACCGAGGGTAGGTCAAATAGCTCGGTTATCAAAGATTAGACAACCCTAAAGTTGTCTTGCTGATGAACCAATCTTTATCACAAAAAATTGCGTTTCTTTCACAACTTCTTCTTGCCTTCTGTAGAACTTATCGAAAAAGAACGAGTAGGATCTAAAACTATCAAAAAAAAGATGCACGCAAAACTCCCTATCAAATAATTTTGGAATCAAAGCATGTTGATAAATCCATCAAACTCTCCCCGACAAAACAACTTGAAAACTTCAACCCTTTTGAGCTAAACAATATTATGCAAGTGAAACTTAAAATAATTACCAGGATTAGGTAACATTCTTTATGAGGTATCGTTTACCAAACATGATATCATCCCCGTAACTTTTATTTATGAGGCAATAGGCCACAATGTAAGACGTGACCTGCCGGCAATATTTATTTGACTTTTTACCCCTGCCAATTTAAGTTTCAGCGAGTTTAAACAAATATAATTGCAACTTAAAGATAAGGCTTTGACTTGAAAAAACGAATTGTTATCACTGGCATGGGAACACTAAACTCAGTTGCCAATAATATTCCTGATTTCGCGCTCTCTCTCCAGGAAGGCTCATGCGGCATAGGGATGATTGACCTCTTTGAAACAGCCGGATTTCGCAGCCAAACGGGTGGCCAGATCAAAAATTTTATCGCCCGTGATTATATTCCCCGGAATTTTTCCTTTAAAAGAATGTCGCGGGCAGACACGCTTTCTTTCGCCGCAACACTGGAAGCCCTGCGCGATGCCGGGCTTTATCCCTCGCCGGAAGGATTAAAGGAAGAAATCGGCATAGCCATCGGTGGAGGCGCCGGCGGGCTTTTGGAAGCGGAACAATTCTATCGAGGTTTATTAAAAAATGCCAAAAACGCGAAATTTTCCAGACTCTCTTCTTTATTTTGTTCTTCTTCCGCTGATCGTATTACCTCTGCTTTCGGTTTCGCGGGGCCTAAATCAACTTTCATGACAGCCTGTTCCGCGAGCGCCACCGCTATAGGCTACGCGCGGGATTTAATCCTTAATGGCCAAGCGTCTATTATGCTTGCCGGAGGCGTGGAGCCCATGTGCAGGCTAACATTCGCCGCCTTCAACACTCTGAAATCCATTGATCCTGAGGCCTGCCGGCCTTTTGATAAAAACCGCGCAGGACTTTCACTGGGCGAGGCAGCGGCGATAATGGTTCTGGAAGAGCTGAATACAGCTCTGAGCAGGGGAGCAAAAATTTATGGCGAGGTTCTGGGCTATGGTATTACCTGCGATTCTTTCCACATGACAGCCCCCGATGAACAGGCTTCCGGCGCTGTGCGCGCCATGCAAGCGGCGCTCAAGGACAGCGGTCTTTCAATTGACGATATTGACTATATCAACGCGCATGGTACGGCGACTCCTGTCAATGACGTTATAGAGACCAAAGCCATCAAAGAAGTATTCGGTAGGCGCGCGCATTCTATTCCAGTGAGTTCAACCAAATCCATGCATGCGCACACGTTAGGAGCTTCGGGTGCTCTGGAAGGTATTGTTTCGGTGCTGGCGTTACGGCATGGTTTTATACCGCCGACAATCAATTATCAGGATAGCGATCCGCTGTGCGATCTGGATTATGTTGTCTCCGGTTCAAGAAAAGCCAATTTGCGTGCCGTTCTTTCAAATTCTTTCGCTTTCGGAGGAAACAATACCACTTTAATTTTCGGCAGGTATTCCGAAAGAAGCATTTTTCATGAATAAATATCAACAGACAGACGGCTTAAGGCGCGTGGTTGTAACCGGTATCGGCATGGTAACTCCTCTGGGAACCGGCAAGGAAGAGTTTTGTCGGAGGCTTGTTACAGGCGAAACCGCCATTGCTGAAATAAAATCTTTCGACACCGGTACATTTGGCTCGCATCTGGGTGCGGAAGTTACCAATTTCAATCCCCGTGATTTTATTTCCGTTAAAAACATACGACGAATGGATAAATTATCCCTTATGGCGGCGGCTTCCGCTCGTCTGGCGTTGGAAGACGCAGGCCTTCAAATCACACGGGAAAACCGCGACCACATAGGCATTATGCTGGGCACTTCTTTCGGCGCGACGGATGTGACCGCCCAATTTTTAGGAATATTATTTACGGAAGGGCCTGCTTCTGTCAATCCGATACTGGTGCCCAACACAGTTATGAACGCCGCCGCCGGTCATACTTCCATTGAGTTGGGATTTCGCGGCGTTAATACAACTGTAACACATTTCGCTGTTTCCGCCGAAAACGCGATTGCTTATGCGGTGGCGGAAATCAGACGCGGCACTGCTGATTTTATTTTTGCCGGCGGTGTGGACATTTTATCCAAATTTTACTATGAATCGCTGACAAAATTTCGCAGCCTTTCTCCTCAAAACGGTGGAAAGGAAACGTGCCGTCCCTTTGATAAAGAACGAAACGGGATGATAGCCGGAGAAGGTTGCGGAATAATTTGCCTGGAGAGCCTGCAATCGGCAATGACGAGAGGGCGCAAGCCCTATTGCGAAGTTAAAGGCATGGGTATGGGATCATCCCCCACCAAACCGACCGGCTGGCCGGAAAACACAGATGGCATAAAACGGACATTTGACCGCGCGCTGAAAAACGCGGGCAGCGCGCCAAATGACATTCAGGCTATTTTTGCGGTGGCCAACGGCGGAGAAATTCTCGATGCCGTGGAAGCCCAAGCATACGCCGAAATATATGATGGTTCGGCGAAAAAACCATTAATTACTTCATTTAAAGGAGCTACTGGAGAGAGTTTCTCCGGCGGCGGCATCAGAGCCTGCGCACTGGCGTTGTCTATTGAAAAAAATATTCTGCCTCCTGTGGCCGGGCTTATTAATCCACTGCGGCCGCTTCCGTTTATTGTCGGGGAGAAAAAAGAACTGGAAATTAATAACGCGGCTCTTGCCGGTATTTCTTTCGGTGGAACTTACACGTATATGATTTTTGGCAAATAATATTTTATCCGAGAGAAACGTGGTAAGGGTCTTCAAGACCTGCTGCCTAAATATCCTTCATGCCCGTTAAAGAGGCAAACCTAAAGGTTTTTCCGAAAACTTTTTTTCCGCAGCATCTATAATGATTGCCGGAGGGTTTAGCTTTTCTTTCTCTTTTAGCACTACCAGAACATGTTTTGTTTTCATTAGAATGATTAACCTTATTTTTGAGTTGCGCTAAAACTATGGGCAATAGCCCGGGCAACATGCAGCATATGCTGGCGAACCGCTTCCGGCTCACGGCCAGGGTAATTTCTGAATGTGATCATTACACCGTTTAACGCCGCAAAGAAAGCATGTGATAACAAACGTACAGGTTCCGGTTTGTTCATTTTCCGAAACAATTTGTCAAATTGATCGAAAAAATGACGCTCTGTCGCGTTAAGCCTTTCCACTTTTTCCGCAGAAAGTGAACCATCAAGCATAAAATGCGTCATCATTCTGAAATACTGATCATTATCCATCAGATATGAAATAAAGGCGTCGCTGATCTTGCCTATGTCCGGTGTTTTGCTTTTATCAATTAGAAGCTCCAATGTTTGGCCGATTTCCTCAGCTCCCCGGATAAAGGCCTCTATGAATAGCGATTGCTGATCAGGAAAATACCGGTAAATGGAAGCATGCGAAATGCCCGCCTCTTTGGCAATGTCCCGGATGCTAACTTTGTTAAACAGCTTGACGGCAAACACACGCTCGGCGGCCTCGATGATAATGGCCTGACGCGCAATCTTTTCTTCGCTCTTGAGACGGGCAAATGTATTTTTCTGTTTCATAGGATGTCTTCTATATCACAGATTATTCCAAGACTGAAAAAAACTTGACTATGTAACCAATGGTTTGTATAGTTACCATTGGTTACAGCATTAACAATGCTTTTGATGGAAAGTCAGGATTATGGAGATCAATATCGGAAAAATGCTAGCGAACCGTGCTTACCTTAACCCCAGCATGGAGGCTTTCTCCGGAGTCGATTATCGATTCAGCTTTAAGGATGTTAATGAACGGTCCAACCGATTCGGAGATTTTTTGAAAAAAAGCGGCTTGAAAGCGGGCGACAGGATTGCCGTCTTGTGCAAAAACAATGAGCACGCGATAACGGCTCTGTTCGGTGCGGCCAAAATAGGCTTCATCACGCTCATGCTCAACTGGCGTCTGCAGGTTCCAGAATTGGCTTACATTCTAAATAACAGCGGCACAACTCTTCTGCTCTTTGATCAGGAATTTGCACCTGTTGTGGAAGAGTTGCGGCCACAAACGACCGTGAAAAGTTTTCTGAGTGTCGAACCGGGAAACAAGACTAACGATTTTGAAAAAGTCCTTGCCGACGCTTCCTCCGCCGAGCCTGTCTATGCGGGATATGGTTCCGATCCAGTTGTCCTCATGTATACATCCGGCACTACTGGAAGGCCCAAAGGTGTTATGCTGACGCACGATAATTTATTCTGGGCATCGGTCGGTCTGACGCATACGATCGACTGGGCATATAAATACCGCTTTCTTTCTGTAGCGCCGCTGTTTCACATTGGTGGTCTGGCGCCGATTTTCGGCAACATCCACAGCGGATGCACAACTTTTTTTATGTCCGCCTTCGATCCCGTTAAGATTTGGGATATCATCGTCGATGAAAAAATAAACTTCATGATGTCTGTTCCGGCGATGTTGCAGTTTATGCTGTGGGTGCCGGACATTACTAAGAAGGATTTGTCCGCACTCAAGCACGTTGTGTGCGGGGGATCCGCTGTTCCTCAAAGTCTGATTGCCACCTATGATCAAATGGGAATCAAGATCGAGCAGGTCTATGGTATCATGGAATATTCGGGTGCCGTGACGTTTTGGGTGCCGGATATGGGAATGGAAAAATCGAATTCGGCTGGCAAAATCGTCTTTCATGGTTATGTCAAAATCCTTCGCCCGGACAGTGACCAAGAATTGCTTGTGGGCGAAGTCGGTGAAATTTGCTGTTTTGGTCCTCAGGTGTTCAAGGGATACTGGAACAATCCGGAAGCAACGACTGCGGTGGCCGGGAAAGGCTATTACCGCTCCGGCGATATGGGAAAGATCGATGAGGATGGATTTATCTATGTCGTGGATCGTCTGAAGGACATGATTATCAGTGGAAGTGAAAATATCTATCCCGCCGAACTGGAGCAGGTTCTTCTGGATCATCCGGGTATCGCCGACGCAGCAGTCGTGGGAAAAGCGGATGCCAAATGGGGAGAGATCCCGGTGGCCTTTGTCGTCAAGAATGCGGATGCTGATGTGACAGAGGAAGAGATCATTGTCCACTGCCGTAAGAATTTGGCGTCCTACAAATGCGTCAAAAAAGTTCAGTTCATTCAGGCGATTCCGAAAAATTCTCTGGGAAAGGTGCTGAAAAAAGAATTACGTTTACAATTTAACTAAGGAGGTTCATATGTCTTTTGCAGATAGAAACAACTCTTATAACTTCAACGATTTTTTAGCGTGGCGCCAGGGTGTCGATTACTATGCCGATGATCCGTTTATTCAAAAAGTAGTTCGGCATTTTACCGGCGACATATGGCAGCAGGTCGATGCCGAAGCGCGCGCCGTCTCCCAAAAAGCTTCTTTCCGCTGGCGTGATATGGCCGATCGGATTGCCCGCCCGGAACTTCGTCCCTTCATGCTGTATTATGACGGGCACCACAACCGTATTGACCGGATATGTCGTCCGCAAGACACGGAAATTATGGAAAAAGAAATTTTTTCAGAGGCGTTTTTCGCAGATAAAACTTCACCATGGGTAAAGTTGATCAAGATGTTTTTGATATACCAAAACGGAGAGGCCTGCATGGCCTGCCCTATAACGTGCACGGAAGGTCTGGTGATGCTGCTGGAAAAATATGCAGATACTCCAGAAACAAAAGAAATCCTCCGGCACTGCAAGGATGGAATTGACAACGACATTGCCATCGGCGCTCAGTATCTGTCTGAGATCCAGGGAGGATCGGATGTGCCGTCCAATGTTCTGGAAGCTGTCAAGGAAAACGGCACATGGAAACTATACGGGACAAAGTTCTTCTGTTCTGCAACGCATGCTGACTATGCCGTGGTAACGGCAAAGCCTGTCGGGTCGGAAAAAGTTGCCCTGTTTGTAGTGCCGTCCTGGCTGCCGGGCAACAAAGAAAAGGAAATCAGAAACGGCTACACCATTGACCGGATTAAATGGAAAATGGGCACAAGTGAGCTAACCACTGGCGAGCTTACCTTCACCGGTGCGGTTGGCTATCCGGTTGGGCCTCTGGAGAAAGGCGTTGCCAATGTTGTCGGTATCGTACTGACGTATTCCCGCCTGACGGTCGGGCTGTCCGCTGCCGCCTTTATGACACGGGCTTTCCGGGAAGCTGAAAAATATACATCTTTCCGGAATGCCTTTGGCCTGAAGCTGAATCAATTTCCCCTTGTGGCCGTGCAACTGGCAAGAATCAAGCAGACTACCCACAGGACAACCGCCGGTGCCTTCAAACTTTATCGCGACTTCATGAAACTCGAAGGAGGTCTGAAAGGAGGCCTATCAATCGACGAGCCACTGCCAGCGCGCAGGCAGCGCTTTAATGTTCGTGAGCTGATCATGCTGCAAAAGATTGCCGCGTCCTGGGACTGCACCGATATTCTCCGCGAAGCGATGTCGATTTTCGGAGGCCATGGTGTGATGGAAGATTTCTCGTCTTTGCCCCGTCTTTACCGGGATTCGGCAATTAACGAACTGTGGGAAGGACCACGTAATGTTCTTTTGACGCAAATCCATCGCGACTTGCAGCAAGCTGCCGCATGGTACAAACCGGACGAATTTGTTGCTAATATTCTGAAAGGTCTTGATCGAATATTGATCGATGAATTAGCGGCTGAAATAAAGGTTCTCGTCACGCATCCGAACCTGTTTCAACTGGACAATGCCACTAAAGACATTTGCAGACGCTGGGATTCTTTCTGCCACAAATTTTTTCATGCCTATCAGGATCTGGCTCTTCAGGAGGTGGATACGGCTAATTGATGAATAGATGATCTAAAAAAGCGAATAACCTGATCGACACCTGTAAACCGTCGTATGAATGGTTTACAGGTGTATAATTTTGCGATTGTATTCAGCTCACAGATCGACGCATTATCCCAATCAATATCAACATGCTGATGCGTGATCCGGATCTGGAATGAAGGATGGATGACAATTATAAAACATGATGCTTTTTTAAGAAGTTATCATTTCAATCTCGGTTATGAACTCCAAAGCAAGTTTTGGACATATTTCCTAGCAGGCTGCTGAGTATTATACCTTCCGCATTGTCCAGATGCATCGGGATTCAACTTTCCAATTCGATTGTATTTTTGAAGTTTGATCCTAATTTCAATAGTCCCGCTTAGCTTCGCATGCGGGATAATTCAACTTATAGTTATCAATGTGCAACGCTTGTAATATCTGAGTTTCATTTAACTGTAATTTCACTAACAAATCATGATCTTACCTGGCAAAAAATTATTTAAAACAGCCAATAGAGTGGATGTATAATTTTTATTGGCGTAAATCAGAAAATATTGTAAACATTTCAAATATGAATATTTAATTAATGAATTTATAGAAAGACAAAGCATGAACTTTAAATTGATTTATCCGAAATGGGAAAAATTAGACAGACAAACACGGTTTACATTGCCGCCGCATGGGCCGGTAGTTTTTGCCGCCGCGCTGCCCGATTACATAGATGTGGAATTTATTGACGAAAACATACAGGAGATCGATTTCGACCAGACGGCAGATTTTGTCGGTATTTCCGTAATGCTAACCGCACAAATAAAACGCGGCTGGGAAATTGCCGATACCTTCCGTAATAAAGGAATCAAGGTGATGTTTGGCGGCATCGCCACCATGCTGCACGTCGAAGAAACCCAAGATCACGCCGATTGCGTTTTTTTGGGAGAGGCCGAAGGGCGAATGGAACAGGTATTTGCGGATTTTAAGAACGGCAAGCTGCAAAAGGTTTATAACTATATGCAGAATTTCTCAGCCATTGAAAGCGTAGGAACAGCAAGGCGCAGTATTTTAAACCGTGATATGTACAACTACCGCGGCATGCAAATGGTTGATCTGGTGCACGCCTCTAGAGGCTGCCGGTTTAATTGTTATCCCTGCTGTGTTAATTTTCTTGGAGGCAAAAGCTTTCGCCCCCGCCCTTTGGATAAGGTTGTCGAAGAAATGGCCAGCATTAATAACAACAGGCTTTTCATTGTGGATAATTCGCTGGCGCAGGACAAACAATGGGAAATGGATTTGTTTCGGGAAATGATTCCTCTGAAAAAGAAATGGTGCTCCCATCCCATTGAAGATAATGATAAAGTGCTGGATCTGGCCGCGCAGGCCGGCGCGTGGTTTGTTTATCAGGCGATTTTCGATTCTTCCGATTTTATCCGTGAACGTATAAAGCGCTATCACGATTACGGCATTGCGGTGGAAGGAAGCATTCTTCTCGGGCTTGATTATCACACGGAAGATTACATAAAAAAGCTGGTTGATTTTCTATTGGAGATTGCTCTGGACATGGCGGAATTCACCGTTCTCACCCCTTTTCCGCATACCCGCACTTTTGATGATTTGCATAACGAGAAAAGAATATTTTCCTACGACTGGAATGATTACACTTGCGGAAAGGTTGTTTTTCAGCCAAAATTAGTCACTCCCGAACAATTGCAGTTCCTTTATCATTACGCCTGGGATAAATTTTATGAGGAAGAGCCGCAAAATTATAAAATGTTCAAGATGTTGAAAAAAGTGATAGATAAAGAAAAGCTCGACGGTACATACAAGCCGCGCGTACGTCAGTAATACAAGCTGATTGCAATTTACCCTCCTGCGGATGGTAAATTGCCGGTAAGGTAAAAGCTTTATTTTCTATGCGCTACTTTACAGGATGCGTTTCCGGTCTTTGGCTAAATTGGCATAAGTATTACAGACAGGGCAATGGATAAAGACATTGAAAATATTTGCACAGCAATAAAATATTCCGATTTTTTTAAAATAAAACAATGAGTGAAAATAAAAAAAGTTTTGAAGTAAAAATAAGAGTGCCGTTTTTCGATCTCGATCCCATGCAAATAGTCTGGCACGCCAACTATTTGAACTATTTTGAAATCGCGCGGGCTGCGCTTTTCGAAAATAACGGCATTGATCTTTATTCCTTTTACGAAAAGTATCAGTTAATCTTTCCCATTATAAAAACTTCGACTAAGCATATCCTTCCTTTGCGTCACCGTGATGAAATTATCTGCAAGGCGACACTCGTTGACGCGTATGTGAAACTGGTCGTTGATTTTGAAATCAGGAAAGCGGCGGATGGCAAAGTCTGCGCCCGCGGCCGCACGGAACAAGTAACAGTGAAAGTTCCTGAAATGGAAACCATATTCAGCATTCCGGAAGAAATTTGCCGCGCTTTTGGATTCTAAAATGGAAGAGGTTTTACAAAAATCTTTTATTGCCGGCCTGGAACGTCTTGTTGCCCGGGCGGACCTGCTCGATTCTATCAATGTATTTCCTGTTGCCGATGGAGATACTGGGAGAAATCTTTCCTTAAGCCTTACTCCGCTGCGCGGTGTTGGAGAGCCAAAAGAAAATCTTGTTCATCAGCTTCTTTTATCGGCGCGCGGCAATTCCGGCAATATCGCTTCTCAATTTTTTTCCGCTTTTTGCGCCGCGGAAAATGTTTCCAAACTGTCAGACTGTGCCAGAGAAGGCGCTAAAAAAGCGTGGCAAGCGGTGAGCAATCCGCGGGCGGGCACAATGCTGAGTATCTTCGACTCTCTTGCTTATTCTCTAGAGGAAGAAATAACTCCCGATCAAAAAACAATAGATACTATCATCGGCTCCCTAGAAAAAGCCGTCCATGACACTTATGAACAGTTGCCCCGGTTAAAAGAAGCCGGGGTCGTTGATGCGGGAGCTTTGGGTATTTATATTTTCTTCGAAGGATTTTTTTTCGCTCTTGCCGGTCTTCCCGATAATTGCCGCCCGGTCACGGAAACATTTAATAATCGCCTGCGGATATTGCCTGCGTTTCAGGAAAAGACGGAATCAGGGTATTGCGTTGATTTTGTCGTTAAAGCTCCAAATTATTCCCCCGATGAAGTAAAGATAATCACCAGCGCCGAAGAAAACGTTATTATCATTCCTGAAGGTAATTTTTATAAAATACATTTGCATACTGAAAATAAGGAAAAGGTCAGGGATCAAATAAACGGACTGGGCAATGTGGTTAACTGGGAAGATGATAACCTGGCTTCCCAAATCAACGAATTCAGATATTCCAATACCGCCCAGATATTCCACATAATGACCGATGCCGCCGGTTCCGTAACAAATCAGGACGCGAAAAAATACGGTTTCACGCTCCTTAACAGTTATTTGACGGTTGGCGAAAAATGCCTGCCCGAAACTTATTTTCATGCCGAAGAACTTTATCGCGCGATGAAGAAGGGAATAAAGGTATCCACTTCCCAGGCTTCCGTTTATGAAAGGCATCAGTTTTACGAAAGCGTGCTGGAGCGGTTTGAAAAAGTTTTATATCTGTGCGTCGGCTCCATATTTACCGGCAACTATCAGGTGGCACTCCAGTGGAAGAAAGAACATGATCCACAGGACAGATTTTTGATAGTTGACACCGGCGCGGCGTCAGGCAGATTAGGAGTAATCGCGCTGGCAGTCGCTCGATATCTGGCCGAAACAAACGACTTGAAAAAGACTTTTATTTTTGCCAAAAAGGCAATAAACGCATGTGAGGAATATGTGTTTCTGGATAAACTGGAATACCTGTCTGAAGGTGGCAGACTTTCCAAAACCAGCGCCTTTTTCGGCGACATGCTGAAAACGAAACCGGTAATATCTCCACAGCCTGCAGGGGCAAAAAAAGTCGGCATGGTCAGAAATCAGGAAGATCAACTCAAAATGGCTTTGAAAAAACTTACCGCAACGCTGAAAAATAATTACAGGGCGCTCATCATGCTGGAATATTCCGACAATAAGAATTGGGTAGAGGGCACGGTTAAAAAAATGGCGGCGGAACATTATCCGCAGGCAGAGATCATCGCACAGCCATTATCACTGACTTCCGGCGCGCATATGGGGCCGGGGACGTGGGGGATAGCATTTCTACCTGAGAGAACAGATTTGTAAAAAGTCCATCTGCTGTGTTATGCTGCATTATTCATTCATGGGTTAATATGAGTACCCCAAACAGAAAAAATCGTTTTGCTTTTGTCATTCCCGTTTACAATCACGCCGGAACTGTAGCGCAGGTTGTCGCAGAGGCGCAGGCGCTGGGTTTTCCGGTCTTTGTTATTGATGACGGTTCAACATACAACACATACGATCAGATTAAAGAAACAGAAGGCATTAAAATTCTGCGGCATGAGCAGAATCAAGGCAAAGGCGCGGCTATTATGACCGGCTTTACCGCCGCTGAGGCTGTGGCTGATTGGGCAATCACAATAGACGCTGATGGACAACACTATCCTGAAGACGCGCAAAAACTAATCAAGGCCATCCCGAAAAAAACACGGCCCATTATCGTTGGAGCCAGAGATTACATTCCCGGCGAACATGTTCCATGGACAAGCAGCTTCGGACGGAAATTTTCCAACTTCTGGGTACGTACCTCCGGCGGTCCGGCCATTTCCGATTCCCAGAGCGGATTTCGTATTTATCCCTTGCCCGAGGCGCTTAATTTAAAAACAAAGTCGCGGCGTTTCCAGTTTGAAGTAGAAATATTAGTGCACGCCAAAAGAAACGGTATCTCGGTAATTGAAGCTCCCGTGCGTGTTAATTACAATCCGCAGGGAGCAAGAATTTCTCATTTTCGCCCTTTTGTGGATTTTTTGCGCAATTCCTCAACCTTCACCCGTTTGATTTTTCGCCGGATATTCTTATTAAAATAATTATTATCCCGTAATTAAGACACGGAATGTCATTATATATCATCCTCTGGCGGAGTTGTCCGCTTTACTTCTTCCGTTGCAGCCTTTTTGTCTTGCCACCATTTTGGAAATATGACATTCTGACGCAAAATTTTATTATACCGCTTCGGTTTCAAAGGATAACGAGAAGGCAAGGAGGCGTATTTTACATACGTTGAGTAAGCCGACGACGACGCCAACAAAGTTAGCCGAAAAAAACGGACGGTATGAATATAGGTTTGTATGTCCCTGCGCAAATATCAAATCAAATGGTCTGTTGTTTTTATCATCACCCTGATTGTAGCGGCGCTTTTTTTCTGGGAATCTAAAAATCTGAAAATCGAAACGGATATTCTGGAATCAATGCCGCAAAATGATCCGGTGCTGTCAGACGCGCGTCAGATTATCCGGCATTTACCCATTCAGGACAGACTATTTATTGATTTGGGCCATGAATCCGCAGATAAAGATAAACTGGTCAAAGCGGCGGTTATCCTTTCCGGCAAGCTTAGCCAAAGCGGTCTTTTCACCAAAGTCGGCATCGGCGATGATGCTAAAAATTTTCCCGAACTTATAGCGCATGTTAACAATAATCTACCCTCGCTTTTGAGCGCTTCTGACCTCGAACAAAAGATTCAACCGCTTATTAAGCCTGAAAAAATCAGGGAGGCGATGGCGCAAAACCTTCAGAGCATCGAGCAACTTGAAGGCATAGGCCGCAGTAAGATGATGGCGAAAGACCCGCTGGGTTTCTCCGGCATTATTCTTAGGCAATTGTCCGCTTTGCTTCCCGCCAATAAGGCGCAATTTTATGATGGACAACTGATTTCTGAAGATGGCAAGCACGCGCTCATTATCGCCCGAATTGCCGGATCAGGCACAGATACGGCAACAGCAGCAAAAATTGAAAAAACTATCGAAGCTTGCCAGCAGGAATTAAAGGCCGATAAAAGTTTGGAGGGAGATAAGTATACGCTGACCTCCGCAGGAGCCTATCGCGCGGCGCTCGATAACGAAACCATTGCCAAACGCGACACCCAGCTGGCCATAACCCTGACAACACTGGGAATTGCGCTTTTGCTACTTTTTGCTTTTCCCCGTCCGCTCATCGGCCTTCTGGCGCTCCTTCCGTCAACCGTGGGAGCGATTGCCGCTCTTTTTGTTTGCTCCTTTTTATTTAAATCCATATCGATGCTGGCTGTCGGTTTTGGCGGCGCCATTATGGGGTTTACCGTTGATCTGGGTATTACCTATCTGCTTTTTCTGGATCAACCATATGAAACATACGGTAGAAATATAACAAGGACGGTGTGGTCGGCAGAACTTCTGGCAGTCCTGACAACTGTCGGGTCGTTTCTTTTACTGCTGATCAGCGACTTTAAAATTTTGGCGGAAATCGGCGTCTTTACCGCTTTGGGAGTTTTCTTCGCGCTTATTTTTGTTCTTTTTGTTTTCCCGATAATCTTTCCGACAATGCCTGCGGCAACACGTCAGAGTAATCCTCTGCTTTTTAATGCCATAAAAAAAATTGCCTCTCCCGCGAAATGGAAGTTGGGGGCGGCGGTTATTCTGGGCTTAATCATGTTGTTGTTCGCATGGCCTAAGTTCAATGTTGATCTTAACGCGATGAATTCCGTGAGCCAAAAGTCACTGGATGCGGGAAAAATTTTGCAGGGGTGGGATGACTTTTCCGGCAAATGCTATGTTTTTCTGGAAGCAAAAAGCATTGACGAATTGCAGAAAAAAAATGATCAATTAATGAACTGTTTGTCCGCTGATGTCCGGCAGGAAAAACTATCCCCTGCGTTTCTTCCTTCTGTTTTATTTCCTGCGGCTGAGTCAGCCCGGAGCAATTTTACCGCCTGGCATGAGTTTTGGAATAAAGAACGCGTGGCCGCGTTAAAGAGTGATCTGGATGCGGCGGCGCTGGAATATGGTTTTAAGCCGGAAGCTTTTGAACCATTCTGGAAAACCATTCATCAGGAAAATCCAGGAACTTTCGAAATACCTCAGAAATATTTTGAAATGCTGGGAATTGCCAAAAGTTCCGCAGGTTTCACGCAACTGAGTTTGCTGAATACCGGCAAAAATTACAACGCGGAGGATTTCTTCTCCCGCCTGACCCCCACGGGATTGGCTAAATTATTTGATGTCGGTTTATTTAACAAAAGGCTCGGAGACTTTCTAAAAAATATTTTTATTCAAATCGCGATCATTATAGGTATCGGCACTGTACTTATCGTATTTATATATTACATGGATTGGCTCATCGCGCTCGCCGTGCTCGCGCCCATTGCCTTCGCTCTTATCGCCACATTGGGCACGCTGAAATTGATCGGTCATCCACTGGATATCCCCGGCATCATGTTGTGGATTGTTATCATGGGTATGGGAATTAATTACTCCATTTATTATGCCTGCTTCTATCAGCGCTATCATGATGAAAGTCTGCCGGAAATGGATACGGTTAAACTAGCCATGTTTTTGGCCTCTTTCACAACATTAATTGGCTTTGGTGTTTTGGCCTTTGCCAGCCACGCGCTTCTAAAGAGCATCGGTATCACATCTCTTTTAGGAGTCGGCTATTCCATTCTGGGTGCGTATTTCATTCTGCCTGTACTGATAAAGAAAATTTTTTCTTCGGTTACCTATCCTGGCGGCGCTTTTACGGTTGGCTCTAAAGAGCATTTGCGCCGGACGGTTTTACGATACAGGCATTTGGCCGCTTATCCGCGGGTTTTTGCCCGCATGAAAATGATGATTGACCCGATGTTTAAAGAGTTGGACAAGTATGTGCAGAATCCCCAAAGGATTATTGATATCGGCTGCGGTTACGGCATTCCTGCTACCTGGCTTCTGGAAATTTATCCCGAAGCTAAAGTTTACGGTCTGGAACCGGATGAAGTACGAGTACTTAACGCCTCATACGCCATTGGCAGTCGCGGCAACGTGCAAATAGGCCGCGCCCCGGATTTACCTACTTTAGGAGGGCTTATTGATTATGTGCTCATGCTGGATATGCTACATCTGATTGATGATGAAGAATTAAAACTGGTATTGCACCGCATTTATGAAAAACTGGAAACAGGCGGCACGCTTTTGATCCGCACGACCATCCCATCGGAAAGAAAAGTCCCCTGGAAACGCTGGATTGAAGCGGTTCGCTTAAAAATGGTAGGTATGGGAAAACGATTCCGTCCGGAAAACGAAATTGCCTGTTTCATGACCGCTGCCGGATTTGATGTCAAGGTTCATGCTTCATCAGCCGCCGGTGTAGAAGAAAAATGGTTTGTGGGGAAGAAAGCATAATTCACCTATTCCTTTTTAAAAGGAGAATCAAGTATGTATGAGCAAAAACCATGGTTAAGATTTTATCAGCATGTGCCGCATACCATAGATTATCCTCGGGTCACCATGTATGAGGCGCTAAAGCGAACGGCAAATCAAAATCCCGATTCCATTGCCTATGATTTTCTTGGCTATACATCCACTTATCGTAAATTTATATATGAAATTGATCATTGTGCCGACGCGCTGGCGGCACTTGGCCTTAAAAAAGGAGAGAAAATAACAATCTCCATGCCAACTTCACCCCAAGGCATCATCTGTTTTTACGCTGCCAATAAACTTGGCGCGGTCAGTAGTATGATTCATCCTTTGTCTACAACCAAAGAGATTGAATTTTATCTTAACGTGGCTAAAAGCCGTTTTGCCCTGACTCTCGACGCTTTCTATTCCAAATTCAAAGAAGCTAAAAATACTACACCGCTCACAACCCTGATTCTCGCCCGCATTCCCGATTATCTGAATCTTTTTAAAAAAATCGGCTTTAACTTAACCAAAGGCCGCAACATTCCCAAAGTGCCGCCCGATCCCATGGTCAAATGGTGGGCGGATTTGATGAAAGGCAAATATGCCCAGGCGCCTCAGGCAAAAATGGATACAGATGATCTCGCTGTCATTCTTTACAGCGGCGGAACAACCGGCGTTCCCAAGGGCATCATGCTCTCCAATATGAATTTCATCAGCGAAGGAATACAGGTCTCCGAATGGGGAAAGCTTTCTGGCGCGGATTCCATCTTGGCCATTTTGCCGATATTTCATGGCTTCGGACTGGGTGTTTGCGTCAATGCCTGCTTCATGGGAGGCGGCAAAAGTATTCTTGTTCCGCAGTTTACGCCGGAAACTGTTGCTCAGATTATCAGTTCTCAAAAGCCTTCTTTTGTCATTGGAGTGCCGACTCTGTTTGATGCCCTGAGCCGCAACCCCAAGATGCAGAAGGCGGATCTCAGTTGTCTGCGGGCTACTTTTTGCGGCGCTGATTCCCTGCCTTCCACAGTCAAGGATCGATTTGAAGAAATGGTAAAAAAACAGGGCGGCAATGTCCAGCTTCTGGAGGGATACGGACTGACCGAAGCGGTAACGGCAATTATGGCTATGCCCATAGGCCATTATCGTGAGGGAAGCATCGGTGTGCCTTTGCCGGATATGTTGGCCAAAATTGTCCTACCGGGAACAACCGATGAAGCGCCTCTTGGAGAAGAGGGCGAAATCTGTGTTTCCGGCCCCGCGGTGATGATGGGATATCTGGATCATCCCCAGGAAACCGCCCAGACGCTGAAAAAACATGCCGACGGCAGAATCTGGCTGCATACCGGAGATATCGGAACAATGGATAAAGACGGATTCTTTTATTTCAAGCTGCGGCAAAAGAGAATGATTAAATCATCAGGAATGAATGTTTATCCCGCTCAGGTGGAAGACCTTCTTTACAAGCATCCGAAGGTGCGTGACGCCTGTGTTATCGGCGTGCCTGATGAAGCGCAGGTACAGGCAGTGAAAGGTTTTGTCGTCCTGAAGAATTCGGGTGACGCGAGCCCTGACACAGAGAAAGAATTGATTAATTACTGCCGTGAACATATAATAAAATGGAGTTGTCCGCGTTCCATAGAGTTCAGAAACGACCTCCCCAAAACTCTTGTCGGCAAAGTGGCCTTCAATGTGCTGGAAAAAGAAGAGATCGACAGACTAAAGAAAGATGGGAAATATACGGGAAGCTAAAATAAGCCGCGGAATGACAAAATTTGGATTTATGAAAAAGTTGCTTTATAAAATATTGCTTTATCTAACGCAGCAACTGGGGTTGTGGTTTTTTCTCGTGATTTCCTGGTTTATAGCGACCGGATATTTTTTTCTTTTCCCGATACGTGTGGCGAATAGTTATAGTTTCTATCGCGCTTTGTTGCCGGACCGTGGCTTTCCATATCATTTTTATTGTGCATGGAAGCAGTATCATAAATTTACCGATGTTTACATTCACCGGTTCATCCGCTTCGACCAAAAAGATATTGAATATGTCAAAGAAGGCTGGGAATACCTGGAAGAGGCGGTGCAGAAAAAAACCGGCGCAATTCTGCTGATGTCGCATATCGGCAACTGGGAACTGGCCGTGCAAACGCTGAATAAAAAAGGACTGCCGATTATGCTTTATCTGGGAGCAAAACATAAAGAACAGATGGAGTATATTCAAAAAAAGTTTCTGGTAAAAAGCGGCATCAGAATCGTGGCTACATCCGAAGATAAAAAATCACCTTTCGCTTTAATCGAGGGAATCAATTTCCTGCGCGAAGGCGGAATTGTGTCCATGGCAGGCGACCGTCTCTGGGGTGAGCAGAGTTATGTCACCGTCAATTTTCTGGGGCATGAAGCGCGCCTGCCGGATACGCCGCATTTATTTGCTTTGATGACGGGCGCTCCGCTCTTAACTTTTTTTGTTTACCAAGAGGCTGTAGGAAAATACCATATTAAAGTTTCTCCGGAACGGTATGTGTTTGCCGCCACGCGCGCGGATCGAAAAAAAGCGGTACAGGAATCAGCGCAGGCATACGCCGCCGATCTCGCCCGTTTCGCCGCCGAGCATCCCTTTGAATGGCATCATTTTGAGCCGTTCATCGGAAAAATAATTAATAAAAAGGCATCGTACTGGCAGGAATGATATTTTTATCTATAATTACATTATAAATAACAGAATCTATGCTCCTGCCTGTGCGGGGAAAGTATTTTAAAACATGGTTCCCTCTCAACAAAAAAAACGCATCGTTCTTGTACATCCGAGGGGATTCAACTGGTTCCCCGGAAAGCGCGATATCACCGATATTGCCAACCGGATGGTGCCGCAAGGGTTGCTTTCCATCGCGGCTTATCTTATAAAACACGGCCACGATGTTTATGTTTATGATTGCCTTGGCCTTGATGCTCCGCTTGATTTGCAAAAGCAGGCGCAGGCAATTTTAGCCTATCAACCGCAGATTGTCGGCTTTTCGGCTACGACCTCATCGTTTCCCGATGCCGCCGACCTTGCGCAAAAAATCAAAAGGAAATCTTCTGATATTATAACAGTCTGCGGAGGAGTCCATGTTTCCGCTCTGGGGGAAGGGCTTCTGCGGGATTATCCGGCTTTTGATTTTTTTGTTGTCGGAGAGGGCGAAGCAACTATAGCTGAACTTGCAGGGGATTTTGGCCTCGCTCAAATTAGAGGATTGATCTGGCGGAGCGAAACAGAAGTTATTACCAATAATCCTCGTCCGAAAATACGGGATTTAGATTTTCTGCCATTTCCAGCCTACGAAAGGCTTAAAGGTTTCCCCGGTGATTACCACCTGCCATTATTCAGCTATATCAATACCCCCGGGGCTACGATGATTACCTCGCGAGGTTGTATATATCAATGCTCATACTGTGACCGCTCCGTTTTCAAAAAAGGTTTCCGTTATAATTCTGCTTCTTATATTTACGAGCACATGAAATATTTGCGGGAAAAATTCGGTGTGCGGCATATTAACATTTACGATGATTTATTTACGGTGAACCGCGAACGGATTGTCGAACTTTGCGAAAAACTCAGCAGTTATCCTCTGGGTATTAATTTTAACTGCGCCGTGCGCGTGGGTTACACCGATGATGATTTACTAAAGATGCTCAAAAATGCCGGATGCCTTATGGTTTCGCTGGGCATTGAATCGGCCGATACGGAAATGCTCTCCCGGCATAAATCAGGCGTATCGCTTGATGAAGTGAGCAATACCGTGCGGCGGATTCAAGAAGCGGGCTTACGCGCCAAAGGGCTTTTTTTGATGGGCCTACCCGGTGAGACGGAAGAATCAATTAAGCGCACATCCGATTTTATCATTTCGCTGGAACTGGACGACATGAACATGGCTAAGTTCACGCCTTTCCCCGGTGCGCCGCTGTGGGGCACAATAAAAAATGAAGGAACGTTTAATGAAGACTGGCGCCTGATGAACTGCCTGAATTTTGTTTTTGTGCCTAAAGGACTTGCTTCCAAAGAAAGACTCGATCAGCTCTACAACGAGCATGTAAAGCGTTTTTATTCCGATAAAATATGGCGCGAAAAATTCCGAAAACGTATCTGGCAGCATCGCAAAAGCCTAATGTATTTACTACACCACCTGCCAGCGTTCTGGTCGGCAAAAAATCAATTCGAACCGGAAAAGTAATAATTGAGCCGTAATTGCGAATTTGCCGCGACGGACATGGCAAACTTTCTTACAATTGACATGTTTAAGAAAGCATGTTAAAGCGCGGCCACTTCTATAAAAATGGCTGCCCCTGTAGCTCAGCAGGATAGAGCGACGGATTCCTAATCCGTGGGCCGCGTGTTCGACTCACGCCAGGGGCACCAAGTAAAATCAATTAGTTATGACCTTCAAAAATGGTTTCCCAGACTGATTTTTTGGTGATTGTGATAAATTTGTGATAATTCCGCTTCCGACTTTGTCCATCACCTCAATTGCTGAACGTAAACTCTCCGGCTGATGGTGAGCATATCTCATCACCATAGATGTATTTTTCCAACGTCCAAGTTTCTGGACAGAAAAAAGATCAGCACCACCCTGAACTAGTCTTGAAGCAAAGGTGTGTCGTAAATCGTGAAATCGAAGTTTAGCAATACCAGATTCCCTTATAGCTTTATGAAATGATTTTATTAAGTGACTGGTACCAATTCTTTCCTTCTTTGGATTTGTAAAAACTAAACCTGTAGCAGTATGCTCGGCTTCATTTTTACCTAACAATACATTTAAAGCAGTTTCATTAAGAGGCAGTGTATCAACACACCGGTTCTTCTGTTCAAGAATAATAATAGTTCGCCGGTCAAAATCCACTTGTGACCATTTCAAATCCAATATTTCACTCTCACGCAGACCGGTATTAATCGCAAAAACAATGATTTCTTGAAGCCACCTGGGAGATGCAAAAAGAAGCCTCTTTTCTTCATCCGAAGTCAACCAGCGTTCAATGGTGTTATTCACCCGTTCTTTATTGACCTTACTTACAGGATTATTTTCTAGCCATCCCCATTCCCGCATAGCAATGTTAAATGTGTGACTCATTACGGTCAACTCATAATTAATTGTTCGCGGAGATACTCCATCTTTCCTGCGTTTAACTTTGTATTCGCTGATCTGCATAGGAGTTATGTTGGTTAGAACAATGTTTCCAAAATATTCTCGAAGATGTTTAGCAATACCCTTATCTCTGAGATGGGATGATTTTGCCTTATTCACCGCCGAATATTCTTCAAGATATTTATCCATTAACTCCGTAAAAGTATAGTCTTCACCCGGCAACTTCTCAAACCATTTGCCTTCAGCTATTTCACCTTTCAATTTGTCAAAGATCCTTATGGCCAGCTTCTTTTCTTCTGTCTCCGTTGACCGCCTAATCTGCCTGCCATTGTGAGTAAAACTCATCCACCAAACCGAATCTCTCTTATATAGACCCATTGTTTATCTCCTTTCTGAGTCCCTCGATCCGGTCTGATTTCCCGTAATCAGAATTATAATCTTCCGGCTTGGTTTGGTCAATTGTTTTCCGAATGATCCTGTCAATATGTTTATTCGATGAATCCGATATCTTTCTTTTTTCCCTTGTCTGTATTTTAATATCCTGGACATTTTCTCTTTTATTTTCCAGCCAGGCGTCTATTTCTGCTTTTTTAAAACGAATTAATTTACCAATTCGATAATGAGGAATGTCAGTAACCATTGCATAGATAGTTTTTGTTTTAACCTTCAGATAGATAGACAAATCCTCAATGTCCCAAAAGCCACTGTCAATCAATGCGCATTGCTCTACCGTAAGTTGTCTGCCTTCAGAATGGGATTTCATCTTGCCTACTCCCCTGTGCAGACTGTCTACCACTATCTACCACTCTCAAAACATCTTGATCTTGGTCATCTTTTTCAGGTAGAGTTTCAGGTAGACAGTTGTTAGAATTTGAAGAACCTCTCCCTGCATATCCATATTGTTTGAGCAGTGTGGCATATTCGTCAGAAGTGATTTTGATCTCTGAGTAACCGTGAACCATTCGATTACGAAGGCTCATGCTTTTCAAACGTTTGCCGATCCATTGAGGAGATACATGTCTGTCTTCGGGTCTGCCCTCATTGAATTTGGTACGTATTTGACTGATACTGATGCTCCATTCTAAAGAACGATCAAGTTCGTACTCCGAAGTTATCTCTTTGATAACAGCAACCAGGCGGCCTTCAATGGTGTCTTTTCTGGATTCATCCTTTTCACCGGCAATGGCAAGAATCGACTTTTTCAGTATATGGAAGTCAACCTTCAGTAATGAGTTCACGAAGAACATCGGTTTTGTAATGTCCCATAACCTGCCGTATATGCCCTCTATCGGCTTCATATCGGCAAATGTGGCGTATAGATGTTTTGCCCTCCATGCGGTCAATCGTTCCTTCAATTCTAAGGCCAGTTCAGGGCGTGGGTTTTCGTAGTCACCTGGACGATTAGGCATGATGATCGGCAGACAGCGAGTTTCCAGTATTTTTTGCAACTGTTCATTGCTGGATATGATCGCCGGACCATAGATGTCGAAATAATCCATATCATTGAAAGCGCCTTGATCCGGGTGCAGAACGCGGCAGCACTTGGCGCCCTTTTCAAACCTCAAGAGTAAAATGTCATCACAACTGTTACGTTCAGCTTTCTTGGAAATATCCAGCAGATCAAAGAACAGTGTCCCGTGAAGATATTGACTATAGCGGAAGATGGTTGCTTCACGCAGTTCAACAAGATGAATGCCGCGAAAGGAAACATTAGTAACTGATTTGCCTGTTCTGCTTTTGCCCCGTTCCGGTACGGCATTGAACAGAATATAGGGGCAATAGTCGATCCCTGGGTTATCATGCAGATAGGTCAGAAATACATAATGGGCAACAATGGCCCATTGTTCATCATCCAAACTGGAGAATCTTTTCAAATAAGATAACACATCATCATATAGGGCGTAGTCTTCCTCGGCAAAGTTGCGCAAGACTTCGGCAGTTCTGGGAAGGGTGAACGGAAAGTGTTTTTTCTCAGGAATGGAGAAAGTTTCTGTTTCTATGATGCACTCCTGGGAAAGGACAAGTTCTCCGTCCTTAAGGATAACATAGACAAGTTGTCCGTCATCATTAATGCATATATCCACCAGTCCGGGGAAATAAGCTGAAAGTGAAGATTCGTTGAAAGATTCCATTACTGTTTACCTCCATCTGAAAGTGTACCTCGCTGAATAGCTTTCTTGATGCAGGATGTTTGAAAGTCTCTGGCGTTGTTGCGCCTGGTTAAACGAATTTGCAGTTCACTTATGGCATCATCGCGGTTTGTTATTCCCAGAAGTGCAGCGAAAGAGGAAAGACAACCGTCGATATGGGAAAGATACCATTTCAATGATGCGTCTCCAGTTGATCTGTAAACTCGTTTTACTTCGTTGGCAGGAGCATTTTGCTGGAAACATTCCTGAACAGCACGCCAGAAGGGATGTATTGTTTTCCGTTCAGCTTTTTCATTATCGGGAAGTCGCAAAGAGAACCATTTTGACGTGAGATAGAGCCACACCCCGGCTTGCTTCTCTTTCAAAT
The DNA here is from genome assembly GCA_963811325.1 of uncultured delta proteobacterium. Taxonomy (GTDB): domain Bacteria; phylum Desulfobacterota; class Syntrophia; order Syntrophales; family Smithellaceae; genus Smithella. Next base: position 2,587,328 of record CAWEQT010000001.1, read on the forward strand.
CGTTAAGGGAGTTGATGCCGAACTGTTTGAGGGCAGGACGGCGAAGTTGAAATTCTACGCGCCAGATATCTTCCATTGATTCACGTTGCCATAAGTCCAGGAACCAGAGCTTTGTCCCTTCCTTTTTGACTTCCAAGCCTTTGTTATACATGCGAAGCTGGATAGGAGACTTGACATCGGCAACATAACAGGTTTCCAATTTATTCTTATCCAGGTAGAGATTGCCTTTGTCGTTGCGGGTGACCTTGTGGGAAAGCAGGAATTCGTAGGATAGACCACCGGGAACCCAAAAATCGCAGCAGAAATCGACACGGCTGACCTTGACAAATTGGATTGATCCGTTGCCTATTGTTTTAAGGTCTTCGTTAATCCAGGATAAAGCTGTTTCAATGCCATTGAGCCAAAGTGTCTTGGAATTGATAGATAGATAAACGTTTGGTGATGATCCTGGACGTGCAGCTTTGCCGATAAAAAGATTGTAAGCTTCAAACTGAAGATGAAAGCGATAGTTTTCACCTTTGCCCCTTGGTTTAAAGATGCAGGTTCTTCCCGAAGGCAGACCGATAAGCAGACCATTTTTCTTCATAGCCTGTTGTTTCTTTTTATCAAGGGATTGCAGGCGTTGTTTCCAATTTGGCCCCCATATGACATATAAACCGAGATCAAGAGAATCAATTCCACACAGGAGAAACTGAAATTCTTCAATAGATGGGGTTGAAGCATGGCGTGTTACAGATTCCGCCATACTTCTATCATTATTCTGATTAGGAGATATTTCCGTCGACACATTATCCACCAGCCTTCCGTCCATCGGTGATCCGGCGGCGGCAGACGGACAGGTGGTTTCATTTTGTGATGAAACAAAATCGAATGAACACTGCCTCGGATCATTCTCTTCTTGATTTTTATGTTTTGTTTTCTTTTTCATACGAAGCTATTTTAGCAACGCATGAAAAAAACTACCGGACAGAAATTGAATTATTTTTTGTCCGCCTTGAGGGATTATTTGCCACTTCGAGATTGAAAGTCATTAGCTCTCTCGTGAATGAACTAGATCGAAAAATCTAAAGCTCTTATACCTGCCTGCGATTGCCTGCTGGCTCGTGGCGGCTCTACCGCCACCTGCGCGCAGGCTTTTCATTTGCCTTCTGTATTTGTTGGTAATCTATTTCCAATAGGAATAAGAGGAATCTGACATAAAAACTGAATTATATTTTGGATGGTAAAATGATGTGCCAGAAGTTTCTTGAGCGTTGAATCGCTTTTTCAAAAGATTCTCCGACTAGGTCATCAAGGTCATTATCGATATCATCATTCATATCTAAAGATATTGCATCAAACAAATTTCTTATTTCTGCTGCTGTTATCTTCTGATTTAATTTTTCAGAAAAATAGGAAATAAGACCGCCAAGATGACATTTTATTGTCTTCATTTTTATCTTTACTTTTGGCTTGCTTATGAATGCTTTTTTTATCATGGACATTTTGGCTTGCGCTTTTAAGGCTTGTGCCTGATGGATTATCTCACTTATTTTTGGTTCAAATATAATTGATTTATCCAGTCTGATAAGTTTCTCAAGAGCGTCATCATCGCCATTTTGCGCTTTATTGAGAAGTTCAATTGGATATGTACCGTAAAGACTGAAACAGGGAGCCATCACGCGGAAAAAAAAGATGATTTCTGGCTTTGTCAGGTTCTTTAAAAATTCCTTTCTTTTGGCTTCATTTGTTTCACTTTCAAAATCATTGATAATAAATTCTTTGAATTCTTCACTTGTCGGATAGGTAATTTCATTTCTTTTTTCATTGTTATTTGAAATCATTTTCACCAATTCATCTTTAAGCTGTTCACTTTTGACCGTATTATTATAATTTACACATAAAGCATTAAACAAAACCCTACCAATCCTCTTGGGGTTACGATACAGCTTGAGCCATGTCTTCAGCGAAGGCAGAGGAAGATCACCTTCCAACCTTTTTCCTTTTCGTATTGATTCAAATAATTCAAAACATTCTTTGGAAAAACCGGCTATCGTTAAGGACATTACTGCCAGAAATGGATTTTTGTCCTTAACCCATTTTTTGAAATGTTTCATTTTTATTTTGTCGTTATCCATCTTAACTATCATAATAAACTTAAGGTAGTGGGGTAACAGTGTGTTGAAAATATTTTATAAATGATATATAAAATTTTTATGAAATATAATCAAATATTAAGAATTGGAATTTGTAATTCACATTCAGTTGAATTAAATGATCTTACAAAAAGTCTTTTTAGCGTTGCTGCTGAATATAAAAGATTTGTAGATAAAAATTATACAGTAACAGAAAAACAAGAAGCTATTTTATATATACGAGAAATAAAGTCAGGTAGTATAATAATTGACTTGGCGAGCAAAACAATTTTACCTCTTTTACCTCTTATTTTGGCGGTAAATAATATTGCCCCTGTAATTCAATTTGGATTTTATTTGAAAACTTGTTATGATTATTTATTGGGAAAGACAGAACAACGCCCTCTAAATATTTCAAGAACTGATTATCAAAATCTATCAAATATTCTAGAGCCAATAGCTAAAGATAATGCTGGTCAGGTAAATATTAGCCAAGTTTGTAATGGAGACGCAACAGTAATTGTACATCTGAATTCCACAGATTCTAATGCAGCTCAAAATACAGCCAGAAGGGAAATTGAACTGTTATTAGAACCAATAACTGGATTGCATAAAAATGTAGTTTTGTATTGGCAACAAGTAAATAAAGACATAGCAAATCAAACAGGAGATAGGGTTATAATTGAAAGTATATTCCCTTATCCAGTAAAAGTGATTTTTGAAAACGAAACAGCATTATCATCAATAATTCTAGGAACAGAGAATCCACTAATTTATGGTTATTTAGTTGATGTCGTTGTTGAAACCATAAAAGAGAAACCTGTTTTATATAAAATACAAAAAATATATCAAAGAATAGAATACCCATCTCAAACTAGAATTACAAATTAGCATATATGTCAGGTAATAAAATGACAGATGAATTACAAGAAATTCTTAATGACATAAATATTCTTCAGAAACTTAACTCTCTACCCATTGAAGATGTCGATGAAGTAGCTTCCTCATTAAGAACAAAAAAATATGCAGGTGTTTATTTAAGGACAATCGCCATGGGCGGAAAACCGGAAAGTGCACTTTCCGATTGTCTTTTTAAACCTCTTATAGAAAATCAAGAGTATCTTAATTTAGATATAAATCCACAAATGCGTGCAGGGGATGGATGGGTTGATTATTTAATACGCGAACGAGTTAGTAACCCTGTTGCAATAGAAATAAAACCTTTGCATTTTTTGAGATCAAATAAAATTGAACTGGATAGTTTAGATAATAAGTTACGAAAAATAGAAGCTGATGATAAAAATCAAATTATTCAATATCTAAGAAATTTTGATTATGTTCTTCTCACAAATATGAAAGATGTTTATTATTTTAATAGAGAAGCCATTATTGATTTTGAACCATTTTTACGGGAAGAATTTATTAGTTTAATAGATGATATAAAAAGCAATAAAGATGTATGGGATGTTGTTAGACGAAAAGAAGATAGAACACCAAAACACGATTTAGGTAAAAGATTCTTTTCTGATTTAAAGAAATGGTATTCTGAATTTCAGGATTTAGAATTTCAATTGCCTACCCAAAAACAAGAAAAAGTTGTCCAGCTACTTAATAAATTTATATTTCTAAAAACATTAGAAGATTATGCTCTTATCCCATTTAACTTTATAAGAGATACATATGAAGATAAAGTTCATCGATGGAATGCAAAGGGGCGCGGAAAAATATTTTTTGAATTTTTTAATGAATTGAATAATTGGTCTTATGAATATTATGACACCGAATTATTTAAAGAAGATATCTTTAGTCTTATTATTCAAAATGACAATAATCTAAAACTTCTCCAGATAGCAACAGAAAGGATACTTGGATTATCTGAATGGTCAAAGACTTTTGGAATTGGTTTGATTCATTATAATTATAGAAATATTGATGAAGATATATTTGGTAAATCATATGAAACTTTTCTGGCAGAGGAAAGAAAACAACAAGGTATATTTTACACTCCATCTGACATTACTGATTACATGAGTAGAATTCTTGTTGAGGAACTTTTTTATCCAGTAAAAAATAGACTCTTAGATGCAATAGAAAGTAATGATCTTGATAATGCTAAACAAGCTGCAATTGAATTATGTGAAATAAAAATTATAGACCCTTCATGCGGTTCTGGTAGTTTTTTAGTAAAAGTTCTTAAAAAAATATGGGAAGTTTATATTGATATACATAATAAAACAGAATGGGCGACTAAGGTTGATTTAAGTTGTTTAGATAAACCAAAAGATATTGCAGCTAGAGAAAATGCAATAAGAGATATAAGAGAATTTTTAAAAATAGGAAGAGAATCACTTAATGGAATTTCAACTATATCTTCAATTATATTAAAGCATTTATATGGCATAGATATTGATGAAAAAGCAATAGATGTTGCAAAAGTCAATATTTGGAAAGAAGCGATAAAGTTAGTTCCTCAGAGTTTTCGATATAAGTTATTACCTTCAGACATAAATCATGTTTTACCTAATCTTGAATTAAATTTTATTAATGCCAACAGTGTCGTGGATTTTCCATTAAATGAAATAGCAGACATTATTTCTCTTAATTACAAAAATGAGATCATAGAACTTCATAAAACAAGAGACGAATATCTTAATAATCCATACAACCCTGAATTAATCGAAAACGCTATAATTAAAAAAAATAATATTAGAGAATCATTAGATTTAATTTTCACCGAAAAATATGGTTCTTTAAATACAAAGCAGACTTTTTTACCTCTAGAATTGTTTCATGCCTATTTTAATAAAGATGGAGATCAACTTGCAATTAATGATCTGGGTTTTAGCGGTGTTATTGGTAATCCCCCATGGGAAAATATTAAACCCATTATAAAGGAGTTTGCTTCATTTCATGCCGACATCTTCGGTGAGATATCTAAATTCTCTATTGCAAGCAAAGATTTTGATACTACTTTTAAAAAAGCACTTAAAGAAAATGGCAAGTTGAAAGAAGAGTGGCTACTCTACTGTCATGATATTCAAGAATTATCAAAATTTATAAGGAATACTTATGAATTATATGGGGATTCTGGAGATTTAAGTTATCAAAAGTTATTTCTAGAAAGAGCAATTAATTTAACAAAAAACAATGGGGTAATTTCTTTTCTTGTCCCATCAGGATTTCACACAGATGAAGGACAAAAGGATTTAAGAAGATCAATACTTTCTTATTATACATTAAAGATACTTATGTCATTTGAAAACAGGGGACATAAATGGTTTCATGATATAGACCCACGATTTAAATTTGATTCCATAATAATCAGAAAAACAAGAAATGATGATAACCTTCCTATTAAGGAAAGATTTTATATTCAAGACATTCAAGAAATAGAAAATCCATTATCAATTTATTCTTCTGATATTATAAAATTTTCTCCTTCTACTCTAGGTTTTGTTGAATTTAGAAATCAGAGAGATATGGAAATAGCAACAAAGATTCGCGGTGAGCATCAATTTTTAGGTGAATTGGGATATCGTTTATCTAGTGAATTTCACATGACAAACGATAACGATTTATTTTGCGATATTAAAAAGAAGAAAGACAACGGCTTAATTTTATATGAAGGTAAAATGTTTCATCAATATAATTCCGAATATGAATTACCAAGATATTGTATTCTGAAAGATGATGGACGAGAAAGACTTATATCAAAAGAAATTCATAGGATTAAACGATTTTTAAAAAAAGATGAACATGAAATAGAGTTTGAGAAAGATGATTTTAATAAAAATAAATTTAAACTTATTTACGAAGATTATAGACTTTCATACAGAGCAGTCGCAAGCAGCACAAATGAAAGGACTTTAATTGCTGCAATATTACCACCTAACATTTTTACTGGACATTCAATAAATTTCTTTATGAATTATGATTATAAAGTACAGTCAGGCAAGGTAATTCAAACGCACATTGATTATAAAGATTTGCTCTATTTACAAGCGTTAATAAATTCATTCACAGTCGATTATTATATAAGACTCAGGGTATCAGCAAATGTTACGATGTTTTTCATATTTGAAATTCCCATGCCTAACATTAGTAAGCCACTTAAAGATGAAATAGTCAGAATATCACTCAACCTACTTCCAAACACTGAGGTATTTGAAAAATTTGCAAATCAATTAGGAATTTCAAAGAATAATATGTCTGAGTCAGAAAAAAGAGATTTAAGAGCATTACTTGAGGCAAAAATAGCAAGGGATATTTATAAACTGACTATAGAGGAGACAGAGTATATTTTAGACACATTTACATTTGGAAATATTGACAAAGAATTAATTGATAATATTAAAAAAGAATTAAAATAAAAATAGGTGTATAATTACTCTATTCGGTGCCCCAGCCCACGTTATTTACCACCAACTCGCAACAGCATGATACGCCATAACCCAACAAGAAATTATTTTTTCTTTTTGAAATGCTCGTTACTGGCTATGTGCTGTGCAGCCCGGACGAGAAGAAACCTTGGATGGCTGCACGTGTTACACGGAGGAAATGGCTCTCCGTATACACACGTTACTTCATGCGTCGGGGTGTGACCATCGTGTGTAACTTTGTAGATTCCAGATTGCTTAACTTTGTCTCCGGGTTTGAATTCTTCGGACATGGCAACCTCCTTGTGGTTGATAAAAAATAACTAACTAATAATATACAAACTAATTTCAAAATCAAAGTTTTGGTATACTAGACAATAGTTTTCGAACTTTAGCGTTTTGCTCATCATATGTTTGAATATCGAAAGGGCCCTTGGAATATTTTCTGGCTTCTGCATCAAAGGCTACAAAGCTATTTCTATCTCTCAGTCCAAGATATGATTGTGCTATTGATTGAAAAATCCAATTTTTATCTGTCCGTTCAGAAAACCCTTTTCTTTTGATAATATTTTGGCAAATTTGAATGGTCTTTTGCCTAATTCTTATTGCGTTGCTATGATTTAATATTTTCGATTTCTTATCTTTCGATAAGGCCGCTTTCATGTCATACAAAAAAGCTGCGTTGACCCCATTGTAATAATCTTGAGTAATATAAAAACCTCTCTCATAGTACCAGATTGCCTTTTCCAAATCGGCTACTTTGCCTGTGATCTCAAATATTCTTTTGAAAATTGCACCTGAAAGTCCAAGGGTTTCAGGATCATTAGTTTCATCTGGTCTTAATGGCTGAAGAATGCCAATCGATTTTTTCAACGCACGAAGTGGATTCGGTTTTTTTAGTTTGTAAGTAACTAGTGCAAGGCGTTGGCGAATAAATGAGTTATTCTTGTCAAGTTTGAGGCCTGCATCGAGCAATTTTTCAGACAAGTTTAAATCATTATTATTTTTCGCCTCTTCAGCATTAGAAATCAGTTCCGAAATTGACGGATAATTTTTAAACTTCTCCTTCAAATCCTCTATTTCAGAAATTTCGAACTTTGGCGGTTTTAAGTTTTTTAGGTACGTGTACACTGGGCTGTCAGGTTTTTTCCCTTTAAGAACAGTTTTGATTTTTGTTTTCAATTCTTTCTTGAACCGCTTTGCTTCAGATACACCGATGTCCTTGCCTAAATGCTCATAAGGTTCAATGATTGTATGATTTATATCAAATGGATACTTGAGTCCCTTTTCTGATATAACAATTGTGCTGAAAGGCTTAAGTGCATGTCTAACGCCTAATTCGTAAAGGGCATTAGGATTTAATGTGGAAATATCAGCAACTACGATGTCAGCCTTGTAAAGCCACTCATACATTGGAGTTTCAATCACCCCAGAGTGCACAATATCCTTTGCACGATAACAGTCTATTTTAAGAGCCTTACAAACCGGTTTTATTATATTGTCATATGTTTTGTCCAAATCGAAAACGCTGCCTGTTGAATAATCAGTTTTCGTACCAAAACCAATAACTACAAAGCAGTTTTTTTTCATATCTGAACCTACGCTTTATCTATTGCGTTTTTGATCGCATCGAATGTAAAGCTATGAGCCCATGAGGCGCCAATATTAAGAAGTTCGCTAGGTGTCTGATTCTCACGATCAATCTTAACCGCGATAATTTTTCTCCCAAGTTCTTTTGCTTTGTCGATTTCCCACAGAACCCATTTGCTTTTGTAGGTATTCTTTCCAACAATGCACAGAAAATTGTTGACTGCGTTGATCTTCGCAGAAATGGCACGCTTGATTGCGGTTGCATTTGTGCTATCAATCGAAACATCCGCAGATGCATCACCCATATAGAAATCGAAAAGTTTGTTTGCATCCCATGCTAGCAGAAGATTTTTATAATTCTTGTCATTGTCATAGTCATAACTAACAAAGATTTGTTTCTTGGCCATATTAAATCCTCCTTTGAATATGATTTCCGTAAGATACACACTTTATGAAACATTGCTGGTTTGTTTGTGAACTATAAAATTGTTATTTCTGTATGTCAATAAAATATTGAACACAAAATTTGAGGAGTGATGTCGATGTTTGCCGTCGTGAATGAATTTTATTTATTCCAGATTGAATTAATCCACCTTCATCGAAGTTGATGATTTGTTTAGAAGAAATAATAAACTACTGATTCAAATGTGTGTGTCCCTAAGTGTGTTCTTTTCCTTGAAATCGAGTGTAAATTGATGCAAACGATTACACAGGGAGACGCCCAGACTTTAATAAAATAATTGTAATAAAACAGTTGACTTAGACACCTTTCAGTTTCTCCTCTCACGCCGGAAACCGATGACTTGTAAGTAAAATCACCAATTCTGTTTATTCTAAACTCGGATTTTTATTTCTTTCTTCCTGTAGTCCTCAAAAATCCAATCTCAACAAAGATGCAAGACTTCAATCCGTTATCAATGAGGCTGTGTATTTTCCTCTTTACAAAAAAATGAAAAGGGCTATTATTATATTCAACTCATCGGAAAAAGCGAAATTCACATATTAATTGTTATAAGGAGAGTTTAATATGGCAGGTCCATTTACTCACATGACTATTGTAGAAAATGCAACCAAATCATTCTCCGTTGAAACAAGGTTTGGGGGAATATTAAGAAACAATATTAATTTTCTAACACTCGGCAGTGTAAGTCCGGACCTTCCTTACCTTTCGCAGCTAGCCATGGAAGGTTCTACTTGGGCCGATATTATGCACTATTATAGAACAAATGGAATTGTAAAAAATGCTCTTCATTCATTAAGTGCGGCAAAGAATAAAAATGATATTTGGGAATTTCAATTGGCATGGTTATTAGGTTTTGTTGGCCATCTTGTGACAGATGCAACAATTCACCCCATTGTTGAGAGCATTGTTGGACCATATACTGATGAATCTGTGCATAGCAATCATAGAGAGTGTGAAATGGTTCAAGATGTGATGATTCTAAAAGATGTTATGAATCTTGAATTATCCAAAGCTAAATACACAGATTTTCTAATGTCATGTTTCCAACATCCCTCATTAAAAAAAGTAGAGGACTTTTGGGCTATTCATGCTAAAATTAATTGTCCCACTGTTGGTGATTTTCCTGTAGATAAAATTATGAAATCCTATATTGAAATTCTAAGTACAGCGGAAGGTGGCAATGAGATTGCAAAAGTTTCCCGTCATTTCGGATCAAATTATTTCTATAGTACTCATAGTGATCTTATGGAAAAATCACCTGAACTTGTAAAAAAGTATTATTCAAATATTCAATTGCCAAATGGATTAATGAGATCATTTCAAACAGATGGTTTTGATTATGCTGTGAAAAATCTAGTGGCTATCTGGTCAAAAATAGATCGTTCATTTTTTTCAACAGAAAATATCGCCAATATTATTCCTAATTGGAATCTTGATACTGGTATCGATCAAGAAACAGACATAAAAACATACTGGAGTTAATATGAAAATATATCGGAATATCATAAGCCTCTTCTTATTAAGTATCTTCATATGTTCGTGTTGCATTATGCGGATAAATGACGATGAAAAATATCAACCTCTTGGGGGAGCTGTTTTGGCAGCCAATGATCAACTTTTAGTTAAATACCCTCACCCTCAAGATCGACCTGAATACATTCAAGAGAAAGAATATAAAGACCTTTTAAAGGAAAACTATAAACCAATGTATGATAGGTTACTTCCCTATTCAGTAAAAATCAAAAAGGTTGATGATAATTATGTTGTAAGTGTATTCGATGGTCAAAAATTAATTCTTACTGATTGGTTGTGTACAGAAGGATATATAGATTGTTGGAGTTATAATGGAGAATGTAATCCAGATACATACAAGGTCAAATGCGATAAATAGCATATTACTAAAGACTAATTCGAGAATTCTTGAGTTCTTAAGTAATTAAGTATTAAGAAAAAACAGTTTTTTTAATAATAAAAAACGCATTATTTCCTGTAGTATTAAAAATACACTTCCTATTGTTGTACCTTTCAAATAGTAATCCTCAATATCAATTCATTTAAAAGTTGTTTCTTTGTAGGCGAAAGAAATAACTCTTCTACTACTACCTGTTATACCTCTTAAAACCTACTACTGATTCGACAATCGGATCATTAATCCGTTATCACTGTGATAAAATTGTGATAGAATAATGGTAAAAAGAAATGTAACAGATAGAATAAACTGAAATATGCAGAATAGATTATTTGTTTATTTTTTAATAATTACGGGAAATCAGACCTTAGATCAAGGGGTTAAAGTTTTATATTTTTAGAATTCCTAATCCGTGGGCCGCGTGTTCGACTCACGCCAGGGGCACCAGTTAAATCAATAGGAACATTAACTTAAATAGAACCGTAACGGATTACTCAAAGTCAAATAATTCAAGCCATATTTTATATATTATTCAAATTATTAGCAATTAATTGACTCCCTTGATATGTATATTATTTATAATTATACACTCATGACGATGAGTACATTTTATACATAAATAAAAGGAATAAGAGAAATAATCGGTATGAAAAAAGAAGATTGTATTCTTTTCAGCGGCGGTGCTCAGGGGGCAGAAACGGAATTTGGCATCAATGCTGAACAAATGGGAATTGAAGAAATTAATTTTACGTTTCCCGGACATATTATAGTCCGGACACAGGGTTTACGTGTTCTTAATCACGAAGAATTGAAAAACGGGGATATCAGTCTGGAATATGTTTCCAGATTAATGAATCGGCGTTATACGGATAACCCAACATTCCGTAAAATTCTGCAAAGCATCTGGTATCAGATCAATAATGGTCAGGAAATATTTGTCATTGGAGAGATATTGGAAGACAAGACTGTTAAAGGAGGCACCGGCTGGGGAGCCGAATTCAGCAAGATCTGCAATAAGCCATTGCATGTATTTGATCAAAAATGTAACTCTTGGTTCATCTGGAACCGTCTTGACTGGATGGAATGCAAAAAAGGAAATGAACCGGTAATCAGCCAACCTCATTTCACCGGAACCGGTACGCGCTTCCTTGAAACCGGCGGGAAAAAAGCAATTAAGGAATTATTCGAAAGAAGTTTCTAATACCGAGACGCTTATCTGAAACAAGCAAAATCGATGAAGGAATTGCAGGTACCCTTACTGCTAGGCTTATGCTTTCAGGCGATTACAAAACTCACCTTCGGCTCAAACATTTGTAATCACTTATTTGGAGTTTATCCCGTACTTGATGCGGGATTTCGCCAAGATTTATTTCTAAAACTCTAATTACGTAAGAGCAGCGTAACAGAATTGGTAAGTTGAACAATCAGGCACTATGCAGTGGTAGCCGAAACACTTTCAATAGCCCAGGGATACGCCGTGTTATGTTGCCAATAAAAATAGCATTTTGACCGGAAGCGCATAATAAATAAAATCTTACATTGCTGAGAAGTTTTGCCAATATGGCGAAAACTTCCTTTAGAATTGATATAAGAATATGGAAAACTTAATCTGTCAGGAATGTCCCAATGGCTGCGATCTCACGCTTGAATGGGGAAACGCGGAAAATGTTTTCATAGCCGGGAATAAATGCGCCGAAGGCCTTATCTACGCGGCCCGCGTAATCCATAAAAATAAAAAAACGTACATTCACGCCAGAGCGGAAACTCCTTTATTCAGTAAAGAAACTTTGAAAGCCGTTGCCGGGCTATGGCGGGTGCGCCTTAAAAAATTAAATTATAATATTTCTGTCCAGGGAAGTCCCGAGCGTTCGGTTTTTCGCGTTGTTCTGGAAGATAGAAACGGCAGTTTTTTTGTGCTGGAGCAGGCGCCCCCGAGATCCCTTGAGCTTAAACGGCAGATCGCCGCGACTGTTGATTTTTTATCGAAGAAAAACCTCGTGCATATTCAGCCATATTTAGCTGATGAAAAAGGGGAATATGTCGTCAAGTATAAAAACAATTTCTGGCAAATGATTCCTTTCGTGCAGGGCGTCTCGCTTGACCGGCAAAAATACATGTATGAAAAATGGCGCGGCCGCGCGCTGGCCGCTCTTCTCATCGAGTTGCGCCGTAAATCGAAAAACCTGCCTTTAGCTGATTCTCGCAAGGTTTTCTCGCTCAAAAATTATATATACAAATTAATCCGAGAAATTAATCATTACAACAAAAACATCAAAGGTGAGATTAACGATATTGCCAGTTTTCTGGAAAAAGATTTTATGCCCGCTTATGAAAAACTGCCTGTTGCCTTTTGTCACGGTGATTATCATCCGATGAATGTTGTCTGGTCTGCTGATGATATTAAATGTGTAATTGATTGGGAATTTTCGGGTTGCAAAAGGGAAATTTATGACGCAGCTAACTTAATCGGCTGTATCGGAGTTGAAGATCCTCAAGGCCTCACGGGTGAGCTTGTTAAATGTTTTATTTCCGATATGAAGATGGCCAAAATTATCTCCAAAATAAGCTGGGAATATCTGGTGGAATTTACTGTCGCTCTTCGCTTTGCCTGGCTTTCCGAATGGCTGCGCCGCAGAGACACGGAAATGATAGGCCTGGAAATGGATTATATGCGGTTGTTAATCGAAAATAAAAAAAGTTTACAAAAAGCATGGCTGTAATCAAAAACGGCACGGCATTTTATTATTGCTCTGGCAGTTGAAATGTTATCGGATTCCCGCCGTAAAATTACCGTGACACATGCGTAAATAATTATATGCCGTGCTTCGCGATAATAGTTGCCATATAGATTTTAATCTTTTTCCTTCAAATCAGATATATTGGTGAAGGGTATTGTTAATTCATAGATGCCTCTGGACAGAACAGTCTGAACAGGGAAGGGCGATTTTTCATACACCTTCAACATTGCTTTATTGGTCGCCAACACATCGGCAGTAAATCCCTTTACTCCCTCTTCGCGGGCTGTGCGAATCAACAATTCAAAAAGATACGAAGCAATTCCTTTGTTATGATACTTTTCATCAACAATAAATGCCGTGTCGGCAAAACTATCCTGCTTCGTCCGGGCGTAACGTGCCTCGGCAATGATTTTTTCGGTACCCGAATCCTCGATAATTCCTACAATAGACATTATCAGATTGTAATTCACATTAACATATTCCTGCATTTTTTTATGGGGCATTGTCTTTATGGAAGTGAAGTACCGGGAATAGACCGCCTGATCCGAAAATCGGTAAAATAAAAGGCGCATCATATCTTCATCTGAAGGTTTAATCGGCCGGAAAAAAACCTTCAGACCGTTTTTAAATTCATGGGAACAGCATACCTTGGAGGGGTAAAGAGATCCTGATTCGGGGAAATAAATCTGGTCGGCGTAAAGTAATTTTGCTTCTTTGGCCTGTCTAACCAGTTCCGCTCGGTCATCGGGATGCGCGATGTCAATTAGTGCTTGCGCGCGCTCCCGCATGGTCTTTCCCATGAGATAGGCAACTCCATATTCCGTCACAACCAAATCCATGGATTCACGATTGGTGAACTGAAAGGGCAGGTTATCAACAGACAAAACAATATTCGGCATGCCTTTAATGTTGCGGCTGGGAAGGCCAAAAATTGTCCGGCCTTTTTTCGAAAGCGATGCGCCCATAAAAAGTTCCTGCACATTTCCCGGACCGGCGGTGAAATTTCCCTTGCCTGTGTGCAGGGCGACATTTCCCGTCAAGTCAATTTTTCTTGCCGGAATAATAGCCATCATCTTATCATTGCTGCCAATTACCTTCGAATCCATAATCACGTCTTCCGGCTGAAAGTCGACAAGCGGATTGCGATCAAGCCAGCGCATTAATTTTTCGCTGCCCAACAGATAAGATGTAGAGCATTTGCCGCGAAAGACTCCTTTGTACCGGTTAGTCACGGCGCCGCTCTTAACAAGGTCCATCAGGGAATCGGTGAAAAAAGGCGAATGAATACCTAAGTTCTTTTTCGTGACCAATTGTACGGACAGGGCTTCGTAGAGAGGTCCTATACCGAGAGATATACAACTTCCGTCTTCAATCACATTTGCAATGTTTGCGGCTATTCTCAGAAAAACATCTTGCACCGGCCAACGGGGTATATAAAGCGGTGATTCCGTCGACTCGACAAAATAGTTGAATTCATCCATGTGAACCAGAGTGTCACCCATGATTCGGGGAGCATAAGCGTTAACTTCACCAACGACTAGATTTGCCGCCTCCATGGCCTGCCTTTCCACATCCACTCCGAGTAGACAGGCGTAACCGTTGTCATCCGGTGGTGATATCTGAATGAAGGTCGCGTCAATGTGGATGGCTCCGGATTTGAATAGCCCGGGTATCCGTGAAAATCTGCTGGGAATAAGATCAACTCTGCCCGCGCTGATAGCCTCAGAAGCAATCCAACCGGAAAAAAATGTCTTCAGCCGGAATTTCCGCGAATACCTTTCATCAATGGGTATCGTATCCCCTATACTCAGCAATTGAATCAATTCCAGATCCTGTAGATTCGGTTCTCCTGAAGCCATAAGATGTTTAACCAGCGTCCGCGGTTCCGCCATGCCCGTACCAAGGAAAATGGCCATGCCTGGTTCGATTTTAGAAAGAACTTCTTCTGGAGAAACGACTTTATACTGCCACATAAATTTTTCACCCTTTTTATCTGTATGGTTTTAAATTTATAGTTTTAGGTTGTTTTTATAAAACGTCATCGCGTCAAAGTTCTTGACGCAAGAAATGAACTCACCTAGAATTAAGCTGATATCATTTTGCATTCAAAGGATAACGAGGCGGCCAGGCGGAGGCTTGGGCAGGCGTATTACTAATACGTTTCGGAAGCCAACGACTCAGCCAACAAAATTAGCCAACGAACAGGAAAAAGTCTTAGACTTAAATCCAGATTGCATCGGGATTAAGAGCACATCTATTCTATAGGCCCAAAGCTTTCGGGCAAATGATTTTTACCGGCATTCCGTGCAAACTGTCAGTTCGTTTAAGGGAACTCCTGTTTTTTTGCTGATGAATTTTAATTGATCCACCGGCGCAAAATATTTGCCGCACCTATCGCAGGTCTGCATCTTGAAGGTGCGCCCCCATATTTTACGTTTGTCGCCGGTCGAGGTCATTTCAATATGATTGGTGGGGCAAACATAGACGCACGCGCCGCAGCCGATGCAGACGTCCGATTTTTCATTATATGGAGTGCCGACGGTTTTATGAGAACCGCGGGCAAAAAGACAGATGGCGCTCACGCCGACAACTTCTTCGCAAACGCGCACGCAGGAACGGCACAAAATACATTTGCCTTTATCGGAATCGGCGACAAACCTGGTCTGCGGCTTGACGCCTATTTCTTTAGCCAGCTTCTGCAGCACATCGGATTCGGGACAGCGTGCCAGCAACAATTCCATAACCAGACGGCGGACATTTAGCACCCTCTCACTTTTGGTATCTACAATCAGGCCTTCTTCGGCGGCATAAAGACAAGATGTGACAATTCTGGTTCGATTTCCTTTTTTAATTTCCACTATGCAAAGTCTGCAAGCGCCGGAACGCGAAACGACTTCATGAGCGCACAGGGTGGGAATCGAAATGCCTGCTTTGCGTATTGCTTCCAGCAGTGCCGTGCCTTTCGGCGTCGATATATTTTTTCCGTCAACAGTCAAATTTACCATGATTTGTCCTACCTCTATTTCACGTTGATTGCTTCAAACTTGCAGCTTTCGATACAAGCGCCGCAACGGGTGCATTTGTTATCATCAATTGTATGGACATTCTTCTTCTCGCCACTGGTTGCCTGCGTAGGACATACTTTAATACACATGCCGCAGCCGGTGCACTTTTCCGGATCAATGCTGTAGGTAATGAGCGCTTTGCAGACACCTGCCGGACAGCGGTGATCTTTAATATGCGCGTCATACTCTTCCCGAAAATATTTGATGGTGCTGAGCACCGGATTGGGAGCGCTTCCGCCCAACGCGCAAAGCGAGCCGTCGGAAATCGCCTGAGACATGGTTTCCAGAAGCTCTATATCGCCTACCTGACCTTTGCCCGCGCAGATGTCTTCGAAAATTTCTCTCATGCGGCGGACGCCTTCACGGCAGGGAACGCACTTGCCGCAGGATTCTTCCTGCAAAAAAGCTAGAAAATATTTTGCCACATCAACCATACAGGAGCGGTCGTCCATGACGATCATGCCACCGGAACCCATCATGGAACCAACTTCATAGAGTTTATCGAAATCCACCGGCAAATCGAGCAGGTTCTCCGGAATACAGCCGCCCGACGGTCCGCCGGTCTGCACGGCCTTGAATTTCCTGCTGTTGGGAATGCCACCGCCGATATCATAGATAATTTCGCGTAGTTTCATGCCCATGGGAACTTCCACAAGTCCCGTGTTGTTGATCTTGCCCACAAGCGAGAATATCTTGGTTCCTTTGCTTTTTTCGGTGCCGATTGAGACATACCAGTCGGCGCCGCTGTTGATAATCAATGGAACGTTGGCCCATGTCTCCACGTTGTTGAGCACGGTAGGTTTGTCCCATAGACCCTTTTCCACGGCGTGAACGTATTTGGCGCGTGGTTCGCCGGTGCGTCCTTCGATAGAGGCAAAAAGCGCAGAAGATTCGCCGCAGACAAAAGCTCCTCCGCCCTTGTTGATGGAAATATCAAAACTGAAGTTGCTTCCCAGAATATTTTTTCCCAATAGGCCGGCTTCTCTGGCGCTCTCGATGGCCATCGTCAGATGAACAACCGCCAGCGGATATTCGTTGCGCACATAGATATATCCTTGAGAAGCACCTATTGCATAAGCGCCGATAATCATACCCTCTACGACACTGTGGGGATTGCCTTCCATAAGAGAGCGATCCATATAGGCTCCGGGGTCTCCCTCGTCGCCATTGGCAATGACGTATTTGGGCGAACCGTGCGCCTTGCGGCAGCCTTCCCATTTTGTTGCGGCCATAAATCCGCCGCCGCCGCGTCCGCGGAGAGCAGCCTTTTTAACTTCATCAATAACCCTTTCCGGACTCATTTCACTCAAAGCTTTGGCCAGAGCGGTGTAGCCGCCAATGGTCAGATATGATTCGATCAGCGTGGGATCGATAATTCCGTTGGAACCGAAAACCAAACGTTTCTGTTTTTTGTAGAAGGGCACGTCCTCTTCTTTCATCACCGTCTCGGAGCTTATCGGATCACGGTAGAGAAGTTTTTCGATGATTTCGTCCTGCATTACAGTTTTAGTCACAATATCAGTGACATCATTTTCTTTAACCCGCTGATAAAAAATCTTCTGCGGATGGACAACGACTAAAGGACCTTTTTCACAGAAACCGAAACAACCGGTTGCGCGGACTTCCACATTGATATTTTGTTTCTTAATTTCGGCTTCCAGTTCTTCCTTGACTTTGATGCAGCCGTAACCGCGACAGCCGGTGCCGGCACAGATCGTGACCAGTTTCTTGTTCGGATCATAGTTCTTTTTCAGGTCTTCCTGAACTTGGCGCAAGACCTGTGCGTTGGGTATTTTTATCATGATTGCTGCGCCCCCTCTTCTTTGAGCTTGCCGATAATTTTATCAACTTTGTTCATCGTCATCTGGCCGTGATATTCCGTGTCTATAACCACAACGGGACCTAACGCGCACGCGCCCACGCAATTGACGGTTTCCAGAGAAAATTTATGGTCGGAAGTCGTCTCGCCCGGTTTAATGCCCAGAGTTCGCTCCATTTTATCCTGAATGGAAGCCGCGCCGCGTACGTGACAGGCCGTTCCCATGCAGATTTTTACAATATGCTCGCCGCGCGGTTTAAGACTGAAGGCGTTGTAAAACGTGGCGACTTCGTAAACACGGCTAAAGGGAATGCCCAGCAATTTTCCCGCGGCCTTCAGGGCGTCTTTGGGAAGATAATTGAAAGCCCCTTGAATATCCTGTAACACGGCAATCAAAGCGCTTTTATCGCGGCCGAGTTTTTTAACGATTTTTTTTGTTGTTGCTGCAATGTTGCTAGCTTTCGTCATGCTTTTTTCACCTCAGTATTCTTTCAAATCTCTCTTTTACTCATTGCCTATCTTAAGAAATTTTGCTTTTTCCGTCAGTTTCTTAAATTCAGTGGTTACTTTTTCCTGAATTGTATCAATTTCGGCGGCGCTCAGGTGGCGGAAACGTCCCTGCCCCTTGAAATAATCTTTAATCGGTTTGAGTTTTTTCGGCATATCCGGAGAAAGACGATAATGCCCGTTTTCCACTTCATACAATGGAAACACTCCCGTTTCCACAGCCAGGCGCCCCATGGAAATTGCCATATGCGAGGGACAGCGCCAACCTGTCGGACATACGGACAAACAGTGAATATAAGAAGGCCCTTTGATGCTTTTAGCCTTTTCGACCTTGCGGATGAAATCCAGCGGATAGCTGGGGCAGGCGGTGGCTACATAAGGTATCTCATGGGCAACCATTATTTCCGGCAAATTCTTTTTCCATGTTTTCTGTCCGAAACTGACTTTTCCCGCCGGAGCGGTGGTGGTGGACGCGCCCATCGGCGTCCCGCTGGAGCGCTGTATGCCCGTGTTCATGTATGCTTCGTTATCAAAGCAGACGAAAATCATGTCATGGCCTCGTTCCATCGCACCGGAAAGAGCCTGAAATCCGATGTCCATAGTGCCGCCGTCACCGGCCATGCCGACAACCTTGACATAAAGATCGTCAATTTTGCCTTTTTTGCGCAGAGCTTTGAGGCCCGCTTCCACTCCGGATGCCACTGCAGCGGCATTTTCAAAAGCGACATGAATCCAGGGAAGCTGCCAGGCGGTGGTTGGAAACATACTCGATATGATTTCCATGCAACCGGTCGCTGAAGCAATTACGGTGTTTTCACTAAGCGCTTTGCACATCATCCGTACGGCCAGCACTTCGGCGCAGCCGGAACAGGCGCGGTGACCGGAAGATAACAATTCTTTTTTATTAATCAGACGCGGGGCATATAAATCAAAATTTTCTACGATATTCATTATTCTCTCACTCCCCAAAATTCATAGGTGTCCACCTTTTTATTACCGGTATCCGCCAGAACTTTTTCAAACATGCCTATAAAATCACTTACCGGAACATCGCGTCCGCCCAGTCCGTAAATATAATCGTAAATCTCGGGGCGGCGAGCCTCGGCATATAAAGCCGATTTGATCTCGGAAAATACAGGACCGCCGGGACCGCCAAAAGAGACGGCGCGGTCAGTCACAATCAGTTTCTTCGCGTTTTTCACCGCGGCTTTAATTTCCTCAAACGGAAAGGGACGCCATAATCTCAACTTTACCAGACCTGCTTTGATTCCTTTGGCGCGAAGCTCGACAATTGCCATCTGAGCTGTCTCGCCCATTGAGCCCATCGTCAGGATCAGAAATTCCGCGTCTTCGGCCTTGTAAGTTTCCACCGGTTTGTAACTGCGGCCAAACATTTTGGCCCACTCGTCCCAAACTTCCAGAATGACTTTTTTGGAATTCTTAATGGCTTCATCTTTGGCCTTCATGATTTCTGTAAAATAATCGGACATGGCAAAGGCGCCCATGGTTACAGGCTTTGAGGGGTGCAATGTCGCATGCGGAACAAATGGCGGCAGAAATTTATTCACCTCTTCCTGCGTGGGCATTTCCATAGGTTCCACCATGTGTGTTAATTGAAAGCCATCAATATTAATATTTACCGGCAGCATCACATCTTTATGCTCGGCGATTTTGAAAGCAATGATAGACATGTCAATGGCTTCCTGCCCGTTTTCCACAAAAATGGAAATCCAGCCGGAATCGCGCTGAGGCATAATATCGGAATGATCATTTAAAATATTTAAGGGACCGGAAACCGCACGGTTGGCTATAGCCATGGTTATCGGCAACCGCATCGCTGATGCGATAGGCAGCAATTCATGCATCAGCATCAATCCCTGCGAACTGGTCGCTGTATAAGAACGGGCTCCGGTTCCAGACGCGCCGATAACTGCGCTCATGGCCGAATGTTCCGATTCCACCGTCACAAATTCTGCATTAATTTTACCATCTGCCACAAGATCGGAGAGATGCTCGGCAATATGCGACTGGGGCGTAATGGGATAAACGGCCGCCATATCAATATCGCACAGACCCACTGCTTCCGCCACGGCAACTGCTATTTCCATTCCAATGCGCTTTGCCATGTTATCCTTCCTCCACCATTGTTATAGCGCGGGGCCAGCATTCATGCGCGCAAATGCCACAGCCCTTACAATAATCCATGTCTGCCTGGAAAAAACCGTCCTCGCTCTGCTGCACGCAGCCTTCAGGACAATATACATAGCAGATGCCGCATTTAATACATTTCTGATTGTTCCAAACGGGCCTTTGCGACCGCCAACTTCCCGTATGATATTCACTGGCGCTGCCCGGCTCAAAAACAACACAGCCTGTGGGAAGCTCCCTCCATGTTTTCAATGCCATTTGGATATACCCCTTATTTACTTATTTTAATTTCGTCATAAGCCCGTTTCATCGCGTTCAGATTCTTCTGGGCGATTCTGCCGAATCGATGCTCTACTGCTTCTTTCATGGCGTCTAGTTCCATGACTCCTATTACTTTTAACAACGCGCCGATCATCGTGGTGTTGGCAATGGGCACGCCCATTTCCTTGCGCGCGATGCCTGTGCCGTCAACAGTAGCCACCGTGCCGCTGAAATTCAGCTCTTTACGAATTTCGTCCGGCGTTTTCGACGTGTTGACAATTAATTTGCCGTTCGGTTTTAAACCGTCGGTAACATTGACCAGGCCTATCAAACTGGAATCCAGAACCAGCACGACATCTGGTTCATATATGCCCGAACGGACATTGATTTTGTTATCGTCAATACGGGTAAACGCGGCAACAGGTGCTCCTCTTCTTTCCGGACCGAAACTGGGGAAACCCTGAGCGTATTTTCCGGCGGCGATTGCCGCTACAGCCAGCAATTCCACCGACGTCACCGCTCCCTGACCGCCACGTCCATGCCATCTAACTTCTATCATTTATTTTAGTCTCCTTATTAACATTACAAAAAATGACTATCATTCATAATATAGAAGCGATTTCCCGTCAATATATTTTCACATTTATAAGAAATAATTGTTATATTGATGTGATACGCCATTTTTGCTGTTCGGAAAGATACAAATCTTTGCCCTGAAAATCGTTAATTACTACGAGCGGAAAATCTATGACCATCAGTTTTCTAATCGCCTCCGGCCCCAAATCTTCATAGGCAACCGGTTCCACTTTTTTTACGCACCGGGACATCAGGGCGGCGATGCCGCCAATCGCGCCGAAATAAACTGCTTTGTATTGCTTGATCACTTCCACCACGTCAGGCGAACGATTGCCCTTGCCAATCATTCCCCTAAGACCGTTTTCGATCAATTTCGGAGTGAAGAAATCCATGCGATAACTGGTTGTCGGACCGATAGAACCAATTATTTTCCCCGGCGAGGCCGGTGTCGGAGCCGCGTAAAACAAAACCGCTTTCGACAAATCAAAAGGGAGCTTTTCACCTTTGATAAGAGATTCGTACAAACGCCTGTGAGCAACGTCGCGGGCGGTATAAACTTCGCCGCTCAACAAAACCATGTCGCCGGCATGAAGCGACTCAATAATTTCATTAGTCAGTGACGTTTTCATTTTTCGTGTCGTGCCCATTTAAATTCCTTGATTTCCGCCTTCGCGGGAATGACACTTATTACGGCTTTGTCAAAAGCTCCAGAGGCAAGGCCTCTCGAGAGCTGAGAAGCGAGGCGTATTTTTCGCATACGCCACAAGACCGAAGCGCAACGCAACATATGGGGTTTTTCACAAAGTCGTCTCTTTGTGTCGCGCTACGTGACACTGTATGTTCACCGCAACAGGCAGAGAAGCTATATGACAGGGCATCATCTCAACATGCACTGCCAGAGCGGTAACCCGTCCACCAAATCCTGCGGGACCAATACCCAGATTGTTAATGCTCTGATAAAGTTCTCTCTCCAGTTGCTCCACGCGTTCATCAATTCTGTTAGCTTCACCCACCGGCCTCAAAAGAGCTTTTTTAGCCATAACACACGCCTGCTCCAGCGATCCGCCGATGCCTACTCCAACTATTACCGGCGGACAGGGATTGGCGCCGGCTCTGTTAACCGTTTCGCAAACGAATTTTTTGATTCCATCAATTCCCGCAGCAGGTGTATGCATTTTCACGGCACTTACGTTTTCACTGCCGCCACCTTTAGGCATGGCGATGATTCTCAAACGGTTACCGGAAACAATATCAACATGAATTATGGCTGGTAAATTGTCTGTCGTGTTTTTTCTTGTGAGAGGATCGCAGACGGATTTACGCAAATAGCCTTCTTCGTAAGCCTGTCTTATACCTTCTTCAATCGCCGCGTGCATGGCTCCGCCGACGATATGAACATCCTGCCCGATTTCCACAAAAACAATCGCCAAACCGGTATCCTGACAAATCGGCATTTTTTTGCGGCGGGCGATATCCGCGTTTTCAATTATTTTACGTAATACCTGTCTGCCGGTTTCTGATTCTTCCCGGGAAAGCGCCTGATGCAGAGCTTCAACAACATCTTCACCCAAAATTGTATTGGCTTCGATAAAAAGTTTTTTTACCGTTTTGGTAACACGCTTGACGTTAATCCGCCGTAAATTTGTTTTGGTTTTAATTTCCACATTCATAAACATTTCCCCTAGGGAATCTTACGCCGTTAAGCATGCAAAGGATAACGAGGCGGCAAGGAGGAGGCTCCGCAGGCGCATTGTACTAATACGTTAAGGAAGCCGACGACGCTGCCAACAAAGTTAGCCAAAGCATACGCAATGGCATTACATGCTGCGCCTAAATTCCAGTGACTTGGAAATCGTCATCTTATCTATATATTTCAAATCTCCGCCCATCGGCATACCCATAGCGATGCGCGTCAACTTGATATTTTTTTCTTTGAACATCCGGGTAAGCAGCAATGCGGTTGTTTCACCCTGAACATTAGTATTTGTGGCTATGATTATTTCTTTGACATTGCCTTCGTTAATCCGCTGGACAAGCTCACCTAACCGCAGATTATCCGGCCCGATTCCATCCAAAGGAGCCAGAACGCCGTGCAAAACATGATAAGTTCCCCGAAATCCCCCGCTTTCTTCAATCGCCGCCAGGGCATCAGGATCTTCCACAACACAAATCACTTCTTTATCTCTTGTTGTATCGCGGCAAATGTAGCAGGTATCCTCCTCCGTCAGATTCAGACAAGTCCGGCAAAGCTTGATTTTTCTTTTTACTTCAATAATGCTTTCCGCGAGTTTTTTTACATCATCTTCCGTGGAACGCAAAATATAATTTGCCAGCCTCGCGGCTGTTTTTTCGCCAATACCGGGAAGCTTGCCCAACTCGGAAATAAGCTTTTTTATAGGTTGTGCATATGCTTTCATAAATAAACCTTACGCCGATTATAAATCAAAGCACTATCTTTATTGGCTTCGTTGCCAGCTCAAAATCATCTTTGATTTAAAACGGCTTTATAGACCGGGGATATTCAATCCTCCTGTAATTTTCACCATTTCCGAGGAAGCCATTTCCTGCGATTTACGTATTCCCTCATTAACCACGGCAATAATTAAATCCTGTAACATTTCTATATCTTCAGGATTAACAACTTCCTTTTCAATTTTTAATGATACAATTTCATATTTGCCGTTCACTACAACACGCACCATACCGCCTCCAGCATCGGCTTCGACGGTTTTCGTCTCCAGTTCTTTTTGCAGTTGCCCCATGCGCTCCTGCATCTTTTTTGCCTGCTTCATAATGGTATTAAAATTTTGCACTTTTTTTATCCTCCTCAAGTTTTCACGAATTGATCTGCTTTTTACGATGCCTCAATTTTTTTCCGTCCGCACTATAATGTCTACTACTTTGGCATCGGAAAGTTCATCCATTACTTTCCTTAAAAGCGGCTGACTCATTGCTTCACGTTTTATATCGTTTATAATACTCGCCTGACTTCTCCCGTTATTTTCGTTCGCGCTGCCATTTTCCGCGCTTAATATTTCAATTTTTATCGTCACATTTTTCTGGAAAAATTCGTGGGCAATATTTTCCAGTTTTTCCTTTTGCTTTGTTTTAATCTCCTCTATAAAAATGTTGCTTTTCGGAAAGCTCATTGTCAGGCAATCATTTTCGTAACTTAAAATCTCAGCGGAATCAATTTTTGCCCCCAGAATAGCGCTTTCTTTCTTGATAAATTTTTTAAAATTGTCACACAGCGCATTCAAGTCCAGTACATCGTTATTCGAACCGAGGGACTTATTTCCTTTGTTTGAATCATCAATAACGCTTGTTTCCACATTTGAATTTAACGGTGTTTCGTATACGGATTTATTTTCTGAAACTCGCGGCGCGGCATTCAGGGTTTCAGCCGGTAATCCCCCGAGCAGTTTTTGTTCGATGTTTTCAATTGTCGAAAGAATTTCACCAAGGGGAATTATCGGCTCCAGGTAAGCCATTTTGACAATTACGGTTTCTAGTTTCATTCGCGATTCCTGACTGCGGCGAAAGCTTCCCTCTTCCGCAATCAGAATTTCCATATAGCGCTGCAGGGTTTCGCGTGATATTTTCTGTACCTGATTTTTCAGATTTTCAATTTGTTCAGGCGCGATATCAAATGAAGAACTGCCGCCGGCGGCAATTTTAACCAGAAGCAGATTTCTAAAATGCTTCAGCAATATTTGATAAAAGTGCTTCATGTCTATTCCGGCCAGATACGCTTCTTCGAGAATAATCAGGCACGCGCCGGCATCCTGCCGCAAGACAGCATCGGATAGACGGAAAAGATATTTCCGGTCGGCCAGTCCTAAACTTTCTTCCACGTCATCATCTTTGATATCCAGTCCGGCATAGGAAATGACCTGATCAAAAACACTTTGCGCATCGCGCATACTTCCGTCGCCCGCTTCGGCAATCCAGGAAAGAGCAATAGGGCTGATTTTAATTTTTTCCTTGGCGGCAACAAGGCCCAGATTCGCGATTATCTCTTTGAGAGATATTCTGCGAAAATCATAGCACTGGCAGCGCGAAAGAATGGTTGCGGGAATTTTATGACTTTCAGTTGTAGCAAAAATAAAAATAACATGCGCCGGTGGTTCTTCCAGAGTTTTCAAAAGAGCATTGAAAGCCGGATCGGTCAGCATGTGCACTTCATCAATAATATAAATTTTGTATTTGGACGAGGCCGGGGCAAATTTCACATTCTCCCGCAGATCCCTGATTTCATCAATGCCGCGATTGGAAGCGCCGTCAATTTCCCGCACATCCAGCGAGGAGCCGTTGGTTATCCCAAGGCAATTTGAGCAGATATTACAGGGAGTGGCCGTTGGTCCTTTTTCACAATTGAGCGCTTTGGCCAGAATTCTGGCAACAGAAGTTTTCCCGACGCCCCGCGGACCGCTGAAAAGAAACGCGTGCGCCACACGACCCTGGCCGATGGAATTGCGCAAAGTTTTGACAACAGGTTCCTGACCGGCAACTTCTTCAAAAGATTGCGGTCTGAATTTTCGGGCTAATACCTGGTATTCCAACTGAACTCCTAAATTACTGCAAAGTTGCGGAAAGCCATACTCATTCGGTAGCAAAGGATAACGAGGCGGCAAGGAGGAGGCTCCGCAGGCGTATTATCAATACGTTGAGGAAGCCGACGACGATGCCAACAAAGTTAGCCGAAGCAAGCGGATGGGTATACTGGTGACCGGGTTTACCGCAACACATGGCGGTCATTGCTGCCGCTGCTTCCTTCCGGACCTGACGGGGTTCACAAGCCTCCGTTGCGCGGGACCCGGCCACACTATATAAAATAAGCTTCATCGTGGCTTTTAATAGATAAATGGACAGGAATCAACTCAAATTTTTTACATTGAGTTTTGACAAACGATGTTGTTGTTTTTACAGAAGATTACTAAATGGAAATCCAATAAATCTCAAAAACGTTGGATTTGAAAAATAGCGGTGTGCTTTTAAATTCTAATTAATTTCTTTGAACGCATATCGCTTGTTGGGTTTAAAAAGGAAGATGGCGGAGAGAGCGGGATTTGAACCCGCGGTACACCTTTGTGGGCATACACACGATTTCCAGTCGTGCTCCTTCGGCCGCTCGGACATCTCTCCGTGAAAAACTTATTCTCTAATCAGCAAACAAACAATGGAACGTTCTAAAATCATGGATTTCCGCCTTCGTAACCTGAAGGTCATTTATGACGGAAATTACAGCTATTAAATTATAGCTAAAATATATTATGGCGGAGAGAGGGGGATTCGAACCCCCGTGGGAGCTTGTGGCCCCCAAATCGATTTCGAGTCGATCCCGTTACGACCACTTCGGTACCTCTCCGTATTCAATCAAGTCGCCGAAGCGGAGGGGATGTTACTCTCTTTTGCTGAAAAAATCTACTGATAATTTCCCCGCATTCTTCGGGCAATATTCCTTCAGTTATTTCCACCTGATGATTTAGCCTTTCATCAGCCAAAACATTATATAATGAAATCACAGCGCCGCATTTCGGATCGCGCGCCCCGAAAATTACGCGCGAAAGTCTGGCCTGAACAATGGCGCCTGCGCACATAACACATGGTTCCAGCGTAACGTAAAGCTCCGCGCCTGTAAGCCGGTAATTGCCAAATTTTTCCCCCGCCTGCCTTAATGCCAGCATCTCCGCATGCGCCGAAGGGTCATTTCTCATAATCGGCGAGTTATGCGCCCGCGCCAGAATATTGCCTTCCCGCACCAATACCGCTCCCACGGGCACTTCGCCGCGGCAGTATGCTCCTTGCGCTTCTTCCAACGCTATTTTCATAAAATCATGATCTGTTGGCATTTTTATCCGATAAAAAATTTCTCTTTTAAAATCGGTGTACAGATTATAATGAAGCGGCAAGAATGGCGGCGCCTATGGCACCGTTTTCCTGAGCATAGGGCGACACTTCGATTTTCATTCCCAGTTTTTTTTCAAGGGCATGGATAACCCCGACATTCCGGGCGACTCCTCCTGTTATCATGACCGGTTCCTGCAACCCGACACGACCAACCATAGATGAAACCCTGGCGGCAATAGATTCATGAATTCCGGCAATAATATCCTGCCTTTGTTCCCCCTTCGCAATCAGGGAAATGACTTCCGATTCCGCAAATACGGTGCATAGACTGCTTATTTTGGATGGCTGTTTCGATTTTATCGACACAGCTCCGAAGTCATCCAGATTGACTTCCATCGCCCTGGCCATAACTTCCAAAAAACGTCCTGTTCCGGCGGCGCATTTATCATTCATGATAAAGTTTTTTACCTTGCCTTTATCGTCGAGGAGAATGGCCTTGCTATCCTGTCCGCCGATATCAATGATGGAACGAATATGCGGATTCAGAAAATGAGCTCCGGTTGCATGACACATGATTTCCGTATAGGATCTGTCGGCAAAGTTCACACTGTTGCGGCCGTATCCAGTGGAAACAATTTTTTCTATGGAATTTTTATCAATACCTGCCTGGCCCAAAACTTCTTCATAAACCTTAAGGCCTGCAAATTCAGCGTTATAGCCGGTAAAAATAATCTTCGTAGCAAGGAGTTTGCTGCTATCAAAAATCGCCGCCTTCGCCGTAATGGAACCTATATCAATCCCTGCTGTGCGCATTTTCTACTTTCACCTTAACCTTCCAGAAAACTTAAATATTTGGAGCATCTTATGAGTAAACATTCGCTCAAAGTCAAGATAAAAATATTAT
The DNA here is from genome assembly GCA_963811325.1 of uncultured delta proteobacterium. Classification (GTDB taxonomy): domain Bacteria; phylum Desulfobacterota; class Syntrophia; order Syntrophales; family Smithellaceae; genus Smithella. Next base: position 2,615,648 of record CAWEQT010000001.1, read on the forward strand.
TATGACGGTAATAAATTGTAGTCCTGACACCATAACGTTATGACACTACGATATTTTTCAAAAGCAAAATATATTGCTTTTTAGCCGGATGGCAGGTATGCCATGCGCAGAAAAATCAGCCAGGTTATTTTTAAAGGAATATTTAATATGATAAAAAATTCATCCCCAAAGATCGTTATTAGTGGTTCGGGGATTTGGACACCATCGAATATTATAACAAATGAGGAACTGGTGGAAAGCTATAACGCCTATGCGGAAAAGTTCAATTCTGATCACGCATCGGATATAGCCGCAGGAAAAATAGCGGAAAAATACCCTTCCAGCACAAGGTTCATTGAGAAAACGTCTGGAATAAAAGCACGATATGTATATACAAGGGAAGGTATTTTAGATATCAAGCGCATGCGTCCCAAATTTCCCGAAAGAAAAGATGAAGAATTAAGCAATCAGGCAGAGATAGGCGGTTTTGCCGCAAAAAAGGCAATGGCTGCCGCCGGTAAGACAGCCGCAGATATTGATGCTGTTATTGTCGCCTGTGCTTATACTCAGCGGCCATATCCGGCCATTGCCATTGAAATACAGAAGGAACTGGGTATTAATGGTTTCGGATTTGATATGCTGGCTGCTTGTTCAGCGGCGACATTCGGCCTCCACCGGGCACATGACAGCTTAAAGTCCGGTTCTACAAAGTGTGTTTTAGCTATCAATCCGGAACTTGTTACTCCCCAAGTAAATTTTTGTGATCGTGATAGCCATTTCATTTTTGGCGATGTCAGTACCGCCATAATAATGGAGCGCTCTGAAACCTGTACCAGCCCGAGCAGTTACGAAATCCTGAGCACAAAAGCACTGACCCGGTTTTCAAATAATATCCGCTCCAATTTCGGACATATGGCGTATGCCACAGATGTGAATTCTTTCGGATGGGACAAGCTTTTTCATCAGTCCGGACGTATTGTTTTTAAGGAAGTAAGTCCGGTTGCCGCCAAACATATCAGTGATCATCTGGCAAGTCTTGATTTAAAGCCCGGTGATATTAAAAGGTTCTGGCTTCATCAGGCAAATATCAACATGAACAACAGGGTGATCAAAGAACTCCTTGGTGAAGATGTCGAGGAAGAAAGGATACCGACAGTCCTTGACAGTTACGGAAACACAGCATCCGCAGGGTCAATTATCGCTTTTCATCTTTATAATGATGATTTGAAAAAGGGCGATATAGGGGTAATCTGTTCTTTTGGCGCCGGATATTCAGTTGGCAGTCTGGTGTTGCGAAAACGGTGAGCGAAAACTTTATTTTACTTTTTATTCGCCTCCATAAGTTCAATAAATCCTTCTATTCTGGTTTTAATCTGTCCTTCAGAGTAAGCCCTGGGATCGTTCATGTCACACTGGAGTATCAGCACCGGAATACCCTTGTCCTTCATGATGGCCTCCGCTAAATCGACCATCCCGGCACTGGAAGGCCTGCACGACATGTTTTCGTGCAGAATGACACCGTCAATTTTATATTCGTCAATCCATTTTTCAAAATTCTCGATCCGTCTCTCGAGGTTGTAGGCGTATGGCGTATCCATTATTAGTTTGGCGACATCGCGCAAGGTCTCTTCCATGGTGAGACACTTTTTCTTCAGGGGAGCAAATGAAAATGTGTAAGGTTCGAATGCAATGACAGCGCCTTCTTGCGCAAGGTCATACATGAATCTCATTCTGTACCAGAAAGGTATGCCCTCCCACATCACCCTGTATTTTTCCGTTTCCTTGGGCATTGTTCCCTCACCCTTTGCGGTGATGCTTTTTATATCAGAAAGAATTTTTTTAAAAAACTTTATTCCGATTTTAACACCCGGCAAAACCACGAGGGGAAAAAATGACGCAGATGTTTCGGCTCCGCTGTAAGGTGACGGCACTGACTTTCTGTGTTCATAAATCTCGCGCCACAGGTTCGTCAGTTCCATCGACCTGCCCAAGATTTTGTTCAGTCTTTTCTCATTCATCTTTTTGCCCGTGTGCTTCTCAACAAAGGCTATCAGGTCGTAAAACTGATCCACTACGTAATCAATATTTCCCTCGATGGTTTTCTCATCAGTACCACTCACCCATTTTGGAATATCAAACATAAAAAACGGGACATTCATTTTATCGGCCATAATCTGAAACCATTTCCAGTGAGTATCGCAGATGGCATTTGTGCAAACCACTATATCGGGCTTGCTTATTCCCCCGAGTGTCTTTTTGATTTTTGTATCGTAAGCGCCAATGTTTGTCTTGCAGTAGGAACACAGGTCACGGGAAAAACCCATTCCCTCGGCATGCTCGATAAGGCGCTGGGACTGTTTGCGGGCGGCAGCCACTGTCGCCATATTTTCAGGATGATCGGGAAAAATATCGTAGATCCACATTATTTCAATCGGGAAAGCGGCGCATGTCCAGGCCGTCTTTTTCCAGGGCAGGGTCCTGTATATTTTTTCCATGGCAATCCACCACAGCATCGGCCACTTAAGGTCTTTAGAGTGGGGCAGGGTTTTCAGCACAACCTTCCCGGCATTATCACCGGAAGTTTTTACTTTATCCATTATTTCCTCCATTCATCATTTCAACAAAGGCCATGAGTCTGTTTGCGAGTTGTTGATCGGCAGCCGGAGAAAAGTCCCTTTCAAGGTGGATAACCTTGTAGCCCTTGGATTTCAGGGCATTATTAACAGGCACGGAATCATAGGCATAAGGCTCGCAGAATTTCATATTTTGCGAAAGAACTCCATCAACCTCTGTCTCCCGGAGAGCTTTATACAGATAAGCCAGTCTCTTCTGAATTGTCGGCCTTGTCGCAGGCGTGGGTATACCCATGTAATATTCCTTGAGAGAGTCCAGTGGGTCGTCCCTGTCGGGGATCAGTGTCGCGAAAAATCTTTCTCCTATGGACAGGTCATCACGGACAACCCTGATTCCGCATTCGTCAAGCGTGTCCATCCACTCCATATACGTAACGTCACTGCCGGTTAGCAGAAAACGTTTTTTGTCAGATGGAAATGCCGGCCTTGAATTCCAGATTGTTTTCTCGGAATCGAGCCAGGCGGAAACTTCATCCACGGGGTCGGTAAGACATTTTATCATCGCGGCTAGATAATCACGGTTGGGAATGTCCTTCTGAGATCTGAGCACGGAGAGGTTTTTCAGCTTTTTCTTTATCTCATTGGATTTGCCAATCGCTTCCCTGATTTTTTCTGATGTAATTTTTATATCAAATTTATTTTCAAGGTGGCTGATAAGCCTCTGCAGTTCAACCCTGTAATATTTCTTAGCGGCGTCGCCGTCAAGCAATGGGCAGCCGAACCAGTGCAGGAAAGGCGTTTCAACATGAAGCTTCCATATGTCATAATGCCTGTTTGTATTATTGCACCCCTGCGCGAAAATTATCCCGGCCCACTCTTTTGAGTAAGCCAGAGCTTCAGTGAGCCAGCTCTTTGCGGCAGGGCAGAAAAAGTTGGATAAATATTTATCCGCCGGGTCATTGGATTTGTGGACATCACCCATAATTTTATATGGGATAAATCCGGCAGACATTATGATTTCCAGCGGCATCTCATGAGATGTGTCAAAATATGCAAGTTTTTTCATTTTTTATAATCTTTACTCCAAAAAAATAAGGTGGTTATTGCCTGTTTCGCCCTATATTTATTGCAGCAAACATAAGGATCGGCGGTGATATTTTTAATTTTCGTAATTTTTCCATCGCGGGTTTCACCAGTAAATTTTATTTTTCAACTCTTGTGGGAAATATGAAGGCATGTAACCGATTTTTCTTTCCAATTTCCACAAGCGGATGCATTAAATCAGATTATCACGGCAAAAATCAATAAATATCTTCTCCTTTTGGAGAAATGATTGATATTAATTAATTTTCATTGGCAGAAATGCTCTGCCTGGCGCATTATTCTGAAAAATGATAATTAGTTCGCAAAGCAATTTAATAAAAAGGCAATTTTAATGGAGAAAATTAAGGTTGGTATCAGTTCTTGTTTGCTGGGTGAAAAAGTCCGCTATGACGGCGGACACAAACTTAATACGGTTCTTAAGGATACTCTGGGAAAATATGTAGACTATGTCCCTATTTGTCCTGAAGTTGAATGCGGTCTTGGTGTTCCCAGAAAATCAATGTATCTAAAGGGCAATTCGGATTCTCCACGGTTAATCGTAACCGACACAGGAGAAGATATGACTGGTCGGATAGTGAATTGGGCGCTTGAACGAGTGAACCAACTGGAGAAAGAAGATCTTTGCGGTTTTATTTTTAAAAGTAATTCGCCTAGTTGCGGAATAGAAAAGGTTAAAGTTTTTAATGAAAAGCATACACATTTAAAAGAGGGTGTGGGCATATTCGCCAAAATCTTCATGGAACGTTTTCCTTTGCAGCCGGTGGAAGATGAAGAACGCCTTAATGATCCCGCCCTGCGGGCAAACTTTATTGAAAGGATACTTGCGTTCGCGAAATCATATGCAAAGTAATTCCTTTAGAAAGGGTATAAGCTAATTTTCATCTTGACATCTATTCATTTGCTGTGTTACAATTTTTTATACTTTAAAGAATAAGTGAGCTGAAAAAAGGTTGAAAGTTTTTTCCAGAAATAATTGGTGGTGGCAGACTTTAAATGTCTGTCCATAAGCTCGTATAAAAAAGAGCATGGGCAGGGAAGCTCCTTCCCATGACTCTGAAATAATATTAATGCCATGGGAATAAATCATGCCCCATGGCTTTTTTTTAAAACTTATTCTTAAATAATTAATAAGGAGAAAAAAATATGGAACAGGTAAAAGTAGTTTTGCAAGATCGTGAAATACCAAAAAAATGGTATAACATTATGGCGGATTTGCCTACACCGATGAAACCGCCCCTACACCCAGGGACCAGCCAGCCAGTAACCCCCGACGATTTGGCGGCAATTTTCCCGATGAACATTATTGAGCATGAAGCTTCGAATAAACGCTGGATAAAAATTCCGGAAGAAGTTCTGCAAAAATATTTGCTGTGGCGGCCGTCTCCTCTTTACCGTGCTTATAATTTTGAGAAACTACTCAATTGTCCGGTTAAAATTTATTATAAACATGAAGGCGTCAGTCCCGCCGGATCGCATAAACCCAATGCCGCAATTCCGATGGCCTATTACAACAAGGTGGCTGGAACCAAGCGGATCACCACGGAAACCGGAGCCGGTCAGTGGGGCAGTGCCCTGGCTATGGCCTGTCAGATGTTTGATCTGGAGTGCCGCGTCTATATGGTCAAGGTCAGCTATGAACAAAAACCCTACCGGCGCTTGATGATGAACACCTGGGGCGCGGAATGCATTTCCAGCCCCAGCACCCTGACGCAATCCGGCAGAGATTTTCTGGCCAAATACCCTGATTCCCCCGGCTCACTGGGCATTGCGATTAGTGAAGCCATCGAAGACGCGGTCACCAGCAAAATAAAATCCCACTACGCTCTAGGCAGCGTACTCAATCATGTGTTGATTTATCAGTCGATTATCGGTCTGGAAGCTCAAAAACAAATGCAGAAGCTCGGTATCTATCCTGATGTTGTCATGGGCTGTTGCGGCGGCGGCAGTAATTTTGCTGGTATCGCAGCGCCGTATGTCTGCGATAAAATCCACGGTAAACAGGTGAAGATTGTCGGTGCCGAACCATCTTCCTGCCCCAGTATGACCAAAGGACCGTTTGCGTATGACTTCGGTGATCTGGCCAAAAAAACTCCCCTTTTGCCCATGTACACACTGGGTCATGATTATGTGCCCGCGCCGATTCATGCCGGTGGCTTGCGCTACCACGGCATGGCGCCGATTGTCAGCCATCTGGTCAAAGAAAAACTCGTTGAACCAAGAGCCTACGACCAGCTAAGAACATTTGATGCCGGCGTCAAATGGGCGCGGACGGAAGGTTTTATTCCCGCTCCGGAAACCAATCATGTGCTGGCGGCTGTCGTAGATGAAGCAATGCGCGCCAAACAGGAAGGCAAGGAAAAAATTATTCTCTTCAACTGGTCCGGTCATGGTTTGGTTGATCTGGCCGCTTATGACGCCTATCTGTCCGGCAAACTGCTGGCCTACGAATTACCGGATCATGAAATTGACCGCGCGTTGAACGCCATTAAGGATTTCCCAAAACCTTAATTTCGTATATCAAATGACTTCCAAAAGCCGTCAGGGAAATAAATTTCTTGACGGCTTTCCTTTTTTTAGCCAAGCTGGTAGTCAATGAAAAAACAGCATGACTCAAAATTAATCCGATGCCCGAAACTCGGAGACGAAATGACGTTTGGTTACTGTCTTCAGGAATCGGGGGATCTGCCCTGCGCACGCATTATCCAATGTTGGCAGGCGGCTTTTGACATAGAGGCATTGCTCAAAGAACACCTGATGCCCGAGCAGTGGGAACAATTCACTTGTGCCCAGCCCAAAGATAAAGTAATCAACCTGATTGAAATTATTGAAAAAGCGAAGAGTCAAAAATGAAGACCTTAGATTTGTTTAGTGAGGGTAACGCGGGCGACACGAAAGATTCGGCGCCGCTTGCCGAAAGAATGAGACCGCATAGTATTTCCGAATATATCGGCCAGCGGCATCTTCTGGCAGAAGGCTGTTTGCTCCGGCGCGCCATCGAAGAAGATAAACTTTTTTCCATGATCTTCTGGGGGCCTCCCGGTTCAGGAAAAACTACTTTGGCCAGAATTCTGGCTACTGAAACCAAATCAAAATTTGTCAGTTTTTCCGCCGTTCTTTCCGGTGTAAAAGAAATTCGTGCAGTAATCGATGAAGCAAAGGAGTTGCTGGAAAGAAAAAAGACAAAGATGATTCTCTTTGTTGATGAAATTCACCGTTTCAACAAAGCTCAACAGGATGCTTTTTTACCTTACGTGGAAAGCGGATTGATTACATTAATTGGCGCGACTACTGAGAATCCATCTTTTGAAATAATTGCTCCTCTTCTATCGCGAACAAGGGTTTTGATTTTAAAGCCGTTTTCTGAAGACGATCTACTGACTATAGTCGACTGCGCCCTGAAAGACAAACAAAAAGGATTCGGACAGCTTTCTATAAAAATCGACCCGGACGCTCTTCGTTATATTGTTCTTTTAGCTGATGGCGATGCCCGCAGCGCCTTGAATAATCTTGAAGCTATAGTATCTATGGTGCAAAACCTGCATAAAGATAAAAGGATTATCTCTCTGGAATTCGCACGCGAAGCTTTGCTTAAAAAAGCGCTTTTATATGATAAAGATGGCGAAGAGCATTATAATTTAATTTCCGCTTTGCATAAGAGTTTACGAGGCAGTGACCCTGACGCCGCCCTGTATTGGCTGGGAAGGATGATTGCTGCTGGAGAGGATCCTCTTTATATTGCCCGGCGCATGGTACGCTTCGCTTCAGAAGACATAGGAAATGCCGATCCGCAGGCGCTGATCATCGCCGTTGCCACCCAACAGGCTTTTCACTTTATCGGACTGCCGGAAGGAGAACTGGCTTTGGCTCAGGCGGCAGTTTATCTGGCAGTGGCGCCCAAAAGCAATTCGCTTTATGTCGGTTACAGTAAAGTTAAGGAAGTAATTAATACAAAAGGGTATTTACCCGTGCCATTACGCATTCGCAATGCGCCGACAAAACTAATGAAAGAACTTGATTATGGCAAAGATTATAAATACGCTCACAACTACATCGATGCTTATGTCCCGCAAGAATACTTGCCGGAAGAAATTAAAGAGCAAATATTTTATCAACCAGGGGAGATCGGTTTCGAAAAGACCATAAAAGAGAGAATAAATGCCTGGCGGCAAAAGAAAAATAATGCCAAGGATAAATAAATTTAGAATTGCAAAAAGGAAAAGGGAGGCTTGGTTAGAGCCTCCCAATGAAGAGGAAAGGTTTAATACCTTCTTGGTTGTTTTGTTGCCGGCTAATCATACCCGTTATTTTTAGTCGACAATTTCCTTGCCTATTACTTAAAGCATTTATTGTGCCACAAATTAATTTTTTATTTTAAACATTTAAAATAATTGGTTAATACCAATTTTTATTGTTATCCTAATAAATAATCTTTTTTTACTTGCGGCAATAAATGTCGGAAAGAATCTCCTCTTATTTTTAAAAAATACAATAAATACAATTACATATCTTTTAATTGTCATGCTTGTCCTAATTTCGACAAAAATGTCGGGCTTTCTTTGGATTAGCCGTTGACTTTTCTCTTAAATAGCTTAAAATGACCGGCAACATGGGACTCTGAGGATAAAAATGCATTTTTTCAGAAAAAAAGAATTAATAGTTCGCCGAAAAACTCAAAATTACAATGATCCTTTTCTTCAGCCTTTAGCTGTAGCCATTGTCAGTGCCATTTTTGTAGCCTTAATCTTAATTACAGGATTCCTGGAAATTAGCAGAAGTGAAAGTAACCTCTTGGCGTTTATGGAAGATCAGGCCTTGAGCACAATCGGCGTGCTGCAGCGGTTAACCGAAGAAAATTTAAAAAGCATAATTGCTGTACCTGAAAAAAAATCTCCTAATTTAAAAACTGCCAGCCAGGACGAAACTTCTTATTCCAAAAAATGGGTGATTGAAGCAATAACGGCATTGGCCAAAGATTTAGATGAACTATGGAAAAAAGGTAAGATAAACAATGATTATCTGCATAAATTTGCTGCGGATAATAATTTTTCATATTTGGGTTTATTAAATGCCCATGGAAACGCGGTTTATCAAGGCGGTCACTTGCAAACAAACCTGTTGAATGCAAATGAACTGGTAAAAAATGGCCGGAAATTAACCACTTTGGAACTGATAGCAAAAATAGGAGAAAAACAAAAAATAGGATTCATCGCTTTAAGACGTAAGGATAACAGCGGCACAGTTGTAATAAGTCTGGATAAAACAGGATCTGTTTATTGGATTTTAAAAGTTGCCGGAGAGAAAGGAATGAATAAAATTGGCGAGGGCCATGGCATAATTTACATGCAGATTATAAATGAGCGGAACAAAGTTCTCAGCAGTGTCGGCCAGCCAGCTCCGAATTTAAGCTCGAAAGATTCCAATTTTAAGAAAATTTTAGCCGGCAACGTAAAAATTACCAGTAGAAAAATTGATTATGCTGAAAATAAAATTTTGGATATGGCGGCGCCTTTATTTTTGGACAAAAAAATTGTCGGTATAGTGAGAATTGGTCTAGACCGTCGCTCGATGGATAAAAGTCTTGTAGAAAACCAGCAACATATCTTTGTTTTTATGTTTTTTATTGTCGTAATCGCTTTATTATCCATGTGGCTCCTTTATCATGACCAGAACCGTCACTTAGCCGGAATTGTTGAAATGGAACGACAATTGGAAAAGGCGGAAAGGCTTTCTTCTTTGGGACAACTGGCAGCCGGAGTGGCACACGAAATCCGTAATCCTTTAAATGCCATCAGCATGGCCACGCAAAGATTGAAAAGGGATTTTATTCCTTCCGATCCTCAGAAAGCGGAGGATTTTCAGAATCTTTCTGGAGTTATCAGAGACGAAATAAAACGTCTCGATGGAATAATTGAAGAATTTCTGACTTTTTCCAAAAGCCGTAGATTGGATTTTTGTAAATTTTCCATCACAGAAGTTTTACAAAAAATTGTCAATCTTATCCGAGAGGAGGCATCAACTCGCGGGATCACTATTGGAACAACATGGCGCGATGTTCCGGCTTTAATTTCAATGGATGTAAATAAGCTCCAGCAAGCACTTATCAACCTGATTAAAAATGCCATGGAATCTATAACAGCATCGGAGGGAAAAATTTTTATTACAGTAGATAAAGAAGGAAAAAATTACATTGTCGTAAGAATTTCTGATACCGGCTGCGGCATGACACCAAAGGAAATCGAAAGTATTTTTAATCCGGAATATACTACCAAAGAAAAAGGATTGGGTCTCGGATTACCTTTGGCATTTGAAATCATCCGTGGCCATGGAGGAGATGTACGGGTAATCAGCAATAAAGGTCAAGGAACAACATTTGAAGTTATTTTGCCTCGTGAAAGATTCAACGAAATACCCTCAAAAGATAAGGAATAAAATTTATGCAGAAATTAAGCCTTCTTGTTGTTGATGATGGTCAATCGCAGCGGGAACAGCTGCGTGATTTTTTGCGTTCGGAAGGCCATGCGGTAATAGAAGCGGAAAACGGTGAAAAAGCGATTAAAGCAGTTTTAAACGGTCATTTTGATTTAATTCTTTTGGATTACAAAATGCCCGGTATGGACGGTCTGGAAGTACTCAAAGAAGTTAAACGCATTAATCCGGAAATAGACGTGGTTATTATTACCGCTTATGGAACAATAGAAACAGCGGTTGAAGCCTTAAAAGTAGGAGCAATTGATTACATTACCAAGCCGGTGGATCTGGATGAATTAATAATAATTGTAAACCGGATAGCAGAACGAAGGCAACTGATTCAGGAAAACATCTTATTAAAGGAAGACCTGAAAAAACATGGCGTCACCGCAGATAAAATTATTTACAAGAGTCCGCGCATGGCGGAATTGATCAATCTGGCGGGGCGTGTGGCCGCAAGCAGAGCATCCATTTTGATTCAGGGAGAAAGTGGAACAGGAAAAGAGTTATTGGCGCGATTGATTCACCAATTAAGCCCCCGGGAGCATAAATCAATAGTTGTCGTTAATTGTGGAGCTCTGCATGAAAATTTATTGGAGAGTGAATTATTCGGCCATGAAAAAGGCGCTTTTACCGGAGCGGCTTCCCGCCGTATTGGCCGATTTGAAGAAGCTAATGACGGTACGCTTTTTCTTGATGAAATAGGAGAGTTAAGTCCGGCCATACAGGTTAAACTTTTGCGTTTTTTGCAGGAACGCGAATTTCAACGTCTGGGCAGTAATGTCAATCTACAGGTTGATGTCAGGATTATCAGTGCGACAAACCGCGATTTGGAAGAGCAAGTTAAAGAAGGGTCTTTTCGCGAGGATCTTTTTTACCGGTTGAAAGTAGTGACAATGGTTCTGCCTCCCTTGAGAGAACGAAAAGGAGACTTAAGCCTTTTAATCAATCATTTTATAGATAAATTTGCTGAGGAAAACGGGAAAAATATTCGGGGATTAACAGCTGAAGCACACGATATGCTTTTGAAATACGATTATCCGGGAAATGTGCGCGAACTGGTTAACATAATGGAACGGGCCGTTGTAATCGCGCGTAACCAATATATAACTACCGATGATTTACCATTTAAATCGGTTTCCTTTTCGGATGATTCAGACAAGAAATCTTCCGGAGCTTTACGGGAATCAGTGGATGAATTAGAAAAAAAATTAATTATTGAATCCATGGAAAAGACGCAGGATAACCAGACAAAAGCCGCAGAGATTTTAGGAATATCGGAACGCATGTTGCGCTACAAGCTAAAAAAATACGGTCTGAAGAGCTGAGTAAGATTTGTTGAAACACCCCAATCTGCTGCGTTGCATCTGAACGTGTTTGAACAGACCTAGAATATGACAGGTCTGTTCAAACAAAAAAACCGCCTTTTGAGGCGGCTTTTTTGTGGTTCGTTTAATTTGATAATTTGTCATGCCAGACATTTTTTCATTTCTGTAAGAGCCAGAAAATGTTTTCTCTCTTCTTCGATTATCTGCTCTATGGCATCATATTGGGCTGCCTTCAATAATTTTTTAATTTCATGATAATAGAGAATTGAATCCAATTCTCTTTTGATAGCGAAATCAAGTGCGGAAATTGTGTCCTTAACTTTGGACAATTCTTTATCCATGACTTCTTTGGTAAAAATTATATTATTATCCACATAGGAACGTAAGTAAGCGCTATACTCACCCTCATAACTCTCGGTAGGACTATTTTTTTCCATATTCGCAAAAATCTTTTCAAAAGTTTTTTTATGAGCAACTTCCGCTTCCGCTAGCTGGGCAAAAAGCTTTTTTGCTTCTGCCTGTTTGACAATCTGTTCAGCAAATTTATAAAAATTAACCCCATTTTCTTCAATTCTTATAGCAACTTCCACGATATCACTTGCTTCGAAAACACCCATATTAAACGCCTCCTGCTTTTAAATAATGTATCAGTAAATTGAACACATTTTTTTATCTAATGCAATAAATTTAACACATATGGAGCCACTTCCTTTTTGAAATAAATAACATTAACAGCGCAATAACCAACATAATCCCTTAGTTAAAACGCAGGATTACCTCATTTAAGAAGTCGCTTTCTTCTTCACCTTTATAAATACGCTGGCGGCAGGTGATTTTCCATCAGGGAAAGAAACACCGGCAGGAAGCACTATTTTCGTATCAATCGTCGTCGTGAAAAATATTTTTTGCAGGTCAATTGGTTCTGTTTCGATTTTAATTTGTTCCGGTTTAACCTGGGAGCCGATTAAAACATGAACTTTTGACGGAGTAATACTAATTTTTTGCAAAGAAAGATTTTCTGCCAGCGAATTTTGTGTGTTGATACTAACAGGAAAAGTCCATGGAATAAATTTAGAGGAATAAACGTGTATTTTCGCTGGGGCAATATCTGCAACTGTCAAATTCGACGGTGCGTTAACCATATTACCGGTTAAGGTAAATTCACGCTTTTTATCTATCACAGAAGATAAATCGAGAGATAATTTCAGTGAACGTTCGTCAAGAAGACGAAATGCCTGCTGTGGTCCCTGAAGGATAACCTTTGTTTCGTTTACTTGTGGTTCATCAATCTGCCAATTTTGTGGAATATTTTTATATTCAATGGGAATGATGAAATCGCGGCGTATAATTTCCTTCTGATAACCAAACGCAATCCATAAAATACATGCCATAAACAAGGCAATAATTTTCCCCCGTGTATTTTCTTTCAGCCAATTCAATGCTGGATGTGATTTTTTGCTAGGAGTGTTGCGAATATAAAATTGCTCAAGTGTCTCATGCAAGAAAGCGGCATTGGGAACCACCGTGAGATTTTCCAGATAGGCCAGAGATATGGTTCCTTTTTCTTCAGAAACAACAATACATATCGCGTCAGATCGCTCTGAAAGACCAAGCGCCGCCGTATGGCGCAATCCTATATTGGCATATTTTGATGTGTTTACAGAAAGCGGCAAGTGGCAGCCAAATTTGGTGATCCTGTTGCCGTTTATTATCACGGCACCATCGTGACCGATGGAATGAGGATCGAAAATACTTTCTAAAATAGATTCGCTGACAATCCCATCCAAGCCTGTTCCTCCGTTAATATGTCTATCCAGAGGATCATTGCCCTGCAAAACAATCAAAGCGCCAATTCGTTTCTTAGCTAAATTTGCCGCCGTTTGCGCGATTATTTCCGCTGTCCCTTTCAACCCGGACAGAGACGGAAATTTCTTCCCGATGTTCCCCAGCAGTGCTAGTCTTTCAAAAAACCCGCGCAAATCTTCCTGAAAAATGACAACCAAAACAAAAAGTAAAATGGCAAAAAAACCTTGCAAAACAATAGTGGTAAGATAAAGTTGAAAGAAACGGGCTGCTATATAAACGCCACCCAGAAGTGTTATTCCAATCAGCACAAAGCGGGAAGCTCTTGTTTTAAACCAGGTCAGAAGAGCAAAAATCATGAGAGTGATTATTGTCACATCCAGAATATCCTGAATTCTGATGCTCTTAATAACAACTAAAGCTGAATTAAGTAATGCCATGAACTTCGTCCTGATACGTCAAAATGTATACGGTTTTAAAAACTTATATAGAAAGAACTCGGCAAGTGTCAAGCAGGATTAATCTTTATTGACATTTACCGCTATTATCCCATATCTTTCTCTCCATGAAAAAGATATCTCATAATCATGTTGATACCAGAAGTGATTTATCCACTGAAGAAAAACAATGCAGGGAAAATGTCTGGTGCGCAAAATATGGCTATTTTATTGATCTGGATGCTTGCCGTGCCCGTTCCCGGCAACAAAAGAGTTGCAGCCGTTGTTTTGCTTCCTTAATACAATTGCCACTGCCTTTTTGATTTTTCAGAAAGATATTCCGAATATAGAGGAAATTTTTTACAACAGCAAAAAAGAGTTGACAAACATTTTCATTGTTGGTATGCTAAAAATTAATTAATCCTTGGAAATAATTACATGAAAGCAATGATTAAAATATTAGTTCTTAATAACTGGTGGTGGAATCTCACGAGGAGGATTTTCCGCCGCTGTTTTTTTTAAATTAAAATTGAAGCCGTGGAGAACCTCTTAGAACTCCACGGCTTTTTTTATTTTTAGCAATCTATTAAGGCCGTGAATTTCTCACGGCCTTTTTTATTACGGATGTCAGGGAGAAAATTATGTATCAATCCAGTTTTGTAGAATTTGAAAAGTTAGCCCGCAAAGGAAATCTAATTCCGATATACCGGGAAATATTAGCCGACGTGGAAACGCCGGTTTCCGTTTTAATGAAACTCCAGAACAAAAATCACGTCTATCTTCTGGAAAGCGTCGAGGGGGGCGAGAAGTGGGGCCGTTATTCTTTTTTAGGCACGGACGCCGGAGTTATTTTTAAAGTCCGCGGCGATAAAGTCATTATTGAAGAAAAGGGAAGCATTGCCACCCGCGCGCATAAGGGCAATCCCCTGAATTTTCTGCGCGACTTACTCAATCGCTATAAGCCGGTCGCTATTTCCGGACTGCCCCGGTTTTATGGCGGAGCTGTAGGTTTCTTAGGTTATGAAATGGTGCGCTATTTTGAAAAATTGCCGCCGAGCTTGCCGGATGAATTGAATCTGGATGAGGCTGTTTTTGTCATCAGCGGTTCCCTGATGGTTTTTGATAATGTGCGCCATACGATCAAAGTGGTCGCGTGTGCCTATACGGAAGACACGGATTCACTGGAAGCAGGTTATAAAGCCTCATGCGAAAAGATTGAAGCGATGATTGAAACGATTACGGCGGCAGCTTCTCATAAAACCGCAGATACCACAAGAAATGAAGTGAATTTTGCATCCAATATAACGCCTGAACAATACAAAGCTGCCATTGAAAAGGCCAAGGAATATATAGTTGCCGGAGACATCATTCAAGTTGTGCTGTCGCAACGCTTTGAAACAGCTTGCATCTCCAATCCCATTGATCTTTACCGGGCGCTGCGTTTTATTAATCCCTCGCCTTATCTTTTCTTTCTGAAACTGGACGATCTGACTCTTATTGGCTCTTCGCCCGAAGTAATGGTGCGCAAAGAAGAAGACTCCATGGAATTGCGCCCGATCGCGGGAACAAGACCAAGAGGCAAAACCGAACAGGAAGACCGCGCTCTTTCCGATGAATTGCTCTCCGATGAAAAAGAACGGGCGGAGCATGTAATGCTTGTTGATCTGGGACGCAATGATCTGGGACGCGTGGCGGAAACCGGCAGCGTTCAGGTGAATCAATATATGGTGGTGGAAAAATATTCGCATGTCATGCATCTGGTGTCCAATGTACGCGCTCAACTGGTTAAAGGAAAAGACGCTTTTGATGTTCTGGCCGCGACTTTTCCGGCTGGCACTTTAACCGGCGCGCCTAAAGTACGGGCGATGGAAATTATCAATGAGCTGGAAAAAGTAAAAAGAGGCCCTTATGGCGGCGCGGTTGGTTATTTCAGTTTCAGCGGCAATATGGACCTGTGCATTACCATCCGAACAATGGTTATAAAAAACGGCAAAGTTTATGTTCAGGCCGGAGCGGGTATTGTGTATGATTCTGTTCCCGAATCGGAACATCAGGAATCTTTGAACAAATCCCGCGGCATGCTGCAGGCCGTGCGGCTGGCGGCTGGCGGTTTTGAAATTAAGAACGGCAATTAGGAGAAAAAAATGATTTTAATGATTGATAATTATGATTCCTTTACATTCAATATTGTCCAGTATCTGGGGCAGATGGGCGAGAACGTGGAAGTATATCGTAATGACAAAATAAGGATGGAAGAAATAAAACGTCTTAAGCCCCGTGCTATTTTTCTGTCTCCGGGCCCTTGCACGCCCATTGAGGCGGGAATAACGGTTGATGTCGTTCGTGAATTTTATAAGGATGTCCCCATCATGGGAATATGTTTGGGTCATCAGTCTATAGGTTACGCCTTTGGAGCACGAGTAGTGCGCGCCGGACGTATCATGCACGGAAAAATCTCATCGATTATTAATGACGGTAAAACGATATTCGCCGGACTGCCCAATCCTTTTCCCGCGGGACGTTACCATTCGCTCCTTGTCGAGAGAGATACTCTGCCCAACTGTTTCGAAATCAGCGCAGAAACTACAGAGGACGAAATAATGGGATTGCGGCACAAGGATTATCCTGTGGAAGGAATTCAGTTCCATCCGGAATCGGTGCTGACACCACAGGGAAAACGCATCATTAAAAACTTCTTGAAATATACCAGGTGAAAGGAACATTTATCATGATAAAAGAAGCAATTGAAAAAGCCGTCCAAAAGACTGATCTGTCGGAAGCGGAAATGATGGCGGCAATGGATGAGATTATGGAAGGAATCGCCACGCCGGTGCAAATAGCCGCTTTCATCACGGCGCTACGCATGAAAGGCGAAACGGTGGAGGAAGTTACCGGCGCGGCGCGCATCATGCGCCAGAGGGCCGCGCGCGTCAATGCCTGTTCTTCGACTATATTAGACACTTGCGGAACAGGCGGCGATAAACTCAATACCTTTAATATATCGACGACCGCCGCCTTTGTTGTGGCAGCCGCCGGACTCACAGTTGCCAAACACGGGAACCGCGCTGTTTCCAGCGGATGCGGCAGCGCTGATGTTCTGGAAGCGCTCGGCGTCAATATCAGCGCCGATCAGGATATTGTGGAAGAATGCATTCAACAAATCGGCATCGGATTTCTTTTCGCGCCTAAACTGCACGGCGCAATGAAATACGCGATTGGCCCAAGGCGTGAAATCGGCATCCGCACAATATTTAACCTGCTCGGGCCGCTTACTAATCCGGCGGGAGCAACCGCGCAGCTTCTGGGCGTTTATGATACGAAACTAACAGAGATGTTCGCCGATGTATTAAAAAACATGGGAACAAAAAGAGCCTTTGTTGTCCACGGACTGGATGGCCTTGATGAAGTCACAATAACCGGCGAAACACGCATTGCCGAACTCAAAGACGGAATCGTTCGAACATATAATATCAATCCGATGGACTATTTCGGCAGGATAGATCCATTGGAAACTATTCGCGGAGGCAATCCTTCAGTGAATGCTCAAATTACCAAAGATGTTCTTTCCGGAAAAAAAGGCGCCTGCCGCAACGTTGTTTTGATTAATGCGGCGGTGGCAATTGTTGCCGGAGATAAAGCACAAAATTTAAAAGATGGACTAGTGGTCGCGGCCGATTGCATTGACAGCAGTGCAGCCATAAAGAAATTACAAACACTTATTGAACTGAGCAACACTTAATAAATATATGATTCTTGATAAGATAATTGAAACGAAAAAAGAAGAAGTGGCACAGTTGAAACAACAGACAACTCTATCCAAATTCCAGAAAACTATCGCCGGGCTTGAGCCGTGCCGGAATTTCAGGCAGGCGCTAAAAAGCAGCGTCTGCAACATTATCGCGGAAGTAAAGCGCGCATCTCCTTCACGCGGCAGACTTATTGATAATTTCGATCCCGTCAAAATTGCCGGTACCTACGAAAAAAATGGAGCGGCCGCGATTTCGGTGCTCACTGATGAAAAATATTTTGCGGGGCATAAAACTTATCTGACGCAAATCAGACAAAATGTGAATTTGCCGCTGTTGCGCAAAGATTTTATTATCGACTTGATCCAGCTTTATGAAACACGGGCAATCGGCGCCGACGCCGTTTTGCTCATTGTACGCGTTCTAGGAAAAAAACTTACGGAATTTATTTTATTATCAAGAGAGCTTGGTTTGAGTTCTCTGGTGGAAATTCACACAGAAAAGGACCTGGAAGTGGCGCTGGAGGCTGGTGCGGAAATTATCGGAATCAATAACCGCAATCTGGATAATTTTGTTACTGCTATTGAAACCAGTTGCAGGCTAAAAGTGCTAATTCCCAAAGGTAAAATTGTTGTTGCTGAAAGCGGCATCAAGGAAAGAAGTGATATTGAATCACTGATGCTGGCTGGTATCAACGCATTTTTAATTGGTGAACATCTTATCACAGCGACGGATATCGGCAATAAACTTCGCGCCTTCAGAGGTGAGATTTAAAGTGACACAAGTTAAAATCTGCGGAATAACCAATAAAGAAGACGCTCTGTTCGCCGCTAAGTGTGGCGCGGCAGCACTGGGCTTTATCTTTTATCTACCCTCGCCGCGTTATATAAAACCTGAAGACGCCAAACAAATAATCCGTGGTTTGCCTGGTGAAGTGATAAAGGTCGGCGTGTTTGTTAATGAAAAAGCCGAAGAGATAAAAAAAGTGGTTAAATATTGCGCTATTGATATGATTCAATTGCATGGTGACGAATCACCCCTATATTGCCGTCAGTTTCCGGCATCAATAATTATTAAAGCTGTCGAATTAAAAAACGATGATCATTTGGGCAACGCTCTTTGCTATGATGTCGCGGCCATAATGGTGGATAGCCGACATGCCGGACTTTACGGAGGCACCGGTAAGAAAGCCAACTGGGAATTGGCCTGTGCTGTCAAGAACAAAAGACCGCTTATTCTTTCCGGCGGACTTAATGAAGAAAATATTGCCGAAGCTCTGCGAACGGTAAATCCGGCGGCGCTGGATTTAAACAGCGGCATAGAAGTCTCTCCCGGCAAAAAAGATCATGCAAAACTTGTCCGGATATTTGATATTATTCGCACGGAGGAAACCGCGCCGGAAAATTCACTATTAATTTTTTCAAAGAGGAACATATGAACAGAACACTACCTGACAAAAACGGACATTTCGGTATTTTCGGCGGACGATATGCTGCCGAAACTCTGATGCCCGCGTTAATCGAACTGGAGAAAGCTTATCAATCTGCCCGAAAAGATAAAAACTTCCAGAGGGAGTTGCAATGGTATCAGCAGGAATACGCCGGGCGCGCCACGCCTCTTTATTACGCCCGGCGTATGTCCGAATTCCTGCGTGGAGCAAAAATATATCTCAAACGTGAAGACTTGAATCATACCGGCTCTCACAAAATAAATAACACATTGGGACAGGCGCTGCTGGCGCGCAGAATGGGCAGGAAAAAAGTCATCGCGGAAACAGGGGCTGGCCAACATGGTGTCGCTACGGCCACAGTTGCGGCGCTTTTCGGTATGGAATGTAAAATATTTATGGGCGAAGAAGATATTCGCCGTCAGGCGCCTAATGTTTTCCGCATGAAAATACTGGGCGCGGAAGTTATGCCCGTGAAAAGCGGCACCTCGACTCTCAAGGACGCGATGAACGAGGCCATGCGTTACTGGGTGGGCAGCGTTCGTGATACCTTTTACATTATCGGCACAACCGCCGGGCCGCATCCCTATCCGCAGATGGTGCGCGATTTTCAATCGGTTATAGGACGCGAAATAAAAAAACAAGTCATGAAAATGGAAGGCAAAAATCCCGATGTTATGATTGCCTGCGTGGGCGGAGGCAGTAACGCCATGGGAACTTTCTATCCTTTCCGCAACGAAAAAAATGTGGCCATGTACGGCGTGGAAGCGGCAGGCTTAGGTTTGCTTACTTCCGAACATTCGGCCAGCATCAACGGCGGCAAAGTCGGAGTTCTGCATGGAAATAAAACTTATCTTTTACAGGATGAATATGGGCAGGTGCGCGATGCCTTTTCGATTGCCGCGGGTCTGGATTATCCGGGGGTGGGCCCTGAGCACGCCTACTTTCACGCAACGAAAAAAGTAAAGTACGTAACGATAACCGATAAAGAAGCGGTTGAGGCTTTTTTTTATTTATCCCGGAAAGAGGGCATCATTCCCGCACTGGAAAGCGCGCACGCGATTGCATATGCTATGCGGATGACGCCCAAAATGGCTAAAAATAAAATCATCGTGGTTTGCCTTTCAGGACGCGGCGATAAAGACGCACAGTCGATTATGGAGAAGGGAGTTATAAACTAATGGGGCGAATTGAAAAAAAGTTTGAATCTTTACGCGCTAAAAATGAAACGGCGTTGATCGTTTATTTAACGGCCGGCGATCCTTCGCTTGAGATTACAAAAAAATTAATTTTGGGTTTGGAAAAGGCCGGAGTGGATATTCTGGAAATTGGCGTTCCTTTTTCCGATCCCACCGCCGACGGGCCGGTGATTCAGGCCGCTTCACAGCGCGCCCTGAAAGCGGGAACTACTCTTGCGGGTATACTGAATCTGGTCACCGAAGTGCGCAAAGTTTCTGAAATTCCTATTGTGCTTTTCGGTTACTTTAATCCTATTTTTGCTTATGGAGTGAAGAAGTTTGCTCATGCTGCCCGCAAGACAGGGGTAGACGGAATTCTCATAGTTGATTTGCCCTATGAAGAAGCAGGGGAACTTAGAATTCACACGGACGTTGCCGGCATAGATTTCATTTCTCTTATTGCTCCTACAACCGGCAAAAAAAGATTAAACGTAATTGCCGCCGGAGCTGCGGGATTTCTCTATTATATTTCCATAACAGGCATTACAGGTACTGCCGCACCGAAAATTGACAATATAAAAATTGAAGTGGAAAAAATCCGCAAAATAACCAAATTGCCGATAGCAGTGGGCTTTGGCATATCAACACCGCAACAGGCAAAACAGCTTGCGCGCTTTGCCGATGGAGTCGTTATCGGCAGCGCGGTCGTACGTCTGATTGACGAAAATAAAAATAGCCGCGATTTAGTAAAAATCATTTCCGTTTACGTCAGTGAAATTAAGAAAGCATTGCACTGATCAGGCGCTGCACCCATCGCTTTGTTCCTGCAACATCGCGCTTTACCGGAAACATATCGTCCCATCCTTAGTTTATGTTTACATCCAGACCGCCGTATGATGCCGCAATAATATAAACTCGGAAAATTTATGATGAGCCCTTCTTTGAGTTCGTAAATATCTACCGCAATAACCAGCCCATCTTAAAACGGCTCAATAAGAGTTCAATAACTTAGCCTCATCTGTCCAAAAGAAAGATTACTCTGGCATGGCGTTCAGGGATGGCCGGCTCCTGCATTGCGGTGCAGCGTTGAAGAAGGGAAACCAGTGCTCCGGTGTGGGAATTTGATATACGGGCTGATCCTGGAATTTATATTCTTTCCGGTGCCGTCGTAATTGATGGTTACAACGGGAACGCCTGTGCATTCTTCAATGCGCGAGGACATGGCTTCGGTGACAAGGCCTGCGCAGCAAAAAGCGGGATTGGTTTGTACAAAAAGCGATATGTCGGGATAATGCTGCATCTCCGCGGTAATCTTGAGCAGGTTGTCGGTGGACTCACCGAAGTGATGCACGGTGACGCCAAACTGATCGTAAATTTTTTTGTAATCGATATTGCTGTCCCAGGCAGTTTCGTTGAGTAGTTCATTGAATATTTTATAGTAGCTTTTCTCCAACTGGTTCACGAGAGTGATCAGCGTTTTGGTCAACAGGACGTCCATGTATTCGCCTT
Source organism: uncultured delta proteobacterium (assembly GCA_963811325.1). Lineage (GTDB taxonomy): Bacteria > Desulfobacterota > Syntrophia > Syntrophales > Smithellaceae > Smithella. Next base: position 2,637,220 of record CAWEQT010000001.1, read on the forward strand.
CCAGAAACCACCGTCGCATGTAGGGGCCGGCGATAAGTTTGACAAACTCATTAAAAGGGGTGGTAATGACTTCGCCGCCGTATTCCTCGATGCAGTGAATTAAATCCTGATTAAAGACGTCGTTATCACGCGCATACATATCACCAAAGATAGCGACTTTCGGGCGGTGGCCGGGAACGGTCTTTATTTTTTTAAACAGGTTGATCACTTTGGTCAAATCGTCATCTTTGCTTCTGCCGCCCAGAAAGGTGTTGTAAAGTATATTAATAGACTGTGCGATCACTTTATCCGTTATGCCTTTTTCTTTTTCATAAGGTCTTATTTTGCAGCCGATTTTTCGCAGCATGCCGCCAAACATGTGAGCGAAATATGCTTCAATGGAAGCCTGTATGGATATATCGCTAAGCGATAGACTACCGACATAAACCTCCACTTTTTCCATGCCGCGGCCTGCGGCTTCCATGATGCCTTTGATCAATTGCGGATACAGACGGATATTACAGGCCACGTGACTTTCAAAGCACCAGCCTATGGTCTGGGCCGGGTCCAGAAGGTTTTCTTCGATATAGTCCATGTAACTTTGCGCGATCAGGTTCACGGGCAAGCACTGGCCGGAGTTGGTGTGTAAACCGCGCCGGATGGATTTTTCCGTTAGCGGTACCATGCGTGTGTCAATGCCTTCTTTGATAAATACCGCTTCCAGCAGTTTGGAATTGATTGGATCGAAGCAGGGAAAGAGCAACGTCTTCCCTTTGATTTTAGCGGTGCTTTCGGAATTGAGCGGAAGCAGGCGCGACGATATTTGGTGAAGGTTTTTATCCCTGTTATGATTATTGAATGAACGCACGGCCGCCTCAATACGGGTTTCATAGCCAACGTTGGAATCGTGTTCGTCGAGTTCGAGGATCAAATAGGGTTTGCCATATTTGTCCATAATACGCTTAAAATATTCCAGGGTGAAGGAATCGGGACTGCATTTGAACGAAGTGATATACACGGGATAAAGCCCGGGTGTGCGCGCTGTGTAGAGCGTGGCTCTTAAAATCCGCGCGGCATAATTCCAGTGCATTCTCTTGAGCAGGGGTTCTATTTCGGTCAAATCCTCCGCATTAACCGGCAGCATATCCTGATAAAAGGTTTTCACATCGAGCGCGCTGAAGATGCCCGGTATGCCTTTATTCATGGAGTTTTGCATAATGGTGTAAGGTCTGCCCAAAAGCGCCACGCTGATTTCACCATCTGTCGGTTTTTCTCTCTGATAGACATTGAGCAGGTTGTTGCAGCTTTCCGAATAAAAAGCCAGCGCGGCTTCATAAGCGTTATAAATTTCCCAGTAACCGGTATTCAAGACCGACTTCAGGATGGAAAAGAGTTCAATGCGCGACTGAAAGGATTTATGGTCAATGACCGGCATGATGGTTTTATTTTTCAGATGCAGGCTTGTTATTCCCGCGGACAATGTGGCTGCAAACTGTGTATAATAGCAGTAGTAGCGGAAATCCTCATCTTTTTGCTTGGCGGCTTCCAGATAAAAAGGCAGAAAAATATAATCGCACTTATCGGCAATATACTGCACATTTCCGAAGAAAGCATTCATTGGCGCGCAGAATTCCGCACCCGCCAGCTTTTTGCCGGTCTTGATCGCATTCTTCAAGTTTTCCGACGTGACTGTTTCCACGCCAAGAGTAGCGAAAAAATGCTTCCACAGGGGCATTTCTTCAGCCAGATACAGGGCATTGGGAATGCCGATCTTTACAGTTTTTTTGAAAGACGCTGGCTTTTTCGCGAGCGCGAAAACCAAGCTTCGCTCCTTGATCAGATCATATTGCTTTTTGGTTGTGCCGACATAATGTTTGGTGTCGTAATCGCGTCCGCAGAGAAATCCGAAGGCCACTGTATTTTTCTGCACGATGATTTTATTGATCTTGCAGTTGTTGAGGCACAGTTCACAGACTTCATTTTCCACGGGAATATTTTCGCCATAGAGCGACAGACCGCGGAAAGCGGAATCGCAGACGGCGTTTTCCGCCAGAATGAGCGCGCTGCCCAGCGCGCCGGTCAGGTGACAGAATTTGGAAACAAAGATGGATTTTTTCAGGCGGTGCTCAAAGGCCGCAACCAGCGCCCGGTTGCGGGCGGTCGCGCCCTGAAAGCAAACGTTCTGTCCGATGCCGGCTTCCACCGCAACTTTGGACAGATAATTTTCGCACACGGAATGCAGGACACTGGCAAGCACTTCATCAACGGTATAACCTTCCGTCAGATAATTGTTGATGTCGCGTTCCATGAAAACAGTGCAGTGGTCGCTGGAAATGGGCGAAGGGGAATTTATGGCGCGCCCTGCATAATCGGTCAGTTTGACACCGAATTTGATAGCTTGTTCCTCAATAAAGCTGCCGGTACCGGCGGCGCAGACATTATTCATGACAGAAAATGTGACCATGCCGTTTTTCATCGTGGTGAATTTGGCGTCCTGGCCGCCGATCTCGATGATCGTGTCCGCTTCGTTGTTGAGTTCATAGGCGGCGCGTGCGTGCGCGGTGATTTCGTCAATAATCAAGTCAGCATTAATGATGCGACCAATGAATTTGCGGCCTGAGCCGGTAGCGCCGACGCCGTTAAAAATAAATTCACAGAAATGGTTTTTGGTGATGTCGTCGATGGCCTCAAAGAGCGCCTGGACGGCTTTGACGGGTTGGCCGGAGGTCTGCGTGTAAAGACCAGCCAGAACGGCGTTTTGGCTGTTGATCAAAACAGCCTTGGTGCTGGTGGAGCCGATGTCAATGCCCAGATAAACTTCCTGCCAGGAAACTAGCGGCTTGTAAATATCGACTTCAATAGCGGCATGTCCGTTGCCAGACTTGTATAAATAACTGGTGGAGGTGGAAAATTCCGGATAACTTGATAGTGTCAATTGCAGCGGCGGATAACCGTAAGTCTTTTCTTTGTTTTCTTTAACGAAAAGCTCATCCCAGCTTTTTACGCTCAATGCCGCGGGAACCGTTTCTTCCATGTAAAGTAGGGCCGCGCCGATTGCACCATAGAGATGACTGTATTCACCAATGACGGGTTCTGTCTGCAAAAGATTGCGGAAATGCTTGACCACGGCTGAATTCATGGAGACGCCACCCGCCAGTATCAGCGGGGTATTAATATTCGAATCGGGAATAAGTGCGTCAATAACGTTTTTAGCCAGGCCTTCGCAAAGCCCGTCGCTGATCTGTCCTATGGAATAGCCTTCCTGCTGGGCGTGAATCAGATCAGTTTTGGCAAACACGGCACAGCGCGTGGCGATTTTCGGCGTGTTGCTCTGGTTGCAGAACGCGACGATGCTGAGCGTTTCGATGCTTTTGAGATTGAGCCGTTTGGCCTGCTGATCGAGAAAGCTGCCGGTGCCGGCGGCGCAGGAGGAGTTCGAGCGGAATCTTTCATACTCGCCCTGTTTATTAAAAGTAATCAGACCGAAATTTTCACCACCGACAAATAAAATACTGCCGGCATCAGCGTGATATTTTTTTACAGCGGCGATCATGGCAATCTGTGTATCGTAACAGGGAACATCAATCAGAATCTCCGGCCCGGACAAAGTCATGGCAATGCCGCCGACCCTGCCGATATCTATCTCGTCCAGCATTGAATGCAGCTTTTCACTGATTGCGCCATTATGGAATTGATAGGAAGACTGAATAACGCTGCCATTTTCATCAACTAAAACTATCGAAAGGGCTACAGAACCGATATCTATCCCTAGAATTTGTAACATATATTATGTGCCTCCGTTTGCAATAACTGGGTCATTATTTATCATAATATTCTATATATAGATTATTTTTTATGTTTTGATAAGAAGTTATTTTTTGACGGGCGGAATAAATGTAATTCTTTCAGGTTTACGGCATCAACAACTGCATCCATTTGCGGATTTTTTTATAGCCGTGATGAAAATTTTGACCGATTCCAAAACATCGGTTCTTTTTTTAGCCGATATATTGCTCAATACCCTTTGGAAAAAATCTGTCAGGCACAGCAGGACTTTTTTGTGAATTTCCCTGTCTCCTTTAGTTAATGTGAATTTTATCGAGCGGGAATCATGATCCGCCTTGTCACGCCATAGAAGTCCTTTTTAAATCAGCGGATTGACAAGATGCGTGGTTGTGCTTTTCTCGACTGAAAGAACTTTGTGCAGATCGGCCATATGCAGCTCTTTTTCCTTAGCCACAGCATCGGGAATCATAAACTGATGAAAAGTGACTCCTTCACAGAAGGCCTCGTCCTGACAGCAGCAGCGCATAACCTGCGCAAGCCCGCCCAATACCTCCATCAATTCTCCCGTATTTTCTTTTATCTGTATCAACATAGTTGTATTATACAACTATATTGAATTTGTTGAGAGGGATTTTGTTTTTTAATTTTTATCTCTGCAAGGAATCCGGACAGTCTGCTCGGCGCTTGCTGGGAAGGCATAGGAAGACCGGAATCTGTTATTTACCCGTCACCCTTGAGGGGAGGTAAAAAATAACGGATACCTTCCTACGAATTACAAAAGAACTCTGGATTAGCGCTTTGCCATTTCTTGTTTAACGATGGCGTCCAGTTGGTTTATCGAATCCTCCACCGATCCGGTATTTAATATATACGCATCGGCCATGGCAATGGGAATGGCGGTGCCGTAAGAAATTTCGCGCTTATCCCGATCATCAAAAGATTGAGGAGAATCATCTTCCCTGCCTCTGGAAACAATGCGCTCCCGCCGCAAATTTCTTGGCGTAAGGATGGCAACCACAACGCTATCGGCCTTTTCACGAATCAGTTCAATTTCTGGCCATGACCGCATGCCTTCCAGAAAACCCACCGTAGCGCCAGATTTAAGAACTTCCTCCAGAGCTGATCTGGTAATGCCCATGCCGTCTTCGCCCCGCAATTCATCGGACACCTCGGAAGAATTAACGGCGTCCGCTTCCAGACCGCGCCCCTTGACTTCAGCCCGTACAATGTCGCCTGTAGCGTAATAGACCATATCCTGAGATTCGGCATAAAGCCGGGCGATATTCTTGCCCGCCGCCGGCATACCTACGATAATAAATATTTTCATTTAACTCCCCCATTAAACAAATAGTTGTATATATATAGTTCAAATTGCCACTAATCGTCCAGCATTTTTTATGGTACCAATTCGCTTGTAAGTTGCCGCACTGCATGCGGCTCCTTACCGATGCAAGGATCCTCCTGTTTGCCGAATGGTCATTCTTTCAGCGGCGAACAGAAATTTAAATCAGTATGTGTAGCTGACAGCTGCGCCCGCGGAAAACATGTCTGAAAATTGTCCTTCAATATTCAGATGAAATGCTTTGATAAGCGGTATATCCAGTCCTGTAAATCCGCCAAGCATTGTCTTGTTTTTTATCGAAACATTTCCTGCCGAATATTCAAGGCCGGGAATATTGGAGCCCAAAGACATCTCTGCTTCCGAATAATAGATATATGGGCCAGCGTATAACTTGATACCGTGCGGGACGATGATTTGAAGCCCTGCTCCGAAATTCACGTCCCAGAGATTTTTGACCTTAAGGTCGGTTGTAAAAGGCCTGCCGCTGTTTGTTCCTACAACATCGTCTGTGAAGTTGCTGAAATAATATGTTCCCTGCATAAAAGCGCCTATTCCGAATACCTTGTTTATCGGATAAAACCCCTTTGCTCCCAGAGTACCGAAAAATTTCCAGTTTTCCTCAAAATCATTCTTGTTTGTCGTGGTGGAAGCGTCCGAGGAACTGAAAACATCAAAAATTTTTAGATCCGATATCCCTATTCGCGCGTACACTTCCCAGATATTTGCGCCGTAGGCTGTCTGCGAATAAATTTCATTCTGCTTTATTGCATGATTCGTACCATTTTGGTATGTATCCTCATGATACCAGTAACCGATTGCGGTGTTTAATCCGCCATCTTGTCCGGACACGGTTTGCAGCGGACCGAATAATCCGGATGCCGTGGCCGTCTTGCCAATCGCAAGTATTAATAATACCGTTACCGCGATAACAGGGAAAATTTTTCTTTTCATTCAATTTTCCTTTTCCGGTAATGCCGGTTTGGCCGGTGGAGATTGCTCTTTGGGCGGTGCGGATGATGTTTTTTTGGTTTTCCTGGCTTTAACTTCCTTCAACCGGTATTGGACGTAAGCATCACGAAACGCCACATAAGGGTCAATCGCCGCGTTTCTAAGCGCTTCATAATCGCCAATTCTCAGAGATGTAGCATTGACTTCCTCATACGTCCTGACTCCCAACCAGGCATACCACGGAGAAATGTAAGAGACGGGAGACAGAAAATAATCGCCGGCTATGCTAATGGTGTCGCGCGGGCTGGAAGGTCCCAGTACCGGCCAGACAATGTAAAAACCCTGCCCTACGCCATAGACTCCCAATGTTTGCCCCAGATCTGTGTCTTGACTTTGGAGATTCAACTCTTTGCCGGAAGACGGATCGAGAAGTCCACCGATACCCCAGACAGTATTTATCGTAAAACGGCCGGCTTCTGTGCACGCGCCACTGAAATCCGCCTGAAGCAGGCAATTTAGAAAACGGGCGGGAAATCCAAGATTGGAAAAGAAATTTTTCACACCGATGCGCGCAGGTTCGGGAATGACTGCCTTGTATCCCTGCGCGACAGGTTTGAGCGCCCAGAAATAAAGCTTATCGTTAAACTGATGCATTGCTCTGTTGAAGGGCTCCAGAGGATCGGCAATTTCTATTCTTTCTTCATTAAATTTATCGTTGGCGTAATCGAGATCATCTTCGTCTTTATATTCATCATTGATTGCGTCAACTGATTTGTCCGGCGATTTTACCGGGATTTTATCGGAGTTGGATGCCAGCAAAACAGATCCGGAAGAAGATGCTGCTGACGGCAAAACGACAAAAGACTGTTGTGATGCGTGAGCATAACCCATCGCGAGAAAAACGCATAATAAAATCAAGGACAAAAAAGATTTCATGTAATGAAATTTTGCCATAATCATGATTTATCATTACGATACAGCTTTGAATGTTGAGGCGTTTTTCTCGCGCTGTCGAGCCGTCTTTGATTTAAAATCTTAACCTGCCGGTTTTTTTCTATTGCTTGCTTACTTTCTTTCGCAGTATCTCCAGCAGTTGTTCCGGCGTATTTTTTGCCAGTAAATCGTTGAACTGTGTGCGATAATTTTGAACAAGGCTCACATTCTCCACGACAACGTCATATACTTTCCATTTACCGTCTTTTAAAATCATCCGGTAAAAAATGGGAATTTCCTTGGAGGATGTGATAATTTTCGTCTGAACCTCGGCCTGAGTAACTGATATCATATCCTCTTTAGAGAATTCAACTTTTTCGTTCGTATAGTCCAGAATTTTGTCTGCATATGCTTTTTCCAGCACATCCTCAAAAAGTTTCACAAATTCAGTTTGCTCAGCGGCACTGAACTTGCGCCAGTTGCGTGACAGGGTGAGTTTGGAAAATTCATTTTCATCAAACATCGCCTTGTAAATTATCCGGAGTTTTTCCTTCTTAATTTCTTTGGCCGATTCGGCTTTAAGTTTGGGATTACGCAATACATCCAGAACATTGTTCACATTTACCTTAACAGTATCCAGCGGAGCGCCGGCGTATACCGGAAGAGCCAATACAAAAATCGTCAGTATAATTATTAATCCCGCGAGTCGTTTTTTCATTTTTTAAATCCCCCTGAATTATCATTATATCAATTTTACTGTTTCTTTATATCGCCAAATGCGTATTTGCTGATGAGCCCCAATATGTCCACTGGGGCCTGAGTTTCCGTGATCGTTCCGCGAGGCCCCAGAAGCGTGCCGGCTCCTCCCGGATCAATACTTATATACTGATCTCCCATCAGGCCTTCGGTTTTAATAGAAGCGATGGCATCATCGTAAATCTTGATGCCTTTTTTAATTTTCATTTCCACAACCGCTTTCTGATTTTCCTGATCCATTATGATTTTTTCCACTCTACCGACCTCGATACCCATGATATCAACCGGATTGCCTTCTCTCAGGCCGGTAACGGCAATGAATTTGGCGGTTATGGTATAAGATTCATCCTGCAAAAAGGAAACTTTGCCGAGTTTCACGGTCATGTACCCGATACAGAGCAGTCCCAGAAAAACAAAGATGCCCACTATGGTTTCTACTTTGTATTTTTTCATTTGTTTACTCCTTGGCGGCGCATTGCAAACGCCCGATTTCTTTTTGGTTAGCTTCGGCCGATTCGATAATGGATTCTATTTCGGCAACAGGCTGCCCTTCGGCAATGCCCACCCGAATGACAAAATCAATACATTTATCCAAAGGCGCGCTCCTTTGAGCTTCCGCCCAGATATCACTGATTCCCCGTTTATGTAAATCATCAACAAATTCCTTCATAATTTTCTCAGCTTCCGCCGTATCCGAATAAGGAAGCACCGTAACAAATTCATTGGCTTTGTTGCGGGTAGAAAAACCACCTATGGCTCCAAAATGTTTATCAATATATAATCCCATCGCGTGAATTATTTCCTGCGCAGTGTCGTGTCCCAAACCGGCAATGACTGCGTCCATATCCGAAAGAGTAATAACCGCAACGCAGTAATTTTCGTCAGACTGTCCATGCCTTAACTGGGCATAATTCAGAATTTTAAACTTTCTTCTGGAATAAAGGCCCGTCAGTTCTTTCTGCAAACCTTCCAGACTATTGATAACTTCATCGGTGAAAGGATGATTGAAATTGCCCAGTTCCTCGGGAGTGCCCTGAAAAACGATGGATTTATCATAAAGAGCAAGAATACGGTTGGATATAAAATAAACATCCGGAATTTCGTGACTGACCATGATCGCCGTAAAATTAAATCTTCTCTGGTACTGGGCAATCATGCTCAGGATAGCGTTTTTCCTGACGGGGTCCTGTCCGGTCGTGGGTTCGTCAAACAAAACTATTTGCGGATCGGTGATCAGCGCACGCGCCAGCGCCGCCCTTTTCTGCATGCCCCCGGAAAGTTCCGAAGGGAACTTGTAGGCTGCTTCGGTCAATTCTGTCTGTTCAATTCTGGCCGTTACCCGCCGGTGTATTTCCGCTTTTTTCAAATTTGTCGTCTCCCTCAGGGGCAGGGCGATGTTATCATAAACTGTCAGGGAATCAAACAGAGCATTGCCCTGAAACATGTAACTTATCTGATGCAGAGAAGATGATATTTCTGATTTCTTCATTTCGGATAAAGACTTGCCGCGAAAAAGAATTGTTCCTTCATCGGGATGAAGCAGACCGATAATATGTTTAAGCAGAACGCTTTTCCCCGAACCGGAGAGACCGATAATAGTGGTAACCTGCCCTTCGTATATTTGTAAATTCACGTTCTGGAGAACAATATGCGATCCGAAGCGCTTGGTTATATTTTTAAATTCAATCAATGGAGTTGTGCTCATAAATTTCTCTATATCAAAAGAAGTGAAGTCACCACATAATCCGAAACAAGAACCAACACACAAGAGGTCACAACGGCAGAAGTCGTCGCGAGACCCACAGCCTTGGCGCCATGGCTGTCCTTGCGCATATGCACAAAATATCCCTGATAGCAGCAGACGGTGGCAACAATGATCGCAAATACTATCGCTTTGATAAAACCGTCGGTGAGGTCTTGCATATCCACGTTGGCTTTAATACTGTGGGAATAAACTCCGGCATTCAATCCCAAAAGCATGACGGCGCTAATATAACCCCCGATAATGCCGATAAAGTCAAACACCGCCGTGAGCAGCGGAAAACTTATAATTGAAGCAATAATTCTCGGGCTGATGAGATAACGGAACGGATCAATACGCATGGTATGCAGGGCGTCAATCTGCTCCGAAATGCGCTGAATACCAACTTCCGCCGTGATGGCGGATCCTGCTCTGGCCGTAATCATAATGGCCGTGAGAACAGGCCCCAGTTCCCTGATCAGGGAAAGAGAGACCAGCGCACCCAGTCCGCCAACCGCGCCGAACTTACTCAGAGCATGATATGATTGCAGGCCCAAAACCATGCCGGTAAACAGGCCAACCAGAATAATAATCGTTATGGAACTGGCTCCAATATAATAGACTTGTTCTATAACCTTGGAAAATTGTTTGGGCCTAAATATTTTCCAGAGCGCCATGACAAGGAAAATCGTTGCCGTGCCCAAAACGTTAATCCAGCCGATTACCGCTTGCCCAATAAAGGCGAAAGGCCTTGTCAGCAACGTACCCTGATTATATTTTTCTTCGTTTTCAGAGTTGTTCTGATTGTTTTCATCAAAAACCATTAACAGATTTCCCCTCGTTGGCCTACAGTGCCAAAACTATCATTGCCCAATATACGATAATGATCTTTCTAAATTTCCTTATTCTTATATTATTTACCGGTGGACTGACAGACTTAAATTTCCGCATCCGATTGATTTTAGAATATTTTGAATTGAAATTTTACATATTTATTAAAATTCGTCAATCGTTTCCTAATTTATTTCCGCTAAAAATTCTTTTATGATTTCAGCAACTTCTTGTGGTTTCTGCATTGGAATTAAGTGTCCGGCGTCAGGAACTGATTTGTATCTTCCATCGCTTAACAAAGATAAGGCTCTTGGCAAATCAACAATCTCTTTGTTGGAGCTTTTTTCTCCTTCCACGATAAGAACCGGACAGGTTAATTTTTGAATTAGCGGCCAGGGATTAGTGCTCTTGCCGCCCATAAACATTGCGGCTTCATTTCTCGGAGAGCAGGCAAGTTTTAACTCTCCTTTTTGTTGTTTCTCCATACCGTATTTCAGATAAAATTGCAGAATCTGTTCGTCCCAGCCGGCAAAAAGTGATTTTGATTTCAGATATTCCAATGCCGCGTTTTCATCTTTCCAGCTACTTTTTCTTTTTATTGATTGAGAAGCGAGAGGATGATCTTTTAGCTTGATATCCATCAAGTAAAATTCTTCCGGCAGAAAAATGGGTTCAATCAGAATCATAGCGCGCGGCTGCATGCCAAACAAAGCTGCGGCAATGGTAAGCACTGTTGCACCCATTGAATGCCCAACCGCCAGATGATTTTTGATGTTTTGCAAGTGGCAGAGTCTGAATAAATCTCTGGCTATAACATCCCAGGCCAGACCGCCTTTTTCCGGATCGCAATCGCGATAATTACAAATATAAGGCACCCAGGCCTGATGTGGCGGTATTAAATCTTCTATTATCGAGTGCCAGAGCCAAGGCAAAAAACCGGTGGCATGAGCAAAAAGAATTTGTGGAGTTCCTCCTTCGTAATAAAGGTACGGTAATTCCGCACCGCCAACGTCCTGCCTCTTTAACGGCGGCATCTTTCTTTTAACGGTATTTTGATTAATATCTTGTGGCATAAGGAATAAACTGTATCCGGAGAAAAAGCCGGCCGGCTGAATTCCCGGTATATATATTTTTTACAGTAAAAAAATCATTTCAAAAAATAAATACAGCCACAGCAATAACTGTGGTAAATTTATTATCTTTACAATTCGTGGATTGAGTCACATTAAGAGTTCGGACTATCTTGCCGCTGATTTTAAAAATTTCCTTTTTCTCATCCCAGCTTTCATCTACATCGAAATCAATGCCCAAAGTCGAAGCCAGCATTGCCGCGGCCAGATCTTCCGCGTAATCGCCCGCCTGCTTTTCGTTCTGGCCGTAAGCGTGATGTTCGCTGATGTAACCATAAGATGATTTGTCGGCAGGAATGGCGCAGCCAACAGACGCTGCCATAAGTCTTTTAGGTTCGTTGGTGCAACAACGGCTCATAACGCAATAGGTAATGGCACCGGCTGTTAACTGCTTCAGCCCCTGCGTTTTGGAAATCATTTTACAGCGCGGCGGAAATATGCTGGACACCTGCACCAGATTGCATTTTTCTATTCCGGCATCACGTAAGGCACGCTCAAAGGAATGCAATTCATCCTTGTGCGTGCCCACTCCTTTGGTAAAAAATATTTTTTTGGGCACAAAGCTATCCATTTTTTATCTCCTTATTTTTTCATGAAGAGTAAAAGATTTTATTTTTTAAAACCGGTTCCTGACCGGTTCTTAAATTTTTCAAGAACCTCCATAACCAATAGATATTTTCCTGTCTGGCACTATCTGTGCAAAGTCAACCGGATTTACCGCATATTTTAATCGGGTCAGTCACATTTTTCTCTCCGAATTAGCGTTCAATTAAGTTAATTATTTTTTATTCTAACCGTAGATAGATTTTTAACTTATATCAGTGTTCAACTTGATATGCCACAAAATTATTTAAAAATACGGGGCAAATATTAATCGTTTAATCTTGCCCTAAATATAAAAAAAGACTATAAAAGACTGTAAATTGAAGTGAAGGTCTTTCCCATGAAAATAAAGTTTTTTTGCCTTATTTTAATACCCATGCTGTTCTGGGGTTGTTTGCAGCAGCCAGAAACGATAAAAGACATAAGAGATTTGCCTCAAGATCATGCAGCCTATATAAACAATACTCCCCAGGAAAAATTTCTTATTCCATCGGAAGCTCAGGCTAAAAAGGATGAAGCTTACAACATAACTTACTTTTCGGTTTGGCATATTCTTAAGCCTGCTCATTCGTCACCCGAAAAATTATCTTTGATTTTTAAAAAATTCGCCGCGAATCCCGGTTATGGCGAAAACAAAAAAAAACATTCCGCGGCCTGGTTAAAAAAGTTTCAGCAAAACGCTTCCTTAGATACTTATCCCAACGCTCTACAACCCGCAATTACAACGAGAAATACAAATCTGCGCATGCTTCCCACGCAAGGCCCTCACTTTTACAATTCTGAAGGAGACATCGCCGGTTGGCCTTTTGACAATCTGCAAATATCTTCTGTGACCGCAGACACACCTATTATTATATTTCATCTCAGCGCGGATAAATCATGGGCGCTGGTGGAAACCAGTTTCGCTTTCGGATGGATGCCCGTTGAGGATTACGCGCGTGTGGATGACAATTTTATTAAAACATGGGAGTCCGGCCGTTACGCAGTCATTATCAAGGACAAAACTTCTATTTTTGATGCAGATGGCATTTTCAGTCTCAGAACATCCATCGGACAAATATTTCCTTTAGTCAATGAGATGGCGGATAAATTGGAAATACTTATCGCCACGACAGATAAAAACAATTACGCGATAATTAAGCGCAGCTTCGTCTCCCGTCAGGTGATCACACTCAAACCCCTGCCTTTCACATACATCAATGCAGTAAAAATCGCCAACGAATTAATTGACGAACCATATGGCTGGGGCGGGCTTTATGGAAATCGTGATTGTTCTTCAATGACCAGAGATTTTTTCGCTCCTTTTGGCATATGGCTGCCAAGACACTCCGAAGATCAGGCAAAAAAAGCCGGAACCTATACAAATCTGCAGAATCTTGATCCCGATCAAAAAGAAAAAATCATCCTGGAGCAGGGAATTCCCTATTTGAGCCTCCTTTGGCGTAAGGGCCATATCATGCTTTACATTGGCGAGCAGAATGGACGGGCACTTATTTTTCATAATATCTGGGGTCTGAAAACAATAGACTTTACCGGCAAGGAAGGAAGAAAAATCATCGGTAAGGCTGTAATCACAACATTATACCCCGGAGCCGAATTATATGGTCTTGATCCGCAAGAAGGCTTATTAATGAAAACCATTTCAGGAATGACTGTACTGATGCCTGAAAAACAAAACCAACAAACACAGCCGGCAAGTCCCGAAAATAGCGGGACTTAGAATATCCCGAAACTTTTAATAATAATCCAACCAACAAACATTATCGCGCTAAGTTTATAATATTTGAGGTCCATAAAAATGCATAAATATAAAATTGTCATGGAATACGATGGAACCAATTACCGCGGATGGCAAACACAAAAAAACGCTAAAAGCATTCAAGATACTTTAATTACTGCGGCGCAAAAATTTTTAGGCGGGCAGGTAAAAATTCAGGGCGCCGGAAGAACTGACGCCGGAGTGCATGCCTTGGCGCAAACCGCGCATCTGGAATCTTCCCGGAAAATTCATCCGGAAGCTTTACGCATCGGGATCAATGATAACTTACCGGCAAGTATTAATTTATTGCAGGTGGAAAACGCTTTGCCGCTTTTCCACGCCCGTCATCACGCGCTTAGCCGAAGTTATCTATATCTTATTTCAAAAAGGCGTTCCGCTTTCGGCAAACGGTATGTATGGTGGATAAAAGACAAACTTGATTGCAACAAAATGAAGCAAACGCTCGGCATTTTTCAGGGATTCCACGATTTTGTTTCTTTTGCCGATAAAAGAATGGACAAAGAAGCTTCAACAAAAGTTAACATTGAAGGATTGTGGTTACAGGAATTTGATGACATAATCGCTTTGCGCATCGTCGGCTCTCATTTTCTCTGGAAAATGGTGCGTCGCATAATAGGAGTGACTGTAGAGGTTGGCCGTACAAACTTCACCAAACGCGATGTCGAACAAATGCTCCTTTCTTACTCAGAAATACCGGCCAGATTCACCGCCCCGTCCTCCGGTCTTTTTCTGGAAAAGGTATTGTATGAGGGCGAAACACTGCCGGAGATTAAACCGCCCATTTCTTTGTCTTAACAAATCAATTTAGAAGAAAAATCCATATTAACTGCGAAGATATCCGAATATCAGCTTTCACATGGTTCGATGTGAATGGTAATGAGGCAATCGGGAAACTTTTTCTTAATATTCTGTTCCAATATTTTGGTAATGTTATGAGAATCAAGCACGGTCATTTGCTGGGCGACTGTAATATGAAATTCTATAAAACGAACATTGCCGGCTCTGCGCGTCCGCAACTGGTGAAAGCTATTAATTGCCGGTTGATGAATGATTATATCGCGGATATAATCCTCTTCTTCCGGCGGCAGCTTAACATCGATTAAGTCGCGAATAGAATTAACAGTCAGCTTATAAGCGGCGCGTAAAATAAGAACAGTGACAAACATGGCGGCAACGGGATCAATCCAGTTAATGTTTTGTGCGGGAAAAAACTTATGTCCAATCCAAATTATCCACAGGCCGGCCATAACACCAGCCGAAGTATAAACATCCGTGCGCAAATGCCAGGCATCGGCCTGCAAAGCAATGGAATCAGTTTCTTTAGCTACATGGAAAAGCTTTTGCGAAACAATATAATTAACAACAGAGGAAAATAACATGACCACGACACCCCAACCGGCGTGTTCTATGACCTGTGAGAAAAGTAATTTCTTCAGCGCTTCAAATAAGAGCCAGAACGCCGCGATAAAAATAAGCAAAGCTTCCACAAAGCCGGATATATTTTCTATTTTCCCGTGGCCGAAGGGATGACTGTCATCAGCAGGGACACTCGATGTTTTCACAGAAAACATGGAAATAACTGCCGCCAGCAAATCAATTCCCGAATGCATCGCTTCCGATATTATCGAAACAGACCCGGTGAAAACGCCAACAATGATTTTGAATAAAACCAAAGAAGAATTGGAAACAACTGATAATATTGCCACTCTTTCTTTGCGCTGCTGTAAATTCGTCACTTCAGTTCTCCAAATTTCTTGTTTTCTTTTTTATACCATGTCGCATTTAAAGAATCAGCTTTGGCAAGGAGGAGACTCCTCAGGCGTATCACTGATAACTCGAGAAAGCCGACGACACAGCCAACAAAGTTAGCCAAAGACCGTAAGCGCATCCCGCAAGGGAGCGTATAAAAAATAAATATTTTACCTTACCGGCAGTTACCATCTGCAAGATGGTAACTTACATTCGACTTGGTATACTTATATCATAGACATTGCTTTATTTAAACTCTTAAAGATCATGGATTCCCTTTGCAAGCAGATAAATTTGTGATAGGAAACATATGTTGATTTTGTTTGTTAATAATTAAATATATGAATAAAAAAAATTTTCTTTCCTATTTAAAAAACACTTCGGCAAAAGATTGGCAGGACTGGCGCTGGCAATTTAAAAACCGGGTAACCCGCATAGAAACGCTGGAACATCTTCTTGGAAAAACGGATTTACATAATGATAAGTTAAAAGAGGTAATATCTGTTTATCCTCTGGCGATAACTCCTTATTATTTATCGCTCCTGCAAAGCAATAATATTAATGACCCGATCCTCGCTCAGTGCGTTCCCGATTTGCAGGAACTCTTCTGTCCCGACACGGCGGCAAAAGACCCTCTGGAAGAAGATTCCCACATGCCGGTACCCAAGCTGGTGCATCGCTATCCCGATCGCTGTCTGGTCATCGTTACTGAAACCTGCGCTACTTACTGCCGGCACTGCAACCGCAAACGTCTATGGTCACGGCCAAATCATATAAGTTTAAAAACACGCTTTCAGAAAATGATTCGCTACCTTGCTCAATCGCCGCAAATCAGGGAAGTGATTATTTCCGGTGGTGATCCGCTGATTCTCGATGATCATATTTTAGAAAATCTTTTGTCTTCGCTGCGAATCATCCCGCACATCGAAGTTTTGCGCGTTGGCAGCCGCGTTCCTGTGGTTATGCCTATGCGTATTACCAGAGAACTTTGCCGGATTCTAAAACGCTACCGACCTTTATGGTTTAATACTCAGTTTAATCATCCCGAAGAAATCACGCCGGAATCCATGCGCGCCTGCAATATGCTGCAGGAAGCGGGAATCCCCGTTTCCAACCAATCTGTTTTATTGAAAGGTGTCAATAATTCACCGGAGATAATGAGAAAGTTGCTCTATGGTCTGCAAAAAATATCTGTCCGTCCATATTATCTTTTTCACTGCGATCCGGTTAAAGGCTGCGCACACTTTCGCACTGATCCTAAAACGAGCATTGCCCTGATGGAAAAAATATGGCGGCAATGTTCCGGACTTTGCCTGCCGCAATATGTTCTGGATGCACCCGGAAGCTCGGGCAAGATACCTTTAAATGTGATGTCCGAAACAATTAAAAATGACTTAAAACAACATCAATATTTTTTTGACAAGTCCAAATAAATAGAATAGAGAAGCCAAAGAGGAAAACACTCATTTTGGTTACACTAAACAAGTAAGGAGATATTTTTATGATAATACCAGCCAGTGAGTTAAGAAAAGGAATAAGGCTGAAAATTGATAACGAACCTTATGTTGTCACTGAATTTAATTTTGTCAAACCGGGCAAGGGACAGGCTCTATATCGCACCAAGCTTAAAAACATGGTCACCGGCAGCCAGTTTGAGCGGTCCTTCCGTTCCGTTGATACCTTTGAAACCGCTGATTTGCGTGAAAAGAAAATGCAATATCTCTACAAAGAAGGGGATAAATACTGCTTCATGGACAATGAAAACTACGAGCAGATCTATTTAACTGAAGCTCAAGTCGGTGACGCCGTTAATTTCCTGATCGACAACATTGAAGTGGAAATTCTGCTTTTTGAAGACAATCCCA
Organism: uncultured delta proteobacterium; assembly: GCA_963811325.1. Taxonomy (GTDB): domain Bacteria; phylum Desulfobacterota; class Syntrophia; order Syntrophales; family Smithellaceae; genus Smithella. The sequence goes on from CAWEQT010000001.1 coordinate 2,654,663, forward strand.
TTGGCATAAGCCTGCCTAATTTTGTCGAGCTGATCGTGACGGAAGCAGAACCATGGGCCAAAGGAGACACCGCCGCCGGATCAACCAAACCCGTCAAAGTGCAAACTGGCTATACGATCCTGGTGCCGACCTTTGTTACCGAAGGTGAAAAAATCAGGATAGATACTCGCACGGGAGAATACCTGACCAGAGTTAAAGGTTGAAAGTTTTTCCAAAATGCTCATATGCTGCTTTACGTTTCAGCCTGTTTCAGCCATCGCCTAGGCAGGCTGATTGCGATCAACGGTGATTGACGCCTCTCCTTATAGTTCGCATGTCTTGCCTCTGAAACATTTGGAGAAGCTATATAAAAAATATGAGCGAATTTCATCAAGACGATCATTTCTATCTGGCGCGTAAGTCGCAGACTCTGCAGGCACGCGCCAAACTAATTCAAAACATTCGTCTCTTTTTTATCCATCATGGATTTTTGGAAGTGGAAACTCCTCTGAGAATCCCATCACCCGCGCCGGAGGACAATATTGAAGCTTTACCTTCGGACAACTGGTTTTTACAAACATCGCCGGAAATTTGCATGAAGCGGCTGTTGGCGGCAGGTTATACTCGCATTTTTCAAATCAGTAAATGTTTCCGCTCCGCCGAAAGAGGCGATAAGCACCTGCCGGAATTCACCATGCTGGAGTGGTATGTCGCGCAATTCGACTATCATCAGTTAATGGATCAATGTGAGGAGATGATTCGGATTGTCGCCGGGGATATGAATATTGCCCGGGAAATTATATGGCAAAACAAAAAAATAAATCTGGCTTTGCCCTGGGAGAGAATCTCTGTCGCGGACGCGTTTTTAAAATACGCGACGGTTACTCTGGAAGAAGCTCTGGCTCAAAATGAATTTGATGAAATTTTAGTTGATTACATTGAGCCACAATTGGGCATAAGCAGGCCGGTTTTTCTTTATGACTATCCGGCAAAGCTTGCGTCTCTGGCCAAACTAAAAGAAAATAATCCGACCATCAGCGAACGATTTGAGCTTTATATAGGCGGGCTGGAAATAGCCAATGGTTTTTCGGAACTGACCGACGCGCGTGAACAGAAACAGCGTTTTGAAGAAGCTCTGAAAACGCGCGCTGCGAAAAAATGGGCGCGCTACACAATGCCGGAAAAATTTCTTCATTCACTTGACGCTCTGCCGCCTTGCGCCGGCATTGCTCTGGGTATTGACCGGCTGGTTATGATCTTTGCAGGCAAAGAAAAGATAGATGATATTGTCGCTTTTACACCGGAAGATCTCTGATAAATTACTCCAATTTTAAATCAAAGCGCTGTCTTTGTTAACCGCGTCACCCCATTCAAGCATATGAATGGATGTGGATGGAAGCATGAAAAAAAAGAAGGCCCCCCCGCGGGGGGGCCTTCTTAAATCTTCGTCATTCGTCTCAGGGGGCAGTAAAAGATGCCTCTGCATAAGAGGTACCATTAGCGCAGTAACTGGTACCGTTTACTATTACATAGAAATAATAGGTTCCCCCTGATGTAAGAATAGGACTACCTTCATAATCAGCTTGACTGCCTTCGGTTACCTCGGCGGATTCCCATATCAGATTGTAACTGCTGTCCTTCACTTGAACCACATAACCTGACGCATCAGCAACCCCGGTCCAATAGAAAGTTAGGGTAGGTGGCAGGGCCACCCATCCAGTGTAGAGATTTGTGGGCGAATCCACAAAGCAAGACCTCTCATCCCTCTCGTTGTCTGGAGCACTTATTATTACATTAAACGTGTAAGTATAGGGCGGCGTAGTTGTTTTGGTTGGCCCGATATCTATACTGGCCGTATTCCATTCGCCATAACTGGCATCATAAGTAAGAGACAGAGGAGTCGATATCCCCGTACCGGTTACACTCACAGAAGTTGCCGCCTGTTGCGGATCCTGATAACTAAGCGAGACGTTATAGTCACCGGAAATGATCTCTGACGATGCATAGGCGCAGGCGACGATATTTTCATTCAGCGAAATCGAGCCGCTGGCGGGTGTAAATGTAGCCGTATATTCATTCCCTGATTGATCATATGCCGTCCACACTCCGGCGGGATCATCTGCAACGATAGTCGAGCTTGTGCGCGTCCATATCATAGAACCCAGCCATGCAATCCCATCCGGCCATTTAATCGTATCCGGCCATATCATGGTGGTGTCTGCTATTGTCACACCTGTCTCAACTTCCTTGCCTGCTTGCGGCCAGTAACAGGGACCGGGTGTTCCCGTGTTCCAAGTTATGGTTAGAGTACCCATAGTGGAATCCCATGTATATGTACCAGTGGCATCCCATGTATTTGTACCAGTTGTGGAATTTAAGTGAGCCACATAAGACACGAAATTTATACCCGTAACACTCGCTTCAGCTACGGGAACGGACTGAGTGTAGGGGCGAAACTTATAGCCCACAAGATACGGTTTTACGATATAGGTTTTGTTCACAATATCGGTATTCCTGAGAGTATAGTTTCCATTAGGGTTTGTTGTGGTGGTCGTTGAATCGAGATCATTCAATGTGAGTGTTACATTAGCCGCGACAACACCGGTTACCGTCCCGGAAATACCGTAACCAGAGTGTGTTGATGCAAAGTTGATTCCTGTGACACTTGCTCCGTTGACAGTGACGGCCGTACTGGTCGGGCTAAACGTATAGCTATCAAGGTAGGGCGTTACTGTGTAGTTTCCGTTATCCACGTTATTAAAGCTATAGTTTCCGCTTGCATCGGTCGTTGTAGAAGCGGTTGCGGCGCCTGTCAGATTGATCGTTATGCCTTCTTTTAAAGCCCCCGTTACCGTCCCGGAAATAACGGAAGTAGCCTGCATGTTGCCACAACCAATAACCGTCATAAATATGATGATAAAAAAACTTAACAAAACCGGAGTTGAAATTCTCCCTATATTCATGCTTAAACACCTTTCATCTAAACTGAAGCTAAAATAATCGTATGGCTTTTAACCTGCCTTAAAGAAATGAATGGTTACGTCCAGAAAGAGTCTAACGAAGTTGCTTTATCGATAATATACTGGACAAGATTAATTATCTTTGAATGTTATCCTGTAAGAAGGAATTTGTCAATCCCTCAAAAGAACTGTAAAATTTTGATAATCAAATTTGTATTTATTAATAAATATCGTTCTAAATAACAACCGTTTGGTTATGATTATGATTAATAAAAATATTATTGATAAAATGGTTGCTTTCACACGAGGGAATTTTTGATTGATCACTCTGCGTCAATGTTCTCAGACATTAGTGAAACTCCCCGCGGCAAGCCGCGGGGCATCTTTAACAACAAGGAGGGGGATTGCATCCCCCTTCCCCCTGCACTGCATTCATCCCTGCCATTAATGGCGGGGTATTCTGCAGAAGTTTCATAAAGTCAATAAATATTTTAACTAAAAGATATATTGACAAGGCGGCTTTTTTCCTTTAGGTTACGCTACAAATTTAATTCCCTTTTGGAGATAGAAAAGTGAAAGACATTGGCTCTTTAGATTTAAGCGGCAGTTTTAATGGCAGTCTTTTAAGCATGGTCCTCGACGCCGGAACGGTGGTTAAATTTGTTTTGCTGGTGCTCTTTATTTTTTCCGTTGTTTCCTGGGCGATTATTTTCCTGAAATACCGCTATTATCGTAAGATTAAAAAAGAAAATGAAGTTTTCAACGCGGATTATCTGCGCAGCCGCAAGCTTTCCGAAGTAATGCCTGCGGCAAAAAAATATTTTTATTCCACCACCGCGGAAGTTTTTCGCGTCGGCTACACGGAACTGACCAAAATTAACAAACAGGCGAATGAATTGGCGCAGGGAAGCGACGAAATCAGTCTTTCTTCTCTGGATAATCTGGAACGTTCGATGAACAAAGCCAGCAGTTCAGAAATGACCAAGCTCGAAAGCGCCCTAGGTTTTCTGGCAACAACAGGTTCGGCCAGTCCTTTCATCGGCTTATTCGGCACGGTTTGGGGCATCATGGATACCTTCAAAGGCATCGGTGCTCGCGGTTCGGCGACTCTCGCCGTTGTCGCTCCGGGCATTTCCGAAGCCCTTATTACCACCGCCGCGGGACTTGCCGCGGCGATACCGGCTGTTATTTTCTATAATTACTTCTTAAACCAATCCAAAAACATGGTTCAGGAAATGGAAAACTTTGCCGCTGAATTCTTAAACATTGTCGAACGGTATCTGATCCGTAAATAAGGATGGGAGAATTTAACGACTATGCGCGGCTTACCTAGAAAAAATCATTCCAGTAAACCTATGGCTGAAATTAACGTCACTCCTTTAGTTGACGTTATGCTGGTACTGCTTATTATTTTCATGGTTACAGCACCCATGCTTTCCATGGGCATTGACGTCAATCTGCCGCGGGTCAAATCAAAAAGCGTGGATGTCACCGAGGAAAAGCTTGTCCTGACTATAAACGAAGCAAAAGAAATTTTCCTGAACAAAACAAAGCTGCCGCTGGGAGAATTAAATACAAAACTGGAAGCAATATTTTCCAATAGAATAGATCGTGAAATTTTTCTCCGCGCCGATAAAAATGTCCCCTACGGATTTGTTGTCGAAGTTATGTCGGAAGTGCGCAAAGCTGGTGTTGATAAACTCGGAATGATTACGGAACCACCCGAGGAAACAAAATGACACCCCGGACGCTTAGCAACGGCTACCGCGGCAATAACGGCAATATCTATAGCATGATTTTCCTCTCTCTGATATTCCATTTGATTGTTATTGCCGTCCTACTTATGTCGATCCCGACTATGTCGCGGCATTTCACTTTTGGAACAGCATATTCAGTTCAGCTTGTAGGTTCCGAATCTGTCGGGCCAGCCAATGATTCGTCGGGGCTGAAAGATATGTTGCAACCTAACGAAGTAACACACTCCATAATTATAAAAAGGAAAATCACCAGCATTTATTCCACTCCGGTAAAAAATCAGGAAACACATAAATTAAATATTGAAAAAGCTGTCAGCGCTATCCGGAAAGAAGAACTTACCCAATCGAAAACAACCGAGATTGTATCCGCTTCCGGCAGGCCGAAAATGTCGGATGCTGAAATCGGCGCTCAAACGAACGAATATATCGGAGCCATCTGGTCAAGGGTTAAACAAAACTGGAAGATGCCGCAGGCTTTAATGCCGGAACACAATATTACAACTACTATCGATGTCAGAATTTCGCGCAGCGGCGCGCTGGAATACGCCGGTTTTGAAAAACGTTCCGGCAACCGCTATTTTGATGATTCCGCTCTCCGGGCTGTTAAAAAATCCAATCCTTTTCAGCCGTTGCCGAAGTGGATTAACGACAACAGCATTGAAATCGGCATTCGTTTTCATTCTGCGGAATTTCGCTGATATTCAGACTTTAATTAAATGGATATAAAAACGGCAATAAAAAATGTTTAATATTTAAAAGAAAGGTATGTCCGGCTTTTATGAAAAAACTATTCCTAATTCCGGTTTTTATACAGTTTTTCTGCGCATTACCGATTTTCAGCAATAATGTCGCTGCAAGGATCTATGTTGACATAGATTCTCCTTCGTTTCAGTTAATTCCTATCGCGATTTGCGACTTCAACAACAAAGCAACAAACGCTAATAAAGCTGTCGATTTTGGCATCACGGTTTCGGACAATATCAGAAAAGATCTTTCCCTGACGGGAATATTCAATATTTTAAATAAAAAAAGCTTTTTAGAGGATAAAAATTCCAGCATGGCGATAACTGCCGAAAAAATTCGTTTTCCCGATTGGACAATAATAGGCGCCGATTATTTACTGAAGGGCAATATGACACAAAATGATAAAGAGATAATCGCGGATAGCTACCTTTTTGATGTTACCCGCGGAGAACTCATTTTTGATAAAAAATATCATGCTGAAGCAGGTAAATTAAAAGAAATTTCCCGGGCAATAGCTTCCGATATTATGTTGGCGCTGGTGAACGATGAAGGCGACTTTAACACCAAAATCGCTTTTGTGTCCAAGAAAGGCCTTAAATCAGACATTCAAATTATCAATTATGATGGCTCTGAATTAAAAAGCGTCACCAATCATCAATCCATTATAATTGCGCCGCGTTGGTCGCCCGATGGAAAATTTCTTGCGTTCACCTCTTTTAAAGGCGGCCGTCCGGAAATTTATATCAGGAATTTAATAAATGGAACGGAAAGAAAAGTGGCTTCTTTCGAAGGACTTAATCTATGCGGATCGTTCTCTCCTGATGGAAAAAAACTATTATTGACCCTGAGCAAAGAAGGCAACGAAGAGATTTATATACTGGAAATCGACACCTTGAAGTTTACGCGTCTAACCAAGAACTATTTTATAGATGTTTCTCCTTCCTGGTCGCCCGATGGAAAAAGGATAGCTTTTGTTTCCAATCGCTCTGGATCGCCGCAAATTTATATTATGGATGCCGATGGCAATAATGTAAAAAGGATAACTTATGAAGGAACTTATAACACATCTCCTTCCTGGTCGCCGCACGGCGACCATATTGCATACGAAGGGCTGACAAACAATAAATATAAAATATTTAGCATTGATGCAGAAGGCAATAACCCGACCCAATTAACTCTCGATGCCGCTAATAATCAATCACCATCCTGGTCGCCATCAGGCAGACAAATTGTTTATGTTTCCCAGCAAAACTCTAAAAGTAAAATTATTATTATGAATTCTAACGGCTCCAACTCAAGAGTACTCTATGAATACGGCACTAAATTAGTAATGCCGGTGTGGTCGTCCCGATTTAAATAATTAAATCGTAGTAAAAAGTTTAGGGGTTGTTATTTTCTATCCTTTGCCGTATAACACGCTAATAATAAATGAATTCGACAGCAATATGGAAAATAAAGTGCCTATAGGATTTCTTCTTAAAAACTGTCCATGTTTCTGTTATAATTTTATTAATAGCATGTGCCAGTATGTTGAAGTTTTTTATTTCTAACAAACTTATTTTCGTAATGAAAGAGAGGAATAATAATGAAAAAAAACAATCTGACCTTGATGGTAATTTTTGTTGTACTTATACTCAGTTTGATAATTTTTACCGGCTGTGCTGGAAAAAAATCAGTAGTCACAAATGACACTGCGCAGAAGCAGGCAACCGCGCCCGCACAAACACCGGAGCAAACGCCTGCGCAAACAACTGACAATATGACGAACCAAAAGAACGTCACTGCCCCGGCCGAAAACACCAATATAAAGGAATCCGCTAATGAACAGTCTTCCCTTATGGAAGCAACGGCAAAATCTCCTATTACTGATATAAACTTTGATTTCGACAATTACATTATTCGTCCCGATGCCCGTGAAATTCTCCAGGCCAATGCCCATTATTTACTGAACAATAGAGTATCATCCGTCATTATTGAAGGACATTGCGATGAAAGAGGAACTGCCGAATACAATATGGCTCTGGGGGAGCGGCGCGCTCAGGAAACAAAGAAATATCTTGTTACTTTAGGTGTTAAAGAATCAATAATAAAAACTATTAGTTATGGAGCAGAACGCCCACTGGATCCGGAATCTAACGAAGAAGCCTGGGCAAAAAACAGACGCGCTCATTTTGTTCTTACTCCATAAATATAATTAGAGAGGTGAAAAAATTGAGAAAGTTTATTTATCTTCTTTTGTTTTTTGCAATATTTTTCGTTGCGGGTTGTGCTTCTACAGGTGATTTGAGGGCGCTTCGTTCGGAACTAAACCAGACAATGGAAGAAAAAATGGTCGCCATAAATTCTGATTTGGATACCTTGAAAAAGAATGCCGCAGCGCTGGATTCCATACGTAATGGACAGGCCAACCTAACAGCAGATATTTCCGATGTAAGGGAAAGTCTCCAACAATTGCGTGGTCAAGTGGAAACTCTAAAAAAGGATTTCACTGCCAACACAAAGAAGGATGATCAACGTTTTGATAATATGCTTCTGAAAATCAACTTTATTGAAAATTTTCTGGAAATCGGCAATAAACATCGTTTGAATGAAAGTTTCGATAAGAACAACAAATCAACGGGCAGTGCTGTTGCTAAAGATTTGGCAAAAATACAAGACAAGGAAAAAGCGTATTCGGACGCTTATCAAACATTTAAAGAAGGAAATTATGATAAAGCCCGATCCGAATTTCAAAATTTCTTATCTGTTTATCCTGATAGCGAGTATTCAGATAATGCTCAGTTTTGGGTTGGTGAATGTTATTTTTTTGAAAAAAAATATGAAGCAGCAATCTTAGAGTACGAAAAAGTAACTAAGAATTATCCCAATGGCAATAAAGTTCCTTATGCCTTGCTTAAGCAAGGCCTTTCTTTTCTCAATCTAGGAGATAAAACCAGCGCTAAATTACTTTTACAGGAAGTAATCAAAACTTATCCGAATACCAACCCGGCGCGCATCGCCCGGTCCAGCCTGCAGGAAATCAAATAATTTCTCTCTAAAAATAAGTAATCACCTGAATTATTTCAACAAAATTGGATTTACATTGGCGGGAATTGGAAGATCAAAAATTGATAAATCCGTTGTCTTTTCAATTTTGATGTCCGAAAATTTTACTGATAGTGATGTTCCATCGGCCAGGCTGATGGTAATTTTTCCAGGAATAGGGCTTTGGGTGTCATCATAGAAATATCTAACAGTGTATGCTTCTTTGCCGGTTTTATCATTACGAACTATTTTAAATAATCTATTGTTTTCTGCCACCCAGACAATTTGCGAGCATCCTGATTGCGCTTTCATTTCCATGCGCAGAAGATTTTTTTCCTGATAGCTTTGGTAAGAAATATTTCTCTCTTTAAAAGAAGGATATGTTCCGGCAAAAATCATTACTATATCTTCAATATTAAATTGCCAAGGTAGAAATTTCCCCAGATTTTCGCCGGTCGGTTGTCCGTAATAAAATTTCTCCTTTGAGGGAATAAAAATACTCATTTTTTCAGGCGAAGCAGCGAGAAAAAAATCGGGCGTTCCGATGACCGGAATCATTTCTAAGCGCAAATATGAAGGCTTTTTTATAATCAAGGCCGCCTTGGCTGGATAATAACCATCTGGTGTAGTCAAATCTATGTGAACTATAGCACTTAAAACATCATCTTCAACAATAGAGCCGGTAATTGACGCAGGATTTTTTATGGATGTAAAATCAGGATAAACAACGGCTGGCCCAACGCAGCCACAGGCAAGAAAAGACAGCAATAATAATTTTACAGCAAACAAAAAGGGAATTTTTATTATGCGTGAAAAAAAACTCTGGGGATATAATATCATGTTGATTCTATTGTTTCTGCTCGATCAAATCTTCAAGCTTTTTTTGCACGGAACTGTTCTTAGGATCAATCTTGAGGGCACGGTCATACATTTCCCTGGCTTCCTTGGTTTTCTTAAGTTTTACGTAAACATCTCCCAAGTGTTCAATAATATCAACTTCATCAGGCAATAGTTCCAGAGCCTGCTTTAAATATTTCTCGGCGCTGCCTAATTTATTTTTTTTGAAATTAACCCAACCAAGACTGTCCAACAAATAACCATTGTCCGGTTTAATTTCCAGAGCCTTCATAATCATTTTTTCCGCTTCGTCGAGATTTATGCCGCGATCGGCATAACTGTAACCTATAAAATTAAGCGCTTCGGCGTTTTCCGGATCAATTTCTAAAACCTTTTCCATTGACCTGATGCTTTCGGAAAGACGATTTGTTTTTTCATAAAGCACGGCTAAGGCATAATGTAAATCTATATCCCGAGGAACGATTTTGATTCCCTCTTCCAGAATATTTTCCGCCGCGACGGTATCATTAACTTCTTCGTAGAGTGAAGATAAAAAAAGGTAAAAAGGCACCTGATCGTTTTGTTTCTTAATAGATCCGTTAATTAAAGCAATCGCTTCCGTGGTTTTGTTTTCTTTTTTTAAGATCATTCCTGCGCGAATTTGAGCATTGACATATAATTCGGAGGAAATAGAAATGTTGCGATATTCTTCAAAAGCCAGTTTGTTTTCGCCTTTTTCCTCATAAGTGGTAGCCAGTAAATAATGAACCTTATCATCCATAATATTTTTCTGCAGAATTGCAGAAAATTCAGCTGCAGCCAAATCATACTTTTTCATATCATAATATAAAAGACCCAGCGCCACCCTTATATCACGATTATCTGGATCAATTTTCAAAACTTCCTGGAATTCTTTTTGCGCTTCGTCATATTTCTTTTTCTTAATTAAAAGTTCTGCTATTCTAACCCGCAAATTTATCCGCGCGGGATTATTCTCTAAATAATTGCGATAAACTTCAATTGCATCATCCAGCTTATCTTGCTTTTCGTAAAGCGCAGCCAGATCAAACAAAGCCATTTCAAAGTACGGATTTAAAGACATGGCTTTTTTAAACATCTTTTCCGCGTCTTCAAAGCGCTTAGTTTTCTCCAGCATTTTACCATAGTAATAAATACCCATAATATTGTCAGGATCTATTTTTAACATTTTCTTAAATGTTTCTTCAGATTTATCAAATCTTTTTTCTTCAGCAAAAATTATCCCTAAATAAAGATGAGCAATAAGATTGTTAGGATCCAGTTCAATTACTTTTTTATGTTCTGCAATCGCCTTTGTGTATTCGCGAATATTAAGATACAAACCACCCATAATTAAATGTAGTTCTATGCTATCAGGATTCTTAGAAAGTGTTTCTTGTCCCAAAGAAATAGCGCTATTGAGATCGCCCTGTTCTGTATAAAGAGAAATAAGTTCCGTCGCAAGAAATGAAGAACCGGGATCGGCAGCAATTGCCTTCTTAAACTCTTCAGCCGCTTCCTCAAGTTTTCCATCCAGACGTAAAAGAACGCCCAGAGAATAATGATAAGACGCATCTGTTGATTTGTTTTCAGAAGATACGGGAGAAACCTGAGTTTTTTGCAAATGACTGCACCCGTATAAATTTATTAAAACCAGAATCACTACAAATATTAACAAGGTTTTATTTTTTTGCATATTTAACTATCCGCTTTGCTTACTGCTTTTTCCTTCATTATCGAGTAAAATTATAAACACATAACAGGAGATTTTCACTGATTAATTATCTCAGATACCGGAACGATTGATATTCCTTTTTCACGTAAAGCTTTCGTCGCTTCTTTGAGCGCTCGAATAGTTTCCGGATAAGGATGGCCGATAATGATCTGGGGTGAAACATCCTTATCTTTGGCTATATTAATCAAATTAGCATAAATTTTATTGTAGTCACGATTATTATCAATGAATATTTTTCGTTCGGCTATCCGTAAGCCGGTTTTTTTAGCAGCCGCATAAGCATTTGTATCAACCGATGTGCGCGAATCCACGAAAAACAATTTCTTTTTCTTTAGTTCATTAAAAATTAAAATAAGTTTTTTTTCATCAGTCATGAATTTTGAACCCATATGATTATTGACTCCGGAGATGTAAGGCACATCAGCAATATTCTTGTTCAATTGCAAGACAAGCTCCTCGTCATTCATATCCGTAAACAGGGCTCCTTCCCCCGGTTTTTCACGCGGATAAGAAACTGGTTCCATCGGCAAGTGCAAAAGAGTTTCTCTTTTAGCTTTATGACACATTTCCGCCGCTTCGCGGGTATGAGCCTGAAAAGGCAAAATAGCAAATGTTAAATCGGCGTTAATTTTCAGTAATTCCTTTACTGCACTTAAATTAAAACCAATGTCATCAACAATAATTGCTACTTCCCGTAATGGTGCTGATTTTACAGGCAATGAGGTTGCCTTTGTACTTGCAGTCGCTTTCTTTGGTTTTATTGGTTTTATTTGTTTTGTCTCTTTTTTCGGTTCTTTTGTTACAGACGGCTCTTCTTGAAATCGCAGCACATAAATAATGCCTGCAATTGATATGACTATCAAGAATATGACAGTTGCCGTAAAAATCCTCTTAAATAATTTCATTTCTGATTATAATTTTATCCTTCACGCCTAAACTAATTTAAGTTCTTTTTCATGATATTCCAGCTCTTCAAGATATCCACTGCGGTTTTTAGTTGATTATCATTGGCTAAATCAGAAGAATCTTTTATTTCTTTACTCTGAATTTCATCAACTTTGGTGCCATCTTCTTTTTCCGGTTTTATATGTCCTTTAAGATCTTTTTCTCTAACTTGTTCTTCCATCCCAGCAGATGTTTCCATATCTTCCGACGGCTTTATATATTTAACAATAATGTCCGGTGTAATACCTTCCGCCTGAATTGAGCGTCCTTTCGGCGTATAATAACGCGCGGTCGTCAGCTTAAGCGCAGAGCCGTCTTCCAGCGGGATAACGGTCTGTACGGATGCTTTACCAAAAGTTTGCGTTCCAACAATTAGAGCCCGGCCATTATCCTGCAATGCTCCGGCAACAATTTCCGCGGCGCTGGCTGTGCCTTCGTTTACCAAAACAACTACCGGACAAGTTATTTTATCACCGCCATTGTTGGCCATTGATATTGTTTCCATGCTTTTTACGCGTCCACGAGTGGAAACAATAACACCTGATTTAAGGAATATATCAGAGACTTCAATCGCTTGAGTCAACAATCCACCAGGATCGTTTCGCAAATCCAGTATTAAACCCTTCATCGGATTAAGCTTTTCGCTGATTTCCCGAAGCTCTTTGCGTAAATCATCGGATGTCTTCTCCTGAAAAGCAGCTATGCGAATGTATCCAATGTTATCTTCAAACTTTTTAACCTTGACGCTCTTGACCTGAATAATGGCACGCGTCAACGTAAAATCTTTTGGCGCGGCCATATTTTCCCGCATTATTGTAAGCGTAACCTTAGTATCCTTGGGACCGCGCAGCTTCTTTACGGCCTCTGTAATGTCTATATTTTTAGTATATTTGCCATCAATTTTTATAATTTGATCGCCCGGTTTTAGTCCAGCATTGAACGCGGGAGTATCTTCTATGGGAGAAATTACGGTCAAAACATCTTTTATTATCATAATTTCAATACCAATACCCCCGAAATGTCCCTGTGTTTCCACTTCTAACTCTTTATATAAATCAGGCGTCATAAACGAGCTGTGTGGGTCAAGAGATTTGACCATTCCGTTAATCGCGCCCTGTATTAATGTCGCGGGATCAATCTCATCAACATAATTTTTCCTTATCATGTCGAAAACTTCGTTGAATGTTTTAATGTCTTTATAAACATTTTTATCCTTTGCGGAAGCATTACTATCGTTGTGAAGCCCTAAAAGGGCAAACGATCCGAAACAAATAATTAGCAGCAAATAGACTTTTGTTGATATTTTTTTCATTATATTCCTCACAATATTGAATATATAACGGATATATTTATACCACTTTCTCTTATATTTTCCATTTATTTTCGGAGATTAATATAAAATATTGAAAGTTTTTTTCATATAGACGGTAGAATGGCGAAATGACATTATTCAATCATCCAACTGGTGCTATTGGCAGAATCTTTAAGAACAATATCAAGTTGGCTAAGTTCTTTTCTTATAGCGTCTGCCCTAGCCCAATCCTTTTGGTTGCGGGCAACTTCCCGTTCCTTAATTAAATTCTCAATTTCCTCAATGCTTAAGCCTCTTTTACGTAACTCGATTTCCTTATCGGAAACGAAAAAATAGTCGGCATCACTTTGAAAAACTCCTAAAACTGCGCCAAAATGATCAAATACCTTGTTTGCCTCTGCCAAAATTTTTACTTTATTAGAAGCGGACATATTCTTTTCATCAACAATAAAATTATTTATTAACCTTACCATATCAAACACATGACCCAAAGCTTGAGCGGTATTAAAATCGTCATTCATCGCCATATCAAACTTATCCGCCAATTTTTTGAACTGACTTATATAATTTTCTTCTTGTTCTGAACTTTTTTTCACAACTGGCTTTGTGTCAGCGGCTAATTTGCCTTGAACTTCTTTCAGGAGTTGCAAAGTTCTATAACATCGAATCAAACCTGATCTGGCTTCGTTAAGCGAACTCTCCGAATAATCAACAGGACTACGGTAATGACTCTGCAACATAAATAAACGCAATGCTTCCGGATGATATTTTTTTAATATTTCTCTGATGGGAAATATATTACCTAATGACTTGGACATCTTTTCCGAATTTATTTTTACAAAACCATTGTGCATCCAGTAATTGGCCAGAGGCTTTCCCGTTGCTGCATATGATTGAGCAATTTCATTTTCATGATGCGGGAAAATTAAATCTTCGCCGCCGCCGTGAATATCGAAAGTTTCTCCCAAATAACGCCGGCTCATGGCGGAACATTCAATATGCCAGCCGGGCCGGCCTTTCCCCCAGGGGCTTTCCCAGAAAGGCTCTCCTTCTTTACTTTTCTTCCAAAGTGCAAAATCCAATGGATTCTTTTTTTTGTCATTGACATCAACGCGCGCTCCGGCAATCATTTCTTCCACATTGCGTCCGGATAAACTGCCATATTGACCGTAATTTTTTATCGCAAAATATACATCTCCATCCACGCAATAAGCGTAGCCTTTCTCTTCAAGACTGCTTATCAGAGATATCATATCTTCCATGTGCCGGGTGGCCTTAGGGGTTACAGTAGGAGTTTCGACTCCGAGCGACGCCATATCCTCGTTGTGTAATTTAATGTATCGTTCCGATATTTCAGTAATGCTGACGCCTTCTTTGTGGGCGCGGTCAATAATCTTGTCATCAATATCAGTAAAATTTTTAACATAGGTCACCTGATATCCTCTTGCCCGTAAATATCTAACCACTACATCGAAAACAACCGCCGCACGGGCATGCCCTATGTGACAAACATCATAAGCGGTGATACCGCAAACATAAATGCCAATAGCTCCTTCTTTTATGGGCTGAAAAAGTTCCTTTTTTCTTGTAGCTGTGTTGAATATTTTCTGAGGCATATTTCCTTTACCATTCCTAAATCAAAGCGCTATTTTTGTTGGCGTCGTTGTCGGTTTCCTCAACGTATGTATAATACGCCTCGTCACCTCCGCCTTGCCTCCTCAATATCATCTTTGATTTAGGAATGGTATTCATTTCATCAGGGATAGAGTGGCGCGCTCCGCAAACCGGCGTCTTCTGCAAAGCCACAGATGATATTCATATTTTGCACAGCCTGTCCCGCCGCACCTTTAATTAAGTTATCAATTGCCGCTATTATAATAACATTTTTTGTTCGCGGATCAATCGTCAATCCGATATCGCAATAATTCGACCCACAAACAGAAGAAATATTGGGATAAATGCCTTCGGGACAAATCCTTACAAACTTTTCTGTCGCGTAAAACGAGCAATAAAGGGAATGTAGTCGCTGCACGGTAACATTTTTCTTCAGTTTCGCATAAATTGTGCTCAAAATGCCCCGTTTCACCGGCAGTAAATGCGGCATGAAAGAAATGGCAAATTTTTTACCCGCCAGAGCGTTCAATTCCTGCTCAATTTCAGGAAGATGCCTGTGTTTCCCGACTTTGTATGCTTTAAAACCGCCATCAACTTCACAAAAAAGATGTCCTGTCACTGGTTCACGTCCCGCCCCGCTTACGCCGGAAGCCGAATCTGCAATAATCGTGGATACGTCTAAAAGCTTCTTTTTAAGCGCCGGAGCAAGGCCCAAGATAATGCTGGTCGGATAGCAACCTGGATTGGCAATTAACTTCGTTTTCTTGATTTTTTGCCGGTAAAGTTCTGGTATTCCGTAAACAGTGTCTTTTATAAATTCGGCGCTGCTATGCTTTCCGTACCAGGTTTCGTAGGTTTTTAAATCCCGTAGGCGAAAATCAGCGCTTAAATCAATCACTTTCTTCCCGGCCCTGATAAATTCCGGGGCAATACCCATAGAAACCCCATGGGGAAGAGCCAGAAAAACAATATCGCAGATATTGCTTATCTGAGCCGGTGTTGCATGCTGATATTTTAAAGAGGTCAAGCCATATAGCGACGGAAACATATCGGTTACCGGTTGTCCAGCAAAACGCCGGGACGTAGCCGCAACTAATTTAACATCCGGATGGCCCAACAAAATTCTTGTCAGTTCCTGACCGGTATATCCGCTTGCTCCAAATATTGCTGCCTTGATCATAAAAAATCCTCCAAAAAAAGGGGGGCCGGAAGCCCCCCTGTTGGAATTTAACGCTTGGAGAATTGGAATCGCTTCCTTGCTCCGGGCTGCCCGTATTTCTTTCGTTCTTTGACACGGGCATCTCTGGTTAAAAAGCCCGCCTTTTTCAGGACTGAACGCAATTCGGCATCATATTCCAGAAGAGCTTTAGAAATTCCATGTTTTACCGCTCCTGCCTGACCCGCTACTCCACCGCCGCTTACATTAACATATAAATCAAACTGATCTTTTTTACCCGCAATGTCAAATGGTTGTTTGACAAGCATGTTTAAGCTGGGACGAGCAAAATATTCATCATAGTTTCTTTTATTGACTATAATATTGCCACTGCCTGCCTTCATATAAACACGGGCAATAGCGCTTTTTCTCTTACCTGTTGCATAATACCGTTGTTGCGTCATGATTTCTCCCGAATACTAGAAAATAATCTAATTTTTAGTTTTATATCAATTAAATCAATTAAATGGATAAATTCTCCGGACACTGGGCTTCGTGAATATGGGCATTGCCGGAATAAACTTTCAATTTTTTTAACATTTTTCGTCCCAGATTAGTTTTAGGCAACATTCCCTGCACAGCTATACGAATCAAATTTTCAGGTTTTTCCGTCAGCATTTTCCCTGCGGTAGTTTCCCTTAATCCACCGGGATAACCCGAATAAGAATAATAAACTTTATCGGTCAGCTTTTTCCCTGTAAGTAAAATCTTTTCGGCATTAACTACAATAATAAAATCGCCTGTATCAACATGAGGTGTATAAGTAGCTTTGTGCTTTCCCCTCAGGCGGAGCGCTATTTCACTAGCTAATCTCCCCAATACTTTACCGGAAGCGTCTGCGACATACCACTTCTTGTCAGCCGTTTCCGCTTTTGCCATATATGTCTTCATAATAAAACCACCATTTTAATGAAAAATTTAAATGTGAATCTTATTCAATCTGATATTGCTTGTCAAGTAAAATATTTGAAATAAATGAAACTCTTTTTCCCTTATGTAAAATATTGCCTTCTTTTGCTTTGTCATTGACGTTCCCGGAACTTCTGGACGCGGTATTTTCTATTATATCAAATACATAAATAAACTTGATACCCGAAGTAGAACGCGGCAGCAACTAAGGATGCTCAGGCAGGCGTAAGTGAGCCACGCCATAATGGCGTAGCTCACCGGTAATGCGATCGAGTTTGTTACATATTTTCCGCGGCTTGTTCGATACCTTTTCTGATAGCATCCAATTTTTCCTGACTCATCTTTACAGATATGCCCATAACAAGCGTGCGCCCCAAAATATCTTCGGCCTGCGGAATACTTTCTTTAGTGTAATACACTTTGCCCTTATAAGATGGATCTGTAAACGGATATTTTTTAGAATTAGGGGTAGACCACGCCAGAAAATGTTCCCAGTTCGGGACATAATGCCATAAATTTCTTTTGTAGCAGACAGTATCCACACCTTCGGCGCTAAGCAAATTCTGAAACTTTTGCGTCTGCTTTTCTTCTGGCAAATTAAACGCTAAAAACGTGGCGGAATCTCCTTCGGGGTCCGGTTTCGCGCGGAATCCCACGCCGGGAACGTTCGCCAACACATCCACAATAAACCTCTTGTTTTTTTTCTGTTCGCCGATAAGGTAATCCAGTTTGCGCAACTGCGCCAAGCCTAACGCGCCCTGTAGTTCGTTCATCCGATAATTGAAGCCAAGAATGGTCCGGCCTTCCAGAGCGCGGTTTACATTGGGATTATGATCATGGCCGTGGTCGTGATACCACTCCGACCGGTGATAAAAATCAAGATTATTTGTAATCACCATGCCACCTTCACCGGTGGTAACCGTTTTAACATAATCAAAGCTGAAAGTTCCCATATCTCCTAAACTGCCCAGTTTTTTTCCTTTAAAACTGGCGCCGCAACCCTGAGCATTATCCTCCAGAACCAGCAACTTATTTTTGTGGGCGATTTCCACTATTTTATCTATTTTGGCGGCCGATCCGCACATATGCACGGGAATGACCGCCTTGGTACATGGCGTTTTCTTTTTTTCAATCTCTAATGGATCAAAATTGAGAGTGTCGTCAATATCCACCATTACGGGAATCGCGCCCACTTCCATTACCGCTTCATAAGTGGCCAAAAAAGTAAAGGCGGGCACAAGCACTTCGTCGCCAGGACCTATATCCATTGCCGTAAGCGCAATTTTCAGAGCCGATGAACCGGAGGTGACGCCAAGGGCGTGGTCAACACCGCAGTATTTTTCAAACGCCTGCTCAAACTCACGAACCTTATAAATTCCGTTTCTTTCTTTATCAAAACCATAACGCATCAGAATGCCTGTTTCTAGGACATCCATTACTTCCTTGATTTCTTCTTTGCCGATTAGTTCTGCTCCAGCCATTATTCCTCCTTGTTCCATTTCTAAATCAAAGCGCTATTTTAAATTTAGAAATGATATTAATTTATCAAAAAGCCTGTGCGTAAATCGCGATCATATCTTCTTTGGTGATTTTGCGGGGATTATTCTCCAACGGCCTGGCCACAGTTAAGGCCACATCGGCCAATATCGGAAAGTCTTTTTCCTTGATGCCAAATTGAGCAAGTGACGTATATACACCGCAATCCTCTATTAATGCCTCAACGGCTTCGAGCGCCAAATAAGCGGATTCGCGGGCGGGAAGACCATCAATACACTCTCCCATTGCCTCGGCGACATCGGCAAATTTTTCCAATGCCGCAGGTAGATTAAAAGCCATCACCGCCGGCAACATCATCGTATTGGCTAGCCCATGTCCGACGCCATATTTGCCGCCCAGCGGATAAGACAACGAATGAACTGCCGTCACACCTGCATTAGCCAGACCGATCCCTGCATATAAGCTGCCCAACAGCATTCTTTCACGAGCAACGATACTTTTACCATCATGGACACAAGTGCGTAAATTTTCGGCAATAAGAGCGATTGCTTCCAGAGAAAACATTTCACTCACAGGAGACGAATTAACAGATGTGTAGGATTCAATGGCGTGACATAAAGCGTCCAAGCCGGTCTGAGCGGTGGGCGAGGACGGCAGACTCAGTGTCAATTCCGGATCCAGTAGTGCCAGCTCTGGATAAAGATATGGGCTGTTCATACCTTCCTTCTTTTTTAAATTCTTCCGCACAAAAACCGCGGTGAAAGTTACTTCGCTGCCCGTTCCAGCTGTTGTGGGAATCATAATTTTCGGGAGCCCTTGTTTAGGAACTTTATTGAGACCAAGATAATCGACCGCGCTGCCTTTATTGGTCGCAAGTACTGCAATGGCCTTGGCCACATCCATAGCGCTGCCGCCGCCGATACCGATTACGATATCGCACTTGTTTTTGACGGCAATTTTCGCTCCTTCATCAGCAAGTTCTATTCCAGGTTCAGGATTGATCTTGTCATAGACAGTAAATTTAATGCCTTCGGGAACCAGTATGCTGGCTATTTTTTCCAGCAGTCCTGTTTTTGCTATATTTTTATCAATGACAATGAGCGGATTTTCCGCATGATGTTCTTTTATGTGGCCGGCAAGCGTTAAAATCGATCCGTTGCCGAAAATAATTTTTTTCGCGCCGGTAAAAGAAAATGTTTTTCTCATAATTTATAAAACCTCCATTATATATTAACTGTAATTATAATAAAGAAATCCTTGCAGTATGTGCAATTCCTATGGGAACTGTTATATAAAGTCAAGTTTTTTATGATGGGCGTGCCACTGAAGTTGACGGCAGATACCCCTAATAATCTTAACTTCGCGTGATAAGAGTGAGGTACGCGTAAAAAAGCGGCGCAGGTGAATCATCCAGTAGTCAGGATTTTCAGGATTTAGAAATTCTATATTGGCAAGCAAAGTTTTGATTTGCCCATACATACCTTCCATCTCCGAGGAAAGCGCTAATTTTGGTGTTACTTCTGTAGTCTTTATTGCCTGAGATGAGGCGATAAATATTTCATAGCACAGAATCATTACAGCATGAGAAAGATTAAGGGATGTGAAATCCCGCGACGTTGGAATGGTAACTACGGCGTGGCAAAGGCGCAATTCTTCATTGGCAAGCCCTGTATCTTCGGGGCCAAAAAGTAGGGCAACTTTGTTTTTCTGGGAAATATCAGCAATGGCCTGAGCAACTGCGCGCGGAGAAACAAATGGCCCACGAGCTTTACCAAGACGGGCGGTTGTCCCTACAATATAATTGAAGTCTCCGAGCGCTTTGTCAATTCGTTCACAATATTGGATATGATCTAAAACATCGGCCGCCAAATGAGTTGATCTCTGCTGCATTTCCTCCCGGTCAAAACCTTCTGTTCCTACAACCATTATATCACTGATTCCCATATTTTTCGCTGCGCGGGCAACAGAACCGATATTCCCCGCGTATTTTGGTTTATATAAAACAATACTAATATTTTTCGTTTTGGTTTTTAACATGATTTCTTTTCCCTTCTAGTAGAGTAATTTTCTGAATAAACTTTGTATGCTATACCTCACCAGAGTCCCCATATAGTGGGGAGCCATGGAAAGCCAGGCGCCGGCAATAAAGACTACATAGGAAAGACCATAGGTTGTCGGGCAACCGATGATAGCAATCAGCGGTTTTTGAAGCCAGACTGCCAGAGCGCTCAAAGTGAATACTGCCGGCCAACCGAGAATAAAACTCAACACCATCAGGATCAAACCGGTAATTAATCGCGGTGTCGGACGCTCCTTGAATTCACTAAGATCCGCCGGATTCGTTAATATCTTTTTAATATATTTCTTTGAAGCAAGATATTGGGCTATTTTCTTTATAATCATAAAATCTTACTTTGTAAAACAATCTGGTTGCTCTTAACCCGGAAACCGGCAATTTAAAAAGTCATGTCCTTTGAGTGAACGGTTATTGTCGTCTAATATTAATTTAAGCAGTCATCCCTTGACACTGTATAATACTAATATTATAAAATAGTCCTGTAAAGCAAAATGCGATTGATTGAGGATACCGTGGAAAACCAAACCAATGGCTGGGATTTTTTTGATCGTATCTACTGCATTTCTCTGGAAGAGCGTGAAGACCGGCGGCAGGCGGCCGCAAAATCGTTAGCTGAAGTAGGACTCAGAGGAAAAGTCGAATTTGTTCTTGTCAAACCTCACCCCTTGAATATCGAACAAGGAATATATGAATCTCACATGACTTGTCTGCGTAAAGGTTTGGAAGCTGGGGCTGAAAGTATTGTGGTTTTCGAAGACGACGTCATTTTTGACAGATTTGACGCTGAATGCTTCAAGAAATGCACTCAATTTTTAGGGGAACATCCCGGCTGGAAAGTTCTGCTTCTGGGAGCATTAATACGCTCCAGCCGCAAAACAACTAATCCGTTCATACAAAAAGTAAGCTATCAAAGCCTCGCACATGCATATGCCTTAAACAGACCTTACGCTGAAACCCTGGCTTACCAACCATGGCAGGGGTTTATCATTGATACCCTGTTTCGTCCTCTGACTGATCACATCTACGCTGTTTATCCCATGTTTGCGTTTCAAAACGGTTTTTCTTCGGACAACGACAAAAAATACAAGGGGTTGGAGAGTTTCCGGCGATTGTGCGGCGGACTGGAACAGATTCAAAAAGCAAATGAATTCTATCAGAGGAATAAATTCGGCGTAATCACCGTTCATGTCGTGATTATTTTATCTATTGTGATTTTTCTTTTAGCTCGATAATCACGCCACACAACTTTTCCAGATGATGCTTATAGTTTATTTGTAATCACGGTTTGCTTTATTTTTTCAAATAAAAAACTGTTTAGACATGCATGTTTATTAACATGATTTGAGATTTTTAAATTTCATTTTCCAGGAAATGTAATCACCATGTTTCTTAATCGCGTTGGCTGGTGTGTTGACGAATTCCTCACCTGCCTCATAAGATTCATCGTCATAAATAATTTTAATCCGTTTTACTTTACCGATGATGGTTATTATTTGATGCACTGTTTTTAATGGCATTTCTATCATTAGAAGCGTATCACCTGGTACAAAAAGATGGGCACGAATTCTTGTGCCGGAAACAGAAATATCTTTACTGCGGTTATAGATTACCTTTCTTTAGGTAAATTTTTTCCTCCGGAGACAATGGTTATAGTTATCTTGTTTTCCTCTTTCAGACGCGGCTCTCTTCTCCTTTCATCCATAACGATACATCCCTCCTTTTTATTTCAGAATGTCCGTTTGCCAGTATTCGCTTTCGATTGCTCTAAATGTTGATTAAGAAATTGCCTGTTCACTATTGAATTATAGAAGTTTCATTTTTTTATGTCCTTTTAAATATGGTCTGCAAAATCTGTGACAATTTATAGCAATGTTGCTGCTTGACGTAAAAGACGTTATTGGTATAACATATTAGCCATGTTATGGAACTCTATCGCTTTTAAAAAATTCCATCTCTTTTTCCCATACAGAAGAACGCAAACTAAAGATTCTTGAAGGTAATCCTATGAGCGAGGAAATCATATCTCTAGTTTTTAACCGTATAATCGGAAGTTTCAGGGAAAAACTAAACGGAAAGATTCAAATATCTTTTATACTCACACTATGGGGTTCAGAGTATGGGTGTCAGTCACAAGGCCTTAGCGCGTATCGAGTGGTTCTTGAAAAATACGGCGGATGATTCATCATGTGCGTCTGACCACTGATTACCACTCGCAAAGTAGTAACTTAAAAAAAGAATTGTTATTACATAAAAGAGAAAGGAGAGTCACCATGTCAAAACTGAATTTGACGCCTGAAGAGGAAGCTAAGGTCTTGGAGATCCTTGAGAGATATCTTCCGGAACTGGAACACGAAACCGTCCATACAGACAGCAAGGAACTTCGCAAGTTTTTTATGGAACGGAAAGCATTCATGCAAGAATTGATGCGGCGCCTGAAAAGCTGACCGCCTTTTTCTGAAGACATTACAAAATTTGAAAGCATTATACGATCAAACTCAGGGGAAAAAAGTTTACGAGCAGTTATCTTTTGCGGTAATCACACATGTGTATTGTTATTGCGCCTCTGCTCAATTCCGATGGTTTCTTGTCCACACCATCAACTCGAGTCAATGCCAATGGCGTTGATATTAACAGAAATTTCCCTACGAAGGACGGACGGCAGGTGCGATTCATCAATGGCTAAAGACAAAAAGAAAGAAGCGTTACTATCCCGGGGCAAAACCTTCATCAGAGAAGGAAACACAAATTCAGATAGCTTTAATAAAAAAATTCAAGCCGCAAAAAATATTATCGGTACATTCACCGCTTAACTTTTATGATTATGACTGGCCATCATCACACTTAAATTCCTTCAAACAAGAAATGGAACAAATATGTAAAGAATTGGATTATCCTTTGAAAAACTTCAGACATTATCCCGGATCGCTTGGTAATTATGCCGGTCATGAACGTAATATCTTTACACTGACCCTCGATTTGCCTTCCCCCGATCCTAAACGTGGCCTTCAATATTTCCAATAGTTTCAGCCATTAATTTTAAATTTTATTACCCGTCCTGTTGCCGGATCGCCACCAAGTATCAAAATTGGCAATACTGATAATAAAGTTAGCGATGAATTTTGATCAACCTAATGAATAGTGCTCTCATCACAATTCTTCTTCCTTAGACGACCGGTATTTCTGTATAGTATGTTTTTGTCTGTCTAATTTTCAGGCCGGTCTAATTTATCCTTTGCGGCAGAAGATATTTTTTGGTATTCTTTTTCCATGGATCAGGAAATACTATTACTGAGTAAACTCTCACGTCAATTAGGCATTGAACTAAACGAGCAACAACTGGCGTTGTTTGATGTTTATAAAAACGAGCTTTTACAATGGAACGCCAAAACAAATTTAATTTCCGAAAATTCTTCCGGGGAAATTATCACGTGTCACTTTCTGGACTCATTGTCAGCATTACAATTTATTCAAAGGCCTGCCCCTCGAATGATTGATGTCGGTTGCGGCGCAGGTTTTCCCGGCCTTCCCTTAAAAATAGCTCTGCCTTCTTTACAGATTTATCTTCTGGAAACCAATCGCAAAAAAGTCTCCTTTTTAAAACATATTATTCGTCTTTTGAGTCTTTCTCAGGCATTTGTTCTTCATGACCGTGTCGAAAATATTATAAAGAAAGATTCCTGGAAGGAAAAATTTGATATTGTCATTTCCCGTGCCGCCTTTAAAATATCCGAACTTCTGCGGCAAGGCGAATATTTTCTCGTCCCGGGAGGTAAACTGATTGCCTTGAAAGGTCCCAATGTTGATAAGGAATTTACACAATGCTCACCCGTAAAAGATCAATACAAAATATCTCAATTTATTCAACATGATATAAACGTCCCCTGCTTGGGGGCACAACGTAAAATTTTTATCGGAGAAAAGATAAATTAAAGTAAAAAAAACTTCTAAAAGGAACTTTTTTATGCTAGTGCTAACGACAGTTCTTATAAAAGAATTTATTTATAGACACTCAATAAAATAATGAATAAAATTATATGTATAGCAAACCAAAAAGGCGGTGTTGGTAAAACAACCACCGCAATAAATTTATCAGCTTCTTTGGCGGCCGCGGAAAAAAAAACTTTACTTATTGACGGTGATTCCCAAGGCAATTCAACCAGCGGTATAGGAGCGGATAGATATTCGTTTAAAAAAGCTAATTTATATCACGCGATGATCGGCCAAGTGCCCTTGGAACAAGTAATTATCAACACGGCAATACCGCATCTTGATGTGGTGCCGTCTAATCAGGACCTTATTGGAATTGAGGTTGAGTTTGTCGGTCTGGAAGAAAAAGAAAAGAGGCTGCGTAATTTATTAAACTCTCTAGACAGGCAATATGATTTTATAATAATTGATTGTCCTCCATCGCTGGGTGTTATGACTGTCAATGCTCTGGTCGCGTCCGATTATTTGATTGTTCCTTTGCAGTGCGAGTATTTCGCTATGGAAGGCCTGGGCTATTTGCTAAATACGGTGAAGCTGGTAAAAGCAAATTTAAATCCAAAGCTCGTTTTAGGAGGTATTTTACTGACTATGTTTGATCAGCGTAATTTATTATCCCATCGGGTCTCCGATGATGTACGGAAACATTTTGGCGATAAGGTTTTTAAAACGGTGATCCCGCGTAATGTGCGGCTTTCGGAAAGCCCGAGTCATGGATTGCCCATCATTCTTTACGATATCAAATCGCGCGGCGCTTTGGCTTATATGGAAATGGCCGGAGAAATAATTCAAGGAGGAATGTAAATGGCACAAAAAAATGTGCTTGGCAAAGGGCTTGGCGCCATTTTTCCTGATTTATTAAATGACTTCGACAAGAAAAAGAATGTTTTTTCCTGCGGAATTGAAGAATTGCGGCCAAACCGTTATCAACCCCGCAAAACTTTTAGCGATAATAACCAAAAGCAACTTATTGATTCCATCAAAAACAGTGGTATTATTCAGCCGATTATTGTCCGCAAAGCAGATCTTGGATATGAAATTATTGCAGGAGAGCGGCGTTGGAGGGCGGCTCAGTCCATAGGCTTAAAAGATGTACCTATTGTCATTCGTGAAGCAACAGATATGCAAGCGGCCGAAATGTCGCTGATTGAAAATATTCAACGGGAAGAATTAAATCCTCTGGAAGAAGCTGATGCTTATGTAACATTAATTGAAAAATTTAAACTTTCTCAAGAAGAAATTTCTTTTCGTGTGGGCAAAGACCGTTCGACAATTGCCAACACTATTCGTCTTTTGAAATTGCCGGCTAAAGCAAAAACGGCGCTAATGGAAAAGAAAATTTCTGCAGGTCATGCCCGCTGCATATTATCATGTAATTCAATAGAAGAACAAATAGCGGCGCTTGCTTTAATCTTAAAAAAAGATTTAAATGTCCGGGCAACGGAACGTTTAATCCAA
Source organism: uncultured delta proteobacterium (assembly GCA_963811325.1). GTDB lineage: Bacteria > Desulfobacterota > Syntrophia > Syntrophales > Smithellaceae > Smithella. The sequence goes on from CAWEQT010000001.1 coordinate 2,680,729, forward strand.
GACACAAAAAAGATTCACCCGAACAATAAACAATGTGCAAAAAAAGATCTCTTCCTGACAGATCTCGAAAAATCAATAGCCGCAAAATTTATGGCAAAGGTGCGAATTAAGGGTTCGGCTAAAAAGGGATTTGTTGAAATTAGCTATACATCTATGGATGAATTGAACCGGTTAGCGGATTTAATTCTTGATAATTTTAAATAATATATAAACAAACTTATCAACAGCTGTTGATAAGTTTGTTTATAAGGATTGTGAAATGGACGTATTCTGGGGGAAAACCAGTAAATTTATTCAAGAAAAAATAAGTAAGCAAAATTTTGATACATGGATAAAACCTATTAGAATTGTTGCCATGGAAGACCAGCGTGTACAATTGGCCGTGCCAAATAAATTTTTTAAAGATTGGCTTTTAGATAATTATACCTCTACGATTAAACAATCTTTAAAAGCTGCCGCAGGCATTGATGTTGATGTTGATTTTGTTTTGTTGAAAAATCAGGAAAATATCCCCGAACCGGCATCCAAACAGACGACGCACATTAAAAACATATCAACGACTGTTACCAGTAAAAGCAAAAACTTTTCTTTTCTTAATGATAACTATAACTTCGACAGGTTTGTAGTTGGTTCGTGTAATCAATTTGCCCATGCCGCTTCCATTGCCGTGGCCAAACAACCAGCTAAAAATTATAACCCTTTATTTATTTATGGTGGATCCGGTTTAGGAAAAACTCACTTACTTAATGCTATCGGTTTGCTCTCTTCTTCTATCCATCCGACGCTAAATATTATGTATGTTTCCGCAGAAGAATTTATGAATGAAATGATTAATTCCATTCGTTACGACCGCATGCCAAAATTTAGAGAAAAATATCGCAATATCAGTTGCTTACTAATTGATGACATTCATTTTTTAGCAGGAAAAGAAAGAACGCAGGAAGAATTTTTCCATACTTTCAATACATTACACGATTCAGGGAAACAAATAGTTGTTACCAGTGATAAGTTTCCGAAAGATATTCCTAATCTAGAAAGCAGACTTCGTTCCCGTTTTGAATGGGGACTAATTGCCGATATTCAACCACCGGAAATAGAAACTAAAATTGCTATTATAGAAAAGAAAATTCAGGAAAATAAAATTGAGTTACCGCATAACGTGATTCATTATATAGCCTCTCATGTGGAATCAAATATTCGTGAACTGGAAGGTTTTTTAGTTAGAATAGGAGCTTATTCATCTTTAACAGGCAGAGAAATTGATTTAGATTTAGTAAAGGAAGTATTAAGCAGTTTAGTTAAGCATAATAAACAGGGGGATGTAAGTATTGAAGAAATAATTAAAGTTATAGCTGGAAAATTAAATATAAAAATATCTGACATTAAAGCTCATAATAAAAATAAAAATGTTGTCTTCGCAAGGAAAATTGTCATGTATTTAGCAAGGAAATTAACAAACAATTCTTTTCCTGATATCGGTCAAACAATTGGCGGGAGAGATCATTCCACAGTAATTTATGCTAATAATAAAATATTAAACAGTATTAAAACCGATCATAAGCTAAAAATATTAATTCAAGAAATGGAGGATATTTTAATAAACAAATCATAAACTTTTTATGTTTATTTATAAACAGGTTAAACGTGTTTAAAATATTATATTTGTTATAAAAAATAATTTAATAAACATATCCACAGGTCTTACTATTAATACTAATTTTATATGGAGGAAATATGGAATTAAAAATAAATAGAGAAATCTTTCTTGAAGGTATTCAAAAAACATTAGGTATTGTAGAAAAAAAGACAACAATACCTGTTTTAAATAATATTCTTTTAATAGCTGAAAACAACAAACTTAAAATAATTGCTACAGATAGAGAAATAATTTTAATTTCTGATTATGATGCGGAAATATTGGAAAATGGTGAAATAACTATTTCAGCAAGAAAGATATATGAAATGATCAGAGAGATTCAAGGCGAAATGATTAATTTTGTACAAAAAAATAACATCGTAAAAATATCATCTCAGCGGGCGTTTTATAAAATACCAGGACTGCCAGCTGAAGATTTTCCAAGTATTACAGATGACAAAGATATTCCGCTTTATAAAATAAAAGGAATGGTTATAAAAGATTTAATTAACAAAACAGCATTTGCGATGGCTACTGATGAAAGTAGGAAAAATCTAAATGGTGTTTTATTAGAAGAAGGAGTGGATGGGGTAGATCACTTATTAAGAATGGTGGCTACAGACGGTCATCGTTTGGCGTTGGCTAAAGGTTTAACATCAGGATATTTTTTAAAGACTGGAAAGGGAATTATAATTCCTCGTAAAGGATTAATGGAAATAAAAAAAATTATTGATGAAAATGAAGATGTTAAAATAGGTTTACATAAAAATATGTTTATTTTAAAAACAGACAATACTCTTTTAAAAGTCAGTTTGGTTGATGCGGATTATCCTGATTATAAAAAAGTTATTTCCACGGAAAAAGGAATTAGAGTTGTTTTAGAAAAAGAATCTTTTCTACATGCCTTAAAAAGAATGAGTGTTGTGTCGTCAGAAAGATACGGAGGAGTTATTCTATCTTTTTCCAAAAGTAAATTAACACTTAATTCCACCAATTTGGATGTAGGTGAAGCAACAGAGGAAATAGATATAGATTATGATGGAGAAGTTATTGATTGTGGATTTAATGTGAATTATTTGATTGACGCTATATCGGTTATTAATAAAGATAATATTATGTTGGAAATTGGGGTGGGATTAAAACCATCACTGATAAAACAGGCTGAAGATGACAGTTATTTATGTATAATTATGCCGTTAAAAATCTAGCAGCAGAGAGGAAGTTAAAAAATATTTATGACACATAAGTATGATGCGGATAGTATTAAAGTATTGGAAGGTCTGGAGGCTGTTCGTAAAAGACCTGCCATGTATATAGGTTCCACCGGAAAAGACGGTCTTCATCACCTGGTTTATGAAGTTGTTGATAATAGTATTGATGAAGCGGCTGGCGGGTATTGCGACACAATCACAGTAAAAATAAGAGTTGATAATAGTATTGTCGTTGAAGATAACGGCCGCGGTATTCCGGTAGATATTCATAAAACAGAAGGAGTGTCGGCAGCGGAAGTTGTTATGACCAAACTTCATGCCGGTGGTAAATTTTCTAATGACTCGTACAAAATATCCGGGGGTTTGCATGGCGTTGGTGTTTCCGTTGTAAATGCTCTGTCTAAAGTTTGCGAGTTGGAAGTAAAACGTGATGGAAATGTTTATACTCAAGCATACACTCGCGGTGTTCCCGATGCGCCTCTGGAGATGGTCGGTAAAACACGCGGACGGGGCACCAAAGTAACATTTTTGCCTGATGATGAAATATTCGAAGAAAGTGAATTCAGCTTCGATATTATTGCCAACCGTTTGCGCGAACTAGCGTTTTTAAATTCCGGTGTCAAAATTATTTTGACCGACGAACGCACGGATAAACAAAACGAGTTTTTTTATAAAGGCGGCATTGTCTCTTTTGTTGAATATATAAACCGTAATAAAAAAGTTTTACATAAAGACCCGATTTTTGTGACAGGGGCGAAAGAAGATTGTTCTGTAGAAGTTGCTCTGCAGTATAATGAAACATATTTGGAAAACATTTTTGCTTTTGCCAACAGCATTAACACAACAGAAGGCGGCACTCATCTTATAGGTTTTCGCTCAGCTCTGACCCGTGTTTTTAATAATTACGCCACCAATAATAAAATCATTAAAGACGGCAAGGAATCTTTACGCGGTGAAGATTTACGAGAAGGATTGGCTTGTGTCATCAGCGTTAAAGTTAAAAATCCGCAGTTTGAAGGTCAGACAAAAACCAAACTGGGCAACTCTGAAGTGCGTGGTCTGGTAGAAGGTATCGTTTACGAAAAGATCGGCAGTTATCTTGAAGAAAACCCTTCCATAGCGAAACAAATACTAAATAAATGTATGGAAGCGGCTCGCGCCAGAGAAGCGGCTAGGCGCGCACGGGAATTGACTCGCCGAAAAAGCGCGCTGGACGTGGGAGCATTACCCGGAAAACTGGCTGATTGTCAGGAAAAAGATCCGGTGTTAAGCGAAATATATCTTGTGGAAGGTGATTCCGCCGGCGGTTCGGCCAAACAAGGCAGAGACCGGAAGAATCAGGCCATTCTTCCTCTGCGCGGTAAAGTCTTAAATGTGGAGAAGGCCCGTTTTGATAAAATGCTGCAAAACGAAGAAATTAAAGTCATGGTAACTGCGCTGGGAACCGGTATCGGAACCGATGATTATGATGTCAGCAAACTGCGCTATCATAAAGTCATTATCATGACGGATGCTGATGTTGATGGTTCGCATATCCGCACATTGCTTCTAACTTTCTTTTTCCGGCAGATGAGGGAACTGATTGAAAGAGGTTATTTGTTTATCGCTCAGCCGCCGCTTTTTAAAATAGTTGATAAGAAAAAGGAACTCTATATTCAAAATGAAGACCAGATGAAAAATTATATTCTGGAAAATGGTGTGGAAAAAATAAATCTGGTCATGGGCGATGGGTCACCGTTTCCGGTGACTAGCAATAAATTATTTGGTTTAATTAAAAAAGTAATGCGCATAGAGGATATTCTTGACAGGTTTGAAAAAGAGAGCCGCGATAGAAATCTGATCCGTATATTAGCAGGTGATCCTACTTTGACGGATGATAGTTTTAAAAACGAAAAATCGCTTTTACCGATAGCCAAAAGAACAGGCTCTGCCCTGGGCGACAGTTTTGCCGCTTTTAATATTGAGCCTGACCAGGATCACGGCGGGTTCAAAATGGTCTTTAATCTAATAAAAAACGGACAAACGTTTGCATCCTGTCTGAACAGGGAGATATTCCGTACGCCTCAGTTTACAGATATCCGGTCGTTACTGAGTCAAATTTCCATCATGGGCGAGGCTCCTTATCGTGATGAGAGTGAGGAATATTCAACGCCTGTAATTCTGGAAAGCGCGAAAGCCCTTGTAGATCACATTGTCAATCTGGGTAAGAAAGGTCTGTCTGTGCAGCGCTACAAAGGTCTTGGTGAAATGAACCCGGAACAGTTGTGGGAAACCACCATGAATCCTGAAAAACGAACCCTGCTGCAGGTAGGCGTTGAAGACGCGGTTCTGGCCGATGAAATATTTACAACGCTCATGGGTGATCAGGTCGAACCAAGGCGCGAATTCATATATCAAAATGCTCTGTATGTTTCCAATTTAGACATTTAGAAAAAACTTTTGAATGAATGATTATGACGGCTGAGAATCAGCCCGCTTTTTATTTAGAGAGGAAGGAACGAAATGGAACGAGATATCCACCATAAGCAAACGCTGGTGAATATAGAAGATGAAATGAAAAAATCCTACATGGATTATGCCATGAGCGTTATCATCGGCAGGGCTATTCCCGATGTGCGCGATGGCTTAAAGCCTGTGCACCGGCGCATTTTATTTGCCATGTATGAAGTGGGCAACCGCCATAACAAACCCTACAAAAAATCCGCCCGTATCGTCGGCGATATCATGGGTAAGTATCATCCGCATGGTGATATGGCGATCTATGACACTCTGGTGCGCATGGCGCAGAACTTTTCCCTGCGTTATTTGCTGATTGACGGACAGGGAAACTTTGGCTCTATAGACGGCGATCCTCCCGCGGCCATGCGTTACACGGAAATCCGTCTGGCGCGCATCGCCGACGAGGTTCTGGCTGATCTGGAAAAAGACACGGTAGATTACATACCGAACTATGATGAAACTCTCCATGAACCGGCGCTGTTGGCCTCTAGGATTCCTCTGCTTTTACTCAATGGAACTTCCGGAATTGCAGTCGGCATGGCCACCAACATTCCGCCACACAATCTAACGGAAATTATCAATGGCACCGTAGCGCTCATTAAAAATCCCGATATCACTATTGAAGTGCTGATGCGTCACATTCTCGGACCTGATTTTCCGACAGCGGGTTTCATCAACGGCCGGGAAGGCATTCTTTCTGCCTATAAAACAGGGCGCGGCATCATTAGGATGAGGGCGCGTGCGCTGATTGAAAAGAATGCCCGCAATGATAAAGAAAGCATTGTCATTACAGAACTCCCTTATCAGGTCAATAAAGCGACACTCATGGAAAAAATATCGGAACTGGTGCGCGATAAGAAAATAGCCGGCATTTCTGATCTGCGCGATGAATCTGACCGCGACGGAATCCGTGTGGTGATAGATCTTAAACGAGATGAAAACTCGGCCATTGTTCTCAATCAACTTTATAAATTTACGCAAATGGAAAGCTCATTCGGTATCATTATGCTGGCGATATCCGAAGGTCGGCCGCAGGTATTCAACCTCAAAGAAGTGCTTGAAAAATTTGTTATCTTCCGCCGGGATGTTGTTGTGCGGCGCACGCAGTTTGATCTGGCGCGAGCCAGAGAACGGGCGCATATTTTAGAAGGCTATATCATTGCCCTCAACAACATCGATGAAATAATCAAAGTAATTAAGGCTGCCAAAACTCCCGGCGAAGCGTCGGTAGCGTTATGCAAGAAGTTTCATTTGTCGGAAATTCAGGCCAAAGCCATTCTAGAGATGAGACTGCAACGTCTTACAGGTTTGGAGCGGGCCAAGATAGACGAAGAATACGCCGAGGTGACGGCTCTCATTGCCAAATTAACAGATATTCTGGCCGATCCGCAGAAAGTACTTCAGGTTATTATTGAAGAACTGAATGAAATTAAGGAAAAATACGGCGATGAGCGTCACACGGAAATTGTCGCCAGCACGGAAGATATCAATATCGAAGACATGATCGTTGAAGAAGACATGGTCGTGACGATCTCCCATTCCGGATATATCAAACGCAACGCGGCCAGTCTTTATAAAAGCCAGCATCGCGGCGGCAGAGGCAAGGTCGGCATGGGCACCAAAGAAGAAGATTTTGTGGAAAAAATCTTCATTGCCTCAACCCATCATTACCTGCTGGTCTTTACCAGCGCAGGAAAAGTGCACTGGCTGAAAGTTTATCAGATTCCGCAAGCGGGACGCGCCGCCAAAGGCAAAGCGATGGTCAATCTGGTGAACCTAGCACCGGGTGAACGCGTGACGGCAACACTGCCTGTTCGTGAATTTGTAGCGGATAAATTCATTGTCATGGTGACAAAAAAAGGAATCATTAAAAAAACAGAGCTGGCGGCCTACGCTAACCCCCGTTCCGGCGGCATCATTGCCATTTCCATTGATGAGGGTGATGAGCTTGTTGATGTGCAGTTGACAATGGGTAATCAGGATATATTTCTGGGAACCCGGCTGGGCATGGCAATTCGTTTCAAGGAAGACGATGTGCGCGATATGGGCAGAACTGCCCGCGGTGTGCGCGGCATTAATTTGGACGAAGGCGATGAAGTAATTGGCTTGGAAATTCCCGCCCATAATACTTTTATGCTCACTGTTTCCGAAAATGGCTTTGGCAAGTGCACGCCGATTGATGAATATCGCGTGCAAACCCGAGGCGGCAAAGGAACTATCAATCTAAAAACTGTTTCCAAGGTCGGCAGTGTCTCCGGTGTGCTACAGGTGCAGGGTGAAGAAAACATCATGTTGATCAGCAATGCCGGCAAAGTCATCCGGTTGAAGGTGCAGGAAGTTCCGGTTAATCATCGTGTCACACAAGGCGTAAAACTTATCGATCTGGAGCCGGAAGAAAAACTCGTTGGCGTTGCCCGCACGACATCGGAAGCCGAAGGCAAGGATGACGACACCAACGGCAATGGTGACGAAGAAACTGATCTGATTCCCGAAGAAAACGGCACACAGGACGAGTAATATAATATATTGCCATAGAACGAAGTTTATGAAACTTCTGCAGAATACCCCGCCATTAATGGCGGGGATGAATGCAGTGCAGGGGGAAGGGGGATGCAATCCCCCTCCTTGTTGTTAAAGATGCCCCGCGGCTTGCAGCGGGGAGTTTCACTTAACGGCGAAGCTAACGGGTGGATTAGCTCCGCCGTTGCCGTCTCACGCAGCGCGAAAGCAAAAATAAATATAAAGACTATGCTAATAATAACTCCCTGCTATCCTTATTTTTCAAAAATTTAAATTTATGCTACATTACAAACAGTAATGGTTAACCTCTGAATCAGGAATGAAAAGGCTATATTGATGAAAGAAACCAGCATTAACAATTTACTCAAAAAAAATAAATTCCTTGAAAAAAGGAATAAAGAATTAGAAATTTCTTTGTTTGAGAATAAAAACGGGCTGATTCCTGTTTCTTCAGACCAGATGTACCATACGCTATTTCGTCTGTCTCCCCATTCGATTATGGTTTCGAGGGTGAAAGATGGGACCATCTATGATGCCAGTGATTACTTTTTTCGGGCAACCGGATTCTCAAGAGAAGAAGCCATTGGCAAGACGACAGTAGAATTAAACTTATGGCTGGATCATGATCGTGAAAGAATCATCAAAATTCTTTCACGAGATGGAAGATTCAATAATCTGGAAATGAGATATCGAATGAAAGATGGCACTATAAAAACATGCCTTATTTTCGGAGAACTGATAATGATCGGGGATGAACGCTATCTGATTTCAGTAGAGACTGACATCACAGCCTATAAGGAAATGGAGAATGCCCTGCGGAATGACCAGCAGGAACTGAAGGCCATCATGGATGCCTCGCCCATAGGTGTTTCCTGGTCGGACATGCAGGGGAACATCAAATACATCAACCGTAGGTTACAAGAACTCTTCGGCTACAATGTTGAGGACATTCCGAATATTGATGCCTGGCTCTTACTGGCCTTTCCATCTCCTGCCTACCGGGAGCAGGTTACTTCCCTTGTTATTTTAGTTATGGAGGCGCAGACGCAAGGGAAAGAAGCTAGCCCCGCAGAGGTAACCGTCACTTGCAAAGACGGCTCCATACGCCACGTTCTGCAAACGATTGTAATTACCTCCAACCGTATCCTGGCCATTTACTATGACATTACCGATCAGAAGCAGTCCGAGAGAGAGCTCAAGAACTTTGCTGAAAATCTTGAAGACGCCAATATAGCACTGCGTGTATTAATGAATACAAGGAATGTAGACCAAAAGGATTTTGAGGAAAAATTGCAGGTCAACATCAATGATCTTGTTATTCCTTATTTGACAAAGCTGAGCAAGGGAGATCTGGATGATCGTAGTAAAAATTATCTTAGTGTTTTGGAAAGCAATCTTAGTAATGTGTTGTCTCCATTCATGAGAGACTTTCGAGTTTCACATAAGAACTTTTCACCTCAAGAAATTCAGATTGTCGATCTGATCATGAAAGGAAATAATACAAAAGAAATCGCCGATATGCTCAACTCATCGGTAAACACGGTTGCGACCCATCGAAATAATATCAGGAAAAAACTAAATTTGAGAAATTCTAAAATTAATCTTCGCTCATATATCCTGTCCCTCAAACAATAAGTATCTAATATACATGATTTATCATTTATAATTCACCGATCATAATCATTGAAATTTGAAAATTTTTAGAGTACAAAGTAAATCAAGATTAAATTTTATTAATAATTATAAGAATTTAATCCCGCGGGAATCTCTCTAGGAAGGGAAGAAAGGGGTCTTCTGTCCTCCTCCTTTTTTCAATAAATATATATGAATATTTATTCCCGCGGGACATTAGAAGCCAAAAACTAAATTAGAAAGGAGAGAACGATGCCTTTAATTCAGTTAGTGCTTATTTTGTTTGTCGTTGGTTTTATTTTATGGGCGTTTGATAGATTCTTGCCAATGCAGTCTTCCATAAGGACAACATTGAATGTGATGGTGATAATTGTTGTGAGTGTTTGGCGTTTGATTATCCACGGTGTCATAGGAAACCTCTCAGCTATCCGTATTGGGAAGGGAAAAGAAGAGGAATTATTATGAGCGGCAAATGTTTTAGAATCAATCAGGGAAAGTTGGTTATATCCTAATTGTGGCTGTTAGGCATTCAGATTCTATTTTGATTGTAATATACTTGGTGCGCGGCTGCACTTGATAGAATCGTAAATGATGTCGATCGTCATTAATGGACACGAAATGGCTTATAGTGAAAGTCGCATTTCATAAATGTTCAATTTTCGAGAGGCTGCAGCATCAATCGCCAGAATGGAAATGAAATATTTTACTGATATTGATGCCGCGAGAGCTTGGCTTAAGAAGAAAACGTAAACTAATTTGTAAATTCCTGTGGTCAGTAAAATTATAACCTCAACAACAATGCTAGACTTCAATCCGTAATCCTCAACTCTAATAATTGCGCATTACTGAAACTTTGTAGATACTGTTCCTGTCAATAACTTAAATACGGCTTGAAGGGACACTGTTTGTTAAGACAGGTATAAATTCAGGACAAATTCCTTATGTGTCGGGAACGGTTGCCCGGCACGCTGACCGCTCTCTGCATAGTTTCCTCCACTTGTTCAATATGTAATATTCAGCTATACTCTCCGCATGTCGAAATACAAATTCTTTGACCATACGGCCGATATAGGCGTCGAAATATCAGGACGTACTAAAAAGGAACTGTTTGCCAACGCCGCGAGCGCTTTGTTTGATGTTCTCATTGAAAGTAATGAAAATAAAAACAAAATAAACAAAGGTACACAAGAGGAGCAGAAAATAATAACCATTAACGGCGAGAATACTGCAGATTTACTGATTAATTTTTTGCGGGAGATTCTATACTTTTTTAATGGCGAGAAATGGGTAATAGGCAACTGCGAAATTAGGGAGTGTGGTAATAATAAGCTGGCGGCAAAATTGACGGGCGAACCATACAATAAGAGAAAGCATTTGATTAAAACCGAGATTAAGGCTGTAACCTATTGTGGCTTAAAAGTGGAAAAACAAAAATCAGGATGGAAGGCAATAGTAATATTCGATGTCTGATATTAAACTGGAAAAAATTGATGATAACCGCTGGCTTCTGCCTCAGACAGGCTCTATGCGCGTGCCGGGGATTATCTATGCCAATGAAAAAATCTATGATCTGCTGAAAAACGATGAAAGCGCGAAGCAGGTTGCTAACGTCGCGCATTTGCCCGGTATCGTGAATTATTCTTTGGCCATGCCCGATGTCCACTGGGGCTATGGTTTTCCCATAGGCGGCGTGGCGGCCTTTGATCTGGATGAGGGTATAATTTCACCGGGCGGTGTCGGCTACGACATCAACTGCGGTTGCCGCCTGGTGACCACGGAGCTGTCGATTTCTGATATCAAAGACAAAATCAAGGACTTAACAACTGCATTGTATCAACGTATTCCGTCGGGTGTCGGCTCCACAGGCTATGTCAAACTATCAGGTAAAGATCAGAAAAAAGTGCTCGAAGAAGGTGCGCGATGGGCGGTCAATGCCGGGTTTGGGGTTGCCCAGGATTTGGAAACAACGGAAGATGGCGGCTGTATGAGCGGAGCAGACCCGGAGCAGGTCTCAGCGCGGGCCATCGAACGGGGCAAACAGCAGTTAGGCACACTCGGTTCCGGCAATCACTTTCTGGAAATTGAAGTTGTGCAGGAGATCTTTGATGAAGAAGCTACCCGCGTATTTGGTTTACGAAAAGGTCAGATCGTTGTCATGATTCATACAGGTTCGAGGGGGCTTGGTTATCAGATTTGTGATGATTATCTGGCTTTAATGGTCAAGCACGCGCACGAAACAGGTATTGTACTACCGGACAGACAATTGGCTTGCGCGTATCTCAATTCTGCACGGGGGAAAAATTATCTGGCCGCAATGGCCTGCGGAGCCAATTACGCCTGGGCCAATCGTCAAATCCTGATGCATCTGACGTGCGAAGTTATGGAAAAAACGCTGTGCATGGCTCCCCGCGAACTGGGGATGCATCTCGTTTATGATGTTTGTCATAACATCGCCAAAATCGAATCGTTTACTATTGCGGGCGTTACGAAAAAACTTTGCGTTCATCGCAAAGGGGCGACGCGGGCCTATCCGGCAGGTTCGGAGACGATTCCGACACGTTACAAAAACGTTGGCCAGCCGGTGCTGATTCCCGGAGACATGGGCGCGGGTTCTTACGTTTTAGTTGGTCAGGAAAAAACTATGCAGGAAACATTCGGCAGCGCCTGTCATGGTGCGGGACGCATAATGAGCCGGACGCAGGCGATCAAATCCAGCCGGGGGCGATCGATTAGCCGCGAACTGGCCGATCAGGGAGTTTTAGTGATGGCAGGCAGCAAAGGCACTCTCAGCGAAGAAATGCCGGAAGCCTATAAAAATTTGCAGGATGTTGTGCAGGTTATGCATGAATCGGGAATTGCTAAAAAAGTGGCGCGGCTTAAATCAATAGCCTGCATAAAAGGGTGATGACTTTGTAAAATGCTCGTATGCCGTGTTGTGTTTCAGCCCTGGTCGTTGCAGTGTATGCAAAAAGTACGCTTCTCGCCCAAGGCTTTAGACGCCTTGCTATGAACATTTTGCAAAGTCATCAAAAAATTCCCGATACATGATTTCTGTTTAGTGGAAAAAATATGGAAATTGTTATAAGTAAAGTTGAAAAAAAATTCGGGGGAACAAAATGACAGAAATCATTTTTGATGAAAATGAAGACTGGGGGAAAAGAATACTGTGTAGCGATGAATCCTGTATCGGTACCATCGGCCCCGACGGAAAATGTAAAGAATGTGGCAAAGTTTATGAAAGCGATATGCCGGCAGGGCATAGCAAAGAAAGTGTTCAGACGGTAACACCAGAGGAGCAAAAACCAGTTTTGTCAACGGAAGCGGAGTCAGATGAAGATTGGGATAAAAGAGCATTATGCGGCGACGGGTCCTGTATAGGCGTTATCGGTTCCGACGGCAAGTGCAAGGAGTGCGGGAAACCGCTATAATCAGAAATGACGGGTAACTGTTTTATAGTAAATTTATGACTGTTAAAAAAACAAGAACTACAAACATAGTGTTTTTTATTGGCCGATGCATTCCTCGTATTGTGCGTAAAGGATTCTTCAAGATGATCTTTTCGCTCTTTTACCACCTGGTTGCTAAAAGTCGTTTGATAGTTCTGCATAATCTTCAACGTTCTTTTCCGGAAAAAGACATAAAAGAAATAATCAAAATTGCCAAAGAGGTTTACCGCCATTTTGCCATTGTGGCCGCAGAATTCTTCAATATGCCTTCTATTACAAAAGAGAATATCCACAAATGGGTTGATGTAGAAGGTATGGGAAATTATCAGGCCGCAATTGCTAAAGGGAGAGGCGTCCTCTCCATCGTTGCTCATTTTGGCAACTGGGAGCTAATGACAATCGCTGTTCCTCTGTACATCAAACCAATGTATATTGTTTACCGTCCACTGGATAACCCGATTATTGATAATATGGTTGAATACGTGCGGACCATGCAAGGGAATGGATTGATTCCGAAAGGGGGATCGGGAAAAAAAATTTTGGAATTATTAAAAGAGAATCAAATAATCGGCATACTTAGCGACCAGAACGTTGCTATGTATGAGGGAGTTTTTGTTGATTTCTTCGGCCGTCCGGCTTGTACCGGTGTCGGGCTTGCGGTTATGGCTATGCGCTCCGGCGCGCCCGTGGTACCGGCTTTCATGGCCAGGCAGAAATCGGGCAAATATAAATTAATACTTAAACCTGCCATTGAGGCTGTTTGTACTGATAATTATAAGGCTGACTTACTGGTAAATACTCAGCGTTTCACAAAAATTGTAGAAGACGTTGTCCGCGAATATCCCGAACAATGGTTTTGGTTCCACCAGCGTTGGAAAACGAAACGATACCAAAAATAGACGGCCTGATATGTGAATTTAAAAAATGGTGGTTGGAATTAATGGTTAACTGATTATTGTAGTAGTGTTAACATTGAAATTGCCAATCATTAAGTATACGGTCCCCGGAAATTTCCTACGTGGACGGAACCGCCAGAACAAAATCAAGGGCGTTTAGGTACTTCACTCTGTCTTTTTCATCCGCATGTTCCAGCATGCGTTTGAGCTTAATCTCGGACGCATTTGGTGCTTCTTCAGCCCAATGCCAAGGAACCGCATACCGTATATGTTTGTTATATGAAGACTTAATCGGCACGTCATATCGAACGACATTACCGCTATTGTTAAGCCTAGCTGCAGCAGACGATAGAACTGCAATCCCCACCCAACCTTGGCATTTTTCCGCCTCTATCGCTTCCACTATTGGATAACCTATGAAAATTCGGCGATTAAGATCAAGTATGCAATCACCATAAGACAAAGCGCCTCGAAGCGGTGCTCCGAATCCAAGAGCCAGTCCTATCAGATTTGCTACTGCTCCTAGTAGGTAATTCACTTCTTGTTCGACAGACCAAAGTAATATAGTGTCACTGGCAACAAAATGATTTATCTTAAGATTAACATGTTGGATGCCATTTTCCGGTGTTAGCTCAAAACGATCAATTTTGGTAGCCCAGTCTAAAGCATGAAGAAGCAGAGTGTATATCTCATAAAGATTTTCGAGACTGCTGTAAAGAGGCACTCTTTCTTGATTCCACAAATGACGTTTAAAGCCTAGGAGATCCGCCACAGCTACAAAAAACGGTTGTGGTTTTGGGGGAGGAGGAATCATAATTATTAAATGTCTCCTTTTTCATTGCCGTTATGCCAACATTATTTATAGGAATGGTTGTTCTTGATGACGCTGTAAAATGCCCAGAGGCAAGGCGCGCGAAGCCTGAGGAGAGAGGCGTACTTTTTGATGTACGTCGCAACGACGAAGGCTGAAGCGCAACACCGCATATGGGTGTTTTTCAGCGTTGTCAGAAGTCGTATAATTTTGCGCCCGGCACTACCGTAAACTTATGCTTCAGCAAAACTTCGATGGCTTTTTCGGGGTTGTCGAAGCGGAAGATGATGACGGCGTTCTGTCCGCTTTTCTCTACAAAGGCGTAAAGATATTCCACGTTGATGCCTTCTTTGGAAACAACTTCCATAATACTGTGCAGTCCGCCCGGTTTGTCGGGAACTTCCACGACTACAACAGGGGTTTTGCTTACACGAAAGCCGTTATCCTTAAGCACCTTATTTGCTTTTTCTACATCATTGACAATCAAACGCAAAATACCGAAATCGACCGTTTCAGCCAGCGACAGAGTCCGAATATTAATATTGTTCTCCTTCATGACCCCTGTTGCGTGCTCAAGCGAGCCGGGTTTATTTTCTAAAAAAACAGATATTTGTTCTACTTTCATTGTAACCCCCTTATAATTTATCAATAGCGGCGTTTATCAATAATTTTTGCGCCTGCTTTTTGAAGGGTATTGGGCTCGACAAGCTTTACGCGCGCGGAGACACCCAAATAATCCTTCATGTCCTTGATAATCCTTTTTTCAATTTTCTGCAGTTCTTTGACACTGCCGGAATCGCTGAATATATTGTCGCTGACTTCTACCTGTAAATCCAGCGAGTCCAACGCGCCCACTTTATCAATAATTATTTGATAATGGAGGTTCAATCCTTCAATACCAACTAAAATAGCTTCTATTTGTGAGGGGAAAATATTGATACCTCGAATAATCAGCATGTCGTCGCTTCTTTTCAAAACTCTTTCTATCTTGACGTGACTGCGGCCGCAGCGGCATGGTTCGGTAATCAGGCGCGATATATCGCCGGAACGGTAACGGATGAGCGGACCCGCTTCTTTGGTGAGAGTTGTGAAAACCAGTTCGCCCTCTTCTCCCTCGGGGAGAATTTCGCCGGTTTTGGAATTGATTGTTTCGACGATAAAATGGTCTTCAAAAACATGCATTCCATGGCGGCCTTCCATGCATTCCATAGCCATGCCCGGGCCGATAACTTCCGATAAACCATAAAGATCCAACGCGGTTATGCCGAATGCTTTTTCAATGTCATCACGCGTCGCGTTGCTCCAAGGTTCTGCTCCGAAAATCCCCACGCGTAGTTTCAATGATTTCATGTCCACGCCGAGAGCCTTTCCTTCTTCGGCAAGGTGCAAAGCGTATGAAGGAGTTGAACAAATTACGGTAGGTCCGAAGTCCTGCAAAATCATTATTTGTCTTTTAGCGTTTCCTCCGGACATGGGAATAACACTGGCGCCTATTTTTTCAGCGCCATAATGCAACCCTAAACCGCCGGTGAACAATCCGTAACCAAAGGCGTTATGAAGAATATCGTTTTTTGTTATACCCGCGGCGACAAGACAGCGTGCGATAAGATCAGACCATGTTTCAATATCGCGTTTGGTATAACCGAAAACAGCAGACTTTCCGCTGGTTCCGGAAGAAGTGTGCAAACGGACGACATTGCTCATGGGCACGGAAAATAAACCGAAAGGGTAATTTTCGCGTAAATCCTGTCTGGTGATAAAGGGAAAATTTTTCATGTCGGCAATGGATTTTACAGCGTCAGGTTTGACTCCAGCTGCATCAAAAGATTTTTTATAAAATCCCACAGTGTGGTAGACCCGTTCCAGAACCTGCTGCAGTCTTTTGACTTGCAGGGCTTTGATAACTTCACGGGGCATGGTTTCAAATTCTTCATTGTAGGTCATGGGGTTGTGCCTCCCTTTTGGCATAACTGGTGCCTGACTTGGCGAGAAGTCTAACAAAACTTTTTGCCTCTGGCAAGAAACTTTCCGTTGGAAAAAGTTATTTGGAACATAGAAGTATTGGGGCTGTTCAAAAATGCTCAGATGCAAGGCGCGCAAAAAATCGAATCGCGAGGCATCTATAAATATAAGTTGAGCGGTGCGGTGTGCAGTGCAACACAGCAGATGAACGTTTTTTAACAGCCACTCTTTAGATAGTTTTCGGCCAGCACTATTCCCAAAACTGTTTTAGCGTCAATTATTTCGCCATTTTTAATTAATTCCATCGCGGAAGAAAAACTTGCAGGTATTGTTTCAATGAATTCATCTTCGTCAGGAGTTAGCGGCGCATGGATCAAATCCCTGGCAAGAAAAAAATGCATATATTCGTTGCAGTATCCCGGCAGCAAATAGCCTTCAAAGAGCTTAATAAGGGTTCCGGCTTTAAAGCAGGTTTCTTCGGCCAATTCCCTCTGGGCGCAGACAACGGGAGATTCTTCTGAGTTATCCATTGAGCCGGCCGGGATTTCCAGAAGATATTTTTTAACAGCATTGCGATATTGTTTTATTAACAGCATTTCGTTTTTGTCGTTGATGGCGACAATGGCAACGGTGGGATTATGGTCAATCCAGCTTTGCCTGGTTGATCTGCCGTCAGGCAAATCACATTCTTCTTCCCAGACATCAAAAATTTTACATTGGTACATTAAGGTGTTTTTATTTTTTTTCATGAGCGCCTTGCTTAATTTAGTTTGTCTTGATTATGGATAACAGATGTCTTTCGATTTCTTCTTTCGGCAGCGCTCCGGTTACCCTATCTACTATTTTACCTTCCTTGAAGAAAAGCATGGTTGGAATGCTACGAATTCCATATTGGGAAGCGGTAAGCTGATTTTCATCAACATTAAGCTTAACGACTTTTACTCCATTAGCATAATCGGAGGCGAGCTCATCAATAATGGGTGATAATGTACGGCAGGGAGCGCACCATGGCGCCCAGCAATCTACAAGCACAGATGTATCGGAAGTCAGCACTTCGCGCGCGAATGTTTGATCCGTTACATCGAAAGGCATAATTTTTTGTTGAGGAATGATCAACGGTTCGTGACATTTGCCGCATAAAGGTTTTTGATTTAAACGGTCTTCAGACATTCTGTTTTTCGTGCCGCATTTAAGGCAACGAATAATTAATTCATCCAGCGAAGCGCCGCACTTGCCGCAGAGCGATCGTCCCTGTAGTTTTATTTTAGGTATTCTGTTTTTTGTGCCGCAATGGAGACAGCGTATAATTACATTATCAGACATATTCATTAACCTTTGTTTGTTACATTATCTCTTTTTTACCGGTAAAAGGCAAATCATATAGCAACGTTCACCTCAACCGGTTTAAGTATTCTCACAATTTCAGCGGCGGGTATCCGCGCCAGTAAACCGCGGCTGCCCGCATTGATAAATATTTCCGGCAAATCCGTTATGGTCTGTTCCATATAAATAGGCAGAGTTTTTCTTGTGCCGAAAGGCGATGTGCCGCCAACTTTGTAGCCCGTGTGTTTTTCCGCTACGGCCAGGTTGCAGGGAGAAACCGATTTGGCGCCGATGGTCCGGGCCAGCGATTTTGTGGAAACTTCCTTATCTCCATGCATTAAAATAATGAACAGTTTACCTGTTTCATCCTCCATTATCAGCGTTTTGATAATGCGGTGTTCATCAACCATCAATTTGCCTGCCGTCGTTTTTGTCCCGCCTCTTTCCTCGTAGAGGTAAGTATGCAAAGTAAAATCAGCCCTTTGCGCCTTCAGTGCTAAAACAGCGGGAGTTGTCGGAATTTTTTCTTTAGTCATCAGGTATTATAATAACAATTAAAAAGAAAAAAGCAATATACACTGATTTTAATAGAAAAAATTTAACGAGAGTTATTATTTTTGTTCATGTTCCGCAAACAGATAAACGAAAAATAATACTATAAAAACAAATAAATTCGCATATATGCACATTCTCTTTTATAAAGGGGCCAAATTATTTAACTTGATTTAAGGGGTTTTTGTTTGTTTATACCGGGAAAAGCTTTTGTTTCATTTTCTTGATTTTACTTTTATTTTAAGTTATTTGTGCCAAACATCTCTTTGATAGGGGAAATTACATTGCAAATCAATCCTTGCACTAAACATAAGCTTATCCGCAA
This sequence comes from uncultured delta proteobacterium, assembly GCA_963811325.1. Taxonomy (GTDB): domain Bacteria; phylum Desulfobacterota; class Syntrophia; order Syntrophales; family Smithellaceae; genus Smithella. The sequence continues at coordinate 2,699,542 of CAWEQT010000001.1, forward strand.
ATCCGCGCGGCATTTTGCAGAAACGGAACTTTCGCCCATCGCGGCCGAAATAGACCGCAATGCCACTTTTCCTCTTGATGTCATCGAGAAAATGAAGGCGCTTGATTATTTCGGTTTGCAGGTGCCGAGGGAGTTCGGCGGTGCGGCCATGGATTCTATAAGCGCCGCAATAGTTGTGGAGGAAATATCCCGTGTTTGCGCCGCGGTAGGTTTGTGCATTACTGTGCACAATGGAGTTGCCGTATATCCATTTCTCCAGTTTGCCACACCGGAGCAAAAAAAGCTTTATTTGCCTAAAATGGCCAGCGGTAAAATTATCGGCGCTTTCGGTCTGACTGAGGCTAATGCGGGTTCCGATTCCGCCAGCGTGGAAACAACAGCGGTAAAAAAAGATAAGGAATACATTTTAAACGGCACGAAAATATTTGTTACCAACGGCGGAATTTGTGATTTGGCCTTAATTTTTGCCCTTACCGGTTTTGATCCAAAACGCCCGCAGAGCAGTGTCTTTATTGTCGAGAGTAAATATGCCGGATTTTTGCGCGGTGAGTTGGAGGATCTTTGCGGAATGCGCGCCAATCCGGTTTCTTCGTTGTTTTTGGAAGATTGTTGTGTGCCGGAAAAAAATCTGCTGGGAAAAATCGGCGACGGAATGAAAATAGGAATGTCCACGCTGGATAACGGCAGGATCGGCGTAGCCGCGCAAGCTTTGGGTATCGCCCAAGGAGCATTGGAAGCGGCGGTTAAATACGCCAAAGAAAGGCAACAATTTAAAAAGCCTATTGCCTCGTTGCAAACTATTCAAAATTATATTGCCGATATGGCTACCCGACAAACCGCGGCACGTTTAATTCTGTACCACGCCTGCTCATTGAAGGATGAAGGAGCTCCCTTCAGCTGTGAGGCGGCGATGGCGAAGCTTTATTGCAGTCAGATTGCGGCAAAGACCACAACGCTTGCCATGCAAATTCACGGCGGCTATGGATACAGCAAAGAATATGATGTGGAAAGATATTTCCGTGATGCTAAAGTTACGGAAATTTATGAAGGCACAAGTGAAATTCAGCGCATGGTTATTGCGCGCTCAATATTATCACAATTGATTCTATAAAAATATTATGTTGAATCTCGTAGTTTGTTTAAAACAAGTTCCTATGGTTACAGAACTGCCGTGGGACGAAAAAACAGGCACACTAAGACGTGGCCTCGCTGCCGGTATGATGAATCCGGCCTGCAAGCATGCTCTGGAAGCCGCGCTGAAAATAAGAGAAAAAATTTCCGCGAATATTACCGCTATAACCATGGGACCGCGGGCTGCAGGGGAAGTGCTGCTCGAGGCAATGGCTCTGGGCGCCGACAGGGGAATCCTTGTTTGCGATAAGCTTCTGGCCGGGTCGGATACCTACGCCACTTCACTGGTTTTAGCAGCTGCAATAAAAAAGAAATGTCCTAAATTTGATCTTATCCTTTGCGGTTCCTATACCGCAGATAGTGAAACCGCGCAGGTCGGCCCGCAATTAGCTGAAGAATTGGATTTACCCGCAGCAGCTTATATTGAAAAACTGGAAATTTCCGGACGGACATTGCGCGTTCGTCGGATTGTGGATAATTTCCGCGAAACTCTTGAGATGGAATTTCCGGCGCTGGTGACTGTTTCCATGGAAAATTACAGACCGCGCTACACAAAGCTTGCAGGTCTGGAAAATGCTTTTTGCGGAAATGAAGTTATTGTTCTTGATGCGGCGTCTCTTGGCATAAACGCGTTATCATTGGAAAGTAAAGGCTCGCGCACCAAAGTGCGCAAAGTCTTTTTGAGAAAAGCACAGCAAGAAAACGTGCTCATGCAGGGAACCGCTTCTGCTGTCGTTACTGAATTTCTCGATAAGTATCAAAGAAAAATCAGCACGGCAATAGGTAAATCTGTGGAAGGAAACAAGCTCGATGACGAAGAGTAAGCAAAAAAGTATCTGGGTATTCGGCGATTACCGCAATTATTATCAAAACCGTGTAACCCTGCAGTTGATTTCCAAAGCTATGGATCTTGCCAAAACTATCAAGGCGGAGGTTTGCGCATTGATTTTTGGTCATGAAATTGACGAATGGATTATGGAATATACGGCTCACGGAGCAAATAGAATACTGGCAATTGATGATCCTGCTTTAAAAAGCTACAGTACGGAAAGATATTTGGCTATCATAGAAATTCTGGCCAAACAAAGAGATCCGGAAATTATCCTGATCGGCGCTACGGACTTTGGTCGTGAATTCGCGCCGCGGCTGGCCAAGCGTCTAAAAACCGGTTTATCCGCTGATTGTGTGGGGCTTGATATTTCGGAAGATGGACTATTGCTGCAAATAGCTCCTTCGTTTGGCGGCAATATGCTGGCGGAAATCGTTACGGAACGTCATCGTCCCCAGATGGCCACCGTAAGGCCAGGAACATTTAAGGAGATACCGCACGATTATCAAAGAAAAGCTTTGGTTGAACGTTTGCCGCTGATGAAAAATCTGCCGAAACCCCGTGTTCGTCTTGTGGAGTATGAACGTTCCGTGGAAAAAGAACATACAATTGTGAATGCTTCTGTCATAGTTTGCGGCGGCCGTGGTATGCGCAATAAGGAAAAATTCAAAAAGCTGCAGGAGTTGGCCAGACTTTTAGGAGGTGATGTCGGCGCCACCAGACCGGTAGTGTACGCCGGATGGGCTGACCATGGCGCGCTGGTGGGACAGGCGGGCAAGCACATAAAACCGAAAATTCTTTTTTCTTTCGGCATCAGCGGCGCTATTCAACATACAGCAGGATTAGGCGAAGCAAAATTTATTATCGCTATCAATAAAAATCCGCAGGCAACGATGATGAAAATGTCTGATGTAGCTATAGTTGGCGATGCCAGTGATGTTCTCAATAATTTGATTAGAGAACTGAAAAAACGAATCAGGGAGTAAAGATTAATTAATGCTGTTTAAAGACGTTCAGATGCATATCACACAAAAACCGCACCAATAGGCGTATATGGGAAATAGGTTGATCGTTGCGGTTTACAGCGCAACCATGGCCTTCACCGGGTAAACTCAGCGGAAGTGCGTTTTTCATCAGCACTTCAGAGAATAATTTTTATTAAGGAGTTTTTTATAATTAAGTCAAGACTTTGCGAGATGGTTGGTATCAAATATCCGATCATTCAGGCGGGTATGGGGCCTTTCAGCAATAATAATCTTTGTGTGGCAGCGGCCAATGCCGGTGTTTTAGGGCTTCTTTCAACCAGCGGCCTGTTTTCCAAGTACAATCAGCCCTGGATTTACAAGACCTTTGTAAACAGTGGCGAGGCTGACTTTGATGACGATATTCCCACTGCACTGGAAAAAGTGCTGAGAAGGACATACCGTCTGGTAAAGGATAGGAGCGGCATTTTCGGCATCAATGTCATGGTATCGGCGGAACTTGTAGAATTCTCACATATTATGATTGATACGGCTATTAAAGTCAGGGAAGAGAATCCCGAGATGAAAAATAATTTCAAGGTGATTTTTACTTCTGCCGGAGATCCGGTCGGCTGGAGGGACAAAATCAAGGGCGCCGGATTTACATGGATGCATGTTGTACCGTCTGTCAAGGGAGCCATGCGCTGCAAGAAAGCCGGTGTTGATGTAATCGTTGCCTCAGGGCACGAAGGCGGCTTTCATACATCCTGGGAACCGGTTCACTCAATGATACTTCTTCCCGCTGTGGTTGAAGCCGTGTCCGGCGAAAACACTCTGGTAGTTGGAGCAGGCGGATTTTGTGACGGCAAGACTATAGCCGCGGCGCTGGTTATGGGCGCTGATGGCGTTCAAATGGGAACACGTTTTCTGGCGACGCAGGAGAGTGATTTTCATCAAATATGGAAAGAAGGAGTTGTGGCTGCTGGAGACAGAGGCACTCTTGTTGCCCGCGGATTTGTCGGACCGGCCCGCTGGTTGAAGACTCCCCGCAGTAATGAGCACGCTAAAAACACTCTGCAAAAATCGCCGGGAGTATTTCTGGGGAATCCCGATGATTTTACAACTGTAGATCTTTCGCTTATTGAGTTTGAGATTGAATCCATTAAGGCTGTTTACGAGGGAGACAAAGAAAAGGCGCTCATGGCTGCCGGTGAAGCAGCTCAGCGAATTCATGACATGCCTAAGGTCAACGATATGGTTCAGGGCATGGTCAAGGACGCGGAAGACATCCTTAAAGGAGTTCAAAAAAAATTTCTAGCGTAAGACCATTTCTAAATCAAAGATAATATTGAGGCGGCTAGGCGAAGGCGACGAGGCGTATTACTAATACGTTGAGGAAACCGACGTCGACGCCAACAAAAATAGTGCTTTGATTTAGAAATGGTGTAACTTTTTGAACCAAGAAAAAAATTTAAAGCCGGAGAGTGACCACCTGCTGTTTTTATTTTCCACCATTTCCATTATGCATCTTACCCCGCGCCAACGACACAAAAATTCCCCCGCCGCAGATAACAGCCAGTATTGCAAAAATAAATTTGGTGCTTTTTAATAGGAGAAAATTGTTAGCTTCGGAAATAGGATTGTCTCCTAAAATAACGGCAAAAATAAGCATGGTGATTCCCATGCTGGACATTTGGCCGATAAGTCTCATTGTACCGAGCGTTGCAGAAGCAACACCATAGTATTGTTTTTCCACAGCGCTCATTGTGGCATTGACGTTGGGTGAGGAGAAAAGGGCGAAACCGATACCAAGCAAAACAAGGCAAAACAAAATGTATTCGATGCTTGTTTTGCTGCTGAGAAAAATCAGTTGGAAAATGCCTGTTACGGTAAGTGCCATACCGATGGATGAGATAATCTGCGGTTCAAAATGATCGGAAAGTTTTCCGGCTAAAGGTGAAAGAAACGCCTGCACAACAGGAGCAGCAATAAGAATGATGCCGGTATGTGAAGGGGTCAGCATTTTAATGTGCTGTAAATAGAGGCTGAGTAAAAACGTAACTGCAAATGTGGCGCAGTAATTAATCAAAGCGGCTAAATTGGAAAAAGCAAAAACCTTATTGTTCAAAAACATATGTATATTCACTAATGGAAAGGGGCTCTTCAACTGCTGAAATATAAATAAAGCAAGTAACATAACGCCTGCGCCGATTAAAAATCCCGCGTTCAATGATGGCAACCGGGAAAAACCGTACATAATGGCAAAAAGGGAAATTCCGTAAGTCAGTGATCCGGTAAAGTCAAAACCTTCGCCGTTGCTTTCCTGCCTATCTTCCTTAATCATTGTGGTAACAGTTAGTATAATGATTAAGCCCAAAATAGCCGTAAAAAGAAAAATGCATCTCCATCCTAAATGTTGTGTAAGCAATCCGCCGATAAAAGGACCAATTGTCAGTCCGATGTATACGGCTGCTGTGTTGATTCCTATTATTTTACCACGTTCTTCGAGAGGATAAGCTGAAATCAGCATTGCAGTGCCGGTGCTGAAGATCATTGCCCCGCCGATTCCCTGCACTGCCCGCGCGGCAATTAGAAAAAATTGCGACGGAGACCAGATGCAAAATGAAGAAGCCACGGTAAACATTAATGCTCCATAAATATAAAATTTTCTTCGGCCATAGATGTCAGCCAGCCGGCCTAAAGGAATAAGTGTTATTGCAGCCGCCAGAATGAAAGAAGTTGCTACCCAGCCCAGAGACAGGGCTGTCATGGATAATTCTTTAGCTATGGAAGGAAGAGCTACGTTGACTGCAGAGCCCATAAATGGCGTCAGAAAAGAGCTTATAGTAGTAACCGAAAGAATATACAATTGTTTTTTATTATTGGCTATCGTCATTTAGTAATTATCAGCGCGGCCATTTACGGGGAAAAGTATTTTTAAAGAGTTCAGGGAATTTATCCTTGCCGCAGGCCATCATGAGCGTGAGGGGCATAACTTTTTTTGCCTGCCGGAGCATCTTTCCCGTAAGGTCGCGAATATCCCACTGGGCATGCTGATCTATGCGCAAACGCGCCAGATGATACATTTCGCGGGCGTTGAATTTCATCAGGACTCTTTTGCGATGCGCGTTGGTCAAAACATAAGCGGCGACAAGAGGCACTTTTCCCCTGATTTGCTCATAAGCGTTTTGTGTATGGCGCATAATTTTCAGAAAAGATTTTTGCTGGCCGATGGCTTTAATTGAAGGAGGAACGGTCACTCCCAATTGCGGATTATAATCCTGAGCTATTATTGTGGACATACGGTGCCTTTTTAACTGAGCAAAACAACTGGAGCTCAATATCAGTTCAAATTGAAGATCAACATTTTCCAACTCCCGCAATACAGCATCATGCGCCTGTAAATTTCCGAAAGCTGTTTTGAACAATAACATTTTTTCTTTGGTGGTAATTTGGCCTGCCTGGCTTATGCATTGATAATAATTTAGATTGGATGCGGAAAACACCAAAGCCGCGGCGACTTTGGTATCGGCATCGGGAGAAGAAAAAGTTAATTGTGAGGCAGATATATTTTTAGAGCCATCTGCTTGAGGAAGATATTTTTGTAATAAAGCAGAATCCTGGCGAAGCAAATTCTGTTTTGTGAATTTATCGTAGTCCGTAGCCTGAGTGTAACGGATAAGAGATGGCGCGACGTCTTTTGTCGCTTCATACAATTTGTCACTGTATTCGTTGGCTTCAACTAAGGGAAGCGCGGCCAGTCGCCTGAGCATTAGCTCCAGATTGCGGGCGTTAATAGTCATGCCCAGTTGCGTTTGGGTTGCCATTGATATCGCGTAACGGGCATCTTCTTTTGCCCATCCCTCCAGAAGCGACTTGTTTGCCGGGTCCTCCGCAAGGGTTTTATGTTTATCAAAGATGAACGGCCTTAGTTTTTCATAAAGTACATGGTAATACTCGTTTTGCATTTCAATCGTTGAGGTAAACAAATCGGTCAGATTAGCCTGCCTGATTTCCTCAGGGATTACAAAATCCTTATTAAAAAGGACATAGCGTTGAGATTTTTCCGTAAAAGAACATAAACGGAACTTTTCAATTTCTTCAACGAGAAATCTGGATACGCCGATAACATCAATATTAAATACGGCATGTTCGGCAATGGAACTATGCCCCATTTCAAAAACGATGTTGCGGTTGGAGAGGCGCGCCTTGGCCACTTCATCGCGGGCAATTTCGCGTAATTCATTAACCGGTTTTGGGCTGCGACTGATGCGCGCGTAGGCCGCCGATATGGTTTCGGGTGTTACATCCTGTTTAAATCCGCTTTTGTCTTTCAATGTGCGGATAAGATCAAAATCCAAATTGTAGCCGGCAAGAAGAATTTTCATGGTATTTTAACCTCTACTTTTTAAAGGCGTACCAACTCAACACGGCCAAGCGTGCGTCCCAGGAAACGTTCGCCGATCGTTTGAAAGCGATAAGGTAAATCGCTTACATAAAAAACATAATCCGGCGGCGAGCAATCGGGGTTGCCCATGTTTTGTCTGCTAATCAAATCAGCGGCGATATCAGCCATTGCTTCCGCCGAGTCAATAAGATTTACTTCTTTTCCCACCGTATCCTGCAATAATGGCTTTAAAAGAGGATAATGGGTACAACCCAACACCAGCGTGTCAATTTGTTCGGCAATAACAGGTTTTAAATATTCTTGAGCGATAAGCTTTGTTGCCGGATGATCGAACCATCCTTCTTCTACCAGAGGCACGAAAAGAGGGCAGGCCTGCGAAAAAACCTTTGCGTTTTTATCCAAAATGTGAATAGCGCTGGCATAAGCGTTACTGTTGATCGTTGCCGGCGTCCCGATTACTCCGATTGATTTCGTGCGGGTATTTTTAGTGGCAATGCGGGTGCTGGCGTCAATAACTTCCAGCACAGGCACCGGGGACAGATCAACTATTGTTTGATAAGCGACTGCCGCCATGGTGTTGCAGGCGACAATCAATAATTTTACATCTTTTTTAATCAGGAATTCAGTAATTTGCGCAGCGTAGCGGTTTATTGTTTCCACCGATTTGATGCCGTAGGGCACGCGCGCTGTGTCGCCGAAATAAATGATATTTTCAAAAGGCAGACACTCCATCAAAGAACGTACGACTGTCAGGCCGCCGATGCCGGAATCGAATACGCCTATGGCACGATTTGTTTTTGTATTCACGAGTTATTCTTTAAGGTTAAAATTAATTTAAAAATGCTTATTTCCACAATGTTACCATTGTGGAAAATGTTTATCATAACTAATCAAAATATAGCAAGATTTCTTGTGGATATTTTATAAAGGAAGCCAAAAGGTATTACTTATCAATATTTTTCAAACATCGTTATTTTGCGATTTGTGATCACACCATAAAACCGGTCAAACCGTTAAAATCTAAAATAGCCGGCTAATCTTGCTGTTTTCGTGCGGCAAAACAGAAGTACCCTGTGGGAAATTATATTTACAGATATATTTTGCTGTTCTGTTTTAGCATGCTTTCCCCGGTAATTTTTTCTATTTCTATCTTGAATGACCAGCTGTCAGATATATCATTTATTCTCAAAACATTTTCAGGGCAATTGTTTATACAGTCAAAACATGCGATACATTTTTCTTTGTCGGCTTTACCAGATTTGGCTTTCATTGCTCCGGTGGGACATGATTCCTCGCAAACCAAACACATACTGCAACCCTCTCCGCCTCTGGTCGGGAGTTGTGTGAGCATGTTAAATCTGAACGATTCAAGAGAATCAAGTTGTTCTTCAGTATAATTGGTCTTTTCAAGTATAGCGTTGTCCTCACCGGTAAATCGCTTATATGTTTTTCTGGCAAATTCTTTTGCCATTTCAAAACAGGATTCATCAGGTTGGTCTTCCATAGCTTTCCGGCCGCGACGGTTGAAAGCATAGAAGCCCATAAACTCCGCGGATGAAACAATGATAAAGTTCTGATTTCCTAACAAATGTCCTGTGGAATAATGAATTGGATGAATGCCAAATCCGCCATATGTGAAGAAGGTTGAACATTTTTTACCCTGGCCATTCAGAGTTTTGATCCATTCTTTAACTACTTTTGGAGCTCGCCAGGAATGAATAGGTACTCCAAACACCACAGCGTGATAAGGCTTTAAATCAATTATTCTTTGTCTATTTGCATGAGAAGTTATATCATGCATGGTGACTTGGCCCCCCATCTTTGTGAACGTATCTCCAATGACCTTTGCGATTTTTCCGGTGATTCCTGTGGCTGAAAAATACAATATCAACAACTTCATACTTTATCACAAAACATATGAACTGCGTTTTTTCCTTCTTTTATTTACACCTTAAAGCTGGCCAAGCTGTTAAAGTCTAACGTAGCCAGATAGTCTTTTACCGTTTCGGCGCGTCGGATTTGCACAACTTCACCGTTTTCTCTTAACAGCAATTCCGCCGAACGGAGTTTGCCATTATAATTGAAGCCCATGGCAAAACCATGCGCACCGGCATCATGAATCACTACAATATCGCCTTGTTCGAGTTTGGGCAGCTCGCGGTCAATGGCGAATTTATCGTTGTTTTCACACAGAGAGCCGGTTACGTCACAGACAAAATTATGAGGTTTATTTTCCTTGCCCATAACGGTGATGTGATGATAAGCGCCGTAAAGAGCAGGACGCATTAGATTGGCCATGCAGGCGTCCAGACCGGCAAATTTTTTATAAGTGTCTTTAATATGCAGAACGCGGGAAACCAGGTAGCCATAGGGGCCGGTGATATAGCGGCCGCATTCGGTAAAAAGTTTAATGGGGGCAAGGCCGTTGGCAATAATGATATGTTCATATTTTTTCCTGATACCGCGGCTCATTGTTTTTAAGTCTATGCGTTTTTGCTCCGGCCGGTAAGGGATACCCACGCCGCCGCCGATATTGACAAATTCAAAATTAATTTTCAGCTTTTGTGAAATTTCCGCTATCAGTTGGAACAGTATTTCCGCGGTTTCCACAAAATAATTGGCGTCGAGCTCGTTGGAAGCTACCATGGTATGAATGCCGAATCTTTTGATACCTTTTTCTTTGCAGATTTTGTAACCTTCAAACAGTTGCTCCCGCGTAAAGCCGTATTTTGCTTGTTCAGGATGGCCGATGATCGCATTGCCTTTTTTCAAATGGCCGGGATTATAGCGGAAACAAATCAGGGAAGGAAGCCCTGCGTATTTTTCCAGATAATTAATATGGCTGATATCATCTAAATTGATGATGGCTTTTAATTTTTTTGCCAGAAGAAAATCTTCAGCCGGAGTATCATTGGAAGAAAACATGATTTCTTTATCGGTGATGCCTGTTTTTTGCGCCATGATCAATTCCGAAAGCGAACTGCAATCCGCGCCATAACCTTCCTTATGAAGAATTTTCATCAGATAGGGATTGGGGGCCGCCTTAACAGCGAAGAACTCCTTAAACCCTTCATTCCAGGCAAAGGCTTTTTTAAAGGCGCGCGCATTTTCGCGAATCGCCTTTTCATCATAAAGATGAAAAGGCGTCGGATATTTTTTTATTATTTTTTCAATTTGATTTTTTGTAAAAGGCACCAGCTTTTTTGGCATCAAGCTCTCCTTGGTTAAATAAATTAATTTTATGTGCAATATATAACTGAAATAAATTTACGGTAAAACAGGAAATTTATCAATATTATTTTGAGGAATTGAAAGATATTTCTATAAACGGACAAAGAATTTTATGGAAAAATAGATAGCGGCAGAGATGGTAGCGGAAACAGGTATTGTTAAAATCCATGCCCAGATGATGTTGCTTGCAACGCCCCAGCGCACGGCGGAAAGTCTTTTTGTTGAACCGACACCGACAATTGCACCGGTGATCGTATGGGTAGTGCTCACCGGTATTCCGGCTACGGACGCTCCAATAATAGAACACGCGGCAGCGGCTTCGGCGCTGAAACCACCCATCGGACGAAGTTTAGTGATCTTTGTTCCCATCGTTTTGACAATTCGCCAACCGCCAAACATAGTCCCCAGAGAAATCATCGTATAGCAGGCGATAATCACCCAAATGGGAATATGAAAAGTCTTGCCCAGCAATCCTTTGCTGAAAAGAGCCATAGCAATAATGCCCATCGTTTTTTGCGCATCGTTCATGCCATGCGCTAATGAATAGACTGCTGCGGAAAAAAGCTGGAGTTTACGAAAGAGTTTATCAGATTTAGCCATATTGGAATGATGGCTAAGATTCATAACAAGAACCATGAAAGCAAATCCTAACACCATGCCTATAGCAGGAGAAACGACGATAAAAATAGTAGTTTTGGTAATGCCCGTCCAAATCAGAGTGCTTGTCCCGGCTTTGGAAACAGCTGCGCCGATCAGACCGCCTATCAGAGCATGAGATGAGCTACTGGGCAACCCGTAATACCAGGTTGCGATATCCCAGATGATCGCACCACTTAGGGCAGACAGAATCACCAGGTTATCGACAATGTCAATATGGACGATTCCTTTGCCGATAGTATTTGCTACCGCTGTGCCCACAAAAAATACGGCGGCAAAATTAAAAAAAGCCGCCCAAATGACAGCATGTTGCGGTGAGAGAACGCGGGTGGAAACAACAGTGGAGATAGAATTGGCGGAATCATGAAAACCATTAAGAAAGTCAAAAATAAGCGCAGCAATGATGAGGAAAACGACAAATGCCATCGAATCAAGCATGTTTCAGGACAATCCCTTCCACGATGTTGGATACATCTTCACAAACGTCAATTGCCTCTTCCAGGAGCTGAAAAATATCTTTCAATTTTATAAGTTCGATGGCGTCTTTCTCGTTTTCAAAAAGATTGGCCATAATAGTTCTCAAAACAATATCACCGGCATTTTCCAGAGTGTTAATTTCCACGCAGCCTGCCAGAATCATTTCGGAATTCTTCATATTGCGCATCGCATGGATGATGCTTTTCAATTTTTTTATAGATTCATTTAAAATTTCAGCTTGTTTAATGATTTCATCAGCCGGCTTTTTAACCTTATAAAGATGAACACGGACAGCTGTTGCTTCAATGACATCGATAATACTGTCCATTTTGTTAACTAGCGCGTAGATATCTTCACGATCTATCGGCGTGAGGAAAGTCTTGTGCATTTTTTCATAAGTTTTATGGGTAATGCCGTCCGCTTCATGTTCAATTTCTTTGAGCTTCGCAACTCTTACTTCGGAATAATTACGGGTTTGAGCCATTTCCAGAAAAAGTTTGCCGCCTTCTTCAATTTTGTCGGCAAGCTCTTCAAAAAGTTCAAAAAAATCTTCTGTTTTAGGAAAAAGACGCATAAGGAAATTCTCCTTGATTTAAAGAAAAAGAATAAAAATTCTGGGAGTGCTCTAGCGAATTATTGGGGAAAATGCAAGTATTAAAACCACAAAAAAAACGCAAAAAAGCATTAATACCTTTTATTTAAAGGTCTTAGAGTAAATAATTTTACTATCACCTTTGGTATAAAAATTCTTTAAAAAAGCTTCCTGATAATAGCCGCAGCTTTCATAGAACTTGTGAGTTGGCTTATATTGGTCCCGGGAAGATGTTTCCAAATATATTTGTCTGCCGCCATCGGCCGCAATGAGATTTTCCGTTTCGGCCATAAGCAGCTTTCCCAATCCGTGACCTCGCATATCTTTTAATACGGCGATCCAATAGATATCATAACTGAAATGCGTTGCGGGAATAAGACCGTAGCAGGTATATCCGACAACGCGGTTTTCTTTTTCGGCAAATAAAAACTGATAGGAGCTGTCATGCGGCTGTGTAAGTTTTTCTTCCGCCAGTTCAAGTGCAATATCTATTTCCTCGGCGGAGAAAAAACCACTGGATTTTACAATATGAGCAATGGCTTCGATATCGGAATGCTGTATTTGCTGACGATATATAAAATCATTCATAAAAATAATCACCTTTGTGGCAAATCTTTGCGAAAAATGAAGTAAACCGCGCCGACAAGACAAAGACCGGCCCAAAGAAAATCCAGTTTTAATGGTTGCTTCATATTCATGATGGCAAAACCGGCGAAAACAATCATCATGATAACTTCCTGAATAATATTACAAATAATGAAGGTTTACTATTGAAATTATTTCATTGCGTTCTCGATTATAAAACCGATAGCTTCGTGATATTTTATCTTTGCCTGTTGAAGCGCGGCAGCAAATCCTGCATCAGGCGATAAACATGGATTGGAATTGATTTCCAATACCCACGGTTTACCGTTATTATCAACCCGAAAATCAACGCGCGCGTACCCGCGCAGACAAAAAATATCCCAGCAGCGCAAGGCGATCTCACGCAACCCCGATATCAGATCAGCATCTTTTTCAGGGAAATCATATTTTCGTATAGTATTATTGTATTCAAAAGAGTCTGCGATCCATTTGGCTTTATAATCGACAATTTTGGGCTTATCCGGGGCATAATCCTGAAACAGCATTTCCGCTATAGGCAATACTTCAACGCCTTCTTTGCCGGATATGAGGGCAACGTTGAACTCACGGCCATCGATATAGGCTTCAGCATAGCAGGAGCCGCCAAGCTTTTCTTTGCGGAGGCTCATTTCCTGTAAAAGATTTTCATTATTTGTATAATTGATAAGCGAGTCCTTATCAAGACCGATAGATGCGTGTTCCCAGGAAGATTTGATAAAATATATATCAGCGATATCCATCCAGGAACCTGGTCCCTCCTGATCCAGCCAGGCCGGAGTAGAAATGCCGGCATAATGCATGATTTTCTTGGACAGAGGTTTATTCGATGTCTGAAATACGGCTTGTGTGCCGCAGCCGGTATAAGGAATCTGCAGAATATCGAGAATAGCTGGAGCAAAATAAATCAAACTGCCTTTGGAGTCCAGAGTTTCCACAATATTGAAAACGGCATATGGCTTCAATGATTTCAACATTGTTATTGTATTATTCAAATTGAGCTCAAAGGGCAAAAGAACGGCTTCGTAATTAAGTGTGCGCAGGGCCCCGGCGATGGATTCGGCCTGCTGGAGGCAATCACGTTCATCCTCCTTGGCGTCCGGCGAAATATCACTATGCAGAATTACTATTGTTTTCATAAAGATTATTTCACTGGCCTTTATGGATGATTATTCCCTTGAGCGCTTTAAAGATGAGTCAATTATGGTACTGATTAACTCGTGATAACTCATTCCGATTTTAGAGCATAAAATGGGTAAATCCGAGCGAACGGGATTTAATCCGGCAAGAGAATTGACTTCCATGAAATGAGGGACTCCATGAGCATCAGATCGCAAATCAATACGTCCTGCATCTTTCAAATCCAGTCCGCGCCAGGCCATAAGCGAAATTTCCATCGCTTGTCTGGCTTCATCATCGTTGGCCAGAACATACTGAACCAGCCTTTCATAGTGTTCCTTGTTTTCGTATGAGTAAGCATTCTTTTCCGCGTCTGGCCGGAGAATTATTTCCATTGTTCCCAGAGCGCGGGCATCCTTCCCGGTTCCTAAAATACCCACGGTGAATTCGCGGCCGGGCAAATATGTTTCAATTAGTACCGGCTGCTTGAAGGTCTGTAAAAGATTTTTGCAGACCTTGTTCATTTCTTCACGATTAGTTATTTTTGATCTTGCCGTTATGCCCTTGCCTGTTCCTTCTGCTATCGGTTTTGCAAAAAGAGGAAAGGTGAGATCAACTTTGTCCATGTCGTCTTCACAATTAACAACGACAAAATCAGGTGTGGGTATTTTCAAATCGCGGAGAATATGCTTGGTCGTACCCTTTTGGAGGGAGATAGCGTGACCGAGTGGATCGGAAAAAGTATAGGGGATGTTATAGGCTTCCAACAAGGCGGGAACTTGCGCTTCACGGCCGAAGCCATGCATGCCTTCGGCAATATTAAAAACAAGATCCCATCTGTCTCCGGCGACAAGCCGGCGGGTTAATGCTTTTATATGGCCAATTCGATCAGCTTGAAAACCGTTGTCTAAAATTACCTTTTCAATGGCTTCTATGGTATCAGGAAGATCAAATTCCGCTGTTTCTTCCAGACTATATCCTTCTTTCAAATAGTCATCGCGTAAATCATAGGTTATGCCGATTTTTAGTTTCTTGACTGCGCGACTCAATGTGAAAGTACCTGCCCCTGCAATAATCCCACCGGTTTAATGTATATCTTTCGATTTTGCGTGGTTGTCCGGGTAGCGGAAAATGTTGCCTTCGTAATTGCGGAGCAGCAAAGCGCCGTTTTCCCATCCGACGGCGTATTCGGGAAGCAAAGGAATTTTTCCGCCGCCGCCGGGAGCGTCGACAACATAAGTAGGCACAGCATAACCGGTAGTGTATCCGCGCATGCCTTGAATAATATCCAGACCCTTGCGTATCGGTGTCCGGAAATGAGAAGATCCGGGAATAGGATCGCACTGATACAGATAATAAGGACGGACTCTGATTTGCAGTTGGCCATGCACTAATCTGGTCATTGTCTCAACGTCGTCATTAATATCCGCAAGCAGGACGGTTTGGCTTCCCAAAGGAATGCCGGCATCGGCAAGACGAATGCAGGCAGCGCTCATTTCAGGGGTCAGCTCTTTTGGATGGGTTATATGGATACTCATCCATAGAGGATGATACTTTTTAAGCATGGCTGTCAGAGCCGTCGTTATTCTCTGGGGAAGAACAACAGGCACTTTAGTGCCGATTCGGATAAGTTCGATATGAGGAATTTTATGCAGCCGCATTAACAGCCATTCCAGCTTTTCATCGGACAGGGTTAAAGGATCGCCGCCGGAAAGCAGTACGTCCCGGACGTTTTTATTGCCGGCGATGTATTGAATAGCCTTTTCCCATTTTTCCAAGTTGATCAAATGATGCTTGCTCCGTTCAATAATGCGGGAACGGGTGCAATAACGGCAATAAGTGGAGCATATGTCGGTTACCAGAAACAGCACGCGGTCGGGATAGCGATGGATAATACCCGGCACAGGAGAATCAACATCTTCGCAGAGCGGATCTTCCTCTTCGCCTTCGGTGTGCAGGCATTCATCCACCACGGGAACAACGCAGCGGCGCAAAGGATCCAAAGGATCGTCAGGATTAAGCAGGCTTGCATAATATGGAGTTATGGAAACGGGCAATGCTCCTGAATGATGCATCATTGCCTGACGTTCATTATCTGAAAGATTGATTATACTGGATAAGGCGTCTACTTCTCTGATGGCGTTACGCAACTGCCAATGCCAATCAAACCATTCCAGGCGGGTAATTTCGGGATAGTTTCTTTCTCGGAAGATGCGGGAGCGGGCGGAATCTTTAAAAGGAAATAAAACTCTATCTGACTTTTGTTTTCTTTGATACGAGGACATCTCGGATTTGAATAACAAAAAGTCACTTACATTGTTTTCAATATTAACAAGACCGGTCAATGGACCAGGAGGTTCCTCCTCCTCTTTAAACAGGGTCTCGCTTTCCATTCGTTCCTCCTTTGAAGGTTTCCCTCCCGTGAAATTATTTTTCAAAAAAACTACTTGATTATGAAATGTA
Source organism: uncultured delta proteobacterium (assembly GCA_963811325.1). Taxonomy (GTDB): domain Bacteria; phylum Desulfobacterota; class Syntrophia; order Syntrophales; family Smithellaceae; genus Smithella. The sequence continues at coordinate 2,716,032 of CAWEQT010000001.1, forward strand.
CTCATACAAAATATTTTGTCAACACTTTTTTGCATTTTTGTTAAAAAAAAATAAAAAAATATTCATGAGAGGGTATCATTGATAAATTATTTTTCTGATTATCTGAAAATGTTATGCTGCCTTAATGTCCAAAATATATTTTTTATCACACATAATCTGAAAACTTTCATATTACGCTAACTCCCGTGGAATATACATCAGCGCAGAATGGAAACGGTTCCCGGAGAAAGTGGAAAGTTCTGAAGGATGGGTAAATCTTTTTTGAAAAAGGGATTGGAATGTCTATAATGCCCGGTTGTGAGAATATTTGATACATTAGGCGACCGGAACATTTTTTGTCTATGGAAAAAAATAAATGGGCAAAGAGAATGATTTCTAGTAAGAAAGAGCATCGTTCGAGATAAAGTTATTTATGTTTGAACTTCGTAAACGACCAAAGAACTTTGTGTGCTTTAGGAATAAGTAAGCTATTACTTAATTATATGTTTCCTTAAAAATCGCAGATTCTCCGCGGCTTGCAGTGGAGAGCTTCAAAACGGAGAAAGGCCATGCCTGAATTGCCTGAAGTAGAAACTTTGAGTCGTCAACTGCAAAAAAAAATTTGTGGATGCAAAATATTATCCTCGAAAGTTTACGATGATAAGTTAGCTAATATCAAAAATGTTAGAGGAAGAAGAGTAATCACAGTTGAGCGCGAAGGCAAAATGATAGACATTCTTCTTGATAATGGTAATCACATATTAGTACATTTGCGTATGACAGGAAGATTTCTCTGGCAGGAGAATTCGGTAAAGCCGAAACATAGCCGTTGGAAAATAACATTTGAAGATGGTAATCTATTTTTAATTGATCCGCGCCGTTTTGCCACAGTCAAAATAGTAAAGAAATTGGAAGGCGATCCCGGCAAAGATATTTTTAAAAAATTTGATTTAAAATGGTTTGTAAAAAAATATGGAAGCCGGAAGACAAAAGTTAAATCACTGATTATGGATCAGAAAGCTTTATCAGGGATAGGTAACATTTATGCTTGTGAGATTTTATATGGGGCGAAGATTAATCCCGAACGAGCGGCAGCAACTTTAGTGCATGATGATTGGGGAAAAATATTTTATCACACTAAAAATTTGTTAAAAGTGGCAATTGAAAGAAGAGGAACATCAATTTCCGATTGGCGTGATCTTTATGGTCGCAAAGGTGAAAATCAGTACGAATTAAAAGTTTACGGGCAGGAAGGAAAAAACTGTTGCTCATGCGGAAGCAATATTGAACGAATAAAACAGGGCGGACGAAGCACGTTTTATTGTCCCAATTGCCAAAAGTAATGTATGCAATATTGATAAGAATGTTTTAAAATTATTTGTTTATTGAATTATAAGCTTCAATGATCCATTGACGGATATTGCTTTTCGGAGGAACTTCACCTACCGATAAAACCTGATTGTTTATCACCAGGGCAGGAGATTCTAATAGTCTATAATGCGCTATTTCCTTAGGATCGGTGATGTGCCGCAGATTAGCGGCAATTTTCATTTCCGATAACAGATCGCGCACATCATTTTCGAGTTGATCGCAACGGGTGCAACCTATGCCCAGGACTTCGATATTCAGTCCTTGGACAGGTTCAAGGGCAACTGGGATCCCTTGTGCTATCTTGAATTCTCTTAAAAGCGCGTTTCCATAATCGTTGCGTACGGAAGGCGGCACATAATTATTAACAACAATTTTTTTAAAAAGATTGTTGTTAATTTCTTCGTCATTCTTTGCCGGCAATGTTTTTACTTTTTTTTTTATCGCATCATCTAAACCAACTATACCAATCAGGTGTCCATTAATTATAATTTGTTTAATTTCGTCTTCAGACATTTATTTTCTCCGTCAAAATAATAGAATAAATTTAGTACATAAATGTATTAATGCACGTTCTTTTCGTCAAGTATGAAAGTTGATTACATTCAGCAGCCGGTTCTAACACCTTTTTTTGCTGCAGGGTAAGTGAATGAATACTGAACGAAATTGCTCCTTGAGAAGTGAAGATTTTTCGCGGCTTGCCACGGAAAGCTTAAATTCAAATCTTGTGTTTGAATATTAAATTTGGAAATTTATTCTTTTCTGGCTCTTATTAAAACAATGTTTCAATTTGTACTTGACATTTGAAACAATGTTTTATACCTTATTTCTAAATACGGTAATAAAAAATTAAAGGTATTATGACAATGGATAAACCCATAATTCCAGAAAAATTAAAAGAACGACTGTATCCCGTTGTTTTGCGACAATTTTCCATGAAAGATTTTCATGCGGTAAATATACGCGATATATCTAAAGAAAGTGGAATCAGCTCGGGAACTATATACAAATATTTTTTCTCAAAAGAAGATCTTCTTTTTTCCATCATTGACGGAAAATTGCGCGACCTCGGATCATTAATAAGGATGCATCTTGGAGGAACCGAGGATATACGTGAAATGTTCAGAAAGCTGTTTTGGGTTACGATGAATTTCTTTGATAACAATCCCGATCTTGCGATTACAGCTTTTATAACGGTTCCCTTGAAAAGTTTTATGGCAAGCAAATCGTATAAAAGGGAATCAGAGATAGATATATTAAACGAGATAGTCGAAATAGCAAAGAAAAGGGGCGCAGTTATATTAGATATTGAAAACCATTATTTTGTCGACCTTTATATAATGATAACCCACAGGCATATACAAAACTGGTATGTCCATGAAATGAAATGGAAACTTGCCGATACTATAAACCAGTTCTTCGATTTTTTCTGGAAAGTTGTGGCGCCTTTGAGCACGAAAAAAGCTCCGTGACATTTTTTTGTAAAACGGAAAATATTAGATATATCTAAGTATTTTAAGTGCAAATAGAAGATTTATTTATAATTATAATAAATTTATGATTGTATGGAGAAGAGAAATGGAAAAAATAGATATCCTGGAAAAAGCAAAATCTCAAAAGCGAACAACATTAACGGAGGTGGAGGCAAAGGAAGTTTTAAAAAAATATGATATTCCGGTAGTAGAAGAAAAGGCCGTTAATACTATAGAAGAAGCAGAAATGGTAGCAGAACAAACAGGTTATCCTGTTGTTTTAAAAGGGTTGGGATCTCGTCTTACACATAAAACAGAAAAAGGTTTTGTTAAGCTGAATTTAAAAAACAGAGAAGAAGTTCAATCTGCGGCCCTATATATAAAGGAAGCAGCAGGAAATGATTTAGAGGGTTTTTTAATTCAGCCGATGTTGGAAGGCAAAAGAGAGTTTGTCGCCGGTCTTTTTCGAGACGAGCAATTTGGCGCTACAGTAATGTTTGGATTAGGTGGGATTTTTACAGAAGCAATCGGGGATGTTGTTTTTCGTCTGGCTCCTCTGGATGATAACGAAGCGCGAAAAATGATTGACGAGTTGCATGCCCAGAAGTTGCTCGGCGCGTTTCGTGGAGAAAATGCTCCGGACAAAGATGCGTTGATTAAAACGCTTGTTGGTTTGTCCATGATAGGCATGGAAATACCGGACATCAAGGAAATAGATATTAATCCATTGCTGGTTTCTGCCGATGGCAAAATTACCGCTGTTGATGCTCTCATTGTTTTAGGAAACGTGAAGGATAAAAAAGAATACCCATTACAGGTGGATTTAAAACATGTTTGGAAATTATTCTATCCTAAATCAATTGCTTTTGTCGGCGCTTCAGCAAATATCAGCAAATGGGGACATTTAATGTTTTCTGGTGTTGCCGCAGGGAAATACAAGGGGGAAATTTATCTGGTAAATTCTCAAGGCGGAGAAATTGCCGGTAGAAAAGTTTTTAAATCTGTGACAGAAATTACTGATACGGTAGACCTTGCTGTTGTTACAGTTCCTGCAGATAAGGTTTTGTCTCTAATACCGGAATTTGAGAAAAAGGCGATAAAAAATGTTTTGCTTATATCTTCAGGTTTTGGTGAGACAGGAGCGGAAGGGAAAGCGCTGGAAGATAAGTTGGTAAAAAAGGCACGCGAAGCAGGAATTTTAATTTTAGGTCCCAATACCATGGGCATATGCAACCCCTATATATCTCTTTATTGCACAGGAACTCATGTGCGACCAAAAGCAGGAAGCGTTGTTTTAGTTACGCAGTCGGGTAATTTGGGGACACAATTGTTGGCTTTTGCCACAAAGGAAGATATCGGAATCCGCGCGTTTTGCGGTTCAGGCAATGAAGCAATGATAACAATTGAAGACGCGCTGGAAGGGTTTGAGGTTGATGATCTGACTAAAACAGTTGTTTTGTACATAGAAAGTATAAAAAATGGCCGGAGATTTTTTAAGTCGGCAAAGCGAGTAGGCAAAATAAAACCTATTATTGTTTTAAAGGGAGGCCGTACATCAGCAGGTTCCAATGCCGCGGCCAGTCATACCGGCGCAATGGCTTCCGATATAAAAGTATTCATGGCCGCTTGCCGCCAGGCAGGTATGGTGCAAGCAGATATACCTATGGATTTGCTTGATCTTTCAGCGGCGTTTTCTTCTTTGCCGCTGCCCAAAGGAAATAGCGTTGGCCTTTTAACTTTAGGAGGAGGATGGGGTGTTGTAGCATCCGATTTATGCGAGGAAAACGGTTTAACAGTGCCAAAGTTATCTGAAGAGGTAATTTCCCAAATCAATAAATTATTACCACCTTTCTGGAGTCATGCTAATCCAATAGATGTTGTAGGAGAGATGAATCCTGAAACATCCATGAAAATTCTGGAAGAACTGATTCGGTCTCCTGAATGTGATGCCATAATTCACATGGGTATTATAGGAAGAAAGATAATGATAAAATCGATTATGGAATCAAATGTCGCGGTAGATAAGAAGTATGATTATAAATTTGTGGAAGATTCTTTGCGTTATATTGAAAATTATGAAAAACAGACAGTCGAACAAACTGTAAAATTAATGGAAAAATATAATAAACCGATAATAGGGGTTTATTTGTTAAATGATGATAAAACGCAGACCGTTACTAATGTTGATGACTGTAAATATAAAGGGATAAATTTTATTACTCCGGAACGAGCAGTTAAATCATTAGCCAAAATGTATCAATACTCAAAATGGTTGAATAGTTAAAATAATACGATTACAAGATGAATGTTTCACGTGAAACATTTTATCTCTAGGCAAACGTTAAAAAAAGGCAGACTTTTCAAGGTCTGCCTTTTTTGTAACTAATATAGATTAATCTTTCTATTCTATGTGCAATCCGACAAAGAAATTGGAATTACCGCGTTTGATTAAAAGTATCACACCTTTCTTTTCAACAGCCTTGCTCATTTCCGTGTTAAATTGTTTCAAGGATGATATTTTTATTTTATTAACTTGAACAATTATATCTCGTTGTTGAATGCCGACATCATCAGCAGGACTACCCTCTTCCACATCAGTGACTACTACACCGGTATCATTGGGAATTCCTAGTTGTTTGGCAAGTTCTTTATTCATTTCCTGAACATCAATGCCGAAATATCCACTTGATTTTTTTGTCAGAGCTATTTCCGGTTTGTCCTTGCGTTCGGTTACAACAACTTGAAAGGATATTTCTTTGCCATCGCGGAAAGCTTTAATGGTAGCCTTTTCACCAATATGTAAAGAAGCTGTTGTCAGAAGCAAATCATGAGAGTCCTTTATAGATTTTCCATTTATTTCTGTAATTATATCGCCTACTTTAATTCCGGCATTATATGCCGGATCACCTTTAAAGACATCGGATACCAGTACCCCATTTTTGCTTTTATAATTCATATTTTTTGCAATATCTTCTGAAATATCCTGAATGGAAATGCCTAACCATCCGCGAGTCACTTTGCCTTTTGTTTTCAGGTCTTCCAAAATGCTTTTTGCCATATTAATCGGTGTGGCAAAACCTATCCCTTGCCCCTGGGCAACAATTGCCGTGTTAATACCGATAACTTTTCCCTGCATGTTAAATAATGGCCCGCCGCTGTTGCCCGGATTAATGGATGCATCCGTTTGAATAAAATTATCATAAGCGCCTGCTCCAATGACACGACCCTTGGCGCTTATTATGCCAGCTGTGACCGTCTGTTCCAAACCAAATGGATTACCTATTGCAATAACCCATTCCCCTACTCTTACTGCATCGGAGTCGCCAATTACCACTGTCGGTAAGCCATTATCCGGCTTAATTTTGATTAGAGCGATGTCAGTTTTGGCATCAGCGCCTATTATTTTTGCTTCATATTCCTTACCGTCAGAAATTTTCACCAGAATTTTATCTGTATTTTCTACCACGTGGTTGTTGGTTAAAATATATCCGTCATTGCTGATAATAAAACCGGAACCGAGGCTTCTTTGTTTAAAATCGCGCTGAGGGATATCGCCAAAAAAGCGGTTAAAGAAATCATCTCCAAAATATTCGTTAAAAGGCGACCGGCCAAAACGATTACCCATACTTTTTCCTTTAAAGGTTTTTGTTGTGCTTATATTCACCACTGCTGGTTTAACATGTTCAGCCAGATCAGAAAAAGAAGCCGGAATACTTACATCTGAAGAAACTGCTGATGCAGCTGGAATTTCCGGCGCTCCTGAAGGTATAAGAGAAGATCTAAGAACTTCCACCACAGAAACAATAAAAAAGGCGACTAAAAACGCCATTAAGAACATAAAAAATGTTTTACGATTATTATTTTCCATATTATCCTCCACTATGATAAAAAAATGTTTTTTTGCCACATTATAAAAAAATTACTTAACAATATTAAGTACTATAATAATGGATTAGTTTTTGTCAATGAAATATTGTTTAATTTTAGCCGTTTTACGTCTTAATTATCAGAAGTTAAGATTTTTATCCAGATCGCGAGGAGAATGCGCTGGCTGCAGAATTTAAATTTTATAAATTTCCGCATGGCAGTATTCTTTAAAGCCGGCTCGCCTGTAAACCTTAGTCCCTAGAGGTGTTGCTTGTAAGATGACATCTTTAAAACCGGACTCTTTCGCAGATTGCATCGCTGCCTGCGTGATTCTCATGCCACATCCTTTATTTCTGCAGGCAGGAAGAGTGGATACGTAATATATTCCTGCTGAATTTTCATAGGTGAAAAGAAGCGAGGTGGCTGCCGGTAGTTCATCAAGGTATGCAATAAAAAGCTTTTGTAAAGATTGCGCGCCAAGTTTAAAGGAAGAAACAAAGGCGCCATATTGTTCTCTGGCGCGAGAGGGCATTTCAAAGCCATAGAAAGAAATAGCTTCCCATGTGAGCAAATCATTTTTGTCTTTAACCTCAGCGATTTTTATATTTTCCGGGGATTGCCTGTCTAATAGCGAACCGTTCAAATCCGCCACCATACAAGGAATTTTTGCAATCAGACGCAATCCTGCATCCTGTAACATTCTTCGGGTTTCAGACGATTGTCCGCTGGGATATACCCACCACCAGAAACGCAGATTTAATTGTTTGTAAAATTCCTTTATGTCAGCAATAACCTTTGCATTATCATTATTTAAAGGTCTTTCATTCCAAACCCAGTTTATATCCGAAACAGTTACGCCTGTATTCATGGCCCAGATGTATCCAGCCTGCTTTAGCGAAGAATTTAAACTTCCCCAGTAACGGCTGACGGCAAAAAAATTTTCTTCAATGTGTTTGATTAAATCCATTTAAGAAATGCCAGCATGTTTTGTCCAACTCGAGCTTCTCCAAAGCGGATCAATATCCTCATGACTATTCATTGCTGGTTTCACACCGCATTTTATAGCGAAATAACGATGCAGGGCTAAGCATCCGGTTAATTCCGGATGAAATACCGTAACCAATATGGATTCACTTTCTGCTGCTGCTATGTAATCGTCAATTTTTAGAAGTATTGTAACATCCGAACCCACATGAATAATTTTAGGCGCACGAATAAAAGTCAATGGTAAAGGTTCTGCTGCGACAGCAGGGATCAGCGCTTTGCTGACAAAACTATCGAGTTGACTACCAAAGCTATTGCGTTCAATGGTCACATTGATCAAACCAAGGCAAGGGGCTTCACCAACTACTTTCTGTGCCAGTAAAATTGCTCCAGCGCAAGTACCCCATATTTTCATTCCCCGGCGATGAGCCCCAAGCAATAAATCCTTGATTTCAAAAATATTAATTAGTCTGGAAATGCAGGAACTTTCACCGCCGGGAATAATCAATCCGGTCAGATCCGCAAAGTCATCTGCCTTCTTCACTCTTTTATACGCGATACCTAACCGCTCCAGGTGTTCCAGATGCTCATGCACTCCGCCTTGCAAATCCAGAACACCAATGAAAGATGGTTTGTCGCTCACTAAACGCAAAGTCATAAGAAATTTACCAACCGCGTCCAGCTAAAATTTGTTCAGGCGGTATTTGAGAAATTTCCAAACCGGGCATAGCTTCTCCCAGATCCATCGAAGCTTCCAGAACTTTTTGGGGATCACTAAAATATGCCGTCGCTTTTACAATTGCTCTTGCCCGCTTAGCCGGATCGGCTGACTTGAAAATGCCGGAACCAACAAAAACACCGTCGCAGCCCAACTGCATCATCAAAGCAGCATCCGCTGGTGTGGCAATACCACCCGCGGCAAAATTAACAACGGGCAAACGCCCTAACTCTTTTACTTTCAGCGCCAGTTCATAAGGCATGCCGTTTATTTTGGCAAAACCGGTGACTTCCTCGACAGGCATCTGCGCCAGTTGACGGATTTCACGGTTCATTGTTCTCATGTGACGGACAGCCTCGACAACATTCCCCGTTCCCGCCTCCCCTTTAGTGCGGATCATTGCCGCGCCTTCGGCAATCCGGCGCAAAGCCTCACCTAAATTACGTGCGCCGCAAACAAAAGGAATCGAAAATTTTGTCTTATCGATATGGCATTCTTCATCAGCCGGAGTCAAAACTTCGCTTTCATCTATATAATCAATACGCAGTGCTTCCAGAATTTGCGCTTCTACAAAATGACCGATACGCGCTTTAGCCATAACCGGAATTGTTACGGATTTTTTAATTGCGGCAATCATCGAAGGGTCAGACATTCTGGCCACGCCGCCATCTTTGCGAATATCAGCGGGCACGCGTTCCAGAGCCATTACTGCCACAGCTCCGGCTTCTTCCGCGATTTTTGCCTGCTCAACATTTGTTACATCCATAATGACGCCGCCTTTGAGCATTTGCGCCAACTGGACATTTAATTCATACCTTTTAGCATCCACTTTAATTAGCCTCCTGACTTAATTCGCTTATTATAATACTTCACTAATGCATTGCATAGCAAAAAAATGATCAAACTACCAAAGCATTCTCGTTTTTATTTGTTTTTCGTTTAAATATTGCTTGATTTCGGCAATTGTATAGGTGCGGTAATGCACCATAGAAGCAATCAGGGCCGCATCGGCACAACCTTTGGTCAATACTTCCACCAGATGTTCTGGTTTTCCCGCACCTCCCGAAGCGATGACAGGAATACGCACATTGTTGGAAATAAGCTCAGTTAAATTCAACTCATAGCCTTCTTGTGTGCCGTCAGCATCAATGGAATTAAGGCAAATTTCACCGGCGCCAAGCTGCTCGCCCTTTTTTGCCCACCACAGAGCATCAATGCCGGTAAATGTTCTACCGCCGTGTATAACTATTTCGTAACCCGAAGGAATTTTGCCTGATACTTCCACCTTTTTAACATCCATTCCCAGCACAACACACTGGCTGCCGAACGCTTTTGCGCCCTGGGTTATAATTTGCGGCTCATCCACCGCGGCGGAATTAACGCTGATTTTTTCCGCTCCGGCCAGAATAACACGGCGCATATCTTCCACATTGCGTATGCCGCCGCCTACGGAAAAGGGGATGAAAATCGTTTCCGCGACTCGCCGTACCACATCAATCATAATATCACGTTTGTCGGACGAGGCCGTAATATCGTAAAAAACAATTTCATCCGCGCCCTGTTCGTAATATTCCCGCGCGGCTCCCACCGGATCGCCTATATCCACGTTGCCTTTAAATTTGATACCTTTGGTAAGCAAGCCTGCGCGCACGTCCAAGCAGGGAATGATTCTTTTGCTAAGCATAACGACCTCGCAAAAAGTCCATATGCTGTGTTACGCTGAGTCCCTTGTTGTTGCGGCGTACGCCAAAGGATGCCTCACACCTCGTGCCTTGCGCGCCTTGCCTCTGGCGTTTTTTGCAAGGTCGTCCGTAATTATGCGTATTTTTATTTTTCATAACTTCATTAAGCATTGCCCCTCCAAGCACAGAAATTCTTCAATATCTGTAATCCGGGACGGCCGCTTTTTTCCGGGTGAAACTGCATGGCAACAAGATTTTCTTTAGCCAGAACAGAGCAAAATGTCATGCCGTAATCAGTTATTCCTAAAACGGCTGAATCATCAGACGGCGCTGGATAATAGGAGTGCACAAAATAAAATTCGGCATCAGGAGATACATCAATAAATACCGGATGTTTACGGCGAAAAGTAACTCTGTTCCAGCCCATGTGCGGAATTTTTAATGCCCGGCCTTCAGAAGTTAGTTTACTGGGGAAGCGTATTGTTGAACCGGCGACAAGGCCGATGCAGTTAGTTTCGTTTTCCTCGGAATAATCCAGAATAATCTGCGTGCCCAGACAGATGCCTAAAAGCGGTTGTCCTATTTTAATATATTTTTTCAGCCAGACATCAAGCTTTTTTTCACGCAGATAAGCCATTGCTTCTCCCGCCGCGCCGACACCCGGAAAAATGACATGCGATGCCGCTTCAAGCTTTTTTACGTCATCCGTGATGACAAAGTCCTGCCCTATATTTTGCAGCGCACGTGCCACACTTGTTATGTTTCCGGCGTTATAGTTAATTATTGCGATCATCTATTCTCTCATTAAACAATTTTTATAATATACATTTAGCAATTTTTATGCTCAATTTACAGCAAATTTTTATCCTTGATATAGTATTTGCTTTGATATGAGTCCCGCCGCTCCAATTCTTTATTAATTGAATTCAGTACATCTAATTTATTCATTGCCCAGTCAGGCGCAATAAAAATATCGCGGTAACCATCGGCAGTCAGGCGCTGAATCACCATTTCAGGCGGCAATATCTCCAGAATATCGGCCACTAAAGAAACATATTTTTCTTTGGTTATCATATTTATAGTTCCTTTTTTATACATTTCGCCCAGAGCAGTTCCTTTCAGAGCCAGCAGAGAATGAATTTTGATACCGTTTACAGGCAAAGCCGCAACGGTACTGGCTGTAGTTAAGACATCTTTGTCGCTTTCGTCAGGCAAACCAATAATAATGTGAACACAAATGTTCAAGCCGCGTCCTGTAAGTTTGTTCACCGTGTCTGAAAATTGCTGAAAATTATGCCCACGGTTGAGGAAGCGCAAAGTCTTGTTGTTTGACGATTGCAGGCCCAGCTCCACCCAGATATGATATTTTTTCGCGTATCCGCTTAATAACCCAATAACGTCGGGGCCCAGGCAATCCGGCCTTGTGCCAATGGAAAGACCGATTACATCTTTCTGCTTCAGGGCTTCATCGTAAAGGGCACGTAATTTTTCCACCGGCGCGTAAGTATTTGTAAATGTTTGGAAATAAGCGATATATTTTGAAGCATACGCTTTGTAATATTTTTTACTGGATTCTATCTGTCCGGCAACGGGGGGCAGTTCTCCCTTTTGGCGCAACCTAGATCCCCGGCCGTCGCAGTAAATGCATCCGCCCATGGCTACAAAGCCATCGCGGTTAGGGCATGTAAATCCTGCATCAATTGATAATTTGTGGACATTACAGCCGAACAAATTACGCCAGTAGCTTTTCAAATCATAATATCTTTTGTTGTTTTTCCAAAAATCCGGTTTGATCAAAGCCGCCTCTTTTTTATGTTGTGTTTTTGCGGTCTATGCCGTAAAAAACATCCATTATTCCGACTGTCATTGTGAGTTCACGACAGTGAACGTGGCAATCTTTATTTTCAAATACTTATGAGATTGCTTCGCTCATTATATTCGTTCGCAAAGACATTATTACACAGTCTCAAAGGCCGGAATCAAATTAACTTTTACTATTGATTTAATACAAGAGCAAGCGTTTGATTTAAGTGATTTCAGGAGCAAGTAATTTGCCTAATAACTCGATTGATAACTATAATGTTGCGGTAATTGGCGGCGGACATGCCGGCTGCGAAGCGGCCCTGGCTTCGGCGCGCATGGGTTGCCGGACAATTTTATTTAATATTAATCTGGATTCGATAGCGCTGATGTCCTGCAACCCGGCAATAGGTGGCTTAGCCAAAGGGCAACTGGTCAAGGAAATTGATGCCCTCGGTGGCGAGATGGGCAAGGTTACCGATAAAACCGCCGTGCATTTTCGCATGCTTAATGCTTCCAAAGGGCCTGCTGTTCATTCTTCCCGGATGCAGTGCGATAAGCAACTTTACCGCCTGACGATGAAAGCGGCAGTTGAAAATCAGCAAAATCTGAATATCCTGCAGACTATGGTCGAAAGCCTCGTAATTGAAAACGGTACGATAAAAGGCGTGCTCGATCAAAGCGGTTATTTTTACGGCGCGGAAAAAGTTATCATTACCACCGGCACTTTTTTAAACGGTCTTGTGCATGTCGGTGCTTCGCAAACCCCTTCAGGTCGCGCCGGAGAATTCGCTTCTATAGGGCTTGCCAACAATCTCAAACAACTTGGTTTTGATATAGGCAGAATGAAAACGGGCACCCCTCCCCGCCTACGCGCATCCTCCATTGATTTTTCCCGCCTCGAGCGTCAGGATAGCGATCCCAACCCCCAGCCCTTTTCCTTTACCACTATTGCTCTGCGGCATGAACGTCTGCCTTCCTATTTTGCCGCCACATCTGCCGAAACACACCGCGTGATTCGTGAAAATATTCAGCACTCACCTCTTTATTCCGGCGTCATTAAAGGAGTGAGCGCCCGCTACTGTCCTTCACTGGAAGATAAGGTTATGCGCTTCGGCGAGCGTGAAAGTCATCCGGTGGTGTTGGAACACGAAGGACTCGACACGCAGGAAGTTTATGCCAAAGGTCTGGGTAATTGCCTGCCGCTGGAATTACAGTATCAGATCGTGCGCAGCGTGAAAGGATTGGAGCAGGCCCAAATCATGCGTCCGGCTTATGCTATTGAATACGATTTTGTTCAGCCGACACAGCTTAAATCTACTCTGGAGACAAAATTAGTTGCTGGTCTGTATTTGGCCGGTCAGATAAACGGCACTTCCGGTTATGAAGAAGCGGCGGCGCAGGGTCTCTGGGCGGGGATCAATGCCGCCCGCGCTGTGCAGGGCGCTCCAGCGTTTATTCTGGATCGCTCCGAGGCCTACATGGCAGTTATGATAGATGATCTCGTTACGCGCGGCGTGGATGAGCCCTACCGCATGTTTACCTCGCGCGCCGAATATCGCCTCATTTTGCGGGAAGATAACGCCGTCATCCGCTTAATGAGCAAGGGCTATGAACTGGGGCTGATAGACCGGGCGCATTATCTGGAGCTTCAGGACAAAATAAAAAAAATTGAGCAGGGTATTGAGCATCTTAAAGTATCGCCGGTAAAACCAACAGCGGAAATAAACGAGCAATTGGCAAAACTCAACACCCCGCCTTTAAATAATCACACCACGCTTTATGATTTGCTGAAACGTTATGAATTATCTTATGACACTCTGGCCGTATTTCCCGGCTGGGAGCCGCAAACTGATAACTTCGTCAAACAGCAGATTGAAATTGAAACCAAGTATGAAGGCTACATCAAGCGGCAGTTCGATGCTGTTAAAAAATTAAAGGAACAGGAAAGAAAGAAAATTCCGCCGGACTTTGATTACTCAACTGTTCCCGGCCTCTCTAATGAGCTCCAGGTCAAGCTCACCCGTATTGCTCCCGTTACTATCGGCCAGATGGAACGAATTCCCGGCATGACCGAAGGCGCTATTTCCGCCGTGTTAATTATGATAAAGAAACAGGAACTGCAGGGCTGTTAATAAACGCTCATCTGCTGTGTTGCGCTGCAAACCATACCACTCACGTATATTCTATACGCCTCGCGGTTCGATTATTTGCGCGCCTTGCATCTGAGCATTTTTGAACATCCCTTAAAATTGCTTTGTAATTTGGAACATTTTTCTTTCAAGAAAAAAGATGTTGTGCTATTTTTATATTCAAACCACAGGATAATTTTAAGTTCGTATATTAACACATTGGCCGTATCAATTGAGGAGGATATATGGCTGTTCCAGATTTCCAATCATTTTTTAAGCCACTACTGGATATTGCTTCTGATGGTAAAGAGCATTCTATAAAAGACGCACGTGAAAAGATAGCTGCACAATTTAATCTAAGCCGGGACGACTTTTCCGAATTGCTGCCAAGCGGAACGCAGACAAAATTCGATAACAGGGTTGCGTGGGCAAAAAGCTATTTCGTTCAGGCCAAGGTTTTAGAAAGCCCTCGGAGGGCGTATTTCAAGATAACAGAAAGAGGTAAACATCTCTGTGCGCAAAGTCATGAGAGGATAGATTTAAAAGTATTGAGCCAGTATCCTGAATTTGTTGAATTTCATAATCCTACGAGACAGAATAAATATACGCAAACGGAAACGTCACAGGAAATTTCATCTGAAACACCTGAGGAAATCCTTCAAAAAGCTTATCAAAGTATTCGTAGTGATTTAGCTGGTGAAATATTAGATCGTATAAAAGCGAATACCCCTGGTTTCTTCGAAAGTTTGGTAGTGGATCTGATGGTAGCAATGGGTTATGGTGGTTCCAGGTCTGATGCTGGTCAGTCAATAGGACAAACCGGCGATGAAGGAATAGACGGAATAATAAAAGAAGATAGGCTCGGATTAGATGTTATTTATTTGCAAGCAAAAAGATGGGAGGGCACTGTTGGAAGACCAGAGTTACAGAAGTTTGTTGGTGCTCTTCATGGTAAAAGAGCCAAGAAAGGTGTATTTATAACAACAGGAAGATTTTCAGAAGAAGCAAATGATTACGTCAAGAGTATTGACCCCAAGGTTATTCTTATAGATGGCAAGTCTCTAGCAAATTATATGATCGATTTTAATCTTGGAACATCAACAAGCGTCACATATGAAATCAAAAGGATTGATTCTGATTATTTTACTGAAGAGTGAAATTGGCCAAATTACTGCACCGGACGGCCTATAATCGCCAGTGATTATTTCGTTATCAACGCTAAAGACAACTTCTAAAATAAATATTTAGAAAAGTTGTCTACAAACAAGTTATGAAATTGGGAATCCAGTCATAAATAATTTATTTTTTTGAACCTAATTGAGCTTTTGCTTGAGCGAGTTTTTCTTTGTCCAGATAATATTTCCCATTGTTCGTTTTGATTACCAGACCGTCGGCAATCAGAAGGTTTAGCGCTTTGGGGCGAATATTGTCCGTGCCGACGCGGAAAATATTTTTCCGTTCATCCTGTAACTTAACCGCTCTGGATTCTTTAAATGCATGGGCTTCTTCCATTTCGGCAATAATCTTGAAGCACATCCGCCGCATACCCAAGCCGCCCATGTATATGATCAACACGACAAAGACAATAAAGGCGGCAATCAGCAGAAGTATTTGTAAATAGATAGGCATATTATTTTTCCACAACAGCGATTTTTTCAGCGTCAGTTCATACAACTGATAAACCGGTTTGTCAATTTTCCGGGCTGGTTATTTTTTAATTAATTTAGCCAGCTCTATCGCTCTCCGCAGAATCAGCCGTGCGGACTGGATGCCCGGTTCGTCATTTTCCATTCCCAAAGAAACTGCCGGATCAAAGTTTCCCGAACCGTTGATGCTCGTCAAAACTGATGCGCCTAAGGGGCTGATACCTTGATGGATACTGACGGGAATCATCTCCATACCCAGAAACATCAATATATGCATCAGATGCGTTGTTTCGACGCCGCCGTGCCGAAGCCAGGCTGCCGCCATACTCGCGCCGATTTTGTTTTTCATGCGGCCTGCCGTCAGGTTGCCGAAAACAAACACACGGAACCGGTCAAGCAGCGCCGCCATCCGTGCGGAAGTGCGCATGAAATACACGGGGCTTGCCAAAACAATAATATCTGCTGTTTCTGCTTTTTCAAAGACGGCCTGTGCGTCATCTTTGATTGTACAGTATTTACCCGGCATCTGTTTGGTCAGACAGAAATTGCAGTGGATGCAGTCGCGAATTTTCAAGCCGGAAAGCTTGACGATATGATGTTCAATGTTTTTTGCGGGCAGACTTTCAAACGCGCGATTCAACAGTGTTTCAACATTGCCTTTTTTTACCGGACTGCCAGAAATACCTAAAATTTTGTATGTCATAAAGTTTCCTTAAAGATTTAAACTCCATTGTGATGGATTAAGATTGGTTTACCTGTGTCAAATCCCAACGTGGCAGACTTTTCAATCAGCCTGTTGGTGGCATCAATTTAATTATAACGTAACTCTAAAAAAAGGAAATAACAAATTTAATTATTAAATGATAATTGGCTTGACTAATGAATCATGTTGTCTTACCTTTTTGCGCGAAGACCGGATGAAAAGAATATATTAAATTTTGGAACTAAAACAGGAAGTATGAAAAAAGCATACGTTCACGGTTACGATCATCGGGAAAACATACGATTGCAGGATCAAGCTTCTACGCTGGTAGAGTTACTGCATTCGGATACTTTATATCCGGCAGGGAGCCTTGTTCTGGAAGCCGGATGCGGCGTTGGCGCTCAAACAATTACCCTCGCGAAAAACAGCCCCAATGCTTTTATTACTTCGATTGATATATCCGAGACCTCACTTGTTGAAGCTGGAAAAAAAACAGCAGAGGCAGGTCTGACCAATGTTAAATTCGAACAGGCTGACATTTTTAATTTGCCTTATGAGCCGGACTCCTTCGACCATGTTTTCGTTTGTTTTGTCCTGGAACATCTTTCGCAGCCAGTCGAGGCGTTGCAAACACTAAAAAACTACTTGAAGCGAGGTGGCACAATCACGGTAATTGAGGGAGATCATGGATCGGCTTATTTCTATCCTGACAGCGAGGCAGCCCATAAGGCTATTGCGTGTCAGGTTGAACTGCAACGGCGGGCTGGCGGCAACGCCATGATGGGCAGAGAGCTTTATCCTCTGTTGCACAAAGCAGGCTTTGATTCAATTCGTGTATCTCCCCGAATGGTCTATGTTGATTCCAGTAAACCGGAACTTGTCGAAGGTTTCACGAAAAAGACATTCACGGCTATGATTGAAGGTGTCCGTGAACCGACAATCAAATCGGGAATAATCCAACAAAATATTTTTGACAACGGAATCAGAGATTTATACCGGACAGCAGAGCCGGACGGAGTATTTTGCTATACGTTTTTTAAGGCCATTGGAACCAAATAATTACCAGATCACCGGATGCGACGGTTGAAGAAAATAAATAATGCGTAAAACAGAAAGGGAGATAAAAGACAGAAAGGTTATTGATGGCATCATCAGGCGTTGCCGGGTTTGCCGTCTAGCCATGTGTGATGATAACCAGCCCTATATTGTTCCTCTTAATTTCGGTTATGATGGCAGCTATCTCTATTTTCATACCGCGCCTGAAGGAAGAAAGATTGATATTATAAGGAGAAATAACAAGGTTTGTTTCGAGTTTGATATCCTCCATGATATTGTGAGAGCTGAGCAGGCCTGCAAATGGGGAACGAAATACGAGAGCGTCATTGGATCAGGCACAGCCGAGATATTAGGTGATTCGGAAGGCAAAAAAGAAGCGCTGGAATGGATTATGCGTCAGTACGGAAGTGACGCCAGCGATTTTTCGGAAGATGTAATGAAAAAGACCTTGATTCTTCGGGTGCAAATACTGGCAATCAGCGGCAAAGCCCGATAATGAATCTTTGCCGCCAACTAAACAGATAAACTTTCTTACTGCTATTCATAAATTATCCGCTTCGATGAAAATACTGTACTTTGATCCGTAATCAATACAATTAACGGCTGATGGTAAACATCATCGCCGCTTCACAAAAATGAATACAGCGGCGCGTGCATTTCCCTTAGCTATTGCTGCATATTAATTCCGAATGAAAGGCACAATAACTAAAGAATAGTGTTTTTGTTTAATGTGCCCACTGGCTGCGGTTTGAAGAATCGAAAGAACGCTGTTTGGGCCTGCTGCTGGGTCGCGCCTTGGGAGAAAAAATCTTTCTGCCATTATTGGGTTTTATACCCCTTCCGCTGTTATTGCGGCGTGCGGGAGCTCCGTCGTCAATAGGCATGCTGGTGGTTAATCCGGCAACGCTGTGGTATTCGAGTTTTTCTCCAAGCACTCTGTTCAGGGAATGGGCAAGGCCGGCATCCTCTCCTGTCACAAAAGTAAATGCATCGCCGGTTTTTGTGGCGCGTCCTGTCCGACCGATGCGATGAGTGTAGGCATCGATAGTTGAGGGCATATCATAATTAATAACATGGGAGATTCTTGTCACATCAATGCCGCGGGCGGCGATATCTGTTGCAACCATAATTTCGTAGCGTCCATCACGAAAGCCTTCAAGGGCATGCTGCCGTTTCTGCTGCGTTAAGTTGCCATGGAGTGAAGTAACTTTGTATCCCGATTTATCCAGTTGTAGGGCTACGCTCTTGGCGCGCGATTTTGTCCGCGTAAAAACGAGAACGGATTCCATCTCTGTTTTATCAAGAATATCTTTAAGAAGCGCTGTTTTGGTGGCTATTTGCACCGGATAAAAATGATGGGCAACGGTTTCGATTGGCGCTGTGTGGCTGATTTGAATGTTCACCGGATTTCGCAGCAGATCATTGGCGAGCGATCTGATGTCCTGGGGCATGGTCGCGGAAAAAAGCAATGTCTGACGCGTTGCGGGAAGGTGTTTCACAATTTTTCTGATATCCGGCAGAAAGCCCATATCAAACATGTGGTCGGCCTCATCGATGACCAGTACTTCTATCCGGGATAAATCAACAGTGCCGCGGTTGATGTGATCCAGCAAGCGGCCGGGGCAGGCGGAGATGATTTCAACATTATCCTGCAGTCTGTTGATCTGACCATTAATATTCACGCCGCCATAGATGGATGCGCTGCGAAGATTTGTTCGACGTCCCAGTTGCACAATGGCTTTATGGGTTTGCTCGCTTAACTCACGTGTCGGCGCAATAATCAGCGCACGGATATAACCGCGCGAACCCTGCATCAGCCGCTGCAAAATCGGCAACACAAAAGCTGCCGTTTTCCCCGTTCCTGTCTGGGCAAGCCCCATAACATCGCGGCCTTCCATAATCGGCGGGATTGATTGTAACTGAATTGGCGTTGGTACTTTGTAGCCAAGTGCCTGCACGCCTGAAAATATTTTTGCATCTAACTCAAACCTCTCAAAACTCATTTCTTCTTTTTCCTTCTTTTTTCAGTATTTGTGACGTTTGAACCCAGGTCTATTCGTGACGGTTGTTGGAAAAGCACTGCTGCATGCCACGATTGGAAACCTGAAAAACAGGCCATAAACATGGCGCTAAAGTTGGATTCTGTTACGATTAGCCGGATTTTCCTGCCGAAATTTCTGAATTAGAAAGGATGGGAGGCAAATAACTATCGCGATCACTGGAAGGCTTCTACAGAGATTATTGATAAATAGCAAGGATTATCTTTGACGCTATCATAAATAAGCAAATATGTTGGTTTCCAACTTTAATCCGGACAATTGTATTAGCTGAGGGGAAAAATCCATTAATCGTATTTACTAAGATAACGCTCCAGCCGGTTTAGTCCCTCTTTGATGTTTTCAAGGGAATTGGCATAAGAAAAACGTAAAAATCCTTCACCGCCGCTGCCGAAATCAATACCGGGTGTAACGCCTACTTTTACATCTTCAATAATACGAAACGCTTCTTTGTAAGAATCTGTGCAAAAGCGCCGCGCATCGGCAAACACATAAAACGCGCCTGTCGGCTCGACATGGATGACAAAACCCATATCCTTCAAACGTGCCAGCATATATTGACGGCGTTTATTGTAAATGTTTATCATTTCAGCCACATCATTTTGCGCTTTGGTGAGAGCGGCAATGCCTGCCCATTGAATAAAGCCATTGGCGGAAATCATGAAATTTTGATGAATCCGCTGCATGATGGCAGTAAATTCTTTTGGAAAAATGCAATAGCCCAGACGCCAGCCAGTCATTGCGTATAATTTGGAGAAACCATTGATGACAAAAGCCCTATCGGTAAATTCTAAAATGGAATGAGCGCGGCCTTTATATATTAAACCATGATAGATCTCGTCAGAAATAATATACCGCTTGTCAAATTGAGCGATATTCTGCAAATGCTCTTTGCTCATGACAATGCCGGTCGGATTTGAAGGTGAATTGATTAAAATCGCCTTTGTCCGGAGGGAGAGTTTCTTTTCTATGTCCTTTGGGCGATACTGAAATCCCTCTTCCGGGTAAGTTTTAACTTCTTTAATCTTTCCGCCAGCCGCGAGAATAAAGTTTTGATAACAGGGATAGCGCGGATTGGAAATGATTACTTCATCGCCGTGATCTAAAATTGCCAGCATCGCGAAAAGCAGTGCGGGAGATGTACCGGTAGATATCATCACTTGATCGGACGTTATATTAACACCGTATTCTTTAAAATAGAAATTGCATATGGCTTGCCTCAGTTCCAGCAGGCCCAGAGCATGCGTATAGCGGGTTTTGTTATTGGATAAAGCTTCTTTTGCCGCCTTCGTGATAACTTCTGGCGTGGGGAAATCAGGTTCGCCCACTTCCAAATGGATGACGTGTTCACCCTTACGTTCCAATTCCTCGGCTTTTGCCATGACATCCATAACAATAAAAGATGTAAATTTGGACGCTCTTTTCGAAATCATAGATAGCTCTGATTCATATTTTGATAAATTATACAAATTTTCTAAATCAACGCGCTATTTTTGTTCGCGTTTTTGCCGGTTTCGGGAACGTTTGTGAATACGTCTTGCCGCCTGGGGACTGACCGCCTCAATATCATCTTTGATTTAGAAATGATATTACCTCTATTGTGATTATCTAAATTTTTCAACAACTTTTATCATTATGGGATTCAATTTTGATTTTAATTATTAAAAAAGCTAAAAGTTGGTTCATCCCTTGCAATTAAATCGACAAATATGAAAAAACATATTGCTATTGGTACAATTTTGTAACAAAATACTTTTATGGTTAGTTGAGCCATCTATGAGCAAGACTACAAAAAAATCTTTTTCTGAGAAAGAACACAAATTGAGTATTCATACTTATGAAGAGTTGGCCGCCCTGCACGCGATTGCTAAGAATCTGGCGCAACCGGGAGATTTGCGTGATCAGCTGGAGCAGGCCCTGCAGGAAATGAGTTCTCGTCTGGGCATGCAGCGCGGGATGATATCTCTGCTAGACCGCGAAAAAAAGGAGGCATGGTTGGACATCGCCCATGATGTCAATATTGACGGGTTGGAAGTTTCCTACAAACCGGGAGAAGGCATTACCGGCAAGGTGGCGGAAACCGGACGTCCGATGGCAGTGGCGAATCTGGGCAAAGAGACACATTTTCTGGATCGCACCGGCGCGCGGCGTCATCTTAACCGCGCAGAACTTTCATTTTTGTGTGTTCCGATTATATATGACGCGAACGTCGTAGGCGTTTTATCCGCCGATAAGATTGCCCAGCAGGTCGAAGATCTGGACAAGGAACTGGCCATTCTATCTTCGGTAGCCGAGTTGATGGCCAAGGCCGTCCATATCCGTGCGTTGGAGGAAGAAAACGAGCGATTGCGCAAGATTGTCGGCAGCACCCGCGCGCCTTCAATAGATATTATCGGTCATTCCAAATCAATGCAGGAAGTGTTCGGCCTTGTGGCGCAGGTTGCTGATTCTAATACAACGGTTTTAATCAACGGTGAAACCGGCACTGGTAAAGAATTAATCGCCAGCGCTATTCATAAAAATTCTCCGCGTAAAAACGGCCCGCTGGTGCAGGTTAATTGTGCCGCAATTCCCGACACACTGATTGAAAGTGAATTGTTTGGTCATGAAAAGGGTGCATTTACCGGAGCCTTGCATCAACGCAGGGGACGTTTTGAAGAAGCAAACGGTGGTACAATTTTCCTTGATGAAGTGGGTGAGCTTTCCCCTGCCGCACAGGTAAAGCTTTTGCGCGTTTTACAGGAAAAGAGATTCCAACCCCTTGGTTCTTCAAGAGTTATAAACGTCAATGTGCGGATTATTGCAGCCACCAACAGAGACCTGGAACAGGATATTCTGGCGGAGCGATTTCGCGCCGATTTATTTTATCGTCTTAACGTATTTCCTATTTATTTGCCGGCGTTGCGTGAAAGGGGAAGTGATATAATTCTTCTAGCGGATCACTTTATCTTGAAATACAGCAAGGAAATGGGGAAAAACGTCAAAAAGATTTCAACAGCGGCAATTGAAGTATTTTTATCTCACAAATGGCCGGGCAATGTGCGTGAATTGGAAAATTGTATTGAGCGAGCAGTATTGCTAACCAAAACGGATATGATCGATTGTATTCATCTGCCGCCTTCATTACATGTCAGAGAGAAAAAAATAGAAAAGGTTGAACACAGTAAACTATCTTCTGTTGTTGAAGCGCAGGAACGATCATTAATTATTGATACTCTGGAAGCAACAGGTGGCAATCAGACTAAGGCCGCAAATATTTTAGGAACAACAAAACGTATCATTCAATACAAAATCGGCAAGCTGGGAATTGATTCTAAACTCTTCCGCAAAAGCAATAAAGCCGTCCAAAAGCATGATTAAAATAATATTTAAGAATTTTTGAAGAAACAGTATAAGGTTTTATTACATAGATAATTGTTTTTAATTTCTAAATTGAGGGATCGTCTAAAGGTAGGACTACAGGTTCTGGCCCTGTGAATCGAGGTTCGAGTCCTTGTCCCTCAGCCATACAATTCATTAACTATTAAATGTTTCTTTTTTTTGTTTTCCGCGTCAGTTAATGTATTCCATTTGCTTGGTGAGACATTTGATTTGCCATCATTGGCAACCCGTCTAGCGAAAAGTGAGGGATGTGAAAACTAGGCATTTCAACTCTACAAGTTTTTGATTTTATTATTGTTTTATTTGGAAGCCACACTAAAAAAGGTACAAGAAATTATGTCCAATTGCCACTATGAATTTGTCCCATCCCATTAAATACAGACAGAAGAGGAAATCTTGTCAGCTAAGCCTGAGATATATAAATCAATAAATCAACTAATAAATAGCGTCATTTCATTTTTGCTGTCAAACGATGTTTTCAATCACCTAAATGCCGATGACTAAAAGCAGGGCATGACTTCTTGTAATGACTTATATGATATTTATGTATATATTCTCTGTGATTATATGGAATGATGCGCAAAATCGCGAGGATGGTAATCGGAATTTAAAAAAATTCTGCTTTAATTTGCGCTGAAAAATGTTCTTGTTGAATTATCTTTTATTAAAATATTAAAAAAACATAAATAGTTAAGAAAACACAAAAATATTTTGTTTTTGGGGCAACTTTTTTTATAAAGTTGTTGTAAAATAATACCAAAGATAAAAATTGCGCCAAGAGAGGAGCTTTATTATCAAAAAACGGACACTGTAGCCTGTCAGCATCCCCTCCCCCCTTTTTTATTGCAAATAAAGGAAAAAGAAATTGAGAAGAAAGATAAAAGTATGCTATCGTCCGCATTCCTTTGTGCAGGAGAGAGTTTTATTTGTTGAGACTTTGGAAGAAATCGTCAGTAACTATACAGAAACCGCACCAAAATGAGGACAAATGTAATTAAATGGTTCAAAAATGTTCTATATTTTTTTAAAAGAACAAATATGTGCTTTTTTTAAATAGAGACAATTTTTTTTAACAGCGTAAAGATTTAAAAATAAATGATATA
Source organism: uncultured delta proteobacterium (assembly GCA_963811325.1). Taxonomy (GTDB): domain Bacteria; phylum Desulfobacterota; class Syntrophia; order Syntrophales; family Smithellaceae; genus Smithella. The sequence continues at coordinate 2,739,980 of CAWEQT010000001.1, forward strand.
CAACAATGTAATTTATTTTATAAAATTGGCACGACTTTGGCATTTAACTGTGGTGCTTTGTGATGTTGAGTGTTAATAGAGTCATTTGCGTCACGAGAAACAAAAACGGGGAGTAAAAATAGGTTAAATATATGTAAGAATACGTAAATTACCGAAGGTTTTACATATATCCTGATAGATTGCCGGAATAATCCGGTATAAATAAAAAAGGTGTTAGCGTTGAATAATAAAATTCCTAAAATATATCTCTTCCATTGTGCAATAAGTTACGATCAAGAAGAATTGCTGCGGAATTATTCCCCGCAGAATGGTGAAATTAAAATAATTCCATTGCCCTGTTCAGGAAAACTGGACATTCTGTACCTTACTAAAGCATTTGATACCGGCGCGGATGGTGCTGCCATTATGATATGTAAAGAAGGCGAGTGCCGTTACATGGAAGGTAATATGCGCGCCAGAAAGCGGGCACAGGCCATCGATGAATTGCTGCAAGAAGCCGGACTCGGAAAAGGTCGAACTAAAGTAATTCAGATGGGCGATGGGGGCATAACAGCGGCTGTTCATGAGTTGGAAGAATTCTTACTTCAAATAAAAACAATAATTGAGAAATCTCCGGATTTGCAAATATCGTATACGGAATAGTTTTTCTTCAATCCATAACAGAAGGAGTACGGGGTATGAAACATGATAGCAAATTAGCAGTCAAAACCAGCGGGAAAGAGTTTATTTTCACTGCCGAGTATTTGCCGCTTGCCGGTACCGAGATAAAGATCGATCCTAAAATATTCGGTAACAGCGTGACAGCAGTGAACGTCGCTGATAATCATTATGGTGTATCGATTTCCAGTTTGGCAGCCTCTTTTGCGTTGAGCCAGGCCGGCATTGAACCGGTATTGCAAATCGTAACTAGAGACCGCAATCGTATAGCGCTTCAATCCGATCTGCTGGGGGCAACTTATCTTGGTATTAAAAACGTATTATGTCTTTCCGGTTTTCACCAAACTCTTATAGGATGTAATGAATCAGCCAATGTTTTTGATGTTGATTCCATTCAACTGATTGATATAGTTAAAAAAATGAATAACGGTCAGTTGCTGGACGGTAAAAAAATCCAGGGGAGCTTTTGTATGCTGATCGGTGCTGCCGCTAATCCGAATTTGAAGCCGCTCGAATTGAATGTTTTAAGATTAAGTAAAAAAATAGCTGCAGGCGCCGATTTTATTCAAACACAATCCGTATTTGATGTCGATGCATTTAAAGTCTGGTTGGAAGCCGTCTGCAATGCAGGACTTGCCGATAAGACGGCAATTCTTGCCGGTGTCCTGCCGCTCAAAAGCGCTGCCCAGGCTAAAGAATTAGCCGAGACTCATACCGACTTCGTGATTCCTGAAGCGATCATTGACCGGCTAACGGCTGCTGGTGGCTCCGAGGTTCAAGAAAAAGAGGGCGTTAAAATAGCCGCTGAAATAATAAAAAAACTCAAGGGCCTTCCGGGACTGAAAGGCGTCCATATTTTATCCGGTGGCAACGAGTCAACTATTAACGAATTATTATCGTCCATATCGTAATAATTGAGACTGAATAAAATGCCGAAGAAATATCATATCGAAACAAAAAAGATTGCACCGAGATTGCCAAAAATAGGTAAATTCGGGGTTGTCGACTGGCGTGAAGATTGTGCCAGGTGTCACAATTGCGTGAAAAAAGCCTGCGTATACGACCGTTACCGACAGGAAATGCAGTATATCAAAGATCTGGATGAATTTAATGCAATGTTCTTTGAATGTATGGGGTGTTTCTCCTGCGTACAGAAATGCACGAAAGGCTTGCTTGCTTTAACAGTAAATCCCAAATACGAACAAATGGGTAACGGTTATTTTACACCTGATATTATTCAAACAACCTGGAATCAGGCGGAAACTGCCGGCATTCCCGTTTCAGGCGCCGGCTATCGAGGTAAGTTTACAGGCGCCGGGTTTGACTCCATGTGGACGGATATGTCTGAAATCGTTCGTCCGACCCGTGATGGAATTCATGGACGGGAATATATCAGCACCGCTATTGATATCGGAAGAAAACCCAAGCACCTTTCGTTCGAAGACAATAAACTGAAGACATCATTATTACCGCTGGTAGATCTGCCGGTTCCGATTATCATTGATATGTTTCCTGATAAATATCATTTTCCCAACCTGCAGCCGATGTTACTGGCTGCTGCTGTTAAAACCGGCACGATGGTTATCTTTGACTGGGAACAGCATCATCTGCTGGGAAAGTATGAAGAAAAACATTTATCGAACATAATTTTCTATCTTGGCAAAGATACGCCTATGCCAACGGTGGATATACTTAAACAGTTGCGCCTTATTGAAATTGCCGATAGCGATAAAACCGAGCAGCGGATAAAAGAGATTAAAGCTGTCAATTCGGAACTTGTTGTTTCGGTCAGAGTTGAACTGGACGCACGCGGCGTGAAGAGGTCTATCGCGCTGGCTAATAACCCCATCGTCGAAGTCATACATATTGTGTCCGATATAAACGGTAATCAAACAGAGGTAGAAAAACCTAAATTTATAAAGGATATGACACGGACTATTCACACGATTCTTGTAAAAGAAGGCATCCGGGATGAAGTCACCCTGATCGCCAGTGGTGGCATTGCTCTGGCGGAACATATGGCAAAAGAAATTATTTGCGGTGCGGATGCCATCACGATTAATATGCCGCTCTTAATCGGTCTTGAATGCCGCTTTTGTACAAATTGCCGTGATGGCTTTGTCTGTCCGGCGAAGATTGAGACCATCACCACCCAATATGGGGTTGGACGTATGACGAATTTAATTGCCGTTTGGCATGACCAGTTGATTGAGATGATGGGAGCCATGGGGATGCGGGAAGCCCGCCGTCTGCGTGGTGAAACCGGCCGTGCATTATTTTTTGAAGATCTTGAGGAGGATACTTTTGGAAGGCTTTTTGGCAAAAGAGTCGGGGCTTAAAGAAGTCCTGCCTGAAAATACAATTAAAACACTGGTGCCGGATGTTGAGGTGTCCCGTGAAATCAAGCCGGCGCCCTCACGCTATCGTAATGAGATAGCCAAATATATCATCCGCAGGAGCAGTGATTGTAAACTCTGCGGTAAATGTGCTCAGGTTTGTCCGCACGGCGTGCATGTGTTGAAACCAGGCTATAAATTATTTTCTGCCCCGCATTTGAATGTTTGTATAGGTCCTTCCTGCCAGAAGACTGACCATTATTGTATAGACCTGTGTCCAAATAAAGCGCTTCAAATGGTTGAAAATCCCATGTTGAAGGCGATGGGTGACTATCGCTGGACACCGGATATGCTCATAGCGACCTGGAAAATGGCGGAAACAGGGGAATCCCCGTCATCTGAATACGGGTACGATTATGAAACCGGAGCTTCCGGAGGCGGGTTTGACCGGTTGCGATTCAAATTTCCTGAAAAACCACCCGTTGAATTACGAGAGGATGAGATCGATACCAGTATTGTGCTCAACAAACGGAACGACGGCCGGCCACAGGTGAAAATCGATGTCCCATGGTATGGCGGCGGCATGTCTTTCGGTTCCGTCAGTAACGTGGTCCAGCTTTCCAAGGCGCGTGCGGCCACTGCGTTTAATACCTTTACCTGTACCGGTGAAGGCGGTTATATGGAACGCATGAAGCCATACGATGACCACGTCATCACCCAAATTGCTACAGGTCTTTTTGGTGTTCGTGAAGAGACGATCCAACGTGTCCGCATAGTTGAATTCAAATATGCGCAAGGGGCCAAGCCCGGTCTGGGCGGCCATCTATTAGCCGATAAAGTTACGCCGGCAGTCGCCAGGATGCGTGAAACCGTTCTGGGTATTTCACTTTTTTCACCCTTTCCGTTTCATAGTGTTTACTCCATCGAAGATCATCAGAAACACATGGACTGGATCAAGCACGTTAACAGGCGAACCCTGATTGCAACCAAGGTATCTACGCCTAACGACGTGGATATGGTTGCTGTGGGCAGCTATTCCGCCGGTACCCATATCGTGCATCTGGACGGTGGATATGGCGGAACCGGAGCAGCACCTGATATTGCCAAAAAGAATATCGCCATGCCAATTGAGTATGGTATCGTAAAAGTCCATCGCTTTCTTGAGCAGGAAGGCATTCGTGATAAGGTTACGCTAATTGTCAGCGGCGGATTGCGGACACCTCATGATATTGCAAAAGCGATCGCGTTGGGAGCTGATGGTGTTGTTGTGGGCACTTCCGAACTGGTTGCGCTGGGTTGCATAAGATGTTCACGCTGTGAAAGCGGTCGCGGCTGTCCGCGCGGTATTGCCACGACCGACGCCGAACTTGCGAAAGATGTCGATCTTGAATGGGGCACACAGCGGATTATTAATATGTATTCTGCCTGGCGAAAGGAACTTGTAGAAATATTGAAACAATTCGGACTACGAAGCGTGAGCGAGTTGCGGGGGCGCACCGATCTTCTGATGCACCTTGATTATACCAATGATATGGAGATTCATCGATGAATAGCGGGATGATCGAAAAACTTTTATATTCCCGACAAAAACTGATTGAGGAATTACACATTTCTTCCCCAACTTATAAAGAGGAGGAAGAAGGCGGCTGCGGTGTCGTTGGTTTTTGTGCCACCGAGCCGATTGCAGCCCGCCATATTCATGAACCGTCCAGGCAGATGCATAACCGTGGTAACGGTAAAGGCGGCGGAATTGCGGCGTTAGGTTTTATACCGGAACAGTTTGGAGTCACCCGCGATGTTCTGGATGATTATTATATGGTACACATTGCGTTTCTGGATAATGGTATAAAGCCGGAACTTGAACGCAAATACATTACTCCTTATTTCGAGATTAAGACTTCCTGTCAGATGGATACCATTGCCGACTGGACGATGATTCCTTCATTGGAAGCCAAGCCTCCGGATGTCATGCGCTATTTTGTTCGCGTGAAGCCGGAAGTGCTTGACTCCTTCATTTCAAAAAATGAATTAAGTGGAATGAAACGTGAAGAGGCAGAAGGCGAATTCTTAAGCCAGCAAAGCGTTAAGCTGAATCATGAGTATTACGCTTCCCTCGGTGATAAAAAGGCCTTCGTCATGTCTTACGGTAAGAATATCATGATCCTGAAGGTCGTTGGGTATGCGGAGTCCATTACCGATTATTATAAGATCGACGACTTGAAGGCGCATGTCTGGATTGCCCACCAGCGGTTCCCCACCAAAGGACGGGTCTGGCATCCGGGTGGCGCGCACCCCTTCGGAGCGATGAATACCGCGCTGGTTCATAACGGTGATTTTGCCAACTACAGCTCCGTCAGTGAATATCTTGCGCAACGTCATATTTATCCGCAATTTCTGACCGATACTGAAGTCTCGGTTCAGATATTTGATTTACTGGACAGGACTTACCATTATCCGCTAGAGTATATTATTGAGGCTCTGGCGCCTACGACAGAATTAGATTTCGACAGGCTCCCCAAAGAGAAACAGTCCATCTACCGTGCAATTCAGGCAACTCATATTCATTCTTCCCCGGACGGTCCCTGGTTCTTTATCATTGCCCACACCTTGGAGACAGCCGACAAATTTCAGCTCATGGGCATTACCGATACCTCCATGCTCCGGCCGCAGGTCTTCGCTTTTGCCGACGGTGATGTACAGGTCGGCTTGATTTGTTCTGAAAAACAGGCAATCGACGCAACCTTGCTCAGCATGTCAAAAGATGACAGTCGCATCTGCCCGGTCGCCGACAAATACTGGAATGCCCGGGGCGGCAGTTCGACGGATGGCGGGTCGTTCATTTTTACTCTTGAAAAAGACCAAGCCGGCAAATACAGGATGAATTGTACCGACAAATTCGGTGTTCCTGTGAGGTTACCGTCAGGAACGGAAATCGCTGATTTAACTCAAGAAATAAAAGGACCCACTGCTCATACTGATAAAATTAAAAAAGATATTCGTGAACGGTTTGATGCCGGCAGCCAGATGGTCTTCCGTTATTTTACTGAAAGCATTGCCGACTGGTCCGTTGCTGATGTCGGTTTTGCCTGCGAAACCGTTATGGCCTTGGCTAAGGATTCCAATCGTTTTGCTGAGGCGATTGAAATATTAACGCTCCTTAATGATCGGCGATATGGTACCGGTACGAAGAAGCGTAAGCACATCCTGCAAATCGTTCGCACGGCTTTGCGCCGATTATTTGCCCTTATTCCATTGATCGGGGAAATATCGACAAGTGAGTTCCGGCTGATCAATTATAAAACTAAAGAACTTTTAAGAGATCCGCATATCGGTGAGACGACTCTGGTGATCGATACGCTTGGCTTTCCGCCGCAAGGAAATGAATCGAATGCCTCGCTTTTAGTAGACGGTTACATGAAGGGCTGGAAACATTTTATTGTTTATAACTGTGCGGGACAACGTTTTACCGGCTGCGGTCTGGGACCACAAACTGAGGATGTTACGATCGATGTTTACGATAGTGACGGCGATTATCTCGCTTCCGGCATCGACGGTTTAACCATTACCGTCCACGGCAATGCTCAGGACCAATTAGGTCAGATTATCAAAGAAGGTAAGCTGGTTATTCACGGCGACACCGGACAAACATTCTTATACGGCGCCAAAGGCGGCTCCGTTTTTGTTTTGGGGAATGCTGCCGGCCGTCCTCTGATTAATTCCGTGGGCAAACCAAGGGTCGTGATTAATGGTACCTGCCTCGACTTCCTTGCTGAATCCTTCATGGCAGGCGACGTCTTCACCGGCGGCGGTTTTGTTATTTTGAACGGCATGACATTCGATGATCAAGGCAACATCATTGCTCTGAAAGAACCCTATCCCGGAGGCAACATTTTCTCGCTCGCTTCTGGTGGCGCCATATATGTACGCGATCCTCATAAGTATCTTATCCGTGAGCAGTTGAACGGCGGTAATTTCTTTAAGATGACTGATCAGGACTGGGAGACGATATTGCCCTATCTTCAGGAGAACGAGCGTTTGTTCGGGGTTAGGGTAGATGACCTGCTGACGGTCGACGGTAAACATAAGCGGCCCGATCAAGTCTACAGAAAGGTTGCCCCAGCCAAACTGTCGGCTAGCAACCAAATCGAGTCGGACGAATAGGTATTTGATTTCAACGAGAGAGTATCGAAAATGACGACAAGAATTACAAAACAGAAAGCCACTGGAGACCTTTTAAAAGCCGTCCAGGAAAAAGCGGATGTGAATTTAAACGCCTGCTACCAATGTAAGAAATGTTCCATTGGCTGTCCTGTCGCCGACCAGACCAAATCGCCGCCTTCTGAGATCATACGAAGACTGCAACTAGGTGCCGGCGACGAATTATTACAGACTGACCTCATTTGGACATGTCTATGCTGTGAAACATGTTACGCCAGGTGTCCTAATCAGATAAACTTTCCTGCTGTGATTGATGCCTTAAAGTCCATCGCTCTGGAAAAAGGCGTTGCCAGACCGGAGGGTGATGCGCCGTTATTTAACTATTTGTTTCTGAATACGGTCAAGTCTTACGGTCGCGTTTACGATCTGCAGGCTATTGCCCTGTATAAACTTAAAACCGGTAACTTGAAACAGGATACGGATAAATTCCCCACGATGCTTAAAAAAGGCAAGATAGCAATATTGCCGCCGTCGGGTGGCGACAAAGGTAAAGTGAAGCGTATCTTCAAAAAGACAGCACAAAACAGAGGAACAGGAAAATGAAATACGCATATTATCCAGGGTGCTCTGCTCATTCCACTGCTCGCGACATGCATGAATCATGTCTGGCGGTAGCGAAAGCACTTGATATTGAACTGAATGAAATCAAGGGTTGGACCTGTTGCGGGGCCAGTGCCGCTCACCAGACCGACCGGAATTTGGCTGTCTCGTTGGCCTCCGCCAACCTCCTCTTGGCCAAACAGATGAGCATGGACATGGTGGTCAATTGCGCCGCCTGTTATAACCGCTCGAAGGTGGCCAACTATGAAATTATAAATTCCGAAGAGATGAGGCAATCAGTTGCTGACAGTCTCGGAGAAACTTATGATGGATCCGTTCCGGTACGGCACTTTGTTGAGATACTCTTTAAAGACATTGGACCGGCTAAGTTACGTAAGAAAATTATTAACCCATTGAAGGAACTTAAAGTGGCTGCTTATTACGGCTGTTATCTGGTCCGTCCGCCGGAAGCTACCGGCTTTGATGATCCTGAAAATCCTACGATTATGGAAAGCCTGATCGATGTGACAGGGGGTACGAATGTGGAGTGGTCAGGTAAAGTGGATTGCTGCGGCGGTATGCAAAACCTTACGCGAACGGAAATTACCGTGCGGCGATCGGCTGCAGTCATTGAGATGGCAAAGGCTGCGGGCGCCGAGTGCATCGTCGTTGCCTGCCCGATGTGTCAAATCAGCCTTGATGTCAGGCAGGCCGATATGGAAAAGCTTCTCGGCAAGAAATATGATATGCCAATTATTTATCTTACACAATTACTCGGTCTTGCTCTTGGTCTTTCACCTAAAGAACTCGGATTGAACAAACTAATGGTAAGTCCGGCAACCATATTAAAGAAAGCAAAAGCAGCAATCTCGTAAAAACTGCTATTGATGATAGACGATTAAAGACTATTTAAGGTTACGATATGCATAAAAGTGAAAAAAAATTAACAGGTGCTGTTCTGGTTCAGGGCGGCGGTATCGCCGGTATTCAGGCAGCCCTTGACCTTGCTGATTCCGGATTTAAAGTCTATCTTGTTGAGCGTGATGCGGCCATCGGCGGCATGATGGCTCAACTTGACAAGACATTCCCAACCGGCGATTGCGCTACCTGTATTGTATCCCCCAAACTGGTCGAATGTGCCCGCAATATCAATATTGAGATACTCACCCTTTCCGAACTCATTGGTTTGGAGGGGGAACCGGGTAATTTTAAGGCTAAAATAAAAGTCTCTCCAAGATATGTCGATGAAGCGAAATGCAATGCCTGCGGTCAGTGTACGGATGCCTGTCCGGTCAATGTGCCCAATCCGTTTGACTGTGAAATGGGTACCCGAAAAGCAATCGCCAAGCTCTATGCTCAAGCAACACCTAACAAATATGGTATTCTAAAGACCGGCCATGCTCCCTGCAAAGTGGAATGTCCGGCGAACATTAACGTCCAGGGCTACGTTCAATTAATCAAAAACAAGGAATATCTCAAGGCCGTTAATCTCATCCGGGAGCGAAACCCGCTCTCCGCCATCTGCGGAAGGGTTTGTACTCACCCCTGCGAGTCCAAATGTACGCGCAATGATATTGATTCATCCATTTCCATCAGATTATTAAAGCGTTTCGCTTCGGACCAGGAAATGGACATGATCAAATCCGGTAAACTGGCTCTTCCGGAAGAGAAGATTTCATCCGCAGACGCCAAAAAAGTTGCCGTCGTAGGCGCCGGACCTGCCGGTCTTACCGCGGCGGCCGACCTGGCGGACAGGGGCTATTCAGTGACCGTTTATGAATCGACGTCAGCAGCAGGCGGTATGTTGCGATGGGGAATTCCCGCTTACCGTTTGCCGAAAGATGTACTGGATTATGAAATAGAGCTTATCCGTCGCAAGGGCGTTAAATTTGTTTATAATACCCGTATCGGGATCGATATTTCCATGGATAAACTGCGCCAGGAAAATGCGGCCGTCTTTATCAGTATCGGCACCCAGAGCAGCCGGAGGCTGGGAGTTGAAGGTGAAGATAAAACAGGAATCTCTTATGGTCTGGAGTTCCTGCGTAAAGCCGGAGACAAGGATAACCGTCCTAAACTGAACGGCAAAGTCGTGGTGATCGGCGGCGGCAACGTTGCTGTTGATGTAGCCCGATCTGCTTTACGCCTTGGCGCCTACGCAGTCGAGATGGTGAGCTTGGAACAGCGCTACGAGATGCCGGCTTTACCCGAAGAGGTTGCCGCCGCACTCGAAGAGAATATAAAAATTAACAACGGATGGGGTCCGAAACGTATTCTCGGAAACGATAAAGTCAATGCAATCGAGCTGAAACGCTGCACCAGAGTTTTTGATGAAACAGGGCGATTCAGTCCCGTTTACAATGATAATGAGACAACGATATTAAATGCAGACCAAATTATAGTTGCCATCGGTCAGGCGATCGATAAAGACTCGCTTGGTAACATGGAAGTCGCAACAGAACGTAATTTTTACAAGGTCGATAAAATCACTCTGGAAACATCTGTAAAAGGCGTATTTGCCGGCGGTGATGATATTTTTGGCAGTGCTTCCGTTATCGGTGCTGTAGGCGCGGGCAAGCGGGCGGCGGAATCGATCGATCGTTATCTCAAAGGCGAGGATATGTTGTCCGCAAGATTTGAGTCTACTCTAAAACCAATTGCTCTGGAATTTCTGCCTGAAACCAAGGGCATGGAAAAGAAGCCTCGTACCGAACAGGCAATCCTGCCGGTTGCTCAACGTGCCAATAATTTTAACGAAGTTGAAGAAGGTCTTACGGAAGAAGCTGCCCTGGCAGAAGCCGAGCGTTGTCTCAATTGTGCTCTGTGTTCCGAGTGCCAGCAATGCGTTGCTGCCTGCGAACAGCATGCTGTTGACCATTCGATGACGGAAAAGATCATCGAGCTTAATGTCGGTTCTGTTATCCTGACACCTGGTTTTGAAGAATTTGATGCTACGAAAAAAGGCGAATACGGCTATAACCGGTATCCTAATGTGATTACCAGTGTGCAGTTCGAGCGTATGCTCTCAGCTTCCGGGCCGTTCGACGGCCATGTCATCCGGCGATCCGATGGTCTGCCTGCCAAACGTGTCGCCTGGATCCAGTGCGTCGGCTCAAGGGATACACGCTGCGGCAATGAATACTGCTCTTCAGTTTGCTGTATGGTTTCCACCAAGCAATCGATGATAGCGGCCGATCACTTACCCGGACTGGAAGCATCCATTTTTTATATGGACGTCCGGGCTCATGGTAAGGACTTTGACCAGTATTACGAGCGGGCGAAGAAACAGGGTGTAAATTACATCAAGGGTATACCGTCCCGCATTATCCAGATGCCCGGTACGAAGGACCTGCGGGCGACATTCTATAACGAAGCCAATCAATTACAGGAAAAGGACTTTGACCTGGTTATTTTATCTGTCGGCATGGAACCCGGCTTATCTGCAGTGGATACTGCCAAACGTTTTGGTATTGATCTGAATGAATATGGTTTCTGTTCCACCGATCGATTTGCGCCGTTGAATACCTCCCGTCCGGGAGTTTTTGTCGGCGGCGCTTTCCAGGAACCGAAGGATATCCCGGAAACGGTCACCCAGGCCAGCGCAGCGGCTTCAATGGCTATGGAATTGTTATCGTCCGCCCGAAACACACTGATTACCAAAGCAGTCTACCCGGATGAGCACGATGTCACCGACGAGCAGCCCCGGATAGGCGTTTTCATCTGCCACTGCGGCCGCAACATTGCTTCCGTGATCGATGTGGAAAAAGTGGTTCACGCCGTGGCTCAAGATCCGAATGTTATCTTTGCCACTCATACTTTATTCACCTGTTCAGATACCAGTCTGGTCAATATCCGTGACGCCATCCGCGATAACCGGCTCAACCGTATTGTGGTAGCTTCCTGCACACCGCGTACTCACGAACCGATCTTCCGGGATACCCTCCGTGAAGCGGGATTAAACCAGTATTTATTCGAAATGGCTAACATCCGTGACCAATGTTCCTGGGTGCACTCGACGATACCGGAGCAGGCCACTCAGAAAGCTGTCGAACTGGTGAAGATGTCTATTGCCCGAGCCCGCAGATTAGTTCCATTACAGGGTTCTTATTCCAACGTCGTTCAGAATGGTCTGGTTATCGGCGGCGGCCTCAGCGGCATGACAGCAGCTCTTTCTCTGGCCGAACAAGGATTCAAGACCCACTTGATCGAAAGGTCGGCTAAACTGGGCGGCAATTACCTTAATTTGCACTACACACTGGAACACGAAGATGTTGGCAGTTTCCTTTCTTCCTTGATCAAACGTGTTCAGAGCAACCATAATATTGTCCTGCACATGAATAGTGAAGTAAAGAACGTAGCCGGTTTTGTCGGTAATTTCGAAGTTACTCTTAACGAATATAACAAAGAAACGGCTGTGCCATGCGGTGCAATCATTGTCGCTACCGGTGCCGACCCGGCGAATACCAAAGACTTCCAATACGGCCAATCCGCCAATATTATGACTCAATCAGAATTGGAGAATGCTTTGCAAACAAGCGATTTTTATTCTTCTAACCGCAACATTGTCATGATCCAGTGCGCCGGTTCGCGGAATGAAGAGCGAGCTTATTGCAGTCGTATTTGCTGCACAATGGCGGTCAAGAATGCCCTCAAATTGAAGAAGCAGAATCCCGATGCGAATATCATAGTCCTCTATCGCGATATCCGTACCTATGGATTCCGCGAAAAATATTATAAACAGGCTCGTGAGGCCGGTGTTATCTTTATGAGATATGAAAAAGAAAAACCGCCGGTCATTTCCGCTAATCATGATCTGGTTACACTGAAGAGCCCTGACTTTCCGGAGCAGATAGAGATCGAAACCGATGTCATTGTGCTCAGCACAGGTGTCGATGCCTTGAAGGATAACCGCAAGTTGGCAGACATGCTTAAGGTACCGTTGAATGCCGACGGTTTCTATGTCGAGGCTCACCTTAAACTGCGGCCTGTCGAGTTTGCCACGGAAGGCATTTACCTGTGCGGTTTGGCCCATTCGCCAAAGTTGAGTGACGAGAATATTTCGCAAGCCAAAGCGACTTCATCCCGGGCGGCGACCATCCTTTCCAAGACCAGACTTGAAGTTGGCGGACAGGTGTCGTGCGTCGATCAGGAAAAATGCATTTCCTGTTTAACCTGCGTCAGGGCGTGTCCTTATCATGCGCCGCTTGTTAATGTTAACAGTAAAGCGGAAATTGCCGCCGCCGCGTGTATGGGCTGCGGTATATGTGCTTCGGAGTGTCCGGCACACGCCATCCATCTGCGAAATTTCGAGTCCGATCAGTTCCAAGATATACTGAAGACTTTATTATCAAAACCGGGTGAAGAAAATAAACCGGTATCTGTATCGAAATAAGGGAATGATGATGAACACGAATAATTTCGAACCTAAAATAGTAGCTTTTTGCTGCCACTATTGCGCCTATGCCGCAGCAGACCTGGCAGGCTCAGGGCGTTTACAATATCCGCCCAACATCCGCATCGTTCGTTCGCCATGTACCGGCAGATTGGAAATAGACTTTTTCATGAAGGCTTTTGAGGCCGGCGCCGATGGTGTGTTGGTCGCCGGATGCGAGGAAGGCAGTTGTCACTTTAAAGAAGGCAATTATCTGGCCAAGCGCCGGGTAATTACTACCAGGCAGTTATTACAGGAAGCCGGTCTGGAACCGGAGCGACTGCGCATGGTGAATGTGAGCGCTGCCAGTTCCCAGAAATTTGTCGAGTATGTCCGCGACATGGTTGAGACCGTCACTAAACTCGGTCCCGCACCTAATAAGAAAACTATCCCTAAAGAACAAACAGGAGCAATAAAATGATCGTTGCCGAAAGAAAAACCATTCCTGAACTTGTCGAGATTTTAAAACCGCATAAGAAAATACTTGTACTGGGCTGTGGTACCTGCGTCACCGTCTGCCTGTCTGGCGGCGAACGGGAGGTCAGTATCATTTCATCGGCACTGCGTATTGCGTCCCGCATACAAGGTTTAAGCTTTGAAATCGATGAACTCACCATCGAGCGCCAGTGCGATAACATCTTTATCGAGCAGGCAGCGGAAGCTATCCAGAAAGCAGATGCCGTGTTGTCAACGGCCTGCGGTGCCGGTGTCCAGGCGATTGCCGAGCGCTTTCCCGAGAAGCCGGTTTATGCCGGATTAAACACTACCTTCATCGGCATCCTCGAGGAACGCGGTGTATGGACGGAAAAATGTGCCGCTTGCGGTGCCTGCATCCTGCATAAATACGGCGGTATATGTCCGGTTACCCGCTGTGCTAAGCGCATGCTGAATGGACCATGTGGGGGCTCCCGCGAAGACAGGTGTGAAGTGCGACCGGACAGACCCTGTGCATGGCAACTTATCTATAAGAGGCTCAAGGACATCAACCAGCTCGAAAGACTCAAGGAAATGGAACCGGCCAAGAACTGGAATCCAAGCCTGTGCGGTGGTCCCAGGGTGTTAATAAGAGAAGACCATAAAGTATAGCTACCTGCATAGTTACTATGCCAGTAGCTTATATCAACGATGACATAGCCCGTGTGCTAAATGCAAGAATGAGAAAGATTGATTTCGTAAAAAACGATTTGCCTGGGAAAGTCTGGATGTTACTCTCAGCAGGAGAAGGAAACAGTGTCTATAATAAAAAACATATGGAAAATTCGGGGCTCATTATTGTTGTTTTGCCGACATAAGTATGACAAAAGTGTTCATACTTTGCATGTTAACTCATAATATCAGGATGTGATAAATAAAAGTGGACTAATAAATATGAATTGTTATAATGCACAATCCACATGCATGGCATACTTTTCGCAATAAAACAGACATTTAAAGCCAAGTTATCAGTATTACCAGACTAACCCTGATCAATAAAGTTCATAAGCATGAAATTGATTGTGAACAATACAAATAAAGGTTAAAAAAATTGAAAGGAGAAATAGAAAAGATGGAAATAAAAACGCCGAAAAATGTAGTTGATTTAATTAAGAAAGAGGGTATCCAAATGGTGGATTTGAGATTTATGGATTTTCCTGGTCTGTGGCAACATTGCAGTTTTCCAATAAACGAGATTGATGAAGGCGTCTTTGAAAAAGGCCTTGGTTTTGATAGCTCCAGTATCCGTGGCTGGCAGCCAATCAATGAATCGGATATGCTTATGAAGCCAATTCCTTCGACAGCTTTTATTGATCCTTTTACACAGATAAAAACTCTCGTCATGATTTGTGACATTTGGGATCCCATTACAGGTAAAGAATACAGCCGTGACCCGCGGTATGTAGCACAGAAAGCCGTCAAATACATAAAATCTCTGGGTTTGGCGGACACGATCTACTTCGGCCCTGAAGCGGAATTTTTTGTTTTTGATGACGTTCGTTATGACCAAAATTGCAATGAAGGTTACTATCACATTGATTCGGTAGAAGGTAAATGGAATACAGGCCGCGTAGAGAACCCGAACTCGGGTTATAAAATTCGGCATAAGGAAGGCTACTTCCCCGTACCGCCCAATGACAGCCAGCAGGATTTACGCAGCGAAATGGTAATCAATATGCAAAATATTGGGATTCAGATAGAGGCGCATCACCATGAAGTTGCCACCGCCGGACAGGCTGAGATAGATATGCGGTTTTCTCCATTGGTCGAAATGGCCGATAATCTGCTGAAATTTAAATATATCATTAAAAATACCGCCAAGAAATACGGTAAGACAGCGACGTTCATGCCCAAGCCTCTGTTTGGCGACAACGGCAGCGGAATGCATGTGCATGTCTCTCTTTGGAAGGGCGGGAAAAACATGTTTGCCGGCAAGGGCTATGCCGGTCTTTCGGAAATGGCCATGTTTGCTATTGGCGGAATTTTGAAACATGCTCCGGCATTATTGGCTTTCACCAGCCCCACAACCAACAGTTACAAGAGATTGGTGCCGGGCTATGAAGCGCCGGTCAACCTTGCCTACTCCAAGCGTAATCGTAGCGCCGCTGTTCGTATACCAATGTATTCCACAGAACCCAACACCAAGCGCTTGGAATTTCGCTGTCCCGATCCATCCTGCAATCCTTATCTGGCTTTTGCGGCTATTGCTATGGCTGTTGTGGATGGAATTCAAAATAAAATTGATCCGGGCAAGCCTTTGGATACAAATATATACGAACTGCCTCCGAAAGAAGCATCCAAGGTTCCGACAACTCCAGGTTCTTTGCGCGATGCACTGAGTTTCCTGACAAAGGATCATAAATTCCTGCTCAAGAATGATGTTTTTACACAAGACGTGATTGACACATGGATTGAATACAAGATAAAAAATGAAGTGGAAGCTATGGATTTGCGTCCGCATCCATATGAGTTTGCTCTTTACTACGATATGTAAATCACAAAACAGGGAACGGTCATCCTGAACAAAAATTTATCCCGATGACCGTTCCCTTCATCTTTAATTATTGACGAGACCAAAAAAAAAAGATAAACACTCCCCACTAGAGAAGTGCGTGAAGAAGCCTCAAGATATTAGTTCTGCCGGGGGATAAATTCCTGACAATGTCGCTTTTAAAAAAAGAACGTAGATCTTTGCTAGTCTTGGAAGATGGCAGCGTTTTCGAAGGGACTGCCTTTGCGGGCAACGGCGAAACTATGGGTGAAGTTGTTTTTAATACGGGGATGACCGGTTATCAGGAAGTCATTACCGACCCTTCTTATAAAGGCCAGATCGTCACCATGACTTATCCTCTTATTGGCAATTATGGCATAAATGACGAGGATATGGAATCTGCCGGTATTCATTTGGAAGGGTTTATCGTCAAGGAATATCAACCTAATCCCAGTAACTGGCGGATGCGCCAGAGCCTCAAATCTTTTCTGGAAGATCACGGCAAAATCGGTTTGGAGGGCATCGACACCCGTGCTCTAACCCGTCGCCTGCGCCTGTCCGGCTCCATGAAAGGCATTATTTCTACTGATACAAAAAACATCTCCGAACTACTGGCGAAAGTTCAAGCTTATCCTGGATTGGTTGGGCGCGATCTGGTGAGGGAGGTCTCCTGCCAAAAGCCATACCTATGGAAAAAGGGCGCTCCTTCTCAATGTAAAATACCCGCCAGGAAACCGGTAAAAAAGCTGCGCGTCCTTGTCCTGGACTGTGGCGTCAAATATAATATTTTGCGTCTGCTGGAAAATAATGGCTGTCAAGTTATTGTTCTGCCCTCTTTTTCTACCGGTGACGAAATTCTGGCTTTGAAGCCGGACGGCGTTTTGCTTTCCAATGGTCCCGGTGATCCGGCGGCTCTGCCTTACATAGTAGACGTTGCACGCGCCGTTATTGGCAAGATACCGACCTTTGGCATTTGTCTGGGACATCAAATTATCGGCCAGGCTATTGGCGGCTATACTGAAAAATTAAAATTCGGCCATCATGGCATTAATCAGCCTGTGAAAAATGTAGATACAGGTAGAGTTGAAATCACTTCTCAAAATCATGGTTTTGTTGTTGATCCGAAATCAGTGGATAAGAAAGCTGAAAAAACCTATCATAATTTGAATGACAGAACATCCGAAGGCATGCAAATGCCTTTGACGATGAGCGTGCAGTATCATCCGGAAGCTGCGCCTGGACCGCACGATACGGAATATTTGTTTTTGCAGTTTATTCAAATGATGCAAAAAGCAAAAGAGAAGGCGGTATGATTTTAATAATTGATTTTGGTTCCCAGTATAACCAGTTGATTGCCCGGCGGGTAAGAGAAAACAATGTTTATTGCCGGATTGAGCCGCCTTCCATTTCTATAGCCGCCATCAAAACCCTTCAGCCCGAAGGTATAATTTTATCGGGCGGCCCAGCAAGCATCTACTCCAAAGGATCGCCACGCGTGGATAAAGGCATCTTCGGTTTGGGTATCCCAATTCTAGGCATCTGTTATGGCTTACAATATATGGTGGATTCATTGGGTGGCAAGGTTATCGGTTCGACCAAGCGCGAATACGGATTTGCCGAACTCAATATCAAAAAACAAAAAGGGATATTCTCCGGCGTGACTAAAAAAACACAGTGCTGGATGAGTCACGGTGATTCTATCGGAGCTCTGCCTGCGGGATTTGTCATTACAGCATCGACGGCAAATACTCCAGTTGCAGCAACCGAAGATATGAAACGAAATTTTTACGGCCTGCAATTTCATCCGGAAGTTGTTCATACGCAGTCCGGCAAGAAAATGTTGGCCAACTTCCTGTTTAATATTTGCCGGTGCAAAAAATCATGGTCAATGAAATCTTTTGCCGCCCATGCAGTGGAAGAAATTCTCCAGCAGGTAGGATCGGAAAAAGTTATACTGGGACTTTCCGGCGGCGTTGATTCTTCTGTCGCCGCTGTTTTGCTGCACAGGGCTATTGGCAAACAGCTTACCTGCGTTTTTGTGGACAACGGCGTTCTAAGAGTTGGTGAGGCCGAGCGCGTCATTGAAACGTTCAAAAAACATTTGCAAATCAATTTGCGGTTTGTGCAGGCAGGGAAACTATTTTTGAAAAGATTAAAAAACATGACCGATCCCGAAAAAAAACGTAAAATCATCGGTCGTACATTTATCGAAATATTTGATCAGGAAGCCCGCAAGTTAAAAAATGTGAAATTTCTGGCGCAGGGCACTCTTTATCCTGATTTGATCGAGTCGCGTTCCACATTCGGGGGTCCCAGCGCGGTCATCAAGTCGCATCATAATGTCGGCGGTCTGCCGAAAAAAATGAATCTTAAACTAGTGGAACCGCTCAAGCACTTGTTCAAAGATGAAGTTAGGCTTTTGGGAAAAGAACTTGGACTGGCCGATGACGTGGTCTGGCGGCAGCCATTTCCGGGCCCTGGGTTGGCGATCCGTATTATCGGTGAAGTAACGGCGCAGCGCTTATCGGTATTGCGTAATGCCGATATGATTTTGCTGGAAGAAATCCGCGCCAACAATCTTTATTACAATCTATGGCAATCTTTTGCCGTGCTTTTACCTCTGAAGAGCGTTGGTATTATGGGAGATCAGCGCACCTATGAAAATATTCTGGCCATTCGGGCTGTCACCAGTGATGACGCTATGACTGCCGACTGGGCGCAATTGCCGCATGACATTCTGGCGCGGATTTCCAATCGTATTATTAATGAAGTGCGCGGTGTCAATAGAGTTGTTTATGACATAAGTTCCAAACCGCCCAGCACGATTGAATGGGAGTAATAAGGAAGGGTTATTTCACTCTCTCCTTAATCACCTTCCCTCTAAGGGAGGGTAAAATCAGGTAGTTGAAAAATTCAACATATTGGTAAAATAAGTGCCAAAACGAAATGACATAAAAAAAATACTGCTTATCGGTTCCGGGCCGATTATTATCAGTCAGGCCTGTGAATTCGATTATTCAGGAACGCAAGCCTGCAAGGCTCTGCGCGAAGAAGGCTATGAAGTTGTTTTAATCAACAGCAATCCGGCAACTATCATGACCGATCCGGAAATGGCCGACCGTACTTATGTGGAGCCGATCACGCCGGAAGCAGTGGAAAAAATTATCGCCCGTGAACGGCCGGACGCGCTGCTTCCCACTTTAGGCGGACAAACAGGATTGAATACCGCCGTTGCCCTGGCGGAAAGAGGTGTTCTGGAAAAATACGGTGTAGAAATGATCGGGGCGTCGCTGGATGTTATCCACAAAGCTGAAGACCGTGAAAAATTCCGCCACGCTATGGAAAAAATCGGATTACGCGTACCCAAAAGCGGCTTTGCCCGATCGATGAATGAAGTGCTGGAAATTGCCGATGATATTGGATTTCCAATTATTGTGCGCGCATCATTCACCCTCGGCGGAACGGGCAGCGGTGTCGCTTATAATCGTGAAGAACTGCTAGAAATAGCCAAGTCGGGACTGGACGCCAGCATGATTTCCGAAGTTATGATTGAAGAATCAGTGCTGGGCTGGAAAGAATACGAACTGGAAGTAATGCGCGACAAGGCCGACAATGTTGTCATCATTTGTTCCATTGAAAATTTCGATGCTATGGGTGTACATACCGGCGAATCCATAACAATTGCCCCGGCGCAGACCCTGACCGATAAAGAATACCAGATTATGCGTGATGCCTCCATCGCCATAATGCGGGAAATCGGCGTGGAAACAGGTGGTTCCAATGTACAGTTTGCCATACATCCGCAAACCGGCGAAATGATCGTTGTTGAAATGAATCCCCGTGTTTCGCGTTCATCAGCGCTGGCCTCCAAAGCCACAGGTTTTCCCATTGCTAAAATCGCCGCGAAGCTCGCTGTCGGCTATACGCTTGATGAAATTCCCAATGACATTACCCGCGAGACGATGGCTTCATTTGAGCCGACGATAGATTATTGTGTTGTGAAAATTCCCCGCTGGACATTTGAAAAATTTCCGGAAACGGAAGATTTTTTAACAACATCGATGAAGTCTGTGGGAGAAACCATGGCCATTGGACGGACTTTTAAAGAGGCTCTGCAAAAAGCCATCCGTTCGCTGGAAATCGGCCGCTTCATTCTGGGGCAGGCATTGCCTGCCGGCTTAAAAGATCCGCATGAATTTCTCAAAAGCAAACTGATCAAACCCAATTCTTTAAGATTGTTTTATATCGCTGCGGCTATACAAAACGGGATGACAATTGAAGAACTTTATCAATTAACTAAAATTGATCCCTGGTTTTTACATCAAATCAGGGAAATAGTAGAAGCCGGAGATGAGTTAAAAAAATCGCTTCCTTCCGCTGGATTACTTAGACAAGCAAAGAAAATGGGATTTGCCGATCGCGCCCTGGCATCGTTCTGGGGGATGACAGAGCTCGAGATTCGCAAATGGCGCGAAAAAGAAAATATTATCCCCGTATATAAACTTGTAGATACCTGCGCGGCGGAGTTTGAAGCCTACACACCATATTATTATTCCACTTACGAAACAGAAACCGAAACCAGACCATCTACGAAAAAGAAAATTGCGATCATCGGCGGCGGGCCTAACCGCATTGGACAGGGCATTGAGTTTGATTATTGCTGCGTTCATGCGTCGTTTGCCTTGCGCGAAGAAGGTTGTGAAAGCATCATGATCAACTCCAATCCTGAAACGGTCAGCACCGATTATGATACATCCGACAAACTTTTCTTTGAGCCCGTGACACTGGAAGATGTTTTAAATATCATCCAGGCCGAAAAGCCCGATGGAGTGATCGTCCAGTTTGGCGGCCAGACGCCACTTAATCTCGCGCGCGGCCTGGAAGCGGCAGGTGTGCCCATTATCGGAACAACTCCCGATGCCATTGACCGTGCGGAAAATCGCGACCGCTTTCAGGAAATTGTTCACAAACTAAATCTTAACCAACCTGATAATGATACAGCGATGGATGTGGAAAAGGCTCTTCTTGCCGCCGAACGCATTGGCTATCCGGTGCTGGTGCGACCATCTTACGTATTGGGCGGCCGTTCCATGGAAATTGTCTATGATCCGGAAACGTTGCGCAGTTTCATGGCCAAAGCGCTGCTTGTTTCTCCCGGCCATCCCATTTTGATTGATAAATTTCTTGAAGATGCCGTGGAAATAGATGTGGATGCCTTAAGCGACGGCACAACGACAGTTGTTGCCGGCATCATGGAACATATCGAAGAAGCAGGCATTCATTCCGGAGACAGCGCCTGTATTTTACCGCCTCTATCTCTTACTCCCGATATTCTGACGCTGATCGAAAAGCAAACCAAACTGCTAGCTGCGGAACTCAATGTTATCGGTCTGATGAATATTCAATACGCCATTAAAGATGGAAAATTATATGTGCTGGAAGTAAATCCCCGCGCGTCGCGTACGGTTCCTTTTGTCAGCAAAGCCATTGGCGTGCCTCTGGCGAAATTGGCGACAAAAGTAATGATAGGCAAATCTTTAAAAGAGCTTGGTTTTGTCAAAACAATAATACCCAAATATGTTTCGGTTAAAGAAGCCGTTTTTCCGTTTAACCGTTTTCCCGATGTGGATATTCTGCTTGGGCCGGAAATGAAATCAACAGGCGAAGTTATGGGGATAGATCATTCCTTCGGTCTGGCCTTTGCCAAATCGCAAATGGCGGCTGGGTTCAAAATGCCCGCTAAAGGCAGTGTATTTATCAGCGTTAATGATTATTATAAGGGCAAGATAGTTCCTGTAGCGAAATCTTTTCAGGAGATGGGATTTAAAATCGTGGCGACAAGCGGTACGGCCAGACATCTGAAAGCGCATAACATTGACGCTCAAGTTATTTTTAAAGTCAGTGAAGGCAGGCCCCACATCGTTGATTTAATAAAGAATGGCGATATCCAAATGGTGATCAATACGAGCCTGGGGCGTAAGTCTTCAAAAGATGCTTATCATATCAGACGGGGCGCGCTTATTTATAATATTCTTTACACCACAACTATTGCGGGAGCGCGTGCTTTGTGTGAAGCGGTAGCGGCAATTATTGCCGAGGACTGGCAGGTATGTCCGCTACAGGAGTACCATAAATGATGACCTCGTAAAAAGTCCGTCTCACCCCTCATTCTTTGCGCGCCTTGCCTCTAGAGCTTTTTGCAGGGCCGTATATGTAATTGAAAAATGATGGGATGAGAATTTTTTAAATAGCTTGTGTGATTAAATCGATCCGCCTGAGCGGATCAAAGAGAGGCTATATGTCATCTTTATTTGAAGAAACTTTAAATGAATCAGGACGCCCCCGCGAAGAGTGCGGCATTTTTGCTATTTACGGCCATGAGGACGCGGCCAGATTAGCATTTTTCGGTCTTTTTGCCCTGCAGCATCGCGGTCAGGAATCAGCCGGCATTGTCAGTTCCGACGGTTGCAATGTATCGGAGCACAAAGGCATGGGACTGGTCTCCGAAGTTTTCAAAGAGGCAATTCTGCAAAAACTTTCCGGTAGAATGGCCATAGGGCATGTCCGCTATTCCACGACTGGCTCCTCCACCCTTTCCAACGCCCAGCCCTTTTTAGTTCATTTCAGTGATGAATATTACGCGCTGGGGCATAACGGCAATATTGTAAACGCGCAGAAATTGCGTGAAGAATTGGAAGGCAGCGGTTCTATTTTTCAATCCACAATGGACAGCGAAGTCATCATCCATTTGATGGCGCGAAACTTGAAATATGGTTTGGAAGAAGCTTTGTCTGCCGCGCTTTCACGCGTGGAAGGTGCTTACAGTTTGATCATGCTGACCCGCGATAAAATTGTTGCCGCCCGTGATCCGAGAGGGTTTAGACCGCTCGCGCTGGGAAAGCTAAACGGCAGTTGGGTTGTTGCTTCGGAGACCTGCGCTTTTGATTTGGTTGGTGCAGAGTATTTACGCGATGTCGAACCCGGCGAAATCATCATCATCGATTCGAAAGGCTATAAGAGCCTGAAACCTTTTCCGCCCGTTAAACATTGCCACTGCATTTTTGAACTAATTTATTTTGCCCGTCCCGATAGTCAGATTTTCGGCCAGAATGTTTATATGTATCGCAAAAGACTGGGGCACGAACTGGCGCGTGAATACGCTCCAGACCTGGACATCGTCATGCCCTTTCCTGACTCCGGTGTTTACGCCGCTCTGGGTTACGCGGAAGAAAGCGGCATTCCTTTTGAGATGGGCATGATTCGTAATCACTACATTGGTAGAACATTTATTCAGCCGACCCAGCAGATGCGCGATTTCGGCGTAAGAGTAAAATTAAATCCGGTAAGGGAATTATTAGTCGGCAAGAAAGTGATGATTGTGGAAGATTCAATTATCCGCGGTACTACCAGCCGCAATCGTGTGCAAAATCTGCGCGGTATAGGAATGAAAGAAATTCACATGGTCATCAGCTGTCCGCCGACATTCTATCCCTGTCCCTATGGTATTGATTTTTCGTCCAAGGGAGAATTGATCGCCGCGAAGAAAGAAAACGAAAAAGCCATTGCCGAATTCATCGGTCTTGATTCGCTTCACTATTTGACCGTGGAAGGCATGATCAAGGCCACCGGCTTAACCAAAGATTGTTTTTGCTTGGCCTGCTTTAGCGGCAATTATCCCATCGCTCCGCCGGAGAAGATAGACAAGTTCTGCATGGAACTGAAATAAGGGCTGTTGAAAAACACTCATATGCTACGTTGCGCTTCGTCCTTCGGCGTTGCGGCGAATGAAAAAGTATGAAAAAATATGCCTCACTTCTCAGGACTTGAGCGCCTTGCATCTAAGAATTTTTGAACAGCCCCTTATATTGTGATACAGTCTCTCAGGCCCGAATCAAGAAAAATATTCTTTACAAAAAAATCAGATTTGTTACGCTTTTATCCAACAAATTGGAGAAAACGAACTTCGTAAATTATAATTGTTATGTCTAAAGAGAATATGAACGATAAACTGCAATTCGTCAAGAATGAGCTATTGATAATGGCATGGGCCGGATCTGTCCAGTACGCAAAGTTATACAAAGAAAATACTGATTCAAACTCGAAAGACGTCAGTAAGTTTCGTGAAAAAGTAATCAAATTCATAACTGATAATCTTATGCCTTATTATTCTGCGGGTTGTACCGAAGAGCAACATTATAAAAACATCCAACGCTTGATCGATTATGCAAACGATGTTGACCCTGGCATCTTGAGGGACTTGGGTTACAAGTATGGTGTTGCGCAAAAATTACTGAACTTGGCGCTGAAATACTATTGGTGTTTGGGGCTTATCAATGCACCACCACATTGTCCTGTTGATCGAATTATTGTAAGTAAGACGAAGTATAGCGACATAATTAATTGGACCCAAATCACGGAAAAGACAGAGTATCAAAAGGTTATCGAAGAAATAAAGATTCTTGCAGGTGACAGCCAACTTTCAATTCCCGCATGGGAACTAACTGTATTTAATGGACGATAGGAAACCATTACAAGGTGCTTTGCATGATCGCGGTATTTGTGCGCCATGTGAGCTTTGACTTTAGAAATAAACAACATAGGTATAATAATCGAATATACAAGAATCACTTCTGTTAAATGAAGCAGACATTAAAAATAACTTTATTATTTATCTTAACAGTAATGTTTTTGGGAGGCTGTAATATGCAGAACAAATTTCTTTATTTCCCCAGTGCGGAATGGCCTTCCGCGCGAGCGCTTGAGTATGAAAATATGAAGCTCTGGCAAGTAACGGCTGCGGATTATCAGGGTTTAATCGCCGCCCATGAATCGCCAGCGCCTAATGGAACCATTGTTCTTTTTCACGGCAATGGCGGCACTGCGCTCGACAGAGGATTCTACTTTGCGCCTTTTATGGAATTGGGCTTCCGCGTAATCTTGGCCGAATATCCAAAATATGGAGGCCGTCCCGGAAAGGTGGGAGAAAAACCGTTTGTCGCCGATGGTATGGAAACTGTCCGCCTGGCGTTTGAACAATATGGAGAACCGCTTTATCTTGTGGGAGAATCGCTGGGTTGCGCCGTTGCTGCTGCCGTCGCTAAACAAACATCAAAGCCCATCGCAGGGATAATATTAATTACGCCCTGGGATACGCTGGCTTCTGTTGCCAAATCGATGTTCCCTTTTCTTCCCGTGAAACTTGTTTTGACCGACAAGTATGACAGCATTGAAAATCTAAAAGCGTTTAAAAATAAAATTTCCGTAATCGGGGCACAACACGATGAAATTCTTCCAGTAAAGCACGCTCACAATTTATATGAGGCTTTGCCCGAAAATAAAAAGCGTATGTGGATAATCAAAGACGCGGGTCATAACGATTGGCCGATGTACGCCGACCCATCATTATTCAAAGAAATAACCGATTTTGTCAGGATTGATAAGTCATAGGCAGGCCCATCAGAGTTCGTGAAACTTTTTGTGGTGGAAAACAAATCAAAGAGAATATATAAGCCAATAAAACATGGAGGAGGAAGACGCCCATTTACCGCCGAGTAACTTTAACGCGGGTGCTGCGAATCAGCGCCCTGATGACTTTATTTTTTCTCACGATTTGCGTTGTTTCTCTTTTAGTGGGCAGCGTCTATATTGCTCCGGGAAATGTTTTTAGTTCCCTTGTCAATGCTTTTACAGAAAAGTTATCCTTGTCTTCCGAAGAAGAATTAATTATATTTTCAGTGCGCCTGCCACGGATTATTTTTGCGGGAATCGTCGGCGCATCCCTTTCTCTTGGCGGAGTTATTTTTCAGGCGATTCTGCGCAATCCACTGGCTGATCCTTATATTTTGGGAATATCGGGCGGCTCTGCTCTTGGAGCGATTATAGGCATCCTTCTTGGCGCGGGTTCTTTTTATTTAGGAGTGCCGCTGCTGGCTTTTGTGGGAGCGCTGGCCACAGTTTTTTTAGTGTTTATTGTTGCCGGTGGCACTCGAGGGCCTCTTATGGATAATTCGCTTTTACTTTCCGGTGTTGTCGTGAACGCTTTTTTTTCAGCGGCCATTCTCTTTTTTCTTTCGGTAGTCAACAGCATGGAATTGCGCAGCATCACATTCTGGCTGATGGGCGATCTTTCGCAGGCATCAATCAAGGGAATTTGCGTTGCGGCTTTCTGCCTTATTGGCGGTTTTATACTGCTTTACGCGCAGGCGCGGAAACTGAACATAATTGTGCAGGGTGAAGAAACCGCCATGCATTTGGGTGTCAATGTGGAGAGAACAAAGCAATGGCTGCTTGTTGTAACTTCCCTTATGATTTCCGTGGCGGTATCGTTGGCCGGCATAATCGGTTTTGTAGGCATTATGGTGCCGCATTTAATGCGCCTTATTTTCGGTTCCGATCACCGTTTGCTTTTGCCGGTGTCGGCTTTATTTGGCGCGTCATTTTTGATTGTTGCCGATACCATAGCCAGAGTTATTTTCGCGCCGGCTGAATTGCCTGTCGGAGTTATAACGGCGCTTTGCGGCGCGCCTTATTTTATTTTTCTTTTGAAAAGAGCGGCGCGTTAGTCATGTCCATAATCAACGCTCAAAATATAAACTTCAATTATCCCGCGAAACCTGTAATGGAAGGAGTTTCATTTACTATTGATGAAGCGCAAATCGTGGCGATTATCGGCCCTAACGGTTCCGGCAAAACCACTCTTTTGAAAATTATTAATGGCACGCTTTTCCCCAATGCCGGGCAAATGCTTATTGACGGTAAAGAAACAAGCCGTTGGTCACGAAAAGAAATTGCGCGAAAAGTAGCCATCGTGCCGCAAGAGACGCCGGTCATTTTTCCTTTTTACGCAGAGGAAATTGTGCTGATGGGACGATTTCCGCATTTTAGCAGGTACCGTTTTGAGGATAAAAAAGATTACCGGATAGTCTATGAAGCTATGGAAAAAACGGACACGCTTGCTTTTGCCGCCCGGCGTTTTGACGAACTCAGTGCCGGAGAGCGCCAGCGTGTCCTTATTGCCCGCGCTCTGGCCCAGGAGCCGAAATTGCTTCTGCTCGATGAATGCACCGTTTTTCTGGATCTGAAACATCAGGCTCAGTTTTTGGCTTTGCTGCGGCAGCTAAACACAGCGCAACAACTCACGGTAATTTTTGTTACTCACGACATTAATCTGGCCGCGCAAAACGCGAGCCGGATAATTTTGCTTGATTCCGGAAAAATTTATGCTATAGGAATGCCCGCGGAAGTTATTACCGCGGCGAACATAAAAGAGGTTTACGACGTCAATGCTCTGGTAGAGCAAAATCCGCACAATGGATTGCCCAGGATGACGTTGTTGACCTGATTGGGCTAATTACAAGATAATTAGCAAAGATTGCCAAAAAAGGAAGCCGGTTAAAATCCGGCGCTGCCCCGCAACTGTAAGCGGAACGAAATCCACGTTAATCCACTGATGCTTTAAGCATTGGGAAGGAGTGGAGACTAGGGAGCCGCAAGTCAGGAAACTTGATGGTAGTCCAACTTACTTATTCCCGAGGGGGAAAGGAGAAGCTCCATGAAGAAAGTCTTATTTTTTGTCCTGTTATTTTTTTTAGTCAGTTTTTCACTATCACATGCCGAGAGTAAAAATTATGATACGCCTGACGCGTCCGTCACATCCGTCGCGCCTAATGCCGAGAATAAAAATGATTCTGTGCCCGATACAGTTGTGACGATGGGCGAAGTTGTCGTTACGGCGACACGCGACACGCAGGAAGTCCGCAAAACTCCGGCCAATGTCACCGTCATTACTGCTGAAGAAATCAAAAAATCCGGGGCAACAACGCTACCAGA
Source organism: uncultured delta proteobacterium (assembly GCA_963811325.1). Lineage (GTDB taxonomy): Bacteria > Desulfobacterota > Syntrophia > Syntrophales > Smithellaceae > Smithella. The sequence goes on from CAWEQT010000001.1 coordinate 2,767,956, forward strand.
AGTTCTGGAAAATATTGAAAGCGTCCAGTTCAGAAGTTACAGCGGCAATGCCTCTCAAGCGTACATTGATATGCGCGGTATCGGTGGGGATGATCCTTTCGGAAAAACCCTGATTATGTTGGATGGCCGCCGTTTAAATCGTCCGGATATGGCTTCGATAGACTGGACGGAAATACCCCTCAACACAATAGAAAAAATCGAGATTGTTCGGGGGCCGGATAGTGTTCTTTATGGCGATACGGCGGTTAGCGGTGTTATTAACATTATCACAAAGAAGGGAGAGGGAGAACCGAAATTTAACGTATCTGTTATTGCGGGAAGCTATGGACTCAATGATGAGAGGGCCGGCGTATCAGGCGCAACCGGCAAATGGACATACGCGGTAAATGGAGAAAATAACTTTAGCTTCGGTTATCGGGAGCGTTCAAAATTTTCATCGCAGGGTGGGGGCTTTGATTTGGGATATTCCCCCAGCGACTTGTTGAATGTTTCGTTAGATGTCTCGCTTGATAATTCGGATTATCAAATGCCGGGCGCTCTAACGCAGGCACAGATGGCGCAAAATCCACAGCAATATCAAAATTATCCGCCGATATTATATAGCACTGCAACTCCCAATGATGACGGTTCGAATAAATATACTAATGTCAATTTGGGCGTCAAATCTTTCTGGGGATCATGGGGACAATTGGAAATCAATTTTCTGTATGGTACAAAAGATCTGCAGGTAAATATGGATTCATGGTCCTTATATTCCGATACAATCACCGATACATACGGTATTACACCAAGATATATTCTGGCCAAAGAAATCTTCGGATTTGATAACAAAGTGATTATGGGCGTTGATTATTATAACGAACCCTACAAAAAAGATTTTTACAATGATAGGGAATGGACAATAAAAACAAGCACAGCGAATTTTATAAGGGAATCTCTGGGATACTATATTCGCGATGAATTCAGCATATTGAAGAACCTGATTCTTAGCGGTGGTTACCGGTCCGAACGGACATACATCAGCGGTTCAAATAATGATTTTTTCAAATCCGGCAATAGTTTTGCCGATATGAAAAATGAATATGATGCCGATGCTTATGAAGCAGGATTGACCTGGCTTTGGGGGAAGAAGTCAAAAGTATTTGCAAAATATGCGACGGTTTACCGCATTCCTTTTCTCGATGAAATAGCCTGTTTTAATGGTTACAATGAAGGGACCTTGTTTAACACCGGTTTGAAACAAGAAAGAGGAATCAGTATGGAAACGGGTACTGAGTTTTATCCTCTGGAAAGTCTAAAAATAGGGCTGACTCTTTTTAGACTGGATATGGCAGATGAAATTATGTGGGTTAATACGTCTCCTTTAACGGGCGAAAATCAAAATGTGGCAAGTACACGCCATAATGGCGCAGAAGTTTCCTTCTCCTATTTGTGGGAGAAATATGCCCGACTGTATGGTAACTTTACCTATCATAAAGCCACATATGAGGAACCAGTTCCGGGATATGAAAATAATAAAAAGGAGATGTGGCTCGTACCCAACCAGATGGCAAATGCAGGTGTGGAGATTTATTTACCTTATAATCTGACGTTACGTCCCGAAATACACTTTGTAGGGGATTCATATCTGTCTCAGGATTTCAATAACACTGGTGAAAAGTTAGATAGATACACTCTTATTAATCTTTATCTTTCATACAAGCCATCTTTTGGGAAAATCAACATGACTGCTTTCCTGGGGGCAGAAAATCTTGGAAATATAAAGTATGCGTCATTTGGTTCATATAATGTTCCTCCGTCATACGAAGTTGGAGCTCCAAATACCTATTATCCGATGCCGGGAATAACATTTAAGAGCGGCATTTCCTTCGAGTTTTAATTTGCTTGTAATTAGTCGGATTACGATGGAAGAATGATTTTCTCCTTCCGTAATCCGATTAAAAGACTTGTTTAGCGAAAGTAAAAATATGCGTAAAAAGTCAACAAACATTGCCGGTATTTTAATATTGTTTTTAACGTTTGTTCCGGCTGTTTTTTGTGCGAACGTTTCCTGCGCCCGCATAGTAACGGATGACATCGGCCGCAGTATAAATATTGCTTCCATACCGCGAAGAATTGTTTCTCTCGCTCCCGGCATAACGGAAACACTTTACGCGCTTGGTCTTGCCGATAATATTGAGGGCGTAACCATTTTTTGTGATTGGCCGGCAGCGGCGCGCACAAAACAACAAATAGGCGGTTTTACCAATCCATCCATAGAAAAGATTGTTTCTTTGAAACCGGATTTGATCATCGCCACCGCTGACGGCAACAGACAGGATACTGTTTTGCAACTGGAAAAACTCGGTCTAAGCGTCTATGTAATAAACCCCGCGGATACCAACGGCGTTCTGAGAAATATTTTACAAATCGGCAAAATAACCAATCGGGAAGATGCCGCCGGAAAACTCGTGGAAAAACTGCAGAAGAGGTTAAACAATATTACCGTACAAATACGCAACAAAAAGAAACCGCGTGTTTTTTTTCAGCTGGGACAGGAACCTTTGTTTACAGCGGGAAGCAAAACGTTGATCAATGAAGTAATTGAACGGGCGGGAGGTATTAATGTTGCCGGTCACGATACTGCCCGCTATCCTGTTTACAGTGCGGAGGGCGTCATAGCGGCATCGCCGGAAATAATTGTTTTTGCGCCGATGGTCAACGATAAAAAGTATGCATCGGTAAAAAATTATTGGCAAAAATTCGGAGAAATACCGGCGGTAAAAAACAATAAAATTTATCCGATAGATGCGGATTTGATTAACAGGGCATCGCCCCGTATTTTTGATGCCATTGAAATAATGGCTTTGTTTCTTCATCCGGATATTAAATACCCCAGATAATGATTTTATGCGGTGGCAACTTCCGCAATTTAATGTTGTCAGTAAAAATATAACACATGATAGGAAAAAGAAAATGCTATGAATTATCCGATTATTCATCCGATTGATGTTGATGCCGCAAAACAGGCTCAGGCACGACAAGACAACCTGACAAAGCCTGCCAAAAACCTTGACCGTTTGGAAGAAATTTCGATCCAACTGGCCGGAATGAAGGCTGATCCATTGCCTGATGTTTCCCGTAAAGCGGTGATAGTAAGGGCTGCCGACCATGGCGTCGCACTGGAAGGCGTCAGTGCTTTTCCTGCCGAAGTCACACCGCAGAATGTTGATCCTTGTGGCGAAAACGGAGAGTTCCATACTTTTGTTTTTGACGGGCCGATCTTTAAGCAGAAAATAGATTACAAACTTGGTGATATTGTGCATAGAGAATATAAAACGGAGAATGGAAATATCAACAACCATGATACAAAATTTTGGTATAGAGACATTCTGGTAAAATCATAATGAGCGATTAATTCACAAAAAAGAAAGCAATAGTTTCATGGACGGGGGGAAAGACAGCGCTCTGTCATTATTTATGGCTCAACAATCAGGTTTTGAAATTACAGGATTAGTAACTTTTATTCCTACAGGTTCAAATTTCAGAGCTCATCCTCTGAAGGTTATTGAAAAACAAGCCGAAGCATTGAATCTGCCATGGACTAAGATAGTTATAGACAATTCCTATCCGCGGTTTTATGAACCATCTCTTTTAAAAATAAAAGTGATGTATGACATAAACTGCCTTATCACAGGAGATATTGATTTTATTGGCAATTTCTCTACAAATTATATGGAAGACCGGTGCCATGCAGTTGGGCTAAATATTTTCAATCCTATTTGGCAAAAATCAAAAGATGAAATATGGGAATTGTGATTTAAAAATAACTTTGAAGTTGTTTTTTCATTCTCAAAAGCAGATTTATTAAGCGCCGAGTGGGTTGGGAAAAGTATTACAAAAGAAACATTCTCTGAATTTAAAAAGCCATTCGCGCAAATGGCATTGATTTGTGTGGTGAAAATGGTGAGTTTCATTCAATTATTACTGATTCACCAAACTTCAACAGGAAATTAATATTGAAATCCTTCCGGATAATTTCTGAAGAAGAATTTAATTACTTAAAAATTGAGGAAGTCTCTTCCAAATTATTTTCATAGCATTAAATTCGCATTTCGGTTAAATTGCTCCGCATGGAAGCAAAATGGCTTTTTGTTGATACGCAAAAAAATTTACAGCGCGCTGTTAATGATTTTGAGCGCACGAAAGTTTTAAGCATAGATACTGAATATGATTCATTCCGCTATTTCAAGGAAAAACTCTGTCTGATTCAAATCCATGCCAGTAATACAACCTATGTGTTTGATCCCCTGAATGATCTGAATTTGTCTTTTTTAGGGAAATATTTTAATAATCAGCGCATTGTCAAGATTTTTCATGCCGCGGATAACGATATCCGCCTTCTCAAGAGAGATTATAAATTTAATTTCAAAAATATTTTTGATACTCATCGTGCGGCGCTTCTTTTGGGTTTTCAGCAACTTTCGCTGGAAAAGATGATTAAGGAATTCGTGGGCGTGGAGTTGAAAAAAAGCAAAAAAATACAGCGTTCGCGCTGGGATACCAGGCCATTGGCTAAGGAGCAATTGGAGTATGCGGTTCAGGATGTTATATATCTTCCGGCGCTTTATAAAAAACAATCCGAGGAACTGGGTATAAAAGATTTAAAAGATGCCGCCGCGGAAGCTTTTGTCAAAATTGCCGACACTAATTGGCGGGAAAAAAGACTTGACCGGCAGGGGCACACAAAAATCAAGGGCTACTATTGTCTGAATCAAGAGCAGAAAGAGCTATTCAAAAGGCTTTATAGCTGGCGTTTTCATCGGGCGAAGGAGGAGAATCGGGCTATATTCATGTTTTTACCGGATAAAAACTTACTGGAACTGACACAGGATACTGAAAGTCCTGAAAAATATTTATCGCAGAGAAAACTAAAATTATACGGTGATGAAATAGAACGGTTGATTAATAATGTCTGACGGTGGTTAAGACGTCAACCATCTGTTAAGATAAAAAGCTTTGTTTGTTCAGATAAAGAAATTCGCTTAATTGGTGGCAGAGAACTTTCGTAGATACTATTCAGTTTATTATCTTTTTACCTTATAAAGACTCCCGATGACACACAGTCCAAGATGTTATAAAAAACACGAATTATATGAAGTCTAATGTACGATGATATAATTTATGCGATCACTTTTTATTTGCAAACAAAGGATGTCGAAATATTGCGAGAGAATAAATTAATATGAATATTTCAAAAAAAGCAGTTGCCCTTCTTTCCGGCGGTCTGGACAGCACATTGGCTGTAAAGTTGATGATTGATCAGGGCATTGATTTGACGGCAGTTCATTTTACAAGTGTTTTTTGCAACTGTTCACCCAAAACAGCGGGTTGCAAAATGCATGCGCGCAAAGTCGCCGAAGAATTTTCCGTGCCCATTCATGTCATTCATAAAGGAATGGATTATATCAAGATGGTGGAGAACCTGCCGCATGGCCACGGCAGCGGAATGAACGCCTGTATCGATTGTCGCATCTACATGCTGCGCAAGGTTAAAGAGATGATGCCTGACATTGGTGCATCTTTTGTAATTACGGGAGAGGTTCTCGGACAACGTCCAATGTCTCAACAGCGGCATACTATTCGTCTGATTGAAAAGGGAAGCGGCTTGAAAGATCTGATCCTCCGGCCCCTCTCGGCGCAGCATTTCGAACCGACGCTTCCGGGAACGCCGCAGTTACGGCAAGTTTAGAACGCACTGTCCTTATCGCTCATAGTCTGGGTTGCCTTATTGTGGCGCACTGGTCGTATTTATATCGTAAAAATACCGGCGAAATACAGAGTGCTCTTTTGGTCGCGCCGCCCGATGTGGAAAAATAAGTTTATATGCCGGAATCGTTACGCCGCTTTGCCGTGCAGGAATTAATTCCTTTTCCTTCCGTCCTGTGGGTAGTGAGAACGATCCGTATATGACATTAGAATCCGCACGAAAACTGGCTATGTATTGGGGAAGCAAATTTATCAATGCCGGTGAAGTTGGTCACATCAACCTCGATTCCGGATATGGCCATTGGCCGGAAGGTGAAGCACTATTGCGGAATTTAATTAAAATAAAAACGATCCGCAATTGTGCTGGTCATACGGATGAAATAACTTTGCCGCACGCTTAATCTTTTTCTAAGCCGCGGCTGCGCCAGATCATATAAATCGCCGGATAAATGATGAGTTCCAGTACGGTGGAAGAAATAACGCCGCCCACCATAGGCGCGGCAATCCGCTTCATGACGTCAGCGCCTGCCTCATGACTGAACATTATCGGAATCAAACGGCTAGCATAACCCATTATTCTCTTTATGTTTTTTATAAGAGCTTCTGTTTTGCCGCCTGTTTCTTATATTGCTTTTCGCCAAAAATTAAATCCTGTTTTCTTATAAATACTTCCGTATCAGGTGGCACGGAATGTGTAAGCCAGACGTTACCGCCAATCACGGAACGCGCCCCGACAACAGTATCTCCGCCAAGAATTGTGGCATTAGCATAAATGATTACGTCATCTTCAATCGACGGGTGTCGCTTTTTAAATCTCAATCGCTTGCAATCTGCCTTGGATAAAGAAAGGGCACCCAGCGTGACTCCCTGATAAATGCGCACGCGATTGCCTATAACACATGTCTCGCCGATAACCACACCGGTGCCGTGATCGATAAAAAAACTCTCGCCGATATGTGCGCCTGGATGAATATCAATACCGGTGCGGCCGTGAGCATATTCCGTAATGATGCGGGGCATCAGAGGAATGCCTTGAATATACAACTTATGCGCAATGCGATTAACCATAATCGCCCAGATGCCCGGATAACTGAAGATAATTTCATCATAGCCTTTGGCTGCCGGATCGCCGTCAAAGGCAGCGCGAATATCTTTAGCCAGCATGATCCGCAATTGGGGCAGCTCCTTGAGGAATTCCACCGTAAGTTTATGCCCTAATGGTTCACAATGTACACAGGGCTGATTCTGACGAATACAGTCGTGACGAATGGCCAGAATAATCTGTTCGTAAAGTATTTCGTAAAGAGCAGTCACCTGCTGACCAAGATAATATTCCAAATTGGTTGAATCCAGGCGAGTGCGGATAAAATATCCGGGATAAAGAATCAGCGCCAGACGGCGCAGAATATCGATAATCGCTTCCCGATACGGAATCGGTTCGGCACTGACATGATCAAAACATCCGCCCCTGCTACATGAAGCGACAAGCTTATTCACGATTGCCGGTATTTCCTCACGTAAATGTTTTTCCGACTTGATTTCTTTTTTACATTTATCACCGTTTTTTAAACGTGCCATAATTAAAAACTCCTATTGATTTGTACAACTCTGCCCGGTTTTATTCCAAAAAGGCGACATTCCCCGAAGCCGCTCGATGATTGCCGGCATTTTATCAATGACAAAATCAATTTCCTCTTCCGTGTTATTGACGCTCAGGCTAAAACGAATCGAGCCGTGCGCCATCGTAAATGGAACGCCCATTGCGCGCAAGACGTGCGATGGCTGCAATGACCCGGAAGTGCAGGCGGAACCGGATGAAGCGCAAATGCCCAGTTCATTCATCAGAAGAAGGATCGCTTCGCCTTCCACAAATTCAAAGCTGATATTGGTTGTGTTGGGTAAACGATTCACGGCATCGCCGTTCACGCGGCTTTGCGGAATCTTTTTTAAAAGTTCGTGTTCCAGTTTGTCCCGCAGCCTCCTGACATACGTATTTTCCTTTTCAATATTGGAAGCCGCAAGCTCGCAGGCCTTGCCCAACCCGATAATGCTCGGTGTGTTTTCCGTTCCGCCGCGCCGTCCTTTTTCCTGATGACCGCCGATCAGAAAAGGCGAAAACTTGGTGCCGCGCCGGATGTAAAGAATACCGATACCTTTAGGCGCATGGAGTTTGTGGCCGGATATGGAGAGCATGTCAATGACGTTATTCTTCATATTTATGGGAATTTTCCCCGCCGCTTGTACCGCATCGGTATGGAACAGAATACCTTTTTCATGCGCCAGCCTGGCTGCTTCTTCAACCGGAAAAATCACTCCGGTTTCGTTATTACCCCACATCAGGCTGACAATAGCGGTATCAGACGTCAGACTTTTTTCCAGATTTTCCAGATCAAGAATTCCATTTTTATCCACGGGCAGTTCTGTAATTTTATAACCCTGAGAACCTAAATGCGAACAAAGAGCATGGATGGCCGGATGTTCCACACGACTGATTACGACATGCTTTTTATCCGGCCTCGTTAACAGGGCGGAGCGAATCGCGGAGTTGTCGCTTTCTGTCCCGCAACTGGTGAAAACAATTTCTTCCGGTGAGGCGCCAAGAAGCGCCGCCACCTGCTCGCGTGCGACATGAATTTTCTGGCCGACCTGCCCGCCGAATGTATGCATACTGGAGGGATTGCCGTATAGCTTGCGGAAATAAGGCGTCATGACGTCCAGCACTTCTTCTGCAACCTGAGTTGTAGCATTATTATCCAGATAAATGGTTTTCATTTGGATGCCTCCTCAACGGTTATATCCGGCAAAACAAGTTCCCGGAGCCTGTGTTGTACGAAATCCTTCAGGGTAATATCCGATGCCTTACAAGTGGAACATGCACCGCGCATAGCCACAATTACTCTGTTACCGATAATGTCGAGAATTTCGATATCACCACCATCGTGTTTTAGCGAAGGCCGGATTTCCCGCTCAATCGTATCCTCGATCAAACGGATCTTTTGAAGATTCGTAAGTTTTGGTTTGCTATCAATTTTCGGCTCACTACGAACTTTTTCGATGATTTGGGCAATAGCATCATGACACCCCCCACAGCCTCCGCCGGCCTTGGTATAATTGGTTACATCTTCCACAGTAGAAAGATTGTTTTCACGCACCGCCCGTTCAATTTCTTTGTCGGTGACGCCAAAGCATTCACAAATAATTTTTGCGCCTGCCTCCAATGGCGGAGCGCCGCGGTAATTTTCTATTGCTTTTTCCAATGCCTGCTTGCCCATTACTGAACAGTGCATTTTTTCATCGGGGAGTCCGCCCAGATACTGGGCAATGTCCTGATTGCTGACTTTGAGCGCTTCATCGACAGTCATCCCTTTGATAATCTCGGTCAATGCCGAAGATGACGCAATGGCGCTTGCGCAACCGAATGTTTTGAACTTGGCGTCCTTAATGCGCTTGTTTTCATCAAGCTTGAATGTCAGCTTCAACGCATCGCCACAGGCCAGCGACCCGACTTCGGCCACACCGTCCGGATTTTCAATCTCGCCCACATTGCGCGGATTTAGAAAATACTCTTTGACTTTATCCGTATATTCCCACATAAATGCTCCTTAAATTTTATCTGAATCATGTTGTTTATTATAACATTTTAC
>CAWEQT010000002.1:0-382645 GCA_963811325.1 uncultured delta proteobacterium
ATTCCCCTGATTCCTTCTGTCAAAACAAGTTCAGCGCCCAGAATGGAAAGCAGATGCCTTCTCTCCATGCTCATCGTTTCGGGCATCGTGAGAATAAGGCGGTATCCTTTGGCAGCGCAGACAAAGGCAAGACAATCCCTGTGTTTCCGCTAGTCGGCTCAATAATAACCGTATCTTTCTTCAGAATTCCCGCTTTTTGGGCCGCCTCAATCATGGCGACGCCTATTCTGTCCTTTACACTGGAAAGTGGATTGAAAGATTCAATTTTAACTAAAATTTCCGCATCCAATTCCTTTCCCATTCTGTTGAGACGAACCAGTGGAGTTTTTCCAACTGTTTTGGTAATATCTGAAAATATGTTTGCCATAATAACCTCCTTAATTTCATGACTTCTGTAGAGCCTGATCGATATCGGCGATGATGTCGTCAATATGCTCCAGGCCTATAGATAAACGAATAAAATCCGGTGTTACACCGGTTGCCAGCTGTTCTTCCGCGGAAAGCTGTTGATGCGTCGTTGTTGCCGGGTGAATCGCCAGCGTTTTCGCGTCACCCACATTTGCCAGGTGAGAGATGAGTTCAAGGGAGTTGATAAATGTTTTCCCCGCCTTCAGGCCGCCCTTGATTCCAAAACCGATAATCGCACCCGCGCCTTTGGGCAGATATTTCTTCGCCTTTTTCTGTTCAGGAGAAGACGTTAGTCCCGGATAGTTGACCCAACTGACTTTAGGGTGGTTCTCCAGATGTTGAGCCACTGCCAGAGCATTGACACAATGATATGGCATCCTCAAATGCAGGGTTTCCAGACCCTGTAGGAGAAGAAAAGCGTTAAACGGCGAGAGCGCCGGTCCAAGGTCACGCAGAAGAACTACACGAGCTTTAATAATGTAGGCGATATTCCCCGACGGTTTTAAGGCTTCCACAAAATTGATTCCGTGATAACTTGGATCAGAATCGGCTATCAACGGGAACTTTCCGCTAGTCCAGTCAAATTTACCAGAATCGACGATAATTCCGCCGAGTGATGTTCCATGACCTCCGATGAATTTTGTCGCCGAATACACAACTATATCAACACCGAAATCAATTGGCCGTAGTAAATAGGGGGACACTGTATTGTCCAAAATAAACGGGATGCCGTTTTTATGCGCGATTTGGGCAATGCCTTCGATGTCAGCAACGTCCAGTTTTGGATTGCCGATAGACTCCGCGTAAATCGCTTTTGTTTTCGGCGTGATCGCTTTCTGAAAAGCGTCAAGATCATTCGATTTGACGAACCGGACGTGAATCCCCAGACGGGAGAACGTGTAGTGAAGCAGGTTATAAGTTCCCCCATAGAGATTGTCCGCAGATACGATTTCATCTCCCGCCCGGGCGATGTTGAGAAGCGCAAGAGTTATGGCCGACTGGCCGCTTGCCACCGCAAGGGCTCCCACGCCACCGTCTAATAGTGCAACCCGCTTTTCCAGAACATCGGTCGTCGGATTCATTAGCCGGGTATAGATATTGCCGAACTCACTTAATCCAAAAAGATTGGCGGCATGTTCTGTATCTTTAAATTGATAGGACGTTGTCTGATAAATGGGAACAGCCCGTGCGCCAGTCGTCGGGTCCGCTTCCTGGCCTCCATGCAGTGCCAGCGTCTCAATCTTTAATCTTTCATCAATTTTACTCATGATATCTCTCCTTTGAATTCACAGCATTGTTTATAGTTTGTAACCAATCATTCTTTGCAGACTTTTTCTTGCCTTGCGCATGATACCGGGGAGCACAGTGACTTCGTGCTCCATTTCCTCAAGAGACCATAAAATTTTCTCCAGGGTCGTCAATTTCATATTCGGACAACTGGCCCGTTCCGACACGGGATAAAAAGTTTTTTCCGGATTCTCTTTCTTCAACCGGTGGAGAATACCGATTTCCGTTCCGATGATAAATTCTTTTGCCCCGGATGCCTGAACATAACGGCAGATTCCTTCAGTAGAGAGAACCTTGTCTGCAAGGGAAGTAACGCTTGCCGGACATTCCGGATGCACAAGAACCTCTGCGCCATTATAAAGAGTTTTTTTCGTGGCAATATCCTCCGGCAGTATCTTTACATGCGTGGGACAATATCCTTTCCATGTAATGAAATTCCTCCGGGTCTGGGTCGATATGTAATGAGCCAGATACTGATCTGGAGCAAATATTATTTCGTCCCCGGGTCCAAAGGCTTCGTGGACTACAGTTTGGGCGTTTCCTGACGTGCAGCAGACATCGCATTCGGCTTTCACCTCTGCCGTTGTGTTCACGTAACAAAGAACCTTTGCCGCTGGATGCTCCGTTTTGAGTTTACAGAGTTGATCGGCCGTGATCATATCCGCCATGGGACAGCCCGCCTTCCTGTCAGGGATAAGGACGATCTTTTCCGGCGATAGGATTTTTGCCGTTTCTGCCATGAAATAGACACCGCAAAACACGATAACATCCGCCGTGGTCTTCGATGCCTGAATGCTCAGTCCCAGTGAATCTCCTACATAGTCGGCTATATCCTGAACCTCGGGGATCTGATAATTATGCGCCAGAATGACGGCATTTCTATCTTTTTTTAATTTATTGATCTTTTCAATAAGTTCCATATAAAACCTCTTTTATTCTCGGCCTTCCGTAACAGGTAGCAACCCCTAATATTTATTCCTTAAGATTTTTCGCTACGTTTTTGTAGGCAGGAGAAATTGAACGTAATTTACTAATTATGCCCGGTAATACCTCAAGTACGTAACGGATGTTGTCCTCCGTCGTCTGTCTTCCCAGAGAAAATCTCAATGAACCATGGGCAAGCTCAAGAGGAAGTCCAATGGCTGACAAAACATGGGATGGTTCCAGATTCGAGGAGGTACAGGCGGAGCCGGTTGAACAGGCAATGCCCTCCATATCGAGCTTCAGAAGCATGGATTCACCATCCACATATGAAAATGAAATATTGACGTTATTCGGGAGCCTCTGTGAAGGATGACCGTTTAAACGAGAATGTTCAATCTTTGTAAGAATGCCATCGATCAACATATTCCGCAGGACAGTCAGTTTTTCTATTTCATTTACAACTTCTTCTTTGGCCAGTTCCACGGCTTTTCCCAAACCGACAATTCCCGGCACATTATGAGTAGAGGCGCGGCGTCTTTTTTCCTGATCGCCTCCACGTAATATGGGCTCGATGCGCGTTCCTTTTCTCACGTAAAGAATGCCGATACCTTTCGGTCCGTATAGCTTATGAGCGGACGCACTCAGGAGATCAATCTGAAGTTCATTGACACTTATCGGAAAATGACCGAATGTCTGTACCGCGTCAGTATGAAAATAAATTCCGTTTTCCCTGGCGATTTTACTGATCTCGGTCAGGGGTTGAATCGTGCCTATTTCATTATTTGCATGCATAATGGAAATCAAGATGGTCTTTTCCGTAATTGCCTTCCGTACATCATCGGGATCGACAAGGCCGTATTCATTAACCGGTATGAGGGTAACTTCAAATCCCTCTTTTTCGAGAAAATAGCAAGGTTCCAGAATGGAATGATGCTCTATCTTCGAGGTAATGACGTGGTTGCCTTTTTCCCGTCTGTCATGCGCGATGCCTTCAACCACTGTATTGTTGGCTTCCGTTCCGCCGCTTGTAAAAATAATTTCCTCAGGTGATGCCCCGATAAAAGACGCAACGGTTTTTCTTGCCTCCTCCACCAGATGTTTGGCTGTTTGGCCGAAGGCATGCAGACTCGATGGATTTCCGTAAACCTCAGTAAAGCAGGGAAGCATGGCCTGTAAAACCCGTGGGTCCGTCGGAGTTGTAGCGGCGTTATCCAAGTAATATTTTTTCATTGTAAATTTCCCGCCAATTTAAATATTATGCATCATTGTTTTCTGAGCTTTTTCCTGATTCATCTTTACCAGCATATCCAGGGTAACCGAATTCAGAGTCTCGGAAATTTTTTCCCCGATAATTTCCCAGATGTCGTGACTGGCACAGATGGGCACCCTAGGACATGCGGATGGGTTACTGACACAGTCAACAAGGGAACAATCCCCTTCTAAGACATCGATAATCTCTTTCATGGTGATCTGTGACGGATCTTTCGCCAGAAGGTATCCTCCATGGGCTCCCCGAATAGAGTTAACAAGACCTATTCTCCGAAGAGGTATGATAATCAGGCTCAAATATTTCTCGGAGATATTTTCTCCTTTGGCAACGTCTTTTAAAAATACCGGCCCTTTGTCATAATTAAAGGCCAGCGCCACCATCAGCCTGACGCCATATCTTGCTCTTGTTGAAAGTTTCATATCACTCCTCTGTAAATACTACTTATACTATCATTTTAGTAGTAATTAATATATTGAAGAGGGATTGTCAAGAGAAAAAGTGACGCGTTAGCTGAAAGTGTAAATATTACAGTTATATCAATATATTTAAAAGATGAAAAAATGCATTCATGACAGAGGTTTATATTACATACATAAATGCTGCTGTATTTGTTTGCATCCAGATAATCATTTTTAAGTTATATACAATAAATGTAAAATGGGGATTTAGCTGATCGCTAAACCCCCATTATTACCCATAAATGAATAAAATTATGGTGCCGAAGACTGGACTTGAACCAGCACGGATTTTGTCCACTACCCCCTCAAGATAGCGTGTCTACCAATTCCACCACTTCGGCATCAAAATATATCAATAATTCTATCCGTGCGATTTTTGTTCAAACTTTTTGCAACCGCTAGCGACATAGTCAAATAAAAATAGCCTTAATTACTTGCTTACCGGTGCGGCAGGTACTGTCGGCAGTTTTGCTGCATCCGGGCGTGTTACGGGAAGTGTCTGTTCCTTAACAGGAAGTCTTTGCTGACCTATTAATGAGGAACTTCTATGACTTGCTGTATAGGTAAGTGTCAGAGATGTAAGCATAAAGAGCACAGCTATTGCTGCAGTCAGCTTTCCCAAAAACGTACCGGCCCCTGAAGAACCAAAAACCGTTTGGCTGGAACCGCCGAACGCTGCGCCCATATTGGCGCCCTTACCTGCCTGCAGGAGCACAATCACAATCAAAACAAGGCAAGCTAAAACATGTAAAATAACTAATAATGAATACATAAAATCTCTCTTATAAAAAAATATTATTAATATTAATCAAGGTTTGCAGATCCAACCAAAGCTTCATTTATTTTTCAGGGGCATTTTTTTATTATATCATTCGCTTAAAACCGGTGGACAATACCAAAACGGTATAAGCTAGTCAACTTTTTTCTTTCTGTCGCTATTTCCATCAAGTTAGGCCCTTATTTAACCAAAAGCTTCCCCATAATTAACGGCTCAAAGTGACACCTATCCGGTCACAGTATTTGTTTATTGGACACTGGCTGCAAAGGGGAGAAACAGGTTTACATGTTTGCCGGCCAAAGGCAACCATTATAGTATTATAAATAATCCAGTGGCGACGAGGCAGTTTTTTCCTCAGGGCAAATTCAGTTTCATCGGGCGTTTTTGTTTTAACGTAGCCCAACCGGTTGGAAATCCTGTGTACATGCGTATCAACACAAATGGCATCCTTGCCATAAGCGAGCGAGACAACAAGGTTGGCGGTTTTGCGACCAACGCCTTTGATATTCAGCAAGTCGTCGATGTTGTCCGGTACTTTTGAGGCAAAACGTTTGATTAGTTCTTTGCAGATATGATGAATGTTGTGCGCTTTTACACGGTAAAAACCAACAGGATAAATAGTACGGGCTATTTTATCTAAAGAAACTGTCAACATTTCTTCCGGCGTGGAAGCAAGTTCAAAGAGCTTTTCAGTCGCTACAGCGGTAACTTCATCTTTTGTGCGCAGGCTCAGTAAAGTGGAAATTAAAATGACGAAAGGGTCGCGTTGATTCTCTGCCAGATGTGAAACGATCGGCATAATCCCCACGTCCAGTTCCTTTTTTAAAAATTTGATAATGATGTTGATTTGACAGTCTTTCATTTCACTCCTTGAAACATTTAAAAATTAAACGCCGGTTCATTAACGATAGATTTTATAAGAACTTCAGCGGCTTTTTCCTGGGTGGGTTTGCCGCGAACGGCCAGCCATACGCTTCCCTCCGCCCCGCAAACACCGCCTGCTGAAACTAACCGGGCCTCAGCTCCGGTAAGTAAAGTAATTGCGTCAAGCTCGGTAAAAATCTCTCCCGGAACGGGCAAAAGCCGTGGACCATGCGTTCCCGGTTCATTCATTATTATCGCCAGCTCATCAAGATTTTCGTAAACGCGCTTTTCCAGTCCAACCGGAAGAATCAACCGGACGCGACGGCCAGCCATTGCTTGCAAAGTAACGCCAATGGTTCCCGCCTTCGGATCGCCAATCAGGATTGCCGCGCGCCTTTGGATTATGTCAATGGCATTGGCGCCCTTCAGAATAACATCACCTTCGCGCAAATTATCCACTACATCAAATATTGTTTTGCCCTTCAGAAATACTCCTTTTCTTATTATTACGTCACCGGAGAATTTGCCTTCATCAGAGATTCTTCCTGTGGAAGTTGCCTGACGATTAGGAGGAAGAGTGATTCCGCGGTAAAAACGGTTCCTCTTAAACTCTTTTTGCTGACCAAGCGCTGAAAGTATTTCCTGGGCCGCATAGCCGTTAGTCGTTCCGGCAACAATAACAACAGTTCCTTTTTTAATAGCTTCCGCCACTGCGGCATGCCTGATAATTGCTTTTCCAATCAGACGTTTTCCCGCGGCCGGCGTGATGACAAATTGCTGCATGAATATTTCCTCCTCAAAAAGGTGTTTATTCTATATTTTATTGTTTAAACCAATGTTTTGTTAAAATCAATTTTTTATTGTGTATACGCGTCTCAGTGCTCAAGTTTATTTCCACTAAAAAAAGTTTCTATTTCCATCTTTTTTATCAATTGTTGCCCGCCATTTTTATGGCCGATAATTTATATTTTATTGACACACAATGTTGTTATTCTTATACTCCCTTCAAAACAAGTTATTATAAAATCAGAGGTAAAATGGATAAGAAAGTTTTAGTGGCAATGAGCGGCGGAGTCGATTCATCCGTTGCCGCTATGCTGCTTGTAAATGAAGGTTATGATGTTTCCGGTGTAACTATGTGTTTTGGCATAGCGGTAGAAGGGGACAAAGCGAAATGTTGCGGAGCTGATGCGATTAATGATGCGAAGAAAGTATGTGACAGACTCAAAATTCCTCATTATGTTTTTGATTACGCGTCCCAGCTCGAAGATGAGATCATCGCTAAATTTATCAGCGAATACAAAAAAGGAAGGACACCAAACCCCTGCGTCGACTGCAACCGAGACCTGAAATTCGGGAGTCTGCTGGAAAAGGCGACGACGCTGGGTTTTGATTTTCTGGCAACAGGTCATTATGCGGCTATCGAAAAAAATAAAAATGGCTATTGCCTTAAGAAACCGAAGGACAAAAAGAAGGACCAGACATATTTTCTTTACGCCATACCTTATGAGAGACTGGAGAACATATTATTTCCTCTCGCCCCTCTGACCAAGGATGAAGTAAGGGAAATAGCGAAAATAGCTTCCCTTCCTGTCGCGGAAAAAAAGGAGAGTCAAGATATATGTTTTGTGACACAGAAAAATTATCAGGAGTTTATCTCCGGGCGGGTGCAAAAATTAAAGCAGGGTCTGATTGTGGATATGCAGGGGAATATTCTGGCGAAGCATCGTGGAGTTATATTTTACACTATCGGTCAGCGCGGAGGTCTTGGTATCAGTCATACAACACCGCTTTATGTTGTATCTATTGATCCCGACAAAAATCGTATAGTCGTTGGTGAAAAGAAAGATTTAAGAGCAAAGGGGCTTGTAGCCGGAGATCTGAACATGCTTGCCCAATCCTGGCCCAGTCAAGTGCATGCAAAAATCAGATACCGAAAAAAGGAAGCCGCCTGCGAGGTAATGTTCGCAAATGACGCAATCAGAGTTTTATTTGTCGACGAACAGGAAGCAATAACTCCCGGCCAGTCGGTTGTTTTCTATGATAATGACTGTGTTTTGGGAGGTGGAGTAATAGAAATGGTTTTACATGTTGGAAAGAATGCTTGAGGAAAGTTTCGCGAAAGCGTCAGTTGGCGGTGAAATAAAGACAGATGATTGGATAGAAATTATCAAGTCTAATAAATCTCGCACCGCCTGAAATGTATTATTAGATATTTATTTTCTTTTTGGGGGAATCCTTACGATTCTTTCGCCTTCAACCATTGATATCGCGTTTTGCGGGCAGAAATGAGCGCATACTCCGCATCCAATGCAGAGCTCTTCTTTCCTGCGCGCTTTTTTATCGTCGTTTAAATAAGCCGCGTAGGTATGACATCCCTCCACGCACTTGCCGCATCCTATACAGAGATCGTCATTTACCACGGATAAGAAATTGGTCGCGTTAGTTATGGGCGCGATCATATTATCAGCTCCATTAGCGCAGCAACACCGGCAGCAATTGCAAATACTAGTTTCATCCTTGCTCGTGTCAAAATTTGGATGATAGGCCTTATGCACAAGTCCTGCTTCCTCCGCCCGCTTTAAAACTTTCAGGGCTTCATCCTTCGAAATCATTCTCGAAAAACCCTGTTCGGATGTAAATCTCGCCGATTTACCAAAAGTGAAACAGGTTTCCCGTTCATCCGTCTGCTTGCATGGAGACCCCGCCAAATCCTTGTAATGGCGACAGAAACAATGACCCAGCGCAATCTCGTCAAACTTTTGAATGAGTTCCTCAACCTTTTGAGAAGGGACAATTCTGTCTATATCTGTTTCCAGCTTTTTATTTATTATGATTTTAACAGATTCATTTTTTGGCTTGTTTTCAAAAAGCGGCACTGTTCTGTCAACAGGCGGCGCGGCCATGAGAATAGGAATAATCAAATCATAATTATCCTGAACCATGTTGCGCAATTCCTCGAACAGTTTGCTGAACAATAGAGATATTTCTTTTTCCCTGTTATTTTTCTTTAATTTACCCATGAAATTGTATTCAAAAGTTCCAACGTTAAACAGCGGCAGCAATCTGAAAACCATAATCCCTTTGCTGTTAGGTTGATTGAATATAACGCCCCGGCCAGCCAGATTCTTTACTTTTTTGTTGATCTCTTCTTCTGGTAAACCGCTTGATAGTTTTAACTGTTCCATCGTCTGTGATTTTTTATCGGCAAATGCAGCGATAAAATCCACTTCATCGTCCATAATAAAATATTTTAAAAGTCTAATAAGAGTATCGCTGACGGGAAGCGGCGTTCCTCCAGCCGTGCTGATGACTTCACCGGCTTTTTTGTATTTTTCATCAATATTCATATTTATTCCTCCATCTTTCATTGAAAATAATTAGATAAACAGCCGCTCAGGGCAATGGAAAACAGAGATTTTATATCAGACAATCAGTTTTTGTTTGATAAGGTGTTGCTTTCTGTCCATGAAAGTATAGGTTGGCTGTTTTTGCTTGTCAATTGATATTTTGCGTCGAAAAGCAAGTGCTGACAATACCTGCCGCTAAAGTTTTTCAATCTCCTCAATCAACAGATTCAACTTTTTTGGCGATACCGGATAAGGAGTTTTAAGTTCCTGTGCAAACAAAGACACCTTATATTCTTCGATCATCCAAAATAATTCTTCAATCATTTTCTTTTTCTCTTCTGAGTAATCCATTGAAATATCGTTTTTAAACGAGTTGATTTTCTGGATTCCAATACGCAGTGGTACAAAGTCATTTGTGACTGGTGTAAGCATTTGTTGCAGCTGCCGTGAATAAATCATTACTTCCTGTATTTTCTTTTGCGCTGATGCAAGATGGAGACTTCCTCGCTCAGCCCTAAGAATAAGTGCTTTGCAATAGCGCGCCAAATCTTTCATGCGGTCAAATGTATAAAACTCGGGGAAATTAATCGGCACAAGGCCCCTAAGCTCTGTCTGGATATCCTTGAGGAATTTCAACACAGGATTATTGCCGGTATTCTTCATCATGAGTTTGTATATACAAGCATGGGTATCGTCAAAGACTTTTAATACCGGTGCTACAGAAACAAGCACTTGCTGGCCATATTGCAAAATTTTGGAATTCAGAAAATCGGTGTGTTGAATAAAATCTTCCTGCTTACGCCATGGCTTAAAAAATAAATCCTTTTTAACCCTGTTGATGATTGATTGCTCCATGTGTTTATAATTACCGATATTTGCAGCCATTGCTTTCATTCCTATGTTCAGGGTAACATTCTTTCTGAGTTGTTTCAGCATGTCGGCAAAATAAATTTCATAAAGAGCTGCAACGCCCCGGAGATGATTGGCGGCGCTTTCTCTTTGATCGGAAAATAGCCGGAGATTAATAGAGCCATCTATTAGATTCAATGCCGGATAGGCATAACCGATGAAACCCTGAATGCCGGTGAGAGGAATTTGCTGAGGCAATTCGCCAAAGTCCCAGTCGGTAATTCCCTCTTTTTCCCAATCGCAGCGGATGTTATCCAGCGCCGATGTATTTATCGTGCCAGCAAGTTCCTTTTGCAGCAGATTAATATCCCGGCTGTTTCTAATTTCATTTCCTTCTTCATCAATAATACTGTAGCGAATATTTAAGTGAGCAGGCAGCCTATCCATTGCCCAGGCATCGCGGGGAACTGTTATCTTGTACTTATCGAGCAGCAGTTGACTTAAAGCCTGCGGTAAAGATTTATTTAAATATGATTTCTGCTCCAGTAATAACCGTGCAGTTTGGACTGGCGATGGAAGTTTTTGACGTAGTGATTTAGGAAGCGACTTCAATAAGTGAAAAGCCTTTTCTTGCAATAACGATGGCATGTAGCGGTCCATATTTTCCGTGGCAGCCCGGGAAACAAATCCCAGGGGAACATTTACTGTTACTCCGTCATCACTATGGCCTGGCTCAAAATTATAATGGCAGGCAAAAGCAGCATCTCCGATTTTTATTTGATCGGGATATTGAGATATTTCTTCAGGATCAGGTTCATGGGCAATCAAATCCTCTTCCCGGAAACGTAGAAATTCATCGCTGCCTTTTTCTTTAATGAGGTTCAGTAAAGATCGGATATTGGAAATCATGGGCAATCTTTGTTCGTAAAGACAGACGATCGTTTCATCATCAACAACAATGCCGCGTTTGCGCAATTTTTCTTCCATTGCTTTTGTCTGATGCCATAAGGATAAGTTATGCTCCAGAAAAGGAATCCTGCGGGGAACTTCTCCGGTGACGAGGGCTTCGCGGATGAATATTGATTTGGCTTCCTCCGGATTAATTCGTTCATAAGAAACAGGTCGTTGTTCCACAATGGTCAAACCAAAAAGTGTTACTTTTTCCATGGCGACAACTTGCCCGCGATTTTTTTCCCAATGGGCGGCAGCGTAAGTATAGCGGCAATTGTCTTTGCCCAGCTTTTCCAGCCACTCACTTTTAATATTGGCAATATTGCGGGCAAAGACTCGCGAGGTCATGCTTATTTCTGCCGCTACTATCCAAAGGCCTGCGCGATTGAATAAACCGGAGCCGGGGTAAATCATCACAGCTCTGCTCCTGGCCGCATTGTAGAAGTTTTTTTCCTTTTTTTGGGCAATGTTGGAAAGATAACCGCTGAGAATGCAGCGATGAATTTTATCGGCAATATCCTGATCTATTTCAATCTTGAATTGTTTTTTACTTTTTGCCGTTTTGTTTTTTCCGTCGATAATGTCCAGTATTTGACAATAGATATCACGCCATTCAATCATTCTCTTGTAGGAAAGAAAATTATCGCGGCAGAATTTTCTCAGTTTGCTTTGTGTCGGCAGATTCTCCAGCGATCCGTGATAGCGATTCCAGATGTTAAGATAGGTTAAAAAGTCCGATTCGGCGTGATGAAAGGGAGCATGAGCCGTTGAGACTTGAGCAGTTTTATCATAGGGCCGTTCGCGCGGATCCTGAATACTTAACGCGGCGGCAATGACGGCAATCTCGTTTACACATTCTTCTTTCCGCGCTTCGATCAGCATTCGGGAAACTCTGGGATCAAGCGGGAACTGCGCCATCGACAGGCCAACTTCAGTCAGCTTGTAATGATTCGTTTCCTCGGAACTATTATCTTTGGTCAGGGCTCCTAAATCACGCAAAATATCAATGCCGTCACGGATACTTTTGGGTTGAGGTCTGTCAATAAAGGGGAAGGAAGTGACCGGGCCTAGATTGAGGAAAAGCATCCGCAGAATGACGCCGGCCAGATTGGAACGCATTATCTCCGGCGGTGTGTAAAGATGCTTTTGAGAGAAATCTTCCTGTGAATAGAGTCTGATACAAATGCCGTTTTGCACCCGGCCACAGCGTCCTTTTCTTTGTTCTGCGCTGCTTAGTGAAATAGGTTTTATCGGCAGTCCCGTGGTCTGGCTGCGGGGATTATATTCCAATATTCGCGCAAGACCTGCATCAATTACATATTTGATACCGGGAATTGTCAGTGACGTTTCCGCGATATTTGTGGCGACAATGATTTTTTGCTGGTGGGCACCGGCAAAAATAAGTTTTTGCTGAGAGCCGGAAAGCCTTGCGTATAAAGGCAGAATCAGGCCTGTGCATTTTTTAGCTAAAAGGCCGCAGGTTTCCCGAATATCCTGTTCAGTGGGCATAAAAATCAAAATGTCTTCATAACGTCTTTCCTTTTGTAAATTTTCCACACAGGCAACGGCTTCATCAATGTATGTTGTTTCTCCTTTTTCTTCTTTGACCGGATCAACCGGCCGGTAGCAAACTTCCACCGGATACATCCGGCCGGAAACTTTGATTACCGGCGCATTATTAAAAGCCTCGGAAAATTTTGCCGTATCAATCGTTGCCGAGGTGATGATAACCTTTAATTCTTTTCTTTTGGCCAGGAGTATTTGTAAATAGCCTAAAATAAAATCAATGTTCAGGCTTCGTTCGTGAGCTTCATCCACAATGATGGTATCATAGGCCAGCAAATTACGGTCTTTAACTGTTTCCGCAAGCAGAATTCCATCGGTCATGACTTTAATCAGCGGTTCGGCTGAGCCTTTCTCTTCAAAGCGGATTTTATAGGCGATAGATATACCGCATTCTTCACCAAGTTCCGCCGCAATGCGCTGAGCAATGCTGACAGCGGCGATGCGCCGCGGCTGGGTAAGGCCAATCATTCCCCGCAGGCCGCAACCGGCAGCAAGACACATTTTGGGGATTTGTGTTGTCTTTCCTGATCCGGTTTCACCGGTAATAATGGTGACTTGATTGTTTTTAATGCTATCAATAATATCTTGTTTCTTTGCTGATATAGGCAAGTCTTGCGAAAATCTGAGAGGGGGGATACTTAAAGCCCGCTGACGATAACGCTTATTGGAAAAAATTAAGATTCTTTTGAGTCTGTTTAATTTTTTGAAAGAAGTGACTTCATCTTTAAATTTATTTTTTTCAATGTCTTTGAGCGCGCTAATAATATTGTAATAATCCACAGTCATTGCATAATCGATTCTTTGATTGATTTGTTGAATATATTGCGTAGTCTTTTGCAATTATTTTCTCCGGAAGAATGTTAATTAATTGTTTTATTTCATATAGAGAGTATTACTGTGCGGTTCTGCATTTTAGAATCGCTTCCTGTAATTTCATGGCATGATCATCCAAATTTGTTTGTTACTAAATTTACCTGTAAACCGGAACTGGCGTTCTGGTTTTGCCGGATTTTGTATTTGCGATTTTTTTTTCAAAAATACTTATGGCTTGATCGGCAACAACGGAAATAGAAAAAGAGTTGCTCTTGTAGTCCGGATCCAGAGAGCCGATTAATTCCAATTGAATTTGATTAAAATCGTGAGTATTAAACAGGGAATAGCCGGGCTGAAATAGTTTATTGGTTCCGGTAATTAAAATAAGTTTCAGCGGAGCGTTGCAGTAGCGGGCAATGGTGAACACGCCCTTATTGAAAGGAGCGAGCTCCCCGTTGCGGCTTCTGGTTCCTTCGGGGAATACAAACAAAATTCCTCCTGATGTCAGATGTTTTTTTATATCCTCCAGATTATTTATCATTACCTGTCCGAGCATATCGCTGGCCCCGGCAGAAATATAACCGGAATTTTTTAAAAGCCAGCCGAAGACGGGAACTTTGAAAAAAGTATGCTTTACGATAGTTTGCTGCCGCTGAAAAAGCGATATCAGCAAGATAGGATCAAGATAGGACAGATGATTGCAAACAATCACAGCTGAATGGATTTCTCGCACAGCGTTGGGTATTTTAAACTTTGTATGGGGAATCAGCAGCCTTGTCAATGCAAAGAAGCACTTCAAATGAACGTGATTTAAATTTTGAAACGCAGTGGTGCGGCTCTCCGCGAAAATGTAAGCGGGTATATATAAAAGTGGCAAAATAACAAGATAGCCGAAAAGAAAATAACACCACAAAATTAATGTTATGAAAAAATCAAATATATAATGAAAAAATCGGACAAAGGGCATTTTAATCTCAAGAAAATTTTCTTATCATTAAGATGGTATTGACTCCGCCAAAGGCGAAATTCTGTATGACTGCCGTTGTTACAGGCTCTTGTAATATTCTTTGCACGTGCTTAATCATTGAACAGCGTTCATCAACTTCTTCTAAATTCAATGTCGGCGCGATAAATCCTTCCTGCATCATATAGAGACACATAATTGTTTCAATGGCGCCGCAGGCGGCCATTGTATGGCCGGTATAACTTTTTAAACCCAGGACATAAGGATTATTGCCAAAGACAGCATTGATGGCCTGTGCTTCAATTATATCGCCCATCTTTGTGGCAGTGGCATGGGCGCTGATTAAATCAATATCCTGAGGGTTGACACCGGCGTTTTCCACACCAAGGTTAAGTGTCTTGGTTATGCCTGTTAAATTCGGCAAAATCATATCGCCGCCATTGTTATTGCAGGCAAACCCAATGACTTCGGCCAGAATATTCGCGCCGCGTTTTTTAGCAAATTCATACTCTTCCAGCATTACCGCGCCAGCGCCTTCGCCCACCACAAGCCCATCGCGCAAATTGTCAAACGGACGGGGGGTTCTGTGGGGTTCGGAATTGAATGCCGTGGAACAAGCCAGCAGGTTATCAAAAACGGCCACCGTAGTGGTATCATATTCATCGGCGCCGCCGCAAAGCATGGCATCCTCCATGCCGAATTTGACAGATTCATAGCCGTAACCTATCGATTGGGAGCTTGTTGTGCAGGCGGTTCCCGAAGATATTACACGGCCGGTAATACCAAACATTTTTGTGATATTAACAGCCGTTGTATGAACCATTGATTTCAAATAATCAACGGCGCCGATTCCCTTAAACGCATCTTTTCCGGCGGCACCAAAAAAGATGCGGTAAATATTTCTCTGCACTGTCG
Source organism: uncultured delta proteobacterium (assembly GCA_963811325.1). Classification (GTDB taxonomy): domain Bacteria; phylum Desulfobacterota; class Syntrophia; order Syntrophales; family Smithellaceae; genus Smithella. The sequence goes on from CAWEQT010000002.1 coordinate 15,398, forward strand.
GAGAGCCGTGAATAGAACCAAAGGCCACTCCCAGCTTTCCTGACGTGATAAAATCCTCGGTAAGCCCCGACTGCTCCAGAACTTCTTTGGCTACCTGGCATGCATAATAAGCAACCGGTCCCATGGTTTTGCGGTGATTTCTTTTGAAATCATATTCAATGGGATAATCTACTGTTCCGTAAACACGGGAGTGAATATAGCGACCGATTAATTCATCTTCGCGTAATGGCTTTATTCCGGAAACTCCATTTAACAGGCTTTTGACTATTTGATCCTTTCCGTGACCAATAGGTGTGATAGCCGAAGAACCTGTAATAACAACTCTGCGTTCCATGATTATTTTATGCCGGTGATAGAAGATTTCGTTTTTTCGCGATCTTTTCAATATAGTCGCAAATCTGATTTATCGTTCGGATGTTTATGGCTTGTTTTTTTTCTTCCTGGCTGATTTCGGTACCCAAAAAAATTTCTATCGCCAGTAAAAGTTCAATGGCATCAATACTGTCAAATTCGTATGTTTCCCGTAGATTGGCATCCATGCAGGGATTTTCGATTTCAAACTCGCGTTGAAAAACATTTATTACTTCGCGTTCAATTTCCTGACGTGTCATTTTGTCTGATTTAACTTTCCGAATTAATTTTGTCGCTTTTAACAAATATTACATTACTTTTCAATAATTTATATTTATTAAGCATCCCACTTGATTTCCTGAACAAACCTTTTATCACCGATGATTTGTCTGGCCGCATTAAAAGAACCAAGTATGCAGCCCATAGCGCCAGGCGCCACAGCGTTTTGTCCCGCCAGAAACAGGCCGGGAATAGGAATATTATTTAATGAAAAGGCTTTGAGCAACTGACCCGACGAACGCATTATTCCATAACAAGAACCTTCAGGAGAATTTACATAGTCCCATATGGTCAGAGGTGTATAAACATCCAATATCTGAGCGTCCTTCAGGTCTCCAAAAATTTCTTCCGCTTTTTTCAGCAGGCTCCCGGCTATGCTCATTTTCTTTTCTTCGTATTCCTTGCCGCGCTGGCCGGAAGCCGTATTTTCCCAACGGCTCCATTCACTGAACAATGATTTCGTAATAATAGAAAGTAAATTAGATTCCCTGGAATAGGTGCTGCGCAATTGGTAAAACACTCCATCTTTGATAATACCGTTTTCGTCTCTATGAAGCCGGTAAATATTGTGATTAATTTCAGGATGCGCCGCGGCATTCACGCTTACGTTGACCGCGATAACGCCTTCCGTTTCTTTCAGCCCAAGTATGCGCCTGCGGTAAGAATCGCGTAAAGCATTCTTGTCCAGTAATTTGAGCAATATCTTCGGGTGTATGGCGGCAACAACGGCATCAGTTAGAAGATTAGTTCCCAATTCTAATATTACTCCTGTCACTTTGCGTTCAGTCAGAGATATTTTTTTAACGCCGTTGTTAAGGATAAGCATTCCTCCGAGTTCCTGAAAACGGCGCACAAAAAAATCGGTCATTTTCCTGCCGTTTTCCTTCAACTTCCACGAAGAAAACAAATAGCTGGCTAAAACCATATGATGGAAAATTAGCGGGCAATCATTAAGCGGCACGCCGATAAGCTGACAGGGCACGGACAATATCGCTCGAAAGCCAGCGGAGGCTTGAAAATTGTCTAATAATTCTCCCATGGGTTGATAATAGTCCATATTTTGGAAGGGATCGCCCTGATTGAGCAAAAAAGAAGGTTCCATCATACATCGAGAAATATCACGCAAATTTTTCATAACTATGGTCAGAGCCGCCGTGTCTTTTGGGAAAGCATTTTGCAACTTCTTTTCCAGCGCGTCAATGCCTGTGGGTAAGTCAAAAATTAAATCATCAAAAATATAACGATCAATGATGCCTTCCTGTCCCATGGGGATAAACAATTCATCAACCGGAATGCCCAGGAAATGGAACATTTTGCCCAGCGGTTCTTTTTCGCCCAGAGCGCCGACATAATGAACGCCGACAGGACAATCAAATCCCGAACGGTGGTAAGAACGCATCAGCCCGCCTGGCAGCGGATTTTTTTCCACAACAGTTACCCGGAAATTCAAAAGCGATAAAATAATGCCCGCACTCAGCCCGCCGATACCGGACCCGATAATAACAATATTTTTACCTTCTACAGGATTTCTCATCTTTGCGTGTTTCCGAATGATTTTGTTCGGAGTAACTTGTTTTTTACCGGTTGGGCTTCGATTAAAGTCATCAACAACGAATAATTAAATTGTTCATTTGCTTGCAATTCAATACGCTGGTAAATATTTCCAGCTGTTTTGTTAAACCTGATCCGTTGTTTCAGAATTCCTGAGGATGAATAGCGTTTTATTTCCGGCCCTTCCGATTTTTTGGCTATTACGTCAATCCAATTTCCGTTTTCTTCGCTGTAGCGGCAAACAGCCGCTCCATCGGGAAGATTTCCTTTAGTCTGGAGTTTTCCTTCCGGCGAGAAAAAAATCAGTTTAATATTTTCCATCATATTTTTCGCAAAATCGGCGGAATCGAAAGGGGGCAGAGCCCGATTCACTTTAAGCGCGTCCGGGCCGGACTCTGCTTCAAATAGCGTCATTCCTTCCGCCGTCATAATGGCGCAGGAGACAGAGCGGGTGGAAGGATCAGCCAAAGTTACACCGATAATTATACTCCGCAAGTCACCGGCCATCTGTATTTCTATGGCGTGCACCATACGGTATTTTTCTTTTAAAAAAGGAGAAGGGCAAGTTAAAGATTTTTGACCGGCTGAAGAAACAGGCGAATTAATCAATGGCAATGTCTGGCAGGATAAAAGAAGAACGGTTAATATTAAAAAATATATGCCCTTCATTTTACATCCTGAAATACCGAGGGATTAATCGTTTTATTGATTTCAACATTCTGAAAATTTATCTGAGTGAAGGAATTGGCATCTTCGATAATCTTTACAGACTTGACAGTTGCTGCTTTCCTGGAAAGGGCAATCTCGATTTTTTCAATCATGCCGGTCGTGCTTTTGTCGATAGGAGAAAGAGTTATCATGGTTTTTGTTCCTTCATTAATAGTTGCAGCGAATGATGGATTTTGATCGAACCTGCCGTTCATCCAGCCGGCGACTTCGTTCAACACGATCTTCATTGCCTGTGCGCCGCCCATTTTATCTTCCACTATTTTTCCGCCGGAATAAATATAGCGTTTAGTGATGTTTTTATGGGCAATGACGATGCTTTTTAAAGGTTTGAAGTATTCCCAGCGGAAAGAATCGGGAGCGATATAATAAAAACGGCCTTCTGAGACAAGAGGCTTGGATAAAATTTTCATGGATTTTTTTTGTATGAAATTGGCCTGAATTGTTTTGATATTGGCCGATTCTTTACGTAATTTTTCAAAATCGTTTGTCCCGGCGTAAATCAGCGGACTTAAAACAAAAAGGACACCGACAGCGATACAAATAAAATTATATAAATTGCTGTAAGTTTTTATCAACATATTCCGCCATTAATGCCAATTACCTGTCCGGTAATATATGAGGCGTCATTCGAACACAAAAAGCGAATGACGTTTGCCACTTCTTCCGGTTTGCCTAAACGAGCCATGGGGATCATTTTTTTGATTTCGGCAACCGGCGCGTCCGTGATCATATCGGTTTCGATTAAACCCGGGGCAACAACATTAACGCGAATGCCAAAACGCGCCACTTCCGCGGCCAGTGAGCGGGAGGCGGCAATTATTCCCGCTTTGGCTGCGGCATAATTTGCCTGCCCTCGATTGGGCATCAATGCCGAAAGAGAGGAAACGGAAACTATGGAACCGCATTTACGCCTTACCATTTCGCGCAATAAAGGTTTCGTGATGTTATAAAAACCTTTCAGGCTTGTGTTGATGACGCTGTCCCATTCTTCTTCGCTCAATAACATAAAAAGACCATCGGCATTTATTCCGGCGTTGTTAACAAGCACTTGAATGTTTTTATGACGTCCAGTAATCGCTTTAACAGCGTCTTTAGTTCGTGTATTATCGGCAACATCAAATTGAGAAATTTCTCCGGCTCCACCCGCGGATTGCACAAGATTTAATGTTTCTGCCGCTGCTGTTTCATTGGACTTAAAGTTTATAATTACAAAATATCCGGCTTTTGCCAGTTCCACGGCTGTGGCGCGACCGATGCCGCGGCTTGCGCCTGTTATTATCGCTGTTTTTTTCTCATCCATATTATAGAGCTCCTTAAAATATTACTAATGTCTTAATTCAGGCGCAGGGCCTGTAGAATGGCTGTGGCCAGGACTTTTTCGCCGGTTTTAACAGTCCCTTCCACCACACCATAATTATCAAAAGAATACTTGCTTGTAATCATGATAATTAAATTTGTGTTAACCGGTATTTTCTCTATATTAAATTCGGCGCTCTTGATGCCGACAAGCCATCCTTTGACACCTGATTCGCCCCGCTGTTTTCTTTTGTAGCCATCAACAATCGCCGCCGTTTGAGCAATGGCCTCGATTAAGATCAGTGAATTTACCCAGCCCCCTTCATAAAGAGGCCAGTCAGGATTTACAATTGCAGTGCTGATGGCAGAGTTTTCTTTTATTTCAATAATTCCGTTGATAATTTTTATCTTCTCACGATGCGGAATCAAACTGTCAATATCAATGTTAAGCATAGACAACTTTTAGAAAATTTTTCCATAAACTAATGAAAAAACCGCAGAGAAGTCAACAAGAATTGTGCCTCTTTTTTATAATAAGTGATTTTTTTCTTTTTTTACGATAAATAAAAGAAAAATGATTTAATTAAATTACAGGAATATGACCGATATAAAAGAAGACTCTTTTATCAGTTTATATAAGAAAATTCTGGCGCCGTCCAAAGCCGTTTGTCGGAAAGAATTTACTTTTTCAGGATACAGTTACGGCGATGTGTTTGAATTGGCCGCTGGTCTGAAAAAAACTTTAGCAAGGCGCGACGGAGAGAAAGTCCTTTGCCTTTGCACCGTAAATAAAGCGGTTACTGCCGCTTGCGTGCTGGCTTCGCTTGCCGGTTCCTGTAAATTGATCTTACCTTATTCTTTTTCCGCTAATGCCATGACGGAGATCTATGATGCCACAGCTTTTAACTTCGCCATAGCCGATCATCCCGAAGAAATGCCTGCCGAAGTGAAAACAATTACGCCGCTTCCTGCCGCGATAAAAAACACCAAAACTGAATTAATCCGTAATCCGGATGAGCCGTTTTTATCTCTTTTTACTGGCGGATCAACCGGCAAGCCGAGAGTCTGGTCTAAATCTCCCTGCAATTTATTTGCTGAAGCTTTTTATTTGAGGGGAAAATTTGCCCTGTCGGATAAAGATCTTTTTTTGGCCACCGTTCCACCTTATCATATTTACGGGTTGCTTTTTTCCGTTCTAGTTCCCTTTGTCGCTCATGCGCGGGTATTGCCGGATATTTACACTTTTCCGCAGGAAATCATTTCCATAACAAACAAGCATAAAGCCTCTGTGCTGATCAGTGTGCCCATTCATTACCGTGCCCTGAAAGTTGATAATTTGTCGCTTCCTTCTTTAAAGGTCGCTTTTTCTTCTTCCGGCGTACTGGATCGTTCCGATGGTTTGCATTTCTATAAAAAAACAGCATTGGGAATAACGGAAATCTATGGCTCCACGGAAACCGGCGGCATTGCTTCACGTTCTATCAGCGAGCATACGGACAGTTGGAAGGCGTTTGACATCGTATCCTGGAAGTTGACAGGCAGCAGACTTTCCGTTAAATCAGATTTTGCGTCTCCCGAAATGGAGCGCGATCCCGATGGCTTTTGTCTGACCGGTGATGAAGTCCGCAAAGACAAGAAAAACCGTTTTGTTCTTCTGGGTAGAGCCGATGGTATTGTCAAGATTGCCGGGAAAAGAGTTGATTTGCTGGATGTTCAGAATAAAATAAAAACTTTACCTATGGTCAGCGATGCTGTTGTTTTGGCATTTCCAACGGACAAGGGAAGAAAAAGCGTTATCGCGGCAGTTGTTGCCTGTGATCTGACGGAAACTCACTTGAAAAAGCTTTTAATGGATATGCTGGAATCTTACGCTATTCCCCGCCGCGTTAAAATTGTTTCCTCGATAGCCAGAACAGCCACAGGTAAAATTGACCGCCGCTGTATTGAAAAAATTTTCCTCATTGAAAAGAAATAATATAAGATTTATTCAAAGCCTCATTTCCACGGACGTACTTTATGCCGTAACAAAATGATCATAAGGAAATGATCTGTTTTTGTTGTGCCCCCTTCGGGTATGCACTTCCTGATTTATATACGTTGAGGAAGCTGACAACGGCGCTAATAAAAATAGCGCTTTAATCGGAAGCGCATCCCCTTTATGGGGAGCGCATAATTAATTGACTTTTGCCTTGCCGAGAATTTTCGCCAATATGGCGAAAACTTCTTTTAGGATTGGTGAATTATCTCTTATATTTACCCATCAACTGTGCCTCATCCAGCACGTGCCTCTTCATTGCTTTGAGCAGTTCTTCTTTTGTTAATCCTGCTTTAAAATTAAGCATTGTATCCAGAGCGTACAATTTAAAATAGTAGCGGTGTGTGCCGCCAGGTGGACAGGGGCCATCGTAGCCATAACGTCCGGAAGAGTTTTTGCCGTTTTTCCCCAATCCAGCGATTTCTTCCTGCCGGGAAGCTTTTTCCGGCAGAGAATTAACCGTCGCCGGTATGTCAAAAATTACCCAGTGCACCCAGGTGCCCGCTGGAGCGTCCGGATCATCGCAGATAAGCGCGAAGCTTTTTGTTTTTTCAGGTGCGCCACTCCAGGAAAGAGGCGGTGATATGTTCTGGCCGTCGCATGTGTATTTGGTTGTAATCATGCCTTCATGGTTAAACGACGAACTTGTTATTTCCATGGTTCCCTCCTCTTTTATTATAGAGTTGATTTGATCTTTTGCCTGGAGCGTTTCTCCGCTGCCCGCAATGAAACAAATAGTAAGGAAAAAACAAAAAAAATAATTTTTCACTTCTTCTTCATCTCCAAACCCGATCATGTGTATTTATTCATATTTTAACCGGAGATAATCGATCCGTCAATAACTCTTATGCAGATGGTTAATGTTGACACTTACATTTTCTATGCTACTATCATGACAAAATTGTTTGGCAGGGATGCAGATGAATATAGATAAACAGATAATGAAAGAGTGCTATTATGTATTGCCCCAAATGCAAAAGCGAATACAGGGAAGGTTTTTATAAGTGCACCGATTGTGGCACTGATCTGATTGCCGAACAGCCTCTGGAACTTATGGAAGAAGTAAGTTATGTCGATCTCATTGAAATTTATTCCACGTATCGGCAAAGCGATATTACATTTATAAAATCTGTCATAGATGGCGAAGGCATCACATATTTTTTTGAGGGGGAAAGCCCAGTTCTAATCAGTTGGGCGGGAGCATATGCCCGCCTGCTGGTAAAAGCCGAGGACGCCCCGCGGGCTAAAGAAATTTTACAGGAATTGGGATTTTTGGAAAGATATTGAATCTTTACGAAAAAATCAGTGGTAAGCGTAACGTGCGCTGCTCCAGAAATGTTTCTCCGGATTCTTAACCAGTCAGGGCTTTCATTTCGCGACTAGCTTTAGTTTGGCATTGAATTCAGTTTATGCTATAGGAGCACAAGTAATTATGACTCAGGAGAACTGCAAATCATGATCTACGATGAAGAATTTGAAACTCTGCCCCGGGAAGCCCTAGAAGCGCTGCAACTCAAAAGACTGCAACAGGTTTCCTCACGGGTTTATCACAGCGTCGGTTTCTATAAAAAATCCTTCGATAAAGCGGGAGTCTCGCCCGATAATCTAAAAACACTGGATGATCTTAAACGATTTCCCTTTACCACCAAACAGGATTTACGGGACAATTATCCCTTCGGATTATTTGCCACGCCGATGAGCAGTGTCGTCCGCCTGCACGCCTCATCAGGCACAACAGGCGCGTCCACAGTGGTCGGCTACACAAAGCGCGATATTGAAAATTGGGCGGAATTGATGGGGCGCTGCTTTGTGGCCGCGGGTCTTACGAAAAACGACATTATCCATAACGCTTACGGCTACGGCCTGTTCACGGGGGGACTGGGCGCTCATTACGGTGCCGAAAAAATCGGCGCCAGTGTGATACCGATGTCCGGCGGCAATACCAAACGCCAGATCATGATTTTGCAGGACTTTCGACCGACGGCTATCTGCTGCACGCCATCTTATGCTCTCAATCTGGCCGAACAGGGGCGGGCATTGGGCGTGGACATGCGCGCGCTTGCGCTTCGTGTGGGCATTTTCGGTGCTGAACCTTGGAGCGAAAATATGCGCGGCGAAATTGAAAAAGCTCTGAATGTCATGGCGATGAATATTTACGGCCTTTCCGAAATCATGGGTCCGGGAGTGGCAATGGAGTGCACCGAGGTGCGTGACGGCATGCACATCTTTGAAGATCATTTTCTGGTAGAAACCATAAATCCGAAAACAGGTGAGGTGCTTACTCCCGGCGAAGAAGGGGAACTGGTTTTCACAACACTTACCAAGGAAGCCTTTCCGCTCATCCGTTACCGGACGCGCGATATTTCCCGTTTGAATCCCACGCCATGCCGTTGCGGACGGACACATTACCGGATGGGTCGCGTTATGGGACGCAGCGACGACATGCTCATCATCCGCGGCGTAAATGTCTTTCCCTCTCAGATCGAAGCGGTACTTATAGGCATCGAAGGGCTGGAGCCGCACTACCAGCTTATTGTGGATCGCGAAGGTACGCTCGATACACTGGAGGTACAGGTAGAGTTAACAGAAACACAGTTCGCCGGCGCCGATGAAGTAAAGGTGCTCCAGAAACTGGAGGGGCAACTGAAAAAAGACATGAAGGATTATCTGGGCATTACCGCTAAGATCAAACTGGTGGAACCCCAAACCATACAGCGCTCAGAAGGCAAAGCCAATCGGGTGATTGATAAAAGAAAGATTTAGGCTGTAAAGCCAAAGGCGTTGTCAATACAGCAAAGAAACACCAGGCGGTGTTAATGCTGCTTCCTCCGATTACGACACAGTATCGTTATTGGTAATGACAGGGGACTTACTTTTAAACTCCGCTTCAACGGTTATTCCGATGCCTCCGCGCACGGCAAATTCTGCGCTTACTTTGCACCAACGCGGCTTGAGCGCGGCTACCAGATCATCAAGAATTATATTGGTGACGTGTTCGTGGAAAACGCCTTCATTGCGGAAAGACCATAAATACAATTTTAAGGATTTGGATTCGATAATTTTCTTGTCCGGGATATATTGAATTTTAATTTTGGCAAAATCAGGCTGGCCTGTTTTGGGACAAACGCAGGTAAATTCTTCCGTTTGCAATGTAACTACATAATCGCGGCTGTTATTGTGATTGGGAAACATCTCCAGTTTGCGCACCGGCTTGGCCAGTTTCCCCAGTAGAGTTAAACCTGCCAGATCATTTTTTTTTGTGTTTTTCGGCATCATTTTACCCCTGATAAAAATACTATATTTGTTTACCGAAATTAAGGTATAATATCAAGATAATTCGTTACGGAAACAAAAAATATCTATCTCGCTATTTTTGTACTGCATTTATAAAAAGTAAATAAGGAGAAAATACGACAATGGCAGACAATAAAACGTTAATACCGGAAAATACATGGAAATGCAGCAATTGCGGCAACACGATCACAGAAACTTCGCCGCCGGAAGTCTGCCCTTCCTGCAAACAAAAATGTGAATTTCTGAATGTGACCTGCTACCAGCCCGATTGTGGTTTTACGGGGATGGACAAACGTCTGAAATAAGTTGCCTGAATTCACCTTGAATATATTCCACAATAATATGTCCAGCTTTTTCGCTGTGCGTTTCCATATTACTTTTAAGCTCTATGTAAGTAGAATCAGGAATTATCTTTATAAGATGCTTTATGTCTTCGGTAGCATGGAGCGTATCTGTTGTCGCGCCTATAATGAGACACGGAACATTGATGTTACCTATACGATTCCATATTGCGTAGTTTCTAATAGCAAGCGCGTTAGCCTTCAGTTTGTATGGATTTGCGCAGTCTATGGTGTTTTCATATTTTTCAATTTGTTCTTTACAGTTTTTTTTATCCAGTCTGAAGTTTTTTAGATACCATTTTATTATAGGCTTTACGGTAAAATAGAGTGAAGGATGAATTGCTGGAACTATTGTTCCCAGTATTTTGGGGAATCTAAACTCGGTATTTGGAGCGATAAGTACCGCGGATAAAGGTTTCTGCTTCTCTGATCCGCAGTATTCAAGAATCGCAGAAGCACCTAGAGAACTTCCCGCAAGTATAAACTTTTCTGATGGCGGGATAACTTTTTCTATTATCTCACCTATATCGAGTTTAAGACGCTCAATGGAAAAGCTCACTTTTTTTACATCAGGGACTATTGATGACTGTTTTTCCCTCGACTCAAGATAGATGACTCTGTGTTCAGCGGTCAGAACTTTCAGCACGTCTTTCCATCCGGAGATCAGTGAAATCCATCCTGCCACAAAAAGAATAACAGGTTTCCCCGATAAAACATTTCGTGGAGTGAAATCAATTATCTTAAGAGAAACCCCATCTGAAACGTTAAACATATATTCTTTAACGGTTGTTGAATGGTCAGTGTATGGAGAATAATCCATATTGTTTGCCCTGGACAATTTATATTTTATGGAGTTTCTACATTAATCTGTTTGATGTCAATAAGGAAATTATTTATAACTCTAACGAATAAGAAAGACAGCTTTTCCTCATCCCTACTGGCCGGGCATGATGATTTTCGATGCATCCTGACGCCTCATTTCTTCTGCTTCGGCAATCATTGCCTGAACGGTTTTTTCAATAGCTTCGGGTAATTTGGCCGCCGCTTCGCTTAAGTTTTTTACTCCTTCAATGAGACACTGAACAGGAATCGGTCCATTGGGTGACATAAGCTGGGTCATGCCGGTAAAAATGGTTTCTCTGCTTTCGTCAATTGAGCCGTCAATCCTGATGGGTGTGAGACGCCTGATTGTGGCGAAAGTCAGGTCGGTGAATGATTCTTCCCGGTAAAGGTTATCGGGATTTATTTTAATATCCGTTATTTTAGTTCCGCCTGCGTTATTCATGGTTATCTCCTTATGTGCATGTGGGGTTTATTTTTCTTTTGCCCCGAAAAAACAATGGAAACTGTACGCTAAACGGCCTCCCCCTTTTTTCGGATCATTACTTACTTCAATATGACTTTAAAAGTCAGTTACGTTAAATTGATGAAAACTTCAATTAATATTTTTCACAACTTTTATATCAAAGCGCTATCTTTGTTGGCTGCGTCGCCGGCTTCCTCAACGTATATTTATATACGCGTGTGGAGCCTCCTCCTTGCCGCCTCGATATCATCTTTTGGTTTGCAAGACGTATCGATCCTAAATCAAGGATAGCCAATGACCGAAACGCATCCCACAGAGGAGTGCATAATGAATAAGTAGTTTTCCCTTACAGGCAATTGCCACTTACAAAGTGGTAATTACAAACGAATTGGTATCAGCTTTTTTCCATCGTCTTAAGGAATTTAACTTTCGGCCATTCTTCCATGGTATGACTAAGGCGCCAATCACTGAGGGCCAGATAAACAAGATTCCCTTCTGTATCTAGGGCAAGGTTGGTCTGATTTTTCTTCTGAAAATCTTCCATTACTTTAGAATCGTCGCAGGTAACCCAGCGGGCGGCCGCATAATCGGTCTTTTCATAATCGGCGTAAACGCTATATTCGTCTTTGAGGCGTGACATCGTCACGTCAAATTGCAGAGCGCCTACCGCGCCCAGAATGTTATCCGAACCCCACAGAGGTTTAAAAACCTGAATAGCGCCTTCTTCGGAGAGTTGAATCAATCCTTTTTGCAGATGTTTTATTCGCAGGGGGTCTTTAAGCCGCACGCGACAGAAATGTTCCGGCGCGAAATGCGGGATACCGGTGAATTTGAGAGGTTCTTTTTGCGTAAAGGTATCGCCGATTTTAATTGTTCCGTGATTGTGGATGCCGATGATGTCGCCCGGATAGGCTTCTTCAATATTGGTGCGGTCCTGCGCCATAAAAATTGTGGCGTTGGCTAAAGAAATTTCCTTGCCGATGCGGTGATGAATGACGTGCATACCGCGCTGAAATTGACCCGAGCAAATCCGCATAAAAGCGATGCGGTCTCGATGCGCCGGGTCCATGTTGGCCTGAATTTTAAAAACAAAACCGGAAAAATCATCTTCATCCGGGTCAACATTCCTTGTTGTTGTCGGTCGGGCAACAGGCGTCGGAGCGATTTCCACGAAAGCGTCGAGGAGTTCTTTTACACCAAAGTTGTTAATCGCGCTGCCGAAAAAAACCGGCGTCTGGCCTGCTTTTAAATATTCCTTGATATCAAAAGGATTAGCTGCTCCTTCCAGCAGGGCGATTTCATCGCGCAGTTCGCCAGCCTGACTTCCCAATAATTCATCAAGAAGCGGATCGGATAAATCGTTGATGACAACTCCATCTTCCGAACGTTTTGCTTTCCCCGGTGTGAACAGGTGCAGCTTTTTATCATACAGATTGTAAACCCCTTTAAAACGTTTACCCATGCCGATGGGCCAGGATAAAGACGAGCATTCAATCTGCAGTTTGTCTTCGATACTCGCCAGAATATCCAGCGGCGGCAGACTATCGCGGTCGAGTTTGTTGATAAAGGTTATAATCGGCGTATTGCGCAGACGGCAGACTTCCATAAGCTTCTGGGTTTGCGTCTCCACGCCTTTGGCGCCGTCAATAACCATCAGTGCGCTGTCCACGGCGGTAAGCACGCGGTAAGTGTCTTCCGAGAAATCCTGATGGCCGGGCGTGTCCAGAAGATTTATTTCGCAGCCTGCATATTCGAATTTCATGACCGATGAGGTGACGGAAATGCCGCGGTCTTTTTCAATGGCCATCCAATCGCTCAAAGCGTGCTTTGATGCTTTACGCGCTTTGACCGCTCCGGCCATTTGAATAGCTCCGCCGAAAAGCAAAAGCTTTTCTGTGAGCGTGGTTTTACCAGCGTCAGGATGACTAATAATGCCGAATGTGCGGCGGCGTTCGATTTCTTTTTGTAAATGCTTGTTCAAATTATGCTATCTCCAAATAAACCCTTTAATTAACCGGCGTATATTAACCATAATGAAACATCTGTCAACAATTATCCCGTGTATTATATACTTTTGTAAAACAAAATATTTTCGACCATATCTTCTTTTATGGCACTTTCAGCTTTAAGTTCCTTCAAATAGGAAATGGTTTCATTCAAGGCAATGAATTTTTCAAAATCAGGCAGCTCCGAGCCGGATATTTCGTTAGAAATAGCATAGGCTGTCTTTGGCTCTATGCTCAAACGATTAAGAATCATCCTTTTTCTTTTTTTATGGTGCTTACGTATTTCTTCTATTCTTTCTTTGAGATCAATAAAGGCATTGCCATGTCCCGGATATATGGTGGCGACAGGCAATTTTTCTATAACGCTTAATGAATCCAGATAAGTTGACAGCGGACGGAAATTATCGTCAAATATATTGGGACTCAAAATCGGAGCTTTATAAGGAAGAATGTGATCGCCGGCCAGAAGGAAGCTTCTCTTTCTGAAGAAAAAGCAAGTATGCCCGGCGGCGTGTCCGGGAGTGAAGATGACTTCAAATTTCCAGTCGCCGAACTCACGATGTTCGTTGTTCTGCAAATAATTATCGGTGTTAAATTCAGTAATTATGCCACGCATATCTTCATATTCTTCGATTATCGCATCAATCTGTTGAGAATACATGCCCTGACGCGAATAAAATTGCGTTAACTGCTTCAATGCTGAAGCTGGCTTACGGAAATGTTGATATTCTTCAAAAGCCGCGGAGGAAAGATAAATTTTTGCGCCTGTCCTTTTTTGCAACAAACCGGCCATACTGCAGTGATCCGTATGCACATGAGTCAAAAAAATATGCCTGATGTCATTAATATTTAAGCCCGCGCTTGTCATATATCTGGCCAGAGTTTCATTAGAACTGGGCATATTTAGTCCGGTGTCAAAAAGCGCCAATTCCTTATCCTGAGCAAGAAGATAAGCGTTGACGTATCTTAACCGATACGGCATACGCAAAGTGATGCGGTAAAAGTTTTTTTCAATTTCACTAATCATAAAAATCGACTTTGTAAAAAACCCTATGCAGCGTTGCACTGAATCATTTCCCAGTTTTCGCCATGGTAGGTTTATTATGGCGTACGTTTAATATACGTATTATTCCTCATGCCTTGCGCGCCTTGCCCCTGGCTTTTTTACAAATTCTCCATTTTGTACTAATTTTAAATTATCAATAACATCATGCAGTTTTATATTTAAATGTATAAAACAGAGAGAAATCGCGATCGTTTCCGATTTTTTATGGTATCATTACTCCGTGCGGCTTTTCTGCTGACGTCTTGTTGCGTCAAGTTCCATTTTTCTCAGGCGGACGCTTTTAGGAGTTACTTCCACAAGCTCATCTTCAGCAATGAATTCGATGGCCTGATCCAAAGACAGAACACGCGGCGGTCTTAAAATTATTGTGGCATCTGATGTGGATGCCCGCATATTAGTCAGCTTCTTTTCTTTGGTGATATTCACGTTAAGATCGCTGCTGCGGTTGTGTTCTCCCACGATCATGCCGGCGTAAACTTCCGTGCCTATATCGACGATCATCTCTCCACGGTCTTCCATCGCAAAGCTTGCGTATGGTGTGACGCGGCCCGAACGGTCGGAGACCAGCGCGCCGGTTGTTCGCTGAGGAATGGGGCCGAACCAGGGAGCATAATCTTCAAATAATGAATTCATCACGCCGCCGCCTTTAGTATCCGTCAGAAACTGGCTGCGAAATCCGATTAATCCTCGAGACGGGATTAGAAACTCCATGCTGACTCTGCCCGATCCTTTATTGACCAGACTTTCCATCCGCCCTTTTCTTAAGGATAACTTCTCTGTTATTTTCCCCACAAATTCTTCCGGTATATCTAGGAAAATTCTCTCCACCGGCTCGTAAATTTTACCCTTTTGTTTCCTGGTAATTACCCGGGGACGCGAAACCATCAGTTCGTAGCCTTCGCGTCGCATGGTTTCGATTAATATCGCCATTTGCAGTTCGCCGCGTCCGCAAACCTCAAACGAGTCTGTTCTTTCCAGCTTTATTATTCTGATGGCGACATTTCGCAGAGCTTCTTTTTCCAGCCGCTCCAATAAGTGGCGCGAGGTAAGATATTTCCCTTCTTTACCGGCAAAAGGACTGTTGTTTACATAAAACATCATGGACACCGTTGGTTCATCCACCTGCAGACGGGGAAGCGGCTGCGGGTCAATCAGAGATGATATGGTATCGCCGATAGTGACATTTTCTACACCCGATAAAGCGATAATATCTCCTGACTCGACCCACTCAACCAGTTTTTTTGTCAGGCCGTAAAAAGTGTAAAGCGCGGTGAACTTAACGCCGGGGATTATTTTTTCCCTGGTACAAAGGCTGTAATTGTTGTTCATTTCCAGTCTGCCGTTTTGCAGACGTCCGACGGCAATCTGTCCGACATAGGGATCATAATCCAGATTGGTGACAAGAAACTGCGGGATGTCTTCATCGTTTCCCTGCGGCGCGGGTATATGTTCGATGATTGTTTGCAGCAACGGCTGCAAGTCGGCGTTTTCATCGCCCATTTTTTTATGGCTCACGCCAATTTTGGCATTAGTATAAAGTATCGGAAATTCAATTTGATTTTCTTCCGCGCCTAAATCAATGAAAAGATCGTAGGTTTCATTGATAACTTCTTCAATGCGGGCGTCGCTTCTATCAATTTTATTGATTACTAAAATTATCGGAAGGCCCAGCATCAATGCTTTTTTTAAAACAAATCTCGTTTGCGGTAACGGCCCTTCGCTTGCATCAACCAGAAGTATCGCTCCGTCAACCATATTGAGACTGCGTTCCACTTCGCCGCCGAAATCAGCATGGCCGGGCGTATCCACAATATTAATTTTTATTCCGTTGTAATCCACAGCGGTATTTTTTGCCATGATGGTGATGCCACGCTCTTTTTCCAGATCCATCGAATCCATTACGCGATCCTCGACGGCCTGATTTACCCGAAATACTCCGGTCTGCTTCAGCATGGCATTAAGCAGTGTGGTTTTGCCATGATCAACATGGGAAATAATGGCAATATTTCTTAAATTGTTTTTCTTCATTTCCTAAAATCCTTCCGGGTTATGATTTTGAACTGAATTAATTGGGTAGCAGTTTTGAACACAACCAGTTTTTACTTGGGGACGAGTAATGTAATTTCGTGTAATTATGCTATAATTTTCTTGACTTGTAAACATCTTTTTTTTATACTCATCAAAATATGGGACTATGCCATATAGCTTCGTGGGATTGTTCAAATTACCGGTTTTCCCTTATGCTTCGTTATGGAAGCGTTTAGTTCCACAAATAAAAGTAAGTTTTTGTCCAAAGGGGAAAAAACGTTAGTGGTTATCCATTTGTCCGGAAATATCCCCAAAATAAATCTGGAAGATAAAAGAAAGGCTGAAAGCAACAGGCATTATGTTTCCTTAAGTTATAAGGATCGTGAATGCTCTAGTTACTTTTCGTTTAATAAAAACAAATTTATATAAATTTATATAAATATCTCTTGTAAGGTCAGGAATGTCATTATGCTGAATTTTTTGCCGTCAAAGCTTGTGGGAGCAATCGCGGGATTTCTTTTGTTCGTAAATGTGTTGTTTTGGGTAATTATTTTATTCGTGTTTTCCCTTCCGAAAATTCTTTTGCCCATTCCGTGGTTGCGTCGGGTGCTCAATAGTATTCTTCATAGGATTGGAGAAAACTGGATTGCCGGTAATAGCGGATGGATGCGCCTTACCCAAAAAACACAGTGGGATGTGCAGGGATTGGATGGTTTGAGTTATAACGGATGGTATCTGGTTGTCAGCAATCATCAGTCCTGGGTCGATATACTTGTGATGCAGCATCTGTTGAATCGCCGCATTCCCCTGCTGAAATTCTTTATTAAGAGAGATCTTATTAAAGTGCCTTTAATGGGCTTTGCCTGGTGGGCGCTGGATTTCCCTTTCCTTTATCGCCACAGCGCCGAATATTTGAAAGAACATCCCGAACAGAAAGGCAAGGATTTTGAAGCAACGCGTAAGGCCTGCGAAAAATTTGCCACTATTCCCACCAGCGTGATGAATTTTCTCGAAGGCACGCGCTTTACCAAAGAAAAACACGACTGGCAGAAAAGCGAGTACAAATTGCTCCTGCGTCCAAAATCCGGCGGACTCGCTCTGGCGTTAAACGTTCTGGGCGACAAGTTTCATTCTCTGCTGGATATTACCATTGTGTATCCGGACGGAATTCCGACCTTTGGAGAATTTCTCTGCGGCAAGGTAAAGCATATAATTGTACGCTTGAAAACAATAGAAATTCCACAACAACATCTGCACGGCGATTACGAAGGCGATCCGGTTTTTCGCAATGCCATGCATAAATGGGTACAACAGTTGTGGCGGGAAAAAGATCTGCAAATACAGATGCTTATGAAAATAGCCAAATAAAAAATAATCACTGGTTTTTGCCGGTTGAATTCGTAAACTAGCAAAAACCTTCCTTTGCTACGGGGTAAGCACGCTATTACTGAATGAAAGTGCCCCTTAAGAATCGAAGATTCTTCACTGATTGTCGTGGAGAGCTTCAATAAATTTGAGTGCTTAATGCCTCCAAAATATTTGTTGCAACTATAAAACAGAGATGATGTTGAGGAGGCCAAAAGCTGAAAACTTAGCCTTATTTCGTTAATTGACGGATTCTAAAAATTATGCAATGTTACAAAGCTGTAATAATTAAAATATTGTAGCATCGCTGGAAAATAACTCGTCTGAAGTAGAAAACAAATTAATAGAGGAGGAGTTAATAACTAATGGGGAAGACGCTAGGAAAGATAGTAACGACCATCGTGGTGGTTATTTTAATAGGGACTTTTATTACTGTGAATCTTTCCGTGGCAGCAAATAATGACAGCGACGGCCGTTTCATTGCCTATGATGACGGGACAGTATTAGATACGCAAACAAATCTGTTGTGGGCAGCCAGGGACAATGGGGAAAATATAAATTGGACAGATGCCAAGTTCTATTGTGAAAATTATAACGGAGGCGGTTATAAGGACTGGCGAATGCCGACGAAGGATGAACTGCAGGGTTTATATAATAGGCTGATTTTTGGGAATAACGGTTATAATATAACAAAACTGATAACCCTGACTGGAGCTTTTCCCTGGGCGTCCGATGTAAAAGGTTCTCAAGCCGCATACGTTAGCTTTATTTATGACCGTGCATCATGGTGCTGGGATTCCATTTCACACAAAAATAGAAGCCGGGCACTTCCGGTGCGGTATGGCAGAGAAGGTAAGAGTGTCATAATTGAACAGAAGCAAGTGGCTGTGGCGCCGCCGTCGCCTGCGCCTGCACCTGTGCCTGCACCTGTGCCTGTTCCAGTTCCTTCTATACCTGTGCCTGCACCTGTGCCTGTTCCAGTTCCTTCTATACCTGTGCCACCACCACCTCCCATGAAGGAAATTGCCAGGATTATTCTCCATGTTGAGTTCGATTTCGCAAAATCTATTATTAAAAACAAATATCGTAACAACATAAAACAAGCAGCTGATTTCATGAAAGCAAATCCCGAAATTTACGCTGAAATAATCGGCCACACCGATAATGTCGGCAACGAAGGTTTCAATGTATTATTGTCTCAATCCCGCGCTAATAGTGTACGGAAATACCTTATAGATAAATTTGGGATTAAGGCGTCTCGTATCAACGCTGTAGGTTATGGACCTAATAAACCAATCGCCAGCAATGCTACAGCAAAAGGACGGCAGAAGAACCGCAGGGTTGAAGCTGTCTTTGAAGTGGTTCTGATAAAATAATTAAATAACATTTTCAGGATCTTAAAGACGAAGGCCTCATAATCGCTGTAAAGTTATGGGACCATTTTTAGTTGTTAAAAAATATCTTGACAAAAGCCTACATCTTTACTTTAATCTAACCAGTAAGTTAAAATAACCGTTTAGTTAAATAAAGTATGAGGAAGAAGATTCTTAAAATTAATTATTGTCCGAACAGCGACAGCGACAGCGATAGATGAAGAATATCCGTAAAGAAAAATCAGATAAAACCGCCGAACGTATCTTAGTTGCGGCCCGGAAGATCTTTGCCGAGAAGGGATACAGCGGAGCACATGTTGATGAAATCGCGGAATTCGCCGGTGTCAACAAGGCAACTCTCTATTATCAAATTGGCGACAAAGATACGCTCTATGCCAACGTCATCCATCAGGTTTTGGGCAATACCGCCCAAAATATTGCCTTGGCTGTGGCAAAAGTTGGCTCTCCCGAAGAAAAACTCAGGGTTTATATAAACTGCATTGCTGCTAATGCGGATATAAATCCTGAATTGCCGCCGATCATGATGCGTGAGGTTGCTTCTGGCGGCGCAACACTGCCCCGCGTTGTTGTTGAAGATATAGCTTCGGTCGTGGTCATTCTTGTCGGTATTTTGGAGG
The DNA here is from genome assembly GCA_963811325.1 of uncultured delta proteobacterium. Taxonomy (GTDB): domain Bacteria; phylum Desulfobacterota; class Syntrophia; order Syntrophales; family Smithellaceae; genus Smithella. The sequence goes on from CAWEQT010000002.1 coordinate 35,056, forward strand.
AAGGGCAAAAGAAAGGAATTTTTATTGAGGTGTCCCCATTCCTCATTCAAATGATGATTGTGGGAACAATTCTTTTTTATAAAAAAGCCCTGCCGATAAAAGACAGGCAGTCATGGCTGCCTGTTGCGGTTAAAGCCAGTGATAAAAAATTAGAAGAGAGTCTGGGGGAGGAAGTGGCGAAACTTGTGCTAAAGGCGATAAAGCGATGAAAAAGTAATAAGAATGTTCGTAAACTGATCACGCAAAAGTGATGTGGGATCATGATCCTGAATGATAATCTGCCAACACGTAAAATACGGTGGACTAAAAAGCAAAACGGAGGATAAGCATTGAAAAAAAGAATAATTGTTATTATTTTTATAATTCTTTTTGTGACAGTCGGATTGCTTGTTTATTTTGGGCAGAAAAGTAGTAAGAAAAAGGAGCTCTATTATTCCGGAACTATCGACACAACACAGGCAAATTTGTCTTTCCAGGTTCCTGGGCGTGTCACGCAGGTCCTTGTTCAGGAAGGACAGTCCGTTACTAAAAATCAGATTGTTGCCGTGTTGGACCGTGATGAATTTGAATCACGTTACGCTCAGGCCAAAGCGAATCTGGAACGGGCTAAAAAAACAAAAAATCAACTGGAAACAGAATTGGAAATAAGCAGGAAAACTCTTCCCCAGGAAGTTACCAGAGCCAGGGCAAATGTAAAAAGCGCTCAGGATACATTAAAGGATGCGGAAAAGAACTACAAGCGTTTCGAAGATCTATTCAGTAAAGGTGTGGTTACGGAAAAAGAACGGGATACATTGAAACTCAACTATGATGTTGCCCAATCGCGAGTGACTGAAAGTGAATCAGTGCTTAAACTGGCGCAGGGTAATTTAACTAAAATCGACGCTCTTAAACAGGATATTGAAGTCGCCAACGCGCAAATTAAAGAGGCGGCCGCGTCATTAAATCAAGCCGCCATTCAGTTGGGTTATACGCAATTAAAATCGCCCACCGATGGCATCTTAACCAATCGCAATGTTGAACCAGGCGAAACTGTAACGCCCGGAAGAGAAGTCCTTACTATTTCCGAGCTTGCCCGCGTTGATCTGAAAATTTTCGTGGATGAAACGGAAATCGGCAAAGTCTCGCCGGGCCAGAAAGTGGATGTAAAAATAGATACCTTCCCCGGCAAAAGCTATACGGGATATGTGTCTTTTGTTTCGCCCGAAGGAGAATTTACACCAAAAATAATCCAGACAAAAAAAGAGCGGGTAAAGCTTGTGTATCTAGTCAAGGTGTCTATTTTAAATCCAAAGTTTGAGCTCAAAGAGGGAATGCCGGCCGACGCCTGGTTGCAACAATAGAGGTGCCCTGATGTCCGCATCCCAGGAAAATTCAATGCCCATGGTGGAAGTCAAAAACGTTACCCGGCGCTTTAATGTCGTTGAAGCGGTTAAAGATGTTTCTTTTGACGTCCCCATAGGAAATGTTTTGGGTTTGGTAGGTTCCGATGGTGCCGGTAAATCAACGCTCTTACGGCTTATTGCCACCATGATCAAACCAACGATGGGAGAAATTTATATTAATGGTCTCAACGTTGTTTTCGAAAAACAGAGAATAAAAAACATTATTGGTTATATGCCTCAGCGGTTTGGTCTGTATCAGGATTTGACTGTTGAAGAGAACATGCAGTTCTTCATGGATATTTTCGATGTTCCGCGCAAAGAAAGAAAAACTCGCCGGGATAAATATCTGGGATTTTCCAATCTTTTGCCTTTTACGGGCCGGTTAGCCGGCAATCTTTCCGGTGGAATGAAACAGAAACTGGGGCTGGCTTGCGTGCTGGTGCATGAGCCGCAATTGCTGATTCTTGACGAGCCGACCAATGGTGTTGATCCGGTATCGCGCCATGAATTCTGGGAAATACTCGGCAATATGCAAAAAGAAGGCATGACGATAATTGTATCTACGGCCTATCTTGATGAAGGTGAAAAATGCGATACTGTGGGATTAATGCATAGTTCAGTTCTTCTGGACATGGCCGCTCCGGCTGTTATTCGCGGTAGTTTCAAGACTCTGGAGGAAGCAATCATTGAGCGAATTAAGGAAGCGGACGGAGAACTGGCCAATGATACATTCCAATTCTGATTCCATTACCGTAACTAACCTGGAAAAAAAATTCGGCGCTTTTGTCGCGGTCAATAAAATTACATTCTCCGTGAAGAAGGGTGAAATATTCGGTTTCTTGGGCGCGAACGGTTCCGGCAAGTCCACAACAATTCGCATGCTTTGCGGAATAATCACGCCGACATCAGGCGGCGGATTTGTTGCGGGGCATAACATTACGACTGAATCGGAAGAAATAAAACATTCCATCGGCTATATGTCACAGAAATTCTCTCTTTATGAAGATTTATCACCTTTTGAAAATTTGCGTTTTTATCTGGGAGTGTACAATGTTCCGCAATCACAATGGCCACAGCACATTAACTGGGTGTTGGACATGGCGCAGTTGCAGGACGTGCGCAACCGTAAAACCAGAGAATTGCCGCCGGGCTGGCGACAGAGACTCGCGTTGGGCTGTTCGCTCTTACATAAACCCGAAATTCTTTTTCTTGATGAACCTACTTCGGGAGTCGATCCGGTTACCAGAGGACATTTCTGGGCTTTTATCAGGCAGCTTGCCGGCGGCGGAATGACTATATTTGTCACCACGCATTACATGGATGAAGCGCGTTTCTGCGAAAGAATCGTTATGATTAACGATGGGAATATTGTTGCTACGGGCAGCCCCGCGGAAATTATTGCCGGTACCTGTCCGGGAGAGCCCAAAGCCGATCTCAATGACGCTTTTATAAAATTGATGAAGAGGAATGATACTTGAAATTCATAAGACTCAAAGCCATAGTCCGCAAGGAATTTTATCACTTGATCCGGGATTACCGTAGCCTTTATCTGGCTTTCGCCATTCCGCTGTTACTGATTATTCTTTTCGGATACGCGCTGAGCCTTGATGTAGATAATGTGGAAACGGCATTTGTTGATTACGACAGATCCGAATTAAGCCGTGATTTTATCCGTAAACTGGGAGCTTCTTCTTATTTTCATGTCGCCGGAGTATTGCCTCAGACAAAGGATGCAATTGATTATCTTGATCATGATCGGGTAAAGATGGTGATTGTAATTGGGCCCGATTTCATGAAAAACATCAGTGCCGATCGGGAAACTCCGATGCAAATTATCATTGACGGCAGTGACCCAACTTACGGCAACATTCTTCGCGGTTATATTACCTCCTTTACTGAACAGTACAATCAAAAGTTGTTGATAGAGTTTCTTAACCGCAATGGTCAGGAACAAATAAAACCTCCCGTGGATGGGCGTGTTCGTATCTGGTTTAATGAAGATCTGGAAAGTCGTAATTTTATTATTCCAGGAATTATTGCCGTCATCATCATGATTGTCGGCGCGCTTCTTACGTCTTTGATCATTGCACGTGAATATGAAAACGGTACAATGGAAACCATCAAATCCATGCCGGTCAGAGCCGGAGAACTGCTTCTGGGCAAAGCTATTCCTTATTTTTTTATCGGGCTCACGAATGTGTTAATAGCGATTCTTCTGGGACAGATACTGTTTGGCATAGTTATGAAAGGAAATTTCTGGCTGATGCTCGCATCCGCCTCTCTTTATTTATGCGTTGCTTTATCGCTAGGGCTTTGGATTTCCAATGTTACAAAATCGCAATTGATGGCCAACCAGATAGCCATTTTAATGACCTATCTGCCGTCACTTCTTCTTTCCAACTTTGTTTTTCCAGTAATCAACATGCCGAAATTTTTGCAGATGCTGACATTGGTGGTTCCGGCGAGGTATTTTATTGATATTTTATCGGGAATTTATCTGCGCAATCTGGGAATTGCCTATTTATGGCCGAGTATGCTGGTTTTGCTTGTGATGTTCGTGCTGCTGATGTTCTTTAATTTTAGATTATTGAAAAAGGAAGGACTATGAGTTGGCTCAGAATCAGAGAACTGGTGCGCAAGGAATTTATTCAGCTTTTCAGCGACAGGAGAAACCGTGTCCTGATGGTTATTTTCCCCTTTATTCAAATGTTTATTTTCGGGTATGTCGTAAATTATGATATCACTAATATTCGCGTAGCGGTTCTGGATTATTCCAAGACCTATGAGAGTCGTAAACTTGTCGATAGTTTTACCGGCGGCAACATCTTCCATATTACAAATAACGCAGCCAATGAACATCAGATGGCGGAACTCTTGCTGCAACAAAAAGTTGATATGGGCATTAAGATCGGCCAGGATTTCGCTTCTTTGATCAGAAAAAGACAAACCGCCCCTGTCCAGATTCTTGTTGACGGATCCATGAGCAATATGGCTTCCGTCAGGGTGGCATATACCGCGTCGGTTCTGGATAATTTTAACAGTGAAGAGCTGCGCAAGATTTATGCCCGGACAATGAAATATGGCAAAGTGGATGCGCGCATTAGAACATGGTATAACCCCAATCTCAACAGCCAATACTTTTTTGTTCCCGGAATTGTCGCGGTCTTAATAATGGTTACTGCTTTTATTCTGACTTCCATTGCTATTATCAGGGAAAGAGAAGACGGCACGATGGAACAATTGATAGTAACTCCTCTGAAATCATATGAATTTATTATCGGCAAAACTATTCCCTATATTATTATTTCTCTTGGTCAGATGGTTGCGGTCACCGGTGTTGCCGTTTACTGGTTTGAGATACCTTTTAACGGGAGTTTCTTTCTGCTTTTTGGGGCCACTTGTTTATTCTTACTCAGCACTTTGGGGATAGGACTCTTTATATCGACAATATCCGCTACCAAGCAGCAGGCCATGATGACCTCCTTCTTTTTCATTTTGCCGTTTTTTATGCTCAGTGGTTTTGTTTTTCCCATTTCCAATATGCCCGAAGTTGTCCAATGGCTTACTTATCTCAATCCGCTAAGATATTTTCTGGTCGTCCTGCGGGATATTTTTCTCAAGGGAGTGGGGCTTGATGTGTTGTGGCCCCAATATCTGGCACTGACTGTATTGGGAACTATCGTCTTCTCCGGCGCAATCAGCCGCTTTAAAAAACGGCTGGATTAGTAGCGTTTAATCATATATTATTACTTCAGCCAATAAGACTTTGTTGCAGTTAATGTTCTTGTCATTATTTGCTCTTGCGTATCCCCCGTTGGCGGGGGATTGAGGTGGTGGATGTGTGTAGCTATAATGGTCATACAAATTACAGGTTAGAAGTCCAATATCCACCTCCGTCACTGCGTGATACCTTCGCCAGCGGAGGATATGAAATAACATTTAAGGAAGCTTATTCATGCTCAAAGTAATCGCGAATCAACCGGCCATTAAAAAATATGCCGGACAATTTAATAAAAAGTTTAAGCCCTTTATTGATGAGAAAATAAAAGTGAAATTGGGGCATCAGGGCGCAGGTTTTCCCGCGAAAGTGTCATGGTCAAAGAACCTGGATATCTGGAAATTTTCACGCGTCATAAAAGAAGTCAGGCATTGGAATGCCTTTGGAGTGGGAAAGCCGGGAACGTCCGGTGTTCTCTCCATTGCTTCCGAAATTAATTTTCCCTGGGCTCAGATAGATCGAAAAACGGGCGGCGCTTTTGCCGAAGACGCGTGGGGCAATGTTTTTGTAATTCATCGAGGCAAAATCGGCGGCGGAAAGAAGGGAATTGGCAAATCGCTTTTTGAGCATAATTACAGAGGCGTCTGGTCGTTTATGGAGGATGGAGATTCCATCAGTCAAGTGGCAGTGATAGGCGACCTCAAATCAGAACGCTTTGCTCTGCAAGCCGCTCAATTTGTGAAAAAAATAGAAATGCTGAAATCATCTGCCGCCTCTTCTAAGCAAACAGAAATAAATTTTTCCGAAATAACTTTTCGGGAAGATTTGATAGGAATCGCAACTCCTTCCGCTGAGGACGAAATCGTTTCCGCGTGCGACCGCGAGCTTGTTATCAGCGAACTAGCCGCACAGCTTCAAAGGCAAAAAGTAAAAATTGGCAACGACACAGAAAGCGAACTTTTCGCGGTCAATGCTTTTGAAAACAGAATTTCTCATATTTTTGAAGTTTTAACAGATACAAAAGAAAATAGTTTGTTTGCCGCAACGGGTAAATTGCTTTTGCAAACCTCCGATGCCGCGCTAAGGCCTCATCCTGTCCTGGTTATGCCGGAAGACAAAATAAGTCATTACGCAGAGGAACTCCAAAGGATAAACATTTCCGTCATCGGTTTCCACTGGCAGGAAGCGAGAGTTATTTTTTCCGGGTTGGAAAAAATCAGATTTACTTAATACCATTCCGCTTGCTGCGACTAACTTTGTTGGCAACGCAATCCGGCGCATACCTGGGGCGCACGGAATCTGTGCCAGGCCTTTATGGCAATATAAATGCCCTCACCATACAACAAAGCTACGCTTATTAAGTAGCGAATATTTCCACACGTTTATATCCGAAGGTTTGTTTATGAGTAGGTCCGCACCTGCCAATAAGAAGGACGCCATAATTGATCATCAGAGAAATGAAATCACTTAAGTTGTGCAGCGTGTCGCTGATAAGCGCCATACTGCCGGAGATGATGCAGCCGTAAATCTGAATCAACGGAATAATCAGATTCAGAATCATAGAAACAATTAAATGTTTGCCACATGATGATTCGGTGCGATCATTATTATGATTGTGATGATGAGTCGTCAAGATTCCTCTTTTTTGAAATTGAAGTTGTTAATAACAACAGCACATTTTCTGTTTTATTTTAATCAACTTTGAGAGGCGTGTATCTTGAATTGAAGAATTATTTTCTATTGACAAAATACAATTATAAAACTATTATTAAACGTAATTGGATATTTAATAACGCTATGATTATAACAAACATTCGCGAAATAATAATTAGCAATATTATAATTAGCTTCTTCATAGGAGGCCGGGTCGCGGAATAGTATCAACTCTAAATAAACAAAATTTCAATCCGCTGCTAGGCAAACCCGGTAGCGGTTTTTTTTTGAAAGTGAGGAGAAAATGACAAAAAATAAAGTACTGGTTTATGATACAACTTTAAGAGACGGCACGCAGGGGGAGCAAACAAATTTTTCGGCGGAAGAAAAATTACGCATTGCCCAGCGTCTTGATGATGTTCATTTTGACTATATTGAAGGTGGTTGGCCCGGTTCCAATCCTAAAGATATTCGTTTTTTCGAAATGGCCAAAACCGTTAAATTTAAAAATTCGCGCCTTACTGCTTTCGGCAGTACGCGCCGCCCGCATACAAAACCGGAATCATGCCCCAATTTAAAGGCTTTGATAAAAGCAGGCACTTCCGCCGGCGCTATTGTCGGAAAATCGTGGGATTTGCACGTAACCGAAATTCTTAAAACAGACCTCAACGAAAATCTTGCCATGATTGCCGATTCTATCGAATATCTGAAATCCATGGGCAAAGAGGTTCTTTTTGACGCAGAGCATTTTTTCGACGGATATAAAAACAATCCCCGTTACACAACAAAAGTTGTGAAAACAGCTCTTGCCGCCGGAGCGGATATGATTGTTCTTTGCGATACCAATGGCGGCTGTATGTCCCATGAGATCAGCGACATCGTCAAAAAAATTTCTTCCCATGTTCCATTAAATATTGTTGCAATTCACACACATAATGACGGCGGTCTTGCCGTTGCCAATTCCATTGCCGCAGTGCAGGAAGGCGTAAAAATGATTCAAGGCACCATAAACGGTTACGGCGAAAGATGCGGTAACGCCGATTTGATTTCTCTGATTGCCAATTTACAATTAAAGCTTGGTAAAAATTGTTTGCCGCCGGAATCAATCCGTCAGCTTACCAATCTCTCTCATTTTGTAAGTGATGTTGCCAACGTTCCGCCACTTAATGCACGTCCTTTTGTGGGTCGCAGCGCTTTCGCGCACAAGGGCGGAGTGCATGTCAGCGCAGTGGTCAAAAAATCCAAAGCCTATGAGCATATACAACCAGAACTGGTCGGCAATCACCGGCGTGTCCTTGTTTCCGATTTGTCGGGCAAAAGCAATGTTGAATATAAAGCCAAAGAATTGGGCATTGATCTCGCTAAAGATGACGCTGTCAGTAAAAAGATAGTGCGTGAAGTCAAGCTTATGGAAGACCGTGGTTTTCAGTTTGACGCCGCTGATGGTTCTCTTTCCCTGTTGATTAAAAAAACAATTGGAGAATTTATCGAGCCGTTTAACCTGGAAACATTCAGCGTTATTACTTCGCGGACAGAAAACAACCCCTGTCTTTCTCAGGCGACAATCAAAATATCGGTTGCGGGCGAAGAAGAATTGACGGCTGCGGAAGGAAACGGGCCGGTGAACGCTTTGGATCACGCTCTGCGCAAAGCGCTGACCAAATTTTATCCGCAAATCAGGGAAATGCGTTTGGTTGATTTTAAAGTGCGTACGCTGGAAGGTTCGGAAGGCACAGCTGCGGGTGTCAGAGTTCTTCTGGATTCGACGGATGGCGAAGAACTCTGGAGTACTATAGGTGTTTCTGAAAATATTATTGAGGCCAGCTGGCAGGCTCTTGTTGATAGTATCGAATATAAACTCAGCAAGGATGACCTTGCCGCAAAATAATACCAAGTTGCCTGTAAATTACCAACTTGCAGATGGTAATTACCGGTAAAGTAAAAAACTTTATTTGTTATGAGCTCCCCTTGCATGAAGCGCTCCCGGTCTTTAGCTAACTTTGCCGACGGAGCCTGTCCGGCGCATGCGGGATCGTTGGCTTCCTCAACGCATTAGGATACGGGAGTATATCCCAGAAGGGGACACAATATAAATAAATCATTTCCATACAGGTGAGCTACGCCACAGTGGCGTGACTCACATATGACGGCCAAGTCTCCTCTTTACATGGAACTTACGCCTATCAGGCGGCAGATTTCAGGCAACCTGGCATGATAATATCGTACTGCCTTCTTCTCTTTTGATAAAGCTTCCATTGCGAAAGTGTCTGTTTCTTGATATATTTAATCTTTGTAAAGATAAAAGAAGTCAGGAAGTTAAAACATGCTGCTGTCAATCAACAGCCAGAATCCGCAAATGCGCCTTATTAAAAAAGCCGCGGAAGTACTGCGTCAGGGCGGGATAATAATTTATCCTACAGATACGGTTTACGGTTTGGGCTGTGATTTATCCAACAAAAAAGGAATTGAAAAAATTTACGAATTAAAAAAAAGAAACAGAAAAGAACCTTTGAGTTTTGTTTGTTCCGATTTAAAACATATCAGCCAGTACGCCAAAGTTACCGACTACGCGTATAGAACAATGAAAAGGCTTTTGCCGGGAGCTTATACTTTTATTCTTGAAGCTTCGCGTCTGGTACCTAAAATTATTTTACCGAAAAGATCAACGACAGGAATAAGAGTGCCGGATAATCAAATTTGTCTGGCTTTGATTAAAGAACTGGGCCAGCCGATAATCAGTACCAGCGTAAAAGATACGCAGGGTGAAACTTTAGGCGATCCCTCTGTAATAAAAGAATACTTTGGCCGGATGGTTGACTTAATTATTGATGGTGGTATTATTATGCCGCAGCCATCAAGCGTCATCAGTCTTGTTGATGACAATATAGAAATTATAAGAATTGGTAAAGGCGATATAAGCGCCTTTCTATAAATACAAAAGGTTCGCGCTGATATTTTTGATAAATAGACACTCTAAAAGTCTATCCCTGTTTGGGTACGCACAAAAATAGCAGCCGGTCAAAAAGGACATTTATGAAACACACGATGCTTGTTAACGCTGTTCATAAAGAACAGGTGCGGATGGCTACTGTTAACGAAAAAGGCATCCTTGTTGAATTCAACATTGAAATGTCAACAAGAGAGCCCATTACCGGTAATATTTTTAAAGGCAAGGTTCTTAAAGTTGAACGCGGCCTGCAAGCTGCCTTTATTGATTATGGCGGAAGTAAAGACGGTTTTCTTCCTCTCAAAGATGTCAGCCCTGAATATTTAACCGCACAGACAAACGGCCAGGCCGATGGCAGACCTGTTTTGAAAGCCGGCCAGGAAATAATAGTTCAGGCTGTAAGGGAAGCAATCGGCAATAAAGGAGCTCTTTTAACTTCTTATATTTCTCTTCCCGGCAGATATGTAGTTTTACTTCCCAATAAACCTGGCAGCGGTATTTCACGTAAAGTAGAAAATGAAGAAGACCGGCAAAAAATAAAAAGTATAATGAAGCAGATTAAAATCCCTGAAGATATGGGATTTATCGTCAGGACAGCAGGATTCAATCGGACAAAGCAGGAAATTTCCCGTGATTATCAGCTTCTGATGCGTCTTTGGAAGGAAATATGCAATAAAGGAAAAAGCATTAGCAAGCCTTCTCTGATTTACCAGGAAACCGACTTTGGCGTGCGCAGTTTACGCGATTATTTGACACCTGAAATTGATGAAATTCTTGTTGATGATCGGGACACTTTTTGTAAAATGCGCGCTTACTTAAAGGCTGTGGCTCCACGTCATTTAAGAATTATCAAACACTATAAAGAAAAAACCCCTATTTTTGACAGTTTTCGATTGGAAGAACAAATACGCATTATCTATCAGGAACGAGTGGACCTTAAATCCGGGGGGCATATTGTAATAAATCCGACGGAGGCAATGATTACAATAGATGTGAATTCCGGCCGCGGCTCCAATAAAAGGAATATTGAAGAAACAGCCTTCAAAACAAACATTGAAGCCAGCGAAGAGATTGCCCGGCAGCTGCGCTTGAGGGATTTAGGTGGATTGATTGTCATAGATTTTATTGACATGATGGACAAAAAACACATTGCGGAAGTGGAGAAATCTTTTAAAAAAGCGCTGAGCATTGATAAGGCAAGGATTCAGTTTTCACGTATTTCCAAGTTCGGGATGCTCGAATTATCACGGCAAAAAAAACAATCAACAATTCAGGAAATAAGTTACACAAGATGTCCTTACTGTAAAGGGAGCGGTTTGCGTCCATCTCTGGAATATGCCGCGCTGGGAGCGTTTCGCAAAATTGAAACAGACGCTGTCAAAGGTATTTATTCAGAATTAAAAATAATTTTACCGCACGAAATCGCCAATTACATTCTGAATCGCAAAAGAAGGGAACTTTTGAATTTGGAATCGGAATTCAATCTCAATTTGTATATTTCGGGTAGCGAGGATGTACCGTGGGATAGTGTAGAAATACAGCAAACAATCAAAGAGCAGGCTGAAATTCAGGAGCCGCAGGAGGAAACTTCTGTAAAAACAAACGAAATTTCAACATTAACCACTGATGAAAAAAGTTCAACTGATGAAACCGGTTCGGTAAGTGGGGAAATGCCTGCTAAAAAGAAAAGCCGAAGGAGACCTCGCCATAAGAAAAGAAGACCGTCGGAGGTAGTAACGGGAATGTCCCCGGCGCCGAATATTGCGCCGGAAGCAATTCCGGAAGTTCCATTCGGCGAAGATCTGCCGGTTATACAGGATCATCACGAAGAGCATTTTCCGCTTGTCATTGAACCGGCCAGGGAAACAGTCAAACCGGAAGAAAGTATTGTTACTCCGGAACCGGAGAAACCGGAAGATAACATTATCGAAACGCAGAAAAAGGATGAAGAATAAAAAATAAACCAGTTGATTCAATTAAAATTTAATCCCGAGGCTATTTCCCTGAGGCTAATTCTTTGGATCGCCTTGTTGCCGCTTCAACGCCGGCAATTATTGTCGCGCGAATATTTTTTTCTTCCATTACCTTCAATCCGGCAGCGGTGGTGCCTCCCGGCGATGTTACCATTTCCCTTAATTGCGCCGGTTCTTTATCGCTTTGAAGGCACAAGTGAGCAGCTCCCAGCATGGTTTGTGCGGCAAGTTGCTTAGATAATGCACGCGACAATCCCGTTTTTAATCCGGCCTCAATCAGAGCTTCGATAATAAGGAAAAAATAAGCAGGACCGCTGCCGCTTAATCCTGTCACTGCATCCATTAATTTTTCTTCTACCTCAACGCTGATGCCCACGGCATTGAAAATAGCGCGCGTAACCTTAACATCATTAGCTTTGGCGTGACTTCCCCCGGCCACTGCCGCCGTTCCCTTGCCAACTAGCGCAGGCGTGTTGGGCATTACTCTTACAACCCGGACACCTTTGGCCAGGGAATTTTCAATAAAATTTGTTGAAATTCCGGCAGCTATAGAAATAACAATCTTTGATTTATTAATAACGGAGCTGATTTCTTTAAGTGTTGCTGCCATATTTTGTGGTTTAACGGCGAGGATAATTATATCCGCTTTTTTTGCCGCTTTTTCATTATTAGTAGAAATCTTTAACTTCATAGATGAACGGAGGTAGTCAAGTCTTGCTGCATCAATATCAGTAATGAAAATATCTTTGCAGGGAATAATTTTATGATCGATTAAACCCTGGGCAATGATGCTTCCCATTTTTCCGCCGCCAATGATCGCAATATTTTTCCCTTTGAACATATTCTAATTCCTCCAATATTATTCATGCACTTCCTCCTTTATATTGTCAACCCGAATCCGGTCAAGCGCTTTATTCTTCCATTGCATTAAAATTTGCTTTTGTGATACTTAACTTCGACGGAATTTAAATCATATGCTGAAATATTTTAACATTGAATCGGTAAAAATTGCCTGTTTGATAAGTGAAAACGATTTGGGCGCTCACAAACCAAGTCTGGTTTTTATCCACGGTTCCGGCGGTGACCACAGCGTCTGGTCGCACCAATATGCCCGGCTGCAGAAGAAATATAAAATAGCGGCAATTGATCTTCCGGGGCACGGACGTTCCGGAGGCAGCGGAGAAAAGGATGTGAGTCGCTACTGTGCATGGGTGAAAAAAATACTGGATATCCTTGATTTGAACAAAGCCGTACTTGTGGGTCATTCGTTGGGAGCGGCAATTGCGCTTAAGTTTACCATAAACTACCCCGAAGAAATCGCAGGGATTATTCCCGTTGGCGGTGGAATGAAGATGCCTGTTAATCCTTTCTTTTTAGATTATTTAAAAACAAATCCCGCACAGATAACGGCGGAAATAACGGAGTTAATTTGTAAATATTCGCTGGCTAAAGAAAACCGTCCTAAATTTCTTTCCACGCTGCAAAAAGGTATTTCCCGGTCAAAAGTTGAGGTTTTATACGGCGATCTTTTGGCATGTAATGAATTGGACTTAACTAAAGAAACAGATAAAATCAAAGTGCCTGCCCTGATTATTTGCGGAGATGAAGATAAAATGACTTCGCCTGATTTTTCCCGTCAGCTTGTCGCGAGCATCGGGGGGGCAAATCTGGCAATAATTGCGGGGGCCGGCCACATGGTTATGATGGAAAGGCCGGCAGAATTTAATATTTCTCTGGATAAATTTGTAGCGTCAATCTCAGAGGGGTTTTCCCAAAAACGCTAAACACCCTTTGGAGAGGCTTTATGTTTGTTTTAAGTAATTTTATTGTTGCACTGGCGAAGGTCATAGATATCGCATTAACACTTTATATGTGGATTATTATTTTTCGCGCTTTAATGTCATGGGTTAATCCTGACCCCTATAATCAAATCGTTATCTTTTTGTATCGTATTACCGAGCCGGTTCTCAGGCCTATTCGCCGGAAATTGCCCATGAGCAATTCAGGGATAGATTTCTCGCCTGTTGTCGTTCTTCTGATAATTATTTTTCTGAAATATTTTTTGGTGGAAACTATGATTCAGATGGCCCGTAGTTTTTAATTTTCTTCAGAAAGGAAATTTTCTTTAAATAATATGATTAGTTTGAAAGAATCGAAAAAAGGTCTGACCTTTGATGTTCAGGTATCTCCGCACGCTTCCCGCACGGGAATAGCGGGTGAGCAGGAAGGCGCTATCAAAGTCAGGGTTACCGCGCCGCCCGTGGAAGGAGCGGCCAATGAGGCTTGTATAAAATTATTGGCCAGTGAACTGGGCCTGAAAAAAAGCCAGATGGAGATATTTTCCGGCTTAAAATCTCGAAAAAAAACAGTTATGATTAAAAACATAAGCAAGTCAGAATTGGCATTGAAGATAAATAAAATTCTCAAGATAAATTAGATTTACAAGCCGCCCTGCTTTTATTGCAGCAAATATATAAGGGCGACGTTACCTGGCAAAATAAATCGTTATGGAAAAAACAAAAAATTCAGAAAATTCCAAAGTGGCCAAAGCAGCCGGAATTGTAGGAGCATTAACAATGGTCAGCCGTGTTTTCGGCTTGCTGCGCGACACAGTTATTGCCGCGATCTTCGGCGCCACCTGGACGACCGATGCCTTCTGGATTGCTTTTCGCATTCCCTTTACATTAAGCCGGTTGTTGGGTGAAGGTTCGCTTACTGTTTCTTTTGTTCCTGTTTTCACCGAATACCTGCACAAGAGGACAAAAGAGGAAACTCTCGAATTAGCTTATAACGCTTTTACTATATTATCAATGATTCTGGCCTTAATAACTGTTCTTGGCATTGTTTTTTCTCCGCTGATTGTCGGACTTATCGGAGCCGGCTTTATTTCAGAACCAAATCATTTTGCATTGGCAGTTTTTTTAAACCGTCTGATGTTTCCTTATATCTTTGTTGTCTCATTGGGAGCCCTGTGTATGGGGATTCTGAATTCATTTCGTCATTTTATTGCCCCGGCGTTATCTCCGGTGCTGCTGAATATTTCCATGATATTGGCTGCCCTGTGCCTGCGTCCCTTCTTTGCAGAACCGATTACGGCATTGGCCGTAGGTGTTCTAATCGGTGGAATATTGCAACTGGCCTTGCAGTGGTTGTTTCTAGGGAAGTACGGCATAAAATTTAAATTCCGCTTTAATTTTAATCATCCGGGGGTTAAACAAATAGGTGTATTAATACTTCCGGCGATTTTCAGCGGTGGAGTAAACACCATCAATGTTTTTATTGGGACGAGTCTGGCCTCACTGTTGCCGGGCGGCAGTGTCACGTATCTTTTTTATGCCGACCGAATCATGCAATTGCCGCTGGGTGTTTTTGCCATCGCCATTGGAACGGCAACACTGCCAAGCTTTTCGAGGCATGTTACAGCGGGTAATATCGATGAATTAAAATCCAGCATATCTTTTTCACTGCGGCTGACGCTTTTTTTGACTATTCCGGCAATGGTTGCCTTGATGGCTCTGAATTTGCCGATCATTTCCGTTTTGTTTCAACGCGGCGCTTTTAATGCTCAGGCAGCTATCTATACAAGTCAGGCGTTATTCTGTTATGCGACGGGTCTTTGGGCATATTCCATTGTACGCGTGTTCATTAATTCTTTCTATTCTCTTCAGGATTCAAAATGGCCGATGAAAGCAGCAATTATCACTCTGATTGTGAATGTACTTGTCAGTCTTGCATTGATGTATCCTTTAAAACATAATGGTCTTGCCTTGGCTGTTTCAATCGCTGCCGCGGTTAACGTCTTTACTCTGTCTTTTGTGTTGAGAAGAAAAATCGGGAAATTCCTGGATCGTTCTTTTTACATATCTGTTTTCAAAATTATATTATCCGCCGTCCTTATGGTCGGCGCAATTTTACTGATTGATTATTTTATGCCGTGGGATACTTACGCCGCATTTAAAACAAGATTGATTTATTTAATAGTTACAGTTGTTGCCGGCGCCGGCGTATTCTTTATTTCTGCCTATCTGTTGAAAAGTCAGGAAATTCATGCCCTCGTCAATGTGCTCAAAAGGAGATTAAGTCGCCCATAGCGTTGATCAAAACGATAAAATGATTGACTTAAGCATACCAAAGTGATAGGTGAATACGTCTTTTGCAGGCTTGACCAGCAAAAGACCCGGAAGGTAAATGATGTTAGATATTAAATATTTAAGGCAGAATATTGAATTTGTCCGCCAGAAAATGAACGAACGGGGTCAAAAGATTGATTTCGACAGCTTTTTAAGTTTAGACGCAAAAAGAAGAGATATTCTTGGAGCCGTAGAGACTCTGCGAAATGAACGCAACAGCGTTTCCAAGCAAGTCGGCGAACTCAAAAAAAAGAAAGAAGATGCCTCAGCGCTCATTGAGAAAATGGGTGACGTGTCGGCCCAAATAAAAGAATATGATGAAAGACTGCACGTCACGGAAGAAAAATTGAACGCCTTTGTCATGATTGTGCCGAATATCCAGCATGAATCCGTGCCGCAAGGCAGCGGACCAGAAGATAATACGGTTGTGCGCACCTGGGGTGAAAAACCTGTTTTCAGCTTTGAGCCCAGGCAGCATTTTGACCTGGGCGAAAATCTGAACATTCTGGATTTTGCGCGCGGCGCAAAATTAACCGGAGCAAGATTTACGGTCTCTCGTGGGGCAGGCGCTGCTATGGAGCGCGCGTTGGTCAGCTTTATGCTCGACTTGCACACGGAAAAGCATGGTTACACAGAAGTTTTGACACCTTTTATGGTTAATGCGGAAAGCATGACCGGAACAGGTCAACTACCGAAATTCAAGGAAGATCTTTTTAAAATTGAAGGCATGGAATATTACCTGATACCAACTGCGGAAGTTCCAGTAACCAATATTTACCGGGATGAAATCCTCGATGAAGAAAAACTGCCGATTTATCTGGTGGCTTATTCCCCCTGTTTTCGTGCTGAAGCTGGCTCCTACGGTAAAGACACACGGGGATTGATCCGTCAGCATCAATTTAATAAAGTGGAAATGGTCAAGTTTTCCAAGCCAGAGACTTCTTATGACGAATTGGAAACGCTGACTGCCAATGCGGAAGAAGTTCTTGAAAAGCTCAACATTCCTTACCGGACGATGTGTCTGTGCACAGCCGACCTTGGTTTTTCCTCAGCCAAGACGTATGACGTGGAAGCCTGGTTGCCCGGACAAAATACATATCGGGAAATTTCTTCGTGCAGCAACTTCGATGATTTTCAGGCGCGCCGTGCGGCGATTCGTTTCCGGAGGAAGGACAGTGGTAAGGTAGAATTTGTTCACACATTAAACGGATCAGGCCTGGCTGTAGGCAGAACCGTTGTGGCGATTTTAGAAAATTATCAGCAGGCGGATGGCAGTGTTTTGATACCGGAAGCCTTGCGTCCTTATATGAGAGGACTTGAACGAATTACTCCTTAAGATGATCTTAAAGGATAATCGGAGAAAAATATTATACCAATTCTAAATCAAAGATTATATCGAGTCGGCACGGAGGAGGCGTATTATATATACGTTCTGGGAAGCCAACGACGCTGCCAACAAAGATAGCGCTTTGATTTAGAATTGGTAATAGTTATGGAGGGATGGCCGAGTGGTCGATGGCGGCGGTCTTGAAAACCGTTGACCGAAAGGTTCGCGGGTTCGAATCCTGCTCCCTCCGCCAAATTGTAGAATCCGTCAAGGATTAAAAAATTAAATATCGGCTGATATAAAATGCGGAGAGATGGCTGAGTGGCCGAAAGCGATCGCCTGCTAAGCGATTGTACGCCCTTTAAAGGTGTACCGCGGGTTCAAATCCCGCTCTCTCCGCCAGTTTTTTTGAAAAATTGTGTTGATTTCATTAATGTGTTATTAACTGCGTCCTCAAATTTAATCAGCATATTTTGCGCCCATGGCTCAGCTGGATAGAGCGTCGGACTACGAATCCGGATGTCGGAGGTTCGAATCCTCCTGGGCGCACCAGTAAAATAAAAGGGCTTCCATGTGGAAGCCCTTTTATAGTTTTACACCAATCCTTAATCAAATTTAGCCAACAAATTCGGCTTGGAATGACTATTTTATGGAGTTAAATTCCTCCTTTTTAATTCTAATCGTACATCAATTCTGCGTGCTCTTAAATCATCGGCAGTGTATCCCGATCTTCCTGTGTTTACAACGGCGCCGTCTCCTACACCATTGCCAAAAAAGACAATTCCTATACCAAATTGCGGGCATGACTGTTTCTCTTGGCGTTTGATTTCATCGTTGAGGTTGTTAATAATAGCGAAAAAGATTTTCATTCTTCATAGCTTTATAATTTTCGGCGAGTAATTCCTTTGAATTTTCTGCGCATCCAAAAACAAAAACACAGCCGCAAAAATAAAAACAATATGGCAATATTTCGAGTCGTGTTAATCATATATTATTATCCTAATGTTAATGTTGTTTAAATTGTCAATATGTCCATGAAATTTGGTATAAAAATGCTACAATTTTTCGGGCACCCTTAGCTTAGATAACAAACTTAAGTATATTATAAAAAATATTTTGTTTGTCTATTGAGATTTTTGGAGAGATTTTAGGGGAAGATTATTTAGGATTATTTGCTATCGGAAATATTTAACTGGTAATAAAAACCCCCTTAAGACATTTTATCTTAAGGGGGTTTTTATATTTCAGATCATGTTATTTTACATAAGCTAAACAACCTTTCTTTTTTCACAGGCTTCCTGATAGAGTCTCGTTATGCAAAGGAAGAACCCCAAAAGAAAGAAGCCCAGCATGAAATCAGGAGAAGTTTCCAATACACCGTCAAGTAAATGTCCAACGTAAAGGAACAGGAAAGAAACAACCACCATCGTAAAACCCCACGCGGAAAGCATCATTATCTGCTTAAAATTGTTTACTTGTTCGTGGTGAGTTTTTTGTGCTGCCAACATTGCTCATTCCCCCTTCCTGGAACAGATTTTGTTCTGACACTCCTTAGCTGACGATAATCTTTACAGTTTCAATCACCGGATTGGTGAAAAGTGCCATCAGGATCGTGTACAGAGCGAAGATTCCAACTACTTCGCCGATATATATCTTTTCATATTTGCGTTTTAAAGAAACCAGAATCAATCCGCCGATGATTAAGCAACCCAGTTGGAAGAACGGGAAGTTGGCTGTTCCTGCCGCCGCATACTCAGCAAAGCTGAAAGTTGCCGTTAAAAGAATAACCGCTGCCATTACTATGATAGTTCCTAATGTTTTTTTCATGATCTGTTACCTCCTTTAGGGTAATTTGTTTATTTATCTCTATACTATTGAAATTATCGTGCCAGATTTTCAAAATAAAACGAATATCGTTGTAATTATTTGAATAATCTGGTAATTACTCAATAATATTTAAACCATAGTATCTCCCCAAAAACTTCTTCTGGCTCTTCTCTTCAATGAAATGTTCAAACCGATTGAACGAAACGTGAAAACGGTGGAAGAATAATATCTTTGAAATTCCATTGACAACTAATAGGTAACGGTATTAAATACTTTCAGAATTTAAGTGGTTACCCCAATCGCGGGTGCATGCGATACCCTCGCTTTGCGGGATAGTTCAATTGATCAATTCCATCTGCGCTACGTTTGGCATACGACGGGTTTCACTTCCCGATTTGGAGTTTCACAAATAAATATTCATTGCCAGATGAAAATAATGACAACACGAACACAAAAAGATCGCCCGGAACGCTACACAATTTCTTATAAAAGAGAAGATTTAAATCTTTTCATTTATCTTGCCGGAGAATTCGGTCTGAAAAATCTGATGGCCTTCAATGGTGATATTAAGAGAGAGATTGACAGGAAAAAGTTAAATTCTATAACAATAGATTTTTCAGAAGTCTATTATTTGGACAGCGCTGCGGCATTGGCTATGGTTCAAATCGAGAAAGAGACTATGGCTCAAAATATCCCATGTCATCTGGTTAATTTAAACGATGAAGTTAAAGGAATTTTCAGCGTTATTCACGAGGATGCACTGAACCATCAGCCTTTCAAATCATTACAAGATAATGATGATTTTATACACCATGTTGAGCAATCATATTTGAATGTTATAAGTGAGTTTAACAATTTCGCTACATTTATCGGTGAGTTGCTGGTTGCCATTATCTATATTATCAGACATCCTAAAACATTCCGGGGTAAAGATGTTCTTTTTTACATCCAGCGGGCAGGCGTCGATGGTCTGCCCATAGTGGCCATAATCGGTGCGCTGATTGGATTAATCATTGCATTCATGTCTTATTTACAATTGAAAATGGTCGGTGCGAATATTTATGTTCCTGCGCTAGTAAGTTTTGCCATGATTAAAGAACTGGGACCTCTCATGACGGCTATCCTGGTCGCGGGACGTTCCGGATCAGCTTTTGCAGCAGAAATAGGCACAATGGAGGTCAACGAAGAAGTTGAAGCGCTAAATACAATGGGATTTGATTCCGTTCGCTTTCTGGCCGTACCAAAAGTTCTGGCTACCATCATTGTCTTGCCGATTTTGACCATTTATGCCGATTTATTCGGTATTTTCGGCGGCATGATTATCGGCATCACAAGTCTTGACCTGACGATACAAACATATATTACCCAGTCTATTCAAAGCATCAAGGTATTTGATATTATCACAAGTTTGATTAAGGCAGCGGTTTTTGCCGCTTTAATTGCATCAATCGGTTGTCAAAAGGGATTTCAAGTGCGTTCAGGTGCTCAGGATGTCGGTAAATTTACCACTTCCGCCGTTGTTGCGGCGATTTTTCTGATTGTGGTGGCCGATTCGATTTTTGCCATCATGTTCTATTACATATAATGCCTTAAGGAGCATATTTTGGATACAGAAGGAAGATTCCCCATTATTGCTGTCAAAGACCTGACTGCCCGTTTCGGTGACAATGTTGTGTTTAAAGATCTTAACTTCCAGGTACATAAAGGAGAAATACTGGTAATTGTGGGAGCCAGCGGGTGCGGGAAGTCGACTTTGCTGAAAATCATGATAGGGCTGCAAAAGCCTTATGCAGGTCAAGTTTTGTATCAGGGGACCGATATTGTCAGCGCGGATGAGAAGGAACTTAACCAGTACAGACAAGATATAGGAGTTCTCTTTCAATCTGCCGCTTTGTTCAGTTCAATGACGATTAAAGAAAACATTGAACTGCCTCTGCAGGAATATACCGATCTTGATCCTACCACTATCGACATGATTATTAAAATGAAATTAGGTATGGTCAATTTGGCAGGTTATGAAAATTATCAACCTTCTGAACTTTCCGGAGGTATGAAAAAAAGGGCTGGCATCGCCCGGGCCATGGCGCTGGATCCACGGGTGCTTTTCTTCGACGAACTATCCGCCGGGCTTGATCCTGTTACCGCCGCCGAACTCGATGATTTGATCATCAAAACAAACGAAGCTTTGGGAACAACGATGGTCATCGTGACTCATGAACTGGAATCTATTTACAAAATAGCCCATAGGGTGTTAATGTTGGATACGGAGGCGAAAGGCATTATAGCAGAAGGCAAACCGCTCGATTTAAAAAAGAACGCGACTGATCCGCGGGTGATAAGATTCTTCCTGCGCCAGAAACCCGCTGAGCCTGTCGAAAAGAGGTTTTATGTCAGTTAAAAGTTCAAAATTTTTGATCGGTCTTTTCGTCATTATAGGCGTGCTGATTTGTGCAGCGGTTATAGTCTGGGTAGGCGCAGCCAGAATCTTTATGAAAGGCTCTCTCTATTCGGTTTATTTTGATGAATCCGTACGGGGATTGCAGGTGGATTCAACGATTAAATATCGTGGCGTGGACATCGGCAAAGTCCAGAGCATCGATGTGGCGCCTGATTATCGTCTTATTGAAGTGATTATGAAAATAGAGTTGGAGGGTGATTTACCAAACCAAACCATCGCCACGCTCAAGACGGCTGGTATTACCGGAATTGTCTTCATTGAACTGGATCGGATCAATGCAGGAGAATTGGCCAATTCTCCTAAATTTACCTTCAAATCTAGATATCCGGTTATTCCCTCACGTCGATCGGAAGTCAGCCGTTTTCTCGCAGATTCAGACATTATTATTCAGAATGTCAAAGGAATCGACTTCAAGGGCATTTCCGATCAACTAAAAAACACCACCCATGCCATCGAAAAATTTATAGAAGACAAGCGAATCAACAATATAATGAAGCATCTGGAGTCCACTTCCGACAATTTGGATCAGACGATTTCCAAGATCAACAAGACTATTTCTGAAGGTAAAGTTGATCGGGCGGTCAATGAAACAATGGGAGTTTTATCAGATGCCCGCCAATTGATCGGACAGACAAAAAAAGAAATCGAAGTTTTGAACCTGACGGAAAAATCATCCCGAACGGATGTTTTGCTCGAAAATATTGACAAAAGAACAAAAGCCATTACCAATGAATTACAGGACGCCTCTGAGCATTTGCGGGTGACTTCGGAGAATCTGCAAAAAATTTCCGATAATTTAACAAAAAATCCATCGGAGCTCATTTTCTCAAAACCGGCGCCACCGAGAAAAGCAATGGAGTAATGAGAGGGGAATTAATCAATGAGAAAATTATTAAGGCATGTACAATCCTTCGGGGAAAGAATACAATATTTTTATTTCGTGATGATTATTTTATCATTTATAATTGCAGGATGCGCGGTTGGCGGCAAGCCGCAATATGAAGTAGAAAACTACCTGTTAAGCTATTCAGCGCCGTCGTTTGATAAATTAGACAGGCTCAATACATCTATCAAGTTTAACCGTTTTTCTATTGCCGCCGCCTATAATTCCGACGATATGATCTTTCGCAATGATCCTTATAGCATTGATTCCTTCAATTATTCCCGGTGGGCAGTAAATCCGGCGGATATGATTGCCGATAGCCTTTTGCGCGATATTAGAGGCAGCGGACTTTTCCGCGCTGTTTTTTCCCGTTATGAAATGGATGACGGACAATTCATAATTTCGGGCAGCATTGAGGAATTCTTCCTGCGTATAGATAAAAGCAATAAAACAGCGTTCGTCAGCATTATCATTTCATTGCAAGAAACACGGGAAAAAGAAACCGGAAAAAGAATGATATTTCAGAAAAAATACTTTAGGGAAGAGCCTCTGCAAGAATCGTCTCCCCGGGGATATTGCCAGGCCGCAAGCGAGGCTATCCGGATAATTTCAAAACAGATCACAAAAGATGTTTACACGAACATCAAAGAAAATATTCAATCAAAGACTAGCAATCCATGAAAGAAATATCTCTTCAGACAAATTCCCGTGTCGAGATGCTCGACATTACAGCGGCTGTCCAGAAAGCTGTCAGTGAGGAAAAAATCAAAACAGGCTTTTGCCTTGTTTACACCCCCCATACCACAGCCGCGGTGACGATCAATGAAAATGCCGATCCTGATGTGCCTCGCGATATTCTTGAGGCTATAGACAAGGCTATTCCATTAAGAGCGAATTACCGGCACGTAGAAGGGAATTCCGCAGCGCACGTTAAATCTTCTCTGGTTGGCGCGTCCGAATTGATTATCATTGAAAACGGCCGTTTGATTTTAGGCACCTGGCAATCAATATTTTTCTGCGAGTTCGACGGCCCTCGTACGCGCAAATTGATCATAAAATTTATCGATACGAAATAGTTTTAAGATTTAAGTAGAAACAATAGTCGTCCGAAGAGCTGCCGTCTTAAACCTTAAAACTTTTATCATCTGTTCATGAATCAAACCGTTGCTTGCCAGAAGACTCGGCGATTGTAAATTCCACTTTTCTCCTGCAATATCGGAAATAACGCCGCCTGCTTCTGTAACCACAAGACAGGCTGCAGCTGTATCCCAGGGCTTGAGTTTTAGTTCCCAGAATCCGTCAAACCGTCCCGCCGAAAGATAAGCGAGATCAAGAGCCGCGGCCCCGGCACGCCGGATGGCCTGAACATTTATCGCCATCGAATTAAAGTAATCAAGGTTATTTTCTTTGCTTTCCCTGATATCATAAGGGAACCCGGTAGCCAGAAGACTTTTGGAAAGATCACCACAATTAGAAACCGCTGATTTTTTACCATTTAAGAAAGCGCCTATACCGCGCACAGCGACAAACATTTCTTCCCGCATTGGATCGTAAACTATACCTAGAATGACTTCACCTTCATTTTCCAAAGCGATTGAAAGACAAAAAACAGGATAACCGTGAGCGTAATTTGTTGTTCCATCCAAGGGATCAATTATCCAACGCAGTTTTCCGGCGCCTGTAGTCGCGGGAGATTCTTCCGATAAAATTCCATGATCGGGAAAGTTACGGCTTATTGTCCCGATAATCAAATCTTCAGAGAGCTTATCCGCTTCAGTAACCAGATTGATTTCGCCCTTGTAATGAATTGTATGGGTTTTGTTGAACTTTTCCTTTAATAAAGCGCCGGATTTTCGCGCCAAATCAACGGCAAATGATTTGTATTGCAACATATAAAAACTCATGCATGATTATTTTAGATGATAGTAACAATAAAATTTAAACTAATTAAAGCAATAATGTAATAATTAGTTTTATTTTAAAGAGTTGTATTACAATAAAATGAATGATAAATATGTATAAATAAATGTCGTTATTTGTGATTCTATATGTTTATAGAAAAAACGCCAAGAATTAATTCGCAGGAATTAAAAGCAGCAAGAGAAGCCTTGGGTCTTTCTCTTGAAGACGTGTTTACGCGAACACGCGTAAGAGTTGTCTATCTGCAAGCTATAGAAAATAAAGAATTTCATTTGCTGCCCATTCCCGTTTACACAAAGAATTTCATAAAAATTTACGCTCGCGCTTTAGGAATTGAAAGTGATCCGATAATTAAGGATTACGAAGATTATCTTAACTCCTTGAAAGCAGCACAAACACTTTCGCCGGAAACTATACCAGGGGGAAAGATTCTTTCTATGAGAATCACCGGTCATAAAACTTATTGGGTGATCGCTTTTGTTTTAATAGCTGTTATTGTCGCATCTTGGTTAATTTACAAGCAATACGAATCATCTTCGGATATAATTGACTCAACCAACTTAATCACCAATGCTGTCCGGGAGAATAAGGAGCAAAATGTAAAATCTTCATTCAATGCGACTATTC
Organism: uncultured delta proteobacterium; assembly: GCA_963811325.1. Classification (GTDB taxonomy): domain Bacteria; phylum Desulfobacterota; class Syntrophia; order Syntrophales; family Smithellaceae; genus Smithella. The sequence goes on from CAWEQT010000002.1 coordinate 59,904, forward strand.
CCGTAACCCAGCAGACGAAAGTGAGTCCAGCGCTTGAGCTAAACAAAATTAACAAACAATTACCGGTTGAGAAGCAAACGACTTCCGCCAATATTAAAAATAGCGACATAAAACCTTTTAAAAAACAAATTTCGTTTCCCGTTGAGAATATACAGACTGCACCTACTCGTGGAGAAGCCAATCTTTTGGTTATTAGAGCGATTGAAGAAACATGGATGCGTGTAAAAGTTGATCAAAACCCGTCGTTCCAGATTTTGTTAAAACCTGGAGACAAACTTGAACGCAAAGCGGGGAGCTTTGACATTTATATTGGCAATGCAGGCGGAATTAAAGTGCAATTTAAAGGTAAAGATATAGAAGACTTGGGGAAAACGGGAGATGTAGTCCATTTGCGATTACCATAATTTTAAAGAGTAAAAATTAAAGAGGCAATATTATGTTTGGAATATACATCAAAGAATTACTGATAATATTAGTAATTGTTTTGATTATTTTTGCCGCATGGAAATTGCCGGAAATTAGTTCAGCTTTAGGTAAAGGGAGGAAAAAATTTCAAAAATCGATTAATGAAAATAACGAAATTACCAATCAGTTATCAAAGAAGGAAGACAAAAAAAATAACTATTACTGCGCAATAAAAGCGATTTTATGGTTTGTGATTTTTAATGCAATGCCACACCTCTTCTATTTTAAGATACATTTAAAGAATTGTTTTGAGTAGCTTTATTTTAATATGCTGTTAAGGCAAAAAGCGCAGTATGCACAGACCATTAAAATGGAACGTCATCTAACGGCGCGTTGCCGCCATTAGAGCTTGTGGACGCGGCATCGAAAGATGTATCTTCTGTTTTGTTTTGTCCCTTGGAATCGAGCATTTGCATATTAGAAGCTATAATTTCCGTAGCGAAACGTTTAACACCTTCCTTATCTTCCCATGAACGTGTTTGAATACGCCCCTCTATGAAAACAAGTTTGCCTTTAGCAAGGTAGTTGCCGCATATTTCTGCTAGTTTTCCCCACGTAACTATTCTATGCCACTCTGTTTTTTGGACTTTTTCTCCATTTTTATCTTTCCATTGCTCATCCGTGGCTAAATTGAAATTTGTGACCATCGTGCCATCGGGCGTATAACGAACATCAGGATCCTTGCCCAGTCTTCCAACCAATATTACCTTGTTTACCATTTCGCCCACCTCCTGTTTATAAATGCTTGCTTATAATACATAACATTATTGCTTGTGGCAAACTAATTTTGTGTAGAAAAATTTTTAAAATATTATTTACCATGTAAATAATAAGCAATAATGATCATACTTGACTATTTGGCAAAAAAAATATAGTTAAACAAACTTTGTAAAAGTGGAGAAATTATGGAAGATAATGAACTTTTAAATGTCCGTCTAGAAAAAATATCAGATTTAAAAGAAGCCGGGATTGATTTATATCCCAATGATATCAATCCCCAAAATACAACAGCAGAAATATTGGCTGAGTTTGGCAATTCCGACAGCGTAGCTTTGGCGAAGTTAGCAAATATTTTTTCAATCGCCGGACGTTTAATGGCCGTGCGTAATTTCGGTAAAGCTGCATTTATCAAAATTCAAGATTACAGGGGCCAAATTCAAGGTTATATAGCAAAAAACATTCTCAACGCAGAAGCTTATTTTGTTTTTAAAAAACTGGATATAGGTGATATAATTTACATTTCTGGAAAATTGTTTCGCACTAAGACCGGTGAATTGACTATTGAAGCACAGGAGTTAATCCTTCTTTCCAAATCCATTCGCCCTTTGCCGGAAAAATGGCATGGACTTACTGATATCGAAACAAGATATCGCCAGAGATATCTTGATTTGATTGTCAACCCCAAGGTTAAAGAGATTTTTTACAGGCGTAGCCGTATTATCAAACTTATCCGGCAATTTATGGACAAACATTATTTTCTGGAAGTGGAAACGCCTATGATGCAGCCCCATGCGGGCGGCGCCATAGCTCGTCCTTTTAAAACTCATCATAATGCTCTGAATCTGGATTTTTACCTGCGGATTGCCCCCGAACTTTATTTAAAACGTCTTGTTATCGGAGGATTGGAGAAAGTCTACGAAATTAACAGAAACTTTCGCAATGAAGGCATTTCCACTTTTCATAATCCCGAATTTACCATGATGGAATTTTACCAGGCATATAGCACTTATGAAAATTTAATGTTTTTTACGGAAGACTTATTTGCCTTCATTGCCACAGATATATTTGGCGGACTGAAATTTAATTATCAGAACACAGAAATAGATTTGACCCATCCCTGGAGACGTATTTCGGTAAAAGAGTCCCTCATACAAATGGCCGGCATGGAACCAGCCAGTTTGGAAGATCAAACAAAAGCTTTAGTCTTTGCCCAAAAAACAGGATGCAAAGTTAAAGATACCGATAATTTAGGAAAAATTTTAATGGCAATTTTTGATGAAGTTGTGGAAAAGAAACTTATTCAGCCAACATTTGTGACTCATTATCCTGTGGTCATATCTCCCCTGTCCAGAAGATCAAAAAATGATTCGGATCTGACGGACCGTTTTGAATTGTATATTTACGGTAGAGAGATTGCCAATGCGTTTTCAGAGTTAAACGACCCGGTTGATCAGAAAGAAAGATTCCTGCAGCAATTACAGGAAAGAGAAACTGGTGACGAAGAAGCTCACGAAATGGACGAAGATTACATCCGGGCATTGGAATACGCCATGCCGCCTACCGCCGGTGAAGGTATCGGCATTGATCGACTTGTAATGCTTTTTACAGATTCAGCTTCCATCAGGGATGTCATTTTATTTCCGTTGTTAAAAACTAAACAGGAATAAAATGACGATTAAATAATATTTTCTAAAAAACATGATTTGTCTCAAACTACAGGATATAATATTCTGATGCCATATGAACTTTTTATAAGTAAACGTTATTTAAGCGCAAAACGAAAGCAAGTTTTTGTTTCGGTAATTACATTTATATCTATCTCCGGTATTTTTTTAGGTGTGGCGGCCTTAATTATTGTACTGGCGGTTATGAATGGATTTGAAGAAGATTTGCGAACAAAAATTCTGGGAATTAAATCTCATATTGAACTGACAACCGATATGGCCGGTTCTATGAAAGATTATCAAAAAGTTCGCGAAAAAATTGCTGATGTAGAAGGAGTTGTTGCTTCTACGCCGTTTATTTACAGCCAGGCGATGATACGCAGCAGTAATGGCGTTGCGGGTGTGATCATTCGCGCTCTGGATACTCAAAGCGCTTTTAAAGTGATAAATTTGGGAAAAATCAGAGAAGGCAACATTGAATATCTCAATAAAATTCCTAAAGAAATTTCTATGAATTATAAAAATAATGGTGCGCCGCCGGATGGAATTGTTATCGGTAAAGAAATGGCCCGAAATCTGGGGGTCTTCCTTTATGATACTATAAACATTATTTCGCCGGTGAGTATTTCCACTCCCGTGGGAATGGTGCCCCGCATGAGAAAATTTATTGTTGTCGGTATATTTGAATCCGGATTCTACGAATACGATTCGACATTGGCCTATTTATCTTTACAAAACTGTCAGGACTTTTTACAAATGGGTGATACTGTTACGGGAATTGATATCAAGGTTGATGATATTTATAAAGCGGATAGCATTGCCCGAAAAATTCAAAGCAAACTGGGATTTCCTTTTTGGACACAAAACTGGATGCAAATGAATAAAAACTTGTTTTCCGCTTTAAAGCTAGAAAAACACGTTATGTTTATTATTTTGAGTTTAATTGTCCTTGTCGCAGCGTTTAATATAATCAGCGCACTGATAATGATCGTAATGGAAAAAAACAAGGATATTGCTATTCTTAAATCAATGGGGGCGAATTCCCGAAGCATTATGAAGATATTCATTTATCAAGGTCTTATTATCGGTGTTATCGGCACGGCTCTGGGATGTGTTACCGGTCTGGCCGTGGCCTTAAATTTACAAAAGGTATTGATTTTTGTTGAGAAAGTTTTTCGCTTTAAGATTTTACCAGGGGACGTCTATTATTTAAGTGAACTTCCTTCCAGGGTTAACTATGGCGATGTTGTTATTATTGTTGTCGGTACTTTGTTTATTTGCTTTTTATCGACAATTTATCCCTCTTTAAGAGCTTCCAAGACTGATCCTGCTGAAGCCTTGAGATATGAATAAAATTAAGACGGCTAATGAATAATTTATGATTGTACTGGAAAATTTGTCAAAGACATTTTTAAAAGATGGAAATAAAATTAATGTTTTACGTTGTCTGAACCTTAAAATTAATAAAGGTGAATCTCTGGCAATTCTAGGTATTTCCGGCGCAGGTAAAAGTACGCTCATTCATATTATGGGGACGCTGGATCACCCTACGGGAGGTTGCCTTTCCATTGATGGCATGAACGTTTTTGAATGGGAAGAAAAGAAAAGGTCTTCTTACCGCAACTCGACTATAGGTTTCGTTTTTCAATTTAATAATTTGCTTCCGGAGTTCAATGCTTTGGAAAACACCATGATGCCGGCCTTAATAGGAGGGATTCCAAAGAAACAAGCGGGAGAAAAAGCTTGCAAATTGCTGATGGAAGTTGGATTAGAGCACAGAATCAAGCACAAGCCTGGAGAACTATCAGGCGGCGAACAACAGCGTGTGGCTATTGCCCGCGCTCTTATTATGGAACCGGAAATATTGCTGGTTGATGAACCGACGGGAAATCTTGACACGGAAACAGGAAAAAAGATAGAAGACATTCTGGTGAATTTAAATACGTCAAAAAAAATCACTCTTGTTACTGTGACTCATAACAAATTACTGGCGGAAAGAATGTCAGACAGGATTGTTCTGCACGATGGGAAAATTTATGAATATAAATAAAATAATGCGTCAAACATTGTTAACCTTTTTATTTTTCATTATTCTTTTTGTTCCGCAAGCTCATTCTCTGGAAGTAAAAAAAATAATCATAATGCCTTTTGAGATTTACAGCAATTACGATAAATCTTCTATCAGGGAATCTCTGTATAAAAATTTGTCAGAGGAATTCAAAAAAGAAAAATCTATTCAAATAATTCCAACTGATGACTATCTTCGAAACTATATAAAAATTGATGAAAAAAAGGCAATCAGTGATGGAAAATCCATGGGTGCTGATCTTGTGATTATAGGCAGCTTGACTCAATTAGGCGAATCTTTGAGTATTGATGCCAGAATAATTGATGTCACGCAGGGGAATATTTTTACTACAGCTTCTGCTCAAGGCAAAAGTTTGATCAACCTTGGCGCTATTGTTGAGCAATTAAAAAAGGAAATTCTTGTTCGCATCGGATTAGTTCAGAGAATAGCTAAGATTGAAATTCAGGGAAACCGAACGATAAATGCTTCAGCTATAATTGCGAAAATTAAAAGTAAAGTGGGCGATAATTTTTCCGAAGCAGATGTTTCGGCCGATATTAAAACAATTTTCAATATGGGTTATTTCTTAGACGTCACTGCAGATGAAACGTCCATACCGGGAGGAAAAGTTATCACTTTCATTGTGCAGGGGAAAGGACTTATTTCAGAAATTCGTATTAATGGCAATAAAGCCTTAAGTAAAGACGATATTCAGGAAGCTATGACAACTAAAACCAAGCAAATCCTGAATCAGGCGCAAATTAAAACTGATATAGAAAAAATAAAAACCCTTTATGACAGTAAAGCTTATTACAATGCTGAAATAAAAGATAGAGTCGAACAGGACGGAGAGAAAGGTTTCCGCTTAATTTTAGACATCAAAGAAAATGACAAACTCTACATTAGGTCAATTACTTTCGAAGGAAACGAAGCCTTCAGCTCAAAAGAACTAAAAAACATGATGAGTACTTCCGAATACAGCATTCTTCACTTCTTCACCGATGCCGGTTTGATCAAGCGTGATCAACTCAAACAAGACATTGGTAAATTATCCGCGTTTTATTTCAATAATGGTTTTATTAATGCTCAAATTGGCGAACCGGAAATAACTACCGATAAAAAAGGAATATACATAAAAATTAAAATTAATGAAGGTAAAAGATTTAAAATAGATAAAGTAGGAATTTCCGGTGATTTATTGCAAAAACCCAGAAAGGAATTGCTTCGGTCCCTAAAAACAAAAAAGGGCGATAATTATAGCCGCGAAGCAATTTTGAAAGATATAGATTTCTTAACTCAATCCTGTAATGATGAGGGTTATGCTAATGCGGATGTTAATCCCAAAATCAATACCAGAGAAAATGAGCAACTGGTTGATGTGGATTATCAAGTAACTAAAGGCGAACAGGTTTATATTAATCATATTAATATTTCCGGCAATAACATTACACGTGACAAAGTTATCCGGCGTCAGCTAGAAGTAGTTGAAGGTGATCTTTATTCCGGCAGCAATTTGAAAAATAGTTATAATAATTTAAACAGACTGAGATATTTTGAAGAAATAGATTTTCAAACAGAAAAGGGAACTGATAAAAGTAAAGAGGATATCAATATCCGGGTCAAGGAAAAAAGTACAGGTACGTTTATGGTGGGTGCCGGTTATAGTGCCGCTGATCAGGCTGTTATTATGGGGCAGATTACCCAACAAAATTTTCTTGGTTATGGTCAGATTTTGAGCCTGAAAGCATCTTTAGGTTCCACTACTAATGATATTGACTTGTCTTTCACAGAACCATGGCTTTTTGATCTGCCGATTTGGTCTAAAGCGGATATCTGGAAATACAAAAAGGATTATGATGATTACTCTCTGGATTCACGCGGCGTGGGACTTACTTTAGGTTATCCTATCTGGGAAAAGATTATGGGCTCCATAGGTTATAAACTTAGCGCCGATGAGATATCGAACGTTTCAGGTGCGGCCCCCATTCAAATTTTAGATCAAGAAGGTCAGTTAATAACCAGTGCCGTAACATTATCTTTAAATCGAGACTCGACTGATGATTATATTTTCCCCACCAGAGGAACAAAGGCTGGTATTTCAGTTACGGAAGCAGGGGCAGGGGGAATATTAGGGGGCGACGCTGATTTTACGCAATATGGAGCAAACTTATTTGAGTATTTCCCTCTGCCTTTAGATGTAGTTTTTGCTGCTAAAGGCAGAATCGGCTATATTGAAGCCCAAAATGGGAAAGCAGTTCCTATTTTCGACAGATATGTTTTAGGTGGAATTAATACTTTGCGTGGCTTTCGTTATATTGGTCCTACTAATCCGGGAACGGAGGATGTAATTGGCGGCACAAATATGTTATGCTTTAACTTTGAACTGGTATTCCCTTTTATTAAAGATTCCGGTATGAAACTAGTTACTTTTTATGATGCAGGGAACGCTTGGAATAACAATTATTACATTAATGATTTACGGCAGTCCGTGGGACTAGGTATTCGTTGGTATTCACCGATTGGTCCTTTAAGACTTGAATATGGTTACATAGTTAACCGTGGAGGAATAGATGATAACTCACCTGGACGCTTTGAATTTACGATCGGAGCGCCCATGTAAACAAAAATAGAATGAACAAATTTTTTTTAACCACAAATAATTAAGGAAGGAGATTCTATATGAAAAGAAGTATTTACCTGATGATAACAATTACTTTGCTGGTTTTTGTCTGGAGCACCAGTTCTTTGGCCGCGGATAAAATTGGCTTTATTAACCTGCAAGAAATAATGCAAAATTCCAATGCCGGTAAAAAGGCTTCGGAAGATTTTAAAAAGTTTTACGAAAAGGAAACCCAGGAAATCAAATCATCAGAAAAAGAATTAAAGAAAATGAAGGATGATCTGGATAAACAAAGTTCAATCATGACTCAGAGCTCACGAAATGAAAAGGAAGCTGCTTATCAAAAGAAATTGCGGGATTATCAATTGCTGGTTAATGATACAAATGAAGAGCTTAAAAAACGCGATCAGGAGATGACTCAAAAGCTGATGCCTGGGATAATTAAAATTGTCCGCTCTATAGCTGAAAAAGAAAAATACACTTTGGTTATTGATGTGGCAACCATGCCGATACCTTACTATGCTAAGGAAAATGACTTTAGTAAGATGGTTATTGAAGAATACAATAAAGCTAAATAACGGGACAATCTTCACTTAATGAAAATGACGCTTGCAGAGATAGCCTTGTTTCTTGGCGGCACTGTCGTTGGAGCGGGTGATATAATTATCAGCGGTATCCGGTCCATTGATGAAGCAAATGAAGGTGATCTTACCTTCATTGCTGCCAACAAGAAGTATTTAAAGAAACTGAAGCTGACAAAAGCATCGGCTATTCTTGTTTCTTCACAAACGGTGACGGAAGGCAAGAATTTAATTGTTGTGTCTGATCCTTACGCTTCTTTGGGGAAATTATTAACGCTTTTTTATCCTTTGGAACATGGCCGCAGTGGTGTAAGTCCTGATGCCTTTATTGAAGATGGAGCTGTGGTATCTCCTGAAGCGACGATATTCCCCCATGCTTTTATCTGCAGGGGAGCAAAAATCGGCAAAGGAACGGTTATTTATCCCGGTGTTTTTATAGGCAGGGATTCTTCTGTCGGCGAAAATTCAATACTGTATGCCAATGTCACTATTTATCATTCTTGCATTATTGGGAATCGTGTAATTTTGCATTCCGGAGTTGTGATCGGCGCTGATGGATTTAGTTTTGCGTCCCCGGGCGAGAACAATACTAAAGTGCCGCAGGTTGGTTTTGTGCAAATTGATGATGATGTTGAAATCGGAGCCAATACAACCATTGATAGGGCCGCTCTGGAGAAAACCTGGATTCAGCGCAATGTTAAAATTGATAATCTTGTCCAGATTGCTCATAATGTTGTTATCGGTGAAAACTCAGCTATTGCTGCCCAGGTCGGAATTTCCGGAAGCACTAAACTGGGCAAAGGTGTAATGGTTGGCGGACAGACAGGAATGGTCGGGCATATTAATATCGGCGATAATGTGATGATTGCAGCTAACTCAAAAATTCATAAGGATATTAAGTCAGGTGAAATTGTCGGTGGAGCGCCGCAAATGCCTGTTAAAGAATGGCTGAAGATTGAGGCTTGCCGTGTAAAGCTTCCTGAGATGAGAGTGACACTGAAAAATCTTGTGAAAAAAGTGGATGAACTCCAGCTTAAAAAATAAATTTTTGTAAGAAGGTTTGATAAATGAAAATTCACCCCACAGCAATTATCTCTCCCAACGCCCATCTGGAAGAGGGTGTGGAAATAGGTCCCTACAGTATCATCGGCAGTGACGTCAAGATCGGAAAAAACACAGTGATAGGGCCGCATACCGTTATCGATGATTATGCGCATATAGGAGAGGGCAATCGTATCTTTCAGTTTTGTTCTATCGGCGCCCCACCGCAGGATTTGAAATTCAGCGGAGAAAAAACCCGGGTAGTTATCGGCAACTTTAACATCATCCGGGAATTTGTAACAATTCATCGTTCCACAACCGCTGATATCGGCGTAACGATCATTGGTAACAACAACCTGATTATGGCTTATGCTCATGTTGCTCATAACTGTAAGTTAGGCAATAACGTTATCATGTCTAATGCAGCAACTTTAGCCGGACACATTAACATTGAAGATTATGCCATTATCAGCGGTCTTACCGGAATCCATCAATTCTGCCGTATTGGCGAACACTGCATGATTGGCGGCGCATCCGCCGTTGTTAAAGATGTTCCTCCATATACTATTGCTCAAGGGAACCATGCCAAACTTTTTGGTTTGAATGTTATCGGTTTGAAAAGGAGAAATTTTTCCGAAAAAACCATTAAAGCGATCAGCGACGCCTATCGCATTATTTTTCGCTCCAAACTGCTGCTGGAAGACGCGATAAAAAAAGTGGAAGCTGAAGTAGAGGATTTGCCGGAAGTAAACCATTTTGTAAAATTTATCAAAGACTCGGAAAGAGGCGTTTGCCGTTAAAGAATCATGAAAAAAAAGAAATTTAATATAGGCGTTGTTGGCATTGGCCATCTGGGAAATTATCATCTGCAAAAATATCAGAAACTGGAAAATTGTGAAATCGTCGCCTTAGCTGACCCCCTTGCGGAAAGAGCGCAAAGAGCAGCCGATATTTATAAATGCATTGCCTGCTCTGATTATCGGGACATGTTAGATAAAGTTGATGCCGTGAGCATTGCTGTGCCTACAGGAGAGCACTATAAGGTCGCCAGAGATTTTTTGGCAGCAGGTGTCGATGTTTTGATAGAAAAACCTATCTGCGCGACTTTGGAAGAAGCAGATGAATTAATAGGACTGGCAAATAAAAAAAAATTGGTCATGCAAGTTGGTTTTGTCGAAAGATTCAATCCCGCGATTATGGCTCTGGAAAAAGTCATCACCAAACCTATGTTTATTGAAGCACACCGGTTGCATCCGTTTTTCGAGCGTGGTACTGATGTTGATGTCATCATGGATTTGATGATTCACGATCTGGACATTATTCTGAAATTTGTAGATTCTCCTATGGCCAGTGTCGAAGCCGTTGGAGTTCCAATCCTTTCCGATAAGATCGATATCTCCAATGTGAGGATTTCTTTTAATTCGGGCTGTATCGCCAACATTACAGCCAGCCGTATAAGCGTCAAGACCATGCAAAAGATCCGTTTCTTCGGGGCAGAAGGATATCACTCAGTGGATTGTCAGAAACGAGAAATCTTATCTTTAGGCAAAGGGAAAAATGAGGCCGGCCAATTACAAATATTGCAAAATAATATCGAAGTGGGAAGCCACGATCCCCTGGAAGAAGAAATTCGTTCCTTCATCAACGCTGTGACCAACCGCTCCCAACCGCTTATTTCCGGCGAAGACGCTCGCAAATCTCTGGAGCTGGCCATTGATATAATAAAAAAAATGAAAGTTGCTGAGGGCATGTGAAATGATTCCGATGGTGGATTTAAAAAGACAGTACCACAATCTAAAAAAAGAAATTGATTCCGCAATCAGCGACGTTTTAGAACAAACACGTTTTATTCTCGGACCTAATGTCAGCGCTCTGGAAGAAGAAGTTGCCTCTTATCATGGCCTGCCTTACGCGATAGGAGTAGCCAATGGCACGGATGCTTTGCTTCTGGCGTTGCGAGCTTGCGGTATTGAGGACGGCGACGAGGTGATTACTACTCCTTTTACTTTTATTGCCACGGCGGAAGTAATAGCTCTTTTAAAAGCAAGGCCTGTTTTTGTTGATATTTGTCTTGATACTTATAACCTGGACTACAAGCAGATTACTGATAAAATAACCGCGAAAACGAAAGCAATTATTCCGGTTCATTTATTCGGCCATCCTGCAGATATGACGCCCATTATGGAAATAGCCCGAAAGCACAATCTCAAAGTGATTGAAGATTGCGCTCAGGCCTTCGGCGCCAAATACAATGGCAGGAAAGTTGGCGCTATCGGCGATGCCGGCTGTTTTAGTTTCTTTCCCAGTAAAAATTTGGCTGGTTACGGTGATGGCGGCATGGTCATCACGAAAAACGAAGAAATAGCCAGGAAAGTAAAAATGTTACGTAACCATGGCAGTTCAAAGCGTTATTATCATCAGGAAATCGGTCACAATAGCCGCCTTGATGAGATTCAGGCCGCTATAATTCGCGTTAAACTGGAAAAGATAGATCAGTTTAACGCGGCACGCCGTCACAATGCAGCTGCTTATTGCGCGGCCATCAATAATAAGGATATAATTTTGCCTGTTGTTGCTGCCGGTTGTGAACATATTTATCATCAGTTTACCATTCGCGCGAAAAATCGTGATGTTCTGGCAGACGCTCTTCAAAAAAAAGATATATCCTCGGCTGTTTATTATCCAGTGCCTCTACACCAGCAGGAAGTTTTTCTGAAGTTATATAATATTTCAGTAAAACTGCCTGGATGCGAAAAATGCGCGCAGGAAGTTCTTTCTCTGCCGATGTTTCCGGAATTGAACCAGGAAGAAATCCAGCTTATTGCCGATGTTATTAACCATGTCTCTTGAAGAAAAAAGTCCAATCCAGACAATAAAAGCTGTAAACAAGAAAAACAAAACAATTATGATTGTTGCCGGTGAGGCTTCCGGTGATATGCATGGCGCCAATCTTGTCCGCGAAATGTTGAAAGTCGATCCGTCGTTGAATTTTTACGGCATCGGCGGAAACAGATTGCAGAAAGAGGGAGTAGAACTTCTGGCTAACGCTTCGGATATGGCTGTTGTCGGTTTGACCGAGGTTGTTTCTAAGTTAGGAAGTATTTTAAAAATTATGGGGATGATGAAAAGGTCACTGTATGAACGCCGGCCGGATCTTGTCATTTTGATCGACTATCCTGATTTTAATATACCTTTAGCCAAGGCCGCAAAGAAAAGAGGAATAAAAGTTTTCTACTATATCAGTCCACAGGTTTGGGCTTGGCGCAAAAGTAGAATCGGACAAATTAAAAAAACCGTAAGCAAAATGGCGGTTATCCTTCCTTTTGAAGTAGAGACTTACCACCAGAAGGGTTTTCCGGTAAACTATGTAGGCCACCCTTTACTGGATATGGTAAAACTAAATTATTCAAAACAAGAATCGAGAAAAAAATTTGATCTTACCGAAGATAAAATCACGATAGGGATTTTACCCGGTAGCCGGCCCTCGGAAGTCAGCAAACTAATGCCGGAATTGCTACGGGCGGCTCAAATATTAAAGCAGGAAATGCCGGACATACAATTTGTCTTGCCGCTGGCCGATACGCTTGAGGAAATAATCGTAACTAAAATTATTTCCAGGTTAAATATAAAAGTTAAAGTAATTTCCGGCCACACTTACGATGTCATTTCCTGCGCCGATTTAGTTTTGGTTGCTTCAGGGACAGCGACGCTCGAAACAGCTCTTTTGGGAATTCCCATGATTATAGTTTATAAGATTTCTCTGCTTTCTTATTTCATCGGCAGATTGTTCGTTCACGTAAAAAACATCGGTCTGGTCAATATTATTGCCGGAAAAACAATTGTGCCGGAACTGATTCAAGGCGATGCCAGCGGTAAGCGTATCGCCATAGAGGCTCTGTCTATTTTAAAAAATGGAGAAAGAAGACAGGAAATGATAAAAGAATTGGAAGCAATCCGCGTCAGACTTGGCGAACCCGGTGCCGCAAGAAGAGCTGCGCAAATCGCCTACGATATGATATAGGAACAACAATGGAAACTTTTAAAAGATTATTGTTAATGGCAAAGCAATATTATGTGCGCTTTATCTTTGCTGCGATTTGCATGATAATTGCCGGAGGTTTGCAATCCGCTCTGCCGCTGATTGCCAAACCGGCCATTGACCAAATATTTGTCAGTAAAAATATTGCCGCGCTGAAATGGATCCCCTTTGCTGTGATCGCCATTTTCCTGTTCAAAGGATTGTGCAATTATGGACAGAGCGTTTTAATGAGCTCCATCGGCTTACGCATTGTTACTGATTTGCGCAATAAACTCTATGAACAAATTCAGAAACAATCCTTATCTTTTTTTGCAGAACATCCCACAGGATTGCTGATGTCACGTATTACCAATGATGTTCAGTCCGTTCAAACCGCTGCATCTGAGGCAATAACAGCATTAGTCAAAGACAGCTTTATGCTGATATCATTGGTAGGAGTTATTTTCTACACCGACTGGAAACTCGCACTCATCGCGATGGTCGTTTTTCCCCTGACCATCTACCCTATTGCCATGTTTGGCCGAAAAATGCGCAATCTGACAACATCTACCCAAATCACCATGGGAACCTTGAATTCCCTTTTACAGGAAACTATTTCCGGAACCCGCATTGTCAAGGCATTCGGCATGGAAAGATATGAAAACAAAAGATTCGCCGCGGAAAACGAAAAACTGTTTAAATATAACATGAACGCCATTTCCGTAAACGCCATTTCCAGCCCGCTTATGGATTTTCTTGGCGGATTGGGAATTGCTGCTGTCATTTTTTACGGTGGGTACAACGTGGTTCACGGAAATTCCACTCCAGGCACTTTCTTCTCTTTTATTGCAGCGCTACTGATGCTTTACGAACCGGTTAAACGGCTCACCAATATCAATAACACGATCAATCAGGGCATTGCCGGCGCCGATCGTATTTTTAGTATCATTGACCGCGTGCCGGATATTGAAGATAAACCCGATGCAGTTATACTGCCGCATGTTGGCCAGAGCATCAACATTGACAGTGTGACATTTTGTTATGACAAAAAACCAGTACTGAAAAATATCAACCTCTCGATCAAGGCTGGTGAAGTTGTCGCGTTTGTGGGTATGAGTGGCGGAGGGAAGACGTCGCTGGTTAATTTGATACCGAGATTTTATGATGTCAGCGAAGGACACATACTCATTGATGGCTATGATATCAGAGACGTTTCCTTGCAATCTCTGCGTAAACAGATTGCTATAGTAACTCAGCAGACCATTCTTTTTAATGATACTGTTAGGAACAATATAGCTTACGGCGATATAAAAAAAACGGAAGAGGACATCATCAATGCCGCCAAAGCGGCGAATGCTCATGATTTTATTGTACGCCTGCCGAAAGGATACGACAGCAATATTGGAGAACTGGGCACTAAACTCTCCGGCGGTGAGAAACAGCGAATTTCCATTGCCCGGGCGCTTTTGAAAAACGCTCCTATTTTAATTCTTGACGAGGCCACTTCATCGCTGGATACGGAAGCCGAAATTGAAGTGCAGGATGCTCTGGATAATCTTATGAAGGGCCGCACTACTTTAGTCATAGCGCATAGGCTCTCTACAATCAGAAATGCTGATAGAATTATTGTGTTAGTTAAAGGGAAAATTATTGAAGAAGGGGATCACGAAACGTTGCTTAAGAAAAAAGGCGAATATTCCCGTCTGTATAATTTGCAGTTCAAAGATGAAGGAAGTGATGAGAAAAATGATCAATTGGCAAAGGATATGGGATGATGACAGAAATACAAGCTGTTACAGCCCTGTCAGAATAATCGCATCTATCCTGTCTTTTTTTTATTTCTTTATTATTAATTTTCGCAATTGGCTATACGATCACAAGATACTTAAAGAGGCAACCCTTCCTTGTCCTGTGATTAGTGTTGGCAATATAACTGTCGGTGGCACGGGTAAAACTCCCTGTGTAATTATGCTGGCTCAAATGCTTCAAGAAAACGGTTTTAAGCCAGCGGTTATCAGCCGTGGTTATGGGGGCAGGAATATCAATCCCGCTAATATTGTTTCGGATGGTCATAAAATTCTGCTGGACAGTGAAATTGCCGGAGACGAACCTTCCGTAATTGCTCGTGTTCTAAAAGGCATTCCGGTGATTACCGGAACTAAAAGGATAGTTGCCGGACAAACAGCCATAGATCAATTCGGAGTGAATGTGCTCATTTGTGACGATGCGATGCAACACCGGCAAATCTTCAGAGATATTAATTTGGTTTTATTAGATAGCCAGAATTTGCAGGGAAGCAATCATATTCTTCCCTTAGGGAGATTACGGGAACCGCTAAAAGAAATCGGCCGGGCCAGCGCTGTTGTGTTCACGCGTGCCAATGAAGCCCAACAAACAAACAATAAAATCGAGAAATTAATTCAGACGGAAAATATTACCGTTTTTAGAAGTATTCATAAGCCGAAAGATATTATCATGGGAGATTATAGTGCGCAAAGGCTGGTCTCCATTCTTGCTGGGAAAAAAGTTTGCGCCTTTTGTGGAATAGCTAACCCTAATTCGTTTAAAAAGGCTTTGTTGTCTGCGGGAGCGCAGGTTTTGTCATTTGATATCTTCCCGGATCACCACCGTTACAGTAAAAGCGAATTGGAAAAAATCAAGGACAGATTTATTGATTGCCGCGCTGATTTTCTTATTTCAACTCAAAAAGACGGCGCACGCCTGCAGAAATTCCCCGAATTTTTAAAAATAATTTACATGCTGAGTGTCGGGCTGGAGATTATTCCCTCCGCTGAACCATTTAAAAAATTTATATTGGCTCAGCTCGCGGCGGCGAAAAAATAAGCTGACTACAAGGATTCCTGCATGAAAGAAAGATTAATAATAAATTCATTAAGACATATTCCTGTGGGCTTAAGAAGGATTTTCGCTGTTTTTATAGCCAAACTATTTTTCTGTCTTTCTTTAAAGCACCGGCTTATCGCCATTCATAATTTAACACGCGCTTTTCCCGATAAGTCTCAAAAAGAAATTATCAGGCTGGCGAAAGAGTCATATGCAAGCTCTGTTCTTGTTGTTGCCGATTTTTTTGACATTCCGTATTTAAACAAGGATAATTTACATCTATTGATTAATATTGAAGGCCTGGACAATTTTAAGGATGCTGATAAGGAAGGGAAAGGTGTACTGCTTTTTGGCGCTCATTTTGGCAATTGGGAAATAGGGAATGCGGCTTTGACAATAATGACGCATCCCTTTAATTTTATTTACCGCATTTTTGACAGCCCTTTTTTAGAAAGAGCCATTACCGGTGTTCGCGCTTCTTACGGTAACATTTCACTTTCGAAAGATAATGCCATGCGGCCGATAATTCGCCTATTGAAAAAAGGTTCCACGATTAATCTCCTCATTGATCAAAATGTCTCCTGGTATGATGGCGTGTTTATTGATTTTTTTGGACGGGAAGCTTGTACAACATCAGGTCTGGCTTTATTGGCTTTGTATACAAAAGCTCCGGTACTGCCTGCATTTACCCGCCGCCTGTCCGATGGCAGATATTTACTGGAAATTGGCAGGAAGGTTGATATTGTCAGCTGCGGGAATCGTGATGCTGATGTGCTGATCAATACGCAGAATTTTACTAAAATTATTGAAGATCAAATTCGTAAATATCCGGAACAATGGTTTTGGGTGCATCAGCGTTGGAAAACAAAGCTATCTCAGGCAAAACAAATAGGATAATAAATTGAATTCTAATAAAATCAAAAAATTGCCGCGGGAAGGTATAAATAAAATTCTAATTCGTGGCACTAACTGGATTGGCGATGCTATCTTAACGTTGCCGGCGGTGGCATCTATTCGCGCCACTTACCCGGGGGCTCATATTGCTATGCTGGTAAAACCTTGGGTGGCCGATATTTACAAACTTTTTTCTGATCTTAATGAAATAATCATCTATGAAAATAAATTTGATAATCCGGCTGGGGTATTCCGGCTTGCCCAAACGCTCAAAGAGAAAAAATTTGACGCAACGATACTTTTACAGAACGCCATAGAGGCCGCTATCATTTCCCTTTCGGCAGGGATTCCTATACGCGCCGGTTACGACTCTGATAACCGCGGCCTTCTACTGACGCATCGCGTGCGGCGCACGGAAGAAATAAAAAAGATTCACCAGATTGATTATTATCTGGAAATGGTCAAGGTTCTGGGTTGTGTTCCCGTTGATCGTGAAATGCACATGGAAACAAAAATAAATCTTTTGGATGCCCGGAATGTTTTGCGGAAATTTATACCCGAAACAAAGAAGGCCATAATTGGCATTGCTCCCGGAGCCACTTATGGCGCTGCTAAAAAATGGTTTCCCGATAGATTTGCCGCAACTGCAGACAGGCTCGCTGAAAAATTTTCTGCACAGGTAATTATCATGGGAGGCAAGGCCGATGAAGAAACAGCGCAGGAAATCCAAAAACTGGCGCGTGCGAAATTAATTAGTCTTGCCGGCAAAACAACTCTACGGGAAGCAATTTATTTAATTTCCCAAATACGTCTATTTATCAGCAATGACTCTGGATTAATGCATATAGCGAGTTCGTTGAATATTCCCACTATTGCTATTTTTGGCTCGACTAACCCTGTCACCACTGCGCCCATGGGAAACAAATCTATCATAGTTCGTCAGGAAGTATCCTGCAGCCCTTGCCTGAAAAAAACATGCCCGACAGATTTTCGTTGCATGAGGCTAATTTCTGTGGAAGATGTTTTACGTATTGCTCAAGATTTATTTCAAAATAATAGGGATAAGAATCAATGAAGAAAAATACGGCTGTTTTTCTGGACAGAGACGGAACAATAAATGAAGAAGTTGGCTATTTGGATAGCCTTGATAAGCTTAAGATAATTCCCTGCGCTTATGAAGCCATAAGGTTGATAAATGAAAGTGGAATGAAGGCAGTGGTAATTTCCAACCAGGCTGGTGTGGCCAGAGGATTATTTACAGAAGACCTTGTAAAAATAATCAATGAGCATCTGCAAACCGCTCTGCGTCAAAAAGGGGCATACATAAACAATTTTTATTACTGCCCACATCATCCCACTGAAGGATTGGAGCCTTACCGGCAAGTTTGCGAATGTCGTAAACCGGCTCCAGGCATGCTGCTGCAGGCGGCTCAGGATTTAAATATCGATTTGACAAAATCTTATCTGGTGGGAGATAGATTTAACGATATGGAGGCGGCGAAAATTGTGGGGGTCAAAGGGATTTTAGTAAAAACCGGATTCGGTCAAGGTTTATTGCAGGATGATGGTCCTGATAAAGCAACGCCTCAGAACATACCTGATTTTATTGCCACGGATATTCTGGAAGCTGTAAAATGGATTTTAAAGGGCAGAAAGTGAACATACTAATCGTAAAACTCAGCGCAATAGGCGATATTATTCACACTCTGCCGTCTCTTGCCGCGCTGCGCCAGCTTTATCCAGATGCGCACATAACCTGGGTTGTGGAAGAAGCAGCGGCAGATTTAATTAAAAATCATCCTTATCTTGATTCTGTTTTAGTTTCACGGCGCAAAAGATGGAACAAAGATATCCGCAGCGGCCAATTCAGACAACCACTGGAAGAGATACATTCTTTTATAAAGGCTTTGTGGCAGCGTTATTACGATCTGGTGATTGATTTTCATGGCCTGTTTAAAAGTTCAATTATTGTGTTTCTCAGCCGTGGAAAAAGAAAACTGGGTTATAATTCATTGCAGGAATTAAGCGGCTTATTTCTTAATGAAAAAATTCCTGAAGACATGAATAAACACGCGATTGATCGCTATCTGGATTTCCCACGTTATCTGGGAGCCAAAGTAGATAGGGCGCAGTTTGTTCTTCCTTCTAATAAGGAAGCGGAAGAAAAGGTGCAAAATCTGTTGCGTAAATATAATCTTGAAGATAAAAAATTTATCGCCATTAACCCTGTAGCTTTATGGAAAACAAAGCTTTGGAGTAATGAAAAGTTTGCCCGCTTAGCTGATTTAATTAATGATAAGCTGCAGGTGAAAGTGGCTTTTACCTGCAGCGAAAAAGATCCTATTGAGGAAATAACGTCATTAATGACTACCGAAAAAATAAATTTAGGCAGGCAAACATCATTGCTTGAACTTGCCTGCCTGTACAAAAAAGCCAAAATGGTGATATCAACCGATTCCGGTCCCATGCACCTGGCCGCTGCTGTGGGAACTCCGGTTATAGCTCTTTTTGGGCCAACCGATCCGGTAAGAACTGGCCCTTACGGTTCCGGCCATACAGTAATCAGGACAGAATTGCCCTGCAGTCCCTGTTTTTTTAAAAAATGTCCGACAAAAAAATGCATGGAAAATATCTCACCTGCGCAAATTTTTGCCGCTGTGGAAAAAATCAACAAAGGAGTGATGAATGACTTTAAATAAACAACTTTTAGAAATCTTAATTTGTCCACAATGCCGTGGGATGGTTCGCTTTGATGAAAAGCTAAAGGGCATCATTTGCGATCAGTGTAAATTGCTCTACGAAATAAAAGACGACATTCCCATAATGCTGGTTGAAGAGGCGAAGAAGATTTCGTGATACGCATAGATTAATCTCATCCTGTAATGACTGATAAATCCAGCAGGTTAAGTGTTTTTAACGAAAATAATAAAATCTCTTGACAGCTACTCCATATTAATATAGAGTTTTTCGCACTTAATAAAGGCTATTTAAGCCCTACCCTTTGGAGCGTTTCAAGTATTCAAATAACAAGCCGAGATTTAATCCGTAACTACTAAAAATCTTAATTATCTTTATAGTGTTTCTTTTAAAATCATGTAGTAAAAGCGAAGGCAAATATGTAGTATCGGGATGACGCTTGTGTTATCCGATTATAATTTAAAGTAAGGAAGTGCTTATGAACATTGAAGATATTAAAAGATTGCCTATTAGCGAACTCAACGACTTGGGTAAAAAGTTAAAGGTTCCCGGCGCTAACGCTATGAGACGTCAGGAGTTGATTTTTGCTATTTTGCAGACTCAAGCGGAACAAAATGGCGTGATTTCCGGTTCGGGAGTATTGGAAATTTTGCCTGATGGGTTTGGTTTTTTACGAGCCGTGGATTACAACTACCTGCCCAGTCCGGATGATATTTACATTTCGCCTTCGCAGATCAGAAGATTTAATTTAAAAACCGGAGATACCATTTCCGGTGAAGTTCGTCCCCCTAAAGAAGGGGAAAAATATTTTGCCCTTTTAAAAGTTGATACCGTAAATTTCGAAAGCCCCGAACAAGCCCGCGACAAAATCCTTTTTGACAATCTGACTCCTCTT
This sequence comes from uncultured delta proteobacterium, assembly GCA_963811325.1. GTDB lineage: Bacteria > Desulfobacterota > Syntrophia > Syntrophales > Smithellaceae > Smithella. Next base: position 80,411 of record CAWEQT010000002.1, read on the forward strand.
TATCCTTTAGAAAAATTAAATCTGGAATTTGATCCTAAAAATTACTCCACCAGAACTTTGGATTTATTCGCGCCTATTGGCAAAGGACAACGCGGATTAATTGTTTCTCCGCCGCGTGCTGGTAAAACAGTCCTTCTTCAGGACATTGCCCACAGCATTGCCGCAAATCATAAAGAAGTGGTTTTGATGGTGCTTTTAATTGACGAAAGGCCAGAAGAAGTAACTGATATGCAACGCAGTGTTTCCGGTGAAGTGATCGCTTCCACATTTGATGAACCGGCTTCCTGCCATGTTCAAGTGGCGGAAATGGTGATTGAAAAAGCTAAGCGCCTTGTTGAGCATAAAAAGGATGTGGTCATTTTATTAGACAGCATCACCCGTCTGGCGCGAGCGTATAACACCGTTGTTCCGCCCAGCGGGAAAGTTCTTTCCGGTGGTGTTGATTCCAATGCTTTGCACAAACCGAAACGTTTCTTTGGCGCGGCCAGAAATATCGAAAATGGAGGCAGTTTGACAATAATTTCCACCGCTCTGATTGATACCGGAAGCCGAATGGATGAAGTTATTTTTGAAGAATTCAAGGGAACAGGAAATATGGAACTGCATTTGGATCGCCGTATCGCCGATCGCAGAATATTTCCTGCTTTTGATTTGATACGTTCAGGAACCAGAAAAGAAGAATTGTTGATTCCTAAAGCAAATTTAAATCGTGTCTGGATATTGCGCAGGTTATTACAGGAAATGAATCCGGTTGATGCAATGGAATTTATCATCAACAAAATCAAAAAAACGGAAACTAATCAGGAATTTTTGGATTCAATGAACGCGTAAACACGGGAAAACAGATTTTCGAGTTTTTCCTTGAATTTTTGCCGCATATATTATAAGGCACCTCAAACATTTAAAATAAAGCAAAAAATGTTAATAATCAATTGCAGATAAATGCAAAGGGAGGAAAATTAAAAGACATGAAAGAAGGAATTCATCCGGAATATAAGGAAACAACAATCACTTGTGTTTGCGGTAATGTGATTAACACAAGGTCAACCAAGAAAGATATCAAGACAGAAATTTGTTCCAACTGTCATCCTTTTATGACAGGGAAGCAAAGGGTTTTAGATACTGCGGGACGTGTTGAGAAATTCAAGAGGAAGTATGAACCTAAGGCGGAAATGCCGCAGGTGAAAAAGACAACAAACAAGGAAGCTAATAGGAAAACAACGAAAAAATAATTAAATAAATTTTATTAAAGGGAAAACCAAGATATTGGAATATGTCCTTATGACGAAAAAAATCCATCTTTTTTATACCAGGGAGACTTCGTCCGGTCATTTTTGTTGTTTAAAATCGAAAAAATACATTTCCGGCTGCCTTTTCCTTTGCCGGCCAGACAATTTTTTTAATGCCATCCTGCATCACTATTTGTAGGTACCCTTCCAAACTGGAAGGAACTTATAAAAGTGTCTTTTTTAATACTACCTTAAAAACTACTATATTTAATTTCAAGAGATAACATGGATATTATACTCGATAAACTTCGCGACATTGAAATACGTTACCGGGAGTTGGAAGGACAACTGAGCGATCCTCAGGTTGTTTCCAAACAGGGCATGTATCAGAAATTCGCCAAAGAACATGCGGATTTGACTCAATTGGTAGAAACTATCCGCAAATATGAAAAAATCAAAGCCCGTATTGATGAAAATATGGGCTTGCTACAGGAAAATGACGAAGAATTGCAAGCAATGGTCAAAGAAGAAATGCCACAATTGCAACAGGAAAAAATTGAGTTAGAAGAAAAAATCAGGGTTTTGCTGCTGCCGAAAGATCCCAATGATGACAAAAATGTCTTTCTCGAAATTAGGGCGGGCACGGGAGGTGATGAGGCTGGACTTTTTGTTGGGGATTTATTCAGGATGTATGCCCGCTATGCGGAAACTCAAGGCTGGCGAGTGGAAGTGGTCAGCAGTTCGCCTTCAGGCGGTGTAGGAGGCTTTAAGGAAATTATAGCGCAAATCGACGGGAAGGGGGCATACAGCCGCCTGAAATACGAAAGCGGCGTTCATCGCGTCCAGCGCGTTCCGGTCACAGAAGCGCAGGGACGCATTCATACATCGGCGGTAACTGTGGCCATCATACCGGAAGCGGAGGAAGTAGAATTGAATATTGATCCCAATGAATTACGTGTTGATGTTTATCGTTCCACTGGCCATGGTGGCCAGAGCGTCAATACAACAGATTCGGCTGTGCGAATAACTCATTTGCCGACGGGACTTGTTGTTACCTGTCAGGACGAAAAATCCCAGCTTAAGAACAAGGTCAAGGCAATGAAAGTATTACGGGCGAGGCTTCTGGATACTATGGTTCAAAAACAAAATGCCGAGCAGGCGCAGGTGCGCAAAAGCCAGGTAGGCAGCGGCGACCGCTCTGAACGTATCCGCACCTACAACTTTCCGCAGGGACGCATCACAGATCATCGTATTAATCTGACCCGCTACGATCTCGACAGTTTCATCAATGGCAATATCGGAGCAATGCTTGACGCGTTATCATCTCACCACCAGGCGGAATTATTGAAATAGGCTGTATTTTTATAGTCTTTAGTGCTGTTTATCTGACCAGTATTATGTTTTTTATTGCGCGCCATTTGTGTTTCCAAAGTTGAAGACCAGGAGCAACCGGTCAGTTGCACCGCCAACGCGCTTGCCGGGGCGCCGGAGTTTTGGATATGGAAGAATAAAGTTCATTTTGATGATTTCAGCTATAATAATTAACAAGATATTTGCGCAGCAAACCATCAAGACCTGACTTTATTATTGCTGATTTACTTAACCTCGGGGAATGTGCGTGCGATTGTTTTTTGAAAAAATGCCGGATTAGTCTTAAACTTATTTATGATAAGGTCTGTAAACTTCCATACGCTTAGTCTTATTCCACGTATGTGACTGTTTGTTTTGTAGATTTTCAGACTCGCATTGAATTCGTCGGAAATTTGCGAGACGTATTTTATTCCATTTTTATCAATGTATTTTTTAGGTGTTCCCTGATGCTGTACACTGTTTCGATATACAATTAAAAAGCCTTTAAAATCATCCAGACTAAGCCCTAAATCTTTTGCCGCTTCAATCTTGAATGGTTCAATCGTCTCTCTTTCGGTGAAGAGTATCCGTCAAAGCGCGATAATATCTTTCGCTAAGGAAGAGCGCGGTTGGCATGGCTAAAAAACCCCCATCGCTTTCCGGAATTTCTTTAAGTTTTTCTATTGGTTTAACGAACCAACCGTCGAATTGTTCCATATGACTTGCGCCTGGTATCATAATTATGTCTCCCCAATAAGTTACCCCAAAATTATTGCCTATTCCTACAAGTCAATGTTGTTCAGCGTCTCCGGATAACAGCAATTTAAAAATTTACTGCTTACCGTACGATTCGTCGGATTCGTGAGCGATCAAACACCTTCGCTTACTGCGGGGTAGCAAGCTATTACTGAATCATATAGTTCCTTAAGAATCGAAGATTCTCCACAGCTAACCGCAGAGAGCTTCAATTATGGAAACATTTTCAAATATTAATGATTTGGATTTATAAAACTTGACATTTTTTTTGCAACATTTTATTTTTCCGCAGTAAATATTCTGAAAGTTGATCATGCCCTGCATACGCGGGGCTGCGCGGCTGAAAAAACAGAAGCTTGGAAATAACACCATGATTGTCCACGATATTCTCAATGAGTCAACCAAAACCCTGGAAGCGGCGGATATTCCTTCCGCAAGACTGGACGCTGAGGTTTTGCTTTCTTTTTGTCTCGGTTGCGACCGCCTCGAATTTTTCAAAAATCCGGAGATGCAGCTAGACCAAACGCAACTGGCCTCATTTAAAAAACTAATCAACAGAAGATTACGATGGGAGCCGGTAGCCTATATTGTTGGGCGCAAGGAATTCTGGACATTCGCCCTGGAAGTAAACAAAGATGTTTTGATTCCTCGGCCGGATACGGAAGTCATTGTAGAAGAAATACTTAATGTCGTGAAAAAATATGAATCAACCCGGATTAATATTTTAGATATAGGCACGGGAAGCGGCGCGATAGCCATCGCTCTGGCCTGCGAGATACCTCACGCCTCAGTAATGGCCACTGATATTTCTTTCGCAGCGCTTGATGTTGCTCGCAGAAACGCTCGCAGTTTGGAGATACAAAATAATATTGATTTCAGGCAGGGAAATTTATTGGAGCCGGTGGAAGGTATTTTTGATATAATAGCTTCCAATCCGCCATACATTGGTGCCCAGGAATATGAAGAATTGCCGGAAGGTGTAAGATCGTTCGAGCCGCGCGAAGCACTGCTAGCCGGTAAAAGCGGCCTGGAATTTTACGAAAAATTGACATATCAAGCGGAAGGTTATTTAGAAAAAAATGGTTGGCTTTTGTTGGAAATTGGAGCTAGACAGGAAAAAGACGTTCGACAGATCATGGAAACATCCGGTTTTTATAATAATATTGAAATGCGGTGTGATTACGCGGGCCTGCCGCGCGTAATTAAGGCAAGGAGAAAAGTAAGTGGATAAAATAGTCATTGAAGGCGGCAAGCCGCTTTATGGAGATATTCAGATCAGTGGGGCAAAAAATGCCGCGTTGCCAGTTATGGTATCGGCGCTGCTGACAGAGGGAACAAATACATTTTATAATATTCCCGATCTTGTGGATATTAAAACAATAAAAAAGCTTTTAAAAAATATGGGGGCACAAATTGATGGCAACGAAACCTGTCGGATCAATGCCGATAAAATTACCAGTTGCGATGCGCCCTATGATTTAGTCAAAACCATGCGTGCGTCCGTTCTGGTTTTGGGTCCGCTTATAGCCCGGATGGGCATTGCCCGTGTTTCCCTGCCCGGAGGTTGCGCTATCGGCGCACGGCCGGTCAACCTGCACCTCAAAGCGTTGGAAGACATGGGCGCCCATGTCGAACTGAACAGCGGCTATATTGAAGCGAAGGCTAAAAGATTAAAAGGAGCGGATATTTATTTTGACATACAGACTGTAACTGGCACCGAAAATATCATGATGGCGGCAACTCTTGCCCATGGCACCACGGTTCTTAACAATGCCGCGCGCGAGCCGGAAGTTGTCAATCTGGCGGAAGTTTTAAAAGGCATGGGGGCGAAAATCAGCGGAGCCGGAACGGATGTCATTACGATAACTGGTGTTACTTCTCTTAAACCTACGGAAGCTTCGATTATTCCCGACCGCATCGAAGCCGGAACATTTATGATTGCCGCGGGTATGACGCGCGGTGAAATAAATGTAATCGGTTGTAATCCCCAACATCTGGAATCATTAGTAAACAAATTGCGGGATACGGGCATGAAGATTTCGCCGATTAAAAACGGACTTAAAGTATCTTCTGCTAAAAAGATTAATAGCGTTGATATTAAAACGCTGCCGTATCCTGGATTCCCTACTGATTTGCAGGCGCAGATAATGGCTTACATGGCCATTGGCAGTGGGTTAAGCGTAATTTCCGAAACTGTTTTTGAGAACCGTTTTATGCACGTCAGTGAATTATTGCGCATGGGAGCTGATATTGTCATTCAGGGCGGCAACGCGATTGTCCGGGGAGTGACGATGTTGCATGGCGCGCAAACGATGGCTACGGATTTGCGGGCTTCGGCTTCACTGATTTTGGCGGCGCTGGTTGCCGAAGGCACGACGGAGATTTCCCGCGTTTATCATATTGATCGCGGTTATGAGACAATAGAGAAGAAATTTTCCGCCCTGGGAGCGGATATAAAAAGGGTAAAATAAATGAAAATAATTAAATCCAACGCTGCTGAGTTTAAAGATTTTTTCCGTGAATTGCGTCTCAGGGGCGGCGCCCATTCTCTTGAACCTTTATCATCCGTGGCTAAGATTGTAAGCGATGTTGCAACCAGAGGTGATGAAGCCTTATTTGAATATACAGCCAAATTTGATGGCCATGAATTAACCGCGGCAACGGCGGAAGTAACGCCCTCGGAAATAAAAGCCGCGCTGTCTTTAGTAAAACCACAAGATATGGAAGTTATTAAATTGGCGGCTGGACGCATCGAAAAATATCATAACAATCAAATAACACACGGATGGTCCGTTAAAACAGAAGAAGGCGTAGAATTGGGTCAGCGTATTTTACCTCTGCGGCGCATCGGCATTTATGCTCCAGGAGGGAAGGCTTCCTATCCTTCGACATTGCTTATGGCGGCAATCCCGGCGCGTATTGCCGGAGTGGAAGAAATTATTCTGGTCAGTCCGGCCAAAGACGGTAAACTTAATCCTCTTATTGCTGCGGCGGCCGAGGCATGCGGAGTAAAACGCATATTCAAGATTGGCGGCGCGCAGGCGATAGCGGCTCTGGCTTACGGTACAAAAACGATTTCCCAAGTGGATAAAATAGTGGGGCCGGGAAATGCTTACGTTGCCGCGGCTAAGAAACTGGTTTTCGGTCAGGTAGATATAGATATGATTGCAGGTCCCAGTGAAGTAGTCGTCATTGCCGATAACACGGCAAAGATTCATTTTGTGGCGGCTGATATGCTGGCGCAACTTGAACATGATGAAATGGCGGCGGCTGTTCTTTTAACAACATCTGAAAATTTTGCCGGCAAGGTATCGCAGGAAATTAATCGGCAAATAAAAAATTTATCACGGAACACAATAATAGAGAAATCACTGGATAAATACGGCGCTATCATTATTACGGAAAGTGTTGATGAATCCTTGGATATCGCCAATCTCTTCGCGCCCGAGCATTTAGAATTAATGGTGGAACATCCCGCGAAGATTTTAGGGAAAGTTAGAAATGCCGGGTCCGTTTTTTTAGGCTCTTTTACGCCGGAGGCATTAGGTGATTATCTGGCTGGCACAAATCATATTTTACCAACTGGGGGCACGGCTCGTTTTTCATCTGGGCTGGGTGTTTATGATTTTTATAAACGTATGAGCGTCCTTTCCTTTTCACAGGAAGCATTTAGAAGGTTGAACAGGCAAACAGCTCACTTTGCCCAGATGGAAGGACTAGATGCTCACGCCAATTCTGTTCTTGTGCGCGGTAAATAATTAAATTTGTTTTGATATAGAGTGAAAATAATTGGTTGCTGAGACAATTTATTCTGATTGGTTGGCTACAATTACTGGCGAAAGTATTTTATTCAAATGTTACGATATTTTTGAACTCGATAAATTATTATTTCCCTCTATATTGAAAAAATCATCGTCAAAAAGCCTTCCGTTTGGAATGGTAAATTCTGCTTTCATGGAACGGGAGATCTCCATATCTGGTTTCCCAGGGATTTCCAGAGATACAAACGCGACAAGATTTTCTTCGTGTATATTTGCGATAAATGGTGGGGTATTGGATTTACCGTCGAAAACTCAGCCGCTGTTATAAAAATATTTCAGGAAAAAGGACTGATTAGAGATTTGAATTGACCGTAAATTATTCTATATCCTTGGCGGTAAAGGAAATTTTGTAAATGCAAAAATCAACAGTCAAGAAGTATCCTTCGGTAAAAGCCATTAGTGACGCACAACGTGTCGGCATGGTCAAAGAAGTCTTTTCGACCATTGCCGGCAGATATGATTTTTTAAACCACCTGCTGAGCTTGCGCCGCGATATTGCTTGGCGCCGTTTCGCGATTAAAAAAATGGATTTCTTCAAAACCAATAGGTTTCTGGATATTTGCTGCGGTACGGGAGATTTATCAATCAACACCTGTCTTGAGCACCGCAATATATCTGTTGCCGCCGTTGATTTTGTTTTTCCAATGGTGAAAATGGGAAATGACAAGGTAAAGAAAAAAGGCCTCTTAAGCCGGATAAATCTTATTCAGGGGAATGCCTTGAATCTGCCTTTTTGCGAAAATGCTTTTGACGTTACGGCAATGGCTTTTGGGATTAGAAATATTCCCGGAAGGGCGGACGCGCTGCGGGAAATGCTGAGAGTTATAGTGCCTGGGGGACAGATAATGATTCTGGAAATGACTTTTATTCAAAACCGTTTTTTCAAATTATTTTATTATATTTATCTCAATTACCTTCTTCCTCTGCTGGCAAAAATATTTTCTAAAAATGCCGCTGCGTATTACTATCTTGCCGATTCAATCATGAATTTTCCTTCACCCGAAGAATTTGCCGCCTTCATGCGGGAAACCGGTATGTCCGAAGTTAAAATATATCCCCGCACTTTCGGCATTGCCTGTCTATATATCGGGAAAAAACCTTAATACCGTAATACCCGTCTAAATTTCTTCGGCTAACTTTGTTGTCTGTATCGTTGGCTTCCTCGACGTATTATAACGCCTGCGGAGCCGCCTCCTTGTCGCCGCGTTATCCTTTGAAATCTAAACGGTATTGGCCGTTATTATCTTTGGTATTTATTATTCTAATTTGTAAGACATGAAGGTGACGCGGAAAGGCAAATTGAGAAAAATTTTGTTTTCTCCTTCAACAAATCAGACTTTTCTATACCAGTTCTTCAGTTTGGTATGTTACGCGATGATTCTAATATTCTCGCAATTGGCTCCGAGGAGTCCGGTTTTTGATAAAACATGATTAACTTATGCTTTGCCAAAGCCTCGTTGTCTCTAATCATGAAGCACGGCAAGTCTCTCAAGATAAAATACATTTGGACTTGCATTTCGTAAGCAATACCCCGCAATTTGATTTTCGTTCTCCATGATGAAATAGGTGACTCCATGATTTATGTTGGCTTTAATCCAGTTATATGTGCAGTTGGATGGATGGAGAGAGAGGGGCGTTTTCTTGTGTCAAACCAAAACGCTGGGCTACATTCCGGAAGGATTTTCGGATAGTCTCAACTAAAAATTAGATATCTTTTCGTGTACAGGCAAGTATCTTAAAATTCAACATCATCTATTGTCCCTATTGATAATAGTAATGCTAAACGATGGCATATACATAAATATATCTGTTTTTAATATTTACAAGTTTTTTTATGGAGCCCGATAATGTTATATATTATCAGGTCTACGTTCATTGACCAATTTTACGTTGTAATAAAAATAAAGATTATTGAATCCCAAGGGGAATTGTGCCTATGGATAGGCACTCTTTTATGGAAAAAACATGACTAAAACAAAAAAACCTGTGAAGATTGATTTTAATCCCGAATTCCAGTGCGCGCTGGATATGATGGAGAAGACGGATAAAAGTATCTTTATCACGGGACAGGCCGGCACCGGCAAATCAACTCTGCTGAATTATTTTCATAACAACACAAAAAAGAACGTCGTTATTCTGGCGCCGACTGGTGTTGCCGCCATTAATGTGGGCGGGCAGACAATTCATTCCTTTTTTCATTTCAAACCGGGTGTAACGCCTGCCGCCATCAAGAAAAAAAGGGCTACCGGCAAAGAAAAGACATCTATCTATAAAAAGTTGACGACTATCGTCATTGATGAAATTTCCATGGTGCGGGCTGATTTGCTGGATTGTGTCGATAAATTTTTGCGCCTGAACGGTCCTAATTCCAAACACCCCTTTGGTGGTGTGCAGATGATCTTCATAGGCGACCTTTATCAATTACCGCCTGTTGTCACCAGCACTGAGCGCGAAATTTTCAAATCTCTCTATGACAGCCCTTATTTTTTCAGCGCAAAAATCATTGATCAACTGGATATGGAATTTGTCGAATTGGAAAAGGTTTATCGGCAGAAAGATAACGATTTTGTCCGCCTTCTCAACGCTATTCGCAATAACTCCATAACTGATGAAGATATCGCGCTGTTTAATAAACGCTGTGATTCGTCTTTTGAAGTGTCTGCCGATGATTTTTATATTTCGCTTACCAGCACTAACGATATGTCCGATCAGATCAATGAACAGCGGCTTGCCCAACTGCCCGGTAAAATATGGAAAGCGCGGGGATTAGTTGAAGGAGAGTTTGGCAAAGAATCCATGCCGACAGCCGAAGAGTTGAAGCTAAAAAAAGGCGCTCAGATAATGCTTTTAAATAATGATGCCTATGGGCGGTGGATTAATGGCACCATCGGCAAAGTGTTGGGGTTTGAGGATGATGAAGGCGAAATAATAATCACGGCCAAACTGGATAACGGCGAAACAGTCGAAATTAGTCCATATACTTGGGAAATATATCACTTTTTTTTAAAGAACGGCGAATTGACATCGGAAAGTGTCGGTTCGTTTACTCAGTATCCAGTCCGGTTAGCCTTTGCCGTTACCATTCACAAGAGTCAGGGGAAAACTTTTGAAAAAGCCGTTATTGATGTGGGGCGGGGCACTTTTGCTCATGGGCAGATGTATGTGGCCCTTTCCCGCTGCACAACGCTTGAAGGCATGGTGTTGAGACACCCATTAAAAAAGAGCCATGTTTTGATGGATTGGCAAGTTGTTAAATTTCTTACGCGCATTCAATACGATAAGGCGAAACTAAAATGCTCCCATCAGGACAAGTTGCAAATGATCAATTACGCCATCCAAGAAAAGAAAAATTTAGAAATTCTTTATTTAAAAGCAAAAGATGAAAAATCGCGCAGGATGATCCGTCCGCTGTTTGTCGGAGCAATGGAATATAGCGGACATCCTTTTGTAGGGCTCAGTGCCTATTGCCTGACACGCAGGCAAAAACGCATTTTTAACGTGGATCGAATCTTGGAAATCTATATATCAGCAAATGAATTAACAAAAACACCTTGACAAAAAGGGTTAGTTGAATAAAATTCCGCTGTTCAAGGTTTTTTATCTGAGCGGGCGTAATTCAGTGGTAGAATGTCAGCTTCCCAAGCTGGACGTCGCCGGTTCGAGCCCGGTCGCCCGCTCCATTATAAATCACGGACTTACAATGAAGCGTATTTCAACGTAGGTGGGTTTTCTAACGGTTTTCTAACGGATTCCAATAAATCAACTTGTCTTCTATTGAAATCAAGGTCATCAAAAAGGTGTCCATAAACATCCATCGTCATATTAATGCTTGCATGTCCAAGCTGACTTTGAATGTATTTAATATTCTGTCCTGCCTGAATCCTAAAACTAGCATTGCTATGTCTAAGCGAGTGAAAAGATACTTGCCGGAGTCCTGCCCTTCTGAGTGCCGGATAAAAGAAACGGTTCATTACATTCGTGTGCATTGTCCGGCAACCTTCAGGTGAAGGAAAAACAAGATCATGCTTATTGATAGGACAAGCTAATTTCCATTGTTTTAGCTCTCTAACAAGCCTATCTGTCATATCAATCTTTCTCGTTGAGTTCTTTGTTTTAGGTTTTTGGAATTCATGATGCCATAATGACCGTTTTACATGGATTTGTTTTGAATTCCAATCGACATCAGTCCATTGAAGCCCCCACAGCTCGCCTGCCCTAAGACCAGTTAAAAAAGCCGTTAAGAAGGCAGTCTTATATGGTCTTTCTACTTTTTCTATGAATAACTCAAATTCGTCTGGTGATAAGATTTCAATATCTGGCTTTTCAATCTTAGGTCTGTCAAGGTTTTCTGTTGGATTGTGTTTTATATAACCCCATCTCATTGCATACTTAAAAATCAGCTTAATAACTGTGACCTCATTCCTTACGGTATTAGGCATTACAGTCTTTGCTCTTCCTGAAACATACGCCTGTAGCTGTCCGGTTTGTATGCTGTTAAGCTGAGAGTTTGAAAACATAGGAATTAGCAATCTATCGAGAATATCGTAAAATGATTTTTTTATTGATGATTTGAAAGATATGTTTACGTAATCCCTTTTCCATATTTCGACAAATTCCCCAAAAGATATTTTTGGTATTTCCTTATAAGTACCAATATCAATTTCCTGTAGTTTCTCATTTAGCACCCTTTGAGCATCCTTCTTGGTGCTACCACCTTTTAGCCATTTGCGTTTACCATTGATGGCAAGGACAGCATAATAGGTGTTGCCCTTTTTCTGAATGCTACCTTTCATTTTTTTTCTCCTTTCCTTTTTCGTTTCCTTGTTTTTCCATCATAGACAATAAAATTTTTAATGTCTTGCTTGCCTGCCTCACCCCCTTTTCAAGATAAATGACATAACGCTCTGTTACTCCTATCATCGGAGCAAAGTCCTTCTGATAGAGTCCTAACCTCTTTCTGAATTCCTTGATTTCTTCCGGTGTCCATTTCTTCGTCTTCATGGCTTTAATATACACATGAACATTGTTCATGTGTATACTTATTTGAATGTCAGCTTTAGAGATTTATGTTCATTCATATTATGCATACTTATCAAATAGTTACAAAAGGCTTCTAACGAGTTTCTAACCGTTTTTATTGCTTTTTAGCCAATTTTTAACCTCTTTCTTTGAGAAGCGTAACGCCCGCCCTGCTTTTTGATATGGAAAGTTAGAGAGGCCGTGACTTGCACTATTCACCCATTGATAGATTTGGGCTTTAGATTTGCGAAGCATAATGGATAGCTCGTCAACATTTAGATATTGATCCGGTTCATGCCATGCTTCCAATACTGGCAACATTTTTTCCAAGACTCTATCTGCAATCTGGTCAACAAGCTCTTGCGGTATGTTTAATTCTGCTTTCATCTTGCCTCAAATTAAAAGTCAAATACTCATAGGTCAATGTTTTATATGCCTTCGATAATTGAATTGCTCCAACACCCTGTACAGGCTTCACCAGACCAAAAGAATTGATTTTCAAGCATTATCACTGCCGTCCTGCCGATAAGGCATGAAATTATACAAAGGGCATACTGGAATTTTGCAATCAGCTTTGCCATTAGCATAGTAACCATTGCACTCGTAGCATTTTGCCAGAATTGCTTCGCCTCTTGTAAGATGCTTCCCATTTAGATGAGAATAAATTTCTTTTCTGCCTATGGCTTTAAGCCCATATTTATTAATTTCCATTATACGACTTTGCATGGTCATTTTTCATTTCCCCTTTTCATGCTACTGTGTAAAATGATTTGTGAAGGAATCTCTCTAATGTCTTTAGGGATGAAGATATTACCCATCACACCTTTTTCCGCTTCAAAAATAAATTTATTGTATTTTATGCTTTCAGAATTATAGGTGAATATGCCGTTTAACCCTTTATTGTCTGCCATAATTAATCCTCCTGTACGCTTGCAAAAATTTATATCTTCTTCGGTTATGCAGAAACCACAGATTCTATCATAAAAGAATGGATGAACTTCTTCGTCTTCTTTCGACCCCTGCCATTTAGCCATTATCCTATCGCACCTTTTACAATTAACTCTTATTACTTGCCCCTTTTCCCTCAAGATATTTTTCCTTTATGCGTTAATTTCAAGTGGTCATTTGCATACCGTCAACGGTAGTGCTTTGCATACTGTCAGCTATCCTTTTGTAGATCGACGGTATGCATTTGCGTACTTGTTGACCCTTTTTTTTCTGATTCCAGGGTGTGCATTTGACTACCATTTATAGATATGCCAGTTATATGTTTATTTATGTCGGTCTCTTCTTTGCCTGTCTGTCTCCATCCTTCTGATGCTGTGAAATAGTTTCTTCTGCGAAATATTCCCCCCTTTTGTGTCTTTTCAATGAATCCGTTTTCTTCAAGTTGTCTTATTGCGCTTGCATAAGTGTATCTCGTCATGAACCGTTCCATTTCGTTATAAGTTGTTGATACTGGTTTTTTGTAGTTGAAAAAGAATTTCTTAAAAATATGGATGTAGGCAACTCTTGCAGCGTTAGTGAGATTTTCCCATGCCTTGCTTTCAAGCATATCGGTAGGTACTGGTACAAACTTATACCCAAGTTTCTCTGTCTTGTTTCTTCCCATTTCCATTCACCTCAGTTCTGTTTATCGAGCGTTAAGCATTTGAGAACGGAGCTTTCTCAGGTGATGAACAAAGTCAAGAATCTTAACGGAGGGATTTTCATTATATGTCCTTGTCAGTTTTGTTACCTCCGAGCTTGCAGGAAACTCAAAGACAACACGGGTGCCTTGTTTTGTGAGTTCCGGTTCTATGCCCTGAAGTGATAAATAAGATGAAAGATGAATGTCTAAGATAGGGACTTTTACGTTTGCTTGTTTCATTTTTCTTTCTCCTTTTTTGTTAAAAATAAAAAACCAGACCTTTTCAAGTCTGGCTCTATATTAATGCCGCTTGTAGTTTTAATCTAAGGTACAACTTCAGAAATATTTCACTGTTTTCAGGCAGGTTGTGTCTGATTTCCAATAAGGAATTGCTTCTTCTTTGGTGGGTAAAAATCGATAAATTCAGGTAAACAATATTTAACAAAATCTGCATTTAATTCAGGCTGGAAATCTTTATATGAAAATAATTTATCAAAATAATCTTTAAAATAGGCATAACGCAAAATATTGAATAGCGTCCACAGCTTATTGTGATTTCGTCTTATGCGATCATATTTTTTCTGAATTTCAAGAAAGGTAAAAGTATGGTTGGTTTGTTCATTGATTAAAACAGCTACCCTCTCATAATTTGGTTTGCCAGTAGCTTCTTTCAGATACTCAACTAAAAAGTAGATGATAAAGTGCAATGCATAATCAGGCCATTGACCACCGTGTCTATTGATGGCATCTATTTTAGTTTTCGCTTTTTTGTGATTAATCCCCTCTGGGCTTTTCATAAATTTATCTAAAATTAAACTTGCTATTTCAGAATCATCAGAACCTTGAAGCCAGTTTTTACGTTTTAGCTCTCTTAATATTCTCTTTATGTCTGTTATTTCAGTGTTGGGATATTTTCTTAAACCTGACGGCTTTTTACATATTTCATCAAACAATTTATAATGCCAAAGAAGTCTGTTTACATAATCAAGGGGAATATAGTTTGCTATTTCATTTTTAGATGTCAATGGCTTGTATTGCTTCAACGAAGGGTAAATTCCGGCAAGATATTCTTTAAACCTCTGCCCATTGGCTTCAAGCAAACTACGTTCACGTATTGTCATTTCCATTTTCATTATCTCCACTCTAATAACCAGCAAATTATATTAATAAGAGATAGATGTTACAATTCACGAAACGCCTTGATTTTAATGCGCCCTAAGTGTAAAAGTCAATAAATGAAACCATATAAAAGGAGGATTTAATAAAGTGAACAAAATTTATACTAAATCGCTTCATTTATTATTATGCCTCATAATACTACTTTTCTCTTGTTGCTATGCCATTACTAATCTAAACAAAGACCAACCAAATGCTGACCATGTAATCTCTAATCAAAAAAACCTTCCTACAGCATATTTGGTAAGTATAACAGCAAATATTGACGGTGCTGGCCAAAATGTTTCCTCCACATTTCCTCAAAGAATAATTGGGAAATTACAGGAATCAAAAATATTTTCAAACATAGAATCAATTATGAATGGAGGAAAGAGGCCACAAGAACCATTTTATGAATTAACCCTAACCGTAAATGAAACTTATCATAACAATACGTTTCTTAATTTCGTAAAAGGTTTTTTTATCGGAGCATCATTGTTTATTTTAACGCCAATCCTCCCATTGACCGAAGAATTTGGGTCGGATATGACATTAAAAGTTATTGCGCCAAACATAAAAGAAAAAGAGTATCGGGTATCTCAAAATGGTTCGTTAACATGCACATTTTTTAATTGTCCTTCAGGACGAGTTAAATTAACTGGTGAAGTTACAGACAATAATATTACATGTTTGATAAATCAATTGGTGCAGGATGAATGGCTTTCAGTTAATTCAAAATAAATGGATTTAACTGTCCTGACCTATTCTTGACTTGACATACATTGTCCAATTACGTCTTATCTCTGTTGTGGACTTCACCTACTTATCCACAGTATTTGGAAGTCGTCTGAATTGATGATTACTGGTTGAAAGGTGGCATTATGAGAAAAAAGAAATTTTTCATATATTAATCAATGTACCAGAGTATTTCTCGAACAACGAAAATAGTAATACTCTAGCTTTTAGGCCATGATACCTCACCCAAGGCCATACGGCAAAGATCGGTAATAAATATTTTGGGCAAACCAGCCTTTGCAGTCTGATCACGCATCACAATATCGCACATAGGGCAAATCGTTATTATGGCCTCGGCATGGTTATCCATCGCGTCTCTAATGTTTTTCTCCTGAATATTCATGGCAAGCTCTCTATTTACGAAGAGGGCCGGCCCTCCGCAGCACAGGGCATTCACATCCTCATATGTTCTTGAAACGCGTTCTATGCCTATAAGATCGAAGATTTCCTTGAGCCAAACATTTTGTTGAGGGAACCATCTTACGGCACAGTTCGGCTGGTAGGCAACTTTTTTATTCAGCTTTATAATGTCGTTTTGATTTTTCATAAGATAGTCACGCATATATTCAAATAGATGCAAATAATTGTAGGGCACATTAATACTAAGTTCCTTGGCTTTAATGTGAGCCAGAATATATCCTTCATTATGAAGGTAAACAATATCTTTGCCCAGTTCAGCCAGTGAATCAATCACCTTTTTACCATATTTTTCGGCAAGGCTCTCTCCGCCCATGTGGGCCATTCCGACAAGAGATGCGAACTTTCTTCCTCGTACCACGGTCATGCCTTTGAACATCCTGCTTTCGAGCGTACCTTCTGGAAACTGGGTGAATGGAAAGGAATCAAAAGATAGAGCAGGTTTGTCAGGATCTCCTTCAATCAGTTGGACATCCCTGCTGCCTTGTTCAAACGCCTTTATCACTGAATCAATAATAGGTTTAAAGCTCACGGAGATAGGACTTCCGATCTTCTCCTGCATCTTGTAAATAAGGTTCGCCGGATCAGCCCCAGTTGGGCAGGACTGAAAGCATGCATTGCAGGTAATGCATTTGTCCAGGATATCAGCCGCTTTCCCCTCCATTAGAAGTTTTATCTCACTTGCGGCCTTGTCCTTATCGTAATCGACATAACGGCACTTTACCAGACAATTGCCACATAGATCACACTTTGAAGCATCCCACATTTTTCACCTCCATTATATTGATAAGAACTTCCTCTTGAGGCATGAAGTATAGAAATGGCGTTCTCGTATGTCAAGAGAATGTTATACATAAAATTTAAAATGTGGTTTGTGTTGATTACTGATTGAAGTCCAATATATTTGCAAAGGTTGACGGTTTGTGGATTACAGGAAGAAGTGCTTAAAAAGTCTTTACATTTGGTGCCAAATAAACTTCGTTCTCTAGCAAGTGATGACATTCAGTCTGCGAGCAAGCCGTTTGTGCTCCTCAGGCGTGATCCACGCTACGCGGAGATAATTGGAAATGGCATCATCGTTCAAGCCAATGCGGCGGGCCTCTCGCACGGTTACTTGATAGGCCTCTATTTCGGTTTCTCGATCCACGTAAGCCACCCTCTCATCGTAAAGATTTCGTCCTTGCAGATGTTGCTTAACGTGGCACAACTCGTGAGTGATATCCAGATATAAGATCTCTTCGGGGGAGCAGCGCAAGTGTTTCAGGCCAATGTAAATGGTACCGTCATTGTTATCTACAAACATCTCATATGGCTCGTCCACCATAATCACCTTAATGTTCTCCATGACTCTTGAGATTTCTTTCGCGTCAGCAAAAATGGCAGACAGAATATCATAAGTGCGGATATCCGTAAAAACATCCTCCAGTCTGTATTGCCCGGGTTCAAGCTTATGGTTGATGCGATAGGCATTTTTCATAGAATTGTTTCACCTTACTTACACGTATTTTGGGTCTCAAGGCGAAGTGCCGCGGCTAACTCGAAGACGCCCTGATCTTCTTCCCGTAAATCTGTGATGACAACCAGGTTACTCATTGAATTCCAGTTCTGAGACTGACACGATATTTTTTTAAGATGCATTCCGGGCCGTAAGAGCTTTTCGTCCGCCGTAAATTTTTATTGCCCATATCCTCTTCCAGATTCAGATATTTATATTGCGACTGCAATTTTATGGCCGTGTCGTTGAACATGAACTCATAAATACCGTGATAGTTTTTGGATGCCTTGGCAAAGTGCAGACAGAACGTATCCTTATTCAGCGCCTCACCTATAATAAAACCAGCTGGTTTATTTTCAATGTAATATAATGTGCCCCACAGCGCAAGCTCTGAGAAGTTTTGCAAAGCCTCCTCGCATACCGCAAAATCTGTTTTACTTGCAACCACAACAGATTCTTCCTGCCACTGTTGCAGGATAGTTATAGCATCCTGAGAATTGGCCGCGCCAAGAGGTTGATCGGATGGACGGTATGCCCCGAAGAACTGATGCAGATGATTGCGATGACGCGTATATTGTTTTCCGGCAAATGACGCCATTTTCTCTGTCAGGTAAATATAATCCGATTCGCCTTCCTCGGATGATATGCAAAATTTATCTTTTGGAAAAAAAGACAACCATTCTTCGGGGATCGGAAAGAAAAAATTGCCGTCCTTCAATAAGTGCCTGAGTGTGTCCGGAGAGCAGGACTGCGGGTTATCCAGCGGCATGATGTAATTCTGATACTGGCGGTTGTATGCCGAAATGAACGTGCCGCAATCTTTCGTTAATATCTCATACCGGCAGGTATTTCGGAACAGATAGATATTGGCGAAGGCGTAGTCTGATATGTTTAAATTCATCTGTCGGAAGCGTTCGACAAGAAGAGGCTGGTGCTTCATGTTAATGGTTTCAGTAGTATCCATAGGATAAGATGTCTCAAGTCCTTTCGAGTTCTGCGCTCAAAGATTGAAAAAGTCCGTCATTTTTTATTCTAAAATTTCAAGTCTTGCCCGTTTATCTGTTTTGTCGATCTTACTGTACTTATTTGCCAGTTTGCGACCGCAGGTACTGAATAAAGCCCATATGGGGAGGTGCAACATCCATTTGCCATAACAGCGCTATAAGTTCACCCCGATGATGCGTTTCTTCCTGAAAAAAGTCGAGCAACATGTCCTCAACGGGTGCAAGGAATGTTGAGCCGTCCTTTTGCTTTCTCTCAATATTTTTTGTCAGTTCTTCCGGCGTGACTTTGCTCAGATAGTCGTTGGCCTTGGATTCTACCTGTTCCAGATATTTAGTGATTTTTTCGATACTGTCGTATTTGTTGTAGTTGGGACTCGGATAGTTGGGATTGCCTTGTAGTATATAATTAAAATAAATATCCACCACAAAGAGGATATGGAGGTAGATGTCTCTCAGGGATGGGAAACTGGCGCCTCGATCCTTGACAAAGTCCTCCCATGAGAGTTTGCTTAATGTTTCCAAATATCTGTGCCTTAAAAATTGGTTATATTCCAGTAGTTTTAAAGTGTTCATAGTTTCCTCCCAATTAAAAGTCGGTCTTAAAAAAATATATTGAAGCTCACTTAAACATTAAACTTGTTACACCTACCAATCCACAACATTTGGCAGTCGTCTGAATTAAGAATTACTGATTGAAAGAAAGTATATACGATGCTCATGATCATACTCCTCTATATAAATCATTGTCACGCTTGTTCCCGAGAGAACAGGAAGATGATTTAGAATTAGAGATTGTTTCTGATGGAAAAACAAAGCACACGGCCCGTTCATAGAGTAGGTAATCCCATGCCCAGTTGATTAAAACCATAACCCGATTGCGAAAACCGATGAGATTAAAAAGATGGATGACCAACCACATCACCCAGGCAAAAAATCCAGTAAATGTCCGCGAACCGATGGCGACTCCGGCAGCTTTGCGACCGATTGTTATCATTGAGCCGCGATCCTTATAGATGAAAGGTTGTGGCGACAGCCCCGCAATCTGTCTTAATATGTTTTGTGCAGATGCAACGCCGGATTGAATGGCCACTTGTGCGACCATTGGCAGGATTCTCTGACCTTCATTGATCGCCGCTAGATCACCGATCACATAAATATTCGGCTGATCATGAATCTGCAGTTTCTTGTTAACTGCCACACGGCCATCGCTTGTAACAGGAATATTGGAAGCGGCAGCAAGTCCTTCTCCCTTAACGCCCGCTGTCCAGACAACGGTGCTCGTCTCGATATTCTCAGCACCTTTTAAAACGACTCTGTCCGGAGAAACTTCGGCGACCATGGCATTCAGGCGCACATCGACGCCCATTCCCCGCAGTTGACTAGCCGTGTATTCCCGGATGTTCAAAGGCATGGACGAGACCAGTTGTTCGGCCGCTTCCAGCAGAATGATCCGAGCTTCGGAAAAATCAATGCCGGGGTAATCTTTGACCAGTGGGCCGTGGATTAGTTCCGTGAGCGCACCCGCGTATTCCACGCCTGTCGCGCCACCGCCGACAATAACAAACGTCAGTAAACCCTTTCTCCTTACCGTGTCCAATTCTCTTGCCGCCGCCTCAAAGCGGCAGATGATATGATTTTTTAGCGCGACGGCTTCTTCCAGCGTTTTTAGGAAATAGGCGTGTTCTTCGACACCAGGCACGCCAAAGGTTGAAGTGACGCTGCCGTTTGCCAGAATCAGATAATCATAAGATATAATTTCACCATCCGTCTC
Source organism: uncultured delta proteobacterium (assembly GCA_963811325.1). Classification (GTDB taxonomy): domain Bacteria; phylum Desulfobacterota; class Syntrophia; order Syntrophales; family Smithellaceae; genus Smithella. The sequence continues at coordinate 100,853 of CAWEQT010000002.1, forward strand.
AATTTGACGATTCTGCAAATCAATCCGCCGCGCGTGCGCCAGAACAAAATCGATATTCGGTATTTTCCAGAAGACGCTGCGCACAGGATAGGCAATGTCTTCGGCGGTGAGCTCTGCAGCCGCTACCTGATAAAGAAGAGCCAGAAAGGTGTGATAATTGTTGCGATCGATTACAACCACATCCACAGGCTGATTGGCCAGTGTACGAGACGCCCACAGTCCTCCGAAGCCCCCGCCGATAATGACGACTTTTGGTCTTTTGCTTCCAGTTGACTTTTTCAATGCTTTTTCACCTTATGGTTGGTTGGTAAATCACTGGTTAGATGATGGTTAGGCGCGCTTGTCTTTTGCCTAAAGAATATTATTAATCTATTATCTCCACGTTGAGACCGTTGAAATAGATTCTTGTATATCCATAATAGTAGACATAGTAAACTTTCTCATTAGGGAATATAATACATTCCGTTTTATTTGGCGTTCTTATTTCCTATAAAGAACCGCTGGAGTTTGCTGCTATAATCGCTGCTGCGGTAAGCTTTTAACCACCGCTTAATTATTACTCCCGCGTATGTCTTAACAAGCAGATTTCTCCATATTCTTTTTATATCTCCCCAGGCATTAATCACCGGAACGGTGAAAATGGTATGCAGCGTCATATCATTGTGCAGTATGTTTCTTTCCCTCTGTTTTTCCAATAAATTACGCATAAAGCGCCGGACGTAAAACACGACAAACTGGATGGGAAAGCCTATGGTGGCAATGTACACCCAGTTGAGCCAGTTACCGTAATTTAATTTTCTGCTGATGAATCCTCCGAGATACCTTTTTTTCATCAGTATTTTAGGCATATTTTGCAGATCATAGGCATCCAGTCCGTCCGGTCTGGGATCGTAACAAAGAAACAGCCCGTCATATTTATCCCAGCCCACCATAGAAAGAGGTAAGAGACGGTTTTCGCTCTCTAGCCTCGCCCTAAGCTCGGAACCTGGCAAAGGGACTGCATTGAGCATTTGGATAGTGTCTATTCCCGATTTTTTGAAAAACTCTTTAAAATATTTAGCCCGCTGCTTTATCGTGAAAAAAGATATTTCCCGATTATCACTACGGGCGGGATAGCCAAAAATGAACATACCATGTAAATAAAAATAGTTGGACAGTTTTCTGGAACGGGCAATCAACTTTTCCACAGTTACGCCTTTGCGCATAGCACGCAGTTCTTCGTTAATCGGACTTTCGTAACCGATGGCTAGCATAGTAACACCGGCACAGAGCATAGCTTCAAGTAATTCGTCATTTTCCGCCGCTTCAGAGCGCACCTGAACAATAATATCGATTTTTTTCTGGAATTTCCTTTTATAATCGCCAATCGCTCTGCACAGCGCAATGGCTTCGTCTGGATTCTGGGCAAAATTATCATCGGTGAAGAAGAAATCCTTGTATCCCAAATCAGAATATTTGATCACCTGCCGCAAGGCTTTCTGAACCGACGCGGATTTATAACGTCCATATTGCCTGTTCACTACACAGAATTCGCAATTCCAGTTACAGCCGCGACCCCGGTTGATGGGAATTGCGCTCCATCTCTTTTTCAGGAATTTAACCAAGGTCAGGTCCGTATCGACTAATGCATCCAGATTGCCGATCGGCTGACGCCTGCCAGTAAAGACATATGCTCCGTTTTCATCAAGAAAGCTGATTCCCTTTACGGTAGCCAACCCAGTACGGTTCAACAAAACACCGCTATCAGCCACCAATACACCCAACAATTCCAAAATGGTCTCTTCCCCTTCACCATGGACAACAATATCAATGCCGGATTGGAGCGCCTCCAGCGGCAATGCATCTACATGGCTGCCGCCGGCAATAGTTATAGCGCCAAAGCCCTTGTATTGCCGGGCTACCGAAAACATGCGGGGTATCGAGTTACTCATTCCGCCATAGAATAGTGCCAGTTGTGCGGGTTGCCGTGCCTGTAAAAAGGAATGGTCCGGCAAGCCAAGAAAATCTTGCGGCCCGTTATAATTGTTTTCATCAATAGCATAAACTTCTTTGCAATGGAGGTGATGATTGATCTGGCTGATGACGGACAAAATCCCCACAGGAGGCATTTTTATCTTGGCGTATATATTATGCTGTGAATGTTTAGGGTATTGCGGAATAATTCCTATGATAGTGAATTCTTTTTTCATGATTAAAATTCATCCTTGTTTATAATTAATCAGAAAAAATGCTTTGCAAATAATGCTTTTGTAAAAAAGCTAATTCTTTCTTTTAGATAAGTAAGTTATGAAACCAGAAAAGTCAATATAGTTAATTGAAGAAGCATGGTGGACCAGCGGAGGTAATTAAACAGGAATTTATGGTTTTGATTTAGGGATACTCGCAACGTAAAACACCTCCTGCAAAGTTTTAGTAGTAGGGATTCATATAAACCGAGGATTACGACTTGAAAGTGAGTACTTTTACCGAAGTCCACAGATTGTTTAGTACAGGAAATTAGAAATAAAATTCAGATTTCCGAACCGTCAAAATTGTTTGTTATACCTACTAACAAACGACTTTGAAAAGTCTTGATGTTGTGAATTACTATTTGAAAGGTTCAATGAAACTTCTATTGCAGAATCACTCATTTGATAGTTGGGAGGATCCAAAACCCCATCAGGCAGCGGAATCTTACTGCCTGATGGGGTGCTGTGAACTCTTTCAACAATAACCTTAATACTTCTTATCCCTGCCCGGATAAAGCGATGGCATGGGTTCAATATTATTATTGAGAAAATCTACCAGCATTTTCTGAAAATCTTCGATTTTATTCGGATCTATTTTTGGCAAATCCTTTATGGTCAATTTGTCGACATTGGCTTGTTTTTTTATACCCGCCAATATATAACGTATATCGTAACGTGTGGGATAAACTTCAATTGGATCTTTATCGACTTTCGTTAAATAATATACAGCCTGCATGGCGGTACGGACTGACGTCTCCACCGTAAAAACGGCGTCTTCCGGCGTTTCGACATACTGGCCGATAAAAGCGATATTTGTGCATCCATCCGGCACAATCTTTGGACGGTCGGCAATTTTTCTGGGCATGAACTGACTGGTGATATACGGCATCATACAGGTTGAAATATAACTGTGGACAAGCAGATCATCTTTCATGTCCAGCATATCCAGATGATATAAAATTTCTGTCATGATCTCATTGCCTGTGCAGTCGCACATCGGTTTTTTAATATAGTCACCGGTATTTTCGCCATAAAGCCCCATAAGCCATAATACCTCAACATTGTCTGGCTGATTTGAGAAGAATGGTTTGTGATGTAATACAAAAGATATCAACCAACTTGAATCTTTGATCGAGATTGCGCCGCCGCATCCCGCTTTGCTTCCGGACACCTTTTCAATCCTTTCCACAAACTGCGGATAGTCCGTGATAGTCGGGAAGACAGATACCCATTTCGTTTTATTAATATCACTGATGAAAGTAGCCGGATTGCCAAACTTCTTGTCTTTTGCAGCCAGTTTTTCCCATAAGGTGAACAATCCTCTTTTTTTCGTATCGCGATTCGTCGGCGCGACGGTGTTGTTGTCTCCAAACGCGGAATTTGTAACCATGCTGCCGTTGGTTACAAAAACCATATCTTCTGGCGCAATCTTTATTGATTGTTTTTGACCCGCTTTTAGAATTTCCAAGCTTATGACGGTATTATTATCCTTGGTCAATTCAATATCCGTCACTTCGGTATCGGTGATAATGTTGACGCCCAGTCCTTTGAGCCAGAAAAGGATCGGCTTGATCATCGCCTCATATTCGTTCAGATCGGTGTGCAGAATGCCATGCAGATAGTCTATTTCCGGACCCAAATGTGCGAATCTTCGGAAATATCTTTTTGCTTCGATGATGCTGTGATATTTTTTGAAAGCCAGCATTGTGGAGAAGCAGTACCACATGTTGGACTCAAAGAACCGGGGCGGGAAATAATCTTGGATGGCAAGCCCTTCGAGTGTTTCTTCCGGAGCGTACAAAAGCATCGTCGCCAAAGTCCTGCATTCATCATCCAATGTAAAGTTGTGATAATCAGCCACTTTGCCGCACTTTTCGATGATGCGGTATTCCGAGTGGATGGGTTCGTCTTTATTAAAGTCCACGACATCATCCAGAACGGTTCTACCTTTATGCCTTAAAGACGGGGCCTTGCTGCAAAGGTACCACAGGCACTCCATGAAGGGTTCCATCTCTCTTTCTCCCCTGCAAAGATAACCGCTCACGGCTTTGCCTGTTCCGTCCATTGAGCCGCCTACATCGTTCATTTTCTCATAAATAGTAATGTTCTTTGCCGGCATATGTATATCGTCAGCCAGAAAAGCCGCCGCCGCCAAGCCTGCCAGGCCTCCGCCAACGATGTATACCTTCTTTTTCTTGATGCCTTTGGGAGCTTTTGCGTTGTAAAACAGATCATAAATCTTCATTATTTCTTTCTCCTGTCTTTTTTATTTTCTTCTTGTTCCTTTGCTGGTTGAATGGACACGCAACCTCTTTCAAAAAGTTGCGCATCGACTACGAGCTGGAATTTAGGAAGGAGCCGGGTTCCTTAGAACAGGCCTGAGTTAGTCACCAATATTCATTTGCCTTTATGGAAAGAGCCTCATTGACCCCGTCCTCGATCATGCTCGCCGTTGCATCTCGGTACATCTTTTCTATAACGAATTCCTTTGCCAGGCCATAGCCGCCGAAGATCTGCATGGCCTCGGATGCTACATAAGTGGCTGTCTCGGTGGACAGGCACTTGGCAGCTACGGCATGGACAACCGACGGCGCAAACGGGTTGGCGAAGTTGTACAGCCCCATCCTGCGAGCGCTCGCTCGGGCGGCCTCCACCATGGAGAACATCTTCATGAGTTTGAGCTTGATGGTGGGGTGCTCGCAGAGCGGCCTGCCCCCCTGAATCCTCTCTCTGGAGTATTTGAACGCCTCGTCGAAGGCCGCCTTGGCAAGTCCTGCAAATACGATGGCCATGCCCCCGTTCACCGTGGCCAAGCCCTGTCCGCCCGAGGCGTTGATGAAGTCGGGGTCGGGAAGGACCATGTAGTTCCTCGGGATCCTGGCATCCTCGAAGATGATGGATCCCTGGTTCAGCGGGCGCTGGCCCATCTTGTCCAAGGGCTTGCCCCGAGAAATCCCCGGAAAATCCAGGGGGGTAATGGCGAGCCCTTGCCCCTGCATGCCCCGGGAGGGGTCAATGGACACGTGGAGGATGGCATGGGTGGCTATGGTGCCGTTTGAAACCCAGGAAGACTTCTCGCCGTTTACGATGTATTCATCGCCCTTGAGCACCGCCTTCACCGAGGGGCCGCACTTCGTGTCAGCGCCTCCCAGACTCCAGTCCGTACCGTGGTCGGGTTCGGTGATAGCCCAGCAGCCGATCATCTTCCCTTCCCTGTCTTCGCAGAAATCCTTTGCCATTGCCTGCATTTCAGGTGAGGGGAACAGGGAAGCCATGTTGAACGGCAGGCAGGACACGCCCATGCTGATGGCAAGGCCAGCGTCGGCATAGCCCAATTGTTCGGCTATTAAGATCCCGGCCATAGGCTCGTGCTCATAGGCCACACCGCCGCAGGTTCTGGGAATCTGCATGGTGTGCAGGCCGAGTCCCCTGAAGCCCCTGACCACATCCCACAGTGGTGAGCCTTTCGCAATCACGTCCGCCGGATCGTGGAGTTTGTCTAGAGCAATACCCGCGGGACGCATGACCTCCATGCCATACTTCTTCACTTGTACGAGCATAGCCTTTGTTTCGTTGCTCAGGTTCAGATCGATTTCCGTATAACTCATTACCGATATTCCTCCTTCATCTTAGAATGTGATAAGCAAGACAGTCATCCATCTTTTCCCCCTTCAACGGCAGTTGGAGGGGGGAAAACTTGGAGGCATCAATCTATTCTTTTTTTCTTGGACGTGCATCAGAGCAGGTCATTTCATGTCCCACTTCAGGAAGGCATAAGGCGCGAACTTCAGGAAGTCGACTTCAGCCACCACCGTGCCTTTGAGCATGGAGTTGTCTCCCACGGAGTAAAAGGCTCCCAGTACCTTCACCACTTCCACCTCTGCCCAGGGGTCGTATTCTGATGGTAAAAGTGTGACCGACGCCTCGCCAAGCTGCAGGATCTTCGGCCCCAGAACGGTCTCCTGCCGGACGAGTCGCGGATTGTAATCAAAAGCAGACCCCTCGGGAGCGGGAAAATGTTTGAAGTTGTATGAGATACCCCTGATCTTCCCATCAGCGGAGGCCATACTCATGAACTTTTCCTGGGCAGTCACATCGTTGAAGGAACCTGTCAGTTTCGCCTTGAGCTCCATGAAACGAACCCCCCGACGCTCAGTCCATCCGCTAACCACGTCTCCGTCCTTTGCCATGTTGATTTTAGCTATCTTCTTTGGAAAGCCGTACACCTCCCGGCCACCGGCCATGGCCATGTCGTTGGTCACGGGCATAGAGAGGCAATAGAGCCCCTCCTCCCCATTAAACGAGGCCCTGAGGAATAGAGCTGTTTCATGGTAGGTGACATCGAAATTGGTCTTCGGATAATAGGCGACGAACGCCATGGCAATAGGGTCGGCTGCGGGCTTGAGCGGGTTTGGGAGTAGCCTTTCAATGATCTCCTGCTTGGTCTCCCAGAACACGGTGAGCATCTCGGCATCATAAAAATCAGCAGTTTCCTTAACATTAGTCATGATTTCTTCGTATGTCTTCACAAAACCCATAGATTCTCCTCCTTATTTTTTATTATTTAAATTTCATCTGTCGAGGTATTAAACCTGACCGCCTTCGCGCTTTTTATCTTGGGGATGATTGCTTGTTCCCCGATGCCGGTTCCTGAGTTTGATAAATTCGTCATTTTTTAGAGGTGGTTCTTCAACCCCAACAACGAACAAGGTGGTCAGCACCAGGATAATAAGAAAAACACCAAATGTGTGTCTTGTCCCTTGTACCACGTCAAAACCTATCTGTTTTGATGAAAGCATAGGGTGCAAATTCAGTCGGCTTTATTTCTGCAACGACTTTTCCAGCCAACATGGAGTTGTTACCTCTGGTATATAAGGCACCCAACATTTTGACGACTTCAACTTCTATCCAAGGGTCGTTATCTGAGGACTTGAAAACAATCTCGGCTTCCCCAAACTGCATTTCTTTAGGTATAAATACAGTTTCCTGTTTCACCAGCCGAGGGTTATAGTCAAAAGCTCCGCCACCTTCTGGCGCAGAAAAATACTTAAAATTAAACGAAGTTATCGTCATTGACCCGTCCTCAGCCATAGGATTCGCTGTGAGAATATCCTGCATTGCTGGGTCATTAAACTTGCCGGTTAGATTGGCACGAATTTCCATAAAGCGGGGGCCACCTCGCTCGGTCCATCCTTCTATAGTATCACCGTCTTTCTTGTAATGAATATCGGCTATTTTTTTCGGAAAACCGAAAATCTCCCGTCCATAAATCAAGGCCATATCACTTGTGACAGGCATGGCAAGGCAATATCCTCCCTCCTCCCCATTGAATGTCGCTCTAATAAATAACGCGGTTTCCCTGTAGGTCACGCCAAAATTGGTGCTGGGATAAAAGGCGACAAATGCATATGCGAGAGGTTGAGGTGCTGGTTTAAGCGGTGGCGGAAGAAGCTTGGCGATAATTTCCGGTTTGGTTTCCCAAAAAATGGTTAACATTTGCGCATCATAAAAATCAATGGTTGCCAGAGTATTTGCAATGATCTGTTCAGATGTCTTTACGAATCCCATATTTTACCTCCTATTTATTCAAAAGTTTATGGATGCAAAAAGGGTTGGGTTGATGAGCTTACTGAAAATAAAAGAACCATGCTTGCATAATTAAAAAAATATTCTTATATGAATGGAAAGTCAAGGGGGAATTGCCTCAGTTATCAAGCCCAAACTGAAAATGTAAGGTTGTGAAGATTCAGTAAGGATTACTGTTTGAAAGGAAGTATGCCCACTAAAATTACCCTATGCTCCTTAGAAGAGGAAGAAAGAAACAAAATTCCGATTTCCGAACCGTCAAAATTGTTTGTTACACATACAAGTCCACAACTTTCAATTTAGAACTGGAGTGAGGATTACCACTTGAATTGTGGTATCCAACATCGCTAATGATTCAAGCAAAGCCCCCCACGCTTTCCTATGGGGACATTTCCCGAAACAGGGCTTAAATCATTTTGATTTGGAATCTGCCATGAACTGCATTACCCAATCGCGTCCGGTTTGCGGCGGATGATGTTCAGCATGATTGCGCTTCAGCGTAAGCGATTGTGACTGGCATTTATAGGCACATACACCGCATCCTATACAGCGTTCAGGATTGAGCTCAGCAACCTTGCCGTTCTTATTGGTCAGCTCACGCTGCCTGCCGTCATTACCTGCAAGCGTGATCTTATGTCCTTTAGCCGATGGCTCATCCAGTAAAATCAGGGCTTCCATCGGGCAACGCTTGACGCATAAACCACATCCCACACAGGTGGATTGGTTGAGCGTGACGCGGAAGTTTGAAGGGGTCAAGCTGCCGGCATGTCCATACTTGTTTAAGGCCAAAAACCAGATGCAGCAGTCACGACAGCAGTTGCAGATGGTATCAGGCTTCTCCTGCTGGTTGGAAATGCCATGGATAAGCCCCAATTCAGCAGACCTTTTGAGTATCTCCTCAGTTTCCTGCCGTGTGATTTCCCTGCCTATGCCGTTTTCCACTATATAATGGCCCAACTTGTCAAAATGCAGACAAACCTCGGTAGGGTACTGGCAATCCGGTGAGTCCGGATCAAGGTTGTTGGCATGCCTGCAAGGACAGTGACTCACGGTGAAGTACTCGACTTTATCCAGTATCTTGTGCACCTCTTCATAGGGCAGTATGCCACTTGTATTCTCGATAGTGACTTCTATAGGCAATACCCGCAAGCCTTTCTCTTTAACGTTCTGCCATGGTGACATTAACCCGCCGGTCAGATACTTATGTTGAAGCGGTCCCACAAGCTGGTCATAATCGTCGCGGCGACCGGGCCATCCAAAGCCGCGGTAGATGAAAAAGATGTCGTTTAAATAGTAGCGCTCCCTGTTCTCTCTAACTTGCTTATATATAAGCCCCCTGGAGGCCAGCGCATTGAGTTTTGGACGAAGCACATCAGCGCTGGTTTTGGTTAAATCCGAAAGTTCAGCCAATGTCTTTAGCATAAAGGGCATGCCGGTGAGTAGTACTGCTTCTTCGGGTGTGTAACGCGCGGCTACATAAGGCAGCAGGACGTCCGAATCCGGTACTCCATACCAGCTCTGCTTGAGCCATTCAATGAATTTGATGTAAGTTTTTCGTTCCTGTTCTGTCATCGGACGTTGATTGGTGTCCATGAAACTACTCCTTTCAGATTTCCTGTTTTGATAATAAATGAGCATCGCCATTATCCTCTCCTGCACGATTATGGCAATGGTGTGATATTAATAAATTCTCTCCTTTGCTTAGTATTAAACCAAAGTTCTTTCCTATATGATTTCATTCATATCCTCCACAAAACATGTTGATTTAATTGTTTTAGTCTTTTTTATTTTTTAATTAAACTGATAATACTCTACCGTCGATTCCAGCAGCTTTAAGAAATAATCAAAATCCTGTAAACAGATATTACGCTTTTCCGATTCTACCACGTTGACATTTTCCCTAAAGAACCTTTCAACCAATTTTTTGTATTTTTCATGTGCCCTATGGGAAATCACTTTATCTTTGGATTGAATGTATCGCTGAAGATCAAAGACATCTGATTGTATTTCGTAAATTGATTCTACAGGTGTCATTGAAACGCTTCCTTCCGCAGTCAATATAATACCCGACTGTTCATAAGTTCACCATACTTTTTGAATATATTGTTCAATCGTTTAATCATTTCGTTGAAAAAATAGATGAAAACGGTCATTTGAGATAGTCATTGTAAATCGTCTGTGTTGCCAATTCATTTCAAATATCAATACCTTACAATATTATTTTACTTATTTTGAAAATCTGGCACGCAAATTTCATTAGTATAAAGGCAAATAAACAAACTACCTTAAAAGGAGGTAACAGATCATGAAAAAGACATTAACGACAACAATCATGGCGGCGGCAGTTATTCTTATGACGGCAACTTTCAGCTTTGCTGAGTACGCGGCAGCAGGTGTTGCTAACTTCCCATTTTTTCAACTGGGATGCTTAATAGTTGGTGGATTGGTCATCGTTTCTTTGAAACGTAAATATGACAAGATGTATGTTGGTGAAGTGGTCGGAGTATTCGCTCTGTATACAATCCTGATGGCGCTTTTCACCAGCCCGGTTATTGAAGCAGTGAAGACCATTGTAAGCTAAAAAGTATAGTAACAGAACCAAGACAAGCAAGGGGGGTAAGGTCGGCTGACAAAATAAAAAACATGATCTGTAAATATAGTCTCCACACCACCCCCCACACATACCCCTCAAGGCTTCTATGGATTGAGGGGTTTCTTATTATCTTAAAAAATATCATTCACCTCCTAAGAAACAAGAATACATAGCTTTGTAATATCATTAGGTTAGATTGCTACGGCTTCTGAGCGTCTCTTCGTAATGCTATTATGTGTTTCTTCCATTAATAACCCGGTGCGTAGCTTCGGGTTAAATGCTACAAAGTTTTGGTAGTAGGCAGTTATCAGAATTGAAGATTACTATTTGAAAGGTACAATGATTTGTTATGCCTTTTTTGTTTTTGGTAATTTTCCATAATGACACTTCAATGGATGTTCCTCGGCTATTATTACGCAATAGTTGCACATGATGCATTTTGATTTAGTCTGAGTTCCTTTTTTGAATTTGCTGACAATGTCCGGTTCTATAATAAACGGACGAGACATTGAAACAAAATCTACCTTGTTATTCCCGATAATATCGTTAATATCATCCATATTGTTTATCCCGCCGACAACGATCACCGGAATATTCACTGCCTTCTTTATTTGAATTGCCGCATCAAGATTATATTTCAGCAATGGTTTTGGCTGTTTCATAAATGTTTTCGTAATCGGTATTGCAATTGTCTTGGCAAATCCTGGAAGATTTTTGAACTTGAAATTATATTCCATAACCGCAGCCGCAGGAAGTTTTTCGCCACGGATGGTATAGAGGCCATCTTCAATACACCCGCAGGAAACTTCAATTGCCGCGCAACCGGATTTTTCAAGCATTTGAGCTATTTGAATTGCTTCTTCAATCTTCATACCTTTTTTACGCCCATCGTAGGCATTCATTTTTACTAAAATCGGATAATCACCGATCTTCTCTTTTGTTTTCTTGAAAATCTCGCCGACAATCCGGTATTTATTTTCAGTTGAACCGCCCCAGCGATCTTTTCGGTGGTTAGAATGAGAGGACAAAAACTGGGATAGCAAATAGCCATGCGCTAAATGAAGTTGCACCCCATCAAAACCTGCTTGTTTTGCTCTGATGATAGCTGAAACGAAATTATCGATAATTTCATTTATTTCATTTTCAGATAATTCTTTCGGCATATCTTCATTATAAAAAGAATCACGCAGAGCCGAAGGCGCAACGGTTGGTAAGCCTGTTGTTTTTGAGCGGGTTTGTCTGCCGCAATGAGCTATCTCCATGATTATCGCAGTCTTATATTCATGTACAGCGTTCGTTATCTCTCTATATGCCGTAATTTTATCATCGGCATCAATCATAGTCATATTAAACAAAGAGGTTTTTCCATCTGCCTGAATACCGACATAACCCGTAATTATTGCCCCGGCATCTCCTTTTGCCAAACGGATATAGAGATTCTTCAACTTTTCAGTCGGGAAGCCTTTTTCATCGGCCATTCCTTCATGTGTTGCCGAACGAATAATCCGGTTTTTCAATTTAATTCCTGCCAATGATGTGTGTTCAAAGATAGCTTGTGTCATTTTTTATTACCTCTATTGTTCATTTGATTGGGTATAACAATAAATATCCGGCCTTCGCATTTTCCTGATGAGTTGGGCATCAGTATAGTACCGTTCATTTTTTTTAAAAGAGGAATATCAACAGCGTCATTGATAACCGATTGAAGTATTGCATTTTTGTACGGGTTGAAGATTTGTTTGTTTTAGGAAGAAATAAATTACGTTTTTACCTGCAAAGCTCTTCCATTCTTTTCTTCCTGCGTATGGCGGCCTCTGTGTTTCTCCTGATTTCATCATCAGTTTCTGGTATAACTTGAGGAATCTCCATCGGTTTGCCTAGCTGATCAAGAGAAACGAATGTAAGATATGCTGAAGCCGTATGCCTGATTTCGCCTGTCATGAAATTTTCAGCTTCAACCCTCACTCCAAGCTCCATCGATGTCCGTCCGGTAAAATTAAGATTGGCATGCACTCTTAATATATCACCTACGAAAACCGGGGAATGAAAATCGAGTCTGTCTATTGAAGCAGTCACGACATTGGTGCCGCAATGCTTGGCAGCCGCCATGCCTGCGGTACTATCAACCAGTTTCACGATGACTCCTCCATGAACGTTCCCAACAATATTCGCATCCTGCTGCGTCATTTGCTGTACTGTCTGCATTCTACTGAAACTCATTGGTTTGGACTGCATTGTTTCCTCCGGGGAAGATTTAATTTATATTCAAATTGATTTAAGTAATATAGCAATTCATGAATAAATTAGCAAACAGCATGTTATTACCAAAATGTAAGTTTTGTGTCGATGTTTGTCTTCTGGCCTAAATGATGTTGATTACGTTTGAAATCTTGCAGCTTTGTTGAGATTATATTTTTGTGGACTACAGGAAGTAGTGCTTACTGAGTTCACCTACTTATCCACAGTATTTGATGGTCGTCCGAACTGAGGATTACTGTTTGAAAGGTGCAACGTTTAAATTACTCGCCCTATTGGGAATGAGTGTAAGATCAAAATAGTTTGGATTTTGTACATCGAGATCAAGGATAAGATTAGTTTCTGTGAAGGAGATCGGACTGAGACTGACTCTACGAAGAGCAAAGGATGGATTCTGCAGTATCCAATTCGTACAAGACATGAGACAAATGGAAAAGACAACCAGAAATAATATTCTATCTCTTCTATGATTTTTCTTCCTATGACACACCCAAAAATTTCAAACATTCTTCAAGTTTTGTAGTTACCTTGATACGAAATCCCTTATCGGTCAATACATCCTCAAGAAAACTATGTCCTCTGAATTGTTCTTTCGTTTCCAATACAGACATCTTTGTTTCTATGGGAAAAGACTTGTATATCAAAGAGGATAAAGTATATATTGAAAAAACAATCGTTTCATCAATTCCCGTCACTTCCGTAATATCAAGAAAAAACTTATCCAAATTGTGTTCAAGTAACTTTTCATTTACCTCTATTATTTTTTCTTTTAAATGATTGACATCAAAATTACCCATCAATTTCACAAAGATATAATCATTTCTTATCTCGTATGTTGTATCCATTTTTTTCATAATCAAATACACAGCGTTTGTTTTTATTTTTTAAACATTTTCAGGGTTGTGAGCTGAACGTAGTGACCCTTCTCCAAGGCGATGAGACGGTCAATGACCTCATGCTGGGCTTTCGGCACGAAAGGTTTGATGTTTTCGTAGTAAGAGATGGAATTAAGCTCTCGGCGGGCAGCAAACTCGATGGAGGAACTGAGGTCCTTGACTGATGCCAACTCGGCTTGGATGGCCTGCTGGGTGAAGACGATGTTGTTGTCTATGTAATTCCGAAGGTATTGCGCATGCTCGCCGACATATGTTTCCTCCGGTATAGATTCCTCATCTATTATGCTGGCAAATAACTTTTCAAGCGTTTTCCCATATTTCAGCTCTTCTTCGGCAAGTTCGGCAAACAGTTTTTTTGCTGTTTCATTCTTCACAAGCTGGACGGCATATCGGTAGAAATTTGCCCCGTTCTCGTGTATCCGTTCGGCGAACTCAACGATTTCACTTGCGGTAAATAAATTCATGGCAGTCCTCCTTCATGGCGTACTCCAGAATGTTGAGGGTTGGGTTAACGGGTTAACTTTGAAATAACTGTTATTTAAAATAATTCTTAGGGAATTAACTGTCAAGAGAGAAATTGCTACTTCAAATTTGCTAAATTGTCTGGCCAATTTTGTTCATTTCTATTTGAAATCTTCAACTTACTACTGAAACTTTATTTTGACACTTACAGGAAGTTATCAATAGTCTTGACACTCACTGTCAGATCAAGTTCTGTTTAGGGCAACTTAACATCTAATAATTTTTAACTACGGTGTGTGTTGCTTCAATATGTATCTTTGCTATAAAACTGAAATGTATTGATTTGTATTGATACGAATACCCTTTAAAATTATAACCTCTTGAGATAATTCAACATATTCTTTTCTAACCCCGCCTGCATTACAGCCATAAAATTAGGATCATTCCTTATTTTTTTAAATGCCTCACTAACTTGCCGTAATAACTCGCCTGTTATCTTATTAATCAAGTCACTAACGTCTTTTCGTTTCACCATTCGGCATATTATTGGCTGGCTTGTATTTAACTCTTTCGCTATTTCCCTTTGAGGGTATCCGTAGGCTACCATATTAGCTATTTGTAGCTTGATATGCGGTAAGTCTAACCTTGATCTATTCATAATATTAAACCTCGTTTTTTTGCCCTTTGCGTGTTGAGCGGAAAGGGATTCCTTATTAAAAGTGGAAAAGGCAAATCCGGTCACCCGCCCCCCTCATTTTCTTCTAACCAATTTCTAACGTAATACATTCAAAATGAGTTTATAGGGGTTAATGGCAAGTTGCTACAAATGCCAAAAACCCCTTTAAACATTAAAGCTCTATAAAATTGGTTTGATGTTACCATATCCTATTAGTTAACTTCCCAAGCTGGACGTCGCCGGTTCGAGCCCGGTCGCCCGCTCCATTTCTAACTAACATACACTAATCTGCCGCAATATTTTTGCTTGCTTTGTCTGCCGTGATATGTTAGCCAATTATCAAACCATCGATTATGTTGTATTGATGAGTGGGCACTTGCCCACTTTTTTGTTTTCTGGACTAATATGGATAATGATGTAAAAGAAAAAATCAGGCAGTTGGCTGAGCCGGTTGTTGCTTCTGAAGGAATGGAATTGATTCATGTAGAATGTATGAAAATGCATTCACGCTGGATTGTCCGGCTTTTTCTGGATAAGGAAGGCGGAATTACGCTTGATGATTGTGCCAATATAAGCAGTCAGTTAGGTGATGTTTTTGATATCCGTGATGTGATTAAGGGCGCTTACACGCTGGAGGTTTCTTCGCCCGGTTTTGATAGGCCGATATCGCGTAATCAGGATTTTGTAAAATATAAAAATTCCAGCGTGATTATTAAAACAAGCGAAAAAATTGAAGGAATTAAGAACTTTCGCGGTATTCTTTTGGATTACATTGAAGATTCCGGCCAAAAATTTGTTTTGATAGACATAGCCGGAAAAGTTTACCGGATTCACATGAAAGACGTTGTGAAAGCTAATCTTGTCGATGCCGGATAATTTAGAGCGTAGTAATATAATTTCTAAATCAAAGATTATATTGAGGCTGCTAGGCTTAAGGCGAGGAGGCGTATTACTACTAATACATTGAGGAAGCCGACAACGACGCCAACAAAAATAGCGCTTTGATTTAGAAATTGATATAGGGAATTAATGCCAGCAGGCTGAAATTCTAATATATATCAGCTAAGAAAAGGGAGGAATTTGTAAATGTTGCCAGAACTTAAACGTCTGATCGAGCAGATGGGTAAGGACAGAGGAATAAATAAAGAGATTATTATCGAAGCCCTTGAAGCGGCAATGCTTACGGCTGCAAGCAAAAAATTTGGACAAAACGTAGAAATCGAAGCCCATTACAATGATGAGACGGGAGAGGTTGAAGTTTTTCAGTTCAAAACTGTTGTTGATAAAGTTCTGGATCATGAAACACAAATCTCCAAAGAGGAAGCGAGAAGAACTCTTGATGAAGGAGCAGAGCCCGGTGACAGTCTCGGAATGAAAATTGAAACAAGCTCTTTCGGCCGGATTGCAGTGCAAATGGCCAAGCAAATAATTATTCAAAGAGTTAAGGACGCGGAATGTGACAATATTTATGATGAATACAAAGATAGAAAAGGCGAATTGGTAAACGGCTTTGCACAAAGGTTTGAAGGCGGCAGCATTATCGTCAATCTTGGACGCGCGGAAGGTATTGTGCCCCCGACGGAACAAATTCATCGTGAAACTTATAAACGAGGCGAAAGAATCCGCGCCTATATTGTTGAAGTAAAAAAGAATACCAAGGGATTGCAAATAATCCTGTCCCGCACGCACCCGTCATTTTTAAAAGCACTTTTTGAAGTGGAGGTTCCGGAAATTTCTGAAGGGCTCATTGATATTATAAATGTGGCTCGAGAGCCGGGAAAACGAGGGAAAATTGCCGTTAGATCAAAGGATAAGGATATTGATCCTGTTGGCGCTTGCGTTGGTATGAGAGGATCGCGGGTTCAAAGTGTGGTGCAGGAATTGCGCGGCGAGAAAATTGATATTATTCCTTACAGCGATGATTCGGCCAAATATGTAAGTAGTTCATTGTCTCCGGCCAAGGTTAATCGGGTATTTGTTGATGATGAAAACCATACAATGACGGTAATAGTTCCTGATGATCAACTTTCTTTGGCTATTGGTAAAAACGGACAAAATGTCCGGCTGGCGGTTAAACTGACGGGATGGAATATCGATATGAAGAGCGAAACAATGGTTGCCGCTCAAGAAGAAGGAAAAGAAGAACAAAATGATCTGACAAAAATTACGGGAGTTGGTCCGGCTATGGCGGAGAAACTCTTTAGTAAAGGAATTAAAAGTCTTGCCATGATTGCCGCAACCGAGCCTGAATTGTTATCTTCAATTCCCGGAATAGGTGAAAAGACAGCCCAGCAATGGATTGAAACAGCGGGTAAAATTTTAAGCGAAGAGATAGCTGGGAATAAAAAGGATTCATAGTCTGAAAACCAAGAAATTTAACATGGAGATTTTTGCGCATGCCGAAAAAGCGAATTTATGAATTAGCCAAAGAGCTTGGTCTTGAAAGTAAAATCCTGATCGCTCGTTTGGAAGAAATTGGCATTCCGGTTAAGACAGCTTCCGCATCTCTGGAAGAGGATGCGGTGGAAAGAATAAAAAAAGAATTACTGGCTGGTGAACTTCGCGAAGTTGTGGAGGAAAGAATAAAATCCACGGTAATTAGGCGTCGCACCGTCCGTACTCCCATAGAAGCGCCGATTGAAGAAGCTACTCCGGTGGAGAAGAAAACAGATCATCCGGGAAAAGATTTGGCGGCAGATAAGCCCCAGAAAACATCTCCAACACAGCCTTCGGAGAAAATTGATAAAGTTAAAAAGGAAAAGCATCCTGAAACTCCTGCTCCCAGGAAAGAGGAAGTGGTTCCTGATCAGCCCAAAGAAAAAATACCGAAGATTGAAACAAAAGAGGAATCCATTGTCGGACCTGCGGTAGAGGCACCTGTGGTGGAAAAAATCGAACCGCCGCCCTCCGTTTCCGTTAAACCGGCTATCATTTCTAAACATAAAATTACAAGGCCAGAAGCTGACAGGTCTATTCCTCAAAAAGCGCCTCTGAAGCCAGGTGAAAGAATATCCATCCCCCCGCCAGAAAGGCCAAAAAAGAAGGGCAGAGCCCAGGTTGAGGTATTTATTGAAGAGGAAAATAAAATACCACAGCGTAAAATTTTAGAGAAAAAAATTGAAAAGAGATTAAAAAAGCAGGAAGATCAGGAGGTAATTTTTACTAAATGGCGGGATAATAAAAAATCTGCTCCTGCCAAAATGAAGAAAACAGAACTTACTGTTCCCAAGGCAATTAAAAGGCGTATCAAGGTTGGAGAAACAATTACTGTAGGCGATTTAGCTAAAAGAATGGGCATAAAGGCAAGTGATATAATAAACAAATTAATGTCTATGGATGTTATGGCCACCATTAATCAAACCATAGATTATGATATTGCCAGCATTGTGGCTGGTGAATTCAGCTTCCAGGTGGAACCGGCGGAATTAGAATTTGACGAAGCTGTGTTAAAAACTCCGTCCATTCCTGAAAATCTCAAACCGCGGGCGCCGGTCGTTACTATTATGGGTCACGTTGATCATGGCAAAACATCGCTTTTGGATGCGATCAGGCAGTCAAATGTTATTGATGGTGAAACAGGTGGAATTACTCAGGCTATCGGCGCTTATCATGTTCACATAAATAACAGGGACATAGTATTTCTGGATACTCCCGGGCATGAAGCATTTACAGCGATGCGGGCGCGCGGAGCGCAGGTAACAGATATAGTTGTTCTGATTGTAGCCGCGGATGATGGCGTAATGAAGCAAACTGTAGAAGCTATTAATCACGCCAAGGTTGCCGGAGTGCCTATCATCGTGGCGATCAATAAAATTGATAAACCCGGTGCTGATCCAGAAAAAGTTAAGCATTCTCTCTCTGAACATGGCCTTTTATCTGAACAATGGGGTGGCGAAACGATTTTCTGTGAGGTGTCCGCTAAAAAGAAAATTAATATTGAAGAATTGTTGGAAATGATTTTGCTGCAAGCCGATATTCTGGAGTTAAAAGCCGATCCCGATCGTTCTGTTCGCGGAATTATTATTGAGGCTAAATTGGATCGCGGACGCGGTCCTGTAGCGACTGTTTTAATCCAGGAAGGCACGCTAAGAGAAGGCGACTCCTTTGTTTCCAAAACTGAATTTGGACGCGTGCGGGCATTGATTGATGATCAGGGTAGGCGCATCAAAGAAGCAGGGCCTTCAATACCGGTAGAAGTTATTGGCTTTTCCAGTGTGCCTCAAACAGGGGCGGAGTTTTTCTGCGTTGAAGATGAAAAGAAAGCGCGCAGCATTGCCGATTATTGGTTAAGAAAAGCAAGAGAAAAAGAGATTTCCTCTTTTTCTAAAGTCACGTTAGAACAACTCTATCAAAGAATAAAAGAAGGCGTAAAGGAATGCGATGTTATTATCAAAGCTGACGTGCAGGGATCAATAGAGGCGATTTCCGACGCTTTGAATAAACTCTCAAACGATGATATAAAACTTAGAATTATTCATAGTTCCACCGGTGCTATTACTGAGACGGATGTTATGCTTGCTTCTGCTTCCAAGGCCATTATTATCGGATTTAATGTGAGACCGGATGCGCGAGTGGTGGATGTTGCCCAGCAGGAAGGTGTAGAAATCAAGCTTTATGACATTATTTACAATGTTATTGCAGATATGCGGGCGGCCATGGAAGGGCTCCTGGAACCGGAATATAAAGAAGTCGTTCAGGGAAGAGCGGATGTCCGCGAACTTTTCAAGGTGCCCAAGATTGGCATGATTGCCGGTTGCTATGTGACCGATGGGAAGATAACGCGTAGTGACAAGCTGAAACTTGTTCGCGACAGCGTGGTGATTTTCGATGGGAAAATTCTGTCCCTGAAGCGATTTAAAGATGATGCCAGAGAAGTGGCGGCCGGTTTTGAATGCGGCATCAGTATTGATGGATTTAATGATATTCATCCGGGCGATGTAATTGAAACTTATGTAGTAGAGGAACTGGAAAAGAAATTAGAACAAAATGTTGAAAAACAGTAGCATGCTTAGCTGATTATTCTGGATTCCCTCGGCTGTGTGACTTCGGGAAAAACTTTATGGTTATTGGGTACGGAATCATAAATTTACGAATTTCGGAAAGCGGTTCTTTAAAAGAAAAAAGAAGCGTTTTGAAAAAAATTTTGAAACGTACGCAGAATGCGTTTAATGTTTCGATCGCAGAAACAGGTAATCTTGATAATTACAAATTAGCCGAAATAGGCTTTGCGGTTGTTGGCAATGATTCGCGGTATATTAATGGGAAAGTCGATCAACTGCTCATGTTTATTGATAATCTGCACGCAGCCGAAGTGTTAAACAGCAAAATAGAAATCATGGTTGTTTCCAGTTTTCTGGAAGAGACTGATTGGAAAACAAGTAAATACGATGAACTTTAAAAGAGCGGACAGGGTATCCGAATTGATCAGGGCGGATATGTCTGATATTATAATGAAAGAAGTGAAAGATCCGCGCTTGCATTCGGTTACTATCACATCGGTGAAAGTAACCGATGATCTGCGTAACGCCAAGATTTATTTTGTGGAAATGGGGAAAGATGAATGTTCTCCTGAAATCAAAGCCGGTTTAACTCAGGCTGCCGGTTTTATACGCCGGGAACTGGGTAAACGGGTACAGTTACGTTGTGTGCCGGAACTAACTTTTATCCATGACCAGTCTTTTGCATACGGTAACCGCATCGAAAAAATATTGGCCCAGATAGCGCAGCAGGAAAATAAAGATGATCAGTAAAGTTATTAAAGCTATAAGTGAAGGGCAAAACTTTTTAATCACCGCTCATATAAGACTCGATGGAGACGCTTTAGGTTCGGAACTGGCTCTTTATCTTATGTTAAAAGAATTGGGGAAGAAGGCGGTAATTTATAATCAGGATCGTACGCCGGAACGTTACCGGTTTTTGCCGGCGGCACAAAATATAGTTCATAATGTAAGTGATATAGAACAGTATGATATCGGCATTATTCTTGATTGCAGTGATTTGACAAGAGTTGGAGATGAAGCGGAAAATATCAAAAGGATTAAAAGACTCATAAATATTGATCACCATGTTTCAAATAACGGTTTTTGTTCTTTGAAAATGTTGGATGCCAAGGCCAGTTCAACCGGCGAATTGCTGTTCCGTTTGATGCGGGAAATGCGCTTCGACATGTCAAAAGATATCAGCACCAATTTGTATGCGGCGATTATAACAGATACCGGCAGCTTCCGTTACTCGAGCACTACAAAGGAAACGTTTGTGGCCGCAGGAAACCTTGTGGAAAACGGCGCCAATCCGCAATGGATAGCGGAAAATATTTACGAAAGCGATTCTCCGGCAAGATTAGAATTGCTGGCTAAGGCGTTGGAAACATTGTCTCTGGATCTGGAAAGCAAAGTAGGGTCTATGGTTGTTACGCAAAAAGATTTACTGGAAACAGGCGCAGCCTGGGAACATACGGAAGGGTTTGTTGATATTCCGCGCACGGTAAAGGGCATTGAAGTATCCGTGCTTTTCACTCAAAGGGGAGAAGATAATTTTAAACTGAGCTTGCGTTCTAAAGCTGAAGTCAATGTGGAGAAGGTGGCGAAAAAATTTGGTGGCGGCGGTCATATTCACGCCGCGTCCTGTTGGATGAAAGGTGACATTGAATCAATTAAATCGCAGATTATTCAAGCGGTAAGGAAACTTTAGTATTTATGATGGATGGAGTTATCGTCATTGACAAGCCGGCGGGCAAAACTTCGCACGATATTGTCATTGAAGTGAAAAAAATTTTAGGAGTCAAAAAAGCGGGCCATACAGGGACGCTTGATCCTATGGTTACGGGAGTGCTTCCGGTATGTTTGAATGAAGCTACGAAATTAGCCAATCTTCTAACTGGCGCAAACAAAGAATACATGGCTACAATGCTGCTTGGTGTAAAAACGGACACCTTGGATATTGAAGGTAAAATTATCAGCCAATCCGATAATTTTATATCCGCAGAAGAAATAAGAACTGTAATATCGCGGATGATCGGAGAAATTAAACAGGTTCCTCCCGCATATTCCGCGATCAAATACTGCGGCAAACCTTTGTATAAATGGGCAAGAAGTGGTGTTTTTTTAGATATGAAGCCGCGAGAGGTAAAAATTCATAGTATTGTTATTGAAGATATTTCTTTTCCCCATGTCACTTTTAGGGTTGTCTGTTCTAAAGGGACTTACATCCGGACACTTTGTTCCGATATCGGCGATATGCTCGGAGTGGGAGCGTGTTTATACAGCCTTCGCCGTTTGCGCAGCGGAATCTTTTTAGAAGAGATGGCTGTTTGTTTGAGTGATTATGTTTATAATGATAAAAAAAACGAACTTTCAGAAAAGATATTACCGATGATGCAACTATTACCCTTGCTGGCCTCAATTGAACTGGAAGATGATTCTGCGGTGAAGCTGCGTAACGGATGGCAACCTTCGGTGGAAATGATGAAACAACATGATCTCCCCTTGCTTAAAGCCGGAGATATGGTAAAATTTATAAGCCGTGGATATCTTCTGGCCGTTGCGGAAATGTTGGCACCGGTGAATAAATTTTCTGAATTCGATGGAAAAATGCAGGCGGCCAAAATTGTCAGGGTATTTAACAATTAGTGAATGAGAAGAAATTAACAATAAAACATTTAATTAGATAATAAGGAGGGAAAAGAGTGTTAACTTTGGAAAAGAGGAAAGCAGTAATTGCAGATTATCGGCTTAATGAAAAAGATACGGGTTCTCCCGAAGTCCAGATTGCTCTTTTGAGCGCCAGAATAGAGTATTTGACAGAGCATTTTAAGGAACATAAAAAAGATCATCATTCGCGCCGTGGCCTGCTCAAGCTGGTTGGTCAGAGAAGAAGGCTTCTCAATTACGTTAAAGATAAGGATATAGAAAGATACAGAAATGTTATTAAGCGTCTAGGCCTAAGAAAATAAAGAAATTATTCAAGGGCGGAAGGCATAAGGTAATCTGACCGTAGACGAGACGCAAAATACGTCTCAAGGCTGTTGGCTTATGCGTTTCGCCCTTGAATTTCCTATGACAGCACCTAAAAATAAAATGGAGGAAACATTATGAGTACTATATTTAGTGCAGATTTTGCCGGGCGAAATATTTCCCTGAAAGCGGATTATGTCGCCGCGCAAGCTGATGGAGCGATGCTGGTTTACTACGGTGATACAGTTGTTTTAGTTACGGCAGTTTCATTAAAAAGCACACGTGAGGGAGTGGATTTTCTGCCTTTAACGGTGGATTATCAGGAAATGACTTTTGCCGCGGGGAAAATTCCCGGCGGATTTTTTAAACGCGAAGGCCGTCCTAACGAGCGGGAAATTTTGACATCCCGTATAATTGACAGGTCAATTCGCCCCCTGTTCCCCAAGGGATACTATTCGGAAACGCAGTTGATAGCCACGGTTCTTTCCGTGGACAAAGAAAATGATTCAGTTGTTACTGCGATGCTTGGAGCTTCTGCCGCTTTGGAAATATCGAATATTCCTTTTAAA
Organism: uncultured delta proteobacterium; assembly: GCA_963811325.1. Taxonomy (GTDB): domain Bacteria; phylum Desulfobacterota; class Syntrophia; order Syntrophales; family Smithellaceae; genus Smithella. The sequence goes on from CAWEQT010000002.1 coordinate 124,071, forward strand.
GGACCGATTGCCGGCGTACGCGTAGGTCTGATTAACGGTCAGTTGATTTGTAATCCGTCTTCGGACAAAATCCAGGAGAGTGAAATTAACATTTTCATGGTTGGGCGAAAAGTGACGCCCAGTAAATCAGGAAAGAACTACGATGTTGAACTGGTAATGATGGAAGGAGACGCCAAAGAAGTCGCCGAAAATGTAATTGTGGATGCCATTCAATTCGGTCTGGAAGCAATTCGTCCGTTAATTGATCTGCAGGATAAAATGCGCGAGGCCATTGGCAAGGCCAAAAGGCCGGTTGCCGAGTTAATTCAGGACGAAGAACTGATTGCCCGTGTCAGCAACGAAGCATTGTCCGGTCTTAAAGAAGGATACAGTATGCCCCGCAAGTTGGAACGATACAGTAAACTTGCTGAAGCGCGTGAAAGCGTTGTCAAGTCAATCGGCGGAGACGATGCTGTGCTTTGTAAAAAAGTTGCCGTAATTGTCGAAGAATTGGAAAGCAGAATTATACGCGGCATGATTATCAATGAGAAAAAGCGTATTGACGGAAGGACATCAAAAGAAATTCGGTCAATAAGCGCTGAAGTTGGTGTTTTACCCCGCACGCATGGTTCAGCTTTGTTTAACCGGGGAGAGACGCAGGCCCTGGCCGTTGTTACTTTGGGGACTTCCGCGGATGAACAGCGGATAGATTTTATCGGCGGTGAAGAGATGAGATCCTTCATGCTTCATTACAATTTCCCTCCATACAGTGTAGGCGAAGCAAAAGGTCAACGCAGTCCCGGCAGAAGAGAAATCGGCCATGGCGCTTTAGCTCGCAAAGCCCTGGTGTCTGTTTTACCGTCACCGGAAACCTTTCCCTACACAATCAGGATTGTTTCCGAGATTCTTTCGTCCAACGGCTCATCATCCATGGCCACAGTTTGCGGCGGAACATTATCCATGATGGATGCCGGCGTGCCGATGAAAGACTTTGTCGCCGGAATTGCCATGGGACTTTTAAAAGAAGGTGATAATGTTGTAGTTCTAACCGATATCCTGGGCGATGAAGATCATGCCGGTGATATGGATTTCAAAGTCTGCGGCACGGAAAAAGGAATCACGGCCATGCAGATGGATATTAAAATTGACGGCCTGACAGAAGATATTTTGAGAAAAGCTCTCGATCAGGCTCGTGAAGGACGTATTTTCATTATCGGTAAGCTGCGCGAAACTATCTCCGCGCCGAGGCCGGATATATCACTATACGCTCCTCGTATTACAACGGTAAAAGTAAAAGTAGATCAAGTGAGAAATGTTATCGGGTCGGGTGGTAAAAACATTCGTCAGATTATCAGTGAAACAGGAGTTACAATTGATGTCGAAGATGACGGAACTGTAACCATAGCCTCCAGTGATGCCGAAGCGGCGATACGTGCCGTGAATATGGTCAAATGGCTTACCGAGGAGGCTGAAGTAGGTAAAATTTATCGCGGTACTGTTAAGAAGATTGTAGATTTTGGCGCTTTTGTCGAAATTCTGCCCGGAACGGAAGGTCTTCTGCATATATCGCAAATTGCTAAAGAAAGAATTAATAAAGTTACCGATGTGTTGCAGGAAGGTGATGAAGTCATGGTGAAAGTTCTGGAAATGGATAAACAGGGCAAGATCAGGCTCAGCCGGAAAGAGGCTCTGGACGCGGAAGTTAAATAAGTTGTTTTTGATTAGCGGTAATTATTTATAAAAGAGCCGTTCCGTATTCATAGATTAAATGAATTCAGAACGGCTCTTATCGTAAGAATATGTTGTATGTTGTCTTCTCAATTTAAAGTTATCAAATAAACGCTTCCGGTTTGGAAAAATGGAAAAAATAAAAGTTTGCATACAAAAGCTGTCGGGTAATAAAGACGTTCCTGTACCTCAATATATGACTGATCAGGCTGCCGGAATGGATATATTTGCTGCTGTGCCAGAAGATGAAATTATTTTACCGGGCCAAAGGAAAAAGATTACAACGGGTATCGCGATAGCTCTACCTGAAGGTTATGAAGCCCAGATTAGACCGCGCAGCGGACTGGCATTAAATAAAGGAATAACGCTGCTTAATTCTCCGGGTACAATAGATGCTGATTATCGCGGAGAAATTGGTTTAATTGTTATTAATCATGGTGAAGAACCCTTTGTTGTTAAAAGGGGTATGCGCTTAGCGCAAATGGTAGTGCAGAAAATTTTTCAGGTGGATTGGATAGAAACTTCAGACCTGAACCAGACTTTCAGAGGAGACGGCGGATTCGGCCATTCCTGATAATGCTTCTAAAGGAAGTTTTCGCCATGCTGGCGAAAATTCTCGGCGATGTAAGGTTCTATTTATTATGCGCTTTCCCTACAGGAATGTGCTACCGATCAAAGTGCTATCTTTGTTGGCGTCGTTGTCGGCTTTCTGAACGTATGAAAAATACGCCTCGTCACCTCCTTCTAGCCGCCTCGATATCATATTTGATTTAGAAGTGGTAAAAGAAACTACAAGTATAAAATACTTCTTAGCTTTTGCAATTGGTATTAAACAATGGTATGAAAGATAAAGAAATTTGTTCCATACTCCAAAAGTAAAATATGAAAAAATTAAAAGTTAAAAAGACATTTAAGGAAATCAACGACAAGATAAAGGAAGGGCGGGCTATAGTTGTCACAGCAGAAGAGATGATTGATGTTGTGGAAATACATGGCGAGGTGGAAGCCGCCCGTAAAATAGATGTTGTTACTACCGGAACTTTCAGCCCGATGTGTTCTTCGGGAGCTTTTCTTAATTTTGGTCATACGTCACCTCGCATCCGGGCATCCAAGGTATGGTTAAATGATGTGTCGGCTTACGGTGGGATTGCCGCTGTGGATTGTTATATTGGCGCGACGGAAGTTGTCGAAAACGATCCGCTTAACAGTGTTTATCCCGGAGAATTTAATTACGGCGGCGGTCATGTTATCGAAGATTTAGCCGCTGGAAATGTTGTTAAACTGCGTGCCGAGGGTTATGGGACTGATTGTTATCCCGCGCGGAAATACGAAAGAAACATTACAATAAAAGATTTACAGAATGCGATTTTGTTTAATCCGCGCAATGCTTATCAAAATTACAATTGCGCTGTTAATTTATCCGACAGAACAATTTATACGTACATGGGGATGCTTCGTCCGCAAATGGCCAATGCAGCGTATGCGACATCGGGACAATTGAGCCCTTTGTTTAATGATCCCTATTACCGGACAATAGGGATCGGGACTCGTATATTTCTAGGCGGAGCGCAAGGTTTTGTCGCTTGGCCGGGCACACAGCATAATCCTAATGTGACCCGTGGAGCAAACGGTGTTCCTAAACAGGGGGCAGGTACAATTGCCGTTATTGGTAATTTAAAAGAAATGACCCCGGAATGGCTGGTAGGAGCGAGCATTTTAGGCTATGGAGTATCCCTGTTTGTAGGCATAGGCATTCCCATTCCTATTTTGGACGAAGAAATGGCGCTTTTTACAGCTGTAAAAGACGAGAATATTTATACCCAGATTTACGATTACAGTATGGATTATCCAAAAGGAGTGGCCAAGCCTCTGGCAGAGGTCAGTTATAAGGATCTGCGCAGCGGTACAATCATCATTGATGGGAAAAAAATTATCACCGCGCCTCTATCCAGTTATTACAAGGCCAGACAGATTGCCAATACATTAAAAGAATGGATTGAAAGTGGCCGGTTCATACTGGGCGAACCGCAACAAATTTTACCTTCCGTGCAAATATAATTATTAGTTTTTCATTAAATTTCTTTCCTGGCAGTTTCTTGCCTGTGATTTTCTAAAATTACTATATTTCTCAATATTATCGTTTCTCCGGCCATTAAAGCAAATCTCCTTTTGCGTTGAAATAATTAATAATTATTTGTAATATTAATTAATATTTATTAATATTAATTAATATTAATAAATATTATTGACTTTTCTTCTAAATTATTGTTTTATAATCACCAAGCGAGGTATTGCTTTAATTTATGGTAGATAATATAAAGAAAAACCAGGTAAAAAGGTTTCGAGAAACAATTCCTTTAAGTATATCTGAATTGGCGAGGAAGGCGGGTTTAACTCCGCAAACACTCTCCAAAATGGAGAAGGGCTTGTCTACCAGAAAGAATTCGGAATTGAAAGTAGCTAAAGCACTGCAGAAGCCATATGAAGAAGTATTCCCTTGAAAAGGTAACGGAATTATTATTAAAAGATTCACTCATTTCTTAAAAGGCAAGGGATTGGCACCAAATGAAGATAGGCAGATATTTGGTTTTCTTTTTGCTGTTAATGGCTCTGTTAATAACTTTTGGCAACAGAGGTTTTGTTGATAATTATTTAATGAGCAAACGGCTGGCTCAGTTAAAATCACAGAACATGGAGATAACAACAGAAAACAACGAATTGAAAAAGAAAATAATTTTATTGCGCAGTGACAATAACTACATAGAAATGATAGCCCGTAATGAATTAGGTATGGTTAAAAAAGGAGATATTGTTTATCGGTGGGCAAAATGATAAAAAAACATGTTTAGTAAAGAATAATATGATGGTGCTTTAATGCTAAATTTTAAAAATATTTTTTCCGGGCAAAATAGACTTGTTGGTTTAGATATCGGTTCAAGTTCTTTAAAGTTAGCCGAAATAATAAGTAACTCTAATGGCCATTATCTCAATCGTTTCTCGGAGATTCAACTGCCTAAAGGCATAATTGTTGACGGCGTTTTAGCAGACGCCAGTGCATTATCTCTAAAAATCAAAGAAATTTTCAGATATTCCGGTTGGGGTAAAAAAGGAATAGTAACTTCTATTGCGGGCAATTCAGTTATTATAAAAAAAGTAACATTGCAGCAAATGGATGAAACAGAAGTTCGCGATTTAATCCATGATGAAGCAGGCAAATATTTGCCCTTTGACAGTATGGACGATGTTAATTATGATTTTCAGATTCTGGGTGAAAATAACTATAATCCTAATCAGATGGATATTATTATAGTGGCGGCTAAAAAAGAAGTGGTTGCTAGTTATCTTGAGGCGGTTACAGCCGCTGGCCAGAATGTTGAAATTATGGATGTGGCGCCTTTTGTTCTGGAAACTTTGTATGAAGCTAATTATGAATTTGATAATGATGAAATTGTTGTAATCATTAACGTCGGAGCGAGCACCACCGGCATCAATGTTATCAAAGGCGGCATGTCAATTTTTACAAGAGATTTTGCTTTGGGCGGTAATGCAATTACTGAAAGTTTGCAAGAGAAATATAAGACAACTTTTGAAGCGGCAGAAAAAATAAAAATAGAAGGACTCCCTGATGGCGGGGAAGGTGACAATCTGGATTTAAAAAACAGCATCCTGGAATTTGCCCAACCGATTTGCATGGAAATTGAAAGATCCATTGATTACTTTCGTTCAACTTTTGGCGGTGAAGACATTAAACAAATATTACTTGCCGGTGGTTCGGCTAAAGTTTACAACTTATCGAAACATTTATCGGAAACTCTGAATGTAAAAACTGAATTGATTAATCCGTTTCTGAAAATTGGCTATAATAAAAAAAGCATTGATGTAAAAAATATTGAAAGCATTAAGCCAGTTGCCGCAACTGCTATAGGTTTGGGCTTAAGGAAAATAGGCGACAAATGATTAAAATTAATCTTTTACCCTATCGCGAGAAAGAAAAAAAGGAAAATTTTCTTCAACAAGTATTTATTATTGCGGGTGCTTTCATTTTTTTTATTCTTATTCTTATATGGCTGCAAGTTTGGGTAAGTTCCTCAATCGGTAATTTAGAAGATCAGAAAAAGGATGCAGAATCTACACTGGCCGATTTAAATAAAAAAATAGGTAATTTGGAAAAATATAAAAATCAGAAAAAAGATCTGGAACAGAAATTAGGGATAATTGCAACTTTAGAAGAAAACCGTTTGGCTCCGGTGAAAACTTTAGACAGCCTAGCCATGCTTGTTCCGGCAAAAGATATCTGGCTTGTCAAGATAACCCAAAAAGGAAACAATATTAATATTGAAGGAATTGGCAGAGACAATGTAGCTGTGGCTGATTTTATGAAAAGTATTGAGAAATTTGATCCTATAAAATCAGTGGATCTAATATCTTCCAAAAGGACGGATATTTCCAACTTTACTTTACAGCAGTTTAATTTTTCCTGTGTTTTGAAAAAAGGATTCTAATATATGGCCATAACTTTAAACGATATAAAAAAAATGTCTGCTAAAACCAAGGTAGCTATTGTATTTCTTTTATTTTTATTAATTGGTTATTTTGATTGGTTTTACTTTTTGTCTTCGGCGATAGAAAAGAAAAATTCTCTCAGTGAAGAAGTTGCTGTGATGCAGGGAAAAATTAAGGAAAAAACAAAAATTGCCGACCAGATTAAACAATACAAAGCTGATGTCGCGGTCTTGCAAGAGACTTATAAAATGGCCCTACAAAAACTTCCCGACCAGCGGGAAATTCCCACTCTTTTTCATTCTGTGGCTTTGGCAGGTAAAGATGCCGGCGTTGAGTTTTTATTGTTTGAACCCAAAGCTTCCGTGCCTAAAACGCTGGACAAACAGTCTCCGGCGGAACTCCATGCAGCTGCATCATCGAAACCTTCTGATCAAGCCGACAAGAAACCAGCAGACGCTTCTAATAAGGCTGCTGATGGTAAAAACGCGCTGGCGGAATCAGAGCCTCTTTATGAAGAAATTCCGGTTGAGGTGTCTGTAATGGGCACTTTCCCGAACATTCTTTACTTCTTTGATAAGGTGGCTAAATTACCGCGGATTGTCAACATTTCTGATATTTCCCTGGGAGACAGAAAGGATGTAAAAGGAAGGGGAGAAGTTATTACTTTATTATGTACGATTAAAACGTACATGTTTGTTGATAAAAAAGAAACAACAAGTGACAAGACAAAATGAAAAAAATAAAACTCATCTTTTTTAACACTATTATAATTACTTTTATTGCAGCATTTTTTGCTTTTGCAGGTGAAGTAAAAAATGCTGCAACCTCGATTTCTCCTGCTTCCGTAAAAGCAGCACCTGCCGTGAAACAAACTCCGATTCAAAATCCAGCCTCGCCTGCCTCGCTTCCTGTCCCGGCACCAACCCTTTCTCCTGCTACGGCGGACAATTATAGCTATAACCCGGTGGGCAAGTCTGATCCTTTCCTTCCTTTTATTAATATAGAAATGCTTGAGAAAAAGAAAATCGAAAAAAAAGAAAAAGAAGCTGTTTTCTCCATATTCCCATTACAGAGAGCCGAAGCGGATCAGTACAGAGTGGTGGGAATTGCCGGAGATAAAGATTATAAGGTGGCCATTGCTGAAGATGCTACAAAAAAGTTTTATCCTTTATTAAAGGGAACACGAATCGGATTACATAACGGTAAAGTGATTGAGATTTTGGGTGATCGTGTTATCGTAGAAGAATATGAAAATAAAAAAGTAAAAAGGGTAATTTTAAAACTGCGCAAAAATTAGAATGAGGTAAAATCATGAAGAAATATTTATCCGGAATATTTATTGTCTTTGTAATTATTGCTTGGATTTTTACATATATTACAGGAAATTCTTTTGCTGCTTTAGAGGATAACAATAAAGCGCCTGAAAAAAAGGCAGATGTTCCTGCCAATGCCGGGAATCTGGAAAATGTTTTATTTGCTAAATTGCCCGGTAAAGAAAGGGTTCACCTTGTTGTTTCTAAACAGTCATCTGTTGATATAAAAAGTAAAGTTAACGGCAGTTATTTGATTAAGTTGGAAGATATGCTGGTGCCGGAAAATCTGTGCCATCCTCTGGGAAAGGGGGAGTTAAACAATATTGTAAGCGTAATTCCATCGCAACAATTAATTGAAGGCAAACACTGGGTTTATTTAAATATTGTTGTTAATAAAGTTGTTCCTTATTCAATAAGGCAAGAAGGGACCAATGTGTTAATTGATTTTAATGTTTCCGGTTTGGAGGAAAAGAAAGCCATTAATTCTCAGGAAAAAACTGCAGCGAGAAAAGTAGTCGCAAAGGTTAGAACGGAAACAGAAAGGAATGGTGATGATGTTAAGAAAAATGAATCGGGAGATGCGTCTGCTCATAAAGAAACGGTAAAAAGAGCTACGAATCGAATATTTCTTGATTTTCAGGACGCAGAAATAAAGAGCGTTTTGCGTTTGATGGCTGAATACGGCGATGTTAGCATAGTTAGCGGCGATGATGTAAAAGGCACGGTAACTCTAACCATGAAATATGTACCCTGGGAGCTAGCTCTAGACACAATATTGGATACAAATGGTTTAACCAAACAAGAAATGGGTAGTAATGTTATTAGGGTGTTAACGTTGGCAAGAAAGAAACAAGAGGAGGCTGAAAGAAATGCGGCTGAAAAGTCTCAAATAGAAGCCGAAGATGCGCGAAAAGCAAGGGAAGTGAAACGTTTGTCCGAAAAAGGTTTATTAAAGCAAGTAATGATTGAAGCAAAAATTGTCCAGGCAAACGAAACCTTTGTCAGAAATATTGGAGTTAATTGGGGTTTTGGAAATCAACAGTCAGTCAGCGGCGGCACTTATGGCTTAGGTATCACAGGCGGTAGCAATACATCTAATACAAATCTGTATTCACAAATTTATCCTTCTCAAATTGGTTTAACAACTTCTGCGGGAACAAGCTTAGCTATGGCCGCTGTAAATATGCCCGCAAATCTAGCATCACCGACCATTGGTCTGGTATTTGGCGGCGCAACGGGGTTTCTTGAAACCCAACTGGCCGCTTTGGAAACTAACGGCACCGGAAAAATAATTTCTTCGCCCAAGGTCGTGACTATGGAAGGCATCAAAGCCGTTATTAAGCAGGGCGCTGACGTCCCATACACAACTGCGGCATCAGGCACTTCACCTGCAACAGTTTCTTTTAAAGAAGCTTTGTTGAAGTTGGAAGTAACTCCGAGAATAACCGAGGAAGGAAAAATTTCCATGGAGATCACGGCAAGCAATGATAGCCCAGATTATGCAGATGCAGTGCTTGGCAACCCTCCTATCAAAACAGTCGAAATCGACTCAAAGGTTGTTGTTAATGATGGAGATACGGTAGTTATTGGTGGAGTTATGGCGACAGACGACGAGAAATCTGTAGAGGGCTGGCCCTTTCTTCAACAGATTCCCGTTCTGGGATGGTTATTCAAAACACAGGACGTAAACACCACTAAAAATCAATTATTGATTTTTGTGACACCGAAGATACTAAAAAGCAATAATTTTAAAGAGAGTTCGGAAAAAATAATAGTAAATTAATGATTACATTGCCTGCGCACTTAAACTTTTATCAGCGTCATGTTTTTTACGTTGAAGAAGGGTTCTGAATTAAATGAAACTGATTATAAGTAAAGTTGCTTTTTTCTTTATTTTTTTGGCAATCTTCCTTTGTTCCTCCTGTACCTTTACTCCCTGGCACAGGCAGCAGTCAGAACTATTTTTAAATAAAGGCATCTCTTATATAGAAGCGGGAAAGTATAACAACGCCTTAAAAGAGCTTCTGGAAGCTGAAAAATACTATTACGGCAATCCTAAAGTTCATTATTATTTAGGCATGACTTATCATCATAAAGGCATGAAAGACAAAGCCATTGAGGAATTTAAAGAAGCGGTCTCTTTGGATAAGGATTATTCCGAAGCGCATAATTATTTAGGCACATTGTACTCTGATAGAAATCTCTGGGATCAGGCGATTGAGGAATTTGACAAGGCTCTCAGTAATCCCATATATGATACGCCGTCAATAGCTCTTTATAATTCGGCATGGGCTTATTATTCCAAAAAGGAATATAAAACGGCTTTAGCGAAATATCAGGAGGCGCTTAATGCAGATCCCCTCACCAGCTTACGGCCACAAGTCGAGAAAAACGTGGGGCGTATTTATTCTGACCAGGGCAACATCTCGGAAGCTATACAGCATTTTAAGAAATCAGTTGAATTAGATTCTTCCCTTTTTGACGCTTATTTTTTATTAGGTCAAAGTTATTTAAAAATTAAAGATAATAAAAATGCTAAAAAAGCATTCCAAACTGTCATTAAGTTATCTCCGGAATCTTATTTTGGCCAAATGGCCGGAAATTATCTACAGTCATTGAAATAATCTACCCGTAATATTTAATTCTTTCCATCCTTGACACACTATATAGGCTGTGTTAGTTACCGCAAAATCAAATCATTTTATTTGATGGGTTAGCCTTAAAATATGAAAAATAATACTTTTGAGGGAAACCGTGCTGATTTTCTCGACGAATCAGAAGAGCTTCTGCGGCAGAATAATCTGCTCAAAGCATTAAATCTTGCCACGGAGCGATTGCGTTCTTTTCCTGCAGATGCCGACGCCTATATAGTTTTATGTAATGCCCTTATCGGTATGGGAAGGCTTGATAATGTGCGTGAAGCCTTGCGGGATGTGGGAGAAATTATTTCCGGGCTAACTCTTGTTTATGAACGAGTTGGAGACACTTATAGGGAAAAAGGTTTCCATCAGGATGCGGCTGTTTGTTACGAAAAAGTTATTTCCTTGCATCCAGGCGCCCAAAAGGCGAGAGAAGTTATCGAGAAAATGTTTCTTCTGGAACAAGAGGATAAGCCTGTTCCGGAAATTGATATTATACTTAATGAAAACATTCCTGAACCGGAATTTTTTACAATTACATTAGCGGAGTTGTATATTAAACAAGAGCATTTGCGGGACGCAGAAATAATTCTTGAAGAAGTAATAAAAAAAGAACCTCAAAATGCGCAAGCTTTGGCCATGCTCGATAAACTCAAAGAGTCATTGGTTTCACAATCATCGGGGAACGGGAAACTTTCTGAATTCGACAATCTGATAAATACGCTTTCTTCCTGGCTGGAGAATATCGAAAGGTTGAAAATAAATGCTGCGGAAAAATAAAAATCCGTCTATTAGAATATCCCGCCTTCAGAATAAGTTCTCTGCATACAAAATTGATAGTTTGATTTTCTTTAATATGAGCAACATCCGTTACCTTTCCGGGTTTACCGGCAGCGATGGTGTTCTTTTAATCAGCTCCGGTCAGACAAATTTGCTTGTAGACGGCCGCTATACAGCTCAGGCCGGCTTGGAAGCAACGGATGTTCAAGTAATAGAATATAAGAATAAAGTTGAAGGAATCATTGAGGCAATAAATAAATTTAAATTAGAGCGTATCGGTTTCGAAGCGGATTCGATTACGCTGGAGATATATAATCAGTTGACAAGCAGTATTCCCAGAGAGACATTCATTGATTTAACCGGTGATCTAAGATTGATAAGGGCCTGCAAGGATGAAACGGAAATAGCTCTCCTGAAGAGGGCTGCGGAAATTTCTTCATCTGCCATTTATTCTCTAGTCAATCAAATCAAGTCCGGTTGCAAGGAGAAAGAATTGGCATTGCAGCTGGAGATTAATGCGCGAAAATGCGGCGCCGATGGAATTTCTTTTGAAGCTATTGTCGCTTCGGGAGAAAATTCCTCTTTTCCCCATGCCCGGCCGGCTGATAGAAAAATAAAAAAGGGAGATTTTATCGTCATTGATTTTGGCGTTAAATATAAGGGCTATTGTTCTGATGAAACTTGTACCATTGCTTTTGGGAAATTGACAGACAGGCAAAAAAATGCTTATCAGATGGTTAAAGACGCTCATGATCTGGCTCTTGCCGGTATTAAAGCGGATGTTTCCGCCGCCGATATTGATCGGCGCGCGCGAAGTATTTTTGGCAAAAAATATGGCCGCTATTTTTCGCATGGCACAGGACATGGCGTTGGTTTGGAAATTCATGAGGCTCCTCTTTTGTCCTCAATTTCCAATGATATTTTGAAACCATCGATGGTGGTTACCATCGAGCCGGGATTATATATTCCCGGGCTTTGGGGTATAAGAATAGAAGATACTGTATTGGTAAAACAAAATAGTTGCCAAAAGCTGACAAAAATGGATAAAGAACTTACCATTATAGATTAAAAAAAGAGGTCATTCTGTTATGAAAGTGTTTCCGGAAGACATAATTTATAGTTGCGAACATATATGGTTGCGGGTTGACGGATATATGGCCACAATAGGTATTACTGATTATGCTCAGGAAAGATTAGGGGATATTCTTTCTGTCGAGTTTATTGAAACTGATACTTATGTAGAACGTGACGAGACATTCGGTTCCATCGAATCCGTCAAAGAAGTGGTGGATTTGATTTCTCCCGTCAGCGGCACTGTTGTTGTTATTAACGAAGATATTATCGAAGATGTCAGCATAATAAACAGAGATCCTTATGATACCGGCTGGCTGGTTGTCATCGAAATGGACAATCTGGAGCAATTGGAAGACCTTCTTGCCGCATCAAATTACCATGATTTTGTAACACATGGAGAAAGCGATTGAGCCTTTTTTATGGCATGGAGATTATTGGATTTTCAATATCGCAATATTTTTGAAAATATGGCCTTAGACGAGGCGATTTTTTACGAAACCATAAAAAACAAAAGAAATCCTACGATCAGGTTTTACAGCTCCAATCCGGCGGCAGTTTCCATCGGTTATTTTCAAGACGCGAAGAAGGAATTAAATATTGAAAAATGCCGCAGGGAGGGAACTGATATTGCCAGAAGGATAACAGGGGGGAGGGCAGTCTTCCATTTTAATGAAATTACTTATTCTGTTGTGGCGGCACAGCAGGAAAAAATATTCCCTGCTGATATTTCGGGAACATATAAAATGATCAGTAGATGCATCGCCCGAGGTCTGAGTGATTTGGGAATAAAGGCTGATCTGGCTGAAGACGGCCGCGCCTCAATGAAAGAAGAGATAAATTCCTGTTGCTTTGCGATTTCTTCTAAAAATGAGCTTTTGGTTAAGGGCCGTAAAATTTGCGGAAGCGCTCAAGTGAGGAGACGGGGAGGATTTTTACAACACGGGTTATTGATTTTGACTTTTAATCCGGAAAAGACGGCTGGACTTTTGCTGCCGGTGCGCACGCCGGACCAGCTGGAAAAATTAAGGAAATCAGTGACGGCAATAAATGAAGAGATTACCTCTGTAGTTGATACGCGGGAAATTTGTTCTAAATTAAAAAAAGGTTTTATCGAAGAACTGGGCATAGATCTGGAAGAAGAAACTTTAACACCCTCGGAAGAAACGCTTAAGAATGAATTGATGAAAAAATACACTGACGTGAATTGGAATATAGAACGAAAAAAATATTTTAAGACGGGTAAGTATTGAAATGGTCATTAGGGATTTGGTGGCAAAAGGTATTTTTGAACAAAGCGGCTATATCGCGCCGGAATTGACTGGCGCAATAAAGATGGATGCCAACGAAAACCCTTTCAGTATTCAGGAGCCTTTAAGGAAAAAGCTGCTGGAAGAAATGGGCAGAGTTGATTTAAACCGTTATCCCACGGCCGGCGCTCCCCAATTACGCGAAAGATTCGCTAAATATTATGGCGTAAATAAAAATATGATTATGCCGGGCAATGGTTCCGACGAACTGATTCAAACCCTTTGCATGACGCTGAAAGGCAAAATAAAAGGCGTGCTGGTTCCCGTTCCCACTTTTTCCATGTATAAAATTATTGCGGTTAATACGGGTAATAAAGTAGTCGAAGTTCCTTTGGATAAGAATTTTGATCTCGATATTGACGCGATTACCAATAGGTTAAAAGATAATTTTCCAGCTATGGTTTTTTTGAGTTCTCCCAATAGTCCCACCGGCAATCTTTTCAGCCGGGAAAAAATAGAAACTATCATTAATAAAACTTCCGGAACAGTTGTTATTGATGAAGCTTATGCCAGTTTTTCCGACCAGAGTCTGCTTTCCTTGTTAAAAAAATACGATAATGTAATTTTCTTAAAAACGTTGTCCAAATTGGGGTTAGCCTCCATACGTCTGGGCTTCCTAATAGGCAATGCAGATTTTATCGTCCAGTTGAATAAGGTAAGATTGCCTTATAATATCAATTCTTTATCACAGATAGCCGCTAATTTCTTTCTGGACTATCAGGACGAATTTTCCAAGCAAATAGGGGAGATAACCAAAAGACGAGAAGAGCTTTACCAGGGATTAAAAGAGATAGCCGGAATTAAGCCATACCCCTCGCGAGCGAATTTTATTTTTTTTAGTTGCGCTTTTGATTCCAATCGCATATACAGCAAACTTGTTGCGGAAGGTATCATTGTGAAAAATTTGCATATACCGCCGCTGATGCCCAATTGCATGAGGGTTACAGTGGGAAATAAAAAGGAAAACGAAACCTTCCTGAAGGCATTAAAAAGCGTTACTTCAAAATAAGGAGCGTGATTTAAAATTAATTGAACATTGCGGGGTAGTTTACGGCAGAAAAAATATTTTGCTTTGCCGTACTGCCCTGTTTTTGTTTTTAAAGTAAAACGAACAATTATAATTAATAAAAGAAAAAAGGAGGGATTAACTTGGAAGTAAAGGTATTTGACAATGATGTGGAGAAAGCTCTGAAAATCCTGAAGAACAAGCTTTCGAAAAGCGGTTTGTTTAAGGAATTGAAAGTCCGCCGCGCTTATGAAAAGCCTTCAGTGAAGCAGAAAAGAAAAACAATTGAAGCGCAGCGCCGACTGGCTAAAGTTCAAAGACGCCGCAAGTTTTAAGCTGGCATGATTATCGCGGAAATTTTCTATAGCCGTTTTAGGGGGAGTATAGCCTTATGGGAGAAAAGCAATACGTAGTTGATGCATTATCCATTAATGAATCGTGGCGGGTGTTTCGCATTATGGCTGAATTTGTCGAAGGCATTGAAACTCTCTCTGAAGTTGCTAATGCCGTCACTATTTTCGGTTCTGCCAGAATTAAGCCTGATAACATTTACTATCAGAAAACAGAAAATCTGACCCGGCTTCTGGTTAAGAATGGATTTAATGTGATTACAGGCGGCGGACCCGGAGTTATGGAGGCGGCCAATAAAGGCGCCAGTGAAGCCGGTGGAAAATCAGTGGGATTGAATATACGCCTGCCCTTTGAGCAAAAGCCAAATCCCTATGCGAATATTCATATTGATTACAAGTACTTCTTTGTCCGCAAGGTGATGTTTGTCAAATATGCCGTCGCGTATGTTATCATGCCGGGTGGCTTTGGCACTATGGACGAATTTTTTGAAGCGCTTACTTTAATTCAGACCAAGAAAATCAAGTCCTTCCCACTGATTCTAATGGGGAGCGAATATTGGCATGGTTTAATAGAGTGGTTGAAAAATACCATGTTGCAGGAAGGCAAAATTAGTCCTGCCGATATGGACTTGATTCAAATAGTAGATGAACCGGAAGAAGTTGTTAAGCTCATAAAAAAATACATTTTAGTTTAACCATCAAAAAGCAGTTCTTTATAGCCATGGAAAAAATCTTCGCCAATTTGAAAAAAGGTATTATTGCGCCCTGTTACCTTCTTTATGGGGAAGAAGAATATCTCATAAGCGAAAACCTTAATAAAATTTTAGATATAATTATCCCGCCCTCAGACCGGGATTTCGGCCTTTTTTATTTTGACGGCGAAAACACGGATATTGACAGCCTGATTGAACATATACTGACTCCTCCACTTTTGGGCGATAGAAAAGTAATCGTGGTGAAGGACACCACTATTTTTTCTTCCCGTGAAGATTTAGCCAAACTGGTTCAAAAAATACGCGGCAACATTGATGGAAATCCGGCCAGAGCGGCAAAACATTTTCTGACTTTCTTAAAAATAGCCGGTTTTTCTCTGGAGGATTTACAGAATTCCGGTTGGCAGAAGATAACCGATGATGAGTGGAGCAAAATAGTGAAAGGGGATGCGGGAGATGACCGTCAGAAATGGCTGCCCCGTATTCTGGAGATTTGTTTTGGCTTAAGCCTAACTGATGCCTCCGGCACTGATGGAACAGGACGACTGGAGGAAATTTTTAAAAACGGCCTGCCCGGAGGGAATTGCCTGATTTTTACGGCTGAGGCCGTGGATAAAAGGAAAAAACTCTACAAGATTATTGAGGATCTGGGCGTTGTCCATTATTTTGGCGAGGTCAAGGGCGAGGCCGCCCAAAAAGGGATGCTCCAGAAGGAGGCCCAGAAATTACTTGATAGTTATGGAAAGAAATTATCTCCTGCGGCCTGGATTGCTTTAGGTAAAAAAACGGGATTCGATTTAAGACGCTCGATGTCGGAACTGGAAAAGCTCATTTTTTTTGTCGGCGAGCGTTTAGTTGTGGAACAAGATGATGTCGAAGAAGCCGTCGGCAAAACAAAGGAAGATGAAATCTTTGCTTTAACGACCGCTTTGAGCGAGAAAAATGAACTCGCGGCTCTTGATGCCTTGAAAAACATTTTGGATCAGGGAATTCATCATTTGATAATCCTGACCATGATTGTCCGGGAAATCAGGTTTCTGCTGCAGGCCAGAGTGTTAGTGGATTCAGGAAAGCTGCCGAAATTCAATCAAAGTATTGAATATGGCTGGTTTCAGAAAACCCTTTATCCCGCTTTAAATGAATTAAACACATCCGCGGTAAAACGTGAAGGCCTTATTTTCAGTCAGCATCCTTTTGTTGTTTATAACGCTTTGCGTAATTGTGTCCGTTTTACCTATCCCCGTTTAATCGGTTTGCTTGATGAATTGCTGGAACTGGAGCGCTCTTTTAAATCTTCCGCTTCCGACCCGCAATTACTGCTGGAAAATTTTCTGATTAAATCATGCGCGAAGTGATGCACAGAAAATAACAAAAAACTGTGGTTAAGAAGGAAAGCCGGCTTTGGGCCGGCTTTCCTAAAATTATTTTATCAGTTTACTGTACTGTGATTGTCGTAGTTGTTATTACATTATGAGTAGGAGTTGT
This sequence comes from uncultured delta proteobacterium, assembly GCA_963811325.1. Taxonomy (GTDB): domain Bacteria; phylum Desulfobacterota; class Syntrophia; order Syntrophales; family Smithellaceae; genus Smithella. The sequence goes on from CAWEQT010000002.1 coordinate 140,948, forward strand.
AACAACTACATCTACAGTTCCTGCCGGATAAACACTGGGAATCCCTGCCGTGCAATCTGCGGCCACTGTTAGAACAAATGTTGTGCCTCCTAAATTGTTTGTACAAACAACAGGCGAACCAGCGTCAATGGTTACTGTTGCCAGAGTAGGCGTACCGGTGCTGGTGCTATAAGGTGTATAATACACATAATTATCGGTTGTGGTTATTGTGGTTCCCGCCGGCATGGGGTTATTATTTACATCCTTCAATGTTAGTGAAAAGCTTGTCCGGCATTGTCCTCCCATAGCAACAGTAGTTGGGGTTACGGTAGCATCAGATCCTGAAAGAACCATGACAACGCTGCGCCGCACATAGTTTGTTATCGGGGTACCGGAAGAGTCTTCGTCCCACAAACCGCTACACGTATTTTGCCTGGAGGGTACGTTCAAGTAGCTAGCTGGCAGGCCTGTTCCCGCGGGTTGGGTCTTGCATGGCGAAGTTCCCAAATTTAAAGCAATATAAAATTCGCCTGACTCCCAGCTGCCATCTTCGTTGTTGTCAATATAAATGTCGCCAAGATCGTAAAAGGTGTCTCCCAGAACATAACTATTGGTGCCGTTTGCATCAACAAAACTTTCTTCGCCCAGGGAATAAGCCACTGTCTGCACCCGGCCATTTGTCGGTCGAGAATTAGCGCTCGTGAATATGGTGCCACAGGTTCCGCTTGCAGTTGTACAGGATGCCGGTCCTATTGTCGAACCGTCAGTGATAAAGTTAACCGCTGTTCCGTCAGGCACCGGATTGCCCAGACGATCCGAAGCGATAATAGTTAAGGCAGATGTTGTACCGTTCCAGTCCCAGCCTTCGATATTAGCACATGCAGGACTATAGGTGAAAAAGTTTTCCGTGGGCAATCCAGTCGTAATCGTCAATGTGTTGGATTGGGTTTTAATGGACGTCCCAGCCACTGTTGCCACTACCCAGACAGGCGTGGGAATTGTTCCCGAATCAACGGAAACAGTTACATATCCACTGGCGTCAGATGTTGCTGAGGTAGCGGATAATGATACTCCGCCAGGGGCGCTGGTGGGCATCAGGGTAAAATCTACCAGCACTCCTGCTTTGCCGTTGCTGTTGATATCCAACACCTGGAATTTTACAAGTGAAGTCTTAGGCAGTGATGCAGAGCCCTCTGTCGAAGTTCCGATGATGGAAGGCGTTGCCGATATAAATTGAATATTATTGGTCGCTGGAGGAGCAACAGTTATTACCGCACTGCTGGTATTAGAAGAACCGGTTGCGGATGCCGTTATCGTGTCTGTTCCACTGCCGCAGCCGTTATCCTTATAGGTAGATGTTGCTATGCCGGTGCTCGCGTTACTCGTAACCGGGCTGGTAATGGTTGCCTTTCCACTGGTAACGCAGGGAGAAGTAAAGGTGACGGAGATAGGAACAGTAGCCGGTAAACTATTTATAAGAACAGGCACGCTTACACTGCTGGTGCCGTAAGCGGAAATTGATGGAGAACCCAGAGTGATAGAGCCAAGGCTGACTGTCGCGCCACCGACCGATACTCCCACAGGAGTGCTGGTTGATGTTATCCCTTCCACTGTTGCAGATGCCGTAATACTTGTAGCGCCGGAGGAACCGATGCCCGCGGTATTTAACTGAATGGTAGCAACTCCGCTGCTTGTCAAAGCAGTGCCTGATGCAGGAGTAAATGTTACAAGAGAGGTATCTGCCGCCGTGAAAGTTACGACCGCGCCGGATACAGGATTTCCAGAGGCATCTGTGAGTGTCGCGGAAGCAGTGATGGGAGTTCCATACGACACAACATTGGAGGAAAGGCTAAGAGAAAGCCGGTTAATTATATTTATCGTTTTTTGGGCAGTAGCCCCGGTTACGAATGCCGTTATCGTGTCTGTGCTAGCGACGCAACCGTTATCCGTATAGGTGGAAGCTGCAACGCCTCCGACAGTAGCTGCTGAGGGAATTGTTGCTTTTCCGCTGGCAGCGCAGGGAGAATCAAATGTAACGGAAATAGGGACGTCTGCGGCAACACCATCTATTTTTACGGGCACGCTTATGCTGGTACTGCCATAAGCGTAAATTGATGGCTGTCCCAGGGTAATAGCGCCCAGGGTAAGCGTTGCCCCATTAACCGTTATCCCCAACGCCGTACTGCTTATGGTTGTGGTAGTCCCTCCGGATGTAATCGGCGCTGATGCCGTAATGCTTGTAGCGCCTGCGGAACTGGAACTCGCGGCATCTATGCTGATGGAAGCGACACCGCTGCCGTTTGTCAAGGCTGTGCCGGATGCAGGACTAAGTGTTACAAGGGATGTATTTGCCGCCGTAAAAGTTACGACCGCGCCGGATACAGCATTTCCAGAGGCATCTGTGAGTGTCGCGGTAGCAGTGACCGGTTCTCCAAACGTTACACTATTTGTAGTTGATCCCCCGTAGGTAAAGTTCAAGGCAAGAAATCCCTGGGTGGTTGTTGTGTTACTTCCAGTAGAGGATGATGAGGAGCCTTTGCTGCCGCCGCAGGCGATAAGACAACAAAACAGGAAAAAAGAAATGAAAAGCAACAATGACTGAGAGAATTTTGCATTGATTGATTTTACCATTTTACTCTCCTTTTTAAAGAGATAGATGATATTTCTTATATTTATATTGAAACATTACCAGAAAGGTCATTGTTATTCAACTTTTTTTTACTTTAAATGCCTTTGCTGGAGGGATCAATTATAACAAAAAAATGCCTTTCCTTTGTAATCTAGAATGTAATCAAAAAATCTCCCTGATCAAAGCTTCTTGATTTTAGTTTGCGTGATTCTTTTGGCTCGCGGCAATCTTTTTGCCGGCCCCTTCTTTTTTGATTGCCGTTCATTAATATCATTTCTTTTATCCGCCATGAAATTGTCCCCCAACGATGAAGAAGTAGCCCTATTCATAATCGTTTCAAATTCCAAAGATGCCAGAGGAGTTTTGCCCAGCCGGGTGATATAAGAAGATATTTCACGATCGGAAGAAACCACGATAGTGTCTTCCATGGTATGAGCCGCTATCCGTTTTATGACGTCATCGGCTCTTTCGCCGTGGCGGGAATAAATAATATCGATTTTCCCTTCCCTATCTCTTCCTTCATCCGCCCAACCGCTTTCCCCGCCGTCAAAAACTACGGTAATTTTGTGCGCTCTTTCCTTTTCGTATGCGACAAGTTTAGTTATTAATGCCCGGCGTCCTTCTTCCAGACTTCTGCGCTCATAGCGGCGTAAGGTTTCGGATTGCCGGATTAAGTTATAGCCGTCAATTAAAATAAACATGAATACAATCTCGCTTTCTTCGGCTAACTTTGTTGTCGTCGTCGGCGGCTTCCTCAACGTATTTGTTAGCCACACCATTGAGGCGTAGTTAACCGGTAAGGGAATGATTTGTTTTTTATTGTGCTCCCTTTTGGTCGCACTACCGGAGTATATACGCCTGCGAAGCCTCCTCCCCGCCGCCTCGTTATCCTTATAAAATCGACATTGTATAATTACATATCCGCGCCGCCTATTCAATAAAATTCTGCTGTTTTTTCTGTTTGGGGGTTTTATCTTGACTTTAGCGCAAATAGTTTGTTAGTTTCTGTCATTACAATTGTTAAAAAATAATTGGATAAGCTTACCTTATCCGAATAAAATAATATTCATTAAAGGGGAAGTTAAAATGGAAATTAAAAAAGTTTGTGTATTGGGAGCCGGTCTGATGGGCAATGGAATCGCTCAGGTTTGCGCCCAGGCGGGATATGAAGTAACCATGCGTGATATCGAACAGCGTTTTATTGACGGCGGGATGAACTCGATTAAGAAAAATCTTAACCGCGATGTGGAAAAAGGCAGGATTACCAAAGAGCAAATGGATGCGATTCTCAGCCGTATCAAACCGACTATTGATCTGAAAGAAGCGGCAACCGGTGCGGATGTTGTGGTTGAAGTTGTTATCGAAGTTTTGGACGTGAAGAAAAAGGTTTACGCGGAACTCGAAGAAATTGTTCCCAGTCATTGCCTGTTTTTTACGAACACCTCCGGACTGAGCATTACGGAAATGGCCTCTGTAACCAAAAGGCCGGAGAAGGTCATTGGCACTCATTTCTTTAATCCGGTTCCCGTTATGAAACTTTTGGAAGTAATCTGCTGTTATCAGACTTCCGCTGAAACGCTGGAAATCGCAAAGGCATGGGGCAAAAAAATCGGCAAGGAAGTTATTGTGGTAAAGGAAGCTCCGGCGTTTGTCGTCAATCGCATACTGTGCGTGATGCTCAACGAAGCCTTCTACGTGCTGGATCAAGGTCTGGCCTCCGCCGAGGATATCGACAAGGGCATGATGCTGGGATGCAATCATCCCATCGGGCCGCTGGCGCTGGCTGATCTGGTTGGCCTTGACACCCTGCTGCGAATCATGGATGATATGTACAGAGAACTGGGCGATAAATACCGCCCAGCGCCTCTTTTAAGAAAACTTGTAAGGGCGGGAAATTTCGGGCGCAAGTCCGGCCGCGGCGTTTACGACTATAGTAAGAAATAAAAATTGGAGAAAAATTATTTATGAAAACAAAAATTACAGAACTATTCGGCATTAAGTATCCTATTCTTTTATCCGGCATGAGTTGGATTAGCGTACCCAAAATGGTCGCGGCTGTTTCCAACGCAGGGGGGTTGGGAATTCTGGCGACAGGTCCCTTGAATGCCGAGCAGACGCGCGAAGCGGTAAAAGAAATCCGCTCTCTCACTGATAAACCATTTGGCGCCAATGCCACGCTTTTGTTTCCGGGCGCCGCTGAAAACGCCAAGGTTTTACTGGAAGAAAAGGTGCCGGTGATTAATTTCTCTCTGGGCAAAGGCGACTGGATAGTAAAACAGTCCCACGCATACGGAGGCAAGGTTATCGCGACGGTGGTCAACGCTCGCCATGCCAAACGTGCGCAGGATTACGGCGCGGACGGCGTGATTGCCACAGGGCATGAGGCCGCGGCGCATGGAGAGCACGTAACTTCTCTGGTGCTTGTTCCTTCTCTGGTTGACGCGGTAAAAATTCCTGTTATTGCTACCGGCGGTTTCGGCGACGGGCGCGGTCTGGCGGCGGCGCTGGTCCTTGGTGCGGAAGGTATCGCCATGGGTTCACGTTTTATGACAACCAAGGAAAGTCCTCTGCATGATATCTATAAAAAAATGTCCATCGAAAAAGACGTGGAAGATACTTTGTATTCGGATAGATTTGACGGACTTCTCTGCCGGGTAATGAAGACGGACGCCGCGGAAAAAGCCATCAAACGGGGTTTGAATCTGCCGGCGGCTTTCTTCAACGCGCAGGAAATTTCCAAACAACTGAAAATGCCCTTTTTAAAACTATTCGTGGGAGTTCTGCTGTCCGGATGGAAAAACGCCCGTCAACTGGCCTTTATGGCCAACGGGTTCAAGGCGATAAGGATAGCTACGGAAGACGGCGACACAAAAAAGGGCGTGCTTCCCGCGGGGCAGATTACCGGCTTGATTCACGATGAACCCACTGTAGCTCAATTAATGGAAAGAATGGTGGCCCAGGCGAAACAACAGCAGCAAAAACTTGACGCTCATTTTTCTTAAATGAGCAGCGACCGGATAATGCATGTTTAAGAATAAAAAAGTTGTGGTGGTGATGCCGGCTTATAACGCCGAGAAAACCATTATTAAAACATACAATGAAGTTATGGCTCAGGGCGTCGTTGACTTGGTTATTCTTGTTGACGACGCCAGCCCCGATGATACTGCGAAAATAGCGGAGAAGCTTCCTCTGACAAAGGTTTTCGTGCATGAACGAAATCTTGGTTACGGAGGCAATCAGAAAACATGTTACCGGCTGGCGATGGAAGAGGGCGCTGATATTGTAATCATGGTGCATCCTGATTATCAATACACGCCCAGGCTCATTCCGGCTATGGCTTCGTTAATTGGCAATGGTCTTTACCATTGCGTGCTCGGTTCCCGCATCCTCGGCGGCTATGCCCTGAAAGGCGGCATGCCGCTGTGGAAATATGTCGCCAATCGCTTTCTGACTTTGGCGGAAAATATTTTAATCGGGGCGAAGCTCTCCGAATATCATACCGGATACCGCGCCTTTTCCCGTGAGCTTCTGCTTAAATTGCCCTTGAGAAATAATTCCGATAATTTTGTCTTTGACAATCAGATGCTGGCTCAAATTATCTGGTTTGGCTATACCGTCGCGGAAGTAAGTTGTCCGACAAGCTATTTTGCCGAAGCATCATCTATTAATCTAGGCCCGAGTATTAAGTACGGTTTCGGCTGCCTAAAAACAGCCTTTTCTTTTCGTCTGGCTAAAATGAAATTAATAAAGACCGTCCTGTTTCCCGCCAGGAGATAAAACTCAGGTATTATTGATTGAAAAATCTAATTAATTGGCGGCAAGTTTTAATGAGGATATAGTTTTCTTATAATTATTGCTGCCGAAAATTGCGGCTCCGGCGACGATAACATCGGCTCCGGCCTCGGCTATATCGCCGATATTTTTCAGATTTATCCCTCCGTCAACTTCCAGTAGCGGTTTACGCGGCGTGTCTTCCAGCATTTTTTTCGCGCGGGCAATTTTAGCTAAAGATGTTCCGATAAATTGTTGTCCGCCAAATCCGGGATTAACGGACATAATCAGCAGAAGATCAATATGGCGAATAATTTCTTCAATTTGCGTCAGAGGAGTCGCGGGATTTAATGCAACGCCGGCCTTCACACCCAAGCTCTTAATCAGGTCAATGGTTCGATGCAGATGATTGGAGGCTTCCACATGAACAGTAATAATATCGGCTCCCGCCTTGTAAAAAGATTCAATATGCCTATCGGGATTTTCAATCATCAGATGAACGTCAAAGGGAAGTTTTGTAATTTTTCTAAGATTCGATATTATTGACGGTCCCATGGTGATATTGGGAACAAAATTGCCGTCCATAACATCAATATGAATCCAGTCGGCGCCGGCTTTTTCCATGGCGATAATTTCCTCCCCCAGTTTACTGCCATCCGCGGAAAGAATTGAAGGGGCTATTATTTTCATTGTTTGTTTTCTCCCTCCTGTTGACTGGTTAGCGTAAAATATACTAAAGAACTGCCATTGTCAATCACGGGTATTTATATCCCTGTATGCGTGATAATCCGGCTATCAGAATTCCAGCCGTTTCATTTTTGAAATTTGGGTCTTATTAAAAGTAACTTGACACTAAGGCAGAAAAATCTAAAGATACTCATATGTATATTTTATACAATATTATTTTATTTATTGCCGCGATAATTGTCCTGCCCTATTATTTGCTGAAAATAATTTTTACCGGCAAATACCGCCAAAGTTTCATCCAGAAGCTTGGCGGCAGGCAAGCGAAAATACTGGCCGGCTTAAAAGAGGGGCCGCGGGTCTGGATTCATGCCGTTTCGGTAGGCGAGGTGACCGCCGCCGCGCCGATAGTTGCTTGCCTGAAAATGAAAAGGCCGGAAGTAGAAATTATTTTTTCCACTTCCACGGAAACAGGCCAGAAAATGGCGCACAGATTTATAAAAGGAACTGCAGCGTTTATTTATTTCCCTATGGATATTCCTTCCATTGTGCGCAAAGTCATAAAAATGGTCAACCCCGATATTTTTGTTCTGGTGGAGACGGAACTCTGGCCTAATTTTCTGCGGGTCAGCCAAACGCGCCGGATAAAAGCATTGATGGTTAACGGCCGGATTTCACCTCGTTCTTACCGCCGGTATCGTCTGACAAGATTTTTCTGGGAAAGAGTTCTCCGTAATTTAGACGCCGCGGGAATGATTTCCGGAATTGACGCGGAAAGGCTTAAAAGTATCGGCATGGATTGGGCGAAAATAAAAGTGCTGGGAAACGCCAAGTACGACGGCCTGGCGGCGATGGTTTCGCCAGACTTACAGAAGGAAATTATCCGTCGCTTCAACGTGCGGGAAAATGAAAGATTTTTTGTCGCGGGCAGCACGCATGAAGGGGAAGAAAAAATTATCATTTATGTTTATGAGGAACTTATAAAGCGTTATCCTGATTTTAAACTGATTATTGTTCCGCGGCACATTGAAAGAACCAATGATATTCTCGGTCTTTTGAAACAGGTAAAATTTAACGATTTCATAACGCTTTCGGATATAAATAACGGACGGCAACGAAAAGACGAGCGAATCATCGTTGTTAATGTTATTGGAGAACTGTTCAAGGTTTATTCGCTGGCTACAATTGTTTATTGCGGCGGATCTCTGGTGCCGAGGGGAGGCCAGAACATTCTGGAAGCGGCGGCCTGGGGCAAGGTAATTTTTTACGGCCCTTCAATGGAAGATTTCAGTCAGGAAAGAGATCTTCTGGAAGACGCGGGCTGCGGCCAGACAGTAAGAAGCGCGAAGGAGTTACTTCAGGAAATTATTCGGATGCTGGAGCGGCCCGAAGAACTGGCCAGCCGGGGAGAAAGGGGCAAAGCGGTTGTTTTAGCCAATATAGGCGCCGCAGCCAGATATGCCGATTTAATCAGCAAGCATATTTAGAGTGCGGTATTTATTGTATCGGAATTAAAAGGAAGTTTTATGTTGAAATTCTTACGATCAAAACAAAAGCAAACAGGATACAGGCTATAATTATCAAGGAGGGATTTTATGCTGAAAAAATACGAGATGATGAGTGAGCAGGTCAATTTGACAAGGACTTTAATGGCCAGATCAGTTATTGACAGATATCTGAACAGGACAAATCTGATATGCTATTCAGAGCTTTCGAGACTCATCGGCTGCGAGGCCTTCGTCAAGCATGAAAACAATAATCCAACCGGATCATTCAAGATCAGAGGAGCGCTTAATTTCTTTCATCACATGTCCAGGGAAGAACTGGAAACAGGCATCCTGGTTGCAACTAGAGGCAACCACGGTCTGGCGATGGCCTGGGCGGGACAATGGTTCCATGTGCCTTGCACGGTTGTTGTACCGGAGGGGAACAATCCTGAAATCAACCGGACAATAGAAAGCTATGGCGCAGAAGTTATTGTCCACGGAGAAGACTTTTACGACGCGCAGTCGTATTGCGAGGAGCTTATGGACAGTGCAGGTTATTACTATGTCCAGCAGGGCAACGAACCTGAAATCTTAAATGGCCTTGCCACCATGGGACTGGAGATATTTGAGGACCTGCCCCAGGCCGACACAATCATTTGTCCGATAGGCGGCGGCGCCGGCTGCGCTTCGATTTTAAAAACAGCGCGCGCGATAAATCCTGATATAGAGATAATCGGCGTGGAAGCGATGAAAGCTCCGTCGTTTTATAATTCATGGAAGAAGGGAGAAATTGTAACTCTGGATGAAGCACATACAGTTGCAGACGGCCTGGCCTCAAGAAGTGTATTCCATCTGCCATATATTATTCTCAAAGACACTATCAATGATGTGGTGCTGCTAACCGAAGACGAGATACTGGAAGGGATTAAAATGGCGCTGACAACCACACATAATCTGGCCGAGGGTGCAGGCGCCGTTTCTTTGATGGCCGCTTACAAAATAAGGGACAGACTTTCCGGCAAGAAAGTGGTTATGATCATGTCCGGCGGCAACCTGAATTTGGATACCCTGAAAACAGCGATTGGATGCTGATACCAATCCTCCTGGTTGCCGAAGCTGATCCTTTGAAGGCTACCCGCGGCATGCAAGCTGTTTGCGCAGTTGATCCTCACATTGATCAGAAAAGGATATTATTCATCTTTTTTATAATATCCTGCCCACTTCGCATCGATCTGATTCTGGATATCCGCCATCTGCGCATCTGTAAGAATCTTGAACCGTGTCTGCGAGCGGAAGTATTCACGCACCGGTATCAGCTTTCGTTTTTCAACAAGCTTTTCGGATGCTGCTGTCAGTTTGAACTCGCCATTGACTATTTCGTAGAGGTCATAATATCCGGTTTCAACGGCAAGCCTGCCAATCTTTATCCCGTATCGCGGGTCATATCCCCAACCCGGCGGGCAGGGAATATGGATATGTATGTATTTGGTACCTTGCAGGTTCACGCAATTTTTTATTTTGTCGTAGAGATCCAACGGATAGGCGGCCGAACAGGCGGCAACATAGCTTAAGTTATGCGCAGCCATGATGGCAGGCACATCCTTTTTCTGCTGTAATTTTCCCTTAAACGGAGTGTTCGTGGTTATGGCGCCGATCGGGGTCGTGCCCGAGCGCTGAACACCGGTGTTCATGTAACCTTCGTTATCGTAGCAGAAATAGATGAAGTTATCGCCACGTTCTGCGGCGCCCGATAAAGCCTGCAAGCCGATGTCGCTTGTTCCGCCGTCGCCTGCCCAGGCCGCTACCGTGATATGTTCCTTTCTCTGTGTTTTCAGAGTTGCCAGAATTCCGGTGGCGGCAGCGGCTGTTGATGCAAACGTCACATTCAGGCAGGGAAGTTTTGTCGAGGCGACCGGAAAAAGCCCCTGAAGAACGGTCAGGCAACTGGGAGGTACAACAAGGATTGTGTTTTTACCAAGGGCTTTGAGGCCAATCCTGTAGGCAATGGCCAGGCCGCAGCCGGTGCATGCCCTTGTTCCCGGATGGACGAATTCCTGAGTCGGCAAACTTAAAATGTTTGTTTTAACCTGCATGTGATTCTCCTATAGCTTTAGCCCTATCCATGTGGGCTCCTTCGAAACCCTGCTCTTTGTCGCCACCCTGAAGGTTTGTGTCAAATCATCTGTTTGAATTTCGCGGCCGCCGATTCCCAAAATAAAATTCTGGACAAATGGCAACGCACCTGTGCCTGCAAGATATTCGTAAAGTGCGGACTTTAAATCCGATGCCAGCGCTCCTTCATAGCCGTAGCTCAATGCTTTTTCAAAGACGATAACGCCTTTTTTCCCTTTCAGGGCATTGGCGATTGCAACATCCGGGAAAGGCCTGTAAAAACGAACGCCCATGACACCAACTTTGATGCCCTCTTTTCTTAAAGTATCAACACAGATCCGCAGCTGATAGGTGATCGATCCCAAGCCCACGGCAACATAGTCCGCATCATCGCAGCGATAAGGTTCAATATACGGATCACCGCCCCTGCCGAATATCTCCGCAAATCTTTTTTCCGCCTCGGCTGCTACTGTCAGCGTTTTCCGCAGATCTTCTTGAAGCAGGTATCGGATCTCCATGTATCCGTGGGCCAGTTCGCCTTTGACATCCACACGCACATCAGGCAGGGTAACTGTATTGAGGTTGGCAGGCTCATCGGGGCTCAGGGCATAGTCCGGCCGAAATGGCGGCAGAAATGCATCGACCTTTTCCTGCTTGGGCAGATCAAACGGCATGTAAGTGTGAGAAAGGATATACCCGTCATAGCAGACCATGATGGGGATGCTCACCTTCTCCGCCAGCCAGAATGCTTTAATAACCGAATCAATAATCTGCTGGTGGTCCGAGCAGTAGATTTGTATCCAACCGGTATCGCGCTGTGAAATCGAGTCCTGTTGGTCATTCCAGACATTCCATGGGGCGCCTACCGCACGATTGACCACGCACATGACAATAGGAAGCCTTGCGCCTGAGGCCCACTGGACCTGCTCATGCATATAAAGGAGGCCGTTTGCACTGGTTGCCGTAAAAGCCCGTGCGCCTGCCGATGAGGCCGCAATGCATACGGCAAGGGCGGAGTGCTCACTCTCTACGGGAATATATTCGGCCTTCATCTGGCCTAGTTCAACATATTCAGAAAGCTTTTCGGTAAGCGGCGTCTGAGGGGTGATAGGATAGGCCGCTATGACATTTGCACGGCAAAGCTTGACGCCCAGAGCTGCCGCAACGTTTCCATTTTCGATAATATGCATAGTACTTAATCCTTATCCTTTTTCTTTTCCGTGTCTTCTTCTGTGAATTTAGCTTCATCCACCATGGTGAAGGCCTTGGTCGGGCATTCTTCAGCGCAGATGCCGCATCCTTTGCAGTATTCCATGTCGACTTTCGGCGGTATCGTCCTGGAGATAACCGTTTCCGGACAGAACAGCCAGCAGATGAAGCAGGCTTCTTTATTCCTTTTGCAGGGGATGCAGAGGCTTTGATCAAAGACCGGCCGCTCCACTCTCCAGGAACCGGTCCTTCCGCCGTCACCCGGCCCGTGTTCACTGTGCGATGTTTTTCTTCTGTAATTTCTGGTGCCCATTTTCAACCTCCCGCCACGGTTCGTTCAAAGGCAATCCTGGCAGCCAATGAATTCTTATCAGGCTTTCTTGTACGGAATTCCTCTTCAATGCCTTTGATCAGGATATCGATTCCCAGAAGGTTTGTTGCTTTTTCCAGCGACCCGATGATCCCGGTATTAACCATGCCGTGAGGAAGGCCTGCTTCAATGGATATGGCCGTAATATCCGCGGTGGCCAGCCTGTAATCTTTGAAGCGGTAAGATTCAAAGGGCTTGGGTGTGTTCAGAATAATGATCCCTCCGGGCTTTAGGCCATGAGTGACATCCGCCTCTTTGAGCAACAGGTGGTCGAGGACAACAACAATGTCCGGGGTTTCGATGGGCGATAGATCATAAATTTTTGTCTTTGATATTTTCAGAGACGTCATGACCGGCGCGCCTCGGCGTTCGGTGCCGAAAGTTGGCGCCATGACCACGCCCGTATAACCGGAGACGAAGGCAGCTCCGGCAACAATCTTTGCTGCCGTTATGGCACCCTGGCCACCCCGGCCATGCCAGCGGATTTCAATAAAATCATTGTTCATTAATATATCCTTGTCCGTATTTTTGCTTACTTGTATCAATTAACCAATAGCACAAAATCAGCGCAGTGAAAAGTTGTGTTTACCGGAAAGCAAAGATTCTATTTTTTCCATCAATCCGAAGAGTGTCTTTTTGTCCAGCGCCGAAACGGCAATGGCGCCTAAGCGGCGGCAGAGATTTTCGAGCAATTCCTTATCGGCGACGCGGTCGGACTTATTGAGCACTCTTATAGTCGGTTTGCCGTTAATTTCCAATTCTTCCAGAATTTTTTCCACGGCGGCAATCTGTTCTTCAAACTGGCCGCTGCTGGCGTCAATCACATGCAGAAGAATGTCGGCATCGAGCAGTTCATCCAGTGTTGCCCGGAAAGCGGTGAATAATTCCTCCGGCAGGTTGCGGATAAAGCCTACCGTGTCGGTTATAATTGCTTCTGTGTCCCTGGGAAAGCGCAGCCTCGCGCTTTTTGTGTCCAGCGTGGCAAAGAGTTTATCTTCAACTAAAACAGAGCTTTTGGTTAGAGTATTGAGAAGCGTGGATTTGCCGGCATTGGTATAGCCGACTATGGAAATAATGGGCAGTCCAGTTTTTTCTCTCCGGCCGTAGCGTTGTTGCCGCGATTTTGTTATCGCTTTTAAATCTTTTTCCAGACGATGAATGCGTTCGCGGATGCGGCGGCGGTCAATTTCCAGTTTTGTCTCGCCGGGGCCGGTGCCGCCGATTCCGCCAGCCAGACGGGAAAATGAAGTGTCCAGATGCGTTAGCCGCGGCAGCAGATATTTCAGCTGCGCCAGTTCGACCTGAATTTTCCCTTCGCGGCTGTGGGCGCGCCGGGCGAAAATATCCAGAATAACCTGAGTGCGGTCGATAATTTTCAGGCCGGTGAAATCGCTGATGGAGCGCGCCTGCGCCGGCGTTAGTTCGTGATCGAAGATGAGCATGTTGGCGCCGATTTGCGAGGCCCGCAGGTCAATGGAGGTTAACTTGCCTCTGCCGACCATGAATTTGGGATCAGGCTGTAAGCGGTACTGCACAATGGCGTCAAAAACCTCTACGCCGCAGGTGCGCGCCAGTTGGGCCAGTTCCGCAAGCGATGTCCGGGCATCGGCGAGCGGGTTTTTCTCTACGCGCAAAAGAATAGCTTTGTCCGTTGCCTCCATTTTACGCGATTTTTGCTTTTTGGCGAATTCATCCTCCAGCGCCCCAATGAACGAAAGAAAATTTATTTTGAGCCGATGCGGTTCTTCAGGCTTCATCATCAGCCAGTAAGTTCCCGCCGGATTTTCCGGAATGAGGTGCGCCCAGTGCAGTGCCCCGGGAGAACCGTCTTCGTGCGCTTCCAGCGCGCCGATGAGGTCGAGCCGCAGGTGGGATAAATCGGTTAAATCTTCATCGGAAAGTTCATCGCCGTTTAAATGTGTATGAATGAGCCGCAATCCTTTAAAACGCAGCGAAGAAGAACGAAATCCTTCCAGATTTGGTATTAAGATTCCTTTGTGGTCGCCTACCATGACCGTGGTGATTTCTCCTTTGCGGCTGATGAGCAGGCCGATTTGCCGGTTAATATCGCGGGAAAGAAAGGATAATTGCCGGGCGAGATCCTGACTGATGATATTTTCCGGCGGGATGCCTTTGCGTCCCAGGCGTTCTATTTGTTTGATTTGCGCGGCGCGCAACCCGGTCGTATTTCCGAATATTTTATTGATGGCGACTTCCTTTTTTAAATTGTCCCCCGCCGGCAGGGGGATAGATTTATTTGTAATTTTCATCGTAGGGCGCGTTTTCTAAACTCGCCGCATTTCGGAGAGGCTCGGGGAGCCCCTCCCTTCGATATCCACCTCCGTCACTACGTGACACCCCCGCCAGCGGAGGATATATCAATCATCGCAGCCATTGGGAGTTTTCGATATTCCATACCCCCCGGCAGAGGATGCGCATAGCCATGCCTAATTTATCTAGCACATTTTACCGGGATTAGTCAAAAGATGAGGACTAAATTTTGATATGAAGCCTGATTTTCCTGATCCCGCATGCGGGGGATAATTCGTCCAATGGGGACTCATTAAAAAACCCCGGGAGGTTACCCGCCCTCCCGGGGTTTTAGTTTAAAGGTTAAACAAACACTCTCTTAGAAGGTGAGAGTAAGTTTGTTCATGAGTATGTAATCATCGTTATCTTTGGAGCCGTTAGCAAAAGCAGTATCCAGACCCTTGAAATAATCACCGGCAAAGAAATAACCGAGGCCCAGCATATAGGACAGGTTGTTGGTGATTTTGTAAGTGCCGGTAACATCAATTTCCGTACCATAGGTCTTGCCGGGGAAAGTCGCGTAACTGGTTCCACCTGTTGCGATAAATCCGTTCTGATCAGCCTCTGCGTAAGAAAGTGAAGCCATGATATCCAACTGAGGAGTGGGTTTTACACCGCCTCTTATCTGACCGAACCACGCATTCTCCATTTCACCGTCAATCGGGTTGACAAAGGCGGAGCCGGATCCATAGATAGCGCTGTGACCATATATGCCACCTACCCAGTAACCCAGGGTTTGAGTGTTGAACATGATCAAGCAGGGATTATAATCCAAACCGCCGCTAAGAGGAGAAATACTGCCTTCGAGTTTGCTGCCTAAGTCACCGGGATTTTGGCCCTCGACGTAAGCAAGAGAAACGCCAGCATAGAACATGCCGAAGTTTGCTGTGGCATCAACCCATGCGTTAAGATGATTTAAGTTAACTGTACCACCGGTATAGTCAGGTTTCTCCGCATCACCAGTGAACCACAGAAGTTCTCCCTGCAGAGCGACAGGACCAACCTTGGCTTTAAAATAAGGATCTACCAAGTACATGTTCATCAGGTAACCCGAAGTGGATGTAGGTCCGTCAGAAGGTCTATTTGACGCGTCACGGTTCCAGAGGAAGAGAAGACCTGCCTCACCGCCCTTGAAGTTATAAATACCGCCTATCCGCCAAGAATTTGCGTCTGCATCGGTTACGTATCCATTGCCATAGGAAGACCCATACGCGGAGCCGTGGGTAACGGCACTATAGCTTTGAGATTGTTCTTTGGAAAAATCAATCAAACCAACAAAAGGTCCGGACTGCATCATGTACAGTATCTGGCCTGTGGGAGTTCCAGAGCCTCTGTCTCCCCACACGGTTCCCCATACGTAATCCTCCTGGTAACCAATCTTCCAGAGGCCGATGGGTGAAGTGTAATCGATATAGGCCAATCTCATGGCTATGTTTTCGGTTTCCGCCCTTGTTCCTGCGGACTCGTTAAACATATAATCCTGGTTCGCTCCCCAGGTATTGGACCTTGCGCCGCCCCAGATTCTTTCCATCGCGTCAAACTGGGTTACCAGTTTTAAGCACGGAGATACGACAAAATCCGTGCCCACACGCAGTCTCTGATAAAAGAAAGCTGTGCTGGGATTCAGTGATCCAGTATACCCCTTCCAAGCCTGGAAACCATCATCTAGGGAAATTTTATTTAAATACAATCCGCCGATATAATATTCGGCGCCAACTTTAACGTCAACCGCGAAGGCTGACACACTGAAGGCCATGACCAGCCCCAGCGACAACAAAACCAACCAAAATTTCTTCATTTTTTCCTCCTTGATAAAAAAGAGTCAATAATTTCCGCTTTTAAAAAACGGGCATTTTCTAAAAGCGACCTCTATCGCTTCTACAAGCATATTTTTCGATTTACATAAATTTTTGTAAACCACGGGTCAAAATACGCCGGCTAAAAGTAACACCGGATAAAAGATTTTGTCAAGATAAATTTGTATTAATTAAATGACTTGATAATAACTAAAAATGCTCACTGTGTCATTGCGGCTTAACAAGAACTTTGAAACATAGGAAATAGAGATAAAATAAATTCGTAAATATCGGATATTTTATAAAAATCATGTCCTCCCTGTTTATTGCCGGTAACGCAAAATCAGGTAACTTAGAGCTATCCGGACAGGACAGGAAAATAGACGCGCAAGATTTTTAAATATTTCTTGACATCAGGGTAATCTTAGGATAGGGGAAACACAAAGCAGATATGACTTGCGGTCAAGTTATGACCTCTATTCAAAATTACATGTATTATCAGCAGTTAGGGAATTTGTTTTGCCGGTATCAAGGCAATATAAAACGTTTAAATCATAAAAAAATTAGGGAGGAATAAATTATCATGGCGGATGCAGGAAAAGTTCAATTAAAGGATATCTATCCGGTTCCGGAAAAGATAAAAAAGACAGCATTCATAAGTGGCAGAGAAGCTTATGACAAGCTTTGGAAAAAGTCAGTTGAAGAGCCGGAGAAATTCTGGGCGGAAATCGGCGAGAAACAGGTGGAATGGTTCAAAAAATGGGATAAAGTTATGGATTACAATTTTGATATTAAAAAAGGTCCCATTTTTGTAAAGTTTTTTGAAGGCGGCAAACTCAATGTTTCTTATAACTGTCTGGACAGGCACCTAAAAACCAAAGGCAACAAAGTTGCTATTCAATGGGTAGGCAACGAGCCCGGCGAAGAAAAAGCATTTACCTATAAAATGCTGTATGAAGAAGTTTGTAAGTTCGCCAACGTTCTGAAAGCTAACGGCATTAAAAAGGGTGATCGCGTATGTCTTTACATGCCGATGGTTCCTGAACTCGCAATTGCCGCTCTGGCCTGCTCCCGTATCGGCGCAATTCATTGCATCGTTTTCGGCGGATTCAGCGCGGATGCTCTCCGTGACAGAATTGTGAATGGTGAAGCTAAGCTGCTCGTTGTTTGCGACGGCACCTTCCGCGGCAACAAAGCTGTTCCCGCAAAAACAATAGCTGACGAAGCATTAGCACAGTCACCGTCCGTAAAGACCGTTATTGTTGTCAAGCGAGTCGGTGATAAAATTAAATGCGATATGACTGCCGGCCGCGACAAGTGGTGGCACGAGGAAATGGCCAAAGTTGACGCCAAGTGCGAACCCGAATGGATGGATGCTGAAGATCCTCTGTTCATCCTTTATACCTCCGGTTCCACCGGACAACCCAAGGGCGTTATGCATACCACGGGCGGCTATCTGGTTTATGGCGCCTATACTCAGAAAATCATTTTTGATTGTCATGAAGAAGATATATACTGGTGCACCGCCGACCTGGGCTGGGTCACCGGTCACACCTACATTCTTTACGGGCCTCTGTGCAACGGCGCAACTTCCGTTATGTTTGAAGGCGTTCCCAATTATCCGACCTACAGCCGCTTCTGGCAGGTCGTTGAAAAATACAAAGTCACAATTTTCTACACTGCTCCGACCGCTATCCGCGCGATTGCCAAAGAAGGCGATGACTTTGTGAAGAAAGCTGATATCTCTACTCTGCGTATTTTGGGCACAGTCGGCGAGCCGATCAATCCCGAAGCGTGGAAATGGTACTATAATGTTATCGGCCGCGGCGAATGCCCCATCGTGGACACCTGGTGGCAGACAGAAACAGGAGGTATCCTGATTACCCCGCTGCCCGGCGCGATTGATATCAAACCCGGTATGGCTACCCTGCCGTTCTTCGGCGTGCAACCTGTGCTGGTGGATGATGAAGGCAAAGAATTCACGGACACCGAAGCCAGCGGCGCTCTTTGCATCAAGGTGCCATGGCCCGGTATTATGAGAGGCGTCTTTGGCGACCCCAAAAGGTTCCAGGAGACTTACTTTGAACAGTTCCCCGGCTACTATGTAACAGGCGACGGCTGCCGCCGCGATAAAGACGGCTATTATCAGATTACCGGCCGTATCGACGACGTTATCAATGTTTCCGGTCACCGCATGGGCACCGCCGAAGTTGAAAGCGCGCTGGTCGCGCATAAAGCTGTAGCGGAAGCGGCGGTTGTCGGCATGCCCCATGACATCAAGGGACAGGGCATTTACGCTTACGTTACCCTGAAGACAGGTGTGGAGAAGACTGATGCGTTGAAAAAAGAACTTATCGCTCATGTCCGCACGATAATCGGACCTATCGCTACACCGGATAAGATTCAATGGGCGGATGGTCTTCCCAAAACACGCAGCGGCAAGATTATGAGAAGAATTTTGAAGAAAGTTGCCGCCAATGACATTGGCAACCTGGGTGATACCAGCACGCTGGCTGATCCCTCTGTGGTTGACGATATCGTCAAAAACAGGCTGTAAAATCAAAGTCCGGTTCTCTTCAAGAGGAGGGAATCGGGCTTTTCTGTAAAACAATAAGAAAAAAATAAAATTGCAGGTCTCTCTTTTTCTGAAGAGTGGCATGCAGAAGAAGGAGGTTGGACAAAGTGAATATTATCGCATGCGTAAAACAAGTACCGGATACGGAAGCCCAGATCAAGGTCAAAGCTGACGGATCAGGGATAGAAGATGGCCAGATTAAATGGGTCATGAACCCTTATGACGAATTCGGCGTGGAAGAAGCTCTGAAGCTGAAAGAAAAAAACGGTGGAGATGTAACGATAATCTCCGTGGGACCGGCAAGAGCCATGGAAACAATCAGAACGGCTCTGGCCATGGGAGCGGATAAAGGCATTCATGTAAGCGATCCGGTTCTGGATAACGCCGATGCTTTTGTCACGGCATCAGCTCTGGCTGCCGCTATTAAAGGCCTGCCCCATGACATTATTTTCTGCGGACAGCGCGCCATTGACGATGATTCCGGTCAGGTCGGAGCAATGCTTGCCGAGCTTCTGGGAATTCCCCAGTTGACTCTGGTCACCAAATTGGATTTTGCCGGATCTTCCGTAAAAGTAATTCGGCCGATTGAAGGAGCCCAGCTCTCAATAGAAACCAGCTTACCCTGCGTGGTAACGGCGCAAAAAGGCCTCAACGAACCCCGCTACGCGTCGCTTCCCGGCATTATGAAAGCCAAGAAAAAACCAGTGGACGTGAAAAACGCGGCAGCTTTGGGAATCGTAACGGATGTGAAAGCCAAGGTAGCCAAACTTGTTCCGCCTCCCGCCAGAGCGGCAGGGAAAATTATCTGCGGTGATGATGCAGCGCAGAAGGCGGCTGAATTGGCCCGGTGTCTCAGGGAAGAAGCTAAAGTTATTTAATTTTAAAGCGGAGGATTGAAAAATGGCAAAAGGAGTATTTATAATTGCAGAACAAAGAGACGGCGCCCTGCGTAAAATAAGTTTTGAGCTTACGTCCGCGGCCAGAAAACTGGCTGATCAGACGGGAGATGAAGTCAGCGCCATTCTTCTTGGTTCAGGTATAGAAAGTTTGGCTGCCGAATTAGGTAAATTCGGTGCAGATAAAGTTTTTGTGGGCGACAACGCCGCGTTGGAACCATATGTTACCGAAGCGCACGCTCAGGTCGTCGCCAAAATATTAAAAGACAATGACGCATCGATAGCTCTGTTTGGTGCGTCGGTTCAGGGCAAGGATCTTTCCGCCCGCGTGGCTGCCAGGCTGGCCGGTGGTTTGGCCACAGACTGCACGGATGTGAAGATTGACGGAGGCAAATTTGTTGCCATTCGCCCGATGTATGCCGGCAAGTGCTTCGCCGATGTGGTATTCAATACCACCCCGGCAATGGCATCTCTTCGTCCCAACGTGTTTGCGGCTGTAGAAAATGCCAAAGCCGGCGCGGTGACCAAGGTGGATGTGGCTGTTGACGCGGCCAAGAGCAAGGTTCTGGAAGTTCAGAAAGACACCAGCGGCAAGGTCGACTTGACCGAAGCCAATATTATTGTTTCCGGCGGACGCGGTATGAAGGGTCCGGATGAATACAAGATTCTGGAAGAACTGGCTGATGTGCTCAAAGGCACGGTCGGCGCTTCCCGCGCCGCGGTTGACGCCGGCTGGAGACCGCAGAAAGATCAGGTGGGGCAAACAGGAAAAGTTGTTTCTCCCAATCTTTATATCGCCTGCGGAATTTCCGGAGCGATTCAGCATCTGGCGGGCATGAGCTCATCCAAGTGCATCGTGGCTATTAATAAGGATGCAGAAGCCCCCATCTTTACCAAAGCCGATTTTGGTGTGGTGGATGATCTTTTCAAGGTCGTTCCCGAATTGACCATCGCCTGCAAGAAATTGATGGCCTAAAATTTTATTGTAAGTAAAACGGATTCTGGTAACGGCCGGCTTGCCGGCCGTTACCAGAAATTAAAAATAAGCAGTATTAATTGGTTGTTAAAATTTTCAGAATATTTGATATTCAAAGCAACAAACGCAGACTTAGGGGGGGAAATAAATTAAATAATATCACCCTCAATATTCGGAGGATAAATGGAACAGACAATCCCAATAGGAATAGGAAATGAAGGCCGCGAAGTTTTCTGGAACGCTCAAGGTTTTGAGCCGTTTCTCTTTCTTTTGACTGCCGTGGCAATGGCAATATTTGCTTACGGTGTTTACCAGCGCTGGACGTTATGGAAAGCGATGGGCAAGGAAGAAATCCGCTGGGATCAGCTTCCTCTGAGACTGAAATCTCTTTTTCTTAATGGCTTCTTGCAAATAAAAACATGGAGAGACGCTTATCCCGGCATAATGCACGGTTTAATCTTCTTCGGCTTCTTTGTTTTAATTTTCGGAGCCGCTTTCGATGCCGGGGAATTTCACATTACAGAGCCTTTGTTCGGCTGGTCATTTAATCGCGGTAACTTTTATCTGGTTTTTGCTTTCCTGATGCAAACTTTTGGTCTTTGTGTGCTGATCGGTGTCCTGCTTGCTTTTTTCCGCCGCTATGTGCTTAAGCCTGACCGTCTTGGATATAAAGGTAAGTCAGATAATACTGCTGATGATGCTATAGCATTGTTCCTCATTCTGGGTATCGTCGTTACAGGGTTCTTTATCAGCGCCTTGAGAATTCATGTAACTTATCAGGAGACTCCCTGGGAATGGGTCCGGTTTGTCAGTTGGGGAATTGCCACCTACGTGCTTGCTAACGTCGACACATCTACCACTTTGACTCTTCACAAGGTAATGTGGTGGACACATACTTTTTTTGCTCTTAGTTTTATAGCTTACATTCCTTATTCACGGCTTTTGCATATCATTACTACGTCGGCCAATCATTTCTTTATTTCTCTAAAACCGACAGGCTATGTGGAACCGATTCGTGATTTTGAAACGGCGGAATCTTTTGGCATATCAAAGTTGGAAGAATTTACCTGGAAACAGATTTTTGATGCCGACGCCTGCACGAAGTGCGGACGTTGTCAGGACGGTTGCCCGGCTTATCTTTCAGGCAAGCATTTATCTCCCAAGAAGTTGGTTCAGGATATTAAGACACATTGGCTGGAAAAAGCTCCGGACGCAATTAAAGCCAAGCTTGCAGTTCCCGCCACTGAAGGTGCAGAAAGTACTGAAGCTGCGGCTCCGGCTGCGGAAACGGAAAGCGCGGCTCCGGGGAAAGCACTGGTTGGCGAAGTCGTTAGTCTGCATGAACTGTGGGACTGCACCAACTGCATGTATTGTATGGAAAACTGTTCAGCTTCCATTGAACATGTGCCAAAAATTATAGATATGCGCCGTTATAAAGTTTTGACCGAAGCGGATTTCGCTCCGGAACTGCAACTGACTTACCGCAATATGGAAAACAATTCTAATCCCTGGGGTATCGGGGCTCATATGCGCGCCGATTGGGCAAAAGAAATGGGAATTAAGACTCTTGCGGAAGATCCTAATGTGGAATATCTTTTCTATGTCGGCTGTTCAGGTTCCTTCGATGACCGCGGGAAGAAAATTTCCGTAGCTTTGGCCAAAGTCTTACAGGCGGGAGGTGTCAGCTTCGGTATTTTAGGCAATGAAGAAGGCTGCTGCGGCGATTCGGCTATGCGCGGCGGTAATGAATATCTCTTCCAGTCACAGGCTCAGGCCAATATCGAGATAATGAACGGCTATGGAGTGAAAAAGATTATAGCCATTTGCCCGCACGGTTATAACTGCATTAAGAAAGATTACCCCAACTTCGGCGGCAACTATGAAGTTTACCATCATACTGAAATTATCGCTGATTTAATCGCTAAAGGTAAGATTAAATTTACCATGCAGCTTGATGGAATATTCACCTATCATGATTCTTGCTTTCTCGGCCGTTATAACAACGTTTACGCTCAGCCGCGCAGTATTTTGAACGCTATTCCCGGCATGAAACTTGCCGAAATGGAAAGAAATCTGTCTAAGAGCTTCTGTTGCGGCGCTGGCGGAGCCAGAATGTGGATGGAAGAAGATGTCGGAGATCGCATCAATAACATGCGAACTGATCAGGCTATAGCAACAAACGCCAGCACGGTGGCTGTCGGGTGTCCTTTCTGTCTGACCATGATTTCTGATGGAATCAAAGACAGACAGCAAACCGAAAAAATGGTCGCGTTGGATATTTCCGAAATCGTTCTCAAGGCTATGGGACTGGAAGAAACCAAAGCTCCTGTTGATGTTTGCGCGACTTAAGTAATTATTTACAAAATAAATTTGATTTATAAAAAAGCCCGATCCCAATACAGATTGGGCTTTTTTTATAGACAAACAAAAAAAATGTTTTAATTTCACAAACAGCGGAGTATAATAAAAAAATTAAAAAAAAAGAAAAGGGGGACGCGTTAAACTATGGCAGCAAATATAATTTATGAGAGTAAACCCTGGTTAAAATCCTATGAAAAAGGTGTTCCTGAAAGCATCAAGTATGAAGAACTTACCATGCCGGACTATCTTGAAAAAGCGGCAAAGGATTTTCCCGATGATACGGCCATGGTATTTGTTGGCTACAAGATGACATACCGCAAGTTTAAGGATCAGGTGGACCGGTTTGCCACCTGCCTTACGGATTTTGGCATCAAGAAGGGTGATGCCGTGTCGATACTTCTACCCAACTCTATTCCGTGCGTTGTTGCATACTATGCCATCCTGAAGATAGGAGCCATTGTTGTCATGAATAATCCCCTCTATTCGGATCCGGAGTTGGAACATCAGTTCAATGATTCCGGTTCCAAAGTACTCATTACTCTTGATGCCCTCTGCAATCGCATGATTGATCTGCGACCGAAGACAAAGATTAAGCAGATCGTTTACATGGGCATCGGAGACTTCCTTAATCCGATTAAAAGGTTTCTCGGAAAGAAGTTGAAGAAATTCCCCTTCGCTGATGTTAAGGCCGCCCCGGATGTCTATCGCTGGATGGATTGCATTGCCAAGTATCAGCCCAACCCGTCGAAAGTAAAACTTACATTAGACGATATTGCCATGTATCAGTATACGGGCGGAACGACAGGCGTATCCAAGGGAGTTATCCTGACCCATGGAAATTTGAGCAAACAGGTACAGCAAATCTCCGCCTGGTTCCCAACGTTTGGCAGAGGAAAAGAAACCATGTTGGGCGCTCTGCCATATTTCCATGTATTCGGACTTTCCTGTTCCATGAATTTAACCATTTATAATGGGTGGAATCAGATCCTGATTCCCCGGCCGCAGCCGCAACCATTGCTGGAGGCGATTCGGACATACAAGCCGACCTTTGCGCCTATGGTTCCAACCATGTATATCGGCATGCTGAACCATCCCGATCTTCAAAAAACGGACATGAGCTGCATCAAGGGGGCTTTTTCAGGAAGCGCGCCTCTTCCAGTAGAGGTCATTCATGAATTCCAAAAACTGACAGGGGCGTTCATCTCCGAAGGTTTCGGTATGACGGAAACATGTCCGGTCACTCATACCAATCCGTTTAACGGAAAGCAGAAGCCTGGCAGTGTCGGTCTCCCACTTTCCGATACCCTATCACGGATTGTTGATCTTGATGACGGCGTAACGGACATGTCCATAGGCAAACCAGGCGAACTGATCGTCAAGGGGCCGCAGGTGATGAAGGGCTACAAGGGTATGCCTGAAGAAACGGCCAATGTCCTGAAAGATGGTTGGATGTATACGGGAGACATTGCCACAATGGATGAAGACGGATATTTTTATATCGTTGACCGCAAGAAAGATATGATTATATCAGGCGGCTACAACGTCTACCCCCGTGATATTGATGAAGTCTATTATGGCAATCCCAAAGTTGAAGAATGCTGTTCCATCGGCGTTCCCGATAAGAAACGCGGAGAAAATGTAAAATTATTTGTCGTTCTCAAGCAGGGGCAGACGGCTACGGCTGAGGAAATGATAGAATATGGCAAGGCTCATCTGGCTGCTTATAAGCTGCCCACGGAAGTTGAATTTCGCAAGGAACTGCCTAAAACCAATGTGGGAAAAATACTGCGCAAGGAATTACGGGCGGAGGAATTGAAGAAAAGAAAAGCTTGATTAATCGGAAATGTGGAGATGCGTTGGTATGGCGTCTCCACATTTTTTTGAAGAAAGAAGGAATCAAATGGAGTACAAAAATATTCTTTTTAACGTTGAAGAGGAAATCGCGATCATTACTTTTAACAGGCCTAAAGTTTTAAATGCCATGAATTCCGAAATATTGACGGAAATTCTGGACGCAGCAACAATCTGTGAAAAAGATGATAATATCAAAGTGCTGATTTTAACTGGCGCCGGAGATAAGGCTTTCGTGGCCGGAGCCGACATTTCGCAGATGCAAAACAGCACAACGATTGAAAGCCAGCAAATGATGGAACTGGGGCACCGCACTTTAAGGCTCATCGAAACCATGCCAAAGCCGTCCATTGCCGCCGTTAATGGTTTTGCTTTGGGAGGCGGCACGGAAATTACGCTGGCTTGCGATATCAGATTCGCATCGGAAAAAGCCGTTTTCGGCCAGCCGGAGATTTTAATAGGCATCATTCCCGGATGGGGCGGCACGCAGCGACTTCCCAGATTGGTAGGAATGGGCATAGCCAAGGAAATGATTCTGGGCGGCATTCAGATTAATGCCCAACGAGCCTATGAAATAGGCCTAGTCAATAGAGTATTTCCTCCGGAAAATCTTTTGGACGAAACCAGAAAATTCGCCTTGAAACTGGCCAAACTTCCTCCTTTCGCCCTGAAGATGGCCAAGAACGCTATTAATTATGGCTTCGATTTGCCGCTGGATAACGCCAATAAGCTGGAAATAAGCTGCATTGCACAATGCTTCAGCACACAGGATCAGAAAGAAGGCATGAAGGCGTTTTTGGAAAAAAGAAAACCGGTTTTTACGGGAAAATAAAAGTTCAAGGTTCTATGTTCCTTGTTCTATGTTGAAACAACATCTCTGCACGTTGGACTTTGAACATAGAACTTTTATTTAATTACCGGTGGACACTATTTCTATCAGTGAGGGATCATACTCTTGGGGTTTCTCATACCCCAGAAGATTCAGAAGAGTCGCCGCAATATTTGACAGACCTTTTTCTTTAATATTTGCCATCCGGTATTCCCCCTGATACAGGGGATCATAGATTATAAAAGGGACCGGAAGGCTTTCACTTCACTACTTCGTAGATATCAATAATCTCAAGCGGCTTGAAGGACAATGAGTAAGTTGGGCGCAAGATAACAGTGCAATAAAAACCTGCATGCGAAAGTGCGCTTTGAGAGCGTATTGGGAGCCACGAAAGCTCATACGTTAAACTCTCAACCTTTTTGAGTTTATCTTTGAGCTCATCAGTCATCTTCGGTTTACCAACATTCTGCGGAACAATCACTATATCACCCTTCTTAGTCTGCGCGTTAAGCTTCGACCACTGATTAAAACCGGCAGCATCCGCATAGTATTGCCATCCCCAAATCCCAAAGTACCAGACGGTCCTATCATTGTATGTCTTCTTTAAATACTCGGCTGCATTTCTATAAGACTGGGCATATCTGAGGTCGACATAGGCGAGTGCTACATGTACCATTAGCATACAGCCAATCGCGATATACATTTTTTTTGCCGCAATCTTTGAAAAAAGAGTATATTTGAACATAATAATGATTAACGCGGGGTACATGAAAAAAATGTTTCTAAGTGCTATGAACGGCGTAAAAAACATGTTCATGATGATGATCATCGTTATCCAAAACGCCATGAATATGAAAAAATGATCATTCATGATGGCAAAATACCGCCCTCTTTTCTTCAATTCAATATAACCTGAAACATAGATCAGGAGATAGAAACCAAGAAAGACTCCTCCGCCAACGAGGAAACTGTTAATCAGAGACTCAATCCCTTGATGATCCAAAAAATAACCAATACAGGTACCCAAACCGCACATTAATGAGAAATATAATGGCCAACCTCGCCGTATTATAAAAACCGCATATGGAAGTGTCATGCCGATTATCATCACAAATATTAACGGATCTTGATCCAGGAGATCCTTCTTGCCAACAGAATATGAATTCATAAAATGGGGTTTGCCATAGACATAGAAACAATAAATGTTCCAGAGCAGAAATACTGCAAGCCCTATGGCGAAGGGGATAATGTGTCTGGGCTTCTTCGAAAGAAATGGATAGACAAAGAACGGAACAAAGAGTGCGATCGCCGAGTACTTTGTAAGAACTGCTAAAGAAAAAAGCACGCCGGAGAAAATGAAAAGCCATAACTTTTCCCGCTTAACACCAGCCACAAAAAAAAGAACAGATGGGATCGCCAATCCGAGTACTGGAGTATCTAACATCAAGTTCGTCCCTACGGCAAAAAAAGGAACTGAGAGAAAGAGCAGAGTGGGGATGAGCGGCTTGAGGCCAATTTCGCTGCAAAGAAAATAAAACGAAAGAACCGCCAAGAATGCGAATAGAAGAGCCACCAGATGAAGCGGGACTTCACTCGCCCCCCACTTATCCCAGACCGGAGCAAGGAAATAGCTGAAAAGCGGCGGATGCAAAACTCCAAAACCGCTCGAAGTAATATCTCCCGAGTTGATCACAAACGAATAAGGCTTTAATGGATCCTGCACAATGGCCTTCGTTATCCCAATGTAAAAAGGATCGTCAATATGGAAAGGTTTCCCCAGAAACGGGATCATGATTCCCAACAACAGAACGGATATTACTATAATTTCTACTATGCGACGATTCATTTGAAGCCTTCTGTTTTCTTGATTTCCACTTCACCTTTTGTCCGTGACACCTGACGTAAAGGTAATTCAACACGATAGTTCTATCAGTGAGGGATCATACTCTTTGGGTTTCTCATACCCCAGAAGATTCAGAAGAGTCGCCGCAATATTTGACAGACCTTTTTCTTTAATATTTGCCATCCGGTATTCCCCCTGATACAGGGGGTCATAGATTATAAAGGGAACAGGATTCAGGGAATGAGCGGTCTTTACTGATTTTGCGCCCTTTTTGTCTATCGTGAACATCTCATCCGCTTTGCCATGGTCAGCTGTGATAACGGCAATACCTCCTATCTCCTTTATGACAGCCAGCAGTTCTCCAACGCATTTATCCACTGTCTCCACCGCAATAATGACTGCATCCATTATACCTGTATGTCCGACCATGTCGCCGTTCGGGAAATTCGTCCTGCCGAATTTGTAGTCGCCGCTCTTCAACAGTTCTATTACCGCGTTCATTATCTCTTTTGCCTTCATCTGAGGGGCCTTGTCAAACTCAATCCTGTCGGAAGGTATCTCCACATATTTCTCAAGAGATTCATCAATATAACCGGAACGGTTGCCGTTCCAGAAATAAGTAACATGGCCGAACTTCTGGGTTTCAGATACGGCAAAGGTTTTTACCTTTTCAGCGCAAAGGTATTCGCTGATGACGTGATCTATAGCCGGAGGCTGCACAAGAAAATGGGGGGGGATATGAGCATCCCCGTCATACTCCATGATTCCCGCATAAAATATATCGGGAAGAGGTCCTCTGTCGAATTCAACGAATTCTTTCTCTGAGAATGCCCTTGATATTTCGATGGCGCGGTCACCTCGGAAGTTGAACAAAATCACAGCATCACCGTCATGGATAGTGCCATTGGGCATTCCCGAACTATCGGTTATGACAAATGCGGGCAGATACTGATCCGTTGCTTTCGGATCTTCTTTGTAAAAGGTCCTCACTGCATCGGAAGCGGATTGAAACTTCCTACCTTTCCCCAGAACATGGGCATCCCATCCCCTCTTAACTATATTCCAGTCGGAATTGTACCTATCCATGGTTACTTTCATGCGTCCGCCTCCTGAGGCGATGGCGTAATCAAGACCTTTTTCTCCGGAGATTTTTTTTAGTTTTTCCTCTGTAGGAATAATATAATCAAGCGCCGTCCTCTCTCCCACATCCCTTCCGTCAAGAAGGGCATGAACTCTGACCCTATGGAAATTCAGCTCAGCACACTTGTCGATCATTATGAATAAATGCTCAATATGTGAATGGACATTCCCATCTGAAAGCAACCCTATGAAATGGATCGTACCTCCATTTTGGGCACGCTTTACTATATTGTCCCAGACCCCGGATTGAAAGATCCTTCCCGTTTTGAGCTCTGCATTTACAAGACGGGCACCCTGATCAAAGACCCTGCCGGCTCCGATGGCATTGTGTCCTACCTCGCTGTTTCCCATATCATCATCTGACGGCAGTCCGACTGCCTTACCGTGAGCATTCAGTTGCGTATATAGATTAGATTTGAATAATTTATCAAGGTTGGGTGTATCGGCCAGATAGACGGCATTTGTTTCATCTGCTTTTCCTATGCCTATGCCGTCCATGATAATCAACAACAGGGGGCCTTTTCTACCATGAAAAGATTTTAATTTATTGAGATTTAATGACATTTATATGCTCCTTGATTATTAATTCCGGCTTAAATTCTTCATAGTTTTTTTTATAGATCAAAGTGGATGCTTGGTCAAGAAAAGAGATGTCACGGTAAAATTGACCGCTGTCTCAAATAAAATTATTACTTGGCGGATAATTTTTGTCAGAACAATTACATAAAACAAGGGTGGAAAGAATCCACCCTTGTTTTATGGTTTAAATAATATTTAAACTCTTTCTAATATCATGGACATACCCTGTCCGCCGCCGATACAAAGCGAAGCCAGGCCTCGTTTTAAATTCTTCTTTTTCATTTGCATGGCCAGTGTATAGGTAATACGGGCGCCGGAACAACCGATAGGATGTCCCAGAGAAACAGCGCCGCCGTTGAGATTGCATTTTTCAATGTCAACTTCCAGTTCTTTCATACAGGCCAGCGCCTGCGCGGCAAAAGCTTCATTGAGTTCGAAAAGATCAATATCCTTTACAGTCAAATTCAGTTTCTTGAAAAGTTTGTGTGTTGCCGGAATGGGTCCCAGTCCCATATAAGCAGGATCAACACCGCCGCTGGCAAAGCCACTGATTTTGGCCAGCGGTTGAAGTTTAAGCTCTTTAGCTTTTTCGGCGCTCATGACAATCACAGCTGCTGCTCCGTCGTTAATGCCGGAAGCGTTGCCCGCCGTTACCGTGCCGTCTTTTTTAAAAACAGTTGCCAGCTTGCTCATTTTTTCCAGTGAAGTATCCATAGGACGTTCATCCACATTAAATATTTTAGGATCGCCTTTTTTCTGCGGAATGACAACAGACACGATTTCATCGGCTACCGCGCCGGAAGCGTTTGCCGCCCGGGCTCTTTGATGGCTTCTCAGCGAAAATTCATCCTGTTGTTCTCGGGATATTTTATAAAGGGCGGCGATATTTTCCGCTGTTAAACCCATATGATAACCATTGAATATTTCATAGAGGCCATCATAAACCATTAAATCCGTAATCTGGGAGAAGGGCATGCTCATCCGGTATCCCCAGCGAGCCTGGGGAACGGCAAACGGAGCATTACTCATGTTTTCCATTCCGCCGGCGACAATAATTTCGGCATTGCCGGACTGAATGGCCTGCGCCGCCAGCGCTATGGCTTTCATTCCGGAGGCGCATACTTTATTCACGGTATAGGCGTTGGTTTCTTCCGGCATACCGGAATAAATACAGGCCTGCCGTGCTGAGTTTTGTCCCAATCCACCCTGTAAAACATTACCCATAATTACTTCGTCTATGTAAACAGGTTTCAGGGATTCATTATAATCGTAATGTTTTTTGTTTATTTCCGTCATTTCAAAACTGCCCAGGGCGTCAGGGCGGCAGCTTTTTGAAAAATCATCAATGGATGGCCTAATTCCGGCGCGTTTCAAAGCTTCCTTGATAACCAAGGCTCCAAGATCAACTGTTTTTATGCCTTTTAACGATCCGCCGAATTCGCCTACTGCTGTTCTGGCGCCGCTTACAATTACAACATCTTTCATTTTTAACTCCTTTCCAATATTAAAATATTTTTAAAACCTCATTTTCCCTCGCTGGTGATAAAAGGGTATTTCTTACAAGAGAATCAGATTATTTATAAATTACGCGTTGATTTTCAAAAATTAAAATCACTCGGCCAGCGTAATGGCGAACATTTTTTCCGGTAAGAGCGCTGAATTAATAATCTTAAAAACCTTCGGAAATTTGAAATTTATTTAGCATACTTTTCAATAAAATGCATCAGGCAGGTTTACGGGCTATGAGCCACATGTTGTCGCTGATGGGTAAACGATCCCCGATGTTAAATCGGACAATCTCAAAGCCTGTATCCTCAATTATTTTCTTAAGGGTTTTTGGCGTCCAGTAGTTGACGTGATAAGGATAACGGAAACCGCACCATTTCCTTCCCGTAACTATACGATTAAGACAATCGTAATTAGGCACTTTAATAATAAGAGGAGCGCCCGGACGCAATATCCGCATAATTTTCTGAAGAACCTCACGGGGCGCAAATTCATGTTCGAAATAGGCGGACATGATTGCCGCGGTAAAAAAATATTGATCGAATGTATCTAATCCAACAAGAGCGCTACCGCAATAAACACGACCTCCCCGGGATTCGACGATTTTTTGAGCCTTGCTGGAAAGCTGTTTTGATACTTCAATGCCGGAGGGAATATATTTTTGATCAAGGCGGGTCATTACCTGTCCTCTTCCGCATCCTATATCTATTACCGGACCAGCGGGGAAGTATCGTTTGACCAGCGCAATGAGCTTGTCCCGGCGAATCAATCTGTCCTTGTAACGTTCGATAACCCGCACGCCCATCCGCAGGGCAGATTCCTTTTCCTTTTGCGCCACCTGATGCGATATCTTTTCCCAGGCGTAAGTTCCTTCCAGTTCTTCATAAGAAGGAGGATTCTCCAGGTAAACAAAATGGCATCTGGCGCACATTTTTATAATCCACTGATCTCTGGAATACACGGAAGGTTTTACTCTTACGTTATCAGTGTCGCACAGAGGACACAACCGGTGGATGCCTTTACCGGTATTTCTGGAGTTTGCTTGTCGAGTCATAATTTACTCTTTGTGATTGATATGGGGAAATAAGACAATAATTTCGGGAAAACTCTCGCATAACCGGTGATTGGTTTCAACCTTTTTTATCATTATTTATGCAACAGACTTATTTCATTAAATTTCTTCCCGACTGTTAACTAATTGTCAGACGAAGAGTTATTTTGCTTGCCTGAGGCATTATTTTACTCTATAATCCCGCCACAATTACAAAAGCTCCATGACTTACACGTATCATTTCACATGCAACACCTGTCATGTAATTTGTGGAGACTAAAAAGGAGGAAAAAATGAAAAAAGTTATTGTTACCGTTTTATTTATTTTATTATGTGGAGCCTTTGTGTCTTATGCGGCCGAATTGAAAGTAGGGGACAAAGTAAGTGACTTCAAGCTGCAAGCCGCGCTTGGTGATAATGTATACAGTCTCAATTCACCGGATTTCGCTGGCAAAGTTGTTTATATCGTATATGCCAGTGTGAGTTCAGCAGATGATAATGATCATGTATCCGATGCACTGAATGCCAACAAGGATGTCATGCGTCTGAAAAGTGAAAATAAGTACGTCGGATTGGGTATAGGAAACCAGAAGGACAGTTTTGTGCCTAATTTCATCATTAAGAAGGTCGCCGCAAACAAGCAGAAGAGGACCGGTGCCATCATCCTGCTTGATCCGGATTTTATAATCGGCAATCAATGGGGGGTTCCGCATAAAATCGCTACCTCAATCCTCATTGACAAGGAGCGAATAGTTCGTTACATTTATTCAGGAAAAACTCCGGCGGAGAATATTCCCATAATTGTCGAGTTGATAAAGAAATATTCAGAAGAGTAATAAAATTCCTGTCATTTAGCAATCAGCCCCCTCGAATTCCCCAATAGGATTCGAGGGGGAATATTTTATTGTGATATTCCAATTCCGAAAGCGAAGTCCGGCGCATGCCGGGCGAAGCACATAACCCAAAGATCACACGCCGGAATTAGCAAGTTGAAAAATCCCGCACAGCGGAGAGTATAATATTTAAAATCCCCGGCAGTTCGCTGCGGAATAGGTTTCCCAAGCTTGATGCTTTGGGGTTCATACCTGTGATTTGAGGTGAAGCTGAACATGGCCACTATTATTGATGGGAGTAAAATAGCGCAGGATATTCGTAATGAGGTGCGCCTCAGCACGCTTGAGCTAAAGAAAAAGGGGATTGTGCCCGGTCTGGCAGTTATTCTTGTGGGTGACGATCCTGCCTCTAAAATATATGTGGGGAAGAAGGCTCAGGATTGTGCCGAAGTTGGTTTTTTATCACGTGAGTATAAACTTTCCGAGGCAACAAGCGAAGAAAAACTATTAAGTTTGATCGATGATCTTAACAAAGATAAACTCATTCATGGTATTTTGGTGCAGCTTCCCGTACCCAAACATATCCGAACGGACAAGATCATCGAATCCATTGACCCCCGTAAAGATGTGGATGGTTTTCATCCCTACAATGTCGGCAGGCTTGTAGCCGGCAATCCATGCCATCCGTCCTGCACGCCATATGGGATTATGGAATTGTTTGATCGAAGCGGTATAGAACTTTCCGGTAAAGAAGCGGTTGTCGTCGGCCGCAGTAATATTGTCGGTAAACCAATGGCGCTCATGCTGCTGGCTCGTAATGCGACCGTGACAATTTGCCATACACGCACAAGGGATCTGGCAGCAGTGACCCGCCGCGCCGATATTCTGGTAGCTGCCGCCGGTCGTGCGCAAATGATCAAAGGAGACATGGTCAAAGATGGAGTGGTTGTAATCGATGTCGGCACTAATCGCCTCAATAACGGAAAACTTGTGGGTGATGTTGATTTCGCCGCAGTTTCTCTTAAGGCTTCATACATTACACCGGTTCCCGGCGGCGTAGGTCCAATGACTCGGGCAATGTTGATGAAAAACACTCTCAATGCCGCAAAAATGAACCTGTGAAATCAAGAAATATATTATGACTCTTGTCCGCATAATAAAAAATTGGGATTGGCCCGATTTAATGCGCCAGACACCGGGCAAGCAAGGTATCTGGGACAATATCCAGTTCACGGTTGACCCTGTTGAAGAATGCGATTTCGTCATAATGCTCAATAACAATATGAAGCGCGAGAGTATTGTCAAATGTCCCAAAGAAAATATTTGGGCGCTTATGCAAGAACCCTATGTCAAGGGATTTACCGATTGGATGGTTGAGGGGCACGAATCTTATTTTCATGTATATACCCATTATATACCATCGGATCATTCGAGATATATCGTTTCGCAGCCAGCTCTTCCCTGGCACATTAACAAATCATTTGATCAACTGTCTCAAATGGATATTCCCGCCAAATCAAAAACACTTTCCTGGATTGTAGGTAATGCTTTAGATATTCCGGGACATTTTAAAAGGCAATCTTTTCTGCAATTTATACAAAATAATGCCTCTATCGATATTGATCTATTTGGCCGGGCCGTGCGAGTCATTGAGGATAAATGGAATGGTTTGGCGCCTTATAAATATTCCCTCGCAATAGAAAACAGCATTAGTCCTGATTACTGGACCGAAAAACTAGCCGATTGCTTTTTAACATGGACAATTCCCTTTTACTGCGGGTGCACAAATCTGAAGGAATATTTTCCTGAAGAATCTTTTATTCGAATAGACATAGACAAGCCTGAGATCGCTCTGGATCGAATTAAATCGGCCATTAAGAACAATGAATGGGAAAAGAGGCTGCCGGCATTGAAAACGGCAAGAGAACAAATTTTGAATCAATATCAATTTTTCCCTCATTTAACAAAGCAGATCCGGTCTCATTATGCAAACGATGAAAATAAAATAGTAACCTTGATTCCACCATATAAAAAAAGTATAAACACCCATCTGAACAGAACTTTCTTTAAGATGAGAATGGCGATTATGCGGCTAAGGCATAAGATGAATTAGTTTCATAATGAGGGAAGGGATACTTTTCAATGGTGAAGCCGCCAGGAGGTCGTCAATGAAAACAAGTATTATTATTTGTTTCTATGAAAAATCAGAATATCTGAAATGCTGTTTCGATTTAATTAAAAGTAGCACAAATGATAGAAATGTACGTTCGGATATTGTTTTTCCCTGTGGTCTTTCAAACTAATCAGTTCATCAAATATTCTTTTGACACACAGGGGGCAATCTTTATATAGTTACATCATTATTAACAGGGAAGTTCGTATAAATTGCTCCTATTATTCAAAAATAGCAGCAAAATAGATTTCCTACGTTTTGTTTTAAACCGCTAAGGATCTTCACGAGAATATTTTACAGATGAGAATCTTAAAATCAGGAAATCACATTACAAAAGGATAAAACATGAATACAAGTATAATCATCTGCTTCTATGAAAAAATTAATTATTTAAAATGTTGTCTTGATTCACTCAGGTTTTGCTCTAAAGATTTTCGAGAGGTTGTCATTGCAGATGATGGATCTGCTGATGAAGTTGTCAATCAGATTAAGCAGATGATTCCCCAATATGATTTCCCCATAGTCCATGCATGGCATACGCGCGAAGGTTCAAGGCGGTCTGCAACAAGGAATAACGGGATCCGCATGTCTCAAGGAGATTATCTGGTTTTCCTTGATCGGGATAATCTCGTTTTGCCGGACACGATTTCATTTCATAATGCTTTAGCACGTCAGGGTACGTATTTGGCAGGTCGATTCAAATATTTGAGCCAGGAACAAACAAACCAGATTTTCGAAACAAACATCACTGCTGAAATACTGGATTATTATTATAATCAAATGCCTGAGAAACCGATTCAGAAGGAACACATTCAATTTTTGAAATATGGCCTGTTCCGTCATTTGAATCGGAATTATGGAGAGCGGCAAAATTTCGGGGGACATTTTTCTCTGTTCAAAAAGGATATCGAAAGCGTAAATGGGTTTGATGAAAATTATATAGGTTGGGGTGGCGAAGATTTGGATATGTCAAGGCGACTTGTAAAAAAAGGAATAGTCGGACGCTCAGTGATAAAAAAAGCCAGATGCATGCACATGTGGCATCCTCATGCATTAGGAAACAAGCACTGGACGGAAGGACCAAATATAGAATATTTCAATAGAAAAAATATATCCGTCTATTGTGAAAACGGATTGATTAAAAAGCGGTCTTCGTAACCATGCGCGGTATTGGCAAAAATGAATCTTAACCAACATGATCAGATTTCAAATATAATAAAGCATCATGATATCTATGATATTCTGGAGCATATTATACCCATTCTTATCGGGCTCTTTATATTAATTATCCCCTTTCCTTATAATACAGCGGCACAGGAAATATCTTTCTATCTTTCTGTGACAATTATTATTTTTCTTATTATTTGCAAGCGAACAATCTTTTCATTTAAATCTCCATTTACTGTCCCGTTCATATTGTTTTGCTTCTGGGTGCTGCTTTGCATCCCATTTGCGTTAAACAAAGGAAATTCTTTTCATGATTTCTATGCCCATTTGATAAAGTACCTTGTAATATTTTATATCCTCTCGACCTACTTTGTATCCAAAAGGTTATTTGTTGTTTTATGTTGGATTATCGTCATCTCCATAACGTTTTTTTCATTTGGCGGCACCATCTATTATTACGTGATAAAGGGCGCATCCCTTCGAGACCGTTTTGGTCTTCCTGAAATTGGTGTTGATATAAATCATATTGGATTTCTGGCCGCGCCTACTCTGTTTATAACTATTGCACTATTCGTCGGTTCAAGTGTTGTAAAGAAGTTATTCCTTTTTTTATCCATGATTTCGACCATATCAGCGATAGTGCTTTCCGGGACAAAAGGTGCGCTGCTTGGTTTGATTATTCCCATAACGTTTCTTTTTATGAAATATAAGAAAATAACTATTGTTACTCTTTTATGCTTGCTATTGCTGATCATGATCGCGCCATTTAAGAGTAAACTTCATGTACAGGTTCTTCAGGATTCTGTTACCGCCGAAGTAGAAAAAAATCGTTTTTCCATATGGCATGCTTATTTGAAAACAATAAAAGAACATCCTGTTGGCGGAATCGGTTATGGTATGCAGAGTTACAACCGTGATTTTTTTATTAAGAATAATTTTATAGTGCCCAATATTTCCGAATCTAAAGATGGCAAAGCATTTTTTATGCCGCATAATACACTGATCGATTTGGCGGTAAGAACAGGTATTGTCGGAGTCTGTTTTTTCCTGTACTGTCTTTATACATTTTTTAAAATCGGATGGTTGTTATATAAAAATATGAATGATGATTTTATCAAAAACTGGACACTATGCCTTATGGCATGCTGCCTGTCTTTGCTCATTCAAGGGATGTTCGTAGATCTAATGATAGGCATTCAGATTATTTATCTGTTTGTATTCTTTGCCATGATGAATATATTATGGCGGATTAAAACAACAGATAATAATTTACATGATTTATAATTCCGAAAAGTGTTTCTTCCAAAATTCCGGATTCCATTTATTCCACGCATGACATCCAAACGGTAATTTATAATCGTTTATCTTATATAATAAATCAGGGTATCTATCAAAAGAGAATTTAATAGCCTTCTCCACAGGCGCTGTTTTAAACTTCTTTGTGATTTTGGGCGCTACTAATCCCCAGAAACCGTCCTCATGGAAATCTTTGGCTCTATAATAAACCACTTTTTTGTCCCCAATTAAATTTAATAATCTTAATCTCAATACTAAAGTTTTATTTTGAATTTTATGAAATCGACGTTTTATCTTTGATTGTTCATTCATAGGTTGAATTTCACATTTACTTAAAACATAAAGAAAATTTTCAATATTTCTTAGAGAAAATCCACCATTGCCGACACCATTTAATTTGATTTGCTCATATTTATCTTCCAGCCATGGCGCTCCGATGTAATCATATCCCTCTTTACACCACTCCATCAATTCGTCTCTAAAAACATATGAATCCAACTGATAGATCAAAATATAACCGAATTCTGAAAATATTCTATAGAAATTTTCACTCAGCAGCAACTCGTTATAACCTTCTAATCCCTGATCAAAATATTTATCGTTAAATCTAATTAACTGATGATTATCTGGCTCAAAATATCTTTTATAATTTATTACATTCAAACTTTGTGGCGCTACAAAAATAATCCTATACTTTTTTAATACTTGAAATAGCTGTGTAATGGATGTTTCTTCCTTATCTGATAAATCTGGTTTATATATTGGAATGATGATTCCTATATGCATTGATTCCATTGAGCATCCATCCAACTAATTTGACCATACTATGAATTCATTATACTTTATATGTTCTTTTATTTATAGATTTTTAAAAAATATTTATGATGATTTTCTTAAAGTATACAGTATGGCGCTGTTGGATTTGTCTGTCCTGTCGTTCATCATATTTAAGATATGCCCTGCATCAATGGCCGGGATGGAAAATTTTTCGGCAATATCTTTGCAAACCAATAAGGCGCCGACTCCGGCACCAACAAGACATAAATCGGTTTCCGGATGAATCTTGACTAGTGTTTCCTCTTTGATTTCTTCCCAGCGCGTGGCAACGTATTCTGCGGGAATATCGATGAAACTCAAGCATGGATGGCTATTGAATCGAGAAAACCACTCCCGACATTTTTGTTCGTTATTATCGGAATTTAAAATGCAGACAGTTTTTTCGTTCATGGATACTGCAAATTCCGATGAACTTAAATATGCATAAACGACGTAAAAAGGTATATAGTTGACCGGGGTTAGATTTATATGATGTGCACGAAGAAAATCGAGGAATTCTGCGGCTGTGGAATCGCATTGTTCTTTTTTCAGAGAAAAAAACTTTTTTTCGGGAACCTGTGAGTTGCCGGGAAAAATCAGCGGGGACAGAAATCCGCAACTGGCAATGTAAGTCATGGCCATGATGTGCTGTGTCATGACTTTTTTAATGTTTTGAATTGATTCAGCTTGTTTATATAAACAGTTACAACCGAGAGTGAAGCGATAAAAAGCATATTCCCCATCGGCAAAACGAACAACCGGAAGGGGAATTTTGTTTTGAATAGCCTGAATAATCCTTTCATGCAGGAGACGAAAATATTCATCACCGCTGTGAATAGTGTTGGAAAAAAGACAATATTCTTCTTTCAGCCTCGATGGGGGAAAAATTTTTATCATTTTCTCATTGTCGATACTATTGATGATTAAACGATGAAAACGGAATGATTGATTATAAATCAAATTTTCAAGATACCTTGCCTGTTTCACGAAATATACTCCCATGTATATTAATTCCATCTACTATCATAAATCGTGTTTTTTGTAATTTTTATATTGGATTGGGAAAGCTCGGTGCTTTGACTGCTTGATCAGAGCCCCGACCAGGGATGTACCAATCATCCGGAACAATAAAGGTAAGACAATGTTTGCAATTTGCGGAGAAATTACCATAAAATCGTTGCAATTGTCAAAAGTGTGTTCGGATTTCCGGTAGAATTATAACAATAA
The DNA here is from genome assembly GCA_963811325.1 of uncultured delta proteobacterium. Classification (GTDB taxonomy): domain Bacteria; phylum Desulfobacterota; class Syntrophia; order Syntrophales; family Smithellaceae; genus Smithella. Next base: position 180,414 of record CAWEQT010000002.1, read on the forward strand.
AAAAGTTCAATTAATAGTTGTCGCAATCAATTTTTTTTATTTCTTTGCCATATCTAAATTAATCCGGTAGCAAAGAATTTTATTTTGATGAACGGACTTGTTGCGTACAAATGGTGCCGTCAGCCGCAAAATTGCAAGTCTGTAACGCGCCTTTAATCTTTGTAGGCGTTTTATTCTTGCGATGGTGTGAGGCTTATAATGCTTTGAATAAAATAAATATTCGGCTTTTATTTTTTTTTCAAAAATAGATGCATACGGCGTGTTAATAACGCTCTGTCCCTTCCAGTGAAATACTTCGGCATTGTCGATATATCCGATGGCAAACCCTTCTTCTCTAACTCGCCAGGCTAAATCTTGTTCTTCCCCGTAAAGGAAAAAATCTTCATCAAATCCACCTATAGTGCTGATCAATTCTTTGCGGGCAATCATGAAAGCACCGTTAACGCACGCGATATCTCCCCGCAGATGGACCGTTTCACCTGATGTGAATTTTTCACCAGGATATCTGTAGGATACTGACTCCTGAATGTTTCCATTGGGATTGAGTATTTTTGCTCCTGCCAGTCCTATGTGTTGGTTTGCGTCCATAAATGCGGCTGATTTTTGCAGAGTTTCCGACTTTACTTGAGTATCGGGATTAAGAAAAACAACATAACGCCCACGGCATTCTTTTAAAGCCTGATTATTTGCTGCCCCAAAACCGCGGTTTTGAGAATTGGCAATCAAGATGACTTCGGGGAATTGCCTGCGTATTGCTTCAACACTATGATCGATAGAGGCGTTGTCAACGACAAATATTTCTTTGTCGTCATGAGCCAATCTAAGAGATTCCAAACAGGCCAGCGTCAGTCGGGCTGTATTATAAGATACAATTATTACTGATATATCCATTTTTTATCTTTTTTATTATGAGTTTCCGTTTCTTATCCGTGACATTAACCGCGCTTTTCCGCCAGTATATTTTCGTATAAGGCCGCGTATTTTTTTGTTACATCATCCCAGGTATTTTGTTTCGCTGTTTGAAGGGCGGCAACAGACATCCTCCGGCGAATATTTTCATCGAGCAGCAGAGCCATCTTTGCCGCAATATAATCGATGTCAGAGATATTGCTGACAATAAATCCGTTTTTATCTTCCCGCACGATATCTTTAGCTCCGACATTGCCGCTGACAATTACCGGTAATCCAGCCGCCATAGCTTCAAGAACAACATTGCCGAATGTATCGAACTTGGAGAGCATGATATAAAGATCACCGGCTAGGTACATTTTGATTAATTTTTCTCTGCTTACAGGACCGGTAAAAATGACATCGGAAATGATTCGAGTGTGTTCGGCCAGTTTTTTATATTTTTTTATATTGCCTTTGCCGGCAACAATAAGCTTAAATTTTTTGTTTTGAGCTTTTAATTTGGCCAGAGAAAAGAAAACGTTATCAAGACCTTTAATCTCAAAATTCATCGAAACAAATAAAATTACCGGATCGCTGATGTTAATTCCCAATTCACTGCAGATATTGTTACGAACGGAATCTTTATCCTGCTTAGTGAAAGCGTTTAAATCAATTCCCGGATTAATAACATCAACTTTATCAGGGTTAATCTTGTATTCCTGTAAAAAAATATCTTTAGTCAGACTGGAAACGGCAATAAATCTTTTACAGTTGCCTTCATGAACAAGCTTTTTTTCCACCCAGGCTGTGGCTAAATCGTAGAGGCTCATCTGCTTGCGGCGGATATTTTGAACCCAGTACCGGTGTGGAATGCTGTGCATCGTGAAGATATCAGCCGCAAAAATTCTTTCATGGCTGTGGACGAGAGAAAAATTGCTGCGATTTATCTGGTATTGGACAAAATAAGCAAAGCTGATAGTAATTAAAAATTTGGGGAAAGAAATAATGGGGATTCTATGAAATGTTGTTGTCGTGGATGACGTCTGCCAGCGATTGGCCAATACATGAAAATCAAAGCCCGTTTGATTGGCCAACCGGTCGGTCAATTCGGCTGTGCTTTGTTCAGCTCCGCCGACCAAACCGAATTTAGGTATAATTACCGCGATTTTATGCATAAAATGTTCTTTGCTTTAAATTTTTTTGTGAAATACATCTAGCATAGAAAAATAGAAAAAGCATGTTTAAATAAATCTGTGAGTTTGGTTTTACTTGAAGTATTATCAGTTATGTGCGATATTTTTATAATCAGCAATTAACCGGTAGCGAAAATAATAATAATGAACATTTTAGGCATATCGGCATTTTACCGTGACTGCGCGGCTTGTCTTGTACGTGACGGCGACATTGTTGCCGCTACGCAGGAAGAGCGGTTTACCCGGGAAAGGCACGATTTTTCCATTGGTTTGCCGCAGGGCATGCGGCTGCCGCCAGACTGCTCATAGGCAAGTGGTCAAATTAAGTCCAGTATTTAAGGAGAAGCTTTTGGAAAAGATTCCCCTCTCGGTAGCGATAATTACAAAAAACGAGGAAGAAAATATTCGTCAATGTCTGCAAAGCGTTGCGTTTGCGGAGCAAATTGTTATCATAGATTCTGGAAGCACTGATTCCACCTTGCTGATTGCGGCACAATTTGGTTGTGAAGTTTATAATGAAGAGTGGCGCGGTTTCGGCCCGCAGAAACAATCGGCGATTGAAAAATGCGGCCATCCTTGGATACTGGTTCTGGATGCCGATGAACGTATTCCTGCAGGTACGGCGGATATTATAAAAAAGATTGTAACTGATCCTGACACAGGAGAAGCCGGATTCAGCTTTCCCCGCAAGAATTATTTTCAGGGGCGGTGGATCAAGCACGCCGGCTGGTGGCCTGATAGGATTGTTCGCTTATTCCGTAGAGAAGCAGGACGGATGAAGACAGCCATCGTCCATGAATCTGTGGAAGTTCAGGGAATGATCGGGTCTATGGATGCTGTTATTGAGCATTATACGGAAAGCCGGTTGAGCAAAATAATTCAAAAAATTGATAGATATTCAACACTGGGCGCACAATCAGCTTTTCAGGAAGGGAAAAAATCTTCAACCGGCGGTGCTTTCCTGCGTGCTTTCTTTACCTTTGTTCAGGACTATTTTTTTCGCCTGGGGATTCTGGATGGCATGCCCGGTTTGACACTGGCTGTTACTGATTCAATCAATAAATTTTTTAAATACGTGAAATTGAACGAACTTATAAAAATAAACCGTGGCGGTAAATAATCAATGAATAAGCGCTATGGTGACCATCCTGCCGATAGAATTGATATATCGGTAATTATTGTCAACTGGAACACAAAAGATCTTTTAAGAGACTGTCTGAACTCGGTATATAAAACTATAACTGATCTTATCTTTGAAATTATTATCGTCGATAATTTCTCGTCTGATGGTTCTGTAGCGATGGTGGAAAAGGAATTCCCTTCTGTCATCAAAATAGTTAATAAAGAGAATAAAGGCTTTGGCACGGCTAATAACCAGGCATTGGCAATAATGAAAGGCAAATACGCCCTTCTATTGAATACTGATGCTGTATTGACTCCTCAAGCGGTGAAAAGGTTATGGGATTTTTGCGAGGCAAATGAAAAGGCTGCAATTGTTTGCGGGCAGCTTTTAAATTCCGATGGGAGTAAGCAAAACTCAATTGCGTCTTTTCCCTGCTTACTCACTCTTGCCTTTAATACATCTGTGCTGGAATATTTGTTTCCCCGTCTTTATCCTAGTAAAAGATACAAACATGCGTCGCCTATTGAAGTAGATTCAGTAATTGGCGCATGCATGATGATAAGAAAAAAATCTTTGGATGAAGCAGGCGCTTTTGATGAACATTACTTTTTCTTTTTTGAAGAAACTGATTTAGCTTACACAATGCGACTTAGGGGATGGAAAATTTATCATGTTCCGGATGCTTTTATCTATCATTTACAGGGGCAAAGTGTCGGACAAAATGCACGGTCGCGCATTGAATTTTATCGTTCACGGTACAAATTTTTAAGAAAATGGCACAACCATATCTATTATAATTTGGCTAAAGTAATAATTTTTTTACGTTTATTGGTTAATGGTGTTTCCGCCGCTATATTTACCATCTTGACCTTAGGTTTTAACAAAAAGGCACGATATAAATTGGTTATCTATTCTGAATTAATCTATTGGCATTTTCAAAAAATAATTATCGGCAAAACAAAAATAGTCTGACTAATACATTGACACTATAATATGATTTTAGTAATAAATAACAGTTGGTTCGATAGGTTACATTACTTTTTTGATGTAATTCAGAGAGCGGAGCTGTAAGAAAAGTATGTTATACCAATACTAAATCAAAGGGCTATTTTTGTTGGTTTGATTGGCGATTCTATCAACGTATTTACAATACGCCTGGTTGCCTCGATATCACCTTTGATTTATAAATGGTATTATACAGAAAGAAACGTTTTTTTAAATAAAACATAAAGAACCGAGGAGGCGAATAAATTTAATGGATGAAATTTATGTTGTTTTTAAGGGATTTCTTGATCCTCTTTTTATTGTGTTTGTTTTGCTTATCATCTCTTTTTTTGTTTTTTTACTCAACTCCAAGAAAAAAAGCGACGCCTTGCCTCTTTTTTTGTGTATTGTTTTAATTTACGGTGCAAGTATAGCTCCCGTATCCAATTATCTTTGTTACTATCTGGAAAAGGACTATATTAATAATCCTAATACAGGTAAAAATAATATTGATGTAATTGTCGTATTAGGTTCTGGGACGAAACAAATAAATTCCTTAAAAGACACTTTTGATTCAGAAATAGAATCTCTCAGACTTCTTCACGCTGTTACAGTTTATAATAAAAGAGGAGCACAGTATTTTGTTTGTTCCGGCAAGGGAGACGGTAAATCATCGGAAGCGGAAACAATGGCAAAATTAGCGGAGAAATTAGGTATGCCCAAAGAAAAAATAAGAATTGAACCTAATTCAAAAAATACAAGCGAAAATGCCAGTAATTTCAACAAAATGTTTAGCAATAAAAATGTTAATATCGGCCTTGTCACTTCAGCTTTTCATATGAAGAGGAGCGAAGGGGAATTTAAAAAGTATTTTAATAATGTGCTGCCGCTGCCCGCTCATTATCTATATTCGTCACCGGGGGGGAATGTCGTTATTCGATATATACCGCAATCGGAGGAACTTTATAAAACTTCCATTGCAATCAGAGAAATTGTCGGTCAACGGTGGTACAGATTGAAATAATTATGAAAATAAAAAATATGTATAAATATAAAGATAATTAACAATCAGGCACGGGAAACATTTTAATTTTTATCAGATGAAACGTTGTTTTGATTTTACTATGGCATTAATTTTAATGATTATAATGATTTTGCCCATTACCGTTATAGCAATTATGGTAAGACTCACTTCGCCTGGTCCGGCTATTTACTGGTCGGAACGTGTGGGTAAGGACAATAAAAATTTTCTCATGCCTAAATTTCGCACAATGCATAAGAATTCTCCTGGAGTAGCAACACATATTTTACAAAATGTTGAAAGTTTTTTAACGCCATTTGGGTCATTCTTGCGCAGAGCAAGCCTTGATGAGTTACCTCAGCTTTGGACAGTGCTTAAAGGTGATATGAGTTTCGTGGGACCAAGGCCGGCGCTTTTTAATCAGGATAATCTGATAAAATTGAGAACAGATAAGGGAATTTCCAGACTTACACCGGGTATTACCGGCTGGGCGCAAATAAACGGCAGAGATGATATATCTATTCCCGTTAAAGTATCCTATGACGAATATTATCTCAAAAACCAGTCTTTTTCCTTTGATCTGAAAATTTTATGGAATACTTTTTTCAAAGTTATTAAAAAAGAAGGAGTTGTTCATTAATATAAATTTACATCCACAAACAAAGGACCATCAATTTTATTTGATAATATAGACGACGTGTCCTTTGTAAATTAATAAAGATTTTAATAAAATCTAAATAAAAAATGTTTATTTCCGCTCAGCATAAAATAAATATTCCCATCCGGAAAATATTAATTATTCAATTAGGCGATATCGGTGATGTCGTGTGGGCAATTCCTGCGTTTTGGGCGCTGAAAGCGGCCTTTCCGCAAGCCGGCCTGTCGGTGCTCATTAGAAATCACAATGGAGATTTTCTGATGGACGATTCTCACATAGATAAAATATTTACAGTTAACGGGGAAAGTGTATTTGGTGGAATTCAATTATTAAGAAATCTGCGCCGGGAAAAATTTGATCTGCTCTTTGACCTGCGCTCTGATGATCGCGGGGCTTTTATTTCTTTCTTCAGCGGAGTGAAAATGAGAGCGGCACAGTATTATCCCAGTTTGTCCTGGCGCAACAGGGCTTTTACTCACCTTGTTGATTCGCCTCCCGCAAAGGAAAGAATTTTGGGAGCGGCAGAACAATCTCTTACAATTATTCGCGGATTTGGAATAAAAGAAATAACTTCAACTCCGCAAATATTTGTTGCCCAAAATTTGAGAGATAAAATGTTAAAATTGTTAACAGAAGAAAAAGTTGAGACAAAAAACGGATGGGTCAGCTTCAATCCTTTTTCGCGTTGGGTTTATAAGGAATGGGATATTGATAAATGGAGACAGCTTGCGTTTTTTGTCTGGCAAACATATGGGATGCCGGTGATAATTACCGGTTCGGCTGCGGAAAGTAAGCGGGCTGATGCGCTGGCCTTCAAAAGTCATTTTCCGATACATAATCTGATCGGAAAAACCACACTTCGGGAGATGGCTGCTCTTTTGAAAATGAGCCGCCTGCATGTTGGAGTGGATAGCGCGGCGCCGCATATTGCTGCGGCAGTAGGCACTCCAACCATTACAATTTATGGCCCTTCTGATTGGCGCGATTGGGCGCCAACAGGTAATAAAAATATGGTCGTTCTGCCGGATATGGATTGCGCGCCCTGCCGTAATAAGGGTTGTGATGGAAACGGCCGAAGCATTTGTCTCGATAATTTATCTGTTGTCAAAGTTCAAAATGCCGTAGAAACAATGTTGAGTAATTCCATATCCGGTAAACCTTAGTATGCTAATCATAGTCTTGACTGGTTCAATGGAGAAGATCTGCATTAATCAGTAATTTAAATAATTATGGACAGCATGAAATGAATATGCCCCAAAATAAGATGATAGCTGAAATACCAGCAATAGTCAGATATTTTAATATGTGGTTTTTATTGGGATGGTACGATATTAAGCAGCGATATCGCCGATCGCTTATCGGGCCTTTCTGGATAACTCTAAGCACTGGAGTTATGGTTAGCGCCATCGGGTTTATGTTTTCAACTATTTTTAAAACACCGATTCAAGAATTTCTGCCGTATTTTGCAGTAGGACAAACCGTATGGCTTTTTATCTCAACTCAAATAAACGATTCCTGCATGACATTTGTGCAGTATCAATCAGTAATAAAACAGATGTCGGTTCCCTTATCCGTTCATATAATGCGCAAGTTATGGAATAATCTTATTCTTTTTGGACATAATTTTCTTATCATAATTATTGTTTTGCTTATATTTAATAAGATTTCCTTGATGATCTTATTGGCAATTCCCGCATTTATTCTTATTATAATTCTACTTTTTCTTATATCTATTATGCTCGGTATTATATGCACCAGATTCAGGGATATAACTCAGATTGTCGCGGTTTTTATGCAACTGATTTTTTTCTTTACGCCGATTTTGTGGATGAAAAAAGTATTGTCCGGCAGGCATTCATGGATTTCTGATTTCAACCCGTTTTATCACATTATTGAAATTGTTCGCGCGCCATTACTGGGAGTAGCTCCTTCGGGGATTCTCTGGATCTATATGCTATTATATATTGCCGCGGCTGCTGCCATGGCTCTATTTTTCCTGAAAAAGTTCAGACATCGCGTGTCGTACTGGTTATAGGTGAGATTATGGCTCTAATAGCTGCCACGAACCTGACAATAGATTATCCGATATTCGATTCTTCAAGCCGATCATTAAAAAAAACGCTCATGAGAGCTGCAACCGGCGGTCGCATAGCAAATGACTCGCGCGGCATCAGCGTACGCGCTATTGATGGTATTTCATTCTCCATCGAACATGGTGAAAGGGTAGGATTAATGGGGAATAATGGGGCTGGCAAATCCACACTGCTTAGAGCCATTGCCGGAGTGTATGCTCCGACATATGGCAATTTACTGGTAACGGGAGCTGTTGCTTCACTGCTCGATTTATCATTAGGCATGGATGGGGAATTTACCGGTTATGAGAATATTTTTATACGTTGTGTCCTCATGGGAATTCCGCGGTCAGTTATAAAAAAACATATTGATGAGATCATCGAATTTTCAGAACTTGGCGACTATATAAAAATGCCGATGCGCACATATTCGTCAGGGATGCACCTGCGACTGTCCTTTTCAGTATGCACCGCGTTTCCTGCTGATATTGTCCTTATGGACGAATGGCTTTCTGTTGGAGACGCTGATTTCAGCAAAAAAGCGGAAGACAGGCTCATGGAGTTTATCAAAAAATCTTCAATATTGGTTTTGGCTTCACACTCCGTGGAACAAGTAAATAAGATATGCAATCGGGTAATAATGATGGACCATGGCAGCATATCAAAGGATGGGTCAATTTGATTCGCGCACATTAATTTTATATATTCCCTTTGCTGTCAAGTTTTGGTTTTTTCGGGTAAAATTGATAAATTATTTAAAAAATCAGGCAATTGATAATATTATTGTATTATCCCAAAAATATTCTGTAATAGTAAGCTTAGTAAAGGAGTTAACCCAATGGAAAGACGCACATTCAAAATGTTATCAATTGTTGTGCCGGTTTACAACGAAGATAAGTATCTGGAAGCTGTCATCGGCAACGTGATTGCGCAACCGCTTCCAGGAAATCTTAAACGAGAGTTGATTTTGATTAACGACGCTTCGCAGGATGGTACATGGGACATCATGCAATCATTGCCGGATAAATTTCCGTCAACTCGTTTTCAATTAATTAATAAGCGGATCAATGAAGGCAAGGGTGCGGCGCTGAGGGACGGTTTTGCCAAAGTTACCGGAGATATTGTAATTATTCAGGATGCCGATTTTGAGTACGATCCTGCGGATTATCCCAAATTATTACAACCTATTCTGGACGATAAGGCCGACGTGGTTTACGGTAGCCGCTTTATCGGCGAACCGCATCGAGTTATGTTTTTCTGGCATCAGGTTGCCAATAACACGCTAAATCTTTTCTCCAACATGCTGACTAATTTAAATCTTACAGATATGGAGGTATGTTATAAAGTTTTTGTGCGTGATGTTATTGATCAAATTAAAATTAAAAGTCCGCGATTTGGAGTTGAACCGGAGATTACGGCTAAAGTTGCCCGCTTGCGATTATACGATAAAAAATTACGGGTCTACGAGACAGGTATTTCTTATTCCGGGCGCACCTACGAGGAAGGTAAGAAAATTGGCTGGAAAGACGCGGTATCGGCTGTTATGCAGATTATTCGTTTCCGTTTTATGGATTAGATCAAGTATTTCTTTGATAGCACAAACATAAAGGATGATCCGCTTTTATAATAAGTTTTTCCGACTTCAATATCCGGGAGTGTTGTTATGGGTAATTGGGACAGGTGTATGATTCTGGTTTGCGGCTATAACTTTTGATCACAGTGTAAGACATTTAAAACAATGGATACAGCCTGGTGTCTTGTGAAAGACGTGTCGGAGTTATCGGCGCGACCATTATAATTGGCGAATACCTGTTACCCTTACTAGTTGCAGAAGAGTGGGATGTTGTGGCGTTTTCACGCCAGGGAAAAAACATCAAACCGTTGAAAAATTGTCCGGTGACCTGGCAATTGCTTGCTGAATACGAATTAGCCAGGATCAGTGATATCCATCAAAAAGAAAAACAGATCACTTGTTGGATTATTCTGGCGCCTATTGGAGTTTTGCCGGAATACTTTCCCATGCTTTTGACTTATGGTTCCAAACATATCGTGGCTGTTTCATCAACAAGCAGATTTACCAAGAAAGAATCTTCTGATCATGAGGAAAAAAAGTTGGCGGAGAATCTGGTTGAAAATGAGGAGTGCTTATCTGATTGGGCAAAAAAAGAGAAATTAACTTTTACAATACTGAGACCAACCCTTGTTTACAGTCCATGGCGTGATAAGAAAATAAGTTTGATTGCCGCTTTTATCCGGCGATTTGCTTTTTTCTTTGTGTTCAGGGTTGCGCGCGGACTTCGGCAGCCTGTGCACGCACAGGATGTGGCATTATGCTGTGTGGCTGCGCTAAGCGCAAAAGCTGCGATTAATCAAAGTTATAATATATCAGGCGGGGAAACAATCAGCTATAGGGGAATGGTCTGTCGTATTTTCTCTGCGCTCGATAAGAAACCGCGATTTGTCAAATTTCCTCTTTGGCTTTTCCGGTTGGCAGTATTTACATTATGAATAATTCCGTCTTTTAGCCACTGGTCTGTCGCCATGGCTCAAAGGATGAATCAGGATATGGTCTTTGATCATACCGAAGCAAGCCGCGATCTTAATTTTTTCCCTCGTAATTTTCAGCTTGGCAAAGAGGATTTGTCGGGGAATAAATCTTCTGGCAAAGAGAAACAATAGTTTACGAACAGAGAATTATTTGCGCGAACAGGGTTCGCTATTTCTAGGTTAGCTATATTAAAATATTTGTTTGATTCGGGATAAAGAGGGAGTTTTGTGAATATCGAATTATATGATTTAATCGTAAAAAGCGCTTTAGAAGGCTTGAAAATTCAAAAAACCGAGGGAGAATATCCTGCCGGACATAACGGGCCGTGGAATGATGATGATACAAATGTTAGGACTACAGCCCACTGGGCTCAAATAACCTTTAAAGCTTATGAAATAACTGGCGAGGAGAGATTTGTATCTTCAACTATAAAAGCATGCGATTATCTCATAAAAAAAGAATGTCGTCCCTACGGATATACTTTTTACTGCCGGACCAATCAAACAGCAAGTAATATGTGTAATGGGTTAATTGGCCAGGCATGGGCGATTGAACCGCTCATATTTATCGGGAAACGTTTAAACATAGCGAAGTATTTGCAAGTCGCCCGTGATGTTGCCCTCAGTCACCAATACAGTAAAAGAAATCATGTCTGGAATAATGTAGAAATAAATGGAAAGACTTCAATAAATCGTACACTGAATCAACAGTTGTGGTTTTCAGCTCTTAGTTTAATAACAGGAAAGATTCTACAAAATAAAAATTTAAATGATTCAGCGCAAGATTTTTTTGTTAATTTGCCATTGCTCGTAAGTTACGTCGAAGAAAAAGGCCTGATCAGACATGAATTCAATGGTCATCCTTGCACTTTCCGCAGTATAGTAAAAAAAATAATTAGCGGAAAAATTAAAAGAATCGGAGACCATGATGGAATCAAGCTACTGTCAAAAGGATATTTAAGCTTTGTTCTGTATGGACTTGCGCTGGCGTATGAAAGTTGTAGAGAAGAATATTTTTGGAATGACAAAAATTTAAAAATAATTATATGTGATGCCATAGGTTACATTATTAAAAATTTATTTTTTGGCTGGGGAGAGAAATTAGGTTACAGTTGGTGCTATAACCCTACAGGTATTGAAATGGCTTACGTCTTACAGGTTTTTCAAGAATATTTGAATTTGGAATATTCTGAAAAGTACATATTGTTATTGTTAACCAAGCAATTCGAACTATATTATGACTTTGAAAGGAATATGTTATTTAAAAATACTACAGATCCGGCTATTTTATCCGCGAGGCTTTATGAAACCGTGAGACTAAAAAATTACAATATTTGCGTGCCGGATTGATTGGCACTTCATATACGGGCAATTTATGAATGAGAAAAATTATGATGACAAATATCCTCTGGTCAGCGTTATTGTGCCGGTTAGAAACGGTGAAAAGACCATAGAGAAATTATTGGCGGCGTTGCAGAAACAGGACTACCCTCATAATAGTATACAGATAATAATCGTGAATAATGGCTCGCAGGATAATACAATCGGAATAATTAAAAAATATCCGGTCATTCTCGAACATGAAAAAGAAAAAGCCGGCTCTTACGCGGCAAGGAATAAAGGAATATTGGTCGCCAGTGGTGAAGTTATTGCTTTTACTGATGTCGATTGCATACCTGAAAAAAGCTGGATAAACAAAGGGGTACGTGCTCTGTATAAAGAAAGAGCGGATATAGCCGGAGGCAGGATCAAATTTACTTTTTCAGCGCGTAAATCAGCCGCTGAATGTTTTGATTCCCTGAATAGTTTACGCAATGACCGTTTTATATATAATAAGCTTGGAGCCATCACGGCCAATTTGTTTGTCCGGAAAGGTTTGTTTGATAAAATCGGTCTGTTTCCGGAAGTGCACTCCGGTGGCGACATAAACTGGACAGGCAAAGCGCTAGCTGAAGGGTTTTCGTTAATTTATATTCCGGAAGCTATAGTTTATCATCCCACAAGAAATTTTGTTGAAGTGCTGCGGAAGAGCTGGTTTCGCGGAACGGGAATATTATTCACGATTAAACAAAGAAGAAGGTGGTTCTTTAAAACGTTATATTTAATTATTCGTTTGCTGACTCCTGTTCCTTCTAGAATCATTCTTAAATCATTTGTAGCGGACAGGAGGCATCCGGAGATAAAAGACAGGCTTCTTGCGATTTGGGGGATTTCTTATTTATGTCAGCTGTCTATGTTTGCCGGTTTGGTTTCCTCGGTTTTCGGGCTTGATTTAAAGATATTTGGTAAAGATTAAGAGACAGAGATAATTTATATAAAAGCATCTTTGATGAAAAATCAGTTCATGAATAAAAGACAGACCCTTTCAGTTATAACTCCTATATACAATGGCGCTGATTTTGTGGAGAGATGTTATGAAAATCTGCTCAAGCAGTCATTTGCAAATTGGGAATGGGTTGTTGTGGACGATGGTTCAACTGATGGTACGACGCAAATTATTCAAAAAACTGAAGACGCTCGTGTTCGTTTATTTTCATACAAACAGAATAAAGGGCGCGGTTACGCGCGGAATCTTGCAATCAGTGAATCCCAAGGAGATTGGATAGTCATCTGGGATGTTGACGATCTTAATTTCCCTGAGCGTCTGATGACTATTGAGAACGCGAGACTCCAGAACTATGATTTTTTCTGTTCGTACGCGGTGGTGGCAGACAATAATATGAAAATAAAAGGCACCAGAGGATTTCATGAGCCGTCAGGCTGTCTGCCAAAAGGATTTGTTCATCCGACTCTTGCCCTGAAAAGAGAAATTGCGGAAAGCATAAAATATAAAATAACCGGAGGAATTGGCGGACCTGCTGAAGACGCTAAAATGTTATGGACTCTTTCATTAAAATACAAGGGGTTATGGTTTGAAGACGCATTGGTAATTTATCAGGAAGAAATTAATATCAATCTGAGGAAAGCAATTTATACAAATATTGCGCATTTGCAAACCGTAAAAGAACTCAGGCGGGAAGGGGTAATTAATTCCGGCGGTGCATATTATTTCACAGCAGTAAAATATTTTATCAAAATATTTATTCTGGGCATCTTGCAGGTATATCCTGCGCTTTATTTGAAATTTACAAATTTAAGGGATTATGGACAACTGGAAAGCGATTGGACGTTATCATCCGAAAAAATTGATTTTATTAAAACAATAAGCGGGAAGAATAAAATATAATGCATGTAAATAATCTTATTTTGCAAACCAGCCCTATAATTGTTTCCGCTCCGGGACTGCATCGAAGCAGAAAAAATATTTTGCTCCATATGTTCTTTAATCTTTATTGGATACTGGTAGCAAAAAATTGAGAAATCGGACATGATAAAAATAACTATAGTAACTGTTTGCTGCAATAGCGCGGCAACAATCAGAGATACCCTGGAATCTGTTGCGACGCAATCGCATAAGAACTTTGAACACATTATTGTCGATGGCTGTTCTACTGACGGGACATTGGATGCTATTCAGGAATGGAAAAAATATCCGATTCGCCTTGTCAGCGAGCCGGATAACGGCATATATGACGCGATGAATAAGGGTATCAGGCTGGCGACAGGTGATATCATCGGAATCCTTAATTCGGATGACGTGTATTACGATTCTCACGTTTTAGAAAGTGTTTCCATGGTTATGAGAGATGCCTCTGTTGACGCGTGTTATGCGGATTTGATTTATGTTGATAAGAATAACCTCCAGAAATTTACCAGATATTGGAAATCATGTGTTTTTAAAAAAGGGTTATTCTCCAAAGGCTGGATGCCGCCCCACCCGACCTTTTTTGCTCGCAGATTAGTTTACGAAAAGTATGGCTTGTTTGATTTAAATTACTCCCTGGCGGCGGACGTTGAGTTGCTGGCAAGATTTCTGGAACGGTTTCAGATTCAAGCGGTTTATATTCCGCAAATATTTATAAAGATGAGACTTGGCGGAGTTTCAAATAAATCACTTTTTAATATCATCAAACAAAATTTTTGGATTTACAAAGCCTGTAAAAAAAACGATGTTCCGCTATCTTTGGTTTCTTTCACTATTTTAAAAATTGCTTCCCGAATCAGACAATTTTGCACCAGACCGACGATATAAATAACATGCCGAATTTATTAAAAAATAATCTAATGCCGATTTCTCCTGTCCGCAATTAATTAATGATATCGAAATCAAGTCCTGAATAGTTACAGCTTGCGCAACGAAAAAACATGAAAAGACGTTAAAGTAATTTATTATTTAACCGCGGAGATATTTGATGATATTAATTTCAAAGGGCTTCTTAACGTTATAAACAGAAGCTGCTTATATACCTTCGGCAAATACAATTTTATCTTGACAATAAGTATAATCTTGTGCCGATATTGTGACACGAAAGTATGAATGTTTTGGAATTAATCAAGGAGGTTGATAAGCGAAGTCATGGGCAATAAATATGTATACTCTTTCTCGGAAGGATATGGAAAAAGCAAGAATATTTTGGGAGGCAAGGGAGTTGGGCTTGCAGAAATGGCACATCTTAAAATTCCCATTCCGCCCGGTTTTACGATTACAACAGAAGTTTGCACGGCTTTCTATCAAAACAAAGGCCGTTATCCGCAAGGATTAAAAGAGCAGGTTTATAAAGCATTACAGAAAATGGAACGGGATTCAGGGATGAAGTTTGGCGATCCCAATAATCCTTTGTTGTGTTCCGCCCGATCAGGTGCGCGCTCCAGCATGCCCGGCATGATGGAAACAGTGCTGAACATAGGTCTTACCTCGAAGACTATTGCCGGAATGATTGAGAAAACAAAAAATCCCCGTTTCGTTCTAGATTCTTATCGCCGTTTGATTCAGATGTATTCGGACGTTGTTATGGAAAAGGCCGAAGGCATCGAACCTACAGAAGGCATGGGCGTGCGCCAGCAGTTGGAGCGCGAACTGGCGGCTATGAAAGAACGCCGCAACGTTAAGCTGGATGTTGATCTTACGGATCAGGATCTTGCCGAGCTTGCTGAAATTTACGAAGCCAAGGTGCGGGAGGTTATAGGCAAGCCCTTCCCTGACAATGCTGATGAACAGCTATGGGGAGCGATTGGCGCCGTCTTTAAAAGCTGGAACGGTAAACGCGCCGTTTCTTACCGTAGAATAGAAGGCATTCCCGATGATTGGGGTACGGCGGTTAACGTGCAGGCGATGGTATTCGGCAACATGGGCGATAACTCGGCTACCGGCGTGGCCTTTACCCGCAATCCGGCCACCGGTGAAAATAAATTTTACGGTGAGTGGCTGCCTAACGCGCAGGGTGAAGATGTTGTAGCAGGAATCCGCACGCCGAATCCCATAAACGAAGAAACCCGCCAGGTAGACGATACTGAAGGACATCCGTCTCTGGAGAAGGCCATGCCCAAAGCCTATGCTCAGATCAAGGCCATTCGCAACAAACTGGAAGATCACTTCAAGGATATGCAGGATCTGGAGTTTACCATTCAGGATGGCCGCGTTTGGATGCTCCAGACGCGCAACGGCAAACGCAACGGTCCCGCCGCCGTGCGCATGGCCGTGGAAATGTACAAGAGCAAGATGATCAGTGCGGCAGATGCAGTCATGCGCGTGACTCCGGCCCAGCTCGATGAAATGCTTCATCCGATGGTTGATCCGAAAGCCGAGGTCTCGGCGGAATTTCTGGTCAAAGGTCTGCCGGCCGGCCCCGGCGGAGCTGTGGGACAGGTTGCATTTACGTCAGAAGTTGCGATGGATTGGAAGAAAGAAGGTAAAAAGGTAATTTTGGTGCGTGAGGAAACCAATCCCGAAGATGTGGAAGGCATGCGAGCGGCCGAAGGAGTGCTTACGGCGCGCGGTGGTATGACCTCGCACGCGGCCCTTGTTGCCCGCGGCTGGGGCAAGTGCTGTATTGTTGGCGCCGGAACCCTGCATGTTGATATTCAACAAAAGATAATGACTGTTGCCGATAAAGTGGTGCGCGAAGGTGAAATTATTACACTCAATGGAACCAAAGGCCGCGCCTACAAGGGAGCCCTGCCCATGATCAGCGGCGCCGAGGATGATAAAAACTTCGCGACTTTTATGAAACTCTGCGATTCGGTACGGCGTCTTAAAATTCGCACGAATGCCGAAACATCGAAAGATGCCGCCAAGGCTGTACAGTTTGGCGCTGAAGGAGTTGGTTTGTTCCGCACCGAGCATATGTTTTACGGCGAGAACAGTGAAAAGCCGTTGTTTTATCTGCGCAAGATGATTCTTTCAGACAATGAGGAGCAGCGCCGCGCAGCATTGAACGATTTATTCCCGTTTGTTAAAAACGATATGAAAAATACTATGGAAGTCATGTCTGGAAGACCGGTGACCATTCGCCTTCTGGATCCCCCTCTGCATGAGTTCGTTCCGGAAAATCCTGACGAACGTCTGCGTCTGGCTGAAAGTCTTAGTATTTCGATAGATAAACTCAACAGTCGCGCGGAAAAATTACATGAGACCAATCCGATGATGGGACATCGGGGAGTGCGTCTTGGCATTACTTATCCCGAAGTAAGCGAAATGCAAATACGCGCTATTCTTGAAGGAGCGGCAGAGCTCATTAAAGAAGGCAAAAAAGCGCTTCCTGAAATTATGGTTCCGGTCGTTTGCGATGTAGCCGAATTCAGAAATCAGGCTTTGTTGGTCAGGGAGATTTATCCGGAAGTATGCGCCAAATACGGCCTGAAGAAAATACCGTATATGGTGGGAACAATGATCGAAATTCCGCGCGCGGCACTGCTTGCTGACAGGATTGCCGAAGAAGCGGAATTTTTCAGCTTTGGAACGAACGATCTGACCCAGATGACTTACGGATTCAGTCGTGACGATATCGGTGCTTTTGTACCCGAATATGTGGAGAAAAAAATTATTCCGGTCGATCCCTTCCAGATTCTCGATCAGGCCGGCGTTGGCCAGCTAATTGAGCTTGGCATTGAGCGGGGACGCAAGACGCGTCCGGGCTTAAAGGTCGGCATTTGCGGTGAGCACGGCGGCGAACCTTCCAGCGTTATGTTCTGCAACCGCGCAGGCATGGATTATGTCAGCTGTTCTCCATATCGTATACCGATAGCGCGTTTGGCTGCTGCTCAGGCCGCGGCAGAGGAGAAAAAGAGTTTACCGAAGCCGAAAGCGAAAACAAAGATGGCAGCAAAGCCAAAGGCAAAAGTAAAAGCGAAAAAATCACACAAGTAATTAACCGGAAAGCGCCGGGACTAATATGCCCGGCGCTTGGATTCAACAAATAAAGGACATTTTATGGAAATAGTCGTAAAAAATGAAAAATTGAAAAAATGGGTAGAAGAAGTTGAGCAGATGTGTACGCCCGATAAAGTATATTGGTGCGATGGTTCTAAGAAGGAATACAACGAATTGATATCGCAGATGGAAAAAAGCGGCATGGCTATAAAACTCAAAAAAAGAAGGAATAGTTTTTTGTTTCGATCCGATCCATCGGACGTGGCCCGCGTAGAAAATCGAACCTATATCAGCACTCCCTCACAGATTGAAGCGGGCCCCACAAATAACTGGGTCGCGCCTGATGAATTAAAAGTGACGATGAAATCCCTATATAATGGATGCATGAGAGGACGCACGATGTATGTGATTCCTTTTTCCATGGGACCGATTGAATCGCCAATCGCCAAAATTGGCATAGAAATAACCGATAGTCCATATGTTGTTTGCAATATGCACATCATGACCCGCGTGGGGAAAAAGGTTCTTAAGAAGTTGGGGAAAAAAGGAGAATTCATTCCCTGCCTTCATTCTATCGGCGCTCCGCTTGCGGCGGGACAAAAAGATGTTTCCTGGCCATGTGCGCCCATAGAGAAAAAATATATCAGCCATTTTCCGGATGAAAATTTAATCTGGTCTTACGGTTCCGGTTACGGAGGCAACGCGCTTTTAGGTAAAAAATGTTTGGCTTTGCGCATTGCTTCGGCTATGGCCAAACGGGAAGGCTGGATGGCCGAACATATGCTTATTTTACGGCTTACTGATCCTGCAGGCAAACAGTATCATATCGCCGCGGCCTTTCCCTCGGCATGCGGCAAGACTAATTTGGCCATGCTTCAACCAACTATTGACGGCTGGCAATGCGAATGTGTCGGCGATGATATAGCCTGGATGAAAATCGGCCCCGACGGGCTGCTTTACGCGATAAATCCCGAAGCCGGATTTTTCGGCGTGGCGCCGGGCACCTCTTATGATTCCGATCCCATGGCAATGGATACAATAAAGAAAAATGTTATCTTTACCAACTGCGCTTTGACCGACCAAGGAGACATCTGGTGGGAAGGAATGGATGGCAAACCGCCTAAACACGCCATTGACTGGAAAGGGCGTGACTGGCCTGCGGAAAATAAGGAAGTAGCTGCTCATCCGAATGCGCGGTTCACAGCGCCAGCTTCTCAGTGCCCTGTTATCTGCGTAGACTGGGAAAAGCCGGAAGGCGTTCCCATTGATATCTTTGTCTTTGGCGGACGGCGCGCGGGTGTTGTGCCTTTGGTTAATGAAGCCTATAATTTTGATCACGGCGTTTTCTTGGGCGCTACAGCTTCTTCGGAAACCACTGCCGCCAATATCGGTGCGGTGGGAAATTTAAGGCGTGATCCTTTCGCGATGCAGCCTTTCTGCGGATACAACATGGGCGATTATTTTCAGCACTGGCTGAATATGGGCGATAAATTAGGTGAAAAAGCACCCAGAATTTTTTATGTGAACTGGTTCCGTAAAACATCAGATGGCCGGTGGCTGTGGCCCGGTTTCGGGGAAAACAGCCGGGTGTTGAAATGGATGTGTGAACGGATAGATGGAAAGGCTGACGCGGTCAAAACACCGATAGGGTTACAGCCAACTGTTGACGGCCTCGATATGAAAGGGCTTGCCATTGACGCGAAGGATATTAAAGAGTTGCTTAATGTTGATATAGAAGCATGGAGGGCGGAAATTCCTGATATTGAAAAACACTTTACTCAGTTTGGGGATCATCTTCCCGAAAGACTTAAAAAGCAGTTCACAGCGCTTAAAGGGAGGCTTATGTAGTTTTCAGGAAATAACAGGCGCAACGTAGTTTGGTACTCTCATTAAATGGAAGAGGGGACAGCGAGTAATTTCCGCTGTCCCCTCTTGTTTAATTGTAAATATTTGTTGTTATCGGTTTTTTATCAGATCGAGCCTTTGTGGCTCGATCTGATCGTTTTCTCCTGCCGGATTAAAAACTAAATGAAATTCCAGCGTCTGCCGAATAATCTGAATTGCTCTGTCCCACGCCAAAACCTACGCCTGCCTGTAGGCTGACGCAATCCAATATACTGGCCTCGATTTTTATGCATATTTTCTTATAATTTTTAATTATATCAACTTTTAGCGGCCGGATAAAACAAAAGCAACATGATATCAAAAAAGTGCCTCGTCTTTTTATAGTAACCTTTAGTAATTTTTGACAAGAAAGGACAAGCCTATGTGGCTTGCCCCTGTGTGTTAAGTTGTTAAAACTATCACTGATTTTGTTATATCTTTCGCCCCGGTATGCTCATTGAGGCGGTAATGCCGCCATCCACAGGTAGAGCCTGACCGGTGATGTAGCTCGCTTCGTCACTGGCAAGAAAAAGGATAGCCCATGCGACCTCTTCGGGAGCGGCGGCGCGCTTTAATTCGCAGTATTTGCCCAACTGGTTTTCCTTGCCTACACTGCGGGCAAGCTCAAAAAAGGGCTGGGTCATGCCTGTTTCAATAAAACCAGGGCAGATGGCATTAATGCGCACATTGCTTTCTCCTACTTCGCATGCTGATGTCCTGGTGAAGTTGATTAAAGCAGCTTTGCTGGCGCTGTAAGCGTTTCCGCCAGCACCGGAGAGGATACCGGCAACAGAGGCGATATTGATAATAGAACCATGGCGGCGAGCTTTCATATGTGCAATTATATGTTTGGTGGCATAGACCGGACCCATAACATTGACATCGTATACCTGACGCCATTCCTCAGATTTTTGATCCTCCAGAGCGTCCAGTCCACCGCCGATGCCGGCGTTATTTACCAGAATGTCAATATTAGTAAATTTCTCCAGAGCAAGACCAATCAGGGCTTTGATTTCATCCTCCGACGAAACATCCGTCTTGCGTATGAAGACGGAGCCACCCATGTTCGTGATCTCATCCCGCACCAGGCAAAGATTAGTTTCGTTTACATCGGCCAGAACCAGATTGGCTCCTTCACGGGCAAAAAGTAAGGCCGACGCTCGACCGATACCACTGGAAGCTCCAGTTATGATTGCGCTTTTACCATTTAGACGTCCCGACATTTTTCCTCTCCTGAGTTTTTAATAATTTTGATAAGTATTTCTTTGTTTCACAAAAGAACATAGGTAAATTACTATAATATGTCAACGAAAAATGAATGCGAAATATTCTTGACATAAAAGATGGGACTTCTTATACTTCAACAGTTTATTCAGCTTTTTTCACGGCTGAAATCAGTTGTCATGTAATTGAAATTATTTGACATTGTGGCCGTTCTGGCCATCAATAATATATTTTGAAAAAAAGGAAAGGAAGAAGAAAAAATATGTCTATCATGAATTGGGTCAAAGATGAAACCGTAGCGATTATAACCATGACTAATGGCGAAAACCGGCAAAATCTTGTTTTTGCCAAAACATTAAACGCCATGTTGGATGAGGTAATTGCTGATAAATCAATATCTGCCCTGATTATTACTTCCAACGACGAGAAGAATTTTTCTCAGGGCATAGACGTTGTATGGATCACGGGACAAATGCAGAAAAATGAACATCAGCCGGTCACTGATTTTATCAACGAAATGGATATTGTCTTTAAAAAACTGCTTCTTTATCCAGTGCCGGTAATCGCGGCGATCAACGGCCATGCTTTCGGCAATGGTTCGATATTATCCTGCGCCTGCGATTTTCGATTCATGCGGTCGGACAAAGGCTTCTTCTGCTTTCCGGAAGTAAACATCGGCATTCCTTTCAGATGGGGCATGAACGCTTTTGTAAAAAAAGCAATTCCTCTGCACATATTCGTACAGATGCAGTTTACCGGAAATCGTTACACCGCACCGGAGCTGGAAAAGCATAACATTATTGTGAAGGCTTGCGCTAATCAGGAAGACCTCATGGCCTCGTCCATAACCTTTGCCAAAACTTTCCAGAAGAAGCGGGGAATTTTTGGTGAATTAAAAAAGAGGCTGTATAGTGACATTATCAAAGTACTGGACGAGGACTATATGCCACCGTCAGCCAAAATTGATTCTCTGTTAATATCTGATTAAACAGCGTTGAGAAATTCAATGATCACAAAATAAATTAAACAGGCGGGAAAAAAATGAAAACAGCTATTACAGAAATGTTAGGAATTAAATATCCCATCATATGCGGCGCCATGATGTGGATTTGCAAACCACAGCTTTGTGCGGCTATCTCTAATGCCGGCGGCATGGGAAATCTGACCGCAGGAAATTATTCCACAGAAGAAGAATTTCGTGACGCCATCAGGTTGACAAGAAAACTGACAGACAAACCTTTTATGGTGAATGTAACTATTCTGCCGTCGGTGCATATTACGGGCGAGCATCATAAAATGTTCCTGCGTGTTTGTGCTGAGGAAAAGGTTGCCGGTCTGGAGATATCCGGCACGCCGTTGGACAAAGCAGTGGGGAGAGAATTCATAGATCTATTAAAAAAGGCGGGGGTCAAACTCTTTCATAAGGTGGGATCGGTGCGTCACGCCGTGCATGCCGAGAAGACTGGTTATGACGGCATTTATGCCGCGGGTATAGAAGAGGGCGGTCATCCGCTCGATGATGACGTGACCACAATGGTTCTCACGCCGCGCATTGTTGAAACAGTAAAAATTCCGGTAGTTACCGTGGGAGGAATTTCCGATGGACGCACATTTGCGGCTGCGCTTGCTCTCGGCGCCCAGGGAGTTATGATGGCAACACGCTTTGTTGCCACGCAGGAGTGCGAGGTTCACGATAACATTAAGCAGGAACTTATCCGGCGGCAGGAATATGAAACAACCCTTATCTGTAAAACTATCGGTTTGCAGGGCAGGGCAATAAAAAATAAGATTGTTGAAGAAGTTTTGGCTGTGGAAGCAAAAGGCGGGGGCTTGGAACTACTTATTCCTTTAATCTCAGGACAAAGAGTAAAAGAGGCGTGGGAATTCGGCAATGTTGATAATGCTCCCATGATGATGGGGCAATCAGTCGGGTTGGTAAAAGATATTCCCACGTGTAAAGATCTTATTGAAAGAATCGCGAAGGAAGCCAAATCGGATATTGAACGCGTGACGAATATATTTAAAAAATAAATATAAAAATTATTTCCCTGTTTAATTAACAGAAAAATAATTGCCTACTCATATGAAAGCGATTTCTGTATGGCGGAAGTAGCAACGAAATAACGCTCGTTGTTAGAAATGATATCAGCGGGGGCAAGAAAAAATCCCGGACGGGTCGATTGATAACTGTTTGTTATGCCAAGGATTGTAATTAAAGATGCTTCTTGATTTGATTGGAAATCAAATACCATTTCTGTACGCTGTTTTCGAGCCGGTAATAATGGACGATATAAGCGAATGATAAAACAAGAAGAATAACAAAAAGAATTATAGAAAGCAGTGATGTTTGTATTACGGCGAATCCGAATATAATCAACGTGAAAAAACAAATAAAAAGCATAACAATTAAATGTATTAGCCTTTCATGTTGCATCCATTGAATCTGTTTGTCGTGATACGCAAGAAGTTCTCTTAATTCTTGCTCGTTTAGTTTTTTTTCAAGTACCTTTTTTATATAACTTTCATGCTTCTTCATATAGCCGATCATAATATATCCGTATATAATACGTTTTTTTTATTGATGTAAAATTTTACCATATTCCGGAGAAAAATATAAATATCTTTTTATACATTTCCTTAATCTTAATCCGGCAGAATGTCTAAATGTATTTGTCATTTATTCCTCTGTTAACAATTAATATCCGAACTTCACTTTTTCCGATAACCTGAAAATATCACGCGTAAATTAGGTATCAATTTAGCATAACTTTTTTTAAAAAAGTACATATTCTATTTAAAATAAATATTCCTTTGACACACAGGAGCCTTGCTCATATACTTCCGCCTTAAAAAAAGAAATTCTTATCAAAAGGAGGCAAGACAATGATTACGCTGATTGCGACTTTAAAAATTAAAGAAGGAAAAACGCAAGAGGCTATCGATGAGCTCAAAGAGATCGTTCCAAAAATTAAAGCGAGCGAGACTGGATGTATGGAGTATATACCACACACAGTTCGCGGCGATGAAAGAACCATTATTTTTTATGAAAAATATAGCGATAAGGATGCCTTGAAACTGCATTCTGCCAATTTGATGAAAAAGATTGAAAGTCTTTTGCCCTTGCTTGAGCCGGGCATGGATGTCAAAACCTGTTATGAGATTATCTGATGACATTGTTTCAATTCTAAAGAAAGTTCTCACCATGTTAGTGAAAACTTCCGGCAATGTAATGGTATATTTATTAAGCCCTTTTCCAAAGAAAAAATGCTCACTATAGAAATACTATCTTTATTGACGGCACAGCCCTGTGCATGGGTGTGCGAAGAAAACCGGAGGAAGAATGGAGGTAGTCAAAGGCATCGGGGCACTCAAAGGGGTAAATATACTCAAGATGTCCACAACCATAGAAAAGCTTTTGTATTTTCGCCTGGCATGGACTAGACATGATCTGGATTATTTGCCGCCTCATCTGGGACCAAAGTTCATCAGCGCCCGACAGGTAGCCGGAATGATCCCTGGTGAGGGGGCGGACTATCGGTTGGTTCACTTCCATAGGCCGTGCCTCAATCTTTTATTGGGCTTTGCGTGATGTCTTTGAGAGGGAGCGCGACTAAAAATAACCGCAATAAAAGCAGTCTTTGCCTCGCCGTGAACTGACGCCTATCAGGAGGCAGATTCCATGCAACTTGGTATAAATAATTTGGTAACTCTGATATAAAGAGCAAAATAAAATTGCAACTTATTTGAAGGGATTTACTATGGGACTTATAAATTTATTAATTAAAGATCCGCTGGCTTTTGTAATATTATCGGCGTTGCTGTTATATTCAGTCATCTTTCATGAGTTAGCTCACGGCTGGGCTGCCTACAAAATGGGCGATCCCACAGCAAAATGGCTGGGCCGGTTGACTCTCAATCCGGTGAAACATTTAGATGTTATCGGAACATTGATGCTCTTGATTTTCGGTTTTGGCTGGGCAAAACCTGTCCCCATAAATCTGGGAAATATTCCCGGCAATAAAAGACGCAAAGCACTTATTCTCGTTTCTGCGGCAGGTATTACGGCGAACATTATCTGCGCTTTTATCGCGCTTTTATTATTACGGCTGATTTCTCCTGAACCTTCGGGGATGGTTGAACAAGTGCTTTTTCTGCTGGCCCGGATTAACATTATATTGGCCGCGTTTAATTTAATCCCGATTCCTCCGCTTGACGGTTCTAAAATACTCATGGGTTTCGCGCCGGAATCAATAAAAAAGATTCTTGATCAAATTGAACCTTTTGGATTTTTTATTGTTATCGGGTTGCTGTATTTGGGATTTCTTGATCCGGTGATAAACTTTTTTCAATATATAATTGTGAGGTTTATCTCTGTTTTTTTGCCCTGATAAGTGATAGATAATCTACAGGATGAAATCATTAATAAAAGGAGGGACTATTATTATGATGACATTTGCGGAGTTATTAAAAAACAGAAGAGCAATCCGTGATTTTCAGGAAAAAGAAGTTCCGCTCGATATAATAAAAGAAATACTCAAGGAATCTTGTCTGGCGCCGTCAGCGAGCAACGGCCAGCCCTGTCGATTTGCCATAGTTAACTGCAAGCAGACCATTAAAGCGCTTTCCGATGAAAGCAAAGTAAATCTTCTTGATGATTTTGCCAAAAATAAAATTACACTTAATCCGGGATATGTCGATATACTCAAAAACGAAAACTTTGATGTATTTTATAACGCGCCCTGCTTGATCTATGTAATAGGTTCTACCGCGGTGCATTCTCTGGAATTGGATTGTGCGCTGGCTGTAAGTTATATCATGTTTTCCGCGGTATCAAGAGGATTAGGGACTTGCTGGATCGCATTGGGTTCATATATCCGTGATCCCAAAACAAAAGCCCTGTTGGGCATTCCCGATGGCTGCCAGATCGTCGCGCCTATTATTATCGGCTATCCGAAAGAGATTCCCGCAGCCCCGGAGCGGCATGATCCGCAAATTCTCAAAGTGATTAGTTAAGCCCGGTGATAGAAAATCAGAGATTATCGGAAAGATTATTTAACATAGTTGCGCTATTTCTTTTGCAATGAATGCGGATAATTCTTCGTCCTTTATCCAGCAGCGCCTGCCAGTCTCCCGTCGCCTGCGCGGCCTTGAGCGCGCCGAAAGTAAGAGAAGACTCTTCTTTGCCGATATCATCCGGAATATCCACATCTGCTGAGTCATCCTGTGTGAACTGAATGAATAATCCCTTTCCTGAGTCACCTTTGTGCAACTGACCAGTGGAATGCAGATAACGCGGGCCATAACCAAAAGTTATGGGCAGGTTGTACCTTAGCCATATAACCTCACGCAAATGATTCACCGCTGCGTCAATTTCCGGTGAGGGGCTTAAATAAATCTGCAAACAGACATAATCACCTGCCGCCGCCTGTTTTAAAAAATTGGTAAAAGCATCAACAAGTGTCCCGCCGCTGATATTTCCGAAGACAGAACATTGCGTGAAAGTCAGAGCCGTTTTAGTATCCGCCAAGCTTTTATTCTCTTTATGCTCCATAATTATAGCAAGGGTATATTTTTTTGTCGCTTCAACATCCGGTTGGGAAAATGGATTAATATTCAAAAAGTGCGAGGCTACGGCGGTAGCCATTTCCCAGATAAACATTTGCTCGCCCATATCGTAATTATCACTAAATTTAACATTGATAACAGGATGCCCCGCATTAACCAGAGATTCTATCTGGGGAGATTTTGCCTCTTTCTTGTTTTGAAAAATAACAAAAAAGCGATCTTTTCCGTAAGAGGCATTATTTAAAAGCGGCTCGTCCAGAACGGGTAAAATGCCTTTTCCTTCTTTGCCGGTGCTTTCGGCAATCAGTTGTTCGAGCCAATCACCGAATGATTTCCATCGCGGCGGCATGATAAAAGTTAGTTTGTCGCGTCCCGCCAGCGCCAGCACTCCCAGAGCAGCGCCCAAGGACGCGCCGGCGGCGTTTAATTTTTCCGCCTGCGACGAGTCTGTTGCCCTTTGAAGAAATTTCTCCAAATCAACTCCGATAATAGCGGCAGGGATTATACCAGGAAAGGAAAGCGCCGAATAACGTCCGCCGATATTCGTATTGCTGAAAAAAGTATGATACGCGGAAATATTCTTAGAAATTTTAACCAGTGGACTTCCTTCATCGGTTATAAAAACAAACCTGTCTCCGGCGTTATTGTTTGATTCTTTAAAAGCGAGGTTGTAAAAATATTTAAAGAGCGAAGTTATTTCCAGAGTTTTCCCCGACTTGGAAGAAACAAGAAAAAGAGTTTTTTTCAGATTAAGGCGCTGAGTAACTTTGGAAATGAAAACAGGGTCGGTTGTATCAATGATATGCAATTGAGGATAACCGGCATGGCTTCCGAATATTTTGCCGAATACTTCCGCGGCAAGAGAAGAACCGCCCATTCCCAGCAAAACAACATCGTTAATGTTATTTTTGATCAATGCTTCAAGAGTTGAGCGAATATAGCTTATCTTTTTTGATGTTTGTGCGGGAGCGTCAAGCCAGCCCAACCGGTTGGTAATTTCATCCGGCGCCTGTTTCCAGACTGTGTAATCTTTCGCCCATATGCGGGCGATAATATTGTCTCTGCGCATTGTGTCCAACGCGCTTATAACCAAGTCTTGATATGCTCCCAGCAAAAAGGAAAAATTGGCATTATCCATTTTGTTTCCTATTTAAGCAAAATTAAGCAATTTCTTCGCGGCTTCAATAATTCTTTCGGCTGTGAGTCCGAATTTTTCATAAAGTACCGGGGCTGGCGCAGAAGCGCCGAATGTTTCCATCCCGATAATTTTTCCTGAGAGGCCAACATAATGCTCCCATCCGAGTTTGATGCCGGCTTCCATGGCGATGCGCTTTGTTACCTGCGGCGGCAAGACTTTGTTGCGGTATTCCTGCGTCTGGCGGTCGAATATTTCCCAGGAAGACAGCGAGACAACTCGAACTTTTATTCCTGCGGCGGCGAGCTTGCTGGCGGCATCCAGCGTCATAGCAACTTCCGAACCTGTGGCTATTAAAATCAATTCAGGATCAGGGACTGATTCCCAAAGGATATAACCGCCGCGTTTCGTGCCGGAAGCGGGATGGCAAAAGCTTCTATCCAGCACCGGCAAATTCTGGCGGCTCAAAATTAGCGTAGTGGGACCGTTTGTGTTGGAAAGAGCCGCTAGCCAGGCCTCTAATGTTTCGTTGGCGTCTGCCGGACGGATAACCGTCATATTCGGCACCTGGCGCAGATTCATAATTTGTTCTATCGGCTGATGCGTCGGGCCGTCTTCTCCCACGCCGATACTGTCGTGCGTGAAAACGAAAATGACACGCAAGCCCATCAAAGCGGCAAGTCGCATGGGCGGACGCATGTAATCGGCAAAGGTCAAGAAGGTTGCCGTGTAAGGAATTATGCCGCCGTGCAGGGCAAGACCAACGGCAATTGATCCCATCGCATGTTCCCGCACGCCGAAATGAATGTTTCGTCCCTCATAACCCCATGGGCCGCCGACCATTCCATGTAAGCCGTCCGCGGGTAACGCCGGGCTCTGAAAATCACCGAAACCTTTGATCCATGTGAAAGTTGAAGGATTTAGGTCAGCCGAGCCGCCGGCAAGTTCGGAAACTTTGGCGGCAATGGCCTGCATTACTATTTCTCCGGCTTTGCGTGTTGCCATATCTTTTGAACCGGCAGGGAATTCGCTTAATGCTGATTCCCAATTTTTAGGCAAGTCGCCGCGAGTGATGCGTTCAAATTCCGCGGCAAGAGGTGCCTCTTTTTGTTTATAAATATTTAAAGTGTCTTGCCACTTATTTTCATATTTTTCCCCGCGCGCAAGCGCCTTGCGGAAATATTTTTGGACATCTTCGGGAACGCAAAAAGGCGAATCGGCAAGCCAGCGGAGCGCTTCTTTTGTTTTTTTTAGTTCATTTTGCCCCAGAGGCGAACCGTGCGCATCGCAACTTCCCTGTTTGCATGGCGCGCCGAAACCGATAGTTGTTCGTACGCAAATGAGCGATGGTTTCTCCATTTCACGTTTAGCTTTTTTAATTGCCCGGTCAATGGCGGAAACATCGTTTCCGTCGGCAACTTTTTGCACCTGCCAGCCGTAAGCTTTGAAACGCTGTTCGATATTTTCGGTGAAAGACAGTGCTGCAGAACCGGCCAGCGTTACTTTGTTATCATCGTAAATGACAATCAGTTTTCCCAGGCACAGATGACCGGCCAGAGAACAGGCCTCGCTAACCACTCCTTCCATCATGTCACCGTCTCCCGCCATGACGTAAGTAAAATGATCAACTAGATTTTCGCCTTCGCGGTTGAAAAGCGCCGCCAGATGCGCTTCTGCAATGGCCATGCCAACAGCGTTGGCCAAACCCTGGCCTAAAGGTCCGGTGGTAACTTCCACGCCGGGCGTGTGTTTGTATTCAGGATGTCCTGGCGTGCGGCTGCCCCATTGACGGAAATTTTTAATATCGTCTAGCGTCAGATCGTATCCGGTGAGATGCAAAAGAGCGTATAAAAGCATCGAGGCATGGCCGGCGGAAAGAACAAAGCGGTCGCGATCAGGCCAGTGCGGATTTTTGGGATTGTGTTTCAGATGCTTTGCCCATAGAGTAAAAGCGGCGGCGGCGGCGCCCAGCGGCATGCCGGGGTGGCCGGATTTGGCTTTTTCGATGGCATCGGCAGCCAGAAAACGGATAGTGTTAATACACTTCTTTTCTAACTCGTTTTTGTCAGACATGGTGTCTCCTTAAAATAAAAGTTTCTTCATTTAAAACAAACACTCAATTATTGCACTAAAAATATTTATTAAGATTTATTTTCTGTTTCGTCGTACAGCCAGTTTAAATATTCATTGCCGCCCTTAACAATCGTAATCGCAATTATTTCAGGCGTTTCGTAGGAATGCAATTTCTTAATCGTTGCCTCAACTTTATTAAAATAATCTTCCCGCGTTTTAATCAGGCACATCCACTCGTTAACCGTTTCCACTTTTCCCTTCCAGCGGTACGTGCTTTCAATAGGTCCGATAATCTGCACGCAGGCAGCATACTTTTTCTCCACCAGATATTGGGCTATCTTTTGCGCTTCTTCTTTTGTTTCAGTTGTCGTAGATACTTGAATGAAAAATTTCATAAAATTACCAATTATTCTTACGACCTTGCAAAAAGTTGCAGATGATTCGTTGCGCCGCATCTGCAACTTTTTGCAAGGTCGTAGCTATCTTTTGACGCATTCATACATCATAATAGCAGCAGCCTGCGGCAAACTCAAGGAATCCGCCGTGCCGCTTCCAAGGATGCTCCATTGTTCATCGGTCATTCTTAAAAGAGCTTCCGGCAGGCCGTGGCTTTCATTGCCTAAAAGCAGGGCCGCCTTTTTTTGAACAGGATGAGGCAATAAACCCTCGCGCACATCAGAGCCTATAAGAAAAAAGTTTTTTTTAATTTCCGGCAATACCGCAGATAAATCAATATCGGGAATTATCGTCAATTGGAAAACACTTCCCATGGATGTGCGTACTGCTTTCGGATTAGTGAAATCCGCCGAGTTAGCGCCTAAAATTATTCCGGCAAAGCCAAACCATCGCGCGCTGCGCGTGAGCGCTCCGAGGTTGCGGGGATTGTTTATGTCATGCAAAATCAAAATGTTGCCTGAAGTTTCAGTAAGCCAGGAAGAAAAATAGGGAGCCTTTTTTATACCAGCTACCGCCATGATGCCTTCCGGTTCCCTGTCCTGTCCGATTTTTTGCCACTGGGAACGTGTGAGTTGATAAATAGGAAATTCTTTTCCGGTATTAAGAGATAGTCTTTCCCAGTATTTTACTTTTTCGGGCATGATGAGCAATGCTTCAATTCGCCAGTCGCTTAAAAGAAGCTCTTCGACCACCTTTACGCCTTCGGCTAAAAATATTCCTTCCTCCTGCCGCGCTTTGGCGTCATTAAGTTTTGCCCATTTTTTTAACAGGGCTTGTGATATGTTCAAAAATTCGGCCATAATTAAATCCTGATTATTCTTTCTCCATGATAATTTGAGGCTGTTTCTTCGGCCATATAAGCGATGCAATAACAGATAATGCTACTACAGAGGCTATTACAGCTAAAAAAACTACGATGTTAATTTTATAAAAATCAGTGATCAGCATTTTAATTCCTGCAAAACCAAGAATAACCGCCAGGCCATAGTGCAGGAAATGAAACAATTTTATCAAGGCGGAAAGGGCAAAGAAAAGAGAACGCAGGCCTAAAACGGCAAAGATGTTGGAAGTGTAAACGATAAATGGATCAGTTGTAACTGCTAAAACCGCGGGGATGGAATCAACGGCGAAAAAAACATCGGCTGTTCCCAATGCTAAAATAACAACGATAAGTGGTGTGGCGTAGCGTTTATTTTTGATCACAGTGAAAAACTTGTTTCCTGAATATTCATTGGAAATCGGCATAAGTATGCGAAGCAGTTTGATTATAATATTTTTTTCCGGATGAACTTTCTGTTCCTTCCCCCAGGCAAGCCTAATGGCGGTAAAAATCAGAAAAATACCGAAAATATATATTATCCAGTGAAATTTATTTATCAGCGCTATACCGGAAAAAATAAAAATACCACGCATAATTAACGCGATAATTATTCCCCATATTAAAGTTTTTTGTTCGTATTCAACCGGCACCGAAAAGTAACGGAAGAAAAGTAAAAAAACAAATAGATTATCGATGCTAAGTGAATATTCAATAATATAAGCAGTCAGGAATTCCAGGGCTTTCTTGTGGCCATAAAAAAAATATACACCCATACAGAAAATTAAAGCCAGCGCTATCCAAAATGATGTCCAATAGAAGGATTCCTTAATTTTCACCACATGCGCTCTACGGCTGAAGACACTAAGATCCAGCGTCAGCATAGTGAATATAAAAACACCAAAGAATATCCACCCCAGAATCATATCATAAATACCTTTTCATTTCCGAAGGGCTGTGGAACTATTCAAAAACACTCATCTGCGCTGAGTTTACCCAGATAAGGCCCGGGTTGCGCTGCATACTGCACCGCTCAATGTATATTGTTTATATGCCTCGCGGTTATGTTTTTTGCGCGCCTTGCATCTGAATATTTTTGAACAGCCCTTAAACATCGGGTTTTTCAACGATCCCGCTGTATGTTATTATTTGTTGGCGGCAATGCCCGGAGGAATATTATTTCATATCGGCATTTTTACGCCAGACCAAAATGGTAATACCCGCCATTATCATCAACATGCAAAGGACTTGTCCCATGCTCATAAAGCCTAGAACGAAACCAAGCTGATAGTCGGGCTCGCGGAAAAATTCAATAAAGAAACGCACAAAACCATAGCCGCAAATATAAATTCCGATTAAAAATCCATCAAAACTTTTCTTTTTTCTAATTAGCCACAACAACGTGAACAGAACAATTCCTTCGAAGACGGCTTCATAAAGCTGAGAAGGATGGCGCAGGCTATGTGTCGGATCAAGCGGGAAATACATTCCCCAAGGTATTGTAGTTACACGGCCGTATAGTTCTCCATTGATAAAATTGCCGATTCGTCCAAAAGTATAGCCCAGCGGGATTGCCGGACAGAACATATCAACAAAATGCCAGACATTAATCTTATGCTTACGGCAAAATAGAAAAGTTACTATAACGATGCCGACAAGTCCTCCGTGATAAGACATGCCGCTGAGTCCGACAAATTTAAACCCGTTAGAAAAATCGAAAGGCAAAATTATTTCCAGTGGATGCTTGAAATAATAACTGAAATTATAAAACAAGGCATAACCGAATCGACCACCGCAGATCAAGCCGAGCATCGCCCAGACAAGATAATCCTGCACAGTTTCCACTGCGTATTCATAATTTTCATATTTTATCCGGTAGAGAGTCAAAAAATAAACGATGGCAAAAGCGACAAGATACATCAGGCTGTAATAGCGTAATTGAAATGAACCAATGCTGAAAAGGGCAGGGCTTGTGTGCGATGGTAATTGCTGCCATGTATTTATAAAAGATTCCATAATTTAATTTTCTCCGGTTTAATATTTAGTATGTTTCGCCTTTCATTTCGTCAACATACAGTCCTACGCTGTATACGGCGTTGGCTCCATCACCCGCGGCCGTGACTACCTGCCGGAACTGTTTAGCCCGGCAATCGCCAGCGGCAAATATTCCCGCGGTTGAGGTGCGCATATTTTCATCTGTTATAATGTAGCCATCCTTGTCTAATTCTAAGACATCCCGGAAAAGGGCAGTGTGGGGAATTACGCCGACAAAAATAAAGACGCCTTCCGTAGCAATTTCTTTAATTTTCCCGGATTGTACATCGGCCACCTTCACACCGGTGACAAAATCATGACCGAGAACTTCCATTACCTCCGCTTTCCAGTTAAATTCAATTTTATTTTCAGCTAATGCTCTTTTCTGCAGGATGGTCGTGGCGCGTAGCCGGTCACGACGATGGATTACTATAACTTTTTTGGCAAAATGAGTCAGAAAAAGAGCTTCCTGAATAGCCGTATCTCCGCCGCCCACGACAACAACATCTTTGTTTCTGTAAAACGGTCCGTCACAGGTAGCGCAGTAAGAAACTCCTCTTCCGGCAAATTCCTCTTCGCCGAAGGCGCCCAGTTTGTTATATTGTGCTCCGGTCGCGGCAATTATGCTTAAAGTCCTGTAGGATTTATCTTCCACGGCAATATTCCAGATAACCGGAGCGTCGGCATTTTTTTTGATTGCCGAAACGTCTCTGGTAATTATTTCCAACTCGAGATTAAGCGCCTGTTTTTTAAAGAGCTGCATAAGATCATATCCGTTAATACCTTCAGGAATTCCCGGATAATTTTCGATCAGATGGGTGGTGGTTATTTGACTTACCGTTGCCGCGCCTTCCACAAGCAATGTCTTCATCCCGCTTCTAGCGGCATAAATACCAGCAGTATAACCTGCAGGCCCGCCGCCGATAATAATTGTATCATAATCATATTTCGGCAATTTTGCTTTGCTCACGGAAAAAGTCCTCCTAGATGATTTTTTTTATTTTAATCAGGATAAAGGCATTTTGTAAAGTTTAAAATAAGAATTTTGAAATATTAGATCCCAATGAAAAGGAAGGTCTGATTCTCATGCCAATATCGTTACATTACCCTCGACCGTGACAAGAAAAGTATTCTGTAGAAATATACCATTCTGTTTAAGGTTATAAGAAGAAGATACGAGGTCTGATTACCTTAACCACAGAGAAAGCAGTTTATTGAATAAAGGCGGCAATGTGGGTGTCCAGCCAATCTGCCCATGTCTTGATACCATCACCGGTCTTACAGGAAACTTCAAAGATGGCCATGGCAGGGTTAATCCGCTTGACGCGCTCTTTGAGCACTGCCATATCAAAGTCGGAGAGTCCCATGTAATCTATCTTATTGACCACGAGAACATTACTCACACTGAACATAAGCGGATATTTCAGTGGTTTGTCGTCGCCCTCAGGCACGCTTAGGATCATGGCGTTATGAATTGCGCCGGTATCGAACTCTGCCGGGCACACCAGGTTGCCCACATTTTCGATGATTATGAGGTCGAAAGCGTTCAGATCAAAAGCTGCAAGGCCTGTAGAAACCATGGCGGCATCCAGGTGGCAAAATCCGCCGGTTCGCAGTTGCACCGCTTTAACGTCAATGGCCGCAACCCTTTCGGCATCCACCGTGGAGTCGATATCCGCCTCGATTACCCCGATTCGGTAACGCCCTCTCAATTGTTCGATTGTTTTTATAATCAGGCTGGTTTTGCCCGCACCCGGTGATGCCATTAGGTTGAGCAGATATGTATGGCTGTTTTCCAACTGTGCCCTGATTTTAGCAGCAAGATCCTTATTGTCCGCCAGTACATCCTCTTTGATTTCGATCAGCCGAACTTCATCCATCACTGTGCCTCCATGCTTTTAATAAAATATTCCCTGCCGGCGATAAGCGTTAATTCCTTGTTCCCGCATACAGGGCAGACAATGTCCTTCATTTCGCCGACTTTCACCGGTATTTCTTTCGCGCAGCTTGCGCATTTAAGCACTACTGGCGTTCGCTCGATCACCAGACGCGCGCCTTCGGCCAGGGTGCCTTTACTGATATAATCGAAATATCGCTGGAGCCACTCGTCTTGCAGATCGCTCAATTCACCAATGGCAAGCGATATGCTGTGCACCTTACTGACTTGATTCATGCGGGCATGATTAAGCACGACATCAAGGATGCTCTGTATTACCGGTAATTCATGCACGCAATGCTCCTGAAAAGATTTTAAACAAGATTATATTTGTTATGTTTCCGTCATTTTAATCAAGATAAATGTATTTTGTAAAGCTTAAAAAAGGCCTTTGATAAATATTTATTATTCTGGTTAGTTATGATAACGATTTGCCATCAAAAGGATAATTTATGGATAAACTTAAAGGTTCGCAAAAAAAATATCTGCGCGCGCAGGCGCATCATTTAAAACCGCTTGTAATTATAGGCACAAAAGGCGTGACGGAGCAGATCATCGGATCGGTCGATCTTGCCCTGAAAGGTCATGAGCTCATCAAAGTGAAATTCGGCGAATTCAAGGAAGCTAAAAAAGAAATCTCGAAAGATATAGCGAAAGCCACAAAAAGCGAAATTGCCGGCATTATCGGCAACATTACTATTCTTTATCGCCAGCACCCCTCACTTGAGAAAAGAAAGATTAAAATTCCATGAAGTCCAGTCGTTTTATGGGTAGGGCTCGAACTTATACCCACGCTATAGACGGATTGGATCAGTGTTGTTTGAGGATCAACCATTGCTATTTTTCTCCGTAATTTTTTTAAGTGACTACCTACGGTAAAAAATAAAATTAATTTCATAATTAAAACCCCAACGATAATGAATCTTCTTAAAAACGGTAGTTAATGTTTAGGAGACATGATTTTTATCGTCTGGTCAGTTGGCGGTATTTGATGCGATGGGGCTGGCTGGCGGAGGCGCCAAGTCTTCTATTGCGATCTTCCTCGTATTCGGAATAGTTGCCATCGAAGAAAAGCACCTTGCTGTCTCCTTCGAATGCCAGAATGTGCGTGCAAATTCTATCCAGAAACCAGCGGTCGTGGCTGATAACAACGACACAACCGGCAAAGTTCTCCAACGAATCTTCCAGAGCGCGCAGTGTATTGACATCCAGATCGTTGGTGGGCTCATCAAGCAACAACACATTGCCGCTTTCCTTGAGCATTTGCGCTAAATGCACGCGGTTGCGTTCGCCACCCGAAAGCGCGCCAACTTTCTTTTGCTGATCGGTGCCGGAAAAATTAAAACGTGATACATATGCGCGGGAATTGATCTGCCTGTTGCCGATGGCAATAATATCCTGACCGTCGGAAATCATTTCCCATATATTTTTGTTGGGATCGAGAGCGTCGCGGCTCTGGTCAACATAGGCCAGCTTCACGGTATCTCCGATGCGAATGTCGCCGGAATCCGGCGTTTCCTGACCTGTAATCATTCTGAACAGAGTGGTTTTACCCGCACCGTTTGGGCCGATCACACCGATAATGCCGCCGGGCGGCAGCGAAAAAGTCATGCTGTCTACCAGCAGTTTATCGCCGTAACCTTTGTTGACCTCTTTTGCTTCGATAACAAGGTCGCCCAGCCGGGGGCCCGGCGCGATGAAGATTTCCTGCGTGCCTGATTCTCTTTCCAGATTTTTACCCAGCAATTCCTCGTAAGCGCTGATGCGCGCTTTGGATTTGGCATGCCTTCCTTTAGGCGACATGCGAATCCATTCCAACTCGCGCTCCAGAGTTTTAATTCTTGCTCCTTCTGATTTTTCTTCATTCTTCAGGCGATTTTGCTTTTGCTCCAGCCAGGAAGAATAATTGCCCTGCCAGGGAATTCCCTGACCTCGATCAAGTTCCAGAATCCAGCCGGCAACGTTATCCAGGAAATAGCGGTCGTGGGTAACGGCAATGATGGTGCCTTCATATTTTTGCAGATGATGTTCCAGCCAAGCTACTGATTCGGCATCAAGATGGTTGGTCGGTTCATCCAGAAGCAATATGTCCGGCTTTTGCAAAAGCAGCCGGCAAAGCGCAACGCGACGTTTCTCTCCGCCGGATAATACTTTTACCAGCGTGTCGCCGGGAGGGCAGCGCAGAGCGTCCATAGCCATTTCCAGACGGGAATCTATATCCCAGGCGTCAAGGGCGTCGAGTTTTTCCTGCACCTCGCCTTGTCTTTCGCACAGTTTCGCCATTTCATCATCAGACATCGGTTCGGCAAACTTCTCATTAATTTCATTATATTCATGAATTAAATCCATGGTGTTTTGCACACCCTGCTCCACTATCTGCCGCACGGTTTTATTTTCGTCCAGACGCGGTTCCTGCTCCAGATAGCCTACAGTGTAACCAGCCGACAGAATCGTCTTGCCCAGATAATCTGTATCCACACCGGAAAGAATTTTCAGAAGAGAACTTTTGCCCGAACCGTTTAGACCGATAACGCCGATTTTAGCTCCGTAGAAATAAGACAAATAAATGTCTTTGAGCACAGGCTTTTTTTCGTAAATTTTACTGACTCCGATCATGGAGTAAATTACTTTGTTTCCTTCATTGGCCATAGACGCTTGTTCTCCGCAAAACAGATTTTAAATATAAGGGAATATGCTCTGAATGATGATATTAAAATTATCCTGAATGTTGCTTCTGCCGGATACGATACCCATATGTCCGGGAAGAAGCCACTCCAGATCAAGTTCAGAAAAAGAAATGATACTTTTCTTCAAAAGAGAACCGTTACCGCCGGGAAAGTCGGTACGCCCGACGCTCTGATCGAAAATTACATCGCCGCAAAATAAAGCTTTTTGCTCCGGCCAGTAAAGGCCTATCGAGCCGGGGGAATGGCCGGGGGCAAGAATTATTTTTAATGTCTGGTCTCCTAAAATTAGATTTCCCTCATCCATCGGCAAATTTACCTGCATCTGCGGAACGTTAATTCCAAAAAGGCCATATAGCTCGCCGCCTTCTCCTTTTAAAAATTCGATTTCTTTTTTATGCAGGGCAATTCTGACTGTTGCCTGATCAAACAATTCGGAGCCCTGAAAGTGGTCGGGATGCGAGTGCGTGTTAATAACATAACGAATATCCTCTTTCCGGATGCCGTCGGCGGACATCTGGTTGAGCAAATTGGGCACGTAGCCGGTCAGGCCCGGATCAATTAATGCCTGCACCTTGCCGCCTATAAAGTAGCTGTTGCAGTTATTATCGAAGGCATTTGCCCATTCGTAAAAATAAATATCGTTTTTTAATCTCACCGCTAATCTCCTGTTTTTGATTCAGCCGGAACAAAAATCCAAAGTAAAATGTATATTAATAATCCTGTGCCATAAAAAATAACAAGTATCGTGAATAACAGGCGCCATGCCCAGGAAGGGATGGGAGAATGTTCGCCTAAGCCGCCGCAGACACCGCCAATCCAGCGATCATGGTTTGATTTTGTCAAAGCCCGCAGCCAGTTATCTTCTGTCATTGTTTTTTCCCTCATCATGATTTAAAAGATCAAATTTTTAATCAAATCCGATTTGCAATTTATATTATCTTTTAACGGGGAAAAGCGCATCAATCGACAAATCTGATACCTGGTGGCCTATACTGATGATATTTCCTCCCTTATCAATAAGAAATAATGTCGGAACTCCGATAAGATTATAATCGCTGGTAACACTTCCGTCTGAATCCACCAGAACCAGATAAGGGAATGAATTTGTTTTGGCAAATCGCGCCACCCTTTCGGTTGATTCGTTTATATTTATATAAATAAATTTCAGACCGCGCTTGGCATATTTTTCATAAAGAGCTCTGTAATTGGGCATTTCAGCACGACAGGCGGGACACCAGGTGGCGCCGAAAAAAATTATCACCGGATTCCCTCGGTGATTGCTCAGTTTAAATGTTTTTCCCTGCAAATCCTTTAATAAAAAATCAGGCGCCGCAATTTTTTCCTGTCTAAAGGAATCAGAGGGTCTATATTGTGCAAATGACAGGACAGCAAGAATACAGACAAGTAAGATGATCGAAAGTAATAATATTTTTTTATTCATCATAACCTCGTTTTATTATATTGATAAAGTTCCCGCAATATACAGGAAATATTCCGCCGCGCCAATTAATATCATCCCGGAAAT
This sequence comes from uncultured delta proteobacterium, assembly GCA_963811325.1. GTDB lineage: Bacteria > Desulfobacterota > Syntrophia > Syntrophales > Smithellaceae > Smithella. The sequence continues at coordinate 219,488 of CAWEQT010000002.1, forward strand.
AAATTTTATTTTTATCATCCAAGTTCCCGATTTGGGCAACGCGGCAATAACTCCGGCAAATGTGCCGACGATAATCAGCACTGTTCCCATCCCGAGGGCGAAAACAAAAAGCAGACTCATGCCCAGTAAAAGGTTCGTCTTTACTGCCACATAGCCCAGTAAAACTGCCAGAACGGGGGCGGTACAGGGGCCAATAACAACGCCGGATACGGCGCCAATTAAAAAACTGTCCAAAAATCCTTTTTTATTGCTATTGCCGGTCAGTTTAATTAACTTGTGCGGAACGGGAAGGGAAATATTGAAAACATCAAACATGGACAATCCCATGACAAGACATAAGTTAGCCATAATGAAATACGTCCAGGGCGTCGTTTGCATCTGCCCGAAAATCCTGCCCGATAATGCGGCCGCTCCGCCCAAAATGGAATAGGTTAGCGCGATTCCGGCAACATAAAAAAGCGAAAGAAAAAATCCGCGAAGCTTGGATGATGAGCCCTGCGCGCCAATAAGTCCAACAGTTACCGGAATCAAGGGATAGGTGCAGGGAGTAAAGCTGATTATAAGCCCGCCCAGATACGCGGTCAATAACGCTAAAAACACCGAGCCTTGTAGGTATAAAGATAAATTGCTGACCATATTTTCAATCATCATTCTTTGCCCTTTTTTATTTTACTTGCTGACACGATAAAGAAATTGCTCTTAGGCGTCAAGCAAAAAACTTGTGCTGAAATATAACCTATTTATTATTATTTGGAAGTTAATGCGGGCAAAAAATGGTGCCGAAGACTGGATTTGAACCAGCACAGGCGTACACCCACTAGACCCTGAACCTAGCGCGTCTACCAATTCCGCCACTTCGGCACTTGAGAGAGTGCACTATACCTATCAACATCTTCTTGTCAAGATAAAATGAGCTTGAATTTAATGCCCAAAATGTTATGTTATCAAGTCGATTATCTTAAGTGTTAGTAAAAATTATGATTGTAATTAAAGGAATAGAAAACATAACAGAAGATTTTAGCGGATCGTTTGTCACGATTGGCAATTTTGACGGAGTGCATTTAAGCCACCAGTTCATTTGCCGTAAACTTGCTTCCGAGGCGAAAAATGCCGGAGCAAAATCGCTGATTATTACCTTTGATCCTCATCCCAAGATGATTATTCATCCCAATATACGGCCTTTTTATCTTATCACTACTTTAGAAGAAAAGCTGCAATTGCTGGAAAAATGCGGGATTGACGGCACGCTGGTAATTCCTTTTTCTCTTGATTATTCCCGTATAACTGCCGAAGAATTTGTCCGAGGATTTCTCGACCAAAAGCTGGCGATAAAAAAAATTATTATCGGTCATGATTATACTTTCGGTCAGGGCAAAAAAGGCAACAGCGATTATTTGATTTCTTCCGGGCAAGAAATGGGCTTTGCGGTTGAAGTTGTTGATGCCTTTAAAGTGGGAGAAGATATCATCAGCAGCACTTTTATAAGAAAATTGATTGTCAAGGGTGATTTTAAAACGGTGACTGATTTACTGGGCAGATATTATAATGTTGCCGGTATTGTGGTTTCGGGAAAAGGGCGCGGTGTTGGGCTTGGTTTTCCCACGGCAAACATAGAGCCGGAAAAAGAATTACTGCCGCCGGCGGGTATATATGCCGCTTTTGTTGATGTTGAAGGAAAACGCCTTATGGCGGCTTTAAATATCGGCGAGAAGCCGACCTTTGCTGACTATACTTTTACTTTTGAGGTTCACCTGCTGGATTTTTCCGGTGATCTCAGAGGCAAAAGGCTAAATACTGAATTTGTGGTGAAGTTGCGGGACATTATCAAATTTGACAGTCCCGACAGGTTGAAGATGCAAATCGCGGCGGATGTGGAAAAAGCAAGATCAATTTTGCTTGAGAATATTGAAATTAAATAATCAAGGAATTTAGAGGAGGTTAGTAAACAATGTTAAAAATTGCTATTGTCGGTGCGACCGGAATAGTCGGTCAGCAGGCGATTGTTAGTTTAATCGGGCACCCGTGGTTCAAAATAACAAAACTGGTAGCTTCAGAACGTTCGGCGGCAAAGAAATACAGCGAAGCATTGAGAGATTCAAGCGGCTCTTCGCGCTGGTGGTGCACCGAAGAACTGCCTGAAGATATCGCCAATATGATTGTGGAAGAGGCTGCATCTTTCGATGCTACTACAGTGGATATTATCTTTTCCACAATGGACGCGGGAGCCGCCAAAGAATTAGAGCCGAAGTACGCTAAGACCACGCCTGTTATAAGTACCGCTTCGGCGTTCCGCTACGAAGATGACACCCCCATTCTTGTTGGAGGAGTGAATATGGATCATGCTGCCTTGCTTGCCATTCAGCAAAAAAATCGCGGATGGAAGGGATTTGTTTCTCCGAAACCTAATTGCACGATCGCCGGTCTGGTTGTTTCTCTAAAACCAATTCAGGATATTTTTGGCGTAAAGCAGGTGGTGATGACTTCACTTCAGGCCATGTCCGGCGCGGGAAGAACTCCTGGTTTGTCGGCGATGGATATGACAGAAAATGTAGTTCCTTATATCCCGGGCGAAGAGCCCAAAGTGGAAACCGAACCGCAGAAGATTTTAGGTAAATTTACCGGCTCAGCTATTCAGAACGCAGCTTTCGGCATTACCGCAACTTGCACCCGTGTGCCTGTGATCGATGGACACATGGTTTGCGCCTTTGTGCAGACAGAAAAACCCTGTTCACCGGAAGATGTCAAAAAAGCTATGATGAATTATGGCAAAGATTTTGTCGAACTGCACCTGCCCAGTTCGCCCCAACATCTGATTGATGTTACCGATGATCCTTTCCGTCCGCAACCCAGAATGGATAGAGAAAAAGGCGGCGGGATGACGGTGACTGTCGGGCGTATTCGTAAAGATCCGATTATAGAAAATGGAATCAAATATGTTTGCCTGGCTCATAACACCAAACTGGGCGCGGCCAAGGGTGCTCTGCAAACTGCAGAATATCTGGCGAAAAATTATATGAAATTAGTTTAGAAACATAAATGGACTGCGGCATTGCTTGAAAAATGCCGCAGTCCATTGAAATAATGTTCGTTTGTAGAAATATTCTGTATTTCCCTTTAAGGCAAAAGAGATTCGTAAACTTTCAGATCTTTTTGCGTAAAACAACAGAACAGCACTTCCTCTATCTTTGATGTTTGCTGAATTGCGTCACGGATAGTTTCAACAGCAACTCTGGCCGCCAGTTCAATCGGATATCCATATACTCCTGTGCTGATACTTGGGAAAGCGACTGATTTCATTTTGTTATTAGCGGCAATGGCCATGCTGTTGCGGTAACAGGAAGCAAGCAGTTCAGGTTCCCCGTTTTTTCCACCTCTCCAAACAGGCCCTACAGTATGAATGACAAAGCGAGCGGGTAAATTATATCCCTTTGTAAGCTTTACCTCGCCAACTTTGCATCCGCCCAGCTTTCTACATGCTTCAAGCAATTGCGGACCGGCCGCGCGGTGAATTGCGCCGTCAACTCCTCCTCCGCCAAGAAGTGATGAATTAGCCGCGTTGACAATTGCGTCAACTAAAAGTGTTACGATATTTGCCTGAAGCGCCCGTAATTCTGTCATCGAACTGTCTCCAAGACATGATTACAACAACACTGCCCGTTTGCGCGGGCAGTGCGTAATTTGAGTGATAACTTTTACTTCATTGCCTGTTCTACCGCAACCGCAACAGCAACCGATGCTCCCACCATTGGATTGTTGCCCATTCCAATTAATCCCATCATCTCAACGTGGGCGGGAACAGATGATGAGCCGGCAAACTGAGCGTCTGAATGCATTCGTCCCATCGTGTCGGTCATGCCGTAGGATGCCGGCCCTGCGGCCATGTTATCAGGATGAAGAGTTCTTCCTGTTCCACCGCCGGAGGCGACGGAGAAAAATTTCTTTCCCGCCAGCAGACGTTCTTTTTTGTAAACACCCATTACCGGATGTTGGAAACGTGTTGGATTAGTGGAATTTCCCGTTATGGCGACATCGACGCTTTCCAGATGCATGATAGCTACACCTTCGCGCACATCATCAGCGCCGTAGCATCGGACAGCCGCACGTTCACCTTTGGAATAAGCTTTCTCCTTTACCACGGAAACTTTTCCTGTTTTATAGTCGAAAGCTGTTGCGACATGCGTGAATCCGTTTACGCGGGCTATAATGTGAGCTGCGTCCTTTCCTAATCCATTTAGAATTACCCGCAGAGGAACCTTTCTTGCTTTATTTGCTGATTTGGCAAGACCGATGGCGCCTTCAGCAGCGGCAAATGATTCATGTCCCGCGCAAAAGGCGAAGCAGGTTGTTCCTTCTCTAAGAAGCATAGAAGCAAGATTCCCGTGGCCGATACCTACCTGACGGTCATCGGCAACCGATCCGAGAATGCAAAATGATTGAAGTCCTTCACCGAGAGTTTCAGCAATGTCGGCGGCATTCTTTTGTCCCTTCTTGATAGCTACCGCGGCGCCGACAAGATAGGCCCATCCTGCGTTTTCAAATGAAATCGGCTGAATATTCTTGACAATTTTTCTTACATCAACGCCTTTCCCGAGGCATACTTTTTCGGCTTCCTGCAAAGAGGAAATGCCGTATTTCGCGAGAAAAGGAGTGATTTGTTTGATTCTTCTTTCGTATCCTTCAAATAAAGCCATTTTTTTACTCCTTATCCTTTTCTTGGGTTAATAACTTTTACGGCTTCGGCAAAGCGGCCGTAAGTTCCAGTCGCTTTGGCAAGAGCACTCGCCGCGTCCATACCTTTGGAAATATTATCCATCATGACGCCAAGCTGAACGAATTTATAGCCGATGATTTCGTTATCGTTGTCGAGAGCAAGTTCGGTGACATAGCCTTCAGCCATTTCCAGATATCGGGCACCTTTTTCTTTGGTACCGTACATCGTGGCAATCACGCTGCGCAGGCCTTTACCCAGATCTTCAAGTCCTGCGCCGATAGGAAGTCCGCCTTCGGAAAAGGCGGTTTGCGTGCGGCCGTAAGCAATCTGGAGAAAAATTTCTCTCATGGCCACATTTATAGCATCACAGACCAGGTCGCTGTTTAACGCTTCCAGAATTGTTTTATGCGGCAAGATTTCGGCGGCCATTGCGGCGGAATGGGTCATTCCGGTGCATCCGATACATTCAACCAGTGCTTCTTCAATGATTCCGTTTTTTACATTCAGGGTAAGTTTACATGCTCCCTGCTGAGGCGCGCACCAACCGACACCATGTGTAAGGCCTGAAATATCTTTTATTTCTTTCACCTGTGTCCATTTGCCCTCTTGAGGTATGGGGGCAGGGCCGTTTTTAGGCCCCTTAGCGACTATGCACATGTTTTCAATTTCATGAGTGTACTCCATAAAACTAGTTCTCCTTCCGGTAAAATACTGCTGGTCATAATGTAGCACTAGCCTTGTTTTTTATCAATTTAAATTGTTTTTGGAAGCTAAAAAATTTAATAGCTTTGCTAACTTGTTGTTTTAATGATTGTAAAGTAAAAATATCGGTTATTTTATCTTTTCAGCCACAGTTCCCTTTATCCATTATGACCATTCTAAGAATTAAAAATAGTAAATAATTTCTTGACAGATTCTTTCCGGCAATTTACCTTCGCGTCAATGAAAAGCAGATAAATTATTACAGATATTTGACTAATTATGGATATATTAGACAGAAAATTTTACGGGCGCGATACACTAAAGGTCGCCCGCGCTCTTTTAGGGAAAAAATTGGTACGTCAGACAGGCCACATCAGGTACTCCGGTATAATTGTGGAAACCGAAGCTTATTGCGGAATGGACGATAGCGCCTGCCACGCCCATCGCGGCGAGACACCACGTAATTCGGTTATGTTCGGCAAACCCGGCTGTGCTTACGTTTATTTTACTTACGGTATTCATTACATGCTCAATCTGGTGACTGAAGATGAAGGCAGTCCTTGCGCTGTACTTATACGCGCGATACTGCCGCTTACCGGAATAGAAGAGATGGAATCACACAGGAAGAGGAAGGGATCCGAATTAACAAACGGTCCCGCCAAAGTATGCCAGGCATTGGAAATAGATAAGTCTTTAAACGGCTGGGATGTTACCCGGGGCAGTAAATTATGGGTGGAAGGTTACCGCAGTATTCCCGATAGTCTGATTGAGACAACCACGAGAATAGGCATTGATTATTCCAACAAGAAAGATAGAGAAGCACTCTGGAGGTTTATGCTACAGAAAAATAATCAAAAGGGATTTTTGTAGTAAATCAACTAAACAAATCATTTTTTAGAAAGGTATCTATTTAAAGAGACATTTAGATGGGATTCCGATGTAAAAATGAAAAAATTCCAGAATTTAATTGACATATTCTTAAGGATTGCTATTTTAAGGAAACGATGAATTTGATAGTGAGCGTATTCTCAGCAGCTTGCTGCGGAGATTTTCAAACAGGAAGTATTCATCGAAAAAGGAGGATATTAATGTTTACAGTTACAGAAAAGGCGTTGGAAGTAATCAAAAGCTTTATCAAAGAGAAGAAATCCGATTTAGCTGTAAGGATTACATTATCTATTGGCTGATCCGGTCCCGCTTTGGGCATGGCTCTGGATGAGCTTGGAAACAATGATGAAGTATTTGAAGAGAAAGGAACAAAGTTTATCGTTGATAAAGATATTCTTAATCGAGCAAAGCCAATCAATGTTGATTTTATTGATACGCCGCAAGGGTCCGGGTTTAAATTAACTTCCGCCCTCTCTGCCGTCGGTGGCGGTTGCGGTTCAGGTTGCAGTTGCTAGAATTTTGGGGGGAGGAATTTTCCTCCCCCTTTTTTTAACATCATGATTGAAGAAAAGAAAACAAAAATTGATTTGGCCGAAAATCTTTTTCGGCAGGGGAAATACCGTGAAGCGATTGTCCTATGTGAAGAAATTCACAAAGAATATCCTGAAGAAGAATCAGTTGTTCTGCTATTGTCATGGGCATATTATGACAGCGGTGAAATCCCGCTTGCTGTAAAATGTTTAAATATATTACTGGAACGGGAGCTTAAGCGAGTGATTTTTACAGGATTTGCTTTTGACGAACTAGTAAGAATATATAAGCAAAATAAAGATTTCCAAAAATTAACGGAAATTTGCGAAAGGGCTGTTGACGCGCAACCTGATGATATAGGACTTTTAGCTGAACTGGGAAATGCTTGTCTTCAATCAGGCCAAGCTAAGAGAGCTTGTGAAATTTATGAAAAACTCATCGGAATCGAAAGTGATAATCCCGTTTTTTATTGCCATTGGGGTGAAGCTTTGTTTGCCGCCGGATTAAGTAAAGAGAGTGAAAAAGCCTATCTTAAGGCCAGCGAGATCGACTCTGATCAACCTGATCGTTATTACTTTAAAATCGCCGTTTTATTTCAGCAAGCCGGAAATTATGAAGAATCTGAAAGATTATTGAATGAATGCATTGCTGTAAATTCATCTAATCCTCTATATTATTGTTCGTTAGGCGATATCTTTGTTGGCTTGGGGCAACTTCAAAAAGCTCTGGCGGTCTATGAGAAGGCCGTGCATTGTGATAATTCAGGGGCCGGGGCTTACTATAATCGTTTGGGCCATTCGCTCATGAAGACCAACAATTTTTCGCAGGCAGTTGAGGCTTTTAAATTGGCCATAACTTATGATCCTGTGCAGCCTTACTATTTAAACCTGGCGTCGGCTTATAAAGGGATGGGGTTTGCTAATCAATCTGATATGATTCTACGCGAAGTAAATAAAGTCAAATAAAATTAAATTTAATCAAATTTCCCGAGTTTGCGCTGATATTCCTTAAATACATGGTAAAAATACTCGTTTTCCTCCAATTCTTTATTAAGAATTAGACCTAGCCCCGAGATTTCATCTTCATTAATGATTAAGTTGACGCTTTTATTTAAAGAATGCATATAATCCATAGTTGCAAAAGTTGAACTGATCAAGACAATAAAAATTTTCCGGCGGACAGGCATAGGTAAGCGTTCTATATATTTAAGAACATTATTAACTCCATCTTTTTCGATATCAAAATTTTCATTGACGACGATGACATTAAAAGTGTGGAAAGTTGTATATTTTAAGGCCTCTTTAGATGTGGACGCCTCAACTACGTTAAAATTAAGTGATACTAAAGTTTCTCTGATCTTTTGCCCTATGACATGATTATGTTCGCAAATCATGCAAGTGTTGCTATCCGTGTCCCGATAATCAAAAGGGCGTCCGGAATAATCTATTTCTTCTTCGATTGGATCTGGCATTGATTTTTCTTTATTCATGTTAATTTCCTGATAATTAATTATTTACATCCTATTAAAATTATTTTTTCCATGGGTCGTGTTGGGGCTTGCCATATAATTTGTCAACTTCCAGCGTGCCGATACTTGAGGTCTTTTCGCCGCGGGCCTTCTTTATAGAATCTATTGCACGGCTAACAGTAGCTCTGTTGGAAGCATAAGAGATAGCCGTATTTTCAGTAATCAAACCTTTTTCAAAAAGATCAGAAATACAATCATCAAAGGTCATCATCCCAAAAGGTTTCCCTTGCAGGATAATATCAGAAAATGTTTTTCCTTCCGATTCGCCATGCAGGATAACGTCTTTAACTCGCAGACTTGTGCTCATCGCTTCAAAAGCAGCGATACGTCCGCCGCCGACTTTTGGCAATAAACGTTGACAGACTATCCAGTGGAGAGAATCAGCAAGACGCACACGCATTTGATTTTCTTCCTCTATGGGAAACATGCCAATAATACGGTTTACCGTCTGACCGGCATCTACAGTATGTAAGGTGCTTAAAACCAAATGGCCCGTTTCCGAGGCATTCAAAGCAATTTCCACTGATTCCCGATCGCGCATTTCACCTACAAAAATTACCTTTGGCGCCTGACGCAGAGCTGCCCGTAAACCATTGACAAAGGTATCAAAATCTTTGCCCAGTTCGCGTTGATTTATAGTGGATTGCTTTTGGTGGTGCGTGTATTCTACAGGGTCTTCCAATGTAATAATGTGCACGGAACTGTTTTCATTGATTTCATTGATAATCGCAGCAAGTGATGTAGTTTTACCGGTGCCTGTTGCGCCTGTTATCAAAACGATGCCGAATTTTTCATTGGCAATTTTGTAAAAAGCCGGTGGTAAGCCTAAGTCGGCGCATGAAGGAATTTTCGATTCAAGCTTTCTTAAAACTATAGAATAGTTGCCGAGTTGAGAAAATATATTTACACGAAAACGGGCGAGTCCTGGTAACTCATAAGACATATCGCAGGAGCCTTCTTTTATTAGAGATTGCATCAGCCGACGATCCTGATTAATCAAATTCAGAGCAAAAATTTCTGTTTGGAAAGGCGTGAGCCTTTCGAAAGATGGCCTTAAATCAACACTGACTAATTGACCGGCGGAATATACCTGCAAAGGTTTATCCACGGTTAATATGAAATCGGAAATGTTCGGATGGGATTCCAACATTTTTGTCAGTATATGATCTATTTCCGGTTTTCTCATAAGCTATCCTCGCGATGATTTATGCTTCAGTGAAGTCTGTTGGCGGATGTTTCAAGAGCGGACGGAATCTGGCTTTATCGTTGGCCTTGATATAAGCGTCATCGCCGCTTATCCAGCCGCGGTTGTAGATATCCATAATTCCATCATCCAAAAGTTGCATTCCATATTTTTTGCCCGTCTGCATCATCGAAGGAATCTGATAGGTTTTAGATTCGCGGATCAAATTACGAACTGCGGGTGTGGCAATGCAAATCTCCAGAGCAACACATCGGCCTTTCATGTCAACTCTCTTAAACAGAACCTGCGAAACAACCGCGCGTAAACCATCGGCCAGTGTAGAGCGTATTTGCAACTGTTCGGTTGGTGGAAAAACTTCGATTATTCTGTCAACTGTTTTTGCCGCGCTGGTTGTATGGACAGTGGAGAAAACCAGATGGCCTGTGGACGCGGCTTCTATAGCCAGAGAGATGGTTTCCAGATCGCGCATTTCACCAACCAGAATGATGTCCGGGTCTTCACGCAATGCTCCGCGCAAAGCTGCAGAAAAACTTCTAGTATGAATTCCCACTTCCCTGTGATTAATAATACAATTTTGACTCTTATGAACAAATTCAATAGGATCTTCAATTGTAATAATATGGTCTCTGCGCAGGCGGTTGGCTTCATCAATAATGGCTGCCAGCGTTGTGGATTTTCCACTGCCGGTGGGACCGGTCACCAAGACAAGGCCGCGCGGGAGAGAAGCCAATTTTGATATTACGCTAGGCAGTCCCAAATCTGCGCAAGATAAAATTTTATCGGGTATTTCACGAAAAACCGCGCCCATGCCATTTTTTTGCTGGAAGTAATTGACTCGATAACGCGCGAGACCAGGGACTTCGTAAGCAAAATCAACGTCGCCCGTTTCCTCGAAAATTTTAATTTTATGCTCCGGAGTGATTTCGTAAATAAGTACTTTTATAGCGTCATTAGCGAGAACATCGTATTTAATTCTCTCAATATCACCGCGGATTCTAATGGCAGGCTGCTGACCGGAAATAAGATGAAGATCTGATGCACCCTGCTCGTGCATAAGATAAAAAAAAGCATCAATTTTTGCCATTTACTTTCTCCTTGTGACTAGTTAACTATGTTTACCATTTTTTCTGCTGGAAAAAAAACAAAATTTAATAAATATTATAAATATTAATTGTTGCCGCGCAGGTATTTTTTATAGAGTTTCATTTTACAAATTATTTGTGCATATAGAAAAAACTTAATTATTTTGTCAATCCGACGATTATATTAACAATTTCTTGACACTAAGGCAATCAATAATATATGCTCCCCTACGTTTTTCCTGATAGTAATTTTTAAGGTTGGGGATGTAGCTCAGCTGGGAGAGCGCGGCGTTCGCAACGCCGAGGCCAGGGGTTCGATCCCCCTCATCTCCACCAGAACATAATCCAAGAAAGTCCAAGAAAGAACAAAAACTCGTTAGAAATAGCGGGTTTTTTGTTGTTTTTCGTCAAAAGATGTGCTAAGTTCTCCATTCACATCTAACAATTTTACGGGTATATTTTAAGAAAACACCCGCAGCAAAAAATACGATACCCGCACAAATGGAGTAATTAACATGCAAAGAAAAATTAACTGCCTATCGGAAGATGTGATAAACGCCGCTAAACATAGTGACAAAATTTACAGACTTTATGATGGCGAAGGTCTTTATCTCCATATTACGCCATCAGGTGGTAAGTGATGGCGTTTTAAATACCGCTTTAAACGAAAAAATAAAAATTTAGCATTGGGAATATATCCGGAGGTTGGCCTTGATGATGCAAGAAGAAATAAAGATGCAGCGAAAGAACTTTTATTAAAAGGCTTTGATCCTTCTGAAATCAAGAAAAAAGAAAAAACACGGGATAAAGCTGAATATCTTGAGTCCAAAGGAATACCATCTGTTCGTGCTACATTTGATGGAAAGATTGAAATATGAAAGGTGCCAACACCATGCGACTGATATTGGAAGAAGCTAGGTTTGTCGGAAACTTACTTACAAATATGACGAGGTGATCTTATGCTATTGAGTGAAATAAAAGTTCGTAATGCAAAATCAAAAGCAAAATTTTATAAACTCACAGATAGTGAAGGACTTTATCTACATGTTACAGAAACGGGCACAAAGTTATGGCGCTTTAGATATCGCTTTAGCGGCAAGGAAAAGTTACTTGCCCTTGGCAAGTATCCGGGAATAAGTCTTCTTGATGCACGTCAAAAACGAGATGAGGCTCGAAGGCAACTAGCGCATGGTATTGACCCTAGTGCGTTACGTAAAGCACAAAAACAGGCAAAAGTCGAAAATACTGAAACTGTCGAAGCCATAGCCAGAGAATGGCACGAAAAATTTAAGTCAACATGGACGGAAGGACACGCGCTTAAACTCATGCGCTGTTTGGAACGTGATGTTTTTCCTTGGATCGGCATACGGCCAATTAAAGATATTAAAGCTCCAGAGCTATTGATGGTGTTAAGACGTGTTGAATCAAGAGGCGTACTGGAAGGAGCTCACAGAGTAAGAGGAATATGCAACATGATTTTCCGTTATGCCATATCTACCGGACGCGCTGAACGAAATCCGGCACAAGATTTGATCGGATCATTACCACCTGCTAAAGAAAATCACTTAGCTGCAATTACAGAACCTAAAGAAGTACGAGAGTTACTCCTAGCTATTGACGGTTACGTTGGTAGTTATGTTGTAAAATTAGCTTTACAGTTATCGCCGCTTGTCTTTGTCCGTCCGGGCGAATTGCGTCACATGGAATGGACAGAGGTTGATTTTGATGCAGCCCTTTGGAGCATACCGGCGGAAAAAATGAAGATGCGGGAGCCACACCTTGTTCCACTATCACGGCAAGCAATAAAGATTTTGGAAGAAATTAAGAAACTGACCGGAGCGAGTAGATATGCTTTCCCTTCCGGTAGAACTTTTATCCAGCCAATGTCAAACAATGCTTTATTAGCGGCATTACGCCGCATGGGTTACACGAAAGACGAAATGACACCACATGGATTCCGGGCAATGGCGCGGACAATCCTTGACGAAGTTTTACAGGTAAAACCGGATTTTATTGAAGCACAATTAGCACACCGTGTCAGTGACCCGCTAGGCCGCAGCTATAACCGGACGACGCACTTGAATGAAAGAAAAAAGATGATGCAGACTTGGGCTGATTATCTGGACGGGCTGAAGGCAGGGGCAAAGGTTTTGCCGTTCAAAAAGGCGAAAAGATAAGAAATGACAATATCAAAAGATGAAGCATTGAAGAATGCTTCAACATTGGCTAGGCAGATCATAGGAGTGGCAATATATTCAAACATGATTGAAATACACAAGAAAGAGAAGGCATAAACAAGGGAGGGGAATATGCACATTCTAAGAAAACAAAACGGCATGGCAACGATTTTCTAGATGTTATTGTTGGGATTGATTATTGCAATTTCATTGCCAGCAATAAAAATCATACCAATTTATATCAAATCTATTCGGATTACATCCACATTGAAAAACCTTAAATCCGATATGTTTTTGCAGGTAAGTGCGAAAAATCCAGAAAATCTAAAAAAAGAGTTGTTAAATCGACTTGGCATTGAAAACATATCAGAAGTAACAGCTGATGAAATTACTGTCACGAAAGTGCTTGATAAGTACAATGTTAGAATAAAGCATCAATACATGGAAAAGATACTGAAGGATCGGTATTTCATCTTAGATGTCGATGAATCGGTCGATATGCCGATTATAAAACAATTTCAATAAATAATTCGATAGACCTGCAATAAATGTAATAATTTGAATAAATCAATAAAGCCGGGGATAGGCAGGGCAGCCGATAAGCGGAAGAACCCCTTTCCGTTTCCCGGCTAAACCATAGGGGGAGCTTGTGAGAGGGGAAGCAATGGGGGGAAGATCAGCGAAATTAATGAACTTAATCAAATCATTAAAACGATGGGCTGGACATTTACCTTTTTACGATTAACGCTAGTATGCATATATTTATTATTCGCCATCCTGAACTGAAATACAAATTCCCCTGTTACAAAAATTCTAAAGTGCTGTGTGGATATACTGAATGGTCTGACAACATTCTTGATCAAATAAAAAAACACAACTGAAGATAACATCAATTGAATTGAAAGTAATAAGCCATTAAAAAATAGCAGCTGCTTATTAATAAAGAGTAAAGATACAATGATCAGTTATTTCCCAGATTAAATTCTTTCGGAATTGTTTACTTGACAAACCATAGCTCATTTTCCTATAATTAATAATCTAAAAAATCTTTCAGTAAGGAGAACACTCATGGCTAAAGATTGCCCCTTTTTTCAAAAAGAATGTCGAGAAAAACAATGCCAATTATGGGTTCCCACTAACGATAAAAATTTTACTTGCGCCTTTGCAGCAATACCGCAAATATTATCCCGAGATTTAGCAGGATTAATGCATTGGTTATCCCACTTACCTAGAAGTTAGAGGAATTGCTATCTCGTAATTTTTTCTCTATGTAAATACGGTGTTTGCATTCCTCTATTACAATTTCGGCAATGTCCATCGTGCCATCAAGTTTATTCTTGATAATGCTCATAATAGCATCGGATGTTGTAATAATATCTTTGCAAGTGATTAATTTAGGTTGTTTTTTTTGATTCTTCATGATTCCCCCCTTTTTTATTTCGTTTATTTTTCATTACTTTTTCCGGCTTTACTTTCATAAAAGCCGCTAGTGCTTTCTCCGGTTTTAACGGATAAAGCGAAACTGGTTTATTATACTGTTCTTTTTTTTCTTTCTGTTTTGTCATCCCATAACCTCTTTAAGCATTAGTCTTTTGCCTACAAAACCACTGATTGCATTTTCCGTTCTCTCTCCGTCAGTAACCTTACGGTTATCCCACCTAAAAGAAAACTCATTGCAATATCTTGATAAATGTTTCTTTGAGATATGGTGAAAAGTTCCATTAACACCACGCTTTAATAACGCAAAAAAAGACTCCGCCGTATTGGTATTAATATCGCCTTTGGCGTATTCTCCTAAGCCGTGATTTACTACTCCATGACCACCTTTAAAATCCTTCTCTATGCCTTTATAACTTTTAAATTCATCGGTCATTATTTTTGCTTCTTCGTTTACCGCTTCTCTGATTGCTGATTTTAAGGTTTTTCCTGTCACGTTCTTAATGGGTTTAGAAATAACATTTCCGTCACGTTCTACCATTGCCATTACTGGAGCTTTTTTAGTTCCCCGCCCACGTTTAAGGTGTATACCGTTATTACTACCTTTTCTTGGCTTTCCGCCTATGTAGGTTTCATCCACTTCAACAACACCCTTTAACAGGCTTGCGAGAGGGTCTTCATTCATTGCTAATCTTATACGGTGCGTTAAATGCCAAGCTGATCTGTAAGAACCGAGGCCGAGGTCTCTCTTTAATTGAAGTGAAGAAACGCCTTTTTTGTGGGCGCACATTGAATGAAACGCTTGAACCCATTGCCTTAAAGTGATATGCGAACCCTGTAGAAGAGTGCCTACTGTTACGGTAAATTGTTTCCGGCAATCTTTACAGCGAAGTAAACCATCTCTTACTTTCTTTGCCTTGCCTTCAATCCTGACAATATTGGTGCTTTCGCAATGAGGACATTTAATACCTTTAGGCCAACGAATATGTTCAAGGATGCTCCTCGCTTCATCCTCTGTTAATCGCCCTACATCAATAGCTGACATCTCTGAAATTCTCTCAAATTTAGGTGGTATATATTTCATGATTTTTACTCCTTTCTGTTTTTTGTTAATCATAATATATACACCTTTATTCGGTTTGTCAAGTGGATAATTTAAATTATTTTAGATAATAAAATAAACCATTATTATTTAATTTTGCTGTTTTTGTTAAGTGTATAATTTTTCTTGACACTATCATCATCTGATAATAAATAAAAAGGTAGTCCGATAACAAGCCACAATGAACACAATAAAGAAATTAGGATTAGTACATGATCACTGAAAATTTGTTCTGGGCTCTTCCTGTTTTGCTCGGTGCTTTGCTCACCAGTGTTATTACCAGAAAACATAAAAGCAAAGAAAGATTTAACAAAGCCGCAGCCGCTTTTCGCGCCACTTTCGTAGATGAAATTTTCCGGATGCGAAGAGGGGTCGATATACTTCACGGGAGATTCGGCGAACGGCCTGAAGAAATTGCTATCACCAACGAAAAAGCTAAAATCATTTTTGAAGTCTATTTGCCCCAAAAGGAACTCGTTGGCTTCAACGCCGCTTGGGAGAAATACAAAAATCCCGGCGAGATAAATAAAATAAATTGTAATCCAATTGACCCGGAATATGGTAAAAAACTTGGAAATATTTATTTGTCTCATATTAACAACCTTCTTGAGTATGCAAAACCTAAATTATAAACCTCCCACAACAATTCATTCGAGCCGACAAGCGGCTCAATTACTGCGTTGTGCGAGAAATGGGATAAGGAAAATTTTTCCTATGAGTAATCCAATGCCTATACCACTAAAACCACCTATAAAGGAGTAAAGGTAAAATTGGAACTTACTGCCCTTGAAATAGCAGATATTGCTGGAGGCTTTGGCATCGTTGGCACCCTTCTCGGTGTCTGGATTGCATATAGAAACGCTCTTAAAATTATGCAACGACAAGAGTTCAACAAGGCCGCTAGTGATTTGAGAGCTTCCTTTGCTCCCCAACTGTTCTACCTTAGAAGTTTGAAAAGCACTGAAGGTTCCAATGGCGGGACTGAAGAAACACGGGAATACCTGTATGATTCTTTTGTTAATTGTCACGCAACTGAACTTTGCAAATTCAGATTTTTTATCATTAGTAGTAGCAGAGATATTGCCACATATGATAAAAAATGTGAAGAATATGAGGAACATCTTTATCAAGGCTTTACGGTTGATTTGAACGGGCAATCGCCTCAAGAATACTTTATTGAACAGATTAATGGACTGTTGAATTTTACTAAATAACCGTGGTTTGCCATGTAAACAATTCCGAAATATTTTATAAAAGAGTCATACTATGAAGTGTAAAATAATTATTGTTGCTTGTGGTTTGTTATTCTTATTAGCAGGATGTGCAACAACAAACCAACTTTGGTATCCGACTAAAGAAGGCTTAGATTTTAAGAAGGACAAATATGAGTGTGTACAAGAATCAAAAACTTCTTGGGAAGGTGGGGGTACAGGATTACCAGGGCTTGCTGTAATGGCTGTTGCTGCTGCATCTGCCAATATACAAGCATATAACTTATTCAATATGTGCATGGAGGCACGAGGTTACGTCTTGAAAGATGCTCCACTTCTTCCGCAGGAGACTAATACTCTAAATCCAGTAACATCAGAAAAACCGATTAAAGCAGTATCCACAACGCCCTCAATGATGTTAAGCAAAGATAACTCTTTCACAATCACGCTCCCCGCTGGATGGGTTCAAGTCCCGCCGCCTTCATCATGGAAACTATTTGCAATGAATTCCTTAATTGATGCTGGCTTACTGATGAATTCTTTCAATATTAGCGATATTAGCAATTCTAAAGCTCGTGCATTTCGTTTTCGCTACATCCTAGGCATTGGCAAAGCCGGGAACAAGCGCTTTTCCCCACAGAGATTCAGTTTATACCATCGGGCACTTCCAGTACGTTCTACTATATCGGCACAGTTATCTGCGAACAATGCACAAGCAGTTTCTGCAGCTAGGAAGACCGATTTCATCGCCTATGACAACGGGACGGTCTTGGATACGCGGACGAACCTGATGTGGGCTGCGAGAGACAATGGATCGAACATCAACTGGTATGAAGCCAAGGGCTATTGCGAGAATTATCGTGGGGGCGGTTATAAGGACTGGCGACTGCCGACGGTAGATGAGTTGGCGGGGTTGTATGACCCAGACAATCAAAATCGTTATGGGTATCACATAGCTACTGATTTAATAGAACTTACCCACTGGTGGGTATGGAGTTCAGATGTAGCTGACAGATTAGATTGGCAAACTTTTGCTGAGTCATTAAAGGTGAAATTGATGGGCAACTTGAGTCAAAGCACTTCTTCTGAGATGCAGAAAATTAAGGTAAATGGATTCGACGCTCTTCAGGTTGACATTGGTGGAACTTTAAAAAATGGCATGAAAGTTCACTATCTTGAAACCTTCATCAAAACCGATAAGCAACTCGTCCAAATTCTTATATGGTGTTTTGAATCGAAGTTCATGGCTTATCGTAGCGAGTTCGAGTCTCTAGCTGGCGGTTTGCAGAAGTAAAACATTGTTCATGTGCCCTAAACAGAACTTGATCAAAAGCGAAGTTCAGATATTAATTGAGAGAAACAAGAGGTGTAACATATGGCAATAAAATTCAACTGGTCATGCCCCTACTGCAACCTGAATGCAACCAAGCCAGAAGGAACGTAAGAAATAGACTCCACAATGACATAGAACCAATACTCCATTGTCATAATGTGATAAAATTGTGATAGAATAATGGAAAAAGAAAAGGAACAGATAGAATAGACGGTACTAGATAGAATTTATTTTTTGATTGTTTTTAAGTATTTACGGAAAATCAGACCTGATATCAAGGGGTTAATTTTTTGAACTTTTAGGATTAATAATACGTTGATGAAGCCGACAACAACGCCAACAAAAATAGCGCCTTGATCAGAAGTATATTCCCTTTTGAGAGGCGCATAATAAATAGACTTTTACATTACAGAGAATTTTCGCCAGTATGGCAAAAACTTCCATTTAGAAGCGGTCGCGGATGAATCCTTAGAAGTTGACCACCCTCTCCAGCGGCACAGGCGGATAAATCTGACCGTGATTGGGAGGCATTGAGTTATAGACCCAGTTAATATCAAGAGTGCCCAAATTGATGCCCCGGCAGCGGAAGAAGCCGTTAAAGATGCCTCGCGCCAGAACATTTTCCATCTGCATGGTCATGCAAAAAACGGCTATGGTCGTTCCCGGTTTAAGAACTTTCAGCTCGGCTCCGAAAGCGCCGGGATTAAACACCAGACGGCTACTGTCCGCAGCCTGGCATTGAAGAACAGGAATGATCGCTGGAAAACCGTCATCGTCTATAAATGATAAAAATTTTATGGAATCAAGCCCATTGAATATTTTTTCTCCAAAATAAGAAAACACGCGTTCAGGACTGCCTTTGGCAGCGCCGCTTTTTGCCAGCTTTGTCAGAATCGCTGATTTGATAATAGACAAAAGCGGCAGGGAAAGTCCTTCAGAAGTTTTAATCAGGTCAAAATAATGCACCGTGTTGATGCCGAAATATGTATTGTAACGAAACATGGGCTGCTTGTTGTATATCTCATATTCCGGACCTTCTTTTTTTAAATGCGTCCAGAGTGCTTTGCCGCGCCGGATTTTTTTGTCCATCGTCAGAACTGCAAAGCCGATCTTCCCCGTACGCTGCATGTATTCTTTGCTTATACCCTTGCAGAATTCGCCGACGATAAGCTGACGGGGGGTTGCCGCCATAACGGATGTAAGAAGTGAAATGTGGGGCAATCCTTCTGGTGATACGGTGGCGATGATTCCGATTTTCTCGGTTGGTTCAATCGCCTTGACGTCCGCTTCGGAAAAACTGTTTATGGCCATGATTTTTTCCTTTCAGTATTTTTCAGCATCCGGAAATCGACGTATGGGGTTTCCCTGTAAATTTGTTATTCGCGTTTTGTTCAAGTTTTGTTTCTCCGCTCCAGCAGACAATCGAAGAAGTCACCGCGCTTCTCGCAATTTGGCATAGTTCTTCCATCCGTGATCTCTCCTGTAGTTCCGTATCCGCGTACGGCCAGTCTATTTCCAGCCGCCTGTACTTGTCGCAGCACAGATTGTTAAAGGCACACAGTTCCCATCTGCTAACTGTCTTGTGCAGGTGGGCGTTAATAAAATCACCGATGCCCCGGATATTTTCGGGCGTATCCGTTGCTTGTGGAATAACCGGAGTTCGTATCCAGAATGTTTTTTGGGGAACGTGGGTTTTTATATATTCCGCCGCGAAAATAATATTGTCCAGAATCTTTTCATTGCCGGAGCCAGTAAATTGTTTGTGCTTTCGGGTATCAATCTCTTTGAGATCGTAAAGCAGAATATCAACATACGGCAGAACCTCCACCAGTGAAATCCTCGGTATCTGTCCGCAGGTATCGAGGGCTGTCTGAATCCCCCTGCGTTTGAGTTTTTTCAAAAGCGCGGGGCAGAAGTCGTTTTGCAGGGCGGCCTCTCCGCCGGAGAGGGTAACTCCGCCGCCTGATTGTTCGAAATATACGCGGTCTTTAACCAGTTCATCGGCCAGATCCTGCGCATTCCATTTTTTACCCAGAAGTTCCATCGCTGTTGTGGGACATTCCTCCGCGCATAAGCCGCAGCCGTTGCAAAGCGTCCGTTTGATTTTGATGCCTTTCGGGGTTTTCTCCAGCGCCTTTTCCGGGCAGGTCTCCACGCAGATACCGCAGCCTATACAGTTTGTTCCCAGCCATTGAATCTGCGGCTTCATGCTTATACTTTCCGGATTGTGGCACCAGACGCAATTAAGTGAACAGCCCTTGAAAAAGACAGTTGTTCTTAGTCCCGGCCCGTCCTCTGTGGACATGCGGATTATCTCCAGAATGGTGCCCTTGGTTTCCTTATCTGTCATAGTTTCTGGCATAGCATCTGGCATCAAATAACATCCTTAAAATTTGCTGTGGCTCAACCGTTCAATAACTTCGTTCTGCAACTCTCTTCCCACCGTGGTGAAGTAGGCGTTATAGCCGGTAATACGCACCAGAAGATGGCGGTAGTTCTGTGGATGCTGCTGCGCGTCCTTGAGCATGCCGGGATCGAGCATATTGATTTGCAGGGCCGTGCCACCATTTTCGGCATAGCCTTTCAGAAATGCCTTGAATTTATCCTTGTGCTCCGGGTCTCTAAGAATAGAAGGATTGAAGGTTATGGTGTGACTGGCGCCGTTGGGCAAAATATTAAAATAATCCTTCCAGTCTCTGGCGAAATTTTCGGCTTTGCCGCCCAGCACCTTGCCGACAGAGTTCGCGTTTGCCGTCGGCCCCTTGCTGTCCGCTCCGTTGGAAGGGCAGATGGCATTGGAAAGGAACTGGCCTTTCGTTCTGCCGTCTGCACTTGCCGCCATGATATACCCGTCTCCTGCCCAGTAGTTCCAACTGAGCATTCCCGGACGATATTTACGTCCTGTGGATTTTGTACAGTGCCTCCATGTTTCATCGCACCACAACCGCATGACTTTGCTTGCCATGTCGTCGGCCTCTTTATCGTCGCGGCCATATTTAGGGGCGCGGTTCTTTGCCCTTGCGTGAAGAATTTCATGCCCCTGCCAGTTGTCCTTCAGGGCGTCGATCAATTCCCGCATCGTGCAGTGTTTCCTGTCGAAGACCAGATATTTTATTGCCAGAAGTGAATCCACTGTTGTGGCATAGGTGACGGCCTCCATAGTGGTGAAGTTTATTTCCGCTCCGCCCTGCGTAATATCCATGCCTTTCTCCGCGCATCCTTTAATCATACAGGAAAGATATGGTGTGGGGAAAAAACGGGAGCGTATCGATTCCGAGACCTCATACAGATCAACGCATTTCTGAATAATGTACCGCGTCTGCCGGGCGTAGGCTTCCCAGAATTCTTCCCATATCCGGAAAGACATGGAATCTCCGGTTTGCGGGCCATCCTGCTTGATGGGTTCAGTCTTTCCTGTCATGGGATCGGTATAAGGGAGCAAATCCTTCCCGCCTGTCAGCGCCAGTTCCACCGCTTTGAGCAGATTGATATTGTTATCCACCGTCCCTGAACGGTCATTGCCGACCATCGTGTTTTCCAGACAGCCGACCGGCGCGTATTCATGAACATTGCTTTCATTGATAAGATTTGTCAGACCCGCCATTTTTGCCTCAAGCATCATGCCTGCCATGGAGCGTTCATCGAAGTTAAGTAGGAAAGGTGCTCCCTGACTGGTTTCGATCATATCCACAACTTTATCATACAGCTCTTCCGTGCTGTTGCGGTGCAGACGTACGTTGGGCTTGGGTTCCAGAATGGGCGACATTTCATCAATGACCTCTAAAATGACATAAGTGAGATCGTTGGTCATATCTTTGCCGTCAATGCCTAGGCCGGACAATGTGATAAGCTGGCCGAAACCGGCGGTGATTCCCTGATTGCCGTTGCGGATCATCGCGTCGTAGGCAGTATTGGCATGTACCCAGAAACATTTCAGGATTTCTTTGGCAAACTCCCTGTCCATCCCTTCATGGATGGAACGCTGATAATAAGGCCACAGATACTGGTCAACCCTGCCGAAGGAAACACCCGCGCCGGGATAATTTTCATCGGTCATGACAAGCATGTGATTGATCCACAGCGCCTGCATTGCTTCCCAGAATGTTGTCGGCGGCTCCCAGGGGACTTTGCCTAAGTTTTGAGCCATCATCGACAACTCGTTTTTCCGTGCATGGTCTTTTTCATCCTTCGAGAGTTCAAGACAGCGTTCTTTGTATTTTAAAGCCAGATCACGCGCCATTGTTGATGCCGTAATCATGGCGCGAAGCTGTGCTCCTTTTTCAGCCTGCCATTCGTTATTATCCAGCGCGTTATAAAGGGTAAGAAGTTCGCCGTACACGCCCTTCCAGCCTGTTTTCAGAAGCCGTTCATACCCCGGAATAAGATGACCGCTCGTAGCTCCGGCATTGCCGTAACCGTGATCGTGAAACCGTTTCATTTTAGCCCTGGCGCCGTTTTTGCCTTTTACCTCGCGAAGCCATTGATCGCTTTCCTCTTTTGTAAAACACATAGATGTCTGAATATTGAATCTGGCTCCAGCCAGCAGATCGCCCGGCAGTATCTCTTGCGGAACATAATTGACAATGGCTTCGCGTACAAACCAGGCACGTCGCTCCACCCGCGGCCATTTCCAGAAATCCTTATGCAGCGAAACCTGCCTTCCCGCCTGAAGATAGGATGCGCCCAGAGTGTTGATAAGTGTGTATGTTTCCGGCACAATGTAAAAAGTCAGTTCGTTAAAGATGATGTCCCAGGGAGTGCCTGTTGTCCATGACGTATATTCATTGTTCCATGGGCGATCGTTGCCGCGAAAATAATAATCGCGCAGCCACTGGATGCGGTCGGATAAACCCTTCGGTTCCTTTATTAAACTTTGCGGAGTTGAAACTGTTTCCATATAAACCTTCCTTTCTGGAAGAGATGCCCCCAATAGGCTCTTCTTATATTAAGATAAACTTAAAGAAGCAGTTGTCAAGGTAAAAAAAGCTAAATAATAAGCAAGTGAATACATCAAGTTAGGTCGAGTCTTTTGGACTCGACCTTCTCTTTTTTGTGTTCACTATACTTTTATTACCTGTAGCCAGGTTAAAATAAATGGCTGAACCCGGCAAGTGGCTATGCATGTTTAACGATGATCATTGCTGTAATAACATAACAATATTCCATGATAAACTTAAAATGGAACATGAAAGATAAATTCGAAGCTAATACTCGAAGAGTGCGTTTTGTAATCATACCAAAAGAACAGAAAATGCAGCAAGCAAAAGCATTCCCCATGAGGTGACATCCATGCCCGCAAGGGGGATTAAAATAAGACTGCCAAGCAGAGAACCAAGACATCCGCCGATGAGGTCAGCCGAGTATAGCGATGAAATTACTTTTTTCTGGTCTTCAATTTTATGAATGCTGGCGTATGCAAAAATACCGGCGACTAAAAAACCCGTTGCTGCCAAAAGGCATGAAATCTGGACAAGACCGGCGGAGATGCTCATATTTACTATCATTCCCGTAAATGCACACAAAAAACAAAATCCGGTAAGCAGGCTGATGCCATACCATCGGGAGAATGCTTGATTGATGAGCGACCGAATCATCTCTCTGTTGATGATTATTGCACCCAGAGCAAGACCAGCCATAAAACTCATCAGAAGCAGTCCTATATCCTGATAGAGCACCCCATGTTTTACCTGATAATAAAGGATGAGGATTGTTTCCAGAACCATCCCCATAAAGCCTGCTACGGCAACCAGCATTGTGCGGCGCAGCTGTGGCAGGAAACGGCCCAGAAGAAAGAGTATAGGCAAACCAAGCAACAACAATAATACTGGTGGTTTAAAAAAACATTTATTCATAATTGAAGATGGATCAACAAGGGCGATGCGCGGAAAAAACTGCGATAACCAGATTATGAAAGCGTCCTGATAACAAACTGGCCGGATGTCGGTATTGGGCAGCGCCTTTTCTCTGGCGAGTAAATCTCTGATTTCAAAGAATCTGTCGTTTGTAAAAAGGTATTTAATATAATTCGGCGAGATTAATCTTGTTGCTATTTTCAGGTTCTGCAACCGGCGGAACATTACTTCCGGTGTACGAGGCAGCGGTGCATAAGAGGCAGTCACGACATTCGTTGTTCCCGGAAGAAAAAGCACCTCCGGAAAAACGGATTGCAGGGCGCTGTATATACTTCCGTTGCGGCGGGTCAGCGGTATTGTCCATAGGTTTTCAGCAGTGCGGAGCTTGAATCCCAGAATTCCCCCGGATTTTAGTTTTGCTGCGCATTGTTCGAAAAACTCCCGCGTGAAGAAGCGGTTTGCCTGTCCCGATGCCGGTTCCGGCATGCCGACCAGGATGAGATCGTATGCAGCGCTCTTTTTAAGATAGTGCCGGGGATCGGCAAATGTAATATGGACGTTAGGTTCTTTTAATGACTTCCTGATTTCATCAGGAAGATATTTTGTCACCAGGTTTAGCATGACGGGATTAAGTTCCACATAATCAATTCGCTTTGGCTTGTACTTTGCTATTTCCCTGACAATTCCTTCAATTCCACCACCCAGGATTAATACGCTCTGTGGATTCGGGTGCTGGAGCGCTGCTAAATGGCAGAAGTACTCGGCGTCGGTTCCCTCCGTCTCAAAGGACAAAGCATCATTTTCAAAAACAGAAATTTGATTGTACTGCCGCGTCACAGTAATTCTGCCATATGGGGAATCACCGCTTTCCAGAAGATTCGGGTGATTCCATACGGTCATCCGGCGATCCAGAGAGGATGCCTTCCCAAAGAGCACTAGGAAGATAAAAACCAGGACAATTGCCATACAGCGCAGAAGTGATGTCTTAGATCCCTTTAAAATAATTAGGGGTGTTATGACACAGACAAGAGCACATACAAACGCTATAGAGCAATTCGGAAGTCTCCACATGAGAAACAGTGTGGAGAACAATCCCCCCAATAATCCGCCCGCGCTTTCAATAGCATAGGCAACGGCCAGCGTCCTGCCTGTTGCCACGCATGCCTTTGCAGTCAACTGGAATAACACGCCGGACAGCAATCCCGCAGGGAGGATGGAAATGACTACAACAATTAATTGCTGAAAAAAAGTAAGATATGCGCCGGGTATGCCGCTAAAAAGGAGACGGCTGGAACGGATGAACACAATATCCAGAGGAAGGACGATTCCGAAGATGATAAAAAGCGGCGCAATATGGTTTAGCGATGGAGAATTAATCCGGCGTCCGATAACTGCGCCTGTAGCAGTCCAGAATAACCATATTCCCATGGCAAGCAGATAAATCAATTCGATACCGTAAAAGGAAACATTTAATTCCCTGAGCAGGACAACCTGCCCCAGGATGGAAATAAACCCGATCGAAAGGAGAAAAATGGTCATTAGGTTATCGTAATTGGGATTCGCTAAATACTACAGCCTGAAAGGTTGAAAATATCGCGTCCTTCTTCCAGCATCCGGTCTCCAGCCCGGCTTTCCGGCAAAGATTATCCAGCATTTCTTCACGACTCCAACCTTGTTCCGTTGCTACTTGAGGAAGAAAAACAGCAGAATGGCCTTCTTTATTGAGCACGACACCATCCCTGCCAACAATAATATCAGCAGCGCCGGCTACCTGTTTCATTAGCGTCAATACGGATATTTCTATTTCGATATCGTTTAGTTCATCGGCGGTTAACGGGTTAAACCGTCTGTCATTAAAGGCTGCCTGAATTGCCATGACGCCGACAATTTTGCACAAGGGCTCATCTCCGATTATCCGGCCTATACAACCGCGAAGCTCGCCTTTTTTCTTGAGTGTCACAAAAACACCCCGCGGCTGTTGAAGATTTGCGCTAAAGCCCCTTGCCAACGGAACTGTATCCGTCAAAAATAATCGTGATATGGTTTCCCTGGCGAAAGAAAGCAATGCTTTTTTATCAGATGAGCTGAGCGGGGCGGATACAGCCGCCAGTGTTGGTTGAACTAATACACTGATATCTTTTCCTCCGTCTTCCACAGTTAATGCAACCGCGCCATACCCTACAACCCGCGAAGGCTCACCGATAGATGTATCCCCTGAATTGGCGTAGCTAATGACCACCCCGCGATTAGCGCCCAAAGATTTGGCAGCCGCCATTGCCGCCATGACCGGAGCCTCTCCACAAGCGCTTGTAAAAAGGTTGGGGATGTTTCTTTCTTTATGAGATTGTATGGTTGCACGAAATTCGGCGGGGTCAAGTCCTGCAACAGCGCCCAGAGTTTCTCTGTCCACGATGTTTGCATCATGAGCAGCCGGATAGTGAGAAAGATCGGAACTCGCGACAATCAATGCCCGCTTGTTTTTTAAAACATTCGCCAGAGCCTGACCGAAGCGAATGCATGTATCCATATCCGGTGAACCAACAACAATGGGAACAATCTTTGCTTTAGGAAAGACGACCTGGATAAAGGGCACCATTACTTCGACGGAATGTTCAGATTCATGAAGTGATTTATCCAGGGTGCAATCGGACGGATCTGCCTTTTTCAGCGAAGAGATAATATTCTTGTCCACCGTTGCTATACCAAGAGGAGTACGAAAACCGTCCCCCGGATAGAGCGAAATTTTCTGAAGATCAGAGTTTGTATGTTTTGTTCCCAAAACGACGATCACATCATAGAGCTGATTACTAACCTGCTTGAACCCATCGGCGCAAATCTGGCCGGAAAATATATAGCCGGCATGGGGAACAATGATGGCAATAGGTTTTTTAACTTTGACGGAAACCGCATCCTGAAGAAATTTTTCGATGGCGAGTTTCAACTTTGCCGAGGATTCAGGATAGAACTTCCCCGCGACAGCAGGTTCACGAACATCAGTTTCCGAGGCTTTATCGGCTTGGCATGCCGCAGCAAAAAAGAAACTGATAACAAACAGTGTAAGGCTCAATCGCAACATTTTCATTTTCTTTAAACCTCTCCTTATGCCCACACACCGGCAATTTTATGTCCGCAGAATTCACAATGGCCACCTTCTAAGTTTATCTCTGTTATAAAAAATCCCTGTCGCTTTATCACAGCCTTTTTACACTTCGGACAATAGGTGTTGTTTCCCGGATGGTCAGGCACATTTCCCACATATGGATAATGCATCCCTTTGCTCATGGCCATGTTATAGGCTCTCTCCAGGGTGGCAACAGGCGTAGGAGGAAGATTGCGCATCTGATAATCGGGATGAAAGCGGGTGAAATGAACAGGGACATCGGGGCCAACTTCTTCCAATATCCAGCTTATCAACCCTTGCAGCATCTTGTCCGAATCATTTAACGTGGGTACAACCAGATTTACAATTTCCAGATGAACGCGGCTTTTCGCTACCTGTTTAATGCTTCTGAGGACAGGCCGCAGTTGGGCTCCGCACGCAGATTGATAAAAATCTTCGCTGTAACCTTTCAGATCGATTTTAATGGCATCAAGCACATTGCACATTTCCGCAAGAGGCGCCTCGTTCATGAATCCACAGCTTATTAATACAGAACGAAGGCCTTGCTTTTTAGTATTACGTGCGATGTCGGTCAGATATTCCGTGAAAACCGTCGGTTCATTATAAGTAAATGCAATAACAGGCGACTTGCTGGCATGCGCAGCATGGACTATCTTGGCAGGTGGCGAAAATGAAACATGATTGTCTTCCGGTGATGCCTGAGAAATTTCCCAGTTTTGACAAAATTTACAACTGAGAGGGCATCCGGCAGTTGCAAGAGAAAATGCCGCAGATCCCGGCAAAAAATTGTAAAGAGGTTTCTTTTCGATTGGGTCAATATGGATGGATACGGGGCGGCCATAGACAAGGCTCTTCAACTCTCCGTTAACATTCATACGCGTCCGGCATCTTCCCCGTTGACCGTTCGTAATAGCGCAACCATTGGCACAAAGAAAACACTTGGCAATGGTTTCCTCCGGGGAATTACTATCGCCTTTTATAGCGAGCGGCTTCCAGTAACGGGCACTTGGAGCCGATCGGATGAGTTCATCTAAATAAGTATCTCCCAAGGCAAGACCCGAATCGCCGCCAGCCAGAAAACTTTGCCAGAAAGGATCGAACAGAATCATACCGGTGCCACCAATTGTTGCGGCCAGTCTTGCAAGTGTCACTAAAAAATCACGTCTTGAAATCATAATACCCTTAAGAGATTTCTCCTCGTAGATTAAGTATTACACCGTTTTGTTTTGCATGATTATAGGAGAAATGAGTTTGGTAAGTCAATGGAAAAGAGCAGATACATACCGGTAATATCCGGAACTCAATATTCCCAATACTACAAATTTTTTGGATGGTTGCTTTACCTATTTGAAAGAATTAGTGAGAGTTCACCATCTCATAAACAGCGCGCTTTAGGCGAGCCGCATGTTGGCCGATGATTCAAATCCTCTGCTGCGCACGATGAAATAAAAAAAGGCGAATCCTTTATGATCCGCCTTTTCGCTAATGGTTTAATTTTTAGTTAACCATTTCAACCGCTTCGCCTGGCATATGCGATGTAAACTTTCTTGTTCTTGTATTCCTCGGATGACGCACCAACTACTTTTCCATTAGAAGCGGCTCTTCAGTTCCGACATTAATCAGCTTTGGCGTTATGATAAAAACGTTTTTCCTGCTGTCTTAATTTACTTAAAGTAACCATACCCCCGTGGTGGAGCATCTAACCGAAACCTTGATCTTTTAACAAAAAGGTACTTCTTTTCTTAATTTTTTATATCTTATAATATAATTACGAAAAAATCAAGAAAAGAATCAATATGGTGGTTATTTCAAATATTACCACAATAAGTAGTATATAATTATTTTTTCTGCCTATTTTTTCCCTGTGCTTCTTTTGCCTCGTAATTTCTCATAGTCCTGGCCAGTTCAATGATTTCTTCAGGTAGCGTAAAAACCTGCTTGCCGGTTGATAAAGCAAGGCAATAGATATTGGCGACTTTTTCTAAAAGCTCCGCATGAAGAATCGCCTTGTCCAGCGTCTTGCCCAGAGCCAATATTCCATGGTTCTGAATAATGTAGGCGTTGGCATTATTCGATAATTTCCCCGCTACATTATTAACAAGCTCCGGACTCCCCGAAAGGGCGTAAGGAATGACCTCTACCATTGCTCCCAGTGAAAAAGAGACCTCATCAAAAAGAGCTGGTATTGGCGTGTTGATCAGAGCAAAGATGCTGCCATAGATCTGATGAGTATGGACAATAGCATTGACATCAGCTCTCCTCTGGTAAATTATGCTGTGCATGCCCGTTTCGACAGAGGGTTTGAGCTTATCATTTCCCTCAATGACTGAAAGATCAAATCCAACCACACAGATATCTGAAACTTCGATCTCCTTATATTTCATTGATGAAGGAGTTATAGCAAGGGCCGCTTCATCAGTCCGCACGGAAACATTGCCTCCGGTGCCCTTGTGTGACCCGAAAAAACCTTCTTCTGAAAGCCAGACACTGGCTTCCAACACACTTTTCTTATAGCTTTCATATTTGGACATGGGTAACAGTTGGTCTCCTTTCTTTTGTCATACAGTCGCCTTATCGAAATCAGACTGTATCGATTTTCTTTATATAGTTAACACTTTTTAAAAATAATCGACAACTTATATGGTCGATGTCATCTTTTTAACATTGCCAATTAATTTAATACAATAAATTAATCAGAGAAATAATAATTATGTTCTATTATTAATTCTTTGTAAAAAACGTTAAAGATGAAAAATATTTATTGATTTCATAATTTAGCAGTATTAGATTAATACTATTATGTTATAAAGTTAACAAGTATTTCCCATAGGATTGCGGTAATATATTAATGTAATCCAATGGGATCATTAACAACCAACAAATAAGGCAAGACCATTTCTGATCCTGCCTTATGTTATTACTTGCTGCTTATGTACTTAGTTACTTATTAAATTTTCTTTAGACATTTGATAATATATCGAATGTTATCCGATCTCATCGCATGACTATCATCATCTCAGACTTAACAGCTTCCTTGCTACAACCACGCGTTGAATCTCATTAGTGCCTTCGTAAATCTGACAGATTTTTGCGTCACGCATATGGCGTTCCGCCGGATATTCCTTAACATAACCGTAGCCGCCGAAGATCTGCACGCATTCGATCGCCGCCCTCATCGCAACGTCCGAGGCATAGTATTTAGACATGGCCGATTCTTTTTCAAAATCCTTGCCGTTGTCTTCCAGCCAGGCCGCCCGCAAAAGCAGAAGCTCTGCCGCGTCAAGTTCCGTAGCCATGTCCGCCAATTTAAACTGAATGGCCTGATTGGCAGATATGGGCTTTCCAAACTGAATCCGTTCTTTTGCATAAGCAGTGGCGTCTTCCAAGCAGGCGCGACCTATCCCGCAAGCCTGCGCGCCGATACCGATGCGCCCGGCGTTAAGACCAGCCATCATCTGTTGGAACCCCTGCCCCTGCTTGCCCAGTAAATTGGCCGCCGGAACTTCCGCGTCCTCAAAAACCAGTTCAGACGTGCCGGAAGCAAGGATACCGAGTTTCTCTTCGATCTTGCCCACTTTGAAACCCGGTGTTTCCTTTAAATCCACAATCAAATTAATGACTCCTTTGTAACCCTTGGATGAGTCAGTGGTTGCCGCTAAAACGCAGTAACGTGCGACATTACCGTTGGTGATAAACGTCTTGGTACCGTTGACGATGTACTTTTCACCTTTAAGTTCCGCCTTGCAGCGTAGCGCAGCCGCGTCAGAACCGGCGCCGGCTTCTGTTAACCCATAACAACCTTCAACTTTTCCTCCCGCTACAGGCGCAAGATATTTCAGTTTCTGCTCATGAGTTCCGAAGGTCTTAACCGGGTGGCCATAGAGCGTATTGTTAACGGACACTATCACGCCGCAACTCGCGCATGCCTTGGAAATCTCGATCATGGCTAATACATAGGTTACATTATCCATCCCCGCTCCACCATATTCGGTAGGTACAGACACTCCCATTATACCCATCTCTCCCAGCTTCCGGCAAATCTCCTCAGGATGGCGATGCGTATGGTCCAGTTCCGCCGCAATTGGTTTAATTTCCGTTTCGGCAAATTTCCGTACCATTTCCCTAACCATTAATTGTTCTTCTGTAGGTGCAAAATTCATTTATCTTCTCCTATCATAAATTATTTATATCAGCTTGCCTTTACAGCTTGCCTCAGATACTTTGCATAATTCCTATTTTTTACACAATATCTACGGCCTTCTCAGAAAATGCCGATTTTCTGTCTGATTTAGTCTTTATCCAAATCTTTCAAAACTGTCAAACCGATATTTCAATCAAAAAAGATTATGCTGATTTTTATAAGCGGCTTGATTGAAAATATCTGTCTGAATACCTACTTATCAAAATTATCGTTTATTTTTCTATATTTGAGTTCTGTAAGCTTTCCTTTATTCCAACTGGAAATTTTACTAAAATATTTTGTGAGCCGGGCAATGCCTTCAACATCGGCAGAACCGCAATAAATACATTTTTCATTCAACCCTTTGACAGTTTTTTCACAGGAAAGGCAAAATGTAAATTCCGGATTAAAATCAATTTGACGGTTGCCGGAATCATAAAAAACCTTGCGGATGAACCTGCTAAGTTTTTCTTTGACCGGATTTGAGCCCCCCAACTGCAAATGCGTAAGAACTTCTCCATCCAGATACTTATGGAAAAGACCTTCCTGAATAACTCTTTGCAAAGGCGTAACGTCCGCGGCAACATTGAGGTGAGTTGAATTTGTATAATAAATCGCACCTTCCGCAATATCGCCTTTAACATAACGTCCGGCGGCGGGAGAAAAATTTTTTAAATCGAGCCGAGCAAAACGATACGCAGTTGTTTCCGCCAGCGACTGTCCCAGCATAAATTTCATGTTGAGTTCCCTGCTTAAACGTACGGCCTCGCGCTGCATATAATCCATAACTTTCAGACCAAATTCAAGGGCATCCGGGGACTCATGCAGCTCCCTGCCCTGATGAATTTGCACAAGTTCATTCAATCCCACAATGCCAATAATATAATTGGCCATGTTCATCCTTAAAAAAGGAAATCCGTCATTATTCATGGCCAGCACGGCAAGAGGTCCTTCTTCAGCATAGGAAAGAAGCTTTTCTAAAAAATCTCTTTTTTGCACATGAGCATTTACCGCTTTCCAGATAAATTCCGTGAGCAAGGCGAATAATTTTTTTTCATCGCCTTCGGCCTTATAACCCAGACGCGGCAAATTCAAGGTCACGCTTTGAATGGTGGCAGAACGCATCAGCCATGGTTTATCCTGCTCTTCATCGCAAAAAGCGAAGGAAGGCGAGTGCTCCTCTCTATCAAAGATAAAACAAGTATTTCCTTTTCGATTAGCCACATCGCAGGCATAGCGCAAAAATTCCTGAGCGTTTTTACTCTTCCAGAAAGTTTCGGTTATATGCAGAAGCGGCCGGGGAAGAATAAACGGTTTTTCTTTAGCATCTCCTTTTTCAAACACTTCCAGTATAGCACGGGCGAAGCGCTGTGCATCGAAAATATAATCTCCGTACATTTTTCCCGTTGGTTTTCCTTCAGCTCCGATGGCGGAAAGATTTGCCCAACACGAAGGCATTTCATAATATATGTGTATATCGGTATACAGAGCCTGTCCGCCGCGCGTGGCGGACAACTGCGAAAATTCATAGACAAGCATTTGCGCAAATTGTTTTACTTCTTTGTTCGTCATGGAAGTCAGGTAAGGCGCAAACGAAATATTAAGCGCATCCCAACCAATCGTGCTGGCAAAATGTCCCTGTAAAACCGCGCTGAAACGCACCATGTGTGCCAGAAGAACCTCGGCATATTTTGCGGGATTCGCAGAATTTATCGCCTGTGGCAGTTTTAATCCGTTTATTTTTAGATATTCCAGCGATTGACAGCAACTGTAAGGACGATCAATGTAACCCAGGCTGTGAATGTTAATGTCGCCTGTGGCATGCGCTTCACCGATATCGGCAGAAAAAACATCATGAAGAGAAAATTCCCTTTTAATGCCTTCGGCAAAGATAAGATTTGTGCCTTCGGGAGAATGGGGAATATTGGCATCCTGCTTGTTCTGGTGCAAAATCAATTGCCGCACGTCATAAAGAGGAAATCCTAAACGGCCATGCAGTCTTCGTTCTTTCTCCAAACCTCTTTCAATGAGTCTGACATTAACCATTTCGCGAATCAACGCCGTGGTGAGCACACTGATTCCCGAAGAAATAATCTGTTTTTCCACTTCTTTTGATATTTCCGCTGCCACCTGATAATCAATGTCTGCTTCGCGCATTAAAGCGTCCACAATTCGCTGGCGGTTCCACAGGATAATTTCCTCACCGGAAGTGCGAACAAAAAGAGTCAAATCTGTAGTTTCGGAATTCTCAATCATATTAAATATTCGTCGGTGTTGATTTTTCCACGCCGTCCAGAACTTTTTCCGCGGCAACAGAAAGATCTCCATCGAACTTGTGGTTGTGTGAAAACACCCTGAAGTGAACAACCCGCGCGGGAATAAAGCGGTAAATGTCCTGCAACGGTTTTAAGGAAGTTATTCCCGTAACAGGATTAAAGATGTTAATTTTTTTATCCGGTTCTGCGATGGGATTGAGCGGACGCGGGTCCTGAGTCGCCAGATCAACTTTAAACGGAATATCTTTCCGCCTTCCGGGCAGTTGTTCTTTAATTTTTTTTTCGTAATCCTGAACGCGGCCAAACCCTGTGCCGCGATGAATCTGATCAACGGAAATTTCCGTGGAAAAGGACATTTTCCATTTGACTTCACGGGCGTTCAATTTTTTCCATTCACCGGCCAGCTTTTTCTTTTGTGAATTTTTTTCCTCCAGCCAACTTTGCACTTCATCGAATAAAGACCATTCATCACAGCGCAAATAGGCGTTTAAGTTATTCAGAGGATTTCCGGGGAATATCAATTTCATG
The DNA here is from genome assembly GCA_963811325.1 of uncultured delta proteobacterium. Classification (GTDB taxonomy): domain Bacteria; phylum Desulfobacterota; class Syntrophia; order Syntrophales; family Smithellaceae; genus Smithella. Next base: position 253,351 of record CAWEQT010000002.1, read on the forward strand.
GTATCATGAAAAATTTCCTGCAGATGCAAATCGAGAGCGCGCGTCGTGCGGTGGAAGTAAACGTTGCTGTATAAATTTATACGGGCGTTGAGAAAACGCCCCAGCGCCGATATGCCCGATTGATGCAAAGTAAGGCCGTCTGAGGTAAAAAAAGTGTAGTAACGCAGGCGGGGAATATCAACCATGTCCAGAGAAAAACCGGTCATGTATGCGTCGCGCTGAACATAATCGAGATTATCAACCGTGTAAATTCCCGAAAATAATTGCCGCAGTAACTGCAGCCAGCGCGGTCGCTTTTCATTTTTCTTATCCTCCGGTTTCCTGATTAAATATGCTATCTGCCCACAATCCAAAACTTCGCCGCGCACAAGTTCTCCGGAAGGACTGCGCCTGATCTGGGAAATAATTTCTCCAAGCTTATTAACAATAATTTTCTGCCCGATTATTTCGTGCGTCAATCCCCAATCGCTCAGAAAATGTTCATCGAAGAAATGCCCGTACGGCCCGTGTCCGACATCATGCAAAAGACCGGCTAAACGCAGCAATTCTTCTATATAATTAAAAGACGGAACATCTTTGCAAACAACATTTAAGCCTGGATAAAGATGTTTGGCAAACTCACCGGCGACATGCATAGTGCCGAGAGAGTGCTGAAAACGCGAATGTTCCGCCGCGGGATAAACCCAACGCGCGCTTTGCAGTTGATAAATCCTCCTTAGTCTTTGCATCCAAGGAGAATCAATCAGGGATTTTTCCGTTATTTCATTTACAGACTTATCCTCCGGCACGGTAAAGAGGATATATTGATGAATCGGATCAGCAATAAGCGCCATGCCATTATAAATATTCTGATTGGTAAAATCAGTCTTTTTCATGCTGGATTGTGTATAATATACCGCGTAAAAAATCAATTTTAATCATTCATACCGATTAGCTTTCTTTGACTAACTTTGTTGGCATCGTCGTCGACTTCCTCAACGTATGTAAATATACGCCTCGTCGCCTCCTCCTTGCCGCCTCGATATCATCTTTGATTTAGAAGCGGTGATCATTTGGGAGGCATCCGCAAAGCCCCATCCAGCCTTATACAACATCCATTGAGCATTATGTTATCAATAATATGAAGAGCAAGTTTGGCAAATTCTACGGGCTTACCTAGACGCCGGGGAAAAGGAACTGTCTTGGCCATATCTTCTTTAACCGCAGGAGGTAAACCGGCCATCATTGGCGTCTCAAAGATTCCCGGAGCAATTGTCACCACTCTTATTCCATAATCGGCAACTTCTCGGGCGATGGGCAGCGTCATTCCCACAATACCGGCTTTGGAAGCGCTATAGGCCGCCTGACCTATCTGTCCCTCAAACGCGGCAATGGAAGCGGTATTAATGATTACGCCCCTTTCGCCTTCTTCACTGGGTGTGTTATTCATCATCTGCTCAACCGCCAGCCTGATAACATTGAGCGTTCCCACAAGATTAAGTTGCAGCACCTTATTGAACGACTCCAGGGGCAAAGAGCCTTTCCTGCCAATAAGCTTTCCCGGATTAACAATTCCCGCGCAATTAATGACCACGTTTATCTTTCCGAAAGCGCCAACAACCTTTTGTATGGCCTGCCGGACATCAGCTTCACTGATCACATCTGTTTTTACAAATATCGCAGCAGCTCCGATACTGGCCGTCAGCTTTTCTCCTTTATCCGAATCAATATCAACAATTACAACCCTTGCGCCTCTTTTCACCAATTCCGTAATACTGGCCTCACCCAGTCCAGACGCTCAGCCGGTTACTAATGCCACTACATCTTTACTATTCATATTTCCCTCTTAGTATTATCGAAATATACCCGCACCAATTCTTAATTCCTATTATCATTCTGTTTTTTTCAGAGCATTCGCACAGGGTTTAATCATTTCTTTTTTCATTCTCTTTACAAACTCCCGTCGAACTGCCGGAATCTTTGTGAGCATTACCAGAAGGTTGTTAATCATCCGCCATTTATAATTCTTTTGAGGGAAATTGTACATGCCGTGTGCCTTGTAATATCTGTGATCAGCTTGAAAAACCGGGCGCAATCTACCGAAAATGGCATCCCGGAACAACTTATTTCCAGCAACCTGATAAAATGTCGGCGGCGGAATATAGCCTAGTTTGCTCTGTGCAACTGAACGCAAGGCCATGCTTTGCAGTGCGATATTGATTTCGGAGGAGTTTCCCATGTCATCACTGACAAAGCCATCAATACAGGCTTGCTGTACTCCGATAGAGGCTTCAAAAATTTCGCGTAAATTATGAATTTGACTAAAAGGCCCGGAAATAATAAATTCAATTTGTTTGCCTTTCAAGAAGGGTGTATGTCCATTGAAAAAACTGCGGTCGAAAAAACATTTCCACAGTGATGAAAGATAACGGTCATGAATGGAACCGGCAATAAATAAAATATCCGCTGTTTTAATTTTGCTATTGAAGAAATCAATGAAACCATCCTTGTCCTCATAAGCGCATATATTATCAAAACCGCACTGCATACAGCCAAGGCATCCTCCCTTGATATCAACGTCCTTCAACTGCAACAGTTCAGCGGGGGAAGAAAAAGTCCGCCGCAATCTCTCCACCATCTTTTGAAGGTTGGTATTTTCAGTGAGATAATCGGCCACAATCAGAATCTTTTTACCCTCGGCATCCACCGGCTTTACATCTTGAGTTTCAAAGACAACTTCCGGCGCTATTAAAGGTTTGTTGTTTCTTATCGCGGGCGTTCCCTCTTTAATCGCTTTCATAAATAATTCGCCAAAAGCCTTCAGTCTTTGACGTTCCTTAGCCTTAAGCAGATCATTCATTTCCGCCGAATAGGCGCCGAAATAATCCATCCGTAAATCGTCGCAAACGGCATTTATATAATTGTGGGCTGTGTAGTCAAAAAAATTGATGGAAGTTGTCAGGCATGCGGCGGGTTTTCCGCGAAAAGCTGCGACAGCATTTTTTTCAAAAATCAATTCGATGAATCTTTTATACTGAGAACAAACAACCAGGAAATAAAGGGGGAAAGCCCAGAGCACCGCTTCCGCCGCAGATATCCCGATAATAACTTCCTTAAAAGCCTCGTCGTCTTTTTCCAGTTTCTTGATTTTCAGCGCCACATCGAAAAATTTAAATTCAGTTTCTGGAAATCTCTGCTCCAGAAAATGGACATACTGCATGGTAACGCTGACTTCACCTTTCGGCGAACCGTTCAAAACAGCGATTTTCATAATCATCACCTGTTACTTTTAATCTTATTTGAGAGTATTCTTATCACAAGAAAATTATCACAACAAGAAAATATCCAGTTGGCTAATGTCTGTTTTTATCATTCCCATGAAAGCGGGATTTAATGTATTTAACGATAACCGCTCTTTCCGCTAAAAGTTAAACTGTAAGTTATGTCTAATACCAAGTTGCATTCAAAAGATAACGAGGCGGCAAGGAGGAGGCTCCGCAGGCGTATTACTAATACGTTGAGGAAGTCGATGACGACGCCAGCAAAGTTAGTTAAAGACTGGCTAAGCGCATCCCGAAGGGGAGCGCATAGTAAATAAAGGTTTTTTCCTTACCGGTAATTACCATCTGCAAGATGGTAACTTATAAGCAACTTGGTATGAAAGCGTAAGCGACAAACCGCCCATCATGGCTCAAACTGACGTCAATATCTGTTCTCCTGCCGCCAACGTAAACGCATGGTGGCAGCAACTCGCCATTTTCTCTTGTTCTTTTTATTTTTATTTGATGGAAGTTAAGGTAAAAGTGTTGGGCTAATTTTTGTCCAAGTAAGTCGCGCAAACAAAGCGATGGATTAATTTGTTTTTTTTCCGGCAGGACATTAACACTCCAGATTAATTTATCCAGAGCCGCAAAACTATCGGTGCCAGCACAATGAACATATTGAAGATTGGAAGCAAGACGGATATAAACACTGCCTTTTCCTGGAATAATAACTTCGCCATCTGAAAATATTGATTGGGGTTTGTTGAAAACTATCTGCCACCGCCGAGGAATGAAAGGGATGTCAGGAAAAGATTTTTTTTTCACTTTATATGCGGCTTCTTTGCACACCCAGAGCGACCAAAGCGCTGATTCAGGATTTTCCGCGTTTTTGATAAATTCAATTTCAGCATCTGTGAGGATTTTTTTTAGGAAACGCGATTTCTTGCTTTTTCCCGCATTCGCCGGTTCCTTCAAATCCACCACATCGTTCCCGACATAGGGCAAAATAATTTTCCTCCATTCGCGCGAGCCGATCAATTATTTGAGTGGCATATTCCCGCTGCGCCCTGAGTTCACTTCCCACTATGCGTTGTGACGTGAAAATTTCCATTTGAATTGAAAATTTTTCGCCCTAGGCAGGGATAACACTGTAATTATCCTGTTTATCTCCCCGCAGATACATACACATTACTTTACAGTTCTCCACGTTTTTAATGAAACGCCCCACGCCATAAGAGAAGCCCTCTTTATCAACCCTTCCTGTGCGGGAACGCTTGCCTTCGGAAAAGATCATCATATTATGGCCTTTATTAAGCAGGTAAGTGCATTTATCCAAACTTTCTTTCATCTTTTCACGGGATCCGCCGCGGTTGATGGGAATACACTTGGACAGATAACACAATATCAGAAGAAGAATATTGTCTTTATAATTATTTCTTTCCGGCAAATTCCAGGGCAGTTTTTTATAACCTGTTATATGCTGCCTTAAGCTGAAAATGGCATAACCCAAAATAAAAGAGTCAACTATCGTTAAATGATTGGAACAAATAATCCATGGCCCTTCGTGCCCGGCAAACTCAGCGGCGCACCGGTTGCGGTTTTCTTTTAAATCCCTTACACGATAAAAGGAAATCCTGGCAATGAAAAAATATAAAGGCGCGATGATTAATACTGTGATTCGCCCTATAAAATTTTGCAGATGCAAAAATATTCTGGATTTTTTATCCATATCTTATCCGAGTTTTTGTTTGATAATCCTGACGACGTCGCCGATAGTGCGAATTTTATCCGCTTCATCATCATCAACGCTGATGTCATAAACATCTTCGCATTTAATGATGACATCCACCAACCGGGCGGAATTCACCTTCAAATCATTTAAAATGTGCGTGTCCATCGTCGCCTTTTCCAAAAGATCCTGATTCTTGGTGTATGGTCTTAAGATATTGATCATTTCCTCAAATATTTTCTTTTCATACATGAATAAATCTCCTTATCAAATATTAATTTTCTTCCCACTTTTTAAATATAATGCAGCTATTGATGTCACCAAAACCAAAACCGGCTTTGGCGATAATTTTCAGTTGAGGAAATTCTAGACATTTTTGCGGAATCTTTTGCGCAAATTTCTCGATATCCGGGTGCACATCTTCGCAATTGATCGACGGATGCAGGAATCCTTTATAAATCTGCAAAACAGCGGCCGCGCATTCTATGGCTCCGGCGGCCCCTAAACAATGTCCGATCAATGACTTTGTGGACTGAATGTAGGGAAAGTTTTCGGGATTCCGCTCGAGAGCTTCCGCCCAATTTCTTATTTCATGAGGATCAGCATACGTCGCCGTTAGATGTCCATTAATGGCATCAACCTCCGTCTGATCAATTCCCGCATCGGCCACGGCGCCGCATATGCATCTTTTTACTCCTTCAGGATTAGGCGCTGTCATGGAACCGCCCATTCTCTGCCCCCCGCAATTAACATAGCCGCCGATTATTTCCACGTAGATTCTGGCTTTTCTGGCCAAAGCGGTTTCCAACTCTTCCAGAACAAGCATCGCGCCGCCAGAACCGGGCACAAAACCGCAAGCCGTAGCGCTCATCGGTCGGGAACCCGCCGCCGGGTTATCATTAAATTTGCGGCAAAGTACGCGCATGGCATCGAAACCGCCCCAGATATAAGGCGTCGCTCCTTCGGAACCGCCAGCCACCATTCGTTTGGTCAGACCAGTTCTTATTCTCCATAGGGCGTCAATAATCGCTTCATTGCCGGTGCTGCAAGCCGAAGAATTCGATGTCACCTTATTTCCGGCGCCAAGCAAACCGGAAATGCGGGCGCTGGTTCCGCTATTCATAACCTGTTCAACAACACGACTGCCCAATCGTCTTACTTTTCCTTCATTAATCATGGGTACGATAATATTGGCTATCGTATCCATGCCACCGATCCCGGAACCGGCGATGACACCGGTATCCCAATCCACAGTATCCTCATCGCCGTCACTCACACTAAATCCGGCATCCTTCCAGGCATCCACAGCCGAAACAGAGGCATAGCCAATATTATCGTTTATGGATAAAAGCTTTTCTCTGTCAAAATAACCTTTCCGGATATTATCGAAATCTTCCGGAACACCGGCAATCTGACAGCCGAAATTCAATTCCTGCAATTGAGGAATAAAACGAATGCCCGAAATGCCGCCTCTAAGCGCCTGTTCAAAATTATCCAGACCATGCGCGTTGGGAGCAGCAACTCCCATTCCCGTAACAACAACTCTCTTTCTCACTTATCCACTCCCATCCCTGATAAATTTCCAAAGCAAATTATTTCGCCATTTTCCCTTTCCATGGAAACATTCGACTTTATAATATTTTTACGAAAATAAACTTTTTTCGCTTTAACGATCACTCTTTCACCAGGCGCCACAATTTGTTTAAATTCCACGCCTTCCCCCACAGAAAACAAACTTAAAGGCATATCCATTTGTCCGAACCGCATTTTTTTATGGCAAGACAGAAGATATATCCCGAAAGCAACAACCCCAATTTGCGCCATCGTTTCAATAAGAATCACGCCAGGAGTAATGGAATTGCCGAGAAAGTGCCCGCAATAAAAAAATTCATCATCGCGAAACCGGTAAGCTCCGACTATCTGCTCCTCATCGAGACCGATAATTTCGTCAATAAAACGAAAAGGTTTTTGTTACGGAACAAGCTGTAGAACCTCCTGTTTCATACCGTCATCAGCCTCCATAAAGACCTCCGTTGACATGAATCACACTGCCCGTAATGTAACTTCCTTTTTTGCTAAAAAAGCGACAACCTCTGCCACCTCTTCAGGCATTCCCACGCGGCCTAAAATAATTTCTTCCATAATTTTATTTTTTATTTCCTGGGGCAATTCTTTGGTCATTCCTGTGTCAATGAAGCCGGGGGCGATGGAATTAACCAGGATATTTCTCCCCTTAGGTTCCTCTGCCAGAGATCTGGTAAAGGCATCCAGCGCCGCTTTTTCCATAGTATAGGGAATTTGAACGGCGTTGCCTGTATGACCAACGACGCTGGAAATATTGATGATGCGGCCGGACTGACTTCGCAGCATGAATTGCCGGAGAATTCTTTTGGTTAAGCACCAGACACCGCGCGTCATCGCGTGTTGCTCATCAAATTGCTCTATTTTCATGGAAAGAATATCGGCATTAATAGATTGGCCGGCATTGTTGACCAGAACATCAATGCGGCCGGCAGCATCTTTCAGCTTTCCGATCATTGTGTCATTGATTAATATCGGCCAAATCGGCTTGAATTAAAAATCATTCTTTTATTTCTTCCAACAACTGCTGCGCCTGCCCGGCGCTTTTATTGAAATGAATGACGACATAAAACCCTTCAGCCGCAAGAGCCCGGCAGCATGCTGCTCCTATTCCTGTTGTGCCGCCTGTCACTAAAGCAACCAGTTTTTCAATCATCGTTCGCTCTCCACTTTCAACATCATATATGCCCAGGTTAATCCCGCGCCGACACGTTCCATAATCCATTCGTTGGTGGTGCCGATATCCAGATCTTCTAGAAATTTATTGGAAAGAATATTTTCCGGATTAAAATGCCCCATAGAGTGAAGATAAAGCATTTTAAACAATCTCTCGTCCTATAATCATATTCTGCACTTCGCGGACACCCTCATAAATGTCAATAATGTGAGCGTCACGCGCAAGTTTGGAAATCTCATATTCGGTTGAAAAACCATAACCGCCATGCAGATGAAGGCCTTCGGTCGAACAAAAGACAGCGGCTTCGGCGGCCGTGTTTTTAGCCAGAGAAGCATAAATTCCAGCATCCTTCGCTTTTTCCTGAATTTTAAAAATCGCCTTGAAAAGAGCCATTTCGGCCAGTTCCACTTTTTTCCACATGGTCGTCAGCATTTCTCTGGCCACGGGAAGATCGCAAATTCTACTGCCAAATTGCCTGCGTTCCCGTGTATATTCCAGTGTAACCGCAAACGCCCTTTTAGCTAGACCGAGACCAATCGCGGCAACCATCGGCCGGGCATAGTCCAGAACGTCAACAACATATTTAAAACCCAGACGCCTGTCGCCAATAATCTGATTCGGATGAATAATAACGTCCTCAAAAGTCACGCTGGCTGTGTTGGAAAGTCTTTGCCCTAATTTATCCTCCGGCTTGCCGATTATTATCTTCCCGCCAGTCGGAACGCTTATCTCTCTTATAGAATTCCCCATATTGGGAATATCAGCGGAAGTGACTGGTTCCACCGGTACAATAACGCAAGCCATAAAATTGCCATTCGGTTTTCCCGTTTTGCACAAAACAGTGTATTGAGAAGCAAAGGAAGCATTGGTAATAAAACACTTGGAACCGTTTAAAACATAATTGCCGTCATCCCTCTTGGTAATAAAACTGGTCATCATTGAATTATCCGAACCGGCATTAGGTTCCGTTAAACAAAAAGAAGCCAGAACAGGTTTCTCGACAAAAGGTTTGAGAAATAATTTTTTTTGTTCATCCGTGCCATGCAGGCCAATAACAACATTGGCTAAATCATTGCACATAGCTGAAGTAGAGATGCCCGTATCGCCATAGGAAAGCTCTTCAATAATCAGAGCTGAAGTAAACGCGTCAATTTCATAACCCTTGACAGATTCAGGAATACTCAAATTTATAAGGCCGGTTTTCCATGCTTTGTTAATGATGTCCCACGGAAAAATATGATTTTTTTCCATCTCCAGAATATTCGGAGTTATTTCATTTTTTACAAATTTGCGCACAGTATCCAGGTACGATGATTGATTTTCATTAAGACTAAAATCCATAAGCCAAACCTTTCGTCTCCATTATTTTTAGAAATAAATTTATAAAATAACTCCTTTTATGAATATCCTCAAAAAAGGAGTTTCTTTTGTTGCTGTTTTTACGTGGCGACACCTTTTTTATGGGAATTATTTACTACAGCCTCTGCTGGCGATTCAATTCCGTATTTCGTTTACAAAAATTTTATCATTATTTTCTGCTTTATTCAAAATCTTTGCTTCTTTCCTAAATTATATCGCTTCTTCTTTGTTGATTAATTTGTTACTTTAAAATTTTATCGGCCGCAGTAAGCCCGGTTATTGACTGGCAGGCAACTCTTATCGTTTTAAAAAAATCGCGCAGAGGACGCGCCGGCCCGATTTCATATACTTCCTGTGCCTTTGACGCCAAACCCTGCATATTTTTTCGCCAATTCACAGTATTGCTGATTTGATTCACAAGATTTTTTCTAATATCTGAAATATCATTTAAATGGAAACTCCCAGTAAAATTCGAGGTTACTTTAACGGCATTCCGTGGGTCTAAATTTTTACCGAATTTCTCCAAAGTATCGGAAAAACTGTTTTCTATTGATTTCATTAAACGGCTGTGAAACGGAGCGCTGACATTAAGACGGACAAACCTAAATGATTTTTCAGCGGAAAAGTTTAGCGTCAATTTTTTTTCCGTTTCGTCCAGCGCAGGTAACTCACCACTTATAACAACCTGATTAGCGGAATTAATGTTGGCGACATCAGCCTCTAGACCCTGCATTGCTTTTTCCAGCATATCAATATCTATATTTTCGGAAATAACCGCAGCCATACCGCCAACACCTATCGGAACAGCTTCCTGCATTAATTTCCCACGTGTTTGAACTATTTTTAAAGTTTCAGCTAAAGACATCACTCCAGCGGCAACAAGAGCCGTAAATTCGCCCAGAGAATGACCGCCGAAATAATCAGGCGCGAAACCGTAACGCTTGGTCAATCCACGCAACATGCATATTTCCGTCGTTACAATGCAAGGCTGTGTGTATTCGGTAAGATTCAGCCTTTTATCTTCGCCAAAACACATGGCACAAACATCCCAGCCCAAAGCATCGGCCGCTTCTTCATAAGTTTGTCGGCATACAGAAATCTGTTCATAAAAATCTTTGCCCATTCCAGGCTTTTGCGAACCCTGTCCGGGAAAAACGACAGCTATGTTTTTATTATCTTTCATTTAGTCTAACTTCCCATTTAGTGATTAAACCTATCTTAAAATATATATAATAACAATAATAAATTTATCAAATAAAAGCACAATCCGTGCCATGAATCAGAAATACATCATGATATTAAAGATATTTGTATTTATTGTGTTTTTTAAAAGATTGTTAAAAATAATGTTAAAAGAATACTGCTGATATGTATAAAATCTTTCACAATGCGAATAAGATTTTATTTCGATTATCGGATGTTCAAATCGAAACATACGCAAGATGAATCAATTCAAACCCATTACCTTTGAGGACCAGATGCTATCCAGCCTTTGCTGCATTGGTGCTGGTGCAGGTATTTATGAAGAAGAATCGTCTTCCTGTTTGCAGGCAGCGACGCAGCCTTGAAATTAGGCTTCAAAATGTCTCTTATCTGCTTCTGATATTTAAGCAATTCTCAAAGATCGATTTCCCCATCCTCCGTAAAATTATAGTCCTTTGTTTATTTTGCCCACTTCGTTTAAGGATTTCATGAAAAGGTTTTGAGGACTTTTTATGATTTCGTTAAAAAGCTTAAACTAAATGCAATATTAATCCTTTTTCGCTTGACAGTCAAGCCTTCTATTACCTATACTCCACTTACTGGAAAAAGAATTGCTGCCTGACAAAAGGCATTCTTATCGAATAAAATAACAATAAGGAGAGTCACCATGAAACTTGAGAATGTGAAGAAAATCGCAATTATTGGTGCGGGAGCTATGGGCAACGGAATTGCCACTTGCGGTCTCATGGCAGGATATACGGTAGTTCTGAGGGATATCGAACAGAAATTTGTTGATAGCGGCGTTGCCGGTGTCAAGAGCAGCCTTGCCAAATTCAAAGAAAAAGGGAAAATAACCCCAGAGGATCATGATGCATCTCTGGCACGGCTTATTCCCATGGTTGACCTTAAAGAAGCAGTAAAAGATGTCGATTTTATCATCGAAGCTGTTCCGGAAAAACTGGAAATTAAACAGAGCGTCTTCTCTGAACTTGATAAGTATGCCCCAAAACACGCGATTCTGGCATCCAATACCTCGAACATCAGCATCACCGAAATATCAAAGGCAACCGGCAGACCGGATAAAGTCATTGGCTATCACTTTTTTAACCCGGCAGTTCTGATGAAGCTCGTAGAAATTACCAAAGGTGCCAAGACATCAGACGAAGCAGTTCAGATAGGTTACGATCTGGCTAAAAAAATGAAGAAAGTGCCAGTTATTGTGCACAAAGATTCTCCAGGTTTCATTTTCAACCGTATCAACGAACCTTCAACACTTTTATTATCCCTGGTTTTGCAGGAAGGCAAACCCTCTCCCGAAGAATTTGACGCCGCTATGAAACCTCTTATGCCCATGACTCCATTTGAGCTTATGGACTTTGTAGGAGTGGACATCGCTTATCACAGTCTTGATTATTTTTCGAAAGTTCTCTCTCCCGAATACAAACCATCCGCGGCTATGGACGCTATGCTCAAAGCCGGCACGCTGGGCAAAAAGACCGGCAAAGGCGTTTATGACTGGTCCGCCGGAAGACCAACCATTGATCTGTCCAAAGCAACCAAGACATACGATATCAATCACCTGATTGCTACGCAGGTTAACGAAGCAACCAAAGTTCTGGCTGAAGGCGTTGCGGCAAGCCCGGCTGAGGTGGATCTGGCAATGGCCAATGGCGGCGGATCTCCTTTCGGTCCCTTTACTCTGGCGCAGAGTATCGGATATCCGGTTCTCGTGGCAAAACTAGAAGAACTCTACAATAAATTCAAGCTGGAAGTTTTCAAACCGACAGAAATGATGAAAAAAGGTAATATCAAAGTCTGATAAATCCTGAAGTTTTCTGAATTAACGAAGCACGGCTCTGAATGCAAAAAGCCGTGCTTTTTGTGAGACTCAAATTTTAAAAGTGAAACGCATTAAAATTTGTGAGTCGAACAATCCCGCATAAGTGGTGTTTAGTACCTTTGATTATTATCTTTGACAAACTCAATTTCAATCTGATATGCCTATACACAAAATCTATACCATTTCGCTTTTCAAAGGATAACGAGGCTGCAAGAAGGAGGCTCCGCAGTTGTATTATTGATATGTCGAGGAAGCCGACAAAGTTAGCCAAAGAAATCGAATTGGAATTAAATTCAAAAAGGAATGAATATGGCTAATCAATTAAAGTATAAGGAAATCTATTCTCAATCCATTAATCAACCCGATGTTTTCTGGGGAAAAGCGGCACAAGAAGTCATTTGGAACAAGAAATGGGATAAGGTTCTTGACGACAGTAAAAAACCTTTTTATAGATGGTTTGCCGGAGGAGAATTAAATACCTGCTACAACGCTCTTGACTATCAGGTTGAATCGGGGAGGGGAGAACAGGCCGCTGTTATTTATGACAGTCCTGTAACAAATACTGTTCAAAAAATTTCTTATAAAGAATTACTGGATCGGGTATCAAAATTTGCCGGGGCCCTCAATACACTGGGTGTCAAAAAGGGCGATACGGTCATTATCTATATGCCCATGATACCTGAAGCCCTAGTCGCCATGCTTTCCTGCGCCCGCATTGGAGCAGTTCATTCCGTTGTATTCGGCGGATTTGCTCCCAACGAACTGGCTATTCGCATTGACGACGCCAAGCCCAAAGTTATGATTTCCGCATCCTGCGGTATCGAAGGGAAAAAGACTATTCCTTATAAACCGCTGCTGGATGAAGCCATCAAACTGGCCGCTCACAAACCTCAGAAATGCGTTATTTATCAACGGCCGCAAGTGCAGGCGGAGCTGGAAGCGTCATGCGATCTGGATTGGAACTCTCTGATTAACGACGCAAAGGCTGTGCCCTGTGTCTCCGTAGCCGCGACAGATCCTCTATATATCCTTTATACTTCAGGAACAACGGGCAAGCCCAAAGGCGTCATGCGGGATAATGGCAGTCATGCCGTTGCTCTGAAATGGTCAATGAAGTACGTCTATGATGTCAATCCGGGCGAAGTTTTCTGGGCCGCATCCGATGTCGGCTGGGTTGTCGGCCATTCCTATATTGTCTATGCTCCCCTGCTTTACGGCTGCACCACTATTGTTTATGAAGGTAAACCAATCGGTACACCGGACCCTGGCGCTTTCTGGCGCGTTATTTCACAACACGGCGTTTCTGTTCTTTTCACGGCTCCTACGGCATTCCGGGCCATCAAAAAGGAAGACCCCAACGGCGATTATCTGAAAAAATACGATATCGATTGTCTGAGATATCTTTTTCTGGCGGGTGAGCGCCTCGACCCTGACACCTATCACTGGGCCAGCGACATGCTGAAGATTCCCGTGGTGGATCATTGGTGGCAGACGGAAACCGGCTGGCCAATAGCGGCCAACTGCATGGGTATCGAACCGTTTCCCATCAAGGCGGGATCACCGACAAAGCCTGTTCCGGGCTATAATGTGCAGGTACTCGATTCCGATGGAAATCAGCTCCCCAATGGAGAAGAAGGCGCCGTAGTAATCAAGCTCCCCCTGCCTCCGGGATGTCTGCCCACGCTATGGCAGGATGACAAACGTTATCTGGAATACGTCACGGAAAGGCCCGGTTATTATGTAACCGGCGATGGCGGACGCTTCGATGAGGATGGTTATATCTTTATTATGGGACGTATTGACGATGTCATCAACGTCGCGGGACATCGTTTGTCTACCGGCGCTATGGAAGAAATCGTATCCAAGCACAAGGACGTCGCGGAATGCGCTGTTTTCGGCGCAGAGGATCAACTAAAAGGTCAGGTTCCCGTGGGATTTGTCGTACTGAAAGCGGGCGTGAACCGTGACCCAAAAGACATTATCAAGGAACTTGTCCAGATGGTTCGTTCGGAACTAGGAGCGCTGGCGTGTTTCAAAGAAGCCGCCATAGTCAAGGCACTGCCGAAAACGCGCTCAGGAAAAACTCTTAGAAGCACCATGCGCAAAATAGTTGACGGCAAAGATTATGTGGTTCCGTCTACAATTGACGATCCTTCCGTTCTTGACGTTATCGTTGATGCAGCCAAAACCATCGGCTACGGGAAAAAATAACCCTCCATTAAATTTTTCACAAAATTATAAGATTACAAATAGAACCCTTGAACAAGGGTTCTATTTGTCTATTTTCTGCAGATATTCAATCCGTTCTATCAGCGGAGGATGAGAATAATAAAACCAGACATACAAAGGATGGGGATGCAGATTTGTCAGGTTGTCTTTTGCCAATCGTTTGAGGGCGTTAACCATAGGAATGGAAATTCCTGTCAACTCACAGACCATCTTATCGGCCTCACGTTCATATCGGCGCGTTATTGCCGCGCCAATGGGACTCAAGAAAAATCCAGCACAACTCAAGTAAAGAGAAACCAATAACAACCCGGCGTAAACAGGTGTGTATTTCAATCCGAACGCTCTGTATAGAGGCGGCCAGTTCACAACCAGATAAATAAAATATAAACCAATAAGAGACGCGACAACCATAAATATCAATTGTTTTAAGATATGCTTCTTTTTCCAGTGGCCGATTTCATGCGCGAGCATGGCCAGTATTTCTTCCTGAGAATGAGAAGCCAGCAAGGTGTCGTATAGAACAATGCGCTTGGTTTTGCCGATGCCGGAAAAATAGGCGTTGGTGTGTTTGGAACGTTTGCCTTCATCAACCTGATAAATTCCTTTAGCCTTTAATCCGACTTTCGCCATCAATGATGTGATTTTTTCTTTAAGAAGCTCATCTTTTATTGGTTCATATTTATTAAAGAGCGGCGCGATTACCACAGGGTAAATCCAAAGAAGTAAAATTTCAAACGCAGTAAAAAATATCCAGGCCCAGAACCACCAGCTTTTTGGCAGATAAAGAATAAAAGCCATAAATGCGGCAAGCATAAATCCCATTAAAGCAGTCGAAATAATAGCGGACTTTATCAGATCGGTAAGCCAGAGACGCCATGTAATTGTTGAAAAGCCATATTTTTTTTCCAAAACAAAAGTATGGTAAAGATCAAAGGGAATTCCGGCAACACCGCCGATTACCGCCAACACCCCGAAAAAAATCAGCGCCTGCCAGATTATGTGCAATTGTAATCCCGCCAATTTGCCGACAAGCGCAGGCAATAAAAGAAACAATATGGCAAGTTCCAGAATATCCTCCGTTAAATTTTCCTTAGTCTCCAGCCGCGAATTGTCATAAGTATAATCCACCATCTTCTCCAGAGTTGTCTCATCAATCACTCCATGGAAAACAGGCGGAATCTCTTTGCCATGATTTCGCAAATGTCTGATATTGAGTTGTTGTAAAATAAACCTCCAGATTATCCGGCCAAGAAATAAATTTAAAAATAAAAGCAAAAGCGTCTTTTCCATAAACCGTCCATCTCTAAAAATAATTTTACAGCACATAATCATACTTCACGACCAATGCGCAAACTATTTCTGTGACTATCGTTTTGCCATGTTAATTAAGAAAACATCTGACTTTCTCGACGTTATTAAAATTACTTGACAGAAATATTTTCTATCTATATTGTGCCAGTTAACGTAAGGTGGCCTTAAAATGAAAAATGCTTGTAATATTAAAAATATATCTCCGCTGCTATTTTTACGCAAAGTGGTATTCTATGGCGGGTTTTAATCATAAATAATCAAAGGCTGGGAGGTTTTACAATGTCAGATTTTGTTAATAAAACGATAGGGCCGCTAGTCAAAGATACAGCCACACGCCATCCGGAAAATATGGCGCTTGTTTCTTCGGAGTTCGGCATCCGGCAGACTTACCTCGAATTTTACAAAACATGCCAGGATCTCGCCAAGGGACTCATGGCGATGGGCATTGAGCGCGGCGATCATGTCGCCGTCTGGACGACCAATGTTCCCGAATGGGTTTATCTGCAGTCGGCTCTGGGAATGGCTGGCGGCGTGCTGGTTACCATCAACACAAATTATCAAACCCATGAACTGGAATACATTCTAAAGCAGTCTGATTCCACGAGTTTGTTTCTCATCGATACCTACAGGGACACCAGCTTTTACGATACTGTCCGTAAGGTTGCCCCCGAGTTGGATTCCTGTAAAGCGGGATCTCTGGTTTCGGAAAAACTGCCGCTTTTAAAAAACGTGATCTATATCGGCAAAAAAGAAAACACGCCCGGCATGTTCAAATTTTCCGATGTGATCAAGATGGGAGAGAAAATAACTGGGCAGGAACTGGATGACCGGATAAATTCTCTTTCCGATGATGATGTAATCAACATGCAGTATACATCCGGCACAACTGGTTTTCCGAAAGGCGTTATGCTGACCCACCACAATATCGTCAACAATGCCCGAATGGTTGGAGATGTCATGGGCATGACGGAAAAAGACAGCCTGCTGATTCAGGTGCCGATGTTTCACTGCTTCGGCTGTGTGATGAGCACGCTTAATTGCATTTACCATGGTTCGACCATGGTCATTCTGGAATCTTTTGATGCACTCAAAGCACTTCAGTTTATCGCCGCGGAGCGATGCACCGCCATCAACGGCGTGCCGACAATGTTTGTGACGATGTTGAATCATCCCGATTTTGAAAAGTACGATATGAGTTCTCTGCGCACGGGCATTATGGCCGGAGCCCCCTGCCCTGAAGAGTCGATGAATCAGGTGCGCACGAAAATGCATTGTCCCGAAATCGTCATTGCCTTTGGTCAGACGGAATCTTCTCCCGTCATGACAATGACTCGGCGCGATGATCCTGTGAAGCTGCGCGTGGCATCTGTCGGCCGACTTTTGCCCGATATCGAAGGCAAGATCATTGATCCGGAAATGGGCGATGACGTGCCCGCAAATGTGCAGGGTGAGATCGTTACAAGGAGCGCCTGCGTAATGAAGGGCTATTATAAAATGCCGGAGGCAACAGCAGAGACCATCGACAAGGAAGGCTGGCTTCACACGGGAGATTTGGGTACGCTTGATGAAGAAGGATATTTCAAAGTGACCGGGCGAATCAAGGACATGATTATCCGCGGCGGTGAAAATATATATCCCCGCGAACTGGAGGAATTTCTCTATAAAAATTCCAAAGTGATGAATGTGCAGGTCATCGGTATTGCCGATAAGAAATACGGCGAGCAGGTGTTGGCCGCCATTCAGCTAAAGAACGGACAAACGGCTACGGCGGAAGAGCTCATTGAATTTTGTAGAGGAAAAATCGCCCGTCACAAGATTCCTAAATACTTGGAGTTCGTCAGCGGTTACCCGATGACAGCCAGTGGCAAGATTCAGAAATTTAAAATGAAGGAAATGTTTGAAAAAAAATATCAATCTTAATGACACTATGAAGTGAAAGGTTAAATATATGAGCAACATCATCAATCGTGATACCATCGGAGATATGGCCCGCAGGGCGGCAACGAAATATGGCGATAAGACCGCCATCATCTTCCGTGACACGAAACTTTCGTTCTATGATCTCGAACGGGAAGCAAGGCGTTTTGCCAATCTTATGACAAGCTACGGGATTAAAAAAGGCGACAGAGTGGTGGTCTATGCATATAACTCCCACTATTATCCCATCAGCATGATGGGCCTGGCCAAAATCGGCGCCATCCAGGTCCCCATCAACTACATGCTCAATGCCGAGGAAATAGCCTTCATTATCAATCATTCGGGTTCGCGAATATTCATTGTAGAAGATACACTTTATCCGATTATCGCCCAAAACCAGAATAAATTCTCTTCCGTGGAAAAATGGGGTTTCAGCCCCCTAGAGGATTCCATCATCCCTGAAGGCTTCTTCAACCTGATCACGGAAATGGCAACCATGCCCTTTGATGAACCCCAGGTGGATGTCAGCGCGGAAGATATAGTACAAATTCCTTATACCAGCGGAACAGAATCAAAACCGAAGGGAGCCATGCTTTCGCACCGGGCACTCATGTCGGAGTATTACAGCTGCATCTTTGACGGCCAGTATGAAACCGACGATGTAAGTCTCCACGCCCTGCCCCTGTTCCATTGCGCCCAACTCCATTGCTTCCTCATACCCTATCTATATATCGGAGCAACCAATGTGATCAGGCACAAGGCAGATCCCCTGGAGATGATCAAGCTCCTTGAAAAGTACCAGATAACGCATATGTTCGCCCCGCCTACTGTCTGGATCGGAATTCTGAATCACCCGGAATTCAAGAATTATAACCACGCCAGCCTGAAAAAAGCTGCCTATGGCGCCAGCATTATGCCGGTAGAAATCATCAAGCAGTTGTCCGTCGCCTTCCACGGTCTGAAGCTTTGGAACTATTACGGTCAGACCGAGATGGGACCTGTGGCCACTATCTTAAAACCTGAAGATCAGCTTTTGAAGCCGAGATCAGCGGGCAAACCAGTCCTTAATGTGGAAACCCGTCTCATGGATGATGAAGGAAAGTTCGTCCCCCTGGGAGAGGTTGGAGAAATTGTACACCGGTCCGGTCATGTCATGAGCGGATATCTGAATGACCCGGAAAAAACAGCCGATGCTTTCCAGTTCGGCTGGTTTCACAGTGGCGACCTGGGACGTTTCGATAATGATGGTTATCTCTCTGTGGTAGACCGCAAGAAGGACATGATCAAGACCGGAGGCGAGAACGTGGCATCGCGCGAAGTCGAGGAGGTGCTATACCAGCATCCGGACATTGAAGAGGTAGCTGTGATCGGCCTGCCCGACCCAAAATGGATAGAGATTGTTGCGGTTATGGCTGTGCCGAAGAAGGGCGCATCACTCAATGAGAAGGCGATTATCGCCTACTGCAAGGAACACCTGGCAAGATTTAAATGCCCGAAGAAAGTATTCATCGCTGACAATCTGCCCAAAAATCCGTCAGGAAAAATTTTAAAGCGGGATCTGAAAGAACAATATAACTCATAATCCAAAGAGGAATCACAAACCATGGAAGAAACAAATGAGCAATTCACATCCATTGGTGAAATAGCTCAAAAACTGGAGATGAGCCAACGTACCATCCGCTATTACGAGGAAATTGGCCTGCTCAATTCCATCAAGCGTATTGAAGGGGGACGCCGAGTTTATACTGACATGGATCTCAGGCGTCTAAAACTGATCAAACGTCTGAAAATCATGGGCATGACCTTATCGGAAATGCAGGAATTGGAAGCGATGTGGACGATTGAAAAATCCAACGACAAGGTGCTCGGACGTCTCCTCGAACTCATGAGCAATCAATTGCGAAGACTTGACGACCGCATCGCCGATCTTAATATTCTGAGAAACGAAATTATTGAATACCAGAACCGTATTCAATCAAAAATAGGCAAATAATCTGCCTGCGGTTTTGCACGATCTGTTTAATCGCCTAAAAATGGTGGGCTAAGAAAGGATTAAAATAACAAAATGGAAAAATTTTTCTATCCGCGCAGCATGGTAGTTATCGGAGCTTCCGTAAAGAAAATAAATTTGGGACATATAATCGTGTTGAACAACCGGCGCAACGGATATGAAGGAAATATTTACGGCGTAAGCCGGGAGGAAGGAGATATTGCCGGCGCGCATGTTTATGACAGCGTTGATAAAATCCCGGAGGTGCCCGATGTCGCGATTATCATTTCTCCGGCACAGACCGTTCCCGATTATATGGAAGCCTGCGGAAGAAAAGGCATTAAACGGATTGTCATCGAATCAGGCGGCTTCAGTGAATACTCTGAAGGTCAGCATATTCTGGAAAAAAAGGTATTGGATATTGCCGAACGTTACGACATCCGCTTCATTGGTCCAAATTGTATCGGAACGTTGAATTTCGATATTAAAATGATGATGCCATTTGCTTTCTTTGCTGAAACACCGTCAGGTGGACGTGTGGCCATGATTGCCCAGAGCGGAGGAGTCGGCGGTTCCTACCTTAGAGAATTCGATGATAATGCCATTATTCCCGGTAAATTCGCCGCCGTCGGCAACAAATTGCAGATAGACGAAGTTGATGTTTTCGACTACCTGATCAAAGACGAAAAAACCGACATCATTACGATGTATCTGGAAGGCTTCAAACGCGGAAGAGGCTTCTTTGATCTTGCTATCGGATCAGACAAACCGATCATTGTCCAAAAATCCAACCGCAGCAACCTCACTGCCAAAATTGCTCAGTCTCATACAACAGCCCTTTCCACTGACGACGCGGTCGTCGACGGCTGTTTTCGACAAGCCGCCGTTATCCGTGCGGAGGACGATATCGACCTTATCAACGCGGTGAAAATTATCCGGCTTCCTCTGATGAAAAGCAGACGGGTAGCCATCCTCTCTCGTTCCGGCGGACATGCCGTACGGACTGTAGATGCCTGCGCCAAATTCGGATTTTCTCTGGTTGATTTTCCCCCGGCTTTTATCGAAACGTTGAAAACAATTTATCACACGCGGGTCATTGCTCATCAGAATCCGCTTGATCTGGGAGAAATCTTCGACTACACCATCTTCACAAGAATTCTGGAAGAAGCTCTGAAGCTGCCGGATGTTGACGGCGTTCTGTTCAATCATCTTTATATAGCCAGTTACGAAGCCCAAATGTCGCGCGATTTTTTAAGCAATGTCAGCAAACTGGCGAAGCAATATCAAAAACCTGTGGCCGTAACAGTAAACACCGACGCCACTGAAATGCTAAGTATCTCGAAGAACCAGGGATATCCAGTCTTCGCCACCCCATTGATGGCAGCCAAGGCTCTCGATGTATCGGCCACCTATTACGAAGAAAAAACTGCGAGGGACACAAGGGGGGAAATTATAATGTCTCCTGTCGATCTGGCGGTGATCGACAAAATCAGAAACAAATGCCTCGCTGAAAAACGGATTCCCCTGACGGATGAAGCTCTGCTAATTACTGGTGCCTCAGGCATTGGCTGCGTTGCCAGCACTACTGTAAAATCTATAGAGGAAGCAATTAAATGCAATCTTAAATTTCCCGTTGCCGTAAAGCTTCTTTCCCGTGATGCATCCCATAAATCCGACGTGGGTGGTGTGCGGCTGAATATTCATAATCATGAAGAACTTGCCGGGGCCATAACCAGCATGAACGAAGCTTTTGAAAATATTATGCCGCCACTGACCGTTGACGGTTTCCTGATTCAGGAAATGGCGGCTGACGGTGTGGAATGTTTCGTCGGTGGCCGCCAGGATCCTATCTTCGGACCAATTGTCATTGCCGGTTTGGGCGGTATTTTTCTCGAAATATTCAAAGATACATCCATACGTTTGGCTCCAGTGACAAAAAATGAAACCATGAACATGCTGAAAAAACTCAAGGCCTATCCGGTACTGCAAGGGGCAAGAGGCAAGATGACGACGGATATGGACGCCCTTTCCGATGTAATCTGCCGCGTGTCACAGCTTCTGGCAACGGTACCTGATATCGCCGAAATAGATCTGAATCCAGTTATTGTCCATGAAAAAAACAGGGGCGTTTCTATCGTCGACAGCCGGATGTTCTTCATCGGGCTCCCTGAATTCCATTACTCTTTTCCGTCGCCAAAGGCATAGTATAATTGAGAAATAAAAAATAACAGAATTCTTGCTTAAAATGTGTTATAAGCATTTGCAATTGGGGTGGGTGATGGTATCCTTTTATCAGGCCAATATAATCTTCCCTTGAATAGCAGAAAAATAATTACTAATAAAAGGGAAGAATCATGAGCATAAAGAAACAAGAATCTTTTAATTTCTATTCACATCTGGCCGGCGCCATCGCGGCGGTGGTCGGCACTATATTTTTAGCGGTGGTCGCTAGATATTCGGCATCGGCTTTGATTACAGCCCTGATATACGGGGGCTCGATGATTTTTCTCTTTTTGGCAAGTACATTCTACCACGCCTTCAAAAAAGAAGAAAATGAGAAGTCCTTCTGGCGTAGAATGGACCGCCTCGCCATTTTTTGCATGATCGCCGGTACCTTCACCCCTATTTGTTATATGTACCTTGATGGCACGTGGCGCTGGTCCATCCTGGCTATTCAATGGGGACTTGTGGGACTCGGGCTTATCTCTCAACTTTTTTTCCCGCGCGCGCCCAGAATTCTCTATGCCGTTATTTATTTGATCATGGGCTGGATGGCGATATTCCCTCTTAAACAAATACTTTCATACATGAACCTAGCGCAGGGAATTTTGCTGTTTACCGGCGGAATGTTTTTTACTCTGGGCGGTATAATTTACGCTACAAAAAAACCAAAGCTTATCCCCGGAATTTTCAGCTTTCACGAACTTTTCCACATTACGGTACTGATCGGCGGCGGGCTTCACTACGCTATGATCTATAGCGCCTATTTCCATAAAGTCGTCTGATGGCGTTAAATTATTTTAATAAAACGGCAGTTCCTGAATCAACCAACCCCTGGTTATTATAACAATAACAATGTCAGTCTCAGCCGAATGTAAGCGACTTATGCAACAGGAATCCCTGCTTTTTGAAAGGGATTATAAAAAATACTTCCTGGAAGGAGAAACAAAACCACGTCATATCGGAGAACCCTATCTTCTGCATCATCCGGAAACAAATCGCGGAGTGCTTCTGATACATGGTCTCATGGCCGCACCGGAGGAAGTTCGTGAATTAGCGGATTTTTTATATTCACAAGGATACACTGTCTATGCGCCCAGACTGGCGGGACACGGAACTTCCGCAATAGATCTGGCGCAGCAAAGCTATGGTGATTGGGTGGCTTCCGTGAATAGGGGACACAACATTCTGAAAACCTGCTGCGGGCGAATCGTTGTGGCCGGTTTTTCAACAGGCGGAGGACTTACTTTGCATCAGGCCGTCACCAAGCCAAAAGATTTTACGGCAGTGATTTCCATCAACGCACCATTGAAGTTCAAGAGTATCTCGTCCATCTTTGCGGAACAACTCGACCGGTG
The DNA here is from genome assembly GCA_963811325.1 of uncultured delta proteobacterium. Taxonomy (GTDB): domain Bacteria; phylum Desulfobacterota; class Syntrophia; order Syntrophales; family Smithellaceae; genus Smithella. The sequence continues at coordinate 276,507 of CAWEQT010000002.1, forward strand.
GAATTCGTTTCTTTCCGCCATGGGCATCAAAAACATGCGCAGGGACTTTGTCGCCAACCATCCCGACAACCCGCATATCAACTATCACCGCTGTCCCGTACGGAGCATCGTGCAGGTCAAGGCGCTGATGAAAAAGGTATATGCGGCGCTTCCCACTCTTTCTATCCCCGCGCTGATCATTCAGGCGGACAATGATCCCAAGGTAGCAGGCCACAGCGGTAGGAAAATCTATGACCGTATCTCATCTTCCGACAAAACATATCGGGAAATTCACTTTCATCTTCATGGCATCGTCAGAGGTGAAATCACCCGTGATGTGTTTCCGGAAGTGGCGGATTTTCTGAACTTGTTTGCATAGCGATAATACTTTTTTCCGTCAACATCATGGGATTTCAATCTTGTATTCATTGGCAATAAACCTTCACAGAATTAGCTACCCATATTGCATGCTTTTAAAAATATTTATTGTTCATATATAATTTGATACAATTTAAAAAATAACGAAAGGGAGGGTACAAAAATAGCAAAATTAAGTAAAGATTGGTTAATTTTCGGATTATTGCTTATCGTCCTGATTGCAATTGGAGAGATCGTCCTCAACAAATTCAAGCTCGCGACATGGCCGGCGTTCATGATCATGATCTTTTTCTTTGAAGCGCACATGGACACAAAAAAGGCCGATAATATTCTTGTGGGCGGTTTGTTCGGGATCGCTAATCTAATCATCATCAAAATGTTCCTCCAGGCCGCAGCACCTTCCCTGGGACTTGAGCTGGCAAAGTTAGTGTACATTCTCGTTTTTGTATACTTAATAGTTGCCCTTGGAGAAGTTGTTCCCATCTTATTCAACAACTATTGTTTCATGTTTTTCCTTGTAGCTGTATTGGGAGCCACGGCCGCAGCGTTCAATCCCAATGACGTCTTTGTATGGATGGGTGTTGAAGTTGTGGGAGGGGGTCTGTTTATCGTGGGCATATTGTGCATCATGAAGATCATGGGAGCTTTGGCAGCGAAAAAGGCGGCAAAGCCATAAAAAGACTCGTTGTAGTTCATGGCTTGCAGATTCATGAAGGATGAGTTTTAATCTATACATTATGAAAACGCTATCAAGAGTTATTCAAAACTCTTGATAGCGAAAATATTTTGAGCTTGTGTTAAAGCAACTCTTGCAGAAGAAATATCAGGCCAAACAGTCCGAGAACGCCGCTACAATACCAAAGCCATTTTCTTCTGGTTAAAACAGATATAGCTGAAACCGCAATTGCTATCTGAAAGACTGTGACTGCCCTGGCCAGTATGTTGTGAGACTCGAGATGAGCAGAAGAAGACTTCTCCTTCTCTTTCGCTTGCTCTTCAATTTCCTTTTGTTCTTTTCTATACCCATTAACCTTCTCTTCGTCTTTTGCTGAGATCTGCTTACCTAATGCCTGGAGTGTTTCGATTTTGCTTTCAAGAACTGTGGTTTTAATCCCCTTTGCCTGATAATATGCCCATTGATCTGAGGACTGGATCTGCTCAATGAGCGCTTCATTTGCATGGTGGCCCGCCATCAGTGAACACAAGGCGGCAAATACGGCGAGGATGGCCGTGCTTAGAGCTACCAGAAATACCCACTTTTCACCGGTTTTTTCGGCTTCCTCCTGAATGGATTCATGTAACTTTTCTGTTGGAACTTCAATTTCGTCAGGCATGATACCCCCAGAAAAACCAGAACAGTTTGTTTTTAAACAAACGTTTCTCCATTTTTTTATTTTTACCGGCGTGCAAAAAATAATCCCATGGCGACAAACACCGGCGTGCTAATATTGATAATCACATTTTTAATCATAAACGGGATGAGGCCAGGGATATCATCGGCATGGCGCATAACGCCGCGCATCACCGGAACAGCCAAAATCAATGTAACCAGCCCCATAAGCGCTCCCGGAGGAAGCACCTTCAAAAAACATCCCGCGATAATCGACACATAAGTCAAAATCAAAAAAATAATATACACTATAGCACTGGAGTGGCGTCCGATTCGTATGGGCAGGTGATCTCTTCCAAATTGCCTGTCAGCTTCAACATCAGGAAATTGATTAAGGAGCAGCAAATCGCTGACCAAAAAAAATGGCACCAGTGAAGCCCACGCCGCAATCCAGGAATAATGGCCCGTCAATATGAAGTCGGTGCCCATCACCATCAAAGGCCCGAAGCCAATGCCGGGGGCAATCAGACACAGGATAGGATGGCGCGTAATGAACGGCGTATAAGAATAAATGATTATAATCCCGAGGATGCCGACAGGCAATAACCATGGCCCGCGTTCCATCAGGAAATATATACCGATAACGGCCACTAAAACAAGACTAACTAAACCGGTAATCAACGCCAGATGAGCTTTTTCAGGATTTTCAGGCAGACTCTTTGTCCCGCCTGAAAATGGTGTTTTCACGGTGATAAGATCGAGTCCGTTTTTAAAATCGTGATATTCATTGAGCGCGTTGACGCTGGTATGCGCCATGAGAGCGCCTGCTAATATAAGGACAATATATAAAAGATTAAGAGAGGCTCCCGACCAAAAGGCAGTAGCGATTCCCAGCAGCACACAGGCCGGTGTTAAAATAAGAAAATTAGGCCGCATGGGGCCGATTAAAGCATTACTCATAAAACATCTCCATTCAATTAACCAATTCTTTGACGGAATTATACGAAGAATTATCTTGTGTCAATTAAATACTGTACCTTCAATTAACACACTGCGCTATTATACAGAAATAAGCTTTCCCGCTTTATGACTTTATCCGGTAATATCGCGCAAAGAGTAAACCGGAAAATCCGGCGCAGAGTAGTCCGCCAACAGACCAGGCGCCGATGCCGAAGACAGTTGGAACAAGATAGAGGGCGGCGGCGCCAAAGGCCGGACCGGCAAACAGGCCTGTCCCGATCATTGCCTCATGAACACCGGCATTGGAACCCTGATTCTCCGTCACGTTCATAGAATAGTAGAGCGATGAGTAATAGATTAGCCCAATGGAGAGACCGAAGCCAACCTGCGCGATGAGCAGCAATCCAATCGATTGCGACATGAGAATTCCGAAGAAACATAATATCATCAATATAAAAGACCCAGCCAGCCACCGGAAACTATAATGCCAACCCTCCCATTGCCAGAAGGCCGCAAAAGCGGCGAGCCTCGCAAACATCCATATTGAACAGACAATGCCCGCCATGCCGGTGGAAAGGTCAAGTTTCTCCGCAATAGAGGGTATCAACGGAATGACAGTGTTGATTGCCACATAAGAAAAAGGATTGGCAATCCACGCCATACGCATGAACAGTTTTGTATCTGCGGTATTTACAGCCGGTTTTAGCGGATCTTTATTATATTGAAGATCGCTTTCTTTTTTCAGACATATTGCGGCGCACGGTATCAGGGCAAGCTCGACAACTGTCAGCCCAAGAGGAAGCCAGAAAAGGCTTGTCATGCGCAATTGTTCAATCAGCATGCCCGCCGTGAAATATCCTACCGCGCCTCCGGCAGCCCAGGTAACATTATAAATGCCGATCAGTTTCGGCAGCGACGCCCCTGCCCTGTCACTGATCAGCGCCTCCAGTGACGGCCAGATACAACAAATTCCCGCTGTCCATAAACAATACACTACAACCTGCGCCGTTGGGGCAGGAAACACCGCGCCCAGAGCCAGCGATAAAATGATGACGCATGCGCCGATGTAGAGCATCCTTACGCACCCGTAGCGATCAGCCAATTTGCCGCCCTGCCAGGCCGCGATAATATAGACAAAGCCGCCGATGGCCGCCGTTAACAGATTCTCGACCTCACCGAAACCGAACGTCCGCCGCAGATAAAAAAAGAGGAAATTGGAATAGTAAACGGCGGCGTATATATTGATAAATTCGATGAGATAAAATAAAACTTTTGCGGGAATGATCATTATAACCTTTCAGTAATAGGAATTAGGATAATAGGTTTTGAGCACGAATTGCAGTTACCAGCGAGGATACTACAAAGCATAGACGTTGGTATGTTGTTTCTAGCCTAATTATTAAATGTCAAACTCATTAGGTGTAAACTTGCGGACGTTAGCAATTATTTGATCATTGTTCTTTCTCTTTTCAAGCCAGCGCTCTTTCCAATAAGCGATCAATTCTTTCTTTGAATAGTTAGTAAAAATTGGCTGTTTTGTTTCTCCATTTAAAAACTCTTTATAGTGCTTTGACAATGGAATAAAATAAATTTTACGTTTAAAAGAGTGTTGCAATAGAAAATCACTATCAAAACCCAAAAGATTCCAAGTGATAGGCCGTTGTAAAATTCCTGACTATTGTAACTGCCATCGATAGCAAAAATTTTTGCTTTTGAATCATCAATTATTTCAAATGGAATTATCTCAAAGTAATGCGGTGTTTCTGTCTCACCGTCAATAGTTATAATAGGAATTTTAGACGGTTTATTGTTCCGTTCATTGATGTGTCTTGCGACAAGTTCAATTGTACCATCTGAGATTTCCTTTTTATTCATTTCATGTCTTCTTTCATGATTCAGAATTATGAGGAATTAGCAGAAATTTTATGGTCAGGTCTTGAAATATAAGTTTCCCCGCCTCCAAATACATTTAATGATTTTTAATAAGTGGCACAAATATACAACTTCTTAAATACAATGCAAGAAAAAAAGGCGAAAAATTCAAGTTTTAAGGGAAGGGTAAAGTTCAAAAAAATAAGTGGATGGCATAAAAGGTTTTACACGATTTAGAATCAGTGATAAATAAATACCGGATTCCATATCGCGCCTGCCTTGTGCGAAGCCCGCTTTATCGCCGCCAAGAGGTAACCCGTTATTGTAAATGTGCGCGTGGACTATTCCAAAAAAACCGATTACATAAAAGGAATTATCAAGAACAATCTTGTCCATTTTCCATTAAATACAAGAATCCGTCTTATCAGCAGGGCTGTTCACCGGCGGATTCCATTTCTAAAACCATTTTGAGGAGGTCAAAATGAAGAAACCCAAAAGCCAGGCAATTTTCGACGAAAGCGATTTCCCAATCTGTATTGTTAGACGATCCATTTTCCAGGGTACTGGCGTGGACATCAATGAAGCCGCGGTCAAACCCTTCATAGGAATCGCCAATTCCTTCACCGAGCTTAATCCCGGCCACATGCACCTGAACACGCTGGCCCAACACGTCAAGGAAGGAATCCATGCCGCGGGCGGATTGCCATTCGAGTTCAATGTGCCCGCGCCATGCGACGGCATGACCGAGGGACATGAAGGAATGCGCTTTGTCCTGGCCCAGCGCGATCTCATCGCCGATATAATAGAAACTCATGTCCGCAGTATGCGCTACGATGCTCTGGTGTTTATCGCAAGTTGCGATAAGATTATACCCGGCATGATCATGGCGGCAGCCAGACTGAACATGCCGGTTATTTTTGTCACGGGAGGTCCCAATTCCTGGGATATCCGTTTCAAGCCCGGCAAAACCGACGCGGTGGACCATAAATACTATACCGACCCACTCGACAAGCTGGCTACGGCCACAGCCGCCACATGCGGATCGTGTGAGGTCATGGGTACAGCCAACACTATGCAATGTCTCACTGAGGCCTTGGGACTGACGCTGCCCGGATCGGCCAACATTCCGGCCTTTCATTCCGGCCGGCTTGCAATGGCGCGCGCGGCCGGAAAGCGGATCGTGGAACTGGTTGATGAAGATTTGACCTCCGCGAAAATTATCACACCTGAGGCACTGGAAAACGCCCTTATGGTAAACTTGGCTATCGGCGGTTCGACCAACGCCACTCTGCATCTACTGGCCATCGCCAACGAACTGGGATTGAAACTCCCCCTTGAACGCTTCAACGAAATGGGCATCAAGATTCCTACCCTGTGCGGAATCTCTCCCAACGGACCGCACGGATTGATTGATCTTTATATGGCGGGCGGTGTTCCGGCGGTTATGAAACGTTTGGCCGACGACCTGCACAAGGAAGCCTTGAATGTAGCAGGCATCACTGTGGAACAGATAATCGCTGAAACGGTTATCAAGAATGAAACCGTCATCCCAGATAAGGCCCACGCATTTCAGGCCGAAGGCGGCGCTGGCAGCCATTCGTGGAGGAACCATCCGTGAAGGTTCGGTAATCGTCATCCGCTATGAAGGCCCCAGGGGCGGACCGGGCATGCCCGAAACCCTTGCGGTCACCATGGGACTGGAATTATATAGCATCAAGAATGTGGCGCTCATAACCGACGGCCGCTTTTCGGGCGCCACGGCAGGACCGTGCATCGGCCATGTTTCACCGGAGGCCTATGTAGGCGGTCCGATGGCGGCGCTGGCGGACGGTGACGAAATTATGATCGATATCCCGGCGCGTTCCCTCAATGTGGCCATGAGTGACAATGAAATGCGGGAGAGGTTTAGCAAATGGAAAGCGCCCGAACGCAATATTCCGGTCGGATATATGCGGCGATACGTTAAAATGGTAGGTTCCGCCGCCCAGGGAGCTGTCTTGAGTTAGGGCCAAATGCCCCTAAATTTACATTACTAGATGAGATGAAGATATATAAAATATCCTTTGATAAGAAAATTCAGATAATTATAATTTTGTAATTAAATCGTGCCATTCTGAAATAAATATGATATTAATTAATATTATACGGAGAAGACAATGGCAGACAAATCAAAATTAGGAATGGAATTCCCTGACTATACTTTCACTGTAACGAAAGATAAAATTATCGAGTTTGCCATTGCCGTTTCTCAAAAAGAGAGCCGGGAAGAAATCAATCCGATATATTATGATGAGGAAGCCGCGAAAAAAGCGGGATATCAGGGCATACCAATTCCTCCGACTTTTCCAACGAGTTCCTTTTTCTGGACAGGAGGCGGATTGATGGGCACAGTTAAAATTTTGGGTATGGATCTTGGCAAGCTTTTGGACAGAGAAGAAGAATATGAATATTTTGGCAGTATTTATGCCGGCGACGTCATTACCCGCAAAATGAAAGTTATAGATATGTTTACGAAGGGAAAAGGGAAAAGGACTATTGATGTCACTGTCCTGGAAACAGATCTGATAAATCAGCGGGGCGAACTGGTAATGAAATACCGCTCAACATTAATGGAAATATTAGGTAGATATGAACGTAAATTATAACGATATTGAAATTGGAAACGAAATGCCCGTGTATACTTCCGCACCCATTACCAGAACACAGCTGATCCGTTATGCCGGGGCTTCCGGTGATTTTAATCCGATTCATCATGATCAAACTTTCATTAAAATGATCGGCATGAAAAATGTTATTGCCCACGGCATGTTAATTATGGGTATTGTTGGCGAAGCCATAACTTCCTGGATTGAAAATAAGTATTTAAGAAAATTTAATGCCCGCTTTTTGAGTATGACAGAACCGGTTGATTGGGATGACGTAGAAAACACAAAAGATAGAGCAACAATAATAGTTAGAGGCAAGATAGTCAAAAAGTTTGAAGAAAACGGCGAAAAAAGATTTCAATGCGAAATAATCGCTCAGGATGCTTTAGGCAGCAGAAAACTCTCGGGATTTTTTATCGCGACCCTGCCTTAATAATTTTCTTTCCTTTATGTAATTATTTTCTTATCATGAGAAACAATAGCAGTTATTAAAGACAGGTAAATTTATGGGAAAACGTATTTTAGTTATTGATGATGATGCGGTTGCCTGCGAATTTTTGCAGGAAGCTCTACGGCTTGATGGCTACGATGTGACAACTTATACCTCCGCTCAGGAAGCTCTGAAGCAGGATCTTTCTTCATATGATTTACTCATGTCAGATATTCGCATGCCTAAAATGGATGGCTTGCAGTTCTTAGGTCAAGTACAAAAACAATGGCCGGATTTACCTGTTATTCTCATGACCGCTTACGGTTCTCTGGAAACGACAATGGAGGCTATAAGTCTGGGCGCCTGGGATTATATCAGCAAACCATTTTCTCCCGAAGACTGCCGCACTATTGTAAAGAAAGTGCTTGATGTACGAGAACTTCGGGAAAAGCGCATGAAACTGCAACCGCAAATAACCGAAGAACCTAAATTGATTGGTTCATCGGCAATGATGGTTGAATTCTACAAACAAATCGCGCGTATTGCCGATGCTTCAGCCAGTATTTTAATAGAAGGGGAGAGCGGAACAGGAAAAGAATTGACGGCTCGTTCATTACACAGCATGTCTTCACGACGGGACAAACCCTTTGTCGTAGTCCATTGCGGAGCTATTCCCGATAATTTATTGGAATCGGAACTATTCGGATACGAAAAAGGATCTTTTACCGGCGCCAGTCATCAATATACCGGATTACTGGAATCAGCGGAAGGCGGAACAGTTCTTCTCGATGAAATCACAGAAATGTCAACAGCTCTGCAAGGAAAGTTTTTACGGTTTATGCAAAATGGCGAAGTTAGAAGAATCGGCAGCCATGAAGTACACCATGTGGCTGTGCGCGTGCTGGCGGCAGCCAATAAAAATATTGATGAAGAAGTAAGTTCCGGCCGCTTTCGCCTGGATTTGTTATACAGATTTATCGTACGATTACGTGTTCCGCCTCTGAGAGAGCACAAAGACGATATCCCTTTGCTTATTGAATCATTACTGAAGAAATTCGGCTATCCCAATGTACGCATTTCATTAAAAGCAATGGAGTTGCTTATGGCATATAGCTGGCCGGGAAATGTTCGGGAAATGGAAAATGTTCTGCAACAAACTTTGCTGCTTTCACCTTTCGAGGTAATCCTTCCGGAAAATTTGCCGGAGCATTTCCAGCAACAAAAAGAAAGAAAAGAAGAAGTCACTACATCGAATCTATCACCGTTAGAGACAGCAGAACGGGATAAGATTTTACAAATGCTGAAAGAAACTTCCTGGAATCAATCCAAAACAGCACAGCTTTTGTGTATTGACCGGAAAACGTTGCGTATAAAGATTCGCCGTTATGGCCTTTTGGATGAAAAATTATCAGCGGATAACTAATCTGCTTCAACAAAATGAAAATTATCCTCAAAGCATGAACTTTACCGGCAGGATATTAACAGCGTCTTTCTCAGTTCTGCCTTGGAGCAGGTTTTTGCTGGTCATGCTCCTGATTATACGATAACGGCAAGTAAAGAATAATGGATGTCCCCTGTTCCGGCGAACTTTTTATTTCCATTGTGCCGCCATGGACTTTGATGATGTCGCGGACAATTGACAATCCCAGTCCGCGCAAGCCTTCATCCTGCCTTGTGCTGAAAAACGGTTCGCACACTTTTTCAACTATATCAGGTGTCATTCCCGCACCCGTATCACTGATAGTTATAGACTCAAAATTTTTGGGGAAAAGATTTTGAGCCGATATATTGATTTCTCCTCCTCGCGGCATTGCCTCCAGAGCGTTTTGAATTATATTCATAAGCGCGGTTTGTATACGATAACGATCTACATATAAAGGCTTGACCGCTTCGTCAATATTCACTCTCATTTCCACTTTGTTTCTTTGCATGAACGGTTCGACAAGAGGCAGCGTCTCACTTAAAATTTGCTGAATAGTCAACACTTCAAAATGAGGTTCCGGAAGGCGCGTGGCCTTGCGAACATTTTGAATGACGTTATCCAATCGTTGAGTTTGCTGAACAATCAAATTAAGTTTATGGGCTACATCCGTCGGCCATCCTCCTCTTTCCAAAAGAAGTTTAGCCAAGCCGCCAATGGAATGAAGCGGCGTGCCTAAATCATGAGCGAGATTAGCCGTCAACTGTCCTAAAGCAGTTAATTGTTTTAAATCAGTAACTTGTTTTTGCAACTGAACTACATTGAGTGTTTCTTCGTGGACACGGTCTTCCAAATGTCTGTTAAGTTCAAGGTTTCTATTCATTACATCCTGAATTTCATCAGCCATAATGTTGAAATGCTTAGATATTTGACCCCATTCATCCATGTGAGCTATGGGAATCCGGTTTATATATTGTCCTTTCTGAAATTCATCAATTGTCTGAATTATCAACTTCAGTGGTCTGTCAATTATCCAGCGATAACTTAATCCTAACACCAGAAGAATAAACATTAATAATCCGACACTGCTAAAAATCAGCAATTGTTGAGCTCTATTTATAATTTCGGCATTCGCGCGTGAAAAACCAATAATACCCACAACGATATGCGAATTTTTTGTCTCTCCTGAAGCAGGATAAAGCAGACCCAGTGCCGGACCGCTTTCTGTCTCTATTTTAACATAACGCGGTTTATTTTTATCTCTGGCGGAAGCAACAATATTATCCGGCCATTCATATTGGACCCGGCTTGCTCCAGCAACATAATCGACATCATTATGGCTTGTATCAAAGATATCAATTCTTGCTAAACGCACATCGGATTGAATAGAGTCTTTAAGAGCTGAATCAAGGGCCAGAAGGCCCCGTTTTGTCGGGAAAAATTGATAAAATGTGCTGATTGTATCGGCCACGCCTTCAAGTCTTTTTGCCTGTTGATCGACCAATATCCCGTCCAGAGCGGTAAGCTGAATAAAGCCCCAAATGGCCATAGTAAAAGCAAGACCAACAACAGTCAGCGCAATCAGTCTTACACGTACTGTCAGATTATCATTGTAAGCGACTATTTTATTGAAGATGTTTTTAAACATGTTTTTAATATATATCAAAAATAAAAATATTTGCTAGTAAACAAAAAAAGAAGGGACAGGCAAAAACCTGTCCCTTCTTTAGAATCTAATAAAGTTTTTACAACCTTATTTTGCTGCGGGAGCTGCTTCTTCTGTTTTCTTCTCTTCAGCTTTCTTTGCTTTCTTTGCTTTCTTCATCTTCTTAACTTTCTTTTTCTCTGCTTTTGCAGGAGCAGCTTTTTCTGTCGCGGGAGCAGCAGCGGGGGCCATTGTATCAGCCGCCATAGCGGTGGTGCAAAATGCGAAAACCAATGCAACAACAAACAATCCTAAACGCTTCATCTCAAAATCCTCCTTCTTAAATCACTTTTTTATTTTAATATTACCCCTTAAAATTAAGGGACTCCAACTAAACTACAACTATTTTTTATCTGAAGCTGACTTTGCTTCAGACGGTTTAACTTCTTTTTTCTTTAAAGTGACCTTGGCCACTCTCGATGCTATTAATTTGCCATCCTTTTCCGTGTATGCTATTTTCACGGAATCATTTACCATGATACCGGTAGATGGTTTATCTAAAGCAAACTCCATATTTTCTATTGTACCTTTTACGGTACGTTCAATCTTAATGGACTCATTGGAAATTTCGACAACTTTTCCTCTAGCATGCATTTTAGCGGCCTTTACAATATTTATCTTAACCGGATCAGCCTTAACTGGGGAAGTGTTGTTATCAGTGGCAAAAGCTAAAGTTGACAAAAGAAAAAACAAGCCAAGCATGTACCATAAAGCTCTCTTCATGATTAACTACCTCCACATTATTTCTGATGTGCAATAAAGCAACTTATATGCCAACAAAGAAAAACTAATTAATAATTTCTATGTACATGAAATCAATGATTAATATTTTTTTACAGGGAACGGCTGTCATTTATTTATTCAATAAATGGGGAATGATTACCCGACAGTGGGGAATAATTCATCAGATATATTGAACCTTTCCGCGATAAACCACGGAGAATCTTCGATTCTTAAGGTAAATTATAATTGAAGCTCTCCGCGACAAGCTGCAGAGAGGCTTCGATTCTCAATGAATATTATAATTCTATATTCGCTCACTTACCCCGCAGCAAACTGCTGGGATGCGTTCACTGCTGAATTCATTGATTGACCGATAATATCCTTTTATGTTACGCCCATCGGCAACACGGTGATACAAATATATGAATACAGAAGAAAAAATGGATAGCGATATTATTGTTGTCGGCGGCGGAGCCGCCGGCCTTATGGCCGCGGGCAGAGCCGCAGAACTGGGCGCTGTAGTTTTACTCCTGGAAAAAACGGATAAATGCGGCAAAAAAATTATGGTCAGCGGCAAGACTCGTTGCAATTTAACCAATTCGGCGGAATTGAAGGATTTTATTTCCATGTATGGAAATAATGGCCGTTTCCTTTTCAGCGCTTTTCATAATTTTTTCCGTCCGGAGTTGCTTGATTTTTTAAAAAATCATGGATTGATTACAAAGGTTGAACGCGGCGGCAGAATATTTCCTGTCTCTGACGATGCTCATGATGTTGTGCGTGTTTTTAAACAATATCTATCTGTTAATAGTGTCCGGGTAAAACTGAACACTAAAGTAACCGGAATTACAATAAAAGATAACGCCGTTTGCGGCGTCAAAACACAAAACGGAAACTATCGCTGTAAAGCGGTGATTCTAGCGACAGGCGGCGCCACCTGGCCATCTACTGGCTCGACCGGCGACGGTTACAAAATCAGCGCCGGGCTGGGACACAACATAGTAAAACTTAAACCGGCATTGGTACCATTGATTGTGCATGAACAACAGCTGGCTCAATCCATGCGAGGAGTAAGTCTGCGCAATGTCCGCGCAACGGCGTTTCAGGGGAAAGCGGACTCAATTGATTCCGAGCTCACGCCTGATTGCAGCTATGGACGCGGAGAAAAAAAATCACCACGATTGCCGGTAATTGAAAGCCGTTTTGGGGAAATGCTCTTCACTCATTTCGGATTAGGCGGCCCCATTATTTTGTTGATGAGTCTGTCTGTCGTTGAAGCATTGGAAAAAGGTCATGTATCTTTGTTGATTGATTTGAAACCGGCCATAACTCCAGAACAATTGCGCAAGCGCCTGCAGCGAGATATGGATAGATCCAGTAAAAGAAAAATCAGCGGCATCATAAAAGAATATCTGCCCGCCAAAATGCTTGAACCGTTTATCGAATTGACAGGCATTGATAAAGAAAAGCTGGCCCATCAGATCACTGCTTCTGAAAGAGGAAAAATTATTGAACTCCTTAAAGCGCTGCGCTTTAATATCAAATCACCTTTAGCACTGGAAAAGGCGATAGTTACGGCAGGTGGTGTTTCCCTTGCGGAAATAGACCAACGCACAATGGCTTCCAGGTTAATTAAAGGACTGTACTTTTGCGGCGAAGTGATGGATATTGATGCCGATACCGGTGGTTATAACTTACAGGCCGCCTTTTCCACCGGATATGTAGCGGGTGAAAAAGCAGCCGAATATGTAAAGTTATTCCCAGGTTAAGGACAATATCATACAAACTTTATACCAAGTCGCATGGAATCTGCCGCCTGATAGGCGTCAATTCCCGGTAGGGTAAGAACTGTTTTTATTGCGCTCCTTTTCAGTCGCGCCCCCAGTGAAAGGATAACGCGGCGGCAAAGAGGAGGCTCCGCAGGCGTATTATACTGATACGTTGAGGAAGCCGACAACGATGTCAACAAAGTTAGCCAAAGAATACAGCTTGGTATTATAATTCAGGAGCGATTGATGGAACCAGACAAGCCAGAATCAAAAGTTCCATGCCGTTATTTCTAGCCTGATGTTCTTCATTGGGCGGCATGAAAACAACATTTCCCGGCCTGATCGGATTCCATTTGCCGTTGCCGTAAATTTCTCCAACGCCTGAGTGAATAAACATTTCATGTTCCCACGGATGAGCGTGTTTCGGTGTATACCCTCCCGGAGCAATTTCAAAAATCCGCATACAAAAATTATTCGCGCCATCACCCTTGCCCGCCACTACACGACCGGCAACTCCCCTGGCCGCATCATTATCGAAATGAGTCGGTTCAATAGTTGTATAATTTATTAATCTCATAATAGACCCCTATTTCATTTAAAATCTTTGTTTAATCACTGAGTGAGGCAAATATTTCACTAAGCGTCGGGTGTGGAATCACCCATGAACACAATTGCTTTCTGGTAAGTTCGTTGGATACCGCCAGAGCCAGAGGGGAAATGAGTTCCGCTGCATCTTCGCCAACAATTGTCGCTCCTATAATTTTATCCTGATTGAAAATAGCCTTAACAAATCCTTGCCCCATCAATTCAGCACGGGCGATAATGTTCGCGCTGTATTGGGATTTAACAACTTCTATGGATAAGCCTTCATCTTCAGCGCGTTTTTGTATATAGCCTACGCGCGCGATCTGCGGATGGCTATATACAACTGAAGGAATAAAGTTTTCGTTATAAATAAAAGACCTATCTTCACAGATATGGCTGGCAGCTATTTTTGCCTGTTGCATTGCCCGATGCGCCAGCATCATACCGCCGGTGACGTCGCCCACTGCGTAAATACCGGCCACATTCGTCATCATATTTTTATCTATCTTGATTCCAGCTTTTGTATATTCAATACTGAGTCTATCTAACTCTTCTGTATTTAACAAAGGTTTTCTGCCCGTACAGAGAAGAGCATAGCCTACGCTAATCTCCAATTGTTTGCCATCCTTCTGGGCCAGCATTAAAACGCCACTACCTGTATCTTTCAGGCTTTCCAGTTTTGTCGAAGTGTTAATGGCAACACCAAGGCGGGTCAATTCCTGACTCAGCATTTCTGCGCATTCCCGATCCTCAAGAGGAATAATCCTGTCTAATATTTCCACTATGGTTACTTTCGAGCCCAGTTCGGCAAAGAAGGTGGCGAATTCCACTCCGATGACACTGCCGCCGACAATTATTATACTAGATGGAAGCGAATTTAAATTCAGGATGTCATCTGATGTTAAGACTCTTTCGGAGAGATTAATTCCCGGAAGTATCTGGGGCTGCGAGCCCCAGGCAATAATAATATTTTGAGTAGAAAATTTTTCGTTTCCCCCAGATGAATCGGTGAAACGCACTTCCTGAGAAGAAACAATTTCGCCAATGCCCTGTTTAATTTCCACTCCGGCGTCAGCAAGAACTTTTTGGGCGCCCAAAGCGGAAACTTTCACAATCTGCTGCTGATGTTTTTTAATGGCGGAAAAATCAATGGAGGCATCTGAAATATTTATTCCCATTCTTTTTAGTTTTTTCAAATCCGCGTAATATTTGCTGCAACTAAGAAGCGCTTTAGTTGGGATACAGCCTCTGTGTGTGCACGTGCCGCCCCAGCCATCTTTTTCGATAATGAGGACTCGTTTTTTGTTTGCCACGGCAAGTTCAACCGCAGCCAGCCCCCCCGGCCCACCACCGATCACAATAAGATCATAATTAAGAGACATATTTATACCTCATCATTTCTATCATAATGCTATTGTATAAAGAAACCCTTAACTAAAGTGCTTTCGCCGCATGATAAGAACTGCGCACCAACGGCCCTGATTCCACGTATTGAAACCCCTTCTGATAAGCTATTTCTTTAAACTCGGCAAATTCATCCGGATGATAGTATTTGATTACCGGCCAATGTTTTAGAGTCGGTTGCTGATATTGCCCTATGGTCAAACGCGCGCAGGATGCAAAAGCCAGATCATCAATCAGACTCAAAATGTCTTCACGGCACTCCCCCAAACCCACCATAAAACCGCTTTTGGAAATAGAGGAAGATGATCCTATTTTTTTGAGCAGTCCAAGCGATAAATTGTAATTACCTTGTGGCCGTAATCGCGCAAACATTGGTTTCACAACTTCCATATTATGGTTGATTACATCGGGACTGGCAAACACAACTTTTTCCAGCGCAGCCTGATTCCCCTCAAAATCGGGAATTAATATTTCTATCCTGCAGTCAGGCAAAGCTTTCCGCAATTCACCGACATAACGAGAAAAGACCGAAGCTCCGCCATCCGGCAAATCATCGCGGGTAACGGAGGTTATTACAATATATTCCAGCTTCATCCTCTTTGCAGCGTCTATTAAATGATTAATTTCTTTTTCGTCAATTGCTGCGGGTTTGCCATGTTCAACATTACAGTACAGGCAGTCGCGCGTGCAGATATTTCCCATAATCAAGAATGTTGCCGTTCCACTGGCAAAGCATTCGGCCATATTGGGACATGCCGCCTCCTGACAAACAGTGTGCAATTGAAGCCCGGTAAGAGTTGATTTTATATTACGGCACTCATTGGAATAGGGAGGACGAACTTTGAGCCAAGAAGGTTTGCGAAGGATTTGTTTGGCGTTTTGAAGTTCGTTCATAAAATTGCGTTTTAGGAAAATTTATCAAACAGAAACAAAAACCACCCTAACCCTTCCCTCTCCTCTCATAACCTAAAGGTCACAAGAGGGCGAAGGATACATAGAAGATTTAAGGTTTTTTCCAGCAGACATCTGGTTTGCGCGCGGCCAGTACTTCATCGAGCCTGGTAACCGGCGTAGTCCGCGGCGCGTTTTTTACACCATCAGGATTTTCTTTGGCCTCGCGGGCTATGCAGATCATGGCTTCACAGAAGGTATCCAGAGTTTCTTTACTTTCCGTCTCGGTGGGCTCAATCATAATCGCTTCAGACACAATTAACGGGAAATAAATAGTCGGCGGATGATAGCCATAATCAATCAGCTTTTTGGCAATATCAGTTGTATGAACTGCATTTTCGGCAACTTGTCTTTTTCCGGAAAAAACACACTCGTGCATACAGCCCCGATCATAAGGCAAATCATAATAGGGTTTTAGTTTTTCTTTAATGTAGTTTGCGTTAAGCACAGCCATTTCTGTAGCACGCTTTAAACCTTCAGATCCTAAGGAGCGAATATAGGTATAAGCTTTTACAATCACATTAAAATTCCCGTAAAAAGAGCGAACGCGACCGATGGTATCGGGAAATTTATCTGACCAATTATATTTATCGCTGATTTTGACAATGCGGGGCACAGGTAGATAATTAACAAGCGCTTTACATACACCCACAGGGCCGCTGCCTGGTCCTCCGCCGCCATGCGGCGTAGAAAATGTTTTATGCAAGTTAAGTTGAATAACATCGAAGCCCAAATCGCCCGGCCTGGTTTTAGCCATAAAAGCGTTGGCATTAGCGCCATCACAATAGAGCAATCCGCCTTTGTCATGGACGATCTGCGCGACCTTTTCGATATTGCGTTCAAACAGTCCCAGTGTATTGGGATTAGTCAGCATTAAAGCGGCTACATCCTCCGTCATCAAAAACTGCAAGTGTTCGATATCAACGCCTCCTTCGCTATTGGAACGAAGCTCCACCGTATCAAATCCGCAAAGCGCGCCGGATGCCGGATTGGTTCCGTGAGCGGCGTCAGGTATCAGAATGACGCGGCGCTTTTGGCCTCTTTTTTCAAAATATTTCTTAATCATCATGACGCCTGTAAGTTCGCCATGCGCGCCCGCCGCCGGTTGCAGGGTGAATTCTGTCATACCAAAAATGCCGCATAAATACTTTTGCATTTCGTATACTAATTGCAGATTACCCTGAGCAAATTCGGTGTCAACATAGGGGTGCAATCCGGTGAAGCCGGGCAGCGCGGCAACATTCTCATTAACCTTGGGGTTATATTTCATAGTGCAGGAGCCGAGAGGATAAAATCCCAGATCAACGCCGAAATTGCGTCGAGATAAATTTGTGTAATGCCGGATTAAATCAATCTCAACAACTTCCGGCAAATCAAGATCACTACGCAGGTATTTTTTGTCAATTGCATCTTCAATATTAAAAACAGGTACATCGCTTTCGGAAATATCAGCGGCACTGCGTCCTTGTTTGCTTATTTCAAAAATCAATTGCATAAATGACCTCTTTGTCATTCTGACCTGGTTGGGAATCCAGAAATTCTAATCTGCATAAGGCAAGAAAATCTGGATACCGGACTGCGCCGGCATGACGAACCAAATTATTTTTACTTCAATAATGCAATAACTTTATCTATATCCTCTCTCGAAATCATTTCCGTAGCGCAAAAAAGCATCGTATTTTTGAGATCGGGATAATCTTTTTGCAGTTCATAACCGCCGATGATTCCCTCATTTTTCAGCTTTTTGTTTACCTTTTTTGCGTCGGGACAGTGTAGAACAAATTCATTATAAACAGGCGAGGGAAATACTTCTTTCCAACCCCCAAGTTGCAAAAGTTTATTTTTCAAATATTTTGTTTTGTAAATATTGAGTTCGGCAAGCTGTTTCAAATTTTTGCCCAGAGCGGCAAGATACACACCAGCGGCTAGCGCGCAGAGCGCTTCGTTAGAACAAATGTTGGAAGTTGCCTTCTCCCTGCGGATATGCTGCTCACGGGTTTGCAAAGTCAGCACAAATCCGCGCTGGCCGCTCTTATCCACTGTCGCGCCGACTAGTCTTCCGGGTATCCGGCGCATAAATTTTTCCCGGGCGGCAAAAATTCCCAGATAAGGGCCTCCGTAATTAAGAGGATTGCCGAAACTCTGGCCTTCGCCCACGACAAAATCTGCTCCCACTGCTCCTGCCGGCTGAAGAATTCCCAAGCTTGTGCCATCGGTGAAACCGGCAACAAGAAATGCTCTTTTTTTATGAACAGCATCAGCAACAGGAGCAATGTCTTCGATAACGCCGAAAAAATTAGGGCTTTGCACCAACACAGCGGCAACCTGATCATCGAGTTCATTCTGCAAAGCACTTAAATCGATTTGACCGGATGACGCGTATGCTAGTTCAACAACTGTATAGCCGTTTGCCCAGCAGTAGGTTTGTAAAACCTGCCGATATTCGGGATGCACCGACCGCGCAACTATAATTTTAGTCTTGTTGGACATTTTCGCGCAAAGCACTGCAGCCTCAGTCATCGCGGAAGCTCCATCATACATTGAAGCATTGGCAATTTCGGTGCCGGTGAGATGGGCAATCATGGTCTGGTATTCGTAAATAGCCTGAAGAATGCCCTGGCTGATTTCGGCCTGGTAAGGGGTGTAAGCAGTATAAAATTCCGCGCGTCCCACAATATGCCCGACAACCGCCGGAATAAAGTGATGATAAGCTCCCGCACCCGTCAACGTAAATTGCGGCAGTTTATTTTTCCTGGCAAGATCGCTCATGGCAGCGACGGTTTCCTGTTCAGATAAGGCACCAGAAATATCCGGCATTTGTTTTAATCTGAATTTTTGTGGAATATCGGCAAAAAGTTCATCAATGCTGGCAACGCCGATTGCTGCCTGCATTCGATTTATATCGTCGCTGGTGTGGGGGCAATAATCCATTTTTATTTTTTTTCCTCTTTCAGCATTTCTTCATAATCAGCCGCGTTAAGCAGCATCTTTAGTTCGCCCACATCGGATAGTCGCATTTTCACAATCCAACCTTCACCGAAAGCATCCTGATTGATCAACTCCGGTGTTTCTTCCAGCATTTTATTTACATCAATTACTTCTCCTCCAACCGGAGAGTAAATATCGGATACGGACTTTACCGATTCGACAA
Source organism: uncultured delta proteobacterium (assembly GCA_963811325.1). GTDB lineage: Bacteria > Desulfobacterota > Syntrophia > Syntrophales > Smithellaceae > Smithella. The sequence continues at coordinate 295,809 of CAWEQT010000002.1, forward strand.
CAGCCACCGTAGCCTTTTGGACAACTTTTCTTCCGATTTCGGGCAAATCAACAAAAACAATATCCGTGAGCATTTCCTGAGCGTAATCAGTTATGCCAACGATTACAGTTGAGTCGCCATTATCTTTTACCCATTCATGATCGCGGGAATACAGTCTGTCTTGGGGGCTTTGTTTGGACATGATGTTCCTCCTAATGTTATTTTGATCGTTTACAAAAAGGTCCCGGTATATGTCGTTTTGCAGTATGTGATTTTACTGCTATTATAAAATACCTTTTTACGGGTTATCGCTTTTCCCGTTTATAAAATGGGAGTTTCACAATTCTTGCCGGAATCATTGTATCGCGAATAGCAATTTCTATTCCCGTATCCGGCGCGCTGAAATTAATATCTATAAACGCCAAACCTATCGCTTTGTTCAATGTGGGCGAAAATGTTCCGGAAGTCACAACGCCGATTTCCTGCACTTTATGAAAAACTTTGTAGCCGTGGCGGGCTATGCCGCGTCCTATCATTTCCAGTCCTGTCAGCTTTTTTCTGATTCCGTAATTTTGTTTTGCTCTAACCGCAGCAGACCCGACAAATTCCTTGCGCGCATCAACGATCCAGCTATAAGGTACTTCCAGTGGACTTACCGATTCGTCCATATCCTGGCCGTTGAGCATCATGCCCCCTTCCAAGCGTAATGTGTCGCGAGCGCCCAATCCCGCTGGTTTCATACCAGAGATAGCTCCTTCCGCCATTAGCTTATCCCAGATTTCTCCAATAATACTACTATCGGCATAAATCTCAAATCCATCTTCTCCCGTGTAGCCGCTGCGGGAAATGATTGCCTTAAATCCTGCAACATGAGATTCGTAAAAATGATAGAAACGCAGAGTTTTCAGATCAGCCTCTGTCAGCTTCTGTAAAATTTCTTCAGAGCGCGGACCTTGCAGGTCAAGTTTACCGACATTATCGCTGATATCTTTTAAATCGCAATCAAATTTTTTGGACTGTTGAATCGATTTTATCCATTGCCAGTCACGTTCTTTGGGTGTGGCGTTGGTTACCAGCATGTAGGAATTTTCATTCATTTTATATACGGTCAAATCATCAATAACACCGCCTTCTTCATTGAGCAGAGCGGATAGTTTAACCTGCCCTATGACTTGATCTGCTATATTTCTGGTTAAAACCAGTTGTAAAAAATCAAGCGCCTGTGGACCCTTAACTTCAATCTCACCCATGTGGCAGATGTCAAAAAGACCGGCGGCGCCTCTGGTTGTCTTGTGTTCATCAATAACATTGGTGTATTGCACTGGTATAGCCCAGCCGCCAAAATCAATTATTTTGGCCTTTAGAGCGACATGCTTTTCATATAACGGTGTTTTTTTCAATTTTATTTCACCCCGTATTTAAAAATAAACAATAACAAAAAGAGGAACAAACATATCGCCACAAAAAAGTAACTCTTTCAGAAAGAATTATTCCCCAACACAATCCGCTTGCAATGAGGGCATTGAATTTTTAACATGAAACTGGCTTCTCCGGAGGAAAATTAATTTGCGGGAAATATCTTCATTCCCCCGGCATTAATTACCGGCAAGATGACTACTACAACTCTGAAGAGATTTCAAGGTTTAATCCAAAATTTTCAACAGACTAATATTTAAAAATTTTTTCAAAGAATTGTTGTTTGCTTTTGGGATAATAAATGGTGCCTTCGTAATCAACAATCAACTTGCCGTCCAAATGATCAATTTCATGTTGAATAACACGGGCAACATAATCCAGATATCTTTTATTAACTTTTTCCCCTTTGGCATCTAAAGCGCGCACTTTAATTTCGGGGAAGCGGCTGATCTCAACCTGAATTTCCGGACAGGACAGACAACCTTCAGGCATCGTCACCTTTTCACCGCGTGTCTGATTTATCCGCGGATTAACCATAACTTCGAAATCGCTGGCATTTTTTATTTTACCCTTTCCTTCAAAGCCTTTGTTGCGGAAAACAATTATTCTTTTGTTAATACCGATTTGTGGAGCAGCCAATCCCACAGCATCATCTTTTTCCAAAAAAGAATCTATTAACGTCTGAATTATTTCCCGTGATTCTTTATCCAGAGGCACTGGCAATTCAACGGATTTTTTCCTCAGGGTAGAAGTATCCTTCAGGTTTTCTCCTTTATCATTCCATAGTGTTAAAACTCTTTTGGAGGACATAAAACCACCGAAAAATTATTTTGGAGCCATTTACCATCTATTCTTCGTTATTTCAAGGAAAGGAATTGTAGCTTGCAATTATCATATGTCTTTTGCTAAACAATATAAAGACTAAATTTTATGAAAATCTATTTCGCAATACCAAGTCGCATTCAAAGGATCAGCTTCGGCAAGGAGGAGGCTCCGCAGGCGTATAGCTAATACGTTGAGGAAGCCGACGACACAGCTAACAAAGTTAGCCAAAGAAGGAGACTTGGTGTGGGGATTTAAACTTGATTAATCAAATTGTTACCTTCATGGCGAAACGGGAGTTTGCCCGCTCGTTAAAATTTAAGGAGGGAACGTTGCCGGATTTGCCCTCCTGCAACGATGAAAAACAGCGGCTTCTCTATATACACATTCCTTTTTGTGAAGAACTCTGCCCCTACTGTTCCTTTCACAGGATAACCTTTGAAGAGACTTTCACCAGGAAATATTTTAAAGCGTTACGCCGGGAAATTAAGATTTATCACGAAAAAGGCTATAAATTCAGAGGGATTTATACCGGCGGCGGCACCCCGACCGTGCTTATTGATGAACTGGCTGAAACTCTTAACCTGGCGCGGGAAATTTTTTCTATAACAGACATATCCGTAGAAACGAATCCCAATCATTTAAATTCAAAGAATATTGAAATTTTACAACAAATCGGAGTCAAAAGACTTTCCGTGGGAGTGCAAACTTTCAATGACGATTTGCTTAGAATAATCGGGCGACATGACAAATACGGTTCGGGCGAAACTATTGTGGAGCGGCTTAAAAATATACAAGGTTGTTTTGATACCTTGAATGCCGATATGATTTTTAATTTCCCCGGACAAACATCCGAAATGCTAGAAGAGGATTTAGCCATTTTGCTTAATTTAAACATGGAACAAGTTACCTTTTACCCTTTGATGATTTCAGCCTCAACGCAGGAGTTAATGGGAAAAACCGTAGGAAAAGTTGATTTTAGAGGCGAAGAAAAATTATACAAACTGATAGTCAGACGACTGGAAAATAATTATGATTTTTCTTCGGCCTGGTGCTTTTCCCGCAAAAAAACTCTGATTGATGAATATGTTGTTGACTACGACGAATATGCGGGCTTAGGCAGCGGCGCTATCGGCTATCTGCAAGGAACCTGTTATTCCAATACTTTTGACATAGAGAAATATATCGCTTCTCTGGAGCAGGAGAAACTGCCGCTGCAAGCTTCCCGCAAGTTTGATCTTCACGATCAAATGAGTTATGATTTTATGATGAAATTATTCAGCACAAAACTGGACATCACGGCGTTGCAGGAAAAATATAACGGTAAGTTTCTTAATACTTTGTGGAAGGAAATAGCCGCCTTTGAAATCGTCAGAGCTTTTCGCTATTTTCCTCCTTATTTGCATTTAACACCGCTCGGCCGTTATCTCTGGGTAATAATGATGCGGGAATTTTTTATCGCTGTAAATAATTTCCGCGATTATTGCCGTAAACAGGCCAGCATCTTATAAAATATTTACGCCATTTCTCCTTCAAAGGGCAACGCGGCGACAAGGAGGAGACTCCACAGGCGTATTATTAATACGCCGAGGAAGGCGACGACGTAGTCGACAAAATTAGCCGAAGAAGGAGAATTATGAATGAACTCAATAAAGAAATGTTAAAAGAATTGCCGAAAATTGACGAAGTTCTTCTGATTCTGGAGAAACAGGCTATTTATGATCTGGCGCCGCGTGACATTGTTAAAGAAACCTGCCGGACGGTTGTGCAAAATTTGAGAGAAAAGATTGTAAATTCCAAGTATAAGATTCCGGCGGAATCTTATACTGACGCAGAAACTGTCGCCCGGGAAGTCGAAAGATTAATAAAAGGATTATACCTCTATAGTTTACGCCGTGTAGTTAACGCCACTGGCGTAATTCTGCACACCAATCTCGGCCGCGCGCCTCTTTGTCCTGAAGCCCTGCAGCGAATTATAGAAGTGGGTAGAGGCTATTCCAATCTGGAGTATGATTTGGTTAAGGGTGAACGCGGACAGCGCTACGATCATGTAAATAAGCTAATTTGCGTTCTTACCGGAGCGCAGGATGCATTAATAGTCAACAATAATGCCGCGGCCGTTTTGCTTGTCCTAAACACTCTGGCCGAAGAAAAAGAAGCTATAGTTTCCCGCGGTGAACTCATTGAAATCGGCGGCGAATTCCGTATTCCGGAAATTATGCACAAAAGCGCCTCCCGCCTGCGCGAAGTGGGAACGACCAACCGCACTCGTTTAAGCGATTACGAAAAAGCCATCAATCCCGATACCGGCTTAATTTTAAAAGTGCATACTAGCAATTTCCGTATCGTCGGCTTTACAGAAAAAGCGGATATTGAATCTCTGGTTCTCCTGGGAAAAAGTCGCGGCATTCCGGTTATGGACGATTTGGGCAGCGGCTGTTTGATAGACTTGGACATTTACGGCCTTGAACATGAGCCTACTGTTCGCGAAGCCCTATCCACCGGCGTTGATGTGGTAACCTTCAGCGGCGATAAATTGCTGGGCGGCCCGCAAGCAGGAATCATTGTAGGTAAAAAAGATGTTTTGGAGAGAATCAAAAAAAATCCCTTAAACCGCGCGCTCCGAATAGATAAATTCACCCTGGCCGCGCTGGAAGCCACGTTGATCCATTATCTTAATCCTGTTGCCGCGGTGAAGAAATTAAGATCATTGAAGGCATTGACCGAATCTGTTGCCATAGTTAAGAAACGCGCCCTCAAACTAATCACCAGATTGCAAAAAGAAAATTTTGATTCACTTAAATTTTCTATGCACGAGGATTTCGCGGTAGCCGGTGGCGGGTCTTTGCCCATGCAAAAGATACCGACTATTTTAGTTGGAGTTAAGAACAAAAATGTGCCGGCAAGCAAAATGGAAGAAAAATTGCGTAAGATGGAAGTGCCGGTAATCGTCAGAGTGGATAAGGATGAGATACTAATTGATTTGCGGACCGTAGTTGAAGATGAATTTGCCTTCATCCTTGAAGGTCTGAACCGGATAATATCCAATTAAGAATATTTCACTCTACTTTTAATTTCTTTCCCTCAAGGGAGAAAAAAGAATACTGGATGCCGGTCTGCGCTGGTACGACGATTTTAAATAGGGTAATTACAAAAGTAAGATAATTATCGGAGTAATAATTTGGTCACTTTAAATGTACAGCCTGAAAAAATAAACTTCATGATAGAGAAAAGCCAGATCGGACAGAGGCTTGATATCTTTCTGTCGCAGAGCGACGCGGATATTTCCCGTTCGCATGTCAAACAAATTATTGAAAAAGGTGATGTGCTGGTTAACAGCAAAGTCCCTAAAGTGAGTCAGAAACTAAAAGAAGGAGATGTGATTATTCTGACCAAAAGACCGCCTATGGGAGCTGCGGCCATTCCGCAGGAAATACCTCTTAATATTGTTTATGAAGACGAGGCAATTATTGTTATCAATAAACCGGCGGGAATGGTGGTGCATCCGGCGCCGGGTAACCCTGAAAAAACGCTTGTCAACGCCCTGCTGTATCATTGCAACGATCTATCAGGAATTGGCGGCGTCCTCAGGCCGGGCATAGTGCACAGGCTGGATAAAGATACATCCGGCCTGATTGTGGCGGCAAAATCAGATGACGCACATCGCCATATCTCATATCAATTTGAAAAGCATGAGGTGCAAAAAAAATATCTGGCGCTGGTCTGGGGTAATGTGAAAGACAATCAGGGAGAAATAATAAAGCCGGTAGGCAGGCATACTATTGATCGCAAAAAGATGTCTACAAAAACTAAGCGGGGTAAAGACGCGCTCACCTTTTGGAAGGTAAGCGAACGTTACGGCGTGGTTACTCTCTTGGAGGTTGAAATTAAAACCGGACGTACTCATCAAATTCGTGTGCACTTGTCCGATCTCGGCTATCCGATTATCGGTGATGCCGTTTACGGCAACTCCGCCAAAATCCGCGCTATTTCTAATCCCGTGCTGAAGGACAGGCTGAATGAATTTAACCGTCAGGCTCTGCACGCGGCGCACCTTTCTTTTATTCATCCGACAAATGGCAAACGGGTCGTATTTACCGCGGACATGCCCCAGGATATGGCTGATTTGTGCGCGCAACTGCGTTTAATCGTTAATCCTATTAATTAACCACTGATAATTGGAAAAATAAATCGAGGTAGAAGCAAATGTTTCAGATGAATAAAAAACATTCCATACAGTATTATGAATCTTCAATTTTGAACGGATGCGATTTTTTAACTCATGCCTTCTGCACCAGACTCGGCGGCGTATCGGAAGAAGATTACTCGTCTCTGAACATAAGCTTCAAAGAAGACGATTTGGAAAGCAAAGTTTTACAGAATTGGAATCGTCTGGCCATGGCATTTGCCATACCACTGGATCAGTTTATCACCCTAAATCAGGTTCATGGAGATGATATTTTTGTCATTAAACCGTATGGCGAGTATTTACCTTTGGATGGCGCTCTGAATTATGATGCCATTATCACCACCCGCCAGAATCTGGCTATTTGCATCAAGACAGCCGATTGCGTGCCGGTATTTATTGTTGACAGGGCAAAAAAAATCATTGCCGCAGTTCATGCGGGGTGGAGAAGCTCCGCGCTGGAAATAAGCGGTAAAGTTATTCGCCTGCTTTACGAAAAATATGGTTCATCTCCGTGGGATATTCTGGCGGCAATAGGTCCGGCTATCGGCCAATGCTGCTTTGAGGTTGACACCACAACGGCGAATGTTTTTTTTAATCAGAAAAACAATGAGGAATTTTTATTCTCCTGTTTCGGAACAAATAAATGGATACTGGATTTAGCCGAAGCTAACCGCAGGCAAATTATGAATTGCGGTATTCCCGAAGAAAATATAGATGTCTCCGATCTCTGCACTTCCTGCCGCCAGGATTTATTTTTTTCACATCGAGGCTCGGGTGGAATCACAGGCAGGCAGATTAATTTTATGATGATTAAGGGGGATACCCCTTGCCGCATTTTAACCGTCAGTAAAGAATCCCCATGGATTCAATAAATCAGGCACATTTAAACTGTTGAAAGATTACTAGCTTGGAGAGGTGTTCAAAAATATCCCGATGTAAGGCGCGCAAAAGCCGAACCGCGGGGCGTATATTTTTCATATGTTGATCGGTGCGGTTTGCAGCGCATAGCCGCAGATGGATGTTTTGGAACTGCTCTTTTTTATTGACAGTATTCGTGTTCAGTATTATTTAAAGATGTTGCATTAAAAAACAAAGGAGCAAAGCACATGATTATCGTTACAGGTGGCGCCGGATTTATCGGCAGCGCTTTTGTCTGGAAGCTCAATAAGGAAGGCATTGAAGATATAATAATCGTTGACCGTCTGGGAACGACCGATAAATGGAAAAATCTGGTCAATCTCCGGTTTGAAGATTATATCTATAAAGACGATTTTTTAAATATGCTTTGCGATGATGCCCTGCCTTTTGAGATCAGCGCTATTGTTCACATGGGGGCATGTTCTTCGACGACTGAACGGGATGCGGATTATCTATGGGAAAACAATGTTCTCTATACTAGGACATTGGCCGAATGGGCAATTGGGCGCAACATTCGTTTTATTTACGCCAGTTCAGCCGCAACATATGGCGACGGTAAACAGGGCTTTTCCGATGACCACGGTAAAATAAGTGAACTTAAACCAATCAATATGTATGGCTATTCCAAACAGGTTTTTGATTTAAGAGTTTTGAGACATTCATGGGAAAACAAAATAGCCGGAATTAAATTTTTCAATGTCTTCGGCCCGAATGAATATCACAAAGGCGATATGACGAGCTTGATTTATAAAGCGTTTTATCAAATTAAAGAAACCGGCAAGGTGAAGCTTTTCAAATCCTATAAACCGGAATATAAAGATGGCGGGCAAATGCGGGATTTTGTTTATGTTAAAAACTGTATAGATGTTATGTGGTGGTTTTTTAAGAATAATGACATCAATGGCATTTTTAATCTGGGAACGGGAAAGGCCAGAACATGGAATGATTTGATCAGTGCAGTTTTCGACGCTATGGGATTGGATACAAACATCAAATATATTGAAATGCCCGAAGCTCTGCGCAATCAATATCAGTACTTCACGCAGGCGGAAATGGACAAGTTGCACACGGCGGGTTGTCCGATAACTTTTTCTTCTCTGGAAGATTCCGTGCGGGACTATGTGGTGAACTATTTGCAGAAAGACGACCCGCATTTAGGAAAGTGACAAGTGTAGAATACAAATAAATAATATGCATTTTGTTCAATTATATTGTCAGAAACGACTTCGTAAAAAACTCCAGAGACAAGGCGCGCAAAGCCTGAGGAGTGCGGCCTATTTAAGCGTAGGCCGCAATGACGAAGGATACTGCACAACGCAGTATATGGGTTTTTTACGGAGGCATTCATGACGAGAAATATTGTTTGCATTATCCCTTCGCGATACGAATCCAGCCGTTTTCCCGGCAAGCCTCTGGCTGACCTGTGCGGGAAACCGATGATTCAGCATGTCTACGAACGTGTAGCAAAAGCCAAAGCCGTCCCTTATGTGGCGGTAGCGACTGACGACCAGAGAATATTCGACGCGGTAAATAAATTCGGCGGTAATGCTATTATGACGGTAACCACGCATCGCTCCGGCACAGATAGAATCTCCGAAGCGGTAAAATCGCTTAATCTTCCTGCTGACGCGATTGTTGTCAATATTCAGGGCGATCAGCCAATTTTTGAGCCGGTGCAGGTGGACGAAGTCATCCAACCTCTGGTTGACGATCCGGCAATTGTCATGTCCACACTGATTTATAAAATTATTCTTGATGAAGAAATAACCCATCCGCACGCGGTTAAAGTTGTCCTCGATCATCAGAATTTTGCTCTTTATTTTTCGCGGGCGACGATTCCTTATGTGCGCGACAAATCCCTGAAAGCAGATTACTATAAACATCATGGCATTTACGCCTACCGCCGTGATTTTCTCGATATATTCACCAAACTCCCCGTAGGAAAGCTTGAAAGGCTGGAAGCCCTCGAACAGCTTCGCGCGTTGGAATACGGCTACAAAATAAAAGTTGTGATCACGCCCCATGATTCCGTGGAAGTTGACAATCAGCAGGAATTGGAAAGAGTCCACCAAATACTTATGGCAAAAAAATAGAAAAAAGGCCTGCAAAAGATATACCTATCGCATCAGTGTGAGATTTATGCTGCAAGACTGTAAATAGTATTTTTCATAAAAACGAAATTAGAATATTAACAATTAGCAGATAAATATTGGAGAGAAAAAATATGATTTACGTTCCAATAACTTCTGTTTCACAGCTTGTCAAATACGTCGAAGAAATCAAGAAAGAGGAAGAAAATAATGACAATCATGCCGATCTATTGTTTCGTGGTCAACCATGTGATGAACCATTATTGCCAAAACTTGGTCGTGTTAACATAAGGAGTAGAAGTCGAAATGTGGCAAAGATTGAGAAGTTACTTCTTCAAGAATTTGGCCGAACAAGCATAGCATTTTCTAATCTTCCACCTTCAAGGCAGTGGGATTTGATAGCTCTAGCCCAACACCATGGATTATCAACCAGATTACTTGATTGGACATATAGTGCGCTCGCTGGGCTCTGGTTTGCCGTAAGAGAACCATTTAATATGCAGAAGAAGAACAAAAACGAAAAGTGTGGTGCGCTCTGGGTTTTGCGATCATCAACAGACGACTTTTATCAGTACGATGACACTGAAGGCACGTCTCCACTTGATAACAAACGGCGAACACTAATCTATCGACCTGCAGTTATTACACAGCGGATCGCGGCACAATCCGGAGTTTTTACTGTGCACAAACTGATCGACGGTAAACGCTTTGTGGCCATTGAAAAAAATAAGAATTATAAAGATAGACTAACTAAATTTGTTATTCCATCTGAATCCTTTTCTTCTATTCGCAAGCACCTAAATATTTTTAATGTAAATAATGCCTTAATGTTTCCAGATCTTGATGGGCTTTGTACCCATCTTACGTGGCGATACACGAAGTACAAAGACGAAAAGCATGAATATTCAACCTTTAACAAGTCGCTCAAGAGGGACACGGCAAAAAGCCGCCGCACCCTTTAGTTCGGATGCTCGGCAATGACAGTGATTTCTTAATTTATTCCGATTCCAAACCAAAGATGATATCAAAACAGCAATTGGGGGCTGTTCAAAAATGTTCAGATGCAAGGCGCGCAAGAAACGTACTGTGAGGCGTATATTTTCATACGTTGAGCAGTGCGGTTTGCAGCGCAACGCCGCAAATGGGCGTTTTGGGACAGTCACGTCAGTCTTTGAAGATTGCGCCAGTTGAGGCCGACGTAACCAATTTCGCATATCGCGCCAGATAGCCTGACGTTATTGCCGGTTTAAACGGCTTCAAACTTTTTCTGCGTCTGGCCAATTCCCGATCGCTTACTTTTAAATTCAGCTTTTTGGCCGGAATATCAATGGCAATAATGTCGCCTTCTTTAACCAGCGCGATCGGTCCACCTTCCGCAGCTTCGGGCGATATATGGCCGATTGCCGCGCCCTGCGTACCGCCGCTGAAACGTCCATCTGTTAAAAGCGCCACTGTCTTATCCAGCCCCATGCCTACAATCGCTGAAGTGGGCGAAAGCATTTCTCTCATGCCGGGGCCTCCTTTCGGCCCTTCATAGCGGATAACCACAATGTCGCCGCCTTTGATTTTGCCGCCCAGGATTGCCGCGATGGCGTCATCTTCGCAATCAAACACACGGGCCCTGCTTTCGTTTATCTGCATAGCCTTGGCCACTGCGGATTGTTTCACCACCGCTCCGTCCGGCGCGAGATTGCCGCGCAAAATTGCAATGCCGCCCTGCTGTGAATAAGCATTTTTCAAAGTTCTGATGACATCGGTATTCAAAACACGGGCGTTTTTTAAATTAGCGCCGACTGTTTTGCCGGTTACTGTAATTGCCTTTTCATCAATAACGCCGAGGGAACTGATTACTTTCATTATGGCCTGAACGCCTCCTGCAGTATCCAAATCTTCAATATGATGATGTCCGGCGGGACTGAGCTTACAGATATTGGGAGTTTTCCCGCTGATTTTATTGAAGAGATTTAAATCGAGCTTGATTCCCGCTTCATGGGCAATGGCGGGAATATGTAAAACGGTATTGGTGGAACAACCAAGCGCCATATCCACGGCGATGGCATTTTTAAAAGCGGCAAGAGTACAAATATCGCGCGGCCTGACGTTGCGCTTGAGCAAATCCATTATTTTCATCCCGGCATGTTTGGCAAGCCGGTGACGGGAAGCCAGCACCGCCGGAATAGTTCCATGGCCGGGCAATCCCAAGCCAAGCGCTTCCGTAACACAGTTCATGGAATTGGCTGTGTACATGCCGGAGCAGGAACCGCAACCAGGACAGGCACAATCCTCTAATAGCTTCAACGCGGCGGCAGTCATTTTTCTGGCTTTGACCGCTCCCACGCCTTCAAAAACGCTGATGAGGTCGACGCCTGTGCCCTGAAGTTTTCCCGCCAGCATGGGACCGCCGCTGATGAAAATAGCCGGAATGTTCAGGCGCAATGCCGCCATGAGCATGCCGGGAATAATCTTGTCACAATTAGGAATGAACACGAGAGCGTCAAAAGGATGAGCATTGGCCATAATCTCGATGGAATCGGCAATCAATTCGCGGCTGGCGAGAGAATATTTCATGCCGGCATGTCCCATCGCAATGCCGTCACAAACGCCGATCACCGGAAATTCCACAGGCGTGCCACCAGCCATACGAATTCCCGCTTTAACATCCTGAGTTATTAAATCCAGATGGATGTGTCCGGGAATAATTTCATTGGCGGAATTAACAACACCAATCAACGGTCGCGCAATTTCTTCATCTGTGTAGCCCATCGCCTTAAAAAGTGAACGATGCGGCGCACGCTCCAAACCTTTTTTCATGAGATCGCTTCTCATTTTTTTCTCCCTTTTAATTTAACAAATTTCTTAATAAGTGAAACTCCCCGCGGCAAGCCGCGGGTCATCTTTAACAACAAGGAGGGGGATTGCATCCCCCTTCCTCCTGCACTGCATTCATCCCCGCCATTAATGGCGGGGTATTCTGCAGAAGTTTCATAAAGATTGCCGCACAGCGCAGGGCGTTCCTCCATTAGACAAAAAATGCAACGCAACCCCGGCTTTCGCCGGGATAAACTCCGCAGGTGGACTTTTTACAGAGCCGTCTGTTATTTTTTCCGTTTTTCCGGTCTCAATTCGCGAACGGCGGCTCCCGCTTTCCACATTTCCGAATCACGCATTTCTTTGAGTTCTTTTTCCAGTTTAACTTTGTAGTCCGGAGCGCTGTTGACTCTCAACACAATTTCCGTTTCCTTGCCGGTCGCAACGGATTTATAAAGTTCGGTAAATACTGGCGCTACCGCTTTGCGGAACTTATGGCGCCAGTCCAGAGCTCCGCGCTGAGCCGTGGCGGAGCAATTGGCGTACATCCAATCCATGCCGTTTTCCGCAACTAATCGAATAAGGCTTTGGGTGAGTTCTTCCACTGTTTCGTTGAAGGCTTCGCTGGGAGTGTGACCATGCTTGCGCAGTTCATTGTACTGCGCTTCCATCATTCCCGCCAGCGCGCCCATGAGTACGCCGCGTTCGCCGGTCAAATCACTGTAAACTTCCATCTGGAAAGTGGTCGGGAACAAAAACCCCGAACCGATGGCGATGCCCAAAGCCAGAGTTCTTTCCATGGCTCGTCCGGTGTAATCCTGATGTACGGCAAAGCTGGAGTTTATGCCGCTGCCGTCCAGGAAATTTCTTCGAACACTGGTTCCCGATCCTTTAGGCGCTACCATGATAACATCCACAAAAGAAGGCGGAACAACGCCGGTCTGCTTCTTGTAAACAACGGAGAATCCATGCGAAAAGTAAAGTGCGTCGCCCTTTTTCAGATTGGCTTTAACTTTGGACCAGAGAATTTTCTGTGCTGCATCAGAAACAAGATACTGAATAATCGTGCCCCGCTGCACCGCTTCTTCAACAGGAAAAAGCGTTTTGCCGGGCACCCAGCCATCAGCAATGGCCTTTTTCCAATATCGTTTATCTTCCTTTGCCTGACCGATAATTACATTAATGCCGTTATCTCTCATATTAAAAGCCTGCGCCGGCCCCTGAACTCCATAACCAAGAACCGCCACAATTTCATTTTTCAGAACTTTCTGAGCTTTTTTCAGTGGAAATTCTTTTGCTGTAATGACGTCTTCCATAACGCCGCCAAAATTAATTTTTGCCATGATAACCCCCTATAATTTAATATTGATAAAGTTTGTTTGTGAAACTCCAATTCCAATGAAACTTGGATATTACAAGCACAGTCCAGTAATATCTGTTAGTTTTATTATTCCGCGTGCGATGCTTAGTGGCGCTATTCCTTAATTAATTCTCCAAATTCAACGCTATAATTCCTGTTCTCGTTATATCAGCGATACCAAGCGGCTCCAGACGCGCCAAAGCAAAACCAATTTGTGACTGGTCGCCTGTTATTTCCAAAATTATATATGTATCTGCGGATACTATTACTTTCCATTTATTTGCGCCAACCGCTTTTTTTATCTGCTCTTTTTTGTCAGGTGTTAAATTCAGACGAACGATAATCAACTCGCGGTGAATGGATTCCACATTAGTTAAATCATCAACCTGAATAACATCAACAAGTCTCTGCAATTGACCTTCAATTCTATTGATTGTTTCCTGAGTGCCCACGGTGGTCATAACTATTTTTGATATTTCGTATTGTGTGGTCGAATTCACGCTGAGGCTTTCAATGTTATAGCCTTTACCGCCCAGCGTTCCGGCAATCCTGGCCAGCACGTCAGGCTTATTGTGAACAAGTATTGAAATTATGTGTTCTTTTTTTTCCATTTTTGAACCTCGTCATTATTCATTATTATTTAAAGGCCTCGTCAAAAGTTCCGGATGCAAGACGCTCAAGGTATTTGCCTTTAGGCGCATAGGCGAAGCAATACCCTGCCGGTGGCTTTCCACGAAGTCTTTAGTTAATCATTTCTCTGCTCCCCAGCGACATGTTGGCAATTGAATCACCAGGATGCACCATAGGATAAACACCTTCTTCACGCGACACCCGGAAATCCATCAGCACCGGCTTATCGAGGGAAAGCCCTTTTTGGAGAACGGCTTCCACTTCTTCCGGTTTACTGGCGCGCAGACCGACAACGCCAAACGCCTCCGCTAATTTCACAAAGTCAGGAGCGTAAGTCATATCGGTATGCGAATAGCGTTTCTCGTAAAACAATTCCTGCCACTGACGCACCATTCCCAGATAACCGTTGTTCAACAGGACTATTTTCACGTTAATTTTGTATTGCGCGGCGGTGGCCAGTTCCTGAATATTCATCTGGATGCTGCCGTCGCCGGCGATATCCACAACCTGCTTATCCGGAAAGGCGCATTTGACGCCTATAGCCGCGGGCAAGCCGAAACCCATTGTCCCCAATCCGCCCGAAGAAATAAAAGTATTGGGCTTATCAAAAGGGAAAAATTGCGCTGTCCACATCTGATTTTGACCGACTTCCGTTGTGATAATCGCGTCGCCTTTCGTCAATTTATGCAGGGTTTCAATTACAAACTGCGGCTTAATATCCTTGCCGTTCTGGCAATACGTCAGCGGCACATTTTCTTTCCATTCGGCAATCTGCCCCAGCCATTCCTGCCGCTGGGCAGCTTCATACGTATAATTATGTTCATCCAGGAATTTAAGCAAATCATTAACCACTGCTCCGGTGTCGCCTATAATCGGCAAATCAACGGCAACATTTTTATTTATGGAGGAGGGGTCAACATCAATCTGGACAATTTTGGCGTTGGCGGCGAATGTCTCAATGGTGCCGGTAACCCTGTCGTCAAATCTCACGCCCACGGCAAGAAGCAAGTCGCAGTGGCTGATGGCCATATTCGCGTAATAAGTGCCGTGCATTCCCAGCATTCCCAGCCACAGGGGATCGCTCCCGGGAAAAGAACCAAGCCCCATCAAAGTGCCGGTTACCGGAATCTGATATTTTCTGGCCAGCCCCGTCATTTGATCGGAGGCCTTTCCCAGGATAACGCCGCCGCCGGTCATAATCAGAGGTCTTTTAGCGGAAGTCAGCATTTCAAAGAAATTAGCCATTTTCTTGGGAGCCGGTCTGTATGATGCTTCATAATTTCTGATTTTTATATTGGCGGAGTCATATTCTGTTTCCGCGACCATCACGTTTTTGGGCAAATCAACAAGAACCGGACCCGGTCTTCCCGAGCGGGCGATATGAAACGCTTCTTTAATCGTCGAAGCAAGATCGTCAATATTACGCACCAGAAAATTATGCTTCGTGCAGGGACGTGTTATGCCTGTGATGTCACATTCCTGAAAAGCATCATTTCCGATAAGTCCCGTGGGCACCTGCCCTGTAAAAATGACGAGAGGGATGGAATCCATATTCGCCGTGGCAATGCCGGTAACGGTATTGGTGGCTCCGGGACCTGACGTAACAAGGCACACTCCTACCTTCCCCGTAGCTCGGGCATAGCCGTCGGCGGCATGCACAGCGCCCTGCTCATGCCGGACTAAAATATGTTTCGTATTACTTTTATAAAGCTGATCGTAGATATCAAGAACGGCTCCTCCGGGATACCCGAAGATGATATCAACCTTTTCTTCTTCGAGCGCCTTCAGCAGTATTTGTGTTCCTTTCAGCTTCATTCAATGTCCCCCTCTGAAAATTTAATTTATAAGTTCAAATTTATTAAAACTAAAAAAGCCGCCAGTTTCTTTTCGAAAAAGCGGCCCTTTGCCTGAAACAACAAAGCCGCGGGCTTCAGGAGCCTGCGGCTTGTATCTTTAATTTTTATTTCCTAAAGATACATAGCGGCAGACCCCGTAAGTACGACTACCACGAGTACCAATACTTTTTTCAGTATCCGGATAATGCCACTTTCTGAAACTTTAAGAAACATAAATCTTCATTCCATTGAATTGATTTGCGCAATTAATAGCGAAAAACAAAAAGTTTGTCAACCACATTTTTTAGCTCACGTTTTCACTATCACTTAGGTACTCCGGCAATAGGATAAAAGCGATGCTGATGAAAAGAAGTATTTGATTATTACCATTAGAAACATCGCATGAACGGGTAAAATTAGGAAAACAAGCTTGCTATATTATAGCTCGAGATTGATTTGCTCAATTAGAATTGTTCGAATTATTTTTATTGTTGGAAGTATTCTTTTCTTCCTGCAATATTAAAGCATCGCGTACGCGATCGCGGAGCGTTTTGAGATATAGAGATCCGGCGGACGCTCTCGGAAGTAACGTTTTTCGGCCTCTTCATTTGAAAGAAACGCCATGTTTTTAAATCCCGCGTCACGCAATTTCTCTTCGATCGCGGCGAGTGTAAAGTAACTGATAAAAGGCTCTCCGGCATGGGTAACAATTTTTGAAAGCGAAGAATGAAATTTGGGTAGTGTCTCAGTTTGAGATTGACAAATAATGATAAAAAAAGCAATATACGCAATTATGATGAATGAAGTAGAAAATACAGGTTTTGGCATAAAACTTTCAGGTGATCTTGATGGAGTTGATACAAATACTCTTGTCGATATGATCGGGAATATGTCCTTAGCTATTCATCAGATTAACGATGATATACAATCAAATAAATCACTAAAAGTTACCATAAAATACATTCAGCCCGGTTGTTACGATATTTTCTTAACTATAAAAGAAACTTTTCTTGATACTCTTATAATGCATGTATCCAATAATCCAATAACAGCAGCCGCTGATATAATCGTTATTTTTTCTGGGTTATTGACTATTAGGCAATTTTTAAAAGGGAATTCCCCTAAAGAAGTGAAAGAAGATAAACATCAAACTATTATAATCAATGGCGATGGTAATAACTTGATCGTCAAGCCGAAAATATATAAAATATACAAGGAAAATCAAATCATCAATAATGCAATAGGGAAAAGTTTCGACACTCTTAACGAAGATATGTCTATTGATGGCTTTGAACTGTATGATGATAAGAACAACAAACTGTGTAACATTCCTAGGGATGACTTTAAGGCAATGGCAATCCCTACTTTAACATTAGGGAATGAAACACGTATAAAGCCAGAAGAGGCTATCTTAACTATTTTTAAGGTTGTTTTTGAAAAAGGTTACAAGTGGCAATTTTACTATCAAGGAAATAAAATCAGTGCAACTATTAAAGACGAAGTATTTTATGAAGATATTGACAAAGGGGCAAAATTTGCAAAAGGCGATACACTAATTGTTGATCTAAATATTACACAGATTTATGACAATACAATACAAACATATATAAACAAAGAATATTCAATAGAAAAGATTAAACAGCACATGCCAAGAACTGAACAGTCGCACCTTCTTCAATAGAAATAAATTATTTTTTAGGAAATCAGTGTAATAATTTCTTCCAAACTCCAAACATGATCTGCAATCCCCGCTTCCATTGCCGGAGTTACCCGTAAACTTTTATGTATCCGCGCAAAATTATAATACATATAGTGAATAGCAATAGAATAAAATAAGTTTTCAACCTTTTTGCTGAATCCGTTTGTAAGGCGCGTAAACCGGCGCATTGACATCCTCATGGTAAGATTTTGCCGTTCAATAAAACTGGTAGAAATATGTTTTTTATCGGGATTGCCTGAAACGCGTTTCTTCTCTGCCCCTATACATTCAATAGGACTATATTTGCGCTGGTCATTGGTAGGCGTTGCTTCATATACCTTTACCAACATTGCATAATCAATTTCACCACCAAAGGCATTTTCAACAGCTTCAAGATATATTTTATACCCATCCGTAGTAAGCTGAATGCGGTTTTTAAGGCGACTTGCCAAATCATTTACAAATAGCTTTGCGGATTCTGAATCCCTACGCCCCACAAGAAAAGAGGGCACTATTTTAGAATCAGCGCACATTGCCGTCCATGTATAAACATCACCAAAGCCAAATTCGCCTTTGTGTTCTTCGGGAATATTCTTTTCTTTGCAATAACAAAAATTCCATATTTCATCACACTGTATGCGCTTACAGGTAAGATTCTGAAAAGCCTTGTCTTGATATTCAGCACACGCCTTTCCTACATCCACAAGGAGCTTTGTAACCGTGTTAATAGATACTCCAGCCATGCGGGAAGTTGAACGTAGGCTATTACCTTCTACAAGACAATTAATTATTTGCACCCTTTTTTCTATACTTAATATATTCATAATCTCTCTCCATGAATAAGATTTTCCCTTTTCATGGCTTTAATATAACATTTTATTCTTGACTTGTCAAGTAAAAAATGCAGTTTAATTAAAATATTTTCACTTGGCAAACTAGCCCACTACTTTTTTACTTGACAAAAGAGGACACTATTGCTATCATAAAAAAACAAAGAGGAACACCCCCGCCGGGAGTTGAACCCGGAACCAAACGATTAGCAGTCGTACGCTCCATCCAGTTGAGCTACGGGGGCACATAATCCTCTATACCGATCATACCTCTCTTATATTGATCGCCATGGCCCCTAATCTTTATCCTTGGCAGGTGCAGAGATTAGGGGTCTTGTGGTTTCTGCCCCCGTAGGCGGCAATCTGTTGACCAACGAGGGCTACTATTCTTCTAATCATAATCATTTACCTCCTTTATCAAAATAACTCCTTACGATAACATTAGATGTTTGTTGGTTTTGTAGGATGACCTAAACGCATGTGGTTACGTAAGCCAAATGGAGACTTACATGCCTTACCACAAACTTTACAAACAAGGTCTGTATTACTTTTTGCATCTTCAACTTTTAAAGCATTTGTAGATGTTGTTGACGGTTCCTTAGTTTTTACAACGGTTGAACCATCTTTTTTTAAATACTTTTCCGGCACATCAATTATAAACATTCGCTGCTGCCCATCCCATTTTACAGGCATAGACCTTGTTTCAGATATATCAAGTCCTACATACTTTATTACAGTCGAAGCAGTAAAGCCACCTCCGTCTCCCCGTTTATCCCAATTTATTTTGTAAGCACGATCATCTTCTTTTGCTGTGATTATTTGCACACCAATACGTTTTGTTTCCTTATCCCACAACAAAAGCACCTTTCCCGCCTTATTCTCCTTGAGTTGTATAGACGCTGCTGTATTAAAGGATAGTCGTCCAAACTTTGTAAAAGAAATAGCCGGAGTGCCAACAAACATTCGAGTCTTACGACTAATAACTTCAAATCCCATTTGCATCACCTCCCGTTATTGATCTTACTAATATTATCATAATATTGTCAAGAACAATTATAATAAAGCGTCGTTCCATCATGAAAATAACACTAACACGATTCTCCATAAGTTGCAAGAGATATTTTCGCACAAACAGATTTATAAAAAGAGGATTAATAATGAATAGCAGAAATTATGATTAACTATTGTTATTATTGATGTTTTTACTCCAACGTGCTGCTATTGCCTTTTTAGCAATCTCTTTACGTCTTTCAGGTGTAAGCTTTGCTGCCCTTGCCTTGCCACCTTTAAGACCTCCTAAACGTCCTAAAGCAACAGCGTGGGGATTTTTAGTGGAAGGTTCTTCTATAGGCTCACTTTCATCCGTTGCTGCTTGAACGATAGCATAAGCCATTTGATTTAAATCTGCATGTTTTGGATACTTGATCTTTTTCATGAATCTAGTATAACATCAGCGGTCAAGTATTTCAAGGGGTAATAAATTCAAACTGAGACACTACCGAAATTTGCTTTCCACCCCTGAGAATAAATCAGGAGGTTGGGTAAAGGTGAATACGATTTCGCTTTTGGCCGGAAACTCGGCAACTGTCTTGAGAACAGCATCAATTGCCTCTTCCTGAATATACATGGTGACGCCAAGCCAGAAGAAGAATGTTGGTTCGGTCATAGAAACACCATGCCTGACAAGGCCGTCACGCAAAGATTCACGTTCAAAATCAATATCGCCGAAGTGAAGGTTTTGCAAAATGGCCATTCCTGTATCAGACAACCGGGCACGTTTCTGAGCCTATGTTGCCGGTTGATCGATTTCGAAAATTTTCAAATTCCAGGCCCATAAAGGCTGCCTGAAGGCAAAGGTATCGAAGCCTGCTCCAAGAATTACATATTGCATAATTCCCCGGTCAACCGCTTCGGCAAGGCGGTCTTCGGTGAAACGTGAACGTAGGACAACATGGGTACGCAGCGCACGCGCTTCCAGTGTGCGATGGTGTTTCTGGTTTTTCTTAATCTGCCGTATGGTATCTTCCCCCAGCAGCGTGAGGGCGGCAGGATCATCAAGGATTAAAGACTGCGCGTCCAGCAATTGATGCACTGCCCGCATATATAATGTTCCTAAAGCAGTGCTGCTTGCGTTGCGATCTGACATTGTCTGAAATTCCCTCCGATGGATCAAGTTTTTTCGACTCAATTTGATAAAGGCACCTGATTCGTGAGCTAGTTCAACGGTTGTGAATGCAAGCGAATCAGTTAACTTTGGGAAACTTATCAAATATACTATCGGCACTATGGAATTTTATCTGAACATATCTTCTTTTTCTTCATTCATGCCGCCGGCTCTTTCTTTTGGCGCAGCGCCCTCCAAGAAGGCTTCGGAAATGGTTCCTGAACCGCTGGACGGCTTTCCTGTCTGGGAATTAACTTTCACAAACACAATGCCCTGCGGCACAGGAAATGATTCCACCGGCGTTTTTTGCAGGGCCTTTTCCATAAAATAAAGCCATATAGGAGCCGCCGTTCTTCCACCTACTTCCTGTTTCCCCAAAGTCATTTCGTGATCAAAACCCACCCAGACTCCGGTAATCAGGGAAGGAGTCGCACCGATAAACCAAGCGTCACGATTATCATTTGTCGTTCCAGTTTTAGCGGCAACGGGTCTTCCTATGCCTCTAACCATCGTTCCGGTACCCTTTGTCACTACATCCTGCATGACATAAGAGGTAATAAAAGCGATGCGGGGATCAATAACTTGTTCCGACTGAACCTTTGTTTCTTCAAAAACATTACCGGTGCGGTCAACGATTTTTTTAATGAAAAAAGGCGTTACCTTTTTGCCCTGATTGGCCAGAACACCATAGGATTGGACAAGTTCCTGCAACGTCACACCGGATACGCCTAAAGCCAATGATAATGTATGCACCAGAGGTGAAGTAATTCCCATATTCGCGGCATATGACACAACATAATCTACACCGATTTCCTGCAAAATTTTAACGGTAACAACATTGCGGGAGAGAACAAGCGCGGTTCTCATGGTAATCGGACCCATAAATTTTTCATCAAAGTTTCTCGGTTTCCAGATACCGCCTTCCTGAGATGGATCTTCCAGAGCAATAGGCGAATCAACAAATACCGATGCCGGAGTCAAGCCCTTATCAAAAGCCGCTGTGTAGATAATAGGCTTAAAGGCTGAACCGGGCTGCCTCAGGGATTGTGTCGCGCGGTTGAATTCGCTTTTATTAAAATCACGTCCCCCGACCATCGCACGAATAGCGCCCGTTTTCACATCCATGCACAAAAGCGCGCCCTGAACAAGACCGGGTTGATATTTCTCCCTTTCTTCCAGCTCCTTCAGACCTTTTTCCATAGCATCGCTCGCGTATTTTTGCGCGTTTAAATCCAAAGTCGTATAAATGGAAAGACCTTCCTTGTATAGAACGTCGGCGCCATACTTTTCCTGTACATAGCGGCGGACGCTTTCCACGAAATAAGCGGCCATTTTGTCTTTTGGTTTGATTGGCCGCAATTTCAGCGGAGCGGCGGCCGCTTTTTCCATTTCTTCCTTTGATATGTAACCGTCTTCCATCATGCGCGTAAGAACGTAAAGTTGTCTTTCCTTTGCTTTCTCATAATGAAGAAACGGGGAATAGTTATTGGGAGCTTTAGGTAAAGCAGCCAGAAGGGCTGCCTCTTGCAGCTTCAGATCTTTGGCGCTTTTGCCAAAGTAACCTAATGACGCCGATTCTATTCCGTAAGTTCCGTGTCCCAGATAAATCTGGTTTAGATATAAATTAAGAATTTCATCTTTATTCAGATACTTATCAATTTTATAAGCAAGAATTGCTTCTTTGAGCTTACGAGTGTATTTTTTTTCAGGTGAAAGATACATCATCTTGGCTACCTGTTGCGTAATCGTGCTGCCTCCCTGGATGATATGCCCTGCCTCAAAATTTTTTAATACTGCTCGGGAAATGCCCAGTATATCCACACCCTTATGCTCATAAAAACGGGAATCTTCCGCAGCAACAAAAGCATGGATCACTATCTTCGGAACTTCGGCAATCCTGACAAGTTTTCTGTCTTCCAAAAAAAATTCATCGATTAGCTGGTTGTTATCATCATAAACACGTGAGGCAATACTGGGACGATAATCTTTAAGCGCGTCAATGCCTGGTAAATCCAGCGTAAAGGCATAATAGGCAATCGTTCCACCAACCGTCACCAGCAAGACAACAACGATTACACCCAGAAAAAGAGTAAAAAGCGAGGAAAGTTTTTTAACTTCTCCCTCTCTTTCTCTTTCAATTTTTTTATTTGACCTTCTACGGCGCAACGGCATAATTTTTACCAACCATTATTCTTTATTTTCGGATTCTTCTTTTTTCTTCCCGGCGAATCGGGAAACAAATATACTCACTTCATACAAAAACATCAAGGGAATTGCCATTAATACCTGGCTTAAAGCATCCGGTGAAGGCGTTAAAATAGCGGCAACTATAAAAATAATTAAAATAGCGTACCTTCGTTGTTTGGAAAGCATTGCAGCATTTACTATCCCCAGTTTGGTCAGGAAAAAAATAAATACCGGCAACTCAAAAGATATGCCAAATCCTAGTAAAAATGTCACAAAAAGCGACAGATAATCTTTAAATGACAGCATCGCCTGCAAATATTGATTATTAAAACTGACAAAGAACTTAAAGGCGGGAGGCAAGGCAACAAAATATCCAAATAAAACACCGCTTATAAAAAGAATAGAGGAAGAAACCACAAAAGGAACCACATATTTTTTTTCCTTGAGCAATAATGCCGGTGAAATAAATTTCCATATCTGATAAAGAATATACGGGCTGGTAATTATCAGGGAGGCAAAAAAAGCTACTTTCATGTATGTAAAGAAAGCTTCCGTTAAACCGGTATAAATCAGATAACTGTTCTTAGGCAGAACTTGAGTTAGCGGCCTGGTAACAATATTAAAAACCACATCCTTATAATAATAACAGATACCAAAACCTATACCAATCGCTATTAAAGAACGGGTAAGGCTTTTGCGAAGCTCTATTAAATGTTCGGTCAGAGACATTTTCCTGTCTTCGCTATTTTCGCTGTTTTCGTTATCTTTTTTATCTTCGTTATTTTCCATAATTCAACGTTTCGCTTATTCTTGACTTTACAATCCGGAAAAACTTATTTTTGAATTTATTGTTTGTCGGAAGTTTTATTGAATGAATCTGGTTAGAATTCTTCGGCATCACTTTGTTTCAACCAAGGCGAATCTTTCAGTTCATCGTCTTTTGGCTTTTCGTCGTTTTGTAATGTTTGTTTAAAATCGTCGGTTACTCCATCAAGAGCCTTACCGAATTCATTAAATCCCCTGCCAAGAGTTCTGGCCAAATCAGGCAATTTTTTGGGATCAACGACAATTAACGCGATTACTGCAATTACAATAAGTTTCAGCATTCCTACGCCAAACATTGATAATTAATCCCCTGCTTCCATATTTGACGTATACCTATATATTGATTGCTGTTTTTGTCAATGTTTTTTGTAATATGCCTTTATCGGGATTTTATCGAATTTGTTTAATTAAAAATTAATAGAAGCATAAAATAGATATTGAAAAATCAGGGGAAATACTTTGCTCTTTAAAGCTATTTGTGATAAATAAACTAAAATTATAAATTGATTTTTACAAAAGAAGGATCGCTTGTCCAGAAAAACAGGTATTGTCAAGGATACAAGGTATTTACAGCATTCGGTTGGATTTGCTCATCCGGAAAGTCCGGAAAGGCTGGCGTCAATTTATGAAATGCTGGATAATCCACTGGAATCCTGGAAATTCAATTATATAGAGCCGCGTGAAGCCACTCACAAAGAGATTGAAGCCATTCATTCTCCTTCCTACGTAGAATTTATAGCGAGTACCGCAGGCAAGCGCAGTGTATATCTTGATCCTGATACAGCCACATCTCCGGAAACATACGAAATAGCAAAACTGGCGGTCGGTGGAGTCTGTAATGCCATTGACAGCGTTATTGAAGGTAAGGTGGATAACGCGTTTGCTCTTGTACGGCCTCCGGGACACCACGCGGAAAAGGATACCGCCGCCGGTTTCTGTGTTTTTAATAATATTGCTATTGGGGCAATGCATGCCATTTTAAAGTACAATTTAAAAAAAATATTAATAGTTGATTGGGATTTACATCATGGCAACGGTACCCAACACAGTTTTTATGGCGATCAGCGTATTTTATATTTTTCCACGCACCAGTATCCCTATTACCCGGGAACGGGAGATTTGCAGGAAATCGGCCGGGGTGAGGGAGAATATTATACAATCAATATTCCTTTAAGCATGGGAGCAGGAGATTCCACTTTCGTTAAAATATTTCACAAAATTCTACAACCGGTAGCTTTGGAATATAAACCGGAATTGGTTTTATTATCCGCGGGCTTCGATACTTATTTTCAAGACCCGCTGGGCGGCATGCGCGTAACACCGAAAGGATTTGCCGCCATGACGCGCATATTGCTCAATATTGCCGATACCTGTTGCCAGGGACGTCTTGTAGCCGTGCTGGAAGGCGGTTATCATGTAGCCGGATTAACCAAATCTGTAAAGGCTGTTCTGGAAGAGATGCTGGATGAAACACATTTTACGGAAGAAAAACTTTCTTCACTGGAAAAAGAGGTTGATGAGGAAGCCAGTCAATCAATTATTAATAAAGTTATATCCAGAATCAGTCACTACTGGAAAGTGTTTTAAAAAGGAGGATGTGCTTTGAAAATAAGCTCCGGAGAAGTTGAATATGTGGCGAACTTAGCGCGTCTGGAAGTAACGGACAGGGAAAAAGAAAAATTTACCGCCCAACTCAACGATATTCTGCTTTACATAGATAAGTTAAACGAGTTAGATACCAAAGGCGTTGAGCCGATCAGCCACGCGATTGCCATAACTAACGCGTTTCGCGAAGATAAAATATTGGATTCAATCGGCACGGAAAATTCATTGGCCAACGCGCCGGACGCGCGCGGCGAGTTCTTCCGCGTGCCCAAAGTCATCGACTGACGATGCCATAAAAAGTTCCCGGTACGTGTGACCTTTAGGTTATTCGCCGGACTAAGCATCTACGTGGTTTATCCGGCGCATGCCGGATTGTGCTTCAGGCTTTGCGCACTTCGTATCTGAATCCTTTTACGACATCGTTAAAAATTTACAAGTTTGATATTTTCAAATATTCATCAATGATTTAGAGGGTACTATGGAGTTACATCAGTTAACCATTCACGAATTGCAGAAAAAAATTAAAAACGGCAACATCTCGGCGACGCAGATTACTCAGTCCGTTTTTTCACGAATTGATGCTGTCGAAGAACGGGTACATTCCTACATTCGCCTGATGAAGGAAGAAGCTTTTGAGACCGCGGCAAAGGCTGACCAGAACATTAAAAACGGCGATATAAAACCATTAACCGGAATTCCCATCGCCTTAAAAGATATTGTCTGCACTAAAGGCATCACTACAACATGTGGTTCGCACATATTGCACAATTTTATTCCCCCTTATAATGCGACCGTTGTGAAAAAACTTCTAGACGCCGGAGCCATATTTGTCGGCAAAACTAACATGGATGAATTTGCCATGGGCTCTTCCACGGAAACTTCATATTTCGGCCCTACCCGCAATCCATGGGATTTAGAGCGTATTCCCGGCGGTTCCAGCGGAGGTTCGGCCACAGCGGTTGCCGCCGATGAATGCATCGCTTCCATTGGTTCTGATACAGGAGGTTCTATCCGCCAGCCTGCGGCGCTTTGCGGCATTGTCGGCATGAAACCGACTTATGGCCGTGTATCTCGCTTTGGTCTTATCGCGTTCGCATCATCGCTTGATCAAATCGGCCCTTTTACCAAAGATGTGAAAGACTGTGCCATTATGATGAATGTTCTGGCAGGCTTTGATTCCAGAGAATCAACTTCCGTACCTGCGGAAGTTCCCGATTACCGGCAGTTTGCCGGACGGGATATTAAAGGCTGGAGGATAGGCATTCCCAAAGAATACTTCGTGGAAGGCATTGATCCGGAAGTGAACACCTCCATTCAAAAAGCAATCTCGGTAATCGAACAAAACGGCGGGCAATGTGTGGATATAACGCTTCCGCACACTCAATATTGTCTGGCTGTCTATTATATTATCGCTCCGGCAGAGGCCTGCTCCAATCTGGCGCGTTACGATGGCGTTAGATATGGCCATAGAGCAACCGATGTCCGCGATCTTTTGGATATGTACAAAAAGACGCGTATGCAGGGATTCGGCGCGGAAGTTAAAAGAAGAATCATGATTGGCACTTATGCTTTATCTGCCGGCTATTACGATGCCTATTATAAAAAAGCTTCCCAGGTACGAGCTTTAATCAAGCGGGATTTTGAAGAAGCCTTTAAAAATTGCGATGTTATTCTTACTCCAACTACACCGACACCGGCTTTTAAAATCGGCGAAAAAACCGACAATCCATTACAAATGTATCTTTCCGATATTTTCACCATATCAACAAACCTTGCGGGAATTCCGGGAATTTCCGTCCCTTGCGGATTTACTTCCGGCGGCCTGCCGATAGGAATGCAGTTTCTGGCCAGCCATTTTGAGGAAGGAAAATTAATTCAAATTGCCTCTGCTTATGAAAAGAGCGCTGAAATTGAAAAGAGGAGGCCTTCATTATAATGGAATTTGAAATAGTAATCGGGCTGGAAGTTCACGCCCAACTGTTAACGGACACAAAAATTTTTTGCGGCTGTTCCACTAAATTCGGTGGAACGCCTAACAGCCATACGTGCCCTGTTTGTCTGGGCATGCCCGGAGTTCTGCCGGTTTTAAATAAAAAAGTTGTGGAATACGCCATGAAGATGGCGCTGGCGACAAATTGTGAAATTAACAAATCATGCAGCTTTGCCCGAAAAAATTATTTTTATCCCGACTTGCCCAAAGGCTATCAGATATCGCAATACGCCTATCCGCTCGCGGAGCACGGCTATGTTTTCCTGGATGTCAACGGGACGCAAAAGAAAATAGGCATCACCAGAATTCATATGGAAGAAGACGCCGGCAAACTGATGCACGATGAACATAACCCGTCAAGTTATGTTGATTTGAACCGCACAGGCGTTCCCTTGATTGAAATTGTCAGTGAACCGGATATGCGTTCATCCGAAGAAGCGGCCGACTATCTCAAACGACTGCACGAAATTCTGGTTTATCTGGAAATTTGCGACGGGAATATGGAAGAAGGCTCTTTCCGCTGCGACGCCAATGTCTCCATTAGACCAAAAGGCCAGAAGGAATTCGGCACGAGAACGGAATTGAAAAATATGAATTCTTTCCGCAATGTACAGCGAGCGCTGGAGTATGAAATCAAACGTCAGCAATACATCGTGGAAAACGGCGGCACTGTTATTCAGGAAACACGTCTGTGGGATGACGCACAGGGCGCAACTAATTCCATGCGCAGCAAGGAAGAGGCTCATGACTACCGTTACTTCCCCGATCCCGATTTAGTTCCGGTTTTGGTTGATAAGCCTTGGATTGAAGAAATTAAGAAAGATATGCCCGAATTGCCACTGGCCAAACGTGAAAGATTTATCAAAGAATATCTAATTCCCGCCTACGATGCGGGCGTGCTTACCGCCGACAAGGCGCTGGCTAATTATTATGAAGAAGTGGTGAAGCTTTGCGCTCAGCCTAAAGCAGCCAGCAACTGGATAATGGGCGATGTTATGCGTTTTCTCAATGAAGAAAAGCGAGACATTCGTCAATGTCCTATCATGGCTAAATCTCTGGCCGATATGATTCGGTTGATTGACGAAGGCGCGATCAGCGGGAAAATGGCCAAAGAAATAGTTGAAGATATGTATAAAACAGGTAAATCGCCGCAGACGATTATCGAAGAAAAAGGACTGGTGCAAATTACGGATGAAGGCGAGTTGATTAAATCAATCACCTCTATCATTGAAGCAAACCCCCATCAGCTCGCGGATTATCGCGGCGGCAAGGAAAAGCTTTTCGGCTTTTTTGTCGGCCAGGTAATGAAGGCTACTCAGGGCAAAGCGAACCCACAGATCGTCAACGAACTTCTCAAAAAGATGCTTGCCGGATAATGATTAAAACAATTATTTGGAAAAATAATTCGGTGGTTTTAATTGATCAGAACGCTCTGCCGCATGCCGAAAAATATGTTACCTGCACATCCTATAAAGAAGTAATTGCCTCCATCAAGGATTTAACCGTGCGCGGCGCTCCCGTTATCGGCGTCGCCGCCGCGATGGGCGCCGCTTTGGGAGCATTATGTCTCCCGTCCGGGCCACCAGAAAAATTCCGGAAAAATTTTTTCGCTATTTGCGATGAAATTGCTAAGGCGCGACCAACAGCACGCAACCTCTTCTGGGCGCTGGAACGCATGAAAAAACTCTTTGATCGGACAAAAAAAGTAAACCAAAGCGAGCAGGTCACAGAACTTATCAATGAAGCCAAGCGCATTTGTTCGGAAGATATAGAAATAAACAAGCAAATGGGAAAATACGGAAGCCAGCTTCTTGCCGATGGCGAGAATATACTGACTCACTGCAACGCCGGCGCGCTGGCGACAGCCGGATATGGTACAGCGCTGGGTGTAATTCGTGCGGCCCGTGAGCAGGGCAAAAAGCTGCATATCTATGTAGACGAGACAAGGCCTGTTTTGCAGGGAGCAAGGCTCACCTCATGGGAATTAAAAAAAGAAAAAATCCCCTTCACACTGATTACGGATAATATGGCGGGATTTCTCATGCGACAGGGAAGGATTGACAAAATTATTGTGGGAGCCGATAGAATTGCCGCCAATGGAGACACGGCCAATAAAATCGGCACCTATTCTCTGGCGGTTTTGGCTTGGGCGCACTATGTTCCGCTTTACGTGGCCGCTCCCATTTCGACAATTGATGTTTCTTTAAAAACAGGCGACGCCATACCTATTGAAGAAAGGAAAAGTGAAGAAGTAACGTATTTTAAGGGCGTTCGCAGCGCGCCGGAAAAAACAAAAGTTTATAATCCGGCATTTGACGTAACGCCGGCGCTATTTATCAAGGCGATTATTACCGAAAAAGGCATTTTGAAAAAACCTTATCGCATATCCATCGCTAGTCTGCATAAAGGGGAAAAGCGTTCATGAAGTTGTTTCTTTTTGATTTTGATGGTGTCCTTGTTG
The DNA here is from genome assembly GCA_963811325.1 of uncultured delta proteobacterium. Lineage (GTDB taxonomy): Bacteria > Desulfobacterota > Syntrophia > Syntrophales > Smithellaceae > Smithella. The sequence continues at coordinate 325,617 of CAWEQT010000002.1, forward strand.
ATTCTCTGGATGTTTATGAAAAGACTGTGACCGATTGTCTCCAAAGCATAAATCAACCGCTAATTCGCAACAGAGAAGAATTTCTGGAACTCTTCGAAGATAATTTTTATGAATCCCTGAAAAATAAAGGTATAAATTTAGATGTGTTCATGAAAAACGCCGAGGACATTCTCGCGCGGGTAAAAATTAAGAATATGAAACCTTTTCCCGCTGTCGCGCCGGTTATAGAAGAATTGCACAAGAACCATTGCCTGATTGTTATTTCATCCAATGATTATGCATCCATTAAAGAAGCCCTAGAACTTTTTAATTACGATGGGTATTTCAGAGAAATTCTGGGGTCAGATTTTATGTTCAGCAAAAAGGAAAAAATACTTTACGCCTCAAAAAAATACCATGTTACTCTACAGGATATTTATTATATTGGTGATACAATGGGTGATATCAAGGAAGGCAAGCAGGCAGGCGTAAAAACTGTCGGTGTGACTTGGGGCTGGCACAGTAAAGAAAAAATGGCTGCAACCAAACCCGATTATCTTTTTGATAATCCAAGGCAACTACTTATATTAAATTAGGATGTTAATTTACCGATGACAGACATTCTGAAATACATAGGCTCCTTGTCTGTCCTTAAATGGATCATCCTTGTCCTCATTGCCGGCTTCATCGCCAGTTCAGCAGGATGACGGCGAAGGCCATAGCCAAAAAAATCTGGCAGCGCCTCGCGAAAAAATCGCAGTTGACAAGTGAAGGCATACTGTCGTCAGATTCAACAACTAGAGTTGCTCCGGATTTCCTAAAGTAAAAATAATCTTTAACCATGCCTGACTCAGCAGAAAAGCTCGATAAAAAAATTATCAAAGTAATGACCAAAACCAGGGAAAAAGAAGCGAAGGAGAAATAAAAAATAATTAATCTACTAGAGTTTTCAAATGTGTTTCCAAAAGGCGATTTTTGTCAAAATCTTTGAGCTTCAGGTATTCAGGCTTCGTACCGGCAAAGGCACATTTAGGCACCAGACCTATTAATTCCGACTCTAATATCTCGACACCACGTTCGGCCGCTAGCTTTTCCACCTGATCATAAATAACTTTAAAAGGCGTTTCCTTACAATTAGTGAGGTTTATGGATACCTGCGCCACACCATGGTTTTTCAGGATTACTCCGATTGCCCTAACATTTCTCAATCCGCCGTTCTTTTCCCTGATTTGTGAAGCAATATTTCGCACCAGACGCAAATCATCGGAATTTAGATTAATGTTATAAGCAACTAGCGGCTCACGCGCACCTACAGCAGTTGCGCCGGCTCGCGCGTTAAACTCGGGATTGCCAATATCGGGGGCGTCATCAGGATTAAGCATTTTACTTTGCAGCGCTTCATAACCACCGTGGCGGACAGCGGCTAATTCCTTTCTTCCAGGCACCATTGCCGCATGGCCGTAAAAATATATGGGGACACCGAAGCGCTCATATAATTGTTGTCCGAAAGTATGAGCTAAATCAATGGCATATTTCATCTTCGCTTTACCCAATGGAATAAAAGGCACAACATCAACAGCGCCCAGACGCGGATGCACTCCGACCTGTTCGCGCATATCAATTAAATTCACAGCTTTGCCGCAAGCCGCGAGCGCCGCCTCCAGCACATCCTCCGGCTTTCCCAAAAAAGTAAAAACGCTCCGGTTATGATCGGCATCCCCGCTGAAATCGGCCAGCCGTACTCCAGGGAATGATTTAAAAACATGGGCAATCGCTGCGATTTTTTTTCGATCGCGTCCTTCACTGAAGTTCGGCACACATTCGATAATTTTCATATTTACACCTGATAAATCTTTATTTTGGGCATCTCCACACAAGTAAGTTTTCCGCCGTAAACCGCTCCGGTATCTATACCTATCATATTTTTGTTAATTAAAGGCTTATTTAAAGGAGTATGGCCAAAAACAACTATTTTACCGAAGTCATCCTCCGATTCTATGAATTCGCGCCGTATCCATAACAAATCATTCATTGTCTGCTCTCTCAGCGGCAATCCCGGCTTCATGCCGGCGTGAACAAATATGTAATCATCCGTTTCATAATATGGCAAAAGCGATCCGAAAAATTTCCGGTGCTCCGCAGGAATTTTACGCTTTCTTTCTTCAATATCATCCGAAAGAAAAATCCCATAGGAATGAAGGGTAATTCTGCCTCCATTATTCAAATACATTTCTTCATCCACACCTTCCAGATAATGCGCCAGCATTTGCTCATGATTACCAAGGAGACAGACTACTTTTTTATATTCACTCTGCAACCGGATAACATAATCAACAACTTCCGAGCCAAATTCACCACGATCAATATAATCGCCAATGAAAATTAATGTGTCATTTTGATTATCGATGCCAGTTTTCGGTATCAGCTCTTTAAGCTTTTCCAGACAACCGTGAATATCTCCTATAGCAAATATTTTATTCATAATACCTTGCCGAAGTTTCGTAATGTTTTAATCCAAAAGAGCCTTTGTGAAATTATTACTGTCGAAAACGCGCAAATCATCCAACCCTTCACCGACTCCGATATATTGAACGGGCAGAGCAAGCTCACTGACAATCCGTACAACTACGCCGCCCTTGGAGGTTCCATCAAGCTTAGTCAAGACAATCCCGGTTGCTCCGATTTCTTGTTTAAATATCTTCGCCTGAACAACGGCATTCTGGCCGGTTGTCGCGTCAAGAACTAGTAATATCTCCGGCACAACGCCCGGCAATTCCTTGTTAATAATTCTTTTTATCTTTTTGAGCTCTTCCATCAGATTTACACGAGTATGCAATCGCCCTGCCGTATCCACGATAACAACGCCGGAATAACCGGCTTTAATTTTTGCCATAGCGTCAAAGACAACTGCTGCCGGATCGGCATTCGTTTTTTGCTTAATAACCGGCGCGCCCACACGTGAACCCCATACTTCCAACTGTTCGACAGCCGCCGCCCGGAAAGTATCGGCGGCAACAAGCATAATCTCGTGACCGTTACTTTTCAGTAAATTGGCTAATTTACCGATTGTAGTTGTTTTGCCGCTGCCATTTACCCCGATTGCCACAATAATAAAGGGCTTCCCGCTGGGAATGGTCGTGGGTTTCTCCATCTTTTGTAAAATAGCAGTCATCCGCTCCTGTAAAACCTTTTTTATTTCCTGAGCGTTTTTCAGTTCATTACGGCTGACCCTCTGTTTGACATCATCAATCAAATCATAAGTAAATTGGGGCCCCATATCCGCCGAAATAAGAATCTCTTCAAGTTCGTCAAAAAGCTCTTTGTCTATGACCCTTTTACCGAAAATAAGATTATCCAGATTTTTCGTCAGGGCATTTCGCGTTTTGGTCAGCCCTGTTTTTAATTTTTCAAAAAAACTTATATTCCCCATAACAATACCTTTCCTGTGCGATAATTAGTTAATAACTATTTTTTGTGAATAAGTAAAGCGATGTATTGTACCATTTCTAAATCAAAGATGATATTGCGGCTAGGCGGATTATACACATGTAACCTTCAGATTATACATTGAAGAAACCGGCAACGACCCAATTATACACCGGGTTTCGCTGCCAACAAAATAGCGCTTTGATCGGAAGCGCATTCCCTTTAGGAAGGTGCATAATAAATAGAAACTTACATTGCCGGGAGTTTTCGCCATGCTGGCGAAAACTCTCTTTAGAATGGGAATTAATTCAAATTGACGGAAACCAGAGTTGATATTCCATGTTTTTGCATGGTCACGCCAAAGAGCGTGTCAGCAACTTCCATTGTACTCTTGTTGTGCGTAATCATGACTACTTGAGATTTTTGGGCAACATCCTTAATTAAACGGTTAAAGAGATTGGTGTTGGCGTCATCCAAAGCGGCGTCAACTTCGTCTAAAATCAAAAACGGCGATGGACGGTATTTTAAAATGGCAAAAATAAGAGCAACAGCCACTAGTGATTTTTCACCGCCGGAAAGTAAATTAACATTTTGCTTTCTTTTACCGGGGACCTGAATATCAATATCCACTCCTGTTTCCAGCAAATCATTTTCATCAGTCAGCAACAATTCTCCATGGCCGCCTGGAAATATTTGCGCGAATACTTCTTTAAAACAGACGTTGACGGCTTCAAAGGTTTCGGCAAATCTGGCGCGGGAAATTTTATTAATGCGCGTAATCGTCCTTTGCAGAACATTAAGAGATGAGCTTAAATCGGATACTTGCGTTGATAAGAAGTTGTAACGCTTATCGAGTTCTTCATATTCATTAAGAGCAAGCAAATTAACTTCGCCGAAAGTGTCTATTATTTGTTTATTGTTTTCCAATAAGGTGATAAGTTCGGCAAGTTTTTCTTCTTCAATCTTTTCAAATCCCGAAACCATGCTTCCCAGATCAACATCGTGTTTTTCGGCAATTACTTTTTTCAGATTTTCGCTGTTTAAGGCCACTTCCCTGCATTGAATTTCCATTTCATTTAGCTGCTGGCGCAATTCATCAAGTTTCTTTTTTGTTTCCCTGATTTCATTTTCTCTTGTTTTCAGTTGCGCGTCTTCACGATTTTGTCCCGCCCTCTTTTCCGCCAGAAGCGTTTCCTGCGCTGCGAAGCCCTGATAATGTTCTTTGAGCAATTCCTGCTCATTTTCGATTGTTTGAGTTAATTCCACAATCTTTTTTTCGCACAAAACAATCTCCTCGCCCTTAATGTTATTTTCACTGGCTATGTCGTTGATATCATTTTGCAGTCGTGATATTGTTCGCAAATCAGCTTCTTTTTTCTCTTCCAGAGAAGCCATCTCTATTTTCTTGCCTGTTAAATAACGTTCCTGTTCATTAATTTCCGCCCGGGACTGTTCCATCTTCTGGTTAAAGACGGAAATGACTTCATTGATTTCTTTTTCTTCTTCATCTTTATGTAAGATATCGGCGTTAAATTTTTGCGACTTTTCTTCATCTTCCGATTTTTCCGCATTAAGATTTTGCCGGTTAAATTCCAAAACAGCAATCCTCTGTTTTAACCTATTTGTCTCGGCTTCAAACCGTTCGTGATCCTTCTTTCTACCGTTAACGGCAATTTCCAATGAATGAATATCCGTCTTTATTTGACTGAGTTCTTCTTCCCATCGTAAAATAGTGGAAACAAGATTATTTTTTTGACTTGTTTTTACATCCAGATCCGCAACCAGCGATGATACTTCCATTTCCAGTTCGCCAATTTCTCTTTTTGTCGCCAGAAGGCTTTTCTCTACCACCGAACCACTGCCGCCGGTCAATACACCTTGCGGACTGATGATATCTCCCTCCGGTGTGACAAAAGTGCCCCTAAAACCATTTTTCTTCCAGAGAGAAATTCCATTTTCAATTGTTGGTATCAGCAAAACGTCGCCCAACAGGCAATCAACAATTTGTTTAAAATCTTCATGGACTTTAACTTTCTGCAGTAGGGATTGGGCTTCCTGGAGGTGTTCGTCGCCGTAAGTTTTCGCGTCATGATTTCTCAAATCTACCGAGACAAAACTGCCCCTGCCCAACTGATAGTTTTTTAAATAATCAATCGCGCGCACGCCGTCTTCCTGACTTTTAACCACCACATACTGTAATTTTTCTCCCAAAACCGCTTCCACGGCTTCTTCATATTCGCGGGGCACACTTATATGATCGGCTATGACTCCGTAAAATTTATCGCTGTGTTCCTTATTTTCGATTATTTTTTTGATGCCTTCATTGCACCATTTATACGATTCCCGAAACTCTTTCAGGGAAATTAACCGGGACGACTTGACGCTGTTTTCTTCCTTGATTTTAGCGATATCTTCTTCGTTTAACTGCAAATCTGATTTGGATCGCTCAAGTTCGGACGAAGCTTCCCCTTTTTTTTCTTCCAGTTTAATGATTTGGGCTTCATCCTTCTTTAATTCTTCATTTACCGACTCCAGTTTGTTTACCAGACCAGCAAACATCTTTTTATCTTCGTCAAGTTCGCGTGTTTCTCTTTCCTCGCGTTTTATTAAATCCTCAATATTTTTGCTCAGGCTGGAAACCATGTTTTTAAGCTTGGCTTTTTCCGTCACGATATCAATAAATAAAATCTTCTTTTTTTCCAGTTGATTACTTACTTCTTTATTGGCATTGATAAGCTCTTGAACTTTCTGCTGACCTTCTTCATGCTCTGTTTTAAGAACGGCAATTTTATTTTTAGCTTCAGCCGCGCTTTTTTGTAGATTTTCAATTTCGTCCATTAAATCTATTTTCTTCGTCTGCAGCAACTGAATTTCCGCCAAATCTCTTTGCTTGCGTTCGGAAGTATCAGTGATTTGGCGGCGGGCAAATTCGATGCTTTTCTCTTTAATGCTTATAGTGTTTTTAATCTCGTAGAGTTCATGCTGGCTTTTAGCTATTAACTCTTCATTTTCCAGGAGCTTTACTTTAAGTTCATCTATTGCCGATTCTTTAGCTTCGATACTCGCGTGTATGACTGCATCCTGATTTTGCAGATCTGTGCGCTCGGCCTGCAGCGAAGATTCCCTTTCGGCAAGTTCAACATAGCTTTGCATGGCAATCGTCAATTCCGTTTCTCTGCTTTGTTGTTTTATATTTTTATACTGTTCCGCTCTCTTGGCCTGCCTGGAGATAGCATTGAGTTGGGATTTCACTTCCTTAAGAATGTCGTTGAGCCGAACCATGTTTTGCTTTGTCGCTTCCATTTTCCGGACAGCAGCATCCTTCCGGCTTTTGTATTTGGATACACCGGCGGCATCTTCTATAAACAATCTTCTATCTTCTGGTTTGGCTTCGACAAGATTGGACACATGTCCCTGTTCGACCAGAGAATAAGTTCTGGCGCCGACACCGGTGCTCATGAAGAATTCTTTAATATCAAGAAGACGGCAGGGAGCCCTGTTGATATAGTATTCGCTCTCGCCATCAAGAACAACCTTACGGGAAATGGATATTTCATTCAAATCGGAATAAGCGCCGGGGAAACTGTTTCCATTGGCAATCAGAGTCATCGTGATTTCCGCCATACTTACCGGCGCGGAATCCTGACTGCCGTTGAAAACAACATCATCCATCTTTTTACCGCGCAGAGCCTTGACCCTTTGTTCGCCCATTACCCACCTGATAGCGTCAACGATATTGGACTTTCCACAACCGTTGGGGCCAACAATTCCTGTTGTGCCGTTGGAAAAATCAAGGACAACCCTGTCGCGAAACGACTTAAAACCAGATATTTCTAATCTTTTTAAATTCATAAAGACATCTTTTTAATACTTGTAAAAATTTATGAAATCGTAACAAAAGATTTACCCTTTGTAAAGAAAAAAACACAATAAAATGTGGTGCATTTATAATCATACCACAATATGTAGTGATTTGATCTTTTTAAACTTTTTGACCAACCTTCTTTCTTACAAGATAATGTATAGTCAAAAATTTACACCAAAGACAAGTTCCGTAATATAAAAGGCAGGGTGTAATAACCCTGCCCTGAAAAATCATGATGTAACACTATGATATCCTGAAAATTAATACCTTCCCGCAATATAATTGCTCAGGTGATCAATCAGTATATCTTTCTCGGAAATAGTTGATTTTACAACATCTCCTATAGAAATGAGCCCAACAAATTTGGCGCCGTCAAAAACGGGCACGTGTCTAATATGTTTAGCCGTCATCAGCACCATACAATCCTCTATAGGAGTATCAGGATTTACCGTAAACATTTTACTGGAAGGCGTCATAATTTCTTTAACAAGAGTTTTCGGAGAAGTTTTTCCTTTCAGGACAATTTTTCTCGCGTAATCGCGTTCCGTCATAATGCCAGCAACCTTGCCCTTTTTATCAACGACCATTAATGCCCCGATTTCTTTTTCCGCCATGAGCTTCAGAGCATCAAATACCGAAGCGTCCGGCAGAATTGCCCATAACTCTTTCGTCTTGCTTTTTAAAAGATCGCTAGTTCTCTGCATAACCAAACACCTCCTGTTTAATCTATGTTTTGAGTCATATTAAAAGAAAAATCAGAAGATGGCAAGCATTTATATAAGAACCTGTCCCATGTTCGATTCATATTCTTCATTAGACGCATTCTTTGAAATGAATACCTTTTCAAGCGTAATGCCCATCGAGGCAGCTTGTCGCTCAAGCAGAATCCGCCGAACGCCGTGCATGCTGATCCGGTCATAGTCTTCGGTTACAGTGGTGAGCAAAGCGAAAATTTTGTATTTTTTATTTTTGATAACTTGATACAGGGTGATAGCATTATCCTTTCCACCACTCCACGAAAGGAGTACACCTTCCATTATTGTCAACCCTTCTTTCTAATAGTGGTTCGTGTCTTTGCTGAAAAACGGATAGAACACTAAGCGGCCAAACAATTAACACTCGAACTTCGTAAGACATGGAACATATGCCCCTAAAAAATCCTATATTTCTTCTCCTGCCTTATGACCTTCGTGGATGGCCTCCAGAATACGGCGAGGACTTTTGGCGTCACCGGCTATTCGATAAGGAATGACCAGTTCCTTGAGCACATCTTCCAGAGCATTCTCCGATTTGACGCCCATGGCGGTTATGATCATGGCCGCGTTCTCCACCTTTTCAGTATCCATTTGTCGATAGCGCACAGCGCCATCTTCAACACTTAACACCTTGGCGCCAAAGAGCAACCTGCCGCCGGCATCCTTGATGCGCTTGTGCAGCCAGTATCCATGTGCGGTGAGCTTGCCCACAGGCGGAAAAGCCTGCATTTCAAGAACCGTGACCATAATTCCCTTGTCCAGCAGATAATCAGCGGTTTCCATACCGACATACCCTGCACCCAGAATTACGGTTGGTCCTTGAGGCTCGACCTTGCCTGTAAGCACATCACGAGCATCCGCCACTATTTTGGAGTCAAGACCAGGAATTGGAAACACGACAGGATAGGCGCCGCAGGCCAGGATCACGGCATCAGGCCGTTGGTGCTGTATTTCACCGGCACTCACTGTTTGACTGCTGTGAATCTCAATGGAAGCTTTCTTCAGGCGCCGCAGCGCCCATGTGACCCAGTCCATGAAGGCCGCCTTGTGCGGTGGCCGGCTGGCTGATAACAACTGCCCTCCGGGTTGCGATTCTCTATCAAAGACTTCCACCTTATGCCCCCGGGTGGCCGCTGCCATGGCGGCAGACAGACCGGCAGGCCCGGCGCCGATAACCCACACGCGCTTGGCCGGATCGGCCTTAGGTGCTGGCCCTTTGTATTCACGGCCGCACTCGGGATTAAAACTGCAGGTAGCGGACTTCATCTCGAAACTCAGGCGTTCGATGCAACCCTGATTGCAGGCTGTGCACCAGCATATATCGTCAATAGCTCCGTCGCGGGCTTTGTTGATGAAATCCGGATCGGTTAAATGTTGTCGCCCGAAACTTATCAGGTCGGCATCGCCCCTGCCAATGGCCTGATCGGCCAGATCAGGGTTATTTATACGTCCCACACCTATAACTGGCACATCCACAACCGATTTCAGCGCCCGGGCACGGAACAGGTTGAACCCGGGATCGGTATCCATGGAAGCAATGGACAGGTTGCCGGGGGTGGAATAGACCCCAACTGAACAGTGAATGGCGTCAATTCCGGCCGCAACCAGCCTAGGAGCGAACTTCTGCATAAAGGTCAGGTCATATCCCCCGCGCACCAGTTCATCGGCCGATACGCGAATCCAGACAGGGAAATCACGTCCCACAATCTTGCGCACGGCTGCAATAATTTCCAGAATGAAACGCATGCGATTTTCATCAGTCCCGCCATATTGATCATCACGCTGATTGGAAAAAGGAGAAAGAAACTGATTCAACAAGTATCCATGCGCGCCGTGAAGCTCCACGGCATCGAAGCCCGCCTGACGCGCACGCGCGGCTGCCCGGGCAAAGGCATGGATCACTTCGGCAATACGTTCCTCAGACATAGCCTCGCAGGGCTGACCCAGAATAACACTGGGTATGGCCGAAGGCGCCTCGGGCATGGCGCCGGCCGCATTTTCAAAGGTTTCGCGTCCGGCATGATGCAGTTGCAGCGCCGCCTTGGCCCCATAGCGATGCAAAGCCTCTGGAATACGCGCCAGCCCTGGAATAAATTCATCATTCCAGACGCCGATCTCATTGGGGAAACCCTTGCCGCGCGGAGCGACCGCGCATACCTCGGTAATGATCAGACCGGTGCCGCCTTCTGCCCGTCGGTCAAGATATCGCACCAAACGGTCACTGACTGTGCTGTCGGCATTGCCATACCCCGTGCCCATGGGCGGCATTACAGCCCGGTTTTTTAAGGTCATCCCGTTAATGGTAACAGGTGAAAAAAGATGTGGGAATTGCATTTATGCCTCCTTTATAATCACATTTGATAAGTCATTGAGGGCTATTAAATAAGTATAAGAAGAACAGTTTTGTCTGTCAATTAAATATAGATAACCCTATTCAAGTGTTTAGTTATCGATGATCCCTGTTCTGCCATATTACACAAGTCCACAATCTAATGGAATAAATTAAATCAAAGATTACTATTTGAAAGGTGCAATGTGCCGATCAACGGACGGCTTACAGCCGCCGTATGATCGATCGTATTATATAAAGTTCTTATAATCTGCCCAGTTATCCTCTAGAAGTTTTGGTGTATTTAGGCCATAAGGGCAATGATCCTTACAATGGTTGCAATGAGTACAATCATCGATCTTCTTCATCTTTTCCTTCCAATTATCATTCAGATATACGGAAACAGGTGCACGACGAATCATAAGTGACATTCTAGCTGCTGTAGGAATATCAATTTCCGCAGGGCAGGGCAGACAATAACCGCAACCTCGGCAGAAATCTTTGCTGAGCTCGTCACGGTCTTTTTTGATAACCGCCTCAAGCTTCTTTGTTAGCACTGGCGGATCATCAATATAGCAAATGAATTCGTCTAATTCCTTATCTTTTTGTATACCCCAAATTGGTAATACATTATCATATTGCGATAGATAGGCATAGGCTGCTGCTGAGTTGGTGATAAGCCCGCCGGATAAGGATTTCATAGCAATGAATCCAATCCCTTTTTCTTTACATAGATTAACCAAGGCAACTTCCTTCTTAGTAGCCAAATAGCTGAAAGGAAATTGAATTGTCTCATACAATCCGGACTTGGCAGCTTTCCGCGCAATGGGAAGACGGTGATTCGTGATACCAATATGTCTTACCATCCCTTTTTCTTTTGCTTCACGCATCGCCTCATATAAACCTGTACCATCACCAGGTTTTGGACAAACGCTCGGATTGTGGAACTGGTAGATATCTAGATGATCCGTCTTCAGTAATCGAAGTGATGTATTTAACTGATCCCAGAACTCTTCCACTTTCGTGCACATCGTCTTTGAAGCAATATAGATATTCTTTCGTACTTCACTCAGGGCATAACCTATTTTTTCTTCACTATCGGTATAAAACCTAGCCGTATCAAAAAATGTAATACCGCTTTGATATGCTTTCTTTAATAATCCTGCTGCATCTTCCTTACTGATTCTTTGAATCGGAAGTGCACCAAAACCATTTTTATTCACGACCACTCCTGTTTTACCCAATTTTACTTGATCCATAGTAATCATTCCTCCTACTCAAAGGAAACATACTTTTCTTGTTGCATCTATAGCCATAGATTATTTAATCAAAATGTTTGAGAATATTGGTGATAAACATTCTTCTAATTCACTCCACAGAACCTCAAGTTATATTATTATAGCATTATTCGTGTCTGCTTTAAATGTCTTTGGTACGATTTTTGAGAATTACAGGTTGTAACCGATTATAAAACGTCAAAATAGAAAATTGAGGAAAAAATCCTTAAAACACCCCTTCCAGTTCCGTCCCACATTTAGGGCATTTATTTCCTTTGAGGTTAATGCTGTTGATTTTATAACCGTAACGTTCAATTAAACGATTGCCACAATTGAAACAATGTGTGCTTTCACCTTCATCACCGGGAACGTTGCCGCTGTAGACGTATTTTAATCCGACCTGTTTCCCAATCTCCGCCGCCAGATGTAATGAAGAAATCGGGGTTACCGGCAGGTTCTGTGATTTGAATTGCGGGTAAAAGCGGCTGATGTGCCAGGGAGTTTCCTTACCCAATCTGGCAATAAATTGAGCGATGTCCTTGAGTTCTTCTTTGCTGTCATTGAGCGTGGGAATAAGCAACGTGGTTATTTCTACCCATATTCCCAATTCTTTCATTTTTTTCAAACTCTCCAGAACCGGATCCAGCCTGGCTCCGCATTGTTTTTTGTAAAACTCATCACGAAAAGATTTTAAGTCCACATTGGCGGCGGCCAAATATGGGGCTATCGTTTCAATTGTTTCGGTGGTCATAAAACCGTTGGTGACAAACACGTTTTTCAAACCATTCTCACTGGCAATTTTCGCGGTATCATAGGCCAGTTCAAAATAGATTGTCGGTTCGGTATAAGTATAGGCGATTGTTTTCGAGCCGCTTTTTTTCGCCCTGGCTGCAATCTCCGCGGGCGGCAAATCAACGCCTGTTATCATTCGCGTGGCACGCGGCGCCTGGGAAATTTCATGGTTCTGGCAAAATTCACAACTGAAATTGCATCCTGCTGTGGCGATGGAATAGGATTTGGAGGATGGGTAAACATGAAAGAATGGTTTCTTCTCGATGGGATCAATGTTTTCGGCAATTAATGTTCCGTAAACCAGTGAATATAGAATGCCGTCCCTATTTTCCCTTACTCCGCAGACGCCCCGTCTATCAGGTTTAATCGTGCATCTATGCACGCATAGATTGCAACGCACGCGCTGGTCATCAAGTTTTTCGTAAAACATCGCTTCTTTAATCATTTACCGTTCTGCCTCAACATATTCCGCACAGCTTCTGGAGCTGTTCCAGGGGCTTCTGCTTTTAGTTTAAATGAATTCACAATCGGACTTTGCGCTGTCCGGTAAATGTATTTCACAGGAAAGTTCAGGCCAACGAAAGCGCCAAATGGATTTTTTCGGACAGGAAACACGTCTTCCAGTTCCTCAAAAAAATCGTAAACAATGCCGGGGAAATAAATAACACTGCCCCATGTGATGACAGTATCGCCTGCTATACTTTTCACCATATTTCTGATTTCAGGAAAACTGAAAAAGCGCATTTCCGGTGAAAGGGGAAACCCGAATATTTCTTTTAACCGTTGTCTCGTTCCCACAAAAGAATAGTTATTTAAGAATCCGATAAAAACACGGCCCCGGCAGACTCTGATTGCTTCTTCAACGACTTTTCGCGGATTATCCGCGATTTCCAGGAAATTAATTATGGTTACAATATCGAATTCATCGTCGGAAAAGGGAAGTTCCTGGGCTTGACCTGAAATTAATTCGGCGCGGCGGCCATATTTTTTCCGGGCAATTTCCAGCTTTTCGCTGGAGGAATCAATTCCAGTTAAAGAACATCTTTTTTCATCAAAGAATTGTAAATTATTGCCCGTGCCGCAACCTATATCAAGGATTCTTTCTCCGGCTTGCGGAGCCACTAAATCCAGAATTAATTCTTTCTGCCGCAAAAGGATATAACTGCTTCGTGGTGTCTTCAATCTTTCACCGGAAAATCCGGCCGTTCTTTGATCGAAAAACATTTGAGTTGTCCCTGGCTAAACTTTTACATTAAATCCATTATAAATTTATTGGGAATTCGCCGCCTCGCGATAACCCGACATTCCCCGCCCACTTTTCATTATATGATTATACCTTATTTCTTTTAAAATATATCCTTTTGATTACTGTTTTTCAACCGCCAATCTCCGACATGTTCCGGTAACATTTTTTCAAACTATTTTCCGTGCAGATCATGTTGTTTTGGTTTTAATAATATGGCGTCCCGAATAAGCTTTTCCAATTCCGTATCGCTGCAATTTCCCCGCAGCGCCTTCTTTAAATCAATTTCCGCTTCCTTGAGCAGGCAAACCCTTAATTTTCCATCGGAAGTAAGGCGCAAGTGATTGTAGGCCGAACAAAAATGTTCGCTCACCGGATTAATAAAACCGATTTCACCGTGTCCGCCTTTTATCTTATAGATTTTGGCCTGACCGTCTGATTTGTTCTTCTTGTCTTTTATCTGCTCCAGTTCGAAACTTTCGCTGATTTTCTTAATTAATTGCGCTGCCGGCATTAAAGATATCCTGGGCGAATTCTTCCATAAGAATACCGTTTGTTGTAATACTGATATCCCGCAAGCCACTGATTTTTTTTCAGCTTGGCAATAAAGTCTATGAAACCCCGGCGGAAGAGCGGCTCGCCTCCTGTTATCCGCACCTTGACCAATCCCATTTTTATGGCAATGGAAACAATGCGAATTATTTCCTCATAACGCAGAATATTGTCATGCCCCTGCAAGGAAATTCCCTCTTTGGGTCGGTAATAACTGCATCGCAAATTAAATCTGTCGGTTATAGAAACGCGCAAGTAATTTATTTCTCCGTTGAATTGATCAAGCATAATTTCTAAAAACCTTAATTTTTATCATGGTTTTAATAGCATAATTGGCAAAACAGAGCCATTAAATGTTTCTTGACAGGGTACTTATTCTTTACTAAACAAAGCTTAAGTAATTATCCTGCCCGTAGTTTTAAACAAATCACGTCAGGACGAAGCAAAATAATCTGGAGTTACCATGGAGAAAATACCTATTACCAAAGCTGGTTTTGAAAAATTAAAAAAAGATATTGAGACAATAAAGAATGTGTCCATTCCTGAAAATGTTCGCGATATTGAAATCGCGCGCGCACACGGCGACATTTCCGAAAACGCCGAATATTCCGCTGCCAAAGAAAGACAGTCTTTTCTCTATGGAAGAAAGCAGGAACTGGAAAATCAACTCGCTCTGGCCAATATTATTAATTTGAAAGGGTTGACTACCGACAAAGTAGTTTTCGGCTGTTATGTCAGCCTGGAAGATACTGACAGCGGCGAAAACATAAAATATCAACTGCTCGGCCCTTATGAATCCGACATTAATAAAAACAAAATTTCCGTGACATCTCCTATCGGCAAAGCCCTAATCGGTAAACGTATCGGTAGTGAAATCAGCGTGCAAACACCAGGCGGTATGCGCAACTTTGAAGTCATTGACATTTCGATTGAAGAAGAATAGCTTTTTTCATTTAAACCTTTGCCGGAAATGATTTAATAGCCTGTTGGATTTCTTCCTTAACAATACCCCTGCTTTTTTTTGAAAATAGTTTCAGTCCGGACATCGCTTCGAAATTGCCTATGCGGCCCAGCGCCCAAGCGATCATGCTGTTAACACGCTCATCAGAATTTTCTTTAAACGCACGGGTGAGATCCGCAACATAAACCGGATTAAGAGTATTGCCCATAGCACGGGCGACATTCATCTTCCAACGCCAGATATCATCAGCAGACATATAGAACATGTGCGGCCAGATTTTCTGCTCGAAATATGGTTTATCCATATGCAGCAGACGAAAAAGGTCGAAATCCGCGGATTTGGCCAAAACACGGGAATTTAGGGGCTTTCCCTCTGTTATCCGATTTACATTACGGGGACAGACATTTTGACAGCGATCACATCCATACACGTATATGCCCATCGGTTCGCGAAGTTCAAGCGGAGTGAGTCCTGCGCCATAATACGTTAAAAAAGAGATACAGCGGCGGGGATCAATTTTTCCGTCTCCTTTGATGGCGCGGGTAGGACATGCCGCCACACAGGCATTGCGGCACCAATCGGGACAGCCAACGGAAATATCAGGTTCATCCGCAGCAAATTCATGGTCAACAACAATGGCAATGGGCAAAACAAACGAACTTTTGCGGGCGACACGCCGGGCGTAAAAAAGACAATTCTTGCCAAAAGTTCCCAAGCCGGCGCGAGCGGCTGACAACCGGTGCGGCAGATTAAATGGCACTTTGGAATCGACACCATTCACCTGGAGAAACTTCCTGAAAGCCTTGATTTTAAGCACCAGACCATCTTTGGTAACCCGGTCATCATCAAGATAGCACCGGCCAAAATGACGCTCCATTTGCAGCGGAAAAGATTCTTCGAAATAAGATTCCAACAGCACGATTATGGATTTAGCATTGGGAAGAATGTTGTGGGGATCCGTTCCCGCTATCAAACTCAAACCGGCTTTCTCCACCCAGCCATATTCTTCCTGACGCGCCAGCAGGTATTCCTTCTGAGACGCGAAAGGCTCAGCATTGGTGAACCCAATATCGGCAAATTTCAACCGTCTTGCTTCCCCGATGATGTCTTGTTTAGTCAGCATAATATACCTCTTTACATCAATTCTAAAGGGAATTTTCGCCATGCTGGCGAAAATTCCCGGCAAGGTGGGTTTCTATTTATTATACGCCCCCCTAAAGTGAATGCGCTTCCGATCACAGCACTATTTTTGTTGGCATCGTTGTCGGCTTCGGGAACGTTTGTAAATCCGGGAGTTCATCCCCGAAGGGGCACAATATAATTTGTCTCAATATAATAACGGGCCTTACAAAATTTATACATTAACCTTAAAGTGATTACAAGAACATACATTATTCTGAAAAAGCTGGTGAAATCTGGTTCGAAAAGATTTGACAATATCGTTTATTGTCTAGTAAATGTATTTATGTGGAGGTTTGACTAAAACCTTACAAGACAATTTCAGATGTTTTTGTAAAGAGCCCCGCCATGCCACTTTCAGTAATGGCGGGAGAATGAGGGGGAAAATATTCTCATCTATAAATTACACAAAAAATTGCACAAAATGAATTCGATATATTCGCTAATCATTGTATCTATGATCTTTATGTTTCTTGGCTGCGCGGCAAATAATGAACAGGTTAAGAGAATTCAAACATTCAAAGCAAAAACACCTTATGAAATTCCGATTGTTCCTGAATTGAAAAATAATCCGGACTCAGTTATCCCGGTCAAGATTGAAGAACTGAAGCAGACTCTGATCACAAACGGAGTACCAGGAGAATGGTTCGATGAGCAGATTCAAAATGAAACTTTCAGGATTCACCCCAATATAGGCCAATATTTTAAGAAATCTGCGGAAAAACAGACCGATCATGACAAGAAACATGATATATTGTGGTATTTTGCACGAATAGGCGTGGATGCTAAAATCGAAAAAGGAAAACCATTCATCGAAGACCACATCGAAATATTCAAAAAGGCCGAGGCAAAACATGGAATACATAAGGAATTGATCGCCGCTATCATTGGCGTCGAAACAAATTTCGCCGATCATCAACAGCGCGGCAAATTCTATGCGTTCAATGCTTTAGTGTCTCAATACATTTTCACAAACCGGACAAAATTTGCTGTTCGTGAACTCACGGCTCTTTATAAATTTTCACGAATGACAGAACATCCGCCGCAATATTTCACGAGTTCCTATGCCGGCGCAATCGGCTGGGGTCAGTTTATTCCTTCGTCCCTGCTGGCTTTTTTCATCGATTCAAATGGAATTGATGATGATATTGATCCATTCTCCATTGAAGATACTATCTTCAGTGTGGAAAACTACCTTTACAAGCATAAACTATCCGGAGCAAACATCGGCGATGATGATAGTAAATACAAAGCCGTTTTTGCCTACAACCACAGTGACGTTTACGTTAAAGCAGTTCTCTACGTCTACGACGGGTTGCGGGATTACTTTTCTCCAGGAGAAACAGTCGTTCGCGCAGAGCAGTCGGCTAATAATTAATGTTTTGGAATTCCTTTTTATCTTTACGATATGCCAGATAGCTGTGCAGGAACCATATTTGCCTTTGCAAATCAGATTTCAATAATCTCTTTGCATAAATATTGGGATTGATACCACTCACTGAAGCTCTCTACGTCAAGCCGCAGAAAATCTTCGATTCTTAAGGAACTATATAAATCAATATTCGCTCGCTTACCCTGCAGCAAGCGAAGGTGTTTGCGCTCGCTGCCGAATTCAAGTGAGTAAACTGATATTTCAAACCCTGAATTACTCTTTTATTATACAGAAAGAATTTCTTAATTACTGAGTTTGAACAACCCTTTCTAATATCACCCATCCCCTAAAATATTTTTATTTAATTACCGACTTATCAAAACCGGCCAGTGAGAATTTAAGTGAAAATCCAGTGTAGGTAGAAGTCTGGGTAAAATCCAATCCCATGCTCCAGCACTGTTTGTGATAAACAAAGCCCAGCGTGTTTTCTACTGTTTGGGAATTAAACAGATCATATCTCGAAATAAATGTGGCATCAATATTTTTTGCAATTAGCGCTTTCAAGTTAAAGTCTATTTCTTCAACAGAATTCACGGTATAACGGTAACCGATTGACAACGAATCGCCGCGCCAATCTTTGACATTCAAATCATAACTCGACTGATCCCAGCCGCCGTAAACATTGTATAGATTACGCACCATAAAAGAAAAATATTTATGAGGAGTAAAATCAAATTCCATTCCGATATCAGAGAAAGGCATTCTTTCTTGAGTAATTCCCTCCATATTTTTATTGGCTTCATTTATGTCATACGTCTGGAATAATTTAAATCGTAGAAACTCCAGATAGCTGTAAGCGCCGGTATCATCCTTTACTTTGGCCGTAAGGGTGTTTGTAAGTGACCAGGCAACGGCGTTTTGTCCTTCTAAGCCGTATGAAGCAATCGTGACAGGCAAAGAAGAAAAAGTGCCAACAATGCCCTCAAAAGCTTTACCGGATGCAGTTGTGATGGGAGTTGTACCGGGCATTATAAATGGCGAAAAAGCAGGCAAATAATAATCAGGCATGTTGCCTTGGGACACGTTGGGGACGTAAGAATATATTATTTCCGGTTTTATTTCATGACTTATTTTTTCCCAATTTCCCAAATTTATATCAAAGACACGGGATGCCTGACTGCTTAAGGATAATAACGCATTGTAAATAGTTGTATCACCGGATTTACTGCCTGAACCGGTTTGGTTGTCATCGCGGTCCCAGGATGTCTCTTTGAGAGAAAACTGCGGGGTTACTTTAAGATAGTTGGATATATTAAAAGGCATGGAAACAGTTGGTGAAAAATCAATGTAGTGCCCTTTTTGTCCCGCTCCACTATAGAAATAATCATAAGTTCCGGTAAAGTCATAATATAATGGCGTATTCATAAATTGCTGTTTACTGCCCGCCAAAACGATCTCCGGATATCTTTGCAAAGTTTGATCATTAATGACGGCATTATAATCTTCTGTGGTGTCTATCAATCCCGTCAAACTGTAATTAGACCATTCTTTAAACACGCGGACGGTTGATTCTAAATAACGAAGAGTCTGGTCGGCCTTGAAAGGAACATTTTTAAAACTGTCACCTGTCGTCTCGGCATAATTATTAAAAAAGTAATTATGAGCCGAAAAATCCTGAAAATACCATTTGTCGGATATATCTATTATATCTGTTCTTACATAAAATTGCGGATCAAAATTTGTTTGACTATTAAAATAATAAGACCAGCGCTTATGCATTTCCTGCCAGTCGCGGTTTGTTGCCTCATAGGTCGTTTCGGTGACATGTTCCGTATCCTCGATGTAATCGCCATAAAAAGTTCCGAAGGAATTATTCCCCAGATAGTATCTGTATTCCGCACCTTCTTGAAATCCTCTTTTTTCGATGTAATTTTGGTAAAAAGTCGCATCCATCTGGGGGGAAATAGCCCAGAAATAAGGAACCTCTATATCGATGCCATCATTATTTGAACTGGAAAGATACGGAATAAGAAATCCCGACTGACGTTCACTTTTCGCCGGAAATGGAAGATACGGGGAATAGAACGCCGGCAAACCTTTCACGAGGAACTGGGCATCTTTCATTAAACCATAGCCTTCCATTGTTACCTTCATTTCACTGCCGGCGATTGCCCAATCAGGCTTGTCGCCATCACAAGTTGTCGCAACAGGTTGTTCGATCAAATATGTATTCTCTCCGGTTTTCTCAATTTTATCGCCATTTACATAAAAATTATTCATCGCGTAAAAGGCATGGGCCATATAAGCGGCGCCTGTTTTATCTTCAATATTTAAAACAATTTTTTCACCCTGCAGAGTATCTTCTCCCGTTTTAAGAAACGCATTGCCCTGAGCCGTGGCAACATTATTTTTATTATCCAACTCCACGTCATCGGCGGAAAGAGCGGCTCCGCTGTATGTTATGTTTACTTTACCCTTAGCGTGATACACATCGCGAACATTGTCGTAGTCCATGCTGTCCGCTTCGATATTCACAGGATTCTCATTACTCCTGGCACCAAAATTTTTCAGAAGGTTATTGCTCTGAACGGGAGCGGCATTTTTTTTATTATCCAACTCATCGTCACCGGCATAAATAGCGTCATCGCTGTAAATTACGATTACTTTCCCCTGGACTTGATACACATCTCTGGAATTGTCGTCGTCCATGCTTCCGGCCCCATCAGCAAAAGCTGCGGGAGGTAAAAATAAAATTATTATCGCAATCAGAAAGGCAATCGTTAAATCGAAATTACTACATGGTCGCCTTCCTTGGCTGACTTTGTCGGCCTCGCCGTATCCTCCTTGCCGCCGCGTTATCCTTTGACCGGGGGTGCGATTGCAAGGAGCACAATAAATAACATTTTTTACTTTACCGCGAACTGACGCCTCTTCGGCGTCAGATTCCATGCAACTTGGTACTAATATAAAAATATCGTTATTTTCTGATTTAATATTTTTATACCCGATCAAGTTCATTATTTTACCTTTGTCAGCTAAGATTGTATCTTTCTTACTTATTTTTTTACTATCATATAAGATTATTTTATGAAATGGGATTGTTTAAAAACCCATGATTATTGACTGTTCAACAATGCTCAGATGCAAGGCGCGTAAAAACCGAATCGCGAGACGCAGATGGATATACGTTGAGCGGTGCGTTTTGCAGTGCAACAAAGCAGATGAGTGTTTTGTAAAACCCTTCGGCTTTTACCGGCAAGGAATATTATTATTCATTATTGCGCCTCCTACCGGAATGCGCCCCCGGTTAACAGTCAATAAACGCCTGTTTTACTTCACCGGCCAAATAAAAAGAACCTGTCGCGCATATCAAGTCCTGATTTTTTGCGAGGGCCAGCGCCTGCTTAATTGCCTGATTTACATCTTTAGTGACAACTGCCGTATAGCCCATTTTTTTCAATGTTTCCGTAATATCGTTCACCGGCACAGCCCGCACGGTTTTTATTTGTGTTAATATTATTATTGAGGCGAGTGGAAGTATCTTTTGCAGCATTTGCCGGTAGTCCTTATCGGCAAGAACACCAAAGATAAGAATTAAACGCCGATGAGGAAAATCTCTTTTTAAAGACCGGCATAAAGCGTCAATACCTGCGGGATTATGAGCTCCATCGAGAAGAAAAAGAGGCTGCTCTTGTAAAATTTCCATCCTTGCTTCCCAATGCGTATTTTTGAGTCCCGAATAAATCGCTGTATCATCAATATGGAAACCTTTTTTAGAGCAAAATTCAATTGCCGCCAGAGCCACAGCGGCATTGGATAATTGATGATCGCCTCTTAGAGGGATTGTCAGATTTTTTATATTACGAAACAATCCCCGATAGGTAAAAAAACCGTCTTCTTGTTTTTTAATTTTTATATCACGTCCCAGACAATAAAGCTTCGCCCGGCTGCGCAGGCAAACGTTTTCCAGAATCTCCAGAACTATTTTTTGTCTTACCGCTGTAATACAGATGCCGTTTTTTTTGATGATTCCCGCTTTTTCGCGGGTGATTGATTCCAGAGTATTGCCCAGATAGGCCGTATGATCAAAAGCAATATTGGTGATTATCGAAGCCAGTGGAAAACAAACGTTTGTCGCGTCAAGTCTGCCGCCTAAACCAACTTCCAGCACGGCAATATCCACTTTCCGGTTTTGAAAATATACAAAGCCAACAGCAGTCAAAAATTCAAAATAAGTTACCGGATACTCCATTTTATCTTTCACATACGCGATAATCCGTTTAAATTCCTTCAGGGCGATTTTCTTCCCGTTGATGACAATCCTCTCCCGGACATCAACCAGATGCGGGGACGTATAGAGACCAACTTTATAGCCGGCGCGGCATAAAATCGAAGAGGTCATCGCCGCGGTTGATCCCTTACCATTGGTGCCGGCAATCAATATTGTCTTATAGGAATCTTGCGGATTTCCCAAACGCGAAAGCAGTTGGGAAATTGCCTTAAGCCCGAAATGCATCTTGTCAACATTTAAGCTGGTAAGATATTCAGATGGTTTAAATTTATTCATTTATTTATCGGTTGTCTAAATGATGATTATTCCTCTTGAATTATTCGTAAACTAGCACACCTTATGCATACAGGCAACGAATTTGTAAAGCTGCAGGAAAAAATAACCAAAAAGAAAAGAGAACTAAGACACAATGAGATTGGACAAGCAACGCATCTAATCTTCTTCCCTTTTCATACTTGCCAGGAATTATAAATTGGAAATTTTCAGAACATCATATCGGTGAGCGCTAAAAGACTTCTCACATCCGTTCGATGTGAGAAGTCTTAAATAGCGAAAATCATCAGAGCACCAACGCTTTATACTGCTACCGGAGACTGTCTCATCTCCTCTTCGTTAGTCAATGAAACAATTCCATGTTTTATTTTGCGTTTGTGGTTGCGAGAAACTTTCTTTTACCAATTCCTTTTCTGTACATCCCGTAAGAAAAGTAAAAGTTAATCCAAACACAGCTTTTAAAATGTCTTAATTTCATGTTTGTTAAGTATTCGCTTTAGTCAACAGACCCGCAAGAAGCCTATTGCCAATTTAAACGAAGACTTGATAATATCATACTGTCGTTAGCCTGAGGACCTCCTGTAGTACCGCTAAAGTATGTGTTTTTTGTATAGGAATATTGCAAACCGGCCTGCATATTCCCAAACCTGCCCTGAAAAAACTTCCACCATGCCCCGACAGTGAACTGATCGATCGAATTGATTTGGCCATTAAATGCTTTGCCTACGGCGGTGCCGGGCAAACCCATTTCAGTTTCATCTAAAACACTGCCATAGCCATAGGCTTTACCACCTGCAGCTAAGTCTTTGCGCTGAGCGTTTTCCCAGCCGTAATAACTGTATACTGTCAGGGAACTCATGGGATTCCAGTTTAAGCCGGCAAGCAGCTGGAGCTCTGTAATAGGAGCGAGTTCGCCATCCGCATATTGAGTGACGTCAGGCAATTGACCGGAACCATAACGCCCGATGCCTTCACCATACATACCACTGACCTGCAAACTTAATTGTTTCGAAAATAGCGGCAGAATAACGCCGCCACCTACAGCAGTGGTCGTAAGCTCATTACCATTAACGTTGCCGTTTGAGTCTTGCAGAGTCGACTTGAAGGTGCGGGTCAAGTTAAAGACTTCAAAATGTATCCAACCAGGATCATATGCCGCTTTTACGACCAAATCAGGGTAGGTGTTCGCGGATACACTGACGCCGGTAAGACTGCCGCCGCCGGATTGACTAAGCGACGAATTAACCGCCGTCCCTGTCAAAGCGGTCGGTGTGCTTGCGGCAACGGTTTGGGGAGCTTCGATGGAAACCGCCAGCCAATATGTCTTGTCCCAGTCTTTTACGATACGCAACTGGGGTTGTCGTGCCCATGAAAAGCCGGGTACGTACTGGGCGTCAATCGTCAGCGGGATATCTTCTTTGCGCGGGGTGATGCCCTTATTATTCATCGTGACCAGCGACCAGGTTTGACCGCCTAATAAATGCAGTCCGAGGTTATCCCAATCAATCGTTGTGTACAGATGACGAATCCGGGGGTTATAGGAGTCACTTTCTGCGGAATTGGCGGTAGAGGCCGCGCCCAAAAAGTCCATCTCATAGAATCCGGCCAGGTGGATCGTGGGACTGTAATCGCCCTGCGCCAGAATGTTAAGTCTGGATTGCCTTGCGCTGAATCTTGTTTCGTCCTGGTAATAACCTACTTGATTCGGCAGGGGAATTGCATTAAACTTCGATGAAATATCGGAATTTTCATTCCTGGCGCGGTAAACACCTTCCGCCGCTATGAAACCGCCCAATTTGACGTTGACCCCCATCATTTTCAGGGTTATGTCGCCAGTGTCAGCGGCAGCTGCCGTCTGACCGTTTGCCGGTGCGGTAGCTGCCGGCTGATCGTCCGCCAGTGCCGGCGATGCCAGCAGTATTAATGCGGCAATTAAAATAAACCTTTTCTTCATTTTTCCCTCCTGAATTAAAATTATTTTCTTGTGCAATTGCAGGGCAATGTACATGTTTTGTGTTACAGAATTATGACAATTCTGTTAAGGTATAAAGAAATAAAGATTATGGTTGGAAATAGTGCATTTTAATCAAGGCTGACGATGTGATATTTTCAGAGGAGATGAATAAATAATACAGAAAGTTTTTAAATTATATGATTATTTCTTCCTCCGCCTTCGGGGGATTAATCTCTGTAAAAGAATACTAACTTTTTTCGGAAAGCAAACTCTACCAGGCGTGACGCTCCAGAAAAGAACCGGATGCGTTTTGCTCCATT
The DNA here is from genome assembly GCA_963811325.1 of uncultured delta proteobacterium. Lineage (GTDB taxonomy): Bacteria > Desulfobacterota > Syntrophia > Syntrophales > Smithellaceae > Smithella. Next base: position 350,185 of record CAWEQT010000002.1, read on the forward strand.
TCTTCGAAGAGCGCAAAAGGCGCTGTGAAGGTCATCAAATGAGGATCGTTCAACTGCTTGCGAACGTAAACGCGGGCGGAAAGATCGGTTAGCCCTATAAAACTGCGCGTGGCTTTGTTGATTTTTGCCTCACAATAAGGATAAATACCGATGGTCTGGCAATCGGCAGTTTAGGGAATAATCACATTTTAATTATCACCACGTCCACAATTGGCCAAAACAACCAATGCGGAGAGTTGATCGGGATTGACAAAGAAAATGATCGACTTAAGTTGTATTGCCTTGGCTATTTGGCTTTCCATTTTCTACTCCTTTGAAAATTTGGAAAGATCATGCCTTCTGAATCGGAAAAAATAAAGATACTTTAGTGCCGTGACCCAACTGGCTTTCGATCTCCATCCTGCCGCCGTGCGCCATCATCAGATGCTTTACTATGGATAAGCCTAATCCTGTGCCTCCCAAATCACGTGAACGAGACCGGTCCACCCGATAAAAACGCTCGCCCAAACGCTGAATTTCTTCTTTTGATATACCGATGCCTGTATCTGTTATTATCAACACAGTATGGTTATCTTTCTGTCCGGCCTCAATAAAAACATTGCCAGCCTCCGATGTAAATTTAACAGCATTATCTAAAACATTTACCAGTATCTGGGCAAATCTGTCTCTGTCAGCACGAATGTGTGGCATATTTTCCTGCACGTCGTTATGTATGTTTATCTTTTTTAATCTGGCTTGTGCTTCAATTAATGGAATGACACCTTCCAAAGCGTCACGCAAAGAAACTTCTTCAAAACGGAATTGAAGTTCACCCAGTTCAATTTTTGATATGACCAGCAAATCTTCAATCAGACGATTCAAGCGCTGGGCTTGTTTCAAACTGATATTAACAAATCTTTTCGCATCATCTTTACTAACGGTTGCTCCTGCTTTCATCGTTTCCAGATAACCAATAATTGCCGTCAGTGGAGTTCTGATTTCATGCGTAACATTAGCCACAAAATCCACTCTAATCTGTTCTAGTTTTTTAAGCCGTGTTACATCGTGAAAGACAATCATCGTTTTTTCTTCTTCAGGATAACCATGAACGGCGGAGATGCTAACACTTAAAATAACCGGTTCTATATTGCCAAGAATAATTTCGCAGGACACATTTACTCGCGTTTCTTTAAAACCCAGAAAAGCTTTTTGCAAATCAGCGTTGCGGAAGGCTTCCATCAGGGTCTTTCCGTTTATATCTCCGTATTGTTCAGAAAATATATTACTCAACGCCTGATTGACGAATTCGACTTTATCTTCCGCATTGAGAATCAAAATCCCCTCGGTCATGCTGGTAAACGCTGTCATCAACTTGCTCTTCTCTTCATTGGCCAGCCGAATCTGGCTTTGCAGTTCATCCACAAGATAATTGATGTTATCGGCCAATTTCTTTGTTTCGTCCGCCGTCTCTAAAAAAATTGTCCCAACCGGATGTCCCTGACGCAGTTTTTCAGTGAATCTTTCCATTGCCAAAATCGGCGCTGCCAAGCTGTAAGAAAAGATCAGGGCAATGACAAGCGCTGTAACCCCAATAATTATCATTGCCAGAAAAATAGATTGATAGACTTTTTCGATAACGTTTTGCACATCATGCAGAGGACGAGCCAACCGTATATAACCGGAAGTTTCCTGCCCATCTTTGATGGCAATGGCTACGTAGAGAAAATCGATGCCGATAGTGCTACTGAATCTGACTGACCTGCCCATACCCTTAAGCCTGGCTTCCTGTACTTCCGGCCGGTTTAAGTGATTTTCCATAAGAGAGACTTCTTTTTCCGAATCAGCCAAGACCTTCCCCCGAGCGTCAATCAGAGTGACCCTGGAGTTCGATATCTTTGCAATTTGCTTAAGCTGTTCCGCAATTTTCCCGGAGGAACTCAGGTCAAGAAGCTGGGCATAGGAAAACAATTCCGTTTCAACTTTGGAAATGAGCACATTCTTTATTTCATCGCGCACAAACAGATCCAAAAGGAAAAAAGACAGACATATAATGACAAGATAGCTAAAAAATATTTTGATAAAAATATTTTTCTTCACGCCGGCTCCTTTGCGTTGATATCTTTGATATCTTTTGTCTGATGTCGAACGTTTTCACCGGTTACCATATATGTTACCATATCCGCAATACCTTTGGCGTGATCGGCTATGCGCTCCAGATTTTTAGATACGTGCATTATCAGCAAAGCTCTGTGGATGCATTTGGAATCTTCCATCATAAAAGTTAAAAGCTCACGGAAAATTTGTTCATTAAGGTCATCCGTTATCTGTTCCGTTTGACGGACTTTTTCGGCAATGTTCAAATCATTTCTGATAAAACTATCCAGCGAATTATTAACCATCTCTACAACAAGGTCAGCCATGCGGGGCAAATCAATGTATGGTTTGAGTCTAGGCTCTTCGTTTAACTGGATCGCTTTTTCGGCAATATTCACCGCCATATCGCCGATTCTTTCCAGATGACCGGTAATCTTGATCGCCGTAGTAATAAACCTCAGATCGTTGGCGGTCGGCTGACGCAGCGCCAGATTTCGAATGCAACGTTCTTCCATCTCCGCATCGAGTTTATCGATTTCATCATCGTCTTTAATTACCTTATGCGCTATTTCGGAGTTTCTCTCCGAAAGGGATTTCATCGCATTCTGAATAGCCTTCTCGGTAAGCGCGCCAATGTAAATAAGTCCGTTTTTTATTTCCTGCAGTTCTACTTCATAATGCGAACTTGTATGCCTTCTTTCTTCCATAAAATGTCCTCCAATTAAAAACTGATTACATATAAAAATAAGACAGCTTTGTAAAAGGGAAGCACTCCCGGAGAGTGAGGAATGCGGCGTATATTATCATAAGCCGCAATGACGAAAATGCAGCGCAACGCAGCAGATAATCCTTTTTCCAAAGTCGTTCCCGCATCAACCGAATCTCCCTGTTATATAGTCTTCTGTTTGCTTTGCATCAGGATTGGTAAATATTTTATCAGTCTTATTATATTCGACAAGATTCCCCAGATAAAAGAACGCCGTCTCATCGGAAATACGAGCAGCCTGCTGCATATTATGCGTCACGATAATAATAGTATAGTCCTTTTTCAGCTCTTCAATCAACTCTTCAATTTTCGCCGTGGAAATAGGATCAAGCGCAGAGGTCGGCTCGTCCATTAACAAGACATCCGGTTTCATGGCCAAAGCTCGCGCGATGCAAAGCCGCTGCTGTTGTCCTCCGGAAAGAGCCATTGCCGATTTATTCAATAAATCTTTTACTTCATCCCACAAAACAGCTTGTTTGAGACTTTGCTCCACTAGAGTATCAAGATCGCTGTTTCCCAATCCGTTTAGTTTAGGTCCATAAGAGATATTGTTATAGATAGTTTTCGGGAAAGGATTTGGTTTTTGAAATACCATCCCGATCTTCCGGCGAGTTTCCACCGGGTCAATATTATCGGCATAGATATCTTTTCCTTCAAAAACGACCTTCCCTTCCACCCTTGTCCCGATAATAAGATCATTCATCCGATTCAAAAGCCTCAGCAATGTAGATTTGCCGCAACCGGATGGCCCAATCAGAGCGGTCACCTTCTTTTCAGGAAAATCCATGGAGATGTCATTCAGGGCGCGCGATTGGCCATAGTAAAAATTTACATTATGCAGACTAATTATCATGTTCACATCCATACTTACCACCTTTTATTTTTCCTCATGCGGCCGCGGATAATAATGGCCAACATATCGATCCCCAGAACAACAGCAATAAGAACAAGCACGGTTCCAAATTGCATCGGCCTGGTTTCTTCAATATGAGTGCCCGCCGTAGCCAGAACGTATATATGATAGGGCAGAGCCATAACTTCATCAAAAATGGAACCCGGTAATTTTGCGGTAAAGAAAGCCGCCGCCGTAAACATAATTGGCGCAGTCTCTCCGGCAGCGCGGCCGACGCCTAGAATAGAGCCTGTCAGGATTCCCGGCAGGGCGTTGGGCAAAACAATCCGGAAAATAGTCTGCCACTTGGTGACGCCAAGCGCCAGAGATGCCTCGCGGAATGACTGAGGCACAGCTTTCAGCGCCTCTTCGGCAGCGCCAATGATTGTCGGCAGAATGAGAAATCCGAGGGTTAGTGAACCGGACAGAATGCATGAACCAAATTTCAGCATTACTACAAACAAACCAAGACCAAATAGTCCGAAAACAACTGAGGGCACTCCCGCCAGACAATTTATCCCTATCTTGATAATTCTGATCACCCTGCCTTGTACGGCATATTCCGTTAAATATATTGCCGAAGCCACACCCAGCGGCAAACCTATGCAGATCGCCCCAACAGTTAAATATATAGTACCCACGATAGCCGGCATAATCCCGCCTTTCGTCATGGAATCCATGGGCATCTTGGTGATGAAATCCCAGCTGATGACGCCAATCCCGTTAATTACAATATATAATAAAAGCCCGCCCAGAGCGAGGGCAATGATCAAAAATGATAATCGCACAATGCCGAAGAAAAGTGTTTGCTTTAGATATCGCCACCTCATTGAACTGTTCATTGATTTATTCATATATCAATCCAATCAAAGCGTTGCCGAACCTGATTGATGAAACTTATGAGAAAGATAATCCGCAATCAAATTAAACGCGAGTGTCAGAAAAAACAAAACTATGCCTATGGCAAACAAAGCTTGATAATGGGCGCCACCAAAAGGCGCCTCTCCCATTTCCGCGGCAATGCTGGCTGGCATTGGCCGGACTGAATCAAAAATACTTCCGGGAATGGCCGCTGCTCCGCCCGCAACCATCAAAACAACCATTGTCTCACCAATCGCTCTCGATATTCCCAGTATAACCGCAGTAGAAATACCCGATAGCGCGGAAGGGACAATCACTTTAGCGATTGTTTCAAATCTGGTCGCGCCCAAAGCATAGGACGCTTCTTTAAATTCATTGGGAACGGCGTAGAGAGCGTCTTCTGAGATGCTGGATATAGTTGGTATTGCCATAATTGCCAGTATAACAGACGCGTTTAGAATGTTCAGACCTGTCGGCAAATCAAAAGTCTCCTGCATCCACGGGGCGACAATGACCATACCGAAAAAACCTAAAACTACGGAAGGTATTCCGGCTAAAAGCTCAATAATCGATTTAAGTATCTCTTTTATTGAAACCGGCGCAATTTCCGCGATGTAGATAGCTGAAAGAACTCCTAGAGGAACGGCTATTAAAATTGCCAGAAAAGTTACGATGACAGATCCCACGATCAGTGAGAAAATACCGAAAGACGCCGGATCAGATGTCGGATACCAATCTTTTCCTAAAAGAAAATCACTTAAGGAAACTAATTTGAATATCGGCATTCCTTCGCGGAAAAGAGAAATAACAATCAGGCCCAGCACGATAATTGACACCAGCGCAAAAGAAAAAAAGATATATTTAATAATATTTTCACTGGTTTTTCTCTTCATTATTTTGCCTCTAATTTTTAGTTTTCCGGGAGAACGTCGTTTCTATTTAAATTTTCTTCCGATCAGTTTTTTTATTTCATCACGGATTTTTCTAAATTCTTCAGCAATATCTTCCGGTGATCCTTTCAGCACTGACATAGTAATCGGCTTTACCTATGCTGTCGCTGAAGGCATCATAACGCTTTCCATAAAAGTAATTTAGAATCGCTTTGGCCATTTGTGAACGAACTGAATTATTAGTGCAGATAAATATAACTCTTTTCTTTTCCATAGTCACTTAGATTTTGTTTCTAAAATATAATCGGCAACCCCGTTAATTTGCGGGGCTGCCTGATTAAAGCAATTTTCTGAAAAATTATTTTTTGGTTTTTTTCCTTTCTTTAGAAGCTGTAAGCGGCACGAACCCTTCTTTCTTTACAATTTCCTGTCCTTTAGGACTTTTAACAAAAGCGATAAATTTGGCAACTTCACCCTTAGGTTCACCGTTAGTGTACATGTAAAGTTCTCGGGACATTGGATATTGTTTGGATAATGCAGTCTGTGCCGAAGCCATGACGCCATTTACTTTCAGTCCCTTAACACTGTTATTCACATAACCCATACCAAGATAACCGATAGCATATTTATTTTTAGCAACCGCTGTGAGTACTGCTCCGTTGGATGCCAGCATCTGTGCGGTCTGAGCAACTCTGGCTTTTTTCATAACAAAGTTATCCCATGAATCGAATGTGCCAGAGGAAGAATCTCTGGAGATAACGATTATTTTTAAATCAGCGCCACCTACTTCCTTCCAGTTGGTAATTTTCCCCTGATATATCTGGCTTAACTGATCAATTGATAAACCTTGAACATTATTTTTCGGATTTACCACCGGCATAATTGCATCATAGGCTATAACATGGGCAACGGGTTTAACTCCCTTGGATTCGGCCAATTTGATTTCTTCTTTTTTAATCTCTCTGGAGGAATCGGCAATATCAGTGGATTGATCGATTAATGCTTTGATTCCCTCACCGGAACCTCCGCCCGATAAAGAAATCTGGACGCCTTTATTTTCTTTCATATAGGCTTCGAGCACAGCCTGCGCTATGGGTAAAACGGTTGTCGACCCTTTAATTACTATGGAATCGGCAGCAACAGCGAGGCTACCCATAAAAGTTACTAAAACCATGCTGAAAATTATTTTCTTAACAATATTGATCATTTTCTATACCTCCCTGATTTTAAATTTAAAGTATTATAAATATTAAATGTTACAGTTTGATGACAAAACGATAAATAAATGAAAATAAATTATGGTTACTTTAACAATACGAATGATTTTGTCTGTCTTGACATGGAAACTAAATATTCTTTTCTATGATTTGGATGTTTATTGAAGAGCAGGTTACGCTACTCTTGCCGGCATAAACAAAGGCAACTATCCATAAAACAACCAGGAAAATAATTAGACCGGGATTCCAGAGAGATTTAATACCAATTAACAAATTGGGCAAACCGCTATCAGGCTCTTTAATAAATGGAACCACCAGGAGAGTATAACCAATGGCAAACAATATCATAATCTGGTAAGCAGAAATGAAACCTTGCCCCCGATAATCGGCCCGCAGGAATTCGGAAGCAAAACGCCATCCCTGCGTTATTAAAAGCGCGATTATCAAAGCTGCATAGGCCGTACCTCTCAAAAACAAGTAAAAGCTAATAAACCCCGCACCAGTATATATAACTGCTGTAAGTGCTTGGATAGGAACAACCGTTTGACCTTCGAGCTGCTGGGCATACGCAATTTTTTTCGTCTTCCCCCGAAATACAAAATTCCACTTACGAAAGATTCTTTTAATTAACGGATGACATGCAGAGAGAGGTTTCCCATAACAACAACCGAAACTTATGCAGGCAAGCCGGCCTATCCCTTCACCGAAAGCATAGGCAACAACTATTGCTGCCATGGTTTCTAACATCGGCACCCGGAACTCCAGCCAGTTACCTAACGTTATATTGACCAGCCATATGATCCACGGTGCAATCAAGATACCGGCAAAGGAAGCACCTCCTATGGAAAATGTGTGATGTTTCTTTTCCACCAAGCGGGCAATTAAGCGAGAGGCCAGCATGCAAATTGCTAAAAACGGTGTAACAAGAGATATGGTTCCTGCAATCTTAATGCCCAGCGAACCCATCATTATCAAGAATATGACAACTGCAAACAGATAGGCCAAAGCATTAAAAAATCCATAATAGGTTAAATTAATACCATTCCAAATTCCATCTTGCCCCTTGCGCGTAGGCAGACAGGCAAGAACTTGCCAATTTTCTTCGGGCAGTGTTCTAAAAGCCCATGAGAATAAAACTGCAATCACTCCTGCAAGAACCAATGTAAAGATTTCATCATACATGATTATAAGATATACCCCTTACAGCTAATCGTCTGCTCTTTTGTTTATTATTAATCTCGCATTTCTCCTGACATTCCACACATAGTTTGCTCATCGGTTCAATTAAAAGTCTTTTTTCACGAATAACTCTTCCGCAATGATCGCAAATGCCAAACAAGCCTCTGTCAATACGCATAATCGTTTCCTTGATATCGAGAATTAATTCTCTTTCTCTATCTCTGCAGGTCAATTCAACAAACTTGTTAGTCTCGATTGCTGCTTGGTCAAATGGATCGGCAAATTTACCATCACCATTTTTCATTTTAGAAATTGTATTGTCCGCACTCGACCAAAGCTCTTCCATCTTTTTCACTAAGGCATTCCTGATAAACTGGATTTTTTCTTGCTTCATAATTATTACCTCCATCCCATGATTAAACTAATTTCATTCAGTCTCAATGATTGCAAGAACTGGCAATAAATGATCTAACCTTAACATCAGTTTCGACCAGAGATTTACCAAAACCACTGCTGAAAATACTTTTGGCAGAAGGATAAAACATGTTGGCTGAAATATCATCCGCAAATCGTACTCTATTTTTTTGAAATATGAGGACTACTGTCGAACTCCCCGGACGGAAAAGGCTTTTGGGAGCACCCTTATTCACAAACATTCCTGTTCCGATAGGAATAGGACTTTCATATTTTTTTTCGCTATAGCACTGAACTATATCGCCGATCATTAGCGCAACTACTTCAACCATGGCCACTAAACCAGCTTTAGTTCCACCTTCTATATCGGTATCAATAATGGTAACGAAGCGCTTATTTTTAGAATAAGGCGTTACAACGGAAACAACGGCATTAGGATTACATGCGTGATAATTGCCCTGAATTTGATAAAAGTCGATAATTTTTCCGGCAACAGGCGTATGATTGTAATGATATTTTTCCGGTGTCAACCTGAAAACCGCAAAGTCACCATCCTGAAAGGCTGCAAGCCATGTGCGTTTATCACAGCCAAACATCTCCTCATAATCAAAGAACTTTCCCTTAACAAACAAACCCGACTCTTCCAAAAATGATCCCAATAGCATCCGGGAATCGGCTGGTGATACAATGGCACGCGGATCATTGGGCATGGGACGGCATTCCCAATAACGAATTCTTCGTTCGAATATTTTTCTCAATGAATCCAAACTTTCCGGAGCATCCAGGCATTCTTGCGTTTCAATATTCAATTGTTTGTGTATATCAAGATAATGCTTCATCCTGGCAGCAAGGATTCCATCATAGTTCATATAACTAAGCACACGCGAAACTCTGGCGCTTGTCAATTGGCGAAAGAGCCAGGAAGATCGCTCACGGATACTGGCATAAAGAAACTGTACAGCCTGATCGCCGTAGAACTGTTCCGTTTTTATTTGGCGGGTATCACGCTCGATATAATTATGCTGCATAATTTTTTTCCCGATCCTTAATGTCTTGAATTTTTTGATTAAGTTCAGTCTTATAGTGGATGTGCACTAAAATAATACTGATCAGTTTCTCCAGCGTATCTCTGGACGCGTTTTCTTCAATGATTTCCCGTTCGGCCTGATTTATAAATTTTGTTGTATTCGTTTCTTTCAAAACCGTATTGAGCAAACTTCTAACGTCCTGCAATAAACCATCGGATACATGATCCAGTTTGATCATATCTTCGCCAAGAAACTCAAATGCTTCCCGAATATGCCGATTGCGGAGATCTGTCCGGTAATATTTCTCTGCCGCCTGATTAAACTTATCGGCAGTCAAATCCAGCGGCGACCTGGCATCAGCCGTGTTAAGAATGCCACTTGTTAGCCTGCCGCAAGCAGAATAAAGTTCCGGCTCGTTGAGACGGAGTTCAAGCTCGTCGATGCTCTCTCTCATTGACAGCATTTCAATGAGATCTGACGCGTCCTCGCGGAGAATTTTCAACAGCGCCCGCCGGTATTCAATGTTGTAAATTCGCGCGTATCCCGGATACCTTCGACTGGGGCGCACGCGATCCGTTTTACTTATAATCTTTTTTATGAAGGTATTGCCGCTTTTGTTATGCACAAAGAAAGTCGGAATGCCTATCGCTGAACCAAAAAATATTTGTCTTCTTTCACTTTCGATAGAAGGATCATCAGGAATATTATCATGACTTATCTGACCGGAGAAAATATACTTAAATGCTAAAAGATAGAAAAGGTTTTGCATGCTCACTGCCGGCCCCATATCCTGTGTAAAACTTTCAAAGAGGCTGTAATGACGTCCTTCAAAACCGGAAAAACCCATTACGTCGTATTCGCGAAGCTTCTCGAGAAGATAAAGCGACATCTTTGTATCAAACACACCAAGATCGGCAAGGTCTTCTTTTAAAGTCTGACTATTGCGTAGTTCACCGTTTAACGCGGGGCTCTTATCCGTACTCATCAAAACTATCAGATAATCAATTAGCCGGAAATCGGCAATAAAATCTCCCTTTAAACTGAAGGCCGTACTAATTAGATTGTCTATCCATCTGGGGCCAAAAGGAGTGATGGACTTGCCCAATATATTCAGATTAGCTTTCTTCTGCCAGCGCCGCCAGAGCATACGCAAATGGGTATAGTCCAATTCATGAGGAAGGAAGCCTAGGGCTTTCTCCGGATGAAAATCGTTAAATTCAAGGCGATAGGGAGCAGCGCTGTATGTACCTACAAAAAGCGGTAAAAAATGCTCGACAATTTTAACAACCAGATCGCCAATGTATTTTTCTTCTCTTCTGGAAAATCCCGAAGAATGATCCTGCAGCATAAGGCTGAGTTTCCGGCTTCCCAGACTCACGTGTGTACCATTATTGGCGAGGCTGATATTAGATAAATTAGGCAGTGATACCAGATTACTGGTAATGATTCCTGCTTCCCTGAGTTTCAATACAGCGTTGAATTGGCTGCGACTCAGAACCCGGTGACACAGATGCATGTATTCATTCTTTTCTTCACCTCTATCCCATCCCGATAAGCAGGGGTTCATGAACAGTTCACGATAAAAAGCATCAGAAACGCAATTACTTAAAACTTTCTGTCTGGTTGGCGGATGAGGCGATAAAAAGATCATCGCTTTTTGTCCTGTCTCCTGAAGTGAGTAATTCAGGTTGGCATGCATGATCAACAACTGGCTTAATAAAAAGCGGACCGCCATCTCCTTGGCTGCGGCACGCCCCATACCGGCCTCCGACTGCATGAAAGTAACATAGAAAGATGAAGTTTCCGGCGATGTATTGTCATTCAAATAATATTGCATAATATTCAAACCGGTCTTGCTAATCAGAGGATGGACTTTCCGTTGCGGATCAATTATCTCCGCAAGAGATAGCTTCAGGAGATAACTAATCGGAACCCGAATATATTCAAGATTATCTTTTTGAAAAATAAATCTGTTCAAGTCCGACCGTTGACCGGCAGAAATATTTCCCTTGTCCGCCAGCATATCTCGCCGGAAAATACTCTCAGCGAGAACTCCCATCTTATCTCTAGGAAAACGAACCCAACTGTTTTCCCAGACACCTTCAGTATTTATATTTAAATATTTTTCCAGGTCGGTCATAACTTTTTGGGAAGCATCTCCCGTTTTTGCCCGTCTTTTAGTGTTGGCAAAGTAATTGGATTGTTCTATTAAAAGGGGCAGGTCAACATTGTTCTTGTTGCCGACGACAACTGTCTGCATTTCCGATTCACTACCAGCAGTTGTATCCGAAGGTGCAAAAGGCAATGAGCTGACATTTAAACCTGAGCGATCATGTTTTACACCAATTAGTTCCGATATCTCTCTGATAGATTTGGGGGTAATATGGTCTAGTCTTACCAGATAATTAAGCGTGGCAGTGTTTACTTTGCTCAAATACTATCCCCTTCCAATATATTTCTTTAGTTTTACGAAGAGATGATAACTTTTCAATATTTCATTATGATGAAGTAATAGAGAAGATTTGATTAAACATTCCAACAAGAATTATCTGAAAAAATGATTTTCCGGGAAGCTATCTTTATAAATTCAACTATTTAGAAAGTTTGTGTCAGCTTTTCTATGATTAGATAATGATTTTTCACTTAATTAAAAATATTCATAACTCTGAAATAATGGTCTGCACACAGATAGGCCAAACGTCATTTAAGGGAAAGGGGCTTTATTTGATTTCGGCAAATTTATAACCGAATCCCCGAACTGTTAAAATGTAACGAGGATTTTCTATATCCTTTTCAATTTGGCTGCGCAGGCGGCGGATATGAACATCCACGGCGCGGTCTGTGATAAAAGTATCATCACCCCAAACATAATCAAGAAGCTGATTTCTCGAATATACCCTGCCGGGATTGCGGGAGAAAAAGAAAAGGAGTTTGAGTTCCGTGGGGCTTAATGTTACCGGCTTACCGTCAATCTTCACGGCGCAAGAGGCGTAATTGATAGCCAGACCCTTGTAATGAAACGCTTCCGGCGCCTTTGTTTCCGGTCTTTCCTGCAAACGCCTCAGAACAGTTCTTACGCGGGCGACCAATTCTTTGACGCTGAAAGGTTTGGTCATGTAATCATCGGCGCCGATTTCCAGCCCGAGTATCTTATCTAATTCTTCGCCCTTGGCCGTAAGCATGATTATCGGCAAGTCAGCGGTCGCCGGATTGGCACGAATCTTTTTACAAATATCAAGCCCGTTCATACCGGGCAACATTAAATCAAGAATCAGCAGGTCAGGTTTTTTCGTCGCGATTATATTGAAAACAGAGACACCTTCATAGGCTTTTATTGTAGAAAATCCTTCTTTCTCCAGATTATAAGAAATCAGTTCCACAATATCCTGTTCGTCATCAACAATCAGAATTTTAGACATAATAATTTAAACCATTGGCAGGAGATGTGATGAATGTTGCATTTTAAGTGAACCACCTCTTTAACTTGTTGCAAAAGGAGCTTACAAAAGTTTGGAACACATCAATGAAATGGAAATTAATCCGGTATGATCTTAAATACCTTGTCGCCGGGCCGCACACGATCGGAAACCTTAACGCCGATGAAATCGCCGGCTACAGCCTTTTGTACCGACTTATTTTCCACTTCCATAGATTCGATAACATCTGTAAAATCAGTAGTATGTCCGGAAAACTTAATGCTGTCGCCTACAGATATTTCTCCGTCCATAATTTTTACCGCAGCAACTGATGGTTTCGAAAAATACTTCATTACTTCGCCAATTTTCTTTTCTGACATAATCAAACCTCCACTGTTATTATATATGCAAACTAATGCTTCAACAAAACAATTAATAGAAATGGCATTAACAAAAACGCCTTTTGAAATAAATACATTTTTTGTTACTAAAAAACAACAATAAAAAAGGCAGGGTTTTAGCCCTGCCTTTTTTAGTCTTTAATTTTATTAACAAGCTATTCTGTTGCCTTTGCTTTCACTTTTGCTTTGGCCTTTGGTTTTGCTTTTTCCTTTTTTTTCTCATCAGGAATAAATTCTAAAATAGAAACAGGAGCATTATCACCAAAACGATAACCTGTCTTGATAATTCTTGTGTATCCCCCCTCACGGTCGCGGTATCGTTCGGTAAGTTCGCCAAAAAGTTTACCAACTAGAGTTTCATCCCTGACAACAGCCAAGGCCTGACGGCGCGCATGCAAACTGCCTCTTTTGCCCAAAGTAATCATCTTCTCGGCTATTTTTCTTAACTCTTTTGCCTTCATGTCTGTTGTACGAATACGTTCATGTTTTATAACAGAAGTCACCATATTACGAAGCATCGCTTCCTTATGGCTGGAAGTTCTGCCTAATTTACTACCCGTTTTACCATGATGCATCGCTGATATCTTCCTTTCCTAACTGATTAAATTAAAAAATAAATCCCTCGCGGCAATATTAAACCGATTTTTTTATGCTAATTTTCGGAATTAATATCCATTCCAAAAGTAAGATCATATTCGCCGAGAATATCTTTTATTTCGCTTAATGATTTGCGCCCGAAATTCTTTGTTTTGAGCATCTCCGCTTCCGTTTTTTTCACTAACTCGCCAATGGTGTTGATTCCTGCATTCTTCAGGCAATTGGCTGAACGGACAGAAAGCTCTAAATCTTCTACCGAACGCAACAAGACTTTATTTACATTATCTTGTTCATCCAGTTTTTCTGGAATAATTTCTTCCTCAATTTCCTCAAAGTTAATAAACACGTCTAGCTGTTGTTTCAATATTTTCGCGGAATAAGCAATGGCATCTTCAGGCTTCACACTGCCATCCGTCCAAACTTCCAGTGTTAGTTTGTCATAATCGGCAATTTGACCTACGCGCGCATAGGAAACGATATAATTCACTTTTTTAATCGGTGAAAAAATAGCATCGATATTAATTGTTCCTTTAGGTTGGTCAGGCTCAAGTTCCTTTTTGGCCGGCACGTAACCCTTGCCCATTTTAACTATCAATTTTGCCTTAAAAGAACCGCTGGATATAGTGGCAATATGATGATTTGGATTCAAAACCTCAATATTGCTGTCAGTGATAATATCTGCTGCTGTTACGGTTCCGACACGAGTTACATCAATACTGACTTCTTTCGTGTTCGCCTGTCCCATTTTAAAGCGCACACCTTTTAAGTTCAAAATAATATCTGTTACATCTTCCTTAACTCCGGGTACAGTAGAAAACTCGTGCAATACGCCTTCTATCTTAGCTGAAACTATAGCACAACCCTGAACAGAAGAAAGCAACACTCTCCTTAACGCGTTGCCTAATGTTATGCCAAAACCCCTTTCCAAGGGCTGAATGGTAAACTCTCCATATAAATTCGTATGAGTTGCTTCATCAACATCAATACGCTTGGGACGAATCAAACTTGACCAGTTCCTTTGCATAATTAAACCCATCCTTTAGTAGCTGGTTTATGAAAATAATTTATTTTTACTTCGAATAAAGTTCGACAACAAGTTGTTCCTGTACCGGCATTATTAAATCTTCACGCACAGGCAGTATTTTAATGGAGGCCTTGAAGTTATCTTTATCCAATTCCAGCCAATGAGGCACACCACGTCTCGCGACCGTTTCAATCGCTCCCATTATACGAGTTATCTTACGGCTGCCTTCTTTAACGCAAACTTCATCCCCGGCCTTAAGCAAATATGATGGAATATTAAACGGCTTGCCATTAATTAGAAAATGACCATGACTGATTAATTGCCTTGCCTCAACTCTGGAATTTGCAAATCCCATACGGAATATCATATTGTCCATTCTTCTTTCCAAAAGCACAAGCAAATTCGTTCCTGTAACTCCTTTTTGCTTATCGGCCTTTTCAAAATAGCCTCTAAATTGCTTTTCCAAAAGCCCATACATTCTCTTGAGCTTTTGTTTTTCACGTAATTGTACACCATAATCAGAGCGCTGCTTTTTATGCGCCTGACCATGATCTCCCGGAACATAATCCCTTCTTTCGAAGGAACATTTTTCCGAATAGCATCTGTCTCCTTTAGAAAATAGTTTTAATCCTTCACGGCGACACAGCCTGCATGATGAATCAGTATATCTTGCCAAAAAAAGCCTCCCTTATTCTCTATATTATTATTCGTAATTTACGATCCTTTTATACTCTGCGACGTTTTGGTGGCCTGCATCCGTTATGCGGAACCGGCGTCACATCGCGAATCAGAGTAATAGTAAGCCCGGCAAGCTGTAATGATCGCAATGCCGATTCTCTCCCCGATCCGGGACCTTTTATATATACTTGCACCCTGCGCATTCCCTGTTCCTTGGCTTTACGCACAACATCTTCCGCAGCCATTTGTGCGGCAAAAGGAGTGCTTTTGCGCGAACCCTTAAAACCCTGTAATCCGGATGACGACCATGCAATGACATTACCACTCAAATCAGTTATTGTGACAATTGTATTATTAAAAGTGGATTGAATATGCGCGATACCATCGGTAATATTCTTCTTTTCCTTTTTTTTGCCAGTTTTTCTGACTGCCTTAACCATTATGCCTCCAAGTTACTTTTTCTTGCCTGCAATAGCGCGCCGTGGACCTTTTCTTGTTCTTGCGTTAGTGTGCGTCCTCTGTCCATTGACCGGAAGTCCCTTACGATGCCGCAATCCACGGTAAGCGCCAATATCCATCAATCGTTTGATCGATATGGATATTTCCCTGCGCAGATCGCCCTCCACCTTACCCTCTTTATCGATGATGCCTCTGATCGCCGATATTTCGGAGTCGGCCAGTTCGTCAGTTTTTGTATCCGGGTTAACACCCGAATCTTTCAGGATTTGCTTTGCCCTTGTTTTGCCGATACCATAAATATAAGTTAAAGCAACTTCCATTCTTTTATTTTTCGGTAAATCAACACCTGAAATTCGTGCCACCTATAAACCTCCTGAATATTAAAAACTAGCCCTGACGCTGCTTATGCTTGGGGTTTTCGCAGATAACCCGCAAAACTCCCTTGCGTCTGACAATTTTGCACTTCTCACATATTTTTTTCACTGATGATCTTACTTTCACGATTTTAACTCCTTATTTTCAGTAAAAAAATATTTTTTACTTCGTCCTATAAGTAATTCTGCCCCGGGTTAAATCATAAGGGGAAAGTTCTACCGTCACTTTATCCCCAGGCAATATCTTGATAAAATGCATGCGCATTTTACC
Source organism: uncultured delta proteobacterium (assembly GCA_963811325.1). Classification (GTDB taxonomy): domain Bacteria; phylum Desulfobacterota; class Syntrophia; order Syntrophales; family Smithellaceae; genus Smithella. Next base: position 366,725 of record CAWEQT010000002.1, read on the forward strand.
GGATATATGAGCTAATACTTTATGCCCGTTTTCGAGCTCAACCCTGAACATTGCATTGGGTAACGGCTCAATAACCCGACCTTCAACTTCTATTGCTTCCTCTTTGGCCATACCTTTTATCTGTCTTACTAAATGCTTTCACCTTTCAAATCAAGGAAATCATTAATTCAATTTACTTAATATGTCCGGTCCGTTATCAGTAATTGCTACCGAGTGCTCAAAATGAGCCGATAAACTTCCATCCTCTGTAATCACTGTCCAGCCATCCGGTAAAACCTTTACTTTATATTTCCCAGCATTTACCATCGGCTCAATGGCCAAAATCATACCTCTTTTCAGTTCGATTCCTCGTCCTTTTTTCCCAAAATTTGGAATCTGCGGATCCTCATGCAGATTTTTACCTATTCCATGACCAACAAAATCCCGAACTACCGAATAACCTGCATCTTCCACTACACATTGCACAGCGGCTGATATATCACCCAGTCTATTACCATCTTTAGCTTGTTCTATACCTGCGTACAGGCTCTGTTCGGTAACTTGTATAAGCCTTAAAGCCTTTTCAGTAACTTTACCTATTGGTAACGTTATAGTTGCATCACCGAAAAAACCCCGATAATAAACGCCAAAATCGAGTCCGACAATATCGCCTTCTTCCAACACACTTTCTTCTGAAGGCATCCCGTGTACTACTACTTCATTTACCGATATGCAAAGGGAATAAGGATAACCATTGTAACCTTTAAATGCCGGTCTAGCTCCTCTTTTCTCCGCAATTTCCTCAGCAAATTTATCTAGGTCTTTTGTTCTAACACCCGGCTTTACTTTTTCCCTGAGTTTACTTAAAACCTCTGCAACGATACGATTACTTGCTCTCACTTTTTCAATTTCATCCGGAAGCTTCAAAATTACCATTATTAATAACCAACAATCTTCCGTTATCTCCTGCGGACAATATGTCCCTTTTTCATGAATCCTTCATATTGCCTTGTAAGTAAATGCGATTCAACTTGACTGGCTGTATCCATTGCCACACCAACAACAATGAGCAACGCCGTTCCACCAAAATAAAAAGGAACATTCAGTTGAGCAATTAGAACGCTGGGCAGCACACAAACTATGGAAACGTAAATAGCCCCGCTAAAAGTTAATCTTTCCAATATGTTTTCAATATATTCAGCTGTTTTTTTACCTGGCCTTATACCCGGCACATAACCGCCAAATTTTTTCATATTGTCGGCAACATCATCTGGTTTAAAAGTAACTGCCGTGTAAAAGAAACAAAAGAAAAAGATAAGAGCCACATAAAGAATTTCATAAACAAACTGACCTGGTTTTAAATGTCCGGCAATTGTTTGCATCCATCCCTGCGGCGCAAAATTGGCAATGGTTGCCGGAAACATGATCACCGATGATGCAAAAATCGGGGGAATAACACCTGAAGTATTTACCTTCAGAGGCAAATGTGTGGTCTGACCACCATACATTTTACGCCCAACTATTCTTTTAGCATATTGCACGGGAATGCGGCGTTGACCAGCTTCAACAAAAACAATTGCGCCAACCACTAATACCATTAACATGGTAATAAACAAAATTACCAATACGCCCAGTTCGCCGGCTATGGCCAATCTGAATGTATTACCAATTGCCGCAGGTATTCGGCAAATAATACCGGCAAAAATTATCAGCGATATACCGTTGCCTATACCTTTTTCCGTAATTGTCTCACCAAGCCACATAATAAAGGCTGTACCGGAAGTCAAAGTTATAACTGTCAGGATTATAAACGACCAGCCAGACTGCAAAACAATCGGAGCGCCCGAGGGGCCACTCATTTGCTGCAACCCAATAGCAATACCAAAACCCTGAATCATACTTAAAAGAACTGTTCCATAGCGGGTGTATTGCGTAATTTTGCGTCGTCCCGTTTCTCCTTCTTTAGAAAGCCTTTCCAGATGAGGAACAGCGATGGTTAATAACTGTAAGATAATCGAAGAACTAATATAGGGCATAATGCCCAAAGCAAAAATGGAAAAATGACTAAAAGCTCCACCGGCAAACATGTCCATCAAGCCAAATAAGGAAGTTTTTGCATGTTCAAAATAAGCCAGTAATGCCACATTATCAATTCCCGGAGTAGGAATATATACACCAATTCGATAAACACCTAAAAGAAGAATCGTGAATAAAACCCTTCTTTGCAATTCCGGAATTTTGGATACGCTGCCCAGCCCTTCTAACAAATTATATTACCTCTTCAATTGAACCGCCAGCTGCGGTAATTTTGTTTTTCGCGGCCTGACTGATTTTGGTTAGTTTTAAAGTGACGGGAAAATTAATTTCTCCCTTGGCCAAGATTTTAATGCTGCTGTTTTTTTTCTTTACAATGCCACTTTGCAAAAGAGCCGCTTCATCAATTACAGCTCCTTTGCTGAATTTGCGGCACAAGTCTGTAAGGTTTACCGCAACGAATTTTTCACGGAAAGGATTACGGAAGCCCCGTTTGGGCAAGCGGCGGGCCATTGGCATTTGTCCACCTTCAAATCCAGCTCTCACCTTTCCGCCTGAGCGAGCCTTTTGTCCCTTATCACCTTTGCCGGATGTTCCACCATGACCGGAAGCATCACCACGCCCCACGCGCTTCCGTTTTTTTGTCGCACCGACAGGAGACTTCAACGAACCCAAATCCATATATTACTCCTTTGACTCTTCCACAGAAACTAAATGAATAACTTTATTTATCATGCCGCGTACCTGCGGAGTATCAACTAAAGTTACAGTGCTATTTAATTTATTCAGTCCCATTCCTCTTAAAACTTTTCTATGCTTCTCGGGACGGCCGATTTCACTTTTTACTTTTTTAATTCTCAACATCTTACCCACTCTAATCCACCTCATCGTATGGTTGACAAAACTACTTGCCTCTTTGCGCCGCAATTTCCTCTGGATTTTTCAACTGACAAAGGCCTTCAAGAGTGGCTTTCACCAGATTATGCGGATTATGAGATCCCAGGCATTTGGTTAAAATATTATGCACACCGGCAACTTCCAACACTGCCCTTACAGCCCCACCCGCAATCAAACCGGTTCCTTCTGATGCCGGTTTTAACAGAACTTTGCCCGCACCGGCGCGGCCAATCACTTCATAAGGAATCGTCCTTCCCACAATGGCAACTTTCACCATATTTTTCTTGGCCATGTCCATGCCCTTGCGAATAGCTTCCGGCACTTCATGAGCCTTACCCAATCCCGTCCCGATCATACCTTGGCCATCGCCTATAACAACAATAGCGCTGAAACGAAAACGCCTACCGCCCTTGACTACTTTCGCTGTTCTGTTAATTGCAACAACTCTGTCAAGGAATTCCACATCTTTCATTTCTCTCTTATCCAAGACTTTTCCTTTATTATCGGTTATTATTTAATAAATTTAAAATTTCAGACCACTTTCCCTTGCGGCGTCTGCTAATGCCTTTACGCGGCCGTGATAGAGAAATCTCCCTCTATCAAAAACTACCTTATCAATTCCCATGGTTTGTAATCGTTCCGCGATTAATTTGCCCACTTCTCTTGCTATATCTACTTTCTTCTTGTCTTTAATCTTTTTAGCCAATTCTTTGCAGAGAGTAGATGCCGTTGCCAAGGTGCTCGCCTGTGTATCATTGATTGCTTGAGCATAAATATGCTTATCACTCCGGAACACGGAAAGACGAGGCTTTTCTTGTGTCCCGACAAGTTTTGCCCTTGTTCTTTTTTCTCTCTTTTCTCTGATCTTTAATGTCTTTTTGGAAGCCAATGTTCTACCTCTTTACGACTATATAATTTTTTCACTTAATTAAGCACTCGCCGATTTGCCAGCCTTACGCTTAATATATTCGTCAACATATTTAATGCCTTTGCCCTTGTATGGCTCCGGTTTCTTTAGCGCCCTAATTTCCGCGGCAACCCTGCCAACTAATTCCTTATCAATACCGGAAACGACTATATTAACTTGTTTGTCCACTTTAATATCTATTCCCTTGGGAATATCGTACTGCACAGGACTGGAAAAACCTAAAATAAACTTTAAGCTTTTATCAGTAAATTCAGCGCGATAACCAACCCCAGATATTTCCAGTTTTTTTTCAAAGCCAGTCGTAACACCCGTCACCATGTTTCCTACTAATGTTCTCGTTAAGCCATGATAAGACCGCACACGTAATTCTTCAGAGTTTCTTTCAACCACCAAGTTGCCGTCGCCAATTTTTACAGTAATCCCTTCCGGCAATTTAGAAGCCAGCGTTCCTTTGGGACCTTCCACTTTAACTACACCGGCACTTTGACTGATTTTAACACTTTTGGAAAAAGTTACTGGTTTTTTACCTATTCTCGACATGAACAAGCGCTCCTGCTTAATATCATTTATTCAAATTACCAAACGTTACAAAGAATTTCACCGCCAACATTCAATTCCCTTGCTTCCGCATCAGTAATAACTCCTTTTGAAGTCGAGAGAATAGAAATTCCAAAACCATTCAAAACTTTAGGAATAGTGTCAGAAGCGACATAAACCCTGCGCCCCGGCTTACTGATTCTTTTAATATTTGTAATCACAGTACGTTTGGCATCCGGATATTTAAGAATGATTTCTAACATCTGCTGGCCTTTTTCATTTTTTACCTTATCATAATTACTGACATAACCAGCCTTCTTCAGTACTTTGGCAATATTAATATTCATCTGGGACACATTAATATTAACCGTTTTGAAACGAGCCTTATTCGCGTTTCTAATTCTGGTTAGCATATCGGCAATAGGATCAGTCATTCCCATGCTTTTTTCTCCTTAAACTAAAGTTACCAACTCGATTTTATTACCCCGGGAAGTTCTCCCTGCAAGGCAAGTTTACGCAAACAAATTCTGCACATATCAAATTTTCTGTAATATGCTCGCGGCCGTCCGCAAAGCGGGCACCGGTTATATTGCCTAACCGAAAATTTCATTTCCCTCTTCGCTTTTACAGTTAATGACTTCTTTGCCACATCAAATTCCTCCGGAGCTTCACTAATTTATTGTTTAAAAGGAACCCCCATTAACTTCAGCAAAAACCTGGCTTCCGCATCAGTTTTTGCCGTAGTCACGATGGTGATATTCATTCCTCTTATTTTATCCACTTTATCATATTCAATTTCAGGGAAAATAATTTGTTCCTGTAAACCAATAGAAAAATTTCCCCTGCCATCAAACGCATTTGGTGATATACCGCGAAAATCTCTTACCTTGGGCAGAGCGGCATTGACCAGACGATCAAAAAATTCATACATGTTGCTTTTTCTTAATATAACCGAACAACCAATGGGCATACCCTGCCTTAACTTAAACGTTGCTATGGATTTCTTTGCCTTGTTTATTACCGGTTTTTGCCCGGTAATCGCAGCCAACTCCTGCACCGCGCCATCAATAATCTTTACGTTTTGAATGGTTTCGCCAAGACCCATATTGATGACAATCTTTTCCATCTTGGGCACTTGCATCCGATTCTTATAGTTAAATTCCTTTGTCAGAGCCGGAACCACTTTTTCCAAATAATAATCTTTTAGTCTTGCCATTTTTTTAACCTACATTAATTACGTCGTTGCACTTACTGCAAATGCGCACCTTCTTTCCATCATCGAGCTTTTTGCTCTTTATCCTAACGGCGGTATTGCATTTATTACACAATAATCCTGCTTTAGAAATATGAATCGCCCCTTCTTTTTCCACGATACCGCCTTTGCTTTTTTGATCCGGTCTTTTATGTTTCTTAATTAAATTAACTTTTTCTATTACTATTTTGTTTTTCTCGGGAATAACCGTTAATACTTTACCGGTCTTGCCTTTATCCTTACCAGCAAGAACCTTAACCATATCCCCTTTTTTCAATTTGTTTAAACTCATTTTTCCCCTCTGCAAAGCATTTTTACAAAACTTCTGGTGCTAGAGATATAATTTTCATGAACTGTTTTGCTCTTAATTCACGAGCAACAGGTCCAAAAATTCGTGTTCCAACTGGTTCCATCTGGTTGGAAATTAAAACCGCCGAGTTATCATCAAACTTCAGATAAGAACCGTCCGGTCTTTTTACCTCCTTAACTGTGCGCACTATAACTGCTTTTATCACGTCACCTTTTTTAACCTTGGAATTCGGAATTGCTTCCTTTACCGAAACAACAATAACATCACCCAAACTTGCATAACGCCGCTTCGATCCACCAAGCACCTTAATACAAGCAACCTTTTTGGCACCGGAATTATCCGCAACATTTAGAATGGTCTGCATCTGAATCATAAAAAACCCTCATCAAACTACTTGTTCAAACAAGTTAATCAGTCTATTTTGCTTTTTCCAGAATTTTCAGCATCCGCCAGCGTTTTTCTTTACTCAACGGCCGCGACTCAATAATCAAAACCGTATCTCCCAATTTACTCTCATTTTGTTCATCATGAGCCTTATATTTCACATGTTTACGCACATACTTATGAAAAATAGGATGCTTTACTAAACGTTCGGCTTTAACCACGATTGTCTTATCCATCTTGTTACTTATAACTACGCCCTTAATAGTGCGTTTATTCCCTCTTTCAGCCATCTGTTAACTTGCAGCCTCCTTTTCTTTCAACACGGTGTTGACACGGGCAATATCTTTACGGAAGCGCGCAAGCATCACTGTTGATTCCAATTGCCCTGATGAATGTCTAATCTTTAAGCGAAAAAGTTCTTCACTTAATTCAACGATCTTTTGTTTGAGCCCGTTTACGTCGAGAGCTCTGATTTCACTAATTTTCATCAGATATCTCCCTGGATAAAAATTTAGTTGCTATGGATAATTTATGCGCGGCCAGACGGAATGCTTCTTTGGCAACGTCTCTCGTTACGCCTTCCATTTCATAGAGAACCGAACCGGGTTTAACCACGGCCACCCATCCTTCGGGAGCTCCTTTTCCTTTACCCATGCGGGTTTCGGCAGGCTTACTCGTAACTGATTTATGAGGAAACACTCTTATCCAAATCCTTCCGCCACGCTTAACATGACGGGTCATGGCGATACGTGCGGCTTCGATTTGTCTGGCAGTAATCCAACCACACTCCGCTGCCTGCAATCCATATTCACCAAAAGCTATCGAGCTTCCCCTTGTTGCTTTGCCCCCCATTCTGCCTTTTTGTAACTTTCTATATTTTACCCTTTTCGGCATTAACATAAGCTAAACTCCCGTTATTCCTAACTACATAATTCCTTACTCAGCATAATCCAGACCAATAAATCGGCAGGGAAGAAGAACTTTATTTTTTATTCTTACCTGGTAAAACTTCTCCGTGGAAAATAAAAACCTTAACTCCTATCAATCCATAAGCTGTACTAGCCTCGGTAAATCCATAATCAATATCAGCCCGTAAAGTATGCAATGGCACACGACCCTCTCTATACCATTCCGACCGCGACATTTCTGCGCCGCCTAATCTTCCGGAACAGGCTATTTTTATTCCCTTAGCGCCAAATTTTAAGGCGTAACCTACACATTTCTTCATCGCACGGCGAAACGCAACTCTTTTCTCCAGTTGCATGGCAACATTTTCCGCAACAAGCTGAGCATCGACTTCCGGTTTGCGTATTTCTAAAATATTGATAATAATTTCCGATTGCGTAAATTTTTCTACTTCCGATTTCAGTTTTTCTATTTCGGAACCTTTTTTACCTATTATTACACCGGGCCTGGCCGAGTAAATATTCACCTTGGCTTTATTGGCTGCTCTTTCAATCTCAATCTTAGAAATTCCTGCATGGTACAGATTCTTCTTGAGGTACTTTCTTATCTGTAAATCCTCATGCAACACTTCGCTATATTTTTTATCGGCGAACCATACTGATTGCCACTTCTTAATGTAGCCTAATCGTAATCCAACCGGGTTAACCTTCTGACCCAATATTGTACCTCCTTACATTTCATCCAAAATAACTGTAATATGTGAACTCCTCTTTTTAATGCCTGCCGCTCTTCCTTGTGCTCTTGCCCGCCAACGCTTTAATGACGGCCCTTGATCCACGAAGATTTCCTTTACATAAAGAATATTTTCGTCAATGTTAGGATTTTGGGCGGCACTGGCAACAGCTGATTTCAGCACATTAGCAACGATACCTGCCGCATATTTTCTGGTGTAAAGAAGGATATTGCGTGCTTCCTGCACCTTCTTCCCTCTTATTAGATCAACCACAAGTCTGACTTTCTGTGATGACATTCTTATATGTTTTGCAACTGCTTTGGCTTCCATATTTATCCTCTGTATCTTCGAAATATCTAAGCGTGGACTTTCGTCTTTCGATCACCTGAATGTGAATAAAAAATTCTTGTCGGCGCAAATTCACCAAGTTTGTGCCCCACCATATTCTCTGTCACATAAACCGGGATGAATTTTTTTCCATTATGCACGGCAAAAGTATAACCGATCAGTTCTGGTGTTATGGTTGAACGCCGCGACCAAGTCTTTATGACATTCTTGTTGCCTTCAGCTTCCATCTTTCTGGTTTTAGCTAGCAACCTTTCTTCAATATATGGACCTTTTTTGACCGAACGTGCCACGCTTTTTAACCCCTTCTCTTGATAATATATTTATCAGTTCTCTTGTTTTTCCTTGTTTTGTGACCTTTTGTTGGTATGCCCCATGGCGTACATGGATGCCTGCCACCTGAAGACTTACCTTCGCCACCACCCATGGGATGGTCGACCGGATTCATTACGACACCACGATTATGCGGTTTTTTACCTAACCAACGTTTTCTTCCGGCTTTACCGATACTGATATTTTCATGCTCATTGTTTCCCACTTGTCCAATGGTCGCTATGCAGTCAATAAATACTTTGCGCACTTCGCCTGACGGAAGTCGAACTTGAGCATAATTTTCTTCTTTTGCCATTAATTGACCATAAGTTCCGGCAGATCTTATTAATTGTCCACCGCGGCCAACTTTTAATTCCACATTATGAATTAATGACCCCAAAGGTATGTTTTTTAGTGGCACGGCATTGCCTGGCTTAATATCGGACTTATCACCACTGAATAAAACATCTCCAACATTAACTTGCGCCGGCGCGACGATATATCTTTTTTCGCCATCCCGATAGTTGAGCAGAGCAATCCTTGCCGTTCTGTTTGGATCGTATTCGATTGTGGCAACTGTAGCCGGGATATCGGCTTTATTGCGGCAAAAATCTATTACTCTATATTTTTGTTTATGACCGCCGCCAATAAACCGGGCTGTAATTCTTCCATAAGAATTACGTCCGCCTTTCTTCTTTAATGGCTTCAGCAGCCTTTTCACTGGCTCAGAAGAAGTAATCTCTACAAAATCGGAAACACTCTGAAATCTTCTGCCCGGTGATGTTGGTTTATACTTAATAATTCCCATCAGTCTAATCCTTAAACCAATTCTTATATGCCTTCAGCAAATTCGATACTGCTGCCGGCATTTAAAGTCACTATAGCTTTTTTCCAGGAACTCTTTTGCCCCATGACTTTTCCCATTCTTTTCTTTTTTCCTAAAACGTGCATAACACGAACGTCAACAACCTGGACTTTAAAAAGCTTTTCCACTGCGTTAGTTATTTCTACTTTATTTGCTTTGCGATCGACTTCAAAGAAATATTTATTTGATGTCTCCCGCGCAGCTGTGCTTTTTTCCGTAACCAGTATTTTCTTAATAACTTTATTAATTTCCATTATACCAGCAATGCCCCCTCAATCTTTTTTACAGAGGGTTCAAGAAGGATTAAATGTTCATGATTTAAAATATCATAAACGTTAATGCCCTCTGACCTGACCATCTTGACATTTTTTAAATTTCGCGATGACTTTAATAAAACTTCATTGTTATCATCCAAAACAAAAAGCGCCTTTTTAAGGCTAAAAAGATCAAAAACTTTTTTGAATGCACGCGTACCGATTTTTTCCATAGGAAAATCTTTCAGGATCACCATTTTGTTCTCTTTGAACTTCATACTCAAAGCGGATATCAAAGCTTTTTTACGCACCTTCTTGGGTATGCTGTAAGAGTAGTCTCGGGGATGCGGACCAAAAACAATTCCTCCACCACGCCAGATAGGCGACCTCGTGGTTCCCGCTCTGGCCCGGCCTGTTCCTTTTTGGCGCCAGGGTTTTTTCCCGCCGCCGCTGACATCGCTTCTTGTTTTAGTTGAGGCTGTGCCGGAACGGCGCGAGGCCAATTGCATTTTAACTACATCGTATATAATAGCTTCGTTGACTTCAGCTCCAAATACAGCATCGTTCAAATCAACCTCAGCAACTTTCTTCTTTTCAATATCAAAAACATCCGCAACTGCCATGTTTATAACTCCAGATGTGACTTAAGCACTCTTTTTCTTAGCTTTTTTAATTAATACCAAACCGTTTTGGCTGCCAGGAACCGAACCCTTCAACAAAAGTAAGTTTCTATCGGAACGAACCTGCCATACTTCTAAATTCTGGATAGTTTTACGAACATTACCCATTTGACCAGGCAATTTAGTTCCCTTAAAAACACGCGACGGATCCGCGCTGGCGCCAATGGAACCAGGCGCCCGATGGAACATGGACCCGTGCGTTGCCCTGCCTCCGCTAAAGCCATGTCTTTTAATAACACCCTGGAATCCTTTCCCCTTCGAGGTTCCAACAATATCAACATAATCGCCAATCTTGAATATATCAGCGGTAATTTCCTGCCCCACCTCGTATTTTTCAGACTGCACAGTAAATTCTTTCACAAAACGGAAGAATCCTTTATTGGCCTTATTAAAGTGACCCTGTAGAGGTTTGGTAACATTTTTCTGTTTAATACGGCCATAACCAATCTGAATGGCATCATAACCATCCTTTTCTTTTGTTTTTACCTGCAAAACAACTGATGGTTCAACCTCAATAGCAGTAACACCGACAGTGGCTCCGTCTTCGGCAAACACTTGAGCCATTCCCAATTTTTTTCCAATAATTCCATTACTCATCTGATATTCCAATATTCCAACTTTTAAATAAATTAAGTCAATAATACTCATTTTGAAGAATGGCAATTACTTGATGCCATCTTCCAAAAATCTAAAAGCATGCCTACGCTTTTATTTCCACATCCACGCCGGCGGAGAGATCCAGTTTCATCAAAGCGTCCACCGTGGCTTGAGTAGGCCCGACGATATCAACCAATCTTTTATGTGTTCTGATTTCAAACTGCTCGCGAGATTTTTTGTCCACATGAGGTGAGCGATTTACACAATACTTATTGATTTCCGTAGGAATAGGGATAGGACCGGCAACACGCGCACCTGTTTTCTTAGCGGTCTCTACTATTTCCTCTACTGAACGATCTAATAATTTATAATCGTAAGCCTTGAGACGAATTCTAATCTTTTGCTCTTTCATTGATCAAATAACCTATTCCCTGTTTCTATTCAATAATCTTGCTTACGACTCCAGCACCTACTGTTCTTCCACCCTCACGAATAGCGAATCTTAACTGCTGTTCCATAGCAATGGGCATGATTAACTCAATGGTCATATTGACGTTATCGCCAGGCATAACCATTTCCACTCCTTCAGGAAGTGTCGCTATTCCCGTCACATCGGTTGTCCGGAAATAAAACTGCGGACGATAACCGGAGAAGAATGGCGTATGACGGCCACCTTCTTCCTTGGTCAGAACGTAAACAGCCGCTTCAAATTTGGTATGAGGAGTAATGGAACCTGGTTTTGCTACAACCTGACCTCTTTCCACTTCTTCACGTTTGATTCCACGGATCAACAAACCGACGTCATCACCGGCACGGCCTTCGTCAAGGGTTTTGCGGAACATTTCCACACCGGTAACAACCGTCTTGATTGTCGGCCTGATTCCGATGATTTCAACTTCCTCGCCAACCTTTATGATACCTCTATCCACTCTGCCTGTAACAACCGTGCCACGTCCGGAAATAGTAAAAACATCACCGACAGGCATAAGGAAAGGTTTCTCTGTATCACGTTTGGGTTCGGGAATGTAATTATCCACAGCGTCCATTAATTCCTCAATGCTTTTCACATCGGGAGAATTAACATCATCGGCTTCCAGTGCTTTCAGTGCGGAGCCACGGATGATGGGAATATCATCACCAGGAAATTCATACTGAGTCAAAAGTTCTCTCAGTTCCAGTTCAACCAGATCCAGAAGTTCAGGATCGTCAACCAGATCAACTTTATTAAGATAAACGACAATGTAAGGAACCTGCACCTGACGGGCAAGGAGAATATGTTCACGTGTTTGGGGCATAGGACCGTCGGAGGCGGCAACAACAAGAATCGTTCCGTCCATATGGGCGGCGCCGGAAATCATGTTTTTGATATAGTCGGCATGGCCGGGGCAGTCCACGTGGGCGTAATGTCTTTTAGCCGTCTCGTATTCTACGTGGCAAATGTTGATGGTAACGCCGCGTTCTTTTTCTTCCGGAGCATTATCAATCGAATCGAAAGCCCGGAATTCCGCCAAACCCTTCTTCGCCAGATATTTTGTAATTGCGGCCGTTAATGTGGTTTTACCATGATCCACGTGACCGATTGTTCCTATATTTAAATGCGGCTTAGTCCTTTCAAATTTTTTCTTTGCCATCTCACCTTTCCTCCTTAACTTTGAATGGTTTGTTTCCTTATCGTTTAAATAGTCTCTTAAAATTTATAATGGGCAAAAGCTTTATTTGCTTCAGCCATCTTATGAACAGCTTCTTTTTTCTTGATCGCTCCGCCCCGATTATTGGCGGCGTCAATCAATTCACCGGCAAGTTTTTCACGCATGGCCTTTTCCGTGCGTTCCTGAGCGTTGGATATCAACCAGCGAATTGCCAGTGCAGTGCGTCTGGCCGGCACAACTTCTGTCGGTACTTGATAAGTAGAACCGCCGACACGCCTTGATTTCACTTCAATTACCGGCTTTACGTTATTTACAGCCTTTTCGAAAAGTTCAACCGGTTGCTCTTTTAATCTCTTTTCAATAATATCAAAAGCTCCATAAAGAATACTTTCGGCAACACTTTTTTTACCTCGTTTTAATAAAGAATTAACAAATTTTGCTACAAGTTTATTATTAAACTTGGGATCGGGCAAAATATCTCTTTTTTCGACTTCCCGTCTTCTCGGCATTTAATTATCTCCGTTTAATTTAGCTTGGCTTTTTTGCGCCGTACTTTGATCTACCTTGTTTGCGGTCTTGTACTCCCACAGTATCAAGCGTACCTCTGATAACGTGATACCTTACACCAGGCAAATCCTTAACTCTGCCTCCGCGCACCAGAACAACGGAATGCTCCTGCAGATTGTGACCGATACCCGGAATGTAAGAAGTAACTTCATAACCGCTGGTGAGACGCACCCTGGCGACCTTCCGTAAAGCTGAATTCGGCTTTTTGGGTGTCGTCGTATAAACTCTTACACAGACACCGCGACGTTGCGGCGAACCCGCCAGCGCCGGTGTATTTGTTTTCTTTTCAACTTTGATCCGGCCTTTCCGAATCAACTGACTTATTGTAGGCATTTCCCTCCTGAACCCGATCACTGCTCTTGTTTTTTTCAGTAGCAGTAAATCGTTAATAATTATCAATTCAAATTATATATGTCAAGCATTTTCTGAGCTTATTTTAATTTATTACACATTAATCTGCGCATCATCATCGGCAAGCTTAATACCCAATTTCCGGTACATAACTAAACCAGTACCCGCCGTTATCAATCTGCCCATAATAACATTTTCTTTGAGACCCCTTAAATAATCAGTTTTACCTGAAAGCGCAGCTTCAGTAAGCACTTTAGTAGTTTCCTGGAACGAAGCAGCAGAAATAAAACTCTGTGTGCTCAGCGAAGCTTTAGTAATACCCAAAAGCATCGGATCTCCGATAGCGGGACGGCCACCTTGAGCTACAACCTTTTCATTTTCTTCCTGGAATCGGTAACGTTCAATTTTTTCATCGGCAATAAATGTTGTATCGCCCGGATCAATTACCTTAACCCTGCGGAGCATTTGACGAACAATGACTTCCATGTGCTTATCGTTAATCTTGACTCCTTGTAAACGGTAAACTTCCTGAACTTCATCAACCAAGTATCTGGCCAGCTCTTTCTCTCCCTTTATAGACAGAAGATCATGAGGATTATTTACACCGGACATCAAGGCATCGCCAGGTATAACCTGATCGCCTTCCTGAACGCTGATATGTTTGCCCTTGGCAATAAGGTATTCCTTTTCTTCTCCGACTTCCGGAGTGACAATTATCTTACGCTTACCCTTGGCATCTTTGCCGTAAGAAACAACACCGCTAATTTCACTTATAACAGCAAAATCCTTGGGCTTGCGAGCTTCAAAAAGTTCGGCGACTCTCGGCAAACCTCCCGTAATATCCTTGGTTTTTGTCGTTTCTCGTGGAATTTTCGCAAGAATATCTCCGGCCTTGACCTGATCACCGTCAGAAACAACCAGGTTTACTCCTACAGACAAGAGATAACGGGCAACAGCATTCGTGTCGGCTAATTTGGCGGTTTTGCCTTTGCTATCCTTGATCGAAACGCGTGGCCTTAAATCGCCTCCTTTAAATTCGACAATGATTTTACGAGACAGACCGGTAACTTCATCAACCTGTTCCTGCATCGTCTTCCCTTCGATAATATCATCAAATTTAATTGTTCCATCAACTTCAGCCAAAATCGGTACAGAAAAAGGATCCCATTCTGCAATTAACTGACCTTTCTTAATAGAACTTTTATCATTCACTTTCAAGTGGGCACCATAAGACACGATGTATTTGCCGCGGCTGCGTTTCTGTTCATCAAGAACATGGACCTCTCCATTACGTTTCATAACAACCAGATCACCTTCTCTGGTTTTAACTGTATTTAAATTAACAAATTTAATCACACCATCATGATGAGCTTCCAGAGTGGAATGTTCGTCGAATTTCGCAGTACCACCGATATGGAAAGTTCTCATGGTCAACTGCGTTCCCGGTTCACCAATAGACTGAGCCGCAACTATACCAACCGCTTCACCAATATTAACCAGATGACCGTGAGCCAAATCACGGCCATAACACTTCGCGCAAACGCCATGTTTGGAACGACAAGTTAAAACTGATCTTATATTAACCCGTTCGATACCGGCATGGTCGATCTTTTCAGCCAGGGTTTCATCTATTTCCTGATTGGCCTTAACGATGACTTCACCGGTAAAGGGATCTTTAATTTCCTGCAGGGCAACTCTGCCCAGCACGCGCTCGCCTGCGGTTTCAATAATTTCACCGCCTTCCATTAGCGCAGAGACATATACTCCATCAACTGTTTCACAATCATGTTCTGTAATGATGCAATCTTGCGCCACGTCCACTAATCTTCTGGTCAGATAACCGGAGTTCGCAGTTTTCAACGCCGTATCGGCTAAACCTTTACGGGCACCGTGAGTCGAAATAAAATATTGGAGAACGGTAAGGCCTTCGCGGAAATTGGCTGTAATAGGCGTTTCGATAATTTCACCTGATGGCTTAGCCATCAAGCCGCGCATACCAGCTAATTGCCTGAGTTGCTGTCCTGAACCACGGGCACCAGAATCGGCCATCATGTAGATCGGATTAAAACTTTCAATTTTACGTTTCTTCCCATCAGCAGAGATGACTTCTTCAGTGCTGATATCTTTCATCATTTCGGAAGCTATTTTCTCTGTAGCCTGCGCCCAAATATCCACGACTTTATTATAACGCTCACCATCGGTAATTAAACCGTCCATATACTGTCTTTGGATTTTCAAAACATCTTTATCGGCCTGAGAAACAATTCGTTTCTTATTTTCCGGGATAATCATGTTGCTTATAGCAAATGAAAGCCCGGAAATAGTGGCATATTTAAAGCCC